>OY970228.1:4765000-7736568 GCA_963714075.1 uncultured Planctomycetaceae bacterium
AGGTTCTGCAAAACCTTGAGGAAGGGATCACCGAGGAGTATTGGTCAAGTAGCGGCACTGCCGGGATGCTCGGCGGGAGCAAGAAGGCAGTTGGTATCCTGGTTTCAGAGCTGTCGCGTGCGCTTGAAAACAGTGCCGTAAATCGGGCCCCCGCCCAACCGTTTGCCCTCTGACTATCGGCCAACTAAACAACGCAGCCCAATTTGCAGCCGCGAACCTGCCAGCCAATTATCCATCATAACCGGTACGCCGCTAACCACGCGAAAATGGTGTGAGCGCAATTAGAACAGGGTGAACAGATGGCAAAGAACAAAGGAAATCAACCTTCGCATCCTGGTCGAATGACCGTAATGCTCATTCAGCTGGAAGGCGATGATGCGACTCTTCAAGAGGGCATTCGCACGTTCAAGGAGGCCATGGGCCGCACGATGCCGCAAGTTGCTCCTCGGCCCGCCCTGCTGACGAGCTCAACACTCGTCGGCGCGATCCCTTCAGCGGCCGAATCAAACGGTGACACCGAAGAAGACGCCCTTCATGACCGGAGCGCGGTCGATGCCGACGAAACGGAGACGATTCCCTCGACGGTGAAGGCCTCCGCCCCCCGACCGTTCCCGAAAATGCAGATCGTTAAGGATTTGGACCTGCGTGCCACTGGCAAGACTCATCTTAAAGCACTACTCGACGAAAAACGCCCTAAAACCCAGAACGAAAAGATTACGCTTTGCCTCTACTACCTCCGGCGAGTCTTAGAGATCGACAACGTCACTGCGAACCACATCTACACCTGCATGGATGACGCGAAGATTCGTGTGCCAAATGACTTGCCGCAGACGATTCGCAACATCGCCGCCCAGAAAGGCTGGGTCGATTGCGCCAACTCGAGTGCTCTAGAAATTACCACAAAGGGGGTCAATCTCGTTCAACACGACCTACCGAACAATGGCCAGTAGCAATGTCCGCAATGGACTTTGTCGACTCTATCCCCGGTTTTTCCGCCCTGACCTATGTCGAACAGGTGAAGCGGTTCTGTTGGCACCTGTCAGTCCAGAAGCAAACGACGAAATTCACCGGAGCCGATATCAGTACGTGCTTCGACGAAACGGGCTGCCCAAAGCCTTCGGCAATCGCACCGTTCTTAGCGTCGCTCACTAAGCAAAAGCCACCATTCCTAATCAGACGGAATTCCGGCTTTGAACTGAGCCGCCACGCCCGTGAGCAACTTGATCCTGTTCTCGGCCAGCGTGAGACTACCATCGCCGTTGACAAGCTATTGCGGGGCTTACCGAGTCAACTCTCAATTGATGCGGACAAGGTTTATTTGGAGGAGGCGCTGACGTGCTTTCGTCATGGCGCGTTTCGCGCGGCGGCAGTGATGACGTGGAATCTAGCATATGACCACTTGTGCAAAGTGATCATCGCGGATCCGCAGCATTTGACCGCGTTCAATGCTCAACTTCCGAAGTCCTTTCCGAAGGCCGAAATTCTGGCGATTAATACGCGCGACGATTTTGAGGCGCTAAAGGAATCACAAGTTCTGCAAGTCGCGAAATCAGCCAACATCATCTCAGGGAGCGTTCATAAGATTTTGAAGGAAAAACTCGACCGCAGAAACATCGCCGCACATCCGTCTGGCGTGTTGGTTTCGCGCTTGACCGCCGAGGATTTCATTCTCGATCTGGTACAGAACGTCGTCCTAAAGATCTGATCTACGCGGTTGCCGTTTAGGCGGGTCAAGCGACGGTCGACTCGGCATACTCACTCGAATCCCAAACCGGCCATTCGCATTCGCGTTTTTCGCTGAGACTGACCACTGAGACGTTGTGGCCTTTGGGACGCAAGTCTTCGCCTATCCCCACGCGGCCACTGTCGACTCGCCAACCAAATTGGATAAAAGGAACACTCCTTCGCGATCTTGTGTCGCGAAGGAGTGTTCGCATTTCGAGGTGACGTGACGTGAGCCAATGCATGAAAATCGCCTTGCTCACTGGACCCAGCGGCTCTGGCAAAACTTTCGTTGGCGACCAGCTGCGCACGCAATTCCATTGCCTCTCATACGACCGATTGATGCGGGACTCGATCGACGAAGCCTTTCCCAACCATGTCGGGGACAAGTGGGACAAACAGATCTGGCTCGACAACAGCGATCGGCTAGATCTGATTGGCGCCTTTACGACGGCGTTTGCCTGGACGGGCAAACGGCCGCTCGTCGTTGAGGGATGGCAGCTGAGAGAGACGGTCTGGCGAGAAGCAATCCTCAACCTTGCGGCTATCCGTGCCCAAGCCCCGGTCGCGCCGAAGCTGTTTCTCATTCGGCCGACTCTGGAGCTGCTGCTCAGCCAGCGCGAGAAAAGCAAACACGATTACCATCGAAGGAACGCGAATCGCGCCGACTGCGAGGAGCAGATCGCGCGTCACGAGAAACTGTATCGCGAGCAGCCCTGGGCCGGCGAACTCGTTGAGCTAAAGACAAAAGAAGCCGCGGTCGATGCCGTTCGGGATTTCTTAAGAGCAGGGTGAAAAAATGATGCAAATCCGCGTCTTCGACGAAGCTGACGGGCCCGCGGTCATCTCGCTTTGGAAGCAGGTCTTTGCCTATCCCGAGCCGCGAAACGATCCGGCGGCGATCATCCGGCGCAAGCTGGCCGCACAGCGGGATCTGTTTTTCGTCGCCGTTGCCGACGGCAAAGTGGTCGGCACCGTGATGGGAAGTTACGACGGGCACCGCGGTTGGATCTATTCGCTCGCCGTCGATGCCGAGTATCGCCGCCAGAAACTCGGGACTGCATTGATTCGGCACGTCGAAAGGGCCCTGGCAGCGCAGGGCAGCCCCAAGATCAACCTGCAGGTTCTTTCCTCGAACGTTGGGGCCATCGAGTTCTACGAGAAACTCGGCTACCACGTGGAAGAGCGGATCAGCATGGGCAAGGTCCTGGAATAAGCGATCCCGCCGGCGGTACTCGACTGGTGTCGCATGCTCGGCGGCGTGATTATAAAATCTCCGGCCAAGGGATCGACAGGAGAGTGCCGGGGAAAGTGGTAATGTCTGGAGTCGCATACTCGTCAATCATCGTCGGTTTGCTTTTTTCCGCGAGCGCCGACGGCGCGCCAAGCCCGGTGGGAAAGCGCGTCGAGGTGGCCGCGTTGGCGGATTGTCTCGGGCCCGACGCGGTCTCCGGCTGGAAACAGAGCCGGGCGAACGTCATCGTCTTTTTGGGGACGGAGTGCCCGCTCGCGGCACGATACGGGCCCCGGCTTGTCGAGCTGGCTGAAAAGTATCGGGGCAAAGGGGTTCGGTTTTTCGGCGTCGATTCCAATCAACAGGATTCTCTGGCCGCGATCGCGCATTTCGCCCAACTGCATCGGGTTCCCTTTCCTGTCTGCAAGGACGCGGGTAACAAGGTCGCCGATCGGCTGGGGGCTATGCGAACGCCCGAAGCTTTCGTCCTCGATTCCGCGGGAGTCGTGCGTTACGCGGGGCTGATTGACGATCAGTTCGGTGTCGGATACGCGCACGAGAAAACGAAGCGAGCTTATGTCGACGAGGCGCTCAGCGACGTCCTAGCAGGACGCGATGTACGCACGCCGCTGACCCGGTCGGTCGGCTGCCGGATCAGCCGCGTGAATCGACGCGCGCCCAAAGGGGACGTCACTTATGCCAACCAGATTTCCCGGATTTTTCGGGCCAACTGCGTCGAGTGCCATCGTGCGGGCGAGGTGGCACCGTTTGCGTTGACCTCCTACGCGGACGCGACGGCCTGGGCCGAGACCATTCGAGAAGTGATCGACGAAGGGCGGATGCCCCCTTGGCACGCGAACCCCGCTCACGGAAAGTTCATTAACGACGCCCGGCTCTCGGACAAGGACAAGCAGCTCGTCCGAGATTGGATCGAGAACGGAGTGCCTGAGGGTGACCCGTCTCAACTGCCCCCCAAGGCCTCGTTCCCCGACGGCTGGCGGATCCCGAAACCCGATCTGGTCTTCAAAATGCCCAGCCCCTTCACGGTGCCGGCCAGCGGCGTGGTCGAATACAAGTATTTCACCATCGATCCGGGGTTTACCCAGGACGTTTGGATTCGCGGGAGCGAGGCGAGACCGGGCAACCGGAGCGTTGTGCATCACATACTCTTGTTTTATGTGCCTCCCGAACAGGCGGGGCCCCGACCGGAAGATGCGTTGTTCAATGCGGTCGCCGCTTTCGCACCAGGATTGCCGCCGACAGTGGGACCGGACGGCTACGGCGGCAGGATTCCAGCGGGTTCGCGGCTGGTCTTTCAAATTCACTACACCCCCAACGGGAGCGAGCAGGTCGATCAGAGCGAGGTCGGGCTGCTCCTGGCCGACCCGAAGACGGTGAAGCACGAGGTCTCGGTTGGCGGGATCTTCAACTGGCAGTTTTTGATCCCGCCGCGGGCGGCCGACTATCGAGTCGAAGCCCAGGAGCAGCTCAACGAGGATCGCCTGATCTACGATTTCGCGCCGCACATGCATCTGCGCGGAAAATCATTTCGCTTTAGCGCACATTATCCGGACGGTCGCAGCGAAATCACGCTCGATGTGCCCCGATACGACTTCAACTGGCAGAACGTTTACCGACTGGCCGAGCCCAAGCTTCTGCCAGTCGGAACACGGATCGACTGCCTCGCTTCGTACGACAATTCGGAGAGCAATCTTCTGAATCCCGATCCGACAAGCGAGGTCCACTGGGGCGACCAGACGTGGGACGAGATGATGATCGGGTCGTACGACTTCAGCCCGGCGGAACAGGATTTTTCGCTCGGTCCACCGCGGATCACGCGGACGCCCGACGGGAACTACGACGTTGCCTTCCGATATCGGCCGTCGCAGCACGCCGGCTCCGTGTGCCTGGCGGGATCCTTCAATGAATGGAAGCCGACAGCCTTGCGGATGTCCGGACCGGACAAAGAGGGATTTTTCACAGCAACCGTGCGGCTCCCGATCGGCCGATACCAATACAAGTACGTCGTCGATGGGAAGGTCTGGAAGACCGATCCTGGCAACATGTGCCGAACGGAGGCGGAGCGCAATAGCGTGGTCGTCGTCGGCCCGCTGCACCCACCCATCGTCACGCGGCAGCACGACGGCAAGTCCACCGCCGAGTTCCGCTACCGACCCGCCGCTCCGTGCAAGACCGTTTCTCTGGTAGGCACGTTCAATAATTGGAAGCCCGCGGGTCACGAGCTGCAGGGACCGGACGGCGAGGGCTGGTACACGACGACCGCGGAAGTGGCCCCGGGAAGGCACGAATACAAATTCGTGGTCGATGGCAAAATCTGGACGGCCGATCCCGGCAATCCGATCGAGTCGGGCAAAAAACACAACAGCGTTCTCTGGGCCCGGCCATAGTCGCGGCTTTCCTCCGACGCGGGGTCAATCGCGTTCTACGGGAACCTCGGCGACCGCGTCGAAAAGCGGAGCAGCAGAGGCAAGGTTCTAGGCGCAGCCGCAGTTCGCCAACCTCTCTGATTGGCCTTTGGTCGAAATGACTGTTTGCGCTCCGTCGAAGGAAATCGTGGTCGACTGCCTGCTGGATCACTTCGGGATCCAATTGAAGTTGTTCCAGGTGGAGCATGTTCCTTTCCACGACCTTGGTAAAGCTCTTGTTGTTGGCCTTCGGACGTTGGCTTCGATGTGCCCGACTGAGCCGAAATGCCACGCTCACGCCGGTGCTCCACGTGCCTGGCTCTGCCCGTCGTCGCCGCGCGTTCCGCGAGATCCAGTTTCATAAACTCATCGTTTCTGAAACTGCGCCATTTGAGGAACGTTTTTTGGAAACGCTTCCGTACGCTTTGGTGTATGACGAGCAAATGTTCGCGGTTCGAAAACCATCCAGGGGAATACAAAGTTCGACGACAGTGGCAAGCAATTTGCATGAGTGCGGGTGATCGAAGGTCTGTTTGACTGGCACTGCGCACCGCGGTAGAGTGGCGTGTGAAGGGGCGGAGGTGACTCACTTCCATCCGCCAGCAAGTGCGTTCGGGCACGGATCTAGCCCGCTTTGACGGGCGAAGGCTAGATCATCATGAAACTGCTGTCGCCTCGTGACACCTGTGCCTTGCTCCGGGCCCTTTGGCAATATTCTCGCAGCACGCAGGTCACACGCGCCCAACTGGAAGCCAAACAGAGACGGAAGTTTCGCAAGCTCGTCGGCTTCGTGCGTGCGCGGTCGCCGTATTATCGCTCGGTCATCGATGAGCATGGCATCGACCCGGACAGCTGCAGCCCCGCCGACTTTCCGCCGCTGACCAAGAACGAAGTCATCGAGCACTTCGACCGCATCGTCACCGACCCGCGCATTACGCGCGACCGCATCAAGGAATTCTTGTCCCGGTCCGCCGATCCGCTCGAGCTCTTCGAGGGGGAATTTCACGTATTGCACACCTCCGGCACGTCCGGCACGATGGCGTACTTCGTCTTCTCCCCAGACGCCTGGATCAAGGGCTCCAGCCAGATCGTGCGGATGGTGCCGTTGCGCCTTCGCCAGCGGATCGCGTTCGTTGCTGCCACGCGCGGGCATTTCGCCGGGGTGAGCCTGATGCTCATCGGTAACCACGGCGCGAACAAATTGTTCTACGACGTGCGCACCTACGACGTGAACATGCCGCTGTCGCAGATCATCGATGCGCTGAATGAATTCCAGCCACACACGCTGTCCGGATATGCCGCCGTGCTCAAGGCCCTGGCGGCGGCCCAAACTCAGGGACGACTTCGAATCCGCCCGACGATGATCGGAAACGGCGGCGAACCGTTGGCATCCGATCTGAAGTGTCACCTCGAGCGAGTCTTTGGCGTGCCGGTCGCCAATGCCTACGCGTCGAGCGAGCATCTCTATATGGGACTGACGCTGCCCGGCTCTCGGGGCATGTCCCTGCTCGAAGACGATCTCATCTTCGAGTTGCACGACGATCACACGTGCGTGACCAATCTCTTCAATTACACGATGCCGCTCATCCGTTATCGCATGGACGATGTGCTCGTTCCCGACTTGGACGGCCCGGCTCATCATCCGTTCACGAGAATCCGCGAGGTCATCGGCCGGCACGAAGATGCGCTGGTCTTCACCAACCGGCACGGTGAACAGGACTTCATCCATCCGATCGTAATCGTGGAATTCATTGTTCGCGGGCTGCACTCTTGGCAGATCGTGTTGCTCGACCAGACCTCGTTCATCTTCCGGGCGCGGTTCGAGCCGGATCGAAGTCACTTGGACAAACAGGCAATCCGCCGCCAAATCCGCGAGAAAATGAGCGCCATCCTCGTCGAGAAGGAGATGGACAACGTCCGCTTCGAGATCGAGGAAGTTGAGTCCTTGCCGACCGATCCAGTTTCTGGCAAGTTTCGGCTGGTCGTGCGGAGGCCGCCCAGCGGTGCCCGATCGTCGTTGCCGGAACTTGCCGGGCCTCCTGACGCCGTCGAACTACCCGTCGCCGAGGATTATCTCGCCGGCTCGCTCTGAACTGTCGAGCGGCGTTTCCCTGTCGTGGTAATCGGCCGACCGATATCGGCCAGACCCGCGGATGCTTCCGCAGCGAAACGTCACGGCTCCCGAACGGCGACGGGCGGCAGTCGCGCGCTTCTTGAAATTTGGTCGCCAAGCCGTAGCGGGCTCGTTGGGCTAGGTTGAAAGCGGCCATCGCGGCCACTTGACCTGGTCAGCACTGCCGAGCGTTACTTAAAGCCGCAGGGTCGGCCGGCGCTGGGGTCACTTTGCAGTTGCACGATCAGGTTGATGGAGGGCTGGTTCCCAACCGTGCCCGAGCGGTGCCCCTTGCGTCCCTGGGCGTCTGGCTTGGTGTTCTGGTCTCCGCCGAATGAGATCTCACCCGGCCCCATCTCGACGCGCGTGCCGTCCATGGTTTCCACGAACCAACGGCCGGAAAGCGGTATGATCCATTGCGGTTTCGGATTCTCGTGCCACTCGCCCACCCAGCCGACGGGTTGAACCACCATCAACACGGTCGCCCCCTGGGCCGCTTGCCTGTCGATCCACGAGGGCGCGGCCCCGGGTGAGATGCTCTGCAGCTGAAACTCGCTCAGCTCGCAGCGCTTCTGGTGGCTGACTCCCTTCGCGTCGGTCCAGACATGCCAGTAAGACAGCGCGGGCTTGTCGTGCGCGGCAGCGGCGACCCGCGAAGTCGAGACCTTCTTGAGCTCTCGGCCGTCGCCCGCGAAACACGCGGCTCCTGTAACAGCGACTGCGGAAACCACCAGTGCCCCTCTAGCGAGCAATAGGCTCCTGCATTGACGCCACATACAGACACCCTCCAAAAAATGGGAACCGGAAAGCTCAGGAGCTCATGATCATCGCCATCCTACCGCCAGAGTGACTTTGCCCCTGAAATTCCTCCGCCCGACGCAGCAACCGTGCCAAGTCGGCGTCGGCGCGTTCAAACGGAGTCGAAAGCGTGCAAGCCCCCGAGCACAGGAGGGCACGATTTCTCAAACAGCAACGCGAAGAGAAGAGACTGGGAACCGCAAAACGCCAAACGGGCAAAAAATGTGCCCAACGCAATCGCCGCCACGTTAGGAGTCCCACGGGAGTGCGAGCGTTGTGGCTCCCCCAATCTCTGCCGCCGATTCCTCTTCAATTGGCAACCGCGCCCCGGCGGGAAAGTCTTAGTGGGTGATTCAATCGCAGTGCTTTCCAGGCGATTCCCCAGGAAATTGCTGTCATAAACTCTGCGAAACAATGCCCGACTCCGCGCCAGTCGGGTGGCACTGTTTTCGCTGTATGGCGGGCTTGACTCTGATCGGGCGGAGGGCGGGATACGTGAGAGTGCGCGCACATAACTGATTGCCACGGGGTTCGTTCGGATCGTACGAACTCTCCTGAAACAGCTTGAAACGATGGCCCGTGAGTTTATGCTGCTTGCGGGCGACTGGTCGAACGCTGAGACAGCAGGTCGAGACGGTCGGCGAAGCAGCAAGCCGCGAAGGCAGCCGGCGACCTGACAGATGTCTGGAGGCTGTTGCCGGAGTGAGCTCGACGTGTGGGCATGCGACCGCAATCTTATCGGTTGGGACCTAATGGGGTCCGGCGGGCGGACTGTTACTTCAGGCCCGGGAGGTGCGCAAATGTTTCGCTATGGCATCCTGGTTCTTTTCAGTTCATCCGTGCTGGCATCGATTGGCGGCTGTGGCGAGGCGCCAGCCCAACTCGCGCCGCCCCAGCCCCCAGCGGTGCCGGTAAGCAAGCCGCTGCAACAAGAGGTCACCGACTACGTCGACTTCACCGGCCGGACCGACGCGGTCCAGGCAGTGAACGTCATCGCTCGGGTCACGGGTTATCTCGTGCAGATGCCCTTCAAAGAGGGCGCGGAGGTTAAGAAGGACCAGTTGCTATTCGAAATCGATCCAAGGCCTTATCAGGACCAACTGAGCTTGGGCCAGGCCCAACTCGCGACTTACAAGTCTCAGCAGCAGCTTGCCGACGCGAATTTCGTGCGAGCCACGAAACTGATCAAGGACAAGACCATCAGCGAGCAAGAATTTGAGCAATACAAGTCGACGAAGGAGCAGGCCGCCTCCCAGGTTCAGTCCGCCGAAGCAAACATCGCGATTTATAAACTCAATCTCGAGTTTACCCGCGTCACGTCGCCCATCGACGGCCGGGTGAGCCGCTATTTCCTGACGCTGGGCAACCTGGTCAACCAGGATCAGACACTCCTCACCACAGTCGTATCGCAGGACCCGATGTACGCGTACTTCGACACGGATGAACCGACCCTCTTGCGCGTCCGGCGTGCGGTCGCCGAGGGGAAGATCAAGCCCGCCTTGGCGAACAAGAACCCAGTCCTCATGGGGCTTCAAGACGAACAAGGCTTTCCACACGCAGGCACAATCGACTTTATCAATAACCAGGTGAATCCGACGACGGGCAGTGTCACCGTGCGCGGCGTCTTCCCGAATCTGATTCTCTCACAAGGCGTGCGGCTGCTGTCGCCTGGGATGTTTGTTGCGGATCCGGCTGCCGATCGGCCAACCACACTCGGCGCTCTTGGTGATCGATCGGGCGATCAGCTCGGACCAAGGACTGAAATACGTCTACGTGGTTGATGCGCAAAACAACGTCCAGTATCGCCGCGTGACGACGGGGCCGCTTCAGGAGAATGGTCTGCGGGTGATCCAGAGCGGGCTCAAGCCTGAGGAATGGGTGGCTGTGGGCGCGACTCCAACAGGTTCGGCCCGGAATGAATGTCCGGCCCGACCAAACGGCCATGCCGACGCTTGGCGCGTCGCCGAACGAAGGGGCGCAAGGCTCCTCCAGCGAGTAGGCGGGCACCAGCAGTGCCGTGGGTGGGCGCATGATCTCGCGCTTCTTCGTCGATCGGCCGATCTTCGCAGCCGTGATGTCGATCTTCATCACACTGACGGGCGGAATCGCGCTCTTCTCACTGCCGATCGCTCAGTATCCGCCGGTCACGCCGCCGGCGGTGTCCGTGACCATCAATTATCCGGGGGCCAGCGCCCAGGTGATGGCAGACACGGTGGCCGCTCCCATTGAGCAGCAGGTCAACGGTGTCGAGGGCATGCTCTACATGGCCTCGCAGATGGGCAACGACGGCTCGTACACGCTGACCGTCACCTTCGACATCGGGACCGATCTGAACGTGGCGCTGGTCATGGTCCAGAACCGCGTGCAACTTGCCGAGCCGTTGCTGCCGACGTCGGTTCAGGCTCAGGGAATCACCATTCGCAAGAAGACGCCTGACATCCTCAACATCATCAACTTTTACTCGCCGGACGGTCGCTACGATGCCCTGTACCTGAGCAACTTCGCTCAAATCCATGTTTATGACGAACTGCTTCGCATCGACGGCGTCTCGCAGATCAACTTCGTCGGGGTCGGCAACTACAGCATCCGCGCCTGGCTCGACCCGCAGAAGCTGGCGTCGCTGAACATGACCGCCAGCGACATTGCCAACGCCCTCAGCACTCAGAACCTGGACGCTCCGTTGGGGGTGCTGGCCCAGCAGCCGGCGACCCGGACGCAAGCGTTCGAGTTGCCCATCAACGCGCTCGGCCGCCTCACCACCACGGAGCAGTTCGGCGAGCTCATCGTCAAGGCTAGCCTGGGGCAGCCGTCTTCGCGAATCAACGCGCCCGTGACCCTCGCGCCGACAAGCTCCGGCTTGACCGGCGGGAGCGGAACCTCCTCATCCGGGACCACGCTGGCCTCGACGACTTACGGCCTGAGAGCGACATCGACGCTGGGCTCAGCGACTACGAGCGCGGGCGGCACGACGGGGACAAGCGCCACCGCGCCTGGCAATAGCACTTCGCCCACGAGTGCCAACTCAGCAAACACAAGCGGTCCGACGTCCGGCGCGACCGGAACGACCAGCGGAAGCTCGGGAACATCCGGCGCGACCGGGACCGCGACCGGCGGAATAACCACCATCGGCGGCGCTCAGACGACTGGTGGGGCCGCAAGCGCCGGGGTGGCTCTCACCGCCGGTGGGGCAAGCACCAATCTGAGCGGAGGTAGTTCGGCGAGCTCATCGTCAGGACTGTCCAGCTCCGGCTCATCCGGCACCGGGTCGTCTAGCGCCGGCACAACCGCCGGCCCGGGCCAGCCGTCGGTTGCAATCGTTCGCCTCCGCGACGTCGCTCGCGTCGAGCTGGGGGATCAGAACTATAGCCTTGGCTGCACCTTTGACGGTCGCCCGTCGGTGGGATTGGCCGTCTTTCAACTGCCCGGCACGAACGCGCTCGACGTCGGCAACCGGATTCGCGCCAAGATGGACGAGCTGAAGGCAAACTTCCCCGAAGGCGTGGAGTACCAGATCGCCTACGACACAACGCCGTTCATCCGCGAATCTGTACGTGACGTGGTGCGCACGCTGCTCGAGGCGGTCGTGCTGGTCGGCATCGTCGTGCTGGTTTTCCTGCAAAGCTGGCGGGCCACCCTGATCCCGATGATCGCGGTTCCCGTCGCCATCGTCGGCACATTCGCCGTGATGAAGGCCATCGGCTTCAGTCTGAACAACGTCTCTCTTTTCGGCCTGGTGTTGGCGATCGGCATCGTGGTGGACGATGCGATTGTCGTGGTCGAAAACGTCGAGCGCTGGCTGGAGCAGGGCGAGTCCTCCCGCGAGGCTGCGCGCAAGGCGATGGACGAAGTGACGGGACCCGTGATCGCGGTGGCTCTGGTGCTCTGTGCCGTGTTCGTCCCCTGCGCCTTCATCAGCGGCATCACGGGCCAGTTCTTCCGGCAGTTCGCCGTGACCATCGCCGTCTCGACGGTGATCTCGGCCTTCAACTCGCTGACACTCAGTCCCGCTTTGGCGGCGATCCTGTTGCGACCGCACGCCGGTCACCGAGACCCTCTCACCTGGCTGATGGACACACTCCTGGGCTGGTTCTTCCAGGCGTTCAACTTCGTCTTCGGCGCGACCACAACCGGTTACGCCTGGGTGGTGGGCCGGCTGCTGCGCGGCAGTCTGTTTGTCCTGCTTCTTTACGGCGGACTGCTGGTTCTGACCGGGTGGGTCTTTCACAAGGCGCCCACCGGCTTCGTGCCGGCGCAGGACCAAGGTCGGATCATCTGCAACATTCAGCTCCCCGACTCCGCCTCGCTGGAACGCACCAACGAAGCGATGTCCCACATCGAGGCGATCGCCCGCAAGACAAAGGGCGTGGCCCACACCATCACGATTTCGGGCATTTCCTTTGTGTTGCAGGCCGACAGTCCAAACTTCGCTTCGATGTTCGTTGTCCTGGAACCGTTCGAACAGCGGACCAGCCCCGACTTGAGCTCAGATGCCATCGTGTCTCGCATGAGGGCCGCCTGGGCCAGTGAAATCAAGGATGCCCAAGTCGTCGCCTTCGGGGCGCCGGCCATCCCGGGCCTGAGCGTCGCCGGCGGTTTTAAGCTCATGGTCGAAGACCGAGCCGGTCTCGGCTTGGACGCCTTGCAGCATCAGACCGACCAGTTGGTCCAGAAGCTCCAGGCCCGGCCCGGGCTCGTCGGAGTGTCGACCCAATTCCGCTCGAACACTCCCCAGCTCTACGCAGAAATCGACCGGACGAAGGCTTATTCGTTGGGTGTGTCGCAGCAGGATGTCACCCAGGCGTTGGGCACCTACCTCGGCTCGCTCTATGTCACGAACTTCAATGAGTTCGGACGGTACTGGCAAGTCACCCTTCAGGCGGACGCCAGGTACCGCAACCGAGTCGATGACATCAAGCTGCTGCAGGTGCGTAACAAGTGGGGCCAGATGGTGCTGCTAAGCACCCTGGTCAATCCGCGCGAAATCGGCGGCCCGGTCTACATCACGCGCTATAACCTCTACACCGCCGCCCCCATCACCGGCAACTCGGCGCCGGACGTCAGCACCAGCGACGTCATCCAAGAGGTCAATCGCTTCTCCCGTGACACCTTGCCGATCACCATGGCGTCGGAATGGACCGAAATCATGTTCCTCCAGATCCGGGCCGGTAACACTGCGATCTACGTTTTTACTCTGGCCGTGGTGTGCGTCTTCTTGGCACTGGCCGCCTTGTATGAAAGTTGGACGCTGCCGCTGGCGGTCATCCTGGTCGTCCCGCTTGTGCCTCCTGTGCTCGGTGACCGGCGTGCTCTTGACCCACAAGGACGTCGATATTTTTGTGCAGATCGGTCTGGTGGTGTTGGTCGGGCTGGCCTGCAAGAACGCCATCCTGATCGTGGAGTTCGCCCGGCAGCTGCATCAGGAGGGCAAGCCCCGCTACGAGGCGACCATCGAGGCGGCGCGCTTGCGGCTTCGCCCGATCTTGATGACTTCGTTCGCGTTTATCCTGGGGGTCGTCCCGCTGGTCTTCGCCACCGGAGCAGGTGCGGAGATGCGGTGGTCGCTGGGGACGGCCGTTTTCAGCGGCATGCTCGGCGTGACGCTGTTCGGCATCTTCCTGACGCCAGTCTTCTTCAACGTCCTGCAGGGACTGAGTGAGACGAGGCTCTTCTCGTCCGGTGCCGTCCGGCTCATCGGCTCGCCTGCCGCGGGCGCGGTGTTGGGATTCATCAGCGGCTTTTTGCTTGCGCGGCTCACCCGGCGGCCTGTGGCATGGGAGGTGGCCATCGCCGTAGCCGGCGCGATTTTCGGCGCCCTCCTGGTTTTGGCGCTGCAACGCCTGGCAAGCCATCGGGCGCCACACGAAACTCCGACCGAGCCGCCGCGTGGAGGGGATTACGAGTGATTTCACATTTTTTCATCGACCGTCCCATCTTCGCCTCGGTCTTGTCCATCGTCTTCGTGCTGGCGGGGGGCGTGGCGGTGTTCACGCTGCCGGTGGCCCAATATCCGGATATCACGCCGCCCACCGTGCTGGTGACCGCACACTATCCGGGCGCGAATGCCCAGACCGTGCGCGACACGGTGGGCGTTCCCATCGAGGAGCAGGTCAGTGGCGTCGAAGGCATGATCTATATGTCCTCCACGTCCACCAACGACGGCAGCTACACGCTCACGGTGACGTTCAAGCTGGGCATGGACTCGGACATGGCCCAGGTGCTGGTGCAAAACCGTGTCTCGCTCGCTCTGCCGGTCATCCCGACGCTCGTGCAGACGGAGGGGATCAACGTGCAAAAGATGTCGCCCAGCACGCTGATGATCGTGAACTTGATTTCGCCCGATCAGCGCTACGACAGCCTGTTTCTCAGCAACTACGCGACCATTTATCTCAAGGACGAGCTGAACCGGCTGCCCGGCGTCGCGGGAATCAGTTACCTCGGACAGCGCGACTACAGCCTGCGCGCCTGGCTCGATCCGGACAAGATGGCCGCACTCGGTATCGACGTCTCGGACATCATCACCGCGGTCAGCGAGCAGAATCTCCAGGTGGCCGCCGGGATGATCGGGCAGCCGCCCGCACCAAAGGGCCAACAATTCGAGCTAACTGTCAACACGCTGGGCCGCCTGACCACGCCGGAGCAGTTCGGCGAGATCGTCATCAAGGCGGCCCAGGGCAATCCGATGGTGCAGGCCTCGCCGACTGGCCTGATGGCTACGGCGGTCTCCGGGTCGACCGGCCAGAGCGGCAACAGTGCTCAGACCGGTCAGGGCAGCTCGATCGGCGGGCCACAGACCACCGGCATCGTCCGACTCCGCGACGTTGT
Organism: uncultured Planctomycetaceae bacterium; assembly: GCA_963714075.1. Lineage (GTDB taxonomy): Bacteria > Planctomycetota > Planctomycetia > Planctomycetales > Planctomycetaceae > DASPSM01. The sequence continues at coordinate 4,780,116 of OY970228.1, forward strand.
GACCCGGGCGCCCGACGGACGCCCGCGTGTCGAGTTGGGGGCCCAGCAGTACGAGCAGTCCAGCACGCTCGACGGCCAGCCGTCGGTGGCGCTGTCCATCTATCAGCTCCCTGGCACAAACGCGCTGCGAGACCGCCAAGGGCATCTACGCCAAGATGGACGAGCTGAAGACCCGTTTTCCTGACGGGCTCGACTACCGCATCGTTTACGACACAACCCCTTTTATTCGCGAGTCAGTGAACGAAGTCTTCTTAACTCTGCGCGACGCTATCATCCTCGTCGCCATCGTGGTGCTCGTGTTTCTGCAGAACTGGCGGGCCGCCCTGATCCCGCTGATTGCGGTGCCCGTGGCCATCGTCGGCAGCTTTGCCGTCATGGCCGCCCTCGGCTATTCGCTGAACAATCTGTCGCTGTTCGGACTGGTGCTGGCCATCGGCATCGTGGTGGATGACGCCATCGTCGTCGTCGAGAACGTCGAGCGCTGGCTCGAGCAGGGAATCGCCCCGCGGGACGCCGCGCGCAAGGCGATGGACGAAGTGACCGGGCCGGTGATCGCCGTGGCTCTGGTGCTGTGCGCCGTATTCGTGCCGTGTGCGTTCCTCGGTGGAGTGACAGGCCAGTTCTTCCGCCAGTTTGCGGTGACCATCGCCGTCTCGACGGTGATCTCGGCCTTCAACTCCTTGACGCTGAGCCCTGCCTTGGCAGCCCTGTTGCTTAAACCGCGCGGCAGCCACCGCGATCCCATGACGTGGCTCTTGGACACTGTTCTGGGATGGTTCTTCCGATTGTTTAATCGGGTCTTCCGTGCCAGCACGGACCTGTACGTGAGGCTGGTGAGTGGTCTGCTGCGTGTTAGCCTGATCGCGCTTGCCGTCTACGCCGGGCTGCTGGTGCTCACCTATTTCCGGTTCGTGAGCGCCCCGAGCGGCTTCATCCCGCAACAGGACAAGGGCTACCTCCTGCTCAACGTCCAGTTGCCCGACTCGGCCTCCGTGGAACGCACGCAGAAGGTCATGGCGCATATTGAGCGTATCGCCCACGACACCCAGGGTGTCGACCACACGGTGGGCATCTCTGGCCAGTCGTTGATCTTGAACGCGAACGCTCCCAACTTCGGCTCTGTGTACGTCATGCTCAAGCCGTTCGCCGAGCGAACCGGTGCCACGCAGAGCGCCGACACCATCGCGGCGGTGCTCCGGCAGCGGTGCCAGCAGGACGTCCGCGGAGCCATCGTCTCGACTTTCGGCGCTCCGCCCATCGATGGCCTGGGCACCACGGACGGCTTCAAACTCATCATCGAGGACCGTGGCAATCTTGGCTTGGGAGATCTGCAGCGGGTCAGCGATCAGATCGTAACGCGGGGCAACCAGACGCCGGGCCTGACAGGCCTGTTCAACAGCTCCCGCGCGAGCACGCCGTGGCTCTACCTCGACATCGACCGCACCAAGTGCATGGCCCTCGGGATACCAGTCAGTAATGTCTTCAACGTCTTGCAGGTCTACCTCGGCTCCTACTACGTCAACAATTTCAACGAGTTCGGCCGGATCTGGCAGGTCAACGTGCAGGCCGATCCGCGCTACCGGGATCGCGTTGCCGACATCAAGCAGCTGCAGGTCCGCAACAATCAGGGCCAGATGGTCCGGCTGGGCACGGTGCTGAGCGTGCGTAACACCAGCGGTCCCGTTTCGCTGATGCGTTACAACATGTATTCCGCAGCCGCGATCACCGGCAACACGACGCCGGGCACCAGTTCGGGCCAGGGCATCGCTTTGATGAACGACCTGGCGCGCGAAGAGTTGCCACGATCGATGGCGTCCGATTGGACGGAGCTCACGTTCCTGCAACTCGAAGCGGGCAACACGGCCATCTACGTCTTCGCGTTGGCGGTGGTGTTCGTCTTTCTTGTGCTCGCGGCACAGTACGAGAGCTGGGGTCTGCCCCTAGCCGTGATTCTTGTCGTGCCCATGTGCTTGCTCTGCTCCATCGTCGGCATTGGTCTGGCTCGGATGGAAGTGACGATCTTCACGCAGATCGGTTTCGTGGTGTTAGTCGGCCTCGCCAGCAAGAATGCGATCCTGATCGTAGAGTTTGCCAAGCAGCAGCAGGAGCAGGGCCGCTCGCTGCGCGACGCGACGCTCGAAGCCGTCCGTCTGCGTTTGCGTCCGATCCTCATGACGTCTTTTGCTTTCATCTTTGGCGTCCTGCCTCTCGTCATTGCAACTGGGGCCGGCGCCGAGATGCGGCAGTCGCTGGGACTTGCCGTCTTTAGCGGCATGCTGGGCGTGACGCTGTTCGGCATCTTCCTGACACCGGTCTTTTACTACATGATTCGGTGGCGCGCGGGTCAAAGCAGTCGAATCGCTTAAGATCGACACGGGCACACGTGAGGCACGCCCCGCGCGGCGTCGAATCCCTGTGGCAACAAGTCGACCTGAACCTGCGTCAAAACCGCAACAGTTGATCGACATTCAGATCGATCCGAACGCCGGCGATCTTTACTGATGGGTCGGGTCGGAAGCGGTACTCGCTTGGCACCGAGAACAACGGATTGAAGACCAACGAGCACGGTTGGGCAGCGCGTTACCCTTCAAACGGCTGACAACGTCAGTCTCGGGGCAAGCCGGATCTACCAGCGATAATAAAAGTGGGCGTGGTGATGACCCCAATGACCGTACACCCGAACGGGCGCTCCGACAACGACGGGGGCCGGAACCGAGTACGAAAGCGGGGCAGCGTAGACCGCAGCCGGCGCTGAGTAATAGACCGCGGTTGAGGCGTACGCCGGGACGGCGTAAGTGGTCGCCGGGTAGACGGCTGTTGGGTAAACCGGAGTCGCATAGACCGGCGCCGCGTATACCGGCGCCGAATAGACCGGCACGCCGACGGCGATCCCCTGAGCTTGCGTCGCAACCCCATTAAGAAGCGTGATGGCAATCAAGCAAATGGCAAGAAGTGCAGGCTTCATGATTTCGTTCCTTTGTGGAATGCGGTCTGTACGAAGATGTCGCAGGCCTCGCCGGCGCGGATTTCGCACTTGCGATCAGATTTTATCCGACTAACCAGCCGATTTTCCATTGCTGGGCCCTTGCGCAGCCGGGCGGAACCTGCAGACGGCCGTAATTCCGGCGAGACATCCGGATGTCGGCGATCAAGGAAGGTTGACGATCGTCTTCCAGGCGGATCGTGCTGGCGCGCGGCTGCGCGATCAATTACGACTCTGAACTCTCCCGCACAGGGAGCTCAGATGCCGATCTGTTTCGCGATGATGTCGTACATGACTTCAGTCGTACCGCCCCCAATACGGTCGAGCCGGATGTCACGATAAGCGCGCTGGACTTGATGCTGACTGAAATAGCCCCAGCCGCCGTGCAATTGCAGGCAGTCGTCGATGATGCGGAAAGCGGCCTCGGAGGCGAACGCCTTGGCCATGGCAACCTCTTTGAGACTGGGACTGCCCCGAACCACGCGCCAGGCGCTGGTATAGACCAGCTGCCGTGCCGCTTCCAACTCCATGTAGCTCTTGGCCAGGCGCTGCTTGGTGACCTGCATGTCGGCCAGATGGCCCGAGCCATACACCCGTTGCTGAACGAAGCCGCGCGTCTCTTCGAGACAAGCCTGCGCGGCACCCAGGCAGCCGGCGGCGATGACGAGCCGCTCGTGCTCGAAGCACTGCATGATCTGGTAAAAGCCCTGATTCTCCCGGCCCAGCAGAGCGTCGCCAGACAACCGGCAATGGTCGAACGTCAGGTGCCCGGTATCTGATGCGCGGCGTCCGAGCTTCCCGCGCATCTCTTCAATCCGAAAGCCGGCCGTTTCGCGATCGAGCAGAAACATGCTCAGGCCGCGATGACCGGCCTGCGGCGCCGTCTTGGCGGCGATAAAGAACACGTCTGCGTTGAGCGAATTGGTGATGAAGATTTTCTCGCCGCAGAGGATCCAGCCATCGCCGTCGCGCGTGGCCGTCGTCTCGATCCCCGCCACGTTGCTGCCGGCGGCCGGCTCGGAAATGCCCAGCGCCCCGACCTTGCGACCGGCGATCATGTCGAGCAAGTAACGGGCTTTCTGCATCTCGGTGCCGAAGCGAACGAGATGAGGCTTGGCGATCTCGTTGTGGGCGCCAAAAGCCATGCCGACGCCCCGGGTATGTGCCTTTGAGAGCTCCTCGGCCATGACGATCGCCATGCGGCAATCGATCCCCGTCCCGCCATATTCTTCAGGCCCGCCGTGCGCGAAGAAACCCAATTCGCCGCCGAGGAGAAACAGCGATTTCGGAATGCGCTCCTCCTGTTCCCATTTGTCGGCCTGCGGATTGACTTCGCGCTCGACGAATTCACGAATCGTCTCACGAAATTGGTCATGCGGTGGCGCGAACAAGAAATGTGTCCGGGCATCGATCGTCGTGGCAGACATGTCGGCTCTCCCCAGACCCATAATACTCAGACGTGGCGAACCGCAAGACGCCCATACCCCTGCCCACCTGATCAGCACCGCGCCGGAAACGGCTGCCGGCGGAATGTCCTCGGATCAGATTTGGCGCTCCGAATGTGTCGAATATGGCGAGCGTATGGTCCTTATGTCAGGACATCAGGTCACGTCGTACTCGGCGCTTTCGGATCGTTCGTGGCGTGCGAAAAAGATGATCAGGCTGCCGCGCCACCGGTTCTTTCGGCTTATTCGGTTCGCGATGCGAACAGAATGCCCCGTGGTTGCCGTGGACTATCCTTAATTGTGCTGCGCGGACGATGCGCGATCGCGTCGGTTCCGGATGCGTGGAGCATCCGTGACCGCTCAAAAATTGATCGACGTCCTTCGCTGGCTTAAATTCCTGAAAGCACGGCTTGTCGGAGAAGAGGGTCATGGACTGGTCGGCCATTCGTGACGAGGCGTTGGGGGACCTCACGAAGTCCTTGTTACCTCCGGATGTCAAGTTCCCTGCGTTACCGCAAGCGGTCACTTTATTTGTACAACGATCGCGAGACGAATCGGTCCCCTTGCAGGAGCTGGCGAGAATTCTGGAGGCGGATTCGGGGCTGACGATCCAACTTCTCAAGTATGTGAATTCTTCGTACCTGGCCGTCAAGAAGAAGGTGGTCTGCGTCGTTCAGGCTCTCTCGCTTTTGGGATCCCAACAGAGCCTTCGATTCGTGATCGCCACCGGAATGGAGGCGGCAATCCGCGCTCACGCTTCAAAACTCATCAACCAAAACGCGTTATGGAGCACGAACCTTCAAAAGGCGATCTTCGCTCGCGAAGTTGCCCTGCTGTTGAAGACCGATCCCGAAGTCGCCTTCGTCGGCTCACTCTTGCAAGATTACGTGCTCCCGGTGCTGACGAACGACTTATTCGACGACTATCGCGAGTTCGTGCCGTCCGAGGACACAACGGCCAGGTCGCTCAGTGAATTCGAGCAGGCCCGATTCGGGTGGGACCATGGATGGGTGGCGCCTGCCTGGCATTTGGCTGGAATCTACCCGATGAGCTTGTGTGCTGCATTTGCTATCACCACAGTGGTCTGCAGATCTTGACCGACCACAGGCTGGGTCGGTCGCCCGTGGCCGCGACGGCGCTTTCGGCCCTGCTCCCCGATCAGTTTTGCCCGCACAATCACGGCTTAGAGCTGTTGAAGAAGCTGGAATCCAAATGGCCGGCCTTCAATCTTCAACGCTTGGCCGAGTCCGTCGACCGACAGTATGTGCAGATGGGCCTGGGAATCCACAATTCCTCTCCCCTCCTGCCACGCTGTAAGAGCTTGGGACAGGAAGCCTCCGCGGCTTCCGTGGCGACGATCGAAGCCGCCGCCGGCAGGTAACGCGCGCGCCCGACCGTCGAGTTAGCCGGCGCCGAATAGGCGCGAAATGTCACCGACGACGAGGATCCAATTCGCGATCAACAGCGCGATGACCACTCGCCCAAACCAGCGAGAACCACGATCCCCGAGAAACTCCCGATCCGGCCAGCGCAGAGCGGCAAAGCGGTAGGGAAACTGAAACAAGAGTGCACCGGCCAGCAGCCATCCCAAATGATGGGCCCGCCACGATTGGACCCATCGTCCATGCGCCAAATGGACGAAGCTGCGCGTCAAACCACAGCCGGGACAAGGGATGCCGAAGAGTGCCCGACAGCCACAAGTCTCGGGCAGCGGGCGCGAAGGCAACGCAAAGAACGCGACGCGGTCGTCGGATCGCACTTCGAGCAGCAGGGACAAGACGATCACCGCAAGGCAGATGGCCAGCATTTCCCAATGCGGCGCGGGCCGCTTGAAATCGCGAGGAATCTCGGAAGCCATCAGTTCTCGGTCTCGGCGGCCAGATCGATCACGGTCTGACAGCGCCCACAGCGAACCCGCGGCGGTCGACCGTTCGGAACTCGAAGTTTTCCCTGGCAGCTTGGGCAAATGATCAACCTGGGTTCCGCCACCGCCGCTAACGGGGGCGACATCGGATTCTCCCGTCGAATCGCAGCAGCCGGGCACGCTTGAGCCTGCGGTTTATCGGATCGTCCTGACGCGGAGGGCGCGCTCAGCAGAAAGCTCGCGTCGTCCGTCGGAAGCTTATCGACATTCTGTTCGACCCACCGTGCGGCCTCGCCATTCAACGGGCTTTTGACGTTGTAGGATTGGAACGCAATCATTTCGGCGATGCGGCTCACGATCGACCAGATCGGTTCACCGGCATTCCAATGGTCGCCAACGCATATGGCGTGCGGCGCAATGTTGGGATGGAAAACGGGCGTGAGCATTCGGCACTGCGGCGGCAAACGCGGATAATCGACCGGCAGAACGATCTCGACCTTATGCCGATCGGTCGGTGTGATTTCGTCGCCCCGCTGGCGCATGCCTCTTACGCGGTACTCCAGTTCGTACCGTTCCGGCGGGTCGCCGTCGGCGCCGGTCAGTTTGATTCGGGGGTGTGCCGCAAGGATCTGCTTCAGGCGTTCGTAATCGGCCTGCAAGCGGCGCAAGCGGAGACTGCTCATCGTTCCAAGCCCTTCTTCTTGGAAGCCGACGAAGTGAGGCAAGCGGGGTTCAAGGCGCGCAAAGTCGTCAGGGCAATCGCAAAGCTGATTCCCTCGGCGACCCGCTTGTCGCTCGACCAGGTGGTAATGCCGATGAGTTTGCCGTCGTGGTCATACAAACCGCCACCGCTGTTTCCCTGATTGATCGCCGCGCTCGTCTGCACTAATTCGACCAGGCGTGCCGCCTTCTTCTGCACACGAAGCTGCGAGATCTCTCCGGGCGTTTGCGTCCAGCCAAAACCGAAAGGATTACCGATGGCAAAGACGCGTTCACCGATCTGCAAGGGGTCCATCCGGCTGCAATCCGCGGCTTCGATGGTCATCGCGGGCAGAGCGACTGACACGATCGCCAGATCGATTCCGTCGGGGGCCACCCACTGCACTTTGCCGCGCCGGGCAGACTGACCGATGAGCTTGATTTCGATGTCGCCGGCCGACTCGGGCTCATAGCTCTGCAAGAAATCGCTGTGCGGATCAATCACGTGGCGATTGGTGACGATGTAAGCGACGCCATCCCGAATGCTCGCGACGACGCCTGATCCGAGAACCGTCGCACCGCCCAGCGCGCCGCCGAACAATCCCGATCGCGTTTTGATCAGCACATTGGCCGCCATCGCCCGTTTGATCGCAGGATTGAGATTCTCCAGAAACGTCTGGCTGGGCTCGATCTCGGCAAAATCGACGTCAGGGGATGCGGGAGAGAAATACAGGGCCAGGGCCACGAGCCAGCCAGCAACGTCGGCCAATCCCAGCAGGATTCCGGAAACGGCAAAGCCGGTCCCTCGCTGCCGATTTCGTTGAATCGTACCGATCGCGACGCTGCCCAAAGCGATCGCGACTAAGCCCGTAACGGCTCCGAAGAGCGGAATTCCGGCAATGGCCACGATGATCGACGCGACCGCCAGACTGTTGACCGGCAGTTTGATCGATCGATCATCGGCACTTTGGTTTCCGAGCACCGCCCGCCGCGCCGCGACCGGCGGGGCACGGTCGATTTCCTCTTGGCTGACAATCAAAAGGGGACCTTCGAACTCCGCGAGAGCATCCGTGCCCGAGGGCTGCAGACGAGCGCGCGCCGCGCTGTTTGCGTTTGCCCCATCGTCGACAGGCGGAGACTGGTCAGCCATCATCCGATCCCCGATCTGGCAATCACCCGATCCCGGAATCCCAAGAGCGTTCCCACAGATTGTGTCATTTCACAAGGCCAAACCACAACATTAGACACGAGTAAAGAAGAGACAGGAGCAGCGCTGCATAGGCGAGGACTCGATAAATCGGACTCATTTTGGCCAGAGATGGGCCCTGCGTCCCGATGATCACGCCTCCCGCGATGGCCGCCAGCGGCGCGACGCACGCAAACAGGCTGACGACAAACAGGCCGATAATCACTTTCTGCAGCATTGCCACCGACGCTTCGACGTCGACCCGGCGATGCAGGTCGGCCAGCGTGAGCGGATCGACCGTATCGAATTGGGCCCCGCAATATCGGCACTTGAGCGCCATCGATTTGATGCGTTCGCCGCACGTCGGGCAGGTTTTCTCCTCACCCCAACCGCGCCGCTGAGTTTCCGCAGGAGCCACCTTGGGTTGAGCGGCAGGCGCCTGTGGACAGCCGTAGGTGCCGCAGCCGCCAACCTCGGCCCAACAGTCGCGGTGATAGGTTTGGCGCAATCGGGGCATGCGACTGCAGTCGCGTCGCCAGTGATTTGGGTCTGGCAAATGGCGCAGGCAGCAGCCCGGGAACCGGAGCGCGGGCGAAAACCGGGGAGTACCGCTCCATCAGCGGCGACCGCGACGCCGTTTTTACACTTCGGGCAGCGCAGCGCACGATCCGTGGTGCCCTCCGGGACTCGGAACTTAGCCCCGCACTCACACAGGACGACGTTTGACATGCGATCGATCCGCTCAAATTCGCTTAGCGCGGGCCGTGCTGCGCTGCGGCTTCGATGATGATGCGAACGATCGTCCAAAAGACGCCAGCCGCCAGTGAAACGCCGACCATTTTCAATCCGCGGCTCTTGCCTTGGATCATGTAAACAATCCCGATGATGCACGTGATTCCAGAGCAGAGGAAGCATGCGACGTAATCCATAGTCGACATATCGGCGTCGTCGGATCGCGAGGTGCTCTTCGCCTTTTTCTTCAGCTTCGGATCGAAGATCTCGCCGCAATACCGGCATTTTGCCGCGGTCGCGACGATCATTTCACCGCATTGCGGGCAGGGTCTGCGACTCGGGAGCGCTTCGCCGAACTGATCGTCTTTGAACCCTTTGATGCCGCTGAGGAATTCGTCGTCGGAAGCCGGCTCGGCCTCTTGAGAAGGTAACGGAACGGGCTCGGCCTCGAGGATGGCTTCGGGAATGCGGACTTTCGCCTCGCAATTTGGACATTTCGCCAGCTTGCCCGCTGCCGAATCGGGAGCCTTGAGCAGCTTTCCGCAGGAGGGGCAACTCACCGAGATGGACATGTCGCAGGCACCTTCACTTCGCTTCTCTTAGGTCAAATTCAAGCACCGTCTTGCCCAACGCAAGCTGATCGCCGGATTCCAGCCATCGACGCTGGATGGCCATTCCATTGACATAAGTTCCGTCGGGCGTAGCGCAGTCCTCGACTTCGAAACGGCCGCCGCGGTTGTAGATCACGGCGTGCCTCGGCTCGATCAGCGAATCCTTGAACAGGTAAATATCGGCACTGGGCGAACTTCCCAGAATCGTCACGTCGCGGAAGAGGATGAACTGCTTGCCCGCTAAGGGTCCTTGCCGCATCAAGAGCCAGGCGGTCTTCGTCCAGCCCTCCACCAATCCCACAAACAGGCCGACGAACAATCCAATCATCGTAAAGCCGATCGCCCGACTCAGCGTGGCTTTGCCGTCGGCCGTCGTGAACGCGATGCTGATCGGATCGAACAGCAGCCCGCCCACCAAACCTCCCAGGACTCCTCCCACGACTCCGTTGATGGCGATTTTCTTGTCCTTGAGCGCAATTCCCTGCCCCAGCCCGGCCGGAACGCTGGCCAACGCCCAGGCGGCAGCGCGTCCCATCATGAGGATCAAAAAGGCGAATCCCGTCGGCATCTTCCCGGGCTGCGGATTCTTGTTGACTGCCGCGGAGAGGCCCAAGGCGATGAAGAAGAGGAATCCCGCGGCCAAGAGGGTGATCAATCCTCCCCCAAAGCCGACTCCAAACCCAACCAGCGCACTCAGCGTCGCCCGGCGCGGGTTGCGGCAGATGGCTCCCTCAGCGGCGCCCAGAAACAGCCCGATGCAGCCGGCAACCGTAGGAAAGAGGAAGAGACCGACCAGGTCGATCCCCTCCTTTTTGGCCTGCAGTCCGTCATGGAAGAACGGCTCGAGGACGGCCCAAGCAATGACCGCCCCGACGCCGCTGGCAATCGAGAGGTAGAACCAACTCGCGTAGAACATCCGAATCAAGAACGGCTGCTGGACGGACTCGCCGATGTCGCGAGTCTGTTGCCGCCGAACGCCCAGAAACTCTTCGACTTCATCCGAGAAGAGTTCGTCGTGATTGATTCGGATGGGTTGCGGGGATGTGGACATCGCGTTTAATTCCTGGGAGGGGCGCTGGAGCCGTCCGGCGCGGGACCATCCTTTTCCGCGGGCTTTTGCTCAGTTGGAGCCGTCCCTGTCTTGTTGCCGCCGGCTTGGGGAACATTGCCCTGCGAGGTCAGGCCCAGCACGGTGGACTCTTGAGGCGACGGGGTCAGGACCTCCTGCAACTTGCCGAGCAGCTGTCGCGTCTTTTCCACTTTCTCGGTGGCCGTTCGAAGCTTGGCATTCTGGCCGGGCGCTCCGCCGGACGCCGGCTGGTTTCGTACCTCGTCAAGATTGGATTGGGCGTCCTTGAGTTGGTCGCCCAGCGTGTTCAAATCGAGAGCCAAGGCCTGGCGTTGCACGAGCCAATTGCGATATTGCGCGGCGACCGTTTCAAAAATCAGGCGGCGCTCTGAGGAGTGCAGGAAGCCCGACGCGAGATAGCCCAGGATAAAGACGAGGGACGCACACACCAGCGCGATCAAAATGTCGAAGAACGGCCACCGACCGACCGACGATGAAGCCGCCGCACCGGCGCCGCCCTGCGAACGTTGAGGCGCGGGGGACGTTCCGGCGTCATTCGTTGGGGGCGGCGAGTGAATTGAGCCTTCGACCCAATAGTGGGGAACCAACGCCGGTTTGGCGTCGCGCCAGGCGAAAACGCCTTCGTCTTTTCGCACGGGGTCGACCACGAAGGCGATCTGTCCCGGCGAATTGAAGAAGTGTTCGTGAATGAAGACGTCGCGATCGGAAAGGAAAATTCCGAAATCGGGGTGAGAATGGTACCAACCGACGATGGCCCGGTCGGCGAACCGCGAATCCATCTCGCGATAGATTTGCGACCACGCGTCGTGCGTAAAAGTCACTTCGGCCGCCTGGCTCTTGGCCGAGTCGCAGCGAATGCGGTCGCAGACGTGAACAAACGGACCACAAGCGTCCTGCTTCCAATTGCCGACCAACACTCCGCAGATTTCGACGGCCACGTTCTCCGAGGCGTGCGCCCAGACGGCCGCATGCACCGGCCCGTCGAGATAGACGCGGAAAGGCTGGGGCCGCTGGCCGGGAAACTCTGCCGCGGCCAACTGTTCCTTGGCCAGATCCCGCACGTCCGGAGACGTGCTGCCGTGCGGAGTTTTTTGGCCCAACGTCGAGGTCACCGGTCCAACACTCCCAGTACCTGGGGACGATCGGCGACAAACTCGAAGTGCCGCTGCCGAAGACCGACCCGCGCGGTGAGGATGTCCCAGGCAGGCACGCCAATTTCGGCGAAACTCCGGTCCAAGAACGGTTCTCGCCCGTCGATCGTGTGGAACATTTTGGGAACGCGGGGCTCACCGCACGACGGGCACAAGCCGTCTCGTTCGGTCACCTTTCCCAGTGAACAGAGTCTTTGTTCCGTTTCGCGACAAGCGGGGCACTCGAGCGATTCGAGCAGATCGCTATTCAGGTCGATCACGGCATTCCCGCCCAGCTCGCCCCGAGCGAATTCGAGAAAGTCGCCAATCCGCGTGAATCGAGTGCTGCGGTCAATCGGAACGATCGATTCATATGCTTCGTGCGAAAGGCAGTCGGCCTTGCGCGAATACGAGACGACGTAGCTCTGGTGCGACATTCCCTCGAACACAAAGCCTCGCCCCGAGAGAATCTCCATCCCGTGGATCAGTTTGACGGCCTCCTGGCATTGGATGCCGGCGATGACCGAAGCAGTCGTAGGCGTTGTCGGGACCTTCCCATCGAGCATTTGATCGCGGTTGAGCAGGGCACAACTGCGGCGCGCGCGGAGCATCTTCCAGTCGGTCTCATTCATCGTGCACTCGTAGCACGGTCCAGTCGCCGGATCGAAGACTCGGGCCACGCCGTCGAGCCGCTCGATGGCCCCGTCGATCCACAGCTTGCCGCACTTGGCGGCCGCCTGGTTGATGGCCACGCGGGCCTCCCGATTGTCGAGTCCGCCGAGGATCACGTCGGCCCAGCGGTAGATCCCAAGCCCCAAGTCGTAAACAATGTTCGCGCGGGACCAGGCAATCTGCATTTCGGGATAGACGTCTCGGGCCCGCTCGGCGACAACTTCGGCCTTCGGGCGTCCGCAATCCTGCTCGCGAAACAGGACCGACCGCGACAGATTGGAATTCTCAACGGTGTCGAGATCGGCCACATAGACGCGGCCGACTCCCAACAGCGCCAGGTTCTTGAGAATCTCGTTCCCCAGAGCTCCCGCCCCGAGCAGCAGAACCTTCGCGGCGGCCAACCGTTCTTGCTCCCACCAACCAATCAGTTCGAAACGCGAGAAACGATCGTCGGCGATTGCGTTGACAACTCGAAGTACATCGCTCACGCGCGCGCTCTCCCGACAACTCCCTGTTGCCGATCGCCCTCGAAGCTGCCCGCCGTAATCTCGGGCTGCAATCGCAAGACGTCGCCTTGCTGCACTCCGGCGCCCGCGAGGGTCTCATCGTCGAGCAACTGCCGGCCACTGGCTCGATGGTGGAATTTGTAGCTCAGGAGCTGGCCATCGGGGCTGTTTTTGGGGAGGTTCATTCGGCCGACCAGCACAGCAATCACGCGACCGATTTCGGCATCGGAAGGGAGGTCGACCTGTTGCTTCTTGTTTCCGGTCGCGTCCCAAACCTCGATGGTGATCGTGCCCATTTCGACTCCCGCCCTGGCGCAGATCGAAGAATCCTAAAAGTCTGCCACGGCCCATCGCGCCATTCAAGCACTAATTCTGGTGCGCCGCTCCACGAGCAAAGCGCCTAGGAAGTAACCCCTAACCAACCCGTTCGCTCGAGTCGCGGCAATGTCCATGATTGCCGCAACGGCCCGTCCTGTTTAGAGTCGTTGCGTCGTTAGGAACGTCTTTTGACTCTGCGACGCTAGCGGCCGCTTCATGTCCATCTACATTGCGTTGCTGCGTGGGATCAACGTGGGCGGGCATAACGCTGTCGCAATGTCCGACCTGCGCGATCTGCTCACTGATTTGGGGTTTGCTGGCGCGACGACCCTGCTTCAGAGCGGGAATGTCGTCTTCAAGGCAACTGGAAAAACCAGCAATGCGCTCGAAAGCCTGCTCGAAAAGGAGACGGCCAAGCGGTTGGGCGTGTCAGCCGACTACATCGTCCGCAACGCGAATGAATGGGTGAAGGTCATCGCTGCGAATCCGTTCCCAAAGGAGGCGAAGGAGGACCCGAGTCATTTGGTCGTCGTCTCTCTGAAGACGGTGGCAATCGAAAAGAGCGTGAACACGCTCCGAGCATCGATCAAAGGGCGTGAGACCATCCACGGTGACGGGAAACACCTCTATATCGTTTACCCGGACGGAATAGGGACCTCGAAGCTCACCGGAACGGCCATCGAGAGAGCCCTTGGCGTGCGGGGAACGGCTCGAAACTGGAACACCGTTCTCAAGCTTCTGGCACTTTCGCAGAAGCTCGAATTGTAGAAATTCGGTCCAAGCCCAAAAGACGCGCCCTACATTTCGACCAGCTTCTGCAGCACTTCATTGCGAAGGGCGTTGTTCTGGATCATTCGGGCCACCGGCAATGCCTCCTCGGTCCCTTCGTTGTTGGCGATCTCGAACGCACACGCCCCGGCAGCTTCATCGCGGATTTTGACGTTTTGAATGGATTGGAGCGCCAAGTGGGCCACTTGACTCTCGCCTTCCTCGACGGCTTCTCGGGCCACTTTCATCAGCGTTTGATCTCGCGCCGGGCCAACGCTCATGGCAAGTGCTGCCTGCAGTTTGGTATTGCCGGCGATGACCGATGCTGGATCACTGGCAAACAATTTTTGCCCAAGACTCTCGACCAGACCGGCCAGCATGCTGCACGCGATGCCGCCAAAGATCGCATAACCAGTTTTCATCAGATTGAAACCGGTCGAGATGAACAGCAGCGCTGCTGCCGTTCCCAGGATTCCCGCGATGATGTGAACGATCTGTTGGCCGATGCGCGGCTCGATCCCCAACAGACCGTTGGCCCAGTGGTTCGAGCTGTGATCGAATCCTCGCGCCCCGGTGTGCATCGGCTGCGGATTCGGCATCGCGCTCGCGTTGTGCGCGCCCGGGTTGGTGATCATGTCGACTTGCTCCTTAATCTCGCTGGCATGCTGATACCGTCGACCAGGTTCTGACTCCAGGGACCGAAGCACAATTTCATCGAGCCGCACGTCGACATGCACTCTTTTGGAGGGGGGATCGAATCGCCCGATCGGCAACTTGCCGGTGAGCATCTCATAAAACACGACACCCAGAGAGTAGATGTCGGCCCGATGGTCGACGGCATGGGCTTCTTGCAATTGCTCGGGAGCCATGTAGCCCAGCGTTCCCATCAGTTGGCCCGTTCCCGTGAGGGACAGATCCTCCGGTGCGCGGCCTAAGAGCTTGGCCAGGCCGAAATCCGCGATCTTCACCCGTCCCTTTTTGTCGACGAGAATGTTTTCCGGTTTGATGTCCCGGTGGACGATCCCTTCGTCGTGCGCAAACTGCAGCGCGTCACAGATTTGGGGGACAATCCGCAGGGCTTGTTCGGGCGAGAGATTTCCGTTGCGAATGAGTGCCCGAAGGTTCACGCCGTCGACATATTCCATGACGAAATAGAAGAATTCCTCAGTCCTGCCGAAATCGTAGACTTGCACGATGTTCGGATGGTTGAGCTGGGCGAGGGCTTGTGCCTCCCGAGTGAATCGCTCAGCAAAGGCCGGATCGTCGCCAGCGGACGGCGGAAGAATCTTGACGGCGACCAGTCGATTCAGGTGCCGTTGCCGCGCTTTATACACGACCCCCATCCCCCCTTGCCCCAAGTGCTCGAGGATCTCGAGCTGGGGGAATTGGCGGGCGAGCGTTTCCAGATAGGGAGTGGCGAATCGAGGCTGGGGGGGCACCGTGGCAGCGCTCCTTTCATTCGGGCTAAGCGGATTGCTGGCGCCGGTTTGCGGGCTTCCGGTGGCCTGACCGGCAAGGCCGGCCTGCATCAGACACTTCGGGCAAATCCCCGCCGGTGCGTCGGGCGCCAGCTCGGCGCCGCACTTTGGGCAGGTTCTTGTGTCCGACATGGGATTCTCCCGATTCGTCTCGCTGCTTCTTCTGACGGAAAGACGAACGAGCGTAACACGTTTTTTCGAGGTTTGTCACAACTGAAGCGTGGCAAACAACTTGAAGATCTCGTCTTCCACCTCTTCGGGGCCGCTCACCGTTTCGGCGATCTCTTCGCGGAGCAATTCGCGGTAACGTCGTCGCATCCGATGAGCGGCCATTTTCACCGCGGCTTCGGTCGCGCCCAGCCTCGTGGCGACATCCGCATAAGTGGCACCGGCGTGCTCGCCAATCAGAAAGCCCTTCAGTTCCTCGAACTGTGTTGCGTTGCCACCTTCAGCCGACTCCCGCTCCAGCCGCCCCAAGATCCGCGCAAGCAGCGCGACGGCCCATTCTCGATCGTAGATCTGCTCCGGGGTCAGGCCGCACGCTGGCTCGATGCGGTAGTGCGAATCGGCCGATTCAAAATCGAGCGGAATCGGAGCCTTTCCGCCGCCGCGTTTTTTAGCTTTGGCCTTATCCCACTCTTTAGACAAGAAATGCTTCAATGAAGTCAGCAGAAAGGCGCGGAAGCGACCGCGTTCCGCCTTTGCCGAGCCGACGTAGTTCTTCGCCAAGAACTCGGCAAAGAACGCCTGGGTCAGATCGTGCGCATCGTTTGCGTCGGCCACTCGTCGACGGACGTATGCATAAAGCGGATACCAATACGCTTTACACAGCGACTCCAGGGCGCGTCGAGAATCGGGCGATGACCGGCGCCCGGCCACCAGCACCACGCTCCAGCGCGTCGCGGCGAATTGATGGTCAATGCCCGCGAACGAGCTTGCCCGATGACTTGCCTTTGCCATTCCTAGCATCGTAAAGGGGGGCAAGGCCGGGCACCACGGGCAACTCTCGACGCAGCCGCCCTAAACGGTCAGTTCGGCAAAGATGGCGTCTGACGAGGCCACAGCGTCGAGGTAGATCTGCATCATTCGGGCGGGGTCCGTTGCCTGATCGCCCGGGTTGGCGGCCGTCTCCAGCCGCGTTTCGTAATCGAGAACGGTCTGCAGCGTCGTCCCGAGAGACCCTTCGCGGTTCAAGAGAGCCGCCTTCACGTCTTCCGACAGCGGTAACTCGGCCAGAATCTCTTCCATGGGCCGGCCGGCCAGCACGTCGAGCACAGAAAACAGGCCCACCGTGAAGCCCGATTCGGATTCGGCCGTTCTGTCAGACTTCGCCAAAGTTTCACACATCTGGCGCGAATGTTGGCGGTCACCAGGACCTCGCGCGGGCAGTGGCTCAGCCGGCCGAGCGTCAGCAGGGTTGCCCATGAACGGAGCTTGCGCGGCCCCACCAGCGCCACGGCCATTCCGATGGAACTCACAGGGACGCGGAGCCCTACGTGCGTCGAATTGATGAACTTAAGAAGCTTCTGTGCGAGGACGGGCTCGCGCACAATCAGGGATTCCACCTCCTTAAGCGACATGTCAGGAGCATTCAGGCTCGCGATCAGGCGCAGGGTCGTGAGCCGGTCCGATGGTGTCCGCTGGCCGGTGACAAGCCTGGGCCGCGCAAAGAAATACCCCTGGAACAGGCCGAATCCCAAATCGCGACAGCGATCGTATTCTTCCGGCGTCTCAACTTTTTCCGCCAAGAGCGTGACGGGAAACTGCTTGAGGCGACTGACCTCGGCTCGAAACACTTTCTGGTCGCTGCGAAGATCCAGCTTGACGATCGAGGCCAGGTTCAAAAGCCGATCATATCCGGGAAGATAGACGAAATCGTCCAGTGCGACGCGGAACCCGGAAGCGATCAGTCCCTCCAAGGCTGCGACGAGTGCATCGGTTGCCTCGGCGCCTTCCAACAATTCCAGCACAATCCGATCGGTCGGCAGAGCGTCGCAATTGCCGCTCAGGACGAAGCTCGACGAGAAATTGACAAAGGCGCTCTGCGTTCCGACGACGTTGTTGAGCCCGATCTCTACAAGAGTGTTCAGCAGGACCTGGCTGGTGGCGTCGTCGGCGCAGCTGACCGCTGCCTCGCTTTGAGCGTTCTCGCGAAAAAGGAGTTCGTAAGCGACGACTTTGAGATCTCGGTCAAAAATCGGCTGGCGCGAGACAAATCGTCGACGCGGGGATTTCTCCCTTGTCTACCGGGCGCCGGCTGTCACCGTGACCATCGCACCCGTGGCCTGAAATCGTCCCAGCAGATCGGCTGTTCACGAGCGGCTGGACCCGAGAAGCCTCACGTGCGGGCGCAGGTCTGATCATAGGGACTCTTTCCGCTCAACAAGTTCAATCGAGAGCGCCGCGACGAGGCCCCGCAGTTCTTGCTCGAGATCCGTCAGACCCGCGACTGCATCGGACAGATCTCCGCACTTGCCGATCTCTTCCAATCGAAATGCGGCAGCCATCGCCGGCCCTGCGCTCAGGCAGCCAGCGGAGCCCTTGAGTGCATGAGCGGCCGCAGCCAGGCGTTTTGCGTCGGATTCCTGGACCGCCCCGCGGATTTCCGCTATTCGGCCCGGGGCATCGTCGAGAAACAGGCCGATGACTTCCGCGACAAACTGTTCGTCGCCGTCCGCTTGCTCAAGCACCGCTCGGCGATCGAACGCGCGGTCCGACTGGCCGTTTTCAACGCGCGAGGAAGCGTTCTGAAGAGCGATCGGGTCGTGGAGTTCAGCCACTCCCGAAGGCTCGGCTTTTTGCAACGCGTTTGAGGCAAAATCGACCATGCGAAAGTGATGCCCTTTGATTGGAATCAGCTCGCGTGAGCGGCGATGAGCGCAGACAGCTTCTTTTTAATCTCGACCGCGGAAAACGGCTTGACGAGATAGTCGTTCGCACCCGCCTCGATTGCCGCGATGACGTGTTGTCGCTCGGCTTGCGAGGTAACCATGACGATGGGCACACGCGAGTCTCGCTTACGAATCTCCTGCACCAGCGCCAATCCGTCCATGACGGGCATGCTCCAATCGGTGATCACAGCATCGGGCGAGCAGGTCACAAATCGGTTCAAAGCCGTCTGGCCGTTCTCTGCCTCGACGATGTCTTCGTTCCGCAATCCCAGCGTGAGGCACCATCGCCGGAGAACGACGCGCACCAGCGTGGTGTCGTCGACAATCAGGACTTTCATGAAACGCTACCGATTGAGGACTCGAATGCGTGGGATGACCTTGGGCTGGTCACGAGTGGCAGCGGTGGGCGTCTCAAAGGAGCGACGAAACCCTATGCCAGAGCGGCGGGATGTCAATGAACGACTGCTCACTCAGAGCCGTCAAACAACCGAATCTTTCGGCGCGATCGGAGCATCCCGCACCCCCGTCACCAGGGGCCAGTCAATATCGATTTATTCGGGCCAGCGGGGCCCTGACGTCGACCTGCAGCGACGAGGCTGGGCGCATGTCTCCCCTGACGGTCCATCGGCACCACATTTTTTGAAAGAGACGGGCCTCAATCGCTCGCCCAGTTGCCCCGCGTCTTCAACACTCACGACCGATTCTTAACGCCCCCGCTTTGCGTTTTGCCGACGCGTGTCGGAAGATAGCGCGGAACGGCTCACCTTTTGGTGAGAGGCAGTTCTCGTCGATCCCTCGCGCTCGCAGCAAGCAATCGCCTCGTGTCCGGCACGCAGTTTCAACTCGATGACACAATCGGTGCGCTGGCCACCGCGGCGGGGCCGGCTGCACGAGGGATCATTCGCATCAGCGGGCCCGATGCGCTCGGCTGTCTTGCGAGCTGGTTTGAGCCGGTCGACGTTGAGCACTGGAGGTCGGTCCATGACGCACGCTGTCACGCGGGACGACTGCTTCTCGAAGGATTGCGTTCGCCGCTGGCAGTGATCGTCTACGCCTGGCCAAACGGCCGTAGTTTTACGGGCCAGCCGATCGTCGAGATTCACGCACCCGGATCTCCGCCTCTCTTGGAAGCGATTCTGGCCCGCGCATTCGCGGCCGGGGTCCGGCCCGCTCATCCGGGCGAATTCACCTTGCGGGCCTTCCTCGCGGGGCGAATGGATCTGCTGCAAGCCGAAGCCGTGCTCGGCGTGATCGATGCGCCAGGAGAGGACGCATTAGGAGTCGCGCTGCGTCAGCTGGCCGGTGGCATTTCGGGACGCATGACGCAGGTGCGGGGTGAATTGCTCGATCTGTTGGCCGATTTGGAAGCGGGGCTCGACTTTGTCGAGGACGGCATTCAGTTCGTCTCGCGACAAGAGCTGATGTTGCGCGTTCGCCGGTCTGAAGGCGTGATTGAGGAGTTGCTGCGGCAGTGCCAAGCGCGGCGCTCAGTCCTCGGGGCGACATCGCGTCGTTCTGGCCGGTTTGCCCAATGCCGGAAAGAGCACGCTGTTTAACACGCTGCTCTCGCGCGATGCCGCGATCGTCTCGTCGGTCGCCGGGACCACCCGGGATTATTTGAGCGGAGCGCTCGATTGGTCGGGGCTGGCCGTCGAGCTGATCGACACTCCGGGATGGGAACTCGGCTCGGCGACCAATCCCGAAGCGCGCCCTGATGCGGTCGCCAACGGAGATTTGACACATTTGTCTCAGGTGATTGGCACCCAGCAGCGGGAACAGGCCGATCTGATTCTTTGGTGCTTGCCCGCAAATGCCAGCGAGTCACAGCGACTGGAGGATGCCTCCATTCGAGGCCCCGAAATCAGGGCGGGGCACCCGACTGTGATCGTTGAGACCAAGGCCGACCTGGTCGCGTGGCCTGCTCGAAGCGCTCGCGACTCAGAAACAGTTCTCGTGAGCGCGAAAACAGGGAAAGGCGTGGGAGAGCTGATTGACCGATGCACGCACCTCCTCGGCGGCGCCTTGTCAGATAGGGCGGAAATCATTGGCACAACAGCCGCCCGATGTCGCGAAAGCCTGACACGCAGTCTCGAAGCGCTCGGCCGCGCCGCGGAGGCCGCCGAGTCGGCAAAGGGAGACGAAATTGTCGCGCTCGAGCTGCGCGAATCTCTAGAGCACCTTGGCCGCGTGCTCGGGACGGTTTACACCGATGACATCCTCGGCCGGATTTTCAGCCGCTTCTGCATCGGCAAATAAGACTCGATCGGACGGGGCCTGCGAACTGCCGCGGTGCGGACCCAAGTGCTTTCGCGGCGGAATAGGAATGACGCGTAGAGCGGCAGCTTGGCCAGCACGTAGAGGGGAACGCTCAGCAGAAATCGAAACGGGATCCGATCGCGTGCGAACCGCCACCATGCCAGGCCAATGGCTCCAGCCAACAGACCGAGGGCAGCGCCACTCATTGCAGCAGGAGCCCAGCCGGCGCCCAGTCCAGCTGCCGCCAGTCCAGCGATCGCCAACGCCAGATTGATTGCTACCACGAGCGAGAGCGGTGGCACGGCAAGATCGATGAGTATCGCGGCCAACTCGATGCGGCGGGTCCTTAAGAATGCCAGTCCAAGTCGGGGCACCTGAGTCGCAAGTGTCCGTAGATGGCCGTGCTCCCACCGCCGTCGCTGGCTGACGAAGGCCGCGGGCCGATCCGGCAGCGCGGCGAACAGTACGGCGTCGTCGCAATAGGACGGCGGTGATCCGGCGAGGGCGAGATCGATTGCCAGCTGCATGTCCTCGACGATATTGCCGCCGTCGAACGAGTGTGCCTGCAGCGCGGCCCAGGGGAAAGCACACCCCGAGCCCGTGATCAGACAGGGAAATCCGAACCGCGCCATGGCCAGCGGCCGCACACGGTTTTTGACGAGCACCGCCAATGCCGAGACCACGTCGACCGCTCGCGGAGCAGCGGGAGCCGTCATCAAATAGCAGGCTTGTGCCGGCCGGCCGGATACCGCCGCGTGTGCCGCCAGCGCATCCAGGCAGCCAGGCTGCAGCCGGCAATCCGCGTCGACCACAACCACAAATTCCGGCGGTCGCCCTGTGCCGAGATGAGTCAGGCCGGCCCGCAGCGCAAATCCCTTGCCGCGCAATGTGAGGTCGCTTCGCTCGACGACTTCGGCCCGGCAATCGCGGGCGATTTGAGCCGTTTCGTCGGTGCAGTTGTCGGCAACGACGACCAGTCTGTCGCCCGGAGCCATTTGGGCGGCGATTGACTCGATGGTGCCTCGGATTCCCAACGCCTCATTGTGTGCCGGGACCAAGACCGCTACAGCCGGCCGCACAGGTTGATTCGGTGCAGCTCGACCGGAGTGCGGCGGACGTGGAGAGCGCGCGATCGGCAGCGCAGCGACTATCACCTGCGCGGCAATAATGAGTGCCGGCAAGGCGACGAGCACCGCGATTGCCGTCAAAGCGGACGTGATCCACAACATCGCTAGCCAATTCCGCGTCCGGCCGACCAGCGCCGGCGCGTCAACCGATCAGCCCCATCACGGGCGCATCGAGATCGATCAAGTCCTGGATGACTTCGTGCCCGCGATTCGAGATCGGCGAGTTGGGGGCAACCGTAAAGAGCATACCGTCGGCCCGCGCCGCCAAGAGCTGCACGTCGGTTTGATTCCGCGTCGACGGGCCGGCAACAAGGATCATCGAATAGCGACCGCGCGACAGCTCGAGCAGATCGGTGATCCTTCGCGAGGCGAGCCCTTCCCGCGGCTGCGGACTGACTCCGCCGTGAATGCAATCCACCCGCGTGTATTTCGTATGCAGCACCAGGTCGCCGATCTCCAGCTCTTCATTGCACAGAAAGTCCGAGATTCCAAACGTCGCCATCGGCGTCTCGGTCGAACCGTCGGCTAGCGTCGGATCGAGCGGCCGGCCCTCGGCGGTGCGGTGGGGCGTCCCGTGAAATAACGTGGACAGAACGGACCGGCTCTCAGCCAGCGTCGCCCCGGCATCGACGACGAGCACCAGCTCTTCGCGCTCGGCAAAACAGACCGCCAGTTTGCAGATCAAGCTGATCGGCGACTCGTCGTGCTCCAGCGGACTGAAGACAATCACCGCGCCGGGCCGCCGCAAGGATTGCTGAATCCGCAAGGCGAGCAATCGAAGTGAATCCTCGCCGTCGTCGCTCGTGCGAGAGAGCGCGAATTCGCCCGTTCTTGCGGCGCTTCAAGCGGCTGCTCAGGGCGCCGCGACTCAAGAGCGGCAGGCCAAAGCGGCGGGCCGTTTCGTCCGCGGGGCTTTCGCGAGACAAGTAATACTCGGCACCGAATACGGGCGCCACCAGCACGAGGCTGATTCCCATGAACGCCAGGGCGAACAGTTTTTTGAAGGTTGTCGTAGGCTTTCCGTCCCAAGTCGCTTTGCAAACGATCGAGAGCTCCTTGACGGGGCTGGCCTTGATCTGCCGCAGCGCTTGTAGCTGCGAGCGGACGAGCTGTTTGTTGGCGGTTGCACCCGCCAAGTCGTCCTGAAAGGCCTTCCGCTCTTCCAATTGCGGCCGCATGGCGTTGTTGGCCGCCTCGAGTCTCTTTTTCGTTTCGTCGATCTTGGCCTTCAGGTCGGTGACCTCGTCCGTGGTGGTCTTCAGCCCAAGTTCGGCCTTCTTTCCCTCTTCGGTCATTTTGTCGATCTGGGTCGACTGATCGCTCATGTCGGGCGTGATGTACTGATTCAGCCAAGGGTACGACGTCAAGTTTTTGCCGACGGCGTCGATCAGCTCTTTAAACTTCACGGGCGAATCGTAGTTGGCTGAGGTCTTGGCGAGTGCCTCGAGTTCGCGACTCACGCGCGACAGCACGGTGTGCGGCTGGCTGCCGGGGTCGTACTTTTCGAGGTGCGATTTCACGTTGCCGAGCTTGGACTCAATCATTTTGCGGTTGAGGTCTTTGACCTCGGCGGTGCGGGAAGCATTGTATTCCTGAATCTGGGTTTTGAAGGTCGTCTGCGCGAGGACCGCGCCGTTATACGCGGACGTGTACTGACGCAGCGTGTCGGGAACCGAAACCTGCTCGAACTCGGTGTTGACCATCTTCTCGCAGTAGTTGCGCAGCAGTTTGCGACAATTATCTTCGTTGGCTTCCGCCCGAAACAGCTCTTCTTCTGCGTGCCGGACGTGATCGGTCGCCCGGTTACGGCGATCTTCGACGGCCCTCTGCACGTACATGTCCATCAAGTCGTCGAGCAGCTCCTTGCCCTTCACCAGGTCGCTCGAACTCAAAATCATCGTGATCATCTTGGACCGGCTGTCGGCGGTCACGTCGAGGCTATTTGTCAGGCCCAATACGTCGAGCTCGTGGGCCATGTTGCGTTTCTCGATCACCGTCAGCAAAAAGGCGGGCGATTGAATCAACTCGGCATGCGCCTCGACGGGCTCCATGTTGTAGGCCGACGTTCTTGCCATTTCCGGCAGGCCGTGATATTCGAGCTCTCCCTTGATTTTGTAGGTCATCGTGGCGAACTGATGACCGACGAAATAAGCCGGACCGAGGGCCACGATGACGCAAATTCCCAACAGCCACCATCGCTTGCGCAGCGTGGATTTGATCAGCGGCTCGCGTTCTTTAGGAGCGAGCGGGCTGGCCTTGGGAGCCGTTCGCGGTGCAACGTAGGTAGAAAGAGCAGTTCCCGGTTCCGGGCCCGTCGCACCAACGTCCGCACCATCAGGGACAGACGTGATCTCGATATCGCCGGTTGCCATCAAGGACCTCTCGATTGTTCGCGGTGGTCCCGTGCGCTCCATCGCTTCCCGTCTGGCAACGGGCAAGCGTTATGGGTCGGGCAGCCATGCCGCAGGCCAAGTTCCGTCAGCCGCGACAGTCTCAGGCGATCCGCGGAAACAGGCCCCAACCGCGCCTGCGGTAATGTCCCCCGATCGCCGCATCTCCGATGCGGTCGAGCGTCAAGTTTAGAGAGCCGAACTGCGAAAGTAAATGACCCAGCGAGTCAGTAAAATAGGAATTTTGCGGGAGATGAGCGGATCGTGCCGCCCAGGGTATACGTTCCCCCGTGCCTTTGCGTCGGGTCAGGTGGCGATGTCCACTTGGGGGTTCTTTCGGGAATCGCGCGGATTTGCGAATTCAGCCCGTCGAAACTAACCTGATGTCGGCTCGCATGTTTTGGAGCACGGCTGCAAAGCGATCCGACCCCCAGCTCCGCCGCGAAAGCAAGCGTTCGATTCGGTGAGCACCTCTGAACCGCGAGAATCCCCCGCGCCCCAGCGAGCGCCGCTCACTTTCTGGATCCTGGGCGCAGCACTCGTCTTCTACGTCGCTGTGTGTACATCCCAGCGCTCCAACCTGTGGGGTGCCGATGCCTGGGAGCATCATCGTGTGCTGAAGGCCCTCGTGCGCGACTTGGCGCACCCGGGAAACCCGACATACGCCGTCGACGTGCCCTCGGTGCGTTACTCTCCGTATTTCGTGCTTCAAGCCGTGTGTGCACGCTGGCTCGGGATCGACCCCTATCTGATGCTGAGCGCTGCGGCGGTAATCAACTCGGCGTTCCTTGTTCTCGCAATTTGGGCGCTGCTGGCAAGTTTTGATGAGAAAGGCAGCGCTACGGCGGTCTTGGTCTCCGTCGTGGGGCTCTACTGGGTGGCGCCCGGCTACGCAAACTCGCTCGCACTGGCCGATCTGCCCTGGCTGCAGGTCAATCCGTCGGCATGGAGCTTTGCCTGGGCAGTATTGTGCTTGGCCGTCTTCAAGAGGTCGCTCGATCGGGGTCGGGCCGCGGTGTGGATCACGCTGCCCTTGGCGATGTGCCTGCTCGACCACGCCATGACGGCGTTGTTCGCCTTCCTCGGACTGGCAGTTATCGCGGTCACCAGGCCCGATCGTCGCCGCTGGATTTGGACCGCGACCGTGTTCTTGATGGCCGCAGCGACGATCGGAATCGGCGCGGCGTGGCCCTGGTTCCGCCTGATCGATGCGATCCGTTGGTCCTCCGATCGCGACTACTGGTTCAATGCGGCGATTCTGCGATTGACGCTGGGGGAATGGTGCGTGCCGGCATATATCTGCGGCCTGGCGGCACTGACCCGGCTGGATCGCGACCTGGTTCGAGTCAGCCTGGCAGGCGGTGCGCTGGCGACTTTACTCGGGATCTCGAGCTTTGTGACCCGATCGCCCGTGACGGCTCGCATTCCCATTGCGGGGACGTTCTTGTTCGCCCTCGCAGCAGGAGTTTTCATTCACCGCTCGGGAGCCCTTACTCTGCGAGCGTGGCGTGAGCGCCTCAAGCTCTTCCGGACTGATCATCGCGTCACGTCGGAGACGGCGCTCGCGCTTGCCGTCGTCCTGCTTTTGGCGAACGGACTGATCCCCCAGTGCATCGCGGTCTTTCGCGAACCTTGGCTCGGACGAGTCTACGTCGCACGGCTCCTGCACAAATCGGACAAACAGCAAGACGTCAAGCAGATGTATGATCGCTTGTTGTCAGGCGTCGGCACGAACGACGTCGTGCTTTCTGACGCCCTGACCAGTTGGCCGGTCCCGTCGAGCAGCGGAAAAATCGTCGCTGCGCTGCACTACGAACTTTTCGTGCCCGATCAGGCCAGTCGAACGGCGGACGTTTCCCACTTTTTCTCCCCCTCAGAATCGACGGCCGACCAGCTTGGAATTCTGGACAAGTACTCGACGCGCTGGATCTTGTTGAATCGACGATTGCTCAACCCCGAGGTCTTTAAGCAGCTCTTGGATCCAGGCGCAGTCGTCAGTCGCGAAAAGGACTTGTACTTGATGGACGCACAAGCCTGGCGCCGCGACAAGTCGTCACACGTCTCTGGCAGCCGTCGCCTCGCCCCCGACTTGGCTAATTAGACAACGGGACCCTGGCCGAGTTGTTTGGAGAACTCGCGGTTAATCGCGAGTGGAACGCCCCTCATGAATGTTGCGCAATAGATGATGATGGCCGTCGCCACGATGCCGAGCAGAGTGGCGAAAGCGATTTTCCAAGCACTGTAGGGCCGCTCGCCGTCGACTTCGCCGGTGCACGCGTTGACCAGCACCTGATAAGTCCGATCCCGATAGCGATAGGCAAGCATCCAGACCGGCAGCAGGACGTGCTTGAAGGTGATCGCGCCGAATTGAGTGCGGATGCTATCGACCTGTTGCTCGTCACCGCCGATGCGCGTTCGGACATCCTGCTCAATCGCCGAGTCGATCTCTTGTCGCGCAATCGCGAAGCCGTCTTCGAGTTCGACGTCGTAAGTCCGCGAGACGAATCCTGCGAGCACTTCTTGCGAAAATGGCCGGCACTCTTTAAGCGGCCATGGCCGGAGTCCGTCGACGAGATTGCGGCGAATGCCCCCCGTGGCCGCAACCAGCACGTCGTCAAAGAATCGCTGGAATCGCCCCGAAACCGGCCACCAGCGAGTGCGGCGGACCTGCTCTTCCTTGTCGCCGTTCTTGACAGTTTCCCAATACCACTCGCCGCGCTGGCCGTCGTAGACGACCGCCGCCAAGGCATCGAACGTCCAGAAGGGGAGGTAGACGCCGTTGAATTTTCCGGTCGCCCCCCGTTCGCGAAACTCATTGGGGGCAAACCAGCGCGACCGGATCCAAACGCTCAGATTGCCTGCCGCTTGTTCCCGGGTCACTGCGAAGGCGAGCATGCCATCGACGGGAATCCGCCAGCCGCCCGTATGGACGTGTTCGCGCTGCACGGGACAGCCGCAATAGGGACATTCCAGGCTTGTCAGAGTGCCCACGAAAACAATGTTCGATCCGCACCCTTCGCAGCGAACCTGGTTTTGGGTCTCTTCTGATTTCTCCGCCTCGCTGCGAGAAACTGCCTGCTTTTTGAGTTGCTCAATCGTCGCGCGAAAATCTTGTTCCGCAACGACGGCGTTGGCGGGGAGGACAATATCCTTTTCAAATCCACAATGAGGACACTTCAGCCGCTGATCGCCGATGTTGAAGACCAGCTCGGCGCCGCATTGCTCGCAGGGAAAAACGCGGCCACGCCCGGAGTCGATCGTGTGCCCCTCCGATTCCGGAACGGGGGGCGGACTGCCACCTACGGCCGCGGCCTGCGGCAGCGGATTCTCCTGTTGGGCACCCGGATTCACAGAGAACTCCACACTCACAGGCAGGATCAGCCTCTGGGGTGGCACTGGCGGCTTGTCCGCCGCCAGTGCGCTCTTTGAGACGCGCGAAGACACTGGCGGACAAGCCGAGAGTGTCCGGGAATTCGATCGGGTGCCACGGCTGAGACGTTGCTGAGACGTTTCGGCTCAGCCGTGGCACCCAAGCCAAAATTCGGCCGCCAATTCCCGGACACCCTCGGACAAGCCGCGACTCGACTGAGCTCGCCGAAGTCCAGTGCCACCCATCAGTTGAATAAAAGTGCTATGCAGTAGGCGATTTTACTTGGACGGCACGGGAGGCGGACTTGGGGGCGCGGTGAACGATCCCGCGAGTTGCGGCACGTTGGCCGCTGGAGTCCAATCTCCCATTCCGGCCGACCAGACGAGAGTGTCGCGGGCGATTTGGCCTTTGGCGATTCCCTCGGTGATCTGTTGCGGAGTGAACGGGCCTTGCTGTTGGCCGTTGACCGCGACGTGCCAGGACGCTGCTCCAGGAACCGGCGGAGGGGCCGTGCCAGCGGGGGCGAAGGCGCCGGCCATCCGATTGGCCATGGCCAGCCCCATTCCCAGCCCCATCCCCTCGGACGCACCGCCGCCAGCTGGGTTATTCGCGGCGGCCGTGATGGCCTGCCCCGTCTGGAACTGCTGGAAGCGGTTCATATCGCCGACGATGCCCATGCTCGAGCGCGTGTCGACTGCCTTTTCGACTTCCTCGGGAAGCGAAACATTGACGATCATCAGCTGTGGAATGTCGAGGCCATACTCTTTGTCGACCTTCTCTTCGACCTTCTTCCGAAGGTCGTCGGAGAGATCGCGATAGTGAGCCGCCAGGTCGAGCACGGCGACCTTGGAGCTGCCAACCAGGTCGGCAAATGCCGTCACGATGATCGACCGCAAAAGTTCAGTCACCTCGTCGGCGTCGAACTCGGCATCGGTTCCGACGAGTTCCTTCAATAACGCCTTGGGATCGACGGCCTTGACCACGTAGGTTCCGAAGGCCCGCACTCGCACGGGGCCAAAGTCGGCGTCGCGCAGCATGATCGGATTCGGCGTTCCCCATTTGAGGTCGGTAATCTGCCGCGTCGAGACGAAATAGACCTCCGACTTGAACGGGCTGTTGAAGCCGTACTTCCAACCCTGCAGCGTGCTCAAGATCGGAAGGTTGTCGGTCCCCAAGGTGTAGTTGCCCGGTTCAAAGACGTCGGCGATCTGCCCGCGATGGACGAAAATCGCCTTCTGACCGGGCCGGACAATAAGCTGAGCCCCGTTCTTGATTTCGTTTTGATAGCGGGGGAACCGCCAAACGAGCGTCCGATTCGTGTTATCGACCCACTCGATGATGTCGATGAGTTCGTTGCGCAGTCTGTCGAAGAGTCCCATCGCAATCTCCTGCCGCGTTTGCCGCTTCGGGCCGTCAGATCGGACCTCTTTTGGCACGTTTGGCCGCCGATTCTATCAATCCGCCGCCGCTATTGCGCGAAGCTCGCTGAGGAGCCAGGGCGGCTTCCAGACTCGGTAACGCAGATTTCCGGACGACGGCTCAAACCTGGATTCAATGACCTGCCCGGATCAGGTTCGGTCGTGAGCTCAGGCGGCCGAAGCCTCGCGGTCACCGGCGAACCGATTGCCAAAATGGCACTCGGCCCATTTACCGATCGGTCATGCCGCGTTGCCAAATTGACAGGACACCACTGAAATAGGAGGTGGGTCGAATTCACAATTGATTTCCAGCAAATGGGTTGCGGCTGCCAGAGTTCGATCAATTTCTTGGCACGACCTTTGCCTCTACGCCCCAATAACGCTGTCGAAACGCGCCGACGGTCCGGTCGCTT
This sequence comes from uncultured Planctomycetaceae bacterium, assembly GCA_963714075.1. Taxonomy (GTDB): domain Bacteria; phylum Planctomycetota; class Planctomycetia; order Planctomycetales; family Planctomycetaceae; genus DASPSM01. Next base: position 4,809,463 of record OY970228.1, read on the forward strand.
GCCAGCGAGGGTCCGAGGGCGTAAGAAGATGGCCTAAAGCTCCGATTAACAGTTTTGAGAGAAATGCGTCCGGTTGCGAGGGACGGTCGCGACTGAGGGCAAAGGAGATCACCATGGCCGTGCAAGGCGAAAAGATCATTGGAATCGATTTGGGGACCACGAACTCGGTTGTCTCGGTCATCGAGGGGAGCGAGGCCAAGGTCATCGCGAACCAGGAAGGAAATCGCCTCACGCCCAGCGTGGTTGCCTTCACCGACAAGGGGGAGACCCTCGTTGGAGAGCCGGCCAAGCGCCAGGCGGTGACAAACCCCAAGAACACGATCTATTCAATCAAGCGGTTCATGGGCCGTCGCCACAGCGAGGTCGAGACCGAAGAGAAGATGGTCCCCTACACGATCGTCGGGGGACCGAACGACTACGTAAAGGTCAAAGTCGGCAACAAGGAATATTCCCCGCCGGAAATCTCGGCCCTGATCCTCCGCAAACTTAAAGAGGCGGCCGAGTCGTACCTGGGTCACAAGGTCAACCGCGCGGTCATCACGGTGCCGGCCTATTTCAACGACGCGCAACGGCAGGCGACCAAGGACGCTGGGCAGATCGCCGGGTTGTCGGTCGAGCGAATCATTAACGAGCCGACGGCCGCCGCGCTGGCCTACGGGCTCGAGAAGAAGCGCGAAGAGAAGATCTGCGTCTTCGACTTGGGCGGCGGCACCTTCGACGTCTCGATCCTCGAGGTCGGAGACGAAATGGTCGAGGTGCTCTCCACCAACGGCGACACCCACCTCGGCGGCGACGACTTTGACGAGCAGTTGATTAACTTCGTCGCGGATCGATTCAAGAACGAAAACGGAATCGACCTCCGCAAGGATCCAATGGCCTTGCAGCGGCTTCGCGAAGCGGCTGAAAAGGCCAAGAAAGAGCTTTCGCAGCAGCCAACGACCGATATCAATTTGCCGTTCATCACGGCCGATCAGACTGGTGCCAAACACCTGCAGATGAACGTCACCCGGGCCGAGTTCGAGCGGCTGATCGATCCGTTGGTCGAGCGCTGCCGCAAGCCCGTCGAACAGGCGCTGCGGGACGCCAAGCTCTCTCCCAAGGACATCGACGAAGTGGTGCTTGTGGGTGGTTCGACCCGCGTGCCGAAGGTCGTCGATTTCGTCCGCCAGCAGTTCGGCGGCAAAGAACCACACAAAGGCGTCAACCCGGACGAGGTCGTTTCGGTCGGTGCTGCGATCCAGGGGGGAATCATCGGTGGTGAAGTCAAGGAGATGGTGCTCCTCGACGTCACGCCGCTGTCGCTGGGCATCGAGACCGAAGGAGGCGTCATGACCACGCTGATCGAGCGGAACACCACCATCCCGGTGGAAAAGAAGGAGATCTTTTCGACGGCGGCAGACAGCCAGACCGCGGTCACAGTCAGCGTATTCCAAGGGGAACGGAAAATGGCCCGCGACAACCGTTTGCTGGGTCAATTCAATCTGGACGGCATCCCGCCCGCGCCGCGTGGCGTGCCGCAGATCGAAGTCAGCTTCGACATCGACGTCAACGGGATCCTCAAAGTCTCGGCCAAGGACATCGCGACGCAGAAGGTGCAGACGGTCAGCATCGAGAAGTCGAGCGGCCTGTCGGAGTCCGAAATCGAGAAAATGCGGAAAGACGCGGAGTCCCATGCCGAGGAGGACCAGCGGAAGCGCAAGTTGGCGGAAGCCCGTAATCACGCGTCCCGACTCGTTTACGAGACCGAAAAACTGATGAAGGAGCATGCCGACAAACTCGACAGCGGCTCCAAGACGGCGATCGAATCCTCGATCGAGCGAGTCAACAAGGCAGCCGCGGGTGACGATGCCGGGGAGATCGAGTCGGCCGTCAAGGACCTCGAACAGGCAACGCACGCCCTCTCGAAGCACATGTACGACGCGGCAGCAAAGTCGGGTGCGGGAGCGCAGGCGCAGCCGGCCGGCAACGGACGTTCCGAGAACGCCGGCCAGCCCGGCGACAATGTCATCGACGCGGAGTTCGAGAAGACCTAACCCAACGACTCCGCGTCACTGAGTGGAATCTTCGAGGAGACGGCATTCGTCAAATCGCGCTCGGTCTGAGTGACCTGACCGCTCACAACGGGCCGCTCCGCGGTCCGTTTTTTTTGGGGGGAGGCCGCCATGGCGTTTCGATTCGAGAAGCTGACCGTCAAGGCCCAGGAAGCGATCCAGCACGCACAGGATGTGGCTGAGCGGAATGGCCATCAGCAGTTGGTGCCGCTGCACCTGCTCGAGGCCCTGTTGCAGGAAGAGGGAGGCATTGTGCGGCCCCTGCTGCAAAAGATCGGGGCCAACGTCGGTCAGCTCGAAACGATGGTCGCCTCGGAACTCAGTCGCCTGCCTAAGGTCTCTGGCGGCAACGTCCAACTGGCCGCTTCGCCTGCCATGGCCAAGGTGCTCGAGCAAGCGCAGAAGCTGGCCGACCAGATGAAGGATTCATTCGTCTCGACCGAGCACCTGCTCTTGGCACTCGCTCAGTCGGGCGAGCAGGCACAAAGGCTGCTCGATCTCAACGGTGTCCGGGAAGCTGACTTGCTCAGTGCTTTGAAGTCGGTCCGCGGCACGCAGCAAGTCGTCGACCAGAACCCCGAAGACAAGTACCAGGCACTGCAACGGTACGCGGCCGATCTGGTCGAGCTGGCGCGACAAGGCAAGGTCGACCCGGTCATCGGCCGGGACACCGAGATTCGCCGCGTGATTCAGGTTCTCTCGCGTCGGCGCAAAAACAACCCGGTGCTCATCGGCGAGCCGGGCGTCGGCAAGACGGCGATCGTCGAGGGGCTGGCCCATCGCATCGTGCAGGGCGACGTGCCGCAGAATCTGAAGGACAAGCGGGTGATGGCGCTCGACATGGGGGCCTTGGTGGCCGGCGCCAAGTACCGCGGCGAATTCGAGGATCGGCTCAAAGCCGTGCTCCGAGAGGTCCAGGAATCGGAAGGCCGCGTCATTCTTTTCATCGACGAGTTGCACACCGTCGTCGGGGCGGGCGCCGCCGAGGGAGCGATGGACGCCTCGAACCTGCTCAAGCCGGCCCTGGCTCGCGGCGAACTGCATTGCGTCGGTGCGACCACGCTCGACGAATATCGAAAACACATCGAAAAGGATCCGGCCCTCGAGCGGCGGTTCCAGCCGGTGATGGTCCAGGAGCCGAGCGTGCTCGACACGATCTCGATCCTCCGCGGACTGAAAGAGCGCTACGAGCTGCATCACGGCGTGAAGATCACCGACGATGCGATCATCGCGGCCGCCACGCTTTCGGACCGATACATCAATGACCGATTTCTGCCCGACAAGGCCATCGACCTGGTCGACGAGGCGGCGAGCCGGCTGCGGATGGAGCTCGACTCGATGCCGGCGGAGATCGACGAGGCCAATCGCCAGCTCACCCGCATGCAGATCGAGGCCCAGGCTTTGACCCGCGAAACCAGTGCCGAGAGCAAACAGAGGCTCGGCGAGCTCAAGCGAGAAATCGCTGACCGGGAAGAAGAGGTCAACGCGCTCAAGAGTCGCTGGCAGGCGGAGAAGGAATCGCTCGGCCAGCTCAAGCCGCTCAAGGAAGAGATTGAGAAGTTGCGAATGGCCTACGATCAGGCCTTCAACAAAGCGCAGCAGAGTCATCTCAACGACGATTACATTCGCGCGTACGAGGCCGAGCAGAAGCTGCGCACTGCCGAGAAACGGCTCGCTGAACTCGAAGCCCGCTTCAAGGAGATCAACCAATCCCCGGGCGAGCGGCTGTTGCGCGAGGAAGTCACTGAAGAGGATATCGCCCGCGTCGTCAGCCTGTGGACCGGCATTCCCGTTTCGCGGATGCTGCAAAGCGAGCGCGAAAAGCTGCTGCGGATGGAGACCGAAATCCACAAGCGAATGATCGATCAGGACGAGGCGATCGAGGCCGTGTCGAACGCCGTGCGGCGCTCCCGCTCGGGCCTGCAGGACCGCAACCGGCCGATCGGCTCGTTCATCTTTCTCGGCCCCACCGGGGTGGGAAAAACGGAACTCTGCAAGGCGCTCGCCGAGTTCCTGTTCGACGACGAGCGGCACATGATTCGAATCGACATGAGCGAATTCATGGAGCGCCACTCGGTCGCGCGGCTGATCGGGGCGCCTCCCGGTTACGTCGGTTACGAAGAGGGCGGACGGCTTACCGAAGCCGTGCGGCGGCAGCCTTATAGCGTCGTGCTCTTGGACGAGATCGAAAAGGCGCACCGCGACGTCTTTAACGTGCTGCTACAGGTCCTCGACGATGGCCGCCTCACCGACGGCCAGGGGCGCACGGTCGATTTCTCCAACACAATCATCGTGATGACCTCCAACATCGGCAGCCAAATCATCATGGAGTTTGCTCGCCGAGACGGAGCGCCCGGGGCCAGCGACCGCCAAGCCGAAGAGCGCGAGCTGCACGAGCGCGTGATGGAGGTCATGCAGCGCGAGTTCTTGCCCGAATTCCTCAACCGCATCGACGAGGTGATCTTCTTCCATCCGTTAGGAAGGGAAGAGATCCGGCAGATTGTGGACCTGCAGATCGTGCGACTGCAGAAACAGCTCGAGGAGGAAGGCTACTCGATCGACGTCACGCAGGCTGTTAAGGATCTACTGGCGGAAGAGGGGTACGATCCGGTCTACGGGGCCCGGCCGCTGAAGCGCGTGATTCAGCAGCGTCTGCAGAACTCGCTCGCCAACGAGATCCTCGCGGGCAACATTGCGGAAGGCGCGACGATCCACGTCGATGTCGCTCGCGACGGCCTGGTCTTTACCACTGAGGCCCCGGCGGAGTCGCAGAAGACGTGAGCCGCCGGCGTGGCAACCGACGGTCGGACGACGCTCGCAATTCTTGGACAATTTGAAGGCACCCCAGTGGTTACCGTCGGTTACTTTTGATCCTGCTTGCGGCTTTCCCGTTGATACAATAAGTGGCCGTTTGTTTGCAGCCTGCAGGGAGCACACCATGGCACCGATTTTGACAACCGCGCTGGCTGGCCGAGCACCGGCGAAAACCACGCAAACGCCCCGACAGCCGCCGTCGCCCCCCGGCCACTTTCTCACGGGGCACGCCGGCGAGATGCTGCGCGACGCGGCTCAGTTCCTGCTTCGCTGCCATGCGGGGTATGGGGATGTCGTGCGGCTGCGGCTCGGGCCGCGCACCGCGTTTGCGCTCTTTCATCCCGACCATGTTTACCAAGTACTCGTCAAGCACCGGGAAAATTACACCAAGCAGTCGCGCGGCTACGTCAAGCTGCGGCACGTCTTGGGCAACGGGCTGCTGACGAGCGAGGGAGACTTTTGGCTTCGCCAGCGGCGGCTCCTGCAGCCGGCGTTCGCACCGGCGCGGCTGGCCGGCTTTGCGGCCGCGATGGTCAACGCGACCGAGGACATGGCGCGATCCTGGGAGCCGGCCGCCGAAGAGGGGAAAGCGGTCGACGTCGCCGACGAAATGATGCGACTGACGATGCGGATCGTGGGCGAGACGCTCTTGGGCACCGACGTCACCAGCGAGGCGAGCGACGTCGGGGCGGCGCTCACGCTCGTGATCGATGAGGTCAGCCGCCGCATTCACACTCCCTGGAATTTTCTCGAGCGGCTGCCGATGGCCAGCAACCGCCGCTACGAGCGGGCCCTCCAAAGGCTCGACCTGGCGGTGCAAAAAATCATCGATGAGCACCGCGCCCAGCCGGACCGAGCATCCCGATCCCAAGATTTGCTGACGATGTTGATGGCGGCCCGCGACGAAGAGACCGGCACGCAGATGTCCGACAAGCAGCTGCGCGACGAGGTGATGACCTTCTTCCTGGCCGGCCACGAGACGACGGCCAAGGCGCTCACTTGGACGTTTTACCTGCTGTCCCAGCACGTCGGCGTCCGCTCGCGGCTCGAGCGCGAAGTCGAGACGGTGCTCGGCAGCCGATCGGCGACAGCCGAGGACCTGCCAAAACTCTCCTACGCCAAACTCGTCATCCAGGAGTCGATGCGGCTCTTTCCGCCGGTGTGGGCGGTGGCTCGGATGACGATGCAGGACGATCAGATCGGCGACGTGGCGATTCCCGCCGGCTCACCGGTCCTCTTGTCACAGTACGTCACGCACCGCCACCGCGGCTTCTGGGACAACCCGGAGGGATTTGACCCGGATCGTTTCCTCCCCGAGCGCTCCGAAGGGCGTCACCCGTACGCCTACTTCCCGTTCGGCGCCGGCCCGCGAATTTGCATCGGCAACCATTTCGCGATGCTTGAGTCGGTATTGATTCTTGCGACCATCACGTCCCGCTGGTCGCTCAACCTGATCCCCGGCCGCCCGGTGATCCCCGAATCTCGCGTGACGCTGCGCCCGAAGCACGGCCTGTTCATGGCTCCCGAGCCGAGGTAGGTTGGCCAGTTCTGTTTGAAGAAGCTCAGGATGTCGGGCAGTCGCTTTGGATGCGCCCGGGCAATCAGGCGGAGACCGGGCGCCGGTCAACCGGAAAATCCAACGCATGATCCAGCCTGAGGAGCTGAAGAAAAACGAGCCTCTCAAGTGGTCACCTGGGACGGGCACCGACGTTTGGAATCTCTTCTGCGCTTGCCGTGAGGGCGACCTGCAGACCGTCAAGCAGCTCGTGGCCAAAGACCCCACGCTCGTGCGCAGTCGGCACGTCTATCGAACGCCGCTTTATTTCGCCGTACGCGAAAACCACGCGGGCGTTGCGACTTTCTTGCTCGAGCGAGGTGCCGACCCGTTCGGGCTGGTGGTGAACGACAGCCTCCTCGAAATCTGTCGCGACCGCGGCTATTGCGAACTGGAAAAATCCTTGGAGGCAATTTTTGCCCGCATCCTGAATGCTTCACCTCAAGGAGAAGCCGTCGCCGGGGCAATTCGCGAGCGCGACCTGGTCAAAGCGCGAAGTTTGCTCGACGCGTCGCCGGAACTGTTGAGCGTCGGTGATCGGCGATCGAATCAGCCCATTCATTGGGCGGTGATGACGCGGCAGATCGACGTCATTGACGAACTCTTGCGCGCATGGCGCGGACATCAACGCGGCGCGCTGCGATGGCGCGCGTCCCATTCAGCTGACCAATGGAGACTACACCTATCGAGGTTGGCGCGATGTGCCGCAGGATTGGCCAACCACAGCCCCAGACGTGCTCGCGCACCTCCGTGTCCGCGGGGCATATTGTGACATTTGCACGGCTTGCCACATCGGCGATCTGCAGCGCGTGCGGGAGCTGGTCGATCAAGACGCGTCGCTCGTCAACGGTGTTTCCGAGTACGTCAGCTACTATCCGTGCTCCGGGGTGCCGCTGAAAAATGCCGCCGCCAAGGGGCATCTTGAAATCGTGAAGCTGCTGCTCGAGCGCGGTGCCGATCCCAATCTCCGCGAGGAGGGGATCGCGCCGCAGGGCCACGCGCTCTACTCAGCGGTCGCCAACAAACATTATGAGATCGCGAAGCTGTTGCTGGAGCGCGGCGCCCACCCAAATCCGGAGGTCGAGAGTTCCGCGGATGCTTTGAGCCGGGCCCTCTCGAACTCGGATCAGAAGATGATCGAGTTGCTGTGCTCCTACGGCGCAGCCCGCGCCGGACATCTGCTGGGTTACTCAGGCGACGTGCAGAACGCGGCGGCGATGTTTGCAGGCAATCCGGCCCTCGCCGACGATCCCGAAGCGCTGAGCAATGCCGCCGGAGAGGGTCAGGAGGCGTTTGTGCGCCTCTTGCTGCGGTATCAACCCGATTTGCCGAAGCGCCTCGTTTTTCCTGCCTGGTCGGTGGGCGCCAAGACGCGTGAACTGAACGAACTGCTGTTCGAGCACGGAATGAACCCGAGTCAGCCCGATTGGCTGCTCGTCACGCCTCTGCACCAGTTCGCGCGTACCGGCAACCTGGAACGGGCCGCGCAGTTCCTTGACCACGGAGCGGATTTGCACGCGCGTGACGAAGACGTCTGCTCGACGCCGCTGGGGTGGGCGGCCAAGTATGGCCAGACCCAAATGGTCAAATTTCTTTTAGACCGCGGCGCCCGACCAAACCTGCCCGACGACCCGCCCTGGAGCACGCCGCTCGCGTGGGCAACACGGCGCGGACACAGCGAGATTGTGGAACTGCTGAAACAGCGCGGCGCGACGTGATGCGACAGGCCGTCGAAACGCAGCGTGGGTCCCGTCTACGCCTCGGCCGTCTCGATCTCGACGGGCCGTCCGAAGTAGTTCTTGAGCCGGTTCACGAGGCCGCGGGTCTGGGAATCGTCGTCGGCTTCAGCCCGCTTGCGGAGCTCGGTGTTGAGCCAGGTCATGAAATCGACGCTGATATCGGGCAAAGTCGCGGTTTGCATGGGATCTTTTGCTCGCAGGGGGAAGGCGAAAGTTTATGGGGAACGGCTACGGACGCGCCGCCAATCGGTGCGTCCGGCGAACGTCACATTCGATTCGAAAGGTGGGCCGGAGCAAGTATTCCTGATATTCACGGTTGTGCCCCAGATTTTCAGCAGCCAGAATGCGAAGAGGCGGAAAATCGCGGAGAAGATGCGGACTGGAGCGGCTTCGCGGCCTGGCACGATCAGACGGGCCGCTGACTCGGTAAAAAAAGCGGCTCGAGTCGGCCGCCTCGCACCGAACATAAATCCCTCAAAGGACGCGACATGCGTTTTTGCTCGCGGAGTTTTCTCGACGGCGCAGCGCGGCGTCGCCTTGCAATGACGATGTTTGTCGGCGCGTTTTTGGTCGTCTGCACGGCCCCACCTGCATCCGCCCAAATGCGGATGCGAGGCAAGGGCAAAGATAAACCCCCGGCTACGCCGGCTGGTCCGGCAGAGGAAGTGGTCCCAGCCGGAATGACGATGTCGAAGACGCAGGCCCTCGCCGGGTTGATTCAGTCTCTGGCCCTCAACCAAAGCGATAAGGCCCGCGAGACCCTCGAGCAAATCGTCCTCGGCAAGATCAAATTCGGAGGGCACAGCAAACAGGCCGCCGAATCGGCGTTGGCAGCGCTGGCCATGCGCCCCTCGCCCGATGCGGTGGCGTTCTTGTTGCGCCTGATGTCCGAAGCTGATGAAAAAGTGCGCCCCGGTGACACCGACTATCCCGCGGCGGCGGTTCGATACGACACCGTGCGCCTGGCAGGTCGAGTGGGATCGCCCGAGTTACGAGTCGGCGTGGCCAAGCTGTACGACCGGGCGCCGCCGGAGATTCGAACGGCGATCGAGGCGGCGCTTGGCAAACCGAGTCCGGCGAACTTTACCGCGCAGGTCGTTCTCCTCCGCAGCCGCACCATCTCGGATGACTTCCGGACGACATTGCGAAAGCTGATCGTGGAGCAAAACGCGGCAGCCCTCAAACAGGCGCTCAAGATCGCCGGCGAAGCCGCGACGAAGGCCACACCGCCGGCCGGCCTGGCGGGTCTGTTGGGACAATTCGGAGGTCTGGCGGGTGCCGGTGCGCCTCCGGGAACCGGGGCTGGCATGCCCACTCTCGGAAAGTCTCCGGGCTCGGCTCCGGCGCCGTCGGCCGCGAACGCCTCAGTTCTGAACCCGACGGCAATGGTCCTGGAAGTTGTCGAGAAGATGATCAATTCGCAGCCCGTGGATCCGGCCGTCGTGGGCCGAGAACTTTGGCAAAGCGAATTTGTCGAGGCGCTTGCGGCTCAACTCTCCAAGGATAAAAGAAGCACCGAGCAGGTTTTAACGGGCCTGGGCTCGATCCCCTTGAAATCGGCCCGCGAACGCCTGCGCGATTACCTGCTGAAAAGAAGCCCACAGGATTTGGGACAACTCGAACGAGCGATGCCCGCGGGTCCGCCGGCCGGCGGCGCGCCGGGGTCCCCGGTTCTGGGCGGGCGCGGAATGGGTGCTGGCGGCATCGGTGGCACGGGCCGCAGAGCGGGCGGCAAGACGATGGGTGTTTCGCCCTCGCAGGCGGCCTATGTCGTCGGCAGCGACTGGCTCGACCCGGGAACCGTGATTGTGCTCAAGAGTCTCGGCTACAAAGACCGCCCTAAGGGAAAGCATCGGTCGGTGACGCCTCCTTCTAATGTCAAGCGCAGCCCGGCCGCCGAAAAGAGAGCCGAAGATGCGGCCGACAGAGCCAAACAGGCCGAAGCCCAGTTCGAATGGCGGGACACGACGGAGAAATTCTTGAGTCACTGGGACGAGCGGCTGAGCGCGGTGGCCGAAACGCACGAAGCCCCGGCCGCCGACAACGACGCCGCCGGCACAAAAGACAAATCGGGAGCCAAAGATAAAAAGGATCAAGCGACGGACAAAACGGACCAATCCAAGGCCGGCTCGACAAAATCGACCAAGGAACCCGATTCCGGTTCCAAGAAAACGGCGCGGGTCGCCGAGTCAAAATCTTCGTCCGACTCGAAGACCAAGGGGTCCGGACCCGCGACCTCCGTTCCCGTCCCGTTCGCGCTGCGTCCGGGCGAGCAGATTACCAAGGAATTCCACCTGCGCTGGCCCGAGGACTTGCCGTCCAATCTGACGGCCGTTGTGAGCGAACCGCTGGTCGTGCACTACGTGGAACTCGAAGCCACCGACGACATCAATAAAGCAACCACGTACTATCGCGGCGCGCTGGCAAAGGGAACCGGCACGAAGGTCGTGTCGGCGACCCACGACATCGCGGAGGGCAAATGGGTCGACATCCTGCAGCACGATCTCAACGGCCAGCGGACGCGTTCGCTTGATATCCTCATCACGCGAAAGGCTGATGCCGACGCCAAGCGGTCTCGTCTCGAGGAACTGACGATTCAGGTGCTGATGGTCGAGGTCGAATCGTTTGTGCCGGAAGCCAAGTCGGCCGAAAAGAAAGAACAGGCCAAGAGCGACAGCCCCTAGCGCGCCGGTCAATTCCACGCCACCACTGGGCTGATCGGCGGAGGCTTCCGTCGGCGTCTATTCGGGAGCGCAGGCACCTCTCCACTGCGATTCGCAGCTCTCTGCTGCAACGCGCGCCGCCCTCAAATAATTGGGGGGTCATAGTTTAGCCACAGCGCGGCATTGCGGCGCGCCATTTGCGACTCTGTTCTTCGAGTCCGGCCAGTAGCCGGCAACAAGTGTCAAAAAACTTAACGGTGTGAGTTTGGGCCTTAAACCGGTGGCAGTAAGGCTGCCGGGAGCTGATAAAAGTGAGGAGCCTTGTCATGAAAAAGCTCATCCTGGCAGCATGTGTTGCAGCCTTCGGAGTGCCCGCGTTCGGTCAAGTTGCCCAGACGCCGCCACAGGGACCGACTACGCAACAGCAATTGTCCAATAGCCCTAGTGCGGATTTCTCTGCGAATTGGGCAGACGACCCGACCGGCGGAAACCTTAATGGGTTTCCGCAGGGACAGGACGCCCAGCCGGGTGCGACGCAAAGCCGCACCGTCGTGGTGCCGAACGGTCAGCCGAACGTCGACTACGGATATTACGGCGGCCCGAGTGGCCCGCACAGCATGGCGCCGACCCAACGATCCGGAAAGTCAAGCCGCGGGTACGACGGCGTCTATAAGTTGTACGGCGTGCCCGATGAGTTAGGCATGGCCGAGCAGGAGCGCAACCGGATTCGCGAGGCCGCCGTCGAGTTCGGACGGTTTCGCCGCCAGTTCACCGGCTCGACCCAGTTCTGGATGGACGAACACCGCACGGAGCTGGCCAAGTCTCGCTACGCGATGGATGAACCCATGTGGCGGGCTCTGCATCCGCCCGAATACTTCGGCGATGGCGGTTACCTCTATAACACGGCCGAGTCGGTCGGTGGCGCGGTCGTCTGGGGTCCGCCCCAACCGATCATGGTCAACAATCCGAAACCGACCGCAACCGTCAGCACGCCTCCAGTCAGCACGACCCCAGTCGAATCCACGGTTCCGGCCTCTCGGAATCCCACCACTGTCGTGCCGCGGGTAATCGCAGGGGAAAAGCCGATCTACGACGCGTCTGCCTCAATGAATGTGCAAACGAGCAAGTGACAGGGTGGCCTCAAGCGAGCCTGTTCAAGCAGGCCAACGCTTCAGAGAAGGGCCGGCGAAAGCCGGCCTTTCTTTTTTTGCGCCCAGCTCCGCATCGACTCTGCCGGGTATCAAACAGGCAATTCGATTGGATTTTTGGAGCCGCGACCGTGAGGGAGCGGGGCCTAACGCGCGCTTCTACTCGTAATAGCCCTTACGGCCCGGCTCCAAACCGTTCGGAAATTGCCTGCTCCTCCACGGTATCAAACTGCCCTCCAGCCAAGGACAAACGCTTGCGGGCGGCTGGTGGAGCCCAAGCCGCACCGGGTCCAGGGGCAATGCCCCTGGATGGGCAGGCGAACACGTTGTAGAATGGGCCGTTGTCGGATGTTTTGCTGCCGCCAGGCTACGCCGGGCAAGCTGGGTCCCGCGCGTGCGCCAGGAACTGGGACCAGTTCCTTCGCCTTTCCATTCCGCGGGCAGCCGGATCAATTCGCACCGCGTTGACGGACAATCTGCACGAAGACTAGGGGAGATCGATGCAAAAATTCCGTGGGCGTCAGCTTGCTTTGGTTGTTGCCGCGCTGGTGGGTCTAACCGGATCCGCCTGGTGCGCCGAATCGGCCGTGGGTCGCAAGGTCGAGCCGTTCGCCTTGAAGGACTTCCGCGGCAAGGAGCACTCGCTGAAAGAAATGCTCGCCCATCACAAGGGCGTAGCGATTATCTTCGTCGGGACGGAATGCCCGCTGGTCAAACTCTACGCCACCCGCATGCAGGAACTCTCGCAGGCGTTTGCGGCGAAGGGGGTCGCACTGGTCGCGATCGACTCAAACCGCCAAGACGCGATTACAGAGATCGACGCCTTCGCTCGCGTGAACGGTTTGACTTTTCCCATTCTGAAAGACGTCGGCAACAAAGTGGCCGATCAACTTGGTGCGACGCGCACGCCCGAAGCAATCCTGATCGACTCGCAGGGAACGGTCCGCTACCAGGGGCGAATCGATAACCAATACACGTTCGGCGCCGGCGTCGGTTTTGCACAGCCGCAGCTCAAACGAAAAGACCTGTCGATCGCCGTCGACGAAGTCCTCGCCGGCAAGCCGGTGAGCATGGCGACGACCGAATTCAAAGGCTGCCTCATCGGCCGCATTCGCGAGCCGCAGAAAGACGCTCCGGTCACCTACTCGAACCAGGTCTCGCGGCTGCTCAATCAGCGGTGCGTCAGCTGCCATCGCGAGGGGCAAATCGGTCCGTTTGCGATGACGAAGTACAACGAAGTCGCGGGCTGGGGCGAGATGATCGCCGAAGTCGTGCGCGAGCAACGGATGCCGCCTTGGCACGCCAACCCCGCCTACGGGCGAAAGTTCGCGAACGAAAACGTCTTGTCCAAGGAAGAAAAAGAAACGATCTACTCTTGGGTCGAAGCGGGCTGCCCGGAGGGGAATCCCGCCGAGCTTCCGCCCGCGCCAAAGTTCACGCAGGGCTGGCTGCTCGAGAAACAGCCCGATGCCGTCGTCTACATGAAGGACTCGGTCGACGTGAAGGCCGAAGGGGTCGAGCCCTATCGGTTCTATGTCGTCGACCCCGGCTTCAAAGAGGATAAATGGGTCAAGAGCGCCGAGTGCCTGCCCGGCAACCCGGGCGTCGTGCATCACATCATCGTCTTCCTCGCGGCGCCGCAAGTCGCCGACAAGATTATCGAGCAGCAAAAGCGCCAGTTAGAGGCGCTCGAAAAGGCGAAGGCCAGCGGCAAGAGCGTCGAGCAGCTCCGGGCGGAATTCCGCGCCCAACGCTTGGCTCGCGCCAAGAAGGGTAAGACTGCGTCCGGGAACGCTGTGGCCGACAAAGCTAAGGCCGAGAAGAATGCGGTCGGCAAGCAGGGCGCTGCGGCGAAAGAGAAAGCCCAGCAGGACCAAGGCGACGGGGAAGGCGACATCTCCGCCAGCGATCTCTTGTGCGGTTTCGCCCCGGGGACGCGGCCCTTCGTTGCCCCGTACGGGATGGCCAAATTGGTGCCCGCCGGGTGGAAGTTTATCTTCCAGATGCACTACACGCCCAACGGCCGTCCACAAAAGGATCGCAGCTCGATCGGCCTGTTGTTTGCCGACCCCAAGACGATCACCGATCGCCTCGTGACGACGAACACGGCCACGTTCAACTTCGAGATCCCCGCGCACGCCGACAATTACAAGGTCGAGGCGCAGAAGAAATTTGCCAAAGACACGCTGTTCATCGGCATGTACCCCCACATGCACATGCGGGGCAAAGATTTCCGCTACGAACTGAGCTACCCGGACGGCAAGAAAGAGGTCATCCTCGACGTGCCGCACTACGACTTCAACTGGCAGAACTGGTTCAAGCTCGAAAAACCCCTGTTGATCCCCGCCGGCACGAACCTCTTGTGCACGGCGCACTTCGACAACTCCGAGAACAATCTGTGCAATCCCGATCCCACAAAGCCCGTGCGGTGGGGCGATCAGACGTGGGAAGAAATGATGATCGGCTGGTACGACGTCGCCTATCCCAAGGCCGAAGCCCAAAAACTGATCGACGCCCAACACGAAGCCGACCGCCAGGAACTGCAAAAAGCCATCAAGCAAATGCAGGAAAAGGCGGCGAAAGAACACGCCGCCAAACCGGCGGCCGAAAAGGGCAAACCGGGCAACCAGCAAACCAGCAAAGTGCCGGCCGAGAAATCGGCCGGGACCTAAGCTCTGCTGAATCTCACTCGAGAATTCGACCCGGCCCGGCATTTTGCCGGGCCGTGTTTTTCCTGGCGGGGCCGCGCCTCGTGGCCGTCAATCTTTGCCGCCCCGCTTTTAGGCTAAGCATGAAAGACCTTGGAGGCGGTCGCGTAGAGTTTACGAACTCGCTACGCGCGGCAGAGATCGAATCGCTGGCACGAGACCCGACGCTGCGCGTGCTCCAAACGTCGTCACCCGTCGAGTCGGCAACGTGGGACCAGTTGAACCAGAAGCTCTTTTCACGGCGTACCGATGTCGAGCTGCGCGTCTACGGGTTCCTCGGATCTGCGTGCGACCTGACATTTCTGGCAAAGCTGCACAATGTCCGCCGATTCAGAGCGGACTGTCTCAGGCAAGCACGCGGGATCGAGCAAGTTGCTTCCCTTGAGAAATTGGAATGCCTCGGCGTCGGAATCTTCGATCTCGAAAACTTTGAATTTCTTGAGCGATTGCCGACTTCAACTCTCCGAGAGTTGTCGCTTTGTGCGACGGAGTCAAAAAAGCCGACACTGGCACCCCTGGCTCGATTCGATCAACTGCAAAAGCTCTACCTCGAAGGCCAGCAAAAAGACTTTGGCGTGATTTCCCAACTCACGTCTCTCGAAGTCCTGACACTGAGGTCGATCAGCGTTGCGGACTTTGCCTTTCTCCGCGACCTGAGTCGGCTTTGGTCCTTGGACATCAAGCTGGGAGGCAGTAAGAACCTGGCGGCGCTGGAGGACATGACGGGCATCAAGTACCTCGAACTGTGGCAGGTCCGCGGACTCAATGACATCTCTGTCGTCTCGACGCTGTCGGGGCTCCAGTACCTGTTCCTTCAATCACTGCCGAACATTTCGAGGATCCCCGAGCTGTCCCGATTGCGAGCCCTGCGCAGGGTCTATCTGGAGAACATGAAGGGTCTTAAGGACATCCGTTTGCTCGGGTCCGCGCCTGCGCTTGAAGAGTTCATGCATTGTTCCGCTGAAGGAATGGAGCCGGACCAATACCGCGACTTGCTGACCAGTCCGACGCTTCGACGACTCTGGGTGGGTTTCGGAAGCGAAAAGACGAACGCAACGCTGCGCAGCTTGGCAGAACGCGCCGGGATCGAGGAGTTTCAACGCGACCAGTTCACGTTCAGATAACCGGCCTCGTGTACGCAAAGCGGACTGCAAGATAGGAGAAATAACTGTATTGTTTCGGCTGCAAGCACGGTTCGCGCTGCTTCGCGACCAGGACAACAAGTCGCCCTGGCAGCATTCTTTATTTCGTTCTCCTTCTACCATGGATCAAAAATACATCTGTCCACTCGAGACTCCTGTGCCAAAGGACGAGCCATGGTTGTCGCTGTCCCTGACCTTACGTCCCGGCCGTTTCACCTTACAGTCACGCGCCAGATGGCGGCGTCTCGGGCGGCGCTGTTTCGAGCGTGGACCGAGCAGCTCGATCGGTGGTTTGCTGCCCCAGGCACTCTCTTGATGACTCCGCGGGTCGACGCCCCGTTCTTTTTCGAGACGCGGTACGCTGGCGAGCGCCACCCGCACTATGGCCGCTTCCTGCGGCTGGAGCCCGAACGGCTGGTGGAGCTGACCTGGCTCACCGGCGCCCCGGGCACGAAGGGGGCCGAGACGGTCGTCACAGTCGAATTGACGCCGGCCGGCACGGGCACTGCGCTCCGTTTGACTCACGCCGGCTTTCCGGACGTCGAATCACGCGACGGACACGAGCACGCCTGGCCGATCGTGTTGGAGCACCTCGATCGACAAGTGCCGGCCTGAAGCGGACTCGGTTCCGCTGTGAGTCTCGCCGTTCGGGACAAAGAATTTGCGAAGTTGTTTCCACGCGCATGGAAACTCGGGATCGATTGGCCGTGTTCTTGATGGTAAAATCGATGGATCCGCACCATGCAAATGCCGGGGAGGTCCCGCGCTCCGGGTACGGCTTGAGCAGCGGAGGCTCGCACTGCGTATGGGAGAAACTGTGCTGGGAGTGATCAGAAACTGTACAGGAGCGGAACGGGACACTTTCGCAATCTGGGACGGGACACTTTCGTCAGGGGGTCGGGTCGGGTCACATTTTTTTGACAGGTAGGTGACCCACAAAATTGGTGACCCGACCCCTGAACTCGCTGGGCCGTCGGACGGGGCCGTGGGACGGGACTGTGGGACGGGACTGTGGGACGGGACTGTGGGACGGGACTGCGGGACGGGACTGCGGGACTCAAGATCGGCCCTCACCCCGGCCCTCTCCCAGCAGACTGGGAGAGGGTGAAAGACCACTGGACACCGGGACGGGACGCTTTCGCGATCTGGGAGGGGACAACTTCGTTTGGAAAAGGTGGCAGGTCCTGCCACCTTTTGAGCAAGAGGTCGAAGGCAGACGTGGACGCGGTGGGACGGGACCGCGGGACTGGGACGGGACGCGGGACTCAAGATCGGCCCTCACCCCAGCCCTCTCCCAGCGGACTGGGAGAGGGTGAAAGACCTTGGGACGGGACACTGGGACTGGGACGGGACACAGACGCAGGGCATCCGAAGCCTAGACGCGCTCCCGCTTCTGACGTCTCTTCTTGCACGCCTTCCAGGCGGCCAGAGCGTGCTCGGGGTCGAGCCGTGCCAGACGGTGGCGTCGCACGTCGAGGTGGCGCAGATTGCCCGAGGGCGTCTTCACGAGAATAAACGGCAAGCAGACAGAGCGCACGCGAAACGGCATCCCCCCGTTATTGGGAACGAACGGGATACGAACCGGTTCGTCCGCCCGGATCCCCATTTCGCCGCACCACCAAAACGACGGAATTTCGTGCACCACATGCAACAGAGCCACATAGTCGCCGGGCGCACATCCTCCGGGGCCAAGACCTTGGCTGTCTTCAAATCCGTGCTGCCGGCATCGCGCCCGGCCTCGGTCTTTCGGCAATGTCCCATGAGAGACAAGACACGCATCCCCGCGGCCGGTTCGCCTCACCGCCTGCTGATCTAAGTGTTGACGACTGCACGGGGCCCGCGCCGAGCGCGCTAGAACCAGGGACGCAAGCGATCACCGACGGCCATCAAGTCCGAAAGCAACCCTCAAGAGTCGTTTTGATCGCAGTCTCCAGCAACCCGCGGCAAGCCGCGTCATTGCAATCGAAGGCGAACCGCACCGAGTGCAGGGGCACGCCCCTGCCTGATGTTGACCGGGTTTCCTGGTTGCACTAGATTTCGCCGCCTTCGGGGCGCTCGAGATGTCGGCCGCTCGCGGGCGGGGATCGGGACCGATTGCTGCTGCAACTGAGGCGTTCGCGGAATGTCACGCAGTCGACGGATCGTATTGGGCGGCCTGGCGCTGGTGGCCGTTTCGGCGGCCGCGGCCGGCGGCTGGATTTATCACCAGCAACACCGGTTCAAGCATTTCGCCGTGCACGAGCCGAAAATGGTGTACCGGTCGGCCTGGCTGGCTCCGGATGCGTTGTCCCAGATCATTGAAACCTATCAGATCCGCTCGGTCGTCAATCTGTGTAATCCTGACGAGATGACGCCCGAGATGTGGGAGGGCGAACGGCGAGCTGTGAAGTCGGCGGGAGCCACGCTGCACGCCGTCCCGTTGCCGAATTCGATCGAGTTCGACGCGCAGGTTTGGGAGCCGCATCTGGAGATTCTGGCCGACCCGAACAACTATCCAATGCTCGTGCACTGCCAGCACGGCGTCACGCGGACGGCCATGCTGCTGACGGCGTACGACGTGATCCACCGGCACAAAACGGCCGCGGAATCACTGGCCGCCCAGCCGCTCTTCGGCCACACGAAAGACAACGTCCACTTGCAGGCGTTCGGCAAGAGCCTGCAGAAGTTCGCCGACGAGAACCATGACAAACTCGCCGCGCATCCCTTGGAAATCTTGCGATGACGGCGGGCACACGAGGAGGGGACGCAGGGAGTCCCGAGGGGGCACAAGCACACTGGCGGACAAGCCGCCAGTGCCACCCGGCGGCAGCTCACGCAAATTCCGGGCGGCCGTCACCACGCGTGACGATCTGCATTCCGCACTGGCAAGCGGAACTCTTTATCAAGCTGTGCCTGCGCTCGATTCGCCGGCATTCGCAGAAGTACTCGCTGGAAGTGATCGTTGTCGACAACGGCTCCCGCGATAGCAGTCTCGACTACTTGCGATCGCTCGATTGGATTCGCCTGATCGAGCGGCCCAACGAAGTGCACACCAACTGGCCCGAGAACGTCTTCACAGCGTGGGACCGTGGCCTGGCGGAAGCGACGGGCGAGTTCTACATCACGATGCACTCGGATGTCTTTGTCCGTCGCGACGGCTGGCTCGATCCGCTGTTGCGCGAAATCGAGAGTAGCCCGCGCCACGCGGCCAGCGGTTCGTGGAAGTTGGACTTGGAGCACCCGCTCTACGCCTGGCAAAAGCGGGTGGTCGGATTCGCGGGGGCAAAAGCCCGGTCGTGGCTAGGACTGGGCAAGCCGGTAAAGTGGCAGGTCCAAAATTATCCGCGCGACTATTGCGCGATGTACCGTCGCAGCATCGTGCTCGGGCACGGTTTGACGTTTCGCGGAATCAACAACTACACAGGCGGCGGCTACTCGATCGCCCGGCAGCTCTGGGACGCGGGCTTTCAAACGCCGGTCTTTCCCATGCAAGAGATGGCCGACAACGTGTTTCACGTCGCCCACGGCACGGCAGCCATCGCACCCGAGAAGCGGCTGCGGCACGCCCGCAAACAGAAGCAGACCGAGCACAAGGTCGCTCGGCTTTTGTGCAGCGAGTGGATCCAGGATCTTGCGCGCGACGACAGCCTCGACCGCCCTCTGAGCGCGAAGGCGGCCTGACGGTGCGCCGGCCGCGGCTGCAACGTTCAGGCGTTGTGGCCGCCATTGATGAAGGCGCTCAAGTGGCGAACCAGGTCGCCGATTTCGAGACGCCCTTCCATCACGAGGCGCTCGCCCAATTCGAGTTCCCGATTGAGGGTTTGCACGGCCAACAGGCGTGCGACCTGCGCGTGGCTCAGGAGGCCCAACGACTCGGCCAGCTCGCCGAATCGGCGGACGTTCCCCTCGTGCTCCTGCGTTTCGAGGATGCGATCAATCTGCTCGACCGAGAGCAGATTCATGCGCAGGGCCAGCATGCCGATCGTGTTGCCGGCGTCGGCCCATTCTCCGGGAACCGGCAACTGCTGGTCCGAGAGATCGAGGCGCTCCATCAGGAAGTCGACAAAGGTGGGCTGCGTTTGGGTTGCAAGCATTGGCGGAGGGTCCAGGAGGGCGTTAGGGACCAAGCGTCAGAAAGCATTTCCTGGGGTCAATCGGTGGGTTGTCACATTCAGACAATAGCTCGCCAATTTGAGTCGGGCTCAGTGTTCCCCCGAATGAACGTGGCGACCGCGAGAAAATCTCGGGGCAGCAGTTCGGAGAAGCGCCAACGCGAGAATCTTCAAAATGAAACGCACCGGCAACGGCGGCATAACCGGCGCGACCAGATCGTCCGGTGCGGGTGCTCGGCCGCTTCGGGCTCATCTTAGTGACGGAAGTGACGGCGGCCCGTGAAGATCATCGGCATGCCGTGTGCGTTGCAGGCGGCGATCACTTCCGCGTCGTTTCGCGAGCCGCCGGGCTGAATGACGGCCGCAACTCCGACCTGAGCGGCGACGTCGATCCCGTCGCGGAAAGGGAAAAATGCGTCAGAAGCCATGACGGCCCCCCGGGTGCCGTTGCCGGCCTTTTCCGCGGCCAGGCGGACCGAATCGACGCGGCTCATTTGTCCTGCCCCGACGCCCACCACTGTCCCCTCATGGGCGAGAACGATCGCGTTCGACTTGACGTGCTTGGCCACGATCCAGGCAAATTTGAGGTCGGCCAGTTGAGCCTCCGACGGCGCCTCCTGAGTGGCGACGTCCCATTCGGCCTCGCTGTTGGCAGTGCGATCGGCCTCGTCCCGATCTTGCACCAACGCTCCGCCCGAGATCGAGCGGAATTCGAGCATCGTTACGCGCGACTCGCCGAGCGACTCGCATTTCAGCAGCCGCACGCTCTTGGCCCATTTTGGCCGGGTTGTGAGTGCCTGGTACGCGTCGGCATCGTAGTCCGGCGCGATGATGGCTTCGATAAACCGGTCCGGTTGGCACAACTGGTCGACGGTCGCCAGATCGAGTCGGCGGTTGACCCCGACGATCGAGCCGAAGGCGCTCACCGGATCGCCCTCGTACGCCTTCGCAAATGCCTCGGCCAAGGTCTCGGCAACTCCACAGCCGCAGGGATTATTGTGCTTGATGATCACCGCGGCCGGTTGAGCAAACTCTCGCACGAGCCCCAGGGCCGCGTCGAGATCGAGCAGATTGTTATAGGAGAGTTCCTTGCCGTGCAGCACCTCGGCCCGAGCAAGCGTGGACGGGGCCGCATCGGGGGAGCGGTAAAAAGCCGCGGTTTGATGCGGGTTTTCGCCGTATCGCAAAACCGCGTTGCGGACGAGCTCCATGGTGAGTCGCTCGGGGAATTTCGCCCCCGATTCCCCGCCGGTGACCTGCTCCCCCAGCCAGGTGGCGATCGCCCGATCGTAAGCAGCCGTTCGCTCGAAGGCCGCCCAGGCCAGTTCGCGACGCAAATCGGACGACAGTTCCCCACTGCGAAGACTCTCGAGCACCCGCGAGTATTGCCGCGGATCGGTCACCACGGCCACATGAGCATGGTTCTTGGCCGCTGCCCGCACCATGCTAGGGCCGCCGACGTCGATTTGTTCGATCGCCTCGTCGAACGAGACGTTGGGCCGCGCGACCGTTTTCTCGAACGGATAGAGATTGCAGACCACAACCTGAAACGGCACGATCCCGTGCTCGCGGATGGCGGCGGCATCGCCTGCATCGGTTGGCCGCCCGAGGATCGCACCGTGAATCTTGGGGTGCAGCGTTTTGACGCGCCCCTCCATGATCTCCGGGAACCCCGTGTAGGACGAAACGTCGAGGACCGCGATGCCGTTTTCCTCGAGGAAACGCCGCGTGCCTCCCGTCGAAACGATCTCAAACCCGAGTTGAACGAGGCCGGCCGCGAAAGCCGCGAGACCGGTCTTATCGCTGACGCTGACCAAAGCCCGCTTTCGAGTGGCGCGGTCGAGGGGGGATTCATGAGCGGTCGATCCTTCAGGCGAAAATCGGGAACCCGATGCGAGCGCGATCGTATCCCCGCAGCGTGGCGCCGTCAAACGACGCGGGAGCACGAGATTTCCGCTCAACCGAGCCTAGACTTTGCCTTCAGGAGACCGTCTCAGACGGTCGCGAGCGGCTTGCGGGCCAGCTGCACGCCACGGGGCGCGGGCACCACGCGAGCCGTCTCGGTCCGCGGAGCAGCGGTAGTTGCGCCCGGGGCTTTTGGGGCTGCCGTTTCGGGCTCGACATGCTCCATCGCGAGCATCATCCGCATCAGTTCGCGGCGGCTCACATTGCCCAGAAGGTGGCCTTCGTTGTCGACGACAGCCATCCGGGCGAACGACCCGTCCCGAAACTTCGGACACAGCGCGACCGCGCTGTCGGTCGGGTGGACGATCGGCACGCTGCGAGTCATCAGGCTTTCGGCCTTGGCAGTCCGGTCGCCGCCGAGGACTTCGTGTTTGAGCACATCGTAATCGGTCACGATGCCCGCCAGCCGGTTTTCAGCCGTTGTGACGTAAACACAGGCCAGCCCTTCGGAGACCAACGTATTGAGAACTTCGTCGATCGTCGCTTGCGGCGAAACGGCCACCGGACAGCGCGTCATGACGTCTTCGACCATCACTCGCATGGCCTGACTCCTTCAGGGTCCACAGGGAACAGACCTCTGGCTACCCCAAACGTAGGTTGCGTTTCGGCAACATGGCGAAGAATTTCGCGGAGTGACCGACTTGCCGACGCGGGATCGCCGCCGGACCTGCCATTTGAAGCGGCTTTGCGCTTCAGACGGTCCGATTGCGACGTATCGGGAGCCGCGAAAACCTGTTGCCGGCGGCGCCCCACGGCGCTAAACTGGCATTTCTCGCTCGCTCCTGTCTGCTATTCGACTTCGGTCCCGGAATCTTCGGTGCAAAATGACGCCGGATTCCTACGCGATTCTGTTGCTTCTGAGTTATCTGGCGATCGGTGTCGGCATCGTCGTCTGGCAGTTTCGCCGGTCGGGGTTGGGGCTGGGCACGTGGTTCCTTTGGGGCGTCGAGCGGTTGTACGTGCCTTTCATGTTCCACAGGCGGGCGAACCGGCGGTGTCCTTTTCCGGCAAAGGGGGGCGGCCTTGTCATCGCCAACCATCGCAGCCCGGTAGATCCACTCTTGATCTGGATGAACAACCACCTGGGCGAGCGAAATCAACCATGCCGCGTCATCGGATTTCTGATGGCCCGCGAGTATTACGAAATCCCAGGCCTCACGTGGATCGGTCGCGCCATGCAGTGTGTTGCGGTCAACCGGGAAGGCAAAGACATGAGGCCGGCCCGCGAGGCGCTCGAGCGGCTGAAGCGGGGGGATCTCATCGGCGTCTTTCCGGAAGGCGGAATCAACGATCAGACGGCATTGCGGGAGGGCGATACCGGGATTGCATGGCTGGCCTTACACGCGCAAGTGCCGGTATTCCCCGTCTTCTTGCGGAACTCGCCCAGCGGTGCCCATGACATGGTGGCGCCGTTCTACACGCGGTGTCGCGTGAGGGTTACGTACGGCGATCCGATTGACCTCTCGGCGTATTACGATCGCAAGCGGACCCGCACGCTTCTGCGCGAGGTGACCGATCTGTTGATGCGTCGGCTGGCTGAGCTGGGGGGCGTCGCCTATGCGCCGGACTTACCTGCGGAGCAGCAGAAGGAACCCGAAGTCACGTCTGATCGCGTTCCGCGCGCGACGGGATGATCGCGGGCACCGCGGCGTTTGTAGAAGTGAAGCACCTGCCAGCTCACCAACGTATTGCATCTTGGCGCAAGGCGCGGGTGCAGTGTCAATTGAAGCATTCAGCGATGGACGTTCGTTTCGGCGCACACTTTTCCCAAGCCGACAGCTTCGCTGTCGTTCCGGAATCGACGGCAGAGCCGTCGGCTTGGGAAACTGAATGTGGCAAATGTTTCCACGATCACCAGTGCAACCGGCGCCTCTCTCAAGGACTTACAACCGAGATGCAATATGTTGTGACGCTGGCGGCTCTCACTCGCGAAGGGCCCGCTTGAGGATCTTGCCCGTCGGTCCTTTGGGCAGCGAATCGAGGATCGTCACGATGCGAGGGTATTTGTAGGCGGCGACGAGCGTTTTGCAGTGTTGGATAATTTGCTCAACCGTGGCCGTCATTCCGGGCCGGAAGGCGATGATCGCTTTCACTTCCTCGCCGAGTCGTGCGTCGGGGACGCCGACCACCGCGGCTTCGGCAATTGCCGGATGAGCGTAAAGAGCCTCTTCCACTTCGCGGATAGACGTTGAATCCGCCGCGGATGATCAGGTCCTTTTTGCGATCGACGATCACGAAGTCGCCGTCGGCGTCGACGTAGCCGATGTCGCCTGAATGAAACCAGCCGCTCCGCATGGCCGCCTCAGTCGCCTCCGGCCGCTTAAAATAGCCCTTCATAATGTTGTGGCCGCGAATCACGATCTCGCCCCGCTCGCCGCGCGGCATCTCTCGGTCTTGCTCATCAAAGATCTTCATCTCAACGCCGTAGGCCGCCCTGCCCACGGTGCCGGCCTTGGCCGCTTCGTCGATCGATTGGATACAGGCCAGGGGAGAGGTTTCGGTCAGGCCGTAGCCCTCCTGGACCGCCAGCCCGAAACGTGCGGTGAACTGCTGTTTGACCTCGATCGGAAGGGCTGCCCCACCCGAGAGGCAGTATTTGAGCGTGGCGAGTTGCTCGTCGGTTACCTCGGGATCGTTGAGCAGGGCGATATACATTGTCGGCACGCCGGCGAAGAACGTCACGCGGTCGCGCGCGATGGCTGCTGCGGCGCTCGCCGCACAAAACCGCAACAAGTAGGAGATCGCTCCGCCGCTATAGAGCAGCGCGTTTTGGATATTCGTCAGGCCGAACGCGTGGTAGAGCGGCAGTGCCGCCAGGGCCACGTCTCCCGGACGCAGGACGACAATCTTGTCGGGCCAGCGACCGAAGTTGCGCTCGGCCACGAGTTGGGCGTTGTAATAGAGTCCGAAATGCGTGAGTTCGGCCCCTTTCGGTTTGCCGGTCGTCCCGCTGGTGTAAAGGATGACGGCCGTGTCGTCGCCGGCGGTTTGCGCCAAATCCGCGGCGGGACCGGCTCGAATGACGTCCTCGAATCGTTTGGACCCAGCCGGTTGCGAAGCGCCATCGAGCCCCAGCGTGTAAACCTGTTTGCAACCGGGAACGCGGAGCGCCGCCTCGATCCCGACGGCGGCGTTTTGCGCGTGCACCACCAGCGCCTGCGCCTCGCTGTCCTCGAGTTGGAACGCCACTTCGTTGGCGACCAACAGCGTGTTGAGCGGGACGACCACACAGCCGGCATAGAGGGTGCCGAAATGGGCGATCGTGAAACCGGGGACGTTCGGAATCATCAACGCCACGCGGTCGCCCGGACGGACCCCCGTCGACAACAATTCACCGGCAAATCGGCGCGCCGACTCGTCCAGCTCGGCGTACGTCATCCGGGCGCCATCGCTGATCGTGGCGGTCAGCGTCGGGTAGCGGGCGGCCGAATTCCTCAAGAACCGAGGCGAGATTCAGGGACATGGATTCACGATTCGGAGTCGGAGAAGATTGGAGAGCGCGTCCGTTATCTTCCGCAGTGGCGACCGATCGGAAATGAATAGCCGCCAAAGTCCGGTCTTCGTATCATAAAGCGGTTTCAAAACCAAATCTTCCCAGTACTCATCAACGGCACAAAAATGAGCACTTCCGCGAATGCCGCGCTCTTGGCCGACGTCGAAGCGTTTTGCCACGAGATCCGGCCGATTGAGGAAATCTGCTACCTCGAGCATCGATTCAACTCCGAGTCGATCGACCTGGCCAAGAAGCACCGGCTGTTCGGCATGCTCACGCCGACCGAGTACGGCGGACGGGGCTGCGACCTGGCGACCTACGCCAAGGCCTTGATTCGCATCGGACGGGAAGGAACGGGGCTGCGAACACTGTTTTCCGGCCACATCTCCATCGGTCAGATGCCGATCATGGACTGGGGAACTGAGGACCAGAAGCAGCGATATCTCCCCGCGGCCGCCACGGGCGAGAAGATCATGGCCTTTGGCCTCACCGAGCCGGATGCCGGCTCCAATCCCCTCGAAATGCAGTCGACGTATCGCCGCGAGGGGGATCACTACTTACTCAACGGCGTGAAATATCTGATTTCTAACGGGGGTATCGCTCAGGTGATCGTCGCCTTCGCATATCCCGAGGGAAAGCGAGACCGCATCAGCGCGTTTATCGTCGATACCGGCGGGCCCGGTTTCCACTGTGAGGACCTGACCGCCAAGCTCGGCCTGCCAACTTCCAACACGGCCATGTTCGAGCTGGAAAACCATCCGGTCCCGGCCAATAACCTGCTGGGAGAAGAGGGCAACGGATTCCGCATTGCAATGACGACGCTGATCAGCGGGCGTCTGAGCGTGGCGGCCGGTTGCGTCGGCGTGATCGAAGACTGCCTGATCGAGGCGATCGCTTACGCGAAAGAACGTCACCAGCACGGAAAGCCGATCGCCAAGCACCAGCTCGTCCAAGAACATATCGCCGAGATCGAAATCAGTCGGCAAGCCGCCGAGAGTCTGCTGTTTACGGCCGTTGCCGCGAAACACGCGTCGAATTCTGATCGCAAGAATTCGCAGCTGCGCGAAAAGGCCGATATGCTCGCCGCGCACGCGAAATACTTCGCCAGCAACGCGGCCTGCGAGGCGGCCGACCGGGCCATTCAAGTGCTCGGCGGACGGGGATATTCGGAGCTGTATCGACCGGGTCGGCACTGGAAAGACGTGCGCGTCTGCCGCATCTACGAGGGGACGGACGAAATCCTCAAGCTCAAAGTTGCGCAGTCGGTGCTCGGCAAGGAATACACGGCGTTCCATTGAGCGAAGAGGCGAATGACAGCGGGAACGGTCCGCCTCAAGCGTTGACGGGCTCTTTTGGCGCTGCCACGCGCCGCCGTTCTTCCGGAATCGCCGCCTCGAGATTCCAGAAGTCGGCCGGTTTGCCGTACTCGATCAGGAAAGTCCGCAAGTCGTCCCGCAGCAAGTGCGACACCCAGGCGCGCGTCTCCGGTCGCCACTGCGGGCGCTGGCGCACTTTTTGATAGAACAAAGTCCGCGCCACGCGATTTCGCAAGAAATACGGCAAACGATCGACGGCCCGGCGATAGACGCCGATTGAACGCAAGTGCGACAGGAAGGGAGCGGGGATCGTCTTTCCTTCCGACTCGTTGAGCCGCGTGTTCGCAGCAGCCACTTCGATGCTCGAATCGACGCCGAGAAACTCGAAGCACCGCTTGAGCACCAGCGCCGGATCGCGGCGAAAATCCTCGTAGAAGACGACGTGGATCGACTCATCGCCGTAAAACTCGCGGTAAGGCGCGAGCTGTTGCGGGTAATTGGACGCATCGGTCAAATCGGCACGGTTCAGGTGGACCGCCCGGTTGAAATCGGGATGGGCGTAGTCGGGATGCTGCGATCGCAGCTCCAGCCAAAAGGACTCGATCCGCGAGAAAGGCTCGCGAACGACATAAATCAACTTGAGCTTCGGCAGAAAAGCAGTCAGCCGCCCGAATGCCTGCGGAAACTTCTCCCGCATCGTGTACGAGTTCGAGCCTTCACCCCGCCAGGGCCGGCTACCGGCCTCGTCAAACAGCGATTCGTACCAGCCAAAGCCCCGCTTGAAGACCCAATCGTCGTTGAAGAACTGCGGCTCCGGCCGGACCATGAAGATGTCCGGATGGCGTCCCAAAAGCGCGCGGATCGTCGTGGTCGCACACTTTGCGGCCCCGATCACCAGATAATTCGGCTTCATGGTTCTCCGCTTTGACGACCCGTGCCTGAGTGGAACTCTTTTGAGCCGCGCGCGTCAGCAAGCGGGTTATGACACCAGCGGTCAATACCCCGCCCCCTCACGGTCGCGGCTCCGACAATTCGCGAAAATCGGAAATGGACTAGCCCAACGTCCGTTGCTTGACCCGCCGCAGCGCGCCATGGAACCAGCGCTTGGCTTTTTCGGCCGGCATTGCGACCGCTCCCTTGAGCAATTCGTCGGGACGGGCGCGAAAGATCGTCGAGTGCGGCCGGCCGCTCCAATGCGCGGGCGCCGCGGTTGTGTAGTAGTAGGCCGCGAATGATTTTCGCGATTGGCCCGGCGGACACGTGACGGCCGAAACGCCGTGGAAACTGACTTCGTTGGTCTCGAACACAACGCACCGATTGAAAATCGGCAGGTGTGCGTGGTGACGGACCTTCACGCCCGCATCCCACAGCTCGAATTCGCCGCCCCATTCCTGCGGCCAATCGCGATTGAAGAAGATCAGCAGGTTGGCTCGCCGGTGCCACTGTCGTTCGGCCAGGAAATTGAAGTCGACATGCACATCGAGGTGGCCGCGGGCGGCCGTTTGATGCATTCCTCCGCCGACAAGCTGCGGATCGGCAAGCAGTTCGGGAATCTCCAGCGCATAGGACAGCAGATCCAGAACTTCGCGCGACGCGAGCAGCTCATTGAGTTCGCGAATGGGCTCGGGAAATTGCGACGAGTCGGTGACCTGCACCTTCCCCTTCTCGTTCACGGCCCGAAATGAACGGCCCACTGCCAGTGCCTGCTCGTAGGGCGGAAATGCCTCGGCAACGCGCTGCGCGAAGTCGTCCTTCAGGAAATGATCGATGAGGAAGTTCGGGACCGGCTTTGATGCTCGCACCTGCGCGGAGCACGTCCCGATCGATAGGGTTCAAGAGATCACTGGGGGACATGCAAAGTCGCTCTCACATTTCAAACAGCGGACGAAATTACAATTGCACGTGATTGCAACCTGCCTCCCTGCCGACTCAATTTGCCCGCCGCTCTAACGCTGAGAAGCCGTCCAGGACTTCGCTGCCCGCACCCTGTGTCGCGTGCGCGACGCTGAGAATACATCACTCATCGGGGCGCGTAAATGATCAAGATCAAGACTCGCGAAATTCCGGAGAGCATGCGAAACTCGTGCCACATTCCAATCGTTCCCCAGATATGTATTGTTCCGATCAGGCGCCTCTTTGATTGGCACCAGTGCCACTTGTCTCTTCGCGCGGACGGCTAACTTCGCTCTCTGCGATGACTGCATCTTCCGCTTCTTTCCCGGCCGATGCTCTCGAAGGAGCGTCGGGTAATACGGCCCCGACCGACAGTACTCAGCCCGGCGCACCGATTGTGAGCACGGTTTCCGATGATGCGGCGACCGGTGCGAGTGCCACGGCGCTGGTGGGAGAACCGGCCGAGCGGAGCACCGGCGACGCCCGCCGCACGATCGGCCGCTCACACATCTTGCGTGGCTCTGCCGTAATTTTGGCCGGTTACGGCGCCGGCCAGGTGCTGCGGCCCGTTAGCAGCATCGTCTTGACGCGCCTTTTGGACAAAGACGCCTACGGTCTGTTTCGCCTGGCCAACGTTTTCTTGGAGGGGCTTGGCAACTTCACCGCGGTGGGATCGGGTCCAGCCATCATCCGCGATCCGCGCGGAGACGATCCGGCCTTTCTCAATACAGCTTGGACGCTGCAGGCGATTCGCGGCATCGGTCTGTGGCTGCTCGCTTGTCTGCTGGGAATTCCGTATGCGTGGTTTTATCGACAGCCGGTGCTGTACGTACTGATTCCGGTGGTCGGGCTGGCCGTCATTCTCGACAGCTTCGACGCGGTCAGCGTGCACTGGTGCCAGCGGCATATGAAGCTCGGGCGGCTGACCTTGCTGGAATTCTTAAGACAGCTCGCGGGACTTCTGGTGACGATCTCTTTCGCGTTAATGATGCCCACGGTTTGGGCCTTTCCCGCGGGCACAATCGCAGGCTGTGCGTTGGTGCTCGTGCTGTCGCACCTGATTCTGCCGGGACCGGCTAGCCGCTTTCACATCGAGCGCGAGGCCGCGCGCACCCAGTTCCATTTTGGCAAATGGATCTTTGCGAATAGCGCTTTGAATTTCACTGCCCGGCAAATGGATGTGCTCCTCTTGGGGCGGGCCATGGATATCGGGACAGTGGGAGTCTACGGCACGGCGCTCAATTTGGCCGAACCGGTGGCCGCTCTCAACGAGCGATTATCCCGGCAGATCTTGTTTCCCACGTTCAGTTCGGCTTTCCGCGAGCGGCCGCACGATCTCGGCCGCGTGTTTTATCGCATGCGCGCCGTGATGGACCTGTTGCACCTGCCCGCGCTCGGCGTAGTAATGGTCGCGGGCAGCGGGATCGTAAAGCTTTTGCTCGGCCAGGGTTTTTGGGGAGCCGGCTGGATCCTGCAAATCCTCTGCGTGCGGACGGCGATGAGGTGTCTTTTCAACCCGCTCTCCGCCTGCTGCCTGGCAATCGACGCGACGCGAAGCATCGCGGCGAGTCATGCATTGCGAATGGTGTGGGTCGTCATCGCCGTTCCGATTGGATGGCACTACTGGGAATTGCCCGGCGTGGTTTGGGCGGTGGCGCTCTCCGAAACGCCGGTGCTGGCGGTTCTGTATGCCTCGCTCTTGCGAGCGAAGATCATTCGATTCGAACGAGAACTGCTGACGCTCGGTATGATCGGCGCCGGGTGCGCGGCGGGCCTGGTCCTTGCGCACTTTCTTCCCTGAGCCCGCGGAAGCGAAGCGGACGTCTCTGTCCCTTTTTCACTCGGAATCCTGATGCCTGACGGCCCCAAGTGTGTGGCCTTGTCGACTCCGGCCTGGCCCCGGGGAGCTTCGCCGAACGGCATTGTGACCTACACGGCCGAACTCGAGGGTGCGCTCCGCAAAATCGGCGTGCGCCCGGTCATCATGTCGTGGCACGTGGCGCCGACGCCGGAAGAAGTTTCCACTTCGACGCAGCCGAGTTGCACCGACGTTGTCGACATCTCAGAATTCGAGCCACGGCGGACGCTCGTAAATCGCGTGTTGTCCAAAGCCAGTCGTGCGTTCGGATCCGACAGCCTGCTCACAACTCGCTTCAAAATGATCGAGCGGGCCGTCCGCTCGGCGAAGATGCGCTTTCCGATCGAGGTGCTCGAAATCGAAGACGCGCGCGGCATCGCCATTCCGGTCCTCACAGCAAGGCTCTTGCCCGTCGTCGTGCGTCTGCACGGCCCGTGGTTCCTCAATGGCCGCGCCCTTGGCGTCAAGGAAGATGCGGCCTTCGCACGCCGGGACCGGCTCGAGCGCGAGGTCATCGCCCGGGCCGATGCGGTCACTGCACCGTCGCACGACGTGCTCGAGCGCACGCGGAGCCATTACGGCTTGCCGCTGGAACATGCACGCGTCGTTCCGCCGCCGATCGATTGCAGCGCCTGTGGCGCGGCTTGGAATCTCGCGGACTGCGATCGCAATCGGATTGTGTTCGTCGGTCGCTTCGATTTGCACAAGGGAGGCGACCTGATGATCAACGCCTTCGCTCTCCTTGCGAGGACGCGACCTGAGCTCACGCTGGATTTCATCGGCCCCGACCGCGGCATACCGGATCAAGGGGGACACACGATTCAGCTCGAGCAGTATCTGGCAGCGCACGTTCCCAACGCGGACGTCCGGCGGAGAATTGTCGTTCACGGACAGCAGACGCACACCGTCATCGAAAATCTGCGGCGGCGCGGCCTGGTAACCGTTGTCCCCTCGCGTTACGAAACGTTCGGATACACCGCCGTCGAAGCCCTGACCCTCGGCTGTCCAGTCGTTGCGGCCAATTCGGGCGGCCTTGCGGAAACCGTGCGCGATCACGAGACGGGGGCGTTGTTCGAGAGCGGCAACGCCCAGTCGCTGGCAACTCAACTCGCAAAATTCCTCCACGCGCCCGAGTGGGCCGCCCGGCTGGGGGAGGCGGGGCGCAAGGACGTTGCCTATCGTTACGCGCCGCGGTCAATTGCAGAACAGACGCTCGAAATCTACGCTTCAGTTCTCAACCGCCGCAGTGAGCGAGCCCTCGGCGAATCGCAGAGTCCCAGAGCGAACGCATGACGATTCTCGTTCCGATCACGCTGTTTGGCTGGGTCCCCTGCGTCCTTTTGCTGTTCATGTGGCTGCCGCCGCGCCGCGCGGTGATCGCCGCGTTCATGGCCGGTTGGTTGTTTCTGCCTGCTGCGACCTTTGATCTGCCCGGCCTCCCTGACTACTCGAAGATGACCGCGACCTGCGCGGGAGTGTTGCTGGCCACGCTGGTGTTCGACGTCGAGACCCTGTTGTCGTTTCGTCCGCGGTGGTTCGACTTGCCGATGTTCGTCTTGTGTTTTTCTCCCTTTGTCACCAACGACGTCGAAGGAATCGACATGTGGGACTCGATGTCGTGGTCGGTTTACCAGATGATCACCTGGGGCATGCCTTATTTCATCGGCCGCGTCTATTTCACCGATGCCGAAGCCTTGAAGGAGCTGGCGGTCGGCTTCGTGATCGGCGCGATCGTCTACATCCCGATCTGCTGGTTTGAGATTCGGATGAGCCCAGTTCTTTCGAATGCTCTCTACGGGATCGGTGGAGGTTTCTCGGGCACGCGGCTGGGGGGCTGGCGACCGCAGGGCTTGATGGCAAGCGGCTTGATGCTGGGCATGTGGATGACAAGCGCCTCGCTCTTGGGAATCTGGATGTGGTACACCGGCGCGATCAAGCGAATTGGCAAGTGGAGCGCCGGCTGGCCCGTTGTTGCCCTGCTGGTGACGACCATCTTCTGCAAATCGACCGGCGCCCTGATGCTGATGGTGTCGGGGCTTTTCTGCTTGTTTGCGATTAAGAAGCTGGGACGCGCGACGCCCATTCTGCTGATGTGCGCGCCTGCCATCGTCTATCCCGCGATCCGGGCTGGTGGATACTGGGACGGGATGCAAATGGTTCAAATCGCCGAGAGCACCGTCGGGCGAGAGCGCGCGCAATCGCTCGAATTTCGGCTGCAAAATGAGGACATCCTCACCACAAAGGCTCTCCAAAGGTACTGGTGGGGGTGGGGACGCTTCGGGCGCAGCCGCGTACTCAACGAGTGGGGCAAGGATATTTCGGTCACTGACGGCGAATGGGTCATCGCACTCGGTACGTCCGGGGTCGTCGGGCTGGGCGCGGTCACCATGATCTACCTCTTGCCGGTAATGCGCCTTTGGTGGCGCTTGAAGGGCCCTCTCTGGTCGGATCCGTCGTTCGCGGCGGTCTCCGCCTTCGCCGTGATGCTGACGCTCTATTCGATCGACAATATTCTGAACGCAATGCTGAACCCGGTGATCACGGTCGTGATGGGGGGCGTAAACGGTGCCGCGTTGCGGCACATCGTTGCCACGGAGGCCGAGCCAATCGAGGCTTTTGAGGCCGCTCTTCCGCTAAGAAAATCCGGACCGCGCCGGGGGCTTTGGCCGCCGCAACGAGTTGGCGCGGGAGCCGCTCGACAAGGACACGTGCCCGGTGCCCGAAGTTAAACAGGGCGTCTGCGCGATCTGCCTCCGCGCCCGTTTTAGAACTTGCTCGTCGCACAGAGCTGCCGGACGAGTCGCTGGAAGTAGTCGACCGTCTGCGATTCGAGGCACTGCGCAGCGCAAGTTCTCGGCCCGCCGCTCCGAGACGGCGAGCCTCGTCGGGATCGTTCCAAAGATTTTCAATGGCACGCGCCAGGGCGCCGGCATCTTGAGGCGGCACGAGAATCCCGTTGCGCCCGGGAATGACATACTCGGCGAGCGCAGCCGAATTGGTCGCCACGACGGCACGCTCCTCGAAAAGGGCGTAAACAATCGTGACGTGACCGCACGCTGTCTGCGCATCGCGCAGCGGTACCACCACGAAGCGCGAGCGGCGAATGATCGCCTCCGCCTCGGCGAGTGGAATGTTTTGCCGAACCTCCACATTCGCGGGCGCATCGAGTCCTCGCAGGTTCTTCGCCCCGGCGACCAGAATCAGGGGAATGTGCGGTAATTGCCGCATCGCCTCGAGCAGCGTGGCATAGTCGCGGCCCTGGCTGCCGACCGCGCAGATGGCCCCCAATCCTGGCTTCGCCGGTGATCCGGACTCTGACTCCGACGGCGAAAGTAAATGCAATGTGCGCGGATCACGGATGCGCCAGGGAATCACGTCGATTCGCGCCTCGGCATCTGGGATTTCGAAAGTAGTCGCTGTAAAGACTCTTCTCGAAATGTGAGAAAACGATCAGTCGATCGACCGTCTTCAAAGCGCGCCGCATCAGCATGAGACGCCCACCGGTGGGCAGATTCGTGAAATTAAAGGCAAATGCGATGTGAGGGCATTTGCGTCGATGTCCGCAGAACAGCTCGGTCCAGCACGTGACGAGCGGGAGGTGGGTGACGATCAGGTCAAAATCGGCCGTCGTGGCGCCATGCGCCAGCTCGCGGCAGGCGCGATATCGGGCCAGCGCCGGCCGCTTGATCAGCTTTTCCAACGTGCCCCGAGGACGAGTGGAACAGAATGTCCAATCGACGGGGGGCGGACCGAGTTGGTCGGCAATCCAGCGCCAGCCGGGTTCTGCGAACTCGGCACAGCAGCCGATGCGCGGAGAGCGTTGCGAGGCACTGATCGTCTGAGAGTGAAAGGCTGTCAGCGTCACGCCTGCACGCAGGGTTGATTCGTGAAACGTCTCGAAAAGCCACAGAGCGCGCCCGTCCAGATGTCGCCAGCCTCCCGGGCAACGGTGTGGGGGGACTTTTGCGCCGCAAGCTCACGGACGAGCGAGATGGTGCGACCCAAAGTCCAGCAAACGTTGGCCCGTACGGGACCTGTTCGTCCGTAATATTTCGCAAGGTAGCGGGACCGCGCTTCGTAGTAAAATCGAGGGCGGCGTCTCCGCTCTTCCTGCGCAAACTCCTCGGGCGTCCGACCCCCTCGCAGGTGCACGACTCGGGCCTCCGGCGCGTAAGCGATCTGCCATCCGGCCAGCCGAGCCCGCCGACAGTAGTCGACATCCTCAAAATACATAAAGAAGCCCTCATCCATCGGCCCAACGGCGGCAAGCGCCTCGGCTCGAATCAACACACAGGCAAAACTGATCCACTCAACCGATTCCGTACCGATACCGTCGTTGAGGTCAACCGGGATCGGCACGTCGCCGCGCAGCAGACGAGAGAGTACCCCCGTCTTGGCGGCGGCGGCCAGCTCACTGACAGGGCTAATGCACCGAAAGCAACTGGATTGGAACTCGCCGGAAGGCCATTCGAGGCGAGGGCCGACGATGCCCGTCGCGGGCGCTTTCCACAACGCAGTGCAGAGGTGCTTGAGAGCACCTCGGTGAACAACCGTGTCGCTGTTCACCAACAAGAATCCATCGAAGGCGCTTTGCTCGCGAGCGGCCGCGACTCCGAGGTTGTTCCCTGCCGAGAATCCCGCATTGTGCGCCGACTGTGCCAGCGCGACCCAGTTCTCCCAAGATCGCGATTTTATCTCACGCCCCAAGATCGCGACCGAGTCATCGCCTGACGCATTGTCGACCACTATTGCCTGCGAACCAGGAAAGTCTGAAATCTCCGCCTCAAGCGAAGTCAGACAATCCAGCGTTAAACCAGGGGTTTTGTAGTTGATGATGATGGCGGCAATTTTTGGGAACGTCACTTGCTCATTCCCCGAGCCTGTCTGAAAACTGAGCGGAGTTCGACCCGTTGCTGTCTCGCGCCACAAAACGGGCGAATCAAATCACGGCGGAAGATGGCCGGCCTGGTTGCGAGTTTGAGTTGAGACCGACCATCGAGTGCCGCCCGTTCTGATCGCAGAGAACCTCTGCATTTTAAGCCCCTTTTTCTCCCGAACGGGGCGACCACGATTGCCAGTGACTGCGGCCCGGAGCTTAGAACGCTAGCGGGTTCACTGCGAAAAATGAATGAAGTCCGTGTGAACGGCGCGAAAAAAATGGTTGAGTTCGCGCCCCGAGGCTTGAACTGCGTGATTGTAGATTGGTAAAGTTCGTCCTTGTCAAACTGCGGGGTGTGGAGACACTTTTCCCAAAAGCTGAAATTTGCCGGAGAGGTTTTAAACGCGCGGACCGCCTGATTATCCCCCTGTACCCGCAGTGGGCCGCAAAACACACACGAGCAAGGGAGATGTTCGTGGTACAGGGTGCGACAGAGAGCCTCCGCTGTTTGCTCGAAGACGTTCAGCAAAATGATTTTGCCTAAATCCGCCGTACTGACTTGGACGGAGTTCAGGTTTTTACAGTAGGGAGTCGAGCAGTCTTATGACCCATGAGTATCCGTCGGATGCTGTGATTGATGCTTCACAGTTTCGCACGTGGCAGACCTTCGTTGACACCTCTGATGCCGCACACGTATCCCTTCGCGGCTATCTGATCACGAAGCGCGTTCTCGATCTGGTCATCACGATCCCCGTGCTCGTCCTGCTTTCCCCCTTGCTGGTGCTGGTCGCCCTGACGATCAAGCTCTGGGATCGGGGCGCGATCTTTTTCACGCAGATTCGCGTCGGCAAGGACGGGGAAAAGTTTACCTGTTACAAGTTCCGGTCGATGGTCCCGCACGCGGAGAGGTTGAAGGATGAGCTGCTCTCGCAGAACCATCACGACGACCCCCGGACATTCAAAATTCCTCGCGACCCGCGGATTACGTGGATTGGCCGCATCATTCGCAAAACCAGCATCGATGAACTGCCTCAGCTTTGGAACGTTGTGCTCGGCGATATGTCTCTGGTCGGCCCGCGTCCTCCGGTGCCTTCCGAGGTTAATCTTTATTCCGACCGCGACCGACGTCGACTGCACGTGCAACCCGGGATTACGTGTATCTGGCAAGTGAGCGGGCGTGGCGATCTGCCGTTTTCCGAACAGGTGCGGCTCGATCTGGAATATATCCAGAACCGTAGTCTTCTGTTGGACCTGAAGCTGCTGCTGTGGACAGTTCCGGCCGTGATTACGGGACGCGGTGCTTATTAGGCGAGTGCTCGACGCAATCCTGTGAAACTCTTCGAGTCGCACCGCCGGCGCGGGGTGAGCGGGCAAAAGCATAGCAGGACCAATTTAATTCGCGAGTGGCTGGATTTTCTGTCCTCCGCACTCGCGAAGCGGGCGGGCACGGTTTAGACTCATGATGTTCGAGCAAGGCTCGAACGACGCAGAGCGTCGTAGCTCGGTCAACGCCCAGAAAGGAGTCGAGGATGCGCAACCGTCGCCCCGTCGAGGTTGGCTCGCCGCGCACTTTTGTCGAGCAGGCCGCGCATTCCAACGGATCTCGGTGCTTTGACGCGCCGCACGGCCTCGAGCAGGCGGTGCACCGTCGGCTTTGCTCGCAGCCTGGCCTTCAGTTCGCCTCGCTTGTCATTCGCAGGATCCCAAACGGCGTGTGCCTCGAAGGCGTGCTGGAAAGCGACGCCGACCAAGACGTTTGCCACTTGGCTCGTAGCGTCGCCGGAGTCGATGAGGTCCTGAACCATCTGGTGGTCCGCCAGCGAGTCCACTGAGCGCTGGCATTGGTTCAGCGTCGATCTAAGCGGCGACTCAGTCCGGACTGCCTGGACCCAGCTGAGTCCCCCATCTGCCGGTCTTGACACTTCCGCCATCCAAGTCCTACAAGACGGCGCATTCTTGCCCTCCAGATCCCCGGTGAGAGCTAACTTTGCGCGCCGGGGCCATGCGATCGATCCGGAGCACTCTTTCGACCGTCAGGATGGCTCGGTGCGCCGAGCGCGTACATCATGCCCGAACCTCTACCCAGCATGGTGACTGCCGCCACATTGGCGCAGGACGAAGCGGGCGAGCCGGATCCCTCAGCTGCCTTCCGGGCCGCCGCCCCGCGCCTGTTGTGTGTTTGCGAGCGCGAGCCGTCATGGGTCCTGCTGACAGTCGGATTGAATTCAGTCGGGCTCGCACCGCCGCGGCTGGTTTGGGTGTCGTCGCCCCGGGCAGCGCTCTCGCGTCTGCGTGAGGAGCAATTTGACTGCCTGGTGGTGGATGTTCCCGCGTCGCTCGCGTCGCCGGCCGACGACAATGGACCGTTCGGTTTGATCCGAGCAGCCCGAACGTCCGGCAGTACAGAGCCTGTCGTGATCGTCGGGCGGTTACTCACAGATGCGGAATGGAATGAAGCCTGCGCGTGCGATTGCGACGTCTTTGTCTCTCCACGCGGTTGGGAGTCTTCGGCGCTCGGCGGCGTCGTCAAACGGTCCTTGCTGCGGGGCGCCGCGTCGCGAGAGAACCGGGCTTTGACCGCGGCAAATCACCGTCGTCTCCTCCGTGAGCGCGACGAGTCGGAACAGTTACTCGCTCATCAGCGCCAACTCATCGCGGAGCTCGAGGCCTTGCCGCACCCGCTGCGCCAGAAGGCCGAGCTCGGGGCGGAGCGGTTGTACTCAAATGCAGCCGCTGAGCAGGAACGGGTCGTCGCGGAGGATGGCTTAACCCAGTCGTTCGCACCGCATTA
Source organism: uncultured Planctomycetaceae bacterium (assembly GCA_963714075.1). GTDB lineage: Bacteria > Planctomycetota > Planctomycetia > Planctomycetales > Planctomycetaceae > DASPSM01. Next base: position 4,847,569 of record OY970228.1, read on the forward strand.
TTCGTCCTTGTTGCGCTCTTATGTGCTCATGGGCTCGGGAAGTCTGGCGGGAGAGATCTCGGAAATGGCCGATCGGCTGCTTGCCGCCCGGTTGCCGCCGCACGAAGCGCTGCAACTGCACCTCGGTTGCGTCGAAAGTCTCGTCAAGGGCCTTGGCAACCGCAGCGCGCGGCACGTGATGGGCGCGCCGATCTTTTGGCAGTCGAGATGATGACGCGATTGGCTCAACACAGCCACAAGGTGAGCGGCGTGTCGCGCACGCCAGCCGCCGTTCCGCTGCGCAACGTGACGGGGGCGGCTGGCATCGATCTCGCAGACTTTGGCGCGGGCGAGTCTTGATTAGCTCAATCGGGCTCGGTCGAGCTGATCGGCAACAATGACCGAACGGCAGTGTGCCGCGCGGTCACGTCTCGCGTCGATCGGCCTCGTCCGTAACAGAACTTGGCCGCTGAAGCCAAAACGCTCGCTCGTGCGTCGCGTATCCATGGCGGAGGGCGCAGCTCAGACAGTACTTCTCACTGCCGCGCTGCAAGAAGATCTCGCCGGTGATGAGAAGGTGATAGAAGTCTTCTCCCGGCTTTTGGACGAAGCAATATTCTTTGTTCCAGTCGTTTTTAATTGCAGCCTTCCAACCGGCGTGCTCGGGGACGTAGAGTCGCTCCTCGCCGGCTTTCGAGTCGGGCACCTCGGGCATTGCGCGCTCCGTGTGTCGCAAGGTCTCGGTTGCGTCAGCACGGTATTTTAGCACGCCCTGACAGGCTTCAAAGCTGCCCACTGGAGAGCAATCGCGATCCCGTCGGCAAAATGCAAGCCGGCCGGCTCGTGGGTGAACCGGCCAGCTCGCTCCTGCCTCAATCGGAGTGAGATGCTTTGGACGACCCGCGTCTACTTGATGAGGTCGGCCAACATTGAGAAGTCTTGAAACGCGGCATCAAGCGGCTTGTCCGACGCGTTCGACGACCCGCCCGAGCCGCTTGAGCCGGCTCCGCTCGAGTCGGTCGATTCGACGACGCCCGTTGTGCTGCTCGAACTCCACGAACCCGAGGACACGACCGCGGAATTCGCGCCCGCACTGTCCAATCCGGCCAGACCCGGTTGGATGGACGACGGGTCACTCTGCAATCCGGCGAGTGATAACGGCGTGCCGGTGCCGATCACGTCCACCGTCGCACCACCGCCTGCGGTGCTGGTACCACCGGTATTGCCACCGCTGGGCGATTGCGTCCCTTTGCCAGACAACAACGACTGCAAGGACGCCAGGTCGGTCTGCATCGTTTGCGGAGTGGTGCCGCTGAAATTCATCCCCAACTCAAAATTGACGTTCTGGAAATCTTGGCTGCCGCGCGTCACGGTAATGGTCCCGGGACCTTGGCCGATCTGCCTAAGGAACGACGGCAAAACCACGACGATCTGATAATCGCCCGTCCCACTCACTCCCGGAGTGAGCTCGGGATTTGTATTGCCGGTGCTGAGCTGATTGAAGCTGTAAGTTCCGCCGCGACCCGTGGTGGTTGTGGCCAGAATGTCTCCGCTGGTGTCCTGCAGTTGGACGGTGAGGCCTGGCAAGCCAATACCACCCCGATTGCCTCCGAAGAGATTCAGGTTTACGGCCCCGCTGATCGACGCTTTGAACAAGAACACGTTGCTCTGCAGGTTGGTGATGTTGGTGTTGGCCTCGATCACCTTGGCCAGCGTGTTGTCCTGGTTCAGAATCGCCAATTCCTGGGGTGACCAGGTCTCGTTGAGATAGAAGAAGCGATCGCCGTCCCTCAATCGCGTGAACTGATTGACCAGGATCGTCTGAAAGAGCTGGCCGACGTCGGAGCCGGGTACATGGTCCTCGGCCAGGCCGCCTTCAAACGCGTCGATGTTGTTGACGTTGCCGTACGCTTCTTGCAGCTCCTTCTGGACGGTGACGTTCGAGGTGATCTGGGAGAAACTCGTCACGGGAGCCAGGCCGAGCGCCTGGCGAACCTCGTTGTATGAGCCGATCCCTTGGTCGCGTCCGCGCTGGATGTCCAGCGCGATCAGGTCCTGGCCGTAGCCGACGCCGGGAATCACTTCATTGAACAGTTCGTCCCGGACCTCATTGATTGTTTGCACATCTGACGCCTGAGAATTTCCGTCGGCGTCGCCCTTTAGCACCGCGCCGATGTCGGTGCTGGTCAGGCCAGTGAGCGGATCGACCGCGCTCGGCTGACCCTCCCCGTTGAGAATGTTCGGGTCGAAGAAATCTTCCTCCAGCGGCACATCAGCCGCGACATCCTGGCCGTTATTCCCCTGGCGCTCAATTTGGCCGCTGAGCAGGCTGTGGCCGAATCGGAAGGCCACTGTCGAGAACTCATCCGCAATTGTCGCGTTGACGTTCGGATTGTAGCCCTTGTACGCGGGCAGCGCGTTCTGGCCCAACACCGCCGGTAGCCATTCGTTGTAGATGATCGATTGGTATTGCGCGATGTTGAGCTTGCATGCCTCGTCGAAAAGCTGCTGGTCGGTCCAGGTCGGATTTTCCTTCTGCAACTCGGCGGCAATGCGGTTGTGGTTGTCTAGAAACAGCGTCTGCAGAGCCGTCAACTCCACGTTTTCGTTCCCGCGGGTGTCCCCTGTGACGAACATCTGCGACTCGGGCAGCGGTCCGTCGTCAGCCATTCCGCCCACCGACGCGTTGATCTGGGTCAATTGAGTCGGTGTGAAATAGGTGCTGTTGTCGAGCGGCGGCAAACCGCCGGGGCTGGTCTTCATCTGCCCGCCGACAAACGTTCGCAAAGCGTTGTCCGTTGCCAGGTCGGATCCGTAGATCTGCGACAGATCAAGATACGAGGTGACCGACGTCGGATTCTGTAACGGGTTGCTGGTGCTGGTCCCCGTGGCAGGGTCCGTTGCCGAGCGCTGGAAAGCCAGCGGCGTGTCGTTCGGTCCGCCGATCGGGTCGCCCGCCGGCACTTGGATCGGATCCGACGCACCGGTTCCCTGCGTCAGGTCAAGGTCGTGGTCGATGAACTGGCCGAAGGCGTAACCGAAATCCGACAGCGAATTCTGGTCAACAGTCGCAATGTCCTGCGACGGATTGGCCGGATCGGCCTGGTTGTTGACGATGTTGGAGATCAACCGTGCGCTGGGATCCTGGGGCAGCGACGGAGAGTTGATTCCGTTGGCATATTGCGCGGGAGTGAGCCGGAGCAAATCGGTTCCCGCCTCTCCCCACGTTGGATTCGCGATGTTATTGCCGGAGCCGTTGAAGGACTCGACGCCCGATGCAGAGGGGGCGGGGGGCTTGGCGGCTGGAGCGACCGCGGTGGCGGACAAGAGCACGCGCGGTTCGAGCACGTCAGCCGCATGCTGCGTGAATTCTTTGGGACTACGGCGGAGGGCTCGAATCCGATTCAGTCTCCGATTGCGATTCATCGTGGGTTCCCCTTTTTGGAAACGGCCCGGCTGGTCCTTGTGGGTTGCAAACACCAAACAGCCGCGTCAGCGCAGCGTGGCCGAAGGCGCGCACGCTCAGCGCTGCGGATTACCGCGAATTCAAAAAATCAGGTGGCCCAGGGATTTGCCGGCTAAGACTCGACCGTGAGGGGTGCCGGCTCGAAAGGATGTGAAGGCAGGCCCAGCGCTTCCTCGCGAGAGGAAACTGCATACCAATGTGCGGCCTGATGGAGGCCCGCGCGGGAGCCGAGAGCTCAAATGATTTGAACTGCTGGTGGCAACCGGCTTGCCGCGCGCAGTCGCAGAGTCTGCAACCGTCCCATGACCAAGAGCTTCGGACGACGGGCCCGGCGCGCGCATAGCTCGCGACGGCGGCCTGCCGAAATTTTCCGTGGCCGGGACTTTTGAAGTAAAAGAATCTTCTCGCCGCCGAACGGCGGGAATCGTCCTTGGAAAGATTTACCAACGCAGTTCCATCGAGGCCCGCGCGCTCAGTGTACGGTTCAACACTGAAATGACGTGTCCACACGCTGCGCGGTGACAGTCCCGCTGGGCTGCCCTCCCATGGAACGGCACGCGATCGAGGCTCGTGCTGTAACTCCGACATACCAGGGCGGTTGCGGTTGAGCTCAGCGTCGTTCTTCGCGACGGCGAGCAAAACCGAATCGTGGCGCCGCGGTACGGCGTTAATAAACGCAAAACGGGTAAGATATTCCACGGCTGTTTCAGAAAAAGATCGGGATCTCGACCGATCCGTGGTTCCACGTGAGTGGACGAATTTGCGCCGAAGACATCGAACACCGTCGCAGTTCCTGGTTGGACGAATTGAGTAGTTCCCCCAATAATGAGCGAACGTCCACATCAGTCCGCTTGTCCTTGCGCTGCCAAATGACTCCCGTTATCCGCTGCCAGAACCTGGTGAAGACTTACGAGGGACGTCCCCCCGTCGAGGCGGTCCGCGGTCTCGATCTGGAAGTCGCCGAGGGCGAGTGTTTTGGGCTGCTTGGCCCAAACGGCGCCGGCAAAACCACTACGATCGAGATCATGGAGGGGCTGCTCGCGCCAACCTCGGGCAGCGTCGAGGTGCTCGGTCGGCAGTGGGGCAAGGACGATGATGCCATTCGGCAGCGCATCGGCATCTCCTTCCAGGAGACAAAGCTCTCGGAGAAACTCTCGGTCCGCGAGACCCTGACGCTGTTTCGCAGCTTCTATGAGCGCGGGACTGACCCCGCGGAGGTCATGGAGCAAGTCGAGCTGACCGAAAAGGCGAAGAGCTGGGTTGGCAAGCTTTCGGGCGGCCAGCGACAGCGTCTGGCCGTCGCGTGCGCTTTGGTGGGCGATCCGGCACTGCTGTTTCTGGACGAACCGACGACCGGTCTCGATCCCAAGTCCCGCCGGCAGCTCTGGGAGATCATTCGCAATTACCGCCGACAAGGACGGACGATCCTGCTGACGACGCACTACCTCGACGAAGCGGAGCGTCTCTGCGATCACGTAGCCATCGTCGATCGAGGCAAAGTCATCGCGCAAGGAACGCCACGCGAGCTGATCGTGAGCTTGGGGGGCGAGCACGTCATCGAATTCACGCTGGGCGACAACTCGAACGGCGCATGCGAAATGTCTGGCGATCTGGATCTGTTCTCGCGTTTGCCGGCCGTGCAGTCGGTCCACACCGATCACGGGCGGATTTGCCTTTCGGTTGGCGAACCGCACCGGACATTGCCGGCCTTGTTGAACACGCTCGAAGAACACCGTTGGCCGCTCTCCAGCCTGTCGACGCGACACGCAAGCCTCGAAGATGTCTTCGTCAAGCTGGCCGGCCGCCATTTGGATGACGACGAGGTCCCGTCCTGATGACAATCGCCGAGACCCCGGCCCCTTCACAGACGTATGATGTTGAGCCCGGGCGGCGACGCCGATTTGTCGATCGTCCCATGACGCAGTTGGTGCTCGCCCGTTTGCGGGAGTTTTTTCGCGAGCCGGAAGCGGTCTTCTGGGTTTACATCTTTCCGATCCTGATGGTCGTGGGGCTAGGAATCGCCTTTCGCAACCAGCCGGCGGAACACGTGATCGTCGATGTGGAGGCGGGGCCGCACTCGGCCTCCATCGTCAAGGCGCTGTCGACAGACTCGCGATTCCAAGTCAAGACGTGCGATTCCGAGGAATGCCGCCTCCGCTTGCGCACCGGGAAGACGCAATTGGTGGTGTCGGCAGACGGTTCGCCTGTTGTCTATCGATACCAGTTCGATCCGTCGCGTCCTGAAAACCTCGTCGCTCGCGAGTCGGTGAACAATGCGCTCCAGCAGGCCGCCGGTCGCGTGGACCCGGTCAAATCGACTGAGAAGGAGTTTTCCGAACCGGGCGGCCGATACGTCGATTTTCTCGTCCCCGGATTGTTGGGAATGAGTCTGATGGGAGGCGGGTTGTGGGGCGTCGGCTTTGTGACGGTCGACATGCGGATACGCAAGCTGCTGAAGCGCTTCCTGGCCACGCCGATGAAGAAGGGGGATTTTTTGGCGGCGATTATGCTCAGCCGCATGCTGTTCATGATCCCGGAAGTGCTGGTGCTCTTGCTCTTCGCCAGGTTTGTTTTCCATGTCTATTACTACGGGTCATATGCGACTCTGATCCTCTTAATAGTCCTGGGGGCGACGATGTTTTCGGGAATCGGCCTGCTCGTCGCCAGCCGCGCCAAAACGGTGGAAGCCGTCTCGGGGTTGATGAACGTCGTCATGCTGCCGATGTGGATGCTCTCGGGCATTTTCTTCTCGTCGGACCGGTTCCCGGCCGCAGCCCAACCGTTGATCCAAATCCTGCCTTTAACCCCCTTGATCAACGCTTTGCGATCGGTCATGCTTGAGGGGTCATCCCTGGCTTCACAGTGGGGCCAAATCGGGATCATGGCCGTGTGGAGCGCCGTCTCGTTTGCCGTGGCACTCAGGATTTTCCGCTGGCAATGAGATTTTTTCAGACAAAACCAACGCCAGCCGGCATCAAGAACGCTCGTGGACATCCACGAATCCAGCGATTTTGCCGACCGCGTGCGGTTCTGTGCCGAACGGCTGGCAGAGCAGGGAGTCTGTGCCCTCGGTGGGCTCTACGACGTAACTGCTTCTCGCCTCGTTCGTTACGCCAGCACACTTACCCGGCAGCGCGATGACGCCGAAGACGCCGTGCAGGCGGCCTTGGTTCGGATCGCGCTGAAGCCTGGGCTGTTGGCCAAGGCCCGCTATCCCTGGGCCTATCTGCTCAAAATCACGCGGAATGAGGCGCTCAACATTGTCCGCCGGCGCCGGCCGATGCGGTCCCTGACCCGACCTGACGCCCGGATTTGGTCCGACGCTCCCGCCCACGGCGAGGAAGAGATTCATCAACTGGTTCGCTTGGCCCTGCGGAAACTGCCTTCGACTCAGGCCGAGGTTGTCGTACTGAAAATCTGGGAAGAGATGACCTTCGCTGAGGTCGGAGATATTCTGGGCCAATCGCCGAATACTGCCGCCAGCCGCTATCGCTACGCTTTACAAAAGCTCTCGCAGCACCTTCACGCGGTGGCCACTGAGGTGCGGCATGCGTGAGTTGCCGCTCGACCAAATCGAAGAGTTGGTCGAGGAGTCGGTTTTCCATCCATCGCCGTGCAAGCGACATCGCGAGCACGTGCTCAAGAAGGCCTTGCAGGCCACTGTGCGGCAGAAAATCTCCCGCCGGATGATCGCCGTAGCCTCGGCAGCCGTCGTCGTGGTGGGAATGGGGATCGTCATCGTTCGCAGCGCGACGTCTTCAGGTGAGACCGATCCCGGTACCGCAGCGCCGGCCAGCGCCCCGACAGTCGAAGCCAATAGCGCGGCTCCCGCGACGCAGCCGGTGCCGTCTCGCTCGATGGGCGAAGGCCTCTATCGCCCTTCCGGCCTCTAGCAATCAGGCCTGATTTCGTTTATTCGAGTTTGGCCTGCCGCTCCACCACCGCTGTCTCAGCTAGGGTCATTTGCGGTATAATTGGGCTACGCGGTTTGGCTGATCTCAGGCGCCGCACTGGCCGGGAATGCCGAACCCATCGCCTTGCAAATCTGTGCGATCGCGATCCAACGGAAGCCTCATGCAGCCAGGCCGGCTCGTACTCTTCACAAGTGTCCCACATTTCCGCTTGCCCGCGCGGAAAATCCTGACTGCCATCGTCTTAGTCGCCGGGATCCTGTCGCCCGCCTGGGCGTCGTCGCTCGATTTGCAGTTCGTTCACGGACTGCGCGAGCACGGCTTGTACGATTACGCACTCGCGGAAATCGATCGCCTCAAAGCCCAGAAGAATCTGTCACCCGAGAGGGCCGCCACTCTCGATTTCGAGCGGGCCATTACGCAGCTTCAGGCCGCCCGATCGGTGCTGAATGCGTCCACCCAGTCCCGGGACCTCCAGCGCGCGGCGACAGAGCTGGAGCGGTTTGCGAAGGCGCATCCGGAGAGCCCGCTGCGTTCAACGGCTGATTTCGAGCGGGCCAATCTGCATCTCGATGAGGCCCGCGCCGCGATGTCGGGTGTGACGGCCCGCGACGCCAGTTTCAAGCGAGAGGCTGCGCAAAAGAAAGCCCGGCATCTGATTGATGAGGCACGCGCGATCTTCCAGACGGTCCATGATCGGTCCAAAACGGCATACGAGAAATTCCCCAAGACGCGTCTCGACGACCCGAAAGCTCAGGAAGCCCGCAGCCAGGCCGAGTCGGGCTACATGGGCGCGCAGATCATGCTGGGGGTCTGCAGCTACGAAGACGCGCTGACCTACGATTCCAAGTCCGACGAGCACAAGGCTGCGCTCGAACGGGCCGTGAAGGAATTCGATCGCATCATCGTCAGTTATCGCACACAGGGTGCCGGATTGCGGGCCCAATTCTGGCAGGGCCGGTGCTTCGAGGAAATGGGCAAGACGACCGAGGCTCTGGGAATCTACAGCCAGCTCTCTCAAAAACAGGGAACGAGCAATTTCATCAAGCAACTTCGCGACGACGCGACCCAGGCCCATCTGGCCTGTCTGAACACAAAGCCGGGCAAAAACGACTTCTTGGTCGTCAATGAAGCAACCAACTGGTTGGCTGCGTCGAAGGACCGATTGCGGACTCCGGTCGGACTGGCGATCCGCTGGCAAAGGGCGGTCGCGTCCGAACATCTGGCCGCCGCACAGGACACCAGCTCCACTGATCGCGATCGCTTGCTCCACTCGGCGGCCGACGACGCGCGAGAAGTCAGTCGCGTGCCGAGCGAGTTCCAGACGCCGGCCGTGGCAATGCTCGGACGGCTGCGCACCGACACCGTCAGCAAGCGGGCCGAGGCGCGCGATTTCGTATCCGGTTTCGCGCTGGCCACGAAGAGTGTGGACGCGATTCAAGCCCTGCACGACCGGCTCGAGTCTGCCACGGCCGAAGAAAAGCCCAAGATTGAAAACGAGCTCCACACCCAACTGCGCGAGGCCCGACAAAAGCTTCAGAGCGCGTTGGCGGCTGCCGATCCGCGCCGCGATCCGAAGGAGCTCAACCGGGCCCGCTATTACCTCGCATTCGTCGAATATGAGTTGAAGGACTATGACGCGGCGGCGGTTTTGGGAGACTACGCGGCCCGGCGGTTGAAAAATCACGACACCGATCTGTCGCGTGAGTCGGCGCACCTCGCCTTGGCAGCCATCGATCAGGAATTCAAGACTTGTCCCGAATCGCAGCGGCTCGTGCTAGCCCGTATCGCCCGGCCTACGGCCGAGTTCCTGATCCACAATTGGCCCGACCAGGATAAGGCCAACGAGGCTCGCGCCATCATGGCGGAACTCTACGACCAGGCTAAGCAGCCTCTCGAGGCGGCACAGTGGTATGCCGGCGTGACCCCCGGTTCGGAGGGATACGCCGAGGCCCAGATCGGCGCCGGCCGGGAATTCTGGAGCGCCGCGCTCTCCGCGCCGAAGGCCGTTGCCGGCGGGCCGTCGCGCGAGTCGCAGATCAAGGAATGGACTTCCTCGGCCGAAAAATCTCTCCGCAACGGAATTGCCAAAGCGGGCGACCCGGCTGACTCCGCGGGGAATCCCCCCGCCTGGCTGGTCTCGGGAAAGGTGGTCCTCGCCAACCTCGAAATCGGGCTTGGCAAGTATGACGATGCCGTCAAACTGCTGACCGATCAGCCGCATTCGGTCACCGATTCGATCGCGATCACTAACGAGGCCTCCCGCCCGGCAACTGGGGTCAAGAACAAGACCTTCGCCAGCTTTGTTTACCAGACGTTGCTGCGAGCGCAGATCGGCCGCCACCAGGTCGACGCTGCAATCGAGGCGATGCAGCAACTGGAAAAGATTGCCGGGGCCAGCGGCGTCGAAGGGGTCACCGCGATCTACGTGTCGCTGGGCAAAGAGATCGAAAGGGAGATCGCACGGCTGATTGCCTCGAACGATCCCCAGCGGTTGATCGAGGTCCGCAAGTCGTTCGATAAATTTCTCGAAGAGCTGACGAAGCGCAGCCAATCGATGTCGTACGGCTCGCTGCTCTGGATCGCCGAGACGTATACGGGTCTCGGCGAGGGAATTTCGGACGACGAGTCGGGGGCACGCGAGTATTTTGGCAAGGCTGCCACCACGTATGAGCAGATTCTGGCCAAGAATGCGGCAGACACTTCGCCGGCCGCCAAGGACCGCGCCCTGAGCCTCGAGCTGCGCCTGGCAAACTCCCGCAGGCACCAAGGCGAATACCAGCACGCGCTCGAAACGGTGCGGAGCGTCCTCGCCGAGCGGCCAAAAACCCTCGAGGTACAGATTATCGCGGCCGGCATTTTGCAGGACTGGGGAGCATCCGGAAGCGCCGACGCCGAGCACCGGTCGCTCGAGGCGATCAAAGGGCTTCACGATTCCGATGGCGGGGTCGTCTGGGGCTGGGCCGAAATCGCGGCGCGGGTGCAGCGATTTCTGGCCGGACGCAAGACTGACAACGACCTCCGCGAAAAATACTTCGAGGCCCGTTACAGCATCCCGGCCTGCCGGCGGCAGTGCGCACTCGCCGAAAAGGATCCCGCGATGCGCGCGAAGATTCTCGAGGTGGCACTCGGCGAAATCCGGGCCTTCGCGCTGGGTTCGACAGACATCGGCGAAGATTCGTGGAAGCGTCTGGACGGGCTCTATCAGCAGATCGAAACCGACCTGGGACGACAGACGACTGCTCTCGCCCGACCGGACCTGCGAACGGCCGGGGCGGCGGACTCGGCTCCGGTTGCCGCCGCCGAGGCGGAGCCCGCGCCAACGGCCGCGCCGCCGGTTTCTCAGTCGACGGCCTCTAAAACCGAAAACGCTCCCGCGGCGTCGAGCACGTCGCCTTTCTGGCTCGTGATCGGATTTCTGGCCCTTGCGGTCGCGTCGGCGGGCGGGATGTGGTGGAGCCTCGCACGGCAAAAATCGCACCGAAAGACATTGCCCTCTTTCGCCGCAGACAATGAGGTCAACCTGCCGTCGCGTCCCGTTCGCCCCGCCACGGCTCCGTCGGCTGGTCGGACGGCCCGCAGTTCCGCGGCCGGCGCTGCTTCTGTCCGCACGGAAAAGCCGGGCGTTGCGCCGGCAAAAGCGGCGCCGCCACGACAACCACGGCCCAAGCCCAAAGAGCAATAAAGATTTCTCACCTCCGAGATCGGAGTCGACTGTGCGTCGCGAACGAAAGCCCCGTCTTAGTCGGATCGATCATTTTCTGTTGTGCGGAGCACTATTCTGCGCTGTGCCACTCATGCGCGGCTGGGCTCGTGCGGATGACGCGGTCACTCGCCGGGGAGGAACCACGATCCGCGGAGACGTCACGTCGATCAGCCGCACCCAAGTGGTTGTCACCGGGCGCACGAATAAAAAGGAATACCCCATTCCGGCCAATGAAGTCGATCGGGTCCGTTGGGAGTCCGAGCCCGCGCAGGTCAGCCAGAATCGCATCGAAGAGCGCAACGGGCAATTTGACAAGGCGATCGAGGGCTATCAGGCCGCGCTCAAGCAGGCGGCGAACGAAAACCTGCGGACCGACCTGGAGTTCGACATTGCCCGGGTGACCGCGGCCAGGGCCTTTAAAGATGAAGACAAATACGACGATGCGATCGCTGGCCTCGAGAAGTTCCGTGCAGCCCATCCGACGAACTTCCGATACTACGAAGCGCTGCGCCTCCTGGCCCAGCTCTACATGTCCAAGGGGGACGTGGAAAAAGGGAACGACGCACTGCGTGCGATGGATGAGGCACCGTGGACCGATTTCAAGATGGAAACCGATATCCTCAAAGCGAGAGTGGCCCTCGCGCACGACGACCTTGGCAGCGCGCTCAAAGCACTCGAGGGCGTAATCACCGTCACGCCCGCAACTCCCGCCGAGCGCTCGCGACGCTACGAGGCGCTCGTGACGAAAGCCTCGTGCCTGCAGAAACAGGCCAAGTACCAGCAGGCGACCGACGTGCTCTCCGGCATCCTGGAAGAGGCTTCCGACGAGGACACCAAGACCCTTGCAGACGCTTGCGTCCGCCTGGGCGACTGCTATCAGGCCGGCGGCCGCACCAAGGAGGCAATCCTGGCGTACCTTCGCGTCGATATCCTCTTTCCGAAGGAGAAAAAGCAGCACGCCGAGGCGCTCTATTATCTGTCTCGGCTCTTCTCCCAAAACGGCAAGCCCGATAAGGCCGCCGACGCCGCCGCGCGTCTGCAAGAGCGCTATCCCAAAAGCCCGTGGACGGCTCGGCTCACGTCGGCAGCACCGAAGTAACGCCTGCGGATCAACGATCGCTCGTTGTCGCGATGTCATCCAACGGATCGATCGGCCGCCGCACGTGCTTGTAAGGAAACCGGCGCAGGTCGCTGCCGCATGGCCCCGGTGTGGCGACCGTAAAGCTTGCCTTGGTGACTCCGTCGTACGCCCGGCGATGCGCAACGGCCGCCTTCACGCCGATGACTGAGAGCGTTTCCGGCGCGATCCCCTGGCTGCGGAGTTGGCCCAAATCAAATGGGGGCGTTTTTTTGCTCGTCAACAGAACTGTGACGCCTGCCGAGCGCACGACCGCGCACGGCCCCATGTCGATCCGCACGCCGTACATTGACGCCAGATGGCTCTCGCGGTCTTCCAGCTCGAATCGTCCATCGCTCCGCGATACGAGCGTGACGTCGAGCTCCAGCGGTGGATCGGTGAAGCGGCTGGCCTTTCCGCCGACACGCACCTTCCTCGACCCGCCGACAGCAAGATCCGCTAAGGATTGAACCGCGGCCGGGTCATTGAGTACGACGGCCGCTCCCTCGATCTGATTTTCCATCAGCACGCGGAGAATTGTCGGAGCGTCCCCGGGAGCCCCGCCGCCAATGTTGTCGGCCGGCTCGACGAGCGCAATCGGCGTTTGTTTCCGAGCGACACATTTCAAAATCCGGGGCACACACTCGGCCAGCGGCAGATCGATAACGTGCGCCTGCTGGCGATTCGCGAGTGCGTAGTCGCGCAGACATCGCAGGCACCGACGCGCCCGTGCGGGATCGCCAAACGTTACTGCAGAAAAGCTGAGTCCCGTATCGTGTGTGTCCGCGAACGAGTATCCAGCGAACACGTTGACCGCGACCAACTCCGCGTCCTCGCGCTCGGCCTGTCGGGCCAGGGCTTCGAGCGTCCGCATCGGCTCGTCCACCGTTCCGGTGGCGGTCGGCGGCAGCATGACGGGACAGGACTCGAACACGCTTTGTGGCTGCCGACCGCACGTCAAGATGCGGTCCATTAACAGGGCCGCATCGACGGCTGCCTGACGCGCGTCGGCGTGGGGATTCATTCGGTACGCGATCAATCCTTGAGTCTGTTCGATCGTGCGCCTTGAAAGATTGCCGTGCAAATCGAGGACGCCGCAGATCGGCAGATCACGCGCTTCGGGAAGCGACCGGATGCGATCAATAAGCTCGCCCTCCACATCGCGGACGCTGCGACAGACCATCGCGCCGTGCAACACGAGAAAGATGCCGTCGAGTCCGCCAGTGCGCCCCCGTTCGTACGCTGTCGAGCATTCGTCCCAAAAGAACGTGAAGACCGCGTCGTCGACGATCGCGCTCGGGGTCGCGCAGATCGATAACCGGCCGGACGTCCCAGCCGCACGACGCGGCGACCTCCAACACGCCTGAAAGCGGTGAGCCGTCGCCGGAGGCGTCAAACAGTTCTTCGCCTCGCCGGACGGCGAAATCGGCGAGAACAGTTGTCCCATCAAGAAACGTGTGCGTCTCGTGGAACAGCCCGGCCAGCAGCACGCGCTTCGGCATCAGTGTTTAACCTGCCTGCAAAAAACAGTCGAGACTTGTCAGCATATCGGGTCTCTCTAAAAACGGAACGGCCGCCGAGAGCACCGAGCTTTGGTTGCACAACCACTCACACCCCAATTAAATAGACACACAGAGGCGCGTGATCCGGCACCTCGAAACAACTAACCTGAATCGATCGAAAGGGCGTCTCGAATGAGGCTCGTGCGAGAGTGTGTGTTCTTGTTGGCCAGCCTATCATTGGCGGCTGTTCCGGTTATTGGTGTCGGCTGCAGCGACCAGGGCGCGACCAACCCCGCAGCTTCCGGAGAGGCCAAAATCGACCTTGGAAAGAAAGAATCCAAGCCCACCTCGCCAAAGTCCCCCGGAAGGAAGCCAAGATCCGCTGACGAGAGCGGCTCAACGACGGGCAGTCTCGGCGTGAAGCCGCCCAAATCGCCGGCGAACGATACGAATAAGTAGTTCGCGAGGCGTTAACGCTCGAACCGCCGCAGCGCATATCCTGCGACAAGGCGACCGCATAGAATTGGGCCATGCGCGAGGTGCTCAAGGAGCTTGAGGAGGCCATTCGCGACCGACGGCCGGTTTCGTACACGGCCCTGGTCGAAACACGCGGATCCACACCTCAAAAACCGGGCGCGACTATGCTCGTGTTCGCCGACGGATCGCAGACCGGGACGTTGGGCGGAGGATGCGTCGAAGCCGAGGTCAAACGCCGTTCGCTCCGCCTCCTGGAAGCCGGCCAGGCGGAAATCGTCACGTTTCAGCTCGATGACGACTACGGGTGGGACGACGGGCTGATCTGCGGCGGCCGGATGAAAATGCTTGTCGATCCGATTCGCCCGGGCGAAAACGCCGGCTACTATCACGCGTTGGCGGAGCGCAGTGCTCGAGGGCGCGGATTCACCGAGGCCATCGTACTCGACCAAGCCGCCTCCGACGGCCGGAAGGCGGGCGACCGCTGGCTCCTCGACGAAGCTGGAGCCATCGTTGCCGAGCGCTCCCTGGGGAACGCTCCGGTTGAGTTGCTGCCGAACCTGCGCCCCATCTCGCAACGACCTCGGCCCTATGTGCTCGCCGGCGTTTCTTATTTGCCGAGGCTCAGTCGCGTGCGGCTCGTGATCGTCGGCGGCGGACACGTCGGACTCAAAGTCGCGGAGATGGCCGCCGATGCGGATTTCGACATCTGGGTTGTCGACGATCGCGAGACTTATTGCAGTGTCGAGCGATTTCCTTGGGCTCAGAAGCTCGTCGCCGGTCCGATCGAAGCCTCGATACGGGGACTGGACATCAACAAAAATACGTTTTGCATCATCGTCACCCGGGGGCATCAGCACGATGAAGAGGCGCTCTTCGCCCTGATCAAGACCCAGGCAGCGTTTATCGGGATGATCGGCAGCCGCCGGAAAATTCGCCTGATCTTCGATGATCTCTTGCGCGAGGGGGTCTCCGCCGACTCGCTTAAGCGCGTTCATGCGCCTCTTGGACTCGATATCGGATCGCAAACCGTTCCTGAAATTGCCGTCAGTATCGTGGCTGAGCTAATCGCACACCGCAACGTCGGCCAGAATCCCTACCAGCGCCGTAGCGTGCTCGACAACAACGCGGCTACCCCAGCAGCGGGCGGCGAGAAGATCTCGCATGCTGAACCGGCGTGAGTTTCAAGTCCGTCTTGCCGCCGGACTAGGCGCCTGGTGCGCGTCGCCCGGATTGCGCACTGGCGCGGCTCCGTCTCCAACGAAGGCCTCCAAGTATATCGACGTCCACACGCACGTCGGAACCATTTGGAACGGCAACAAAGAGCTGACGCCGTCGCTATTGGTCCGCTGGATGGACGAGCATGATATTGCGAAAGCGGTCGTGCTCCCCCTGACCAGCCCCGAATCGTCGAGCTTCTTGTGTCTCACCGAAGGAGCGCTGCAAGCGGCCAAAGAATTCCCCGACCGGCTCATCCCGTTTTGCTCCATCGACCCGCGCACGTCAGTTGTGGGGGGAGTGCGCGGCTTCGAGAGCATCATTCGCCGATACGTCGATCTCGGCGCCAAGGGGTTCGGCGAGCACAAGGTGGGACTCGACTTCGACGATCCGCTGATGATGCAAATCTACGAAGTCTGCGAAAAGGTCGGCATCCCTCTCCTGTTTCATATGGACACAATTCGCGGCAAGGACCAGCCGGGTTTGCCGCGGCTGGCTCATGCGCTGGTGACGTTTCCCAAGCTCACGTTCATCGGCCACGGACCTGGCTGGTGGGCGTCGATCTCCGGCGACGCGACGGCAGCCGACTTCATGGGATATCGTACGCGCCCCGTCGCGCCGGGCGGCGCGATTGACAAACTGATGGACGCCCATCCGAATCTCTGGGGCGACTTGTCCGCCGGTTCGGGGGCTCAAGCGATCAGCCGCGACCCGGCGTTCGGTCGCCAGTTCCTCATCCGCCGCCAGGATCGTCTGCTCTTCGGCACCGACTATCTACAACCCGGTCAACCGGTGCCGCAGTTCAAGCTGCTCGACTCGCTCAACCTCCCGGCCAACGTGCAGCAGAAGATCTTTCGTAAGAACGCGGAGACGCTCCTGAAACTCAGGTGAGCCGACAACGCTCGGACTAAACTCGTCGAAGCGATGTTTCCATTCTTCAACCTCCCTGCGCTGGGAGGCGGAACGGCAAGCCTTGCTCATAGAGCCGCAAACGGCCAGACACCGTCGCCTCGCCATACTTTTGACAGTAGTCGGGATCGGCGAGCACCCGCTGTTGCAAGCTCACGGCCTGCTGGAAGTCGCCGACTTCCGCGTAGGCCGCAGCCAGCGTGCCCACACAGTTCAACTTCGACCAGCCGGTCGATTCGCAGGCATAGGTCGCGTGCTCGACAGCATCTTGTCCACTACGAAGTGTGTCAATCGGACACGTGGCCAGCAGCCATGCCAGGTTGTTGTGCGCGGACGCCAGCTTGGGTTGAAGTCGAAGCGCTTCGGCATAGTCTTCGATTGCCTTTTGCCAGTTTCCGCGCCTGCTTTCGATGAGGCCGCGATTTGTCAGCGCTGACGACAGCACGCCCGATTCGCCGCCGGAGTCGATCACCCTCGTGAACAGTCCCACCGCATCGTCATGTCTTCCCGAGCGAGCGGCCGACAACCCTTCAGCCATCAAGTCGAGCGTTGGCTGCAGCCCGTGGAGCATGACGCCAAAACGAAAACCTCGCCACGCCTGCCAGGCAACAAACGCCGCGACCAGCGCTAACCATGTGTCTTGAAGGTGAACAAGCGCCAGGACGATCACTCCAGCCGCTGCTACGAGGCCGATGATCCCCGAGACGATGAGGCTGCGGGCGCGGCCGATCGCGAACCACAGCAAGGCCTGGAGAATCTGCCCGCCGTCGAGGGGATAAATCGGCAGCAGATTGAAGATGAGCAGCCCCAAATTGATGACCGCGATGGAAAACAGAAAGTGCGCGAAGTCCGGATATTCGGTCTGCAAATGGGCGCCGGTTGCGACAACAACCGCCCCGAAAGTAATCGGGACCAAGATCACATTGACGAGCGGTCCCGCGGCGATGCTCCATAACAGGGCGCCGGGTCGAGGCGGCGGCTGCACGAAGGCGACACCACCCAGCGGCCAAAGCATGATGCGATCGGCCTGCCCTCCCACCTGACGGCAAGCCAAAGCATGGCCGAACTCATGCATCAGCACGATACCAAAGAGCGCCAAATACTCGATGACGTTCCAAGCCATTGACTCATACTTGTTGACCCGGTTCACGATCTCAATGTAGGCGATTACGAGCCAGCTCCAATGCAGATAGACCTGGATGCCGGCAATCCGAAACAAACGAAAGGAACCGCCTGCGAGGTTATTCATTGAACCACGACGAATGGAGGAGAAAAATAGGCAAACCCACGGCGACAGCTTAGCATCTTTGGCAACAAGGAGCTGCCGCAGTGGCCAGGCGGTCAAAGCCAAGGTCGTCGCTAGCAATGAACCCGTGGCGATTGAGCGGCACTAAGAAACAGGCTTGTGATTCAGCCTAGAGCAGCAACGCGGGCAAGTGGCCACTTCGATCGTCGCCTTTGTCCTGCCGGGCTCAATCCTGTTCGAGCCCGTCAGTTTCGCGGATCTCATCATCGCCCAGCGATTCCTCTTTCGAACCGCGTCCTGGACCTTTATCACGTGCCTGCCGGAACACCGCCACCACGTCTTCGATCGGGACGACGAACAGCAGATTGTCCGGTTCGAAATCGACCGGAATGGCGTTCTTCGGATGAAACAGAATCTTGTCGTACTTGCGGATTGGGAAATCCTCGTCGCGCGCCACCTGCACGCTGACTTCGACGATTCGCCCCGTAATGGTCGGTATTTCCGCGGCGTCCGGCAACACAATTCCGCCGCGCGTCTTTTGCCGGCTCTCATCCTTCCGAACTAGGACCCGCTTCCCAACGGGCTCAACGAACTCGCTCACAAATGCACTCCGCTGAGGATCGATCAATCACCATACCAGTGCATTATAAGCGAGTGGAAAGCCCGCGCGCAGCCGTTGCGACCGACTGCACCGCCAGGCATGATCGACGCGGCGCCGCCAAGGCGCTTCGTGCGAACTGCAAGCGGCGGCAACTGCCGTTTCCGGCCACATTGACCCGACCAGTCATCCTGCTAGAATGCACGCCGTCGGCGGTCCGCCCGAGGTGGGTTCTGCCGACGAGCAAGCGGCAGTAAGTCGCACAAAAGAATCTAAGCGGGGCGTGGCTCAGCCTGGCTAGAGCGCTTGGTTCGGGACCAAGAGGTCGCAGGTTCAAATCCTGTCGCCCCGATTTACACAACCGATTGCTGATTCGCGAGTTGCGATTACCTGCCATCCGGCAGCGCGGCATCGAAGACGCTGGCACTAACACAGCAACTACCCTTCGAAGGCGCCGCAATGCCGAACTCTCACTTCCCTCCGTATCCGCGCGTCTCTCATCCCAGCGGACAAGCGCGCATCCACCTCGTGCCAGTGCTCGCATACGTCCCACATCCTGCAGGACCGGTACCGCCACTGCCGCACGTGCACGGCACGTCGACGGTCGGCCATCCTCGGAGAGCGGGCGACACTCCGGCTGGGGTTGAGCGCCAACTACGACAACCTCTGCTCTCTGCGTCGATTCAACTTGCCATGGTCCACCTGCGTTTGTACCTCCAACCGGCCACCTTTGGTCCCAGGTTCTGGTCTAAACGATCCGGCACAATCGCATGAGCGCGATGAGATTCAGGGTGTTGCTCCACGAGGTGTAGGTTCCGAAATAGACCTTGCGCACCGAGCCTCGGTAGCGGTGTTTGAAGTCCGCGTGGCCGCGGAAGCTGTAGACCCAACGATCGCCGTGGCAATAAAGCCACCTGAAAAACGTCCTGAGCAGCCGGCTGTCGCGAAAAGCAGACTTTTCAACGTTGTGGAGGGGCAAGAGACCCAGCCGGAAAGTCGTCATCCCTTCGTCGCGAAAACGTTCGATCGCGAACTTCGTGATGGCCTCTTCTGCGCCCGTCGGCGCATCGGGCGCGCGCCGCTTAATGGCTGGCGAGTAACCAACGACCTGGCCTTCCTCGTAAATCGGATCGAACACGACGAAGGCCACGATGTGACCGTCGGGGGCACGCAGGCGGACCTTGCGAACGTCCGGTTCGTCGCCGAACGCCAGCGGTCGAACCAGGAAGCGGGCCTCTTGCTTGACGGTCTTCGTCGAACGCCAGGATGACGACAGCACCTCGATCGCCCGATGATCGGCCTCCCCTAAAAATCCCTCCTCGATTGTGTAACCCTCGCGTTCGATCTTGTTGGCGGCCTGTCGGAACTTACTTTTCTTTGGTCCCTCGAAATCGTACGAGGGCAAGTAAAGCTCGATGTCGGAGCCGAATTCGTTCACGAAGTAACCATGTCGAGCCAGGATTGCGCCGACGGGGGAGGAAATCTGGCAGAAACAACTCCGCGGGTGCAGTTTCAAGAAGTCACCGATCAGGTCTGAATAGCTAAGGAGAGGAGCGACCGGATCACCCAACACGAAGCTAATGCCCCAGCATGTGTCGTAGGCCACGTATCCGCCGTGTGCCTCGAAATACTTCATCCCGGGCTGGAGCGTCGCAAAGGCCATCGTGAAGTTGCCCGATTGGCGAAGCATCTCGTACCGAAGCGCGTCCGGCGCCTCGGAATCAATCGGCGGCGCTGACGATGCCAGACGTCGGTCGGGCAACCACTCAGCGTTGACCACCGGACCCACTTGCAACGGGCTTAGGTCGATCCCCCCAGCGCGACCGACCGAGAGCAGTTTTGGAACCGGCCTTGTGAGGTCAAAAAATCGGGCTTGACGAGCCCATCTGTGCGGCGGGGTAACTCCGTTGGGCGCAGTCGTAGACATCGCTTGATTTCCCGCATGCAGCGCGCGGCATCCTCCCGAGTGCTGCGTGCATTAGCGCGAGCAGGGACGTCTTGCCTTCCCCAGCGACGCTACTGAGGCTTGTCGCGCCCGGAGTCCTATCGTCAGACCGCTGTGGCTTGATCGCGCAGTCGGAGGAGACCAAGCAGCTGCTCGTCTTCACCCTTGGCGAGTTGCTCCACCGAGCGCTTGCCGGCCTCCTGCAAAACGCCGGCGGCGACCTTTTGTTTCAGTTCGGGCGTGATTTGCGGGTTTCCGAGAGTACCCATCACAGGCAACAAACCCGTAAAGATGCCTTCGAAGAAGTGGTGAATGCCGCCTGCGCCCCCCGCGAGGTGGAACTGCAGATTGGGTCCCATCACGCCCCAACGAAGTCCGGGCCCCCAGCTCACCGCGTCGTCGACGTCAGCCACGCTGAGCACATCCTGCTCGATGAGGTACAGGACCTCTTTGTAGAGGGCGAGCTGCAGCCGGTTCGCCACATGTCCGGGAATTTCCTTCCGCAGGCGGATCGGTTTCTTCCCGATCGAGGCATAAAACGCCATCGCCTGCTCGATCGCTTCGGGCGATGTTTTTTCGCCTCCCACGACTTCGACGAGCGGAATGATGTGCGGCGGATTGAACGGGTGACCGACGAGGATGCGCCCCGGCGCTTGCACGCGGATTGCATCACGCTCGGCGTAATGCCCGAAGAGCTCGACGCGATGATCGAGTCCGGCGGAGTCGCATCATCCATGTCGGCGAACAACTTGATCTTGAAGTCCTTTCGCTCCGGACCATTTTCCTGGACGAAATCCGCCTTTGCGAGTGCCTCCTGCATCTTGGTGGTGAAGCTGAGACGTTCACGCGACGCCCCAGGCGAAAGGCCGATGGAGGTCAGCGCCCCCCAGGCCTCGTCAACGTATTTCCGCAGATTGGCCTCTGCGTTCGGGGCGGGGTCGGTCGCAACCACGTCGAATCCGCGCGCCAAGTACTGCGCGGCCCAACTGGCGCCAATGACCCCGCTACCAACCACTGCGATTCGTTTAACTGGCTTGTTGTTCGACACGTCAATTCTCCTGCTGAGGTATTTCTGCGAACGCGACGCCGGTGAGATTTCCCTGGGCAAAGCGTAGTGCCCGCATTTCGGACCCATTGAGCTTGGCGGTATAGAGAGAGCCCGCGAGGTCGGTCATGAACATCCGGTCGCCGCGCAGATCTAGGGCGATGCCGATGCCCTCCATCAAATGGGTGACCAGAATCTCAGGGGTGCGATCGCGGGTGGGTCCGTCGATCGACGCCCGGTTGACCGTGTTGCCGCGCGGAGGATCGCCGCGGTCGGTCCAATACAAGACGCGGTTCTCGAGATCGAGCTCCAGATCGATCGGCTCGGGCAGGTTCTCGAACAAGACTTCGATGTCGGTCCTGTTGGACGCGGTCTGGCCCTTCGGCATCTCGAGGTTTGCGCGAAGAATCCGGCCGACGCCGGCGTTGTCCCCGCCTTTTTGCGTCCAATAGAAGTGTCCGCGCTTGGGGTCGACGGCAATTCCGACACACCACTTGGTCTGGTCAGGGCCGGGCCGGGGATCGCCTCCGTCTGTCTGCACGAGCGTTTCAAGCTGCGCTCCGTCGAGATTGCAGCGCATCACGCGCATTCCTTCGCGGTCACACCAGTAGAGCTTTCCGCTCTCCTTTTCGAGATGGAGCTGCTTCGGCGTGAACGTGCCTCCGGAAGCAACGATCGTCGTCCGATTCCTTCCGTCGATGTCGGCGCGCTCGATTGAGCCGTCGTTCTGACTCGGCACGCCCATGTTGGTCCAATAGATGTGTCCAGCCGCCGTATCGACGACGATGCCGTCCGGAAGCCGACAATCGGTGACAAGGACCTTTTCGTTCGACCCGTCGGGATTCAGCGACAGGACACGGTTGCCGCTCAATTCGAGAACGAACAGACGAGCGAGCGTGGCTGTGCCGGACGCTTTCGAGGATTTCGATTTTCTGATCGTAGCCATTGGATTTCCTTTCGTAATGAGTTCTTGTCGCAGGCCGTCGGACTGTTCGGAGGGTCCGAAGCTCGTACGTGCTTTAAGTCACCTCGCGACGGCCGCGGGCGATTTCTTTGTGCTCGAGATCACGCCGTTGGCCCGCAAATCGTCGATTTCGCCGTCCTGGAAGCCGAGTTCTTTGAGCACTTCGTCGTTGTGCTCCCCGATTTCTGGAGCGCGACGGGCAGGCACTTTGGTCACGCCATGCACCTGAATGGGACTGCTGATCGTCGAGTTCAGTTTCCCGCCGGCTCCTTCGAGTGGAACGATGACGTCGTTTGACCGCAGTTGCGGATCGTCGACGACTTCCTGTGGCCCACGCACGGCACCGAATGTGATATGAACGCCGTTAAAAACCTCATACCAATGGGCCATCGGTTGCGAGCCGAAGACTTCATCGAGGATTGCGGTCAGCGGCGGCATGTTTTTCACCAATTGGGCCGGATCGGAGAATCGCGGATCCGTCAGAAGATCCGCACGGCCAATTGCTTTTGCCACGGCGGCCAACTTGTCAGGCGTGACGATGAGCACGAACCAGGTGCCATCCGACGCGCGGTACACATTCAGCGCGGCATTTGCGGGATTCTTCCGGTCGTGCAGCCCGTAGAACTTCGCGTCGCAGAGCGCCGCCTGGATCGAAACGCTTGCCGACCAGACCCCTTCGGCGAGGAGTGACGTTCTGACACTCGATCCCATGCCGGTGCGCTCGCGACGATACAGGGCCGTCACAATTGCGGAATACAGCCCGACGGCCGTCGCATTGTCACCGCTACCGGCCACCGGCCAGGTCGGCGGTGCGCCGGCGTCGCGCGTCATGGACAACAAGCCGCTTCGCGCCCAATACGACGTGATGTCGAATCCCGGAAGGTTGGCATCGGGCCCCTTCTCGCCGAACCCCGTGACATCCGCATAGATCAGACGCGGATTCCACCGCGCCACGTCTTCATATTCGAGGTTCAATCGTTTGCGTGCGGGATGCGGCGTGTTGACGATGAGCACATCGGCCCACTTGACCAATCGCTCGAGAACCTTTGCGGCGCTTGGAGATTTCAGATCGAGGGTGATGCCGCGCTTGTTCCGGTTGGCCAGGTGAAAGGGATAAGCGTCGCTGGCTTGCGGCTGCGGCGGTATCTGGTGGCCATGTCTCCAAAGGTCGCCGGTTGGCGGCTCGACCTTGACCACGTCCGCCCCGAAGTCGGACAGGATCACCGCGGCACTGGGGCCGGCGATGAAGCTTGCCAGGTCGACCACTTTTAGTCCGGAAAAAATATTGTCAGTTGCCATGCCAGCACCTTTGCTTGTGTCCAACTGTGACCGAGCTACTCATGACGCGCCGTGCCTAGTGTCAGCGGCCTTGAAACTGTGGAGCCCGCTTCTTGAGAAAGGCCTGCGTCCCTTCGTTCTTGTCTTCCGTCCCGGCGCAGAGCCCGAATAACGACGCTTCCAGAGCCAGACCCTCGGACTGGCTCGATTCGAGCCCTTTATTTACAGCCTCAAGCGAATACTTCACCGCGATTGGGGCGTTCGCCAGGATGCGTTTCAGGATCGCTTCAGAGCGCGGAATCAGCTCAGCGGCCGGGACAACTTCATTGACGAGCCCGATGCGATAGGCCTCCTGCGCGCTGATCATTTCCCCGGAAAGAATGATCTGCAGAGCTCGTCCCTTGCCGATCAGCCGCGGCAGGCGTTGGGTACCTCCGCCGCCGGGAAGGATTCCGAGCGTCACTTCCGGCTGGCCGAATTTCGCGCTCTCGGCGGCCACCCTGATGGTGCAAGCCATGGCGGTCTCGCATCCGCCGCCGAGAGCGAATCCGTTAATCGCGGCAACCACGGGTTTGCCGAGATTTTCAATGAGATCGAGGACCGACTGGCCGTAGCTGCTTGATCGCTCGGCCTTGACGGCCGTGATTTGAGCGATTTCGCTGATGTCGGCACCCGCGATAAACGCCTTGTCGCCGGCGCCCGTCAGAATCGCGCCACGGATTGCGGGGTCCTCTCGCACGTCCTCAAAGGCCGCGTGCAGATTTTCCCATGTCTTTTGATTGAGGGCATTGAGGACCTTCGGACGGTTGAGCGTCACGTAAGCGATCGGGCCCTTCTTCTCGTACAAGAGATTCTCGAGCGTTAACTCGGCGACGGACGAACTCATTTCGATGTCTCCTCTATGAAGGCGCACCCTGGCTGTCGGTTGATTCAATTGGCGTTTTCGGGAGGGACGATTGCCTCGACCCCTCACCCCCGGCCCCTCTCCCGTAACGGGAGAGGGGAGGAAGAAGAGGCGGTCCCATCCGACATGTGGCCCATTACAGGAAGGCGCTCAGACCCGTGATCGCTTTGCCGACGATCAAATTTTGCATCTGATACGTGCCCTCATAGGAGTAGAGCGCTTCGGCATCGGCGAAGAACCGTGCGACGTTGTAGTCGAGACTGATTCCGTTGCCGCCGCAGATTTCCCGGGCCCACGCGACCGTCTCGCGCATCTTGGCCGTCGTGAACGCCTTCGACAGCGCCGCGTGGTGGTCTCCCAGCTTCCCCTCCGCCTGAAGCTGTGCCGTGCGAACTACCATGCACTGGCAAGCCGTCACGTTGGCGAGCATCTTTGCCAGGAGGTCCTGAACGAGTTGAAACGAGCCAATCGGCCTGCCGAACTGCAGTCGCTCCTGTGCGTATTTGAGAGCGTGTTCGTAGGCTCCCATCTGGCATCCCGTCGCTTCCCAGGCGACGAGATACCGCGTCATCTTCAGCACTCGTGCCGTGTCACGGAAGGAGGTGGCGACTTGCAAATGATGGTCTTCCGGCACGCGGCAATCCTTCATCGTGATCAGGCCGTTCTGGACCACCTTGAGCGCAATCTTGTTCTGGATCTTTTCGACGCTGAAACCAGGGGTCGTCTTGTTCTCGACGATGAACGCTTTGACCTGGTTGTCGGCAACGTCGCGGGCCCAGATGACCGAGATGTCGCACCAGGGCGAATTGCCGATCCACTTCTTCTGGCCGTTGAGGACCCAGCCGTCTCCTTCTCGCTTCGCCGTCGTCATCAGACCGCCGGATGCCCCGGAACCGACGAGCGGCTCGGTCAGGCCGAAACAGCCGATCTTTTCAAAGCGAGCCATCGGCGGCAGCCACTTCTGCTTCTGTTCTTCGGAGCCGGCTTCGTAGATCGAGCCCATCGCCAGGCCGTTATGCACGCCGAAGAAGGTGGCGATCGACGCGTCCACCCGCGTCATTTCCATCGCGGCCAGGCCAAACAGAAGTGCACTTCCCCCTCTGCAGCCGTAGCCCTGCATGCCTAGGCCGCCGATATTCAGTTCCTTGAACGCGGGAATCAATTCGAACGGGAAGGCGTCTTCGGCCCAGTACTTGTTGATGATCGGCGCCACCTTCGCCTCCATGAACGCGCGGATCTGTCTGACCAGCGCGAGCTCTTCCGCGTTCAAGGTTTCGGCGAGCGAGTAGAAGTCACTGTTGGGCGCCGGCAGAGGTTTTTGCGGCTTAGTTGTCTTTGCCGCGACGCTCAACTGCTCGCTCGGTTTTGAGAGTGTCGTCATTTCGGTTTTTCCTTACGTCAGCGTCGACGGCCGTGCTTGTCTCAACACTGCCGTGGGTAAAAGGATATGACTCGTACGTCTGAACTCACGAAGCTGCAGCTCTTGCGAAGTTTGGTGGGCGTCTCTCAAGAAACGCCGTCAGCGCCTCTTTGGCATCTGCTGACCGAAGCCGTGGCGGGTACTCGTCGTTTTCGAGTCGCATCGCTTTCTCAATTTGCTCGCGGTAAGACTGACGCATCAGCCGTTTACAGGCACGAAGCGCATCAGAGGGCAGGTCTGCTAACTTCTGCGCTGTTTGAGTTGCCGTCGTTAAGAGAGCCTGGTCCGGCACGACGGAGGTCACCAGGCCCAGCTCGAGTGCTCGCTTCGCGTCGTATGGGGTTCCCAAAAGAATCAACTCGGCGGCGCGGAGGTACCCAAGGTGTGCCGGCAGGGACCAGCTTGTGCCAAATTCGGGGACCAAAGCCAGGTTGATGAATGGCATTTGGAACTTGGCACTCTGCCCAGCGTAGACGAAGTCGCAATGGGTCAGCATGGTGGCCCCGCCTCCCACAGCGAAGCCCTGCACAGCCGCGATCAGGGGCTTATCAAAACTGAGAAACGCCTTCATGAGGCGCGACTGTGGGGTTTCGCCGGCCTCTAGAGGATTCTTCAGGAAGTCCTCGACATCATTGCCCGCACAGAACGAGTCGCCCGCCGCATGCCAGAGCACCGCCCGGATGCCCTCGTCGCCGAGGGCCTGATTGAGCAGATCCGCGAGCCCGACGTACATAGCCGACGTCATCGCGTTCTTCTTGGTCGGCCGGTTGAACTGAATCTGGAAGATGCTTCCAGATCGTTCTGTCATGATGTCGCTCACCGGCCACCTCGCTTCAAAGCTGGTTCCGTGTCCGGAGACGACCGCTTCGTGGACCCGTTCCAATGAGCATCGGACGGAGACATGCCTTCGGATCGCGGCGTGTGAGAATTCAAGATCAGTCGAGAACCGCGCTGCCCGGTGATGCCGGTCCAGACCCATTGCAGAAAGACGGCCGCGCGCAGGTTCCGCTGCGCGAGAAATTGCAGGTGCACTGCCGCCCAGACGAGCCAGGCAAGTAGACCGCTCAGCTGGACCTTGCCGCTTTGCAGGACGGCAAAACCCTTGCCAACCACCGCCATGTTCCCTTTGTCCCAATAGCGAAACGGCGGGAGCTGCGTTCGGCCGACAATCCGACGGTGAATCGACTTTCCCACGTAACGTCCCTGCTGCATTGCGACCTGCGCGACGCCCGGCAAGGGCTTTCCATCTTGCTCGAATGACGCGGTATCGCCGACGACAAATACATTGGGATGCCCGGGTACAGACACGTCCTTGCCGACCCGCACTCGCCCCGCGCGATCCGTTTCGACCCCCAGCCATTTGCCGGCCGGAGACGGCGTCACCCCGGCCGTCCAAATGACGGTCTTTGCCGCGATTCGCTCTCCAGCGACGATTACGCCGCTCTCATCGATCTGCTCGACGCCGTTTCCCAGCCTGACCTCCACGCCCAAACTCTCGAGCCGTTTCTTTGCCGCTGCAGAAAGCTTCTCCGAAAAAGGACCGAGGACCCGATTCGCCATGTCGACCAACACGATTCTGGCCGACGTCGGGTCGATGCGACGAAACTCGGATTTGAGCGCGCTCCCCACAAAAATTGCGATCGCAGCGGCAAGCTCGACACCGGTGGGCCCGGCGCCAACCAGGACAAATGTCAGAAGATCCCGATGATGACTGGGATCGTCCTCCGCCTCGGCTTGTTCGAACGCAGCCAAAATCCTGTTCTTGACGGCGACGGCGTCGGGGAGACTCTTCAAACCCGGGGCATACCTCTCAAATTCGTTGTGCCCGAAATAACTGTGACTCGCGCCGGTCGCCAGAATGAGATAGTCGTAAGCAAGCGGCACATCTTGGCGATCTGCCGAATCGACGAAGACGCGCTTGCTCTCCTTGTCGACGCCTTTTACTTCTCCCTGGATCACCGTCGTGTTTTTCTGGTTCCGCAAGATTCCTCGCAGCGGCGAACCGATCTGCTCGGGCGTCAATACGGACGTTGCAACTTGATACAAGAGAGGCTGAAACAGATGGTGATTCGTGCGGTCGATCAGAAAGACACGCGCGGGCGCCTTTCGCAGCGCCTTCGCAGCCGCCAGGCCGCCGAAGCCTCCGCCAACGATCACGACAGTGGGTGTTCGCTCGGACACGACAAATCCTCGCAATGCATTTCAGTGATCTCGCGACACTTGCAGGTTTTGTGCCACCACGTCGGGCCCTGCAATTTTGCGCGATGGAAACGTCACTCGACCTTTCCCCCGCCTCGCCGCTCCAAGCGGATCCACTCGCGAACGTAGGCCGGGCAATTTCGCAGCTCGATTCCGCTGTCTTCGCTGAGCCGCAAGAAGCGGATGGCGGCCTGATTAACGAGCTTGATTTCACTCAAGTCGAGCACGATCGTGCGCGTCTCGTTTGCGATTTGAGCTTCGAGGTCGTGCAAGTGCTCCGACTCGATGCGGCCGATAAGTCGCAGCAGCATTTTTTCGTCGTCGGATTCTTCGACGATTCTCAGGATCATTTCAGTCGACAGTTGCAACAAAGGTGCCGCCCCGTGTTACGCTGAGCGTTGGGCCGTTCTCGGCTGTTGCTGATGGCGAGATGTCAGCAGTTGTCGAATTTTCGTCAAGTCGGTGATTGGGCGACGTGGCACGTATGTTGCGGTTTCCTCCGCAACGGTTCTGAAAACCCTACAGAGGGACGAGCGATGGCGGATACCTCCCATTTGTGGGCCATCGGTTATGACGACATCAGCAGGGCTAGCGCTGTTCGGGATGAGATTACCCGCCTCGCGTGGAATCCCGGTAACGCGGGGAGGTACTTGATCTTAGAGGACGCCGCCGTTGTCGCGCGGCATCCCGATGGCTCGTTCACGCTCGATCATGAGCAGTTTCCAGCTGTCGGGAACATCTTGAGCTGCTCCGCCGCCGGCTTTCTCGCAGGCCTTATCGTTGCCGCGCCGTTAACAGGCGCCGCAATCGGCGCGTTCGTCGGCGGTGCTGGCACGCT
Organism: uncultured Planctomycetaceae bacterium; assembly: GCA_963714075.1. GTDB lineage: Bacteria > Planctomycetota > Planctomycetia > Planctomycetales > Planctomycetaceae > DASPSM01. The sequence continues at coordinate 4,876,288 of OY970228.1, forward strand.
GGCGTGGGCCGCCCAGTCGGGGATCAGCGCCGACTTCATTCGACAAATTGAGAAGTTGATGCGACCGGGGACGTCCGCGCTGTTCGTCCTCGATGAAGAAGGCGACATGGACGTTGTTCTGCACACGATCCAGGGCTTGGGCGGTACGGTGCTTAAGACCAACGTCGATCTGGAACGCGCAAAGCTGATCCAATCGACTCTCGCCGGCCAGGTCCAGTCGGACTCACCGCACGAACGCGCCTGAGTGACGACTTTTCGACAATTGTCGGGTTTTCGGCAAACCCTCCTGGAACGTAGCCCCGGGGCCGTATTAGGCTGACCTTTAAGGCCCGACAGCCCACAAGTTGTGGACGATGCATTGAGCCCGGTTGTTGCGCGACAGGAGGCCCTCGTGGCTGGCCCGCCAAGTACGCAATCAGTGAGTTCCACTTCGGCAGCTCCGCCAGCCGGGGCAGCCCCCGTCCCGCCTGCACAAACGGCGGCGCCGCCGGGAGAAACCGTCGGAAAAAAAACCCGGTGGCGATTTTGGCCCATCCTATTGGTCTCCGCTCTTGGGATCATCGCCATTGTGATTATCGCTCGATGGGCAATTGATCGAGCCACCTCTTCGATGACGGACGACGCGTTCATTGAGGCACATATCGTAAACGTCGCACCGCAGTCGGTGTCCGGAGACCTGGTCCGTTACCTGGTCGAAGAGAATGACCGCGTTGAAAAGGGACAGCTGCTTGCCGAGATCGATCCAGTTCCCTATCGCGATCAGGTCGAACTAGCGCGCAGCAAGCTGGACGGAGCGGAGGCGGAATTGCGGCGTCAAAAGGCCGCGCTCGACCGGCTCAAGCAGGAAGTCCCAATTCAAATCGAGATTGCCCGGCGCTCGCACGCCGCCGCCCAGGCGGACCAGGCCCGCGCGAAGGAGGCTCTGAAGCTCACCATCGACAGCGTTGAGAAAGGCGTCGACGAGGCGCGGGCGGGTTTAGCCGCCACCGACGCTGATCTCGTTTTGGCGCAGCAGGAGTACACGAGGTTCTCGACCCTCTACAAGCAGGAGGCCGTCCCTTTGCGACGCTCCCAAGAGGTGACCCGCTCGAAAGACGCTGCAGAAGCACAGCGTAACCTGGCGGCAGCGAAGCTCGCTAAGGCGGAGGCCGAGCGAACGCAGATCGAAGTCGCGAAACGCACTTTAGAAGCTGCTGACAAAACAACCCTGAAGGCGGCAAGTGGAGTTGACCTCGCTGAGACCGGCAACGCCCAGATCCGAGAAATGGAACTGCTGACGGCCGTCAAGAAAGAGAACGTTACCGAGGCGCAGCGGGCGCTGACTTCCGCAGAGGATCAACTCAAATACACGCAAATTCATGCTCCATTTCCTGGCGTCATCGTGAAGCTCTACCGTCACCTCGGTGATTTTGCCTCGGCCGGCGTTCCGATTCTCAGTATGTACAACGCCGACCTGATGTACGTAACGGCGAACTTGGAAGAGACACGGCTGCGCGGTGTGGCTCCCGGGAATTCAGTTGAGCTCGAAATCGACGCCTTCGCTGAGCCGTTCCGGGGCCGAGTCGTTTGGATCGACAAATCGACCGGAGCGGAGTTCGCGCTGATGCCGCGGAACGTCGTTTCCGGCGAGTTCACAAAAGTCGTGCAGCGCGTGCCGGTGCGAATTCAGATCGAAAAGGACGACCGCTGGCCCAAGCTGCAAGCAGGACTCTCGGTCCGGGCCATCATCAGTCACGGAGCAGGCGACCCGGAGTGGGCGAAGCGCGCAGCCAGTGAAATGGCAGACCTTGAGACGCGCTTCAATCGGCGTCCGAGCGACCGAATTCCGGCTCCGCCGTCTGGTGAGGCAAAATGAGTCAGCTGAAGACGATCACGCCGCAGTCGCCCACAATCGCACAACCCGAGCCGACTCACGCGGACAGAGCGTCTCTGGCTGGCCGCTCTCGCGGTTGTCCCGATCCTGGCCACCGTCTACCAGACCCTGGTCCTCACCGATGTCACTTCCGACGTCATCCGCAAAGGTATTGAGGGTGACAAGTACGCCATGATTTGGACGGACGTGTGTTGGGGCGTGGCAACTTTGTACGGGGTCTTCGCCGGCCTTTGGGCCATGCCTCGGTTCGGCGCACGGATCATGCTCCAAATCGGTTTGGTTTGGTTTGCATTCGGCAATCTTCTCTGCGGAGCAGCGTCGGACGTCCCGTCGCTCTCGGTGGCGAAACTCATCGAAGGCATTGGCAAGGGCCTGGTGATCATCCTCTGTCGCGCCACCCTCTATCGGCAGTTTGATCGCATGGTGATCGTGGCGATTGGTTTTTACGGAATCGTCGCCTATGCCACGCGGCCCACCACGCCCCTCGTGACGGCACTCATCAACGACGCGTTTTCCTGGCGCTGGATTTTTTGGATCAACATTCCCTTTGCGCTCTTGGCGATACCTCTGGTGCGATCCTTCATTCGACCCGATCGGCCGCGGAAACCAATCCCGCTACACATTGACTGGATCGCCGTCACTTTGTTGGTGGGCTGGGCAGTCAGTCTCGCGTTCAGCTTCGGATGGTACCGGAAATGGGGCGGCTGGACGTCGAATGAATTCACCATTGTTGCCGTCCTTGCCCTCGTGCTACCGGTCGTTCTGACCGCTTGGGTTGCTGCCGGGCTCAGTGCCGACGAGCACCTCCGCAGAATTTTCCGCGTTCGGGTTTACGTCTTAGCCATGTGCTGTCGCATGCTGCTCTTGGTACAGCTTTTGGCAGTCATGACGTTAATGGCAAGTTATCTTGTCGAGCTGCGCGACTATCCTCGTGTGGTCGCTGGGTGGATCCTGGCTCCGGCGACGGTCGCAATGGCAGTCTCGACTTGTTTGACGACCTATTTTCATCGACAGTCGTTGCGGCATTTCTGGCTCTTCGCGAGTATCGTCGGCTGCGCCGCGTGCCTGTGGTGGATGGCCTCGTGCGACAATTTCACGAGCAAGGAACGAATCGCGCTGATGATGGCTTGTTGGGGGCTGTTTCTGGGTCTGCTGCCGCCAAGCTTCCTCCAGGACGAAGTCGAGGCGCTGGATCGTCGCGATGCGCTTTACGCCGGTGCGCTTGCGGTCGTGGCTTTGATTGTTCCAATCATCGTGATTCCGACGATGACGAGCGTGACAGTCTCCGCATGGACCGACCGCGCGGTCGACGCGCAGCGGCTGAACCTGCATGAAAACAGCCCGGAAGGCCAAGAGTCCTCCGCACGAGTGGCCGACTACTACCGCCAACGGGGAGTCGAAGGCCCCGAGCTCACACAAGACACTTCTACGGTTTTGGGAGGATTCGCGAAGACGGAGGCCGTGGCCATGGGAATTCAGCGCGGCCTGCAGTTTCTGAGTCTCATTGTCGGTGGGATTGGCTTGTGCGTCGCCGTCTTGCTTGTCTGGCCGCGTAAGAAGGCGGCGTAGCGGAAGCGGCACAGAGATTCTGAAGGGCCGTCGCCTAGCCACCCGTTCGACCCGGGTTTTGACCCATGACGTAGTCGAGTCGGGCTCGCGCCGTCAAATACTCGTAGGTCGAGTTGAGATAATCCTGCTCAGCGCGTGTGAGAGCCGTCTCGGCGTCGGTTATCTCCGTGGGGGTCGCGTCACCCTGCGCGGCTCTTGCTTTGACCAGTCGATAGTTTTCCCGTGCTTGGGTGACGGCCGGCTTCGCAAGGTCGATGCCCCGAAAGGCGGTGATCGACTGTCGGTAAGCCTCGACGGTCTCGAAGCTGATTGTGTCGGCAATGGAATCGGCGAGCGCCATGGCAGCGCGTGTCTTGGAATCGGCAACCCGCAGCTCGCCCACGCGCCGACCTCCTTCGAACAGGCCCCATTCCAATTTGATGAAGCCCAGGCCCAGACCGAGATTGGCCCGCGGAGTCGCCTGCTCAAAATTGAAGTAATCGCCTTCGGCAACAATTTTGGGTAGAAAGTCGGCCTTCGCAACCCGCGTCCCCTCGTGCGCGACCTGCACCGAAGTGCGGGCGACATCCAGCTCACGTCGTTGCGTGGCGGCCGCTTGCAAACACTCGGATAGTGAGTTCGGCAGAGGTGGAATCTCGCCAATTTCGGCGATAGCAGTCGCAGACGTGACATTCATCCCCATGCCGAGGTTGAGCGCTGCGATCGCGATTTCGACGGCTCCGTCGGCGTTTTCCAGCTGACGCTGGCTTTGGGCCAGCTGCACTTGGACGCGTAGGACCTGTTCGCGCTCGATGACGCCGCCCTTCTCGAGCTTGCGCGCCACGCTGAGATCGTCGTCTGCCCGCCGGACCGCCTCCTGGGCGATCCGTCGCAGCGACCGCGTTTGCAGGACTTTGTAGTAGGCCGTCGTGACCTCATTGGCCACAGTCTGATAGGCGCGATCGGTCTGCAATCGCGCGATGTCGACCCCCAATTCTGCCTGGCAGTAGCGACCCGAGCGACGTCCGAAATCGCAAATCAACCACTGCATCCTAACTTCCGCCAGACCATAACCCGACGCCAGGTCGAGTCCAATGGGGATGACCGCGCCGGGAGGCAGGAAGCTGAAGGACTGCGCCTGCCCGGTCACGTCGAGATCAAAGCCGCCCCCAGAGATCCCGCCAGAGAGCGTGGGCAGGAAAGGTGCGAACGCAACATCGGCGCGGCCTTGAGCCTCATCGATGCTCTCCAGAAAGACCCGCAACCGGGGTTGCATCCGGAATGCGGTCTCGATGGCTTCCGGGAGGGTGATCTTCCCAACTTGCCCCGGCTCTGTTTCGCCCGAACCGGTCGAAGCATTCATTGGAGGCGGAGGCACAGAGCCTTCGCTGGGCAGCTCGGCACCAGGTTCAACTCCTCCTGGCAGTGAGCTTTCAGTCGCGGCGACGGGAGTAATCGCTTGCGATGCACTCCCGGACGGAGATTCGGCCTGATGCAGGGGATTGTTGTTGGCCGAGACTGTGTTAGAAAGCGTTGCGCGCGAAGGATCGAGCGTGCTGAGGCCCGGGGGGCAGACCCGTTCAGCGAGATTATCGGGCGTACGGTTTGCCGACGAAGCACAACCGGCCGCGAAAACGGCGGCTAAAGCGAATCGGATGGGCTTGACCGGCATCGGTCGTCACTCAAGGGCTCGCAGCTCCGCGAGTGGCCAACCGTGCCATGAGCCCCCCCCAAAGGACCGGTTGTATCGACTGTATCGGATACACCCCGGCAGCGACTTGAATCGGCATCCAGGTTGAAACCGACTTTAGCGCGAGAACTTGTGAAGTTCCGCGCGGCACGCGGCGCTGAACTCCTTCAGAGGATCGAAATTGTCCTCCTCAAATGTTGCGCGGATTTGATCCACCGATAGGTTCGGCTCGGAATAAAAGTCGACGATTCGCCGGCAGCACGCTTCCGCAGCAACGAGGACCGGTTCCGACGAGAGAAGCCTGATGCAGCTGAGGTAGGCGTAGAGTTGCACGAATTTGTCCGGTCGGTCCAAAGAATTGCCCAAGGAGTCGATCACAGAGTTGGAGGCCTGTTTGATGAACTCCTCAATACAGCAATTCTCGCCGGCGCAGCTCCTCGACGGCCCGTTCCCGGATGAGCTGATTTCGCTGCGTCAGCCAAGTCGTGAAAATCGACGCCGATGCGCCCGCGAGCGATCCGAGCAGGGCGGCCGTGGCAGTGATAATTGACGAGTCCATACCGATTCGTTGGAACCCCATGTCGTTTGCGCGCCCGGATCAAGGAGGCCACCAGAGGAGCTCGAGGCTCGACTGCGTCCCGTAGCGCATCAACGCGATCGAAAACGATGTTCGTTGATCTGCAGGCTTCGGATTCTCGACTCGAGCGTTGGCTTGCTCGTGTCGGGCTTGCGTGTCTGACCACGAAAGGTTGCGACTTAGTGAAAGCAATCGCTAAGTCGGTGAAAGGAAAGCTGGTTAAGACCGATCCGACTTGCCGCTGCTCCCTGAGCAGCCGGGCGTTTCGGAGCGGGCATGGCGGCCCGTGGGACTTGCTGCCGTACGGCAGCGCCTTGCAGCACGTTGCGCACATTCCGCCAGAGCGTGAGGCACTCCGTGCGCTCGTCAGGGGACAACTCATCCAAGGCATGCGGTTCGCGAAGGCCGGCAAGCTCTGAATCAGACTCCCAGTGGGTCAACAATTCAATTGTGAGACCTCTGGCCCGCGGCGAGTCGCTGTCGAGCATCCTCGTCCACATCGCGAGGTCGTCCTCCAACCACTTGCGCGCTTGCTGCCGCCAGTGCATCCGCTCCAGCGTGCTGAGATCAGCTCCGTCTTTTCCCAATCCGCATCCCGCCAGTGCCGCGCATCGGGCGGCGAGGTAGCGGCACGCCGCATTGAAAGCATCCAGACGGTCACCTGCTATGAATTTGATTCCTTGCGTCGCGCGTCGAAGGCAGTCGGCGTTCAATTCGTCGGCCAGGGCCGGGTCGGCCGCGAATGCATCGGCATAAAGCTGCGCCGAGGCGCGGGCGAGGCCTTGAGACTGACAGATCCCCAAGAGCGCCAGCCGCTCGTCGTTGTCCACCGGCTGATATTTTCTCTGAAGAAAGTCCGCCAGGTGCGGCAGAATCAGGGCTTCTGCCTCGCGGCGAAGCACATGGCTGACCCAGATACTAATGTAGTCCGGACGCGACTTCGGGTTCGGCTCGTTCCAGTTATAGGTCCGCACGGCCGACGCCAGGGTTTTCCGCGCTTCGACGCTGGAGCCGGATCGGAACTGCGCCATGGCCAATACCATTCGCGGACCAGCCCGGTCGAGAAGTTTGTACGCCGACTGCTGCAGGAACGGAAGTGCCTCTGCATACCGTCCCTGCCGGTACAAGGCGAGCCCTTTCACGAACTTCACGTAAGCATTGCCGGGATCCTTGGATTTTTCCGCGGCGGTCACCGCAACATCTGCCAGGTGGGCCGCCCGTCGCAGCTCATCTCCGGAGTCGGGAAGGAGCAGGCAGGCCATACTGGTGCGCTCGGCGATGACCCAGTCGTTGGTTACGTCGCCGAAGTGTTCGAGCATGGCCTTGCGGGCAATACTGTAGGCCTCCACATTTCCGACGTACAGGCACAACTGGGGATAGCCGTGCCAGGACTTGTGATCCTTCGGGTTGGGTTTCAGGAGTCTTCCCTCCCAGGCCGCGCGGACGTCCTCCATTCCGCGTTTGGGAGTTAAGGCGTTCGCCAATTCCTTGGCGCGCTTGTCATTGGGATGGCGGGCAATGGACTCACGCTCGGCGGCAATGGCCCCTTCCTTGTCCCCGGTATCGAGCAAAGCGCTCGCGAGCATCCGATGGACTCGGTCATTCGCGGGACGGATGGCGACTGCCACTCGAAAGTAGCCGATCGCCTCCTGCGGGCGTTCTTGGCTGCAATACTGGCCGAAGAGGTAATTGATCCAGAAATCTCCGGGGTGCCGCTGCTGCGCCTGGCGCAGAAGCACCAGTGCTTTGTTCTTGTATCTGTCGTCCACCAAGGCGGCCCCCAGGCATGAGAGGACAACCGGGGGCTGATCTGGCGCCGCCGGTTCGGCTGCCAGCACGATGAGTTCGTCGGCGTTCTTGTTCACGAGCGATTTCCGAAAGGCGCGTCGCCAATCGTCGTCGTCGGCCCGGTCGAGAACGTCCCGCAATCGGACTCGACTCTCGTCTGACCCCCTAAAGAGCCAGTCATGCAGGAATTCCAGGAGAGTGGGACGGATGGATGATGTCCGGATCCGAGCCGCTGCTTCGCCCGGCTCCAGGGCCAGCAAAGGAATTCCGTAGTTTCGAAAGGTGTCCGCATACACTTTCTCGGGCGAAACGGAGACGGTGTCCTGGCTCTCCCTACTGTCCGACAACCGCAGCCGGATCTCCTCGAGTTGGGAAACCATCTCCGCATCGGCGCGAGCCTGCCGCAGACGGTCGAGGAGATCTTCCGGTGTCGAGGAGTCCAGGAGACTTTGTGCTCCTTCCAGCGCCGCGAGCGCCTCTGACCAACGCCCCTGTTGCTCGAAAATGGCCGCTTTCTCAACCGCCGCTTCCACTGCCTCCCACTCGCGCCCCTCCTGCCGCGCGGTCTCCGCGCGACGTTCAGCCCGCATTCTTTCCATCCATAGGACGCCGGCGATCGCCAAGCCGACTGATGCCAGCGCCGTCGCCAAGAGCGCCGCCGATGTGGGTTTGCGCCGGCACCAGCGGGCGAACCGCGCGATCCGGTTCAGGGGTCGAGCCTGAATCGGCCGGCTTTCGAGGAAACGGGTGAGATCGTTGCTTAGCGCCGCGGCGCTGATGTAGCGTTTTTCCGGCTCCTTGCGCAAGCATTTCAGACAAACGGTCTCCAGGTCGCGCGGCACGGCGGGGTTCAACCGCGACGGTGCCACTGGCTCTTGAAGAAGCACTTGCTGCACGGTTTCCGCCCCCGATTCCCCACGGAACGGAGGACGGCCCGTCAGCAGTTCGTACAGGATCGCCCCAAGCGCATAGACATCCACCATTGGGCCGATCGCGCTGGATTTACCTCCGGCCTGTTCAGGAGCCATGTAGCTCGGTGTCCCCAGTGGGGTACCACTCTGCGTCAGCGCTGCTGCTTCTTCCATGCGCCGTGCGAGTCCAAAGTCGGCGATTTTTGGGACGCCCGCGCCTGTGAGCAGGACGTTCGCCGGTTTCAGATCCCGATGAATGATGCCACGCTGATGTGCCGCCTGAACCGTTTCCGCGAGCGTGGCCGTCAGAGCCGCCGCCTGACGAACCGGCTGAGGGACGCCCGCGAGCTTTTGCGACAGGCTTCCTCCCTCAACGAACTCCATCGTGAAGTAGGGTCGGCTCTCGGCGTTCCCCACCTCGTAAATCTGCACGATATTCGGATGGTTCAGACCAGCCGCTGCCTGCGCTTCGCGTACGAAGCGTTCGAGTTCTTTTTGCCGGGCGAAGGGACCAGCAAGCAGCATCTTCACCGCGACCGGTCGATTGAGGCGCAGGTGCCAGGCCTTGTACACGACACCCATTCCACCGTGGCCCAGGACTTCAAGAACCTGGTGATCCGCGATTTTCGGCACTTGACTCGCCGACGCTGCCCCAGGGATGGCGCCGTCGGGGACGGCCGCGTCTGGAAAGAGCACTCCCAGTTCGGTTTGAATCTCGCGGACGCGCTGCCACTCCGTTTGGACTAGGGGCAGTAGTTCGGGACAGTCGCGACAAATCTCTTCGGCGTCCGCACCTGAGTTCAGAAGCTCTTCCACAAGTGCTTCGACGCGGGGATCATCGGCCATCGCTGCCCTCGCCACCGTCGGTTGGCCGAAGATCATCCAATTCCCTCTTCAAAAGTAGAACGGAACGATTCAAGCGGCGCTGAATGGTTTTTGTGGAGACTTTCAAAAGTTCGGCAGCCTCGGTGTGCGTGAGCCCCTGGATGTGAACCAAGCCGAAAACCTCCCGCTCTTCTTCTGGGAGATGATCGATCGCTTCAAGGATGCGGCGGCCGTCCGGCGTGAGCTCGGATCCGCTGCTTGTCGGCGCCCGTGCCGCTCCCTCATGCAGCCCGACGACGGTCATGTCTTCGTCTAATCGGCGAGCCAAGTCGTTCAGTTCCCACCGCATGTGCTGGTTCACGAGGCCGAAAAACTGTCGCACCGTTTGAGGGCGGATCGATTGCATGGCCTTGAGCAGCCGTTCGACAACGGCGTCGAGCATTTCATCGGGCTGCAAGTTAAGCGGCGGCATCGTGAGCCGCCGGTACTTGCGGTAAAGCAAATTCGTGCAAAGCAACTGCAAACGGCGCACCGACCGTTCCAGCAAGGCACGCACGATCGGTTCGGGAGGTGTTTTTCCATCAAGCGCGTCCAGATAGAGCTGGATCGCACCCGTTGTGTGCTCGTCATTCGTCACAGGGGAAAGTCCAGAACGGCTGTCCAACGGCGGTCGAAGCTGATGTCCACCCCAGCCGCTTAAATGAGGGGGGGCTCGCCGAATTTTACCATGCCCCGTGTCCAGCACCCACGCTTAGAACTGGTCGCTGAGAGAGGACTGAGCGACGACCAGCCTGTGATGGGTGCTCCGACCCGAGTCGCTGTCCTTTCACTCCGTTAGGACGACTTAAGGACTTGCGATCATGGCTCCGAGCATTTTCGCCCGACCTCCAATCGCTGCGGGATCCGATCGGGTAATCAGCCACTGCACTCTTCGTTTCACAAATGGGCTCTGCCCGCATCCACAGCCGCGGGAACCGCATCTCGACGATCGACTGCTGACCTCCGACAATTCGGCGCGTACGCGAGCGGTAAGCCACCGCCTCGTGAACGGGTCAGGCGACACCAAATTCGCCTGCTCCGCGATCGATGCGACCGAAACCCAACTTTGGGGTGAGCCGTATCGAAAGGATCGGTCTTACAAGGAGAACATCGCGCTTAAGGAGGAGATCGATCAGGTGTCCATGTTCGAGGAGATTGTGGGGTCATCTGAACCCCTCCGGCGCGTGCTTGCGCATGTTGCGCGTGTCGCACGCACTGATTCGACGGTTCTCATCACCGGCGAGACGGGAACCGGCAAAGAGCTCGTCGCTCGGGCAATCCACAAGCGTTCGAGCCGATCGAGCAGAGCCTTTATTCGCGTCAACTGCGGTGCGATCCCGCTGTCGCTGATAGGGTCTGAACTGTTTGGCCACGAAAGGGGGGCGTTTACCGGCGCCACCCAGCGACGGTTGGGCCGCTTTGAGTTGGCCGATGGCGGAACAATCTTTCTCGACGAGGTGGGGGAGCTGCCGATGGAGACGCAGGTCGCCCTTTTGCGAGTGCTTCAAGAGCGCGAGTTTGAGCGCGTTGGCGGCACCAAACCACTCACCGTCGACATTCGAGTGCTCGCAGCCACCAATCGCGATCTGCAAGGAGCCGTGAACGACGGGAGATTCCGCCAGGACTTGTACTACAGACTCAACGTGTTTCCAATCCAGATGCCGTCGCTGCGCGAACGGATCGATGATATTCCCTTGTTGGTCGAGTACCTGACGGCGCGTAATGCACAGCAGGCGGGCAAAAAGGTCCGGCGGATTCAGAAGCGGACAATGGAACTGCTGAAAAGGTATCGCTGGCCGGGCAACGTCCGTGAGCTCCAGAATGTAATTGAGCGGGCCGTGATTTTGAGCGATTCAGACATCTTGTCGGTCGATGAGACCTGGCTGCCAAGTCAACCGTCCCTAGGAACGGCTCGACCAACTCCACTCTACGCATCGCTAGCGGAGAAGGAGCGTGAGACGATCGAATCCGCGCTAGCCTCGTGCAGAGGCCGAGTCTATGGGGCCTTTGGTGCGGCTGCTAAGCTCGGAATGCCGCGGTCGACCCTAGAATCGAAAATCCGCGCGCTGGACATCGACAAGCATCGTTTTAAGTCATTGACTGGTCGACCGCTGGCTGCTCGAAGCGGCAATTGAATCAGCGATTGCCACGTTGACTGCGAGGTGGTCGCGTTTCCAGGTGCGAAGCTTGTGGGCAGAGGCGGCTCTCAACGTGGAGCAAGCAACCCGCTGTCGACCAGGCAAGTCGTTCTCGATTCGAGTGGTGACTATCCGCCAATTGTCGAAACATCGGCAACCAATGCACCTGCCGTGGAGATCTGAGCTTGCTCGTGCCGGCTCTGGATCCCCTGTCCGCTCTTTAGCGCGATCGAAACCGATATTTGTCGATCTGCAAACTTCGGATTCTCGACTCGAGAGTCGATCGAGGAATTCCGAGTTTCACAGCGGCGCCGGAGGCTCCCGAGACTCGTCCACCGCATTCAGACAAGGCAGACTCGATTAGCTGGCGCTCCTGATCGACGAGCGAAGTCACGAGGGGACCGGATGGTGTGGACGGCGCGGGCTGTTCGCGACAGAGCTCCTCAACGGACAAGACGTTTCCGTCACAAAGAATCACGGCCCGCTCGATCACGTTTTGCAACTCGCGGATGTTGCCGGGCCAATGGTAAATCTGGAGCAGTTCGAGCGTCCGTTTTTCGATCCTTTCGATCCTTTTACCGACCTTGATCGCGTAACGCTCGACCAGATACTGGACCAAGAGCGGAATGTCATCCGCGCGCTCGCGAAGGGAGGGCACGTGGATCGGAAAGACATTCAGCCTGTAGTACAAATCCTCCCGGAATGTTCTGTCGCTGACCGCGTTCTTGGAGATTCCTGTTTGTGGCGGCGAGGACCCGCACGTCGACTGTGACGGGTTCGCATCCTCCCACCCGCTCGAACTCGCGCTCCTGAAGCACTCGCAAAAGCGCGACTTGCGTTTCCAGCGGCAACTCCCCGACTTCATCCAGAAAGAGTGTGCCGCCGTCCGCCAGTTCAAATCGGCCGGGCCGTCGTTGCGTTGCGCCAGTAAATGCCCCCTTTTCGTGGCCAAACAGCTCTGAGCCGATCAGGGATTGTGGAATCGCGCCGCAGTTCACGCGAACGAAAGCTTGCCCACAGCGGGACGATCGCTTGTGGATCGCGCGAGCCACTAACTCTTTGCCGGTTCCCGTCTCACCTGTAATCAGAACGGTGGAGTCGGTTGGCGCGACTTTCGCGACATGCGCGAGAACGCGCCGCAGAGGCTCGGAAGAGCCCACGATCTCCTCGAACATGGACGCCTGATCGATTTCTTCCTTGAGGGCGATGTTTTCTTTGTAAAGCCGATCCTTGAGTTCCTGGATCTCCCGAAACGCCCGCTTCGAGTCCGTGACATCCATCACGGATCCCACGAACTCAATCTCGCCTGACTCGTTGACCAGCGGATTGCCGACAACGTGCAGATGCTTGATCGCACCATTCGGCATCACCAACCGGTGCTCGAGATCCCAGCCTTTTCGGTCTCTGAGAATGCGATCAATCGACTCTTGAACGAACTTCCTGTCATCGGGATGAATTCGTTCCATCACCGTTTCCAGGGTTGGTTTGATCTTCGTGCGGTCGTGTTCAAAGATCCGGAAGGTTTCGTCCGACCAAAAGATTTGATTCCTCGTTACGTTCCAGCCAAAACTCCCCGTGTGGCTGAGTCGCTGGGCCTCCGCCAGATAGGCCTCGCTGCGCCGCAGCTCCAGCGTCATTTGCTCTTGCTCAGTGATGTCCATCGCGGTGCCGACGAGTTGAGTCACGACTCCGTTTTCCCGGACGGCTCTCCCCACACACCGCACAAACCGCAACTCGCCGCCCGGCCGGACAACGCGGTATTTGTGATCGCAGTCGCAACCCTCTGCAACCATCTTCTGCAGGATTGCCGCGGTCTCGGCGCGATCGTCGCGATGGACGCAAGCAAGATACCCATCGAGTGTCAACGGGTTTGTCCGATCGAATCCAAAAATCCGGTAAGTCTCATCCGACCAGAAATCGAAGACGCCGCTCGGGTTAAACGCCCAGCTCCCGGTATGCGTCAGAGACTGCCCCTCCGCGAGATATCCCTCACTTCGCCGCAATGCCTCTTCATCACGTCGGATTGTCTCCTCAGCGCGTTTGCGATCTTCAATGTCGATGCCGGCTCCGTACCACCGGATGATTCGGCTGCTCTCGTCGCGCAAGGGAACATTGCGCATCCAAACCCAGCGAAACTGCCCGTCGGCCCGCCGGACTCGTGACTCAGCCTCGAAGCACTGTCCAGTGCTCAGGCAGGTTCGCCATTTGTCTGCGAACGGCGGAAGGTCATCGGGATGGGCCCAGCTAGCCCAACCCCAGCCCTGGAGTTCCTGCATCCTGGCCCCCAAGAAATCGAGCCAGCCTTGATTGCAAAAGTCCAGGCTCCCATCAGGTTGCGCGGCGTGGAGTAACGCCGGGGCCGTGTCGACCAAGCGCTGCAAATCGTCGGCTGAGGGAAGCGATTGCGCTTGTTCGCTCATCGAAGTGGGTGCCATGACGCGCCATCCGCCGGGAAACGCTGAGGCCTCGGATGCCATGCCGACCTACTCCTGAGTTTAGACCGGCGCATTGCTGTTTTGTAGGCGTTTCCACACCCCCGCGGACCGCGGCGCCGTCTTTGTGACGAGAGTTCGGCAATTGCCGAAAACTCGTCATTCGCTTCCAGCACGTTTCAATCCTTGTCGCCCAAGCCGGAGGTGAAACGGCCAAAGCCGCCACAGCGGATTGCTCAGCGGATGCGAAGAGACACCAATCCGCGAGTCAAGTTGAAATTTGGGCGTGGCACAAGAATCGCGAACGGCGATCCCGACGATCCAATCCACCAACAACGACCGAGGATTGATCCATGAGTACGCCCGACTTTTCCGATCTCGTCGCCCGGCACCGCGCCTATTTCCGGACCGGAACGACCCGTTCTGTGGAGTGGCGCAAGAGCCAGTTGACCGCCTTGAGGGCGATGATGACCGAACGCGCTGGGGACTTCCACGCGGCGCTGTGGACGGACCTCCGCCGCAACCGCACCGATGCCGATGCAACCGACGTGAAGTTCCTGGCCGCCGACGCCGACCACGCGCTGTCTCACCTGCGGGAGTGGATGAAACCGGTCTCCGCCGATGCGCCTCGCGTGTTGCAACCGGCGCATGTCAAGGTGCAGTTCGACCCGCTGGGGGTGGGCCTCATCATTGGGACGTGGAACTACCCGTTGATGCTCACTCTTTCCCCGTTAATCGCCGCGATTGCTGGCGGGAATGTCGCCGTCGTCAAGCCTTCGGAGGTGGCGCCGGCATGCGCCGAGGCGATCGCGCGGCTCGTGCCGGAGTACCTGGACAGCAACGCGTTCTCCGTTGTCCTCGGCGCGGTGCCCGAGACGACAGCGCTTTTGGAACAGCAGTGGGACCACATCTTCTTCACCGGTGGAACTGCGGTCGCCAAGGTGGTCATGACCGCCGCGGCGAAAAACCTGACGCCCGTGGTGCTTGAACTCGGCGGCAAGAGCCCGACCATCGTCCACTCGTCCGCCGACCTGCGGGTCGCGGCGCGGCGCATCGCACAGGGCCGCTGGAACAACTCCGGCCAAACCTGCACCGCGCCGGACTATGTTCTCGTACTCAAGGACGTCGCGAAGCAGTTCCTCGAACACCTGAAGGAGTCGATCCTTCACTTCTACGGGGATGACCCGCAGAAGAGTCCGGATTACGGTCGGATCGTCAGCACGCGCCATTTCGACCGGCTAAAAGCACTGCTCGCGAGCGGGACCATCTATCACGGCGGCCGACACGATCGGTCTGATAAGTACATCGAACCGACAGTTCTGGTGAACGTGTCGCCGGAGTCACCGGCAATGCAAGAAGAGATCTTCGGCCCGATCCTGCCGGTGTTGGAGGTAGACAGCGTCCAACAGGCGATCAACTTCGTCAACGCCCGGCCATGCCCCCTCGGGTTGTACGTCTTCGCGGAAGACGAGCACGTGGTGGAGCAGATTCTGGGCTCGACCAGCTCCGGCGACGCGGGCGTCAACGAGTGCACGATCCAGCCGCTTGTTCCCGATCTGCCCTTCGGTGGCGTCGGCAACTCCGGGATGGGCAAGTACCACGGCGAGTGGGGCTTCCGCACCTACACGAACGCGCGCGGCGTGCTGTACCACGGCGCGCGGGTGGACCCCGACCTCCGGTACCCGCCCTACAGCAGCCAGCAGCCGCTGCGCGAAGCGGTCGCCTCGTCGTCGGTCTCTGCCCTGCCGTAATATAGTCAGGCGCGTTGGAACGACGATCGCGACCATTCTTCATGTGGTAAGGCGAACGATCATGCTGAAAGGCTTCAACTATCCGCTTACGCCGAAGGGCAAGTCGACCCTGAATCCTCCGCCGCCGTGGTACTACTCGGCCGATTTCCTCAATATCGAGTTCTGGTCGGACCCGAGCGCGGTCGCCGCTGTCCTGCCCAACGGGCTTAAGCCCGACCCCGCCGCGAAGGGTCACGGCAACGCGCTTTTCTACGACTGGCAGTTCAGCGGCGAAAACGAGGAATATCTCGATCCGGCCCGCTACCAGTACCGCGAGTTTTTTTTGCTCGTGGACGCGCTGTACGAGAGTAAGCCGGTTTCGTATTGCCCCTACATCTTTGTCGACAACGATGCCGCGCTCGCCCGAGGTTGGACTCAGGGTTATCCGAAGCGGCTCGGCCAGGTCTTCCAGACTCGATACTACGCGGCAACGGGTAAAGCGGGCCCCGCCCTCGCGCCGGGGTCGAAGTTCGCAGGCTCAATCACCGCGGCCGGGCAGCGGCTGGCAGAGGGGCTCGTGACTTTGAAAGAGCCGGTGACCGATCTGGCGCTGCTGAAGCAGAGGCCGATCGTCACCCTGCTCCACTGTCCGCGTCTCGCGGCTGACAAGCAAGATAAGCCGGCCGTTCATGAGCTTGTCGAGAATGTGCCTCACGACGTGAAAATTGAGCAAGCCTGGATCGGTGAAGGTTCGCTCACGCTTCCGGTCTGCAGAGGCGAAGAGCTTTCGGACTTGGCTCCTCTCCGCCAGGGCAAGGGCATACGGGCCTCCATGGCGTACGTCGTCGACGACCTCAAAACACTAAGGAACTTGACGAAGTGATGCCGCAAGGCAGCGCACGTCGTCGAACTAAGGATCACAGTCGATGCCCACCGTCGTCATCACCGATTGCTCGTTCCCAAACATCGACCCCGAGCGAGCCATACTGGAGCCGGCACGATGCGACGTGGTCTTGGCTCAGCCTGACCAGACGACCGCATTCATGGAGCTCACGGGCGGCGCCGACGCAATCATCACGCAGTTTGCGCCGCTGACGGCGCCGATCATCGAAAACATGCGCCACGTGAAGGCAATTGTTCGCAACGGGATCGGCTACGATAACATCGATGTGGAGGCAGCCCAGCGAAAGCGGATTCCCGTCTGCAATGTCCCCGACTACGGCACCGACGAGGTGGCCGATCATGCACTGGCTCTGATCCTCACCCTCACCCGGCAAGTGCTGCCGAATCACAATCGGATACGCGCCGGCCGTTGGGGTCTGGCCGTGCCCGAACAGCAAATGCGAACGCTCGGGGAAATGACCGTTGGCGTGGTCGGCTTCGGCCGTATCGGCCGAGCCGTGGTCCAGCGACTCGTGGCCTTCGGTGGGCGCGTCCTGGTTGCGGACCCGTTCACCAAGGAGGAGGCCATCCGGGCCGCCGGCGCGGAGCCGGCCAAGCTGGACGCATTGCTGGCCACCGCTGACCTGGTCACTCTCCACTGCCTGCTCAACGACCAGACACGGCACCTCCTCAACGCGGACAGCCTGGCGCGGATGAAGCCGGGCGTGCTCCTCGCGAACGTCGGCCGAGGCGCGCTCATAGACACTGAGGCGCTCCTAGCGGCACTTCGGAACGGCCAGGTCGCCGGCGCCGGACTGGACGTGTTTGAGACGGAGCCGCTGCCTCCCGATAGTCCGCTCCGGGCCCTCGACAACGTGGTCCTCTCGCGCCACATCGCCGCGGTCAGTACGCGGGCCATGCGCGTCGTGCGCGAAGCCTCCGCCCGAATGGCTCTGCACGCTATCCGGGGCGAGCCGCTCCAAAACGTGGTCAATGGCGTCGTGTAACGCGGTTCGATTGGAGAGAGGCCACATTTGAGCAAGCACATCACCGTCTCTCCGAGCGAAGCTGCGGATCGTCTCGCTATTCGGGAGCTCGTCGAGGCCTACGCTCACTGCGCCGATCGTCGCGACGCGCAAGGTCAGATGTCCCTGTTTACGGCAGACAGCCACTTCGTGGTCTACATGAACGCGAAGGATCCGACGCCTTCACAAGAGCTGCACTCGCGCGAGGCGCTCGCTCCAGTCTTCGCAGAGCTGGGCAAGTACGAAGCCACCACGCACTTCCTCGGACAGAGCACAATTTTCACGCTGACGGCCGATCGCGCCACCGGCGAAGCCTACTGCCTGGCGCATCACATCACTGTCGACGCCGGAAAGCGGCGCTTGATGCTCGCCTCGCTCCGGTACCTCGACACCTTCGTGAAGGTGGACGGCCTCTGGTTGTTTGCGGAGCGCCGGCTCTACGTCGACTGGCTGGAGGAGCGCGCGCTGTCGTGACAGAGACGAATCGGCAGCTTCGCGCCCTCTGTAGCGACTCGGGGTGATCGTCGAACGTTCCGTCGGCCGGGCCGCTTGCGCGGGGCCAGTTAGCGGCACCAATCCGGTCTTACGTTCCGAGCGCGGCCCGGTCCCATGGTGAGAACTCAACAATTGCCGAAAGCTCGCCAGCCACTTTTAGCAACCGCGCGTTATTCGACGGCTTCCGTCTGGAGCCGCGATCGCTAAAGAGCGGGTACCGCATATCCTGCCTCGCTGTGCGTGCGCCAGAGACGACAGGCGCCGACGGCTGGTGTTCCGCGTCAGATTGAAATTCGTGAACTGGCATAAGAATCGCGTTTGATGGAGTCCTGAATCGATGACCCGCTGTTTGACAAAGAACATCGGCAACGAGCTCCGTTTTGGCTTCTTGTCATCACTTGGACAATTTCCTAGAGAGATCGTTATGAACGCTCAGCTGAATGTCGGCGACTACGTGATCCAGCGGCTCGCGAAAGAAGGAATCACGGACTGTTTTGGTGTCGCGGGCGACTACGTATTTCGGATGTGCGATGCCGTGGTTCGCAGCAAGAGCGTCAAGTGGATCGGTTGCTCTAATGAGCTGGACGCTGCGTATGCGGCGGACGGCTACGCCCGCGTTCGCGGCTGCTCGATGCTGATGACGACCTACGCCGTCGGCGAATTGTCGGCGCTAAACGGTGTGATGGGGGCGAAGGCGGAGAGGTCGTGCGTTTTCCATATCGTCGGCATGCAGACCATGCGACACCAGCGCGTCCACAAGATCACGCACCACACACTGGGCGACGGCGTATTCCAGAATTTCGCCAGCATCTCCGCACAGGCCGCGTGCGTCTCGGCCGTGATTACGCCGGATAATTGCATCGGCGAAATGGAACGCATCATCGCGACGGCCCGCGCCGAGAGTCAGCCGGCCTACATTTTGGTCGCCTCGGATTACGCGGTCGTTCCTGTGAATCCCGTTGCCGCGTCGACCTGGCCCAAGCCCGCCAGCGGCCCGGATCTCGACGGCGCGATCGCTGCCCTCGCTGAGCGCATCGAGCGAGCGAATTCGGTCGCTGTGCTTCCCGCCTTTACCGTTGGGCGTTTCCGGCTTCAGAAACAACTGCAGGCGCTCATCGAAAAGCTGGGGTGTCCCTTCGCGACCATGACGATGGACAAAGGGATTCTGAAGGAGTCGCATCCGCAGTTTGCGGGGATGTACGCGGGCGCGGCCTCTTCGCCGGAAGTCCTACGGGCCGTGGAGGCGGCCGATCTCGTCATCGACGCCGGTGGCGTTTGCTTCCACGATATCAATACCGGGGCCTATTCGCACAAAATCGCGCCGGAGAAATTGGTGACGATCGGCATCGACTATGTCCGCGTCGGCGAACGCATTTTCAATCCGGTCCAGATGGGACACATCTTCGACGCCCTCACAACTGCCGTCCGCAAGAACTTCGGCTATCGGGCTCCGCATAAAGCCGCGCTCGAAAAACGAAGCGGCAAGGCGAGCGACCCGATAACCGCCGACGCACTCTATCCCCGCTATCAGGAATTTCTACGACCCAACGATCACATCATCATCGAAAGTGGCACGTCCACTTCCGGAATCGCGCCGCTAATCCTGCCCGACGGAGCGGAGATTCACTGTCAGACCCTTTGGGGCTCAATCGGCTGGGCAACGGGTGCGACCTTGGGGGTCGCCCTCGCGGACCGCTCGCGTCGTACGGTGCTCTTCACCGGCGACGGCTCCCATCAACTCACCGCGCTCGACGTGGGCACGATGGGCCGTAACAAGCTCAAGCCGGTGATCTTTGTCCTCAACAATCAGGGTTACGCGATCGAGCGGGCTCTCGAATACGACCCGGACTGGGAATACAACGATCTGGCCCAATGGAACTATCACGCGCTCCCGGCCGCTCTGGGTTGCGAAGACTGGTTCACCGCAAAGGTTGCGACACTCGGAGAACTCGACCGCGCCTTGGCCAGGGCCAGCAAGGGCGACGCGGCTTGTTACATCGAAGTCATTGGCGGACGAACCGATTATCCCGCCGGGTTGAAGCTGGCCCACCAGCACCTCGACGCCATGTACGCGAATGGGTGAAGGCGGGACCTGGTCGTTTCAAGCGGCGACATTGAACGGCCGCCTGAGGGTGCGCCCCTGTCCGTTCGCTCGACGAGATCCGAGTTCATTCGTGCGTGAGATCCACAAGGAGACAACATCATGACCGGTGACGCGCTTCTGTGGCATCGCATGCAGTTTGCCTTTACGGTCACGTACCACTACCTGTTTCCGCAGCTGACGATGGGGCTGGCCTTGCTCATCGTCCTCTTCAAGACCGCCGCCCTTCGCACCGGGAATGATCGCTTTAGCGAGGTGGCGCGCTTCTGGGCGCACATCTTCGCTCTCAATTTCGCGATGGGGGTGGTCACGGGGATTCCGCTCGAATTTCAATTCGGCACGAATTGGGCCCGGTTCTCCAACTACGCGGGCGAACTCATTGGTCAGACTCTGGCAATGGAAGGGATTTTTGCCTTTTTTCTGGAGTCGGCCTTTCTCGGGCTGTTTCTTTTCGGGGAGCGACGATTGGGCCCGCGCGGACACCTCGGGGCCGCGATCGCCCTGTGCTTGGGCACGTGGCTTTCGGGATACTTCATCATCGTGACCAACGCCTTCATGCAGCATCCTGTCGGCTATGTGGTCGGCGAAGACGGAGTCCTGCACCTCGGGGATATTTGGAAGTTTGTTTTCAATCCGTGGGCGCTCTGGCAATACGCACACAACATGACCGCCTCGGTCATTACGGCCTCCTTCGTCGTCTCATCGGTCGGAGCTTACTGGTCGCTCATGCGAGAGCACGTCGATCACGCTCGGATTTGTCTGCGTTTCGGTGTTATCGCGGGGCTCGTGTCTTGCGTGCTGATCGCCATGCCCACGGGAGATCAACACGGGAAAATGGTGGCGCGCCACCAGCCGGTGACCTTGGCGGCGATGGAGGGGCTCTTCAAGGGTGGTCCGGATGCGGAGCTGGCAATCATCGGTCAGCCCAACGTCAAGGCGCGCCAACTCGAGAACCCCATCGTCGTGCCTTACGTTCTGAGCTTCCTGGCTTACGGAAGCTTCGGGAGCACCGTGAAGGGGCTAAATGACTTTCCAGAAAAGGAATGGCCCGACAACGTCGAGCTTCTCTATTACACCTACCACATCATGGTCGGGCTGGGGACGATCCTGACCCTGGTGATGGCGATCGCGGCTCTATTGCTGTGGCGAAACAAGCTCGAGCAATCTCGCGGAGTGCTTTGGGTGCTGATGCTGAGTGCACCATTTCCCTACATCGCAACCACGGCAGGCTGGTGGACAGCGGAGATGGGGCGCCAACCTTGGATCATCCACGGCCTCATGCGCACTGCCGAGGCTGGCTCGCCGCAAGTCAACACTGGCAACGTCGTTTTTACGACATTGGGTTTTGCGGGGTTGTATCTGGCGCTCGGCTTGCTATTCGTGCTCCAGGTGGTGAAGCAGATCGCCCGAGGTCCAGCGACGGCATCGTAGGAGTATTCCGATGGAAGCGGTCTGGTTCGCGATTCTCTCTGGGATGCTTGCCGTCTATGCGGTCCTGGATGGATTCGATTTCGGAGCCGGCATCGTGCATCGCTTTGTCGCCCGGACAGACGAGGAGCGGCGGACCGTATTCGCGGCGATCGGGCCGGTCTGGGACGGCAACGAGGTCTGGTTAATTGCGGCCGGCGGCGTGATGTTCCTCGCGTTTCCACGGGTCTATTCGGCCGCATTCAGCGGCTTCTATCTCGCATTGATGATCGTCCTGTGGCTTTTGATCTTGCGGGGGATGGCGATCGAATCGCGCTCGCGGCAAGCGAACCCACTCTGGCGCGAGTTTTGGGATACGACGTTCGCGATCGCGTCAGCACTGTTGGCGGTGGTGCTGGGGACCTCGCTCGGAAACGTAATTCGCGGCGTGCCCTTGGACTCGACCGGCTGGTTTGCGATGCCCCTCTTCACGAACTTTCAGCCGGGCCCGCGGCCCGGGATTTTCGATTGGTACACAACATTGGTGGGAATCTTCACGTTCTGCGTCTTGAGCGCGCACGGAGCAATCTATCTCGCCTGGAAGACGTCGGGCGTGGTGCAGTCCCGCAGCCGGGATTGGGCACGCAGAGCGTGGCTCGTGGCGGTGCCCCTCTTGGCACTCGTCACTGGAGCCACTTGGCAAATTCAGCCCACAATTTTCACCAACCTCCTCTCGCGTCCGTTGTCGCTGGGATTCGTCGTGCTCATGTTTGGGGGATTCTACGGAGTTTTCCATTTCTTGAGGCGCGAGGAAGAACGAGATTTGGCAGCCTTCGTGTCCTCAAGCGCGTTCCTATTGGGACTGCTCGGGGCCATGATGGCTGGCAACTACCCATTCTGGCTGCGATCGACCTTGGATGCGGCGGATGGCCTCACTGCCGAGAACGCGGCTGCAACAACGCATGCTTTGCAGGCAGGGCTCGCATGGTGGGCGATCGGCATTATCCTGGTTGGCGCGTACTTCGTGCTGCTCTATCGGTCCTTTCGAGGAAAAGCTGTCGCGGGCGAGTAGATTTGTCTTCTGGGACAACTTAACGTCTACCTCTCGCCGGGGCTTTGGGAAGCGCTGCAACACCACGCCGGGACGACAGGTGAGCCCGCTTTCGCAAGCCGCAGTGGCCACACACGCGAAGCCCGCCGGCTGCAGATGCCGAAGAACGTCAATTTGATGCGCCGGATCTCGGGTTTACGTGGCGATCACCGCCCGAGTTTCGGAATTCACTGAGCAAAAAAAAGCACGAGACGCACAAGAAATGGGAGAACGACGATGAAGTATTTCGGCCAATACCAGGACGAGATTTATTTGGCCGGATTGCGCGGCGTCGTTCCCAAACTCCCAATCGATATCGCGACGCTCGAAAAGAAAGCCATCGAGGCCTGGCCCGATACGCTCGTCTCCTATGTCCAGGGTGGTTGCGGCGACGAGCGCACGCAGGATCTCAACATTGCGGCGTTCAAGAAGTGGGGCCTTGTCCCGCGGATGATGGTTGATACTTCAAGGCGGGACTTCTCAATCGAGCTTTTCGGCATGAAGCTGCCGACTCCGATCTTCATGGCCCCGATCGGGGTCATCGGCATCTGCGCCCAGGACGGACATGGAGACCTCGCCACGGCGAAGGCCGCTGCCAAGACGGGCGTGCCGATGGTGGCCTCGACTCTGACAGTCGATCCGCTGGAGAGGGTCGCTTCCGAATTCGGCGACACGCCCGGATTTTTCCAACTTTATACGCCGACCGACCCGGAAGTCGCCGAAAGTCTGGTCCGTCGCGCGGAGGCTGCCGGCTTGAAAGGGCTTGTCGTGACACTCGATACGTGGGTTCCTGGTTGGCGGCCCCGGGACTTGGAACGCTCCAGCTTCCCACAGCTGCGAGGTCACTGCCTCGCAAACTATTTCTCCGACCCCGTATTCCGCTCCCGTTTGGCCAAACCGCCCGAACAGGACCCCGCTTCGGCGGTCAGGCTGTGGACCGAGGTCTTCGGGAAGATGCTGACGTGGACGGATTTGCCCTGGCTGCGGTCTCTGACAAAGCTGCCGCTGCTCCTGAAAGGGATATGCCACCCCGACGACGTCCGCCGGGCCGTCGACGGGGGCGTCGATGGCATCTATTGCTCCACCCACGGAGGCCGACAGGCCAACGGCGGCATCGGCTGCCTCGACATGCTGCCCGCCGTCGTGGAGGCGGCCGGGAAAGCGCCGGTGCTGTTCGACTCTGGCGTTCGAACTGGTTCCGACATCGTGAAGGCGCTGGCACTCGGCGCCACGGCCGTCGGGATTGGACGGCCCTATGCCTGGGGCTTGGCCCTCGATGGGACCGATGGAATCGTCCACGTGCTGCGATGCTTGCTCGCCGAGGCCGATCTGCTGATGGCGATCGACGGATATCCGACAATGGCCGATCTTCGATCCGCGGTACTGATGAAGAACTGAAAGACCCAACGCACTACCTTGCCCGTCGGACTCGGGCAGCTGCTGGGGATACCGTGGTACCGGCATCCGGGTGGGCTTAAGGGCGGCGGCTCCGCTGTGGGTCTCGCCGTCCGCGACAAAGAATTTGCGAAGTTGTCTCCGCGCGCATGGAAACTCGGGATCGCTTGGCCGTGTTCGGGATGGTACAATCGATGGATCCGCCCCGCGCAAATGCCGGGGATGCTCCGCGATGGGGGGACACCGCTTGAACAGTGAAGGCTCGTACTGGGGCTGGGTGAGAAACCGTGTGCCCGGGGTGATCAAAAACTGTACAGGAGCGGGACGGGACGCGTTCGGAATGTGGGACGGGACGCGGTCGCGAGCTGGGACGGGACAACTTCGTTTAGAAAAGGTGGCAGGTCCTGCCACCTTTTAGCAACAAGTCGAAAGCAGACGCGGACACCGTGGGACGGGACACTTTCATCAGGGGGTCGGGTCACATTTTTTTGATAGGTAGATGACCCACGAAATTGGTGACCCGACCCCCCGACCTCGCTCGGGCGTCGAACGGGACACCGGGACCGGGGACGGGACTTCTGGATTCCGACGAGCGGTCAGAGGATGTCCGGTAGGTCGGGACACGTTGTTTCACTCGCCGCCCGTTAGGTCGCGAAGGGAGTCCTCCGCGGTTGTCGAAAAACCGTAGCCGGCGCAGCTTGCCCCCCCCACGCTGTCAGCGCGTTGCAGTGCCACGTTTTCTATCGCGCTGCAAAAGAAGTCGTTCAAGCTCTCGTTGCGACGCCCGATCCTCGGGAGTCAAGGCTACTAATTCTCGCAGCTGGTCGATGGCCTCGTCCAACCGCCCTTGATCGCGAAGGGCAATCACGATCAGGCGGCCACACTGCTTCTGACTTGGATCAAGCTCGAGTCCTCGCTTGGCGTGCGTGACCGACTCGTCGTAGTGGCGGAGCCGCAGGCAGAGTTCGGCCAGGTTGGCCTGGACCCGTGCGTTGTCCTTGTCGAGTTCCACGACGCGATCAAACTCACGTCTGGCGCCGGCGTATTCGCGCCCGGCCATCAGGATCGTTCCCAGGTTCAAATGGGCCGCGGCATTTCCCTCATCGCTGGCCAGTGCCGCGCGGAAGTGGCCGGCCGCTTCGTCGAATTTCGACTGCTTTTGCAGCACGCAGCCCAGCAAGAATTGCGCTGGCCAAAGTCAGGGGCTAACTTGACGGCTTGCCGCAGGGGCGGAATCGCTTCTTCGAAGCTCCCGGCATTCACCAACGCCCAGCCAAGCGTCGTCAGCGAATAGGGGTTTTCTTCGCCGACGGCAACCGCATGGCGAAACAGGCTGATGCTGTCATGCCAGTGAGACACTTGAACGAACGCGACCGATCCATAAATCGCGACGACTGCCGCTGCGCCAGCCGGCAGGACAAATGTGCGTGTCACCAGACGCGGCGCGAGCGATGCGACGAGCCAGGCGATCGCGAGGTAGCAGCCCAAGAGTGGAAAATAGGTGTAGCGATCGGCCATTTGCTGTCCGCTCAGCTGCACGAGACCGATCATCGGCACCAGCGTTCCGAGGTACCAAAGCCAGCCCACGATTAAATACGGGCGTCGTCGGGCATTGATCGCGGCTAGAGCCGTGACGGCCAGCAGAAAGACGACTGAGATCGCGACGTCGCCCATGCCCAAACGCGACGCGGGATGCGGGTAATAGGCGACCAAGCCCGAAGGAAGCAGTGCCTTTTGAAGATACAGCCGGTACACGACCAGGGCATTCAGCATTCGCGTTCCGAGCGGAATCACGTCGAGTGATAACACGGCTCCGCCCCGCGTTTGCGCAAGTGCGGCCACGATGCAGAACGAGGCGCTCAATATGAAGAAGGGGATTTTTTCGATCAGAAGCCGTTTCAGGCTCCGGTCGGGACGCATGCACGGCGCACGATCTGGGTCGGCCGCATTGATTTGGTTCTTCACCGCTGGAATGTCGCCTGATGAATGGTTGCGCCAAAGCACAAGCCGGCCCAAAGGCCAATAGTCCAACAGCAACAGGACGAACGGGAGCGTGACAAAAGTCTGCTTCGAACACAGGCTGCAGAGGAAAAAAAACACGGAGCAGACGAGCCTCCGGGCGTGCCCGTTTTGCGCGTAACTCACATAGGCATAGAGAGAGCAAAGACCAAAGAACATGCTCAGCACATCCTTGCGCTCGGCAATCCAGGCAACCGACTGGACGTGAAGTGGATGGACGGCAAACAACGCGGCAACAAACGCACTCGGCAGCACGTGTCGCGTCATCCTCGAAAAAGTCGCAAACACGAGCAGCACGTTGACTGCGTGCAGCGCCAGATTCGTAATGTGGTAGCCGCCGGGCCACATGCCATACACTGACGCGTCGATCATGAGCGAGATCCACGTCAACGGAAACCAATTGCCATCGCGGAACGTGGCGAACGACCAGCAGAGGTTCTCAAGGTTGACTCCGTCGCGGACGTGCTCATTGTCGCCGACGTAAAGCGCGTCATCGATGATCACGAACTCAAACGCACGAACCTGAGCGTAGACAGCCAGCGTCGCAAGGATGAGCAAAACGCCCAGCATCAAATTGCGGCGATTGAGGAAGCTGCCGGACCGCGTCGCAGACTCTTGCGGCAGTGCAATCGCCGTCACGGATCGTCGATTTCGTGTCGAATTCATCGCAGTCGCTGATTCATGCCCTGGCAGTTGGCGCTGAAGACTTCGGAACGCGCTACACTGGAGCGATGATACGTGATTAAACTCGAAATGCGACTTGAAGCGACGTCGATGCGTCGCCTCGAGGAAAACGATTCGCCAGACCCAAACCTGGCGCACACGGTTTCTTAACAGAAATATGCATGTTTGAAAGTGCCGCTTTCCGATTTGAAAGCGGAGTCGCGACAGGTCTGGGGCAAATCGTCAAGTGTTCGAAGCACGTGAAAGGCTCTTTGGCCACGAAGATTCTGAAGCGCGGCACGAGTCAGGGCCGGAAGAGCGAGTGCCCCGATCGGCGCTTCCTGCCAACGAGCGGTTGAGGATGGCGGGAGAAGTCGGCGCCGCATCCTCCCACTGGACTCGTCGCTGGCCAGGTCGGCTCGTTTTGTGGGCTGGCTGGCTGATTCCCCAATTCGCGCTCCTTGGTCCAGCGCTGGTGGGCCGAACCGTCGACATCCCGGTTGACTTGCTGGCCCACAAGTCGGTGTATCTTCCCGCAACCAAGGAATACGAACAGGTCGTTGTCCGTCATGATGTGGAACTGACGGATTTGGTTTTCTGCAATCCCGCAGGTCGGGAGTTTGTTGCCAAAGAGTTGCGCGCCGGCCGCCTGCCCGTTTGGAACCCAAACAACTTTGCCGGAGTGCCGATCGTCGGATGGGGCTACTCGCCGTTCGAGATTCCTTATTATTTTGCTCCCTCTCCGGTCACGGTGGCTTGGATTTCCTTGTTGCAATCGCTCACTGTCGGACTGGGGCTCTGGTTGTTTCTGCGGCGCTGTTTGAACTTGTCGTATTGGGCCGCTGCGCTAGCCAGTTGGTGCGCACCGCTGACAGGTTTCATGACCCTTTGGCACGGCTTTTCGACCATCGCCCCCGTCTGCTGGCTCCCGTGGTTGCTCGTCGCAGTCGACATCGCTGTCAAAAGGCCGCGGGGCGGCGCGGGCTTGGGAATCGCCGTGCTAACCACGCTGGTCTTGCTCGCAGGCCACATGGGAATTGCCGGTCTCGTGCTGCTAACGACCGGCTTCTATGCCGTCTGGCAGCTTTCGGAGGAGGTGTGGCAGAAGAATTGGAGACTCGCAGTCCCCGCGGCAGTCTCGATCGGCACGGGGTGGTTGTTGGGCTTCGCGATCTCGGCAGCCGTGCTCCTTCCGCTCATCGATTACGTTGGGACGGGAGCCCGGATGGACTCACATTCCGAGGGGCTCGAGGAACGTCCTCCCCAGGGGCTCGAAGCTCTCCCAGCGATCGTGCGGCCCGATGTCTATGGGGGTCAAACTCGCGCCAACTGGACCCGCACAATTCATGCGGGACTCATTGAAAGTTCCTCGAGCGCGTACGCGGGATTGCTGGCCGCGCTTTGGCTGGCGCCGCTGGCGTGGTCCCACGCGAGACTGAGATCGCAAACGGTCTTCTGGATGTTGGTGGTGCTCGTAACGCTGGGATGGACCCTCAATGTGCCGGGTATCGTCGACGTCTTGCGATCGAGGCCACTTCGACCGCTGGTCTCGTTGTCCTATAACAGGTGGGTCTTTGCGGCGTCGGAGGCAACGCTGATCCTGGCAGCCATCGGCCTCGATTCGCTGCGCGCGGGCTCCCCGCGATTTCGCTGGTGGTGGACGGTTCCGATCTGTGCGACTGCAGTTTTTCTGGGTTGGTGCATCTATCGCCTATTCTCGGTCACACGCAAACTCGATGAACAAGGCTTTGCGAATTACTTTCTCCTCGGCGCGGCGCTTTCGCTGATTGCTCTTGTGGCGTGGTTCATGACGTTTCGGACCGGCCCACGCCCAAAATGGGTTCGCATCGTGGTAATCGGCCTGCTTCCCCTGGAGCTTTTCGGGTTTGCCTGGGACGAACGGCGACAAGCCGACAGGGCGTTGTATTTCCCCCATCTCCCGATACTGGATCGGCTGTCTGCCTTGCCGCCCGGTCGAGTCTGGGGCGTCGGCTGTCTGCCTCCGAATCTCAACCAGATGTGTGGTCTCGAGGACGTTCGTGGCTACGACGGAGTCGATCCGCGTAACTTCATCAGGCTCTTTGAACTGGCTTGCGATAAAGAACGCACCTTCTACTACTCTTACGCTCGAACGCTGATGGCCGTGCCGGCTGGCAACGTCGTCGATCACGTCTTGAAGCTGAACCCGGTGGCCGATCTTCTGAACGTGCGCTATCTCATTTTTCGCGAAGCACCCCGTGGCGATCTTCCGGTGCTGCTGCATCAGGACGATTACTGGATCATGGAAAACCGCAGTGCGCTTCCGAGGGCGTATGTGCCGCTCGCGCCACGCCTCGTCAAGAGCGACGACGAGGCCGTCTCGCGCATGACGGGTTTCGATTTCGATCCGCGCAAGACCGTCCTGATGACGGACGATTTGGGCCTCCCCCAGACGATGCGCGGGACGGCGAGCGTGCGTTATGAAACTCCAACCCGCACTCATCTCGACATCGACATGCAGACGGCGGGCTTGGTGCTGCTCTCCGACCGCTGGGATCCGGGCTGGCATGCGGAGCTCGACGGTGCTCAATGTCCGATTTATCGCGTCGATCTGGCGCTGCGGGGATTCCGAGTGCCTGCTGGAAAGCACTCGATCGTCTGCACCTATGACCCCGCAAGCATGAGGAAGGGATTCGCCGTTACTGCCGCCGGCTGTGCGGTTTTTCTCTTGTGGTTGATTTGGCTCGTGCTCTCGAGGCGACGGGCTCGCTTGGCCGCGGCACCGAATTAAGCCGCGATGCCCTGAATGATCCCGGGCTCTGATTACCAACGAGCTCGCTGGCGAGTCCGCGAGCGGGCCACGCTGGCGGCGATGTTAAAGAGTTGCAGAACTGCCAGCAGCACAATAATCGCAGCGGCGGCAACGTGTTTGTATTCAGGCTCGGGCCTCGACACCCAGTTGTAAATCTGGATGGGAAGGGCAGTGAAATGGTCAAACGGCGCCTCCACCAGACCGTGGGGATGGCGAACGATATCGGACGGAGTCTCGATCCCGCCTGGGGTTCGTGCGAGAAAAACGGCTGCCCCAATCATCAAGAGCGGAGCCGTCTCGCCAATCGCCCGGGCAACGGCCAGGATCACCCCGGTCAAGATACCGGGAACGGCAACCTGTAAGACTACATGTCGGATCGTTTGCCAGTGGCTCGCTCCCAGTGCATACGATGCATGTCGGATCGATCCGGGAATCGCTCGCAGTGCCTCGCGCGAAGCGACGATGACAATCGGCAGGATCAGCAAGGCCAGAGTGAGAGCCCCCGAGAGGACCGTCCGTCCGAAGGGGAGAGGAATCTCGATGGTCGTGAAGTACAGCGAGATTTCCAGCGTCTTGGGATCGTGCCCAAAGGCCCCAAACATTTTGACGAACACAGCCATTCCCAAAATTCCATACACGATCGACGGGACGCCGGCGAGATTTGCCAGATTGATCTCGATCAGCGTTCGCAGCCATCCCTTCTTTTGAATTTCCTCCAGGAAAATCGCCGCTCCCACGCCGACGGGAACCGCGACCAAAGTGGCCAGGGAAACGAGCCAAAAGCTTCCCCACAGGCCCGCGAGGACGCCGGCGTTTTCGGGGTGTCGCGAATCGTAATTCGTCAGAAACGACCACGTGAGCCAGCCTGCACCCTGCCATAAGACGCCCAGGAGCAGCACGATCAGCACACCCAGGCCGAACCAGGTCGATCCGGCACCGATCCACTCGAATCCCTTTTCCGTCCAGCGCGACCGCGTCGATCGCCGTCGTACGTGAAGGAGGTCCCTCATCGATTCGCCGACGGTGGCGCTCATTGATAAACCTCGCGGAACCGTCGCATGATCAGCTGCGAGACGATGTTCATCGTCAGGGTCATCACAAAGAGCGTCATTGCCACGGCGAAGAGGGCTTTCCAGTCGATGCTGCCGTGGGGCTTGTCACCGAAGCTCACATTGACGATGAAGGCGGTCATTGTCTCGACGCTTTGAAACGGATTGAGCGTAAGCGTTGGGCTCTGCCCGGCCGCAATTGCGACCGCCATTGTCTCGCCCACGGCGCGGGAAAGTGCCAGCAGGAACGACGCGAGAATCCCCGAGAGCGCCGCGGGGACCACCACCTTTGCCGACACCTGGTACTTGGTCCCCCCCAGCGCGTAGGCCGCTTCACGCAGCGCGTGGGGGACGGAGCGCAAGGCGTCCTCGCTGAGAGAAGTGACGATCGGAATAATCATGATCGCCACAACAATGCCGGCGCTCGCGGCATTGAACACGTTCACCTCGAAGCCGAAGAGGCCCTGAAAGATGGGCCGTAAGACGTACGGCGTCACGAACACCAAGGCAAAATAGCCGTAGACGACCGTCGGAATACCGGCCAGGATTTCGAGAATGGGCAAGACGATGGTCCGCGTTCTGCGGGAGGCGTACTCACTGAGGTAGACCGAGCCGGCCAATCCGATCGGTAATCCGATCACCGCCGCGATGCCGGCCACCAGGAAGGTTCCTGTCACAAGCGGCAAAATGCCAAAGTGCTTGTCCTCGTACTGCGGCGTCCATTGGGTGGCAGTAAAAAACTCGCGCGGTGATACTTCCTGAAAGAACGCCTTGTCGGGAGGGACCGCGATCAAGGCCTCCGTGACCAAGACATAGATGATTCCGGCAGTCGTGAGCACGGACGCCAGCGCGCAACCGAGCAGCATGAACCGAATGGTCAGCTCGCGAGCGCGCATTAACGAGAAGCGGCGCTTGAGATCGATCTGCGCGCTTGCCGGTCCCAAGATTCTTTCCCTAGCAAGAGAACTGGAGCATTGGAGCTCAGAGAACTGCCGACGTCATTCGAGGGCCCGACGTCGCGTGTTCGCGATCGACGAAAACATCAATCCTCGATGCCTTCTTTGAGACGATCCCGGCTCATCTTGTAGGTGAATGCCTCTTTTCCGGACTCGGGAAGAGGGATGTAATGGACCTCTTTGACCAGGTTCGGTCCGCGTTCGAGATAGAAACGCAGAAAAGCGATGACCTCGGCGCGACCGAGCGATCGCCGGTTGACGTAGAGATATAACGGGCGGGAGAGGGGCGCATATTTTCCCGAGAGGATCGTCTCATCAGTCGGTGCAACGCCAGCCGTTTTGTCATTTCCGGGAGCAATTTTGAGGGCTCGGAGTGTGTCTTTATTCAAGACGTAGTACGCGTAGCCAAAGTAACCCAAGCCGCCCCTGTTTCCCTGCACTCCCTGAATCAAGACGTTGTCGTTGGAATTCGGTGTATAGTCGGTGCGACTCTTCCCCTTTTTGCCGCAAATCACTTCTGTGAAGTAATCGAACGTGCCGGAATCGGTGTCGGGCCCATAAAGGACGATCTTTTCGTTCGGGTACGACGGGTCGAGATCATTCCAGGTGTTGATGGTGCTGCCGGGCTCCCAGAGCTTCTTGAGCTGGGCGACGGTCAAACCTTCGCACCAGGTGTTCTTGGCGTTGACGACCACAGAAATGCCGTCGATGCCGATTGGCAGCTCGATGAAGCTGACCTTGTTCTTGATGCACGCGGCGCGCTCCTCGTCGAGAACTGGGCGGGACGCATCGCAAATATCGAGATCACCCTCCTTGAACCGTTTAAAGCCCCCCCCGGTGCCTGAGATGTTGACGCGCACAGCGACTGCCGGATGCAATTTTGTGAACTCTTCGGCGACCGCCTGGGTGATGGGATAGACGGTGCTGGAACCGTCGGCTTCCACGGTCCCTTTCAGAGAAATGTCCGGGGTGGAGTTCCTGTTCTTGGACGCCGCCTGCGCCTGGCTCGACATTTCGGTGCTCTTTATGCTGCACCCAGACAGGCCGATGAACAGCCATGCGCACAGAGCAAGCGAGTCCAAAAACCGGAAAGAGGATTGATGCGTCATTGGAACCTATCTCGCGTCAGATGAACGCCGCTTTACCGGAAATTGGTTGCGGCCTGTGGCCTAAACAGGAAAAATAGAAGTAACCGAGAGTCCCCCGATCGCTGTCATGAGAGGGGGACCCTCGGCCGAAGACCGGCTGCCGGACGCACCCGAAAGTGCGTCCGGCGCCGGCTGCTTGTCGAAGAGCTGGGCCGTTAGGCACGGCTCAGACCATGACGACTCTGCGTCGCAACGGCCTTATTGGAGGAACACGCCGCCCTCGGTTGGAATGGCCTCATTGGCCGTAACGAGGTAGCGCATCGTGATCGGATCGATCAACTCGCTCAGGAAGTGGACTCCTCCGTCCCCCATCAGGACGTTGATCCCGCCCGGATGGAAGCTGAAGAACTCATCGTTCGGGCCGCAGTTTTGCCAATACCATCCACAGGGATTGCCAGCGATGGCCGGCGCCGTGTAGTTCCCCGTGGCAGTGGACGACGGATTGACGAGCTGGTACGGCTCGCCGACCGTTGACCCGTATCCGCCGGGGCCACCCTTTGGCGAGAAGTCGCCGTTAATGACCGGCGGAATGTAGATGCCCGGAGTCCCCGTCGTGGCGCTGGCTTGACCGGAAACGCCGTTGGAATTATCCGGCTCCGCCCAGCGAGGAAGAGCGCGGCGACCGCTGGGCGTCACGGTGTCGCCGGGAACTGGGATACCGCCGCTGTAGAGGACGGTGGCCTTGCCGTTCCAGTAGAAGCCCATGTTGCCCGACCCAGCTCCATGTTGTGGCCCAAAAATGGGGTCGTTGTACGCCGACTCGCTGCCGTACTGCAGCGTCTCAAACTGCCGTCCGGTGTCTTCGCCGATAAAGATGGTATGGCTCAGTCCATCGGAGACCATCGAGATCGGCCCACCGCCAACACTCAAGCCGCCGTTCATTCGCGTGAGCTTGTTGCGAACGCCCGTGGCCGGATCGATGTCGGTGTAATTGGTGATCATGTAGTCGGTCGTGCCATACCCGTCCGGATCCGGTGCATAAAGCGAGTTGCTCGGGCACAGCATCCAGGGAATGATCGTCTTTGCGGCGGTCTGGTTTTGTGGTGCGTTGAAGTCGTTGTACACGAAGTTGTAGTTGTACTGCACGGTGAGCACCTGCTCTTCGGCGTACGGAGCGATCGCGGTTTGGCAGGAGTAAAGGGCAAACGTCGTGAAAGGGGGAGCCGCGCCGCTGGACGGATTCGCCGGTGTCGAGTAGTCGCCACCTTCGCCAGAGGTCGGCAGATTCCGTGTGGCGGATTCAAAGTTGAAAATAGCGAGCCCGTGCTGGTGCAGGTTGTTCTTGCATTGGGTGCGCCGGGCCGCTTCTCGCGCGCTCTGAACGGCCGGCAACAACAAGGCAATCAAAACAGCAATGATCGCAATCACTACGAGTAATTCGATAATGGTGAAACCGCGCCGCGAGCGCCGCCCGCGACGGTTAACCAAGTGGTCCGATCTCATTCGTGACGTCTCCTCTAAACAAATCTTGTGGTTTTGTGTGAAACGGGTGCCGCGTCAGCCCCTTGGGATCGAATTGCGGCACAGATCGATGGCCCGACGACGGATTTCGCAGCGGAGCCTGCCGTCGGCACGATGCCAGAACTGCGTCCATTTAGGGGAGAATGCGTATCACATGGCAGTACCTCCGTGTTCGGGAGAGGGGGGATCGGCTCAGGGGTGGCCGAAGTGTAGATGACCCTACCGACGCCGCTTGAACGTGTGATGAAGCCCGAAACAAGTTTTATTGAGAAACTTTAAGGGAGACCTTCATCAAAGTTTCATGCCGCTGCGGTTGGCCACATCGTTTTTTCTGTGCTCGAGTCATCGTGAAACGAAAGCGAGGTCGAAACCGATTTCTGAGAGCGCCGGATGGTTCGTTTTGAGTGTCACGCGAACTGGAGCCCACACCGGACGGGTAAGCGGCGGTGAGCCAGGGGGCACCTCAACGACAATCCGGACGCCCTGCCGGTCGTTGCTTCCGATCTTCGGATCAGGTTCGACCGAGATTTTGAGAAAATTGACATTCGACTCGACGCCCAGCACTCGAAAGTTGCCTTTCATCGCTGAGACCAGAGCCGGCATCGCAACCTTGCTCCCTTGTTGATGTCCAAAGATCCCCAGGTTCAGCAGGGTCTTGGTCGAGGACCAGGTGCCGCCTCCGACGATCGGAATGGGCGGCAGGAAGCGGATGTCGCCGGACCGGACGGCGGCCACGTCAACGTCAACCGGGTGGTCCGGATCGGAAGTCGTGCGAATTCTTGCCTTGGAACGAAAACGCCCCCAAGGGATCCCTTTGCCGACCGTCGCCGCGAACTCGTATCCCGCGCTCCATCCCGCGCGGGTCAGTTCCGGCTTCGCCATGGCTTTGTAGGTGATCTTCAGGTTCGGGTCGGCTGACTCGACGGTCGCAATTTTCAAGTTTCCGTCGAGCGGGGACCCAATCCTGCCGACCGCAATGCCATCGCGATCCTCAGTGATTTCTCCGGCATTCCAGGCCAGCGGCAGGACCTCGACCTTGGGAACAACGCGCCCGACGACCGCGAAATCAATTTGCGGGGCTTCAGGATCGTTCGTATAAATGATCGCCGTCTTGGCAAATGCCTGCTCGGAATCGAAGGGCTTCCAACGCAGCTCGACCTCGGCAAAGCCGCCCGGGGGAACCGTCCCCTCGGAGATGCGGCTGACGGTGCACTTGCACTGGGTGGGGCCCCTGCCAAGCATGAGCGGCCCTTGTCCCCTGTTTTCGACCCGAAACGTGTGCGTTTTTTCTTCGTTGACCTCCATCGTGCCAAACCGATAAACGCGTTCGTGGATCGCGAGCTGGGGAAACGGCGGTTTGTCCGCGATCGGTGGCCTGGGGTCGACCTTCGGGTCGCTGACGATGCCGACTGAGTCTTTCGGTTCCCGTCCCTTTCTCAAATCCTCCATTTCGTTGTAGGTGCGCATTCGTCGGACAAGAGCCAATTCCCGGGTACTCGGCTGCTTGGTCGCCCAAGGCGCGTATCGCCCCAACCAGATCGACCCCGAGAGGGCGACAACGGCTGCAACCGCTCCCAGCACGATTCGGACTCTGAAAGCTCGCATCTTTTCAACTCCCCTTTGAGATTTATCCTCTGGTATCATTCGCGCCGCGCGGTTGGGCGATTTGCCGGTCGAGGCGGATGCGCGCGAGCAACCGCGTTGCGGCGGCGTGGTTTGGTTCCAATTGCAAAAGTTCGAGACACACCGACTCCGCCTGCTGGAGCCTTCCGGAGTGAGCTAAGAGCAGCGCCAGTCCTAAGCGAGCGGAGATCGACGACGGATCGGACTCGACGACCGTTCGATACTCTCGCTCCGCCGATGCGGATTTGCCGGAAGCCGCCAGGGCGTTCGCGAGATTGGTTCGAATGATTGCGTTGCCAGGCTGTCCAGCCAGCGATTTGCGGTACAGTTCGATGGCAGCCTCATAGTTGCGTTGGCGCGCCGCGACATTTGCCAGGCCGTTGAGCGCCTCGGGGTAGTCGGGCTTGCGAGCGAGCGCTTTCTCAAACTCGGCAGTGGCCTCCACAAACCGCCCCTGTGCCGAGAGAGCGTGCGCGAGGTTGGTCTCGAACTCGTGCGTTTCGAGGTCGTCGGTGCGGTAACGCAGTCCGTCACGGAAGTAACGTTCGGCCGACACGAAGTCCTTCCGGCGCGAAGCGAGCCGGCCCATCTGGATATTGGCGATCATGCTGGTCGGATTTCTGGCAAGCGTCTGGGACCAGAGTGCCGCGGAGTCGTGGAACACGCTCTGTCGCTGCCATGCGAGACACGCCAGTCCGACCAATGCGACCGCCGCGATAGCGCGCCGAACATCGATCGCAATGTTGGCAGGCGACGGTCGTCGCCAATTCCATGCGCCGGGCGCCTGCGGCCTGAACCACCACCCCGCAACAAGCGTCAGAAGCCCGACGCTCGCAAGATATTGGTAGTGGTCGGCGATAAAGGCGTATCGCATCGGAAAGACGTTGAAAAACCCGAGGGCCGGCAGCAGCGTCCCGCCGAAGTACAAGAGAGCGAGCAAGGATCCCGA
Organism: uncultured Planctomycetaceae bacterium; assembly: GCA_963714075.1. Lineage (GTDB taxonomy): Bacteria > Planctomycetota > Planctomycetia > Planctomycetales > Planctomycetaceae > DASPSM01. Next base: position 4,912,893 of record OY970228.1, read on the forward strand.
GACGCGCCTGTGATGGATCGCCAGCATGAGGGGAACGCTCAGGGCCCCGAGCGCAATCGCCCATGCCCACCACGCGTCCGCCTGAACCGTCCACCGTGGGTAGATGAAGCACAGATCAATCGGCCAGGCGAGCGTGATCGCATAGGTCCACAGCGCTCGGCCTGCGATTAAGAATCGTTCTGCAATCGTCCAAGAGAAAGCGGAACCGGAAGCGCCGACGTGAGACCGCTCCAGCCGGGCCGTGTTGAATGCCAAAAGCGCGCCGACAACAAACAGGGGAACCAGCGGTCTCATTTCGCGCAGCCGAATGCGCCCGACTTTCCACCAGCGCAAGAGCAGCAACACAGCTGGCAACGAGCAGGCAACCGATTTGCTCAACAAAGCGCCGATAAACAAGCAAAATCCCAGTGCATACGATCGCAGGTCGTGGAGCCGGGCCCGGCGATCGACCTCGATCGGAGTTTTTTCGACCCAACCGAGGAACTGCCAAAGAGCCAGGAGATAGAAGGACGCGGAGAGAAGGTTCTTGCGCTCGGTCACCCACGCCACCGACTCGACGTGCACCGGGTGCAGCCCAAACAGGGCCGCGGCGAACCAGGCACCCGGAACCGCCAAGCGGCGAAGGATCAGCCAAACGCCCACGGCGTTGCCGGCGTGCAATGCGGCGTTCACGAAGTGGTAGCCGGCGGGGCTGAGTCCCCAGAGATGAGACTCGGCCCAGAACGTGCTGAAGACCACCGGATAGTACTGAGGAGTCGCCTCCGGCTCGAGCCAAATCCGCCTCAGCCCGCTGAGCGAGTGCAGCGTGCTGTTTTCGGTCACATAGTCGTCGTCGTCCCAAATGAACGACGAGGAGAGCGATGGCACATAAACCGTGAGAACGAGGCAGACCAGCAGACAACCCTCTGCAACGGGCCGCCAAATCGATGCGCGGGCGCCGGCGACAGGCGCCGGAGTCGGCGATCGAGAAGTGTGCGTACGAGACGTCATACGAGACAAACGAACCTGATTATCCGAGGGTGACCAAGTTGACCGCGCGCGAGTGCCGTCGGTTGCCTAATGAGCTCGGTAACTTTCCAAAAGAGGAGGCCAATAGAACACCAACGAAGGGATGACGGCCGCCTGGTCAGGGTCATGAAGGGTCGCATTCAAGAACCCCGTCGTGACCATTAGCAGCAGCGTCAGGCCCGCGACGCCCCAAGTGCTCCAGGCGAGCCACTGATGCGGCGGCTTCATCCGCAGCAGATATGGCCAGCAAAGATGCATGAGCGGCGTCACCGCGGCGAAGTATCGCACCGGCTTGTAAGCAAAAACGAGTTGCACGGCGAACAGGAAGCCAAAGGCCCCCACCAACAGCGCCGGCCATCGTCGAGAGCGCAGGTCTTCGACGAACTGCCGAACGGTCCAGGGAGCGAGGAAAAGGATCGCGAGGGGAAACATCGCGGCCAGTTCCCAACCCACCCACGCTCGATTCATCCGTTCGACAAGTGCGAGCAGTGGACTGAACCTGATGACGCCGGGAAGGGGCCGAATCATGGCCGTCGGCCAAAGGGTGCCGTAAGCGGCGAAGAGCCGAAAGTAGTGCTGCAGCCCTGCCGTCAACACGGCAGCCAGGACAATGGCGGGAACGATCCAGCGTGGCTGCGCCTTCCGCGCTGCGGTGATTTTTCCCTTTGAAAGATCTCTACGCCTCGGTGCCGGCTGTTGATCAACCGTCCTCGAATAGAAAGGCATCACGAAAAGGATCGGGAGGGCGGCGATCGCGTTAAATCGCACGTTCATTGCGGCAACGAGCCAGACCGCCGCTTCGACGGCGCAAATGATGCCTCCTTTGTCGAGGGCCTCCGCGAACGCCACCAGCCCGCACACGAGCATCAGTCCCATTAGACCGTCGTGATGAATCCGAACGGTTGAAAAGAGCACCAGCGGACAAAGAGCGATTCCCACGAGCGCCGCGACGCCCAATTGCGGCTCCAAATCGACCAAAGCCGCAAATCTCCAGGCGTACCACAGCGCGGCCACGCAAACGAAGACCTCGAACACGAACACCGCGGCAACACACTCGCCGGGTACGATCGGCGATCGCGAATCGGTCTTTACGCGGGGAGTTGCGACACCAGGCAAAAGCAATAACGGATTCATCGTGAACTTTGAGCCGGCCTTGAGAACCAGCGGCAAAAGCGGCGGATGATGAAAGACGGGGCCGCGATAGATCGTGTAGGGTAAATCGTTGACTCGCGGGTCGTCCTTCGTTGTGTAGTTGGAGAGATCCCAACCCATGCGCTGCGATAGGACGTAATAGACGAACTCGTCGCCTTCCGAGTGCGCTTTGAACAGCATCGGGCAGTGAATCAGAACCGTTACGAGCGTGCACCACAGAAAGGCGACGAAATACGCACGGTTGTCGGGCTTCAAAAGGGGCCTGCCTTCGGCCTTATTGAGCTTTGGCCAGCAGCTGCTTCGCCGCCTCCGACACTTCCGAATCGGAATCGTTCTCGTATTTCTTGAGCATGTCGACGTGCTGCTTCGGGTCGAATTTTGCGTCGCTTTCGAGCCCCTTCAGGTAGTTGGCACGCTCGCGCGATGATTCGGCGTGCTCCGCAATGAACTCGGGGGTGCTTCGTTTTTCTGCTCCCGCTTTCACAGGGAATTCGGAATGATGCGCCTGCTCCATTTGCTTGGACACTTCTGCCGGGTGTCCCGACCCGCAACCAAGCACGAAACTCGAACAGGCCGCGACGAGTACCAGCAGTGACAGCTTCATGGCTTTATTCCCGCAAGAATGAGGAGGCTTGAGTGCAATCAGGGATTTCACCAACAAGGGAGTTAACATGAATTTTTGAAGTCCTGATGAAGCTCCTGGCAGCTTTTGCCTCAGATTTCTTCACGATTGCTCCGGTTTTGAGTTCACTTGTTGCACTCAGAGTGACATCGTTTCGTTCTTCTCTTCCTTCGCAACGGTGCTGACACCGCCGATGGGCGATTCATCGGGAGTTTCACCAGCTCTCTGCACGCAATCTTCACCGCAGCTTGATCGAAAGCTCCGATTGCGAGTGTTTAATGTCGCCCGTTACGCGGCTTAATCGGTTTCTCATCAAGCTGAGACCGACTCGTCGGCCAGCATTTCAGGTCGCGGACTGGGACGGTTGTCGGTTCTGAAGTGGAGACCGCCTTCATCGCTGAGCGTAGAGGAATCGTCGTGGGCTCAACTCGAATCGTGCTTATCGAAGAAGTGCCGCTGATCGAGAGGCTGGCCTCTCTGTTCGAGCGGCCTGAAAACGAGGCGGCGAGTTCCGACAACAAGGGCAGGCGCGTGTGCGAAGCGCATATCCTCGGCCCGAATCTGATTCTTCTCGATCTGACCCGCGCTCGCCGACCCGACGGGAAGAAGGCAACCTCGTAAGGCCACAGCCGACAGCGACGCTCAGATTTTGACGTTCGCAAAACAGCAGCCTGGCGATTGGATCGCGGAAGTCACCGCATCGTCGGTCGAGCAGCCCGCGGATTCGCATTCGGGCGCCGGCGACGGGTTGCCGGCGACCGAGCCAACGATTGACTCTTCGCCTTCTGAGCAGGCAGAGCCGAACCTGCAGATCGGCCCTGTGCGCATCGACCGTCACGGCCATTGGGCTTATCTCAACGACAAAAAGCTGCACCTGACGCCGACGGAGTTCCGCCTGCTGGAGTGCTTTCTGCGCGAGCCCGGCCGTGCGTTCACGCGGTCTCAGCTCTTGGACGTTTCAATTGGGAACTCGGACTTGGTATTAGAAAGAACGATCGATGTGCACATCCGATCGCTCCGCGCGAAATCGGGCGCTTTGCGCGAGCTGGTCGAAACGGTTCGTGGAATCGGTTATCGCTTTCGCGAAAGCCACGATTTACAGTGAGCCGCTCTTTCCCGTCTTACAGTGACGGATGCGAAACGCGGCCGCGGTAGGCTTTCAGCCAGGCATCGGTTTGCTCTGCCCACGCTGTTGCTCCCTGTGCATCGGCGAGTGCCCGGGCCTCTTCAGCCGCATGAACGGCCTCCGGCCATCGTCCAGTGTTCGCGTAGGCGGACGCGAGATTCGCACGCACCAAAACGTCGGTCGGCTGCTGTCTCGCGGCCAGCTTCAGCTGTTCGATTGCACTCGGAAATCGATGGACAGACAGCAATAAAGAGCCGAGCACGTCGTGATCAGTTGCAACATCCGGGCGCAGCTGCATCGCCAGCTCTAAGTGCTGGATCGCCTTATCAGGTTGTTTGAGCTTCGCCCAGGCCAGCCCCAAGCTGCGGTGAGCCAACCCGGCGTCCGGATGCGTCGCGTCGATCTGCAAGGTGCGCTCGAATTGTTCGATGGCCTCCTCGCGCCGACCGGCATCCTCGAGGGCGCAACCCAGGTTGATGGTTGCGCGGACGTTGTTCGGCTGATGAGCGACTGCATCGCGCCACATCGTGACGACATCGCGATAGGTCTCGAGCCGATAACTTGTAACGACGGCAAAGACGATGATCAGGACCGTTGACGCGAACATCGTCCGCCAAAGAGGCGACCGCCAATTCCCGACTGGATTGCAGGATGAGCCTGGCGGTCGTTCGCGCCGCCCGAGTACCCCAAACGCGCCGACGATCACGAGTGCAACCACTGCCGCGAGCGGCAGGTACATGCGTCTTTCCGCCATCACCTCGGAGGGCATCGGGACGACTAGCGTCGGAGAAAGAATGACGAAGAACCAGGCGCCCAGATAGCCGATGGTGTCGCGCCGCCAAAGCAAAATGACAGTCGCACACGCCGCCAGAACGACGGGGACGAGCCATGGCAGAGCCACCGGAAACGTCCACAAAAAAGGAGTTGCGTGATGGATCACCAAGGGCCAGGGCCAAACGGACAGCTTGAGATACAGCAGGGTGACCTTCGCTTGAGTGAACCACCACACGTAAGCGGGAAGACCAGCGCTTAAGCCGGCGGCCTGCGATCTTGGCGCGTCGAAATTGAGCGCTAAAAGCAATATCCATCCGCTCGCCAAACCGGCATAAAGCGGCCACGACTTCTTCAACGCCCCCGGGATCGATCCCGTCACAAAGGTTCGGTCGAACAGCAGCGTCATCACCGGCGCCGAGACCATCACCTCCTTGCAAGCCATTCCTGAAAGACAGGCCAGCGTGGCTGCGCCGACGGCTACGACCTGGCCGGGCCGTGTTTCCAATGAGAAATACCGCAGACTGGCGTACAGAGTTGCCAGATAAAACAGGCCCATCATTGATTCTGTGCGTTGCGAGACATATTCGACTGCGTCGGTTTGCAGTGGATGAATCGCCCAAACGAGTGCCACCGCCATTCCCAGCTGGGCCGAGGCACCGCCAAAGCGGGCGCGGAGGCGGTCGAGCATCAGCGTACGGCGAACAATCCCATAGAGCAGAATTGACGAAAAAACATGAATAACCATGTTCACGACGTGATATCCGAACGTGTCGTAGCCGCCGAACCGGTAGTTGAGTGCCAGCGAAAGATTGACCAGCGGGCGACCGGACGTGACCGCATCCCGAGGCGGTGTCAACGGTCCGGGAGAGTCAGCCGTCCCGAAAAGAGGCCAGAGGCGAACGATCGACGGGTTGCTAAGAACCGAGATGTTGTCGTCGTGGACGAACGGCGCCTGTGCGGCTCGCCCGTAGATCGCGCCGATCATGACCGCTAAAACAACGAACGCGATCCAGCCCGCTGCCCGCGAGCTGGCTTTCAGAGATTCAACAGAGTCGGACATCGTGTGCTACACAAGGGAGCCGGGCCACATCCGAAACGATCGAATGTGAAGTCCGGTGGACCACAGCCACTCAGGGACTTTAGATTACGCCCTGTCGACCTTGCGCTGAATTGCGGGCCCACGATCTACGGCAAAAATTAACACGCGACTCACTGGACCTTTTTGCTCGTCCGAGTATGTTTCTGTGCTACGTCGAAAAGCTGAGCTTATTCAACCTTCTCAGTGACTCGAGCGCCGCACTCCTCTGGACGGCGTTTTGTCGAGCGTGGAATCTGGGCGACGAATCCTGATGGAATGCGCAGGATTCTTGCCGGCGGGCCGCATCCATCAATCCGCGAGGATACGCCCCCAATGCCCATTCACATCGATTGTCCGGTTTGCGGGCAACGTCTACGGGTTCCCAATTTCGCCGCCGGACGCATCACAAAGTGCACCGCCTGCGGCGCCGCGGTGCGAGTGCCGCAGCCCACGGCGATGCTCAAAGAAGAGGACGAAGCTGGGGATGCAAGCCCCACGGCAAAAGAGAACCAGACCCAAGCCCTTTCGCCGAGCGAAGTTTGGTACCGCTCGATCGAGAGGCTGTCTGGCTCGCTCGATTGGCTCGCCGAGCGTCCCATTCGAATTTTGGTGGTTGCCCTCATCCTGATGGCTGGCTATGTGGGCGTCGCAACCGCCAAGTGGGCACTCAGCAAACCCGTCGATTTGACGATCAAGTCGGAAGAAGCAGTCGACCTCGAGCCGTGGGAAGGAGTCGGAACAAGCGACGCCAACGACCGCGTTCGCGTAACCGCCCAATCTGTGACAACAGAACAGATTTCCGTCATCCCGCCCAACGTGCGTGGCGCACTGAAGACTCCAAAGGCGTATCTTAGAATCGCGCTGAAGATCGAAAACCTTGGGCCGTCCGAACTCAAGTACTCCGGTTGGTCAGTGGTCGCAGGAAAGGAGGATCACGCAGCGAGACTAAAGGACGATGCCGGTATCGCACACAAGCAAGTCGTTTGGAAAGCACGAATCGTCGGACAGACTTCGTCTGAGGTAATCCCTCCGTCCGGCTCCATTTCGGACATTTTGGTGTTTGAGCCTCCTGGAACATACGCACGATACCTCAAGCTGGCGCTCCCCGCCGAAGCCTGTGAAGGAACTGGGGACTTGCGGATTAAGCTCCCCCGGACTCGCGTTCTTGATTAGTGCAAGTCGCCTGGACGCGTCGTGGCTGGGACCCCAGTTCTGACATCTCATCCGATGTGTTCTTGCCGGCCGAGAATGTCTGGTGTTGGCCGCACCTGATTTGCCGGAAGTAGTGCTGCAGAGCAGGCTTGATCATGATCGCGGAGTTCATGCTTCCAGGAAGCATCTCCCTTATCGACACGCCTTGACCTCCCGATTCCGTCCGGCTTTTTGGGAAATCGCGAAAATTTCACAAAAAAGCGCGCGACGCTCCCCGCGCCTCGGGCTTGGTCTCGTGGAGAGGTCGGCGAGTTCTGTCTCCGACAGGCTGTCTCTCCTGAACAAGTGGGCGCGAGCAGGGGAGGTTGCGATGAAGCGGTGTTGGCTGCTGGGAATTGGGGCGATCTTAGTTCTGCCGGTGCTCAATCAAGCACCCAGTTTTGGCGGTCACGGGCATGCAGGGGGGTCGCACCCTGCGAAGGAGGGCCATGAAGCCCCCAAACACTCTGGCGGCAAGCCCGCCCCCAAGCCGTCGCCGAAACCCCAAGCAATGCCTCAGGGGAAGCCGAAAAGCAACGATTCGCATAAGCAGGAGCCCGGCAAATCAAGGAGTCTCCCGCACGAGTCGAATCTCAACCGGCCCAATTCCATCGGGTCGAGTTCGAACGCCCACGAACAATCGACCAAAAACGACAAGACGACGCATCAAGAGCACCATGGGTGGCACCACGACCGGTGGTGGCACGGACACCATCACATCTGGTCTGAACAAGGCTTCTGGGTCGATGCAGCGACGGGGCTGCCCGTCGTCGCCGGCGACGGAGGCGTTCCGGGAAGCGTGGTCGACGGCGCGGAGCCTAGTCCGACGTCGGGCGCCGCAATTGCCGGACGTCCGCAGATCCATTTCAGCGTCGATTCCGAGGAGCGCGAGTCCTACGATGCCGCGGCCCAAGCGGCCGGTATGAGCCGCGCCGAATGGATCCGTAACCGCCTGAACGCAGCCGTCAGCAAAGAGCTGAGGTAGTGGTCCGTCTATCGCTAATTGTCAGGGTAGCTCGGGTCGGTGTCTTCGCAGCTCGACTGAGCTCCGCCGAAGTCCGCCCCAGTGTTCGAACGCCTGGGGGCGCATCTGGCGGCTCAAGCTGCCCAGCCGCCCGGATCCTCAAATCGCACACGCTCAAACCAATCGAGTCGAATGTGATGGCACCCATGGTCACAGTCTCCTGGAATACAAAAACGCTGGCATCCGGGCCGCGATTGCCGCAGAATCAGGCTTATCCAGCGGATCTCGAACTGTCTCCTTCTGCCGTGGCTTTCGTGCGATGGATTCCGATGCCGACTCCGACGCCGTCAATCGCCAACTCCTGGCACGCGCGTGCGCGGGGGACCGCGAGGCGTTGGGCGAACTGCTGGAGAACAACCGTGATTACTTACGGAACCTCGCCGACCGCTTGCTCGACGATCGTATGGGAAGACGGATCGATGCTTCCGACGTGGTGCAACAGACTTGTCTGTCGGTTCACAAACAGATCGGCGAGTTCGTTGGGCAGGATGCGGCCCAGTTCGCCGCCTGGCTGCGTCAGATTCATGAGCGAAACATCCGCAATGCCGTGCGGGATCAGCTGCACACCGAAAAGCGAGCGATCAGCCGCGAGGAGCGATTGCCTGACGGTGATGCCCATGCAATCCGCCAGACGACTCCCAGCCAGCATGTCGTTCGTCGCGAAGAGTCCGCAAAATTGGCCAAAGCGATCGGACAGCTCGTTGAGGACGAAGGCGAAGCCCTCCGCCGGCGCTATCTCGAAGGGCAATCCGTTGCCGAAATTGCCGCGGCAATGGGTCTTTCAAAAGACGCATTGGCTCGCCTCTTTAAGCGGGCCATGAAAAACGTAAAACGACATCTGCGCGATGATCTGTAACGCCGAACGCCTTTCTCCTTTTCGGCAAGGCCGATCCCTTGGGCGATCAATCACTACCCACCGAATCGCACGACCCGCGGGTCGACGCCGCGCTGCAAGATTACCTTGAGCGGTTCGACCAGGGAGAGACTCTCGACCCCGCGAGTTTTGTTGCGGAACATCCCGAGATCGCGGCCGAGTTGCGGTCGCTAATCGATGCGGAAGTCCAGTTGAGGAAGCTGGCCGCGCGCGACGCCGACGCCCAAAGCTCCGACAACTCCACGCGGTCCTTCGCGCTCCACGGCCAGGAGACGATCGCCCCGCAGGCGCGTGCCAATCGTCCCGGCGAAGCCAAAGATCGCCGACTCAACGAACAATTCGGCCGCTACCGGATCCTGAAGCTCTTGGGTCAGGGGGCGATGGGAACCGTTTATCTGGCCGAAGATTCGCAGCTCAAGCGGCAAGTCGCGCTCAAGACGCCTCACTTTGACAAGGACCCGACCGGCGAACTTCTCGAACGGCTGTACCGCGAGGCGCGGGCCGCGGCGACCCTGCGGCATCCCAACATTTGCCCGGTCCACGACGTCGGGGAGATCAACGGGACGCACTACATTTCGATGGCCTACATCGAGGGGCACCCGCTCTCGGCATTCATCCGAGCGAGCAAGCCGCAGCCGGAGCGGCAGATCCTGATTGTGGTCCGCAAGCTGGCACAGGCCCTCCAGGAAGCGCATGACCACAAAATCGTGCACCGGGACCTGAAGCCCGCCAATATCATGGTCGACAAGCGAGGCGAGCCGCTGATCATGGATTTTGGTCTGGCTCGGCACACGCGGGCTGATGACGACGTGCGCCTCACGCACAGCGGTACGCTCGTCGGCACGCCAGCCTACATGTCTCCCGAGCAGGTCGACGGCAATTCGGAAAAAATCGGGCCGCTGACCGACGAATACAGCCTGGGCGTAATTCTGTATGAGCTGCTCACGAGTCAGTTGCCGTTCCGCGGCTCGATGATGGCCGTGCTCGGGCAGATTGTGACCAAAGAGGCGCCGGCCCCGAGTCAGATCCGTGCCGGCCTCGACCCGCGGATCGACGCGGCCTGCCTCAAGATGATGGCCAAGAACCCGTCCGACCGTTTTCCGTCCCTGTCAGCCGTGGCTGAGGCGCTCGCGACGATTCTGCGAAGTCCGGCAGCCCGGCCCGCAGCGACTGGCAAATCGATGGCCGGATTCACTCTTCCCTCTGCTGAGGGACCGGCCGCTTCTGGGGCCGCCACATCGCAGATTCTGAAATCGCAGGGGCAAAAAAGCCTGACCGCCAGCGACCTGGAGTCGCTCGAAGAGTTGGCCCGAAAGTGTTGGTCGCGGCACGACTACGACCAGGTGATTCAAATCGTCGAGCGGATCCCGGAAGACAAACGGAGCGCCAACCTGCAGACCCTCTTGGAGAAAGCCCGCGAGAAAACCGACGAGATCGCATTTTTGCTGGTCGCCATCGACGAAGCGGTTCGGCTTGAAGACAGGCAAACCGCGCTCAAAAAAGCGGAAGTCCTGCTCAAGATCAAGCCAGGCCACCATCGAGGGCTCGAGGTTCAAGAACATTTCAGCGGGGAAGGGGGCGGGGGCGCCGTCCGAATCGGTCCCAAGACGCTCGCAAAGGCCTGGAGCGAAGGGGGCTGGATCCCTTGGAGCGCGCTGGCGTTTGGCGCGGCAGTCGTGGGAATCGTGGCAGGCGTCATTATTTGGTGGGTGAACGGAACGGCCGTCATTATCGACGCCAAGGACCGCGGAATCACCGTCGACATCAACGGCAAACAGGCGATCATCAACGTACCGGGAAAACAGAAGATCACGGTCGAGCCCGGCGACGGGCAGATCAGCGTCAGTTACGAGGGTCTCGAAACGCAAACGAAAAAGTTCCAGATCAAGAAGGGCGAATCGAAGATCCTCACCGTGGCTATCGTCGACAACAAGCTCGTCGCACAGTTCGCGGGCGAAATCCTGCCGCTGATCTCCGATGGCGAAAAGGCGAAAAACATCGGCAATCTTCCGGCCGAAACGCAGGAATCTTCCCCCGTCGCACGGGCGGCACCTCGTTCCGCTGCAAGCGCGGGACGCTCGGACGATGGCTTCGTGCCCCTCTTCAATGGCAAGGACAAGGTGGGCTGGAAGATCCATCCCAGCCAGCCCGGTAACTGGCGGGTCGAAAAAGGCATTTTGATCGGCTCTGGGACCGAGAAAAGTCAGCCTTACATATCGGAGAGAAGTCATCTCTACACCGAACGCGGCGACTTCAAGGATTTCCACCTCCGCGTCGAGGCACGAGTCAACGACGGCGGCAACAGCGGCCTTTACTTCCGTTCGACGGTCGGGCCCGCGCGGCCGACCGACCACCCGAAATTTCCCTATGGGTACGAGGCGCAAATCGACAGCTCGGTTGATCCGGCGCGCACCGGAAGCCTCTACGCCGGGGGAACCGTGGTGGTCGGCGTCAGCGATACCCTCGTCCCTCCCGGGCAGTGGTTTACGGAAGAAGTGATTGCCCAGGGGAATCGCTTCACCATCAAAGTCAACGGCCAGACAACAGCCGTGTATCGCGACGAGAAGGAGATCTCCGCCAGCGGGCACATCGCTCTGCAGCAGAACAATCCGAAGACTATCGTCGAGTTCCGCAAGATTGAGATCAAGGAGCTGTCGGTGGACGGTCTGGCCGAGGTGCCGGTCGTGTCGGCAGACGGCTACCTCCCGCTCTTTAACGGAAAGAGCTTGAGCGGTTGGTCGGCCGATCCGAGTCAGCAAGGCGCCTGGCACCTCGAAAACGGACTTTTGGTCGGTGGTGGACCGGCCGGCGCAAGCTTTCTTTACTCCGACCGGGCCGATTACAAAAACTTTCGCCTGCGCATCGAGGCGCGGCTAAAAGGAGATGCGTACTCCGGACTCTGGGTGCGGACCGAGGTTCCTCCCGGGAACGCGGTCAGCAGGACGCCGACGTCCGGTTACAAAGTCGAGCTCAGAGAGCCCGCTGACCGTCGCACGTCGCGGACCGGCACCATTTGGGCAGCAACCAAGGGGCCGGAAGGTGGCCCGAGCTACAGCGGCTTCGCTCGCAACGAACCGATGGTCGAACCGGGGCGGTGGTTCACGCTCGAGGTCGTGGCCGAAGGCAAGCGCGTCTGGGTGCTGGTCAACGGCGAGCGGGCCGCGGCTACCAACTGGTTCAAGAGGGATCAATACTCGACCGGCCGCATCGCGCTGCAGCAGCACGTCGGCAAGCCATCGATCGAGATCCGCAAAATCGAAATCAAGGAACTCGCGGACTCATCTGCGTCGCCCGTGGCCGGCGGTCCCAAGACGGGGGCCCCTCCCATGGACAAAGACGCCTTGATCGCACCGTTCGAGGAACCTGACGCGAAGGCCGGGCAGCAGAAATGGGCGAATCGGCTTGGAAAGACCGTCAATTGGACCAACACGATCCAGATGCAGTTTCAGCTGATTCCGCCGGGCCAGTTCACGATGGGCAAAGGGGAGTCGGGACGCGACGGCCCGGCGCACACGGTGCGGATCATGCGTCCATTTTATTTCGGCACATACGAAGTTACGCGGGGCCAGTTCGCCAAGTTCGTCGCGGGCGATAGTCAATTCAAGACAAGGGCCGAGCGAGACAAGGGAGGCCATCGTCTGGAGAACATCGACAAGCGCACGAAATGGGACGGCAAGCATCAATACACGTGGAAAAAACCCGGATTCCCGCAGGAGAATTCCCATCCGGTCGTCGATGTCACCTGGGATGACGCCCGCGAGTTTTGCGAATGGCTGTCGCGCACCGAGGGAAAGACCTATCGATTGCCGATCGAGGCCGAGTGGGAGTACGCAGCCCGCGCCGGGACGACCGCCGGGCACTACGGCGGCGACCGTGCCCAGGATCTGACGCAAATCGCCAATTATCCGGACGCGTCGACCAAATCGAGGTTTCCCGAATGGCATCCGCTCGAGACGTCCGACGGCTTCATCTTTACGAGCCCGGTTGGTCAGTTCCGGCCGAATAATTTCGGCCTCTACGACACGCTCGGAAATGTGCTCGAGTGGTGCGCAGACTGGAACGACAATGATTACTACCGCACGTCGCCGCAGGACGACCCGCCAGGCCCCTCCGCCGGCCGACATCGCATCGCTCGCGGCGGTTCCTTCGCCTCCCTCTCGGATGTCAGTGGACGGTGGACTATGACTCAGAACCACCACGTTCCCGATCTGGGCTTTCGCGTAGTCTGTGAAATTCCGAAAGCCCCCGAGCCTGTTGAGCCAGCCTCGGCTGGAGGAACTCCAGCGGCGAGCGACAACCGTCACGTTTGGATCGGTCACAGTCGCTTCGACAATATCACGGACGGCAAATGGCGCGAGACGTTCCCCCACGACCCTGGGCACGCGATCTATTCCTTTGACGAAGTCGCGCGGAAGCCGGATTACGTCGAGATCATCGATAAAACGCGGCTTAAGACGAAAGGCGGAGTAAGCGTCCGGCTCGAGGAAAAGCAGGCCCTCATGCGCTGGGGCGGCCCCGACAAGCAATTCAACCTGCTGCAGTCCGGGCAATGGGTGATGGCCGAACCTCCGGCCGCCGAAGCCGCTCCTCCCGCGGCCAGCGTTGCCCCCGCGCCCGCCGACACGCGCCGCGTTTGGCTGGGAAAGACTCAGTTCGAGAATATCGCCCCCGGCCAATGGCGCGAGACGTTTCCATACGATCCACCCGGTCACAATCCTATTTCCTATGCTGAAGTCGCGCGAACGCCGGAGTACGTGGAATTGATCGATCGAGTTCGGTCGAAGGAGGGGGTCCGCATCCGACTCGAAGACAATCAGGCCCTCATTCTGTGGCCTGGACGCAACAAGGATTTTACACGCTTCAAGCGAGGACATTGGATTGCGTCGACCGAACCCCCCGCGACGGCCGCCTCGCCGACAAACGGTAATCGCAGCTCCTTCTTCAATGGCAGGGATCTCGACGGTTGGCACGGTCTGCCGGGATTCTGGCACGTCAAAGACCAGGCGATCGTCGGCAGCGTCCCTACCAGCGGCAAGAGCGCGCACACCTTTCTGTGCAGCCAACGTGAGTACAAAAACTTCGAGCTGAAGTTTCGCGCACGCCTCCTCGGGGGGGTCGGCAACAGCGGCGTGAACTTCCGCTCCAAAATCAAGGACGCCCAGAAATTCACGGTGGTCGGACCGCAGTGCGAGATCTGCGGCGACGACGGGAAAAGGGTCTATCCGACCGGCAGCCTCGTGTCTGAACCCCATGGGAAGCCCGACGTGGTCCCTCCGGCTGATCAGGTCGCCCGCATTTTCAAGGAGGCCGACTTCAACGACTTCGAGATCCGCTGCGTCGGTCAGCACGTGCGGATCAAGCTGAACGGCCAGACAACGGTCGACGCTGATTTTCCTTCGATGCCGGATGCGGGCGTGATCGCCTGGCAGATGCATGGCAGCCGCCCGCCAAAGGAAGTGACATTCAAAGACATCGAGTTCACCGATTTGAGCGTCCCCTAGGCCCGTGCCAACGTGGTCCGGCCCAATTGCGGTCGCCCCGAGCCGCGGCCCTCGCGGCCCTGCTCCTTGCGATTCGCCCGGGACAAGTCCGGGCCGATCCCCACGGCCTGGCCCCTTCCCGATTTTTCCGAATTCGGTCGAATTTTCCCAAAATCGCCGCGCCCCACCCCAATCCGCTGGGCTTGTTCTTTTGACGCAGCAACGAACCCAGGAAACCTGACGCGGGGATTGGGGATGAAACGCTACTTTTCGCTCGGTTCGGCGGCAGTCCTCAGTTTGATCTTACTGGCGGGAACGCCCAGCTTCGGCAAGGGGGGCGGACACGCAGGCGGGCACGGGCACAGTGGCGGGGGCGGGCATGCCCACAGCAGCGGCGGCGGGCACAGCAGTGGCGGGCACGCTCATTCCTCCGACCATCCGAGCGGGGAACACCACTCGACTGGTCACGCGGCCTCCAGCCACTCGGCTCATCCCCAGCTGACGCACAAGTCCCCAACGCATCCGCAGACATACTCTTCCCCCACTCATTCTCAACCGACGCCCGGTCAGGGGACGGCCCAGCACGTCGCCGGACGGAACTCGACAGCGAACTATTCCTCCACGCACGCCTCGGGCGGTTGGCATCACGGCCACTATGGCTGGGGCGCTTGGGCCGATGGAGTGGACCTCCCATGGGATTACAATCCGAATTGGAACGGCCCGCCCGGCGTCGTCGTGGTGCCGCAAGAGACCGAAATCGTCAACCAAGAATATGTGACTCGCCTCACTCCGCCGCCTCCACAACCGGTTCCCTCTCAGAATCAACCCGCTCCGTCCGAAAACTCCGACGGAAACGACTCGGCCCAGGTCAACACAGCGCCATGAACTACTTTGCCAACATCATCAGCGGGCCCAACGCCGGCCAGCGGCGCGAGCTGACCAATCATGCCGTCCTGGTAGTGGGACGCGGTGACGACTGCGATCTGCGCCTCTCCGATCCCAGCGTGTCGCGGATTCACGCCCGGATCACACTCATCGACGGCCACGTCTATCTCGAAGACGCGGGAAGCCGCTGGGGCACGCTCGTCAACGACAAGCCGACCGAGAGCCGCGAACTGTGTCCCGGCGACTGCGTGGCGATCGGCGACACGCAACTGCGGTTGGAACTCGAATCGCCGCTGGTCACCACGATTGCTCCCATCCACAAACGGATTCTTCGCACGCTCGCCGGCCGCACGCGCGGCCGCCGCAATGGGATCAAGAAAACGCACTCGCCGGAGCGTGACGACTCAGAGGCGACGATCAGCCAGCCGAGGCGCGATCCCGCAAACAAGTCGCTCGACATCACGGACTTGGTGGGCAAAAACTTCTTGCGGTACCGCGTGGAGTCGATCGTCGCCCGGCCGCGCAGCGGCATCATCTTTCACGCGCGCGATCCGAAGTACGATCGGCCCATCGCCCTCAAGATCTTTCGGCCGGACTTCTTCCACGACCGACAGGGAGCCGCGCGATTCCTGCGGGCCATGCGGACGACGATCGCGCTCGAGCACGAAAACCTGGTTCGCGTCTACGGAGCCGGCCGTACGCGCGGCGTCTGCTTCATCGCCAGCGAGTTCGTCGCGGGCGAAAGCGTGTCGGAGATGATTCGCCGCATTGGTGTGGCCGGCATGCTCGACTGGCGGAACGCCCTGCACGTCGCGAAAGGGGTCGCCGAAGCGCTCGAAGTCGCACACGAGCTCAACATCCTGCACCGCAACATCAGCCCCAGCAACATCCTCGTCCGCAAGGCCGACCGCTGCGTCAAGCTGGGCGACTTGATGCTGGCCAAGGCCCTCGATAACTCAGGCAACGAGCGCATTACGCGCTCGGGTGAAGTCATCGGCGACCTGCGGTATCTCAGCCCCGAGCAGCTTTCGGGCGAACAGCCGCTCGATCCGCGGGCCGACATCTACAGCCTGGGGGCCGCACTCTACGCGATCCTCACGGGGCGTCCGCCCTTTGAAGGAGGCACCGCGGCCGAAGTCATTCGCCGCATCGTAACTGGTTCGCCCGAGCCTCCGACCAAAGTGCATTTGGCGGTTCCCACGCGGCTCGAGGGCCTCGTGCTCCGCATGCTTGCCAAACGTCCCGAAGACCGTCCAGAAAGCGCTCGCTGCCTGCGTCAGGAGCTCGAACGCGTCGCCCGCTATTGCGGCGGGTGACGATTGCCCCTTCATAGCGTCCTTGGACTCATTTCTTGAGATCTTCGCCAGGATCGACGGGGGCCGGTGGTCGCTTCGTTTCGGGATTGCCGGCCGGACTCGGTTCATCCGACGCCGGATCGCGCGGAGAGTTCGAGACGTCTGCTGAAGGGGCGGTTGAAGCCCCAGCCGTGCCGCTTTTTTGAACTGCACTTGAAGGTGTCACACCGAAGGCCGGTGCATCGCTGGTTGGCCCAGTTTCGCCGTAGGCCGACGCTTCGCTCGTCTCCGCGGAATAGTCGCGCACGGCCAAGCCCACTGCCACACCCGCCGGGACGAGGCAAACGGCCAGTGCTATGAGAAATCGAAGCGGTGCCTTAAACCCACGCACGGGCGGCAACGCGACCAGCCAGCAGAATAGAGGCGCGACGATCAACAGCGCGAAATTCGTGTTCGTCAGCTCGGCAAAGAAACGACCTCCCATCAGCAGTCCAAACACGAAGACGCTGCCGATTCCGATGACGCCGGTCATCGGGTGCGTTCGTGCAACGAGCAAACAGACTAGCAGCGTGCCGGCTGCCACGCCGGCGAACGGGAGGCCGATCAGGCCTCCGCTGGCGCTTCCCGACAACATCACGCTGACGCCTGCTGCCGCGGTTACGAGCCCCAGCGCCGTTGGGACGACGTAGCCGCCTGGTCGTTGCGCCGTCCAGATAGACAGACTCCAAACGATCGCGAGCAAAACGCCCAGACCGGAGAGGATCTCGATGGCTTCCTGCTGCGTCCACGTCGAAGGAGCGCTCGGATCGGCGCCGGGCGTCCAGGTGGCAGGGAGCCAACCGGAACCGAACAGCAACAAGAGTGGGATTGGCAACGCGAGCAAGACTCGCAAAACGCGACCGACCCACTTCCGTTTCAAACTGGCCGCGATGATTTCGACGATCCCGACGGCTGGCAGCAACACCAGCAGCAGCCGATCACGATCCTCGATCGGCGGAAACTTTGGCGGAAAACCGAGCCACCAGCAGCCGAGTCCGATCCCGGATCCGACGGCCAGCACTTCGGCGAGCGCAGCTAGTCCGCTGCGCCCTTTGCGGAACAAGAAAGCGCTGAGCAGCATGACCACGGCCGAGACGCCCGCCGCAGCAGTCGTCGCCTTCAATGCCAGAACGGGGTCGGGCATCAAAACGTCCTCCTCGCGGGCCCTTCGGAAGCGTCTTTACTTGCGCGTCCCCTCGAAGCTCACCGTCACGTAAATCTTCTCGCCGATCATCGGGGTGACTTGACCGATGCCAAAGTCCGCGCGTTTCAGCACGAATTCGCTGGAGAAGCCGGTTCGCTGCACGCCCTTGGGCATTTCCTGAGTGCGGCCACCGATCAACTCGAGCGTCACGGGCTTGGTGACGCCGTGCATCGTGAATTCGCCGGTCACTTCGTAACCCCCCTTGATCGGGCGGACGGCCGTGCTTTTGAAACTCATCGACGGGAACTGTTTGACGTTCAAGAAGTCGGGGCTGCGCAGGTGTTCGTCGCGCTTTTGGTTGTTGGTGTCGATGCTTGCCGGATTGATCTTGAGCGCGAACGAAGTTTGCTCGGGACTGGTCGCATCGATCGTGAACTCGCCTTTGAACTCGTCGAAACGTCCTTGGATCCACGATAAACCGAGATGGGAGATCTTGAAATTGATGCCGGCATGCATGCCGTCAACGGCATACTCTTGGGCCATTGACGGCGCGGCAAATCCCAGCAACACGGCGAGCGCCGCCAGCGCAATCTTGAGGGACAAACGGTGCAACATCGACCTGCTCCGAAATTCGTAGGGGTCCTCACGGGTCAACAACACGCACCCGACGCGGGTGCGGCTCCTGGACACCGTAATGTAACGCCCGCGCGAGACGCCGAAAACGATGGCCGCCCGGTCCGAAGGCAACTTTTTTGCCCTGATGGTGCTTGCAGAAAAAGATCGAGAGGCCCTGCGCTCTTCAGAGCTGTTCCGGCTGGGCCAGCCGCGCGGGGATCGAAAGAAATCCGGTGGCGAGAAAAGGATCAGTATTGTCCGACCAGATTGTCAGCGGAGGAAAGGATCCCTGCTGCGTTGTCAGCACGTCATAAGAGCGGCCGTCCGCCGTCCCCAACCAAAACCGCACCCCATAATCCCCCGCCCGCAGTCCGATCGACGGCAACTCGAGCACAATTGAATACGTCGTCCCAGCCGCCAGCGGGTCGGGCGACACGACCTCACTCACTGAGGTAATTGTCTCGAAGTGCGTAGCCGATTCGAGTGAAAAGAAGTAGCGCAGGTTGGGGACGCTTTCAAACACATGATAGGTCGAACGCAGGCGGACCGTCTCGCCCGCACGAAAATCCCACTTTTTGTCACCGGCCGCGTCCTCGACGCTGACGTCGGTGAATCGCACCGAGCCCGTGCTGCGGTTGAGGCGGTCTCGCAGGTTGGTATTCGCGTCGACCTCGAGGCGACACAACAGGTCGTTGTAACGCCTCAGCACATCGGGCGTCGGGCCGTCCTGAACCACGCGACCGTGATCGATTAGAATGCTGCGTGGACAAAGCTGCCGAATCGCTCCCAGGTTGTGACTGATGAAGAGCACCGTGCGCGACTGCTGCGAAGCCGCCTCCATTCGCGAAAGACACTTCTTCTGAAACGAGGCGTCACCGACCGCCAGCACTTCGTCGATCAGCAGAATGTCTGGCTCGAGATGGGCCGCCACCGCGAAGGCCAGCCGCACATACATGCCGCTTGAATAGCGCTTGACCGGCATTTCGAGGAACTGGCTCATTTCGGCGAAGTCGACGATCGCGTCGAACTTGCGTCGGATCTCTGCTTTGCGCATTCCGGCGATGGCGCCGCTCAAGAAGATGTTTTCCCGACCCGTCAGCTCAGGATGAAAGCCTGTGCCGACTTCCAGCAGTGTGCCGATCCGTCCGCGCACCAAGGCGTGGCCGCTTGTCGGCCGCGTGATGCGACCCAAGAGTTTGAGCAGCGTCGATTTGCCCGCACCGTTACGACCGATGATGCCGACAACTTCACCCGGCCGGATCTGAAAACTGACGTCCTTGAGCGCCCACAACGTTTCCTTCCCGGCATGAGCCGGGTCGAGAACTCGCTCCCAGACCGCAGCCAACGCGGATCGCGCTCCGTTTCCCCGGCCATTTGCTCCATTCTGCGGTCGGGGAGCCGCGATGCGGTAGCGCTTGGAAAGTCCGTCAGCCTCGATGGCGTTTGACATCAACCTGTCTACTAGTTGAGATTGAACGATAAACTTATCTTAGCACGATCGACGGCGGTTCACCGGTGCGGCCGTTTCACGGCGAGCCGCGGTTTTTGGGCACGGTTGTTGCGTGCCGTTGATTTCATGTTCGAGCCTGCCCCGCAAATGCGACCAAGCGAGATGGCGTCGGAGGTGCTGTCATGCGAGAATTTGTCATCGAACGCACGAACGAAATGAAACGGGAATGGTGGACTGGCACGGGCTGGTCCGAGAACGAAGCCGATGTCTGTTGGTACGCCGATGAGCCCGACGCGCCGCAGATAACCCAGGACGAAAACGCGCGGGCCGTCCGCCACG
Organism: uncultured Planctomycetaceae bacterium; assembly: GCA_963714075.1. GTDB lineage: Bacteria > Planctomycetota > Planctomycetia > Planctomycetales > Planctomycetaceae > DASPSM01. The sequence continues at coordinate 4,932,989 of OY970228.1, forward strand.
CAGCGGGTGTGATCGACGACTGAATTTGAGCCGCCGAAAAGGGGACGATGCCACCACCGGGCTTGATGGACGTCGTGCTCCTGGTGGCCTGCGGCGTGCTGACAGGCGCCGCGGGTGCCGTGCTGGGAACGGGCGGCGGCGTTTTTCTGATTCCAATCCTGTTGCTGGCCTTCAAGGTGCCGATGCACTACGCGGTCGGCACCAGCATCTTGACTGTGGTCGCGACGTCGACGGCCGTGGCGATCGGCAATCTCGATCGGGGCACGGCGAACATGCGGCTCGGCATGACGCTCGAGATCGCGACGTCCGTAGGAGCCTTGAGCGGCGGAATCTCTGCGGCGTTGCTGCCTGCGCGCGTGCTCGTGGGGGTGTTCGCGGCCGTGCTGGTGCCAACTGCGTTCGTGATGTGGCGCGGCCGACACGGCGAGGGCGATCCAGATTCGGACGAGGCGTCGCCACAAAGCTCGGCACGCGGACCGCTTCGGGCGACCAGTGGCCATCATTTTATCGACCGCCTGGGAGCCGAATACGAGGACCAGGCGCTTCATCGACGAATTGCTTATCGCCTGCACCGCCTCTGGGCTGGTCTGACGATTTCGTTCATCGCGGGCGTGATGTCGGGCTTGCTGGGGATTGGTGGTGGCGTGTTCAAGGTTCCGGCGCTCAACGTGCTTTGCGGCGTGCCGATCAAGGCGGCGGCGGCGACGTCGACCTTTATGATCGGTGTGACGGCGGCGGCGAGCGCTTTCTTGTATTTTGGTCGGGGCGAGGTCGATCCCCGCTATACGTCGGCCGTCGTACTGGGAGTCGTCGCGGGCTCGTGGGTGGGTGCGTACCTCAACCGCTACGCGCGCGGCGTGGTCGTGAAACGCGTGTTCGCCGTACTGCTAGTCGGCGTCGCGATCGAAATGTTTGGTCGGGCCTTCGATCTGCTTTAAAGTCGAAACATGACCGAAGACGAACAAGAATACGGCCTGGTCCATGTCGTGAGCTGGACGCTGCTCTTGGGCCTGTCGGCCAGCGTTGCCCTGATCGTGTCGGGCTGGCTGCTCAGTCTGAGGCAAGGGGCGTCCGAGCAGCAGACGAACACGGGTTTGCTGGCCCGTCTCCAGCACGGCGACCCGACTGCAATTCTCGAGTGCGGCCTAATCGTGCTGATGCTCACGCCCGTGGCCCGCGTGTTCATCCTGGCAGTTGGATGGGCCCAAAGGCGAGATTGGACGTTTAGCCTGATCGCCTTCATCGTGCTGGCGCTCCTGGCTTTCAGCGTCTTGCTGGGCACGGGCTAACGGCCGCCGATTGTTTGGCGCAAGCGGCCAAAGCCGTCGTCGCTGGCCCGCAAAACCTTCGGTTGTAAGGCCCCGCACTCTGCCCTATGATTTTGACCTTATCGCGGGACGCCCGCAGCGGACAGGTAGCTCAGTTGGTAGAGCACAGGACTGAAAATTCCCAAATCTCCGAAATAAATCTGTAATTCATCGAGACGCAAACGCCCCGAACTTCAGGACTTGGGGCGTTTTTCTTTGCGCGACGAAAATCCGAAATCGTCCACGGATTCCAACGATTTCGCGTGGTTTTCGATGGATTCTGTATCAGATCGTGTATCAAAAGCGCGTTTGTGCAGGGCGATCGCGCTCGGCGGCCGGCCATCGTCCGGCTGACCAACTAGACGCGTGTGATACGATTTCTCATGACGTTCAGGAACGACGTCGTTCTTCCCACAGGGGACGCTATGACAGGGATAGTCTTGCAGCTTCAGCAGCTAGCCGCCGATGGCGAGACCTCGGCCGGCGACTTGATCCGTAAGGCCCGAATGGTGGCCACGAAGCTCAAGCTCACGGAATTTAATGACTGGCTTGGCCATGAGCTTCACGGGTATTCGGCCGAGACCAAAGTGCCCGAATATCGGGTGATGCACGGTGACCTGCGCGCGCGGAATCCGATGAATGGCGTGTTAATGCCGGTCCGTTTCGATCCGGACCTTACGGAGAAATTCTCGCGGGTGGAGTGCCGGGAGTCGATCGGAAGCCTCGAGGAATTGCTGAATGCAGAATCTGACAGTTTGCAAGTTCCGTTCATGCCGCGCGAATTGGCCATCGTTCACAGCCTTATGGACGAGTTTGATCGGACCTGGGTATTGCCTTTCCGACGCATCTCGCCGAGCCAGCTGACCGCGATCGTTGATCGCGTCCGGAGCACGATTCTCGATTGGGCGCTGGAATTGGAAGCCAAGGGAATTCTGGGAGACGAAATGACGTTTACACCGGACGAGCAGCAGCGTGCAGCGAACATCCATATCGGATCTTTTCAGGGAATCCTCGGCGATGTAACTCACAGCACCGTGTCGCAGAATCTCGAGATGAATGTCTCGCGCAACGATTTCGAGAGCCTCCGCGAGATGATGCTCGGAATGAAGATTCCCGATGTGGAGGTCGGCAATCTCAAAACGGCTTTAGATGCCGATGACCCGCCGAAGGAAAAAGGACACCTTGGCGAGCGCGTGAGCGGATGGATCGGCGGGGTCGCGGGGAAAATCGCGAGCGGATCTTACAAGCTGGCGATGGATGCGGCGATGGAACGCATCACCCATGGCATTTGGCAATACTACGGCTTCTAGCCGACACGCAAATCTTGCCGGTCCGATTCGCGTAAACCCGCCTCTGCTCATAGATCATGCGCTTGGGATGCGGTATCTGCCAAAGCGGGCTTGACCAGACTAGCGGGATAAGGATGATTTTGATCCCATCCTCTCGCAGGTCTCGTTAACCCACCTACCCGCCGAAGGTAACTCGACATGGCGAATGCGTGTCGCCTTGCATTTGCCCTTCTGGCAGCCTGCTCGGCTGGATGCTGTTGTGGGCAATGCTATCCTCCGCCGTACTATCAGGGATGCGGTTGCCCCCGCTACGTGCCGTGTCAGCCTCAATGCTGCCCACAGCCTTGTTACCAGCCCATTTACGCGCAGACATTTTCTCAACCGCCCGGCGGCTCGTCACCTTGTCCGTCGTGTGCTGCGAGAGCACGAGCTCGTGGAGACTCGTCAGACGCGAGCGAGCCGAAGCAGACCGAACAGTACGTTGCTTATCAGGCCGGCAGGCCACCGTTGACTCCGGAGCAGCTCACGGATCAGTTGCTAAGGCTCCAAAGACGCGTTGCCGACCTAGAAAACTGCGCTGCGCCCGTTGATTGCGTAAACCAAATTAAGGCTCGCGTCGCGCGGCTCGACGGCGGCCCGTCATAAAGATTTAAGGGTCGAAAACGCAGTCGGCAAGCCTTATCGAGCCATCCGGTTTGACCTGTTCTAAGGTCCCTTCGATAAGCGTTAATATCGAGTCCTTATCCATGTCCCGATACTGCGATGACTTCTTGGCTCCTGTCCAATAGCAAGTCGCAAGAACCGAGTTAGGTTCGCCTTCGACAATGACTTTGATGCCTGACATTCCCCGCTCTTTATCCATGGGATCGAGAGCCAATTCACCTTTTAGCTTACAGGTCCATTTCTGTATTTTGCGATCGACGTAGTTCTCGCGGAAAGCTTCCCATTCCGCACCCCCAGCCAAGCGTGCCTGATTCAATTTCTTGACGAAATCGACTTGCGAAAATGGCAATCGCATGCCCGTTTCAGGCAAATTCTTCGGCGGGCGCCCGTGCTCATACCAATAGAGAGCTCCCCCAGCCGCGCCGAATACGAGGAGGCAGGCCGTAAGAATTCCTAATGAGGAATACCATGGATCTTTCGCAGTGGGCAGTCTCGCATTTTGCAGGGCATGAAGTACAAACTTAGCGGCATTTGTGGCGGCAAGTTTTTGGCGAGCTTCCTTATTCTTGTTTTTGTCGCCGTCGGCAAAATCGCAAATCGCTTTGACGATGATCCAATCGATCTTGGCCTCATGGCAAGCCGAATAAATCCCCTCTGCTTCCATGTCCCCACCGATCGCCTCCTGCTCGAGTTCTTTGAGTGCGGCCCTAAAGTCGAAATCGTCAACGAGCTTGTCACCGGTGAGAATGAGGCCAGCGCGAACGCTCTGCCCTCGCCAACTCGCGCGCGCCATACCAAAAAATCTCAACAGGGCTGAGGAGGCGGGTGGCCTGTCTCCCCGCGGAATAATCCGCTCGCCGATGCGCTGAGGTTCGTAGAGTCGGATTTTCTCAGAGACTAAAATGTCGCCAAAGCTTTGCTTTTCCTCGTTGGTTCCGAAGGCAATTCCCACGGCGACTACTGCAGCGGGGTGAAGGTCATTGATCGCCTGATTGACAGTCTGTTGCGCACCGCCTGGACCACCAGACCCCATCTGGGAAATTGCGTGGTAAACCTTTGTCTTCTTGATGACTCCCAAGTAATGATAGAGCCCGCTGCCGACTTGAACGGCTTTGGCCTTTTTCTTGGTCGCAGTCTCGAACGCACCCAATACGGCATTGGATTCGTGTTCGTTGACGGTGATCAGCAACAGATCGGCCCGCGGCACCTTGATCGCCTCGACAAGTTCCGAGAATCGGCGTGCATGCGCCGTGGCTTCCGCGTTCCATAAGGCCGAAAGCCGGCTAGGAATTGTCTCGTAGCTACGGGCGGACTTTCAAGGCGCCAATTTTTGGCAAACGCAACGCGTCAGTTTTGAACACTGACAGTCAGCGGGCCTTCGATGCCAGCCGTTTGGCCTTCCGCCACTCCCACGGCGGCGAGGGGTCCTGATCAACCCATAGCCCTCGTCGGGCCTGTCTGGCCTCGCCTTCCGCGGCCACAAACTCTCCAGGCTTGTCGTATTGCACGTAACGCCAGGCGAAGCCGTCGACGACCATCTCCATGTTTATGAAGCGGTCACCCAGAAAAATCCGGCCCACCTCGCGGTGGTAACGGTCGACATCGATCACCTCGACGCGGACGGTCTGCCGGAACACCTTTGCGGCGAGATTCTCTCGAGCCTTTGTCCCGAAAGCCTGCCCCTTCTCGGGCGCGTCGATCCCCGCCAGACGGATTTTGTGCTGCGTCTTCGTTTCGTCGAGGACCGTCAGGGTGTCCCCATCGGCGATTTTGACCACTTGGCCGGTGATCTCGTAGTGCGGCTTGGCGGCGAACGCGGGGTTCGCGGCGATCAAAAGCAGGACTGCGGCAAGTCTGAGTTTCATGGGTCTCGTGGCTTTCGTCCGTGAATTCTTTCTTCGTCCTTAGGCACGTCTTTGGGGTTCCGTCCGACTCCGCTCTGGCAGGACAGGTAATGGAGGTCCATGCAAAAGCTGCAGACGGCGTCATAAGCGCGCCTCGCAGATTTGAAAAGAGGATCATCAGGGGGAAACCGCGTTCGCTCCATCCGTTTCACGACTCGGCAGAGATAGTTGGCGAGCCGGAACAGGGATTTGTGCATACGCCCCGCCTGCTCTGTCGTCAGCTTGTCGCTGTCCATCTCGCGGCACCTGTTTGTACAGATGTATACACTGGTGGGCAGCCGGGTCAAGATCACGTCCGTCTTTTGGAAAGTCATCGCCGTCGGTCGGGTTTTTTGGGCGGTCACCCAAGGCTGCCGCCCCAAAAAACTCCGCCATAGGTGGAACGGTCATCGTCGGAGGGAGGGGTGAGGGTGCTCGGACTAGCGGCTGATCAAGGCAAGAGAATTCATCGGATGCCTTCATCTTCTGAGGCAACCGATTCTCACGGCTCAAAGAAAAGCTCGGCCAGCAATACGCGGCATACGATTTGAGGCACGCGTTCGCCACGCGGCCACTCATGAATGGCAATGATCCGATCACGGTCGCCGCCTTGCTTGGCCATGTCGACGCGACGATGCTGCGCAGGAATTACGAGCACGTCAGCAGCAATGACGAACACCTGAAGGATCGGCCAAGCGGACGGCACGCTGACACGCCAGAACAGAAATCTCGGGTCACGCTTCGCCCGCGTGCGAGGACCTGGCAGCATTTGCGCCGTGACAAGTGTCAACTATCCAACGGTTGACCTTGGAAGCAGAGATGCTTACCGATCGGTGCTCATCGCAAGTTCGCTACGCAGTGACGACAGGATCACTTTAGTGTCCCACGTAAGCGGTTCGATACGATTATCCGACGATCCCGGATGATCCAAGATCGCATCAATGCGTCGACGAGCAGGCTGCAACCAGCGGCGCGCCTCGTCGATCTTTCCGGAGTCGCGCAGAGCGAGCCCAAGAAAGATTGCCGAAGTTAATCCGATCATGTCGCCGTCGGATTTCGCGAGCTCTCGAAGCGTGGCAATGGCTTCGCCAAAACGGCGCGCTCGCAATTGCACGGCTCCGAGCGTTCGCCGATACCGCGCCATGGTTGGTGCCTTTTCCGTCGCCCAGCGGGCCAGCATCAGAGGGGTTGCATAATCGGACATCGCGCCGGCCGAGACAGCACACGACCAGGCGACGCAATCAGCGCACAGAGATCCCCTGGATTTCACCGGCCCCCTCAGGGCCTCTTCACAAATTCGGCGGTACGCCTGGTCGTCGCCGCGGGCCAATGCGACTAGCGCAAGTGGAGGGACTGCATCCCAGGAACCGAATTCCGCGAACTTAACGAAGCAACGTTCCGCATCAGCCCAAAGTTTCCGATCCGCGTATTGATGGCCTCGGCTCAGCCAACTGCGATCATACTCCTCGATGTCGAGCGTGCGCGCAAACTGCTGGACTTCGCGTAATCCTTTTCGATCGCGTGACAGCTCTTCGCTCGCCTCTTCGGCGATAATTCGCCACGGGTGATTCTCCGGTAGGGCCGCGAAGTCAGCCGCGACTGCTTTAAGCAAAACCGATCCTCGCGATCTGTCTGGCGGCTCCTTATTGCCGGCAAGCACGCACCCCAGATCCAACGCGATTCTGCCGGTCCGAAAACTGTGCTCTCCATATACTTGCCGTGCCAAACCGAATGCTTGCTCGAGAGCATCCAAGCCTCGACGGCTTTCCGCGTCGGCCAGCAGATCGAGGCCTTTCTTATAAAGCACATCACAACGGTCGGCCCCATCATCGGCGCCCCCAACTTCGCCGCGCCACAAAAGAATCGAGTCATCGTCGCTGGAGGTCGCGAATTGCTTACCGTCCGGGGAAACGGAGACATGCCGCACCGTGCCCCTATGGTCATCGTACACCACTAGTGGCAAGCCGATGGCCGGGTCCCAAATGCGGACCGTGCTGTCGTTGCTGCCAGAAATTAGCAGCGAGCTGCCCGGCACATAAGCGACGCTCCAAACATTTTCGAGGTGCCCTGCCAGCCGCATGTCCGGCCGTCCCGATGTGACCCTCCAAATAGTGAGCAGTTTGTCTCGACCGCCGGCAACAATGAGGCTCGAGTCGCTCGAAAATGCAAGGTTATGGATCATTCCGGATTGGCCTCGCAGGGTCTTTAATGGGCTTCCCGCGTGCCAATCCCACAACCGGATCGTTCCGTCGGTGCTGGCCGATGCCAGCATCGCTCCGTCCGGCGAGAAGACGACGGCGCCGACCGACGACGTATGACCGGCAAGAACTTGGCGCAGCGTCTGTGTCGCCGCGTCCCAAAGTTTCACGGTTCGGTCGTCTCCGCAAGTTGCCAATATGGTGCCGTCCGGTGAATAGGCGACCGACTGCAGCGCCCCGGGTTCGGCTCGCCAGGAAGCTTGCTCACGGAGTGCTGCGACGTTCCACAACTTGACAACGCCCGCTCCATCGACTGAAGCGAGTGTTTTCCCATCGGGCGAGAACGCGACCCCGGGAACCAAGAATTGGTGACCGGTCAGCACCGCAAGACATCTCCTCTCGGCCACGTTCCACAATCGCACCGTGCTATCGCCACCGCCTGATGCCAAGAGCATTCCGTCCGGCGAGAAGGTCACATTCCACGCTGAGGAATGGTGTCCCAGAAGTTGCGCGAAGGCCGGACTCGGCGCCGCCCGCCAAATCATGATCGTTCCATCACGCGAACCCGTGGCAAACGTCGTCGCAGCCGGCGCGATAGCCACCGCAGTCAGGTGATCGACCGCGGCCGGAATCGAGGCGATGGGCCGTCCGTTTTCCGCATCCCAGTAGCGAATCGTCTCGTTGACAATATGAACGACCACTTCGCGGCCGGTTCCCGTTCGGCAGAATGCCAGATCGCCGCTAAAACGCCGGACATTGAAAAATCCGGTCTGCCGTCCCGAGCTGGTTTCCCAGAGCCTGACCCCATCCCTTTCCGAGGTAGCCAAAATGGCCCCTGATGGCGACAGCGCGAAGCCACCGCTAAAGCGGTCGACCTGGTGCTGGTGCCAGCGAGACCGTAGCCGTCGGGCGTCGACGTCCCATACAGAAAGCTCGCCGTCCGATGCGAGAGTCGCCAGAACAGTTCCGTCGCTCGCAGCTGCCATCACCACGATTGTCGCTTGCTGCCGTCCCAATGGAGGAAGGGGATTCCCGGATGCCGCATCCCACAACTTGATCTCCTTTCCCAGTGGGGCGGCGAGCCACCGCCCGTGTGCAACGAAAGCAATTGCAGCAGGCCTCTCGCCGGGCGCCATCAGGGTCTTCAGACTACCGTCGCTAAGGTTCGCCAGCCGAACGGCCCCGTCCGACAATTCGATCGCCAATAGCCCATCATTAGCCGAAAATGAAAGAGAGTTGATCGGCTTGGATTGTCGGGGCAGGCGGCAAATCTCGCGCTGACTGCCGATATCCCAGATCGATACATTGCCGTAGATGTCGCCGGCAGCAAGTTTTTTTTCGCTTGCGGAGTACGCGAGAGCCGTGATTCGGCCGGGCTCTGATCGGAGCACCGCAAGCTCTGAATGACACCGTCGCCGCAGGAAATGCCACGCGGCCGTTCGGAGATCGGGTTCACCGGCGCCAGGACGATGCTTCTCCAGAAGCGCGATGGCCTTCGTGGCCTCGCCGCGGTCCAAGGCATGCACGACCTGAGCCATGTCCGAGACGTAAAGATTACGTTGGGCCATCTGCTCCTTGGTCTCGGCGTCTCGACGCTCTATTTCCGCCGCATTTCTGGCCTCAGATTCGCCCGAGAGCGCCGTGCGCAGAGTCACTGTCAGCCGTGATTGGCGGATGTAAGCGACCGTCGACACGACCGCAATCGTCAGCACCAAGAGGGCCACCGCCACGAGTGATGCGCTGAGCGCCGGATTGCGCCGAAACCAACGCACGGCTCGTCCGACGTGAGACAGTGGCCGTGCGATAATCGGACGGCCCTCGAGATATCGTTTCAGATCGTCGGCGAGTTGGCCGGCCGTGGCGTATCGCTTCTCCGGCTCTTTCGCTAGGCAAGTAAGACAGATTGTTTCTAGATCACGATCGATCATTGGATTCAGTGTACGAGGCGCGACCGGTTCCTGACCGACGACTTGCTGAATGATCGCGACGGCAGTCATAGCCCGGAATGGCGGACGACCCGTGATCAGGTGGTACAAAGTCGCCCCAACGCCATACACGTCCGTGGCAGCGGTCACGCGCGAAGCGTCTCTCGACTGTTCTGGCGACATATACGACGGCGAACCGATGACTGCGCCCGTTCTTGTCCGTGTGCCGTCATCGTGCTGGTCGAAGACCTTCGCGATCCCGAAGTCGGTCAATTTGATTACAAAGGGAAACGACGCGGTGCCAACATCGGGTTCCGAAGCTCCCCCCGAGCTGTCTTCTATGCTTCTCTCCCTTACGCTCTGCAGCAATACGTTCGATGGCTTGAGATCTCGGTGCAGAATTCCGTGGGAATGTGCGTGCCCGACGGCGCGGGTCAGATCAGCCGCAATGCGCGCGGCAGTCTTTGGCGCAATTGATCCACCATATGCAGATAACCACTGCTCGAGGGTTGGGCCGGCGCAGTACTCCGAGGCGATGTAGCAGGTCAGACCTGCTTCGCCTGCCTCAAAGACTTTCAGAATATTCGGATGATCGAGGGCTGCCGCGGCCTGGGCCTCGTACACGAACCGGTGGCTCATTCCAGGTGAAAGGATGAATTCTGGGAGCGGTACTTTGAGAGCAACCTGGCGCCGCAACCGCAGGTCGTTCGCTAAAAAGACGACGCCATGGCCACCACGACCTAGCTCACGAACAACCTCAAATCGCCCGATTTTCAGATGCAGCCGCGAGGCCGCCGGCGGATCGCTCGCGTTTATCCGCCCTCTATTGGAGTCGACTTCGTCATCCTCCGGTTCATCTTGGATCCGGCGAATTTGATCTAGGAATTGCAAGCAACGCAGGACGCGGTCGAACCTTTGGCGCGTCGAATCTGGAAGTTCCCGAAGGGTCTGGTCGCCCGCGAGATCTGGCATTTGCCCGGCTGCCAGGGCTTCGTCGAATTCGACAATCCGTGACAAAAGTGCGTCCGAATCGAGGTCGTCGTTGGGCGGGAGAGCCTCAATCATCGCCGCTTCTTGGTCGTCAGGGCCGATCATCCCTCGGTCTGAGGAGTCTCGCTACTTGAATCGGTCGACCGCAATTCCGCTTCCAAGTGTTCGACGGCCCGACGCCAAACCTGCCGGGCTGCTCCGGGCGATCGCGCCAGTGCCTTGCCCAACGCTTCAAATGATTTTTGCTGCAAAGACCGAAGCTCGATGGCTATTCGATAGTCGACGGGCAGCCGCCCCAGCGCAAGACGCAGCCGTTCGAGATTCTCAAATCGCTCGTTGGCCCATTGCGAACGGGCATCGATCGGATGGCGCTGGCCGCGAAAACCCCCTTCGATTGGCAACTCTCGGCTGGCGTCCCGCATCTCCGTGCCGAGAAAGCGGTCGGTCGCCTGAGCGATTTTGAATCGGAGAATCTGAGTCAGCCAAGCCAGCAACTCCTCTTGGGTCTTGCCGTTGAACCGGCCGAAGATCTGGTGGGCCTGAAGAAAGGTCTCCTGGACGAGGTCGGAGGCCCCAATCTTCGCAACGATTCCAGGTCCCAACTCGCGGTTGGCAACGAGCAGCAGATAATTTCGGCACGACTCGAGCAATCGTCCTAGTGAGGACTGAGAGCCCGCATGGGCGGCAGTGATGGTGCCGGCGAACCACTCGCCAGACCCTTCTCCCGGCGAAGGCGCGCGACCACCCTCTTGGCCATCGCGGTCGAGGGCGCCCCCCGCACCGTTCATACACCAATCGCCTCAGAACATAGAAATCGGACGCGCTTTTTTGAAACCGATCACAGATCCGCCAGTATGCCGGAGCTGGGTCGCCGTGGCAATCGGCCCAAGTGGAGAGTCGCAGCTGTTAAATCGCGTTTCGCGAAAGGAAAATTCGGAATTTCTCGCGCCATCGCGTCCTATTCGCCGTACGCGGGGCGATTAGAGGCGTACCCCGAACAAACTCGAGCACAGCCCGGTCGGCGAGGGTGCTGCGCCGACGGATAAAGACGTCTTGATCGACTCCTTCGTTAATTCTTCAAAGAGAAGGCAAACATGCGCAGACTTTTGTTTCTCTTGGCGATGGCTGCTGCCGCGTTCCTCCCAGTGCAACCTGCTCATGGACGTGATCACTGCCATCCTGCCCGGTGGGGGTGCGATTACTCATGCAATCGCTCTTGCCAGCAGTTCCCGAGCGACTTCTGGGTGCCGGTTGCCAATAATTGTTGCCCGCCGAATGGCACCCCATCTTGCCTGCCACAGGTCGCCGCCACCTGTTGTCAGCCGGTCCCGACGTGTTGCCAGCCTCCAGCGACAACTGAATGTACAACAGGGATCGCGTCGCCAGGCGGAACGGGCGATACTGCTCACGGAATTCAGCCGCCGCCCCTGGATGAAGATGAAGCCGAACTCGGGCCACCGGTAAACGCGGCGTCAGAGGTACCCGAGTTGCCTTGGGACGAAACGGCGAGCCAATGAGCCTGCTTGACTTCGGACACTTTGCCCAACGCTGATTGCCAGACGCAGTTTGTCTCAACCACACACTGCCACAATTCCATCGCACTGACATAGAAATGCACAGAAGGACAACACCCATGCTCCGATCCTTTGCGCCAGTTGCGGTCGCCGTGTCACTCTGCACAGTAGCCTTCCCCGATTTTGCGATGGCACAGCCGGGAAACTCAAATTCTGCATTTGGCAAGTACCGCGACAGCGGCAGATACGAGTGGGTCGTCGTAAAGCGGTACATCGGCAGCGACCTCCCGTTGGATGACACAAGTCGCGACAGCATCGTCGGTGACTTCGCAACCGAAGCAGAAGCTATGGCCGCAGCGATCGACTTGCGTGCAGCAGAAAAGCATTATGGGAGCTGGTCGTATTGGCCTGAAAAAAGGGCAGGGCGCGAAGCTAAACGAGAGAAGAAGACAGACATCATCGATCGGATAATTCGAGGTGACTTTAATGCACAAATTATTGTGCCTCGGCGTAAGGCACAAGCGGATTGCAATCGACTTCCGTCGATGAAGACATCCCTGGACAAGCAAAAGGCGGATTTAGACAGTGAACGTGCAAAGCTCATTCAAGAGAATCGGGCGATTCGGGCTGAGGACAAGGCTATTGCCAGCGCAAAGCGACAAGCGTCGTCGGGAGGCGGCTACAGAGCAAAGCCGAAGGGGGACATAGTCATTCAAGGCAAATACAACTTCACTAAAGACTACGAAGGCATTCCTTTCACCACCTACGAAGAGGCATTAGCATTCTTGAATGACATAGGCTACCCACCTCCTCGTGGCGCTATAATGAATAGCGCCGGCGCCACGGTCACCAGTCCACCATCCACCTCGCAACCTTCGGACTTGAAAGCCCGCGAGAAAGCGTTGGAATCGAGGCGAGCGCAAAAGAACGATCGCCTCGCGAAATATAACGAAGCGAAAACGAAATACGAAGCAGACTTCCAAGATTGGGAGCGCGCTGATCGCGAATGCAAAGGAAGCTTGAACCGGCTACAAAAGGCCATGGATTCAGCGTATAACCCGCCGACGGACTCGCCAAGAACCGTTAACGACGGCTCAATGGGCCAAACGAGTTCATCCCGCAACGACTCTGGAAATAAGCCCGACACGTCGGCACCAGAGTCGCTCGCTGGAACTACTTGGGCCCAGGGCCGCGACATTCACGAATTTCTCGATGGAGGGCGCGTGCGACTTAGTCGCGATGGTGTTTCGCAGCTTGGAGACTACGAACAAGACGGCGACAGGGTTAGGATGCGATGGTATGGGGTCGGCTCGCAAACACCTGATGATTGGAGTAAGTGGATTTCGTTAAAAAGGAGCGGCTATATTCGAACGCGGTAGGTTAAGTGACGACAATGTAGGTTGTGCGAAGGCGACACTAGACCATCCCTACTGCGGTTGCGCGACTTCACTACATAATGCCGCTGCCAAGCGTACCGAGGGCCTTCGCCGACCGGCTGGAGCCAGGAGAATGTCTCTGGTGACTAAACGTCGACCGCCACGATCGTGAAGTCCGCCGACTTCTCCTCGGCGATCAAGTCATCACATAGAGTTGCGCCGCGGCGGTTTCACGTGGCGTTACAAGGCGGGTGTGGCGAAGTTGTTGTGTTGCAACAGGAGGTCAACCATGGACGAAATGAATCGCAGAGATTACCTCAAAATGATGGCCGCCGGCGTCGCTGCCCTCAACTCAGCTCCGGCTTTCGGAGCGGCCGTTAATAATGTCGGCGACGGACTGTTCGCAGAGAAAAGTCAAAGTGCCTGGTCGCAATATCACAAGGCGATCGATGACTTCCTGGGTGGCAGTAAGGCTCCGGTTGTCGTCCAACCGCTCGCAGTGGCCCAGCGAGCCGAATGGGACAACAAGAATCCTCAATACAATCTCTTTTTGAAGCAGGACATCGGCAACGCCGTACCGAATTGGAACCCGCTTTACACGCGGTCCGGCCGAAATGTTCCGGAAGAGTACATGGCATTCCTGGATCGCCTCAACTCGAAGCTGATCCAAGGGGCCGGAGTGGTGGACAAGGAAAAGTTGGCGCGACTGAGCAACGAGCTAAGGGATGTCCGCACAAGACTACTGAAGCTGAACAGTGGCGTCGAAAGCCAATGGAAATACTACCTTCAGACCACGGCTCCCAGTGACCGGCTCACTCGTGCGAGATGGGAGGAGGAATTCGCATATAGCGCCGACCGAGCCAACCTCCAACGTCAGATACAGGCCGCCACAGGTGCGTACCTCGTCGAGGTCAACAATGCTGGCGGCGAATTGATGGAGGTCGGACGCGCGATCGCGACCCTGGACAGTCAAATTCAAAAAATGCCGTTGCCTTCGACCCCGGAAGAGATCGAACTTGGCACGGCAAGCTGGCAGACGTACTACCGCACTTCCCTCGATCGCGACATCTTCGCCTTCCTGCGGGAAAAATCTCCACAGAAGTTCACCATCAAGGAGAGCATGAAAAAGACGAATAGCTTTGCGAGCAGTTGGAACGCCAGCGCAACCATCGGCTGGTGCCTTTTCTTCAGCGCCAGTGGCAGTGTCGAGCACGAGGATAAGTCGAGTCAGTTTGAGAAGGAGACGAGCGAGATTTCGTTCTCCTTCGATAACGTCCAGCCCTTCAACATCATCAGAGGTCAATGGTACAAGCCGGGTCTGATAAACAGGTTTCTCGACAAAATTGAGCCGTCATTCTGGGGACGAGCTGGCCGTCTGAACATCATCCCGACGCAGCTCATCTTGGGCCACGGACTGAGCGTGGAGATCAAGACCTCGGCGCAAATGAAAGACTACATCTTTAGCCGTCATAAGGTAGGCGCAAGCGGCGGCTTCAGCATCGGCCCCTTCCACCTGGGGGGAGGAGGCGGCTCGACAACGACTTCCGAAAAGACCACGGTCACAAAGACTGACACCGGACTTCAGGTCAAAGACCAGTCGGGTCGTGCGGTGGTCTTGGCTGTCATCTCCAATCGCCCTGCAGACCAGCTCAAGATACCGAACGACACTAAGCCACTGTTCATGGACCTTCCGCCGGACAAGAAACAGCTCGGCACTGAACTCCTGGATTCGCTGGACAAGGAGCTTCAGTTGGACATCCAGCAGAAGAACCTTTGACGAAATCTGTATCCCCGCAGCGCCTACGTCTGCCCAAACGCAACGCGAAGCCAGTTCGACCCGTTCGAGAACGACTCGCCCGACCGAATCACGATCGCGTCGACAATGTACCCGTTCTCCGCACCCCCGGTCCTCAATCCTGTCATGAAGGCGTTGGGTTGGAGAATGTTCTCGTAATGCTCCGAAAAGGTGCCCGTAAACTTCGAGCGACCCATCAGCTCGTCATACAGGTCGGCCTGGGGCGCCATCGACCCGCCGATGAACGTCTGGAGTGATTTCCCGACAAGAGAACTGGCGTATTCCGCCGTTTTGGCGTCCCCCAGTGCGCAGAAGCACTTCGTTCCGTAGTTGGTCAGCAAGGCGTCCGCGAGGTGCTCGCCGGACCGCCCTCCCTTGATTGCCGCGTAGAAGGCGTGAAGCGATTGGGTCAGGACGACCTGACAGCCGAAATGTGAACGGCATTCGGCCAGGTACCTCGTGTCCCCCGAAAACGCATGATTCTGGAATTCGTCGATCCATTGGACAATGACCCGGTCGCCGAGCTTGGCGTGCCGCCGCAGGACGTGGCGTTGTACGCCCAATCGCCAAACCGCGTTGACGAACTGTCCTGATGCCCCGTAGCGCGATCCCGGCATGTCCACCAGAATCGACGTGCCATCGTCCATCATCGCCGGCGACAGGGTCGTATCGCTCGAAATCAGATTCCGGACGACACCGGACCCCATGACGTGTAAGATGCCCTGAACTTGCACCATGATGCTCGTCTTCGTGCGGTCGTTCAGCGTCGGAACCTGGCCGAGCCAGTAATCCGTGCACTGCTCCATGTCGGCCTTTTCAATCTCGGTTTTCGGAGCATTGAGCGCAGCCTCCAGGGTCTTCCAATGAAACCCCTGCCTCCATTCCGGCTCCTTGATTTGCTCAGGCGTCATCGCCGCGCCACTGATGAACCGTTGCAGGTCCGCGGCCCTTATTGTGCCGGTCGCAAGTCGCAACGGCAGCACGGCCATTTCCACCATCCGCTCGCTCTGATCCCGAAAGAACTGATCGTTTTCGCCGCCGCCGCCAACCGTCGCATCGGTGCGGCGCAGCGTCTCGCCGCTTGTCATTAGGATGTTCGCGATTTCGCGATCATCCGCCCCGGCCTTCAACTCGGCGTCCAGCATGTTGTAGTGCATGCCCGAATCGGGCGAGACAATCCGCAGTTCTTGTCCCCGCTTCGCCTCCGCGAAACGCTGCTGCCACCACTCCCGGTCCTCCGGCTTTGAAGCGACGATGTGAAAAACGATCTGCTTGTCCGCAAGCAGAGCCCTTGCGAGCTGCAATGCCACGGCCGAGCTCTTTCCGCTACCGCTCGCGCCCTGTACGCAAAACGAGCGAAGCAGGTCACGTACGCGGAAGGGGTCTTGCGGAGTCCAACTCAGCAGCGGCTTGTCCAGGTCGTGCCCGCCACGCGTTTTCTTGGGTCGGGCTCTGCGAACTACGCCAATGATGAGGCAGAGCGCAAAAAATCCGACTGCCAAGCAGCCGATTAGGAATTCCTTGTCCTTACCCATTTCCGTTTCGCGCTCATGCCCTCGATTGCTTACCGGTCGTTGGTTGGCTGCTTTTTGGGATTGGCTTTCTGTAACTCATGAGACCCACGCAACGGTCGAGCTGTCAACTGCGGCATTTTTCGTAATGTCGGTTGCCCAGCAGAATTACGTTCCGAACAACCGATTGATGATGTTACGGATCTCTACACTGTCGAACCCAGACTGCGGGTCGTCGCGCGTCTCCACCAATGTCCCGTTAGGACCCCCTCCCTCCTCAAGGGATTTGATGCCGTTCGCCTCGTACCATTTGCGTTTCGCGTCCCAGCGCCTCCCTGTACCCTAGATCCGCCAGCATTCCGCAGTGTTCCCAGTAAATCGTGAGGCCGGATGCCGCGTCTTCGATCGTGAAATCGGGATATCGTGGTCTTCCTTGATCGAGGATCAACTCGCGCTCGTAACTGTAATCGATACCGCTGTTGTGGAGTTCATTCGCGATGATGACTTCAGACTTGGAGCGAACGAATTCGCCCCGCGCAGTGCGGTGGATGAGTCGGTCATCGTAGCGACGTTCACCGATACGAACGGGGTCT
The DNA here is from genome assembly GCA_963714075.1 of uncultured Planctomycetaceae bacterium. Taxonomy (GTDB): domain Bacteria; phylum Planctomycetota; class Planctomycetia; order Planctomycetales; family Planctomycetaceae; genus DASPSM01. Next base: position 4,950,033 of record OY970228.1, read on the forward strand.
GGCAATTCGAAGAGATTTGTGAGCCGGCGAGCGGTTTCGGAGTGCTTGTCATCGGCATAGAGCCGCAGATCAGCCGGATTTCCCTGGAAGAGAATCACAACACGTTTTTTCTGACGAGTGAGTGCCGTGTAGAGCAGTTCTCGCGTCAATAGCCGGCAGGGATTGGGAAGGACAAGAATGACCGTGCCGAATTCGCTCCCTTGAGCCTTGTGAACGGTGAGGGCGTAGGCGAGCTCGAGTTTTGGTTCACCTTCATCGCCGAAGTCGCGATCGCTGAATCCGTAAGCGAACCGAGGTTGAGAAGTGAATTCCACCTGCAGTTGCCACGGCAGCCCACTGTAATTCGCGTTCGGCCCCTTGAACTGACCAACCGCGATTCCAATCTCGCCGTTCGCAAGGTACTGGGAGCTTCCCTCCTTGGGGAAAACCTCAAATCGGCGGTGGTTCCTGACATTGATTACTTTATCGCCGTAGACGAGTTGTTCCGGACCGAAAGGTCTAGGCGTCTTTCGATTTTGCTTCCGCGCCCACTCGACGCTTTGGCTGCGAAACTGTTGATGGATGAAGCGGTTCAGTCCGACGACTCCGTACGACACCCCATGGACCGGACTGAGAATCTGCCAGGATTCGGCGGCGTCCCCGACACCGCCTTTGTCCCCGGTTCGATTGAAGTAGCAATTCCCTTTTAACTCAACTCCTCCCAGGCTTTTCCCAAATCCAACTGCGTCGGTTGGACCTGACAGATTGAGCTCAACTTGCAGTACCAATTGCAGCAGCTTGTGGCACTCCTCGGCAGTCTTCCACGAGAAAACCTGAAGTCGATCAGTGAGCGACAACTCGGAAATGCGTGAGAAGATCTCATCTTCACCCGGACCGGGATCAGAACCCGAGAACCACGCCGCAAGCCGAACGTCGGGTGCCGAACCGCCGGACTTGTCCTGTTGTCGCATTCGCACGGTGAGCTCGGCATAGCCTTTGGCAAATCGAGGAAAAATGGATTCCACATTCTTCGGCTGAAGTTTCCGAACGATGTCAGCGAATGGACGGCCCGCACCGATTGGCGGTAGTTGGCGGTGGTCGCCAACAAGAATGATTCGTTTGGCCGACCCGACAGCCTCTAGAACGGCAGCGAGCATTTCCTCCGTCAACATTGATGCTTCGTCAATGATGACCGTATCGGGAACTTTTTCCTTCGGTCCGGTTGGCCCCAGCATCCGATAGTGTTGCGTGCCCGGATCGTATCTTCCCGGGCGATCTTTCGATGGCATCAAATACTGTGCGATGGTTTGGCCGTTCAGATTGAGTTTTTTCGCCTTGATCGCCTTCTCCATGCGAACGCGTGCTTTTCCCGTCGGGGCGAGCAGAAGCACATCACCATCAGCGATCGCCTTTTGACCACAGAGCGTGGCGAGGAGAGTGGTCTTCCCAGTGCCGGCGGGACCGATCAGCACGGAGAAACGGCCGTCCGCTAAAACCTGTAACGCTGCGGCTTTCTCCTTTCGTGCTCGGGTCTCCCGTTTATCGTCCTCCTTAGCAGGTCCCAACGCGTCGGGATCGGCGAGGAGCGTTAACCAATCGGCTGCAACTGTGTGCGGTTTCCCCGCCATTCGTTTTGTCACTGTCTCGCGAATGAGTTTTGCCGTCGCAGCCAAGCGCGCCAGTTGAAACGCTGGCTGCGTCTTGGCCAATTCAGTCGCTGTAATCTCCGGTGCGAAGTGATCCTCCGCCACAGCCATTAAGTCACCGGTGACGGGACATTCAGGACGGATGTCGAGGCCGCGAATGGAGGTGATAACGTCATCGCGGGGTAAAAGAGTATCTCCCACCGCCGCTGCGTCTTCCAGGGTCTCGACGACCCAACCTCGGATGCGGCGAATGTCGGTCCCTGTGTCGATGTGGGACGGAGCAGGAACCGGGTGTTTGTCTCGGATGACCGGATCCGGAAATACGCCCCTGTCGACGGTTGCGATGCTTACAGGCGAGTAAGTTCGCCGGGTGACCTCGAAGATGCGATACGGATTCGCGAGAAGATGCTCATCCGTGACGTCGATTCCCGATTCTTTGCGCTCTTCGGTCACGAACAAGACCGCGGCCTGTTCGGGCGTAATCTCGAACCGGCTGAGGAGCTTCAACAACGCTCGACGTCTTTCGGAGAGTTTATTCCAGACCTGCTGATGTTCCTTCCCGATCTGCTTTGCCGTTTCGGCCGCAAGCATCGATTTCGGATTCTGGAACATTCGATCGACCACCGGCCACGGGTCTTCATTCTCTCCGACGTGCCTCGACAGGTCGTACGCAACGAAAACGCCGAGCTCGATTCCGAACGCGACTAACGCTGCTCCAAGTCCTGGGCACGGTCCGCGCATTCGCCAGAGTTTTCCGAGCTCGTTGTCGATCCACTTCTGATATCGGTCCCATGGTCCTTTGAGGTGTTTGGCAGATTCATGCAATGCCGCGGCACAGGCGAGCAGCGCACCGATCGCGCCGTCATGGGACACATGCTCGGCGACGTGGGAAAATTCATCGCGACGATCGTCAGGAGCGAAGGCGACTACGCTTGCAGGATCGAAGTCCGGATTGTCGGCCGCGTACGTTAGAGCCTGGTGATACGGGAGCAGGAAACCATCTGTGAAACCGTCCGCGCCCTCCGTTCCTTTCGGCCGGATCGAGTGCTGGATCATTCGCTCCCAGAGTAGTGCACGTAGCGGCGCGTCTTTCTCTGGTACTGCGTATTTATACTCCGTGCTTTCGCCCATGTGATTGACTCGGCCCACGCCAACGATGACGCGACGGGAATCATCGGAGAGCGGAGTACGCTTCGCGTAGAAAAAGCACAGGGAGGTTTGCGCTTGGACGTGGCTGAAGAAGCATTCAAGCAACACCGCCTGATTGTCCCGCTGCTGCACCCATCCCGTATTAAACTTCAGTTCTGGCTCGAGCGCCGGATCCAGGAGAATGTTGTACGTGTCTCGGAAGTCCGGTTCATTCGGCTTCTTCTTGTCCAGCCAGCGGTCGGGCTTTCGCATCCAGCGGAAGGGAATCGCATCCGCCGCAAAGGCTGGATACCGGAGGATCGTCGAAAGGAAATGGCCGTGTGTCTCGAGCGAACTCTCGGCGTAGGGATGTGCCTTACTGCGAGTCCATTCATAAGGAGCCATGAACTGCCCGCGCTCGTCGACACAGCAAGGCCATTGAGTGGGCTGTAAAGTTTGGAGCGACTTGCCGCGAACCGCGACTTCGTCTGCGTCTTTTCTCTTCTGGCCGATGCTCTTGAGAATGAGACAGGATGTGTTGGCCGCAGGATTTTGGCAAACCGTGCCGTTCCAGCCGCCGTCGTGCCATGGTACTCGGATCGAGAGGTGGCGAAGCGGGCTGGAAGATGAACCCTTGTCGGTGTTCTTGGGTGATGCCATGGTCGACCTATGCGAACCTTAAGCCGCGTGTTCTGCGGCTGCCTTTGCGACGGCGGCCTCGACAGTCTTCTCAAAGTCCGGGATGTACTGCCGCATCGATCGCATCGCGTTCATGACTGACTTGACCGTCTTCGCCATACCGGCCTCGTCGGTGTACCCCTCCTCAAGCCAGGTCTTCGCCGCCTCCTTCGCACGCTTGCGGAGAACCTTTTTGGCTGCTGCCTTGCTATCGTCTCTCTCCAGGACGTCCTCCGCGAGCTGGTACTGCTCGTGGCGAGTGCCCCGGCTGCTGAGCACAAACTCGACGAAATGCCCGATGAGATGATTCTTGGTGTCGGGAGCGAGGTGGTCCCAGAGCGGTCGTGTCGCGTCTGCCATGCGATTCTCGCTCATCCAGTCACCGATGATCTTATCCCACTGCCGCGTGAGGCGTTCTTCAGCTTTAGCCTTTTCTTCCGGCGTAAGGTACGCGTAGCGCGGGGCGAAGTATTCTGTCATCCACCGGTAGTGCGGGTTCTGATAGTCCTTTGACAGCTTGTCAATGAAGAACGTCGATTCTGCCGCAGTCAGGTTGTTGGGCAACCGCTGAACTAGTTCCTTCAAGAACTCTTGCAGGTTCTCGCCACGCCATGATTCGTCACCAGTCGTCGAGGATGTGATGTCGGCGTAGCTGTTGACGATCCGCAGCACGGCGTCGACTCGCTGGACTGAGTTCAACTCCTGAGCAAACTCATTGACGATGTTCTTGGCTGACTCGTCCTTCAGACACTCCTTGATTTTCGCATCGACGGCGTCACCGCCCGCTGCTGCGGCCTTCTTCTTCGCCTCACCGGTTTTGAGTTTAGTTAGGTACTTTTCCGTGCTAAGGTGACACAAATTATCCATGCACACGTGGAGAACGTGCATCGCCAAGTAGCCAGCGAGATCGAACGTCGGGTCGAAGAAGTCATCGACGTCGTGGCCGTGGATCACGATGATAGACTGCCGCCGGCCGGCCCTAAGCGCCGTCAGGAAGTTCGTCGTCAACTCATTGCGGGAGACAAAAACGCCGATGGTCCCGGTGAATTTGCCTTCCACCTTGCCCAAGAATGAGAACAATTCGGACGCCGCCAAGTTCGCCTTCTCCCACTTGGCCTCCAGCAACGCGTATCTGCCCTCAATCATGAGTACGCCGTCGATCTGTTCAGAGCGGTTGTCGCCGGTATGGTACGAGCCGCGCACAAGCAGTTCCCAGGCCTTGAATACCGCGCGTACGAGCTTCTCGAACTGCCTCCCGCGCTCCTGTGCGAGGTCGGTGTTCTTCTCGTACGCATCGTCGTGCAGATCCTTGAATTGCACCTGCAGGTCGGTGATTGCCGCAACTCGTTCGGCGTTAGTCATGCTGGTCTCCCTGTCAGGCATTTAAGGTTGTCTTCAAGGAGATGGGACAGATCTGATTCGGACAGCCCCCATAATTGCCGAAGTTCCTTCTCAGCCTCAACGACGTCCCAAGGACATGTTGGGACACCGGCTCGTTGCGTAAACGGACCGTCGGTCTCTGTGAGCACTCGATTGCGAGGCATGCGTAGCACAAGAGCTTGGCCTTTTTTCGTTTGCAGCATGGGGGTTCCAATGCTGAACCAACAGCCGAGGCTAATCGCCTGTCCAAGTTCCAATTGAGTGCCCGAGAACCAATGCAGAACGGGGGTGCCAGCAGTCGGCATTCGCTTCAACGAGTCCAGAACATCGCGTACGGCCAGCCGGCTGTGTATTGAAAGCAGCCTTCCTCCAGCGTTGCTGCACAATTGCAGCAGCTGCTCGAAAATCGCCATCTGGGCCGGCCACGATTCCTTGAATTCCGGCGCGCCGTCTAGGCCAATCTCGCCGACCCATTTTGCTTCCGGCAGATATTTCTCGAACAAGGCAATTTCTCGGTAGCGTTGCCCTGCGAGTTGTGGGTGCAAGCCGAGTGCGGTTTCGATGGTGGTTGAGTTCGTGGCGAGCGATGACGTGCCAGGCCATGCAGACGGAGTTGTCGTGACGGACAAGGCGAAGACCCTTCGGCTAGAACACATGTCGACGACTTTACGCGGGTCCGGGTAAAGGTCGATATGGCAATGTAGATCGATCATTTGACCCCGGCTTTGCTCAGGAACGCTTCGAGTTCTTTTAGGCCTCGCTCAACAACGCTCTGATACGGAGCGGCATCGGCAATCAGAGGTGAGGCGAGACTCGCGCCGAGAAGTGCGTCGACTCCGTTTTCGCTGGCAATCTGCATTGCCATCGCTGCGGATCGGACATCGTCGAATCCGGAATGCTCAGAGTCATCGCGGCCAAGATCGTTATACACGTAGACAGTTCTGTCCGCGTGGGACCAGCGGTGGAAGGCGGCCCGGCGGATCAAACAAGGAACGCATCGTCCGCAGTGTCGAAATCCCATTCTGCGATATCGGCCGCAGCTGTTAGCAACATGTGCGTTCGCGATCAGATACGCCTGGTCCGCACATTCCGTGAGCATTTCTCCCTTCGTTTTGAACTGGTATGGATTGGTCAGCTCGATATTCAATCCTGCGTTGCGAATCAGCTGCTGAAAGAGCGAGATAAACACCGGATGCGTCGTTCGAGTGCTGAGACTCCCAATTCTTGCATCTGTCAATGGGGGATTTACCGAAATGAACCCGTTCTCAGAAACATACAGCTTAACCGCGCCACCTTCATGGTGAACCTTTAAGGACGTGGCTGCAACAACTCCATATCCGAGGAACACCAATGAGCGTGCCCGTTGATTTATGTCGTTGCTGCCTGGGGCCGATGCGTTGTGATTGATTTGCAAATGTGAGAGGCCACCCCCGATGTCGGACGCAAACTTTGTTTGCTTTTCGCCATCGCCCAAGACGATTTGACTGACAACGAATGGCTTTTGCCCAGCGGCAACAAGGTCGAGAACGCCTACCAAGCTGTCAATCCCACCGGACAGAAGGGCGACGGAGCCTTCGCAATTGAATGTTGGTTCACTGGGCGGTTCGTGAGGCAGAGCACCGCCGGTAAAAGACACATTCCAGCGATCCGTTGTGAGGAAGCTGAGCAATTGCTGGATGAGCCCGACTTGTGACGACCAAAAATCAGGCGACGAGACCGCGACGGTCAGGTCGATGTCGCGTGTCCAACCGTCCGATGTGGACGGTTTAAGGACGGCGAGGTCGGCCGTTACAACGGAAAGTGATACGGAGAGGAGATCCCATGCGAGTTCCGGAATTACCAGACGACGACGGGATATTTCTTCCGCAACGGCCGCTCCCACGGAAGCGGCTTCGTCAGAATCGATTCGCCCGTATAGCAGAACGGGTAACTGCGTGGGGGATCTAGTCGGCAGTGCCGCTTTCGACGGTGAGCAGACGAGTCTCATTCGGCGTACCCGGAAAAAACATCGAGTGCATCCTTTAAGGCGCGTTGGACGAGTTGAGAGACTCGGTTTCCACTAAGGCGCTCGCCGAGCTCACGAAGCTTGCGAAACGAATTGGATACAGTCTCTCGAATGTAGTCTCGGGCTTCCTTCAATCGTGACAACGCGACGGATGCACTAGCTGCCTTTCCCTGAATCGCAGTGCCGACGTCCAAAACGAATCGGCGATAGACATCCATCCCAACAAAGCGCTCAACGACGAACTCCCGCTGTTGTTCCGAGGGACTGAGGAGATCTGCGTCGGGATGCCGTTGCATCAGCTCGGATAACGCATCATTTATCGCGTTCCGGCTCGCTTCTCTGTCCTGGGTACCGTCAACCGGAGAGACGGCTTCAATAATTGCGTTGATTACTGCACGAGCCGATTTGCCGACCAATGCGGCCTGGTCGAGTCCTGTCGGTCTCGCTGCTGACGTTCCTTGCCCACCCAAAGCAGCATAAAGGGCTCCCGCGGTCCGAGCCGTCCCCCCAAAACGACGCGTTGCGACTCCTGTCCCACCAAGACCAGTTCGGACGTAGTGGCCAACTCCTCGACGCAATTGGTCAGAATCCCCGGATCCAGCAAACTTTCCCAGGGAGGTGCGTGTTGACCGAAAACGCCCGGGTGGCGCTATCGGCGCGGGCTTTGGCGGCTGCGGTGGCACTGCGGGCTTTTCCTGGTCTGGCTGGTCTGGAGCAGACGGCTGTTCGCCCGTTGAAGGGGAATCCACGTCGGGAACCCAAGGTGGAACCATCGGAACTCCCGATGGCGAACCGGTGCTGGATCTAGACGTTCCCATCGGTCTTCACTTTCTGGATCGCCTTTTTTACCGGCGTGGAAATCGAGGAATTCTTGGTCCACTTTTCAAAGAGAAGATCAGCCCACGGTTCGCTTGAGACTTTCGGCACGAGAGCGGCAGTGATCTGTTGAGCGGGACGTTTTTCGAGAAAGGCAGCCAGCCTTGCGCCCTGGGATGGGTCAGCGCGAGTCACCGCAAGACAGGCATCAAGAATCGGAGGAACTCCCCATTGTTGTGACTGTTGGGCGCGCTCCAACAATCGGTCGAGAATCACAGTAAGTTCCGGTCGCTGCAGGGCGGCGAGTCGGATCGAAAGTGACGCCGCCATTTCGGGCTGTTCCAAAAGCGCTGCCAACAAGTCGGCGCCTTCGGAAGACAGACGGTCGGCTGGCGTGATCAACGCGACGTGATCTCGGCTGACATACAGAGCCCCGCGTAAGTCAAGACTGGCAAGAAGCGGGGGAACGGTCAGCCATTCACGAACAAAGAGATCGTCCCATTCCTTCGGCAAGACGAACTCGCCCCCTTCCTTGGCGCTGGCTTCAAACGGTTCCAGTATGCGAGGTCTGCCGTGCTCGTCTTGGGTGACTGCTTTGACCAGCTGATTGTAGAGTTCCGGACTTCCACACCGTTCAAAGAGAAGCAGTTTGGCCAAGACAGCTTCGTCGACCGTGATTCCGTGAGCGTTTGCGACTGATAATCTGACCGACAATGCGTTGAGAAAACGTTTGATGAGTCGTGGATTGCCGCCTATTTGCGAAGCAGTTGTCATAATTGGGGCGAGGCGATCCGCGGTGTCAAAGCGTGCGATCAGTTCTCCTGGAAAGCCGATTCCGAGCGTTTGCATGAACGCACGATCGACTCGTTTACCCTGCCAACTACCCGATAGCTGCTTGCAAACGCTGGCTCGAATCTGGTCCTTCACTTCATTGCTGAGCAGAGTTGCTTCGACGAACAAGAGCATCATGTACGCCCGCACCTCTTGCGTGCCTAACGGAGGCACGCGAATCGGTACTTGGATAAGTTTGTCGAAATAGCTGGTGACGTGTTTGTCATCGACGCCGTCAAAATGCTTCCGCGCTGCGTGTTTGATCATCTCATTGTCGGCTGCGATTACGAAAGCGGTGCTTTCGAGAAACAGGAAAAGCCGAATCGCCTCCAAAGCAGAAATCGTTGTCTCCGGAAGACAGCGGTCAAGGTCATCGATGAGAACCACCAAAGTAATATCGAGGGTGTCGAGCGTTTCTTCAAAGCATTGGCGAATGGCATGGATTTCCTGAGGCGGCGACGACTCCGGCTTTGGTCGAATGATCTGTCGACCTTCGGTGATTGTCTTGTCGATTGCAGCTCCGGCAGATTGCAAAGTTTGCTCGTTAGCTGTCCCGGAAGCAAACTCTCTGACGTAACGAAACATTTCGCCTAATAGGCCGGCGGGCGGCAACCCGAGTGCGAGGGACGCAGCCGTCCCAGCGGTTAGTCGTCCAACACGCAGCCAGTCGACCCTCGACAGCAATTCCGACGCCTTCTCGACGCCTGTTTTACGTTTCTCAGCCTCAAGCTTCAGTGCGTTTGCGATGATCTCCAGCATTGCAGCGCGAACGTCGTCGTAGCCTTGGTAAAGCCACGCATTGAACTCCACGAATAGATAACGCGCGGGATCAGTGTCTCGCTTCGCCAGCGAACTGCGGATTAGCTTTATCATCGATGATTTGCCGACGCCCCATGCGCCGAAACTCCAATCGAGACGGGGCGTTTATCGGCTTGAACGACGATCTCCGCGACTGTGTCGGCCACACTGGTGAAATTTAGGAAATCAACCTCTGTTTCGTTGTCTGCCCACATATCGTACTACCCCTTCTGATGTCTGCTAGATTTAGTCCTTGTACTCCTGGAAGGAGCTGACCAAGGCAGCGAATGATTTCGGCTGGTACTTCTTGAATCCTTCCTCGTCGACAAAGACGAAATCGAAGTGCATGGCCTGCTGCGCCCGGTTGATATCCTCGCACCATTGTTTCAGCCTGGCCATTTTTAAAGGCACATCGAGGTCTTCGAGCCCTTTTGTTTCGACGATGAACGTCTCTTGTTCGCTGACTTTCACCATGAAGTCGGGGTAGTAGTTCGAGATGTCGCCATCGGCATTGACGTAATCCAACTTGAAGCCGACAGCGAGGTAGTTCTTGGCAAAGGAAACGATATCGTCACATCGGTCCAGGAAGCTGGCGAATTCGAGTTCGAGTTTGCTGTCGCCGATAATCCGGCTGAAGACGCTTTTCTTAGGGACAAGGAATCCCTGATCCTTAGTCACGAAGGGGCGTGTTTGCCGGAGTTTGATGCGATCCCGTATTTCGGCGTTGCCCTTGTCCTGTACGGTGAGCGCGTTGATCGCCTTTTTGAATCCTTCGATGATCGCCTTGGTCGCCGGGAGTTCCGATAGGTTGCGAAGCGTGTTGGCGTCTTCCAGGTCGACGGTTTGGCCGAAAAGGTGATCGCGCACAAACGCTTTCACCTTGGGGTACAGCACGTCGTAGCCGCTCACGAGGCGCAGGTCCTTCATGATCGTCTGGGCGAAGTAGCCGATGACGCTGGTGCAGTCCGCTACATCGGCGATGTCCAAAACCGTCGTATGCGTGATTTCACCCGTAGTGATGTCTTTGAAAACGATTTCGCGTTTCTCTTCGTCGCTGAATTGCAGGTAAAGCTGCTTCGAGTGTTCGATCCTGGCCGGATCGATGAGGTCAAGATTCTTGTACTCGCGATAAGTGCGCGGTGTCATGATCGGGATTTCGATATCGAGCTTGTCCAGGTCCTTCTGCTTGTTTTCGTGATCCACTTCCACAACGAGCGGCGTTTTTGCAGCGGTGCCTTCACCCATCGCCTTGCGCTCAAGCACCACGCCCTCAGCCTGGATCGATTCGACGAAATCCATGAAAGCGTCGGTGCCGACGACGCTGACATATTCCGGCACTCGCCCCGGATACATTTTGCGCAGGCCGCGTCCAAGCGTTTGCTCCGGGAGGATGTTGCTTTTTGAGCTGTAGGCGCGCAAACCGACGATCGTCGTCACGTTGCGCACGTCCCAGCCCTCCTTTAGCATCAGGACGGAGACAATCACCTTGTACGGATTTTCGATGGCGTCGATCTCGTTCGCCAGTTTACGCACCGCGTCGAGTTCCTCCTTGCTCTTGCCGGAGGATGCTTCCGAGATCTCGCCGTTGTTCTTGGTGTGGATAACGAGCACCGCGCCTTTGAGGTCCGGGTAGGTCCCTTCGAGGTACGCCGCCACGTCGTCGCAGTTCTTCGTGTCATCGGTCATCACGAAGAGAATCGCCTTCTTGCTCAGCTTCTCATGTTCGTCATAGGCTTTGCGCCACTCGATTACGCCCAGGTGCAGATAGTCGGCGTACTTCTCGGTGTATTTGGCGCTCTGCCGCTCGTGCAGCTTGGCCCGGCTCGCCTGATCAGGCAACACGGGATGCTTCACGACGTTCTGCGAAATGGCCTCCACGAGCGGATAATCGCAGACGGTCTGCACGAAAATCGCCCCGTTGTCGTGCCGGGGCGTCGCCGTGGTGTCCACTTGCAGCGACAACGCCGTATCCTTCTGCAAAAGCCGATGATGGATATCCTCGATCGATTTGAACCAAGCCATCCTGGGATCGTGAATGTGATGGGCTTCGTCGTTTAGGACGGCCAGTTCCTCAATGTCGCGCACGATCATCCCCAGGTCTACCTTGCTGTCCGTCGTCCCTCCAGTCGGCTTTGCGCCCAGGAAGTAGTCCATCGTGTCCTCATCGTCGGCAGTCGGGACGGACTCATTGCCGGCGTAAACGCGGTGGATATTGGTCAGGAAGATATTGCCGGTCTTGCGAACAACGCGGACCTCGTCCTGTACGTGGAGCGTCAACTGAAAATCGTCGCGCCAGTTTCGTCCGTCGAAGCCATTTTCGGGGAGGACCGGATCGTGAAAGAAAATCTTTAGCCCGTCGAAGTCCTTGAGAATGCGGTCGAGAACGATGATGTTCGGGGCGATCACGAGAAAGTTGCGAGCCAGCTTTGAATCCGGCTCGTACGATTTGTGAAAGAAACTCCATGCGAGGATCAGACTCAGCACCTTCGTCTTGCCAGCCCCGGTTGCCATCTTCACGACGAAGCGCCGCCAGGTTTCGTCAAACATCCCGGTCGACACGGCGCCGGACGTATCAAAACGCATCAAGTCGTACTTGTCCTTCACGCCGACCACGTCGTATAGGTACAGAATTGTCTCCAACGCTTCGCGCTGAGCAAAAAAATACTGGAACTCCTGCAACGCGCCATCGGCCTTCGGTAGGAGGTGCTGTTCGACGAACCACCAGCGGAGCAGGCTCTTGCTCGTCTCGCTGGCACCATCGTATCCACGGTCGCGCCATGCCTTCACTTCCTTGCGCAGCGTCGGGACCAGCGGGGGCAACAGCTTCTCAAAGCTCGACGAGCGCAGGGCCTCGTCGGCGGGAAACCAGCGGATTGCTGGGTCGAGAATCGCGTGTGGGTCATCGGGAAACTTCGGATGGAGGGCCATTACTTCTTGCCTCCGACGGCCACGTCGACGATCGTCATTGTGTCGTTGCCGAAGATGTCCACGACCTTTACTGCGATCTTGACGCGCTTCTTGTCGACTTCGTGGGCGGCGCTCGTCAACTCCAAGGAGCGATCCTTCTTCGTACGGAAGCTCTGCCATTCGTTTTCGAAGATGAAGTCTCCGGTCCAGCGTTCGACCATCTCGCCGGTCGCCTCGTCCCGGACACGGATGATCTCCTTCTTGCTCTCGAAATCGAAATCGACCGACCAGTAGTCGATCCAGTCGGTCCAGTGCCTTGTCAACTTCTCCTTTGTCACGATGCCGTTCTTGTCCTTGCTGATTTTGACGATCTGGCCCTTCTCTACGACGATCTTACTCGCTTTCTCCTTAAGCGATTCGGCGGTCACCTTGGCGCTGTCCTGCGAATAGTAGACTGAAAAATCGGTAAGTTGGACCGCGACCGACTTCCCTTTAACGATGGGCTTCACCTCGATCGCTGCCACGTCGTGAAATACGACCTGATCTTTCTCAACGGCCCGCTTGTCGAACACGTCGGCCGGGATGTACTTCGGCTGGATGTCGATCCCCTTCGATTTGGCCTCGTCTAGCACATTAGGGAACAAGCCCATTTCGAATTCAAAGCCCAGCAGGTCGACCTTGGTGATGTGTTTCTGGCGGCATTCAAGAATGATTTCTTCGACAAACAACCGGGTCACAGGCAGGTTGACCGGCCCGACAACGACCATGCGCCCTGCCTTCTTGCCGTGGAAAACTCGCAGTCCGGTCGTCTTTTCCGCCTTGTATGCCTTAAGAATCAGCTCCAGGAAATTCGCTTCCTTTGCTTCGAGCTGCTTTTGTTGTTCTTCTTCGCGCAGGTTCGGGTTGACGCCGATGAAGTGCTGTCGTTCGTACTTGCCGAGGTTGAGGATTTCGAACGCGCGGTAGGTTTGGTCTTCTGCCTTACGCTCACGCTGGACGCCGATCAGACGCTTCCGTGTAGTGTGGATCGCGAACTTGCCTAAATCGCTGACGATCCATTTTCGGCCGAGCTTTTCCGCAACCGCCGCGGTTGTCCCGGACCCGCAGAAGAAATCGGCGACGATGTCGTTTTCGTTTGAGGATGCACGGATGATGCGTTCGAGCGCTGCCTCGGGCTTCTGAGTGGGATAATCAACCCGTTCTTTAGCGGTTGGCGCGAGCAGCATATCCGACCAAAGCGTCGACGCCGCGACACCGGGGCGTTCGTCAAGATAGTATTTGATGTACGGCTGACCGGTGCTGCTGTAATACATCTTACCGGCAGCCTCAAACTCCTCCATCTTCGCCCGGGTATATGCCCAGTAGCGGCCGGCTGGCGGCCTTACCCCGCGCCACTCGTACGATGTATCTCCTCCCGGTTTCGCACCTGTTGGCGTGACTAGGCGGTATCGCCTCCCTTTCTCGTCGAACTTATTGTATTGCTGCTCGATCTGCTCGTCGCTGAACGGAACGTACTGCGTATTCCAGGTAAACGCGCTACTATCTTTGGTCGCGAAGTAAATTGTGTCGTGAACGATATCGAATCGCTTCGCGCCCTGCTTCGCATCACCATGTGCTGTGGTGCGCCGCCAGATGATTTCGTTGACGAAGCTGTTCGGGCCGAAAATCTCGTCCATGATGTTTCGCACGAGCGCATTGACCCGCCAGTCGCAATGCACATAAATGCTCCCATCTTCGGCCAGCAAATCGCGCATCAGGATTAAACGTTCGTAGATCATGGAAATGAACGAGTCAGCTCCCTTTCCCCAGGTGTCGCGGTAGGCGATTTCTTCGAGGATGTTCGGCTTTTTGGTGAACGTCTCATCGCCGATCTCAATGTCCATCGAGAAGTCGGCCCCGACGTCGAACGGCGGGTCGATGTAGATCAGCTTGATGCCCCCCTGGGCTTCAATTTCCTCGCGCATCGGTCCGTTCTTCAGGCTGGATAGGATGATCTTGTTGTCACCCCATATGAGCTTATTGGTCCATCCCGAAAGCTGCCGGCCACGCTCGTCCATATTGAAGAGGCTTGGCTGCTCCTTCACCTTCTCCGCACGGGGCTCATCAATCTGTTCGATGACCTGAAATGGAAGCACAACATTGCAGACCTCGTTCGTCTTCCCGTTCCAAACGAGCTCGACCTCGCGCTTGTCGTCGAATAACAGAAACCGATATTTCTCCGGTAACGCCTTGTCGGCTTCGAGGAAGCGGATGATTTCTTGTTGCTCGGCAGGCGTCAGTCGGGGCATGGGCGACTCAATGCGCAATGGGTGAAAGTACGGCAGGCAAGGCACGAATGCCGTCAAGGAGCACGCGCGTAGCGCGGCAATCATCTTCGTTGTAATCGAGGATGCGTTGCCGAACGTCGGGATGGCGGCTCGTAACCCAGCGATTAAACCATTCGATCGACGCCGCCCCGGACGGGTGGGCGTCCCGCCATTGGAAACCCAGGTACTTGGCAAGTGTCTTGATGGAAAAATCCCGCGTCGGCCATTCAGTCGCCTTTAGCACCACGTCGAAATAGAGATCGACGGCGTGAGTGGGCGCGAACAAGGCCTCAACATCGCTCTCGGAGCAAACCTGCGGATATTTGGCGCGAAGCTTGCGATAGATCGTGCGTTCGTATTTGGAGTAATAGTAAATCGTGCAAGGCTTGCTCGCTTGCATGTAGGCCCACGCCTCGGCGAATGCCTGCTGTTCCGCTTCGGGCGTTTCGTCGTCCGCAAAGAACGACACGAATCGCTCGGTTGAGTCATCGCCACCGCATCGCTCGATGAAGCCGTGCAGATAGCAGAGGTCGCGCATCGGATCGACTTCGATGTCGAAGAAGAGTTCGCGTTCCGAGTGAGGCAGCGCTACGGCGTCACGCAAGTAAGGCTTCCCATTTTCGGTCGTGAGCAGCTTCGCGCGCTCGTGCATTTTTCGGAGCGTGTCCGGCCCGATCCCCGGAAAGACCGTCTTCTTGCCTTCTGCGGTCAGGAAGCCATCGACCGCGATGTCCGCGAACTCGCGTATCGAACCGATCCGGTCAGACAGCTTGTCGCGCATCGAACGCCCGAGAAACGGTATCAGCGTCAGGTCGTTGGCGTTCTCGAGCGTCTCGACGCAAGTCGAATACCAAACGCAGTTTTTGCAAACGCCTGAGCTGTACGCGGGAATCGTCTTGGTGGTCCCGGCGACGATGCCCTGAGCATCGGCGAGGCATTCTTTGTATTCGTCCCAAAGGCAACCTGGGTCGCGAGCGCCGTGCGCAGCGTTAAAGTCGTAAGGCACTTCGTCGTGGTGAACGTCCCAAATGAAGCCGTGGCGGCCGGCGGACCGACCGAGGCGTTCCAGAATGTCCGTGTAGAGCGCGAGTTGTACGCCGTAAGTCAGTTTAGGCTTCGCGTCATCGTCGTCGGTCCCTCCCTCTTCTCCAGCGCCGGATTTGATATCGCCAGCGACGTAGCCGCCCCCTTCCTTCCGCAGCAGGTCGGGAATGCCGAGGAGTCCGTCCGCGCTGATGCGCCCGCTGTAAATGAGCGGTTCGCCGCGATCCATCGCCGCAAGCGTCTGGCGTTCTTTCTCCTCGCCTCCGATCGCTGACAAATCCAGGAAAGGCAACTTGAGGCCGGCCATCACCGAATTCTCATGCGCAAAGCCCCGCTCCCAGAGGAGCTGGACGAATGGGCTGACGTCGTCACGATCCTCCGGATCAGCGAAGAGGTCCATCGTGACTCGATGGGGGCAGCTGACGAGATCGTAGAGCATCGACGCGGTGATCGGGACCATTTGTGATCGTTCCCCCTTAATCTCTGGGAGCGTCGTTCGGGAGATGCGTTCTTCGTTTTGGCGGCGAGTTGATTCAATGAGCGGCGCGGCGAGCGATTCGGGAAGCCTGATTTCCGTCTTGCGGGTGGGAAACGTGATAATTGGCCCATTCATGCTGTCGTTCTGTCCCGTGTTTGGTGGCAGTATGTACGCACCCCGGATAGCACCCGCAAAGGGCGAAGTCAACGAGGGTGCGCCGTGAGATAGAGCCCGGTTCAAAGGCTTGCGGGCAGCGGCGGACCGCCAATACGGGAATAGCGCCGCATTCTACCGCAGCCACCGGCCAAATGCCCCGGAAATGGCCCGGAGACGCGCGAAACGCGACAAGGGCTGTAATCCAGGCGGAGAGCGGGTTTCGCTGCTCCTTGACCCCTCTATATGCGATTGCGGGCTGGCCTGGACGGCCGGCGCCTGATTGCCCTGCCGGATACGGCGCGGTAGGGGTGAATTGACGCATTGAGCCGCTGCCGCATGATGGGTCGCCGCCAGCGTGCGTGCACCACGCAAACGCAGGCTGACGGCGGTTTTCACGGTGAAAACACGTCCTAAGCTCTGCTTAGGGAAGACGTGTGACAGCATAAATTCTTTGCAGCGGCTCAATGTCTTCAAAAGAGCAAGGCGGCCTGGATGGTCGCCTTGGCCGCAGAATCTGAGGGTTTGGAGGCAATTGCAGGAGGCGTTCTGACCCGCCAAGGACAGGAGGGCGCGGCGGTTGATTTGTTAGTCGGGGGCGGCGGAAGCGGCCAGCGGTTATGTGGGGGTGAACCCGTCCGGTTCACCTGGCCACCGGGTTGCGGTGGCCGGTTACTGGCCGCCGGTTTGTGCGATTACGGTGGCCATGACAGGCGCATGGCCACCGTGCTTGGTGGAGGGGGGTGATTGTCGAGGCCGGAACCTGACGGGCAGGCCACGGCGGTTGGCTTTAAGGGCGTTCAAAAATCATGCAAACGTCGTGCAGTCCAGGGATGAAAGACGAGCGGTAGACCTTCTTCGAGCTGCTTGCCCCGTGGCTGAAGCGGATGATGTCGGTGCAGGGCTGCGTAAGGCCGCACGCAAAGGCCAGCCGCTTGGTGTAAAAGACCAGCGGGATGAAGCCCGCTTCGCGGTCTCGGTAGTCACCCATCAGAATGGCGACCTTGCCGCCTGGTTTCAGGGCTCTGGCGCAGTTGCGGATGAACTGGCCATAGCGACGCAGGAAATCCTCGAGCGTCGGCGCCCGCGACAGGTCGCGGGGATCGTCGGCATAGAGCTTCTGCCGCCAGTAGGCCGGATGAGCCCAGATGAAGTCGAAGGTCTCCGCGGCCGAGAAATCACTGGGATCGCAAGCGTCGAATCCCTGATGGATGTCCCACGACATGCACGGGATGCCAAGCTCGTCGCACACGTCGCGGCACGTACCTGAGCCGGCCATAGGGTCGCAGACGAGGCCGGGGCGGAAATACCGCAGCAGATCCTTGATGAGGTTTCCGCCGCAATTGCCCGGATAGCCGCGGTCGCCATATTCGCCGGCTCGGTCGAAATGGTAGAGGCTGGTCAGGTGCGGGACGGGGCTCGCGTTTCGTGGTGCAAGTGGCAGCCGGGCATAGACGGGTCGGTGATGCGCCTCTTGCAGAGTTGCGACCCGTTTCAGGCGGGCGGCGTAGAAGGGATTGGCGGTGTAGGTTGCGTGGTTCATGGTGTCATTCTCCTTTCGTCGGTTTGCTCGTCGTTGAGTTCGGCGAGGTAGTGTTTTCCGGCCACGCACAGCGCGTAGTGGAAGTCCTCACCGCTCTCATCGCACCAGTGCATGGCGTCGGCCAGAAGGTCGATGAGGGCGGTGAAGAGCCCGTCTTCGGCACAGCCGATGAGGGCGTCGCGGCAGCGTCCCGCTCGGTCGCGGATCGTGGGTTCGCTCGTCATGACGATTCGCCGGCGGATTGGTCGGAATCATCCGATGCGGGAAACAGGTCGTCGGCGACGATTTCGAGCGTCGTCCAGCTGATGCCATACTCGGCGTCGTGCTTGTCGCCGACTCGCTCGAGGACTTGCCACGCTTGGTCGTCGGTCAGATCGGAACGAACGTCTTGGACATCCTCGACCGACCAAATGGTGGCGATTTGCCGGTGCTTGGCCAGCAAGTCGTGAACGAAGAGCGTGTTGCCGCCGTAAAGCTGCGACTGGTCTTCGCCTTCGAGGAGCGCACGCACTTCGTAGAGGCGTTTCTCCAGAAAGTTGACCTGCTCGATGGTGAAAGCCGGTTCGTCCTCGGCTTCCAGGCTGCCAGGAAGATCGCGGAGTTGCTGGATGGCTTCGAGGACTCGCGTTTCTAGCGTAATGGTGATGTCAGTCATAGTCGCCTCCGTCACTGGTTGAGAGAAGCGATTCGGAGTTCGGCGAATTGCCGCTCCAGCTCTTCCAGCTCGTCGTCGAAGGCAGGATCGCAGGCTCCGTCGAATTCCTCGATGGCAGAGGTAACGCGGAACAATTCAGAGGAAACGTGTGTTGGGTACTGTTGCATCGTTGGTGTCCTTTCCGGGTTGCGGGCGGAGCCTCCTTGCCCCGCCCTGTTTTGGTTGAGTTACTCCTTTTTCTCCGAAGCCACGCGGAGGGTGATGCGGCCGTCGAGCGGGACGACTTCGAGCTGGACGTTAAAGCCCTTACCGTCTGCGTGAGCCCATGCCGAACCGATACGCGTCCAAAACGCCTTTCGTCCTTCGCGGTCGCGAACCTGGTAGGCGACGTGGCTCGGCGTTTTCGAGCCGGCGGGGTCGTTGGTTTTGGTGGTTGCGTCAGTCATTGGTTTTCTCCTTCGTTTCTTGAGTTTCCGGACGCGACCATCGCGTCCTGATGGCACGCCACTCAAAGCCGCGAAAGCCGGAGCGAAGCGTTGAAGGCAAGCTGAAAATTGGGGGCGACCTTCAGGGGGAGCCGATTTTCTGCTTGCCGGCAGCGGCGGCGGCTTTACCGTGCCAGAAAAAGGACGCGGGGGCGGACGGACTCAAGCCTTTGAAATCGAAGGAGACCGAAATTGACGCACCAGTCCTAAACAAAACGATTGACAAGCGATGAAAAACGCTGACACCCGCTGTCACCCTTGGTTTGCGGCCATTCGTTAACGAAGGGTTAACGATTTGGGGCGTACACTAAGGTATGTTGCGGATCACGCAGAACGCGCACGCGGGTGGCGCGAAGAGTTATTACAGCACGGCCGATTATTACTCCGAGGGGCAGGAGCTCACCGGACGCTGGCGGGGCAAGGCGGCTCGCATGCTCGGGCTGGAAGGTAACGTACGGCAAGAGGACTGGGACGCGCTGTGCGACAACCTACATCCGAAGACGGGTGAAAAGCTGACGCCTCGGCTCAAAGCCGACAGGACGATTGGCTACGACTTTAACTTCCACGTGCCTAAGAGCGTGTCGCTGCTCTACGCCATGACGCGCGACGAGCGTCTTCTCAATGCGTTCCGGGACTCAGTCGATGACACGATGCGGGACATGGAATCCGAGATGGCGACGCGGGTCCGCAAGGGTGGGAGAAACGAGAACCGCATTACCGGCAACATGGTCTGGGGCGAGTATGTGCATTTCACGTCCAGGCCGGTGAATGGCGTTCCTGATCCGCATTTGCACGCGCACTGCTTCGCGTTCAACACGACATTCGACGAGAAGGAAAAGGCCTGGAAGGCGGGCCAGTTCCGCGATGTGAAACGCGACGCGCCCTATTTCGAGGCGGTGTTCCACGCCCGCTTCGCGCATCGGCTGGCGGAGCTCGGTCTGCCGATTGAACGCAAACGCAAGGGCTGGGAGCTGGGCGGCCTCAACCGGGGCTTGATCGACAAGTTCTCCCGCCGCAAGGCGCAGGTTGACGAAAAGGCCCGCGAGTTAGGCATCGACGACCCTGAGGCCAAATCCGAGCTGGTGGTCAAGACACGCGAACGAAAGCAGAAGGATCTGCAATTGCCGGAACTGCAGGAGATGTGGCGTGAGCGGATGTCGCGAGAAGAACGCGGCGCGCTGGCATCGCTTGCCGAAAAGCTCGGCGGCAATGCAGAACCAAAAAGCGGGAATGCTTCAGAGCGGGCGGTGGATTATGCGGTCGGCGCTGCTTTTGAACGGCGATCGGTGATGCCGGAGCGGGACGTCCTGGCGATCGCGCTCAAGCAGGCGGTGGGACAAGCGACCGTCGAACAGGTCTTGGATCGCGCAGCACGAAGCGACTTGATCATCCGTGACCGCCAGGGAAGGCGGATGGCGACGACGCGGGATGTCCTTAAGGAAGAACGTCGCGTGATTGAATTCGCGAAGGAGGGGCGAGGGCAATGTAAGCCGCTGGTCGGCAAAGGCCGCAAGCTCAAACGCGACTGGCTCAGCGATGAGCAGAAAAAAGCTGTCCGTCACATTGCCGAGTCCCGCGACCGCACCATCGTGGTGAGAGGCGCGGCCGGCGTCGGCAAAACGACGCTGATGGCCGCGAGGTCGCCAGTTTGGTCGCCGGCGAAGTGCTGACTTTAGTGGCGTCAGAGTTGGCTACGAGTTCTGGAATCTTGAGTGCAGCCGCCGCCTCGGGGACAGTGACGCTCGGCGTTGGAATTTTAGTAGGGGTTATCGCCGACAGCGTCGTGACGTGGATGTACGAGAAGGCTTACGACCCGCGTGGCGAATTGGCAAAGCGCGTCAATCAGCAATTGGACGAGTTGGAGCAGTTGATCGTCGTCGGCAGCAGCGAGCAACCTGGGCTGCAAAAGCACCTCGAAGATTACTCGCTTCGGCGGAGCCAAGCACGTGAAGCAGCGATCAGGGCAGCGATCTTTCCTTCTGCGCAGACAGTGGGTTTGTAGGTCTTCCACTTAAACGAAAGGAAGTTGGTTATGAAATCGAAGTTACTGACCAGCAGTGTGCTCCTGGCGATCTTTGTAGCCCCGGTTCCCGCGCAAGCGGGGGGATTAACTACAGGCCTGCGAGAGGCCGCGGAATATATCGGGAAGAAACTTGGTCGCGATGTTGCCGAGGAAGGGGCCGAGCGGGTCGGGACGCGCGTATTGACTCGCCAGGTCGCCAAGCATGGCGACGCGGCGATCGCCGTCCTGAAGCACGGGACTGTGGGCGAACAAGTCATCGCCCAGTTTGGGACAGCGGGCTCGGAAGCGTTAGCCAGGGTCGCGCCGCGTAACGGCCGTCGGCTCGCGATGCTGGCCGCTGAAGGCCAAATGAAGCCCGAACTGATGCAGGTAGTAGCCCGGTACGGCGATTCCGGATGCGAATTTATATGGTCCCACAAGGGAGCCCTCTCCGTGGGCGCCGCGCTGACGGCGTTCGTGGCCAATCCGGAACCGTTCATCAACGGCACTGAAAAATTGGCCGAGACAGTCGCCGATGCAGCCGTGAAACCGCTTGCCGTAGGGGTGGCTGAAAATACCAATTGGACGGTGATCGGGGTGATGGTGACAGCGATCGTTGCCATCGCAGGTTATCTGGCGGTGGTCAGGACCGCGAGAATTTCTGCGTCGCCCAGTCCTTCGGCGAAACCGACCTCGGGCTCGAACGTCCCCAAGGAATGACGGCGGAAAACGACTCGGCCTGCCCAATGGCAGGCCGAGTCCGTCCCCGCGAAATGCCTTATTCGGAGTATTGGGGCATCCGCCTCCCTTAAGAGGCGGAGAGATGGCACGGGGGCGGCAGATTAGCACGATAGGAAAGGAAATTGGAGATGGCAACTTCGGGCGGCGATCCGCAAGGACAAGGACGCGATCCATTCAACCTGCGGACCGGGACAATTGTGCTGCACTTGGTGGTGGAAACCCATGCGGCAGGCTTCACGCCAATCCTGCGCCGCGGGATGGGCGTCAACTATCCGGGCGTGTCCGGTTTGCTCGCGCTGGTGATGATCCTGCTCTACGCCGCCGCGACCCATGATCCGTTCATGATCACGTATCTCTGGGTTTGGCTGGGCGCGATCATCGTGCGGCGTGCGGAAGCCGTGCAATTGGCTCGGCGGGGGCGGACTGTGCACTCGCGTTACAACGGGTGGCCGTGGTTTTCGATCAAACTGCCATTCGTGAAGACGGAATCAGCGGCCAAAGTCGCCGACGCGATGGTGTGCCTCGTCGTGGGCGCGTTGCTTTGCCAATGGTCGGTAGCGCTTGGCCGTTTCGTGATGCTTGGGTGTGTGTCTTTGGGAATGCAGCGCGCCATCCAAGGCCAGGTGAACTCCATGCGCGTTCGTCAGATGCGTGACGCGGCAATTGAACAGCGACAGCTCGCGGAATGGTATCGCGAGCAACGGATCGATTTCTGAAAGAGGTAGGCAATGTCCAAAGAACAACTCAAGTGGGGCGCAGGCCATGCAAAGGGCATGCTCCGCTCCGGCGGCAAGGAGTTGGCGCAGATTCTCCCGGCCTTTCCGGGTCAGGGCGTGCAGCCGGTGGAGGAACCCGGGATCGCCGGCAACTTAACGCCGCAGGAGATCGTCCACGGAAAAAGTCAGTACGAATCGATGCTCGACGGTTACGCCGCGCGCGGGGCGGGCCGAGAGCAACAAGAGCGAGGGATTGAGCGATGAGCAACGCGCCGGGGTTGAAACGTGACGTGGACGGCGAGCAAGGTCAGGAAATCCCAATTGATGAGATCGATACCGATCCCCAGGTGCGCGAAGAGCCCGCAGACGAATCGTTGCCGCAACTATCGAAGCAAATCAACCGGCACGGCCTCTTGCAAGGAATCCTGCTGCGTCGAGTCGAGAACCGCTACAAGGTCGTCTGTGGTGGCCGCCGCTTTCTCGCGGCCAAGATGGCGGGCCTTCGGACGATTCGGGCACGCGTGATCGATCGGGAACTGGATGCCGGCGACATCGCACTCCTGCAGTTGATCGAAAACTGCCACAAAAGATTGAACCCAATGGAAAGGGCCAGGGGCATCGCCAAGGTGATGGCCGAGAAGGGAATCACGGCGAGCCAAATTGTAACCGAACTTGGGGAAACTTCGGACGCGTCAGTGTCGAAGGCATTGGACCTCTTGGAGTTACCGAAGTGGATTCAGGACCGGGTCGAAGACGGTTCGATCGCCTCAAGTGCGGGGAGCCAATTGGCCGGCATCAAAGACGCGGAGCAGCAAGCGGAGCTTGCGCGGCAGTTGGCTGAACGCGAGCTCACCCGCGACGGCCTCTGTGGCGCGATCAAGGCGGCCCAGAAAGCTGGCAAGAAGGAAGGAAAGCCGGGACCAAGTCGCGCGACGGCGGTCCTCGGACCGGGACGACTGGTGACGGTTTCGAGCACAGGACTCGACCTGGAAGCATTTATCGGGACGCTGGAAGAACTAATCGCCAAAGCCCGCAAGGTGCGCGCTCGCGGAATTGGACTTTCGACCTTCCTCAAAATCCTCCGTGACGAAGCCAAAGTCTGAAACGGATCAAACGCATGTCGGTGCTTCGGGGAAGTGAACGCGTGCGACGGGGCCACGACGCATCGGACTTGCCGGCGCTCATGACGGTTCAAGATGTCGCGCGGTTGATGACCGTGAGTAAAAGAACCGTCTGGAGAATGCGGAACTCCGGCGCCGTGCCGCGCCCGGTCAAGATCCTCGGGGCCGTTAGATGGAAAGGCTCCGACATTCGGCAGTGGCTGGACGCCGGTTGTCCTTCGGAGCCGATGGCCGACTCGGCGCAGGAAGAACGCGACAGTTTGCCCGGCAGAAATGATTGACCGCCTCATCGGCAGCGATCGTCGAGCGAAAGTCGGAAGCGATGTTGACCCCTCGTCAAGCGGCTCAAAAAGTTGGCGTCTCCGTCAGCCTGATCTACGCGTGGGTCGAGGCGAGGCTGCTGCCGCACTACAGGGCGGGCCTAAAAGGGCGCGGCGGCGGAAGATCCTAATTTCCGAGGCGGACCTGCTCACCTTCTGGGAAAGCCTGAAGGTCGAAGCCGTCCCTGCCGCGCGGAGGACGCCGCGCCGCCTTCGCGATGTGCGGCTTTAGCCGGCCGCTTTCTGGGCGGCCTGGACCATGTGCTTAGTGTCCTGGCCGAGATGCTGGTAAATCTTCATCACCATCGCGGCGGAGGTATGGCCCATCAATTCCGAGAGCGTGATCGGATCGACGCCGTTCTTCAGCGCCCGCTGACAATACGAGTGCCGAAGGTTGTACAGGCACAGGTGCCGACCAAGCTTCTTCTTCATGCGGACGAACCGGCACGCCACGTTGTTGCGACGCCACGGTTCTCCATCGGCATTCAGGAAGACATGGCCTCCGCGGTCGAGGCGCGTGACGATCTCTTTCGCGACGGGCGTCAGGTAAATTACCCGCTTTCGTTTCTTGCCCTTGCTCTCTTTTTCCGGGAAGACGCAGCGGTCTCCATCGAGGTGTCGGGACTCGAGGCGGTAGGCCTCCTGGGGGCGGCATCCGGTTTCCCAGACGAACATGAGCAGGTCTTTGAAGTTCTGGTCGCTCGCGTAACCGTAAAGCGTGTTGAACTCCTCCGGCGTGAGGATCAACTCTCGCCTTCCGGCCGTGGGCTTCTCCATGTATTTAATCGGGTTCTTGTCGATCAGCCCCTGCTTCACCGCCCAGTTCAGGGCGCGGTTTACCGCGATGAGGCAGCCCCGCTTGTGGCCGTCCGATTTCTTGGTGTCGATCCATGCCTGAAGATGATAAGGTTTCAGCTCGGCGACGGTCATGCCGGGAATCGTCTTGGCGAACTCAGTGATCCGGAACTCGTACCACGAATAAGAATCAGGCCGATATCGCTTGCACCATTCGAGAAAGTCTCGGAAGATGTGCACCTTTCCGGGAGCCGCCTCGGGGGCGGCGGAAAGCTCGTGCCACTGGCGGTAAGCGTCTTCCCGGTCGTCGCCGAGGTAGTGGCGTTTTCCCCGGATTGTGACGGTCCACTGATGTCGTTTTTTCCAGAACCACGGGCCTTTGGACTTGCGAGCCATGTCCTCGATTCCGTATCAAATTGTGTATCACTTACGAGAGGACTCGACGTAAGTATTATACTGGACAGGTAGCTCAGTTGGTAGAGCACAGGACTGAAAATCCTGGTGTCGGCGGTTCAATTCCGCCCCTGTCCACCTTTTTCATTTCGCACCGGCAACGCAGCGAATGTCGCGCTCCAAGGGCGATCGCGACAAGATCGTCACGCGGGCTGCAGCGGCAATCTTCGCTCGTCGCGTGTTTCGGCGCTGACTGGGATCAGGATGCGAAATGTCGCGCCGCCGGATGGGTTTGCAAGAGCTTGAATTTCGCCGCCATGCTCTTCGAGGATGGTCTTGCAGATGCTCAGACCAATGCCCATCCCCTCGTCTTTAGTGGTAAAGAACGGCTCGAAGATGCGGCCGCTCTCCTCCGCGGAAATACCGCTGCCCTGGTCCGACACCTCGACGATGACGGAGTCGTCGTCGGCCCGCGAGCGGAGCAGAACGACGCGCCGCGAGGCATCGACATGCAGCATGGCATCGCGTGCATTGGTGAGCAGGTTGATGATGACTTGCTGGAGCTGAATGCGATCGGCACTAACGAGCAGCGTCGACCGAGCCAGTTCGCAGAGCACTTTGACGTCGTGCCGCCGCAACTCGTGCACAATCAAATCGACCGACTCGCGCAGCACGGCGTTCAAGTCACAGGCGGTCCTACGCCGCGGACTCTTCCGCGTATAATCACGCAAGCGCCGCAAAATCGCCCGGCAGCGATGGTTTTCCGCTGCGATCGCCTCAATGCACTGTTTCAACGTCTCCGACCGATCCAAGTTGTCAGGCGGCTCAGATTGGAGATGCCTCGCGCAAACGGTTGCGAAGGTGCCGATGGCGCTCATCGGTTGAGCCACTTCGTGCGAGAGCGTCGCGACCATTTGCCCCACTGAGCTGAGCCGCGAGACATGCAACAATTCCGATTGATGCCGGGCGAGTTTCTGTGCGACTAGTCGGCTCTGCGTGATGTCTTCGATCGTCCCACCGAACATGGCAAGCTCACCTTGTTCGTTCCTGAGCGGCACCGCGCTCTCTCGCACCCAGCGCACGGTGCCGTCGGTATGGACCACGCGATACTCTTCGGAATATTCGCCCGTCCCGCCCCGTCCCGATCGGCATTCGCTCACACGTTGTCGATCGTCGGGATGAATGCAGGCCAGCCAGAGATCGCTCGAGGCATACAGCTCCTCTCGAGTGCGACCGTAAATCTGTTCAAAGGCTCGGTTCACGTAGAGGAAACGTTGCTTGTCGGGAGTCATCATCCAAATCACATGCGACATTCCGTCGCTAAATTGGCGGAATCGCGCTTCGCTCTCGCGGAGGTGCGTAGCGACCCGTTCCCGTTCGTTCAGAATTACTGCCAGGCTCCAGAAAGTGATACTGAACGTCATCTGCAAGATTTGTGCGTCGGTGGTGGCTGTGGCTGGGCTCGTGCCGATCGTCCCAAGAAGGTGCGTTCCCGTCTTCACGTTTGACGCCAGAATCATGGCCATCACAAGCAGATTCAGGCCGGTCCCAAGCTTTCCAAACCGCAGCGTGGCCCACAGGGCGGCCAGGGTGACAAGGATCACTCCGTAGTCGCTTTCGCGATCCTTACTGATCTGCGAAACAACGAGCGGAATTGCAACAAAAATAGACACAGACTCGAGAATTCGCAGGGCCCGCGGCCAACAGAACTGCCACGTTTTCAAATCGAGCAGAATCAGAGTGACGGGCGCAAAGGCGAAAACCCCGGTGATTTCAGCCGCCCATTTGACCTCAAAGGTCAGCCAATGCGGTAGGAAAGGGGCATCGCCCATCAGGCCGATGCTACGCGCGGCGGCGCCGAGCGTGGTGCTCACGACGCCACCGAGGCCCAGGAGCGCGACGACCTCGCTCACGTTGTCGAGAGCCGGAACCTTGCCGAGGGTGCGTCGGACTAGCCAACTGCCTGCTGCCGCTTGCAAAACCGTAGCCGTTGCGACAGCGGATGCAAAAACGAGGGACGCACCGGTCGCGTGCGCCGGAGATCCCTCGAAACTCGTTGAGATCTCGAGGAGAAAGCTACCCAACCAAACCGCCGGCCAAATCCGATTGCCGAAGAAAAGCAGGGTGGCAAGAGCGACGCCGGAAGCGGTCCAAACGCTGCCGCGCGCGCCCGAAGGGACGACCAACACCCGGCCTAACTGTCCGACGATGTAAACCGCAACGGCCACGCAGACGACTCGGGCGAGCCAAACCGCAACTGGCTTGAGGCGAGTACTCATGAATCGAGCGTACCTCTGCCAGCAGCCCTTGATTCGACGGCGACAACGACGCGCACGAGGTCAACGACGCTTTCCGTTTCCATCTTTTTCATGATTCGCGCGCGATGCGCCTCGACCGTCTTGCAACTCACTCGCAGCCGGTGGCCGATCTCCTTGCTCGAGAGACCTTCGACGACGAGTCCAAGAACCTCGCGTTCCCGTAGCGTCAGCCGTTCGAGTCGCTCGCGGACAGTGTCGTGCTCACTGCGCTGACGGCGCGTTTGGGCGTCCCAAGCCAGGGCGCGCCGGACGTGGTCGAGCAGGACGTCGTCGTCAACTGGCTTTTCCAAGAACTCGAAGGCGCCGCTCTTGAGTGCGCGAATGACAGCCGGAACATCGCCGAATCCCGTAAGCACAATGACCGGCATGTCGAAACCTCGGCGAATTAACTCCTGTTGGAGGTCGAGGCCATCCATCCCAGGCATCCGCAGGTCGAGGATGAGGCAGCCCGCATCCCCGGGCTGATAGGCGTCTAGATACTTGCCGGCGGAGGGAAACGTCCGCACCGAAACGCCGAGCATTTCGATTAGCAACTGCAGCGACTTGCGGATCGCTGCCTCATCATCAACGATGAAGACGGTTTGTTGTGCAGGCGGCGACATCACGACTCTCGATCCCGTATCAAAGTCTCCTCAACTTCCAACGACGGAGATGGGGTACTCCTCCAATCTAACAATTCCCCACCGCGTCGGCATCGGGCGAGCCGCTCTTCCGACGAAGTTGCCGGAGACGTGGGAGGCAGGTCTTCACCGAAATGGATTGCAAGGACGTAACAAAAATCGTGGGAATCGCCAAACCATCGTAGCCAAAGAGAGCCTCTTTCCTGGCGGCCTGATGTGATCGGCCGGGAGCTTTCGGAAACCAAACCTCGTCGATCCATGCAGCGTCGCAGCGTCGGTCAAGCGCCGGATTTAACCGCTTCACGTTCGGCAGTGTCGCACGGGCCGGGACGCCGTAGCAGTCTCTTGTTCTGCGTACTCCTGGCTGCCGGCACCGTTGCGGTCTATTCACAGGCAGGGAGCCTGTCGTTCATCAGCATCGATGACCCGGTTTACGCGTCGCAGAACCCCCTCGTTCAAGCGGGCTTCTCGCCCGAAGGTCTCCGTTGGAGTTTCGGGGTCCATGACTACAATTGGATTCCGTTTACATGGTGGTCGTTGATGCTTGACAGCAATCTGTTCGGCATCGGACCGGCCGGTTACCACATCACCAATGTTCTCCTGCACGTCGCCAATACCCTGCTCTTGTTCGCAACGCTGGCAACAGCTACGGGCAACTCGACGCGAAGCGCATTTGTGGCCGGGTTGTTCGCGATCCACCCGCTGCACGTGGAATCTGTGGCGTGGGTAGCCGAACGCAAAGACGTTCTGAGTGTTTTCTTTGGCCTGCTCTCGCTTCGAGCATACGTAGGCTACGCCAAGAAGGGGCACGCTTGGAGACTGGCCGGATCGTTTCTGCTGTTTGTGTGTAGCCTGCTCTCTAAGCCCACGCTCGTCACACTGCCGTTCGTTTTCTTGCTCCTCGACTACTGGCCGCTGGCCCGGCTGCATCTGGACCAGTTGATTCCGAGGGGAGCGTCGCCCGTTGCCTCCGCGGCACAGGTTCGGAAGCACGAACGCACACGTCAGAGCCCAGAAAAAATCACGGACCCATTGTCGAACAGAACTGTGCTCAGCCGAGTCGCGGAGAAAATTCCCTTCTTCGCAGGGTCGGCGGCTTTCTCGACGATTGCGTTGTTCTCTCAGTCAAGCGGCGGGGCGATGAAGGCTCATCTGTCGTTTTCGACACGCTGCGGTAACGCGATTGTGTCGTACTTGACCTACCTCGAAAAGGCGGCCTACCCGGTGAACCTGGCCGTTTTCTATCCGCATCCCAATCTCGACCTCGCCTCGAGCAGAGTGGCTCTGGCCGCAGTTATTTTGCTTGCGATCACCGCCGCAGCGATCGTGACGATCCGCCGCTTTCCATTTCTGTTCGTCGGATGGTCTTGGTACCTGGGCACTCTTGTGCCGATGATCGGGCTGGTCCAGGTCGTGCACAGCAAATGGCGGATCGCTACAGCTATTTTCCGCTGATCGGAATTTTTCTGTCGATTGCCTGGCTTGTCCCGGAACTTGCTGGGACCGGCTTCGTCCGCGAGCGTGTGCTGCCGATCACGGCGATCGCCGCTCTCCTGTTATATTCCGTCCTCGCGTTCGGTCAGGTCAGCTATTGGCGCGACAGTGTGACTCTGTTGCGTCACGCGCAGTCGTGCACGCCCGAAAATGTGGTGATCCACAATTGCCTCGGCGCGGCGCTGTTCCAGGCCGGGAAACCGGCGGAGGCTGCGGCCGAGTTCCAAACTGCGATTCGCCTCGCGCCGCCCGACGCCATCCTTCGCAACGGCCTGGCGTCTTCGTATCTCGTCTTGGGACGAAAGGACGAAGCGCTCGCGCAGTATCGCCTCGCAGCCACGATCGATCCCAGCTCGGTCGAGGCTCTGGTCGGCATGGCCTCGATCCTGATTGAAGGCGCGCGACTCGACGAAGCTCGTGGCTTGCTTGAGCGCGCAAATGCACTCGATCCGGGCGATGCCTTGATCTATTGCAACTGGGCGTCGCTGTCGGTCAAGACCGGTGACTTCGCAGCGGCAATTTCGTATGCCGATCAGGGGCTCGCACGAAACCCGCGGTTGTATGTCTGCGATTTCTACGCGGCCCAGGCGCTTCGCGGCCAGGGACGCTTCGACGAAGCTGCTCGGCGCCTCGAGCGGTTTCTAGAGTTTGCCCCGGGAGATGCGGTTGCCGAACGGGAGCTAAAGTTGATCCGGAACGCACAGAGGGCTAAGGAATCGAAGAAATAGCCGAGTGACCGGCATTTAATTCGGTCCCGCGCTCGAGGAATCGGTTTCTCATGCTCCTGAGCCCTTTCCAAGACACCCAAAAGAGCAAAATCAAAACGCCGACGATGGCCCGGTGCCAGCCAGCGCGAACGCTCTCTGGGTCGTACGTGCAAACGATGTGGTGCTTCCCGGGCGGGACTTGGAAGCCGCGCAAAGCCACGTCCACGCGATAAATCGGGCATGCGGCACCATCGAGCTCCGCGTGCCACCCCGGATCCCACAAGTCTGAAAGCAGCACGAAACCGGCGGTTTGCATCTCGATGTCCAGGTCGGCCCGCGACGGGATCTCGTGATGGACGCGGACTGACCCCCGCATGCTGTCGGGCAGCTGCAAATCGTCGGTGACCAGGACAGTCCGGCGCGGATCAAAATCAAAGCTCGCCATCTCCGAGAGCGCTTGATGTTCGTCCTTCACGACCCGCACGGAACGCGGCACGTAGGCTCGAGGCAGCGCGCCGCGGTTTTCCACGATCCAGTAGCCGTCCTGTTGCAGGATGACCGGAAGACCGGCCGGCGGTCGATCCCGAAAAATCAGATAACGCACGTTGAGCAAATCGGCTACGGGATGAAGACTCACGCCCTCGGCGGTATGCCGAGCCGACGGAACTGCATACTGTGTCATGGCGTAGGGGTGAAATCGCGACTGCTTTGGATCGACCGCCAGTCCAAACAGCTTGACAAATCTCACGGGATCGACTGCGTCGTAGCCGCGGATATCTTCGAGACCCTGGGTGAGATTGAGATTCGGCGGGAAACAGTTGACTCCCCAAATGCGCCCTGAAGGAAGTGCTGCGAGCTTTTCCAAAATGGGAATGCGCGGGAAATAAAGCGCCATGTCGGCCTGGCGGCGCTCATTCCAGGCGAACCAAAAGAGTTCCAGTGGAAGCAATGCAATAACCGTGAGTCGGATCAATCTTGCGTAAGGGATCGCGCGAATCGTCGTCACCCAGCCCACCAACGCGGCCAACGACAGTCCGACTCCGGCGTCGTAGCAGAGGGAGAAGAGTTGCTCCTCCCTCAAATCCCTGAGAGTCAGCCGTTGGTACAGACACCAAGCACCGAAACCTGCGGCCATAAGAACCGGAATCAGGAACCAGCGGCGCCCCCTGTCGTCGACCGTGTGCAAATACTCCAGGCCGATGGCGGCCAGGATCACGATCGCCGTTGAGGTCGCCAGGACCCAGCGGTTATACGACAGAGAAGCCAGCGGTCGCAGCGGCTCCGACCGCAGCACATTGACGATTCCGGGGACGTTGAGCGTCCATCCCAGTGACACAATCACGAGCAGGCTCAGAAAGATCACTTGCGAGCGGCGCCTCCGATCGCACCATGCGAGCGGGGCCAACCAGAGCGCAGCCAGGAGGCCTGCGTAGCCACCCGAGGAACTCTCCGGGAGAACGGTGCGAGCAGTGCGCAGCCAATCGGCACGCATGTTCCCGCCGTAGATATCCGGCACCAGAATCGCCGGGAGCGCCCTCAGTCCTTCGGGAGGGCGCTCTTCGACTTGCTGGGACCGCAGGTCCATCCGTGCGCCGGTGCGACCATAGTCCAACAACGGAATCAGGTACGGCGCGGAAAGTAAGAACCCCGCTAGCCAGGCCACGCCGATTCGTGACAAGCACCAGGCCGCACCTTGCCACCGCAACCCAACGCGGAGTTCGTCGGCAATCAGCCAAAGGACGTAAAGACCAATCGTCAGGAGCACGAGTCCCCCGACGCCGGGGTGACCGGAAAGCAGGATCAATGCTGTCAGCACCGCGAGTGCGACGCTCCCAAAGCCTCGAGAGTTTTTGACGGCCGCGTGCGCCGCCCACAGCGACCACGGGAGCCAGCAATAGGGACCGATCGGGGAAAATCCGTGCCAAACCGTCATGAAGCCGGTGAGGGGAGCACACCAACTTCCGATGGCGGCCGGCCAGTACGATAGCTGGAAGGATCGCCGCAAGAGGAACCACGTCCCCAAGCCAACCGTGACTGACTGCAGCAAAGCGATCCAAGCGAGCGTGATCGGGTATGGCGCGACGTAGTAGGGGATCGCAAAGGGCGAATAGACGGCGACGAACGGAGCACCGGCGAAATTCGACGGCTGCCAAATGGGTAGGCGTCCCGCGCGGAATTCCTTGGCGGCGAAATTCCCGACTGTGGCCGGACCGATCAATAAAAGATCGAGCAGATCATTGCCGTGGCGCGGCACGACCTTCTGATATTCAGGTCGATTGGGGAAATACTCGACATTGGGAACTGCAAGCAGGTCGACCGGCAAGTCGACGGTCCGGCCGATGAGCGCGGGACCGAGCAGAATAAATTGGAGAACCATCAGGCCGGCACAGAGCACGACCCATCCCGGCCAGCGTCCGACCCAGTTTGGATCGCAGTCGACTCGAGTCGTGGGCGACTGCGACTCCGCAGAGCCCACTCGATCGGCACGACTGCGGGACGGACGGGGTCGCGCTCTCGAGCCCTTGGACTTTGGTTTCATCCGACGGCAGTCCTTGCGGCACGCGACAGAGATCCCGAATCGACCCCAAGAGATGGCTTGCGAGGATGGGCCTTCGGCGTCGCCCCTGTCCAACTTAGCCACGGCGCCGTCGGTTCGCGAGCCGTGGTACGCCCCTGCACTGGCAGTGGTCTTTGCCGGGTGGCGGGACGGTCGCTGGAAGTGTCAACTGTTGACGTGCGACCCGCAGTCGCTCGCTTTGGCGCCGTTGGTGGCTCAGGTCGCCGAAACCAGCGTGACGTTGAATACCAGGATGGAATTCGGCGGGATCGAAGTGCCTGACCCGGCGGAGCCGTAGGCCAGGGATGGCGGGATGATGAGCTGAGCGACTGTTCCGACCGGGAGCAGTGCGAACGCTTCGTCCCAACCAGCTATGACTTGTCCGGCCCCGAGCGTGAATGAGAATGGCGTCACATGGCCAAATGTCGGATCGGTGTTGGAATCAAACTCCGTACCAATCGTGCCGTTGGAATTCAGCAGGAATCCCGAGTAGTTCACAGTGACCGTTTCACCCGTCGTCGGTATCGCTCCCGTCCCTTTGGTCATGATTACGTAATTCAACCCGTCCGCGGTGGTCGTCGCGGTCAGGTTGTTGGCCGCCAGGTAGTTGGCGATGATGCCGGCCCCATCCGTGATCGTGCCGGTCCCCGTCGTCGTGTTCCCGAGATGATCCGTGCTGGTGACGGTCACGGAGGTAACGGGTGAAGTAAGCGTTGCACCGCCTAAATCCAACTGCCACTGCCCCGCGGACGGCGACGTGAGTTGGGAATTCGTCCCCAGGGTGAACGTCTGGCCGTTTGCGGCGACTGTCAGCACCGACGTGTTGACCGAATCGAAGGTGCCCGTGATCAGCGGTGCGGCCTCCGTGGTCACTGTCTGGGAATTGACGGTCGGAGTGCCGAGAGTCGGGTTCGTGGTGTTGAAGGTCGCATTTCGCGTGGTCGGATTGACGCTGAAGAATACGGAGCCGGGATCCTGGTTGATCGTCGTCTCGCTATGACTGTTGCCCGTGATCGTGACCGCGCTTTGGAACTCGTTCGACCCCGAGTCGGAACTGATCAGGTTGATCACGCCGCCCGGACCCATCTTGAACGAAGCGTCGCCGTCGTAGGTGGTGTCGGTTGAGCTGAGCGTGCTGTCTTTGCGGCCTTCCACGTTGTGCAGTTTTCCATCGATCGTCGACTGATCGAGGGTCGCCTGGCCGACCTGATCGCGCAGGTTTCCGTCGACCGTGGTTGATTCGAGATCGAGCGTATCGCCCGCTGCGCTGCCGATCAGGGCATTCAAATTCCCGTTGATCGTCGATTGGTTGAGCGTGACGCTGTCGTTGGGTCGGCGTCCCGTGATGGTGGCTGAATCGGCGATAACACTCGTGAGCGTCAGCGTGCTCGTCTGCTGGCCGGCATTGAGTCCGAACCGGAGCTTGGAGAGGCTGTCGGTCCCATCTCCTGTGATGGTCACACTGTTGATGTGTTTGTTGAGCCGCATCGAGATTGATGCCGGCCCAGTGATATTGATGGTGTCGGTCGTCTCGGTTTGGCCGTTGACTTTGAACGATGTGCCGTCGCTGCCGGTCAGGTCGACCTCGGAGCTGGTATACGAGATGGCGACGTTATCTGCGGTCGAGGTGCTGCCGCCGCGCATCTCCGTCAGATTGATCGAGTTTCCGTTGACGTGGACAGCAACCAGCAAAGTCAGCATTTGCCGCGACTCGAGGACTTCGAGCTGCGAGAGCGTCGCTCCGACGGGCGAGCCATAACTGTGCCGCGCGCACCGACCCCGCGCGGCCGCGCGAGTCCCGTTGCGTTTGATCCACGCGGCGATTTGGTGAGGCCAAGCTCGAAGCATGGGCACGTTGCAGAGAGAAGAAGAATTGAAAGTCCGCCGGTCGTTAGCGGATCGCAGTCCCAACAATTATCGTCCGCAAACAAACGGGCTGCCTAAGCCTATCCTAGGCGACGGTCGGGGCAGTGGCCAGCCGTTTCGCGGCGTTCGAATGAGCGGATTTTCCGGTTT
Organism: uncultured Planctomycetaceae bacterium; assembly: GCA_963714075.1. Lineage (GTDB taxonomy): Bacteria > Planctomycetota > Planctomycetia > Planctomycetales > Planctomycetaceae > DASPSM01. The sequence continues at coordinate 4,984,665 of OY970228.1, forward strand.
GTACGTCTTTTGGCGACAATTTGTTGGCTGCTGAGCGAGCCCGACGCTCCGCACGCACAGGCTCCTCGACAGATTACGAAACGTCCACCGAACGGCCCGCCGGTCGCGCGCTCCCAGTGCGGTGCCTATTTGCCTTCCGCGGCGGCGACTTTGTCGATCGCCTCTTCGATCTGTCGCTCGAGGGCGCGATCATCTTTTTCGGTGAGCGGCCGTTTTCCGCGGACCGTCGACAGGATTGCGATGTTGTAACCGTCTGGCCTTTGGCGGACGAGCGCCGTCGTTCCCGCGATGTTGCCAAAATATGTCCACTGCTCGTCGTCGCCCGGTTGCCGCGGCTGGCCGTTGGCCCAATACACGTCGAGAAACTTGCATAAGGCCGGGGCGGAGGCGAGCAGGCCGCCGAACGAATCCATCGTCTCGACCGGTACATCCTTGACGGGGTACCAGACTTCGCGGGGGTCGCGTTGATCCGCTAAATGACGCGCGGGCCGCACGTCATCGACGCCGAGCGGTCGCATCAAAGCTTCCTTGATGTACGTGCCGTAGGACTTGCCGGTCGCCTTTTCGACGACGCGCCCGAGAACGCAGTAGCCGAAGTTCGAGAACACCTTTCGTGAGCCCGGGTCGAATTGCAGCGGCTCTGAAAGCATGAAGCGCACGATCTCGACGGGTCGAGGGCGCCGCTTCACTCGCAGGCTCTTCTCGATCGCCGGCAGATCGGTAAACGGATCGAACGTGTGGGCGTCCCATCCGCCCCGATGTTCCAGCAGATCCCCGACCGTGATGTCGTCCAAGCGCGGGTCCGGATTGGCAAACCGCAGGGGCTTGAGATTGAGAAACTTAAAGGCTTTCGTATCGAGCGACAGCTTGCCGTCGCGAATGAGCTTTCGGACCGCGGCCGCCGTGATCGGCTGGGTGACGCCGCCAATGCGTAAAAGCGCTTCGGGCAGAGTTCGCTTTTTCTCGAGCGCATCGCTCCAGCCGTATCCGCGAGAAAAGAACAGCTTGCCGTTTTTGGAAACGGCTGCGGTCGCCGCGGCGCAATCGCAGCGGTCCATGAATTCGGTCATGGCCTGGTCGAGGGGCGCATACGCCGGCACGGGAGTCCCCGTCGGGGTAGGCGGTGTTTTTGCAAGAATTGAATGGCCGGCGATCAGCGCGATGGAGCCGGCCAACGAGAGCGGAAACAGTCGGTGTCTGCCTCGGTAATTTGGGCTTCGAGATCGGCTTATCATCTCGTCACCTCACGTGAATTGGAGCGATCCGCTGGCGATCAGGCGGCACGCCTTCAACTGCTTACACCGCGGGTCGGCCATCGGAAGGCTGTGGATCGGCGACGTGCCTGAGCCCCGGAAGACCGTCGATGCTGTAACGATTTTTCTTGGACTTGTATTCGGCAATTCCCTCCGGCCCCTTGCGCTCGCACCACGCGTTAAGCTGGCTCCGCTCGCCCACGTAATCGTAAAGCGGGATGCCGTAGCCACACGAGTCGGCGACCATCTCGATGTGCAACACGATGATCGAGCGCGCGCTGTCATGTTGCGGCAACTGGCCGTAGTAGCGGTCCCACTCGTCGTCGTTCGGTTCGATGGCTTCCGCCCGCCCGCGCAGCCTCAAAATCCGCGGCGGACCTTGGAAGGCGCAGAACATCAGCGTCAGGCGGCCGTTTTCGCGGACGTGGGCCACCGTCTCGATGCCGCTGCCCGTGAAATCGACGTAGGCCACCATCCTTGGGCCCAGAATTCGCAGGCAATCAAGGCCTTTGGGCGAAACATTGACGTGGCCGTCCGCAGCCAGCGGCGCCGTGGCGACGAAAAACATCTTCTGCTCTGCAATGAAGTCTCGCAGACGCGCGTCCAGCTCGGGAAAGATGCTGCCCATGAATACTCCGGCACTGGATGATCCGGTGAGGCCTCTCCCACATGTTAGCACGTCTCTCCAAATTGCGGTGAGCCGTGTACGCGAACGAACTACGCAAGTTCGTGCGATTTGGACCATAGACCCGCTTCGCAGGCACCTATAAGATGACCGACGAGTTTGCCGCCGACGCCCGCAGGCGGAGTTCGGGGATGGAACGCCAAGCCATTACCGTCGAGGGAATTGTGCAAGGCGTTGGGTTTCGGCCCTTCGTGTACGCCCTGGCGACGCGGCTGAAGCTGTGCGGCTTCGTCAAGAATCAGTCCGGTCGCGTCCTGATCGAGGCGGAAGGCAGCCGCCCGGCGCTCGATCGCTTCACACACGAGTTGCGCGAAAACGCCCCCCCCTTGGCGCGGGTTGACGCGCTGTCGTGCGAATCGCGGGCCCTGCGCGGCGAGGATCGCTTTCGCATCGAACCGAGCGAAGACGACCACGGCAGCCCGATTTTTATCTCGCCCGACGTGGCCACCTGCGACGATTGCCTGGCGGAGTTGTTCGATCCGTGGGACCGGCACTATCGCTATCCGTTTCTCAACTGCACAAACTGCGGTCCGCGCCTGACGATTATTCGCGGCGCGCCTTACGATCGGACGCGGTCGAAAGCCGTCTGCAAAACGCGCGGCCGGCGCCACGCTGTGGCGCGGCGCCCGAATCGGCTTGCGGTTAGTGCCGTCGCGCATCGGTCGGTCAGGCTTTGTCGTCTCGCGGCGCGAGCGTGCAGGCGAATTCCAACGAGCAGCTCGTTTGTCCGTCGACTTCAGTCCGGCCCCGCAGGAACCAGGCATTAGCCAGCTTCTCGGTCAGCTCGACCGAGATCTCGAGCGTCTCCCCCGGCCGGACCATGCGGCGGAACTTGACGTTATTGAGCCGCCCGACGACGGGCACGCGGTCGCCGGCGCCCGATTCGAGCGTCGCGATGAGCAGGGCGCCGGCCTGCAAGGCCGCCTCACAGACGAGCACGCCCGGCAGGACGGGAAACCCGGGGTAGTGCCCGGCGAAGACGTCGAGCGCGGGGTCGAGGAACTTCCGAGCGCGGACGCTCGTCGGCGTGATCTCGACGACTTCGTCGATCCACAAGAAGGGCGACCGATGAGGAATCAGCCGCTCGATTTCTGCGCGATTCATGCCGATTCTTCGCGGCGAGGCGAATGTTGTGCCTGAAGAGCCGCGCACGCAGTAAGCGGTGTCTTTTGAACCCGAAACCAATGCACCGCTTACTGCGCGCGCGGCTCCTTTACACGCTGGCGACGGCAGGCGTGAGATACTTGTCGACCTCGTTGGCGACGATCACTCCGTAGTTCATGGCCCCCAGCCAGCCGGACATGATGATGCCGACCGAGCCGGCGTGGAACAGGCCGGCGACCTGTTCGGGGAGCTGCTTGCTGATTTTCAGCCCCTCGAACTTGGTGCCGAAGGAGGCTCCCTGCATGTGCCGCGTGTAATGCTCGAAGGTTCGCGGCGTGGAGGCCTCCACGTGGTCGATCTTATCGCGGATGCCCGGCACGTACCGCTCCAGACAGTCGAGCGTCGTCTGCTCCAGATCGCGCTTCGAAGCATGGTAGTCTTCTTCGGAGAGCGAGGCCCAATCGGCGTAGTTGGCGTTCGTCGAGGAGACCACGATGTGGCGGTCGCTCCCCGGCCGCGTGCTCGGGTAATAAAACGAAAACGTGCGGCTGCTGACGTGGCGGCTGAGCATGGCGTCGATGTCGAAGCCCCGATGTTCCGAATGGAACAGCAAGTCGCCGCACGGTTCAAAACCGACGCCCGGCTTGAGCGCCATGTAGACCTGGCAACTACTGTTGTTGAGCCGCACGGCCCGGGTCTCTTCGACGAAGGCGGGGTCGAGATGCTCGGGGCCGACCAGCTTGAGAATGGTCGATTTGAGATTGGCGTTGGAGACGATGGCACGCGCCGCGATGCGGCGGCCGTTGACGATCACGCCCGTCGCCCGCCGGCCGCAATCGAGCTCGATCTTTTCGACGAGGCAGCGGATGCGGACGTCGACGCCGTTTTTTACGAGCTCGTCCCGGATCTGGCCGATCAGCCGGTCGGTCCCTCCCTCGAACGTGTAGACGCCGTTCTGCATGAAGTTCGAGAAGACGATTCCGTAAGTGATCGCCGGATCGTCGAGGGTCGAGCCGTTGGCGTAGGTGATCGGCTCCATCAGAAGCCGCACGACGTCGTCCCGGCCGGGAAAGAACTCGTCGAACAGCTCGCGGACCGTCTTCGACTGGTCGTCGTAAAAATTCATGCCTCGGGCCGTGTCGAAGAATCGACCGACGACTTCGGGGGGGACACTGAAGCGATCCGTCAACAGCCGCGTGAAGTCCTCACGGTCGAAGGTCGTCTGTAGCGAGAACTGCGGATTCTCGAAGCGGATGCCCTTGAGCTGAACGATCGAATCGGCGATCTCGCTGCGTCCAGTACTTGCGGCAACTCTTGATCATGCCGAACGGAAAACCGTGCAGCGAGATGTCGAAGATGTGCCCATTCTGCCGCTTGAACCAGGTCGCCATGCCGCCCAGTTGGTAATGATGCTCCAAGAGCAGCACGGAATGGCCCGCGCGAGCCAGCGTGTTGGCTGCAGTCAGTCCGGCCAGCCCGCTGCCGATCACGACGACGTCGTATTCGTCGCGGGCGTCTTTCAGGAAGTCTTTAGGCATTGGGCCTTCGAGCTTGGTTCTTCGAGGACCGCGGCGATTGCCTCGCACAGCGGGCGGACGTTCTCGGTCGTCATTCCAGCGACATTGATGCGTCCCGACCCGACGATGTAGATCGAGTGTTCGTCCCGCAGGCGTTGCACTTGTTCGGGGGTCAATCCGGAGAACGAAAACATGCCGCGCTGGCGTGCGACGAAGGAAAAGTCGCGGTTTACGCCGACTTCCGCCAAGGTCCGCACGAACAGGCTTCGCATGCCGTTGATGCGTTCGCGAATGTCGCGGACCTCGCCCTCCCACTGGCCGCGCAATTGTGGGTCGTCGAGGATGGTCGTGACGATCTCGGCCCCGTGAGCAGGCGGATTGGAATAGTTGGTGCGAATGCAAACCTTCAATTGGCTCAGGACGGCTTGGGCGGCCACCTCGGTCCGGCAGACCGCCGAGAGTGCTCCTGCTCGTTCGCTATAGAGCCCAAAATTCTTGGAAAAAGAGCTGGCAACCAGTAAATCGCAGCCCGGCCGGGTCAGCGCGGCCAGGCCGGCCGCGTCTTCTCGAATGCCCTCGGCCAAACCTTGGTAGGCAAAATCGACGAACGGGAGGAGACCCCGTTGAGAGACGATCTCGGCAATCCGCCGCCATTGGTCGGGCGTTGGATCCACACCCGTTGGATTGTGGCAGCATCCATGCAAGAGGACGACATCCCCGGCCGGGATGTCGGCCAGGCCCGCGAGCATTCGCTCAAAAGCGAGCGTGTTGCCGAACCGATCGAAATACGGATAAGTGCTGACTTGTAACCCGGCCGCTTGAAAGACGCTGGGATGGTTGGGCCATGTCGGGTCGCTCAGCCAGACCTTGGTCGAGGGATAAACCCTCTTCAAAAAGTCCGCGGCAACGCGGAGTGCCCCAGTTCCCCCCGGAGTATGGACCGTCGCCGTGCGCTTCGCAGTGACCACGGGGTGATTCGGTCCGAACACCAAATCCTGCACGGCCCGGCCGTATTCTTCGGAACCTTCAATCCCGAGATAGGTCTTGGTTTTTTCGTTTTCGAGGATTCGTGCTTCGGCCAGCTTAACCGAGCGCAGGATCGGCGTGTTGCCCGAAGCGTCCTTGTAAACACCGACACCGAGATTGATTTTGGCTGGATTGCGATCCCGGGAAAATGCCTCGTTCAGGCCGAGGATCGCATCGTCGGGAGCTTTGGCGACCGTGTCAAAATCGAACGTCATAAGAGTCGAAACTCGCTGTGCGGCACCTAATCGGCTGCTCTGATTGCAGGGCAGGAACTGAACTTAAGCCAACTGCAAGATATAAGGACACGCCTTTCAAGAAAAGGACGCACCGCCAAAGGGGTCACGGAAATCAAATTTCGGGTTTCATGGTGCGATTGTCCAGAGTACTGCGGTCCGTTTCGACCGGTCGCTCGAAACTGTCGTTGCCTCGATTTGCGACCGATCGAGGATTCCAAACCGCTTGCCCGCGAAGGATTTTCGCTTGACCCGTTTTTTCGATCCCACTATAAGTCCGCCCCTCGCTTGCGACGCAAGTCCAATTCATCGATCCAACTCGCGACGCAAGCCAACGCAGGTGACAACACGGCGTCTGGGAACCAGGAGCTGCGACGAAATCTGAACTGGGCTGCTTTGCTTTTTTGGGGTGCCGGTGCCAAGCAGCCCTGATTCCGTAGGCGCCCGAACCGACAAAGGAGATTGTCGAAATGGCAGCAAAACGTTCCTCCGCTAAGAAGTCCAAGAAGACCTCGACGAAGAAGCACATCGTGCGCAAGTCGACGAAGTCTCGCAGCGGAGCCCACAAGTCGCATAAGGCTAAGAGCGGCGCGAAGAAAGTCGCCCGCCGCAGCAAGTAGACGATTGCGGAGCGCGGATCGCGCGGGTTGCCTGTGTCGCGCCCACGCCGGGATCTGGCTCGATTTCTCAAAAAACAGGCCGAGCGAGCAATTCGCCCGGCCTGTTTTTTTGATTGAAGCCGAGTGAGCGGCCGGTGGAGCCCGGCCGGTTCTTTAATTCCCCTCAGAGATTCCATCCGGACCTCGCTACCTGTTCGACGCCAGGGGGGGGCCGGAGTAAAATGCAGCCACTTGCTGAAGGAGTGGAAGCATGGAATTGGCCCCGTTGCGACAGCGTCCGGCTTGGAAGGCACTTGAGGCACATTACGAAGGCGTTCGTAACCGGCACCTGCGCGAGCTGTTTGCCGAGGATCCTCAGCGGGCCGAAAAATTCTCGCTCGACGCGGTCGGCGTCCTGCTCGACTACTCAAAGAACCGCATCACGGACGAGACGCTACGGTTGCTATTGGACCTGGCCGATCAATCCGGTATCCGCGAACGCATCGACGCGATGTTCCGTGGCGAGAAGATCAACATCACAGAGAATCGGGCCGTGCTGCACGTCGCGCTGCGGGCCCCGCGCGACGAGGTGATTAATGTCGACGGAAAAAATGTGGTTCCGGAGGTGCACGCCGTCCTCGACAAAATGGCCGATTTCGTCAACCGCGTTCACAGCGGGGCCTGGCTCGGAGCGACCGGCAAGACAATCAAGAACGTGATCAATATCGGCATCGGCGGCTCGGACCTGGGGCCGGCGATGGCCTACGAGGCGCTCAAGCACTACAGCAACCGGGAGATGACGTTTCGTTTTGTCTCCAACGTCGACGGCACGGACCTGGCCGAAGCGGTCCGTGATCTCGATCTGGCTCGCACGCTGTTTGTCATCTCCTCAAAAACATTCACGACGCTCGAAACCCTGACCAACGCCCGCACGGCGCGGCAATGGTACATCGATCAGTTGAAGGACGAGCGGGCGATCGCCAAACACTTTGTCGCCGTTTCGACCAATGAGGCCGAGGTTCGGAAATTCGGCATCGACCCAGTCAACATGTTCGAGTTTTGGGACTGGGTCGGAGGTCGGTATTCGTACACCTCGGCGATTGGCCTGTCGCTCATGCTGGCGATCGGCCCGCAGCGATACGGCGAGATGCTGGCCGGCTTCCACGAGATGGACGAGCACTTTCGAACCGCCCCCTTTGCCCGCAACCTGCCGGTCATTCTTGGACTGATCGGGCTCTGGTACGACGATTTTTTCGAGGCACAGACCCTTGCCGTCCTGCCGTACGATCAGTACCTCTCAAAGCTGAGCGCCTACTTCGAGCAACTCGACATGGAGAGCAACGGCAAGCACGTGACGCTCGACGGGCGAACCGTCGACTACCAGACCGGCCCCATCGTCTGGGGAACGCCTGGTACGAACGGGCAACACGCGTATTACCAGCTGATCCATCAGGGAACAAAACTCATTCCGTGCGACTTCATCGGTTTCTGCCAGTCGCTCAATCCGCTGGGCCGCCATCACGATTTGCTGATGGCCAACTTCTTCGCGCAGACCGAAGCGTTGGCCTTCGGCAAGACGCTCGAGCAGGTGAAGGCCGACGGTATTCCCGATTGGCAGGCACCGCACCGCACGTTCGAGGGAAATCGGCCCACCAACTCGATCCTCATGGATCGTCTCACGCCGGCGGCGCTGGGCAAGCTGGTGGCTCTCTACGAGCACAAAGTCTTCGTGCAAGGAACGATCTGGCAGATTAATTCGTTCGATCAATGGGGAGTCGAGTTGGGAAAAGTCTTGGCCCAGCGAATCGTGCCGGAACTCGAAGGGACTGCGACATCGCAGGTCAAACACGATAGCTCGACCAGCCGTCTCATCGAGCGCTACCGTCGTCTGCGCGTTGCGCAAAGCGCCGGCTGATGGGGAAGCGTCAAAATGTCTAGAATTCGGAACCGGCGGATCGGCAGTCTCGAGAGCCGTGCGCGGAGTAAGCGGCGTATGGCGTCGTGCTCGACAGATGCCCACTTACCGCGGCCGCGGCTCCTCGACGAGGACAAACCGTGACGTCCGTCGGATATGACAAGCTGCTCTATATCTTGCCGTTCGATCATCGGCATTCGTATGGGTCGGAGGTGTTCGGCTTCAAAGAGCCGATGACGCCCGAGCAGATCGCCCAAGTCGCCGCCAGCAAGCAGGTGATTTACGACGGCTTCAAGAAAGGAGTCGAAAGCGGCGTAGCGAAGGACCGGGCGGGCATTCTCGTCGATGAAGAATTCGGAGCGGCCATCCTGCGAGACGCCGCCCGGCAAGGCTTCATCTCCGCGATGTCGGTCGAAAAGAGCGGACAGAATGAATTCGATTTCGAGTACGGCGATCAGTACGCCGCGCAGTTGGACGAGTTCAAGCCGACCTTTGCCAAGGTGCTCGTCCGTTATAACCCCGAGGGTGACCCCCAACTCAATCAGCGGCAGACGGGGCGGCTCCAAAAGCTTGGCGATTACTGCCGCCGCTCCGGCCGTCTGTATATGTTCGAGTTGCTGGTCCCGGCCGAGCCGGCCCAGCTTCAAAAGGTCGGCGGAGACAAGAAAGTTTACGACCGTGACGTGCGGCCCGGATTGATGGTCCGGAGCATTCGCGAGATGCAGGAAGCCGGCGTCGAGCCCGACGTGTGGAAGATCGAGGGCCTCGACCGACAGGAAGATTGCGTGAAGATCGCCGAGGTGGCGCGGCGGGATGGCCGCACGAAAGTGGGCTGCATTGTGCTGGGTCGCGGAGAGGACGAGCAGAAAGTCGTGCAATGGCTGCAGACGGCCGCGCCGGTCGAGGGCTTCACCGGCTTCGCGGTCGGACGGTCCACCTTCTTGGAACCGATTCTGCAGCTCCGCAACGGCAAGCTCTCCGCGATGGCCGCTTCATCGGAAATCGCTCGTCGGTACAAAAAGTGGGTCGATGTCTTTGAGCAGGCGCGAGCCGGGAAAGAAGTAATCCGCCGGCCAGTCGTTGCGTTACCACGTTGAGCCCCGTCGAACTGCCCAATTCAGTTACAGGAGTCTGACATGCAACTGGGAATGATCGGCCTGGGTCGAATGGGCGCCAACATGGTGCGCCGGCTCTTGAAAGGAGGCCACGAGTGCGTGGCTTTCGACAGGAACGCAGAAGCGGTGAAGGAACTGACGGGGGAGGGGGCCAAGGGCGCCGCGTCGCTCGACGAGCTCATTCAAAAGCTCAAGCCGCCGCGGGCCGTGTGGCTGATGGTGCCCGCGGGCGTCGTCGATAGCACGCTGGCCGATCTCACCCCCAAGCTCTCGAAGGGGGACATCGTGATCGACGGCGGCAACTCCTACTACATCGACGACATCCGCCGCGCGGGCGAACTCAAGGCCAAAGGCCTGCACTACGTCGACGTCGGCACGAGCGGCGGAGTGTGGGGACTGGAGCGCGGCTACTGCCAGATGATCGGCGGCGAAGACGCAATTGTGCGTTCGCTCGATCCGATTTTTGCCACGCTGGCGCCCCCGGTGAATGCGGCCCCGCGCACGCCCGGACGCGAAACGATGCCCGCGTCCACGGCCGAGCACGGGTATCTGCACTGCGGCCCCAACGGAGCCGGCCATTTCGTCAAAATGGTCCATAACGGCATCGAGTACGGCATCATGGCCGCTTACGCCGAGGGGCTGGCCGTCCTCAAAAGCGCGAACGTCGGCAAACAGAAGGAAGTGATCGACGCGGAAACGACTCCGCTCCGCGATCCCGGACATTATCAATACGACCTCAACCTGGCGGACGTGGCCGAGGTGTGGCGTCGCGGCAGCGTGATTTCGTCGTGGCTCTTGGACCTTACGGCCCAGGCGCTGGGACAAGATCAGAAGCTCGGAAAATTCTCGGGCCGCGTTTCGGATTCCGGCGAAGGACGCTGGACCATCAAGGCGGCCATCGACGAAGCCGTCCCCGTGCCGGTCCTCACGACCGCCTTGTATGAACGATTTGCCTCTCGCGGCGAATCGGACTACGCCGACCGGCTTCTGTCGGCGATGCGTTTTGGCTTCGGCGGGCACCTGGAGAAAAAGCCGCCGTCCGGTTTGTGATCGACCCGTTTGTGATCGACACCACCGCCGCAACGCGGCGACCTGTCACCCGACTTGACGATCCGGGCTGCCCAAATCGTGCGGCCCTGGCAATAAGCACGAGCTGATGGGTCCGCCAGAGCGGAACCGGCTCGCCGGAGGCAATCCATGACAGACGCAAAATCCGATGCCCTGGTGGTGTTTGGCGCCACGGGCGACCTGGCGTTCAAAAAGATTTTTCCCTCGCTGCAGTCGATGGTCCGGCGCGGGAACCTGAAGGTCCCCGTGATCGGCGTGGCCAAATCAGGTTGGAACCTCGATCAGTTTCGCCAGCGCGCCAAAGACAGCATCCAACAGCACAGTCAGTTCGACCCTCAGGAGTTCGAGCCGCTCAGTAAGCTCCTGCGCTATGTCGACGGCGATTACTCCGACCCGGCCACGTTCACGGCACTCATCAAGGAATTGCACGACGCACACAGCCCGACCTTCTATCTGGCGATTCCGCCGGCGCTCTTCGGGCTGGTGGTGGAACAGCTGGGCAAGGCCAAATGCGCCGGAAACGCACGCGTCGTCATCGAAAAGCCCTTCGGGCGTGATCTGGAGTCGGCCCAGGCGCTCAACAAGATCCTGCTCGGCACGTTCGACGAACACTCGATTTTTCGCATCGATCATTACCTGGGCAAATCGGCCGTCCGCAACTTGCTCTACTTCCGCTTCGCAAACACGTTCCTCGAGCCGATCTGGAACCGCCGGTACGTCGAAAGCGTGCAGATCACGATGGCAGAGAATTTCGGCGTCGAAGGCCGCGGCGCCTTCTACGAGGAAGCGGGCGTGATCCGCGACGTGATCGAGAACCATATGTTTCAGGTCCTCACCAATCTGACCATGGAGCCTCCCGTCGCGGACGACGCGGAATCGGTCCGCGACGAAAGGGCAAAGGTCCTCCGCGCCATCCGTCCGCTCGATCCCCACCAGGTCGTCCGTGGACAGTTCCGCGGCTACCGCGACGAAAAAGGGGTTGCGAAGAATTCGCGCGTCGAGACGTTTGCGGCGGTGAAGCTGCAAATTCACTCGTGGCGCTGGGACGGGGTGCCGTTCTTCATTCGTGCCGGGAAAATGCTTCCGGTCACGTGCACCGAAGTGTTTGTCGAGTTACGCCGCCCCCCTGACATTTACTCCGATGCCCCGCTGATTCCCAATCATGTTCGGTTCCGCTTGAGCCCCGAAATCGCAATTGCGCTGGGCACGATGGTGATGGACCCCGGCGATGAAATGGTCGGCCGCCCGCAGGAATTGTTGGCGACGCACCAGCCGCAAGCCGACGAAATGGACGCCTACGAGCGGCTCTTGGGCGAGGCCATGCGCGGCGACCAGAGCCTATTTGCCCGCGAGGACTCCGTTGAGCAGGCGTGGCGAATCGTCGATCCCATCCTGGAAAAATCGACCGCGGTCTACGAATACGAACCCGGGATCTGGGGACCGGAAGAGGTCAACCGGCTGATCGCTCCCCCAGGCGGCTGGCATGATCCGGTGGTCGATTCGCGACGTCCTGCCGTGGCCAAAAGCTGATCCTCAAGGGGAACGACAACTCATGGCAGAAGGCTTGCCCAACGTCTATCTCGCGCGGCACGGACAGACCGCCTGGAGCCTCTCCGGCCAGCACACCGGGCGCAGCGATATTCCGCTCACGCCCGAAGGCGAACAAAACGCCCGGCTGCTAGGAAAACGGTTGGCCAAGATCAAAGAGCCGATCGGGTTGGTGCTCACGAGCCCCGTCCAGCGGGCCCGGCGGACGGCCGAGCTGGCCGGGTTCGGCGAGCGGGCTCAAGTCGATCCCGACTTGTATGAATGGGATTACGGACAGTATGAGGGGCGAAAGACCGCCGACATTCGGCGGGAACGTCCCGATTGGCAGCTCTTCCGCGATGGCGTTCCCGGCGGCGAAACGCTCGCGCAGGTCGCCGCACGAGCTGATCGCGCGATTGCCCGCGTGCGCGCGACGGGGGGCAACGCGATTCTGTTTTCCAGCGGCCACATCTTACGAGTCCTGGGGGCGCGTTGGTGCGGCTTCGATCCGTCGGCGGGGGCGCATTTGCTGTTGGGGACGGCCTCGCTCAGCGTCTTGAGCTACGAGCACAACCTCCAAGAGCCGGCGCTAGAGCTCTGGAACGATCAATCTCACCTCGAAAAGTGAGCGATCGACCGAGCGAAGGTGCCTTCTTAAGGGAGGGCGACGCTCCCGCCGAACCGTCGTTTATGAACGATTGCAATTCCGGCTCGGCAGGAGCTTCGCCCTCCCCCTTAGCTAATTGAGCTTCGCCGCGGCGGGCGGATCGGCGAGGAGGATGGCTCGACTCTGCTCGATTCGTCCGGCCGGGATCGAGCGGTCGCCGGCGAGCATCTGTCCGAGCGGGTTGGCCTTGCTGGCCCCCGTCACCAGCCAGAGGATCTTTGCGGCCCGATTGATCATCGGATAGGTCAGAGTCATCCGCTTCCGATTCTGGTAGGGTCCGGTGATCGCCACGTCCCGATCGTTGACCTCCAGAACCGGATCGCCAGGGACCAAAGAGGCCGTGTGCCCGTCCGGACCGAGCCCCAAGTGGACGAGGTCCAACACCGGATTCGCCCCGGCCACTTGCCGCAGCTCGGCGGCGTATTGGGCGGCGGCCGAGGCCAGATCCGTTTGTGTGACCGGCATCGGATGCGCGTTACCTGGCGGCAAAGGAACTCGATCGATCAGTGTCTCTCGCAGGTGCTTGTAGTTGCGGTCGTCGTCGTCGTCCGGCGCAGCCCGCTCATCGACCTGGAACAGGTGGACCTTGTCCCATTCGACCTTCTGCTTCGAGAGCGCCTCGAACATGATCCAGGGAGCCGCGCCTCCGCTGACCGCGAACAGAAACTTTCCCCGTTTCCCAATGGAGTCGCGCGCAGCCTGGGCAATCAACTCGGCGCCCCGCTGGGCGAGCACTCCCTGTTCGGCGATGAGTTCGATTTGCATCCCCTGCTCCTCGGAAAAACGCAGGCCGGATCAAGACGGCCCAACGGTCGGGGCGACCACCAGCGTCGACTCGGGCTGCCCTTGCTCCCACAAGCGAAAGCCGCCGAGAAACGCATTGTCGTTGTCCCCCGCGCGGCAATTGGGCGGCAGATCTTTGAGCCTCTTCACGTTGCCGCCGCCCAGCACCACTTCGTCGGCCTGGACCGCCGCGCTTAAGTGGGCAACCACGTCGGCCACGAGCCTGCGCCATTTCTTCTTGCCAAACCGCTTGAGCCCGCGGATGCCGACGTAGTCCTCGAACGTCCGCTTCTTGTAGGGCAGGTGTGCCAGCTCCAGCGGCTCGAGAATCCCGTCGACGACCAGGGCCGAGCCAAGCCCGGTCCCCAAACCCAGAAACAGCATCCGCCCGCCGCGATAACTGCCCAGCGCCTGCAGGGCCGCATCGTTAATGATCTTGATGGGCTTCTTGAAAGCTCCCTCGAAGTCGAAGCCGACCCAGCCTTTGCCCAGGTTGTGGGGTTCAGCCACGGGCTTGCCGCGGAGCACGGGCCCCGGGTACCCCATGGAAATAGCCTCGTACGTCCAGCCCTCGGCCGCCTTCTCCACTCCGGCGACCATTTCAACCGGCGTCATTTCGGGCCCCGAGACGAATTCGCGGTGCTCCTTCTCCCCCGTGACGAGAATTTTGACGTGCGTCCCCCCGACATCGATCACCAAAACATTCATCTGCAGCTCCCCCTCATGAAGAACTGCATGATACCGAAACCGGGGAGTAAGGAGCGAAGGATCTCCGCGACGAAATCTCGAATCGGGAGCTAATCGCCGACGGCCCGCTTGTTTGCTGGGGTGCCGCCGACCGCGCCGCCAGCAGAGCCAGCCTTGGGCGTTTCCTCCGGCTCGTCGATCGGCCCCTCTCGGTCGAACAGACCGGAGGCCATGGCCTCATCGAGTTGTTCGATCTCGGGCTCGCCGTAGCCCGCATTAGAACCGGCCAGTCCACCAACTGCCGTTCCGCCCCCTGGCGTCCCCGCGGCATGAATGTCTACGGACTGTTCGTGCACGGGTTCGCGGTCCAACTTTCCAAACACTGGCTCCTCGTCAGCTTCCATTTCCCTAACCAGTTCGTGGGGAACGACAATGGGATTGTTCGCACCGGGAGGAAAGGCCATGAGGTCGGCTCGTTGAGTTGGACGTCTGAGCGAACTGCCCAAGCCCACCGCCTCGGCACAGCGCGTACAAAACCTTGCGTAGGGAAGGGCATCGAGCCGCTCGCGCGGAATTTCCTGGCCGCATTCCTCGCAGCGCCCGAAGGTCCCGTTGTCGATGCGGCGCAAAGCGTCGCGAGCCTCGTTGACCAGATACTCCTCGTTCTCCATCAACGTGGCATTAATGTCCTGCAGGAACTCTTCGGTCCCCATGTCACCCAGATGCATGGGAGCATTGGACAGCTCGCCCGCTGCCTGGCCGCCGCTCGGCTCGCGGACCTGTTCGATGACGGCCGACGCGTCGTTTTGCATCCGTTCCGCGAGCTGCTTCAGCCGTCGCCGATATCCTTCGAGATTTCGTTTAATCATTGCTGGCTGCTTTCCTTCCAGGAGCCACTCGGTCAATCAAGATCGTTCGGCCCGCGAGCGCGGCGCAAACCTAAGGCGTGCAAATGGCTTGCCGCGGGTTTGCCCACGTTCGCGATCGGCCAGAGAATTGCCGTCAATCAATCGCGCGCAATGAGGCCTCGCGGTGCCGATCATCGAACTGGGGCCTCATTGGCCCGTAAAGAACAGCCGCTTGAGAGCCTCCATCAGGCCATGCGGCGTCCCCTTGCGCGCTTCGTCGCGCAGAGCTTCCAACGGCGGGTGAAGCAGCTTGTTCACGATTCGTTCGACGGTGCGCTCGATGCCCTGGCGCTCTTCGGCGTCGAGTCGATCGTACTTCGAGAAGAGTTGGGCGAGTTCATCCTGGCAGACTTTACGCCAGCCGGCCCGAAGCTGTGAGATGATGGGCCCGGTCGCCTTGTGGTAAATGTCGTGCAGGAAGCGATCCGTCTCTTCCTCGACGATGCGGTGGGCACGGTCGATCTCCCGTACCCGTTGCCCGCGGTTTTGATCGCAGGTGGCTTGCAGCGCCTCGATGTCGTAGAGGAACACGTTTTCATCAATGTCGGCCACCGCCGGTGCGAAATCGCGGGGCGTTGCCAAATCGAGAATAAAGACCGGTTTTCCATCCGACGCGGCGCGGGCGGCATGGAACCGCTTGACGTCAACGATCGGCTCCGCTGCCCCTGTGGCGCTGACAATCACGTCAGCTTGGGCGAGCCAGGTATCGAGCTCTTCAAACGGGCGTGCCGTTCCTCCCCACTGTGCGGCCAGGCGCTCGGCCCGTTCGAGGCTGCGGTTCACGACGACGATGCTGTGGGTCCCTTCGTCTTTCAGGTAGCGGAGCGTTTCCTCGGCCATTTCGCCCGCGCCGATCACGACGACCGTTTTGTCCGCGAACCGATCAAAAATGCTCTTACCGAACTCGCCCACCGCCACGCTGGCCACGGAGACTCGTCCGACCGCGAGCGCGGTCTCGCTGCGAACACGGCCCGACACTCGCATGGCTCCCTGAAAGAGCACGTGCGTCAGGGGTCCGCAGGCGTGGTTTTCCTGCGCGAGCCGGTACGCCTCTTTCACCTGGCTGACGATTTGCGGTTCCCCCAGCACCATGCTGTCGAGGCTCGAGGCCACCTCGAACAGATGCCGGACCGCTTCCGGACCTTTTTGCCACAACAGGGCTCCGCAGAGATCGTTCGGCGATACGCCGTGAAATCGCGACAAAAACTCTGACACCTGCTCTTGAGTGAGCGGAGCGGCCGATTCATCCTGGGCGGCATAGATTTCGACACGGTTGCAGGTCGAGAGGACGACGTGTTCCGAGTTGGGGAATGTCGTGCGCAGCGTTTCGTACGCCCGCGTCAACTGCTCGAGCGAGGCGAAGGCCAGACGCTCGCGCAGTGCCAAAGGCGTGGTTTGATGGCTGCAGTACGCCACCTGCACGTTCATTGTCGGGCCGCCTCCTCAACTTCCGTCACCCGCGACGGGTCGGCCGAGCCCGCATTGCGATGGACGGGGGCCGACGTATGCCCGTTGAACAGAACCTGCAGTCCCAAAAGCGTCACCAGCACCAATCCGAAGCACCAGATTGTCCGCAGGGCCACCTGCTTTCCGCCGACGTGATCCGAGCGCAAGAGCCAGACCAGGAATCCGACCATCAGGAGCCAAACGAGGCCGCTCCCGACGACCAGGGGATCAGAAAAGCTGATCGGTCCTTGCGTGTGCCGAGACAGGTAGACCAGACGGATTCCGGTCAGCATTCCGAGCGTCAATAGCGGGAAGGAGATGATGACCGACCACCAGTTGAGGCGTGCGAGAGTGGCCAGGCTCGGCAGCGACAGGGTGATCGGCACGTCGTGCGGATGCTTGAGACGCCGGTGCTGCACCACATACATGATGCTAAACAGAAACCCAACGATCACGCCGGCGATACCGAAGACCAAGAGCGACGCATGAAGCATCCCCCAGCTGCGCAGGGCCCGCTCCTCTGCTCCGCGCCGTACGGCATCAGTTGCGCCCGACATGGCGGGGCTGGTGGCTCCCCCGACCAGGTCGGAGGCGCCGATCAAGAGCAGTACCACGGGCAGAAGGAACAGGCCCATCGGCACGCTACGGCCAACCAGCGACAGAATGGTCGAGAGCGTCAGATCGAAAACGACCGCCAGCCAGGCCAGCACCAGCAGCCAGTCGTGGCTCGAGCTCAATAACGGAGGAAGGTCGGCGGCGCTGCTGCGGGCGACCAGATAAAAGGTGTGGGCGACGAGTCCGGCGACGGCGAAGCCGAAACTCAGCGAACGGAGCGCCGCGCTGCGTCGCGCCACGGCGAGTCCCTCGAGCGCGAGCGCGACGACGTAGCTGGCAAAGAAACAGAAAACGTGAACGTTGGCCATTCTCGGATTATAAGCGGCGCAGCCGCCTGGCCGTTCAGGGCTCCGCGTCGAGCCCGTAGTCCTGAATCTTTTTATGCAGCGTGTTGCGGTTGATTCCCAGACGGGCCGCCGCCTTGGTTTGAATTCCCTGGCAGACGCTCAATACGTGCTGAATCAGGGTTTTTTCCGCGAGCGAAACCACGTAGTCGTAAACGCCGGTCCCGGTATCGTCGGTGTCGGTCATCCCCGCGCAACCAGTTCGCGGCACAGTGATTCGACATCTTTGGGACGTTCGCGCCCGACCCGCACCGGCGCCAGTCCCCGCACCTGCGGAGGGAAGAGGTTCAGGGTCAGCGTCTCCCCTGGCGAGAGGACAATCGCCCGCTCGACGTAGTTCTGCAGTTCACGAACATTGCCCGGCCACGAGTACTCCTTCAGCGCTGACAACGTTTCTTTTGGAATAATCGGGACGGGACGACGGTTTGCGGCCGCGTAGCTCGAGGCGAAATACTCGACCAGCGGAGGCACATCTTCGCGTCGTTCAACCAGCGGGGGCAGATAAATCGGCACCACATTGAGCCGGTAATACAAGTCCTCGCGAAAACGCCCTGCGTCGATCTCTTCGAGCAGGTCACGATTTGTTGCTGCCAGAATTCTGCAATCGACCTGAATCGTTCGCGTATCACCGACGCGTTCAAACTCGTGTTCCTGCAGGATGCGCAAGAGCTTGACCTGCAACTTGTAGCTGACGGAATTGATCTCATCGAGAAAAATGGTGCCGCCGTGAGCCGCCTCGAATCGCCCCGTCCGGTTTTCGTTGGCGCTGGTGAAGGCTCCCTTCACGTGCCCGAAAAGTTCGCTTTCCAGCAGGCTTTCGCTCAGGGCACCGCAATTGACGCGAACGAAGGGCCCGGTCGACCGGGGGCTGAGGCGATGTAGGGCCCGCGCGACCAATTCCTTTCCAGTGCCGGTTTCACCCGTCAACAGAACCGTGGCGTTTGTCGCCGCGACGCGACGGGTCAGCTCATAGACTTCCCGCATTACGGCACTCTGGCCGATCATGCCCTCGAAGCCGCCGGCACCTCCTTCAGAGCGGGTCGCGAGGTCGATATCGGGGGTTCGGGATGCGAAGGCTGCGGATGAAGATTGCAACATCATGCTCTATTCGTGGGCGGGAGGGTGGCTTGCAACGTCCGCTGGCGGGCTTTCGGAGGCAGGGGGTCCCGGCGCCGACCCCTCTAGAGTAGTCGATGCTCAGACAGAGGGCAATGAGGCGGGGTGCATGAGCAAGTGCTAGCTCAACAGCACCACCCAGCAAGTTCAGCTCGAAAGCGCCGGGCCGAGTCAGGGAGCGGGGACCGCCGGAACAGCGACGCTTTGCAATCGGCTGGCCACCCGCTTCGGGTTGGGCTTCAGCATGCCGACGGTCGCCGAGAGTGCCGTTGCCAATTCGGGGCTGTTCGCATCGTGCCAGGCGGCTTCGAGCTGGGCGACCTCGGATCGGGAAAGTAGGAGACCAAACCGCTGGATGTGGTCGGTCAGCTCATGGGCCGCATCGAGTCGAATCGCGGCGTCAAATCGATCGGTTGAGGCCACCTGCGCAAAGTGCCGTTGCACGTCTCCGCGCGGAATCGCCGCCAGGGCGGCCATCGCATTGGCGGAAGTCGGCGGGTCGGTGGAGAGTCCCATCAGAGGATTCTCGGCCAGGTCCAGAGGAAAAATATCCGTGCGATTCGAGCGTGCGATCTGCGCCAGCCATGCGGTCGCTTCAGCGATCCTCTGTTCACGATTGGCGGGAGTCTCGGCCAGAGCAGAGCGCCCGTTTCAGAAACGGACCAACCTGCGATTCGACGCGTGCCTCGGTCGACGATTCCGACAAATAATCAATTAGCGGATAGTGGGTGAGTGCTCCGGCAACTTGCTGCCGCACTGATTCGGGACCATAGATTACGATCGGGATTTGGGCCGTCCGCGCGTCGGCTCGCAGGTTGGAGAGCGTTTGCGACAGGGGCCAGCGGACCACATTGGCCTGCACGGCCACTAAGACTACGTTCGCCCGGTCGGCGGCCAGCTCGAAGCCCTCGCGCCCCGTGAAGGCGGTCACCGCCTCGAAGCCAATCCGCGTCAGGAGTCCGGCCGTTTCATTCGCCCGTTCACGATTGGAATCGATGACGACAGCGAACGGAGAATGTGTTCCAGAAATCGCGCGGGTCAGGATCTCGACCACGCGTTGCGAACCGCGAAACCGCCGATCGGGCTGCGACCGTAAGATCGCGACTGCGGCGGCGTATTGGACATCGGGGTTCGGATCGTTGAGCGCAGCCAGGACGGGCGAGCGCGGCGCCTGCGATCCGTAGAGCTGGTGCCGAACGCCGACGGCGGCCAAGGCTCGCAGCGCACCGACCGAAACGGCCGGATTGCCAAGCTTGAGCCCCAGCGTGAGCGCATCGGCCAACACATCCGGCCCGACGCTCAGGGCCGTATCGTTTGGCGAGACAAGCGAGCCTCGCTCTGCTTTCGCCTGCGCTCGCCAGGCAAAGTCGGAAGCCACCACGAGAGCCTGCGTGTCAGGATCCTCCGGTGAGAGCGCCAGCGCCTGGCGGGAGAAGCGTAGAGCCGTGTAAGCAGACGCGACGGCGGGCGGCAAACGGTTATCAACGACGCTCTTGCTTTGGTCGTTCCAGGTCCAGAGATCGGTCAAGCCGTCGGTGGTGGGCCACGGAATGCGATTGCCCAGAGCGTTGCGAGCGATCCGTCGCAGCTCTGCCGCCGCACCGAACGAAGGAGGGCCGTCCCCTTTCTCCGTCGGCAAGCCCAGGATGCGAGACAGTGCCAAGCGGGCCGCGTAGCGAATGCCGGCAGGCTCATGATCGTCAAACGCCGGTACGAGCAAGTACGGAACGGCTGTCTTAGCCCCCAGGTAGCCCAAGGCCTGCATTCCGGCAATGCGAACCGAGTCATTCGTCGATTCCAGCGCTCCCAGCAGCACGGGAACGGCCTTCGCGCCCATTCGCACGATCGACTGCACGAGCACTTCAGCGCTCTCGGTTCCTTGCGGAGCCGCCACGTGTTGCAGCATTCGCGGAATGACCGTCGGGCCGATGTTGTCGAGCATCTCTTGGGCGGTGTCGCGATCTTCAGGCGGTCCCCCGAGATTGCGGATCAACGAATCGAGGTAGGTCGTATCTTCGCTACGCCTGCGGGTGGCGGCCGTTGTCAGGTCGGCGACCCGCGCGCCGCCGGCTGCAGATCCGGATTGTGGGCAAACCGCAGAAAGAGTGCCGGCCCGTATTTGTCGCGGACTTCGAGGAGGACCGCGTCGGACGGATTCGATTTCAGGAACTTGTCCAAGTACTGCTTGGCAAGCACCGGGCGATAGAGCCGGTCGCACAATACGGCCGCGTCGAACAGTTCGACGGGGGTCGTCGGTTCGGTTAAAAGCGGCGACTCCTCGGTTGGCGGCGGAGCGGGCTGTGGAGGACCGGCCGGAACTGCAGTCGGAGCCGAGCCCCCAGCAGGCGACGGCGCCGCACCGGAGGGGGCAGGTTTAGGGCCCGCCGGAGCTGCCTTGGCAGCGCCGGGCGCGGGCCCTTCGTCGCCTCAGGCTGCGCGAGCGCATACCCTCCGGCAAACAGGGCCAGAATCAGGACCGAGGTCCGTATCCTCACAGGGGCCATTCGATGCTGGACTCCGTGACTCCCGGCCCGACACGCCGGCCGGTGTCGATCAAGACCTCGGAACCTGTGCCCCATAGGGACGGAAGGCACCGGGAAGCCGCCGACCCGCGTTTAACCTATCCTAAAATGAGGCAACCAGCGAAAACAACACATTTCACCCATTTTCACATGGGAAGCCAAGCGCTTGGGTCCGATTTCGGGGCGATCTGGGCAAATTCGAGTGATTTGGCAGCCGTTCCCGAGCCGTGTTTGCTCGGCGCAGCCCCCTCCAGGCGTCGGGGAACGCTACGTATCGAATAGATCGGACCTGACGAGTGCGCGCATTCAACCCCGGGGCGAATCGACGCCTCGCGCTGCCCGTTTCGGCGGCAACCGCGCGAAGGTGGCGGTTCGATTGACTGTGCGGGTCAGGCCGACCGTGCGGGCAGACTGGCGCTTCGTCCCAATCGTTGCGCCAGCTGCAAGTTGAATTCTGTGACCTGGTTCCGATTCGCTGCGGCCTGAGTCACCAGCGCATGCGAAGAATCCATTTCACGGGCTGGAAGAACAGCCTGTGAGGCACGCTTCGATCGATCGCCCAGGCCAGCAGCCAGCCAGCGGTGATTGAAGCAATGAGCACGGGCACTGCCAACATCGCGGCGCGACGCATTTGCAGCATTCGAGCACCTCGGCGCGTGGTGTACCGCGTTCGCGAGCGTGCGGCAAGACCGCTGCCGGTAAGGCGATCTCATTTACGGGCTGCAAACGACGACCTGAGCACCGATCCCTCAAACGCGTAGGGCACGCGTCCCTCGGCGGCATAGACATAGAGTGCGCCGAGAAGAATCGTGTGCAGCGCGGCTGAGACGATCGCCACCCCGATCTCGAGGATAGCCGTGATGGCGATTCCGATCGCGATCGCGACCCCGCTGCCTATTAAAAATCCCAAGCCAGCGGGAACGCACCCAAGAACTGCCGCGATGAAGATGAAGAATCCAATCCCCTGGTTGCCCACAAAGGCCTCACCCCAGGCCCGGCGCAGAATGGACATCGAGCGCTGCATCGCCTCAAAGGGACCCGCTTTTTCGACCACAATCACCGGGATCACGAAGAACGTTGCAACGCTCCAGGCGAGCCCCAGCAACCCTGAAACAATCTCGCCGACCCTTTCAGAACGCGATTCGATGATTTTGAGCAGGAATCCGACGGTTGCGCTTACCGGGCTCCATGCGGCGATCTGCGGGAGCCGGGCCGCCGCTGCCTGAAAGCCGTCGCTGAGAGTGGGAGTGCCGCCGTTAAAGCGAATGACGGCACAAGCTACGAGTGCCGAGTTGAAGAAGATGATCACGAAATAGCTGCAAAAGTAGAACGCAAAACCCACCACAAAGGCGAGCGGGTTGTGCGTCACTTGATTCACATTTCCGTTGATGGCGAACGCGCCGCTAAAAAACAGAGGCAAGGCAAAACTTGCCGTCACAAAGAGGCAGGCGATGCCGCTCAGCGCGGGGAATACGAGCAGGCTCGTGTCTTCGCGCAGGACTCGCGCGCTCGACTTCATCAGTTCCCATCCGTTGGCGATTTTTTCAAACATGTTCGAGCTCCCGCCTTTTTGCGAAGCGTGGGGCGTGAAAGTGATTTCTCCGGAGCGCAATCGGGTGCCTTGACCGTCCAATGCCCCGCATGCCGTTCCTTTGCGTGATGCCGGCCCCGGCAGTTTTTCCACGAGCAAGCAGGAGTCAGGCACGCGAACCGTGGGGCTGGCACCTCACGCTCCGAGAACGCCGCCGAAACACGAGTCTATCCAGCTTTTTCGCCCCTGCAATCGCGACCGGTGCCGATTTCCACGGTCTGTGCTCAAGCCGTTCCAGCCGCGGCGACGACAAAAATCCGGTGCCGTGCCCGGCCATATGCCGGAGCGCACGCTTCGAGCGGAGAGTCACTCGTAGAAACCCCGGTGTTGAATGAGACGGGTTATCGGATCGATTATCGTTCTATTCCTTCTCGGCGGATTATTCGTAAAGTATCGCGATGGCCGATCCCTGATGGCTCGCCCCGGAACACAGGGGACCGCTAACGCCGGTGATGTCCTGTCAGATCCCCCAAACTGGAAAGTCGAACTCGCCAATCCCTCGTTTAAATCGCGGACTCCAAACCGCATCAGCACACCGCCGAGGTCGACCGTCGCGACTGCGAAGTACGGATCAAATTCCGTGAATGGGTCCAACCCTCCGACTTGGAGCCGTAGAAAGGGAGTATTCCCCCCCGCCGCGCCGGCTTATCTGCCCCGCGACTCGTCAATCGTGCCACCGCATGCGATCGTCCTGTCGAAGCCTGCTCAACAGCCGGCGATTCCGCCGACACCCAAGCCGGCGAGCGATCAATCGGTCGTCACAACTCCGGGGCGACCGAACGCTCGAGTGCTCTGGAGGCACGACACACGGGCCGGATGCGGTCGCATTGGAAGAATATCGGGTGCTGCTGCATCATGCTCAGTTCCTGATCAAGGCGGGACTGGCTCCGATGGCCAAGGAGCCCTTGCAGCAGATTCTCCGCGGAGTCGCCCGGGACGCCGATCGCCCGAGAAGCTCGCCTGACGCTCGACACGATCCGGAACTGACCCCAGTTCGCGCAGCAACAGGGCGAGTCCGCCATGGGCGGAGCGTCAGCCGGCTGGTTCTCCGGTTTTCTCTTCGAACCGAAAATCGCAAGCCGGGGATCCTCTCGATAAAATCGGCCCCGAATGCCCGCGACGGCGTGAGAAAGCCGGGGGCCGGCGGCGCCTCGAGCAGCCGTTCGACCGCTGCCAGCGCCGTGCTCACGGTGAGCGAATAACCGTTGGGTGTCGTCAGGGTCGCGGCGATCCGATTTCGGCCGCCGTCTTCTACGCGTCCCCACAGCGAGGAGGTATCCCGCGCCCGGCTCTCCGCCGAAGGGCCGCGAACGCGTTTCTCGATCATCGAGGCGACGAAGGACCGAAACGGTTTCAAGCCGAGGACGGGCATCAGCCACCGAGATCTTCGCAGCATTGTGATTTGGCGAAGGGGCGCGGCGGCATAGACTTCGATATCGCCGATGCCGGTCGAATAAAACGCGCTGGCGACGTCGCCCCACGGAATCGTCATCGCCGTGCGTGTCCCTTCGCGGAACGGCACGTCGAGCGTCTTCCAAGCCAGCGGGACCTGCGTGAGCCGACCGTCGATCCTGACACGTCCACCCTGCGAAACGGCCTCGAGCATGGTCTTGGCCGTGCCCGGACTCAGCGACCCCAAGGCATTGAAGGCCAGGGTCAGGCGGCTCGCCGTGGGTAATCGTGCGGCAAGCTTCGCAGCCAGACAGTCGCTGGGCACCACGTCGAAGCCGATTGCCGGCAACAGAATCACCGCAGCCGCCTTGGCCTGTTGATCCAGCGCCGCAGCCGCCTCGATGACGTCGATTTCCCCGGTGATGTCGAGGTAATGCGCGTGCTCGGTCAGGCACGCCTCCATCATCGGACGGGCCGTCGCCGAAAATGGGCCCGCACAGTTGAGCACGAGGCGTGCGCCCCGGATGGAACGCCGTAGAGTGTCGGCATCGCTCAGGCCGAAAACGCGGTGCTCGAGCCCAACATTTTTTGCCGATTCGCCAACTGATTGCGCATTGCGACCGGCCAGGATCGGCCGCAGGCCGCGTCGAGCCGCCTCCTCGGCGATCGCTCGTCCCGTGTAGCCGGTGGCACCGTAGAGAATCCAATCTTGGCTGGGCATGAGAACCTGACAGATCGCTCAAGATTCAGGAATGGCGGCGACGAATTCCGCAGCATCGTATCAGCCCCACCTCACGGAAGCCCGCGACAAATCGCCTTTCTTCAATCTTGCGGCCCGCGTAAACTCGGAGCGTCCAGCTTTTCTCCCGCACGGAATAGACCCCATCGCACCGCAATGACCGATCCCGCCGACCAAGCCCGCATAGTCGCCGCCGATATCGAAACCCTGCGCCAAATGGGGTACCGGCAGGAACTCAACCGGCGGATGAGCGGATTTTCCAACTATGCGGTTTCGCTATCGATCATCTGTATTCTCGCCGGCGGCGTAACCTCGTTTCACCAGGGATTGTGCAGTGTCGGGGGAGCGTCGATCGGCCTGGGTTGGCCGCTCGCCAGTCTGCTCGCCCTGGCATTCGCTGCAACGATGGGGCAGGTCGCGTCGGCCTTCCCAACCGCCGGCGGCTTGTACCACTGGGCGTCGATTCTGGGCGATCGCGGATGGGGCTGGGTGACGGCGTGGTTCAATCTCTTCGCGCTCATCGCGGTGATTGCCGCCGTCAACGTCGGCGCTTACCAGTTCACATTCCAGGCACTGGCGCCATTTCTGGGCTACGAACCAGCCGCACTCTCCGAAACGGCACTATTCGCTTTGCAGATCGGAATCGTTGCCGCAATCACGTTCTCTCAAGCGCTCTTGAATCACTGGGGAATTCGGCTCACGACGCGGCTCACCGATTTCAGCGGATATTGGATCTTGCTCGTCGCCGCGGGACTCACGGTGGCGCTCGTCGTTTGTGCGTCGCGCTTGGATTTCGG
Source organism: uncultured Planctomycetaceae bacterium (assembly GCA_963714075.1). Taxonomy (GTDB): domain Bacteria; phylum Planctomycetota; class Planctomycetia; order Planctomycetales; family Planctomycetaceae; genus DASPSM01. Next base: position 5,010,314 of record OY970228.1, read on the forward strand.
CCGCCTGGTCACGTTCGCCAATTACAGCGGCCAGCCAAAGGGAAACGCCGTTTGGCCCGAGACCGGCAGCCTTCCCTGGCTGTTTGCGCTGGGCTTCATGTTGCCCCTCTACACAATCACTGGTTTCGACGCCTCGGCCCATACGGCGGAAGAAACCGTCGGGGCCGCCCATCACGTTCCCCGTGCGATCGTTCGATCGGTCATCGTTTCGGCGCTATTCGGATGGATCATGCTTGCCGCGGTGGTGCTGGCGATTCCCAACATGAACGAGGCGGCCGCCCAGGGCGACAACGTATTCCACTGGATTCTGCGGAGCGTTTTGCCTCCCTGGCTGGTGCTCGGTTTCGTCTTGGCCATCGCGGTCGCACAGTACGTCTGCGGTCTGGCATGCGTCACTTCGGCTTCGCGGATGGCCTACGCCTTTGCGCGCGACGGCGGGCTGCCCTGGTCGCGCGCCCTATGCCGCGTCAACCCGCGGTATGGTTCGCCGGCAATCGCGATTTGGGCGACCGCCGCCTTGGCAGTCGTCCTCACGATGTACTCGCCGATTTATACGACCCTGGCGAGCGCATGCGCGATCCTGCTCTACCTCTCTTATGCATTGCCGACGCTCTTGGGTCTTTTGGCCTACGGGCGCTCATGGACCGATATGGGACCCTGGAGCCTGGGCCGCTGGTATCAGCCGCTGGCGGTGGTGTGTTTGATCGGGTGCGCGTTTCTGCTGGTGATCGGCATCCAGCCACCGAACGAGAAGGCCGGCTGGATTGTGCTGGGCGCGTTTGGATTGACTGGGGCCGTGTGGTTCAGCGTGATGAGGCACCGATTCCAGGGTCCGCCCGCGTCGCTGTTGGAAATGCATCGGCGCAGTGCGGGCCGGTCGGTCGAAGACGTCGCTGCATCGACTCCCTCGGGACCAGCGTCTTCGGGGCCCGGCACCGCGCCCTCCACCATTTCGCGGAGTGACCTGCGGCAGTGACCGCCGGCAAACGCCTCAAACAGAGCATCTCGCGAATTTAACTTGTGACAAGCGTTCGACTGGTTGGACTCGACTTTGGCACGACGACAAGTCGCTGCGTCGCGGCCACCGCTCGGCTCTCTCGGAATACGGTCACCGGCCGGCAGGAACTTTCGGACATCCGCGAAGTTTTCCGCTCGCCCGTCGTCCTGACCCCGTTTGGACAAGACGGCCTCGATCTCCGCCGGCTCGAAGAACATCTCGACGACTGGTTGTCTGCGGCAGCCGCGGATACGCAAGACATCTTTGGCGGCGGCGCGCTCGTAACGGGCCTCGCCGCGCAACAGCCGAACTCCTCTGCGCTGGTCGAGCTGATTCGCTCGCGCGTCAAGGATTTGCTTGTCGCAACCGCGGGCGATCCGCGCCTCGAGGCGTGGCTTGCGTTCCAGGCCAATGCCGGATCGATATCTCGCGCTCACCCCGATCGCTGGGTTATCAATCTCGATATCGGCGGCGGCACGACCAACGTTGCGGCGGGAAGGGCCGGAGAAGTTCTGCGCACCGGTTCGCTATTCGTCGGCGCCCGGCACATCGAAGTCGAACCGGGGACTTATCGGATCGTCAAGCTCTCCCGCTACGCACACGCGCTGCTCGACGACCTGACCCTTGCTGTCGTCCCAGGCGATCGTCTTACGTCGCCGCAGCTCGACGCGACTCTCGACTGGCAGCTGGACTTGATCGAACACGCGCCTCGCCGGCGATCGCGCTGCTCTCCAGGACGCAGTCGCCCGGCTTCACGAGCAAGTCGCTTTCAATCCGCCGAGCGACTTGATCGAGCCGTTATATTGCCTTTCCGGCGGAGTCGGGGAATTGGTTTACGACATCCTTCAGGCGAAACCGCTGCCGACGACGACTCAATTCGGGGACCTTGGCGTCGACCTTGCTCAGCGCATCGCAACGAGCCCGCGCTGGGCGTCCCGGTTGACCGGAATCACGCCGCAATATGCCGGAAGGGCCACGGTCTATGGCCTTCTGCTGCATGCCACGCAAGTGTCCGGAAGCACGGTCTATCTCCCCGACCCAGCCTTGCTCCCCCTGCGAGATGTCCCGATCCTTGGCCGCGTCACTTCCGATTCGACAGACGAGCAAATCCGAGATATTTTGCAACTAGTCGAGCGGAGCACGGACGGCAGTTGCGTTGTCGTCTCGCTCGCACAGCGTGACGGACTCTCGGTTCGCAGTCTGGGAGAACGAATTGGGTCAGCGCTGAAGGTCGACACTTCCGCGCACGCTCCGTTGGTCCTCCTGGTCAGGGAAAACGTTGGCAAGGCACTCGGGGGCTATATTTCGCAATGGGGATTGAACCCCGTCAAGCTGGTCGTGCTCGACGAAATCGAACCGCTCGACGCCCGATTCGTACAGCTCGGCAGCTCTCCGCGACCAGGTCGTGCCGATCTCTTTTTATGGAATGAGCTGATCCAGTCGATCCCGGCAGGCGTTTCATGCGCGAATTGATTCATTTAAACGAAATCCGCGTGCCGGACCCAAAGCCCGACCGGATTTACACCGCGCAACTGCTCGAACGCGAAGTGCAGTTTGTCGGACTCAAGCGGCTGCTGGGGGCGGCCGACTACAGCAAGGCCGGCGATCGCCACGCCGGGCTGGCGGCCGAGAGCGAAGATGTTCGGGAAGCGGCCCGCAGCGCTCTTTCGGAATTGACGCTCGAGCACATCTACGAGCACCCGCTGACCGACGATCGAGGCCGCGTCGACAGCGTGATGCGCGTCAACTACGACATCGATCTCGACGTTCTTTCTCCCATCGCTTCGCTGACGTTGGGCGAGTTGAAGGATCGCCTGCTGTGCACATCGAACGAGGACATTCAACGCATCGGCCAAGGGCTGACCGGCGTGATGGCCGCGGCCGTCGCCAAGCTCTGCGATGTGCACGAATTGATTTTGATCGCGAGAAAGTGCAGCCGGCCGACCCAGGCCCGAACGCTCTTGGGTGCGCCGGGCACACTGTCGTCCCGCTTGCAGCCGAACCATCCGACCGATGATCCCCAAGGAATCGTGTGTCTGTGTTATTGGGGCTTGTCGCTTGGCGCGGGCGACGCGCTCGTCGGTGTCAACCCGGCCGTCGACACTGTGGAGAACGTTGAAACCCTGCTTAAGCTGCTCGATTCGGTGCGCCGCCGCACGGGGATCCCGACGCAGATCTGCGTGCTGGCCCACATCAAAACGCAACTCGCCTGTCTGGACCGCGGTGCTCCCGTCGAAGTGCTGTTTCAGAGCCTGGCAGGGACGGAAGACACCAATCTCGCCGAGTTCGATATCTCGGTCGATCTGCTCGATCACGGTTATCGCACGATGGCTGAGCGCGGTGCCCTCAAAGGAGTTGCTCGGCAGTTTATGTACTTCGAGACAGGGCAGGGGAGTGAGTTCACGTACGGCCGGCATCACGGGATCGACATGGCGACGACCGAGGCGCTCTGTTACGGCCTCGCGCGGCGCTACGACCCGTTCATGGTCAACAATGTCACCGGATTCATCGGTCCTGAAACGCATCGCGACAGCTTTGAAATGATCCTCTCCAACCTGCAGGATCATTTCATGGGGAAACTCTTGGGTCTGCCGATGGGCATGGCCCCGTGCTATACGCTGCACTCGCAGACGATTCTTGAAGGCCAACAGATCGCGACGCAGTTGCTCACGGCCGCCGGCGCGAACTACTTCATGGATGTGTGCCTCAACACGGACCGCATGCTGGCTTATTTCGACACGAGCGCCCACGACGTCCAGACGCTCCGCGAACTCTACGGTCGCACGCCCGCGCCCGAGTATTTGGAATGGGCCATCGGCCGCGGGATCCTGCAGCGGGACGCGAACGGCTCTGCGCGTCGTGGTCCCCAATGGGGCAATCCTGAGCAGTTCTGCGACTCGCCTACGGAGTTCGCCGAACTCGCGCGGCGCACTCCGGCGCTCTACGGCCGAGAAACTGCTGGCCCTCGCCCGGCAAATTCCGTCATGCGCCGAGTGAAATTCAATCAAGGCGCGGCCCGCGCGGCGATTCACTCCGAGCTGCGATTCGATGAGCTTCAGCGCCTCGCCAACTTTCGCGTGCTCGAGACGACCGCAAAGGACAAGGAAGCACATCTCAACTCGCCCGAAGCCGGCGCACGACTTTCGCCGGCGAGCCTGGCCCGACTGTCGCCCGAGGGGAACCAGGTGCAGATCGTCGTGTCGGACGGCCTGAGCGCCGAGGCCGTGCACCACAACCTGCCCGACCTGCTGCCGACGCTCGTCGATGGATTGACAAGCCGCGGCGTGAGCCAGGGGCAGCCGATCGCCGTCCGTTACGGCCGGGTCAAGCTGGCGGAGCAAATTGCAGACGTACTGGAGTGTGAACTGGTCGTGTTTCTTGTGGGCGAGCGCCCGGGCGGCGATGCGCTGGCCTCGCGGAGCCTGTCGGCCTATCTCGTCTATCGTCTCACCGGGGCGGCCCTGGCCGAAGCCGCCCAATTCAGCGGCAATTCCCGGGCGAAGTGGGAGCAGACGGTCATCTCCAATATCTATTCCGCCGGTCTCCCTCCCGTCGAGGCGGGCGCGGTCATCTTGGAAAAAGTCCTGCAAATTCTGGCTCACAAGGCGGCGGGCAATCGGCTTCAGGCCCTCCTGAAGCAACCGGCTCCGTGAACTTGCGATAAAGGGCTGAAAAGCGCACTTGCGTTCACTCGGACCAATCCGCAGAATTTCGCCGAGAGGCAATCGTGGCGCGGGACCCGCCGATGGACGTCTTTTGCCCGAACTGCTTGCATAACGTGACGCTCGAGAGCCGCGAGCCCGGCCGATACACCTTCGATTGCCCTGAGTGTGCGGCCGAGGCGGCCGTCACCATTCCAACGAATCCTGCCGAGCGTCCGATCGTGCGCCCGGTGCGGGCCCAATCTCGCAACAGCGATTCGCAGGTTGTGAAGCCTCGCTCCGTTCGCGATTCCGCAGGTTCAAAATCTGCAGTGCCAAACTCTCCATTGCCAAAATCTTCCAGCGACATTCCGCTTGTCGCGCCCTTGCCCCAGCCAACGCGCAAGCCGGGGGCGTCAAGCGGGGCGGGTCCGCGGAAACCGAGACCGATGGATTTCCCCTTCGAGGCGAGCGACGAGAACCTGGTCGACAGTCGCAAAAAAGCCGCCCCCAAGGACGAATTTGACTCGCCGGAATACGAAATTCCGCAGCCGCTTCGCCCAACGGCCATCCGAGAGATCTTGCCCAACGAACCGCCGCGCCGCCGAAAACAAAAAGAGGTCAAATTCGAGACCTATTTGATGGGCCTGCTGGCAGCCGCCGGGGTTTGGCTGCTGTTGTTCGTCGCCAGCCTTTATCTCCGCCAGTTGACTTGGGGCATGATCGTGGTCGGGGCGGTCGCCCTCACGTCAGCCCGCCGGACCTTCCTCCGGGCCGCCCGCAAAGAGGACCCCATGGTCTGGCTGGCCTGCCTGCTGGTCCCCTTTTACACGTTGCTCTTCGGCTTGGCCCATTTTCGCCAAACGGCCACAGCGTTTTGGATCTCGTTGGTCGGCTATGGATTTTTCGTCAGCGGAATCATGCTCTTCGCCGTCCACGGCGTCGTCGACGCGGTTAACAAGAATCGGCCGGCCGTGGTGGCGCCCGACGAGGACGATGCGGACGCCGATGAAGCAGTGAAGAAGGGCGCGGTCGCCAGGTTTGGCTCAGACAACATCACCTTGTCGATTGATGGCAAAGAGAGCCGAATTCACGTCGATCAACTTGCGTTGCGCAAGCCCAAGGTCAACCGCAAAGACGAGGAATTTGAGTTTTCCGGGCCCGACGTCAGCCTGCGTGGCAGCTTTGCACCACCTTCCACAACGACTGGCAGGAGCTTGTTGAAGAGGAGGGGAGTGTGCCGATCGTGGCGAAAAGCGATCAGCGGGAACCTGGTGAATCGCACGTCAAACTGCCCGGACGAGGACTGGTCAAAGTAACGGGCGGAGCTTTCTCCGTGTCGCGTGCTCTGCCGGGCGACGAGCCCACTCTCTACGGCATTCTTGAAATCGAAACCAGCGGACCAGAGGGGCCAGAAACCATTCGCGGCACGTTCTCGGTCCGCGTCAAAGCGGCAAAGTGAGCCAATCCCGCGACTGCTTTGTCCCTCGCTGCGCAGAAGTGTCCCGTCCCACCGCGTCCCCGCCTGCCTTCGACTCGGCACTCTGGAGTTCCCCAGGAATCGTGGGCGCTCAGAGAAGAGTGTAATCTCTTCAAAGAGGAGGCCCAGAGATGAGTCGGAAGTATCGGACGTACACGGAAGAGTTTAAGCAAGAAGCGATCAAACTGGTGACGCAGGAGGGTTACAAGATCGCGGAAGCGGCGCGGAGTTTGGGGATTCCCGAGAATCTGTTGGGCAAGTGGAAGCGGCGGGCGGAGGGCGGCAACGCGGGTCCATCCCCAGGTTCACTTCCCGGCGACGAGCGTGCGGAGCTGGAGCGTCTGCGTGCGGAGAATAAGCGGCTGTTGATGGAGCGTGACATTTTAAAAAAAGCGGCGGCCTTCTTCGCGAACGAGAAGAAGTGAGGTACGGGTTTATCCGGGAACATCGGAGGGTGTGGCCGCTGAGCGTGCTGTGCTCGGTGCTGGGTGTGGCTCGCAGTGGGTTTTACGCCTGGCGGAAGCGATCGGTGAGCCGGCGCCGGCAGCGTCAGGAGCAGCTGTTGGAAGCGATGCGGGAGATCCATGGCCAGAGGCACAAGCGGAGTTACGGGAGTCCGCGGATGCAGCGGGAGCTCGTGGCGCAGGGACATCGGGTGAGCGAGAACACGGTGGCGCGATTGATGAGGCAGAGCGGGTTGCGAGCGACGACGGCCCGAAAGTTCCGGCACACGACCGACTCGAATCATCGGCTGCCGGTGGCCCCAAACGTGTTGGATCGACAATTCGAGGCGCGTGGTCCCAACGAGAAATGGGTCTCGGATATCACGTACGTGTGGACCGACGAAGGCTGGTTGTACCTGGCGGCGGTGGAGGATTTGTACTCGCGGAAGGTCGTGGGCTGGTCGCTGGGAGAGCGGCTGACGAGCGAGTTGGTGAACGAGGCCTTGCGGATGGCGATCGGCCGGCAGCTGCCGATGGTGGAACTTCTGGCGCATTCGGATCGTGGCAGCCAATATGCCAGCGGAAGTTATCAACGGCTGCTGGCGTCGCGTGGGATCACGTGCAGTATGAGCCGCAAGGGGAATTGCTGGGACAACGCGCCGATGGAGAGTTTTTTTGCGACGCTGAAGAAGGAGTTGGTGCACCAAGAGCGGTACGCCACGCGCGAGGAAGCGCGGCAGAGCCTGTTCGAGTACATCGAAGTCTTTTACAACCGGGTGCGGAGGCATTCGGCGATCGGCTACCAGAGTCCGACGAGGTTCGAGGAAGCGGCTTGATGCTCCCTCGAACCTCACCCACAAAGGCAACGTCCGGAGTCGCCATCGTCTCCGCCAGCCGTCAGTCGCCACCGAGGGTGAGCGACCGACGACCGGCTCCGACGAAGGCAACTCCTCCAAGGGCATTGCCTGCACGGAACAACCCATCACCCGCGCCCACGAAACCTGGGGAAGTTCACTCAAAAGGTGGCAGGTCCTGCCACCTTTTCTAAACGAAGTTGTCCCATCCCAGATCGCGAAAGAGTCCCGTCCCACCGGTTGCTCGTCCTAAGTTGCTTTTCGACCGGGCATTAAGATGGGACAAGTTGTAAGCCGCGAAGTTGTCCCATCAGCGTGCGAAAGTGTCCCGTCCCACCCTCGCCCAGTCCGCTGAACTTCGGACTTCGACGAGCTCAGTCGAGTCGCGAGCTCCCTTCGGGTCTGACTTCGGCGAGCTCAGTCGAGCCGAGCCTCAGGGTCGAAGACAGTCGAACCGGAGAGGGCCGGCCTGCGACGAGCTCAGTCGAGTCGGGTGAGGGCCGCTTTTCGTGTCCCGTCCCACTCGGTTCAGTCCGGATTCCGGCTCCGGTCCTGTCCCGTTCGCGTCCCGGCCCACTGATTCTTCTCCCCTCGCCCCGCCGCGGGAGAGGGGTCGGGGGTGAGGGGCTTCTCCGTCTCCCGTCCCCTCCCGGTCGGTGGGTCAACGACTTTGGTGGGTCAACTACCCATTGAAACAAAGAGTCCCGACCCACCGGCCAGTCCCCGCTCTCTCACCCTCGCCCAGTCTGCTGGACTTCGGCGAGCTCAGTCGAGCCGGAGAGGGCGCGGGGTGAGGGCCATGATTTAAACCCCTGCCGGTCTGCTGGTGGTCCTTATCCCCCTTAGTGAAAAAGGATCCTCACCACCAGCAGATCCATTTTTTCGTTCCCGCCGCGGATCTTTATCCCGCGCCGGGTGCCATGCCCAACGGCTTTGGGTGGGCATGTCTTAGACTGGGCCGAACACGAACGTGGCGGCAGCGGGCTAAGCACTTTCGTTCAATATTCTCTCGAGCGTCTCCTTCAAGGTTGAAGACATGCCCAGCCGAGCCGTGAGACCGTCCGGTAATTACGGCTGCCAGTCGATACGTGTTTCTCGCGATGCCAGACGAAGGATTTCGAGCCGCGACCGTGAGGGAGCGGGGTCTAACGCTCGCTTCTACCCGGAATAGCCCGCTTCCTCACGGGCGCGGCTCAAAAACACGATTGAATTCCCGGACAGTCTCACGCCGAGCCGTGGGCATGGCACCCGTCCGTCCGCCGGTCTGCTGGGGATCCTTTCCCCCTTAGTGAAAAAGGATCCTCACCACCAGCAAAACCGAGCGTTCGCGGGAACACAGTTTCGATTGCACACGAGGCAACAGAGGTAACGGAGGGGGCGGATCAAGATAGTCTGACCTCTGTTGCCTCAGTTACCTCCTGTTCAAAAAATCCTGGTCCGGGCCTGCCGGGGATCCTTTCCCCCCTTAGTGAAAAAGGATCCCCATCACCGGCGGGAATCTATTTCGTTCCCGCCGGGGATCTTGTCCCCACCGGCCAGACTATGACCGCCGTCGCCTCCGCGGCAGAGACAGCCTCGCGCCAGACAGCCTCCGCACCAGATAATCCCACCGGCAATCGACAACGCGATTCGCCGGCGCGCACTGCGACTCTGCCCGCCTCGCAGCACGACGCCTATCTCCAGCCTACCGCAAAAAGCGGCCGCCGCCGAGCCCGAGTTTCCACGCCCGTGTAAACAACTTTGAAAATTTTCCTGGCCTCAGAGGTCCGGCGTGCCGGACCCGCCGGTGGGGGTCCAAGGCAGGCGCCGCCTCCCCCGATTCGTGGTAACGGGCGAACTGGAGGGGCATTCGGGCGGCAACGAGTGATTCCTCCTGGTTGCCCACCTCATAAGACAGACCGAGGCAGTCCTAATGCGCCTCTAACACGCCCCAAGATCGAGTTGCCATTGCGCCGCCGCGGCTTCCGTGTCTGCGCACTCGTTGTCTAAGTTTCGCGTTCCTTCCGCATTTGCATGCGGTAGAATGCCGAGTTCCCCGATCTAAACGCTTGACCCTCAAGAAGCGGGCACTTCCTGTGGCCACGCAAGTAACGCAACTGTGCGGTAGTGACTGGGAAGAGTGGGCGAACAAACTTCTCTTATGTCACTACGGCCCGGCCGAGTATCAGCAGGTCCCTGACCGAGATAGAGGCGACGCCGGCATCGAGGGCTTCACCAGGACCCATGGCCACGCCTATCAGGCATATGGATGCGAAGAACCGATTGGAACCACTCAACGGTACGAAAACCAGCGCAGAAAGATGACTGACGACGTTGCGAAGTTCATCAACAATCGGGCTCACCTGGCTCGGATCTTTGGACCGGTTCGAATCACCCGCTGGGTGCTCTTCGTGCCACGTTTCGACTCAAAACAAATAGTCGCTCACGCGGCGACGAAAACGGTCGAAGTAACCAATGCCTGCCTGCCCTACGTCGGCGATCCGTTCCATGTCGCTGTATGCCACGAGGGTGCATTCTCTGTCGAGCGAGACCGCTTATTAAATGCGGATGTCCGGGCACTGGAAATCGAGATGCCGACAGTGTCGCTGACAGATGTCGCTGAGTGGAGCACAGCGCACCGCGATTTGTCTACCGTGCTCGCAGGCAAGCTGAGTCGCTTAGCAACTCTTCATAGTGAGTCCCAGCGAATCGAGCTTCACCGCGAGGTGCTCGCGTGGTTTTTGAAGGGTCAAGAAGTTTTAGAGACACTTAGGGACTATCCGGACCTCTACGCAAAAGCGCAGCGAGCGAAATCACACCAAGAGCAATTGCTGGCGCGGCATAAGCTGTCTGGCGACGCGCCACACGAGATGTTCAAGGCGGCGATAAACGAACTTCAGACATTTCTCGCAAGCGAATTACGAGGCTTACACACGATTCCGGTCGACTCACTCGTCTACGAAGCTATTGCCGACTGGCTACTCCGGTGTCCATTGGACTTCCCCGAGGTCTCGAACCATGGAAAGTGCTGACGAGAGAGTTGAAATTCCGCAGCTGGAGACCGAATTCACCTTTCGGCAACGGCCGATGGCGATACCCGCGGATCTTCGACCCGGATGGAGAATTGGGCTCATCGTGCTTTTGCTCAAGAATTGCTGCCGTGCGCACAAATCCAGCTTCGCACGCTTGCATGTTCTCAGCTGGGGATTTCGGACGGCCACAGGCCGAAGACAATTGATGGACGCCGCCGAGGGGCGAGTCGCTCCGGACGCAATCCTTGCGCGAGTTGAGCCGTTTCTTAACCAGGCCGTGGACTACGCGATTGGGGAGGGGCTCGTTCGGCGCGACGAAGGGGGCAGAATCGAACTGACCGATCCAGGTAGGCAGTTTGCCCTCGAACTTGAGGCCACTCCGGAGGTCTTCCGCGAGGAAAAGCTATACATCTCGCAAATACGCTCAAAAGTGACGGAATCGCTGGTTGACCGCATGTTCGGGGGGTAGGGAAATGAGGTTTCGTCGGCTCTCGATTCAGATCCAAACGACAGACGGGCCGTACGGTGCGGAACTGGAGTTTCCAAACGGTCTCGTGGTGTTGCGCTGATAATTCTTCGCGTAAGTCTACTTGCGTAAAATCGATTCTTGTCGCGCTGGGAATGGAAGCGATGTTAACGACCAGCAGGACCGACCTGCCTCTAACCCCAGCGATGAAGATCCGACTTGACTCTCCCAGTGGCGAGCATGACGTACTCCAGTCAGAAGTCTTTCTCGAAATTGAAAATCGCGAGGGACAGAGCGTTGTGACGCAACGAATGATCAAGGGATCACGGGATCCAAATCTCATTACGGTCCATCATGGACCACTGCTCACCTCGCCCGGCTCCGCCGCAGTTTCCGACGAATTTGCGGTTAATCTTCCCGGCACCGCCACGCGTGCTTTTGGGTTTCATCGGTTTCTTGCGAAGTTTCTGGGCTGGGATTTGCCGATTGTCCCGACATTCGACGGACACGAATATCCTTTATACATGCAATGCATCTTTCCGTATTTTGTCGTCGAGCAGACTCGCGGTTGGGCAACCGCTCAACCGCCTTTGCCGGCCCACTTCAGAATTCGAGATGTGCACAAGCGGTCGGTTGAATTTCTATTGAATTTGGAGGCCCATCAGATCGCGTTGAGGCGTCAGGAGCTTCAGCTGGAAAAGCAGCAGGTCGAAACGAACTGGACCGGTCGCGTTGAACAGGCGACGAATATTGCCGACGCCGCGGGCGGCATATCCCAAGGCTTATCGAAACAGCCCCTTTCGGCGTGGCCCCCAAAGATACCGGTCGCCCTAGTGGTTCCGAAGGACGGGGCCTGGATTCCCCTCTCGCAAAGAGCGGACGCCCTAAGGGCCGAGTTACGGCGGTTGGTCGAAGAGGAGATCCCTCGCGTCCAAGACGTCGCCGAGGCTGCAAGGACCGAATTGCTTGGCGCTGAGGAACAGACTCGTGATCGCCAGACCCTCTTGTCTCGGCTGCTAGATGCCTTGGAGTCGGAACAGGGCGAGGTGACGCGATTGGAGCGCCGCTTAGCCAATATCAACGAGGACATTCAGCGCAACAGAGACGTTCAGACGCTGAAGAGACTGGGGAGTAGAAAAGAATCTCTTGTTGACGCCGGCATCTGTCCCATTTGCCATCAATCAATTCAGGATTCTCTGTTGCCTTTCGAAGCAGAGCAATCGGTCATGACACTGGACGAAAACATCCAGTTCCTTGTTGAACAACGGCGAACCTTCGAAGTCGTTCTCCGAAATGCTCAATATGTGGCGCAGGCCCGTGCAGGGCAAGTCCGAACTCTTAATCAGGAATTGAACTCCTCACGAAATCGGGTTCGTGATCTCCGTCAGACGCTATTGTCGGACGGGCGCCTTCCATCGGCGGCCGCGATTCGATCAAGACTCGAAGTAGAAAATTCTCTGCAACGGGATGAAAAGCAGCTCGAGCATTTCAATGCGGTCATCGAACGGTTCGCCCCGCTGTCTGCACAATGGAAGACAATCCAGGAGGAACTGAAGCGGTTGCCCAAAGAAGACGTGACTCCCAGTGATCGAGTGAAGATCGGTCGGTGGACCGAGTCACTGCGCAGTCAGCTTGCCCAGTATGGATTTTCCAGCTTTCCAATATCGCAGGTCGTTGTCTCCGTGGACACGTATAGGCCGGAACACGACGGTTTTGATCTTGAGACGAACTTCGCATTGCAGTCGAATATATCGGCAAGCGACCTCATCAGGACAATCTGGTCATATCTCCACGGGCTGCTCGAACTTTCCCGATCCGAAGTGACGAATCACCCCGGTTGCATTATTTTCGATGAGCCGCGACAGCAGAGCACTGCCGATCTCAGCTTCGGAGAGCTTCTAAAGCGGGCGTCAATCGCAGACGCGTCGAATCAGCAGGTTATATTCTTTACCAGTGAAGAAATTGGCCGCCTGCGGAATCAACTACTTGACGTGCGACATACGCTGATTCCGATTGAGGGCAGAGTCCTGAAGAAAAAGGCTTCGACATAGCACATCGACTACTTCTCCCGTCTGGGCCCCCGTGACGGGCGCAGCACCCATCCTGGACCTAAGAGTGTCGGCCCTTTGGGGCTTTTCGGTCAACGCGGGCCGCCTCCGGCCAATCGCAAGAGGAGGGAGGCCCCTCGCGGGGCTAATTGGCTTCGCGGCGAAAACTCGCACCAAGTGCCGGCGGAGCAAGATGGGGGATCGGGGACGAACCCCTAGGAATTCGTTCGCATCAGTTGCCGGATCGGCTCGTTGTCGGCGTAGACCCGCCACTCTGCGACCAGGTCTCCCCGCACGGCCGCGCGGCAGGCGACCGGCGTCGCCCAGCGGTGCTCGGGTGGGAGCGAGCCGTCCGGACTGTAGGTGCCGCTCGCCGTTCCGAGCATCACGACGACTTGCCCGTCGCACAGCCACTGTTGGGCAGTCAGTCGGTAATCGGGCACCATACTGAAATAGCCCGCCCATCCGGCTTTCATTGCCTCTCGGCCGCTCACCACATTGCCGAGGGAGTCGATGAAACGATGATCCTCGGTCATCAGCGTGGCCAGGCCGGCGACATCTGCGGCGTTGATTCGCTCGACGAATTTCTGGGCGACTTGCAAAGGAGTCACGATGGACGGGCCTCTTTTGATCCCACGCCCTGGATTGCGCCATGCGCGACCGGGTTTTCGCTCTGGTCCCGTCCCATTCGGGTCCCGCCCCGTCCCGGTCGGTGGGTCAACTACTTTGGTGGGGAAGAAGTTCGCGCGAGCCCGGACCTGGGCCGTTAGACCAGTTGAGTGGAGTGCGCAACTACGGCCGAAGAGCGGCGACCAGAAAACCGATGTGGTCGGACCGCCGTTCCGGTTCGAACCGCAGGCACCGGGCCGACCGGCACGGCCGGCCTTCGTCACAGCAGGCACCGCCGCCTCGCGACCGCGCGCCCGTGCCTCGCGCAGCGCTCCAACGCCAAGGTCGCGTTCTTCACGAGCGCGCGAGGATGTGGGGGTCAAGAACGGTGCCAATTACGCCGTTCACCGCAGACGCGCGAGTCTTCATCGGCTCGCGTGCGGGTATCTGATCGACGGCGCGCTGTAATACAACCGTGAACTGCTGCAGCTCGGCGACCAGCACGTGACCTCTTTCCGCGATATGCAAACTACCGACGGTCTTGTATGTGATTAGGCCGGATTGCCGCAGATCAAGGTTTAGTGTGAGATGCGCGCGCATCGGGTTGCTGGAGCTACGCTATTTCTCATTTGACGTTCGTCTGTACCGCATGGAATCATCAACGGATCAACTGCCTGCACTCCCGTGCGGCACCCATCACGTCATTCTGCCGGAGACTCGCCGTGAAGACGTCCGGTCGTGGTTTATTCGATTCGCTGCTGTGCGGCATTGCCGTTGTGGCTGCCTGTGGCGGTCTTAGTGCCCAGGATCGGCTGCCGTCCATGCCGGGGTACGAGAACTATCAGAAGATGGCCAAGCAACTCCCCGGCGCGGTCAAGTCGGGGGCTGTGTTCGTCACGTGGAGAGACGGCGGGAAAGCGCTGGAATACCACCACGACGGCAAGCTCATCCGGTTCGACATCGCGACCGGGAAATCGGAAGCCATGCCCGAGCCGAAGGACGGCGGCAAGGACAGACCAGGCTCCGGTCCCGGCGGAGGACGGTTCGCGGGCGGAAGGAACGGCGGTCGTGGCCGTGAACGCGGCGGACGGCGCGGCGCCGCCGCCGGCCGTGGTCGTCAAGACACTTCAAGCCCCTCCCCCGATGGTCAGTTCAAGGCGTTTTACCGTGACCGGAACGTTTGGATCTCCGATGCCAAAGGGCTGATCGAAATGCCCGTCAGCACCGACGGGAGCGAGAAGAACCGGATCAAGAATGGTTCCGCCAGTTGGGTGTACGTCGAGGAACTGGGGCAGCGCACCGCGATCTGGTGGTCGCCAGACGGCAAGAAGATTGCGTTCTACCGATTCGACGAGTCGAACGTGTCCGATTACTTCCTGGCGCTCGACCAGACCGCGTTGATGACGCGGCTCGATGCCGAGCCGTATCCGAAGCCCGGCGCCCCGAACCCGGTGGTCGATCTGTTCGTCTATGACCTTGCGAGCAAGAAGCTGATTCGGCTCGACGTCCGCGACGGCGCGCCCTTTACCAACGACTCGATCGGGCATTACGTCTATCACGTCTCGTGGTCGCGGGATGGCAAAGAGCTGCTCTTCAACCGGACGAACCGTAAGCAGAACGCGATGGAGTTTGTGGCGGCCGACATGGCGACCGGGAAGTGCCGCGTGATCGTCCGCGAGGAGTGGCCGGCGAGCTGGGTCGAGAACACGCCGGCAATGCGGTTCCTCAAGGACAACCGCCGATTCGTCTGGTCTTCCGAGCGGACGGGCTGGCGGAACTTCTACCTCTACGACCTTTCGGGCAAGCTCCTGACGACGTTGACGAACCACCCGTTCGAGGTGGCGGACGTCGTTCACATCGACGAGGACGCCGGTTTGCTCTACTACACGGCCCGCAGCGGCGACAATCCGATGAAGCTGCAACTGCACAGGGTTGGCCTCGACGGCGAGGGCGATACCCGCCTGACCGACCCGGCATACCACCACACGGTCGATTTTGCCCCTGACGGGAAGTCGTTCGTCAGTGTCATGCAGACCCACGCTGCCGCGCCCGCCACGAGGGTTTTCAGGGCCGACGGCAAGGTGATTGCCGACCTCGCCCGGAGCGACCTGTCGCGGTTCAAGCAACTCCGTCTGCGCCCGGCTGAACTGCTCACGTTCAAGGCGGCGGACGGGGTCACCGACCTCTACGGTCTCTTGTATTTCCCGTCGAACTTCGACCCCTCGAAAAAGTACCCCCTGCTGGTTTCGGTGTACGCCGGGCCGCAGACCAACGGCGCGCGGGAGACGTACTCCTCCCCCCAGGCGTTGGCCGAGTACGGGTTCCTCGTCGCGACCTTCGACTCGCGCAGCGCGGGCGGGCGCGGGAAGAAGTTCGTCGATGCGATCTACGGCAAGCTCGGCGTCGTCGAGATCGACGATCAGGCGGCTGGGGTGAAGTCGCTGTGGAACCGGCCGTATCTGGATAAGACCCGCGTCGGAATCTACGGCACGTCGTACGGCGGGTACGCGTCGGTCATGTGCCTCTTGCGGCACCCGAACGTGTTCCGGGCCGCGTGTGCGTCGTCGCCGGTCACCGACTACCGGCTCTACGACTCGATCTACACGGAGCGGTACATGGACCTACCCCAGTCCAACAAAGCGGGCTACGACGCGGGCAGCGCGGTGGTTCACGCCAAGGAATTGAAGGGCCGACTGATGCTCTACTACGGCACGGCGGACAACAACGTCCACCCGTCGAACTCGATGCAACTGATCCGGGCCTTGCAGCAGGCGGAGAAAAGTTTCGAGGTGCAAGTCGGGCCGGATCGCGGCCACTCCGGGATCTCTCGGCCGCGGATGATGGAGTTCTTCATCGAGAACCTGGTGTTATCCGCACCGTCGAACGAACAAGGCCTGCCTTCGCCGCCCCCAAAGTCCGGTTAGGAAGAGTCCGAAGAGATCCTCGCATCCGATTTGACACAGTCTTCGGAGCGTTGCGCGCATCGGTAGCATTAATCAACGTACAAACCGGGCTGCGCAAGACCGAGAAACGTTCGAATTCTGCCGCCGATTTCAGTGCGTTTTGTCCGGACTCGCAGCTGAGGCCGAATTCCGCCAAAACGTATGAGAATCCGGCACCGGGACGCGCATGCCGAAAAACGGCTGAGTTTCCGGTGAGGACCGCAATTATCGGTGGTTTAACGCGGTTCCCGAAAAACGGGCGGCTTTCGCGATACACGACAGATTCTCATCGGGCTCACACCTTCGGTTGTGTTGGACTGGAGCACGAGAGGCTATTTGGTGCACTTGGTGCCAATAGGCCGGGGACGCCCTTTAGGCCGTGGGCGTCAATTTGGCAATGCGTGTTATCAGGCCCGCTGCACCGATCTGCTCGGCCGCGCGAGCGAACGCGTCCGTCGCTCCGCCCCAGCGCAGCGTCTCGACGTCGGTGAAAAGTGGCGCGTCGGTACGCAGCGTCGCCAGTTTCTTAAAGAGCTGCGCGTGCTCCAGGCGGTTGCCGAGGACGTGCGGGGGGAACTGCTCGATCGCACCATAGCGTGTGATCAATCTTGCGGCCGTCTTGGCACCGATTTTCGGAATCCCGGGATAACCGTCCGCCGCGTCGCCGACGAGCGCGAGGTAGTCGGCGATGTGCGACGGCGCAACACCGAACTTCGCGCGCACGCCCGCGTCGTCGCGAATCTGCCCGCTCCTGCGATCGACCTGCACAACGCGCGCCCCTGAGACGCACTGGGCGAGGTCCTTGTCCGGAGTCCAGATGCAGACCTTTTCGACCACGGGGTCCCGCGCCGCAATAGTTGCGGCAGATGCCAACGCGTCGTCGGCCTCGAGCTCGACCATCGGCCACGTCGCGACGCCCATTGCGACAAGCGCCTCCTCGAGCGGCACAAACTGCGCGTAGAGCGCGGGCTCAATACCCAGCCCGGTTTTGTAGCCTGGCCAGAGCTCGTTGCGGAATGATTCGATGATGTGATCCGTGGCGACGCCGATGTGCGTCGCGCCCTCTTCGAGCATCTGGATGACCGTTCCCAGGACGCCCGCGACGGCCCCGAACGGCAGGCCCTTCGATGGGAGACGCCGCAGGCCGTAGTAGTGGCGAAACAACTCGTAAGTGCCGTCGATGAGGTGAATGATCATGTCGTGCCGGAATGCTCTCGACGAAGGCGATTTGAATTGCTCGGCGCGATCTGGCATGGTTGCGGCAACGTCGGGCCCAACAGCTGCGACTCCCGGCATAGTCCCGCACCCAATTAGAAATGCGCGCGAGCGCGATAAGATGGATGCATAACTGGAATGAACCCGGACCACCAGTGTGGCTGAGCTATTCCCGCCGCACGCTGTCACCGGATCTGGCCGGTAGTGGGGAAACCGCGGCCCCGCAAAAGGCAACACGGCCCCTGTCCTGAGGCAACCTTGGACCCGAAGCTGGTTCCCGCCGAAATCCCCAAACCGGACAATGCCCCGACGGAGGCCCCGACGCTGGCCCGGGCGCTCAGCCTTTTCGACATCACGATGCTGGTCATGGGCAGCGTGATCGGGGCCGGCATCTTCGTGGTCCCGCACGACGTGGCCAAGGTCGTGCATACGCCCGAACTCGTCCTAATCGCGTGGGTTCTGGGCGGGGCGGTGAGCCTGGCGGGCAGCCTTGTGTACGCGGACCTCGTCCGGCGGCGCCCGCACGTCGGCGGGCAGTACGCGTTCCTGCGCGAGGCGTACCATCCCGTCGTCGCCTTTCTGTACGGCTGGTGCCTCCTCTGGGTCATTCAGTCCGGCGGAATGGCGTCGGTGGCCGTGGTTTTCGCGCGCTACTTCATGGAATTGGGAAATCTCTTCCCGGCCATCCTCTCCGGTTCGCCGGCCGAGCCCTCCGGCGCGGCCGCGGGCGACACGCTGGCCGGCAAGGTCATCGCCGCCGTCGCGATCGCCATCTTGACGGCCGTCAATTGCCTGGGAGTCCGCACCGCAAGCACGGCGCAGAACCTCTTCATGGCGCTCAAAGTCCTTGCCATTGGTGCGCTGATCGCCTGCGGCCTGCTCGTTGCGCTGCCGTCGGGCGGGCAATCCGGCGGCCAGGTCGCTGAGACTGCCGGAGCGTGGTGGATGGTGCCCGCCCTGGCCGCAGCCCTGGTGCCGGTCCTGTTCGCTTACGGCGGCTGGCACACGACGACGTTTATGGCGGCCGAGGTTCGCGATGCCCGACGGACCTTGCCGCGTGGCCTGCTCCTTGGCGTCGCGGGCGTGACGCTGCTCTACCTGGGTGTGAATTACGTCTGCCTGCGCGTCCTGGGCGTGGAGGAACTGGCCGCCAACGGCAGCCCCGCGTACGAAGTCATGCGCCGGGCGCTGGGCGGGCGCGGCGCGGCCCTCCTTTCGGCCGGGATCGCCGTCTCGGCCTTGGGCTTCCTGAGCCAGGCGGTGCTCACGTCGCCCCGCGTTTATTTCGCGATGGCCCGCGACGGCCTCTTCTTCCAAGCCGTCGCCCACATCCACCCGCGCACCCGAGTCCCCGTCGTCGCCATCCTGCTCCAAGGCGCGTTCGCGAGCGTCATCGCAGTGTCGGGCACGTTTCACCAGATTCTGAACTACGTCATGTCGGTCGAATTGGTGTTTCTGGCCCTGACGGCCCTGAGCCTGTTCATTTTGCGGCGCAGAGACGAACGCGACGGCGTCGTCGCCCGCGACACAGTGACGAACGACACAGTCCCGAACGACACAGTGCCTGGTCATCCGGTGACCACGTTGCTTTTCGCGGTGGCAACGCTCGCCGTGGTCGCCGCCATCGTTTACGAGTATCCGGCGAACAGCGCGATCGGACTCGGGATCGCCGCGGCAGGAGTTCCGGTCTACACCTTCTGGCGGTGGTGGAACCGCGGACGGAAGAACACGGTGGAGCTTGAGCAGTTCGGGTAGTGGGCCAGTTTGACTTGGTTTCGGGGAAATCGATCAAACCGACAATTTCTTCGGCAGTTCCAACGTCATGATTGCAGGAGACGCTCAAATGTGGCCCGAACGATTCTCGGCGTGGAGATCAGTCTTTTTCGCGGCGTGCCTGTCGGCCATCAGCCTCTGGGGATACTGGCAACAACTCGGGCGAGATCATCCAGACAGCGCCGCACCGTTTATGGTGCTGGTGTGTTTCCTTCCGATGTGTTTTTGGATGAACGCGGAAGAAATCACCAGGCTTCGCAAGCAGGTCAAAGAGCTACAGCGCCGCCTCGATAAACGGTCCGGTCAAGAGCCCGGCTCGCAACCGGCCCCGGATTTAATTTCAAACTGACTCACTACCTCATTTCGGATAAACGAACCCCCTGGCTCGCTTGCGTGCTTCGCGGCATCGTCGCTGAGTTGATTCGGCAACCTCGAGCCGTTCGCGATCGGTTGCTGCTTGCCAGTCTGTTGTCGAGATTTGGACCAAAAAAGAGGGACAGGCGCATTTAGTGAGGAGGGGAGGCCGCGAGTTAGCTTGGCTCGATGCAAGAAATGCCATGGCTGGCAGGATTGTCGGTTCCAGGCCACGCATGTAGGCCGCGCAAGTAAAAGATTCCAGCCGCAATGAGACAAACCCGCCGAATTGCGACTGTCTGTTCTACTGGGGTTTGACGCGCCTTTTTCCATCCTCGCTCCTGAAGTAGCGGCTTTCGTCTTTCATGCCACATCGTTTCGCGAGTAGCACGTAAAAGGCCCATGCGTAGCTCGCTAGAACCGTGATGATGTTGTCGATGTCCTTGCCTGTTGGAAGCTTGGCTCAACGCCAAGAAGTGCCAAGGCCGGCGGGCGGATTGTCGATTCCAGGCCGCGTGTGTCGGCCCCGCAACGCCCCCGACGGCGTGTTCTTCCGCGGCACCGTCGCTGTTCTGAGACTGGATGGCCGCGCGCCTCACGCACCATCGACGAGCCGGCCATGCCAAGAGGAAGGGAAGCAGTGCTAGCACCGCAACTCGAGCAATGGGAGTCGGACGGTCGGTACCTGAAGACCGTCCTGTTCCAGCACAAAGTCTTCTGCAAGGACGTTGGCAACCCGGCCGCGCCGCCGGATCGGACGTTGTTACTGCTGCACGGCTTTCCCGAATCCTCGTTCTCTTTCCACAAGGTGGTCGGAGGGCTCACGAAGCTCTTTGATCGCGTCGTGTTGTTCGACTTCCCCGGCTACGGGCTCAGCGACAAGCCGCTCGCGAACTACACCTACTCGTTGTTCGAGCAGGCCGACGTCGCGCTGCAGGTCTGGAAAGAGTGCAGCGTGACCGGCGGTCACGTCCTGTCGCACGACATGGGCGACAGCGTGCACACCGAGTTGATCGCGCGGCACGTCAGCGGACTGCTGCCCGACTGGCTCTCGGCGGGCTTCAAGAGCTTCACCTTCACCAACGGCAATATGGTGCTCGATCTTGCACAGCTGCGGCTGGGTCAGAAGTTACTGCTCGGCGCGGCCGGCCCGCTGTTCAGCCGCCTGGCCAACTGGAGCGGCTTCAACCGCACCGTGCAAAGCGCTCAGGGCAATGACCGGCTGACGCGGGAAGACATCGAGCTGATGTGGGCCAACGTCCAGCTGCAGGACGGGCAGCGGAAGAACCACCTGGTGATCCAGTACCTCAAAGACCGCATGCGCTTCGAAAAGTCGCGTTGGCTGCCGTCGCTCTCCCTCGTCACAGAGCCGGCGCACGTCTGCTGGGGTGACGCCGACGCGGTGTCGCCGGCAAGGGTCGCCAGGCACCTGAAGGAGCACGTCTGCCCACGCGCGCGGCTAACGCTGATGCCGGGCGTGGGGCATTTCTGCCAGCTCAGCGATCCGGGCGTGTGGCTCGCGAGTGTGGCCGCGTTCTACAACGAGGAGTGTGGGCTCGGCGGAGCGGCAGTCGCCTAGCAGCATTGCGGAACGGCTCGATTTCTGGAGCGAACTATAAATCGAACGCCGTGTCGGGCACGTTTCACCAGATTCCGACTATGTCATGTTGGTCGAACTGGTGTTCCGGCCCTGACAGCCCTGAGCCTGTTCATTTTCCGGCGCAGAGACGAACGCGACGGCGTCGTCGCCCGCGACACAGTGACGAACGACACAGTGACGAACGACACAGTGACGAACGACACAGTGACGAACGACACAGTGACGAACGACACAGTGACGAACGACACAGTGACGAACGACACAGTGACGAACGACACAGTGCCGGGTCATCCGGTGACCACGTTACTCTTCGCGGCGGCAACGCTCGCCGTGGTCGCCGCCATCGTTTACGAGTATCCGGCGAACAGCGCGATCGGATTCGGGATCGCCGCGGCAGGGGTTCCGGTATACGTCTTCTGGCGGTGGTGGAACCGCGGAGGGAAGAACACAGTGGAGCTTGATCATTTCGGATAAACGAACCTCGACTGGCTCGTTTGCGTGCTTCGCGGCATCGTCCCTGACGCGGATTGATTTGGCAACGTAGAGCCGTTCGCGATCGGTTGCTGGTTGCGAATCTGGCGACGGGATTTGAACTCGGCTCAAAAAACGTTCGTTTGATGTGCTGCCTGAACCCAATTTCGCGGCTATCGTTCAGTCGAGAGCGATTTTCACAAAACGTTTGAGTTCTCGGCACGAAAATCGTGCGTCAAAAAACGTATGAGAATCCGGGACGAGTCAAACGGCGGCTCCCGCCAAACGGTCCATTTTTGGTTGATCCCTGCAAACGTCCGAGTTTTTGGTTAATGGCGCTCGTCGGACTAGCCGGGAGCTGTCGCCAGCGCTTAAACTTTGGCGTCGAGCAAATGGGTGCCTCAGACGGGCACCATCGGGCTGCCTTTGCTTGTTTCGCGACCGAATTTCGCGCAACGCAGGGGTACAAGGATGTTGATTCGGGCAAGGATGTTTTTTCGCAGGTGGCTGTCGTTCTCCCGCAAACCGAGCACCAGGTCCGCAGCTAAGCGGCGGCGAAATCGTCGCGAAGCGGGGTTCGTCCAACAGGCGATCTACAGCGGTCTGGGCGTCGAAGCTTTGGAGTCTCGACAACTGCTGTCGGCGACGGTCTTGGGCACCTCCGCGCAGGCGCCCCCCCCTTCCGTAATAGGGGGACAGGTCACCAGCCCGATCACGCCTGCGGTCACCCCCGGCGTGACGCCGACCGTTCCCAGCCTGGCCGGTTTCGGGGCGAATTCGCCGCCCAGCGCAAGCGCGCCTCCGACCGGAAGCCTGAACGAGAACGGCTCGCTGAGCTTCTCGACCGCGAACAGCGACGCAATCTCGATTACGGATGCCGCGGCCGGCACAAACGCTGATTCGCTGACACTCTCTGTCTCGCAGGGCACGTTGACTCTCGCGTCGACCACAGGATTGAGTTTCACGGCCGGCGCCAATGGTTCCTCTTCGTTCACGGTGAGCGGGACCGTAACAAACCTCGATTCCGCGCTGGACGGCCTCGTCTATCAGCCAACAACTCTTTACTCCGGTGCCGACTCCTTGGCCGCGTCGGTTTCCGATCCGACCGACAGCCTGTCGGCTTCGACCAGCGTGTCGATCACGGTCGCCGCTTTGAACGCGCCGGCGATCTCTGCTCCGGGAAGCGGCTCTCTCAGCGAGAATGGCTCTTTGACGTTCTCCAGCGGGAACAGTACCGCGATTTCGATTACGGATGCCGCGGCCGGGACAAACGCCGATTCGCTGACACTCTCTGTTTCGCAGGGCACGTTGACTCTCGCGTCGACCACAGGATTGAGTTTCACGTCCGGCGCCAATGGTTCCTCTTCGTTCACAGTGAGCGGGACCGTAACCGACCTCGATTCTGCGCTGGACGGTCTCGTCTATCAGCCGACTTCTCTTTACTCCGGTTCCGATTCGTTATCCGTTTCGGTCACGGATCCTGGTGATACGCTATCGGCTTCGAGCAGTGTGGCGCTGACGGTCACCGCTTTGAGCGCGCCGGCGATCAGCGCACCCGGCTCGCCCCCGTTGACCGAAAGCGGGTCGCTCGCCTTCTCGGGTGGGACCGGCAGCGCGCTTTCTTTCACCGATTCCGCGGCCGGCGCCGACTCCGACTCGCTCTCGCAGTCGGTTTCGCAGGGAACGATGGCTCTTGGTTCTGCGACCGGGTTGAGCTTTACGACCGGCACCAACGGCTCGGCCACCTTCACAGCGTCGAGCCCAGTCGCCAGTGCGAACTCGGCCCTCAACGCGGTCACTTCCCCGGGAGATGCGCTGTCGAGTTCGGCCAACGCGTCGCTGACCGTCAACGCTCTGGCAGCTCCAGCAATCACTGCACCTGGCACGGCGCCAGAGACCGAGAACATCTCGCTCGTCTTCTCGAGCGGCAACAGCAGCGCGATTTCCGTTATCGACGCCGCGGCGGGTAGCAACTCCGACTCGCTTTCGTTGTCGGTTTCACACGGAAGGCTGACTCTGGGTCCCACAACCGGGTTGAGCTTCACGACCGGCACCAACGGTTCCCCCTCGTTCAGCGCGACGGGCACGATCGCCAATCTGAACGCGGCCTTAAGCGGACTGACGTATGCTCCGACCACCGGTTACACCGGCGCCGACTCGCTCGGGGTTTTGGTCTCCGACCCGACCGACAGACTTTCGAATTCGAGCAGCGTCGCGCTGACAGTCAAGGCGGCCAGTCCTCGGGCGATTACCGCTCCCGCGACGGGCAACAACATCGCCGTCAGTTTCACCAATGCTGCCGCGGGCGTCGGCACCGATTCGCTCACTCTGTCTGTCGCCCACGGGATGCTGACGTTGGCATCGACCGCCGGCGCGAGCTTCACCACGGACACCACCGGCCCGGCGTCGTTCACCGTGTCGGGGTCTGCCGCCAATCTGAACGCGGCTCCCAATGGCGTGACCGACAAACCCACGTCCGATTCCTTGTTCCTTTCGGACTCGGAGCGGGGTGACAGGCTGTCGGCCGCCACGACTGTGGTTTTCACGGTGACCGCGCTCAGCGCGCCGGCGATTGTTGCGCCCCCTTCGGGCACGCTGGACCAGAACGGATCGCTCGTCTTCTCGACAAGCAACGGCAACGCCATCGGCTTTAAGAGCGCCGCCGCTGGCAACGGCTCGAATTCTCTCACGCTGTCGGTCTTGCACGGGACGATCACGCTGGCGTCCACCACCGGCTTGAACTTCACCACGGGCACGAACGGCTCGGCTTCGTTCACCGTAACGGGGACCGCGGCCAATCTGAACGCGGCCCTGAGCGGAATGGTCTACACGCCGACCAGGAATTTCTCAGGGTCGGATTCGCTGGCCATGCAGGTCTCGGATCCCAACGGCCGATCCGCTTTGACGAACGTGCCACTCAGGGTCAACGTGATTGCTCCGACCCTGACGGCTCCGACGACCGGCACAGTGCCCCAGAACGGGACGCTGACCTTCTCGAAAAGGGCGATCAAGATTGCCGACGTCAACGCAAGCACCGACATCGAACAGGTCGTGCTGACAGCGACTCACGGCAACCTCAGGCTCGGGTCGACGACCGGAATCACATTTGTTTCCGGCGCGAACAATTCCGCCTCGATGACGATCAGCGGGACGTTGACCAGTCTCAACGCATGGCTGAACGGCCTGAGATTCACGCCGACGACCGGCTTCAACGGCTCTGGAACGATCAACATAAAATACACCGACGCCAAGAACGGCCTCTCGGTCTCGACGAACATCGCAGTCACAATTGGGACAAGCCACGCCAGCTTCGGACCGCCCATCCAAGCGGCGTCGCATCAATCGACCGGCGTCTCCCCCGCTTCGCAGTCGACTCCGAGCACAGTCGGAGGAACAGTCACCTCACCGAACTTGTCAGACACCGTGCCGGCCGACGAATTAGCGCGTTGGGACAGGTTTATGGCAGCAATGGGACCGCTGAACCGCTCGTGAGGCGCGATTATCGGCACGATGTGAGTGGTCTGCAAGCATCGACGAAGCGGCAGGCCCGAGTCGCACTTTTCTGGTGCGTTTCATCGAAGGTGGTGTCGTCGAATGCATCGAAGCATCGTTGGACCGGCCGGGCCAAGGACGGGTGATGGATGTCGGCTAGGCACAGCGGCACCGGTTTGTCTGGGGTGACGTCGCTTTCCTCGATGCGGCTGCAGGAAGCACGTGACCGACTCTATTCCGTCGTCGATCACATGATCGACGGAATCGTCACTTTCGACGATGGCGGGAGTATCGAGTCGGCCAATCCAGCGGCGCAGACAATGTTCGGCTATGCCGCCAACGAATTGGTCGGTCAAAGCGTCAAGATCTTGATGCCGGTTCTAAGTAAAAAGCCGCGTGAGTCTGTTGCGACCCACCTGTTTGCGGACGGCGGACGACGTGAGATCGAGGGCCGCCGGAAGGACGACACAACCTTTCCGATCGACCTCGCCATGAGTGAATTTCGGCATGAAGGCGGGCGATACTTCACCGCCATCGTTCGGGACATCACCGAACGCAAACGCGCGGAAGAGAGGACTCGTTTCCTGGCGCGCTCGGCGGCTCTGCTGTCGAGCGTTGTCGACTCAGCCAGTCTCGTTGGGCGCATTGCACAGATTCCAGTGCCACTCTTTGCTGACTGGTGCGTCGTCGATCTCCTTGGGGAAAGCGGTGAACCCCAGCAGATCGCAGCCGCTCACCGGGACGCACAGCAAGCGAAAATCCTTCGACGGCTCCAGAGGCCTCGCTCTTGCCCTCGACGATCGGGTGCGCTCATTGCAGAAGTTGTGCGGGAGCAGCGGTCCCAGTGGAGGGTACGAGCCGTGGATCCCTTTGAAGTGATCGAGCCGGCCGATCTGCAGGAACGGCAGCTTGTGTCGCAGTTAAACGGGCAGTCGATGATTTCCGCTCCTCTCGCGGTACATAATCGTACGGTGGGGGCCGTCACGTTCATCCTTTCCGAGGGGTCGCGACGATACGATGCACTTGATGTCGCGCTGGCCGAGGATTTTGCACACCGAGCAGCAATCGCGATTGAAAATGCGCGTCTTTACGACCAAGCGCGGGAGGCTGATCGACGCAAGGACGAATTCTTGGCCATGCTGGCTCACGAGTTGCGGAATCCACTAGCACCTATTCGGAATGCAGTCGAGATCCTCAGGATGGTCGAACTGGGATCTGGACCAGCCAAAGCGCTCAATGCGATTGACCGGCAAGCGAGCCACATGGCCCGCCTCGTCGATGATCTGCTCGATATCTCGCGGCTGATGCGGGGGAAGATTCAATTGCGGTTTGAACGAATCCAGGTTCGCGAAGCGATCGAAAAAGCGGTCGAGGCGTCCGGACCGATTATCCAATCCCGTCAGCATCGGTTGCTCGTCAGGGTTCCAAAGAAACCCGTCTGGCTGCGCGCTGATCCGGTGCGATTGGATCAAATCATCTCCAATCTTTTAAACAACGCGGCGAAGTTCACGGATCGAGGAGAGTGCATCCGGTTGACGGCGCGTGTCCAAAAAGACGACCTCCTGCTCAGTGTGCGAGATAACGGCATCGGCATTGATGCGAATGTCCTGCCCAATATCTTTGAACCATTCCGACAAGCCGAATCGACGCTGGAACGCAGCCAAGGGGGGCTGGGAATCGGGCTCTCCCTTGTCCGCAAGCTGGTCGAAATGCATGGTGGGACAATCCTGGCCCACAGCGAGGGTCACGGAACAGGTGCGGAGTTTGTCGTCCGCCTTCCGATGCTCGAAGACGATCCGTCCTTTGCAGTAGTTTCTCATACGGGCGATGTCCAACGACCTGGTTCCGCGCTGAGCATTCTCGTTGTTGATGACAATGTGGATGCGGCCGAGATGGTGTCCAGTCTCCTCGCGCTCGAGGGCCATCGCGTCGTGAAAGTCCACGATGGACTCTCCGCATTGACTGCAGCCCAAGAACAGCGACCCGACGTCGTGCTTCTGGACATCGGCCTCCCACATCTCAATGGCTATGAAGTCGCAAGACGGTTGAGAGAGGAGGCTGGTCTTCAAGCGACCCGGATCATCGCAATGACGGGTTATGGGCAGGAATCCGATCGGAAACGCGCTCTGCAAGCCGGATGCAACGAACACCTCTCGAAACCCGTGGCACCTTCTACGCTGCGAGCGTGCTTGGCCGGAGTTCAACATTTGGATTGGCACTCGACTCTCTGATCGCTCTCCTGACCCGCTGTGTGCCAAAATACCGCACTTCCGCGGAGCGTTTCAGACTTGCCCCTCCTTTTGCGACGTGCCGCGATACAGGGACTCGATTCCGACACTCGTGAGCCCGGACGAAGCCCAGAATCCGCATCAGCCGCGGGGGACCAGTTTCAACTCCGGGACCTGGCGGATCTCGATGTGCTCGGTAGCCCAATTCCCATCTCCCAGAATATGCCAAGCCGCCGGTCCTTTGACGCCTCGGCTTCCCTTGTAGGTGACGATTTCACGCTGCTGATGCGGCCCCAGGTCTTGCCGCTCAATGCTGACCGGCTTGAGGCCCCATACGAACGGCGGGTGTGGATTAGGGATCGGCGGACTCGTGGGCCTTCCGACGGGGAAGTACGTCTGAGTATGCCCGTCGGGGTCGCTTCGCGAAATCGAACGTCCATTGGCCGTCGAACGCCGATTGTGCAGACGGCGCCGCATCGTCAGCCCTCGCGATCATCGCGCCGCAACACAGCACGCACGACAGGCCTGCCGCGGCAAGGCGTTTCGGGATGATTCGCTTCATCGATCGCGCCTGGCAACGCTCGGTCGTCACGGCCGCCGCTCCGGTGTGTCGTGACTGGTCTTTTCTGCGGGGGACTGCTTGTCCGATTTGACGCGGCCCATGCTCAAGCATCTCGGACGAGGTCTTGGTTACTTCGACTCGCCAGTGCCTTCTGCGGCGGGGGTGAGTTGGATGGCGAGGTAGCCCGGCTTCGGCTGAAATTTGTCGGGGTAAAACTCCTTGCCGCTATTCTCGGAACTGATGCTGAAATACATCTGTCCGTCGAGCGTGGCGGAGACGTCCAAACCGAAAACTTGGGCGTCGGGCGGATTGTAGCTCACGTCGAGTTTTTTCTGTGCGAGCTGCACCTGGTCGTCGTCATACGCGGTCAGCGTGTAGGTCCCCTTGATTCCGTAGGAGTCCCACCACGGCTTTTGACCGGCCGCGGCGACATGGAGCTTTTGCCCTTTTTTGACCTTCGTCTTGTAGAACACGACTTCGCCCACCTTGATGTCGGTGGCGGCCATGCTAGGCGCGGCCAGCTCGCCGGCCTGGGCAAAGCCGTTTCCGGCCGAGACACTGGAGACCGGGACTTCCGGCGGTTGCGACGCGGTCTCCGCCGCAGCGTCTCCGAGCCGGACCCGCAGCGAATACTGAGACGGCTTCGGCTTGAAGTCCTCCGGATAGAGCTTCATCGGAGTGCTTGCATCTCCCTTGGTGTTATCGGATGCGGCGATGCCGATATAAACGAAGCCGTCCGACGGGGCGTTGCACGTGCTGCGCAGCGTTTGGAGCGACTTGGGTATGCCCGGCACCAGCAGCGTTTCGCGTTTCAGGAGAGTCAGATCGCCGTCGTAAACGGAGATGCTGAAGACCTGGTGGTTGTCATAGGAGTCGTAAAAGGCCTTCTGGATTTGGCCGATGGCACGGATCTCCTGACCCTTGCGGACGGCGATCTTGTAATAGTCGGCCTGCATCATCGCCAGGTTGCCTTTGTACTCGCCGGCGGAAATGAGCCCGGCGTCGTGCAGGAACGCGCCCGGCTTGGCGGCCTTGCCGGACATGGTCGTTTCGCGTGTGCCGCGCTGCTCCGGAGCCGGCTTTGCCTTCGACTCCAACTCTTTGCGCAGCGACGCGACCGCTTCTTCGAGCTTGGCCGCTGAGTCGGCGTTATAGTATTTTCCCTTCCCTTTTTCGGCGATCTTTTCCAAAGATTGCCGCTCGTCATCGTGGACGTCGAGCCCGATGACATTCACGCCGAAGGAGAGCTTGGGGTTCTTCGAAAGTTCGGCGGCCTCTGCGGCCGGGTCCCCGTTGCAGGTCTCTTTCCCATCGCTGATCAGGATGATCCCGCAGAAGGCGTCGTTCTTGGCCAGCTCGCGTGCGGCGATCTTCAACGAGTCGGCAATGGGCGTGTTTCCGTGGACGGTCAGCTTGCCGATCAGCCGGGTCAACTCGCCCTTTCCGGTGGCGTCCAGTTCGCTCAGCGGACGGAGGATCTTGATGTCGCGGCATGATTCTTCGGGAGTGGGCTTGCGTTCGGTGCCGTAGACGATGAACGCCAGGCGCAATCCGTCGGGGATTTTCCGGACCAGGTCGCTCACGACTCGCTTGGCCGAGGTGATCTTAGGCAGCCCCTCTTTTTGGCGCTCCATCATGCTGCCGGAGCAGTCGAGAATGATGGCGATGTCGGTCACCTCGGCCTGCTGACCGGACTTGGGCCGGTTCCCCTTCATCGCCTCGATGACGCGATCGGTGGCGCCGGCTTTCCGCAGCTGCGCTTCATCGGCGGATCCGAGGGTGAACAGCGTCGGCGATTTTTGCAGCAGGCTGAGGATCGTCCCTTCGTCGGCCCCGTTTTGCAAAAGCTCGACGACGTCGTTAAGCGCGACGGCCTTCGCAGGCTTCTTCGAACCGACCGCCTTGCCGGCCTTCTGTACGGCCTCGATCACAGCATCCGAAGCCCCTCCCTCCTTGAGCCGCTTTAGGGCGGCGGCGTTCACATCAAAATCGACCCCCTGCTTTTCGATGTTCGCAATGACTTTTGACTCGTCCGTTCCGAGCTCGAGGAGGCGCAGCAGCCCCCTCTCATTCAAGGCCTTTGCCGCGAACGATGGGTGCGGCAGGCATGTGGCCACCAGTCCGACGATCAGCGTTACCAGGAACGCGGTACCGAATGAGCGACGCATGGGTCCCCCGTTTGTTATTGACGAGAACTTCCGTCTGCTTGGCTGTCGCGGAAACGAGACGCGTCAGATTGGCGAACACAGCGCCAAGCACTTCGGACTCGCTGCTGCAACGCACCTGCTCGACTGTTCCCTCACCGATGTTTCCGAAATAGATGCTGACCTCACCACTAGTGCCGGTGATCGCCCACCATTCAATACGATCGATTGGCGAGGACCTTACACGTGACACCCTGCGGAGCCCAATTTTCGATCACTATTAGCGGCTGGTCCTCGACCGCGTTCGGGTGCCCGAAATTGGATGAGCGATCCCACCAAGCGGGGACTGGTCGCGTGCGAGGTGGGCATAAGGTGGCGGTGGCCAAGCATTTGAATTCGATGACGCCGCGAAGTCAGTTACGCCGGTTTTCGTCATTCATCTCACTTGACCGGGGGTACAATGGCCGCCAGCGGTCCCAAAAGGCGCTTATTGCGTTCGCGTCCTTTGCTCACCAGTTCCTATTTGCCAAATGCTGGCAATAGCGCGCGAATCGCGCGGGATGAATGATGCCCAAGCCCGATGACGAACTGCCGAGTTCACTCGGCACGCAAGCGTCCCTGATTCAACGGGTGCGCGATTTGACGGACACGGCGAGCTGGGCCGAATTCGATCGTTTATATCGTCCCTTTCTGCTCAGAATCGCGCGGCGCAGCGGACTTTCGCCGGAGGATGCCGATGAAGTCGTGCAGGAAGTCTTCGCCAAAGTCGCGCAGGCCATCGTCGAGTTCCGGCTCGACCGTGAGCGCGGTCGGTTTCGAGGCTGGCTGAAGGCCATCACGGTTCGGAAACTGATCGACCGGCGGCGGCGCAGAGCCGGACCGTATCGGCAATCGCGATCGGCAACGAGCCGCCCGTGTTCGATTCGCTCGAGGACGAATGGGACCGGGAGTACCGCCGCCATTTGCTGGATCATGCCATGCAGGAAGTCCGCGCGGGTCGAGTCGAAAACCTGGACTTGCTTCGAGGAGCACACGCTCAAACGGCGGCCCGCCGAGGATATCGCCGCGGAACTCGGAATGACCGTCAACGCGGTGTACCAGAATGCGTTCCGCACGATCAAACGGATTCGCGAGCGATGCCAGGACTATGAAGAGGAAGAGGCCTGGGGCACTCAAGCCGCTCAAGGGTAAGTTCTGACCGGACGGAAGCCCATGTCGGGACCGCGGTAGTCGGGAGGGTTGGCGAGGGGGTAGTCGGAACGGACGGTCGGCGGGCGAGCAAAGATCCCTCCGCCGCGCAACACGCGCCGATCTTCGGCTTTGACAGGTTCCGTGGGCGGCTTATCCTCGAATTCCTGGTTCCTCTGCGCGACGTCAGCGTATCGATCGAAGCACCACTCCATGGCGTTGCCAAACATGTCGAACAGCCCCAAATCATTTGGTTCCAAGGTGCCGGTGGGCCAGACGCGGCTTTCGGCGTTGGCGACATACCAGGCATACTGAGGTAAGAGCCGCTCGGAGAACCCGTAGTAGCGGCTCGTCAGCGTTCCCGCTCGACAGGCATATTCCCACTCCGCATCGGTGGGCAGGCGATAACCTTTCAATTCCCAGAACTTCGGCTTGGCCTTCATTCCGGCCGCATACACACCGCCCGGCGGGTCATAGCACCATTGGTCCCTTGGGATTTTTTCGTGCTCGCTCAGCCAATCGCAGTAATGCGCGGCCTCGTACCAGGTTAAGGCGGTCTGCGGGGAGTCGTCGGTGCGGACGACCTGGCGCAGCCCTGGATGGTTGGACAAATAGACCCCCTTGACCGTGTGCTCAAACGCCCGGGATTGCGCCTTGGTGACTTCATGCGCCGAGATTGCAAACCGGCGCGCAAGTCGACAGCGATGTCCAAGTTCGAGTGCCGGGTGATTGGGGTCGGATGCGGGCGATCCCATCAAAAACTCGCCGGCGTTCACGATCACGAACGTCTGTTTCTGCGTGTCGACGTACCACCGGCGTTTGTCGCTCGCCCTTTGGCTCTGCAACCGCTGTTCGTCGCTTTTGAGACGATCGAGCACTTCCTCCAGGCGTTTCGCTTGACCCCATTTTCGCAACAACCATTCGGCCGCACCGTGCAGTCCCGCATCCGGCTCGTGCTCGTAGATCGCGGCCAACTTTTCGATCAATGGCTGTCGTTGAGCGATCGAAAGCTGCGACTCTGGGAATCCGCCGAGCATCAGCACGAGCGCGCGGCGAATCGTCACATCGGGTTCGGAATCGAGCCGTTGGAGGATCGGTTGAGGATCGCCGCCCAGCGGACTCACCCAGTGAATGACGTAGCTACGAACACTCGGGTCAGGCGAGAACTTCAGAGTCGGCCAGACCTCGTCTGAGTTGCCCAGCCGGAACAGAGCGACGGCCGTGTTGGCCTGGCGCTTCGCCGAAGCTTCCCGCTGGGCCTCGGTCCCCTTTTCCGGCGGCGGTTTGGCAAGTTCCTGCTGCGCCAGCGCGACAGCCTGCTTTTTGTGGAGAGCCAACTGGTCGAACAACGCCGGGAACTGGAACAAGTCCGCGTCGGCCAAGAAGTCGAACAAGTCGTTGGGTCGGTCGGCGTCATAATCAGCCAGCGTCTCTGTGGCGTAGATGCGAGCTTGTTCTTTTTGACTTTTGTCCCGATAGATTAGGGCGAGTGGCGTGATCAGTTGACCCTTGGCCGGACGCAACGCCTCCCGCCAGGCCACGAGCATCGACGCCTCGAGGGAAACCAGGCGACCGGCAACAAAAGTATTGATTCGGCCCCATCGCGGGTCGTCGGGCGCGTAGGTTGCCAACGCGCAGGCCGCTTGGAATCGCTCTTGCGCTTTCTGCTGCGAATCCAGCGCCGCGATCCACAACGGCTCGATCACGCACTCTTTGTCGGGCGGCAAAGCGTCTCGCACCACGACGAACGGGCTCGGCGACGCCACCCGCAACTCATCCCGCAAATCGGCCATGTGTCTTTGATCCACCGGCAGGAGCGCCAGATCCAAATGCAGCTTCTGACTGGAACCCTCGGAGGCCCGGACGTACTGCTCCCGCAGCATCGGGTCGGCCCAGCGACGGTAGGCGCTCAATTCCGTAATGATGCCGGGCACTTCGGCGATGTCCGCGGCGACGAGTCGCTTGACCAGGGCAGCCGCCTGGAAGCGGCCGTTAATCTCCCGTGCCGAAAAGAGAGCCACGACCGCGACCGCCGCGACGACGCCCAATCGCGTCCCGTGAAAACGCCCCGCCCGGCTCATCATCATCCGCTGGGGCGCAGTCCACTTCTGCTTGTCCGTCAGCAACCGGATGTTGAGAGATTCCCAGAGCGACGGCAGATGGCGGTTCTCCTGCTTCCCCTTCCACAAAGCGGCCCGGTCGGCCAGCCGCAGTTCGGCACGGCCGCGTCGCGTCTCTCGTTGTTTCTGAGTGAGCCATTCGCGCAAGGAAGGGACCAGATAGTCGTGGGTCAGTTGGTAATATTTTTGACTGGCCGCGACGGCTGTGCCGGTCGAATCAGAGGCCGTGCCCGCTGGATCGGTGGGAGTGATCAGCCGCAATTCGTTGTCCAAGACGCGGATCAGGTCGTCGAACTCCACTTGGCGATCGCCGGATCCGGAAGCTTCCAGCAACTCTTCGCGGGAGCGCCTGTGCCCTTTGATGTCCGTGCCTTGCTCTGGGAGGAGCGCCTGGAGGACGCCGCGAGCCGCCTTCTGGTGCAATCGATGAACGGGTGGCGCGGTTGTTGCGGCGAAGGTTTCTTCGAGGAAGGTCACGCCGATGCCTTCGGTCCCGCCGACTGCCTTCAATTTCGCGGGTGTCCATGGCTGGCCCTTCATCATCTCGGCAAACAGGGTGAGACGGACGCAGACAATCTTGTCTTCCTGGGCCATACCTTGAATGGCTTGCTCCAGGAATTGCTGTTGATCATTCGTGAGTTCGCTTGTGCGCTCGGGCAAGACGCCAAATGCTCCGCCCAAAGCGCGTAACACTTTCTTGGCGTGCCTCAGATCGAAGAGATCGATGGCCGCAGAGTTCTGGCCTTCGAGGAGGGGAATCTCCAATTCCCGCAGAAAGCGCGTCGCGGCCATCCAGAAATCGTCCCGCACCATGACGACGCACTGGACCTGCCCGCCGTCACATTGGCGCAAGGCCTGAATCAGCTCGGTGTTTTTTTCCGTCCCCTTGCCGTGGAGCCACTGCTCGAACTGGTCCAGGACGATCACTATCTTCTTTCCCGGCGGCGCGCCGTGTCCCCGGCGCAACTCCCCCAGGGTCTCCTTGAGGTCGAGTTTGTCATCGAGCGCGGGACAACGTTTGCGCAGTCCGTGGAGCAACCGTGCTTCCGTTTCGTCGGCAGTCGACTCGATGTACACCGGCAGAACGTGCACGGCGAGGCGCGGAAGCAAGCCGGCCTTCACGAACGACGTTTTCCCGCAGCCGGAGGGGCCGTAAATCAGACCGACCGAGAACGTCATGTCAGCGTCGGTCTCCTCAATCCGGCCCTTCCAAAATCGAACGCTCTCGGGCAGCCCGTCCCGGTCTTTCGGACCGGGCAACAATTCCAAGAAGAAATCGGCGTCCTGGGCGTCAAACGATCGCAGTCCTTTCGGGACGATCTTGATCGTGCGGCTGTCGGACGAGGGGGAAGCGACGTTTTCGAGACCAGTCTGCGAAGGAAGCGGCGTTTGCCCCACCGACTGTGCCAGTTCGTTGAGAAAATGCCGCAAGTCGTCAGCCAGATCCTGGGCGGTCGCGTAGCGTTCGGCCGCTCGTTTCGACAGAGCCTTCAAGCAAATGCGCTCGAGTTCCGTCGGAATGGAGTCGTCGACCTGCCGCGGGGAAGTCGGTTCTTGGGTCGTGACTTGTTGCAGCAGCGCCAGCGCCGAGGCGCTGCGAAACGGCAGACGCCCAGTGAGCAGCTCGTAGAACACGACCCCCAAGCTGAAAATGTCGCTGCGTCCGTCGACGCGGTGCCCTTCTCCGCGTGCCTGCTCGGGGCTCATGTAGGCAGGCGTTCCGGCGTATTGCGGCCCCGTGCCGAGGTTTTCTTCTCGAAGGGCCAGGCCGAAGTCCACGACGTGCGGCTTGCCACTATTGTCGACCAGGATGTTGCCGGGCTTCACGTCCCGATGAACCAGCCCTTGCCGGTGGGCGTAGTGCAAGACCTCGGCGACAATTGCCACCAGTTCCGCCGCCTCTTTGCCAGACAGCCGGGAGTCCTCGAGCCTTTTTGCCAGACTCGTCCCGTCGACGAACTTGGACACGATGAAGAACGGGAATTCCGCCGAATTTCCGACGTCGTACACCGGAACGATGTACGGGTGTTCGAGGCTTGCGACGGTGCGGGCCTCAGCCTGATACAGTTCGACGTCTTGAGGGATATCCACCCGATCCGCGTGGGGCACCTTGACGGCGACGGGCCTATTCAACTGCTCGTCACGCGCCAGGAAAACTGTGCCGAATCCCCCGTGGCCCAGCACCCGCTCGATTCGGTAACGCCCGATTCGTTCCGGCTGGGGGATCGAGGCGAAGGACTCGGGCGCCGCGGTCGAAACATCGGGCGCCATTCCAGAGGCAGCCGTCGACTCGGAGGCGGTCGGTTGCGCGCGGGGTTTTCGATCCCCATCTTGAAAACCTTCCATCAGCGGACGAAGCTGACTCGCCAACTGCGGGAATCGCCCGACGTATTCGTCGACGGAAGGAGATTCGCCGAGATCGTGACGCAGGCAAAACTCGGCGAAGACAAAATCGATCAGCAGCTTGCCCTCGGAAAAGAGGGCAGATTGTCGCATCACGAACGACTCGGCGAGAACCCGGTCGCCCTGCTGCCAGCGCTCGCTCTGCTCACGGCGCAGTTCGGAGAGTGGATCGCAGTTCGGCTGGCGTTCATTCATCGAAGCGATGGCCCCCGCCGCGATGTCCGCGCCCTTCGGAAGGTCACACCCTCGAACCCGTTATTCCGCCGACCTAGTGCTAGGTCGACGCCAATCGACCGTATCTCTTGGTGGGTTGTTGCTCAAGTCAGTCGCGAGAGAGGGGTCGGTACTTCCCGGAAGGGCGATCATCACTGATCGGCTGAGCCGTGCCCAGCTCCCAGTCTGGGCGTTTCGTTCGCGCAGTTCATGACACGGCGATCTTTGCGCGGGCTTGTGATCCTGCTATTTGCGGCGTCCGCGGCCGTTGCCTCGCCCCAGGCGCGTTCATTCCTCTCGAACGGGGTCAACATTGACTACATCACGGAGGGAGAAGGCGAACCCGTCGTGTTGATTCACGGGGGCGGAAGCACCGCCGCGATGAGTTGGGTGCAGCCGGGGATCTTCGGCAATCTCAGCAAGCATTACCACGTGATCGCCCTGGATAATCGGGGACACGGCCGCAGCGACAAGCCTTACGAGATCGAGAAGTATGGCCCGGAGATGGTCGAAGACGTCATCCGGTTGCTGGATCATTTGCAGATCGAAAAGGTGCACATCGTCGGCTATTCAATGGGCGGATTCATCACGGAGAAGTTGGTTGTCACCCATCCGGAGCGGGTCGTCTGCGCGGTCGTCGGGGCGCAGGCTGGAGCCGCGCGGAGGACGATCACACGACCATCGAGTCGTTCGCAAAATCGCTGGAGTCGGGTAACGGCATCGCGCCGTTGATGAAGGCACTCACGCCCCCCGGGCCGTCCCGCCCCCACGAGCGAGCAACTGACGGCTCGCGACCAGCAGTTCATGGCCAACAACGATCCCAAGGCGCTGGCCGCTTGCATTCGAGGCATGCGGAACCTGACGCTCACCAGGCAGCAGCTCGAGAACAACAAGGTGCCCGTGCTCGCGATCATCGGCGAGAAAGATCCGCTGAAAGTCGGCGTCGATTGCATGGCGGGCGTGCTCGCCGATTTGAAAGTCGTGATCGTCGCGAACGGCGATCATCCGAGCACGTTCCGGAGCCCTAAGTTTACGGAAGCCTTGAACGAGTTCTTGAGCGCGCATGCGCGACATCCGGCCACCGCCTCCGCAGGAAAGTGAAGGCCGGCTCGCGCCAGGGCACGGCCCTGGATCCGGTGTCGTCCTCGTTGGGTTACGCGCTCAGCGCTTTCTGCGGCGAGTTCGCTTTGCTTGCAATCACCGCACCCTGCGGTCATTCGCCCGAAGTCCGGCTGAAGGCACAATGCGGCCCCGCCGCCCGAACAGCGTGGCCGAGTGGCCAATGCCGGCCGACGACGAGGTTGTCGGCCGAACCGCTTCGCTCGCGCCAGTGGTTCAAACCGAAAATGCGTCGATTTTCGAACGGCCTGCGAAAAAGATCGAGTTCTTGAAAAACGTGCCTTGAACCTGGGTGTTCGAGTGCCCCACAATTCATTTGACCTCACTCGATGGATGGCGACGTTCGGACTTTTCTGTACGCAGATGACGGGTCGTAAACGTGATCCAAGATGAGCCCTTCCTGTCAGAGATTATCGACGGTGATATCCTGGCCATCGTTTTGCGTAGCAATCTTGATTCCGCATCAGCCCCAGACTTTGATCGGCAGATACGGGGACATCTCGATGCAGGCCACTCAAAGATCATAATTGACTGCCGTAACGTGGGGTTTATCTCAAGTCTCGGAATCGCATCACTTATCGTTTTGCAAACCAAGCTGAGGCGGCGAGGGGGAGAAGTCAAATTGGCAGCCATTTCTGGCCCGGTGATGGAAGTTATGCGGCTGGTGCGCCTTGACAAGCTTCTCGAGATCTACGGGGATCTCGAATTTGCAAGGAAGGCCTTTTATCCAAGCGGCCAGGGATCGCGACCATAACCGACTTATCGCTTATAAGCGGCGGTGTGACCTGCGTATCCCCCGTCAGTCGTGCAGCGAGGAAAGTTCGAAGTCCGAGACGACAACATCGACGGTGAGGTGGCGTCCGAGATAGCCGGTGCGGTCTTCAACACCTTCCGCACGTAAGAGGTCCCGGGCCTTCGCATGCGCCTCCACAACGCGCATAGCGATTCCACGGGCGACGAGATCCTGATGCAATCGGGCGAGCATTCGCGCACCGGCGACGTCGACAACGGGAGAGTTAGAGAGATCGCAGACCACAAGTCTGAGAAGCTCTGTTGAGGCAATTCGTCTCCAAATCACATCGCGGACGTGATCGACATTGAAGTACAAGAGCGACCCTTCAACACGAAATATGAGCGCTCCGGGGATCGGTTCGTTGTCTGGATGTCGCGCGAGGTCAGAGTATCGTCGCGATCCTGGAATGCGACCGAGGATGGCGACATGGGGGCGTGACGCGCTCCCCAACAGCATCAACAGCGAGACAGCGGCGGCCAGCAAGACTCCCTTTAGGATTCCGAGCAGCAGCACGCCGACAAGCGCCACGACTGCCATTGAGAATTCGAATCGACTGACACGGAACAGGTGGCGCAACTCTGCGATGTCGATCAATCCGCGGACGGCGACCAGCACAATCGCTGCGAGGATGACAGTCGGCAGGTTCCTGAGCAGGCCTGTCAGGAACAGCAGGCAAACCGCCAGCATCGCCGACGCAAAGATCAGGGCGAGCGGCGTCTTGGCGCCAGCCTTATCATTCACGACCGATTGGGAAAGACCCCCAGCGACCGGAAAGCCGTGGACGAGAGCCACCGCAAAATTGGCCACTCCGAGACCGAGTAATTCCGTTCGCGGCGAGATCGCATAGTTATTCTTCTTGGCCAAGGTCCGAGCTGCCGAGATTCCCTCAATGTATGCCAGAATGAAGCACGCCGAAGCCAGCGGCAGAATGCCGTCGATTTCGCGAGGCCGAAGTGAGGGAAACCGTACCCCAGGTAATCCCTGCGGCAGTTGACCCACTGTCGCTACGCCGTACTCATCAATCGACGTGAATGAAACCACGATAATCGCGACGGCGACAACCGCTAAGGCGACAGGGCGACCCGGCAACAGCTTTTCACCGGCAAGCAATATTGCCATCGCGACCAATCCGAATCCGAGCACAGTGAGATTCGTGGTGCCAATTTGCTCGCCGAGGATCCAAGCGCGTTCAAGGAAATGTTCGCCGCCTCCTTTGACCCCAAACAGCTTTGGGAGCTGGGTCATGGCAATTGTCAGTGCGGCGCCCGCCTTGAAGCCGAGCAGAATGGTCTCGCTTATGAAATTCACCAACCTGCTCAGCCGAAATGCCCAAGCGCCTGCACTGAGTACGGCGACCAGCAGGGCGGTCAGTGCGGCGATTTCCGTGCAGCGGTCGGCGTCGCCCGCGGCCATGCCTGCGATCGTTGTCCCAACAAGCATCGAGATTGCCGAAGTCGGGCCGATCGCCAATTGGCGCGAGGTGCCGCAGAGCGCGTAGAACAATCCACCAGCAAGATAGCAGTAGACTCCGCTCTGCGGGGGTAACCCCGCCAACGAAGCATAAGCCAACGCAACGGGCACGGCATACGCGGCCAACGTGACCCCGGCCACGGCATCGTTTGTGAGCCAGCTGCCGCGGTATTCGGAAAGCCATTTGGCCGGCGGAAACGCCGATCGCCAACGACCTGACGGGCTATCAACGATTGGGTGCAACTCCATCGCGTATTCGAGGATTTTCGGAGACCGCTACGCCAGAATCGCAAGGATCCCGTTCCGAACAAGTGTGGGTATCGTTTGACTCCACTAGGGCCACGAAATTTCGCCGAATGCCAATGCACCCAAACCGTGGTCGATGAGTACCGCGCAGTTTCTTTGCCGCATCGAGATTCACGAGCAGCGAGCGCTGAGCGTCGCGGCCGCGAGTCTCGACGCGCCTTTGGTGGTCGCAAAGCCCGAATTCCGCTGCGGTCCAGCGACTGCGACCATTACCGCCCTGATTAACGCAGTCCGATCACGGCTCAGAATTCGACCTGGTACTTCTTCGTCATCTTGCGGCGGATGTCTCCCATTCCGTTATTGATCGCCTGCATGCCACGGGTGCGGTTCGTGCTGCTAGCGTTGATCGCCTGGGTCTGCAAAATCGGGAGATTGCCGGCGTTGCTGTAGTAGCCACCGTAGCCGTCATAGTAGTTGCCATAGGAGGCAACGGCCGCGATTTGGTTTTCGGAATTTTGGCGGCCAATCGTGCGTCCCTGCTCTGCCGTCCCGCGCAAGGCCTTGGCCGTGCTCGCGCCGAAGGCCAACAGCTCGTCGTCGACGTGCAGAATCGGCATGTTATCGATTTTGCGCACGGTCTTCTCGTACCACGCGCTCTTGGCGTCCGTATTAATTCCCCCACGAAGGTCCTCGATCAGCTTTTCCAACGTTTTGAAGTACCGCAGCGACGCATCGACGGTGGCCTTCATCGGATCCTCCTTGCTTTCCGACTCCTTGGCCAGCGTGCTGAACTTCGTGGTCGGCAGCTCGAGGAAGCTCGAGAGCTGCCGCAATCCCTTTTCGGTCAGCATGCCGCGCAAAGTGATCGAGTCGGCGTCGGTGGTCACCTTCCAGCCTTTTAGATCCTCGAGGGGCATCCCAAACCGATTCATGGCCGTCAGCACCAGCTCCTTCGCGAACGGCCGGATCGCGCGAATATTGCCTGAGAAGTCGATCCGTGCTTCCGTCATCGGCTGGCTGTGGAAGTCGATCGCGACCGTCACCCCCTTCAGGCTCGAAAACGCTGCGGCCACCGCCATCGGGCTGACGTCCTTGCCGTTCAAAATCCCCGAGTCCTTGATCGCTCGATCGAGTCGGTGAGGCTGAGCCACGTTGGCCAGATCGACGGCCAGCACAATTTGTCCCGCAGACCGGAGCCGTTTTGTCGCGTCCTTGAGATAGCGCGATAGCGGTGCGTTTTGACCGCTTTTGGAAAGCATCAACCAACGTGCAACGGCCTGGCGATCATCAGGATACAAAATGCCGAGCAACTGATTGTCGAGCTGAACAAAATAGGCGTGGCTGGGCGTCCAAACAACGGGTGTTGAATCGATCGAGTCGAGATAGCCCCCTTCTGCCCGGGCAATGGTCGTCATCGGGACCGGAGTACCCAGTTCTACGACGGCCGCCTCCCAATCGGATCGCAAATTGTTGAGCGGATCGAGATGGGAGGCGAGCACAAAACGCTTCGCCTCAGGCGGCAACAGGATCGGCTGCTCGCTCCATTTCCTCTCGAACGTCGCTTTCCAACCTTTGCTCATCGCCATCGGACTGGAATAAAAGGCATCGACGTCGATCAGGACCAAGGCGTTTGCTCCGCCGGGGACGCGAAGCATCAAGTCGTCGAACTGCCCGAACGTGGTCCCCGTCCCAAGAAAGAAAAGAATCGCACACAGTAGACCACTGATTTTCAACAAATTGGGAACGCGCATCGTCGTAAGCCCTAACAAGAAAAGGTGACGGAACAAGTTCGCTAATGCGTGGTTACGGAGTTTGAATCGAATCGAGGTTCATTCAGCAGCGAGTGCCTGCTTTGTTTCGCCAAATCTCTAACTACCGACGCTTCTCGAAGTCGCGACGAGTCTGCTCGCTGATGAAGTAGTACGTTTTGCCGCCCCGCTCGAGTTTCGATTGCGCGAATGCTTGCGGAAAACGGACGTTGGCCACCGGGTCCGTGACCATATGATCCTGGTGGTATTCGTCGGTGAAATGGATCGTGACGTAGGTTTGCGCGAACTCGATCAGCCGATCGTCGACCCAGGCTTCGACTTTTGCTCGATCCACCTTGTCCAGCGGGATCTGCAGCTCGGCGTGCGGGTTGTACCTGGTGAAAATCGGCAAAATCTCCAGGTCATAGGTGAGCACAAGATTGCGGATCTCCATGTCATGGGTCGCGGAGAGTCGCAACCGCACGCGGGCGACCGGAGTCTGGAAATTGAGCAGAACGCTCTTGCCGTCAGCGTCCTCGCTCGGCTTTGCCTCGAATTTGCAGTGCTCGCCGAGCTTTTCAAGGCGCACCTGCGCAACCCCACGCAGGTCTTCCATCACGCGAAGAAAGGTGCGGTATCGTTCGGTGCGCGCTTCGTAACCTTGTTGAATCTCGGTTTGCTTTTGCTCGACCTTGGTCCGGGCTTGGGCCACTTGTTCGTCGAGTCGCCTCAAAAATGCGCTGATGTCTGCCATGGCACTGCTCCTTCGGATTGGCCGGTCAATAGGGCTCCGGAATGAACTTGAACGGGTAATCGGGCTCGCGGTAGTCCTTCACTTTTTGTCGTTTGGGTAGCTCGACCTTGTCGCGCGGCGCCTTTTTGTAAGGGATGTGACCGAGAAAATGCTTGATGATGTTCAATCGGGCCCGTTTCTTGTCGTCGGACCGGACGACGAACCAGGGCGCCCACGGTGTGTCGGTCGCTTCAAACATGGCGTCTCGCGCCCGCGAATAGTCGAACCAGCGGCTGTACGATTCGAGATCCATCGGCGAGAGCTTCCAGGTTTTTCGCCCGTCTCTGGATCTGCGCTTCGAGCCGCCGCGTCTGCTCCTCGGGACTGACTTCGAGCCAGTACTTGAGGAGCACGATTCCCGAGTCGACGATCGCTTTCTCGACGAGGGGCGTGATCTGCAGGAACCGCTGCACCTGTTCCTCGGGACAGAATCCCATCACGCGCTCGACCCCGGCGCGGTTGTACCAGCTGCGATCGAAGATCACCACTTCGGCGGCGGCCGGAAGGTGCGGCACGTAGCGCTGCAGGTACATCTGAGATTTTTCGCGCTCGGTCGGAGCGGGTAAGGCCACCACGCGGAACACGCGGGGGCTCACCCTCTCCGTGAGGGCCTTGATCGTGCCTCCCTTTCCCGCGCCGTCCCGCCCCTCAAAGACGATGCAGACCTTGAGCCCTTTGTGTTTGACCCATTCTTGGAGCTTGACCAGTTCGACGTGAAGCTGCTTCAACTCCCGCAGGTACTCTTTGCCTTTGAGCTTCTCTCGCTTGGCCGGGTCGGCCTTCTGTTTGTCGTTTCGTCCCATGGTCACGACCTGTGGCTCAGGTTCTTACATCAGCTCGAACCCTTCGCGGCTGCTGAAAGCGCTGTGACGTTCCGAGGCGAGTCCACGGACTCTGAGAACCCGCGCTTCAAGTCGGGGAATCGCGGCGTCGGAGTTTGGCCGCTGGTAACCGCGACCTCGATTTTTCCAGGAAAGTCAAAGATTTGACGTGCGAAATAAATTGCGAAGTCTTAATATACAGCAACCCTTCACGAACTTCCTCAAAATTCGTGCGAGAGAACCGCGTCTGCGATTCGCTCCGATCCAATCGTTAGAGTTCGCGGTGTCCGAGCGTGGGCGTCGGCGAACGCGTCACTAAGACCGAGCACGATCGTCGGTGAGAAGGATTTGCGGTCGTCGCTCTCTTTGCTTGCGGGACCGAACGGTGCTTGGTCACGAGCATTTGCCTACTGGGGTCGAACGTACATCGCGTAACGACATTTGCGTACAGCACCGAACGGACTTTTGCTTACGGGACCGAACGGACATGAAACGGCCCGAAATCAACGCGTGGTGCTTGTTGTTCCCGGCAATTTTCGCGCTCGTCGGCTGCGATCAATCGCAGGCCGATTCTGTCGCCCAGCCGCCGCCGACAGTTGTTGTCGTGAGCCCACCGGTCGAGGAAGCCGTCGTCGATGCAGTCGACTACACGGGACGCACCGATTCGGCGGAAACAGTCGAGATTCGGGCACGCGTTACCGGCTTCCTCAACGCAGTCTTGTTCAAGGACGGCGACGAGGTTCAAAAAGGTCAGCCGCTCTACGAGATCGACGACCGGGAATTTCAAGCCGACTTGGCCGCGGCCAAAGCCCAGCGCGACACGGCCCTGGCTC
This sequence comes from uncultured Planctomycetaceae bacterium, assembly GCA_963714075.1. Taxonomy (GTDB): domain Bacteria; phylum Planctomycetota; class Planctomycetia; order Planctomycetales; family Planctomycetaceae; genus DASPSM01. The sequence continues at coordinate 5,054,391 of OY970228.1, forward strand.
ATCAAGAAAAAGTGACTCTCGACTTTCGGCGCGCCGAGGCCCTGAAGGCCAAGGGGGCCATCACGGCTGCTCAGTACGACCAGACCCTTGCCGACAAGAAGGAGGCTGACGCTCAAGTCGAGTCGGCCAAGGCGAAAGTCGACCGTGCGCAGTTGAATGTCGATTTCTCGAAGATCGCAGCACCGATCAGTGGAAAAATCAGCCGCAGCGATTTGACGGCCGGGAACCTTGTCGACGCCAACAAGACGGTGCTGACCTCGATTGTGTCGGTTGATCCGATCTACGTCTATTTCGACGCCGACGAGCGGACATTTCTCTCGCTCATGCAGCAGGTCCGAGAGGGCAAACTCGAGGGCGGAAAGGACCAGGTAATCCCGGTCTACATGGGTCTGACGACAGACAAAGGATATCCGCACAAGGGCAGGATCGACTTCGTCGAAAACCGCGTCAATCCCTCGACTGGGACGATTCGCACGCGGGGCACATTTCCGAACCCCAAGCCTCCCGTGGGTCGCCGAGTGCTGGAAGCCGGCCTCTTTGCGAGGATTCGTCTTCCCATTGGCAAGCCCAAGCCGACGCTGCTGGTCGCGGACCGTGCGATCGGCTCCGACCAGGCGCGCAAGTTTGTGTATGTCGTCAACGACAAGAACGAGGTCGTCTTTCGTCCGGTGGAGCTCGGTCCCATGCATGAGGGACTGCGGGTGATCACCGACGGCTTGGCCGCAGGCGAGCGGGTCATTATCGACGGCCTGCAACGGGTGCGGCCCGGGGTAATCGTTGCCCCCACTACGGGCGACATGCGTAGCCGCCCCGGCGAGGCCATCGCGGCCAGGTCCACGAAGAACGCGGCTCCTGAAGAGGCGAAAGACTCGTCGAGCAATCATCACTAGCGGGCACGAGTCGAAAGCAGGGACGGTCCGTCCAATGGCGCGATTCTTCATCGATCGACCCGTCCTCGGCGTGGTGATCTCCGCCGTGATTTTGTTGGCCGGCTTCGCAGCCGTGAAGACCCTGCCGATTGCCCAATATCCCGAGATCACGCCCCCGACCGTGCAGGTGTCGTGCACGTACCCGGGAGCCGGCGCCAAAGTCGTCCGCGACACCGTTGCCGCGCCCATCGAGCAGCAGGTCAACGGCGTCGAGCACATGCTCTACATGTCGTCGCAGTCGACGAACGACGGCGGCTACAACCTGACGGTGACATTTCAGCTCGGCACCAATCTGGATATGGCCCAGGTGCTCGTGCAGAACCGGGTCGCCCTGGCGATGCCGCAGCTCCCCGACGCCGTGAAGGCCACGGGCGTATCCACAAAGAAGAAGTCGCCGAGCATTTTGCTCGTCGTGAATTTCACGTCGGACGAAGATCCCAAGACCCACAAGCCGGTGTTCGATCAACTCGGGCTGAGCAATTTCGCCACGATCAACATCCGCGACGACTTGGCACGGCTCGATGGTGTCGGGGACGTGGCGTATATGGGCCAACAGGACTACAGCATGCGGGTCTGGCTCGATCCCGAAAAGCTGGCGTCCAGAAACCTCACGGCCGGCGACATCGTTAACGCGCTCAAAGAGCAAAACGTGCAAGTGGCCGCCGGGCAGATCGGGCAGCAGCCCGTGCCGGCAGGGCAGGATTTTCAGTACACGCTCAGCACATTGGGGCGTCTCGTCGAACCGCAAGAGTTCGAACAGATCGTCGTGAAGGCGGGCCCGTCAGGACAAGTCGTCCGTCTTAAGGACGTTTCAAAATTGGAGCTGGGCGCCAAGAACCAGGACACCCGCTGCACGCTGGATGGCAAGCCGTCGATCGGCCTGGTGGTCTACCAGTTGCCGGGATCGAACGCGATCGAAACGGCCAAGAGCATCCGCGAGAAGATGAAGGAACTCGCGGCGGCCCGTTTTCCCCAGGGCATGCATTACGACATCGTCTACGACACGACCCCCTTCATCCAAGAGTCCGTCGACGAAGTCTTTCACGCGCTGCGCGACGCTGTAATTTTGGTGGCGGTCGTCGTGCTTCTGTTCCTGCAGGACTGGAAGGCGATGATCCTGCCGATGATCGACGTGCCGGTCTCGCTCATCGGCACTTTCGCGGTCATGTATTTGATGGGGTTTACGCTCAACAACCTGACCCTCTTCGGACTCGTCTTGGCCATCGGCATCGTGGTTGACGACGCGATCGTTGTGCTCGAGGCCGTCGAGACAAAGCTCGCCCAGGGCCTCGATGCGCGCACGGCGACGATCCAGGCGATGGGCGAAATCACCGGCGCCATTATCGCGATCACGCTCGTCTTGTGTTCGGTCTTCCTTCCGAGCGCACTGATCGGTGGGATCAGCGGCCAGTTCTATCGGCAATTCGCCTTGACGATTGCGGCCTCGATGGTCATTTCGGCGATCAACGCCATGACCATGACGCCATCGCGCGCCGTGTTGATCTTCCAGAACGCCCACCACGGCGGCGAGGGACATGAGGACACCCGCGAAGCACTGCCGTGGTGGGGCTACGCAGCTCTCTTGGGGTGGGCCGGCGCCGAACTTCTCTGGAATCGCGCATTGCCCGCCTTGGGTTGGGCGACCCACGCAGAGGGAGAGGCCGCCTGGAAGGCGTGGCTCTTCTGGTTCGTGCTCTGGATCCCGGGCGTCATTGTCGGTTCTCTGATTGCCAAGACGGTGAACAGGATCTTGTCTCGATTTTTCAAGTGGTTCAATCGGGGTTTTGAGGTCGTGGCCCACGCGTATGGTCACGTGGTGGGAGCGAGCCTGCGGATTTCCGTGATCGTGCTATTGATCTACGGGGGACTGCTTGGGTTGACGTATTTCGGGATGACGCACATTCCGACGGGGTTCATTCCGTCACAGGACAAGGGTTACCTGATCGTCGACGTGCAGTTGCCCGATTCGGCCTCACTCGAGCGAACGGTCGCTTGTCTAAAGCGCGTGGAAGACAAGGCGCGGAACACAAAGGGTGTCATTCATACGATCGGCATCCCCGGACAATCATTCGTGCTGAACGCGGTCGGTTCGAACCTGGGCTCGATGTTCATCATCCTCGACGAGTTTGAGCACCGGCACGATCACGCGCTCAGCGGCGGTGAAATCGCCCGCAAGCTGCAGAAGGAATTCTTCGCCGACATCGTCGAGGCGCAGGTGTCAGTCTTCGGTGCCCCAGCAGTCGACGGCTTGGGCAACGCGGGCGGATTCAAGCTGATGGTCGAGGACCTGGGGGACTTGCCGCTCGACCAGCTGCAGGGGCAGTCGGAGAACCTGGCCGACAAGGGGAGCAAGATTCCGGGAATTGCGGGCCTGTTCAGCAGTTTTCGCGCGAACGCGCCACAGCTCTATATCGACATCGATCGGACCAAATGCAAGACAATGAACGTCTCGCTCAACGACGTCTTCAACACGCTGCAGGTCTATCTCGGCGGGTACTACGCCAACGACTTCAACCGATTCGGGCGAACCTGGCAGGTCAATCTTCAGGCGGATTCCGCTTTCCGCCTCAAGGCCGAAGACGTGCGGCAGCTTAACGTGCGCAACGCCTCCGGCGACATGCTCCCGCTTGCGACGGTCGCCACGATCGAGGACATCGGCGGTCCGACGATGATCACCCGGTACAACATGCATACGGCCGCCGCACTCAACGGGGCCTCCCTCCCGGGAGTCAGCTCGGGCACCGTGATCTCACGAATCGGGGGCCTGGCAAAAGAGGAACTGCCCAAGAGCATGGCCTACGAGTGGACCGAGCTGACCTACCTGCAGCTGTTGGAGGGGTACGCCGCCTACTACGCGTTTGCCGGCGCTGTGGTTCTGGTCTACCTTGTGCTCGCGGCTCAGTATGAGAATTACTCGCTCCCGTTGGCGATCATCCTGGTCGTGCCGATGTGCTTGCTTGCCTCGCTGGCGGGCGTGGCGATCGTCAAGTCGGACATCAACATCTTCGTCCAGGTGGGATTCATCGTCCTGGTCGGTTTGGCGACGAAGAACGCCATTCTCATCGTCGTATTCGCGAAGGCGAATCAGGATGCCGGACAGTCGCGATTCGACGCGACCGTCGCCGCCTGCCGGAGCCGTTTGCGCCCGATCATCATGACCTCGTTCGCTTTCATCCTGGGGGTCGTGCCCCTGATGATCGCGCACGGGGCCGGTGCCGAAATGCGCCGAGCGCTGGGCACGGCCGTCTTCTCTGGGATGTTGGGAGTGACGCTGTTCGGCATCTTCCTGACACCGGTCTTCTACTACGTCATTCGGTGGTACATCGAGCGTACAGAACACCCACAGCCTTCCGCGGCGCCAGCTTCGGTCGACGGCCGGAAGGTCGAGGTCACGAGCACATCGTAAGGATTCAAGACGCAACGACCGCAACCGCAAATCTAAAAAAAGGCGCGTTGGCGCCGCGTATTCGCCACAAACAGTACATCGCCAAGCATGGCGACGACATCCCCGAAATCCGGAGATGGAAATGGATCCAGGTCGGTGACAGGCGTTCCGTCGCCCTGATGATTGCCCATGCGTCTGAACAAGTACGACCCTTCTCGGAAACGGGGGTCGAATGAGTGCGTCGTTCTGATCGTTCGTCATGCGTGGGATCGTCGGCCGCAGTCCAGTAGACGTCGACCAGAGGGCACAATCTGTACCGACCTGAATTCCGCGGGGTCGCGAGGTCCGGGTACGACTTCTGCGTCCACTAAGCGAGAAAGGTGGATTTCAGGTTTGCTGCGACCCAGAACACAGTCGCCGAATTCCCAGAGATCCGCATTCCGGGATTCTCATGTCTGAAATCAAATTCCCGAAATCTCGTCGAATCGAAGGTTTCCGGTTTTGAAGATCGCAGCGGGCCAACCATTCGTCTTCCATCCGTCCCGCGCGAGACGGGGAACAAAGGCACGCGCTTGAAGATTGGGCCACGATGACGCCCGAGCGGTTCCAGCTTAAGCGCGATTGCGATGGACAACAAAAGAGACCGAGTTAACCGGCCATCTGATTCGCATGGGCGGCGGCTTTCTGGCTCAGTCAGACGCCTCGAACCAATGTCGAAGGTCACCAGCAAGCGCTTTACCAAAGTCGTCGAAATGAGCGTGCTCCTGACCTGGATCAACTGGAATTCAATGTGATTAGCAACGCAGTTCGTTTTGCCACGATTTCGCGCGTTGATTTTCGTGAACCAAAGACCTGCGAGGCGACGGAAACCGAAACGACGACCCGTATAAATGATGGGCATGACTTCGGATTTCGACGCGCTCCCTTCGGGTCTGACTTCGGCGAGCTCAGTCGAGCCGAGCCTCAGGGTCGAAGACAGGCGAGCCGCGCTCGCTTTGCCTCGCTGAACCGACCCTACGATTCTGAGCTCACCTGTTTTTCTTGGCGCGTTCGTGGCTTCGTGGCGAAAAGTCACACCAGGTGCGGGCGGATCACGATGAGGGATCAGGGACGAGCCCCTGGGGACTCATTCGCATCATTTGCCGAATTGGCTCGTTGTCGGCGTAGACCTGCCACCCTGCGACCAGGTCTCCCCGCACTGCCGCGCGGCACGCAACCGGCGTCGTCCAGCGGCGCTCGGGTCGGAGCGAGCCGTCCGGACTGTAGGTGCCGCTTGCCGTTCCGAGCATCACCGCGACGGGTCCGTCGCACAGCCACTGTTGGGCAGTCAGTCGGTAATCGGGCACCATGCTGAAATAGCCCGCCCATCCGGCTTTCATTGCCTCTCGGCCGCTGACCACATTGCCGAGGGAGTCGATGAAACGATGATTCTCGGTCATCAGCGCGGCCAGGCCGGCGACGTCTGCGGCGTTGATCCGATCGACGAACCTTTCTGCCACCTGCAACAGAGTCACGATGCACGGCCCTCTTCGGATCCAGCGCCCCGGATCGCGCCGTGCGGAAGCACCGCGTGCACGCCGCGAACTCCGTTGACCACTTGGGTGATACGCAGATCGACGACCAGGCTTGCCAGCGCGAGGGCCGATTTTGGGGGAAAGTGATACAGTTCGCCCATCAGCTTGAGCATTTCTTCCGTCGCCAGCGCCCAGGCCTCGTTGACGTCCGCGTGAAAGCCGAATGTCAGCCACCCGATGGGGGTCTTCGCCCGCGGCATGCTCAAGCGCAGATCGGGATGGAGAACGATCTCGACCTCGACTCGCGCCATCGGGCAGGCCAACGCCGGGCCGGCGACCTCGCCGTCTCCCTGGGCCGCGTGGCCGTCGCCGAGCGACAGCAATCCGCCCTCGACCGCGATTGGCAGAAACAGGCTGCTCCCCTCGACCAACTCTTTGCAGTCGAGGTTGCCGCCGCAGAAGCGCGGCGGGAAGGTCGTCTGGATCCCCGGCTCGTCGGCTGGCATGCCCACCACACCCAGGAAGGGCCGCGTCGCGATCGACAGACCCGAATGGGTCCGGGCCATTTGCTTGTCCGCCTCGAGCGTCCAGAGCGTCACCTGCTCGCCGGTCGGGACAGTGATCACCGGGGGAGGTCCGCTGGCACCTCCGCCAAGCCCGAGCCGAGCATCCAACTGGCTCGGCAGCTTCGCCCCTGCCGACCAGCCCCAGGCGCCGACGCGAATCGTGCGAAAGCGAATTTCGAGCGTCATGCCGGGCCGCGCGCCGCGGACGGCGATCGGTCCAGTGAGCGCGTGGCCAAAATCGCGGCCACGGTCTCGCGGCTCAAAGGAAATCGGCGCGCGGCACGGGTCAACCTGCTCCAGGCCTCCCCAGCCGGCATCGAGCGTCTGGCAACAGACGGTGTCGCCGGAATCAATCGTCACCGCCGGCGTGACGTCGCGGGAAAAGTAGCCGCGGAGAGTTTCCGGGCCGAGTTCGATTGTGTGCATCACCATAGATTTGACGGCAGACGGCTCGTTCGGCCAGCCCGCACCGATCATCCTTTTCGGTAGTAATAGACCGGCCTTGCCGAGCGCTCATGCGCACCCAAATCGACAATGACCGCGACGATCACCAGCACCAGCCAGCCACCTTGGAGTTGGTGATTGTTTTGGAGCATCGCCGCCATGTAGGCCAGCGTCGTGTAGGGCATGAAAAAGAAGCCCAACAGCGGCCAGATCAAGGTCTGATAGGCCAACGCGAACCAGTTCGTCAGCAGAAGAATAAAAAACATCACGACCCGCGGCATTAGGACCGCAAGGCACGGCAGCAGACAGCCCATTGCGAAATCTCGGTTGGCCTTTTTGAGCGCGGACGTCTCAGCACGGTTATAACCAAACCGCCCTCGCGACGCCCCCGTCGGGCCTCCGGACCTTCAGCCGGCCCTCCTCGGCGATCAGACCTCTTTCCAGCCGGAGCGAAACCACGGCACGTCGATCTGCGAATCGATCCGCAGTCGCATGCTCAACTGGGCGGCATGATGTTGCAGGTGCCGGATGTTGTAGACGTGCAGTTCGGCATGGGAAAAATCCTTGCGAGGGAATTTCGTCTTGGCCGTGAGCGACTCGGCCGTTTCCGCACCAACAACCTCGTGGCACCTCTTTCGACAGTACTGCAAGTAAGTCTTGACCCAGGCTCGCTCATAGACGTGGACTGGCGGCCTCGGTTCCAGCTCCTCGTAGTCGCGAAAGACGTGCGCGTTGTCGCGATGGAAAGGCTCTCGGCGGAAGTCCTCATCGGTCTGGCCGAGGTAGTAATCGGTGTAAAACAGCGCGTGGAAGGCGGCCTGGCAAAACTTGAGATTGACAACCGGCCCGTTCCAGGCCGCTTCGGGGCACTTGTCGATGCAGGCATTCAGCGTACTGAGAGCCGCCTCAAATTGATTGATGATCAGTTCCTTGAGCGTGTGGAGCATTGGGCGTGTCCTCGTAACTCAGGCTTACCGCTTTGAGCAAAATACCAAACGACCTGAAAGGCTGACACGCCCGACGGCCTTGAGGTTACAGTTGCAATTCCCGTTCAATCGCGAGCCCCATTTCGCTTGGGCCGCAGGCGTCTCGCCGCCCACGGCAGTGCCGACAACGGTGCCCCGATCGCCGCGACGGCCTCTTCGATTCGTTGCCGCCCGAGCGCCGCGCTACCGGCAGTCGGGGAACGCAACGGCTTGACTCGCAGGCGCCGCTGCCAAACGGACCAAGGCTCAAGAACGATTTCATGCCGCCCCGACTCGGTGTGAACCTGCTCGGCATGAGCGAGCAGCCGCATCTCGATCTCCTTGACCGCCGGGCCACTCGAACGAACGGCCGCCTTCGACTCATTCAGATTTGCCAAAAGTTTCCGGCTGGCCGCGGACAGATTCTGCAATTGCCAGGGTTCCCCCGCCGTCACCACCGCCAGCAACGCCGGCCACAGCCGCCGATGCACCAACGCGTCCTTCCCGTCAAGAAGTTTTACAAAAAGCACGTCGGGATGATCGGCGAGTTCCGCCAGAACTGCAAAAATCAAGCGGCCTTTCGGATGCGACCACCACGAAGTTCGCAAGCTCTCGCCGGTCAAGAGTGTGACGACATTCGAGAGGAGCTTGTCTTGCTTGAGCAGTAGCCCACAGCTCGAAAGGGCATCAAGAACAATTTTCGTTGGCTTCGTCACAAGGTCTACTCGGGAGGCAAGCCTCAGCATGCGGCCGCTTACTGCCTGCTACGCAAAGGGTTCCAGTTTGGACAACACAGTGGGAAGAAATTCTGCGACCGTCGGGTGAATATGCATCGCGCGCTTTACTACCGTATACGGGGCCTTCGCATACATGACGTCCAGCAACACTTGAACGACTTCATCGCCTCCGGTCCCAAGAATCGCAGCACCCAGAATCTGTTTTGTTTCCGCATCAACTGTGATCTTGATAAATCCTTGCGTCTCGCCCTTCTCAACCGCCCGGCCCACTCGGCTCATCGGATGTTTCGCAACAAGTGCAGTGCGCCGGATTTCCGGATTTCGGCGTCCGTCATTCCGCATCGACCCAGCGGCGGATCTGTATACAAGGCGTAGGTCTGGATTCGGTCCGACACGCGGCGATGGTCTGCGTTGAGGAGATTATCGGCGACGATCTCATAGTCGTTGTACGCAGTGTGCGTAAAGGCGCCGCGGCCGTTGCAGTCACCCAGGGCCCAGATGCCAGGCACGTTCGTTTGCAGTTGGTCGTCAACGATGATGTGGCCCGGTTGGTCGGTCGCAACCCCGGCCCTATCGAGACCCAGGTCGTTGGTATTAGGAGTCCGTCCCACCGCCAGAAGAAGATGAGTTCCCAATACGTCCGGCAGAGCTTCGTCGCAATTGGTGCCGACGGCGATATGGCCGTCGCGCTTCGCCAATGAAATGCATTCTGCATTCAGCCGAATCCGGATCCCTTCAATCTCCAAAATTTCGCGCACCGCTTCGGAAACATCTTCGTCTTCGCGTGCAATCAAGCGCGGTCCCTTCTCGACAATCGTGACTTCGCTCCCGAAACGGCGATACATCTGCGCGAATTCCAACCCCACATAACTTCCGCCAACAATGACGAGGTGCTCCGGCAAAAAGTCGACATCCATCATCGATGAGTTTGTGAGAAATGGGACATCGTGAATCCCCGGGATCGCGGGAACCGAGGCGCGCCCACCCACGTTGATGAAGACTTTGTCGGCTTCAAGGACTTCCTCGTTGACCGCGACTGCGCGGGGCGACTGAAAGCGGGCGTGGCCTTGGATGACCGTGCAATTTTTAAGTCCCCGCAACCATTCCTCGACGCCCCGGTTCGACCGTCCGGAAACTTCATCCTTTCGTGCCTTAACACGTTTCATATCGACGCGCACATCGCCGTTGACGACAAAACCGTATTCGGCGCCTCGCCGAGCCGTATGGGCCGCGTCCGCGCTGGCGATGAGCGTCTTTGTCGGGATACATCCCGTGTTGACACACGTGCCACCAAACTTGTGGCGCTCAATAATGGCGACGGCCATGCCTGCGGCCGCAAGCCGCGCAGCCAAAGACGGGCCTGCCTGGCCGGTCCCGATGATGATTGCGTCGAAATGCCGCGACACGAGGCACCTCCTTTAAGAGATCGCAGGCCATCTTAGTCCAGCGCGCCGATTGAGTGCTCGCCGGACGCGCCACGACCGATGACGATCCGGTCGTTGTTTATTGGGGAAGCTCTTCGCCGGCCTGCTCGCGCATCATGTACTCGGCGTACCAGTCCGTCCAGTTGGGGTCGGCTTGCCCCGTTCGTGTCTCGTGCTGCCCGTGCGCAGCCGCGGCGCGCCTAAGCGCCTGCGACAGGTCGCCCGCCGAAGCGTACGTCGTCTCGCCGGCCACTCGCCCGGGAAGCCGCGTCGTGACCTCCTGAAACAGCCAGCCATTGCCGTCCGGATCACTGAACGAGGCGAACGAACGGTAGCTGCGATGCTCCGGATCCGGACCCACGACCCGGAGCCGCCCAAACAAGTAGGGCTCGTCCGCGCCTTCGTGCCTGTCGCCGGCGTCGTGGAACACCTCGCTAATCTCGACACCGCGACCAAGCAGCTCGTTGCGGGCAGCCTGGATGTCGGGGACGATCAGATACAGGCCCTGGGCGGAGCCGGGTGTCGCCGCGGTGACGTTCTTGCCGAAAATGACCGAGCACCCGGAGCCAGGCGGCGTGAACTGGATCACGCGGAAGTCACCGGCGGCGAAGTCAGCGTCGAGCCGCCACCCGAGCCCCCCATAAAACTCCTTCGCGCGGTCGACATCCGAGACGGGGATGACGACCACCTCGAGCTTCATGTCGACTCCCGCCACGCTCGCGTCTTTGGCGTCGCGACTGCGGATGCCGTCCTTAGAATTTGACATCTTCTTTCGGCCTCTGCGTTCATCTGGATCCAAGCCAGATTTGTTGAATGCAAGCGTCGATCAACAGAGTCACTTGTCCCGAAATGGGGCAAGATCGGGTTACCGCAAAGTTGCGGCCGCGCCAGCTTAATTTGCGACGCCCTGGGTCGCGGCACTGCTGAGAAAAAGCTCTGGGGCGAACCTTCTTAGCCACTGCGACACCCACGCTGCAATCTGACACGCGTGCATCGGATTTCCTATCTTGTTTGGAGAGGGTTGGATTCCCAAGCCGGACAGTTGTTGGACCGCTGCACTAAAGACGAGCAATGCGTACGCTTTCTTTTCCTCTTCAGACTGCATTCGTGAGCGAATCGCCGCGATTAACGCATGCGAGTTTCCCGCGAAATCGGCGACCTCAACGTCTGCTCGCAACGAGCCTGGAACATGAAGCCCGAATCGTAGAGCAGCGTCGTTACATAGACGAAATCCTCATTCATTTGCGCGGAATTGAACAAAATCGTCGTTACCTCGAGGGTGGCGAGATCTCGCAGCCCGAAGTCAGCTTCCATCCATCCTGCGTCGAAAATATAAGCCTGTGGACTCTGCCTCGGGCTCGCGTCAATCGCCACGTAGAATCCGCCCGTAATCCCAATGGTCTCTATCGCCCACAGTGCCAAGGTAGACCTCTTCGTCCAAAGCAACGCAAATGCCGTTGTGGTTTCTTTCGTCACGCTACCCGTCGTTCACTGACACAACAACCGAAAACCACTGCACGCTCGACCCAGGTCACGAGCCCGCCGAACTTCGTGTGAGGTTTGATTGCCGAGCGAAATTCGGAAAATCGGGTCTTGGCAAAGCGATCACTCGTGAAAGAATTACAGGATGATTGATTTCGCCAAGGAACGGCGGTGCGCGCTGTGGGCCACGAGTCAGGCGAGTCGTCTACTTGATAGGCCGACCGCCTGTCCGGCGCCCGGAAATGATGCGCCCGCTGGGACGGGACACGACTAGACGCAAAGGAGACCAAAACGGCCCTCACGCGTCCTCTCCCATCGGAACGGGCGAGGGGCCGAAGAGGACGGGACGGCTCGGGACGGGATGTGTTGGGACGGGACACACTGGGACGGGACAAAGTCCACAGAAGATAAAAGCTGCCCTCACCCGGCCTCTCCGGCTCGACTGCCTTCGACCCTGAGGCTCGGCTCGACTGAGCTCGCCGAAGTCCATCGGAATGCGAGAAGGGTAAGGCGGAACGGGACACGGTGGGACAGGTCGAAATGGCCGCACTTGTCCCATGTTAACGTCTGATGAGACAACTGGTTATGGAGAAGTCTGAATTGGGACGGGACAGAACGAGGACGAAATGTTCTGGATCCCGCAAACCGATGGGATGGGACCGACAAGAAATTGGGTCGGTACAGTTCGATTTGGTATAGGGGGGGTGAGATTGACCCAATTTTTGGGAGGCACTCTCGGGCCTACTGCCGCCGGGGCGGCTGAGGGCGGTTGACGGTGCTCGGGATGCCGATAGGATTGGGGGCGTCGGTCGTTCGATCTTTCCGAGGTAGGCTTTTGAAGGAACGGCCAAAGGACCTTAACCAATAAAGGGGGCGATTGGATTTGACTGGGTCACCGTAGGTGTCGGTGGCGTGCCGTGGTTGATCAGTGGGCCACGTAAAAAGCTGATCAAACAACATCTGCCGAAAAGCAGGTTTCTCTCGCTGCCTAATTAACCTAGGTAGCTCTGGCTGCGGAATCCCCGTCTGAGGAGTCCAAAAGCTGGATCATCAAATTCAGGCTGGCGCCGGTTCACGCCTCAACAGCCGGCGCGAGATTTGTCGTGGCTGGCCTGGCCGGGGCCTTGTTCGCTTGAGCCTTGGCCGGGCGAGATTTAATCGACGAAATACGCACGTAGAGGCCGTCACTCAGGGATCACAGGACGCGGGTTCGATTCCCGCCGCCTCCACTAGAGCCGACTTGCGAAGAATCGCAAGTCGGCTTTTTTCATTGATTTGCGTGTTTTTCAGCCATTATGAGAGGGTTCTTGCCTGTCGAAAGGGCAGCACAAGGGGTGCCACAAGGGGTGCCACAGTGTTGCGGTCGGGGTGCCACAAGCATATGATTCGCCCCCTCGTACCGATTCGCCGAAACCACCCTTTGGAACGGTTCCAGTGGTCGCTCCGACCCGCAACTCACGAGTCCCAAAGCGGGACAGCCGAAACCGCACCACGGTCAAGGTGGGGGGCCGAGACGATTACAGGGTTTTCCGGTTTTCGGACTCGGTCTCGCCGAAAGAGGTCGAAGCACGAGTTGCTCGACTGAAGGAGGTCTACACCGTCTGCGGTGGTTGGAATGAACTATCGAACGCCATCGCCGATCCCGTCCGAACGGGAGTCGTGCCGGTTCCTCTGCCAGCGAGGAATCTGTGCGGAATCCTTGGCGTCGAGTATGGCGGGTTGGTTCGTTGGCGTGCCCTGCTCGTTTCAAAGCTGCCATCGATTCCCTGGGCTGCACTGGGCGAGTCGTCAATAAATGAAGGAATCTTGGGGGCGATCAGACACCTCAAGACTGTTGAACTCAACGAGGCGGCCGCCGTCATTGCCGGAATCGACGGCAGGCCGACTACGGTGGCGAAACCCATCCCTGGCCGCCTACATGATGCGTTCGATGCATACGCCACTTACGTTCTTACGAGCGATGCGAAGAATTTTGACCGTCACGGAAAGATCGGACAACTCAGGCAGCGACATGCTGACCAGCCGCTTGCGACGTTATGGGACAAACGAAGAAGGCGATTGCGATGTTTTTCGCCTCGCTCATTGCAGCGCCCATTGGAGTCGGCGTGCTGATCTGGATCTGCGCTCCTATCGATGCCTATCGAATTGCGAAGAAAGTGAAGCGTAGAAAAGCGGTCGGCGAATGGGAATTCTTTTGACCCCTGACCCGCCTCGGGACGGTCATCTTGCCCGAGCGAACCGGTTCCGCCGTTTCTCGGCTTGGCGCTGGTGGTATCGCCGCACCGTTGCACGCCAATCAGCGTTACCGCCGAACTTTTCGATCGGCACGAGGTCAAGGTACTTGAGCGGGCACGAATAGAAGTACGGCCCCATCGACTCGTCCATGTCCTTGTACCCCCAGCCAAAACCTTTCTGACTTCGGAGTAAGTCGCATCCGATCCAGCGTTCGTTCGGCTGGACTTCGACGCCGTCTCTGGTGAAGGATCGCCCCCAGACGGCCCAAAGCACGCCTGAGAACGATCCGCCCCGGTAGCAGTGGGCGAGGCACGTCGTCTTGACGACCACGCCCTCCGGCGTCGTCCGCCGCCAATCCTCGGTTCGTTCTGCGCTGAGGTCTCGGCGTGAGCAGCCGGACTTGAAGAGCCAGCCCATTTTTCTCTCCTCGACGAGGTGGTGAGTGCCGAGCAATTCGGCACGTTGCCGAGGGAGAGTTGCGGTGTCCTTCAGTATTCGGCTGGCAAGACGAGGGGAGTCGTGGTCGAATCGTTTGTGCCAAATGCGATCGACTAAAAAGAAAAAAGTCCGGCGAAACCGGACTTCCTCGAACGACGGCAGGTGACAAGCTTATCTGGCCGGTGACTCCGTGCGACCTTTGCTTGTTTTGCGTTCGTTCACCGTCTGCGGCGACGAGACCTGCGTGATCCGCATGTCGAGGAAACGTGTGCTTTCACCATCCAGAGCAATGTGGACGACTTTACCCAGATTCACTTTCCTGATTGTGCGCACGCTTTGGCCGACGATCGTGAGAGCTTCGCCGTCTGCCACGTCGTTTTTCTTCTGCCGGACTTCGATCGACGCATCCACATCCACTTGATCCCCCCGCAGGCGGCGTACCATGCCGTGAGCGCAGACGCCATATTTAGCCCATTCAACTCGTTGGTTGACCACGAAAGCGCCCTCGCCCCCCGAGAGCAGATTGAACTCTTCGCCTTCCGGGGTCGAAGTCGTCGGGTTGCCAAAGACTTTCCGGTGGCCGTTCTTATCCGTTTCGTACAGGGTCAATTGGACCTGATACTCTCTTCCCTTCGACTTGGCGACGTTCTCGTTCCTCTCGTTGTCACCTCCGCCAGAAACATGTGCTGCGACTCCGAATCCATACACCAAACCAACAAAGCACAAACTGACTTTCCGCATCCTCATGTTAGCGGTCTCCTTTTCGGAGGGCTCGATCGTTGAGCGGCTGGAATTCGGACAAAATGCCCCCCATTTTGACGCTGCGTTCTAGCGTTTTAGCCCATAGTGTCAAGTGAAGGTCGAGCTTCCTTGGCTAAATCGACTGAAGTGTTGCCAGTACGAGAACTAGCGTCCTTCAGTATTCGCTTGGCAGCAAAATCGTCGTAGCCGCTCGGTTGCCCGAATCATTGGCCGCTTCCGTGATGATCCAGACCCTCCTGCCCAGCGACGTGCGGTAGACGGAGAGAATGCGGGAACCGTCTATCAAGGCTTGATCGTTCGCCTGACGGTCTTCCTCGCTCACGTCACCCCAGTCGCCCCATGCGTGGCGTTTGAGGAACTCGGTGGGCGTTTGACCGGCCTTTTGGAGCGCTTCGAGCGCCCCTGGCGTGGCGACGATTCGGCCGAGCGAAAACTTCGGTTGCGATTTGGCGATCATGGGCGTCCTCCTTCCAATTTGAGGGACACCGGTGGATGCGGTGTCCTTCAGATCGGCACAACTTCGTACTCGACCGCCTCGCCCCGCTCAATCCGCTCAACGGCGCTGAAAGCGGCCATCTCCCGGTCGAGCGTCATTCGGCACAGGCTGTTCAGCTTGCTCACGAAGGCGAGCGAGACCGGATGATTGATGAGGTCGTCGCCGCAGACGCCGCTGCGATGGAGGGCGATTAGGTGCCGGTGCAAGCAGCCGACAATGGCGACGAGATTCACAGCGTCCTGGACGGCGTTGGCGTCGACTGCAGCTTTCTGCTGGACGGAATCGGCACCATTGGCGTTGGCAGTTCGGTTGAGCAACGACCCTTTTGTTGGGGTCGCCGCTCGTTCGATCATGAGGCGATGACCATCAAGGGCGACCTTCACGTCCTTCTCGGGGCGTCCCAGGTCCGTCGCCGACTGAAGAGGCACGGTTTCGCCGTTCGCAAGGTCGAGACCGCTGGGAAGAACTGAGCGGTCATCATCCACACGGCGACAGGCGAGCATCTTCGACAATTGAAGGCGCTTTTCGATGACGTGGTCGAGGTGAAGACGGAGGATGAGGGGTGATGAGGCGTGCTCCAAACCGGAATAACAGAGTCATCAGAGGGCAAGACGATCACCGAGCATCGATAGCTCATCAGGCGTAAGGGGCGTTTTGTACAACTGATGCTCCTGCCACAAGCCGCTTTCCCGGATCTTCGGAGTGGGCGAGTGCCGTCCGAGCCAGCGCCCAGTTGGCGTGCACACTTCGCAGAGCGATACAGTGGCGATTAGCCTTGATTCGAGAAGAAGTCGCTCGTCTTTGTTGGGCACCTCGAAGACCACGAAACGAAGTCTGGACCTCACGTAGTCGGACACGTTTCGCTCGACTTGTCGTTGCTTTTCACGATCAAGCTGACCACCGAAGGCATCCTTCGCAACACGGCTCGTCAAATCGATGTTCCAGTGACCGAGGAAAGAATCATTGGCCTGCCGCAGCAAACATCGACCTATATTCTTACGAAAAATGCTGCGATCTTTGTTTTCCTTCACGAAATGCTCGTTCAATCTTGAATGAAGTTGGCCGTCACCGGTATGTGTCCCAATCCGAACGATGCGATTCGTGCCGTGAGCTTGCTCACCGTCCTCGAACAAGACGTAGATGCCGTTGCGTGGCAAATCAATTGAGGAGAAGGGGAAGCGGAAGACTGGGAGGCGATTGAACAAGTCATGCAGGGTCTGGCAAATATCGCTCACGTTTCCAGAGCCATCACTTGCTTGGGCAATGCGTGGTTGAGAGGTGAGCATTATCTCGTGGTGAATCTTGGCGTCATCATCTAATCCAGGAGGATCGCTGGACTTAATGGCTTGGCTGATCGCTCGATTGGATTTCATGATTCCAAGCCCTGAAAATGGAAATCGTAGGTTCACCGAGGTGCCCTGGAACGCCTTCTCGATTACCGCACGGTAATCCTTTCCGCCCAAACCAATCACGGTCGAGAACTTGTCGAGACGTTGCTCGTAGAGTTGCTGACGGAGTGTGGACATCGGGATCGAACCGATTCCTGTCCCTTTGAACGTCACGTTGTAGTTCGCCGGAATTGCGAACGTCGGTTCGATGAAGCCGTACTTGGCGCTCAGAACCAACCATTTGTCGCCAAACTTCTCGGCGTATTTCCTATTGAGAGTGAACGGTCCTCCCCGGTATGCGTCCTTGGCTGGCGTGGGGCCGGTCGTGGGCTGCTTGTCCCAGATTTTTTTCTTGCCGCATGGCACGAGTACGAGGATGTCGCCTTTCTCAGATCGCTGCATTGTGTGTCTTCCGAGTGGCTCGCTACGACTTAGCGGCATTGATGTCGTTGCCGCCTTTGTTCTCCACGAATCCACGACAGCGAATCACGGGCTGCCTCGGGTACTTCGGAAATTTGTGGTCCGTTTGGGACTTTTCGCAGAGTAGGAACCGAGAACCTTTGCCGGAGACGATCACCTTGGCGAACGAGCATGACTGGCAGAGGCTCGAATTCATTCGTCGTCATGCTCCCTTTCCGCCCACACCACACTTCGCTGGCACCCTCGATCTCGACGTGAATGAGGTTTGGTCGGCAACAGACTGCGCAGTCCTCGACGTATTCCTGGCTCTCCAGCCGACAGATCGGCCGGGGACAACCTCCTCGCCATGTGCGTTGCGGTGGTATTTGGCTTCGTCTCGCATCCGCCGCACCCTTTCGATGAGATTCTACCGCCGTTCATCTGCCCGTCGTAGAATGATCGCCGTCATCTCCGAGCACCAGCACGGACGGTGCCAAACTGAAGGCCAAGTAACCATGCCCCACTTCATTTGCGTCACGTGCGGAACCCAATTCGCCAATACCGAAGAGCCGCCTGAGAAGTGCGAAATCTGCGAGGACGAGCGGCAGTACGTCGGCTGGAACGGTCAGGAATGGACGACCATCGGCGAACTTCGGCAGTCTCACCGAAGCGTCGTGAGGCTGAAGGAAATCGGCCTTTATGGGATCGGGATGGAGCCCACCTTCGCCATCGGCCAGCGGGCGCTGCTGATTACGAACCCGAAGGGCAACGTGCTCTGGGACTGCATCCCGCTCCTAGACCAGTCGCTCGTCGAGATGATCCGGGGCATCGGCGGCATTTCGGCCATCGCAATTTCTCATCCCCACTTTTATGCCAGCGTGGTCGAGTGGAGCCGAGCCTTCGACTGTCCGATCTACTTGCACGCCAGCGACCGGCAATGGGTCATGCAGCCAGATTCGGCCATTCGGTTCTGGGAGGGTGATGCGCAGGAAATCGGCAACGGCCTGACCTTGATTCGTTGCGGCGGACATTTCGAGGGCGGCACTGTGCTGCACTGGTCCGAGGGAGCGGACGGCAAGGGAGTAATTCTGAGCGGCGATATCCTCACGGTTGTGCAGGACCGCCGTTGGGTGAGCTTCATGTACTCGTACCCAAACCTGATTCCGCTTCCTGCTTCGGCTGTACGCCGAATCGTCGAGGCGGTGCAGCCGTTCGACTTCGATCGCATTTACGGCGGTTGGTGGGGAAAAGTTGTCCTGAAAGATGCGAAAGCAGTCGTGCACCGGTCAGCGGAGCGGTACATCCGAGCAATTAGTCTCAACAGATTAAGCAGAGAACGACCCAGCCACAAGGCGGAAGAAAAGTATCAATGGACGGAAAACGACGACATCGTTGCCCTGTATCTGTATCGCTTCGGGCCGGACGATTTGCCATTCGGAATTGTCAAAATAAGTGAGACACTTGGAATGAAAGCTGGCAGTTTGAAAATGCGAATCGGAAACTTTCAGGCGATCGATGGGCAGGGCGGTCTGAGTAATGCGTCGATTCAGTCACGGAAGATTTACGAGGCCCATGCGCAAGCGTCGAAGGACGAGTTGAGGACGAAGGTGCTGTCGATCCTAGGCATTCCGTAATCCATGAGCCTGTCCAACCAAATCGAACTCCTCGATTTTCTCAGGGACAGCGAACCCACGGCTGCTGCGAAGAGACTCCTGAAAAAAGGACGGCGCAGCGGTTCGTCCTGGATTATGGCTGGTGGTACGACCCGGTCGAGCTTTCTCACCAGATCGCCCTCGGAACGCCACATCAATGCCACAAGAATGCCACGGACCTAGCGATGGCCGACGACTCGCTGATTTACTGCGAGGGATTCGCCCTGTTCGACGGCGGGAGTCTGCCGACTCTCCATGCCTGGGTGACTGACGGACAGGGTCGGGCAATCGACAACACCTGGTCCCGACCCGGCGTGGCCTACGCTGGCGTCCCGTTTAAGTCGTTCTTCGTGAACATGACGGCAGTAATGAACCAAGCGACGATCAGCTTGCTCGATGACTATCGGAACAATTACCCGCTCCGAGGAGACTTGGGAGATCGTCCCGATGAGTGGCTCGAACTCCGAGGACGAGGGACGGCACGAGTAAACGGCGAACAGCCTGAATAATGCCTCGAAGGCGAACGCCGTCACGTTGAAGTCGGGGCCTCCCAGGTCCGCCGCCGACTCAAGGGCCACGGCTTTGGCGTCAAAAAGGTTGAGACGGAAGAACAAGCGGTGGCCATCCACATGGCGACCGTGCAGCATCTTCCGCAACTGGCAGCGCCGTTCCAGGCCGTGATCGAGAATTGCGCAGGGGCGGCACAAGCCGAATCACTGGACTAGAAATGTGCTGAGTCGAGGATCGCTGTGGCCGAGGTTCATCTTACAGAGACCTTGAATGTTGTCGGCGAATGTTTCCAAGCAGCGGAACGCAATGTGCGTCAAATCGTAAGGGAAATACGGCCAGATGCGAGTGAGGAAGCAATCACAAATGATTTTGAGGCCGAGTTAGCGAAGTGTCTCCGACTCGCAAGCGACCAAGGATTGATTGCAGGTGCTTTCGTCCGAGACTTGATTAGGGCGCACCCATATGCTTCCACCAGACCGTTCGAACACGCAGCAGCAGGCTTGATCGCTTATGTGTCATGGCACGATCGAGCAATGGAGGCACGAACCGGTGGAGACTTTGGACTGGTTCTCGTTCGCCCGATTGTGCGAAATGGCCCAAACGCAATGGAGCTAATTTCAGGGAATCGACAGGGCTTGCTCATTCAAGCCAAGAAGAAAAGAGCAGGCCGTCCCTGGGGCCGCTTGACCAAAAACCAACGCTTGCTGTTTCCGTCTTTCCGACCCCACGGTGCGTTCTTGCTGTACAGGTTTGACAACGCCAATACGCTTGGCCCGTTCGGATTCCAGCTTTGTCGGCGGCGACTCTTGATCACGGTTACCGAATGGTTTAGGGACGACACATTTCCGGACTGCCGAGACGCACCGACGATTATCTCCCAGCTTGGCGACGGTTCGATCGGTACATCGAATCCTAAAGTTATTGGGACGGCTATTACGCCGCCAGGACAGCGTACCTTGATCATACGGATCGATTGGGGGGACGGCCGTCCCCCAGGATCGCAGATCCCCGTGACCATTTCGCCGTCACACGAGCCACAAGTTATAAAACAGCAGGTTTTACAATACTAACCGCTGTGAGTTCAGGACCGCACTTTTCGTGAAGGTCACGTAGGACCGGGGTCGGCAAATCGAGGAGTGTCGAGCCCTCGTCACACGGACGATCTGACCAAGTTGAGGTACGGTGCGGGAGCGTCCCGGGAGTCGGAAATCGCTTCCACACCCCTTGACAATTGAGTCGGTCGGGCGCATGCTTTCACTCGACAATTTGGAGCCGCCTGCGAAGGGAACCCGGTCGTAGGCATGAAATGGCAGGGCAACGAACGGCGTAACGTCAAACGCCGAATGTGTTGCTCTGTTTTTTATGCGCACCACGAATTCCGGGAGAACTGCCATGAGCGGGCTTCGTGCACACGACGGCGTCGAACAGTTCGTTGACGATGAAGACGGCTACCTCGGCTGGCTCGAAGCGAACCCAAACGGGCTCGTGGTCAATTCTGATCGCAACCCCAAACCTGGCTACCTCGTACTTCATCGAACAACGTGCAAGTTCATCAACTCGCCAAATCGCTCGAATTGGACCACGAGCGGATACATCAAGACGTGCTCCATCGACATAGGCGCACTGTCGAAATGGGGTCGTCAAGAGGTCGGCGGCGAACTAAAGCCCTGCGGGTTCTGTAAGCCTGGCATCAACCGGTCGACAGCGCCGGGGTACGTTCAACGGGCTCGAAAACCTCAACAGAGCCCTCGTCCGCCAGCGTCACCGCCACCGCCTCTTCCAGTTGTACCGAATCAGGTTCCACGGGCAGTTCCCGCCATTTCAACAGGCTGTCCCGAGTTGGATCTCGTCTGCAGCAAATTCGCCAATCAAATTCTGAGATCGCCCATCCTGATCCCTGACACGGAAGACGACCTTAATTGGCACGCCTTCCTCGGCCACAGCATCGACATGCAGAAAGTTCGGGCGGCAGAGTTCGTCGGAGTCGATCCGCTTACGGTGAACGCAGACGCATTCGTGCCGCTGAAAGAACGTGGAATTGGCGTCCGTGAACTTGGTGGTTTATGGGAGATCGAGGCCATTCGCTCGTTTCTGCTGACCAAGACCAAAGGACAGCCATTCTCAGCAACAATGGATCTTCTGAAGGCGAAAGGGGGATCGGTCGGTCGCTCTTTCGCAGAGGCATACGAAGCTTTTCCGCATCGACAATTTCATTGGGCAGTGCGGGCCTATCTGGAAAACTCGGCTGTTCTGAAGGACTACGGTTGGTCATTTCGGAAATGGCTGGAAGCGCACTGCCGGATGCTCGGCGTTCGTGAATTCCCACCGGCAGACTTCGGTTTGAGAGTGAACGGGGGGCTACCGATCGAGATGGCGCTGCGTTGGCGACTCAAGGAGACATTCCATCGAGTCGGCCTGGCAATGGCGGCGTACATGCTGTGCGACTGGCAACTCTGGCTGTGGAACGCCGGAAAGACGGCCGTCTTCGTCAACTTCAAACTCGACTCGTTCCACGAGGAATTCGTCAAGAAGTACGGTCGAGGCGTTGTTCCGGCTATCGAAGCCGAATTCGCCGACTGGTGGCTGTCTGTCGTTCCTGACATTCCGCCCCGGCTTGCCAACGAGTGCATCTGGTTGGGGACCGAGCACAGGCTCGTTTGAATTCTGCGCCGATTCGTAACTAGCTGCGCTGAGCTTCAACAGCCAGAACGGCACGGCGCTCATAGTATGGCGACGATTTTCAATGAACCTTCCTTGAGGTGCTGAATGCGAATGTATGAATGCCAAGTCCTAATCACGGTTCAACTGGAGGCAAACGATTTCGTGGACGTTTCCAACAACGTCGAACGGTCCCTTATCCCCGTGATGAAAGAATGCTTCGACTACAGCCACACGAGCATCATCCGGGGCCGAGTGCTTGAGGTGAAGGAATTGGACGACGTGCTACAGGACGAAGCTTGAACGTTGGGGCGCTGGTCACCAAAACAAACGGCTGTTTGTCGCCTAACATCGCAGGACGAGATCCGTGCCATGGCCTGGTTAGCGCCGAAATACTACGTGTACGTGATCCTCTCCCTTCGAGGGCTGTACATCGGCAAGGGATGCGGGGGACGTGTGCGAGAAAGCATGAAAGAACGACACGGCTTGATTCGCCTCAAAGTCGGCAGTTATTTCACGCAATCCGCCGCTTACCGGGCCGAAACACGTCTGATCCGATCGTGTCGTCGTTTGATGATCCCGCTCCAGAACGGGCAAGCGCCAGAACAAGCGTTTGGCGTCAACTCCTTCCAAGAGCACGAAGAAGAAGACGGGGAACATCACCTCAAGCGATTTTCGGATTAGCGTTCTGGGGATTGGTGATTTGGTGGTTCTTTGTGTAGGTTTTCTGTGGAAACGAAGTTTGAGGTGGGCATAGAGCAAAGATGTGTTTCCACATCCATGAAAAAAGCCGACGAGATTCGTCGGCCTTCCTGCCTGGCAATTTGTGTGCGCATTATATCCCTTTGACGTTCTCTGCCCTCGGTCCTTTCGGTCCAACCCCCTCCGTGTATGACACTTTTTGCCCTTCCCGGAGGGCCTCGTAGCCTGGGGCTTCTACGTTCGACGAGTGGAAGAACATGTCCTTGCCCGTCTCGGTGGTGATGAACCCGAAACCCTTGTCCGTCTTCTTCTTAATCGAGCCCTGCGGCATTTGTCCCGTTCCTCACAAATAGATTTTGCGGAGTCGCCCGACATTCGGGCTCGTCCAGCGCAGGGCCAATCTTAACCGGGGGCATGGTTTGAGCCAATAGCGTGTGACCGGCGACGGTGTAGAGTTACTCAACCTCTCTGGCCGTCTCGATCAATTGCTCCAGGCCGACGAGTCTTTCCCGAGCCGCATCGACGCCGCCCGCTGCCATGATGAAATGGAGACCAGCTTTCATAATGTGGTCGGGGCTGCCGTGGCCGGGAATAAATTTCGGCTTCCGTCTCCTTACCGACTTCTTCTTCCCGCTGCTGGCGTAGAAGGTTGCTTTGAAAGTGCCCTCATTTATTTTCTGACTCGGGTGGGCTTTCTTAACCGCCGCCAAAGCAGCCGTCGCTGGGACGCCTCGGTGGCTCTTCCGAAATTCCCGGATGGTTTGCGACAGATTGAACGCCGCTCTTTTCGCCATTTGCTCTTGCCTTCTGAAGGGTGAGATGGATTGTCGGGAAGGTAACATGCACTCGGCCCCGGTTTCAACCACCCAATGTTGAAGGTCGCCATCGCCATCAGTCGATCCAGGGATCGTTGATCCGATTGGCGGTGCGAGAGGACCACAAGCTGGGTCACAAACGGCAGCGCACTCAGCGCTAACTTTGCGTACCTACCATCCTCTCGCACACCTTTAACATCGTCTCAAGTGACTCGGGATCGGAGAGCCAGTGATCGTTCCCTACTTCGATCAATGCTCCTGGCGGCAGGCCGCTATACTTGATCAGTTCTTCTGAGAACATAAACGGGACCACATCGTCTGCTCGTGAATGCAGGATGACCGTTCTCTGGCTGATGGTTTTGGATTGTCCCCAACGTTTCCATCCTGGGCACATCAGAACGAGAGGTGTCTCTCCAATGTCGATGTTCATGGCGACAGCACCGCCACGGGATAAGCCGACCACGACTTCGGGCTGAGACTCGTCGTAAGCGTGCTGGGCAGTGCGGACGGCGAGGGAGAAGTCGTCGTCATCCAGGACGGGTTCGATGACTTCGTGGCCGTGCTCTCGGAGGAACGTCGGTTTGATGCCGCCCGGTGCGGCGTGCCAACCAGTGAGGAAGAAGATTTTCATTACGGGCCTTGATGGGCAAGAATGCCAGCCAAAGCAGTTTCGAGCATATCGACTCGGGCCAAGCCGGATCGCAACGATTCAGGAATGCTCGCCTCGCCCCAAAAAGCACCAGCCAATTGACCACAGATCGCCCCGGTCGTATCGGCATCATCTCCGAGATTGACGGCCTTCAGAACGGCCTCATCGAACGTATCGGCTCCGTGAAATGCCCACAGAGCCGCCTCCAGACTTCTGACCACCCAACCCGATCCCTGGATGGCTGGAGGTTGCTTATGTCGAAAACTTCCCTGTGCCACGTCCTGGATCAACGGATGGAGTGGCTTGATCTCGTTGAGTTGTCGCAACGGTTTCCAGTCCGGGGTGAGAACCACTCCCCGATCCTCGCCACGGATCAAGGCGGCGAGAACAGTCGCCAGATACCGGCACGCCGATACGCATTGGTCGCTGGCGTGCGTCGGCAAACTGGATTCCTCGGCCAGCCGGGAAATCTCCTCGACCTTGCCAGGGTAAAGATCGGCGTATCGAATCGGCACAGGAGCCAGTCGCATGATCGAACCATTGCCGCTGGCTCTTTCCGAGCGGTCGCCTGAAGCGAGAGCATCCCTGTCGACAAGGTAACTGCTCAATGCCCCTCTCGTGGTGATGCCGATGTCGAAACATCGCCCATTCACGGAGTACTTGCCGGTTTGCCACCATTGAACGTAACGGTCGGCTTGGTCGTTCAAGTTCCATCCCGCTGAAGCGAGACTGTCAGCCAGAGCTAGCGCCATGCTGGTGTCGTCGGTCCACTCCCCAGGCTCCAACCCATGTGGCCCGCCGCTGCGGTAGCACGTAACAGGGGCGAAAGTGCCTGGACTGCGGAATTCGATTGCGGCTCCCAAGGCGTCTCCCACAGCCAAGCCAATCAAGGCCCCTCGGCAACGACCCTTCATGTGTCACTCCAGCAGAAGGTCATTCTTCGCTTCGATGAGGTTCGCACGCCTACAACATCGATTCAAGCGGCTCCGGGGCGACAAGAACGAAACAAGTCCATGACTTGCCGTTTGCTTCATTCGAGCGCCTGGGCATCGATTTGCCGCTTCGGCCATTCCGTTGAAACGGGATCGTCGAGCTTTCGACCATGGCAGAACTCTGGTACGGGAATACGAGCTTGTGATTGCGAGCTATTGTATTATACGCTATCATAGCTCGTATGTAAAGCTACCCATCCAAATTATCCAAACTATACGTGTGTACAGTATAATCTGGCGTTGGACAGATTATGATAGATCTCGTTGATAGCTATTGGATTTGAGCGCTTGCTGAGGAGAGGGGCTTGGTTAAACGAATGGAAGGCGCATCCCTTGCCCGGGCTATCAGGGGCATTCTGACCGATCTTCGAAACCCGAACGCACCTGCCGAGGACGTAAAGCGTGCGGTCACAAAGAAATTCCCGCACCTGCGGGAACAAGTTGAGAGCCAGAAGAATTGGGGCAGCTATGTCAGCCAGCAACGAGACAAGGCAGCAGCCGAGATGGGCGTTGATCGGAAGAAGGATCAGCCGTCTCAGCCCAATTTAACCAGAGAAGACTACGAGAACGCCCGCCAATTGATTGGTATCGTTGGACGACCAGAGGTAGCCAAGGAGGTACTCGACTTCCTGTCGGGAAAGGACGCAGTCCTGATTCGGAGAGCTGTGAAAGGCTGGCTGTGGGTGATGGAGGAAACTGGAGGGAAGTCGTGGGAAAAAGCGCAAGCGTTTGCGGAACAGTTCTGGAAAGTCATGGAAATGGGATAGGGTCAATCGTCTCACGACTGTCGGAACCCGCTGAACGAAACGTCAATCAACGCACATTTTGTAACCTCGTCGTCGTCGGCAGTCCTGCGGGTGCCACAGCGGGTGCCACAAGAGGTGCCACAGGGGTGCCACAAGGAAAACTACGATTTCCAAAGTCCCGTCGAGAAAAGGCGTTACGTGTTGAATGTCGAATTCCCGCCGCCTCCATTTTGCCGCGGGCACCATGTGCCTGCGGCAGCGAATTAGGGCTCTCCATTAAACGTGGGGAGCCCTTTCTTATAGGCGGGTGTCTCCATTCGTAGCCCCTCGGTTCCGAAAAATCCCGCGCCCCTTCCACATCACCCACAACAGCAAAACAATTCCGCCGACTGCAGCCGCGTGGAAACCGGTGTGCAAGCTTTGAGGGTCATAGATGCAAACGATGCGGTGCTTTCCCGCGGGGACCTGGTATCCGCGTAGGGCCACATCGACGCGGTAGGTCGGGCACTCGGCTCCGTCGAGCTGGGCCCGCCAGCCGGCGTCCCAGAGGTCGGCGAGTAGGACCAGCCCGGCCGTCTGCATGTCCACGTCGATCTCCGCTCGCGTCGGCGTTTCATAGTGGACGTTGGCTTGGCCCCGGATGATGTCGGGCAGCTGCAACTTGTCAGTGACGAAGGCCAACTCGCGAGGATCAAAATCGAAGCCCTTCATGTTTGAGGTGGCTTGCTTGTCGTCGCTCACGACACGCACCGTTCGCGGCACAGAAACGCGAGGCAGTGCCGCGCGGTTTTCCGCGATCCAATAACCGTCACCGTTGAGAATGACGGATAGCTCGCGCGGCGGCTGTTGTCGAAAGATCAGGTAACGCACATTGAGCAGATTCACGACAGGGTGGAAACTCAAGCCCCCAGCGGTCGGCTGAGCCAGCGGCAGTGCATATTGCGTCCGGGCGTAGGTAAACGCGATCGACTCGTCTCGATCCATTGCCAAATTGAACAGCCGAATGAAATTCCCCGGATCGACGGCGTCATACCCACGGACATCCTCGAGACCTTGGGTTTGATTGAGATTCGGCGGGAAGCAGCTGACCCCCCAGATCCGTCCCATCGGCAGCGTGGCGAGCTTTTCCAAGACGGGAATGCGTGGGAAATAAAGGGCCATGTCGGCCTGGCGCCGTTCGTTCCAAGCGAACCAAAAGAGCTCCAAAGGAAGCAGGCTGATCAGGCCCAAGCGAATCCACTTCCCATAAGGAACCGCACGGGTCGTCGTCGCCCAGCCCACCAATGCGGCCAGCGAAAGTGCGGCACCGGCGTCGTAGCAAAGCGAGAAAAGCTGCGCTTGTTTCAAATCCACCAGAGTCAGTCGGCAGTACAGGCACCAACAGCCGAAGCTCGCCGTCACGACCACCGGAATCAGAAACCACCAGCGGAAGTTGGCGACGCTCGATCGCAATTGCTCCAGGCCGATTGCCGCCAAGATCAAAATCGCAAGTCCCGTCGCCAAGACCCAGCGGTTGTACGACAGAGAGGCCAGTGGGCGAAGGGGCTCCGATCGCAAAATGTCGACGAAGCCTGGGATGTTCAGCGTCCAGCCCAGCGACACAATGATGAGCAGACTCAGGAAGACGACCTGCGAACGGCGCCGCCGGTCGCGCCAGGCGAGAGGCGCCAACCACAGCGCGGCCAGAAGGCCGGCGTACGCCCCTGCGGAACTCTCCGGGAGAATCGTGCGGCTCGTGCGGCGCCAATCCGCGCGCACGTTTCCGCCGTAAATGTCCGGCACGACGATCGCCGAAAGTGCCCGGAGCCCCTCCGGGAGGCGCTCCTCGAAGCGTTGCGAACGCAGCTCCAACCGTGCGCCGGTGCGTCCATATTCCAACAGCGGAAGCAGGTACGGCGCGGCAAGTGAAAATCCTAGCGCCCACGCCAACCCGATCCCCGTCGCAGACCAGGTAGCACGTTGCCATCGCCGCTCGAAGAGGATTTCGTCGGCAAGCAGCCAAAGAACGTATAGACCCGTCGTCAGGAGCACGAGTCCGCCGACGCCGGGATGCCCAGACAGAAGCGTCAATGCCGTCAGGATTGCGACAGCAACCGTGCCGTAGCCTTCGGGACGTTTCACGGCGGCGCCGGCTGCGAGCAGCAACCAGGGGAGCCAGCAGAAGGGCCCGACCACCGCGAACCCGTGCCACACCGTCATAAAACCAGTCAGCGGAGCACACCAGCTCCCGATTGCGGCCGGCCAATACGAGAGCTGAAAGGTTCTCCGCAAGAGCAGCCACATCCCCAAGCCGAGAACGACCGACTCAAGCAACCCGATCCAGGCGAGCGTGTTGGGGTAGGGGGCAAGGTAGTAGGGAATCACGAAGGGAGAGTATGACGCGACAAAGGGAGCGCCCGCAAAATTACCGGGTTGCCACAGCGGCAGCCGTCCCGCACGGAGCTCCTTGGCGGCGAAATTTCCGCCGGTGGCCGGACCAATCAAGACTAAATCGGAGACATCATCTGCGTGGTGAGGTTGGATGTTCGCGTATTCGGGTCGCTTGGGGAAATAGTTGATGTGGGGTGCTGCCAGCAAATCAACCGGCAGATCGACGGTGCGGCCGACGAGGGCGGGGCCCAGCAACAGCACTTGCGGAATCAACCAACCCGCCCAGAGCACGACGCACCCGAGCCAGCGTCCGGTCCACTGCGGATCGCCAGCGGCTTGGGTCTTGGGCGATTGTGAGTCTCCAGCAGCCTCTGCTTTGTGTTCGGCGCGAGACAGTTCGGAAGGCAGTTTCATCCCTAACAGCCTCGCGGCCGCGCGACTCGAGAGTCGATTCGGCGTAGGTCCATGAACAGAGTGCTGCACGATGCGAGCGCGTTCCCAATTATCATTGACGCTGCCAGGCAGATCCACGCTCGCACGAAGCGACGACGGTCAACGAGTCGAGGACATGGAGTTGATCGCTCGTGGCGAGCGCAGAAAATCATGCCCGGCCAGCGCGTGAACCGGCTACGAATGCACGAGCGGAACCGACGATATCGACGCGACCGGTGCGGCCGTCGTCAGGAGCGGTGGGAAGATCATCATGCCAAAGTATGAGATTCCCACGGTCGGCCACCTGATCAAGATTCAGGTCACCGATGGCAACGTCGCCTGCGTCAAACAGCCTGCGACGGCTTAGCCGATCCGCCACCGAGGATTTCGGAAGGACGCGCAGTCAGAGAGTCCCGATGCGCGGCAGCTTGGGTGTCGTACCCGTATTGGCGGATGACGTGGCCCCAACGTTGGGTGATCGTGGTTCGCTGCTCGTCGGTGAGCTGGTAGCGGTTAGTTCGATAGTCGGCCGTTTCGGCGAGTCGGGCCTTCAGCTTGGGCAGGACTTCGTCGAAGCCTCCCAGACCCAAGTGATCGTAGAGATTGGCCATTTGCCCAACCGGGTCGCGGACGAGGTCTTCGTAGCGAAGCTCGTAGAACCGGTCGAAGTCGAGGAGTGCCTTCCCACCTTCGATCTTGTCGTAGACGCGGACGAATGTCTTGAGGACGTGCTCGTCGAGCCCCTGGAACGTTGGCCGCTGCAGGCCAAAGGTTATGTACAGCGACTTCCAGAGATTGACGGTCGACGGGAAAACAACGTACGGATCGCGAACGATGTGGACGAACCGAGCATCGGGGAATATCTCGAGCAGCGTCTTGATGCGGCAACTATGAGTGGGAGATTTCAGCACAAGCCGCTTGTTGTGTCTGAACGTCAGCTCGGTGAGAAACCGCAGGAACTTCCGCTTCCAGGTCGCCAGCGCGGGGAGAGATCTGTTCGAGGTCGAGATACTCCTCGAACTGTGGCGGATGATTCGGGAAAGCGACGGTGAGGTACGGCGACGGAAGCCCCAGGTTGCACAAGGCAAACTCGTCTTCCTGCGGGCGGTCAAAGCCGGCGGCCATATTGTCCATTGGCCGCACCGACAGTGAAAAGAACGGCAGCCATCGCCTGACAAGTCCTTCGGTGAGCAGGAAGTGATTCGGCTCCATGCACTCGTAGGTGCTCGGACCAACGTGCCGATCGTCGAGGGCAAGAAACTCGTGCAGCAGGGTTGTGCCGGTTCGCCAGTGGCCGATGATGAAAATCGGCGCCTGGTCGATCCGAGTCCGATTCAGACGCCGGCCGTAGACGAGGCCCTGGATGCCGCGGAGGAGCGTGTGCCCCATGCTGACGATGGTCACGTAGATGACGACGTGCAGGACAGACCAATGGATGCGAAATCGATTGCGGCCGAGCAAACGGATCCAGGCGAAGAAGTCGCACCCCGCCCAGATCATCAGCTGCCACCACGGGGGTGTGTTGGTCGCTTTGGGGCGGGAGTTGGAGGCTGGGGGAGCCGGCTGGTTGCTCACGGCAATCATGCCTGCCTTTCTCAGCAAATTGCCCGCCAAAGCGGCCAAACCTCCATGAAGGGGAAGCTCCGTGTGATTGCGCCGGCGGTCTCTCGATCCTAACAACAAAGCCGATGCGGTTGGCGGGCGACCGAGTCGATAGCGGCAACCGCGCGGAACTCGCGCGAGTTCGGCCCGATTCTGTCGGATGCGCGGGCCGCCGTCCAACGTTGCCTGACGGCAACGCACGGCACTCAGCCGGTCACTTGGCGGCCGATTCTGCCTTCATTTCGTCGAGAAGACGAAACGTCTCGTCAAAGAACTGCTCCTTGAAGAGATCGCCGATCAGCAGATCGGTGAGATGACCCTTGTGCGAGGGGTTTTTCTTGACGTACCGGCCGAAGCTGAAGCCGTGGTAATACTCGACCACGAGTCGGCGCATGCGATCCATGCCCCGCTTGAAATCGGGGGCCCACTTGCCGAGCTGCGCTGCCGACGTGTCGTTTCGATCGAGCGCTTCATTGATGGCGTCGGCGGCCAGTTGACCCGATTTGAGGGCCAAGAGCACGCCGGACGAATAGAGGGGGTCGAGAAAGCCGTACGCATCGCCGACACAGACCCAGCCGTCACCGGCCGCTTCGCGCGAGTGGTACGAGTACTCCTTCTGCACATGAAAGCCGTCGCAGCGCGTCCCCATCGCGATCCGCCGTTTGACCTCGGGGCATCGCTCGACCTGCTCGAAGTAGATGGCCTCATGATCAGTGCCGTCGCGATCTTTGAACAGGTCGTCGAAGCCCGCAACGATCCCGACGCTTACGATGTCGTTGTGCAGCGGGATGTACCAGAACCAACCTCTTTTCCCTTGGGTTTGCAGGACGAGCGTGGCCCCTTCGTCGCGGCCCAAGTCGCGGTACGCCCCCTTCCAATAGGTCCACACGGCGGCCTTACGCAGGTTCGGATCCCATTCGCGCAAGCCGAGGCGGCCGGCGATCATTGTCGATTGGCCACTGGCATCGACGACCACGCGGGCGCGAATTTCGTCCACCGTGCCGTCCTCGGCGGCGAATTTCACGCCGACCGCACGCCGACCTTCGAAGAGCACCTCCAGCACGCGGACGCCTTCGTGGACCTCGACGCCGTGCTCGCGCGCGTTGTCGAGCATCATCTTGTCAAATTCGCTGCGCAGCACCTGCCAGGTCTGCGAGCACTCGTGCGGCTTGTGATCGAGGAAGTAGAACGGCTCCGAGAGCCGCCCGCTCTGACCGACAAACTGCACGCTGTGTTTCTTGACGAAGTGGCTGCGCTTCATCTTGTCGAGCATGTTGAGCCGCTTCAGAACCCAATACGTTTCAGGGATCAGCGACTCACCAATGTGAAACCGCGGGAAGTGGTCGCGCTCGAGCAAAACGACCCGATGGCCTTTCTGGGCGACCAGTGTCGACACCGTTGCTCCAGCGGGGCCGCCGCCGATGACGACGACCGGAACTTCCTGCGGAAACTGCTCAGCCTTCGGCATGGTGAAATCCTTGAAGAACCAATTTCGTTGATAGTTTCTCTTCGAGAAGTTGTCCAGAGTGGCGAATCTCGGGAGTCGGGAAACGGTGCATCGCCTGTTGGTGGTCAAGATGGGCCAGAAGGAAGCGGACAATCTGCTTCGGCGCTTTCACTCCGATGGGCCCCGAAGGGGCGCGAAGCTCTTCTTGCCACCGGCTTCAGCCGGTGGGTTAAGAGCCAAGAGAACAGCGCATCTCTAGAGCCCCCGAAGGGGGCGACGGATCACAACAAATAACTCTCCTCAAAAGCGATACCATTTCGCCGCAACAGCGCAAGGAGCTCGCGCCGGAAGTCGCGCTTCCGGTGATGTTCTTCTTGTCCGCGGATATAAGCCAAAAGCCGTGGTACCTGCGATTGGCTGACCGTAAAGGCCGCGTACCCCTCCTGCCACGCGAATGTTGGTCCGCGCCGAAAGGTTTCATTCGCCCATTTCGACGAACTGCCTTTGATGAGCCGCAGCATGTCGGCAATAGCTCGCGTCGGAGGGAGTCGAACCAGCAAATGGGAGTGATCCACCACAGAATTAATTTCAAGCAGCTCGCCTTTTTCGCCACGCACGATGCCTCCGATGTAGTCGTGCAGGCGGCGCTTTATCGCGGCAGAGATCAAAGGCCGGCGTTCTTTGGTGCTGAACACGAGGTGATAAAGCAGATTGCAGTAAGCGCCCGGCATGACAAGCTCCCGCAGGGATTTGTCGCCCCCTTTTGGGGGCTTAGAGAGTTTCTTTTGAGCTCTTATCGCCACTGGCTGAAGCCAGTGGCAAGAAGACCGTCACTCCTTCGGAGTTCGGCAAACGCTCGTCGTCGGCGATTTGCTCTCAATTCTGGCGTGGATCCTCGCGAAGGGCGCCCCCGGAAAACTGAGGCACGCGTCGCTATCAGTTGAGTTCGTCGCGGCGGCGTTAAGAACTCCCTCAAGCTGCCATCTAAGGCTAGACCCGCGTAAAACGAACCTTTCGGTTTTGGAGAGACCTATTTGTGTCACAGCTTTGGGGACCATATCATAGGGTTGTAACCGCCATCCACACTCAACTTGCTCGCGTCCGGATGGGCCATCAGCCTCACAGCAACTTACGCCTGAAAACCTCTCGCATTTCCTAGAAACAGTCTTCTGGACCATCCCTAGATTCAACGAGGGGCGTCCGACAACATTTGCGTGGCGGTTGCGACGGCCGGAGAGTTACCGAACGCGGTTGCGTTTGCAAGCCCAGCCGCGTACGACGAAGCTCAGATTGCAGTCGCGATTGTTGTCTCACAGGACCGGCATGTCTCCGTGATGTGGTTCAATGACGAGGCCGTGGCCGTCCTTCGCAACGCCGAGTGGTGGCTCTGAGCGAACGCAGACTGCCCGCGAGCGAAAAGCCGAGCGCAGCACCCGCTCGTGGAACGTGCCAAAAAAATGCTGTAGCATGAACGGCCAGCAACAACTGTTCAGACCCGTGGGGATCCAAATGGTTCATCCAGCGCGACTCAAGTATGCGGGTGCAGCACTCATCGTCGCTCTCGCCCTGGGCGGCCCGCTCTTCGCCCAAGACTCCGGCGAATACGACCGGCTCGCCAAGAACTTGCATCAAAGCCGCTCCCCCGTGATTGCCAGGCAGGGCATCGTCTGCTGCGCACAGCCTTTGGCGGCTGAGGTCGGGCTCGATGTGCTCAAAGCGGGCGGCACCGCGGCCGACGCAGCCATCGCCACGAACGCAATGCTCGGCCTGGTGGAGCCCGGCTCGTGCGGCATGGGAGGCGACCTGTTCTGCATCTATTGGGACTCGAAGACCAAAAAGCTCTACGGACTTAACGCGAGTGGACGCAGTCCCTACACCATGAGCCGCGAGGCCCTGCATCAGCGAGGCATCCGCGGTTTGGCCGGCGTCTATTCGTGGACAGTTCCTGGCTGCGTTGACGGTTGGGACCAATTGCGACGGCGCTTCGGCACGATGAATTTCGCGCAGCTCCTCGCCCCGGCCATCAAATACGCGGAGGAGGGGTTTCCCATCAGCGACATCATCGGCCGGGGCTGGCCGCGCCCGGGACGCGATGCCAGCATGACGGCCACCTATTGCCCGGGGGGTCGCGCTCCGGAGATCGGGGAGCTGTTTCACAATCCCGAGCTGGCCGCCAGCTACCGGTTGATCGCGAAGAATGGGAGAGACGCCTACTATCGCGGTCCCATCGCCGAAGAGATCGTGGCTGCCAGTCGAGCTCGCAATGGCTTTTTTGAACTCAAAGATTTTGCGGAGCATACGTCGGAGTGGGTCGAGCCCGTCTCGACGAACTATCGTGGTTACGACGTGTGGGAACTGCCGCCCAACGGCCAAGGCCTCGCCGTTCTGGAAATCCTCAATCTGCTCGAAGGCTACGACTTGCGATCGATGGGCCGGCAGAGTCGCCGATTATCTGCATCTGTTTGTCGAAGCCAAGAAGCTGGCGTATGCCGACCGGGCCAAGTATTTTGCCGATCCCGCATTCCACAAGCTGCCCGTGGCGGAACTCATTTCAAAGCCCTACGCCGACCGGCAGCGCAAACGGATTGACCCGCAGCACGCGGCCACGACGGTTCCTCCCGGTGATCCACTCATGGCCACTGCCCACGACACGACGTTGTTATGTGTCGTCGACCAGGACCGCAACTGTTGCTCGCTGATTCAGAGTAACTCGGCGCATTTCGGATCGCGGATCGTGCCCGGCCACGTCGGCTTCGTCATGCAGAACCGTGGCTCGGGATTTTCGCTCGACGGCCAGAGCTGGAATTCGCTCGAGCCCCACAAGCGCCCCTTCCACACGATCATTCCCGCGTTCGTCACAAAAGACGGTAAACCGTGGCTCTGCTTCGGGGTGATGGGGGGCGATCTGCAGCCGCAGGGCCAAGTCCAAGTGCTGGTGAATTTGATCGATTTCGGACTGGACGTGCAGGGCGCCGGCGACGCGGCCCGCACCAGCCATTCCGGCTCACAATCACCCAGCGGCGCACAAATGACTGCTTCCGGCGGGACCGTGACTCTCGAGAGCGGCGTCCCGCAGGCCACGCTCGACGAACTTGTGAAACGCGGTCACAAGGTCAAGAGGGGCGGAAGCGGCGCGGGGTACGAAGGAATCTTGATCGACCAAGAACACGGAACGATCCGAGGAGGTACCGAGGCCCGC
The DNA here is from genome assembly GCA_963714075.1 of uncultured Planctomycetaceae bacterium. GTDB lineage: Bacteria > Planctomycetota > Planctomycetia > Planctomycetales > Planctomycetaceae > DASPSM01. The sequence goes on from OY970228.1 coordinate 5,089,329, forward strand.
AAGGACGGCGCGGCCGTCGGTTACTAACGACCGCGACTCCGTCCGCGTGCGCAACCCGTTCAACTCTTCTTTCTTCGCGGCACTTTCGCGCCCTTCTTGCGCGCCTCGGACAAGCCGATCGCGATCGCCTGCTTGCGGCTTTTCACGCTCTTGTGAGACTTGCCGCTCTTGAGAGTCCCTTTCTTTTTGCGGTGCATTGCCCGCTCGACTTCGCTTTTCGCCTTCGATCCATATTTGGCCATCGCTGATTTCCTCGTGCTGATTCGGCCCGTGCATTTGCCTTTGTGCCGGTCGCGCCGCCAATCTGCATTCCCGGAAGCGCGACCGCCACCGCCTCCCAAACGTTGCTACGCGTGGTGCGCCTTGATGTTGACGACTCCTTCGGCAATCTCGGTCAGGATTTTGTCCGCGTTGCCCTCTTCGTCGAGGGTCTCCTGCAGTTCGTTGGCAATCGCTTCACGGCCGAGCTGTCGTGCAAACGTCCGCGCCGTCCCGTAGGCCGCAATTTCGTAGTGCTCGACCCGCTGGGCCGCGGCGATGAGCGCAGCGTCCTTGACGTTCGGATCGCCCTTCGCGCTGATCATCTCTTCGCCTTCGGCGATCAGGCCTTTCATGGCCGCGCAGGTCTCGCGTTCAGGGCTCCGCCCCAATTTCTGGAAGATGCGCTCGAGTCGAACAACGTGACCTTCCGTCTCGCGCAGGTGTGTCTGAAACGCACTGCGCAGATCGGGGGAGTGGGACGCCTCAGCCATCTTCGGCAGCGCCTGGGTGAGGCGTTTTTCGGCATCGTAGAGATCCTCGATTTGCTCGATGAACAGATCCTCGAGCGAGTTGAATTCCAAACTGGTGAAAAGCTTCATGAATTGGCTCCATCTTCTGGATTGCGCGAATGACATCTGGCCGCAGTCAAGGCGGCCACTTGTTCAGGGGGACTGCAAACCGCGTTCCGACTCAAGCCTCTTAGGCGAGGTCGTTCGCTGGTGCGCGATCAAGTCGTTCTCGACAGCTTCCGCTTTGCCGCTTAGGATTGAGTAGTCGCCAGAGACTGCCGCAACTCGGGCTGGGGACCCAAGCTCTCATGTTCTTAGCGCGCCGCTACCCCGCCTGGGGGTATCTGATCGCAATTCTCGGGTCGGTGGTCGTGTTGGGGCTGCGCTTCAGCACCGACACTCCGACGCGCGGGTTCTTCACTTCGCTGGCGTTCCTGCTGGCCGTGCTCGCCGCGGGCCTGGTGGGCGGCTGGAAGCCGGCCGTACTCGCCACGCTCGTCTGCCTCGCGAACGAGCGGTTTTTCTTTACGAATCCCAAGCATTCTTTCTCGATCCCCTCCGGCGGCGACACAATGCGAATGCTGGTCTATGCCGCCAGCGGAATTGCCATCAGCCTGCTTTGCGAGGGGTTGCAAAGAGCGTGGAGCCGGGTCGCCGAGCGCCAACGCCAACTCGAGCGGGAAATGTCCGAACGCCTGGCGGTCGCTCAAGAACGCTTGCATTTGGTCGATCAATTGCGGCAGGCCGATCGCCGCAAGGACGAATTTCTGGCAACGCTCGCCCACGAGTTGCGAAATCCGCTGGCCCCGTTGAGCAACGCATTGGAGCTGTGGCGTTTCGCGAAGAACAAGCCCGAACAATTGGACGAGCTGCGGGAGATGATGCAGCGTCAAGTGCGACAAATGACGCGGTTGATCGACGATCTGCTCGACGTTTCGCGAATCAGCCGGGGAAAGATCTCGCTGCGCACCGAGCGGGTCGAGTTGCGCAGTTTGGTCAACACGGCCCTCGAATCGGTCAAGCCAGTCATCGGGGCCAGCAATCATCGTCTGGAGATTTCGCTCCCGGAGGAGCCCGTCTTCGTGCACGGAGATGCGACGCGCATTTCGCAGGTGGTCGGTAATGTGCTCAACAACGCAATCAAGTACACCCCCGAGGGTGGCCACATTTGGCTGAGCGTGGCCAGAGAGAGGGACAAGGCCTCTATCTCGGTTCGGGACACGGGATGCGGAATTCCGACCGATCATCTGTCGAATATTTTTGAGATGTTCCAGCAGGTCGACCAGACACTGGACCGTTCACAAGGGGGACTGGGAATTGGTCTGACGCTCGCGAAGCGCCTCATCGAAATGCACGGTGGAACGATCGAGGCCACGAGCGACGGCCCCGGGCAGGGAAGCGAGTTTCTAATCAGGCTTCCCACGATCGCCGCCGAAGAGAGCGGCGAAGCCGAGCCCGCGCCGAGCGTGGCGGCGACGCCCGAATTGCCGCGCCGCCGGATTCTGGTTGTCGACGACGTGCACGAGTCGGCCCAAACGCTGGCCCGGATGCTGCAAACCATCGGCCAGGAAGTTTCGACCGCGCACGATGGCTACGCCGCGCTCGCGCATGTGCGCGAGCACAGACCCGAGGCCGTATTCCTCGATATCGCGATGCCCGGGATGAACGGCTATGAGGTGGCCCGCCGCATCCGGGCGTCGCACGACACCGAAGCCCCCATGCTGGTCGCCCTCACGGGCTATGGGCAGGACGACGACCGGCGCCGCGCTCAGGAAGCCGGCTTCGATTTTCACCTCACGAAGCCGGCGTCGATCGAGCAACTGACTTCACTACTCTCGCATGCCAGCGGCCCCCTAGCGGCCAGCAACCCCTGAGTGCTCGTCGAGCGCCGAGATTATCCCGCGCGGCGGGCCTTGTCGGAAATGTCCTTGCGGCACCAGGCCCCTTCCCAGCGGATGCATTTCACGGCCTGGTAGGCGCGCAGCTTGGCGTCGGCAATCGTGTCGCCGACTGCCGTCACCCCCAGCACACGTCCGCCGTCGGTGACGATCTGGTCGCCCAGTCGAGCCGTTCCCGCGTGAAAGACTTTGACATCGGGCACGCGACTGGCATCGGCGAGCCCGCGAATCGGAAGCCCTTTGTTGACTTTGCCGGGATAGCCGGCGGCAGCCATCACCACGCAGACGGCCGGACGCGGATCCCACTCGAGCGACGGGAGTTTCTTCAGTCGTCCTTCCGCAGCCGCCAACAGCACCTGCGGCGAGATCCGACTTTAACCGCATCAAGACCGGCTGCGCTTCGGGGTCGCCGAATCGGACGTTGAACTCGAGGACTTTCGGGCCCTGCGCGGTGATCATCAAACCGGCGTAAAGAATCCCCTGAAACGGCTCGCCCTCGCGACGCATGGTGTGCACGATCGGGACAAGCACTTTTTCGATGACTTCATCCAACAGGACGGGCGTGATGAGGGGCGTAGGCGAATAGGCCCCCATCCCGCCCGTGTTCGGCCCGCGGTCATCGTCAAAGGCGGCCTTGTGATCCTGCGCAGGCTCGAGCGGCAGGATTGTGTTCCCGTCGACGATCGCGAGGATGCTCGCCTCCTCCCCCACCAGGCCTTCTTCAATCACGATCCGTTTGCCTGCATCGCCAAACGCCAGGTCGACCATCGAGTGGCGAATGGCGGCAATCGCGTCCTGACGATTGTGGCAGACGGTCACGCCTTTGCCTGCGGCCAGGCCGTCCGCCTTGACGACCAGCGGTCGTTCGCTGCGTTCGTCGACGTGAGCAATGGCGGCGGCCGGATCGTCGAACACGGCATAGTCGGCCGTCGGCACATTCGCCAGCCGCATCATCTCCTTGGCGTGGGCCTTGCTCGCTTCAAGTGCGGCCGCAGCCCGCGTGGGTCCGAAGACGCAGCACGCCGGCTGCTTGAAAGTCGTCGACCATGCCCAGCGACCAGCGGTGCCTCCGGCCCGATGACGGCCAGATCGATTTGTTCGGCCTTGCAGAATTTCAAAAGGCGAGGCGTGTCGGTCGCGCGGATGTCGAGATTCACGGTATTGGGTTCGTCCGCCGTTCCGGCGTTTCCCGGCGCAGAAGACACGTGTCACCGTGGGAGACTGAGCCAGCTTCCAGGCCAGCACGTGCTCCCTGCCTCCGTTGCCGACGACCAATATTTTCATCAACTCAAATCCAGAGCTGTTTTCAAGCAAGAGCGCACGATCGCACTACAATCGCGTCGATCGGAAAGACCCCTCGGACTCAAAAAGTATATCGGTCTATGCCGCGAACCGTCGAGGACTTGGCGGTGTCGACTCCAGCGAAGGCCCGGTTCTCGGCACTCCCCTGGCTACCCATCCGGCGTTTCGGCAACGTTAAATTCCGCCTCGCTGTGCCATCAGACCTGTGATTGATGGGTTCCTTCAAACCTCTTAAGATGAGGCCGAGACGCGGAAATTGCTTAGGAAAATTGGAGAGATCTCAGTGTTTGAGACCGTCGCCGTGGTGGGTGCCACCGGTGCTGTCGGCCGCATCATGGTCCAGCTTTTGGAGGAGCGGGAGTTTCCCGCCGGCCGGTTTCGGTTCTTGGCCTCCGACGCGCAGCGCGGGTTCGCGCCTGACGTTCCGCGGCCGCGACTACACGGTCGAAGAACTGACGAAGGACGCGTTCGCGGGAGTCGATCTGGTCGATTTCCTCGACGCCCGACGACGTCGCACGCGACTATCTGCCGAGCGCCGTGGCGGCGGGAGCGACCGTGATCGACGAGTCAGGCTACTTCCGCATGCGGCCGGAGGTGGCCCTCGTCATCCCTGAGATCAATCCGCAAGCGGCCCTGGCAGCGACGGGCATCATCTCGAGCCCCAACTGTTCGACGACGCAAATGGCGCTTGCGCTCAAGCCGCTGCACGACGCGGCCCGCGTGTTGCGCGTGATCGTCAGCACCTATCAGGCCGTGAGCGGCGCCGGCCTGCAGGGGAACACGGACTTGTTCGAGGGGACCAAGGCTCAGCTCAACGGCCACGAATACCAGTGCCGGGCCTTCGCTCATCCGATCGCCTTCAACGCCATTCCGCAGATCGGCAGCGTTAAGGAAGAGGGCTACACCAGCGAAGAAATGAAGATGGTGTACGAGACCCGCAAGATTCTCGGGCGACGATTCGATCAAAATCAGCGCCACGTGCGTGCGAATCCCCGTCGCCAACTGCCACAGCGAGTGCATCACCGTCGAAACCGCGCGGCCCGTGACTCGCCGGAGGAGGCTCGCCGGCTGTTTGCAGCGTTTCCCGGTCTGCGGGTAATCGACGATACGCCGAACGGCAAGTACCCCCTTCCAAGCGAGTGCTCCGGCAGCGACGACACGTTTATCGGCCGCATCCGCCGCGACCTCTCGCACCCCAACGGCCTCAACTTCTGGTGTGTGAGCGACAACCTTCGCAAAGGGGCGGCCACCAATGCCATCCAGATCGCCGAACTCTTAGCGAAACATCGCAGCGCGAAGGCGGCCGTGTAATGGATGGCTTCCCCTATCGAGACGGCAAGTTTTACTGCGAGGATGTTCCGCTTCGCGAGATTGCCGATAAGTTTGGCACGCCGGTTTGGGTCTACTCAAAGAACTATCTCCTCAGCCGTTTTCGAGAAATTCAGACTGCGTTCGCAGCCGCCGAGCCGGTGATCTGCTACTCGGTCAAAGCCAACGCGAACCTCACTCTGTTGCGCACGATGCACGAAGCGGGGAGCAGCTTCGACATCGTTTCCGGCGGGGAGCTGTATCGCGTGAAGCAGGCCGGCGCCGATCTGCGGCCGGGTGATCTTCGCCGGCGTGGGCAAGACGGACGAGGAAATTCGCTTTGCCCTCGACTCGATCATCTTGATGTTCAACGTCGAGAGCGAACCCGAGCTCGACGCCATCTCGCGCGTCGCCGCGGCGATGGGCTGCAAAGCCCCCGTGGCGCTGCGGCTCAATCCCGACGTCGACGCTAAGACCCACGCCAAGACAACCACGGGCAAACGCGGCAACAAGTTCGGGATGGATATCGAGCGGGCGACGGTGCTCGCCGCCAAGGTGCTCCGCGATCCCAACCTCACGCTCTGCGGAATTCACATGCACCTTGGCTCGCCGATCCTGTCGAGTGAGCCTTATGCCGAGGCTGTGCGAAAAAGCGGTGCGAGTGATCGAGGACTTCCGCCGCAACGGCCACGACATTCGCTGGATCAATCTCGGGCGGCGGCTTCGGGATCAGCTATCGAAAGGAGGAAGGTCCGCCTGCTTCCTACTACGCCAAGGTCATCGTCCCGCCTGTTCGCGAATCGGGCTGCCAGCTGGCCCTCGAGCCGGGACGGTTCATCGTCGGAAATGCCGGCGTCCTCGTCAGCCGCGTGATTTATACGAAGCACGAAGGGGGCAAGACCTTCGTCATTCAGAACGCCGCGATGAACGACCTCGTGCGTCCCGCGATGTACGACGCCTTTCACCGCATCTGGCCGGCCGCGCCTCGCGTCGCGCCGCCGGCCGATTACGAGGTGGCCATTCCCGGCTGCCAGCCGGTCGACGTCGTCGGGCCGATCTGCGAGTCGAGCGATTACCTCGCAAAGGACCGCCATTTGCCCCCGGTCGAGCGGGACGACGTCCTCGTCACATTTAGCGCCGGCGCGTACGGAATGGCGATGAGCAGCAAGTACAACAGCCGCCCCCGCGCGGCGGAAGTGCTGGTCAACGGCAAGTCTGTTGAGCTGATCCGCCGCCGCGAAACGTACGCGGATCTCGTGAGTCATGAAGAGCTGAAGAGCTGACCGAGCGAGAGAAATGTCCCGCCTCAATCCGCTATGGACGGCAGGCCGGCTCAACGAAGCGCTTGCGAACGCTTCCGATGACGCCAGGTTGGAGCTAGGTCCGGATGGCCGAATTGAAGTAGTCGAGGCTCACTTGAAGTCATCGCCTGGGCTGCAGAAACAAGCCCCCGCCATGACACGCGAAATGCGGGGCAGGGTGTTTGTCGAGCCAATGACCGGCAGTTATGAATTTGACACAGGGTTCCGGAAGCTGCCTCCCTTCCTCGCGTTTTTGTCGATAAACCCCGAGCCCTGGTGTTCGACCATGATTGCTTCGGGGCGCTCGAATTAATCGGTCCCTTCATGGACTATCCGAATCCGCTTTGGGAGTGGCTGGTCCGCGCTGCCCGTGCGGATCGTGTGAGAATCTTCCCGTTTCAAGGATTAAGCTCTTTTCTTAGGCACTCGCGGCGAGAGTCTTCGCTCGACAAAAGAGACATTCCGCTTCCCGATCTCGTTCACGACAAACTGAGCGGATCGCCCGCGTGGCTTCGCAGCACTTTGGATGACTTCGAGTTCAGCCGCATTTTGACGAATGTCGAATCCGCCGCCGACGCAACCGCGGTCGCCGCCGGGCTGATGGAAATGCACGATCTTGCTGAAAGTCATGAGCTGGCGCAGAGCGTTGAGGGCCGCGGACAACATCGGGCCGGTGATTACTGGCACGCCATCCATCATCGCCGCGAGCCCGATCCGTCCAATGCCAAGTACTGGTTGCGCAAGGTCGGTTCGCATCCCATTCACACGATGCTGGCAACGGCGAGCCGTTCTTTCCTCTCGGCCTCGGTGATTTCGGACCGAGCCACTGAACGGGACGTGTCCTTTGAGAAGCTGGCACCCAACGGCGTTTGGGATCCCTTCGCATTTGTAGATCTGTGCACTCGGGCCATCGAAGACAAGGATTTCGAGCTCGCCTGGGCGGCGCGCCAGCTCCAATTCCTTGAGATGACCTTGCTCCTCGACAGCGCCCACGACGACGCGACAACTTCAGGGGTGCCCGCGGGTTAGCGTTGACATTGGACTTGGCGGGGCTAGAATCGAGATGAGTTCCGCTCGCCGATCCTGCTCACCGCAGCGGGCAAACCGGGTGGACATCCGATTCCAGGTAAACGCAATTCCCGCTTGGCTTTGCGAGGGCGTCGGCCGATTTGGCCGCAACGGCCCTCGCCGACAGGGAAGGCGGGGCACTGGGAGCTCTCATTGGGAGCGAGGATGTTCCGACCATGCTCGCCTCCTCTTCCCGACTCGCACCTGGAATCGCGCTAACCGGTTTTTCGCGGCGTAGTTCAGGTGTGCCGTTTCGCCGCTGCGTGCGTCCGGAACGGCGAGTCAAACGAGGACAAATCGGCCAAAAGCCGGCGCGTCCGAAAACAGAGGACCAATCATGTCTCCGATTCTTGCATTCTGGGAGAGCCCGATTCAGCTCGCCGTCGTGGGTTTTATCGCACTCATGCTGTTCGGGAAACGCTTGCCAGAGGTGATGCGAAGCCTCGGTAAAGGGATCACCGAGTTCAAGAAAGGCATGAACGGCCTCGAAGAAGAGATGCATCGAGGCAGCAACAGCAATAGCTATCTCCCTCCCCCGTCCTACCACGATTCCGTTCGGCCACTTCCGACCGAAGAGCGTCCGGAGATCACCGCGCCGAAGTTTCAACCGCCCACTGCCGCTCCGACGCCCCCGCCGACCCGCGCTAACTAAAATCTAGCAGTCGCTCAGCATTTCCTGAGACGCCAGCGGTGCGCACCGTCCCGCGGCGTCGACTCTCGTCACCGAATTCACTTGCCCGCCATCCCGGACTCCGAGTGGCAATCTTCGAGTACAGATGTGCTCACAATGAACTCGATTCTGTTGTCCAAGTGACGCGACGTGCGAATCGCAAGGTCGCTGAGCGCGCGACATAATTTGCCATTTGTCACTGATATTAAAGGGATTATGGCGTTATTGTCAAACAGACACTTCTCTGGCACGCTCTTCGCTTTATTTCACTGTCGTGAGTTCAATAAAAAGTCCGGTTCGGGAAAACTCTAAGTCAGAACGACTTGGGCCTGAGCCCGAAAGTGAAGGAGTGAGCCATGAAAAAGTTACTCGTTGCCGGTGTTGCGGGTCTGATGTTGATGGCTGCTGCGGGAACTCAAACGGCGATGGCCGCCCCGTGGCGAGGTGGTTATCGCGGGCACTTTGAGGGCCGTCCGGCGTATCGTACGGTTTACGCTCACCCGCACTTCTACCGTGGTCCGATCGTTCGCAACTACTGCTGGTAGGCCGCACGGCTAGCGGCCGAGTCGGCAAGCCATGACGAGCCGCTTACTCCTCTCCCAGGCATTTGAACTGGGAGAGGCAGGGTGCGGCCCTTTTTTTTGCGCGGAGAGTGCGCGGCTGCGCTCCGCGCGCCGTAACTCCGTCCGCAGGGAACCCGCGCCCCGACGAGAGGCCTTCCATGCCTGCCAAGAAATCCGGGCGCCGAACCGGAGCGCTTTTTCAGGAGGGGCACAGCATCCGTTCCGGCCGTTGGGTCAATAGTAAGTTTCTGCCACGGCCGCCGAAAACGCAAGATTGAGTCAGGCCGATTTCTCCCGGGCGGGCACGAACGTCGTAATTTGTTTTTGGCGCGAAGAAGATCGGCCCGCATCGGCGCCCCGTTTAGTTGGCTTTCCTCGCGGGTGGATCAATCCATCGACGCAGTCACAAAGGGCGGCAATGCGGATTGGCCTTTGCACGCAGCGCACGACAGGCGGATTCCGCAACCCGCTGAGCGCATTAAACGGCATCAAGTCGGCCATCACCACCACGGGAACGCGGGCCAAATCGTCGCCCCGCAGTTCGGCCAAGACCGTTTCGCCACCGCCGCCGGGCAGTCCCCAGTCGAGCAGCAACAAGTCCGGTTGATGGCGTCGGAGCTTGGCTAGGCATTCTGCGCCGTCGAGTGCCGTCTCGACGTGGTAGCCAAAATGCGAGAGGTATGCTCGGCACAGGCCCGACATTGCCTTGTCGGCATCAGCGAGCAGCAATCGCGTTTTCATTCAGCGCTCCTCCGCGCGGTCAACGCTGCGACACGCGACAGTCGCACCACGTCCCGCTTCGACGCTGCAGATCAGCGCCGATCAAATTGTGTGCAATGGCGCGGAGGAAGTCTGTCCGTCGAAGGACGATTTCGCTGTACGGGAAATAACCACATGGTTTGAGTGCGACTGGATTCAAAAACACCGAATATTGTTGATGTGAGCGGGCCCCCAGGAGACGGTGGCTTGCGTTTTGCCGTCTTCGGCAGGGGCGAAACGGATCGAACTGTCGCAATCAACGCGGCGTTTGGAGGTGGGTCCGAAAGACGGCCCACGAGTCGGCGACGACTTTTCGCGCGGCCCCCTCGATGAGTGTGTGGCTGAGCGCCTTGACGAGCCCCGTCATTTGGGTCACCTCGCTCTCCCAGTCGAGCCGAGTTCCCGTCCCCTCCGCAGTGAGATGAATCGACGTCTCGATCGCGAGTGACGCCCCGATCCCTTTCCCGGTCACACGCATGCGCGCCGACGACGGCCGATCGGTTTCCAGAATATCGAAAATCATCTGCATGCTGCCCGTGAGGAACGAGAACTTCGGTCGCACTCGGCATTCGAGATGTTTTGAGTCTACGCGTTCGACCTTCTCCAATCCCGGGAGTGTCTTGGCCGTGACGTTCAAGTCGGTGATTTCGTCGAACACGGTCTCGACCGGATGTTCGAAATGTTCGGATCCCGAAAACTTCATGAGGTGTGGTCCTTGTCGCCGTGTTGTCGCAGGCGGTGCCTGCAGGTGTCCACTCGGACGCGGTGTCAGGCAAAATTCGAGACGTAGGGAAGTTTGCTTGCCGTCTCGCGGATCTCGCTCTCGCCAGCGAGGAGCTGGCCCAGAAAATCGAATTCGCCGGTCACAAGCGCCTTGCGCGCACCGTCCGGCATCTGGAAGGGGGCGGAAGTGTCGCCAGAGCGGACCGTGCCTGCGACGAGATCAACGGTGACGTTGAGTTGGGGATTGCGCTCGATCGCGGCGGCCAGTTTTTCCAGCGTTTCGCGCGAAAGGCAGACGCAGGCGACACCCAACGACGTGCAATTGCCGAAAAAGATTTCCCCGAACGATTCCGCGACGCACGCCTTGATCCCGAATCGAATCAGCGCCTGCGGGGCATGCTCGCGCGAAGATCCGCAGCCGAAGTTTCGGCCGGAGACCAGGATTGACGCTCCCTGAAATCGAGCGTCGTCGAATGGGTGAATCGTCGGATGTTGCTTCCGATCGTCCTTGAACACGTGCTCGCCCAGCCCTTCAAAAGTCACGCAGCGCAAATAGCGTGCCGGGATGATGCGGTCGGTGTCGATATCATCCAACAGCAAGGGGATCGCGGTTCCGCTGATCGATTCGATCTTTTGCATAATTCGTGAACTGGTTTGAGGCAAGTCGGCTGACCGGATTTCGGTCGAGGAAACTGTAATCCCGAGTCAGACGGCCACGAAGTCGAGGACTTCGCGAACGTCGGTGACGCAGCCTTCGACGGCGGCTGCCGCCACCATTGCAGGACTCATCAGGAGGGTACGGCCAGTGGGGCTCCCCTGCCGCCCCTTGAAGTTGCGGTTGCTGGAGGAAGCACAAATCTCGCGCCCGACAAGTTTATCGGGGTTCATGGCCAGGCACATCGAGCAACCGGCCCCGCGCCATTCAAAGCCCGCATCGCTGAAAATGCGGTCGAGCCCCTCGCTCTCCGCCTGCTTGCGAACCTGTTGCGAGCCCGGCACGACCAGCGAACGGACATGAGGTGCCACGTGCTTGCCGCGGACAACCCGCGCAGCCTCGCGAAGGTCGGTAATCCGCGCGTTGGTGCAGGAACCGATAAAGGCCACGTCGATCTTCAAGCCTCGGATCGGCTGATTCTCTTCGAGTTCCATGAAGCCGAGCGCCTCGGCGATTCCTTTTTGTTCCTCGGATGGGAAAGACTTGACCGGCGGAATGTTTTCCCCCACCCCGACCGATTGACCCGGATTGATTCCCCAGGTCACCGTCGGCTCGATCTGAGAGCCATCGATCGAGACGTGGTCGTCGAACTGAGCGTCGGGCGGCGAGGCGAGACTCAACCACCACTTCGACGCGCGATCGAAGGCGGCCTCCTGCGGGGCAAACGGCCGGCCGCGAAGGTAGTTGACGGTGGTACGATCGGGGTTCACATAGCCGCATCGGGCTCCCCCTTCGATGCTCATGTTGCAGACCGTCATTCGCTCGTCCATGGTCATGCGGTCGAAGACCTCGCCTGCGTACTCATAAGCGTAGCCCACCCCTCCGTTGACCCCGAGCCGCCTGATAATGGTGAGGATCACGTCCTTCGCATAAACGCCGGGAGGCAGCTCGCCCGCAATCCCGATGCGACGGACCTTTGGACGGGTCAGTGCGAGGCTCTGAGTGGCCAGTACGTGGGCGACCTGACTGGTGCCGATACCGAGAGAAATGTTGCCGAAACGCGCCGTGCGTGCTCGTGTGACTGTCGCCGCAGACCAAGGTGATGCCAGGTTGCGTGACTCCCAGCTCGGGACCGATGATGTGGACGATGCCTTGCCGATCGTCGCCGAGCGTGAGGAGACGGATGCCGAATTCGCGGCAATTGCTTTCAATCGCCGACATCATCTGCTCGGCCAGCTCGTCGGCAAACGGCCGCGCGACGTTATCGGTCGGAATGATGTGATCGACGGTCGCCAGCGTCCGTTCGGGGAATAGCACTTTGAGTCCGCGCTCACGCAGCATCTCGAAGGCTTGCGGGCTGGTCACTTCGTGAACCAGGTGCTGTCCGATAAAAAGCTGCGTCTGGCCCGACGGAAGTTCCCGTACCGCGTGTGCGTCCCAGACTTTGTTGAACAGATTGCGACGGTCTTGCATTGCGCTGGCTGGCTCCTCTTGTGACACATTTTAGCACGTTCCGCCAAGCCCGTCAGTCCCGTCAAAGTCGGGGTTTCCGGGCAAATCCGCGGTGGATGGCCTCATTGTCTCGACATTGCCCGCGCCATCGTTGGTCACCCCACTCGACCAGGTGGCGGCCTCGACGCGGCAGGACGGGTTGCGTTCGCAGGCGGTCGCGACAAGAATGCGTCGGCCGCGTCCCCCGCGCATGACCGGCGTGACGTAAAATGCATTGGGACGGATGAAAGGCAGGCTCCCATGGCCAATGCAAAAGTCGATGTCGTCGGCCAGGACGATATCCCCGTAGTGCTCGAATTGTATAACCGCATCTATCGCCCCACGCACGACGTACAGTTCTTCAGCCGGCGGTTCTTGGGCCGGTACAACGTCCTGATGCTGATCGCCACATTGGACGAGGCGCCCGTCGGCTTCTTCTGCGGATTTGAATTGAAGCCGAGTGTTTTCTTCGCTTGGCTTTACGGCGTGCTGCCCGAGCACCGCCGGCACGGGATTGCGTCGCAACTGATGGACGCGGCCCATGCTTGGGCACTCAGCCACGAGTATCCGACCGTCCGTTTCGAGTGTCACAACACTCACCGGCCGATGCTGCAGTTGGCAATCAGCCGCGAATACGACGTCGTCGGCATTCGCTGGGACCCCGACCGCGGCGAGAACCTGGTGATCTTCGAGAAGACCCTCGCCCAGGACGGTTGACGGCTGGCGATTTCTGCAGGCAGGCGCGGCCGACAAGCGCTGACTCTCCGCCGCGGCCATTCTGCGATCGCAGCTTCGTGATCGATTTCCGCGCGGGCTCGGTGATGCGTTGTTTGAGCCGGCCGTAGCCTTCCCACGGATCGCCCTTGCGTTTCTTGATGTGGGCCAGCGAGTTTTCGATGGTGAAGGCGGCCCCGCTTTTTACGCGTCGCAGCTCCGTCCAGCTCAGCGGCATCGACACCGGCGCGCCGGCTCTGGCTCGAGTTGAGTAGGGAGCGACGGCGGTTGATCCCCGCTCGTTGCGAAGGTAGTCGAGATAGATCTTGCCCGGCCGGGCAGCCTTCGACATCGTTGCGGCAAAATGGTCGGGGTCGGCTCCCGTGATAACTTCGGCCACTCCGTGACAAAAGTCTTTGACCTCTTCCCACGAGCGGCCGCGCGCGATCGGCGCGACGATGTGCAGTCCTTTGCCCCCGGTGGTCTTAACAAAGCTCGTTAGCCCGAGGTGTTTCAAGAAATCGCGCACCAGGAACGCTGTGTCGATCACTCGCGACCATTCGACATTGGGACCAGGATCGAGGTCGAAGATAATCCGATCCGGCCGCTCGATGTCGTCGGCCCTCGACTGCCACGCATGGATCTCCAAAACGCCGAATTGAACGAGTGCCAAGAGCCCTTCGGCGTCCTCGATGTAGACTCCCACGGTCATGGCGTCCTTGTACTGGATCTTGATCTCCTTCACCGAAGCGGGCAGGCCTTGCGGGGGCTGCTTTTGATAAAAGCACTGCCCTGACAAGCCCGCCGGGCAACGGACCAGCGACAGGGGCCGCTCGGCGACGTGCGGCACCATCCAGGATGCGACTGCGGCGACGTACTCGGCCACTTGGCGTTTCGTGATGCCGACGTCGGGGTAGACCACGCGGTCAGGATGAGTCAGGCGCACGCCTCGTAGCGGATCGCCCGCGCCCCCCATTGTCTTTTTGGTTGTTGTCTTTTTGCTCGTTTTGGCCTTAACCGCCATGCTGCGATTCCCCCGCACGAGGTCGGTCAATCGGTCGGTGCCACTGGCCGTTCGAGGACCACTTCGCGGGCAGGCTTGTCCTCGCGCAAGCCTTGGAAGGCGGCCTGCCTCAAAATGCCTTCGTCGGTCCAGTTGCTGAATTCGACCTGGGCGACGAGCTCCGGCCGCACCCAGTGAACTCCCTTGCGCGGAATATCGGCAATCGGACTCGCGAACGGCGACTGCTTCTGCTCGAGTTCTTTGAGTCTCCGCGTCAGATCGCGAAGCATCTTCGTGTCGAAGCCCGTGCCGACTCGCCCGGCGTAGATCAATTCGCCTTTCGCGCGGTAATACCCCAATAACAACGCGCCGAAGCCGATTCGCGAGCCCTCTGGCTTGGTGTAGCCGCCAATTACGAATTCCTCGGTCTGCCGGCATTTCGACTTCTGCCAATCCGAACCGCGTCCGGCGATATAGGGGCTGTCGCGCTTCTTCGAGACGATGCCTTCGAGATGGGCCCGCGCGGCCTGGCGATAGAATTGCCGTCCCTTCCCAACGACATGCTCACTCAACTGAATGCGCGAACCAAGCCGTGCCTGCTTGAGTAGCGATTCGAGCAGTTGCTTTCGCTTTTCGAGCACGACACCCGTTAGATCGAAGTGGTTCAAATAAATCAGGTCAAACGCGTAATACAACAACGGTGCGCCATGGGTCCTTTGCCCCGCCTTGCCCATCGCGTTTTGGAGCAGTTGAAACTGACTGACGCCCTTGGCGTCGAGGACCACCACTTCGCCATCAATGACCGCGGAATCGACTGCCAACTTTGACGCAATCTCGGCCAATGATCCGACCTTGGTCGTCCAATCCTGGCCTCTGCGGCTGATGAACCGGGCTCTGCCGCCTTTCACGCAACAGAACATGCGGTAGCCGTCGAACTTGATCTCGTGCAGCCACGCGTCGCCTTCCGGGGGTTCTTGCACCAGAGTCGCTAACTCCGCCCCCGGCTTAGTCGGCATGGGACGCCGCCTGCGCACCGGGCAGCTTGTCGAGCGAGACAGTGTTCACTCGCTCCTGTTTGGGTAACGAGACCTTCGCCGGCGCCGGCTCGACGCGTCGTGCGGTTTTGGCTGGGCGGTTGCTGTGCCAGACGTCCGGACTGCCGGTCTTTTTGGATCGGCGACGTCCGTTTTGGTGCCCAGGGGCCCCCTTTGCGATCTCATCGAGCGAGCGACCTGTCTTCGCGCTCTTGGTGTCCGTGTCGATGATGTCCCGCTTCGCGTCCGGTTTGGCGGCCGAGTCACGGTGCTTGATCAAGAGCCACTGAGGCGTGCGCGTGCCGCTCCTGTTGGTGCGGACGAGGACCCAGCTGCCCTGGAGCTTTTGCCCTTCGAGCGTGAACTTAAGTTCCCCGGCGCGGTACGCCTCTTCCGGCTCGCCATTTTCTGGAAGCCAGTTACCCCGGTCCCACACCATCACGGTGCCACCGCCATACTCGCCTTGCGGAATCGTCCCCTCAAAATCGGCATAGTCGATGGGATGATCTTCGACTTGAATGGCAAGGCGTTTTTGAGCCGGATCGAGGCTTGGGCCTTTCGGAACCGCCCAACTCTTGAGAGTGCCTCCCATCTCGAGTCGAAAGTCGTAGTGCAAGTGGCTCGCGGCGTGTTTCTGAACAACAAAGCGGTGCCCAGCCTTGACTGCGCCTGTGACCTGAGGGCTCTGGCGTCCGCTTGAATCGTCGCTTTTGACGGTACTGCTTCAAGCTCATAACGATGCGCTCCGCGGCTGAAGCATGCAGTCCGCGTGCCGGAGCGGCGGACGACCCTGCGCACAGTCCCCGACAGGGCGAGCAGAATCAAGCCACGAGGCCCAGGGCCGGTACTGGATTTGCATCGGCTTCTGCTGGATTCCAGACTGTCGCCACGAGCAAAGCTCGCGACGCCGAAGCCACGAGGGCTGATGGAATCCCAAGGAGGAACCACTGATGTCGCAAAGCTGGATTAGGGTGGCGCTCGCGGTCAAATCGCTTGTCGAATTCACGTTGGCGTGCCAGGTCGCGGCCGCGGGCAAAATCATTGTCGGAATCGGTGTGGCGCTGGTGGGGGTCGCGCCCCACGTCTGGTCCTTCAGCCGACATTTCGTGCAAGGCCCGGGCGAATC
Organism: uncultured Planctomycetaceae bacterium; assembly: GCA_963714075.1. Lineage (GTDB taxonomy): Bacteria > Planctomycetota > Planctomycetia > Planctomycetales > Planctomycetaceae > DASPSM01. The sequence continues at coordinate 5,105,714 of OY970228.1, forward strand.
GTAAAGCCGCCCGACAGAAATCGCCGCCGGGCGTCGGGGGGCATGTCGACAGCAATTTGTTCCAAACGCAGTCGACGACTGACGCTCTCCGATTTCAGCGTCGCGAATCGCGATTCTGTGCGGACGAACTTTACCACCAGCCGACGCCGCAATGATAGTCGCAGCCACCCCCGAGATGGCCATACAGGTACGGAGCGTAGGCTGCCGGGACGAAATAGCCGGGTCGATACGGGCTGTCGGGTCGAGCCCCGTAAAACCCAGGCCCGTAGTAGGGGAAGATATTCGTGCCCCCCGACGTGCCGAGTGCAAACGGCGCGTAGTAGCCGCGCCCGTCATAGGAATTGTAATTGTACGGGTTCGTGTCCCCCATTGGGTCATCTGGGAAGGTTTCGTACCAGGGGCCGTAGGGACTTCCACCTCCCTGAGCACGGGGCATTTGTGCTCCACCGAAGAGCACTAAGGCGCCCACTACGGCCACGCTCCGCCACCAGGCTGTCTGTGTCATCGGACGAATTCCCTGCATTCGAGGTTGGCCCGGAGCGACCGTCCGAATTGGCAGACTCAGCGGGCAGATGGGTCGGGCGGATCGATCCCCAGCGCCGTCGCCAGGTCGATCAGGTGATCCTGTTCCTCTACTAAGAGCTTACGCACCAATTCGGCAATTGCAAATTCGCCGAGCTGTTCGCACTGCGTAACGCGCTCGCGGTAGTTCCGAATTGTCTCGATTTCATTGTCGAGGTCGAACCGAAGCAGCTCTTTGGGATCGTCGGACATCTTGACCGGCCTCGGCTCGACCGTGGGCGCGCCACCTAGGTAATCGATCTGCCTGGCAACGATCAAAGCATGCTCGAGTTCTTGCCTGGCATGCAATTCGAGCTCGGAGGCAATCTTCATGTACGCCGCCCCCTTGAGCACTTGCGAATAGACGACATACGCGATGACGGCCTGGTACTCGCGGGCAAGATCCTCATTCAGCAAATCGATCAGTTTGGCGCGGGACATTTCGGGTTTGCCATCCTTGCCTGCTTTTGTCGGTTGAGGAGCGGTCGAAGTGGGTGCCATGAAAGTCTTCTCTTCCTAAATTCCGTGCTGTGTCGTCGGGGGATGAAGATGAGGAACCAAATCAACGGCCGGCGTCTGCTCGCCCAAAACGTGCGAGCGGACGCCGGCCTGATGCATGAGCCTGCGAACAGTCCGGCTGAATCAAATTTGTCGCATCAACACGAGGACCAAAATGATCACCAGCAGCAGGCCCAGACCTCCGCTTGGGTAATAACCCCAACTGCGGCTGTACGGCCAGGCGGGGACAGCCCCGAGCAGCAGAATGATCAACACAATCAGCAAAATGAGGCCCATGGTGGGTCTCCTTCTTGAAGGTGAAGCGCTCGCACGGGCGATCAGGCTGGCTGGCCCGACGCGCGACACGGACGCGTGGGAAAGGTGCATTTCCAGAGTTGCAGCAACTGATGTGGGGTGTTTGCAAACTTGGTGCCAACCGAGCGAGTCCAAGTGCACAAAGCACCGTTCGGGCGACATTTCCTGCGGGTAGCCCGGTGTTCAACCAAGTCTTCTGATAGCCGGAAAGGCATCATGACCTGGAGCAGACCAAGTTGGCCCTGTACGCAGCGATAATCGGCTGCGAACCATCCTCTTGCGAGTAACGGCCAAGAGGACGCGGGTCCGAATAATGCGGAGACACGATTTGGCTCGAAACGACGGGGAGCCTTTCGCAGCCCTCGGAATGCTCTCGTGAGCCGCCTCGATTGAAGTGCTCCATCTAATCGCAGGGAATTGTCGACCGGATTGGCATAACGCTTGCATTCATTGAAGCCACGCAAGTAGTGGTGGCACTGTTTCTTTTGACCATCGGTGCCGACCTATCCGAGCGAATTTAACCCGAAGGAGTCGCAAAAATGATTAATCAAGCCACGCTTCAGGGCAACTGGAACGAGATCAAAGGAAAGCTCCGCAAACACTGGGGCCAACTGAGCAACGACGATGTGCAGACCTTCAACGGCAACATCGATCAGTTGGTGGGTCTGATCCAACGCAAAACGGGAGAGGCGCGTTCTCAGGTCGAGGACTATCTCAACGAGTTGACTTCCAAGGGAACGGCGTCGTTCGCTGACGCGACCGAGAACGTCCGCGAGTATGTTCAGCAAGCATCGGACCGGATTCAGGAAGGTTCGCAGCAGGCGATGGAGACATTTCGCGACAGCTACGAGCAGGCCGAGGACATGATCCGGCAGCGCCCGACCGAATCAGTGGCGTTCTGCTTCGGCATCGGCGTGTTCGTGGGTCTCTTGATCGGCGCCAGCTTCCGCAGCCGCTAATCGCGGCGGCGGTTCGTGCAGGCAGCCCGTCGCGCTGTCGACTAATCCTTCTCCTCTGTTAGGGGACGCTTAATGAGTCCGCAAATTCAACACGGTAATCGTCGACGACAAGGGCCGTCGCAGCAGGGATCGTCACTCGCACCATCGTCGATGGATCTGGTCGAGGACTACCCAATTTCGTCGACGCTCCTGGCATTCGGCGTCGGTTTGAGCATCGGGGTTTTGGTGGGCCACACAATCGCTGGCGCCTTGAGTTCAGAGCCGGAACCCTCGTCTCGACTCGATTCCTTGAGCCAACAAGTCTGCGACGCAGTGCGTAAGACGGTTCCCGAGGCTATCGGTCGGTATCTGCCACGGTAATTCGGTGATCCAAAACGGAGTCTTGAGTGCTGTGTGGGGCTGCGTGATATGCTTGAAGCAGGAAAACAGCCAGCAAGGAAGCTGTAAACACGAGCGTCGGCTGCTTTACGGGAATCGATGGGAAAATCGCTATGACCCGCTCTCCCGAAACGATCGAGCAGGTGCGCGAAGAGATGCGCCAAATTCGATCGAATCTCGATGATGAAGTCGCGACCTTCGTGGAGAGCACGCGGGTTTTGTTCGATTGGCGTTCGTACCTGAGGCGTGCTCCGTGGCTTTGCCTGGGAGCGGCGGCGCTGGCTGCTTACCTGGTGGTCCCCTCAAAACCGAAGGTGGTTTCGCCGACTCCCGAGCAGTTGGCGGAACTCGCCAAACATTCTCGAGTCACAATTCCTGAAGCGGGGGTGCAAGCGAAAGCCAAATCCATGGGGCGGGAGCTGGCCGGAGTAGCGCTGGGAATGCTGGTGCGGGCGGGTCTTGCGGTCGCGACTCAGCAGTTCAATCAATTTATCAACCGACCCCCCGGGCCGACGGAGCCTTTGGGGCCAGGAGGTCCGAAGCGATGATTATGAAAAATCGACTTTCGGAGGACGCCTTCGGCAGGAAGGAGTCGCGCTCTCGTGCGTCGGAAGGCGGGGGCATGATGGGTCCCGCGACGAAATACTTCAACTCGATTGAAGAGACGATTGCCGAGCACCCCGGCTTAAGCTTGTCCGCTGCTCTGTTGGCCGGAGTTCTCCTGGCATTGTGGATTAAACGACGATGAGCAGCAGCCGCGTCGAGGAAAACGGTCATTCAGCAGGCGGAACAGCCGCGCGGAGCGTCGGCCAGATCCTGCACGACATTCTGACGCTGGGCCAGCTCCAGGCGCAGCTCTTCAAGCTCGACGCGCAGCGACGCAATGGTCAGGATCGAGCGGCCGATTTTAGCGCTGGCCGCCGGAGCCGTCCTGGCGGTCTGTTCGATTCCGATCGCGCTCATCGGCATTGCATTCTTATTGATCGACGTCACTCACGTCAGCCGGCTGGCCGCGTTTTGGATCACATTTGTCTTCGCGATCTTTGTGGCCGCCTCGCTGATCGGCTACGCGGTTGCGTGGTTCCGCAAACCACCCGGGCTGTTTGAATACTCGCGCGAGGAGCTCGTCAACAATATCGAGCGCATCAAGGAAATGTTGCACCGCTCGGGACCGTCGGAAGGCTCGGGCCTCCCGCGGCACAGTGCCAGGACGTAGGAAAAATCGACTTTTCTCCCAATGGAGGTTTTTGAATTATGCCTCAACACCAACCGCCAGCCGGACGCATGCAGGAGCGATCCCAGCAGCGGACCGGAAGTGGGCAAATGAGCCGGCAGAACCGGTCTCAGATGCAGCCCTTTGACGACCTGCTCCAGTACGCCCGGACTTACGCGCGCGAACGCCCTGAGACGTTCGCGTTGGCCTGCTTCGGCGTTGGTTTCATCTTGGGATGGCGCCTCAAGCCGTGGTGAGTCTTGCATCGGTGAAGGCCCGTGTGCAGAAACTGCGGGGCTGCGTCATCGGCGGACTGCCTGACGCAGCCCCGCTTGCATTTCGATCGTTACGGCAATTCCGCTCGAATCCTCAGACCGCACCTTCAAGCGGGACTTTAACGTGACCAAACGGGCTCACCGCAGACGATCGGACGGGACGCAGCGCATCCCCCCAGCCGTGGCCAAGTTCCTGCTGGGGGTCGTGGTGATCGCTTGCGTGGCCGTGGCGAAGCCCGTCGTGGTGCCGATCGCCTTCGCCGTCCTGCTCGCGTTCGTACTCAATCCAGTGGTCATGTTACTGTCGCGACGCGGTCTGCCGCGCGCTCCCGCCGTGCTCGTAGTCGTCGCCGCGACGGGCGTTCTTCTAGGGACCTGTGGATGGATTCTCACGAGCCAGTTGCTCCAGTTTGCCAATCAGTTGCCCGAATACGAGGGAAACGTCTCCCGGAAGATCCATGAACTGCGTACGTCGAGCCGGAATTCTGTCCTCACGCGTGTGGAGGAATTTGGAAACAAAGTCGCCGGCGCTGTGACCGGAGTCTCCGAGGCGGCAGAAAAGGAGGTCATTCAGCCCCAGGCCGTCCGAGTCGTGAACCAGGAAGGGACGATGCAGTTCGGACCCATCGTCGCCGGCGCGGACGCCGTCTTTGAGTTTCTCGCGTCCCTCGCACTGGTCGTGGTGCTCGTCATCTACATGCTCATCAACCGCGAAAAACTGCGGAACCGGTTCTTATGGCTGTTTGGCGAAGGGCACATGACAGTCACGACCCGGGCGCTCGACGACGCCGCCCAAGGACTCAGCCGATTTCTACTGATGCAGTTTTTGGTAAACGGTTCGTTCGGTCTGTTCGTCGGTGTGGGCTTGTGGGCGATCGGAATGCCTTACCCGCTGTTGTGGGGGGTGCTCTCGACGTTCTTGCGATATATCCCCTTCATCGGACCGTGGATCGCAATGTTCTTTCCCTTCGCGCTGAGTCTGGCCATCATGCCCGGATGGACCAGGCCGGCGCTGATCGTCGCCCTCTATGTGGCGTTCGAGCTGGCAGCGAATCTTGCGATCGAGCCGCTGCTGTATGGGCAGAGCATGGGCGTTTCGCCTGCAGCGCTGCTGATCGCCATTGCTTTTTGGTCGTGGCTGTGGGGGGCGCCGGGGCTGGTGCTTTCGGTCCCACTGACGGTTTGTCTGGTCGTGCTCGGCAAGCACTTCCCGAGCCTGGCTTTCTTGGACATTCTGCTGGGGGATGAGGCCGTTCTGACGCCAGACGTGCAGTTCTATCAGCGGTTGTTGGCGCATGACCAGGACGAGGCCTTCGAGATCGTGCGCGAGCGGCTCGAGACGACGACTCTGCCAGGCGTGTTTGACGAAGTCCTCGTCCCCGCTTTGATCGCGACCCGCAGCGATTTTGAAGCGGGATTGATCTCGGAGAACGAGGCGGCGTCCGTCTTCGAGATTGTTCGTGAAATCGTCGAAGAACTGGAACCTCCGCCGAACGACCAGGGAGACGCGGCGAGCGCCAAGCCCGCTGTCGGCCATGCGCGAATCAAAATTCTCGCGTGCGCCGCTCGGGATGCCGCAGACGAAACGGCCGTCGAAATGTTCGTCAAGCTGCTGGATCCCCGAATTTGCGCGCCCCAGGTGATCTCAACCGATCACTTGGTCTCTGAAATCGTGGCCATGGTAGCCGAAGAGCGTCCGGCGATCGTTTGCATTGGATCGCTGCCGCCTGGCGGCCTCTCGCACACGCGGCTGTTCTGCAAGCGATTGAGGGCCAGTTTCCCGGATCTCAAGATTATGGTCGGCCGGTGGGGCCTCAAAGGCGATGCCGAAAGGAAAAATCGGGAACAACTACTGGAAGCAGGCGCCGATCAGTTCGGAACGACGATTGACGAAACTGCCGTCCAACTTGTGCAGTTGCAGCAGCTCGTGCAATCGAGGGACACACCCGCAGAAGTGACGCGTCCAGTCGCTACTGCAGACGGGCCTTTGATTGCGTCAGAGCGATCCTCGTAAGCGATCGAGCTTGCTGCCAATCGGCTCAAAGAAATGGGCCACCTTCCAAAAAGATCAGCAGACCGGTTTGGAAGGCGAAAAGCGCGAACGCGATTGGGCTGGCCAAACGCTTCGAGCGCCGATGGAGGAGAGAAAGTCCCACGAGGACGAGGATCGTGCCGGCGGCCTTCACCCGCAAAAACACCGAAGGGTTGCCGTTATCGATCTTGATCAAATAAAGCCCGACGGGATTTTTCTCAAAATCTTGGATCATGTCGCCCGTGCGAACGACAAGATAGCCGTCGTAGAACGAAACGCCGCCGACGAACAACAGGGCACTCGTGAAGAAAGGAGCCCAGCCGCGCGGATTGTCCACAGGACGCGACGCAGGATGCTCATCGACTGCGGGTCGCTGTTCACAACTCGAGAAAAATTCTGAATTCTCAAGCAAATCATTTTTGGTTTTATCGAGCATGGCCCGACTCCTTACCGGCTCGTTCGCAACGTTTTGCTTGCTTTCAAGCGTCAAAAGCGGGAATAGCAAAACGAGTGCCGAAAGCCGGGCGGGCCGGTCTCCACTGAAATGTGCGTGTGTTCCTTCCTGATTGCCGTGCGTCGGTTGCGACCCGCAAAGAAATTCTAGCTCACAGTTTGTCGCAAGATTGGTCCGCGCGAAGAAACGGCTGGCTCGTTAAAGTTTCGAGCGTCGGTGCACGCTTGACGTGCAGGTGGCGCCCAAATGGCCTTAATGGGCCACCCACGCGCGTGATTGGCGCGCGCCTTGCAAGAGGTGGGGATTAAGAGTGGCGGACTTTGGATCCAATGCCGCGACGCCGCGCTCGAGTCGCCCTGGTAGTCCTCTGCTTGGGTGTCTAAGGTAGCCGGCGCCCCTGTGCGCGATTGTGGCCCTGCAGTGCGGGAAAAGAATCGCCGCCCTATAAACGCGAGAATCCGATGCGCATCCTCAACTTCTTGCGGCGCCACTTGCAGCACTTCATTGCTGCCTACGATCGCTGGAGCCGCGACGAAGGTCCGGTCATGGCTGCAGCGGTCGCTTATTACGTGGCCCTCTCCTTCTTTCCATTGGTGCTGGTGCTGATTTCTGGTTTGGGTTTGTTCTTTCGGTTCGCTCATTCCGGGCAGAGCGCTCATCAGGCTGTGCTCACCCTTGTGGAGAGCGATCTCTCGCCTTCTGCCCGCGTGGCGGTGGAGCAAGCCCTCGACCAGGTCCGTGATCGGTCAACCGTGCACGGACCCATCGCGCTGGCGATGATGCTGTTCTCCGCGATCGCCGGGTTCGTCCAACTTCAACAGGCGTTCGATCGAATCGGCCATGTCCCGCGCGGTGCATCCAAGGGAATGGTGAGCGCTCTCCGCATGGTGCTCTTCGAGCGGCTAATCGCGTTCTTGATGCTTTGCGCACTGGCGCTTTTAGTGACGGCCGTTTTTGTGGGCACGATGGTCCTGTTTGCGATGGAGCAATACACGACTGGCATCATTCCCGGGTCACACATGTTTTGGCGGCCACTCCAATCGCTCATCAGCTTCCTCACAAACACCATTCTGTTTTCGTTGATTTACCGCTCGCTCCCCAAAAATCCGGCTCCGTTCAAATACTGCTTGCGGGGCGGTTTGCTTGCCGCATTGATCTGGGAAATCGGCCGGCAGATCCTGGCCGCCGTTTTGATTGGCACACGGTACACGGCTGCGTATGGAGTCATTGGCTCATTTATCGGGTTAATGCTGTGGTGCTACTACGCAGTGGCCGTTTTGTTGCTCGGCGCGGAGTACATCGAGGTCCGTTGGCATGCGACGTCCGCTTCGCAAAACGAGCCCGCGCCTTCTTTAAAGAACGACCCGCCCGAAGCCATCGACGAGCAGGGTGACCAGCCGCCGACCAACGTGCACCACCACTTGCGAACGGTCGCGCACTTGCTGGCTCATCCCTTTCCAGACCTGATGCGCTGAGGACTGGCTTTCGTCGGTGAGGCCAAGGATTTTCGGTCGGCCATCGGTCGAGCAACGATCAGGCGGATCACATTTCCCTCAAATTCTCCCTGCCGCAGCGCGACCTCGGACTCCCCTGGGCAGAGTTAGTTCGATTGCCGCCATCGGCATGAGCGTTGCACCTTAGTTAGGGGTGGAAAAAACGTGACCGACCTCGAGACCAATGAGCTGGGTTTTGGACTCCGCTCGCGAGGCCGCCAGGCAAGACAGGATGTCACCGAGGAGAGAAGCGATGAACTGGGACACTGTGAAAGGCGATTGGAAACAGTTTCAAGGCAAAGTAAAGGAACAGTGGGGCAAACTCACTGATGACGATTTGAAGCGCATCGAAGGGCGGCGTGATCAACTGGCGGGCGCAATCCAGACACGATACGGAATCGAAAAGGACGAAGCTGAAAGGCAGGTTGCCGCTTTCGAGCAGACGTGCGAGCACGGTCAGAACGAGGAAAACCGGCCGCAAATGGAATCGCACGGCCGAGAAATGCGCGAGAAGAACATGATGGGACAAGCGGCGACAAACAATCCGAACAAGGACGGGTCGGAAAGCATGCCAATGCGCCACGATCCGCGCCGGCAGGAAGAACACTCGGCTCAGCAGAACGATCCGAAGTTCCACAAACAACACGGTGGAACTGACGAGCGGATTAAAGACAAGGAAATGTCCGGCGAAATGGCCGGGGAAAAAAAGAAGATGGAAGGTAAGCAATCGGCAAGCGGACAAAAGCAACACTCTCAGCCGCCGCGCGCGAAAAAGTAAGCCGCGCGGACGAACGGCAAAGCCTTGATCAAACCTGCGGCCATTGGGCCGCAGGTTTTTTGCGCGCCGCACGTTGATCGAATCGATTATGGGTTCCGCCAATCCGGTACAGCCTTTGCACTAGCAGACACCATTCGCGCCACGAAACCTCCCGGGTCAGCTCGAAGGAGCCTTTTTCATGCTTACACTCCGACACGCGGCGATTAGCGCAAGCGCATTGGCCGCGCTCTCTCTCGCTGCTTACGCTCAACAACCGCAACCACCAGGGCCATCCGCTCCTGGGCAGTCGACCGTCACGACACCGCCCTCGACGAACTCAACGACGACCACGACGACAAACAGCCCGGCTCCGTCGCCGGATGCCAATACCGACACGAACTCGCAACCCGATATCACGGCTACCGGAGGGCACGCCAACACCGACGTGCGGATCCGACCGGGGGTCGGCACACTTGCGTCGGCCATGGCGAATTTCAGCGTCCGCACCGGCCTCGAGATTCGGCCGAATACGATGGCTCAGGTGGTTGTGCAAAGCGTCCGCCCCGACAGCCCGGCGGCCCGCGCGGGAATCGAGGCAGGGGATTTGATCACGAACCTGAATGGTACCGAAATCAGCACGATCGGTTCGTTCCAGAGGCTGATCACCAAGCAGCCGTCGCAAGGCGCCTATATGGCGAGTTTTCGGCGGGGCGAACATAATTTTCGGGCACCTTTGGGGCGCCAGTTGTCGCTGATGGGCATGACGCTCTTCCCGGATCCGGCGGACAGGCCCATCGTTAAGATCGTCGAGCCCGCTTCACCCGCTGACCTCGCCGGATTCAAAGTGGGAGACGTGATCACGGGCGTGGACCGTCAAGATACCGCAACGATGGCTAAGCTGTTGGACTTCGCGATCCCGTTCATGCGAAATATCTCGCAGGGCCAAGGAATTCCTTTTCGAGTGGTCCGCGATGGCAAGCCCGTTCATTTCTCGGTCACCCGGCCCGCGGATGCTGACCTACCACTGCTGACTCCCGAGCAGGAGAGACATCTCCGCCGCTTGGCAAATGGTGACGACGACGTTCGGCCGCGGCAGGCCAGAACCATCAAGACCACCCGGACCAAGACGCGGACGACGGGCGGGCAAATGATCAATAGCGTAAACGGTCAACAGCCAAACGCGACTCCTTATGGCGCGGCTGGTATAGGCGGGTTCGGGGGGATTATCGGCGACGGGGGCCTCGGCGGCTTGCCGGGGACCGGGACGGGCATCGGCACGAACGGCTCACAGAATGTCAATGCGGCGGTCGCTGCGTTGCGTGCGACATCGTCAACGTCGACACCGCAATCAGCCAATCCGGGGCAACAGACGGGAACTGCCGCGACCGGAACTGCAAATTCCCAGAGGGGCGCTGGCGTCGTCGGATTCGTCCAGATTCAGGCGAACGTCGGCTTGAACGGGAACAACGGAACGGCGAACAACGGAACGGCATCGGGGACGACGCCCAACAATGGGGTTGCTGGATTGGGCAACGGCACGACAAGCAATGGGTCGAATGGCTTCGGCAACGGCAACACGGGCCTGGGCGCGATTGGCACTGGCGTAACCGGGACAAACGGAATAAACGCAACCACAAACGCGGCCAACGGCACCACGAATGGACTGAATGGCACTAACGGAACGAATGGGACCAATAACGGGACAAACGGAAATACGCCCACGCAATCGTTTGTCAGTGCGCAAGTATCCAGCCTCCCCCCAGGGACCTACACGCTGGCTGTAAACCAGTACGGCGATTGTGGTGATAGTGCCGGCGCGGCCCCGGGGCCGTCGGTGATGACGTTGGGCACCATCACCGTAAATGCCAACGGTCAAGGAAGCCTGCCCACCCAGACAATTAACTTTCCGCCTCAGGCATTCGTCGGTCGAACCGTCTCGCTCGTTGCCGGAGGAGGCGGAGGAACCGGAATGGGAGTGAGCGGCCGGTCGCAGATCGCGGCTCCGGTACAAACAACTGGAGTTATCGCCTGCGGTCGATTTACCGTGCCCAATCAGGGCAACCCGAATCTGGGGGGCAATCAGGGTGGCTTGGGCGTCGGAGTCGGGGTTCCGGGCACGACAGGAATCGGAACTGGCACGGGGATAACCCCAGCGAGCGGAACCGGCACGGGGTCGGCTCCGACACAGCCTGTCAACTCGACAGGAACGGGAACGACGGGCACGGGAACCTTGCCGCAGGTGCCAGGTCAGTTGCCGCAGCCGAGATTTCCCTAGTCGGCCGTTGTCAGCCTGACAACGACATGCGCGAACAAGGCGCCGGGCGATTCATGCGTCCGGCGCCTTTTGTCTTGACCTCGCGTATCGCGAGCGTGCCGGCCCACCCCTAAAATACTGTTTCAATGGTTCGGCCGAGCAAAAACGAATGCCGCTCGCAGGGGGTAAACGATGGCGCCGTGTGTCCTCACGATCAACGCGGGTTCGTCGAGCATCAAACTCGCCCTGTTTGACTCGGCTCCCGAACCGACGCGTCGAATGAGTGGAATGCTCGAACGTATTGGTGAGCCCGATTCCGCGATCGCCTGGAGAATGCGTGACGATGCCGCTTGGCAGCGGCAAGCTTTGCAGGCGACGACGAACGAAACCGCGGTCGAACCTTTGCTGCGCTGGCTGGACTCTCATTTAGGGCGCGATTCGATTGGCGCGATCGGACATCGAGTCGTCCACGGGGGCCCGAATTACTCCCTGCCTGAGCGCGTCACCCCGGAGGTGATCGCAGAACTCCGCCGACTGAGTCCGATTGACCCCAAGCACCTCCCCGCAGAAATCGATCTGGTCGAAGCCTTCACAAGGCATCTTCCAGACGTGCCCCAGGTGCTTTGCTTCGACACGGCATTCCACCATAACCTGCCTCGTTGTGCGCGGCTCCTACCGGTTCCCCGGCGGTTCGAGGCAGAAGGAGTCCGCCGCTACGGTTTTCATGGCCTTTCTTATTCCTTTCTGATGGGAGAGGTGGAGCGGCTTGCCGGCAAGGAAGCCGCGCGCGGCCGGATCGTTCTCGCCCATCTCGGCTCGGGGGCGAGCATGGCCGCCGTGCGTGAAGGCCAGGCGATCGATACCACGATGGCATTCACGCCGACAGCAGGTCTTGTGATGTCGACGCGGTGCGGTGACATCGATCCGGGTCTGCTGGTTTACCTCATGCGTTCGCAGCGGCTGACGGTCGATGCAATTGATGAGCTAGTCAACAGCCAATCCGGGCTCTTGGGGGTCTCGGAAACATCATCGGACATGCGCGACCTGCTCGAGCGCGAAAAGGATGATCCGCGCGCGGCCGACGCGATTGACCTTTTCTGTTATCAGGCAAGGAAGTGGATCGGCGCTTTCGCAGCGGCACTTGGCGGGCTTGACCTGTTGGTCTTTAGCGCCGGGATCGGAGAGAACGCTCCCCCAGTGCGGGCCCGCATTTGCGAGGGACTCGAGTTCCTCGGGGTTCGACTCGATGAGAGCAGCAACCGGCGGAATGCGGCTGTCATTTCGGTCGATCGAGCACCAGTGAGTGTTCGCGTCATCCCCACAGATGAGGAATTGGTCATCGCTCGCTCCGTTGAGTCGGCTCTCGGCGGGGCCAGTTGACCTTGAACTTGAATACGGCCCGAGAAAATCGGCGCCCGGCCGATTCCGGTTTGACCTTTGATCATTCCGACGTAGAGTTTTAGACGATTTTTGCCGCCCATCTCAGGCGTGCCGAGCGGGACCCGACAGTCCACTTTTGACGATCGCATCAGTAAAAGCGGACTGACCGGAAATCCTTTTGCCGGTCCGCACCTCCCATACGTAAAAAATCGAACCCTCGGTCAATTCGTAGCGGGGACGCCGCCGGCGCGCCCGCCGGGAATGTTTTTGTCGGAGACTGCAGTGCGGGTGCTCATCGTCGACGATGACGAAATTGCCCTCGAGCTCTTCGAGCGCCACGATTTCGAGCGCTGGCTACGAGGTCAGCACGGCCCGCGACGGCTGCGAGGCGCTGGAGACGCTCCGAACGGGCGTTTTTCGGGTGGTGATCACCGACTGGGAGATGCCGAACATGAACGGCATCGAGCTTTGTCGCAAAATTCGTGAGCGACAGAGTTCCAGCTATGTGTACGTGATCCTCGTGACGTCGCGCGAAGGAGCACAGCATGTCGTGGAGGGTCTGGACTCCGGCGCGGACGACTTCATCAGCAAGCCCTTTCATCCGTCAGAGCTCTGTCTGCGCGTGCGCTCCGGGATGCGGTCGCTTTCGATGGAGAGCTGCGACGTCACGATCTTCACGCTCGCCAAGCTCGCGGAGTCACGCAGTGCTGAGACCGGTGCACATCTCGAACGCATGCGCGAGTACTGTCGCGTGCTCGCAGAGACGCTGTCGCACCATCCAAAGTTCCGCGACCAGATCGACGCCGACTACATCAACCTGATTTACCTCACGAGTCCACTGCACGACATCGGCAAGGTGGGAGTGCCCGATTCGGTGCTGCTCAAGGCGGGACCGCTTACCGACGCGGAGTTTCAAACCATGAAGCTCCACGTCCGCTTGGGCGCTGACACGCTCGAGGCGGCCGCCGAAGTGCAGCCCGACGCGGAATTCTTGCGGATGGCCCGCGAGATCGTCTGGACGCACCACGAGCGCTACGACGGCAGCGGCTATCCGCAAGGTCTCGTGGGCGACGAAATCCCCCTCTGCGGTCGGATTGTTGGCCTCGCGGATGTCTACGACGCGCTCACGGCCCGGCGGGTTTACCAGAACACTTTGGTTCATGACTTGGCGAAGGCGATCATCCTCGAATCGCGCGGCGTGCAGTTCGATCCTGACCTGGTCGACGCGTTCCTCGAAGCCGAGACAGAGTTCATGAACATTCAGCAGTGTTTCGCGGATCACGGCGGCGCCCATGAAGCCGGATGGCCCGGCGGCTTCACGCAGACGCTCCTCGGAGAAGGTGGCGGCGCTCGGGCCGTTTTCGCGCCGGTAACGCGCCGATCCGCCGCGCGATCAATCAGCGAAAGAATTCTTCCGCCTCGTTGAGGAAATCGGGGTCGAGAGTGCGCATGGTGCCAACGGCTTCGGAAAGGAGCACATCGACGATTTTGGTGCCGCGCAATGCGACCATGCGTCCGAATTCCTTGCGGAGTGCCAGCCGGGCCGCATGGATACCCAACCGGGTTCCAAGCACGCGGTCATAGGCGCTGGGCGTTCCGCCGCGCTGCAGGTGACCGAGCGTGACAACGCGGGTCTCGATGCCCGTCCGCTTCTCGATCAGCTCGGCAATGATCTCGCCGATCCCTCCCAGCCGTACGTGACCGAACTCGTCGATTTCAGCGGCCCGAGTTACAAATTTGGCCTCGTCCGGCAGACGGGCCCCCTCGCTGACGACCACGATGCCATAAGGCTTGCCCGCCGCTCGGCGCTTTTTGAGCAGGTCGCACATTCGATCGACGTTGACCTCGGACTCCGGCACTAAGATGAAGTCCGCGGCCGACGCGACGCCCGAGTAACAGGCAATCCAGCCGGCGTGACGGCCCATCGTTTCGATGACCATGATCCGGCGGTGTGACTCGGCCGTCGTCTTGATGCGGTCAATGGCCTCCATATTGATATTGATCGCCGTATCGAAGCCGAACGTCACGTCGGTCGAGCTCAGATCGTTGTCAATGGTCTTTGGGACGCCAACCGTGGGCAAACCGCGGTCGTTGAAGAGCTTGCTCGCAACCCCAAGCGTATCGTCGCCGCCGATGGCGATCAGGCAGTCGAGCTCGAGCTTCTTGAACGTCTCCTCAAGGCGTTCGACGTCTTCAGCGCGCTTGTAGGGATTGGTGCGCGAGGATCCCAGAATCGTTCCGCCCCGATCGATCAGTCCGTCGGTGTACTCCGGCGCGAGAGCCACACAGTTACCTTCAATCGCTCCGCGCCAACCTTCCAGCAGTCCGAGCGTCTCGCCGCCGCCGTTGTGAATCGTGCGGACGATGGCCCGAATCACCGCGTTGAGACCAGGGCAGTCTCCGCCGCCCGTCAAGACTCCCGCTTTCATGGCGCCCAAGTCCTTTCGATGAAGGTTGTATCGACCTCACCGGCGAGGAACGCGGAGTGGCTGACGATTTTTCGCAAGAGCGGAATGGTCGTTTTAATTCCCTCGACCGCGAATTCGTCAAGCGCTCGACGCAGGCACGCCAGGGCTTCAGCGCGAGAGTCCCGGTGCACAATCAACTTACCTATGAGTGAATCATAATAAGGCCCGATTGTGTAGCCTTCGTGAGCGTGGGTGTCGAGGCGCACTCCGGGCCCGCCCGGGGCGCGCCACTTGGTAATTCGCCCCGGGCAGCCGCGAAATCCGTTTTCCGGATCTTCGGCATTGATCCGGACTTCGATCGCCGATCCCCGGCACGGGACGTTGCGCTGCTTGAGGGTCAGCGGCTGCCCATCGGCAATCCGGATTTGCTGCTGGATCAGATCCAAGCCGGTGACCTGCTCGGTTACCGGGTGCTCGACCTGAATTCGCGCGTTGACTTCGATGAAATAGAAGCGGTTCTGCGCGTCCACGATGAACTCGACGGTCCCCGCGTTCGTGTATCCGGCCGCCTTGACCAGACGCACAGCCGAGCGGCAGATATCGTCCCGCACCGAACCTGGAAGCGAAGGAGCCGGGCTCTCCTCAATCAACTTCTGGTGCCGCCGCTGCGTCGAACAGTCGCGTTCCCAAAGGTGCAGCACGTTGCCGTGGTTATCGGCCAGGATTTGCACCTCGATATGGCGGGGCCGCTCGACATATTTTTCGATGTAGACACCTGGGTTTTTGAACGATTTTTCGGCCTCGGCGGCGGCCGCCTTCATTCCACCCTTGAGCGAGATGTCGTTCATGGCAACGCGCATGCCCTTGCCGCCGCCTCCCGCGGTCGCCTTGATCAGCACGGGGTACCCGATGCGAGAGGCAACTGCGAGCGCTTCCTGCTCGTTCGTGACCAGTCCTTCGCTACCAGGAACGACCGGAACCTTCGCTTCCATGGCCACCTTGCGAGCACTCACTTTGTCGCCCAACAGGGCCATCGCCTCGTGGCGCGGACCGATGAACTCAATGTTGCAGCTGCGGCAGACTTCGGCGAAGTGCGCGTTCTCAGCCAGGAATCCATACCCGGGGTGGATTGCCTGAACATTGCCGATCTCGGCCGCGCTGATGATGCGGTTGATAAGCAGGTAGCTCTCGCTGGAAGGACCACGGCCGATGCAGTAAGCCTCGTCGGCCAGCGACAGATAGTGGGCGCCTCGGTCGGCTTCGCTGAAGACGGCCACGGTTTGGATGCCCATCTCGCGGCACGCGCGAATCACTCGCAGGGCGATTTCGCCGCGGTTGGCGACCAGAATGCGTTGAAACATTGTGCCCCTCGCGACCGGACTTGCGCACGGTCACGCCATATTTTCGCTGCTCTTGTTTCGCGGGCCGTCGTCGAAAAGCGGTTCTTCGCAAACAGTCATTCCCAAGCAGGAGCTTGGGAACAGCGTGGAAGCCATGGAGACTCTCAAGGGCCCTAACCCGGACGGACCCGAAACAGCGGCTGACCAAATTCGACCGAATCGCCGTTCTTCACCAGGACCTCGACGATCGTTCCGCTGACCTCGGCCGGAATCTGGTTGAACACCTTCATTGCCTCAACGATGCAGACGACCGTCTCGGGGGAAACCCGGATCCCGATCGACACAAACGGCGGGTCGTCAGGCGTTGCGGCGGCATAAAATGTCCCCACGGTAGGACTGTTTATGGTGATCGTGCCGTCGGGCGGCGGCGCGGACGAGGGTGATTGGGCGGGCGCAACCGCTACGGGCTGCGCGTTTAGAGCTGGCTGATGAATTCGTTCACCACCGCCCGCGTTTGCTCCGGGGTCTGTTCCGCGCCGCAAGGTCCATTTTTGGTCGCCGCGCCGCAGGCTGACCTCGGTCAGGCCGTGCGTCTCCATCAGCTTGACGAGCTGCACCAGCTTGTCGAAGTCGAACGGTGCGTCTTGCGGTTTGTCGGCGTCAGACATGCGAACGACCGTCAGCCTCTGTTTCAGCTTGAAAGGATGCGTCCCCGGGACAAGCAGGCATGCCTGGCCGGGACCTCAAGGACCCTCTGGGTGAACTGCGAAGTTGAACGGATTCCAAACGGCGGGCTCACGCGGCCGATTCCAAATCCCGAGGAAGCGATGTCAGGACTTCATGTCCCGTGCGCGTGACGAGCACGTCGTCTTCGATGCGAATGCCTCCCCAACCCGGTAGGTAGATTCCGGGCTCAACGGTGATCACCATTCCGGGCTTCAACTCGGCTTTCGAATTCTGGGACACCCGCGGCCCTTCGTGAATTTCCAGGCCGATGCCGTGTCCCAAACCATGACCGAAATTCTTGCCCCATCCGGCCTGGCGGATTGCTTCCCGCGCCTTCGAATCGACCTCACCCGCCAGCGCTCCCGGGCGGACTGCTTCGATACCCCGACGTTGCGCCTGCAACACAACTCTATATAGCTTCTCAAGTTTGGGCGAGATCGTACCGGTGACCACCATTCGAGTCAAGTCACTGTGGTATCCAGCCGAATTCCGCGCCCCCCAGTCAACCAAGAGGAATCCAGCCTCTCCGATGCGGGCCGAGGTCGGCCGAGCATGCGGCAGGGCGGCTCGCGGACCGACCGCCACAATGGTGTCGAAGGCGGCCTGTTTAGCACCGAAGTGACGCATCGCCCGCTCGAGTTCGTTGGCTGCCTGCTGCTCAGTCATTTCTGGCGAAAGCGACGCCCTGAGCAATTGAAAGCCCCGCTCAGCCTGCTGAATTGCCTGGCGGATCTCGGTAAGCTCCTCGTCATCCTTGATCAATCGCAGCGTTTCGACCAAATCGGGCTGAGGGACCAGTTCGAGCGGCTTGACCGTCTGGGTGAGTGCCTGCCACTGGGCGTACGAAGTGGTGTTACTTTCGAAGGCGAGCGTTTTGACCTTCGAGCGCTCGACCACTTGACCCACGGCCGCCGTAATTATCTTGGTGCGAGGCCGAATGTGCACGTCCAGTCCCGGGCACTCTTCGGCAATTTGCGTCTCGAATCGGCTGTCACTGACAAGAACCGTCAAACCGCGGCCGACGATTAGAAAGCTGTCCTCTCCCGTGAATCCCGTCAGGTAACGCACGTTGACCGGTGACGTGACGAGGAGCGCATCGGCACCGGCCGACTTCAATCGCCGCAACAGGCGGTCCCGCCGCAACGCGGGCCGATCGGCGCGTACAGAGCGGTTCACGGAGCGGGGTGAGATCGGATCGCGCTTTCGTCAAAAGTCAGGTGATTGACAACGGCCCGCTGCTCGGAGGTATACACGACGTGGATCTTGCCGTCGTGGGCCTGCAGGGCGGTCGGATAGGCGGCCGAGTCGCCCGGCTTGTTCACGATGTTGCGTTTGTAGGGATACGTTTTATCCTCGTCAACCGAAATGGCTGCCGTCAAAGGCATGCGCCTGTTTCCCCCGTTGTCGTTATAAACAAGGAGCAAGTGCCCGTTTTGCAGCTTGATAAAGTCGGTCGCCGCGTTGGGATTGGGAAAAGCCGACTCGGTGCCGGGACTCCAGGTAAAACCACCGTCCCGCGATTCGGAACGCACAAGGTGTCCGCCGTCTTGTTGCTCGTAACCGCCGCCCCGCCGCGAGTAGGCAACGAGATAGGTGTCGCTGATTTGCACCACAGAAGGCTGCAAATTCCCAAACTTCGAGTGGATCGGCTTCGTCGGAACCCAATCGGTCGCTCCTTTCTTCTTTCGATAAAAGAAGGAGGCCGTGTCCGCACCGACGAACTCCCGGTCGTGACCCGTCTCATGATACACGGGCAGCAAATAGTCGCCGCTGGCCAGCGCGATGGGCCGCGCGCGGACCATCGATCCTTCCTCGAATGCCAGCATGTCCGAGTCGGACCACGTGTTCGCGCCGTCGCGGGAAATCTTGTACTTGATTCGCGAATTCGACCAGGTCGGGCCGTAACGCACCACATAGAACAGCCAAACAATGTTGTCTGGCGCCTGCCAGACGACCGCGTTGCCATCGGACCGAAACGGCGTATCCGCGATCACGGCCGGCCGGGTCCAGTGCCGTGCTCCTTTGACAAGCCGAGAATCCGCGGACCCACGTATCGTCGCCGTACTCGCCGGAGCCACCGTAGTAGACGAGATACAAATCCCCGTTGGCGAGCTCCGTAAAGCAAGCCGGATGCTTGTAAGGGTCGGGGAGTTCCGGTCCAAAGACCCGTTCATAACGAATCTCATCGCTGCCGGATGCAGGACTCGCACCCGCCAAGAAACCGAACGAGACAACAAAGACCGCAACGGTGCCAAATCTCACGCACACTGCTCCTGACTGAGTGCAGCCCAATCCAAGTTCCGCAATGGAATCGCGACCTGGGACGAAGCCGGGCTGCCGGTCGATCTTCAGTTTGCCACTGACCGCGTCATGTGACAATTCAACGAACGGATTTGACGCGCCAGGCGGCGCGAGCGATCCTCAACATTAGCGATCGAGTTTTCAAGGATTTGAGAGAGTTCTCGTGGATCTAGAGCCTGAGGCGCCGCACGCCCGCCCGACTGACGGCCCCATCACCAACTCGGATCGGCGGCCGAGCCGGGGAGGCGGCGTGTTTTCCTGGATCGTGCTGCTCGTCATTGCGACCAGCGCACTAGCCTTGGCGGCCGCTCACCTGCCGCCGATCTTTAAGAAGCTCGGCCTCTTCGCCGTAACGTATGGATTGCTCCTAGGGACGATCGGCGCCTGGCTCAGTCAGTTCACTCCGAAGGTCTACAAAACCGGGCGATTGGGAGCGGCCGTTGTCTTCGCGCTCGCACTGGCTGGGCAGATCGGCATCGCCCTCGAGTCGTATCGCCTCGATCGGTCCGAACGGGATCGCCGCGAACGATCCGATCCGAAAGAGACCCTCGCGAGAAGGCTGCTGGAGTCGGCGAACGAGCCGACGGACCCCAAATCTCGGGCGACGTTCGACGAATTTCGCCGGAATTACAGCCAGCCCGGTGCGTCTTTCGGCGAGTATCTGCAATTCCGAGTTTCGGGGATCGGAATTCAATCGAAGCGGACAGCCGCCTTGTTCTGGGGGGTCGAAATCGTTCTGGGGGCCCTCGCCGCAGGCTGGGTCTTCTTTCGCTGCACTCGGCCGGCAAGGTAGCAAGCGAGCGCCCACCGGCTGAGTGGACACCACGATCGGTCCCGCTAAGCTGGAAGGATGTCCCTTAAGCCGCCGCACCCGCAGCCGAATTTGGGAAACGCGAACATGATCGTGGGAGTCGGCACGGACATCGTGGAGATCCCGCGCATCGGTAAGATGATCGAGCGGCACGGGGAGCATTTCCTGCAGCGCGTCTACACCGAGGAAGAGATTCGCTACTGCCAGCGGCGGAAGGAATCGTTTCAGCATTTCGCCGGGCGCTGGGCGGCCAAAGAAGCAGTGATGAAGACGCTCGGCACCGGTTGGACGCGGGGCGTCGGCTGGCTCGACATCGAAGTCGCCACGAAGCGTTCAGGCCAGCCGTTGATCAACATTCGCGGATCGGCGCGCGAAATTGCCAATCACCTCGGGATCGGCGAAGTCCTGATTTCGATCTCGCATTGCCGCGCCTACGCAATGGCGACCGCCATTGCCCTGACCCATCGACAAACCGAAAACGGAAAATGAGGGAGGCTTGCGGCTCATGCACCTGGCAAACCGCCTGGCGGAATATGCGGCGAAGTTGCAATACGAACAGCTCGACCCGGCGACCGTTCACGAGGTGCGCCGGCGCCTGATCGATTCGCTCGCCTGCGCCCTCGGTGCATACGATGCGGGAGCTCCGTCGGTCGCACGCCGCGTTGCCTCTCGTTCCACCTGCCAGCCGGGAGCCAGTTTTCTCGGCGGCCGTAACAAGACCGTTCCGCCACTCGCCGCGTTCTGCAACGGCATTCTGTTTCGCTACCTCGATTACAACGACACCTACCTATCCTTGGAGCCGGCCCATCCGAGCGATAACTTCGCGGCGGTTCTGGCTGCTGCGGAAGCGGCTGGCGCCGGCGGCAAAGAGATCATCACCGCGGCTGTGCTGGCGTATGAGATTCAGTGTCGGTTGTGCGATGCCGCCTCAATTCGCAAGCACGGCTGGGATCACGTGACGTACGGGGCCTTCTCGACCGCCGCCGCCGCCGGCAAGCTGCTCAAGCTGAATGCCGAGCAGATCACGCAAGCGCTCAACCTGGCTGGCACGCCCAACGTCACACTCCGTCAAACCCGAGCGGGCGAACTGTCGGAGTGGAAAGGGTGCGCCTTCGCGAACGCGTCTCGCAATGGTGTGTTTGCAGCCATGCTCGCAGCCGAGGGTCTCACTGGGCCTGCCCCCATATTCGAGGGCGAGATGGGATTCTTTAAACAGGTTTCTGGCCCATTCACGCTGCCGAAACTCGGCGGTGAAGCGGGCGGGAACGACTTCATGATCAAGAAGACCTCAATTAAGTTCTGGCCTGCCGAATACCACTCGCAGAGCGCCATTCACGCCGCACTCGAGTTGCGCCGCGCTATTCCCGACCGCTCGAAGATCGTGTCGATCGACATCGAATCGTTTGACGCGGCCGTCGACATCATCGGCAAAGACCCGGAGAAATGGCGGCCCAAAACGCGCGAGACGGCCGATCACAGTCTGCCTTATTGCACCGCTGTCGCTCTGATGGACGGCGACGTGACACTTGATTCCTTTAGCGACAAGCGGTTGCACGATCAAACGCTGCTCGACCTGGTTGCGCGGATCAAAATCCACCGCAACTCCGACCTGACGGCCCGATATCCCAAAGGGATTCCGAACCGCATCACGGTCACCTTGCAGGACGGGACGCAGCACACGGCGGAAAACGAGTTTCCCCGCGGCCACGATCAGAACCCGATGTCCGACGACGAAGTGGCCGCGAAGTTTCACCGCACGGCCGAGGGGCGCCTCACTCCCGCAATGCAACAGCGCGTCCTCGACATGTGCTGGCATCTCGAGTCGCTCGAGGACGTCGGCAAACTGTTCACGCTGTTCCCACCGGCATAACGGGGGCCGCCCGCCGCATGGCGAGCCGTCACTTCGCCAGCTCGACCTCGTAGCAGACGGCCTCCGTGTCGTTGCGGACCAAGAGGTTCTTGCCCGCCAAGGCTGGGCAGTTCCAGGTTTTGCTGGAGAGCGCGGCGACCTTTCCCAGCTCGGTGAGCTTTTTCGGGCTGGCCTCGATCAGCACGACCGGACCCTGCTCGGTCTGCACAATGATCAGGTCATCGACCAAGAGAATCTGTCCGTGCCCGTAGCGGCCACCCTTCCACTTCTGCTGGCCCGTCTTCACGTCGATGCACTGCATGATGCCGTCGTCCAATCCGTACACGTAATCGCCGTGCAGGACGGCCGTCGTGAATTTCGTCTTCATATGGCGGCTGGGTTGCTCCCATGCGGGCGAGGCTGACCAAACTCCTTTGTCGTCCCGAGTGACCTTGAGAAGCTGGCTTCCCTTGGAATAGCCGGCGGTCAGCAGCACTTGGTCAGGCGCCCCCGCGTTGGCGATCGGCTGAGAACACATGACGCCGTCTTCGTTCGCCCAGTCGTAGTGCCAAAGGATCGTCCCGCTTCTAGGGTCGTGCGCGGTCAGCCCCTTCGACGTGTTGTTCAAGATTTGCGTGGTCGACCCGAACGAGGCCAGCATAGGCGAGGCGTAAGCGGCCGCGTCGTGCCCTTTGGCCCAGACCCGTTCTCCGTTTTCGCGTTTGTAGGCGGCCAGGCTGGCGTCGTCCCGCCCCGTCGGCGCGACGATGATGAGGTCGTCCACGATCAGGGGAGATCCGCTGACGCCGTGAAAGGCGAGCGAGCCGCCGTTATCGGCGACGATATTCTTCGACCAGATGACGCGTCCGGTTCCACCGTCCAGGCAATTCAGAATACCGGTCTCGCCGACGGAGTAGATGCGGCCCTCGTAGACGGTCGGCGTCGAGCGCGGTCCGGGGCCGCCCATCAGCTGCTGCTTGGGTAATACAGCGTCGTCCTTGTGCACCCAGACTTCGTGACCGGTCTTCAGCTCACGAGCGACGAGGCACTCCTGGTCGCCGCGCTGCTCGAGCGTGAAGGCGTAGCCGCCTACAACGGCGAAACTGCTCCATCCAGCGCCCGTCGGAACCCGCCACAGCTCACGCGGCGGATGCTCATTCCAATCTCGCGCCAGCTTCACATTTTTCAGCACGGCTGTGTGATTGGGCCCTTGGAAAGCGGGGAAATCGGTCAGCCGGTTTTCGACCAGCTTGACGCCGGTGCCAGAAAGCTCGCCGGCACTTGACTCGAAGACGTTCGATTTTCGCTGCGAGCGCAGGGCGAAATTGACGTGGGTATCTCCACTGAGGCCGCTGACTTCAAACAGCGTCAGATAGGGGATGGTTGCAAACAGCAGCACTCCGAGCACCGCGACACGCAGCGACCAGCGAATCGGCAGGAAAAAGATCCAGGCGGTCCAAAGGATCCAGAGGGTCGCCGGAAAGAATCCCGCGAAAACCAGCCAGCCGGGGAGTCGATCACCGTTATAGGCAAAGACCAGAAATGCGTAAAAGGCGGTCCAAATCGCGAACACCACGCCAAAAGCGAGCCATGCCGCTTTTCGTGTGAAGTGCGGAGCCAGCCCGAAAGTCAGGGCCATCACAATTGGCGTCGCGATGAGCATCTGCATCAGAAATCGCGGCTCGAACACCGAAAATTGCGAGTACGTGACCAACGCCCTCCCGTAGGAATAAGGAAGAATCACGGTCAGACCTATCGCCAACACAAGCCGCACTCGGCTGATAATCCACGTCAGCGAAAGGGATGTGCGGCCGGCCGCGGAAGCAGAAAGAGTCGGAGCATCTTCGGATAGGGCCGACATTGGGTTCTCCGGAGGAAGAAACGCTGCCAGGTCCCGTCGAAAGAGGCGAGCGAGCCCGAGACGCGGCAAAAGCTCTTGGGATCAATCTGTCGAAACTGAACATACGGTACGGTAATGGATCCGTTGTTCGAAAGAAAAGGCGCCGGGCTTCGGTGAAAATGGCAGCGCTCGCGTGGATTGCATCGGGGCGACACGAGCGTATCAGCGCCGCTTGCGGTGCTTGCTCAAACTCTTGACTTCTGCAAGCCAGAGAAGGAGTCTTGACCCTTCGATGAACGACCGCTTGTTCCAACCCAATCACGAACGACGCCTGCTCACAACGTTCCGGCACGTGGACGAGCTGGTTTCTCAGGCGGTTGCGAGGCTCGAGCCAGAGGCGTCGGCCTCGCCTCTTTCTGAGTTCATCCCCGACGCCAATCCGAACCAGCTTGAGGTGGCGACCGAGTGTCTGGAGCGGATGCGCTCCCTCATGGGGGGCTTTCTCGCGAGCCACAGCATCCCGGCGCCTCAGCGAAACGTCAGCGCGCTTTGGGCGGCGCACTCGGCCTGCCTGCACGCGCGACTGTCTGTCGAGGAGTTGCGGGCAGGTTCCATGCGCGGATGCGGAAAACTCTCGCCCGAGGCCGAGCGAGAGTTGGCAGCGCTGGTCGAGGGACTTTCCGAGCTTCTTCAAAGGCTGAGCGAATCGCTGGTTTCGTCCACCCAACGGAAAGACTAGGTCGGACGCGCAGAAGGACTGCGCGATTCGACTCACGAATCGACCGTGCCTCCAGGCGGCTCGTCCCGGTAGAGAATGATCATCACGTACTCCATGGTGATCATTCCTTCTTGCACCATTTCCTCGAGATGCGGCAAGAGCTTTTTGATCTGCTCTTCCGAGTCCACGATCTCGATAACGATCGGGAGGTCGGTGGACATTTCCAACAGCGACGTGCTGTGGACGACGCTATGAGCGCCAAACCCTTCCGTGCCGCGCAAGACCGTCGCACCCGCCAATCCCAGTTCACGCGCCTTGCCGACAATCGCCTCATACAGACGTTTGTTCGCGAATCGATCTGACTCCCCGACGAAGATTCGCAAGAGAATGCCGTGCTCGTTGACTTTCATGCGTCCCCCCTCTGCGATTCGGGCTCTCTCTGCGATGCGAGGTAGCGTCGACAAAGGCTCGAGCAAACTGCCCAGCGTGAGAGTGCGCGGTTCGTCGTGCTTGCGGTCGCGGTAAAGCATGACGTTCGCCCGTTCCAGCGTCACCATCCCGTGAACCATGATCTGTTCGAGCGGCCCCTCGACAAAGCTCAGAATCCGCTCACCGCTATCGACGATTTCGACGATGACCGGCACATGGCCGACGATGCTCCATACCGATCGCTTGATCAGACCGTGCGATCCGAAACCGAGGATGCCGCGCAACACCGTCGCACCGGCCAGATGCTCTTTCCGCGCAGCTTTGACCAGCCGCTCGAACGTCGGCGTGTGCGGAGCGCGATCGGCGCTCTGCAAATACGCCCGGAGCAGGACCTGTTCACCGCGAAGGCTCATTGCGGCTTCTCGACTCAGCGACCTGCCAGTGCGATACCCACGCGCACGGCGACGACTCCCCCGATCACGCTGCCCAGCATATACGCGAACGCCTTGATGCCGGCACCTTCTTCAAGCAGAGCGCTCGATTCGTAGGCGAACGTCGAAAACGTCGAGTATGTCCCGATGAAGCCGACGGCCACGGCAATGCGAACGGTATCCGACACCGACCGGATGTTCGCGATCGTCAGAAACCAGCCGATGAAAATGCAGGCGGAGATGTTGATGACAAACGTGCCAATCGGAAATCCCGTCCCGAAAAACCGCCCACACACGACTCCCACAACGTAGCGCAGGATCGCCCCAACCGAGGCGGCGACGCCAATGGCGGCGTAAGGGATTAGAAACGTCGCCGTCGATTGTATCAGGTCCCTCATCACCCCTCCCCCAGCTGCCAGGCGTCCGCGACGCACCGGCGGAACCAAAAAAAATCCCCCACCCGAAGGCAAGCCTCCTGGTAGGGGTCATCAGCCGATTCAATTCGGCGGTTCCAGGCGAACCCCATCGCCACAGATGTCGATCGACAACGCTTATCCTACGCCGATTCTCATGGTGCGCGAAGCCCGCCCTCCGCTTGTTCACGCGACAGCAGGGCTCAATTGGTCACCGCCTCCAGCAACCGATCGATGTCATCACCGTTGCAATAGGCGTGCGGCGCGGCCCGCATGCGACCGGCGCGGGCGTTGACGATCACGCCGCGGGCGCGGCAGTCCTTTTTGAGCTGCAGCGGGTCGCGCCCAGGTACGTCGAACGAGACAATCCCCGAGCGATGGTTTCCTTCGCGGCGGCTCGCCACTGGCAGGCCGGCTTGCGCAAGCCGTTCACAGAGCCGATCGGTGATCTCCAATACGCGCTCGCTGGTCTTGTCCCGGCCGATTTCGACCAACAGCTCGAGACTTTTGGCCAACCCGGCGATCGCAGCCAGGCAGTGGGAGCCTCCTTCGTAGCGGCTGGCATCGGTTTTCAGATCGAAGCGAGTATTCGTAAAGTCACCTGAGTGACGCACGCTGTTCCAGCCGACACCGACTGCGCGGAGCATTTCGAGCCGAGACTTCCGCACGTAGAGCAGGCCCGCGCCTTCAGGCGATAAGAGCCATTTATGCCCATCGGCGGCCAGCGCGTCGATCGAGAGCTGGCGAACATCGAGCGGAAAGACTCCCAGTCCCTGAATGGCATCGACAAAAAAGAAGATCTTCCGTCGAGTGCAAATCTCCGCCAAAGCGGCGAGATCGTTCCGCCAGCCGGTCATGTACCCGACCCAACTGACCGCCACGATGCGCGTCCGGGAATCGCAGGCCCGCTCGATTGCCGCCGGATCGACCCGCTCATTGTCGGTGGCAACTTGACGGGTTTCGACGCCCCGACTGGCGAGATTCAGCCACGGATACAAATTTGAGGGAAACTCGCTCGAAAGTGTGACGACGTTGTCACCCGGCTGCCAGGGGAACCCCGCCGCGACGAAGTTGATCCCCTCGGTCGTGTTGTGGATGACCGCGATCTCGTCGGCTTCAGCTCCGACCAGCTTCGCGCCCAGCCCTCGGGCCGTTTCGACCGTTGTCCGCCAACGATTCCAGTTGGCAACGCCGTTGGCCGCGTTGTCGCGGGCAAATTCGATCAGCACGTCAGCCGTGGGCCCGGGCAGCGGTGCGACGCCGGCATGGTCGAAATAAGCCCATTTCCCGACCACGGGCATTTTCGCGCGAAAATCGTCCGACCAGGTTTGAGCCGCACACATAACAGACACTTGCTGGCCCGCCTGCGCAGGCCGAACCCTTTATCGATACTTCTTGCCGAGTTGGTCGAGGCCGGCGGCGGCCAGGTCCTCGGGAGTCATACACGGGTGAAAATGCACGGCCGCATTGAAATACAAAAACCACGGCTCGGCGAGCGACGGGATCTGCGAGGCTTTGTCAAAGTCGACGACGAGCATTCCGGTCCGCTGCCCGCCTTCGTCGTAGAAGTAGGCCGCCTCGGGCTTCATTGCCTCAAGAGCGGTCTTCATCTTCTGGTTCGCAGTTCCATCGAGCACGGCTGCGTTGAATTTTTCGACCGGCATGCAAACTTTGACGAGAAATCTCATCGATCGACTCCGTTAGACGCTTCGTGACTGGCCCTGACGACATGGCGAAGGCGCGTAGCCAAGCCGCGGGTTCCCCGGCTCATTCTGCCCGGCTCATTCTGATCGGCCCACGCGCCGGTGACAACGGTGCGCATTCGTCATCGCGGCAAGGTCGCGGCTGATTTCCGTCCTGGGTGGGATCGTCAGGATGTCGACCGATACCTTTCCAGAACGAGCCAATGGCGCGGGAATTCAGCGACCGCATTGCACGAAATAAAGTCCCGCGTAAACCTTGCAGTCGATCTGCACGCCATTGCGGATGCGCCGGCGCAACCAGGGGTCGACTCGTTCCAATTTGACGGCATGGATTTGAATTTGTTCACCCTCGACGCCGCCCCCCGCGCAACTTTCTTTAGACCCGTCGCGCGAAAGAACGAGACGACTTCGGTCGTCAGGCCGGGAGATGTCGGAGCGTGCGCGAGCAGCGACAATCGCCGCGCGTCGTAGCCGGTCTCTTCCATCAGCTCGCGCCGCGCGGCAGTGACCAGTTCTTCGGTCCCCGGGCCGTCGCCGGCCAGTCCGGCCGGCAGGTCGATCACCGGTCCCTTGACGGAGGCTCGAAACTGCTCGGTGAGGATCAGCTCGCCGTCAGCGGTCACCGCGACGATCGCCACGACTCCCGTCGCTCGCACCCGTTCTACGAATTCCCAGCCGTCGGCCCGAACCAAACGCAAAAAGCGCCCCCCTCCAAGAATGACTGGTTTTTCGCGACTGCGTTTCTGCGCCATGCGCCGGCCGATCCCCGATCATGCACCGAGTTTGCTCGCCAATCGATTCAAACAACCATTCCAGCCGTCCCGGTGGCGATCTCGCAGTGTGGGATCACGAAATCGCTCGTGGATCAGCGTCAGGTCAGTCAATTCCCCATTCGGGCGCAGCTCGACCGTAACCTGCGTTTCCGGAGCACCGGGAACGTGCCCCAAATTCCATGTGAAACTCAATAAAGTAGGCTCCTCGATGCGGCAGTATTGCCCACTGTGCAAAAGCACTTCTGTGCTGCCGTTCGGCTGCATTCCCACGCGGTATTTCCCTCCGACTCGCAGATCGACCTCGGCGACCGGCGTCGTGAAACCGTCCGTGGGAGCAAACCACTCGGCCATCACCGCGGGCTTGGTCCAGGCCTCAAAGACCTTTTCGATTGGGGCAGGAATCGTCTTGGTGAAGCGGAGCGTCGACAGGGGCGTCCGCGTCAGGAAAAGGACATCCGCATTCATTTCCCGCATCTGCTGATATCGACGCTCCCGATCGCGCTCGAGAGCATGCGCCACAATCGGGTCGAAGCGCGGATCGGCCGTTGAGGACTTTGAGGGGGGCTCAAAATCTCCCCGCGGAAGGCGACCGGTCAACATTTCGTAGCAGACAACGCCGGTGGAAAAAATGTCGGCCCGGTGGTCGACGCGGTCGGGCATGGAGATCTGCTCGGGCGCGATGTATCCCCAGGTGCCGGCGACGGCCATGTCGCGCGGTCCGTCAACTCCCGCGGAGCCGAGCCATTTCGCCAGGCCAAAATCGACGAGCCGCACACGGTTGTGGCGATCGACGATAATATTCTCCGGCTTCACGTCCCGGTGAACGATTCCGCTGTCGTGGGCGTATTGCAACGCTTCGCCGATCTGGGGCAGGTAGTCGAGGACGTCTCGCTCGGAGACTGATTTCTGGGCGACGAGCTGTCGGAGGCTGCTGCCCTCCACATACTCCATCACGAAGTAAAACAGCTCGCCCGATTTGCCGCAGTCGAAGACGTTGACAATGTAAGGATGCGTCAGCTTCGCCAACGAGCGCGCTTCGCGAAGGAAGTTCTGCTGCGACTCCTCGTTGTTGAAATCCGGCCGAATCAGTTTGATGGCGACCGCGCGATCGAGAAACGGCTGTCGCCCCTTGTAAACGACGCCCATGCCGCCGTGGCCGAGCATCTCGGTCACTTCCAAATTGGGCAGTCGAGCGGTCAGTTCATCGGGCGACGGCGGCACGAACGAGCCTGCGGGAACATAAGCCTGCGTTCGTCCTCCGCCTTGTGATGCGCTGTTCATGGCGGGTCTAGTCCTCTTGCAACGGCTGTGGAGTCGCGTTGTGTCCGGCTGTCCGATCAAAGTGCGTGAGAGATTCGATGCGCGTTGCGAAGAATCAGTCCTTGCCATGCCCGGCGTTCAGCACGCTGGTTGCCGTGAAGAGACAGAGCGCGCCGCCAATCGCCGTAATCATCGCGAAAGCGAGCGCACTCCACCCGAGAGAAATTGCCATTTGCCAGGCATTTGACACCGAGCCACTGACTGCGACCATCCGACACGCCCAGAATAGCAACGCGCCGAGCAGCAGCGCGGCGAGCAGGTATAAGACATACGCCAAGCCTCGAAACAATCCATCCGCCATTTGTTCGGCCCGGGGATTCACCGATTATTTCGCCAGATGGCGAAACCAGCTCTGAGCGTAATCTGGATCTTCGATCGCACGCACGCCTTGGCCGACCTGCAGAGGGCGAAAAGTGTCGAGCATCACCGCCAGCTCATCGGTCCGCTTCTTGCCCAGCGACTCTTCGACGCGGCCCGGGTGTGGCCCGTGCGGCAACCCGCCAGGATGCATCGTCAGCGAGCCGAAGGAAATTCCCTTCCGGCTCATGAATTCGTTGTTGGCGTAGTAAATCACTTCGTCGCTGTTGACGTTCGAGTGATTGTAGGGGACGGGGACCGCGTCAGGGTGAAAGTCGAATAGACGCGGCACAAACGAACAGACGACAAAGCCGTCCCCCTGAAACGTCTGGTGCACGGGCGGCGGCTGATGCAGGCTGCCGACGATTGGCTCGAAATCGTGAATCGACAGAATCCACGGGTAATAGTGCCCGTCCCAGCCGATCACATCGAACGGATGATGGTCGAGGGTCACCTCGGTGAGCGCATCGTTTTGCTTGACAACGACCGGGAACTGGCCCGTCTCGTTGTGGGACTGCAGCGTCGTCGGACGGCGGATATCGCGTTCGCAATACGGGCTGTGCTCGAGGTACTGACCCACTTCGTTGACGTACCGCGACGGCGGCCGAACCTGACCAGTGCTTTCGATCACGAACAGGCGGGGCGGTTTGTCGCCGATCTTCCAGCGGTAGGTGATTCCCCGCGGGATGATCACGTAGTCGCCAGGCTGATACGACATGTCGCCCAGCATCGTTTCGAGTACGCCCGTCCCCTCAGAGACATAAACCAGCTCGTCCCCCTGCGCATTGCGGTAATAGAACGAGTCGGTGGCAGTCGGCTGGACGTAAGACATGGCCACGTCTGTGTTGAATAAGAGCGGCGTCCGGTTGAGCGTCGCGCTTTTTTCCTGCGGCAGACTGTGCGTCGCAAAGTGCCGCATCCGCAAAGTCGGATCGGCATCCCGCGGCCACTCGAGCTTCTGCAGCAATCGGGACGACACGATCGCGGTCGGCGGGCGGCGATGGTAGAGCAGCGATTCCGGACCGGAAAACCCGCGGCTCCCCATCACGTGCTCGTGATAGAGGCTGCCATCCGGCTGCCGAAAGACCGTGTGCCGTTTGCGAGGCAATTCGCCCAAACGATGATACGACGGCATAAGTCACCTGATGGGAGGGCGAAGCTCCTGCTGAGCCGGATTTCTCTTTGTCCGAAAATGCTGTGTGCCACTGTTGAGCTCGCTCAGCAGTGTCTTCTATTCGTCCGGCCTTGGGTGCCACTGGCGGCTCGTCCGCCAGTGTTCTGTGGAGAGATGCACAATACCACTGGCGGGCAAGCCGCGACTCGACTGAGCTCGCCGAAGTCCAGTGCCACCCGCCACCCAGAATTATAGGTTTCCTCGAGCCGCCTGTTCGCGCTCAATCGCCTCAAACAGCGCCTTGAAATTGCCTTTCCCGAACGCGTCCGAGCCTTGCCGCTGAATGATCTCGAAGAACAAGGTCGGCCGATCCTCGACTGGCTTGGTGAAGATCTGCAGCAAGTAACCCTTCTCGTCGCAGTCGACCAGGATGCCCAAGTCCTCGATCGCCTTGTGGTCTTCCCGGACCTCGCCGACGCGGTCCCACAAATCCTCGTAATACGAACCCGGAACCATGAGGAACTCGACGCCGTTGTCCTTCAGCACCGAGATCGTGTGGATGATGTCGCGGGTGGAAATGGCGACGTGTTGCACGCCGGCCCCGCCGTTGTAGTCGAGATACTCCTGAATCTGGCTCTTGCGTTTGCCCGGCGCCGGCTCGTT
This sequence comes from uncultured Planctomycetaceae bacterium, assembly GCA_963714075.1. GTDB lineage: Bacteria > Planctomycetota > Planctomycetia > Planctomycetales > Planctomycetaceae > DASPSM01. Next base: position 5,137,479 of record OY970228.1, read on the forward strand.
GATCGGAAACTTGACGACGTCGTTCGGGGCGGCCATCACCTGGCTGCGCAGGGCCGAGAACTCGGTCGAAATGTCCTTGTCGTCGAACGACATGAACTGGTGGAAGCCGAGCACCTTGTTGTAAAACGTGCCCCAATCGTTCATCCGGCCGTCTTCGACGTTGCCGACAATATGATCGATCCGCTCGAGCCCCGCGCCTGGCGACGGCCGGCGGCGGACCTGGTATCCCGGCAAGAACGGGCCGGTGTAATCGGCCGTCGAAATCAACGAGTGCAGCGTGTCGCCGTAGGTCCGAATCTTCGCCCGTCGAATGCGGCCGGACTGATCGCTCCGGTCGTACGGCTCCAGCGCCGGTTGGGCTCCGCGCTTCACCGCCTCGGCAAACGCCGAGTCGACGTCGTCGACCAGGAAGGCGATGTCGAGCACGCCGTCCCCGTGCCGCCGCAGATGATCGGCCATCGGATCGGCGGGCGACAGCGGCGTGCTCACCACCAGGCGGATATCCCCCTGATAGAGCACGTACGATGCCTGATCTTTCAGCCCGGTCTCCGGGCCGGCATACGCCAGCTGCGAAAACCCGAACGCGTGCCGATAAAAATAGGCCGCCTGCTTGGCGTTGCCGACCAATAGCTCAACGTGATGAATCGCCTTCAGCGGTAAATGCTCGCCCGTCATGTTCGCACCTCCTGGCCGAATTCTACCGGCCGGGGTGCGCCCTGCACCTGAGGCGAGTCGCCGAATTCAATCACCCGGAGCGTGGGCGACGGCGAGGTGGGAACGGGCAGACCCGTGGAACTCGCGGCGACGGCGGGTCAACTTCTTCAGTTTTTCGAGAAGTCCGGGTGCCCGGGACTACTCGATGTCCCGGCCGCGAAGCGGCAAGAGGCTTGTTGGGAACGGCTGTTTGGGGCAACGATGGGACCATGTCCTGGCCACCCGACGAGTGGGCTACGGCAACGATTCTGAATTTGAGCCCCGGCGATCGGGAGTCAGAGCATTGTTGCTGGGCCGCGAAGCTGAGCTTCGAAGATGTGCGTTCCCAAACGGAGATTGGGAACCAGGTCAATGCGGCCGCGATGCGAATTGTGAGGAGGCTCACAGGACAGCTCACGAAGAGCCGCGGAAACGCAAAATATTGAGTACTCGGCGTGGTTTACGACCCGGGAGATGGCGAAAATGTCCGTCTGGGCTTCGGCAACGAGTTTGACCCTCTGTCACGATTTTTTCGGCCGCGAACTCGGGGACCGAGCAAACTGAAGTGACGGGACGGACGTGGGGAATCGCCCGCGATTCAGGCAGCTTCCACATCGCGATCCCGGGTGGTCGCACCACTCGGACCAGAGCGACTGCACAATCGGGAGTCACGTGCATGGCATCGACTGTTGGAGCGCCGAACGCACTGGAAACGCGCCTCTCGGAATTGGTCGCCTTCGGTCTGGGGCGTCCTGTGAACGTGCTCTTCAGCGAGTACGTGACGGTGCTCGTGGCTCGAGGGGTCATCGACGCCGCAACCGCCGAACGGTTGAGCATTGGGTTTTACGCCGCCCATTATGGCGACCCGAATACCCAGGACCTGAGCGTCCCTGAGGCGATTGTGCGGCTGGAAGACCTGACCACCCGGCTTGCAGCGATGCCAATCGACGCGCGGCTCGAATTGTCCGAGCGGGTCCAGCGCGACCTTCGAACCATCTCGGAGAACGTAGCTCGTTCGGCGATCACGAAGGTGCCGACAGCCCCCGAGCCCGCGTGGGAGGCACCGCCTCTTCCTGCAGCGGAGGGGCGTTGGGATGCGGAACCGCGGTCGAACGAATTTGTAGACGAGGGGCCGTTTCTGTCGGTGGCCGTCCACTCAGCCCACTCGGACTCGAACCGCCGGCGCCGAGGCCGCCTGGCTCTCACGATTCTAGCCGCATTCGCGCTCTTCTTTGCCGGTTACGCATCTCGCAGCCCGATCGAGAAGTTCGTCCAGCGTGATGGCAAGGACGCCGGCTCTCAAGCGACGCTGAAGAAGCCCAAAGTCGCAGCAACTCAGCCGCCGAAGGAGACGCTCCTCCGCAATTGGGCTGTTACGGAAGTTGGCTCGCAGCAAGATCAAAGAGCGAGCCTGGCCTATGAGCTGCTTCTGGCGTATTCGCCGGAAGATGCGCTGACGCTGAACAATTTGGCGTGGCTTTACCTGACGACGAACGACCCTGCCGTCCACAATTCCCAGCGTGGCCTCGAATTGGCGAAACACGCCATCCGTCTGCGTCGCTCGCCTGAGTTTCTTGACACGGCTGCCGAAGCACATTTCCAAACCGGCAATCCCCAGGAAGCCGTGAAGCTCGAAAAAGAGGCCCTGCAGCAGACAGAAGAGGTCGGCCCGTTTCAACGAAATCTGGAGCCGATATTGCGCCGGAAGCTGCAGACGTTTGAAGCGGCTTGCAAGCCTCGACCTCCCTCCTCCTCGACGCCGTCCCGCGACCCCGCGCCGCCGAAGGCCCCGGCCGGCATTCCGCCCGTAATCTGATCTCGCCGATCGCGCGCTCGGTCAGCGTCGCGGCGCCTCGGACTATCGCCAGACTCGACGGCGCTATTGATTCGCGTGGGCTGTCTCGCCGAAGGCGAACTTCTGCGTGAAGTTCTTGCTCGATCCCTTGGGCAGCAGGCCGTAGACGCTGTTTGCGGTTTCCGCGGTGTGCGATCCTTTCGACTCGGGCCTTTTGCTCGTTACCGTCATCGCGTCGGATGAAGAATAAGTAATTATGCCGGCGCCGCTCTTCGTGACCGCGTTGTCCCCGCCACTCCTGCCGACGAGATCGAGCTGGAAGGCAACGATCGGTGTCCGCACCCATGCCGCCGCCGCGCCGGGCGGAGGGGCCTGGGTCGCACCCTTCGGCTTCAGTCCAGGGGGCGGCACCGCAATCGTCCATTCATGCCGGTTCTTAGTGTTTTTTCCCACATAGGCGAACTTCGCGCCGCGGATGTTGTCGCCATCGTATTGCAGCTTGATGATAAACTTCGCGCCGGCGGGCACGATGTGGGGCGGCATGTCCACCAGGTTTGCTCTGTGATTGTGTGTGCCGAAGTCATACGGCTTGGCAAAATACTCGATCGAACAGCCGACATGTGGATCGGGTGTCTTGGCGGTTTTCGTTTGGAGGCCCATCACGTACTGCTGGTAGTTGGTGTGGATGTTGTCGTCTTTTGGGGAATTCGCGTTCAACTGGACATGAAAGCCGATTTCGTCGCAAACGATGTCCTTGGTGATCTCGACCGTGACGACGAGCCCATGGATCGGCTTGCCGCCGTTGTAGAGGTAATAGTTATGATTGCTCCCCAGCCCAGCGCACGGCGGAGGGACCATCTCGTCAGTAAGTTCGCCAAGGTAGCCGGTTGACTTGGGGTTTGCCGGGTTGGCGCGCAAATGCGGAACCGTTTGTGCGGCGAGCGGGGACAGCGCTCGAAGCCGTCAGCCCGACCCCGAGAACCAAGCCAACGCAAAGTTTCCTGGCTCCGAGAGCGAAATGGCGACGGATGCACTTTCGACCATCGGACAAATCGACGATGAAGCCCTGAGCCAGCATTCCGTTGCAAGTCGAGCCTTGCGGGAGAGCGACTGGCATGGGTTTCTCCATTTCATTTGGCTACTCTTCCGGACACGGAGCTGGACGAGCCAAGCTGATTTTAGCAGCGCCTTTAGGGACGCGGCGTCAGAGCTTGGCCAGGTCCATCGTGAGCAGGTCGCCGATCTGGTCGATCGTGACATCGGGCGGTGGATTGCGGGCGAGCTCCGCCGGGTCGTGCGCGTAGCTGCCCTGCTTGGGGAAGACCGTCGTCACGCGTGGGCCCCAGATTTTTTTGACGGCGGTGAGGATTCGCGGCTTGTCGTCGATCAGGACGTAGTGGTCGGCCGGGTAGCGGCGTTCGACGTCTTCTAGCTCTTGTTCCTTGTGGATGTAGATCAGCACGTGGCCGTCGACCGTGTCCCAGATGCCCGATTGCTGGGCTTTGCGGGGTTGGAAGACGACGTCGCCGTCGGAGAGGATCACCGTCGGGGCGTGGGACTTGAGGCGTTTAAGAACTTCCAGCACTCCGGGGTAGAGGACTTGGGCGAACGGATAGTCGACCAGGAAGAACGAGAGGGCCAACAGCTTCACTTCGTGCGGGTTCTCGAGGCGGTATTGCTGCAGGGCCCCCAGGTAGTCGCGGTAGCCGAGCGTGTCGAACAGGCGTTCGAGGATCGCCCAATAGCGGTCGCGCGGGCCGGGGCCGAATTCGCGTTCGATGTGCTCCTTGAGATCGGCCTGGATGCGGTCGTTGTCCAGGAGCGTGTTGTCGATGTCGACGAGGAAGACAACGGGGGATTGATCGGGCATTCGACCAGATTCTCCGGCTTGACGATCCACGAAATACGATTGAATGACGAAGCACGAATGACGAAAGAATGACCAAATGACCTAAGCCCGAAAGAAGACATCTTCCATTCGTGCTTCGAGCTTCGTACTTCTTTCGTCATTTCATTCGTGCTTCGTCATTCTCAAATGGTGGGCCGGCGGCCCGAAGCGGGCCTTGTCCCACCCTACCAGCGTCGGTCACGCGAGCGCGGCGTTTACGATTTGCTGGGCTTCGGCCACGAGGCGGTCGAGTTGGTCCTGGCTGCGGAAACTTTCGGCGTAGATTTTGTAGACGTTTTCGGTGCCCGACGGACGGGCCGCGAACCAGCCGCTGGCCGTCGTCACCTTGAGGCCGCCGATCGGCGCGTTGTTGCCCGGGGCCCGCGTCAGCTTGTCGACGATCGGCTGGCCGCCCAGAGTCTGCGTGTGGACGGCTTCGGGTGACAGGTTCTTGAGCTTGGCCTTTTGTACTGGCGTCGCCGGGGCGTCGATGCGCGTGTAGTAGGGGGTGCCGAACTCGGCCATCAGGCGATTCACGTGTTCGCCCGGGTCTTTGCCGGTGCGGGCGGTGATCTCGGCGGCCAACAGATCCATGATCGGGCCGTCCTTGTCGGTGGTCCAGACGGTGCCGTCGAGCCTGAGGAAGCTGGCGCCGGCGCTCTCCTCTCCGCCGAAGCAGCATGAGCCGTCGAACAAGCCGGGGGCGAACCATTTGAAGCCGACCGGCACCTCGAACAGGCGTCGCTCGTGCCTGGCGACGACGCGATCGATCAGGCTGCTGCTGACGAGCGTCTTGCCGACGGCCGCGGTCTTCGGCCAGTTGGGGCGGTGGGCGACGAGGTAGTCGATGGCAACGGCCAAAAAGTGATTCGGATTGAGCAGGCCGATCGACGGGGCGACGATGCCGTGGCGGTCGGAGTCGGGATCATTGGCGAACGCGACGCGGAACTGATCCTTGAGGCCGACGAGCCGGGCCATCGCGTAGGGGCTCGAGCAGTCCATGCGGATCTTGCCGTCGTGATCGACGGTCATGAACGAAAAGGTCGGATCGACGGCCGGGTTCGTGACCGTGACGTCGAGGCCGTAGATTTCGCAGATCGGACCCCAATAATGCACGGCCGCCCCGCCGAGCGGGTCGACCCCCAGCTTGAGGCCGGCGCTTTTGATCGCCGCCATGTCGATGACGTTTTTGAGATCCTGGACGTAGGGGAGGCAAAAATCTTCTGAGTGCGTGGTGGCGGCTTTACTGGCCGACGCGTAGGGCACCCGCTTGACGCCTGCGTTCTTTTCGCCCAGCAGGGCGTTGGCCCGGTCCTCAATCCAACTCGTGACGTCGGTGTCGGCCGGGCCGCCGTTGGGCGGGTTGTACTTGAAGCCCCCGTCTTCGGGCGGATTGTGCGACGGCGTGATGATGATGCCGTCGGCCAGGTGATTTGTGCGGCCGCGGTTGTAGACGATGATCGCGCGCGAGATGACGGGCGTCGGCGTGAACGCGTCGTCGCGCTGGATGATCGTCTCGACGCCGTTGGCGGCGAGGACCTCGAGGGCCGTGCGCTGGGCGGGGCCCGAGAGGGCGTGCGTATCCTTCCCCATGTAGACGGGGCCGTCGATTTTCTTTTGCTGCCGGTATTCGCAAATCGCCTGGGTGATTGCGGCGATGTGGGCGTCGGTGAAGGTGCCGTTGCGGGGCGTGCCGCGGTGGCCGCTCGTTCCGAAGATGACCTTTTGATTCGGGTCGGCGAGGTCGGGCTTGCGCTCGGCATATTCGCGCTCGAGCGCGGCGACGTCGATCAGCAAATTCTTGGGGGCCGGTTTGCCGGCGAGTGGTGAAAGAGACACGGTGCGTTCCTTCGGTCAAATCCGCCAATTCAGCGATACGCGCCAAAATCGAAGACGACGGCAGAGCCGTCGGCTTGGGAAAAGTGTGCCTCGCAACGATTCCCTTCCGAGCCGTTCATCCAACGCTACTTCATGCGCGGGAAACGCGACCGCTCAACCTTTCCATTTCCAATTGCGAATCTCGGGCATGTCTTCGCCGAACTTGCGGATGTAGTGCTTGTGCTCGATCAGCTTGTCGCGACAGGCCTGCTTGAGGTAGGCGGCCTTCGCTCCGATTTGCGGCAGGCGATCGATCGTGTCCATCACCAGGTTAAAGCGGTCCATTTCGTTGAGGACGGTCATGTCGAACGGGGTCGTGATCGTCCCCTCTTCCTTGTAGCCGCGGACGTGCATGTTGTCGTGATTCTTTCGCCGATAGGTGAGGCGATGGATCAGCCACGGATAGCCGTGGTAGGCGAAAATGATCGGCTTGTTCTTGGTGAAGAGCGTATCGAACTCGGCGTCGGCCAGGCCGTGGGGATGTTCGCTGGCCGGCAGCAGCCGCATCAGGTCGACGACGTTGATCATGCGGATTTTCAGCTCGGGCACGTGTTCGCGCAACAGCTGAATGGCCGCCAGGATTTCGAGCGTCGGCACGTCGCCGGCAGCCGCCATGATGACGTCGGGCTCGCTGCCGGCGTCGTTGCTGGCCCATTCCCACAGGCCGATTCCCGCCGTGCAGTGCTTGACGGCCTGGTCCATGGTGAGCCACTGCGGAGCCGGATGCTTGCCGGCCACCACGACGTTGACGTAGTGCCGGCTGCGCAGGCAGTGGTCGCCCACCGAGAGCAGGCAGTTCGAGTCGGGGGGCAGGTAGACCCGCACGATCGCGGCTTTCTTATTGAGCACGAGGTCGATGAAGCCGGGATCCTGGTGCGTGAAGCCGTTGTGGTCCTGCCGCCAGACGTGCGACGAGAGCAGGATGTTGAGCGAAGCGATGGGCCGCCGCCAGGGGATATGCCGTGTGACCTCGAGCCACTTGGCGTGCTGATTGAACATCGAGTCGATGATGTGGATGAACGCTTCATAGCAGTTGAACAAGCCGTGGCGGCCGGTGAGGAGGTAGCCTTCGAGCCAGCCTTCGCACTGGTGCTCGCTGAGCATTTCCATCACGCGACCCTCGGGGGCCAGGTGATCGTCGGTGTCGATGACCTCGGCGTCCCACTGCTTGTTGGTCGCGTCGAGCACGTCCATCAGGCGGTTCGAGGCCGTTTCATCCGGCCCGAAAATGCGGAAGTTTCTCTGGTCGGCGTTGGCCTTGATCACGTCGCGGAGGAATTTTCCGAGCACGCGCGTATCTTCGGATTCGACTGCTCCCGGCTTGGGGATCTCGACGGCATACGTTTGGAAATCGGGCAAGCGTAAATCGCGCATGAGCACGCCGCCGTTGGCGTGAGGATTGGCCCCCATGCGTCGATCGCCCTTCGGGGCGAGTGCGGCGAGTTCGGGGATCAGCCGCCCTGTTTTGTCGAACAGCTCCTGCGGCTTGTAGCTTTGCATCCAGCTTTCGAGCTGCTTGAGGTGCTCAGGGTTTTTGGCGGGGGCCGAGAGCGGCACCTGGTGAGCGCGATAGGTCCCCTCGACCTTCTGGCCGTCGACCACTTTGGGGCCGGTCCATCCCTTGGGCGAATTGAGCACGATCATCGGCCAGCGCGGCCGGCCAGTCTTCCCGCTTTGCCGGGCGTCGGAGTGAACCTTTTTGATCTGGCCGACGACGGTATCGAGCGTCTGGGCCATGAGCTGATGCATCTTGGGCGGATCGTGTCCCTCGACAAAATGCGGCACGTAGCCGTAGCCACGCAAGAGTTGCTCCAGCTCTTCTTTGCCGATTCGCGCGAGCATGGTCGGATTGGCGATCTTGTAGCCGTTGAGATGCAGAATCGGCAACACGACGCCGTCGGTCACCGGGTCGAGAAATTTGTTGCTGTGCCAGCCGGTCGCCAGGGGCCCGGTCTCGGCCTCTCCATCGCCGATCACACAGGCGACGATCAGATTGGGATTGTCGAAGGCGGCCCCGTAGGCGTGGCTCAAGCTGTAGCCCAGCTCACCCCCTTCGTGGATCGACCCGGGCGTTTCGGGGCGACGTGGCTGGGAATGCCCCCGGGGAAAGAGAACTGCTTGAACAGCCGTTTGATCCCGTCTTCATCCTCGGTGATCGCCGGGTAGAGTTCGCTATACGTGCCTTCCAAATAGGTGTTGGCGACGAGTGCAGGACCGCCGTGTCCAGGGCCGGCGATATAGATCATGTCGAGGTCATATTGCTGAATGATGCGGTTGAGGTGCACGTAGGCGAAGTTTTGCCCGGGCGTCGTGCCCCAGTGCCCCAAGAGCCGCGGCTTGACGTGCTTGAGCGAGAGCGGCTCCTTCAAGAGCGGATTGTCGTAGAGATAGATCTGGCCGACCGAAAGGTAGTTGGCCGCGCGCCAATAGGCGTCGATCTTGCGCAGCAAGTCGGGAGAGAGGGGCTCAGTCATGTGCGTGACTCCTTCCAGGATTTTGGTTGATTCAACCTGCTTGAAAGGCGGCCCTCACCCCGGCCCTCTCCCAGCGGACTGGGAGAGGGGGGTAAGACGGTTCACTTCGTCGACGTTTTTCGGATTTGCTCCTTAGCCGCGGCGACCACCGCGTCAGGGGTGAAGCCGTACTTCGTCTGCAAGGCTTTGAGCGGGGCCGACGCGCCGAAGGTATGCATGCCGATGGTGCTGCCGTCGATGCCGACGTAACAGCTCCATCCGAGCGTGCTGGCCTGCTCGATCGAGACGCGCGCGGTGACGCGCGACGGGAGCACGCTTTCGCGGTAGCTCGGATTGTGCTGGCAGTGATACTCGAAGATTTCCCACGACGGCATGCTCACGACGCGCGCTCGGATGCCCTCGGCTTTGAGTTTTTCGTAGCCGTCGACGGCCAGCGACACTTCGCTGCCCGTCGCCAAGAGGAGCACTTGCGGATTTCCGTCGGGGGCGTCGGCCAGGACGTAAGCGCCGCGCAGCAGACCGTCCGCCGAGGCGTATTTTTTCCGGTCGAGCGTCGGCAGCGCCTGCCGCGAGAGAACCAAAGCGACCGGCTCGTGCTGCCGCTGCATGATGAACTTCCAGGCTTCGACGACTTCGCCCGCGTCAGCTGGACGCAGAGTGATCAGCCCAGGGATCGCCCGCAACGACGCCAGATGCTCAACGGGCTGGTGCGTCGGCCCGTCCTCGCCGACTCCGATCGAGTCGTGCGTGAAGATGTAGACCGTCGGGATCTCCATCAGGGCCGACAGCCGCAAAGCAGGACGCAGGTAGTCGCTGAACACGAAAAACGTCGAACCGAACGGCCGCACTTTTGATACCGAAAGGCCGTTGAGAATCGCCGCCATGGCGTGTTCGCGAATGCCGAAATGGAAATTGCGTCCGCCGTAACTCCCGGCCTCGAAATCGCCGGCCCCCTCGAACGTCAGGCGCGTCTTGGTCGAGGGAGCCAGGTCGGCTGCCCCGCCGATGAGCCAGGGGACATTCTTGGCAATCGCGTTGAGCACCTTGCCGGACGAATCGCGCGAGCCCATGCCTTTGGGATCGGGCGCGAACATGGGAAGGTCTTTGTCCCAACCGTCGGGCAATTCACGGCGCTGAATTCGCGTGAGTTCATCGGCCAGACCAGGTGACTTCTTTTGGTACCCGGCGAGCTGTTTGAACCAGGCCTCGCGCAGTTCGCGGCCCCGTTTGCCGATGCCGTCCCGAAAGTGCGCGCACACGCCATCCGGAACCAGGAACTTGGAGTCTTCGGGCCAGCCGTAATTCCGTTTCGTGAGGCGAATTTCTTCCTCGCCCAAGGGCTCGCCGTGAGCGGCGCTGGTGTCCTGCTTGGTGGGGGCACCCCAGGCGATGTGGCTGTCGACGATGATCAGCGTCGGCCGGTCGGACGTGTCTTTGAAGACTTGGAACGCCCGCTCGAGCATTTCCAAATTGTTGGCATCGCCGACGCGCGTCACGTTCCAGCCATAGCCCATAAACCGCGTCGCCACATCCTCGGTGAATGCCAGGCTGGTGTGCCCCTCGATCGTGATCCGGTTGCTGTCGTAGATCCAGCAGAGTTTCGACAGTTTCCAGTGCGCGGCCAGAGAGGCGGCCTCGCTGCTGATTCCCTCCATCATGCAGCCGTCGCCGCACAGGGCGTAGACGTCGAAGTCGAACATCGTGAAGTCGGGCGTGTTGTAGCGTGTGGCCAGCCAGCGCGAGGCCACCGCCATGCCGACACTGTTGGCCAACCCCTGGCCCAGCGGTCCGGTCGAGGTCTCGACACCGCTCGTCCAGCGGTATTCCGGGTGACCGGGGCATTTGCTGCCGAGCTGGCGGAAGCGCTTGATTTCCCCGAGCGGAACCGACAGCTCGCCCAGCCGTTCGTACTTGCGGTTGACCGCCTTGACGCCCGTCAGATGCAGGAGCGAATAGAGCAACATCGAGGCATGCCCCGCCGAGAGCACGAACCGATCACGATTGGGCCAGATCGGATCATCCGGGTCGAACCGCAAAAAACGCTGCCAGAGCACGTAAGCCGTGGGAGCCATGTCCATCGGCGAGCCGGGGTGCCCCGAGTTGGCTGCCTGGACGGCGTCCATGCAGAGGGTGCGGATCGTGTTGACGGCCAGTTTTTCGATCGGAGAGGATTCACCCGCCACCGTAAGATCGACTCTGCCAGACATGATGCGTCCTCCAAATGGATGCCGGCCAATTCGTCCCCGCGCCAGTAGTTTCACCCGATCCGAGCGAAAGAGCCAGTGAGCCGGCCCACGGATTTCTGGGTTGAGTGCCTGCGTCTCCTTTCGGCCGGGAAAAATGAACAAGAATCCGACAGCGGGCGCGCTCTCACCCGAACTGGGATGGCGCGTCGACGTTCAAGATCGACGCTGTTTCTGTGAAGGAATCGTTAGGGACGCAGACTTTAGGGAGAGAGTCGAGAATGAATCAGGCGATGCAAAATGCGTTGCACGCGGACGGTCCTTCTTCGTGACCCGAACCGGTGACTCCAGATTACGGGTCTCAGCCGGAGCCGAACTCGCACACGTTTTGTGCAAATTGGCTCTAAGATTTCGTGCGTTTGAGCGAATCTCGCTCTAGAATGTGATTGGGAAAGCCCGACGGCGGGTGATATCGACGGCCGGGCCAGCAGGGACGCCCCATTCCATCACGCTTTAGGAACGCAGAAATGTCATTCGATTGGTTTTTGGCTCCGGTCCTCGCCTCGGATGAGGGCATTTGGGTGACCATCCCGCTGGCGGCAATCGTGATGGTGGTCGTGATTGTGAAATCGGTCATTAGGCATCGCGAGCGCATGGCGAAAATCGGTATGGGAATCGACCCCGACTTCGATCCGGCAGAATCCCAAGCGTCAGCCAGGCGACCGCACGATCCGACGTCGCAGGTCGGGGGTTGAGGCGGCTGGCTGATTGTCGTGAAACGGCTCGTGTCTTGATCAAAGAACGCCTTTTCCCTCGGGTTTGGGGAACGCAGAAATGTCACTCGAATGGTTTTCGGTTCCGGCCGTTTTGGCGGAAGTGAACCAGGATGGGATGTGGGCGGCGATCGTGTTCGTAACCGTGGCGGTCATGGGCTCCGCGTGGGGGATCGTGAGCGCGGTTATTAAGCACCGAGAGCGGATGGCAAAGATCGGCATGGGAATCGATCCCGACGCCGCCAAAGCCGAATCGACAAATTCAGGCGGTTGCTGCGGGTGACGGCTCGATGCGCTGGCGCGAAGCGACGGATTCGTCGCTGAGAATCGGTTCTCGCGCCATCGCTTAGGGCAAGGCAAAAGCCACGACAAAATCACCCAGCTTGCTGCGCAGGCGCGCGTGGCCGCCGGCGGCAATCACAACGAATTGTCTGCCGTCAGGGCGCGCCTGGTCGGTCATCGGCGTCGCTTGCCCGCCGGCTGGAAGTTCCGCGCTCCAGAGTTTCCCCCCCGTCGCGCTGTCGAAGGCGCGCAGATGACCGTCGAGCGAGGCCGGACCGCGTATCACGCGTGGCCGAGCAGGGGGAAGACTCGGCCGCAAAGGGTTGGTTTTGGACACTCGAGGCATGCATGCACGAATTCGGGTTCATGCCAAGGAGTATCGTCGCGCGCCGAGCGTAGAAAATCGCTTTCGGGGTCCCGGAGCCGTTCCTGGGGAAAAAGTGCGATCGTGTCGCCATTCCTGTAGATTGGCTCGGGTGGATCGCCTCCGCCGACAAGGACGGCTCTCAAGGCACTTGCGAGCGAGCCGGCGGATGTCCGCAGATGAGTGGTCGGTGTGGTGCGCGGATTGATCTCGAGCAAATGGGGCTGCCCGCTTACTTGATCGACAATGAAATCAAATCCGTAAATGCCGGAGGATTTGAGCCGGCCGATCATTCTCTCCACGGATTGCAGTACCTTGGGATCTTCATGAACCTGAACGACGGAAGCGCTTCCAACGCGACCAGTCGTCTTCAGGACACGCAGGACAATGCAGGCGAGCAAACGCCCCTGCCAGCAGGCACAAGTGCAAGTGATTTCCTCGCCGGTGATGAAGCGTTGGGCATTGACAACTGGCCGACACCGCTTGATCGATGCCATCAAATACGTTGAATCGCGGTCCACCAGAGCCCGTTTCAGGGCGCGGGGAACATCAATGGGCACGCTGATCGCCGCAAAGGCCGCCCTGGCGTCTGCGGGGGTGGCAACAATCCGCACTCCATAGCCACCTGAGGTGCCGTCCACTTTGAGCACGAACGGGAATTCCTCTCGTCCTATCCAGGCCTCGAGCTCGCCGGCAGAGCCGACCCGCTCGGTCTCAGGGGCAGCTACTCCCTGTTCCTTGGCAAGGGCGGCGATTCGGGTGCGGGAGCCTAAGTCCCGATACGACGATGCGTCGCCCAACGAGCGATTCACGAGCGATTTGAATTCTGCGGATGATTCGGTGCCGCACATTTGGCGGAGCTGGCCTGCCACCAGGTCATCACAGGGAACCAATAAATCGGCCCTCGATCGGTCAGTTGCCCGGCGAATGCAGTACGGAATTGCGAAAAAACGGAGTCGATGCAGACGGGATACCGAACGGGTGGATTCGAAAGCGTGTCCGGGGGGGCACAGCGCTTCGACATTCCATCCCGCTTCCGCGAATGACATTCCGATGCGGGCTGAAGAGGACCAGCGGTAGGCGGTAAGCAGCAATACGGTTGGTTTCATCAAGTCGACTTCAGATTGCCCAACTTCCAATAAGAATCAACCGTCTGCCAGAATGGCGTCTCGCCCAAGACGGCGATAAATCACTTGCTGTCGATGCGCGCACGATTCGCCGGACCCGTGGATCGAACGAAGCGTTTCCTACGAGCGGAGCGTTTCAGATGACGGGCAAGCGTCGTCGCAGTGTATTCCACCCCGAATACGAATCGCATGACCGGGCCAAAACTGGGCGCGGAGGCTAGACCGGTTAAATAAAGACCCGGGACGGAACTTTCAAATCGTTGAGACAGCACAGGCGCGGATTCAACGGCTTTGATTCGCAAACGCAAATTCTCGCTCAGAAACTGAAGCCGGTTGACATCCACACGATAACCGGTGGCCGCCACCACATGATCGGTAACGTGAGATTTATCATTGCCGCTCGCATCGTGGAGCGTGAGGCGGATCTCGCCATTTTGCCGTTCAGCCCCCACGATGTTGCTGTTGAGCCAGATGGGAATTCGTCCTTCCACCTTGTCCTTCACGGTCCAGGATGCCGCTGGACCGAGGTGGCGTCGCACGATGCGGTAACGCAGGCGCTGGGGCAGCATGTGAAACAACCAGGGGGCATCGCAATACATCCGCGAGCGCAACGAGGCGCCGATTCCCGAGGACGGGTGGCGAATGCGCTGCCAGAGTGAACGCTTCTGGTTTGAAGGGGGATGACCGAAGTAGATCACCCGCGAACGGGCAACAACTGTGACGTCGGCGCCGCCCTCCGCGAGTTCCGCGGCGAGATCACAGGCTGAGGCCCCGGCGCCGATTACTGTGGCCGAACGACCGCGCAGCAGAGTGATGTCACCGTACTGCGAACTATGGGACACGAGATCGGGAGCGAGTCTCTCCAGAGGCGGCGGTATGAAGTCGAAGTGCGTGATGCCGACAGCTAAGACAACATTGCGCGCTTGAAATTCCTCGCCGTCATCCAGGTTGATCCGAAAGCCGCCTGGGGCGAGGTCGATTTGGGTCACCCATTTCTGTTCCAGATCGGGGACGCATTGCTTCTGGAAAGCGAGGCCATAGGCGCAGAATGTTTGCAGCCGAACGGGACGCCCGGTGTGATCGTACGGTTGCCCGGTCTGCTCGCAAAATCGTTTCAGAGTGTGCGTCTTGTCAGGGTCGCTGAGATTGGACGCAAAGCCATCCGATTTCAGGAACATGCCGGCGGGCATATGGTCCAGCCAAGTGGCCATTGGTTTCCCGAAGATTCGGTATCGGACGCCGGCGCCCCGCAGGTGGGCTGCGATCGACAGGCCATAGGGCCCGGCGCCAACGATGACGACGTCGACCGAGTCATTCATCAACAGACTCATTCCTAGAAATGTTCCGTTCTGAGCGGCCCGAGGGCGCGCTCGAAACCGCGACGTCCCCGACGCGCAAGCTGAAAGAAGGCCGATCGCTTTGCCGGGCCGAAGGCGCTACTGCCCGAACGCCGTGCGACGAGTGGCTGGCGGGAGCGCAAAAAAGCGAGGCCCGAGCTCTCCGTGTCCACTCTACAGATTGACGAGGACGTTTCGCGGAAACGTGTGCCGCCTCCACAAATCAGCGCGGACGCGGCACAAATCTCGATGGAATCAACTTACCCGTCGCACAAGCACGTTTTCAAGAAATAAGCGGTCGATTCCAGTGCCGAAAAACGTTGCAATTGCTTCATACGTCGTGTTTGAAGATCGGCTGACTTTGTCGTTGCGCGATAGTATACGAAAGTTTAGCACAAGGCCGACTGCCAAACCACTGATGAACCTGACGGCCGGTACAAAGGGCCAGAGAGCCCCCCCCGCATTTCCAGACCGTTGAAGGCCGCCAGTCGACTCCAAGGTAGCCAATCTTCAGGTAGTCACGTGCGCTCCTGCAAAGGAATTGAAAATCGACTCCATTGGTTACCAAAATCATCTATCTCAGCGGGTAGTTGCCATGCATTCGACGCATCGGCGCACAAGCAGCGCAGCTTGGTTCTCGTTGTGCCCGGCGATCTTGTTTGTCGCCTTGGCGGCGCCTCGGTTGCGAGCCGTGGCCGACCAACCGGTGACGCATTCGGCGCCGAGTTCCAAAGCCGCTGTGCCCCCCGCGCAACCCAATTCAACTTTTGAGCTGCGGGTCGTCGGTCCTGAAGGCAAACCGCTCTCCGACGTCCAAGTCGACGTCCTGAGCGAACCGCGGATCGGCGCTGGGCAGCTCCACCGCGGCAAATTTGTAGGCGAAACCAGCTACGCAGTCACTCTCCAGTCGGATGGCGATGGCCGAATTGCGTTGGAAGGCCCCGCTGGTTGGAAGCGGCTCGCGATTCATATCGGCGCTCCCGGTTATGCGCGCTACTGGCGGGC
This sequence comes from uncultured Planctomycetaceae bacterium, assembly GCA_963714075.1. Taxonomy (GTDB): domain Bacteria; phylum Planctomycetota; class Planctomycetia; order Planctomycetales; family Planctomycetaceae; genus DASPSM01. The sequence continues at coordinate 5,153,278 of OY970228.1, forward strand.
CTGGCAACCTTACCTCCATTCCGAGCCGATTCCGGCCGAGTTGACGGCGAAACTGGAAGTCGGCTGGACCGCGGGCGGAACGATCGTTGATGGCAAGGGGAAACCGATCGCCGGCGCGCGGATTTGGCCACCGGTCGATTTCGCGTACAGCACGCCCGGGGCGGTCGAATGGTCCCTCGACAAGAGGCCGCAGAGCGATGCGGAGGGAAAATGGCAGTTGCATAGTGTGCCGTTGCAGACGGATCCCATCAGAGTCGAGATCGACCATCCCCTCTTCATGGCGCGTTCTGTGAAGCTCAAGCGGGCCGAGTTTGGCATTTCAAGCGACCAAAAGCCCACTGTCCGGATCGTCCTCGGCCCGGGAGCGACTCTCACAGGCCGGGTCACGAACAAATCGGGCGAGCCCGTCGCAGGCGCGGTGGTTCAGACCAGCTCTCGAAGCTGGCGCCGCAAGGCCGTCACAGATGTCGTCGGCCGGTACCGGCTGGTCGGTTGCGAGCCCGAGCCGCTAAGCGTTACCGCGTGGGCCAAGGGGTTCGCGCCGGTCTCGAAGTTCATTCTGCTGCGGCACCAGAGCGCGCCCGTCGAGTTTCAGCTGACTAAGGGAGGAAAGCTTCGCCTCCGGGTCCTCGACGCACACGGCAAGCCGATTCCGCATGCGCGCGTCCACTTGCAACCCTTCACCGACTATCAAGTGGAGGGCCTCAGCCCATATACGGACCGTCAAGGCGTTTGGGAGTGGAGCCAAGCGCCCGCGGAAGATTACTTCGCCACGGTCCGTGTTCCCGAACGGAGCTGGCAACGCTCCGAGGCCGTGCATGCGCGCCCGGAGGAGTACGTGTTTCGGGAGCCGCCTGAGTTGATAGTCTCGGGCAGCGTCGTTGACGCCGGGACCAAACAGCCGATTGAGCGGTTCCGAGTGGTGCCAGGAAGAGTCGCGGCCAGGACTTACTGGCAATGGGCGGACTGTTTTGAGGGGACCGGCGGCAACTATTGGGTCCGCCACAAGGATAGCACGGTCGACCTCGGGCTCCGGATCGAGGCCGAGGGGTATTTGCCCGCCGTGTCGGGCCGCATCAAGAAGGACCAGGGACACGTCACGGTCGACTTCGCCCTCAAGAAAGGTGAGGACATCGTCGGCAACGTGTTGACGGCCGACCGAAAGCCCGCCGCCTATGCCAAAGTGGCGCTGGTGACGACCGACTCGATGCTCATGATCGACAACGGGGATCTCCCTGATTACGCGCAGACGGCCCGGCGGGTGACCGACGAAGCCGGTCGCTTTCATTTCCCGCGCGAAACAGGCATCTATTGGCTCGTGGCCATGCATCCGTCCGGCTATGCGCAGCTCAAATCTACGCCCAGCTCGGATCCGAAGAACATCCGTCTTGCGCCCTGGGCCCGGCTCGAGGGGACATTCTGGGTTGCGGGCAAGCCACAGCCGTCCGTCAAGATTTCGGTCTTTCGCCGCAACGCTGTTGCCAACATCAGAGAAATCAAGTGGTTCTTCTCGGAAATCACCGACGCCAACGGGCGCTTCGTTTTCGACCGCCTGCTCCCGGGTGAAGGAACCGTCGGCAATCCGCTTGCGCTTTTGGATGGGAATGGGTCAGTCGGGATGATCTCGACCGGCACAATGAATATCCGACTCGAGCCGGGTAGGACCACGCATTTCGATCTGGGAGCGTCCGGCCGGCCTGTGATCGGACAATTGCGCTGGCCCCCCGATGCGACACAAACAACCCCCTGGAACCGCGTCATGATTATGCTGCTGAGTCACAACCCGCAGCTTCATGATCTCAATCCGAGTTTCACGGCCACATTGGACGCAGAGGGCAACTTCTCCATCGATGGCGTCCCGGCGGGCGACTACCGGCTGAGCGTAAATGTGGCGGGGTTCGGTGGGATTCAACTCAAGCATGACTTCAGCGTCCCCGCGATCGACAAAAAACTGTCGCTGCGTCCGGTCGATTTGGGCGTGTTGACGCTGAAAGCTGACAACGCACGTTAACCGGAGCGTTCCATGTACCACGAGACTGGGCGCCAACGAGTGACGAAATGGTCGAGTCGGCACGCCCCTCGGCCTCTCTTAACCCTGGTCGGCACCGCCATTCTCTTGGCAGCCCCGGCTCGGCCCTTGGTGCGGGCTGACGACGGCAAGTCGGCCCCCGCGGCTGCAAATCCAAAAGAAACCAGCGCGCCGGCGATCCCGACATTCGATCTGCGGATCGTCGGGCCGGACGGCAAGCCGATTTCTGATGCGAAAGTCAATCTGTCTACGCAGCCGCCGATCGACAAGGTGCGGATCCGAGCCGGGAAGTTTCTGAATAAACCGCGCTTCGGAATCAACATTCTTTCCGATGCGGACGGGCGAGTGGTCATCGAGCGGCCCGCGCATCTGCAGTATCTCAACTTCCGGATTCACAAGCCCGGCTACGGCTACTACTGGTCGTGGTCGAACAAACCGGAGACTTTGCCCGCATCCCAGACGGTGAAGTTAGAGAGCGCCTGGACGATCGGAGGCCTCGTTGTCGACGGCGATGGAAAGCCGGTTCCGAACGCGCGGGTTTTGCTCACGATTCGCTGGGCTGGGTCGGGGCAGATGGCCCTCGTGGACCGCCTGTGGACCAACAGCAAGGGAATCTGGAGGTTCGAGAGCGCTCCCCAATCGATGAGTGCCGTAAACGCCGAGATCAGCGAGCCCAAATTCATGACGGTCCACCCGACGCTCAGCCGGCAGGAATTTGAAATCAAGCCGGGACAGGAGCCCACGGGCAAAACCACCCTGTCAACCGGCCTGGCTGTCACGGGCAAGGTGACCGACGAAACCGGGAAGCCGATCGCCAAAGCGCTTGTGCGAACGGGGGGCGGCAACGACATCCGCACCGCTTTCACCGACAAAAAGGGCGTCTACCGCTTGGAGGGCTGCGGGCCTGGCAGTGCGCGGATCGTGGCGTCGGCCAAAGGGCGCGCCCCCGACTTGCAAGAAGTTGAAATCGGCCCAGACCTGGGACCGATCGACTTTCGCTTGAAACCTGGCAACACGATCCGCGTGCGTGTCCTCGACGAAGCGGGGAAGCCGGTGCCGAAAGCGCAAGTCTATTTTCAGCAGTGGCGGGGCCAGTACCAATCCTTCGTGTTTGACCGGGCGCCGCGAAACGGACGTGGACGGTGTCTGGGAATGGAACGAAGCGCCCCAGGAAGAACTCATGGCAAGTATTGGCCGCCCGGGCGGAATGACGCTCAGCAATCGACCGCTCTCACCGCGCAAGGAAGAGTTCGTGTTCCGGGTCCCCTCCGCGCTCGTGATCTCGGGCAAGGTGGTCGACGCCGAAACGCATCTGCCGATCAAAGGGTTTCGGCTGATGTCCGGATATGTCTGGATGGGGCAGCAGGTCGTTTGGGAGCAGAATAATAATGCCGCGCCGTCTGGAAGCACCTACGAAATAAAAAAGACGTACGAAAACGGCGCGAATCTGGTGCGCGTCGAAGCGGACGGGTACATGCCGGCCGTGTCTCGCGAGATCAAAAGCGACGAGGCAAAAGTCACGATCGATTTCGAGCTGCTCAAAGGTAAGACCGTTTCGCTGAAAGTCTTGACGCCCGACGGAGCCGCGGCCGTGCGAGCGCAGGTCGCCATCCCCGGACCCGGGGAGCAAGTGATGGTCTCTGGGGGTGAACTCCAGGAGCAGGGCGGCAACGGCAACTTGGGGGGACTCGTCGTTGGACTGGTTCGTCAACTTCGGCCAGCTCGCCGGGGCCTGGCCCCCGTGCGCGAAACCGACAAGGAAGGCAAGTTCCGCGCGGAGGCGAAGAACACGAACTGCTGGATCGTGGTCACGCATCCCAGCGGCTATGCCGAGCTACCCGGAATGCCCAACTCCAATCCGCGAATCATCAAGCTCCAGCCGTGGGCGCGGATCGAGGGGACCTTTCAAGTCGCCCGAAAACTCCAGGCGCATGCGCAGATGTCGCTCTTCCGGAGTCAATTTTTCTTCGGCCAGAATTCTCCGCAAATCATGGTGCATGCTCTGCAAACGACCGATGCGCACGGCCGGTTCGTCTTCGATCGGGTCGCGCCGGGCCAACACCAGATCTCTTCCATGCGAATGAACGGCTCGGCTGAGGGTGAGATGACCTCGAGCATGACGGTTAGCGCGAACTGCGCCCCGGGCAAGACCGTCCACGTCGATGTGGGAGCGAACGGACGTCCGGTGATCGGGCAACTGCGCAAACCGCCCGATGTCAACGCCGACTTGAAATTGAGTTCGGCCCAAATCTGGGTCAGCCAAGAGGGTAACCAGATGTCGGACGATTCGCGACTGCAATTCAATGCGACGCCCGACCGCGAGGGAAACTTCGCAATCGACGACATCCCGCCGGGCAATTACTCGTTGGGTGCCTATTTTCCGAACGTGCAGAATTTTCAGATCCAGCAGCATCGATTCGTCGTGCCGAAAGTCAACGACAAGCTGTGGCAGCGGCCCGTCGACCTGGGCGTGCTTACGATCTCGACCCCCGAAAGGGCCCGAGCTGCCCGGGTCAGAGCGGCCCGCTGACCGGAGTCTCGCCGGACAATGAAATCGGAGTTTGAAAGCGCACTGATTGGAGTTGCCCATGAACGACGAACTCAATAGCCATCAGCCACGATCTCTTGCGTCACGGCGACTCGTTCATTCGAAATGTGGTGTCACCGCTTGCGCGGCGATGCTCGCCACATTCCTGGTTCTGCCTTCGGTGCGGGCCAACGGCGACAAACCGGTTGCCGCAGCGGCCAAGTCCAAGACTGCCAGGGCGCCAGAGCCGGCGATCTCGGTGCTCGATTTGCGGATCGTCGGGCCTGACGACAAACCGATTCCCGATGCCAAAGTCGAGATTCGCTCTACACCCGTCGTCCAAGCAGAGCAGGTTCACAGCGGCAAGTTCCTGAGTCGGTCACGTTTCGGCGCGAGCGTCCAATCGGATGCGGATGGACGAATCGTGCTTGAGCGGCCAGCCCATTGGGATCGTCTGGATATTTACATCAGGATGCCCGGGTATGCTTTCTATTGGGCCGGATGGGATCCCAAAACGAATTCCGAGCCGATCCCCGCTTCGCTCACCGCAAAGGTGGAGCGAGCTTGGACCGTGGGGGGCATTGTGGTCGACGGCGACGGAAAGCCGGTCCCCAACGCGCTGGTAAGTCTCCAGATCGAATTCACCAAACGTCCCGGCGAATCGAGGCAATGGGGCGTCGGCGACGGTCGGACGACCAACAACAAAGGAGAGTGGACCTTCGAAAACGTGCCGATGTCGGTGAGCTCGGTCCCCGTCACGATCCGCGATCCGAAATTCATAACGGTCAGCCAGAACTTGGCACGAACCAGCTTCGGCGTCGAGCGGGGACATTCGCCAACCGCGCAAATCACGCTCAGACCCGGCCTGACTGTGACCGGCAGAGTCACCGACGAAACCAGAAGGCCGATCGCCAAAGCCCTCGTGCGGACGAACTTCGTGAACGACGTGCGGAGCGCCTTCACCGATGAGACGGGTGTCTTCCGCCTCGAAAACTGCGAACCGGGCAAGGCCAGAATCGTCGTGTCGGCCAAGGGGCGCGCCCTCCAACTCCGACAGGTTCAAATCAGCGCCGACATGAAACCGGTCGATTTCGAGATGAAGCCCGGTCGCACAATCCGCATCCGGGTGCTCGACGAGCGAGGCAACCCGGCCCCCAAAGCGTGGGTCCGTCTGAGTTTCGATTTCGAGGAGGTCCCGCTATCAGCGAACGAACATGGCGTGTGGGAATGGAATGAAGCCCCCAGCGACGCACTCACCGCACGCTTTGGTCGCCCCGGCGGCATGCAGCTTAGCCGACAACTTGTCGCTCGCGATGAGGACTATGTCTTTAAAGTCCCCGGCCCGCTGATCGTTTCGGGAAAAGTGATCGACGCCGAAACCAGGCAGCCGATCAAGAACTTCCGCGTCGTTCCCGGAATTCGCGAAAGTCCGATCCAGATGCTTTGGGACACCAACAGCGCCTTCTCCGCAACCGATGGCCATTACCGATTTCGCGAAACGCAGGAGAAGTCCGCCTTTTTTGCGCAGATCGAGGCCGACGGCTATCTGAGCGCTTTGTCGCGCGACATCAAGAGTGACGAAGGCAATGTCACGATTGATTTCGAGCTTTCCAAGGCCAAAGACTTCGCGGCGACCGTCCTGACGCCTGAGGGCGTTCCTGCCGCCGGCGCGAAAGTCGCCATCGGCCGAGCCGGCTCGCGAATCCGAATCTCGTCCGGCGATCTGCAGCGCGTCGGTGCGAATTTGGGGCGGCGCGAGACCGATGAGGCGGGTCGGTTTCATTTCGGAGTTGAAAACGGCGACTTTCAGGTCGTCATCACGCACGGCTCGGGCTACGCGGAGCTCGTCGGCACGCCGAGTTCGAGTCCGAAAATCATCAAGCTCTCTCCCTGGGCGCGCGTCGAAGGGACATTTCAGGTGGCCCGTAAACCGAAACCGGACGGCCAGATTTTGCTTAATGGGGTTGTCAGGCATCGATTCGGCCGAGGTTTCGCCGTAATCGATGTGATTGATCTGCAGACCAGCGATGCAGGCGGTCGGTTTTTATTCGAGCGCGTCGTCCCCGGCCGGTGGCAGCTCGGGACTTTCGTCCGCAGATTTGGGGATGATCACGCTACCGAGATGACCTCCGGCGGAACCGTGAAGGTCAACTGTCTGGCCGGCAAGACCACGCACGTCGAGTTTGGCGCCTCGGGCCGGCCCGTCATCGGGCAGTTGCGCCGACCACCTGACTCGAAGGCAGACGTTTCGTGGTCAGACGCTCTCGTCACGGTCCGCGCCGACGACCCGCAGCTTAATGAGAGCAACCCGACCTTCAGCGCCACCGTGGACCGCCATGGCAGCTTCGCGATCGACGATGTCCCGCAGGGCAACTACGTGCTCAACGTCCAATTCCTGCGACGGATCGAACGCGGGATGATCAGCCACCGCTTCAGCGTACCGGCGATCAACGAAAGGCTATCGCAAAGCCCCGTCGACCTGGGCGCGCTCACGCTGTCCGAAGACGATCGCCCGATTAAGAACCAATTTAACAGGAAGTGATCAGGCCGACTCGCGACCGGCGAACTCGCTCGCCCGGACGAGACCGAATCCCGTTTTGCTCTTCATTTCGTAAGACGAGCGCTGCGCTGCGAATCAGCAGCAATTCCCACGTCCCCACCCTACAATGACCCGCATCCCGAGGTCTCGACACTGATTCACGGACCGAACCGCACAGCGCCGACATGCTAAAGATCATCTCACCAATCGACGGCTCCGTAGTGGCCGAACGTCCTTACGCGACTCAGGCCGAGATCGACGCGGCTTTGAACGATGCGCACCGCGCCAACGGCAATGGCAGAAGATTCCGCTGAGCGAGCGGGCGCGGTTCTGTTCGGCGGCCGTCAAGGTGATGCTGTCGATGGCTGAGGAGATCGCTCCCGAGTTGGCGTGGCAGATGGGGCGGCCCGTGCGTTACGGCGCGGGCGAGGTCCAACGCATGGCCGAGCGCGCTCGGCACATGATCGAGATCGCGCCGGCCGCGTTGGCCGATCATGTGCCGGCGCCGATTGACGGCTTTTGCCGTTTCATTCGGCGCGAACCGCTGGGAACGGTCTTCGTGATCGCGCCTTGGAACTATCCGTATTTGTCCGCGGTCAACTCGGTCTGGCCCGCGTTGATGGCCGGGAACGCCGTCGTGCTGAAACATGCCGCTCAGACGCTGCTCGTCGGCGAGCGGTTTCAGGCGGCGTTTGATCGAGCCGACTTGCCCCGCGGCCTGTTTCGCCACCTCGTTCTCGATCACGAGCAGACGGCGAACATCATTCGATCAAGAATGGTGCAGCAGGTGAATTTCACCGGATCGGTTGCCGCGGGTCGCGAGATCGAAACGGCCGCCGCGGGCACGTTCATCGGCACGGGGCTCGAGTTGGGCGGAAAGGATCCGGCCTACGTGCGGGCCGACGCGAATCTGCCCCATGCGATCGAAAACATTGCCGACGGCGCGTTCTTTAACTCGGGCCAATCGTGCTGCGCGGTCGAACGGGTCTATGTTCACAAGCAGCACTTCGACCAAGTGGTGGCCGGAATCGTCGACGTCGCGTGCAAGTACGTTTTCGGAAATCCGCTGGATCCGCAGACGACTCTGGGTCCAATGGTGCGCGGGGGCGCCGCGGATTTTGTCAGGGGCCAGATTTGCCAGGCGGTGGAGCAGGGGGCGCGTCGAATGGTCCCAAAGGACGACTTTCCACCGGATCGCCCGGGGTCGGCCTACCTGGCGCCCGAAGTGCTGATCGACGTCAATCACGACATGGCCATCATGCGCGACGAGACTTTTGGGCCGGTCATTGGGGTGATGCCCGTTGAGTCCGACGAAGAAGCCATTCGCCTGATGAACGACAGCCCGTACGGACTGTCGGCCTCAATCTGGACTCAAGACGCTGACGCAGCCGAGCGCATCGGCGACCAGATCGAGACCGGTACAGTCTTCATGAACCGCTGCGATTATCTGGATCCGGCTCTCGCTTGGACTGGCGTGAAAGAGACCGGCCGCGGCATCACGCTCTCGGCGCTCGGCTATTCGACGCTCACCCGCGTCAAGTCGTATCACCTGCGCGACGTCCCCGGAGTGTGATCGCAGAACGCTAGAGCAAACCCTGCGCTTCGTCCCAGACTTGCCGCACGAGATCGTCAGCCGGGATGGGCTTGGCCATCGCCGCGGATTGACCGGACCACACCTGCATGCGATGGACGTCGCCCGCCGCCGCCCCAGCGTCTTTCATTGCGGCAGTGAGTCCGCGCTGCACGGGATAAGGGGCCGGCGCCGGCGCGTCAGGTGCTGCCGCCGCTTTGGCGTAGTCGGTCGCGATCGCGCGCCCCAATCGCCCGGTGAACGCGCGGGTCAAGATCGTGTTTTCCGGTTCGAGCTGTTCCAGGGCCTGAGCCCATGCAGCATGCGTTTTGGCTTCCGGGCAGCGCAAAAAGGCGGTGCCGATCATCGCGGCACTCGCACCCAATACTAAGGCAGCGGCGACACCCCGGCCGTCGCCAATGCCGCCCGCCGCGATAATCGGAATGTCGATGTGATCGGCAAGCCGCGGCAGTAAGGCAAACAGTCCGACGAGTTGCCGTTCCGCATCGGCCTGGTCGAACGAGCCGCGATGGCCGCCCGCTTCGGCTCCCTGGGCGATGATGGCGTCGGCACCGGCGGCTTGTGCCCGTTGGGCCTCGGACAGCGTCGTTGCCGTGGCGAACCAGGCGATTCCGTTTTGCTTCAGCCGCGCCACATACTCCGGCGGATAGAGTCCCATGATTGAGGAAACAGCCGTCGGTTCTAGCGCGAGGAATGCTTCGTACTGCTCGAGTGCGTCGGGCGGCTGAGCGTCACCAGCGGTCGGAGCGACTTCCGGACCCCACGCCCCGAGGAATGCCCGCACGCGCGCTTCGGCCCCAGCGTCGCGACGAGGCTTGGGTTCAGGGATCCAGGTGTTGAGCTGGAACGGGCCGCTGCTCGCGGAGCGAAATTCCTCGACCCACGCGCGAATCGCGGCCGGCTTGGAGACGAGCGCCCCCATCGCTCCCATTCCGCCCGCATTCGCGACCGCGGCCGCAAGAGGCGCTGGGCACGCACCGGCCATCGGTGCCATCAGAATCGGGACCTGCAGGCCGTACTTCGCACAAAACGCCGCCGCGCGATCGCGCGGTCGGGCGGAGGAGAGACGGGGGGTCGCAGTCATGGTGGGTGGTGTCATGCTGGGTGCTGCCGCGCCGGGTGCCTCGACGGCCGGGCTCGCGCGAAGGCGCAGCAGTTGTTACCCACTTTAGCAGGTCGCCGGGCGAATCGGACCGCCGCCCGTCACCTCCGCCGGTCACTTCGGCGGGTCGGCCGCCTTGATGTAGGCGTCCCACTTATCGAAGGCGTGGCTCTTGGCTGGATCGACTTTCCCTTGTTGCTCTTTCGGCGCGTTCATGATCAGGCGAGTGAGGTCGGCCGCCACGGCCCGACGTTGCGCCTCGTTGGCCGAGGCTGACCGTACGATTTCACTTTCGATTTGCAACGCCTCGACGCGATCCAGCCGCACCAGAAGGTCGCCGATCGCCTTGGCATTCCGTTCTTGCGACAGCGTACGGATGAAGCTGGCGACCCGCTGGGCGTTTTGAATGTCTCCCAACCAGGCCGCGTTCTGCTGGACCAGCTTGAGCGTCTCCGAGATGCTGGCGATGCGCCGCTGCAAGTCGGCGCTCTGTTGATTGGCGAGAGCCAGCTGTTGCTCGGACCGGTCGAGGGCGCTCTGGGCGCTTTCCAATTCCTTCTGCACGTGCACGATCTGTCCGATCGCGGTATTCGTGAGCGACTTGATCGAGTCGTTGAGCAACTCGCTCCGCGACGTGACGTGCTCCTTGACCGCTTTCGACAATTCCGTCGTCGTCGTCTGCTTGAGCGCATCACGCGCGTTGATATAGAGCGTCATCACGGCGATCACGCTGCCGATGCCGATCGCCGTCCCCCAGCCGAGCACCACCTTGCGAACCTCGCGGAGCACGACGGACTTTCGATACTGCTCGTCATTGAGAAACAGCTCCGAGGCGACCTGCTGCAACACGCGCTCGTATTCTTCCGCCGTGAGTTGCGGCATGCCGGCCAGCTTCAACGACCGCCGCGGATCGCTCTGCGTTCCAGCTGGTATCTCGGCAGACGGGTCGGTGATGGGAAGCGACGTCGGCTGACTTTTGCGGCTTTCGTTCTTCATTTCGACCTCGGGGATCCCCGAAACACGAAGCATTCGGGATCGCTGGCAGGCGGATTCAAAAACGCGCGGGGATTGGCTGCGAACGGCCCGCCTGTTTCGCGAAAATTGCCTGTTTCGTCAACAGCAATGGCCGGTTGAGAAGGGGGGATGGCCTCTGAAACAGCCTCGCAACAGCGGGATTGCTGCCTCCCCGGAAGAGTGGCTTCGGCGGTGCGGCTCGCGCCCTATCCTCGCGTCTTTTTCTTTGCGAGCATGGCTCGCTAAGATCCAAATAGCGGCGGCGAGCGGCGCGGCGCTTCCGTCGGTGATCGCCGCCGTTTCGCGGGTCCTCTCATCATGGCGAAGAAGAAAAAAAGGGCCGTAGCGGGCGCAGCCAAGAATCCGTCGTTACGACGAACGTCAAGAGTCCGGCGCAGTGCGCCGGGACGGCGTGGTCAAACGGCGTGAGCCGCCCAGTGACGAGCGGGTTCGCACGACCGCGCCCGGGCACTCCAAGCCCGGCTTCGCCGTCGTGGGAATCGGTGCCTCGGCCGGCGGACTGGATGCGTTCAAACGCTTCTTTTCGGCCATGCCGGGAAAGCCCGGGATCGCGTTCGTTCTGATCCAACACTTGGATCCAACGCATGAGAGCCTGACGAGCGAGCTCTTGGCCCGGCACACCCAGATGGCCGTGGTCGAGGCGACCGACGATCTTCAAATCGAGCCAGACCACGTCTACGTCATCCCACCCAACTTCTACCTGGCCCTGAGCGGAGAGAAAATTCGCCTCTCCGAGCCGCCCGAGCGCCGCGGCATGCGCGTGCCCGTCGATTTCTTCTTCCGATCGCTCGCCGACGATCGGCGCGAGAAGGCCATTGGGATCCTGCTCTCCGGGACGGGCAGCGACGGTACCAACGGCGTACGCGAGATCAAGGCGGCGGGCGGAATGGTCATGGTGCAGGAGCCGGAAACAACCGAATGGGAGGGGATGCCGCGGAGCGCGATCGCAACCGGCGTCGTCGATTACATCCTGCCCGTCGAACAAATGCCGAAGGTTCTGAACCGATACGTGAGGCACTGGTACGTCAAAGGCGCGCCGCCTGCCCCAGTCGCCGATAAGGCGCCCGATCATCTCAATACCATCATTGGGATTTTGCGGTCGCGGACGAAATACGATTTCGGCGGCTACAAGCAGGGAACGCTGATCCGCCGCATCCAACGGCGGATGGGACTCAATCACATCCCGGATATGCAGGAGTACATCGAGTATCTCAGGCAGAGCCAGGGCGAAGTCAACGCCCTGTTCAAGGACATGCTGATTAGTGTTACCAGCTTCTTTCGCGAGCCCAAGGCCTGGAAGGTCCTGGAAGAAACAGTCATCGTCCCGATGGTCGCCGCGCATGGTCCGGACAAGCCGATCCGCGTCTGGTCGGCCGGCTGCGCGACGGGCGAAGAAGCCTATTCGCTGGCCCTATTGATCCTGAGCCACGCCCACAAACAAGATAAGGTTTTCGACATTCACGTTTTCGCGTCGGACATCGACCACGATGCGCTGGCGTTCGCCCGAGCGGGCGTCTATCCGGAGAGTGTCGCCGCCGATGTCCCGCGCGACCTGATCCGCCGTTTTCTCGTCCGCGGAGAGCACACCTATCGCGTCAATAAGGAGGTGCGCGATCTGGTCGTGTTCGCCGAGCAAAATGTGATCAGCGATCCTCCGTTCTCGAAGCTCGACTTGATCAGTTGTCGCAACATGCTGATCTACCTCGATTCCGACGTACAGCAGCGGATTCTCAGCCTGTTCCATTTCGCGCTCAACGAAGGGGGCTACTTGTTTCTAGGGGGCAGCGAAACGGTCAATCAGCAAAGCACGCTGTTCGAGCCCGTCTCGCGGAAGTTGCGGCTTTATCGCCGGTTGGGCGGCCGTAAGACGGGACCCATCGGTCTGCCGCACTACTCGTCCGACCAGGTCCACCCGAAACTGCCGGCCCTGCCCGAGTCGCGGACCCGAAGGTTGACCGTCTCTGCGCAAGAGATCCTGGCCCGCCGCTTCGCGCCCGCTTGTGCGATCGTCAACGGCAAACTGGAAGTCATCTATTTGCACGGCGCGGTGGATGCGTACTTGCAACTGCCCAGCGGCGAGCCGGCGGCCGACCTTGCCGGGATGGCCCGCGACGGTCTGCGAACCAAGCTGCGGGCCGCAATCAGCAATGCCGTCAGCGCGAATCACCGCGTCACGGCCGGGGGCATTTCGCTCAAGCGTGGCGAGGCCTCGTTCACGGTCCGTATCACGGTCGAGCCGCTGAAAAAAGAAGGAGATCGCGAGGGCCTGCTGCTCGTCGTTTTCGAGGAGGAACACGATCGCAGCCGGGCGCCGGCCCCCCCGCCGACGGAATTATCGGTCCCCGGACACGCCTCGGACCACGACTACGAACTCATCATTTCTCAGCTCGAAGATCATTTGCGGACGACGCGGGAGGACTTGCAGAGCGCGATTGAAGAGCTGGAGACCTCAAACGAGGAATTCAAAGCCGCCAACGAAGAGGTCACCTCGGTCAACGAGGAGCTGCAGTCGACCAACGAAGAGCTGGAAACCTCCAAAGAGGAGCTGCAGTCGCTCAATGAAGAGATGCAGACGGTCAACCATCAGCTCGAGCAGAAAGTCATCGAGCTCGAATCGACCAATAACGATCTCGACAACCTGCTGTCGATTACCGACGTGGCCACGATCCTGCTCGACCGCGACCTTCGCATCAAGCGGTTCACGCAAGCCACCACAAAGCTGTTTCGCGTGATCGAAACCGACGTCGGCCGGCCGATCAGCGATCTCGCCAAGTCGTTCACGGATGAAGAATTGTTGCCTGACGCCCAGCGCGTGCTCGAGAGCCTGACTCCTCTCACGAAAGAGATTCAAGACAATAACGGCCGCAGTTACTTGAGGCGCGTTGTTCCTTACCGCGCCGCGGACAATCGCATCGACGGAGTGGTGATTACAATTACGGACATCACCGACCGCGTGGAGCGTGAGCGCAATCTGCGGGACTACAGCACACACCTCGAAAAGGACGTTGTCAAACGGACGGCCCAGTTGGAAGTCCTCGCGCACGAAATGGCCGACCTCACCGAGCAAGAGCGGCAACGGCTGGGCCGCCAGCTGCATGACACGCTGGGTCAGCAATTGACCGCGATCGGGGTGCTGGCCGCCACGCTGAAAGGCCACCATCGCCAAGAGTCCTCAGAGGCCGAAGTGTTTGAGAAGCTCGACGCGAGCATTGAAGAGGCCAAACGGCAGGTCCGCTCGCTCTCCAAGGGGCTCTTCCCGGTCGACGTCGATGCGCAAGGGCTGCAAATCGCCCTCGAGGAGCTGGCCAAGGAGATCACGGCGATCTTTCGGATCCCGTGCCGGTTCGAATGCGACGGTGCCGTAGAGGTCGAAGACAACTTCACGGCCACTCAGTTGTTTCTTATCGCGGGGGAGGCCCTCCAAAATGCGGCGCGACACGCAAAAGCGACCCAGCTCACGGTCAAACTGGATGATGGCGAGGGAATGACGCTCATGGTCGAGGACAATGGACGCGGCCTGCCCAAAGACATCGAAGGCGGCGGGGGAATGGGACTGCGGATCATGCGGCACCGCAGCGAGCTGATTGGCGGCAACCTGCAATTCGAGTCACTCGAGGGCGCGGGACGCGCGTGCTGTTCCACATCCCGAAGGCCAGGTGAGTGCAGGCGACCTTGAATGCGGACCCAGATCGTCAACCGGCGGGTCGGATGCTTGAGTGCTCGCCCCAAAATCTCGTGGTCGATTTCGACGATCGCGAGATGAGGGGCGTTCGCTCCCTGCCGCCTCAGGAACAGATCAAGCGCGGCTTGAGCATGCTCGCTGCGCCAGAAAATCGCCGCCTTTTTGAACTCGTCGACAGAGCGGACACCCTTGCTATCCGCGTCGGTCAGCCACAGGGATTGTCCGTCATCCGAAGCGACCTGAATTGCGCACCACATCGCAAGTCCCTCCTTAGCGCACAGGCCATCATACTAACCCGGCCGGGCTCGCGCCGTCGGCAAGACTCGGATTCCTGCGTCCGTAAACTGACGGACATCAGGAATTCCGGCTAAGCTGCACGGGCCCGCTCTCGGGCCACTTGCCGTCGATCGCGCGCACGTCGCCAAACCTGCGTGTCAAAACCGGAAGCACGCCATGACCACGCTCCTGTCTGTGCTCGACTTTTGCGGCACGTTCGTCTTTGCAATCAGCGGAGCAACTGCCGGCGTCAGGCGTCGGCTCGACCTCTTCGGCGTACTGGTCCTGTCGTTCGCGGCCGCCAATTCGGGCGGCATCACGCGAGATCTCTTGATCGGAGCGACGCCGCCCGTCGCGGTCGAGGATTGGCGCTATGCGGCCGTTTCACTGTTGGCCGGAGTCATCACCTTCTACGGATCGAGCATCGTCGAACGGCTGAAAAATCCGGTGCTCCTGTTTGATGCGGCGGGGCTGGCGCTGTTCGCTGTTTCGGGTGCCGAAAAAGCCCTCGCGTACGGGCTGCACCGCGCACCGGCGGCCCTCCTGGGAATGCTCACAGGCATCGGCGGCGGGATGGCCCGGGACATTCTGCTGGCCGAAATTCCGCTCGTGCTGCGAGCCGAGCTGTATGCGGTCGCCGGCCTGGCCGGTGCGACCATCGTGGTGCTCGGCGACAGGCTCAGCTTGCCGGGCTCTGTGGCGACTTTCCTGGGCGCCATGCTGTGCTTCGGCCTGCGCGTCGCCGCCGTCCGCCGCGGGTGGCATCTCCCCATCGCCGGCGAGACCGGGCAGGCCGTTCCCGAACCTTACGTTGCCGCGGGCGATGAGAGCGACGCGCCGAGCCCGTCGTGAGGCGCGGCGTCGGCGCTACTTGTTGGGCGATCCCGCCGGCACAGACTCTTGCGGTGGCGGCACGGGGCGGAGCACTTCGCCGTTGGTCAGCACGTAAGTCGCCATAGCCGCGAGGATAACGACAACCGCGACCCACACGCGCCAATCTTTGTGGAACTGCCGACGCGGCTTGTCTTCGTGATGATGGCCCGAGTGATCGTGGTGGTGCGGGTGGTTCATTGCCCAATTTCTTGAAGAGAAAAAGTCGTGACGAAACAGCGCATCGGCCCCTGAATCTACGCGGCCCTGGAACGCGCGGCAACCGCGGCACTCCGGCTGTCGGAATTAGGGTATTCCCTAAGGGCAAACAATAATTGCCGATTCGTCGAGTGCGGCGACCTGAGGATGTTGTTGGCGCCTTTCGGTCGTGGGATAATCCGCGTGACGAAACCCATGCAGGGACCGGCGGATGGCCGACGACACCGAGGTTCGCCAGCGGCAAACTGTGCGGGTCGCGCTCGAAGTTGTCTCCGGGCCGCATCAAGGGGCCCATTTCGAGTTCGACCGATACGACACCTTTCTCGTCGGTCGCGGATCGTGGTCCCATCTCTGCCTGCAGGATGACCTGCACTTTTCGCGGCACCATTTTCGGATCGAGATTCGCCCGCCCGATTGCTACCTCGTCGACCTCGGGAGCCGCAACGGCACCTTCGTCAACGGAAATCGCGTCAACGCCACGTTTTTGCGGGACGGCGACGTGATCTCGGGCGGAAAAACCGAAATCCGAGTCAGCGTGAGCAGCACGCAATCACGGGTGCCCGTCGATGCGCCGACCGTTCTGGGCGCGTTCAAATCGACGATCACCACGGACCGAACGTGCGCCACCTTGGCCGAAAAGAAGTTCGCGGCGATCCGCGAGATTCCGGGTTACGAGCTGCAAGAGGAAATCGGCGGCGGCTCGATGGGTGTGGTCTTTCGGGCCATCCATTCGGCGACGGCCAAGCCGGTCGCGATCAAAGTGATCTCGCCGCGGCAATCGACTTCGGAGGCCGCCATGCAACTGTTTGTGCGGGAGGCGAGCCTCTTGGGTCGCCTCAATCATCCGCACATCGTGCAGTGCCTCGACTTCGGTTACACAACCGGACAGCTCTACCTGATCATGGAGTACGTGCCGGCCGTCTCGTACGAAACGGTGCTCGAGGAACAGCGATCGGCCCGCACGCGCGTGTCATGCGCGATCATTTGTCAGATCCTGCGGGCTCTTGAGCATGCGCACCGAATGTCGATCGTGCATCGCGACATCAAGCCCGAGAACGTGCTCCTGTGGCGCAAGGGTCGCAAACTCAACGCCAAGCTCGCCGATTTCGGGCTGGCCAAGAATTATGCGTATGCGGGCTTGAGCGAAATCTCCCGCCTGGGCGACATCCGCGGCACGATCGCCTACCTGGCCCCGGAGCTGGTGATCGATTGCCGCCAGGCGCGCCCCGCCGGAGACATCTACGCCATCGGTGCGACGCTTTACCGCTATCTCACCAACGAGTTCCCTTTCGAATTCGGCGAGAAGAACAAGCTGGCGGTCGTGTTGGAGGACGATCCGGTCCCAATTCGCCAGCGCGCGCCCCAAGTCCCGGCAGCCGTGGCCGAGATCGTGCATCGCGCGCTTGCGAAGGATCCCGCTTCGCGGTTTTCCTCCGCGCGCGCCATGCTCGAGGCGCTCGAGCCGTTTTCAATTCGCCGTAAGAAACGGCGCTAATTGGACCTCTTGGGGTGCCATGGCTGAGACGTCCTCGGCTCAGCCGTGCTCCTCACGAAAGGTCTTACGCCGGTTCATTGCTGACGAGAACGACCTTCCGGGAAGAGCACGGCTGAGCGGCTGCCGCTCAGCCATTGGTATCTACACATTTTTCAGTTTTGAGTAAAAGGGCCTGGATGGTGTGCCTCTTCCCCACATGGACGTGCGGTTGCAGAAGCGGTATGTGCGGCTTGTGATGCAACATATGAACGCAGCAACTCAGCTGGCGGCTGGCATTCGAGGCTTGCCTGCGGTCGGTAATTCGTTCGCTGCGACGCAGGCGGCGTGGCGGTTTTTTTCGAATTCGCGGGTGAGCTTGCCGGCTCTGGCGGAACCTTTGCGTGAGTTGGGTTGTCGAGCGATCGGCCAGAGCGCTTCCGATTACGCGTTGTTGGTGCACGACTGGTCGAAGGTCGATTACGAGGGCCATATCTCGAAGACGGATCAGCTCCAGTTGAGCAACTCGCTGGATCGCGGCTATGAACTGATGACCGCACTGCTCGTCGATGCGTCGACGGGAAGTCCCTTGGCTCCCATGGAACTCAGCCTCCTGGCATCCGACGGACGGCATTCCACCGGCTCCGGCCGTCCTCAGCGGTCGCTGCCCCACTTGGCGCAATTGCTCCCGACGATGCAAGCCAGTCGTTGTTGGAACATCCGGCAGCGGCTGGTCCATGTGATCGACCGCGAAGCGGATTCGGTGCATCACTTCCGTCAGTGGGAGCAGAAGGGGCATCTGTTCCTGGTCCGCGGGGATGACCGGCGGGTGGAGTACCGGGGGCGTTCGCTCCTGCTCTCCGAGATTGTGGAAATCCTGCGGAAAGAACGGGTTTTCCAGGTGACACGTGACGTCCAAGTCCGCGGAAAAGGCGGCAAATTGTCGATCGCCCAGGCGAGCGTGGTGCTCTCGGGGCCTGCCTGGCACAGGGGCTCTAAGGGCAAAAGACGCCGCGAGTACGGGGCTCGTCTGGATCTGCGACTGGTCGTTGCTCAGGTCCGCGGTGCCAACAATCATTTGCTGGCGCAATGGTGGCTGCTGACGAATGTCCCGGACGAGGTACCCGGATCGGACATTGCCTTGTGGTATTACTGGCGCTGGCGAATTGAATCGTTCCATAAGCTGCTGAAGTCTGCAGGGTTGCAATTGGAATCGTGGCAGCAGGAGTCGGCAGGCGCCATCGCCCGGCGACTGCTGGTGGCCTGCATGGCCTGTGTCGTCGCCTGGCAACTGGAAGCTCAAACGACCCCGGCCGCCAAAAGCTGCCAAACATTCATCGTTCGACTGAGTGGCCGGCAGATGAAGCGGTCGCGCCCGGTCACGACCTCCGCCCTTCTCGCTGGCCTCCATGTGCTGCTCGTCATGCTCCAGGTCTTGGATGAATACACTCCCAATCAAATCCGCCAAATCGCCACTCAAATCCTCCCGGAACTCCGACGGAGCGGGTAAGAAGCAGGCAAGAATTGTGTAGATACCAATGGCCGCTCAGCCGTGGCACCCGACGGAGTGTGCCGTCAGCGGGTCGCCGTCGCCTTGGGAATCGGCCGTTCGCGCGAGTGCTCGACATCCATTTCGATCCGCTGGCGCGTTTCGTCGTCTTTGGCGTTTTTCGAGAGTTTTTGGATCGCCAGTTCGTGGGCCTTTTCGAGCGCTTTATCGGCAGGGACAGCAACGTCTGGCTTCACGCCCGTGCCTTCCCAGTCGGTCTTTGTGATGGGATTGATCGCCCGACCGGTCGGCACAAACATCATGAAATGGTCGCCGAGCGGCGCCAGGTCTCCCGGGTGCGCCCCGCCGCCGGTTGTCTCGCCGACCAGCACCGCGCGTTTCTGCGTCTGCAGGTCGTAGGCAAACTCCTCCGCTCCCGAAAAGGTGCGCGGCCCGATCAGGACATAGACATCTTTGCCGAGATAGCGCTTGCCGGCGACTTCCTTCCGCGTCCAGTAATCGGTGGTCTTATTTTCCTTGCGCGAGTAGAGGCTGTTGATGTGGACCGGTTGGCTGCCAAAAAAATAGCTGCACAACAGGGCCACGCCCTCGGGCTCGCCGCCCCCGTTGCGGCGGAGGTCGATGATCAGTGCATCGGTGTTGGCCAAAAAGGCCATCGCGGCGGCCGCCGGTTCCAGTGCGGCATCGACGGGCAGGAAGCCATCCAGAGCCAAGTACCCGACGTTGCCGCCGAGTCGCTCGACCTTGCGGTAGCCCGCGTTCATCCATTGGCCCATCTGCCGCATCTCTTCTTTCATCTCCGGCGTCGGCTCACCGTTCTTTCCCGAGTCAGTTGGCAGCTGGGGCAACTTTTCGGTGCTGCAAATGATCCGCAGGTGTTTGTCCTTGGAGACAGCCTGCAAGTCCTTGGTCAGTTGATTCGCCAAGGCTTGCCCCGTTTTGATTCCAGCGTACGCCTTGTCGGCCTGTCGCTTTCGGAGCGACTGGATCATTTTTGCCGCCACCTCGGGAAAGACGTACTCCGCATCGAGCCGCTTGAGCGCTTGATCGATGACGGCGTTGGACGTCGCCTCGTCGATCGGCAGCGGGGGTTGATTCCTCTTCATCATGAATCGGACCTGCGCCGGGCACACCGCGGGAACGCAGACCACCAACCCGGCAAGCAGCGCCCACCGCAACACACGACCGAGAACCATTGGCCTCTCCTTCGAGAAATGCGAATTTGGCGGCGGGCGGTGGCACTGGCGTTTGTGCGCCAGCGGGTTGTCCCCTTAGTCAGGAGTACACTGGACAAGCCGCGACTCGACTGAGCTCGCGACTCGACTGAGCTCGCCGAAGTCCGAAGTCCAATGCCACGCCATCCCGACGTTTTGTTGACGTCGACTAAGGACAATGGTAGCCAAAGAAAATCGCGGCCGATTGAACGTGATTCAGCTTTTGGAACGGTCCGCGCGGCCCGACGTCGTCTTCCGGTAGGCCGCCGGAGTCACGCCGAGCTGTCGCTTGAACGTGCGCGTGAAGTGGCTCTGGTCCGCGAAGCCGGCCAGCAGCGCGACGTCGGCCAGCGTCGTTTCGCTATCGGCCAACGCGCGGCACGCCAGCGCGATTCGCTGGCGGCGAATAAACTCGCCAATCGTACAACCGAAATGGCGGCGAAAGGCGCTGGCCAGGTAGCCCGGGTGAACCCCGGCCTCAGCAGCGACGTCGGCCAGGCTCCACGGGTCGGCACAGCGCTCGCGGAGCAGGCCGCTCACGCTTCGCAGCCAGCGGGGCGGGGCCGACTCGCCGCGCGCCTGCCGGTCGCAGACGCCGAGCAGCTCGAGCATCATTCCCTCGACGATCAAGGGCGACGATGCATCGAAATGCTCGAATTCGTCGAGGATCCGCACCGCCAGACCCACCGCGGGCCCGGCGCTACAGTCGAACGGCTGGTCCAGCGGCAGCGTTCCCTCAGGTAATCCGCGGACCCACGACGCCGTGATTTCGATATTGAAGGAACAGACTTCTTCTTCGTCGAAGTGCTCCGCGTGGACTTCCATCGGCGGGTGGAACGCCAGCATGTGCGGCCGGCAGAATCGTTGCCGGCTCCCGTATTCCTCTCGATAGGTGCCGCGGCGGATGAGGCAGAAATAGGCCCGTTCGTGGCAGTGCCGGGGCAAGCGGGCGCCGGCCGGGTGGCGAGTCTCAGTCAACGAAAGCCCGGCACAAACCTGGCGTCGGACGACTTTCCCCAGAAAATCGCCCGCGGACAGGCATTGGCACATGCGATCTTCTCCTGAAACGTTGGGCGCCGGCAAACGGAAGACCCCTCACCCCCAGCCCCTCTCCCATTGCGGGAAAGGGGTCGGGGTGTGAGGGGGCCACCGGCGATCGGTGCCCAATCTGCTCCACTCATTAGTTCTTCGCTGTCGCCGGAATTTCTTCGGCGAGAAGTTCGGCGATCTTCTTTTCCATGATCGCTTTACCCCCGGCCCCTTTCCAGTTGAGTTCTCCGTCCCAGCGGTAGCGGACGATGCCCTTTTTGTCGATCAGGTAGATCGAGGGCCACCAGTGGTTGTCCCAACTCTTCCAGGTTTTGCCATCCTGGTCGACAACGATCGGGTATTTGAGGCCGCGCTCTTCGACGCTCCTCTTGAGGCGTCTCGGGTCGTGTTCGCGCTCGGTTTCTGGCGTGTGCACGCCGATCATCGTGACTCCCTTGCCGGCGTATTTCTGGTGCCAGGCTTTGTACGCCGAGTCATTGTGCCGGCAGTTGATGCAGCCGAAGGTCCAGAAATGCAGCACGACGACCTGTCCGCGCAGCTCGGAGAGCTTCAGCGGCGGCGAGTTGAGCCAGTCGTCCGCCCGCCGCTCTTCCAGCTCGGGGGCCTTGGCGTTGAGCACGGCGGGCGCGGGTTGTTCGGCGCTTGCCGCCGGGGCAATGCCGACAAGCATGAGAAGCAAGGCAAAAGCCAAGGACCGCTTACTGCGTGCGCGGCTCCTAGGAGGCTGCTCGCCTCGGCCTTTGGAACTTGTCATTGAAACTCCTAGATCAGCTGTGCGATTCTGGGACAGCAACGGCAGGCCCCTCACCGCCAACCCCTCTCCCGCGAGGGGAGAGGGGGGAAGAGTGCCAGGGTTCGCGTCGGTTGCACGAAAAGCGTTGCGTTCCCAATCTTCTCCCCTCGCCCCTTGCGGGAGAGGGGTCGGGGGTGAGGGGTGCGGCCGTCTCAAAATCGCCCACGCACATCGACGTGCACTCGTCTGTTCCGCCGATTACGCGGCCTGCAGTCCCCCGCCAAAATTATCGCATTGGGAGGAAATGCGGACAATCGGCTTGACACTTCGCAGCCACTGTATTACAGTCGTAATGCACTTATGCAAGTCACCCCGCTGCAATTCGAAGTCCATCCGTCGTCGGGCGTGCCGATCTATCGGCAGATCATGGACCAGGTGCGGGCCCTGATCGCCGGGGGGAAACTGGCGACCGGCGACGTGCTCCCCAGCGTGCGGCAAATGGCAGCCGAGCTGGGGGTTAACATGATGACCGTCTCCAAGGCTTACTCGAAGCTGGAGGCCGACGGCGTCGTCAGCCGGGCGCGCGGGCAGGGGATGGTCGTCGATCAGGCGAATTGTGTTGGCAGCGTCTCAGATCGCCGACGCGAGCTGCAGCCCTTTGCCGAGCAGTTGGTCGTCCGCGGGATCCAGCTCGATTTGACCGACGAGCAAGTGCTGACGGTCGTCCGAAATTCACAGCGGGAATTGCGCGAGAGCACGAGCGTCTGAAGGCGGCCCCACACATGTCCGAGCCAGTGAACAATCTGCCCGTCATCCACGTCCGCGGCCTCGAAAAATCCTACGGCCGCTTCCGATCGAAGGCGGTACTCAAAGGCGTCGACCTCACGATCCCGGCCGGCACCGTGATGGGGCTCGTCGGGACCAACGGCGAGGGCAAATCGACGCTCATCAAGTGTCTGTTGGGGTTGCTCCGCTCCTCCGGGGGCGAGATGCGTGTTTTCGGCGAAGATCCCTGGGACTTGAGCCCGGCGACTAAGGCCCGCATCGGCTATGTGCCGCAGGAGCCCGCGCTCTTGCCGTGGATGACCGTGCGGCAGCAACTGGCGTATGCGGCCGCCTTTTATCCGAGCTGGGACGCGGCCTGTGCCGCCGACCTGGTCTCACGATGGGGACTGCCTTGGGACGAGCGGGTCGGACCGCTGTCGCTCGGGCAGAAGCAGAAAGTGTCGATCGTGCTGGCGCTGGCTCATCGGCCCGAACTCTTGATCCTCGATGAGCCAGTTGCCAGCCTCGATCCCGTCGCGCGCCGCAAATTCCTCGAATCGCTGATGCAAATGACTGATGGGGGCGAGCGAACCGTTCTCTTCTCGACCCACATCACCTCCGACCTGGAGCGCGTCGCCTCGCACGTCGCGATCCTCAAACACGGACGCATCGCCGTCTGCGAAGAGCTCGATCAGCTTAAGGATCGCGTCAAGCGGCTGCGGATCTCGGCCGGCGAAGACTTGCCGCGCTCGTTCGCGATCGGCGGCGCCTTGCGGACCGAGATTCAGGGACGCAGTGCGCTGGTGGCGCTGGCCTCGGTCGACGACGGACTCGTGCAAGAACTGCGCACGCGCTGGAACGCCGACGTGTCGGTCGAAGATCTGAATCTCGAAGAGATCTTCATGGAGCTGCACCTTGTTTAGGCGTTTGGCCGTCGTCATCCGCGCGTGGACGACCCGCCGCCTGTTGTGGCTGTGGGCGTTCGCGTATGCGTGCGTGCTCGCCAGTGCGACGCTGTGTCCCGTATCCGCAAACCACTACTTCGAGTGCCCGCGGATTTTCCTCCCTTCGGACGCGATCAATCCAGCCACGGACTTCATCGGCCAGCGAGCCCAGGCGGGAACTCTCCGAGCCATCCGGGCGCTGATTGTAAAAGACGGGGTCGGCTCCTACGCATATCTCCTCCGCGCTCGCGGCGCCAACGGTCCCCTCGACCCAAACTCCTACGTAGACAACGCCGTCGCAGTGCAGCGATCGCTCCATCAACTGCCTGAATTGGAATCGATCTACGTCGGCGCTTACCACAATCCGGTCCGATTTCGCCAGTTGTGCGAAAGATTGCCGGGAATCCGAGTGTGGCATTTGGAGCTCAACACAGGCCGGCTGGCGTCGATGGCCTTCTTGGTTTTGGCGACCTTGACGTTGGGGGGCGCCGTGCTGCACCAGAGCCAGGCGCTCCTTTCCCTGCCGCAGGCACGAACAGTTCCCGGCTTCGCTGTGCCGCACCTGTTGGTTCCGCTGGCAATCGGCGCGGCGGGGATCATGGCCGCGTCACTCATCGCGAGGTTGTATGGAGCCGACTTCTGGGCGACGGCTGCGGTGCAGGTGTTCGCCTGGGGGGCGTGGAGCACGTTCGAATTCCACGCTGTTTCGCTGCCGAAATTCGCATGGCGCCGGCCTCACACGCCACACGTCGCGAGCGATCCGCCAGCGGCGACTGGGCGCTTTGGGGGCTGGAGCGGAGCCGTCTTGTTGCTGGCGATTGCCGCGTGCCTCGCGATCTTCATCGCGCGCCCCTACATCCTGGAGAGCTTCCTGCTCGGCGAATTGCCGCGACTCGCCGCGGGGTTTCTGGTGATTGGCGCAGCCCTCGGTTTAGCCGCCCTGGCGGTGACGCCGACGTACTGCGTCTTGATGAACGAAACGGGTGCGACCGCGATCCTGTCGCTGCAAGACCTCGAAAAACGCCGGGCCGAGCATGGCGTGCTCACCAGCCGCTTCGGCCGTCGCTTGGAGCGGCTTCGCAGGCCGAGCCCTATGCCGCTGTGGTTATGGCAGATCCACGCGATGCGATCGGGCAATCCCGACTTGCTCGTTTCTGTTGTGATGCGGATCGTCATGCCCGTGGTGCTTGTTGTCGGGCTGCAGTATTTTCTTTCGCGGATGTTTTCGACGGCGCTTGTCCTTCTGCTGTTGGGAGCCGGCTGGCTGATTGCACTGTCGCACACGTTCTCCAATTGGTGGCAACGGCGAAAGGTCTTTTCCGTCGAGCTGCTTTATCCCCGGACGCGCCGCCAGCTGGCCCAGTCCGCATTCGCTGCGTACGTCTGCGACGCGTTGGGGATCCTG
Source organism: uncultured Planctomycetaceae bacterium (assembly GCA_963714075.1). GTDB lineage: Bacteria > Planctomycetota > Planctomycetia > Planctomycetales > Planctomycetaceae > DASPSM01. Next base: position 5,178,240 of record OY970228.1, read on the forward strand.
GCCGTGCTCTTCACAACCCTGACCTTCTCCGCCGTCGCGCTCGTCTGGCCGTTGGACGTTCGTACGGTCTGGTCGGAAACTCCGGTGATCGTCCTGGCTGCCGCGTTGCTGATTGCCGGCGGGCTTTGGCTGTTGACTCTGCGGCACCGGCTGCTAGCGGGCTTTCTGGGCGTTGTCGGCGTGCTGTTGCTGATTGTGGCGATGACGTCGGCCGTCGGATTCGTGCAAAACGGAGCGAGCCTCTGGCGCGTCGACCTGCCCTTCGCGCTCGTCGCGTCGTTAATCGGATTGGACGCCTGGCGACGCTGGATGAAGACCGAATGGGGGCTGTTCGGTCCGCCGTGAGAGGGCAGTCGTCGGTTAAACGCGGGCCTTGCCTCTCCACCACTTGAGCACGCGCAGGGCGCGGAGCGTATTCCAGCGGCTCGGGGCGCCGAGGCGTTCCATCTCGAAGTACGTTTTCCCCTTGTACGCGTTCTGCAGTGTCCAGCGGCCGTCCTCCTGTCGGGTGCGTTCGACGATCTCGATCGCGTCGGCCAGGCGCGGGTCGCGAGGCGCGTCGACGGCCTGAAAATAGTCGAGGGCACGGAGGATGTCGTAGTGCCAGCGCGGCGGGAACGCGAAGCGAATGAAAACCGGCTTGATGATTTCGCCGGTGCGGTTGGAGCGAAAGAGCCGGTGCATCAAGAGGAACTCGCGACCGCGACGCTGAGCGGCGCGCACTTCCTTGAGTCGGCGGCCACGATGCAATTCGTAAAGGCGCAGGCCTTCGAGCGCGAGAATGGTGGTGTGCACCGAAGAGTGAGTTGCGCCGAACCGTCGCCGACAGTTCCATCCGCCGTCAGGCATCTGCTGCTCAAGCAGATGCTCGGCGATCGTGTCGAGACGATCGTCGTCGTGCTCGAAATGCGCGAGGATCGACAGAATCATCCCGGTGACACAAGTCTCGCTGATCTTGAAGATGCCGTAGTTGATGCCGCCGTCGCGCTGCAGTCCTTCGTCGAGCAGCACCCGACAGGCCTTCCGCGTTCGACTGCTCGGGGGCAGGCCGAAGTCGCGCAAGGTCAGCATCGTGTAAGTGGTTGAGATCCACTTGGGCGAATAGAGGCCGCTGTCGGTCGTTTGCCCATGCGCCCATTTCCCATTCGCATCCTGTCTGGCGAGCAGGCGCGCGCCCCAGCCCTCGCGAGCGATCTTTCTCCGCTCGCGATCGACTGTGGAGACACTCGCCCCGACCAAATCGCGCAACGTTTGCCAGCGGATGGCAGGATCGCCATCCAGCAGCCAGGGGATGACGCCGTCCTCTGCCGCTTTCATGAGCCGCTCCGGAAACGGACAAATGCCCGTTCTTCAATGCCCTCACTCGGCGATCTTCCCGGGCGAATGCGCGAACGGCACCGTCGGGTCACCGAAGAACATGAATTTCATTCCCTGGAAGAAGATCGACGGGGGATACCAGTCGTTGTTCGGCGTCAGCGTGGCAAGCTTTTCGTGGTCGTAGTAATAGTGGATCGCACTCACCCAGCAGTCTCCGACCGAGGGCGGCTCGGGCCTTCGCATCGCAGCGAGAAAACCTTCCAGCATCGTGATCGCACACGGCTGGGCCCCCGTGTTACAGCCGATGTAGACAACGGCCCCCGTCTCTGGGCGTTTCAGCATCTGTTCGCCCAGGCCCGTGGGGTTGTATTTTCCCTTTTGATAAGGCGACGGGGGTGGAGGTGGCGCATGAAAAACCTCCTTATTGTTGTTCGTCCCCGCGTGCTCCTTGCCGTCGACATCCACATAGGAACTGTAAGGAGGCAGCGGGGCAAAATTGGCCGTGCTGCAGCCGCAGGAAATGATCACCGGCAGGCGATCGGCGTCTTGGAACTTGCTCAGACCCCGCGTTGAAATGGAAGAGGCCCAGGAGTGGTCGCTGCCGTGTCCGACGTGGGCGATGAGCGCTGCGCCAAGATTGACCGCTTCGATCACGTGGGCCTCGTCGGGCGGCGGAGTGTGATACGGCCGTTTGTCGTCGGTGTAGAAATACCGGCCGGCCATCCAGCCGGTAGGAAGCTGGCGGCCCCAAGCAGTCATCCGATCGCGGACGTCGACGTAACCGGCCGTGTTGAAAAAGTCGGCCCGTCGCAGTCCCGGATGCGTGCCGTCGCGAACGCTCTTCTCGTAAGCGATGGTTTTATCCGCGACGTTTTTGACTTCTTTTTCGGTGCTCACCGGCCAGCGGCCGAAAGCGATTTCGGGGTGATAGGCCACCTGATCGAAATTGATCGGACCTTTCTTGTTCTTCTCACCCCGCACTTCGCCGAAGTAACGCCGATGAAAGCCTTGTTTCATCGCGTTCCAGTCGTCGAAGCTGCCGTCGCGACGGGCAAGGTCGGCGTAATAGAGATCCGACGGATAAAACGCGTAGTCGAAGGCCGCGGGAGTCACGCGGTCGAGCACCATGTAACGCACGGGCATCACATCGACGTCGCCGACCAAGAGCACGTAACCGAGGCGCTCTGTGCGCCACGCGTCGTACAAAAACCGCTTGAGGCGTTCCGGGTCGTCGATGCCCTGGTTCGACTTCAGGATTTTTTCCAGCGAGACCAGCGTCGTGGGGCGCAGCGAGCGCTTGTATTCGACGAACTCCTCGAGCGCCGAGTGAAAGCGCTCGGGCGCAATCACGAAGAATTTCTTCGGGCCCGGGGTCTTTGGTTTAGTGTCGGCTGCCTCAATCCGCGGACCGGCCCCGCATCCGATCAGGGAAATCACGCTCGCGAGAGCGACAAGCCGCCACCGGAGAGCCGGGCACATTGGAGCACGCGGGGTCATCGTTGGATGTCCCTTCCAGGGCGGACGCAGACACGCCCCAATCCTAACGCCCGAGCGTGCTGGCTGCCACGAAATCTGGAGCGGGACGCAGCCACCGGCTCGGTCGATCGAACCGCTCCTTGAAGACGAGCAGGCTCAGCCCTGGCACACCGAGCCGTGGCAGGTGAACGGCAGACCGATCAGCCGGCCGAGGACCACTGTTGCAGGAACTCTTTCACCTTGCCCACGTCGAGCTTTGAGCCGGCACCCAGTTCGTCGGTCCTCTGGCGTTTCAGTACTTTTCCCTCTTTGTTCAAGAGGGCGAGAAACGGGACGCGGTCGCGCATTTCGTTCTGTAGATAGCGGGTGGCGAGTTTTTGATTCGAGTCGATGTCGACCAGCACGAACACAAACGCCTTCTTGACCGTGGCCGAAATCTCTGCATCCTGCGTGAAAGCCGCGTTGAGCAGGCTGCACGAATCGCACTGGTTGGCTCCAAATTCGACGAGCACGTGCTTGTGTTCGCGTTTCGCCGTGCTGAGGGCAGCGCTGATGCTCAGCGCCCCGTCGGCTGACGGATCGAAAAACGCACCCGCAGGGCGGATCGATTCGCCAGGCCCGGCGTCAGCGAACCCACGGGGGTCGTCGGCACGATCGGACCGTGATCTCGAGTCCGTCGCAACGTCTGACCTGCCCGGTCTCCACTGCGAGGTATCGGAACTGCCCTCGGCAACGACCCCGACCGGCCGACGCTTCTGCCTCAGGCCCGACGAGGTTGTTTCTTCCGTATCGAGAAGCTCCCGCCGCCGTCTCGCCGAGTAGTTACTGGTCGGCGTGACGAACCTGTCGTCCACAACCGCCCCGACAGGATCCGCTTCCGTTGTCCAAGCCCAGACGACCCCGCCCAGGATCATCACCCCCAGCGCGATCGGAATTGCCAGTTGCGAAAGAGTGTCCTTCAGGCCTCGGGCGCGTCGCGGACGTCTTTCCGCCTCGGTATATTTTTCGACCGCGCTGGCGGGAAGGTCTTGCAGCCGTTGCAGGCCAAGCTGCAGCGCGCCATTTCGCGCGAAACGTTAACCACGCGCACCCGGTGAAAGCCGTTGGACGTCGCCATGAGCACGATGTCGCCGACTTCGACGATCGATTCCTCGTCCAGGTCGACGCGGAAGCCGTCCGACGAGAGGTTCACGAGCCTCGCGGGACGTTCCACGCCGTGATGGCGCACGACAACTGCCTCGCTCCCATCCGTTGCCGGGTAGCGATAGTATTTCCTGCGTTCTTCACCCATACGAAGCGGACCGCCAAACGTGCGACTGCGGCAAACGCAGCCTGATTCACCCACAGAAATCTAGGTCGTGCACTGGGTTTAGGACGAAAAAAAATGACGCGTCGACTGGACTTCGGCTCAGGCTGTCGACGCGGGTCGTACGGCTTCTAGCGGTTCGATGCGGAAAACCAGCGGACCCGCGAATCGCGGCCCCGTTGGGCCACAACCAGGATCCGGTCGTGAGGATTTAAGCGATGAATCGGGAGCCGGTTCGCCAAACGGGGCGCGGTCGGATGCTGATCGCGCTCATGGTTTGCGCGACTTTTGGCGGCGCCACTACGAGCGACGGGGCCGACGCGGTCCTCAAGATTTCGTCGAAGCCGCTGCATGACGGCCGCATCAACCCGATGCTATTCGGGAATTTTATCGAATTGCTCGACGATCTGTGCCCGGGCATGTGGGCCGAGATGCTCAATGACCGCGGGTTCGAGGGAGTCATCCCGCCGGCCAAATGGGTCGATTACGACGGGTCTCCCACTTTCTGCGACCGCACTTGGGACAAGTCGAAAGATTGGTCTATCGAGACCGTGGGCGCCTTCAACGGTCCGCGCTGCGCCCGGATCACCGGACGCGACGACCGGGCCGTCGGCCTGACGCAATCAGGATTGGTGGTCAAACGGAATGGCTCCTACCGCTTCTCAGCCTGGTTGCGAAGTGACGTCACCAGCCTGCGTGTGCAGGCTGTTCTCAAGACCGCTCTGCCGGACGGCCGCTTTGCCGAGCTGGCGTCGGCCGAGTTCGCTGCGCCTTCATCCAACTGGACACGAGTCTCGGCACAACTCGACACGAGCGGGACGACTGACCGCGCGGTTTTTGAGCTGCGCATCGTCGGCAAGGGGACGCTCTGGGCCGACAAGCTCTCGCTGATGCCGGCCGAAAGTTTTGGCGGCGAACTCAACGGCTGGCGGCGGGACGTCGTCGAGGCGATCAAGGCATCGCGTCCGTCCGTCATCCGCTGGGGCGGAAGCGTGGTCGATCCGGGCCGCTACCGCTGGAAGAACGGGATCGGCGACCGCGATCGTCGGGTACCGTTCGAGAACCTCAACTGGGGACGGATCGATTCCAACGACGTCGGGATCGACGAGTTCTGCCAGTTTTGCGCCCTCGTGAAAGCCGAGCCGCTGGTCTGCGTCAGTTTTTCAGACGGCCCCGAGAGCGCGGGCGACCTCGTTCAATACTGCAACGGGGCAGCGTCGAGCAAATGGGGCGGTCGGCGCGCCGCCAACGGTCACGCCGCGCCCTACGCCGTCAGATACTGGCAGCTCGGCAACGAGATCAGCGGCGACGACGACGCCTATATCAAGAAGTGCACCGAATTCATCCGCGTGATGAAACGGGCCGATCCCTCGATCGCCATTTTCTCGTCTTTCCCTTCGCAAAAAGTGCTGGACGCCCTGGGAAGGGACCTGGCGTATCTCGCCCCGCATCACTACACGCGCGACCTGCGTGCCTGCGAGGCCGACTTCAGAAACCTGTCGTCGATGATTGGCCGCACGCCCGGCTGCGGCCATTTGCGGATCGCGGTGACCGAGTGGAATTTCACCGGCGGAGATTGGGGCCTCATGCGCGGCAAGATGCTGACGCTCGATGGGGCGTCCTCAACGCGCGCGTATCTGAATCTTCTCTGCCGCTACTCCAACATCGTCGATATCGCTTGCCGTTCGAACATGACCAACAGTTTCTGCAGCGGCATCATCGGCACGAATGGTTCCACGGTGCTCAAGCGCCCCAGCTACCACGTGATGCGGCTCTACGCCGAACATGCGCTTGCGATTCCGCTCACGGTCCGCAAGATCCCCGCCCACGTGGACGTCGTCGCCTGCACGGACGACGAACGACGACACGTCTGCCTGTTTGCGGTCAATTCAAACCGCGAGCCGGTCGACGTCTCGCTCGACCTGGCTGAAATCGGCGCCGGATACGAACCGGTCACGGTCGATACGGTCTGCGATACGCTCGACATGGGTCAGCCCGACGTGATGAACCACTGGGCGCTGCCGAACCGAGTCCAAACCGTGAGCCGCAAGCTCACTGGCCCGAAGATCACGCTGCCGGCCCTTTCAGTCTCGGCGATCCGTTGCGGCCGGCGGTCGTAGTCCGCGATTTGATTCAGAGCTGCTAATTGACGGTGCCCGATCTTAAGACGTGGGTCGCGGGTATCCCCTCACCCCCAGCCCCTCTCCCGCAAGGGGAGAGGGGAGAAGACTTGCACGGAGCGCGTTGTTGTGCCGTCGCGCAACGCTCGGCCTCTTCCCCCCCTCGCCCCTTGCGGGAGAGGGGCTGGGGGTGAGGGGGGCGTTCGCTCGCAGTTGGATCCTCGAAGACCGCTGTCTGCAATAACGCGCTTCAGACGTCGACGAAAGCCTTCGAGCTTCGAGCGCGGCCCCGAATCGATCGCCAGCGCACTTGGGCCTCGCTGCAGAGACTGTGCAACCGGGCCACAGCGGCGCGACCGCACGGCGTGAGTTCCGCTTCGCGTTCGATCAAAACGAAGGCTTCGACGATTTCCTGATGGAGGTCGTCGCCGAGCTCGATTGGGTCGTCGTCGATTTCCCAGGGGAGGGCGGCAAAACGGCCCTCGAACAGGTCCATCAGCAGTTGCCATTCGTAGAGGTGCGTGTAAGGAACCTGCAGCAGGGTCCGTAGCGAGAGGGCCCGGCCGTAGCGTTCGATGACGTCGGTGTAGTCACCCTGGTTTGTCGTCAGGGCCTCGCCCCGCACATGCAAGATCGTTTCGATCAGGTAGCTCTTGGTGTGCCCCAGCTCGTGCCCGAACCAGGTGAAGCAAAACGGGCAGATGCGCGGCTCGCCATCGCACCCGTAGGGCACGTTGATTCCCATCACGCGCGGCAGCATGGGATCGGAGAACGATTGGATCGTCCCATAGGCGGCCGCGGGCAGCTCCCAGCCGCGAACGGCCGACATCAGCCGGTCAAGTTCGCGAGCGATCGAAGGCGAGTGCCGCGCGATCGCTTTTAGAGTTGCGGCCACGACGCCGCCGGTGAGCGCGGCATGACCCATCTCATCGCCGACCGATATCGGCTCGTACCGCACGCGCCAGCCTGGAAAGGGGCTGGCGAACTGCAGCCGGGTCGTCGCTTTGGACAAACCGAAGCGAAGGCGGCTACCGTCGAGGCACGGGTCATTTGCGAGCGTCATTCGCAGCCAATCACCGCGGGGAACGATCAGCAGATCAGGACCGGTCGGTCTCCCCAACGAAAGACGCACCTCATTGCGGGTGAGGGATGCGGTGACGAGTTCGTCCGACAGCACAGAGCCCGCGTCCTTGTCGACACCGCTCAGCGAAAGGCTCCAGTCGCAAAGAGGAAATCGCAACCGGCCGTACACATCGGTCCGCAGGCCGATTTTCCCGCGCCAATGCGGATCGTCGCACAGGAACAGGGGAAGCAGCGAATTGCCGAGACGGTGTGCTGACTGGCCATCGGCGGGAGGACAGACCTTCGAAATACTCGGCTCGGCGACGCGGCGATGCCATTGGGCGAGCGCCCCGAGATACCGGCCCCGCGGTGCAGTCCCTCGACAAAAGCCGGATCAACAAGAAACCGTCGCCTGAGGGCTGGGGAGGGCAGGCGATCGAGCAGCGTCGCGATCGCCGGCAGCAATCGCCCCACGGAGCCGTCCGCGGTCGGTTCGGAGGCTGCGCAGTTCAAGAGCGTCCGATGAGCCTCCGCCGCCTGGCCGAGGACTTTTTCGGATTCCCGCTCGCAGTCGCCCGGCATTCGGAAGAGCCGGGAGACCAATTTGTCGCGCTGCGACACCGCTGGGCCCGCCGATGCTGTCAGACTCGAACGATTCCGTTCGCAGACAACTCGGATGCCTCAACCCCAGATCGCGAGACGCGACCCCGGCTCGAGGCAAACGGTATCAACCAGAAAGGTGCGCGAGATGATCAGTCGCGAGACGAGAATAAAACTCACGAATCAAGAAGAATGGGAAAGCGCGCCACACCCTTCGAGTATTCAGCGGAATTGCACAATTGATTGTGAAACGCAGCAGGAGGGCCGCCGCGAATCTGCGGCCATCTTAGCCGCCGGATGCCTCGCTGTGCCACAAAAATCCGGGAAAGGGCGTGCCAGCCCATGCAGGCGATCGGCCCGCCCCCTCCCCTCTATTTCGCCCCCCGTTTGAGAGCTTCCGGATGGCTAGGTTCCGATGGGCCAGCAAACCTCCGTTTTCCAGTCCTGAGGATTGGGATGATCGGCGGGATCGTTTAAGTACGCTTCCCACGGAGCGCCCGCCGGGTGGAACCCGTTCGCAGCAATCCACTCCTCGAGTGCCGGGTAAGCGGCATGGAGTTGGTCATAGGGCCCGGAGTGAATCGTCACGGCGGCGGGCCCGCCAGGCAGTGTTTCGGCCAGAACGTCGCCTTCACTCTCGCCGGCGGTCGATTCTTCGCTGTCAACCGAGGCTGCGGAGCTGATCAGAGCAGCGGCTGCGCGATCCACACGCAGTCGCAAGGTGAAGTGCTTGGGGGTCTCCCCAAGAAGTGCACGGAGCGTCCGATGAGCATGAAACCGCGATTGACCTGTCTCGGCAGCCAGGTTCGACAGCACTACGTTATTGCCGGGATTTCGTCTCGAGTAGCTAAGCGCTCTCTGGAGCTTTTTCCAGTCCGTCATGGGTTTTGCGGCCTTTGTAGACGAGTCCTCCCACGAGTGCTGCCGGTATGCTCAGGACGGCGATGATGATCCATTGCAACGGCGAAGCGTGGTTCGCGACCGGCGACAGCATCGCCACAATTGTGAGACCGGCCTGAACGATCCCCATCACAGCCGCGTGCGTAACCGGTCGCCGCCGGGCGACACGAGCCGCGACGTATCCACCGGCGGCCACACACACACAAGCCCATAGGCGAACGTGAGTGCGCGGACCCAAAGGTTCGATGAGAGCGCCTCTGGATCGGGCAAGGCTTCGGGAAATGCCCAAATCAACAGAGGGTTCAGCGCCGTCTCGATCGCGAACGATGCCACGGTAAGCACCGCAATCCCGGCCAGTACTGATAACACGCTGCGAATCATGCGAGCAGTTTAACCCGCCGATCTCTCCTCAGCTTGATCTTTCTTGCTATTTTGAAGTCGCCACGAGCCGGCCGAGTAGGCCGAGAAACTAGCCGCTACGCTACCGCATGATCGAAAGTTTCGCGACACTGTTGCTGCCACCAAACTCGGGAGACGCAATGTACGCGACAACCTTCGGCCAAGCGGCGGACAAGCCCTCATTCCGGCACTGCGCAGGGAGTCGCGTGGACGATCGCACTCGTGGCTCTCACGGCGGGCGTGCCGGCAAAGCTGGCGGCGGCTGAGTTCCGCGGAGTGCGACTCAACGTGTCGGATCCGCAGGCGGCGGCCCAATGGTACTGCAAGCACCTTGGGGGAACGTTGGCGGCGAACGGCCCGGAGGCTTCGTTCGGGTCGGACCGCGGCGGTCTCGCAATCCGCACAGTGCAATTTGGAAAGACCACGCTCGAATTCGTCCCGGCGCCGATTTCACCGACGGGGCGCACGGTGCCCGGCAGCGTCGGCTCCGGCCTGGATCATCTCGGATTTGGATACGCGGACCTCGACCCGGCGATGAAACGGTTCGCCGAAACCGGAGTGGAAATTGTCTCCGGAATCGAGCGCGAGGGCCCGATTCGTTACGCGTTCATCAAAGATCGTTGGGGGACGCTGATCGAGTTGGTCGAGGATCGCGAAATTCACGGGTTCCATCATGTGCACCTGGCGACGACCGATCCCAAGGCGACGCTCAAGTGGTACACCGACGTCTTCGGCGGCCGCGTCACGCGCTTTGCCGGCCTGCTTCCCGGGATTCGCTACGGCGACGTTTGGGTGCTCGTGAAAACGGTCAAACGTCCCCTCGCGCCGACCGAGGGCCGCTCGATCGACCGGCTGATCTGGGTCGAAAGTGATGCCCGCGGCGCCCTCGACCGATTCGGTGCCCGAAGAATTCCGCCGACCGTCGGGCAGGTCGCAGGGGGTTCCAAACACATCCTCATCTCGGGTCCCGATCGCGTTCAGCTCGCAATCACCGCACCTGATCGTTGAGGGTGTCCGTTATTTCGGGTGCTGAGACGCTTCGGCTCAGCCGTGCTCTTTCCGGCTGATGACGATGGTTGTTGAAGCGTTAAGAGCACGGTTGAGCAAGCTCAACCGTGGCACCCAAGCGATTCTCCGCGAATCCGTTGATTGATCCCAACTCGTGGTCCGTCTATCCCAAAATGTTGGGCTGGCCGGGGTCGGCGTCTTCGCCGACCGGGGCGGCGAAGACGCCGACCCCCAGTCTCTCTAGGGGCAAACCGAAGACGGTTCGACCCCAGCCACCTCGGCCCGACATTTTTGGTTAGACGAACCACTTCAATTCGCGGCCCGAGCTGCTTTTAATCGCTCATGGATTTCACCGTTGTCCAGGGCTATGATCGACGCGCAGGGCAAATCGCCGCGCACCGCAGTGGAGACGATGCCACCGGTCCCGTTTGGCGGGAGGCGAGAGCGGCACCTAACTCAGATTTCCCGAGGCGAGGTTGCTCTTGAACCGGAACACTTCTGGGGCCAACGATGTTCAGGCGAGTGCGCCGACGAACCTTCGAATGGCGCCGCGTCGCACAGTTTGAGCCGGTCCGAGTGGAGGGAGCCCCGGTTGCCCAGGAGGAAGCAACGGATCGACCGATGGGCACGGTCGCGCTAGAACCGGGTCTGCGGGTCGCGCTTCGCGCGATCCGGAAAACGAGCGCGGTGCCCAGACCGTCGCGGTCGAGTCGCTCGACCAGCAGACTCTGGGCTATCTTCCGGCTGACGTGGCGGTTTGGGTCGCGCCGCTCTTGGACTCTGGCCGCGCGGCTTTTGACGGCCGGATTCTACGCGCTCGAACCTTCCAGCCCCCAATCGCCTCCTGCGGCACCGAGCTTCTACCTCGCTCTCACCCAGTTCGAGTTGCGGCCCGTGGAGCATTCTTCGCTGATGCTCGCAATTCGGGCCTTCCTGCGCCTTCCGGTGTTGGGCGCAAACTGGTGTTACGCTCGCGCGGCCGCGCTCTATCATGCTTTCGGTCCGACGACGGGGCCGCCGCGCGACCGCTACGCCGCAGACGACCATTCGGGTAGCTAAATCGCACCCACCGTCCGCGCCCAGAGAAGCCTTGGGACGGCTGGGTGGCGGCTTGCCGCGAAACTGCGCTCTCAGATTTCTTTTCGCGGCCCGCGTTGTGTACCGTGTGTGATCGCGCGATCAAGAAATCCGCCGATCGCGGTTCGGTCAGCACCAGCGGAGATGTCCATGCGATTTTTGGCTGGAATCCTCGGAGTCACAACGATCGGCTTGATTCTGATTGATGCCTTCGAGTCAGTCTTGTTGCCGCGGCGCGTTACGCACGCGTACCGCCTGATCCGGCTTTTCTATCGCATCACCTGGCCGGCCTGGAAAGCCGTCGCAACTCTGTTCACGCTGCCGCGACGTCGCGAGGCGTTCTTGAGCACGTTTGCCCCGCTGTCGTTTCTGATGATGTTTGCCGCGTGGGCGATCGGCATGATTCTGGGCTTTGCCCTGTTGCATTGGGCCTTTCAGACGCAGATGGCAACCGCCGATCCCGAGCGAACCACCGTTTCGTACACGTATTTCAGCGGCGTGACCTTTTTCACGGTTGGCTACGGCGATATTTCCCCGCAGGACGGTGTCGGCCGGTTTCTGGCCGTCTTAGAGGCGGGGCTGGGATTCGGATTTCTCGCGCTGGTGCTCAGTTATCACCCGATTCTCGCCCAGGCTTTCTCGCAGCGCGAGACGATGATTTCGCTGCTGGACGCCCGCGGCGGTTCCCCCCCACAGCCGAGCAGATTCTGGTGCGGAGCCAGCCGGCTCGGCGCCCCGACGTGCTCGTTGCGTACTTTTTGCAGTGGGAAGTCTGGTCGGCCGAGGTGCTCGAAAAGTGCCTCTCCTTTCCAGTGCTGGGTCTTTATCGCTCGCAGCACGATAACCAGTCGTGGGTGGCCGCGCTGACGGTGATTCTCGACACGTCCGCTCTCGTCATCAGCGGAAGCAGCGGACGCGATGCCTACCAAGCGCGGTTGACATTCGCAATCGCCCGCCACGCCGCGGTCGATCTCTGCCTGGTTTTCAAGATCAAACCGACCGCCCCGGTGCCAAACCGTCTTGCGTCCGAGAATTTTCAGGTTCTGTTCAATCGGCTCAAACAGGCCGGCGGCGTGTTGCCCGAGGAAACTGCAGCGACGGGTGCCGAGGATGTCGCCGCAATCGAAGCGCGTCTAACCGAATTGCGAGGCATGTATGAGCCGTTCGTAAACGGCTTGTCGCACTATCTCGCATTCCAGTTGCCCCGCTTCTATCCCGAGCGTCAGACGGCTGACAACTGGCAGACGAGCGCCTGGATGCCCCGGGTCCCCGGCATTCGCGAGCTGCCCGGCCATGATACGGCAGCTCTGACGCGCGGCGAGCATTTTGTTTAGAGGGCGTTCGATTCATGAGAAGCCCGGCCGCAGAAGCGGCCCTGTCGCTAAACTCTCCTGGGCTTGCCCAAATCACCACGCGTGAATTCTTCCACGAATCGACGCAAGCTGACTCAGATTCAGCGCCTCGGACGATGTTCAACAGCAAGCTTTCAACCGCGAGCAACCGATATTGGATTACGGCGCGGTGCAAACCAGGACGCCGGTCGCCTTTTGCGGGCTCGGACCGCCCGACCACTTGCCGCAGGCAGGTGCGTGCGACTCTCGAGAGCGGTGAGAGCAAAGGAGTGCCTCGATGCCGTCCGTTTCTTTTGCGCGCTGCGGCAGTCGAAATTCAGAACTGTGGCGTGCCTGTGCGCGACAGTCGTCACCGCGAGCACCGTCCTTGCCGATGGTCGCGAACCGCAAGACGTCGAACGCGAGACGCGCGTCTTTCGCATCTTTGTCGACGGCACCGAGCGCGGGCAGTGCACCATGCAGATCCGCCATCGCGATGACGGCACGGATTGGGTCGGGGGCAACGCGAGCCTGTTATTCAACTACATCGTTTACAAGTATCGCTTCAACTCGGGCGGAGCCGCCGTGTTTCGCGACGGCCGGCTCGTCGAGATGGACCGCACGGCCAACTTCAACGGCACGCAGTACCACGTGACGGCCGCCGCGTCGCGCCAGGGACTGGTGGTGGAAGCCAACGGCCGCTCTTCGCTGAATTCGCCCGAACTCTGGTCGACCACCTGCTATCAGTTGCCCAAACACTGGGAAGCCGAAGCACCCAGCGGCGCGCGAAGCATCCTGGTGCTCGACGCCGACAAAGGGGGTCGCCTGCTCGGCCGATTGCAACGGGTCGGCGACGAGACGATCGAAATCGCAGGCGAACAGAAACCGTGTGTGCATTACCGCGTGACGGGTGACGTCGACGTTAACGTCTGGTACGACGCTCGCCTGCGCCTCGTCCGCCGACAATCGGTCGAATCGGGTCACAAGGTCCTGATGGACTTGGCGCAAATCAGCGCAGAGTGAGCAGCCGCCGGGATGGCCCACCCCTAACCCCTCTCCCGCAAGGGGAGAGGGGAACAGGAATTCTTGGTGGCTCGCGCTTGATATCCGACGAGGAGCGGGAGGCGCGCCCGCTCCGCTTCTCCCCTCTCCCCTTGCGGGAGAGGGGTTAGGGGTGAGGGGCTGGTCGTCGACGAGCGCTGGATCGCCTCGCGTCGCTCGCCCCATCCAGCCACTGTCTCGGCGTTCACAATCTGGCGTTGACAGGTTCGCCCTCGACGGCATAGATTCCGCCCCCCTCCAAGTTCTCCACATTTCCAATCTGCCTCTCTCTTCACACACCATTGATGCAGACGATGGCGATATTTGCGGCGCACTCCGTCCGGCGGCTCTCCGCGCGGCATTTCGCTGCTGCGCGTCGGCTTTTGGCGCTCGCTCTATCGTGCGCGGGCTTGTCGCTCGGTTGCGCCACCACCGAACATCCTTACCTGGCTGCCCAATTGCCCAGGGAGCTGCAAGCGACTCGTTGGGAAGCTCCGTGCAGCGTTGATCTTGCGGCGAGAGGGGCGGAGCCCGGTGCGCCGAAATTCGACTCGGGTGATGAGGTCGAAGTCCTGGTCGCCACCAGCCTCAATGCCTCGGACGTGACGCGGCTTCGCACCACCGTTGGCCGGGATGGCACCGTCGAGTTGCCCGTCGTGGGAAAAATTTCCCTCGCCGGCGGGACAACCGAATCTGCCAAGGCCGCCGTCATGCAGGCTTGTCATCAGCAAGGGATGGCTCAGGCGCCGCTCGTGCAAGTTTCGCTCGTACAGCCGAGGCAGCATCGCATTACCGTGACCGGCGCTGTGCAACACGCCGGGGTTTACATGCTGCCCCGACAATCGAGCAATCTGGTCTCGGCGTTGGCGGCCGCCGGCGGACTTTCGCGAGAGGCCGGGACGACGATCGCGATTCACAGCCGAAAGACACCGAGCGACGCAGGCCCAGCGGGAGTCGAGGTCATGGCAGCCTTCGGACCGACGCCCGGCGGTCCAAATGCCAATCCCATTCAGCCCGCGATCTTAAACGAAGGCGCCGGATCACCCCCCGAACACCGAGAAATCCATCTGACCGAGGGGTCGCCGGATCTCGCCCTGCAAGAGCTTGCCGACGGCGACGTCGTGACCGTCGAACGTCGCGATCTCCCGTCTGTGGTCGTCACGGGCATGGTGCACAAACCGGGCCGTTATGACTTCCCGATCGGCAGCGACTTCCGAGTGCTCGACGCAATCGCCCGGGCTGAGGGTGCGACCTACAAGATCATCGATACGGTGCTCGTCTGCCGCGCGGTGGCCGGACAGAACGACCGGGTGATCATTCAGGTCAGCTTGCGGGAGGCCTCGCGCAAGCAGAACGAAAACATCCTCCTGCAGCCGGGGGACATCGTCACCGTCGAATCGAACCTGAAGGTCATGCTGCAGGACTCGTGGGACTTCGTGAGCCAAGTGCTCTTGGGTGCCGCTCCGGCCGTGATCAAGTAACGCGCTCAGACGATCTGGCGAACGACCACGCGATTGCCGGAGACCTCGATGACTTCGAGGCGACTCTCGGCCGGAATGAATGGCCCTTCGCTCACCACGTCGATAATTCGGCCATGAATTTTCGCTTTGCCGGCCGGACGCAGCACGGTGAGCGCCGCTCCCTCTTGGCCGACAAGCGAGCGGGGATGATCGGCGAAGTGGCCGGCCGCGTCGTCGGCCAGACCCGGCTTCAGCCGCGGACCAAAACGGTGGAGGTCGGCGGCACCCGGCGGCGAGAGCACGAGCTTGTCGAACACGCGCACATGCGGCAAGAAGCGGCTCGTCACCAGAGCGATCACCACAATTGAGATGATTGAGGCCCCCAACGTCCCCATGGTGTACGAGAGCCGTTTATAGTCTTCATTCGGCTCGAGGTTGCCCCAGGTCTGGCTGGCCAGAATCAATGAGGCGAAGATCAGCAGAATTCCCGTAACCCCAAAAAAGCCCGAACCGGGGATCACGAAGACCTCCAGTGCGAGACAAGCCGCCCCGATCAAAAACAAGATCACTTCCAGCCAGCCGGCCGTCCCTCCCAAAAAGTGGCTCCAGAAAAAGAGCGCAAAGCAGAGAGCCGCGATAATCGACAAGAGGCCGGTCATCAGGTGCAGCTCGACATAGATGCAGATGAAGCCGACCACAACCAGGAAGAAGAGCGCCAGCTCGGTGTTGAGCACGAACACCAGCGTATCGACCCAGGTTCGCTTGGCCTCGGCCACGGTGATCTCAGCCGGAATGCCGAGTCGTTGCTTGAGATCGTCGAAATCGCGAACCGGCGTTTCGGCCAGACCCAGCTCGTGCGCACGAGTTCCAGTCAGCGTCAGCAGATGATTTCCACCCGACTCGGCAACCGGCAGGCCTCGCTCCCATTCGCCGTTGGAAGCCTGAATTTCGGCGTCCGACAAGTACCAGACGCGGCCCGTCCGCCGATTCTTAACTTGAAAGACCTGCAGGTCCTTATCGGCCATGGCCTCGGCGAGCGCGGGGGGCCGGCCTTTCCGCTTCGCCAAAGTTGCCAACACGACCCGTAAGTTGCTGAGGATTTTCTCGGGAACGTGCTCGAACTGGCGCCCGGACCTGAGCTCGATGGGCTCGGCGTCACCGATCCGCACGTTGGGATCCATATAGATTTCGTCGCAGCCGAGCGCGATCATCGCCGCCCCGCTGAGTGCCTGCTTACCCTTGGGAATGTAGGCGATGGTGCGGATCTTTTTGGGATCGAGATCGGCGATCGCGTTGGCGAGGTTCTGGCTCTGCAACAAGCCTCCGCCTGGCGAATCGATCTCGAAGATCAACGTGTTGACGCCGGCCGTGACGGCCCGGTCGATCTGCCGCTCGATGAACGCCTCGAGCACCGAGTCGACCACTCCCTCGACCTTGATCAATTGGACGCGGGGCTTTTCGCCCGACGTCGGGTCATCGCGCAGGGCCTCGCGCGGCAGATTGTAGATCTCGGCCAATTCGCCCCGCGTCTCGATCGTCTGCACGGTCAGCACGCCCAGGCTGCGGGCCTTGCTGCCGGAGTAGTTCCCCAGATCGCCCGACTCCTTGATCGTCTGCACGTCGAGGATCGCCAGCTTGCTCTTCTGCAGCCGCTCCAGCTCATCTTTGGTGACGATGCGATATTCGCTCGTCTCTTTGCCATCTTTGCCGGCGGGGAGTTGGACTTTCGCCCGCAGCGTTTCCCGTTGCGGATCGCACATTCCCATCACGAGGGCAGGGCTCAAGCGCGGATTATGCCGCTTCTCGATCAAGTGCAGGATGTCCTGCTGCTCGTCGCGATCGAGCGCCTTGCCGAGCCCGATATCGCCCAGGTCGGCGTCGGGATGCATGATGATCTCGTTGCACGCCAGCGCGATGACGACGTTGTTGCCCGTGACCGTTTCGGGGATCCAGGCGACCGTCTTGACGTCGGCAATCTCGGCCGATGTCAAAAATTTCGCCAGGCCGTAGACCTGGTGAAACGGCGTCGTCCCGTGGGTGATTTCGAGAATCAGAACGGCCCGGCGGTGCTGCTGCTGGGCCTGGCTCTCGAGGTTGAGCACCGCGTTTTTCACGCGGCCGAACACCAGATCGTCGACCGGGCTCGTGACCGTCAGGTATTTCCCCAATGGGGGCTCAGCCGGCTTTGGAGGAGCCTCGGCCGATCGATCGCCGCTCCCCGGAATGCCGACAACGGCGTCCGGCGGCCCATCCCCCCCGAAGGCAGTCGCGGGCGCGAGCGTCAGGAGGGGCCATGCCCCGAGCAGCATCGCGAGAGGAGCAAGCGAAGTTCGCAGGCAATCCATAGACTGTGAGCTTCCTGAATGCGGCAGACTGAACGTTGGCCCGGCCGTTGGGCAATCCAAAAGTTCACGGATTGTTTGGACCGGGCCCGCATCGGCTCGTGGCGCACCGCGCCGAATGAGGAACCTCCGACAGCTCAACCGATTATATCGGCCTCAAAAAACGGGCGTCAAATTGCTGTTCGTCCCTCCGCCCGTCCCTGAGGACGAAACCATTATACGGCACGCGGTTGCGTACAACATGAAGATTCGATGGTGGGGGTCACGCACTTTGTCCGAAGCCCCGCCAGTCGAAGCCCGAATGACGAAGCCCGAATGATGAAAGAATTTCCGAATGACCGAAGTCCGACAAATCCTTAGTGCTTCGTGCTTCCTTCGTCATTCGTGCTTCGTCATTTCCGCGTGAGTTACCGCAAGTTGATCGGGTCGACGTCGACCGTCCACTCGACGTCCTCTCGCAGCGAAAGCTGCGGCACGACCTCGCGCCAGACGGTTCGCACGGCGTCGCCCTGCGGGGCGGCCAGCAGCACATGAAAGCGATGTTGCCCTTTGATGCGGGAGATCGGCGCCGGCGCGGGGCCCAGTAGCCGCACGTCGAATTTGTGCGCTGCGGCAGATTCTGTGCACAGCTTGGCGATGCGCCGGGCCTCTTCGCGCACTGCTTCCGCATCCTCTCCGCGAACGATGATCCGCGTGAACTGCCGGCAGGGAGGAGCGAGCAGCGCTTGGCGGTGTCCCCACTCTTGCTTCACAAAGGTCGCATAGTCGTGCTTCGACGCCAGCACGATCGCCGGTTCGTCGGGGGCTGAGGTCTGCACCAGCACTCGCCCGCCGCGGGGTCCGCGACCCGTCCGGCCCGACACTTGGGAAATTAATTGGAACGTGCGCTCCGACGCGCGAAAATCGGGCTGGTGCAAAATCGTGTCGGCGTTGACGACTCCGACGAGCGTGACGTTCGGAAAATCGAGCCCTTTGGCGATCATCTGGGTGCCCAGCAGGATTCGGGCGTCGCCGTGTCGAAACTGCTCGAGCGCCGTGTCGTGGCTGCCTCGCTTGCGCATCGAGTCGCTGTCCATCCGCACGCACGACACGCCGGGGAAGCGGGCCCGCACTTCCTGTTCCAACCGCTGCGTGCCGATCCCCACATAGCGCAGCCCCGCATGATTGCAGCTCGGGCAAAATGCAGGCGGATCGCACTCGTAGTCGCACACGTGGCAGAGCGCCTTACCGCGATCTTTGTGCCAGGCCAGGGTGACATCGCACGTCGGACACTTCACGCTCGCCCCGCACGATCGGCACCAGATGGCCGGCGAAAACCCGCGCAGGTTGAGGAACAGAATGATCTGTCCCCCCTCGCGCGGCCGGCCGTGCGCCGGCGCGTCGTCCCGCAGCACGTTCCGCATCGCCTGTTCGAGCGCCCGGCCGATCGCCGCACCCCGACGGCACAGCGGATCGTTGCGAACGTCGACCACGATCACCGGCGGCAGCGGACGCCGTTCGACGCGCTGCGGAAGCGAGACGAGCGCGTCGGGCCCCTGCTGCACGCGCTGCCACGATTCGAGCGTCGGAGTGGCCGAGCCGAGAATCAGCGGAATATTTTCGAGCCGCGCTCGCTCGCGCGCGACATCCCGCGCGTGATATCGCGGCGTCGTCTCCTGCTTGAACGTCGTTTCGTGCTCCTCGTCAATCACGATGAGGCCCAGGTTCGGCGTCGGGGCGAAGACCGCGCTGCGAGCGCCGATCACGACTTCGACGCTTCCCGACGCGATCTGCTGCCAATGCCAATGCCGCTCGGCGTCGCTCAAGTGGCTGTGCAGCACGGCCACCGACGAAAATCGAAGGCGGAACCGGCGGATCGTTTGCGGCGTGAGACTGATCTCAGGAACCAGCACGATCGCCTGGCGACCGTAGCTGACCACCTCGCGGATCGCCTGGATGTAGACCTCGGTTTTGCCGCTCCCCGTCACGCCGTGCAACAAGACGGTGCGGTGCTGCCCCGCGCGCTCGAGGCCTAAAATCGTGTCGAGCGCCCGCTGCTGATCGGCGTTGAGTTTGAGATCGTCTTCGCGCGGCGACGGAGCCTCCGGCCGGGCCAGCGTCTGCCGCTGTCGCACCGCGCGGATCAACCCTTTCTGTCGCAGGGCCGCCAACGGTGCCGTTCCGCAATCGGCCGCTTGCGTCAGCTCGGCGGCGTCCATCGGGCGGCCGGCCGTCGTCAGGATCTCCAGCACGGCTTTCTGTTTAGCGGAAAGTTTTGGAGCCGCTCGATCGCCGGCGTCCCGATTAGTGCAGACGAACGACGTAACCAGCCGCGTCCCGGCCTGCTGCTTGACCCCCGCCGGCACCACCGATTCGAGCACCTGGCCCCAGCGCACAGATAATAGTCGGCAATCCACCGCGTCAGCCGCAGCATGCTCGCCGACACCAAGGGCGCTCGATCGAGAATCGAGTCGATCGTTTTGAGCCGTTTTTGGTTCTGGTCGGTTTTGGTCGCGATCTCGACGCAATACCCAACCGTCGGCCGGTCCCCTTTTCCGAACGGGGCCTTCACACGCTGGCCGGGCGCGATCAGCGTCCGCAACCCGTCGGGAACGAGATAATCGAACGGCGTATCGACGGGCCGATTGAACACCAGCCGCGCAATCATCCGATCATTCTCGGCCGCCACCTCCCACGGCAGCGGATCGGGCGGAAAACTGACGGCGTCAAACAACGCTGGCTGCGAAGACTTTTTGGCCACCACGTCCGGGGCATCCCTCCGCCTCAATCGTAGCCAACGGCCCGTGCCGACAGAAACCGAGCCCGAGCGCCCGAACGATCTTTGGGGCCTTGCTGACGTAGGGTGTGACCAGCTCGCGTGAGCGAGCGCCGGCACACCATTGATCGAATCGGAACGGTGTGCCGGCGCTCGCTTTGCGAGCTTGTCACACCCTACGAATGCGCCGCCGTTCGCTCCCCGACACCAAAGCCCCCCGCCCCAACTATTTTCCAACTTGTTTCCACGCGCATAGAAACTCGGGCTTCTGCGATCAGTCCCGTTCTGGCAAGATGAGGAAGGGCACCTTTATTTTACGCGGCACTGATCGAGGCTTCTCGCATGCAGACTGGAAATGGGCACGAAATTTGGATGGTGGGCGGACGGACTTACACGAACTTCAAGGAGGCCGTCGAGGCGCAAGATCGCCGGGTGACACACTTTATCCGCCTGGGCGGGGTCGGCGAGGAAGAACTTTCCCGCATGCCCAAGCGGGTCATTCCCGAGGGGGCCACTGCGCAAAACTATAATCCGGAGCCCGAATGGCCCATCTCGCAGGCGATCGACGAAGTGCTGGGGAAGAAATTCCGGCTGTTCACCGGGCCCCAGCTCAACTCGGGCCAGCATGAGACCCGTTATTTAATCCCCGGTGTATTGGCTGCCGGTCAGTTGGGGGGAATCTTTGGGCCTTTCAAGACGCTCAAAACGTCGCTGGCGGCCGATCTCATGATTTCCTTGGCCAGCGGGACGCCGTTCTTGGGCCGCTTCCCCGTGTCGCAGCCGGGCCGCGTGCTGTTTTTGTCCGGGGAATCGGGCTTGCCGGCGCTCAAGTCGATGGCCCAGCGGATCTGCGCCGAACGCGGGCTGTCGCTGGACACCTTGGAGAATTTTGTTTGCTCGCCGGACGTCCCCAAGCTGGGCGACCCCTTCGACATGATGGCCTTCACCGAACTGGTCGAGAGAGAGAAGCCGGTCTGCGTGGTCATCGACCCGGCCTTCCTGGCGCTGGGGGCGGCGCAAGGGCCGGGGCAAGTCCAAGAACCTGTTCGAGATGGGGCAATTGCTGCGGCCGCTGGCCGAGCTGTGTGAGTCGACCGGCTGCACGGTGCTTGTCGTGCACCATTGCAAAGCCGGCAAAGCGGGCGATCCGGCCAGGCTCGAAGACCTGGCCGGCAGCGGTTTTGCGGAACTCTCGGCCCAATGGCTGTTGGTCTCGCGCCGGCGAGCGTGCGATATCGGGACGGGACACCACGAATTGTGGCTCACGACGGGCAGCCGGGCGGGTGACCAGGGTCTGTGGGAACTGGACGTCGACGAAGGCGCGGCGGAAACGTCGGGAGGTCGCCGGTGGAAAACGGCCCTTCGTCCGGTCACCTCGACAACCACCTCAGCGGACGAACGGTTTGTCGCCGCCCGTGAAGACTGCAACCTCCGTCGCCGCGCGCTGGCGTTCGATCGTCAGTGCCAGCGCCTGTTAGAGCTGTTGACCGCCTACCCCGACGGACGCACGGCCCGCTTTATTCGAGATACTCTCGGCATGAGCGGCGATCGGATCAAGCGGGTGCTCGACTCGCTGATCGAGAAAGGGCACGTGGTCCGAATGGAGGACCGCCTCATCGACGCACGCCGGCCAATCATCACTTACGCCCGCGTGCAGGTGGTGGACCTGGCCGCCTCGGCGATCAAAGCGGGCGGCCTCCCCGGGCCTGATCAAAAAGTGTACGACATCGGGACGGGACTGTTTGTGGATCAAAAACCGTCCCAAGATGCCAGCCTCATTACGTGCCTGAACGTCGAAGAAATGCGTCGGACCGTGGCCCTGGGACTGCACCGCCGAAGGGGCGCCGCAGCAGGATCGACGTGCGAACCATCTCCGGCGACAGAGTCGGGACGGGACACGGGACAAGAGTCTGGACGGGACACGGAACTCGAGAACGCTTGGATCGGGTCGGGCATCTGATACCCACGGACAAAATGCCGCCGGGGAAAGAGACGGCTCGGATTGGCAGCGCAGCTGACGGAATCCTTGCCGCAGCCCAAAGGTAACCTCTTCCGCCTGCGGCGCCTCGGTTGCAAGCAACCGAGGCCACCCACCAATGCGTGCGAGCGCCGGTCAATCGGGTGGCCGCGGTTGCTCGCAACCGCGGTCGCGCAGCGATACGAGGTTTGAGCAGCCGTCGGTTTGGGAAAAGTGCGCTCGCCAACAACTCCTGCGACGATTCGTTCATCCGAGGCTCTCTCTCACCCACTGGCGGGCGAACCGCGACTCGACTGAGTTCGAGAAACATCATCAACCGCGCAAAGGCCTGAAGGGCCGAGACATCCACGCGCCGGTTCGCGAGTACGTCGATGCGAATTTGTCTCGCCCCGTTGGGGCTTGGGGAACAATCGATTGGGCTCTTGAAATCCCAGGCCTGCGCTGCGCTCCGACCTGGGCTATAGAATCTCGCCCCGTTGGGGCTCAGGACGGGACACGGAACTCGAGAACCTTCGGATCGCGTCGGGCATCTGACGGCGACGGACGAAATGCCGCCGGGGAAGAGACGACTCGGATTGGCAGGGCCGATGAGGGAATCCTTGCCGCGCTCCGTTTCCCAAGCCGACAGCTCCGCTGTCGTTCCGGATTCGACGGGGCAACCGACGGCTCTGCTGTCGTTCTAGCGCGTTCAACGATAAGACGACGGCAGAGCCGTCGGCTTGGGAAAAGTGTGCCTCGCCAACAACTCCTGCGACGACTCGTTCCTCCGAGCCTCTCTCTCCGACTGGCGCCCAGAGATGCGAAGTGTTGTTCTGCGTGGCTCCTTCGGGAGGAACACGGGACGGGACACGAATAGGAACACCGGACGGGGGCACATTCACGGATTGGGAGAAGACCGAGAAGTCAGCCCGAAGTTCAGCATCGCTGGCTCTTCGCATTCGACGGCGCTTACAATTCCCGAGAATCGGGACCGAAGAGATTTCGTACGCGAATCGAAAGAAAAAACGAAAAGCCGGCAGCATGCGACTCGGTTTACTCGGCGGAACGTTCGATCCGATCCATCTCGGTCATTTGCTTTTGGCCGAGCGGTGTCGGGAGGAGTGCGGGCTCGATCGGGTTTGGTTTCTGCCGGCGGGGCAGCCCCCGCACAAGGCGGCCGACGGGATTTCTCCCGGACAGCAGCGGGCCGAGATGGTCGAGTTCGCGATCGCCGGGCACCCGCAGTTCGAGGTCAACCGGATGGAACTCTCGAGGGTGGGCCGCAGCTTTACGGTCGATACGCTTCGTGAGATTCACGCCCAAGACCCGGCGCGGGAGCTGTTTTTCTTGATCGGTGCCGACTCGCTGGCCGACCTGCCAAGTTGGCGCGATCCTGCCGGAATCGTGGACCTGGCCACGATCGTCGCGGTCAATCGGGGCGACCGGCCGCTGCCCGATCTCGGCGCGCTCCGCAGCACGCTCGGGAACGCGGTCGCAGATCGAATCCGGATTGTCGTGATGCCGGGGATCGATCTCTCGTCGACCGACATTCGCGGCCGCGTCCGCGAAGGGAAAAGCATCCGCTACATGACCCCGCGGCCGTGCGAGGTCTATATCCGCGAACATGGGCTTTACACCGCATGAGCGACGAATGACGAAGCACGAATGACGAAGGAATGACTGAATGACCTAAGCACGAAGGGAACACGCTTGCGCCATTCGGTCATTCTGGCTTCGTGCTTCTTTCGTCATTCGTGCTTCGTCATTCGTGACTTTGTTTCGTGCTTCGTGCTTTTCAGCTACGCGGCTGCAGAGAACGGCAGCTCTTCGGCGACGGCGTCGATCTCGTGGCCGGTGAGTTCGGTGAGTTCATCCGCGTAGCCGACGACGAGCGCCAGGTCGGCCAGGCGATTGATGCGGCGTGGGATGCCGCCCGAGCGTTCGCAGAGGGCGTCGAGCGCGCTGCGGTGGAAGATTTCGCGTTTCGCTCCGGCCACCGCCATGCGATGCGTGATGTAGCGAATCGTCTCCGTCCGCGACAGCGGTTCGAGCACGCTGAAGACGGCCACGCGATCGTTGAGTTGCGGCGTGCGCTCGAGGCGCCCCATCAGACTGAGGCCCCCGACCAGAACGAGCGAAAAGTCACAACCCGCGTCATGCTGGAAGTTGAGCAACAGCTGCAGGCACTCCCAGACGCGAACGTTGTCGATCAGATGGGCATCGTCGATCACGATCGTCGGTCTGCGCCCTTTTTGGACAAAGCCTCGCAAGACTCCCTCGATCCGCTGCAGAGTGCGATCCATGCCGTTTCGCAGATCGGCCGGCGCGTCTCCGCCGCCGAGCTTCGATGCCAGATACGCCAGGAACTCGGCAGCCGGCATTTGCGGAAACAGGACATGCACCACCGGCCCGCACGTCGAGTCAAGCTCGTGGCTCAATTCGGCGGCGACGGCCGATTTGCCGATGCCGATTCCGCCGCAGAGCACGCCGACGCCCAGGCGGTTTTCGATTGCGTACCGCAGCTTCAACAGCGCCGACTCGTGCGTCTCGCTATGGAAGAAGAACGGCGTCGAAAAATGGTTCTCAAACGGACGGCAGGCCAGATCCCAATATCGCTCGTACATCGCCCCTCCTTGGACTCACGTGTTTTGCTTGCATTTCATCGAAAGACCGACTCGGGCGTCGAATGCAGCGCGTTACTGCTGGAGTCGGCGGTCTGTGGTGGCGCGACGCGAGCAGGCGGCCGCAGCGGTGCGTTGGAAGATTGCCGGGCGATCGAGTCGCCAGCCTCGGTTTGCCGGTGTCGATTTTTCCAGTCAGAACGGCCCCTTTGCTCTGCCGCGAACGGACGGCGTCCAAGCGGCGGGTCAATCGCGTCGATTCGGGGGGCTCGCTGTCGTCGGCCGGCGGGGCACTGAGCGTCACGCCGGGCGCCCCTTTTTCGCTGTTGTTTGCCGCGTCGGCCAACCAGCGATGAAACCATCCGTTGGACTGAACGCCGAGATTTGTCACGTCGTCGAATGTCGTCTCGGGTGCCTCTGGCTCTTGGAGGATGTGGATCGGCTTCGGCTTTCCCAACAAAAAGACGGCCAGCAAGGCGCACGTCGCCAGCGTCGCTGCCACCAGCCAGCGACGGCTCGACACAAACGCCCAGGTGGCCGCCACGGCGGTTCTGCCAAATGCGGTCACGGCGCGAATTGCGTGCGGATTACGCCGCTGCGCCGATTCTCCGTTTTGCACGTCCCTGCCTCTGACTTTAAGGACGCGAGCCACTCGTGCCGGGCAAAGGCCGCGGCGCAGCGACTCAATCAATCTGAGTCGGCACCCGTTTGGAACGAACTTGAGGAATTTTCCGATTTGGCAAACTGGAGAAACGGCTTAGGTTAGACCAAGCACGTCGGCCATGGAGTACGCTCCTGGCGGCCGCGTTATCAGGAACTTGGCGGCCGCCAGCGCTCCATGGGCGTAGCTATCGCGAGATTGACCTCGGACGTGCAGATCGATTGTTTCGCCCATCAGGCCGAACACGATCGTGTGCTCGCCGACGTTGTCCCCCACGCGCACGGCGTGGTAACCGATCTCGGTCTGCGGTCGCTTTCCCGGGCGACCGTGGCGACCGTGAACATGTTCCGTCTGTCCCATCTCCTGGGCGACAATGCGGCCAAATTCCAGAGCGGTGCCGCTGGGAGCGTCTTCTTTCATTCGGTGATGGCGTTCGATGATTTCCACATCGACACCGGCTGGATAGTTTACGAGCGCGCGGGCCGCGTCGCGCACGAGCTTCATTGTGAGGTTGACCGCCAGGCTCATATTCGGCGCGAGAATCAGCGGAATGACATGGGCCGCCGCCAGGATTTCGGACCGCTGTGCTTCCGAAAGCCCCGTTGTGGCCGCGACGAGAGGGATTTGGCGCTCGCTACACAAATGGGAGACGCTGACGAGACCTTCCGGCGTCGAAAAGTCGATCACCACGTCGACCGGGCCGTCGAGTTGCCGCTGGATGCGTACGCCGATCGCGCCGATGCCCGCGACTTCACCCGCGTCGCGCCCCAGGGAGGGAGAGTTCTTGTTCTCGACAGCGCACGCGACCGCGAGGTCCGGATCGGAGTGGGCCAGAGCAACAATTCGCTGCCCCATGCGTCCGCCGGCACCGTTCACTGCGATTTTGATCTTCTTATCCGACATGCGGCATCCCGTCGTCGCTCAGTCGCTGTGTCTCAGCAAAGCCCCGTCAATTTCGGCTCGAACGGTCGCATTATCCTCGACGCAAAGTCGGCTTTTCAACGCCGTGACCGCCGCGGCTCCGCCGATCTGGCCCAGTGCCCACGCAGCGGCTCCTCGAACCACCGGCTCCGAGTCGCCGAGCGCTCGCTCGAGCGCCGGCACGGCGGCGGCGTTCTGCTGGTTTCCCAGGACGATCGCCGCATTGCGCAAAAGGCCGGCGCGCCGGAGCGGGCCAGTGCACTCTTTGCGAACAGAGTGCGAAATCCCTCCTCATCGAGGTCCAGCAAACCGCTCAGATCTGCCGGATTGAGGTCGCCTCGCGGTCGAAATGCCGGGTCGTCTTTACGAGGCGATTTGCGATTCCAAGGACAGACATCCTGACAAATGTCGCAGCCAAAGAGCCATTCCCCTACACCATTGCGCAGCGACGCGGGAATCGCCTCTTTCAGCTCGATTGTCAGGTTGGCGATGCATTTGCGGGAGTCGAGCACATACGGCTCTGGAAAAGCATCGGTGGGGCACGCTTCGAGGCAGCGTGTGCAGGTCCCGCAGTGCGACGTCTCGTGCGGCGCGTCGGGCTCGAGCTCGACGTCGGTCAACAGACCGGCCAGGAAGATCCAGCTTCCCTGTCGCTTGTTGATCAGCATCGTGTTTTTGCCGAACCATCCGAGGCCGGCGGCCCGGGCGAAATCGCGTTCCAGCATCGGCGCGGAGTCGATCACCAACCGCGTGCGACATCCCGGGTGCTGGGCGTGCAGAAAGTCAGCCAACTGCGCCAAACGCTCGCGCGCCACGGCATGATAGTCGGCGTCGCTCCACGCATAGCGCGAGACGCGGCCGGTGCCGGGGCAGGGAGGGGCCGGCTCATCCGTCCGGTAGTTGAGGGCGACCATGATTATGCTGCGCACGCCAGCGAGAACATGGCGCGGATGCTCGTAGGCCGCTTCGCGCCGCGACAGCCAGGCCATTTCACCGTCGTAGCCTTGGCGCAGCCAGTCGTGAAAATGATCCAGTCCGCCTGGGGCAGCGGCACCCGCGATTCCCACGAGATCAAAACCAATCCGCAGCGCCTCGGCCTTCACGGTGTCTCTGAGGGAAGCCGGACCAGCGTTCGGAACTCCCCTCACCCCCAACCCCTCTCCCACAAGGGGAGAGGGGAGAGAGATTCTGCAGGCAAGAAGCCGTGTTGTGGGAATGTTGTTTTTCCCCCCTCTCCCCTCGCGGGAGAGGGGTTGGGGGTGAGGGGGGCTGACTGACTGTCCCGGGATCGCACACGGTCATTTAGTCGCAGTGGCTTCTGTCGGGAATTGGGAATGCGCTCACGCGACCGGCTGCTGCATGCGGGCCCATTGGCGCCGTCCGATCTCGAGAATCATCGAATCCGGCCACTTGTGCAGAGGGGAATACTGGGGATGCCGCGATTCCTTGTAGGGATCGTTTTCCTTCGTGTTGTAGCAGCCGATGAAAGCCCAACGGGGATCGTCGCTCTTATTCTGGTCGGAGCGATGCAGCAGGTTGCAATGGAAGAAGACCGCCGAGCCCGGCTCGAGTTCGCAATAAACCGTCTCCAAACGCTCGACCGCGACGGCGACCCGCTCGGGATCGGCCCCGGTCTGGTCGCCGACCTTCATGTGATTGACGCGCCCCAAATGATGCGATCCACGCAAGACCTGCAGGCAGCCGTTTTCTTTCGTCGCCCGATCGACGGCGATCAGACAGCTGGCGAGATGGGGAAACAGACAGCCGTTGTCGTACCAGTAGCCGTAGTCCTGATGCCAGGCCCACGCCCCGCCGGTCTTTGCCTCTTTAAAAACCATCTTGTGGTGGTAGTGGTAGACCTCGTCGCAGAGGAGCAATTCCATCGTCTCGGCGATCCGGCGGCTGCGGATGATTGCGCTGTAGATGTCGCTCTCGCCCAGTTCGTTTTCGACGCGAACCTTGACGGCTCCTCCTTCGCCATCCGCCCGCAGAGCGGCGCCGGCGGCCCATTGCGAATCGGCCCGCGCAATGTCGCCCAGCAATTTGACCTCTTCCCCGTCGAGCAACCCTTCGACGATGAAGAAACCGTCGTCGTCGAACGCGGCAATCTGGTCCTGGCTCGGCTCAAAATCGCTCATGAATTGCGCTCCTGCGCATCGACTCTAACACACGCGGGAGGATTATTGAAATTCGCAGGAGCGATACACGCCCAGGCGAGCCGCCCAGCGTCAGAACATTTTGCGTACGCGTCGTAAGTCCTTTGAGAGCGACACTGGCTGGCGCGATCGACAGTGGAATCATTACCGCATTCCCTCCCCAAGCCGACGACTTGTTGTCGGTTCCGGATCCGACGGCAAGCCGTCGGCTTGGGAAATGTGCGGCTCAACTCAAATGTCCGACGCGCAATGTACAACCCATCTCAGCTCAGCGATTTGCCCTCGCAATGCAAAATGTTGGTCAGCCGGCGGTTGATTGGACTTAGTGCACAACCGGGGCGGTTCCGCCGATGATGGTCATCGTCTTCCACTTGCCGTGCAAAAACCGCAGGAAGCAGGCCGTCCCCAGCAGGCAGATGTAGGCCGAGCAGGCCGACCAGCAGGCATTGAGTCCGCCATGTCCCGTCTTCACGAAGTACCAGGTGGGCAGCACCATGACCAGCCACGCGCTCACCAGCGTGTAATAAAACGGAAAGCGCGTGTCGCCGGCTCCGCGGATTGCGAAGGCAAACACGAGCGCCATGCCGTCAAAGAAGGTGTACACCGCGGTGAATCGCAAGAGCACGATAACCGTGTGTTGAATGCCCGCCAATTCGGCCGTCGCATTACCTCCCGTAAACGGGCGCAGCATGACCTTTGGAAAAACGACAAACATCACGGCAAAAAAGAGCATGTAGACAGCCGTGGCGCACGCCGCCAGCCAGACCGTGCGCTCGGCCAGTTGCGGCCGACCCTCGCCGATCCGCTTGCCCACGAGCGTCATTACGGCGGTCGCGAGTCCGATCATCGGCACGAACGACAACATATTGACGTTGAACGCGAGGTTGGTTGCCGCCATCTCCGCGGTTCCCAGCCGGCCGACGAGGACCAAAAACACCGTGAAGGCCGAGATCTCGGCAGCCATTTGCAGTCCGGTCGGCAGCCCATAACGCAACAGCCGGCCCAAGAGCTCGCGGTCGAGACCGACGTGCTTCCAAAACTCGTACGCGATCGAGTCGCGATGCTTGAACGAGAGCACGACGTACGCAATCACCGCCACGGTGTAGGCGATCACCGTCGACAGCCCGGCCCCGACGATTCCCAATCGCGGAAAGGGGCCGAGGCCGAAGATCAAGCACGGATCAAGCGCGATGTTCGTCGCGGCCAGCAGGAAGTCGACGTACATCACGACCCGCGTTTTGCCGCGTCCCGAATAGAAGCAGCCGAACGCCATCGTGACCAGCATTGGAACGGCACCGCAGGAAAGCGTGCGGAAGAACTGCGTTTCATAGTGCTGAACTTCCGGCGCGTGTCCCCCTTGCGCGAAGAAAAACGGCGCCAGCGGGAACAGTGTAAGGAAGAGCAGGCCGGCCCCGATCGCCAGGAAAATTCCCTGCCACACCGAGGCGGCGACCCGATCCTTGCGCCCGGCCCCTTCATATTGCGCAACGAACGCGTTCCCGTAGTTGATCATCCCCACGAACGCGCTCATCACCGTCCAGTGCAGGGCAGCGGCCGGCAGACTCGCCGCCAGCGCGTCCTCCGAGTACCAGGTGAGGAACAGCCGGTCGATCGCGATCATCAGCGACAGCGAACCGGAACTGAGGACGAGAGGGACGGCAACCGTCATGAGCTCGCGAAAGCTGCCCGGCCTCAGCCCAGCCGGGGACTCGCCCCAGGGCCGCTCAGAGGCGGACAATTCTGTTTCCGCATCGCGCAAGGGAAACGGCAGCGGAAGAGCCGGGCGGCTCTCCCTGTCGGCAGTCCCTTCGGCAGAGGTCGTCATTCCGGCCATGGCTGTTCAACCGTCCGGAGCAAAGCGCGTGCGCGTAGCCTACCATGTCGATCCCAACCCGACACGGCCGGTTGGTCGCGGGTTCAGGAGCATTCACCCGATTTTAATGGGATTGCGGAGCCAAATGAGCGTGGCTCGGTCCCCCTCACCCCCAGCCCCTCTCCCGCCAGGGGAGAGGGGGGAAGAGTGTTAGCGTTGGCGCCGGTTGCAATAGAACTCACCACATCCCAATCTTTCTCCCCTCTCCCCCCGCGGGAGAGGGGGCGGGGGTGAGGGGGACCGAACGGCATCGACCGTTACTCGCTCAAGCGGGCCGCGACTTCGCCTGCCGCACGCTGCCCCGATTCGATCGCCCCGTCGATGTACCCGGTCCATTCCACGGCTGTTTCGGTTCCCGCCCAGTGGATACGGCCACACGGCTGGCGAAGAGCCGGCCCAAAGTCGGTCATCACGCCGGGACCCATCACGCCGGCATAGCAACCGCCGCTATAGGGATCTTCGCTCCAGTTCTTTTCGACAAAGCCGGTCGGATGGGCGGCTTGGGGTCCGAAGAACCTGGCCAACTCGGCCAGCACGGCTTGTCGGCGCTCTTCGGGCGGACGGTCCCCCCACACGCGCGCGACGGCCCCGTCGCTGAACGTAACGAGGGCCGGCTGCGAGCCGTCGTGCGAAGAGTCGTCGAACGTCGTGGTTGTCGGACCGGTGTCGCTGAACGCTTCGCCCGAGAATCCCGCTTCCCGCCAGAACGCGCGATCATACGTGGCGACATACTTGATGCACGAACCCATCGGCATTCGCGCCATCAACTGTTCCCGCCGTGGTGACAGTCCGGACGCGTAACGGATCCGCCCGGCCAAGAGGGGCGGAATCGCCACAATTACGTAGCGGCCACGAAAAGTTCCCCGTGCTGTCTCTAGGGTCGCGCCGTCGGCCGACTGTTCGAGCGCCAGACGGGGCACTCGAGCACCACACGGTCGCCAAGGGCCTCGGCCATGCGGGTCGACAGCTTTTGCGCTCCGCCGACGAACCGCGACTCCTGGGCGCCGCCAGGAATCGAGGTCAACATCTCCAGACCGTGCCCCGACTTCACGTAGCTCAGAAAATACAAGAATGACAAATCTCGCGGCTCGGATGTGAAGACGGCCCGCGTGACGATGTCCAAAAACAGCCGCGATCCCCCCGCTCGCAAGTGGCGGCGCTTCCAGGATTCGACCGTTTCGCCGTCCCACTCGGCCGCGCACGGCGCCTGCCACGGCGCGTCGAACGGAAATGTTTTCGCATAAGATTTCGCCCGCAGGTCGAGCAGACCGAGCTCAAGCTGCGTCGCCAGCGACAGCCAGGGCATACTTCCCTTAAACGTGCTGATCTTGCCCCCCCACGACAGGATCTTTTTGCCTTCGTGGTGCTGTGGAAAGGTCGGCACGTCGAGTTCGCGGGCGAGGGCGGCAAGCCGGTCCTGCGTGGGGCCGATCCATTGGCCGCCCAAGTCGACCCAGTCTTTCCCGAGCTTCTGGCTGAGCGTGCGGCCGCCGACGCGGTCTCGCGCTTCGAGCACGAGACACGAGCGGTTGCGTTTGACCAGTTCGCGGGCCGCGATCAAGCCGGCCACGCCCGCGCCGACGATCAACACGTCGGCCGACTGGCTGTCGTTCGGATCGCTCGCCGCTCCACCGGACATCGGAAATTCCAGAATCGCGCCACTGGAGACGTAGGGTGGGACAAGGCCGAAGGCCGCCGGCCCACCGATTCGAGGTAACAGTCGGTGTGCCTGCGCTCGCTGCGCGAGCGGGTCACACCCTACAAACTACAAGTCAATCGTTGTGCAGCTGCCTCAGTCGCGCCGAGGTCCGCAGCATCAACTGGATCCGCTCGAACTCGTTGACCCAGTCCTGCGTCACGTTTTCCAACAGCGTTTTATCGGGCGCAACAATTCCCGGCGGACACGACGGACCGACTTGCTTCGAGGCGATGTCGCGGTATGCCGAAAGGGTCCGATCGCCGGCCCGCCCGCAGGGAAATCCATCTTCGCTCAAGAACAGCACCGAGGGGACGCGGGCGCCCCCGCAGATCGACAGCTCCTGGCCCAATTCTTTGTTGTCGTCGCGATCGAAGTAGTGAATGCGAATTTTGTCGTTGGCGGCGGCAAAGTGTTGAAAGATGGGACATTGATTCACGCAATCGCCGCACCACGTGCCGGCCAAGACCAACACCTTCATTTCGCGCGTAAAGCTGGCCAAGAGGCGGTTCTGGTTCGTGGACAATTGCACCTGCGAAAAGATCGCCTCCCAGCGTCGCCGATGTTCGTCGCTGCCGTACTTGGACAAAAACGCCTCGTACCGCAATCCCTGGTCGAAGATGGCAGCAAAGTTCATGAATTCTCCTAGTGCCGTATGAAGCTCGTTCCCTCGCTCATCGTGGCAGGATTACAACAGCTGTCAAGCACGATTGCCAGATGAATTCTCGCACACGTAGAGTAGGAACCCAGAATGACGAAGCACGAATAAACGAGGGAATGGCTAAATGCCTCAAGCACGAACGGACAGCGCCTTTCCTTCGGGCTTTGTGCTTCCTTCGTCATTCGTGCTTCGTCATCAACGCGACATCACGTCATGCAATCCCTGATCGGTTCCCAAAAACTCGAGCTCGATACGCCGCTTTTGTGCCTCGACGGCCCGGCGATGGAGCGCAACATCGTCGCGATGTCCGAGTTCATCGCCGCGCGAACCAAAAAGTGGCGGCCGCACATGAAGTGCCACAAGTCGCCGACGATCGCGCTCAAGCAAATTGCGGCTGGGGCGATCGGTGTCACCTGTGGCAAAGTCTCAGAAGCCGAGGTGATGGCAGCCGTCGGAATCCATGATCTTTTGATCGCCAATATGATCGTCGGCAAGCCGAAGCTCGAACGGGTGGCCGCGCTCTGCCGATCCGACGCCGATCCGATCGTCGCCTGCGACCATTACGCACAGATCGAGCCGTTGGCGGAAGTTTGTCGGCGCGTCGGCGTTTCGTGCCGTGCGGTCATCGAAGTCAACGTGGGCATGGATCGCGTCGGTATCCGCCCGGGCCGCGATACGTTCGATCTGGCCGAAGCCATCGATCGCCTCTCCGGCGTCGAGATGGTCGGACTGATGGGTTACGAGGGGCATCTGCACCAGGTGACCGACCCGCGCGAAAAGCGAGACAAGATCAACGAGGCGATGGGCGTGCTCGAATATTGTCGCGACGGGCTTACGAAAAAGGGCATCTGCTGCGACATCGTGAGCGCCGCCGGCACAGGCTCTTACCAGTTCACCGCCGACCACGCCGCCATCACCGAGCTGCAATGCGGCGGCGGCATCTTCGGCGACCCGAAATACACCGACCAGTACGGCGTGACGGGTCTCGAGGCCGCCCTCACAGTGCTGACCACAGTTGTCAGCCGCACGCGGATCGAGCGCGCGATCGTCGACGCCGGTCGCAAGGCCGTCAACGGTGACATGTGCATGCCCGTCGTCAAGGGATTTCCGGACGCCAAGGTTGTCCAACTGAGCGCGGAGCATGGCTGGATCGACCTCGGACCCGGCTCACAAGACCTCAAGATCGGCGACAAGATTGAACTCATCGTCGGATACGCCGACTTCACGACCGTGCTGCACGACGCGTTTCATGTCCTTCGCGACGATCGTCTGGAGGCCGTCTGGCCGATCGCCGCCCGCGGCATGCTGCAATGACAGCCGGTTCGCCGCATCAAGAGCCGCGCACGAAGTAAGCGGTTTTTATTGCGGGCTAGCCGCGTCATCGTTAGCTGGCGCCCATGCAGCTAGCCTGCAGGGGCCGCCTCTGGCGGACCGCTTACTGCGTGCGCGGCTCCTTAAATCAAATACTCGGAGCAAGCGGTCCCGTTCGTCGCTTTGAAAAACTCAAGGCGTTTCCAGTACGATTAGGCCCCGACCCGCCATTCGCTTCCCTCCCACCTTTGAGGACTCCTCATGCCCCGCCTTCAACGAGTCGCGCGCATCGTTGGTCTCGGCTTGCTCATTTCGCTTGGCGGCGTAATCCGCACGAGCGTCGCAGATGTCCGGCTGCCGCACATTTTCGGCGACCACATGGTGCTGCAGCGCGACAAACCGGTCCGCATCTGGGGATCGGCTGATCCTGGGGAAAAGGTCACCGTCACGATCGGCAAGGAGCACGGGGAGGCCACAGCCGACGAACACCGCAAATGGACGCTCGAGGTCCCAGCTGTCTCCGCAAAGACGCCGATCGAGGTGACTGTCGCGGGAAAAAACACGATCGTGCTGCACGACGTGCTCATCGGTGAAGTCTGGATCTGCTCAGGGCAGTCGAACATGCAGATGAATGTCGCCTCATCGTCCCACGCGCGAAAAGAAATCGAGCAAGCGAACCATCCCGAGATTCGGCTCTTCACCGTGCCGATGCGGCCGGCCGGCGAACCGGCCGACGACGTCAACGGGGCATGGACGGTCTGCACGCCAAAGTCGATCCCCAGCTTCACCGCCGTCGGATACTTCTTCGGCCGATATCTTCATGAGCAGCTCGAAGTGCCGGTCGGCCTCGTCAATTCGTCCTGGGGCGGAACGCGGATCGAGCCGTGGACTTCTCCCGTGGGGTTCCGCGAAGTCCCTGCGCTCGCCTCCATTTTGACCGACATCGAAAAAGCGAAGGCGGCTTACGCGGAAACGACTGCGGCGGCCCTGCCGCATTACGCAGGCTGGTTGGCGATTGCACAGAAGGCCAAAGAAAACCACGAGAAGATTCCGGCCCCCCCGGAGTGGCCCACGAATCCGCTGGCGAACAACTATGCTCCGACCGGCCTCTATAACGGAATGATTCATCCGCTCGTGCCCTTCGCGATCCGGGGAGCCATCTGGTATCAGGGCGAATCTAACAATGGCGAAGGGATGCTCTACTACGAAAAAATGAAGGCCCTGATCGGAGGTTGGCGCTCGGTCTGGCACGAGGGAGATTTTTCGTTCCTGTACGTGCAACTGGCGCCGTACCGCTATGGCACCGCCGATCCGACTGCGCTCGCTCGCATTTGGGAAGCACAAACGGCCGCGCTGGCGATTCCCGACACCGGAATGGCCGTCACCAATGACATCGGCAACGTGAAAGACATCCACCCCAAAGACAAACAGGACGTCGGCAAGCGGCTCGCCCTCTGGGCGCTCGCGAAAGCGTACGGCAAGCAGATCGTCTACTCGGGGCCGCTTTACATCGACAACTCGATGAAGATTGACGGCTCGAAAATCCGCGTCAAGTTTGACCACGTCGGTGGCGGACTCGTCGCTCGCAACAGCAAACCGCTCGACTGGTTCAAGATTGCCGGCGACGACAAGAAATTCGTCGATGCCGAGGCGACGATCGACGGCGACTCCGTGATTGTCAGCTCGCCCAAAGTCGAGAAACCGGTGGCGGTCCGCTTCGCATTCGACCAGGTGGCCGAACCCAACCTGCAAAACGTGGAAGGGTTACCGGCGTCGGCGTTTCGCACCGACAAGTGGTGAGGCGGAAATGACGAAGCACGAATGAGCATTCGGATTTCGTCATTCATGCCTTACGACAGCTTGGCGGCCGCGTCGCGGACGGCGGCCAGGCTGACGGCGATGTCTGAGAGCGGGTTCTGCTCGTTCTCCTCGTATTCCAGCGACAGACAGCCCTGGTACTTGAGCTTCTTGAGCACGCGCAGGCAGGCAAGGATGTCGAGGTCCCCTTGGCCGACGATCGTGAAGATCTTCTTGCGGCGGCCGTCCGCGGTGACCGTCCGCACGTCCTTGAGATGCACGCCGTAGAGCCGGTTGCCCAGCCGCTCGAGCGCCTCGACCGGGTTTTCGTCGCTGCGGAGGTAGTGCCCCATGTCGACGCACGCGCCGATCTTCGGGTTCCGGTCCTTCACGATGTCGGCCACGTCGCTGATCTTACTGTAACGCGCGTGCGGACCGTGGTTGTGGATGCCGATCGGAATGTCGTACTCGGCGACGAGCTTGTCCAGAAGGTCAAAGGTTGCCTTGTCTTTTTTCGGGTTGCAACTGATCGAAAACAGCCCCATCGCCTTGGCGAAATCAAACATCTGGCGGGCCTTCGTCTCGTTGTCGTCGAAATCGACGACGCCGTAACCCATCAGCGTAATGCCGTTATCTTTCAGCAGGGCCTTCGACTCGGCGATCTGCTTAGGCAGCGTGGTGAACGGAATATGTTTCGGGTACGACTCCCAATACTTGAGCCCCAGCTCTTTCGTGTGCCGAAGCGCTGTCGGGCCGTCGTATGCCCGCAGCGAGTAGCTTTGCATCCCCATCTTGAGGCCGGCGTAGGGATCCTTGTCGTCGCCGGCATATGCGAACCGTGAGGCCAGAGCGGCCGCAGCGCCGGTCGCGGCAAGCTTCAACACCTGACGTCGGGAAACGGGCTGAGCCTTGGAATCCAACATGGTCGGCTTCTCCTGCGCGGGGAAAGTCTGGCGTGTTTTCGATTCGATCAGGAATGGTTCCCTCAGAATAAGCAGTCGGCAACTGGCCCGCCACGCAGAGAGAAATCACGGAGCTAATCGCGGCACGGCTTTGAGTGTTTCGGCCTTCTCCCGGGCATTATTCCGCAGGAGAACGCGGCGGCGCGATTCGATGACTGCCCAGGGATCGGGGGGAGTCTTGGCCGGGTCGACGTACCGTTCCAAGTCTCCCAAAGCGATGACCCGAAAGTGGTGGTCGTCGAGGTACTGCATGTATTCCCTGAAACGCTCCACCGGAGAGTGGACCCACGGGTGAGCCAAGTCGGGAACGCCGTGAAATTGCAGCACGGCGATTCGGCCAGACCTCGCCTGGTCGACGGCCCGTTTGAAATCCTCGAGCGTCCAGTCGGGTCGTGCGTCACCGGCCGAGGGAATCAAGAGGGGGTGGTCGAGTCCTGGGTCGTAGGCGAATCCGCGCCCCTCTTTATAGGGATATTCGGGAGCGCCGCCTCGCCGGGCAAACTTGAAGCCCAGCGATTTGAGGATTGGCAACGCCCCTGAATCGATGCCGTTGCCTGCGTAGGCGAACACGGTCGGACGCGGCAAGCCGTATTCGGCGCAACGATCATTAATCGCCTCGATCTGTTCCTTGAGCCGTCCGACATTCTTTTTGTTGACGACCATGTGGTCGCGAGTGTGGTTGCCGATTTCAAAACCGTCCCGGTGCAGATGGGCGATCTCTTCCCAGGTCATGTAGTTTGCTTTGTCGGTCTTGAAATTGAAGCCTTCGGTGATGAAGAAGGTCGCGCGGAACTTGTGCTTAAGCAAAATCGGCCGCACGATCGTAAAGTGCGACTTCACCGAATCGTCGAAGGTCAGTACGACCAGTCGATCGGGAATCGGCTCGCGGGCCAGAGCGGAGTCGGAGAGCAGATAGATGAGGACAATCGCGGTGCTCGCGATCGACCTACGAGTCCCAACGGCGGACCCCCTCACCCCTAGCCCCTCTCCCGCGAGGGGAGAGGGGAATAAGAATTGTTGGAGTCGGGACCTTCTCAGCAAGACCGCGTGTCGGTTCTTTCCCCCCTCTCCCCTTGCGGGAGAGGGGCCGGCGGTGAGGGGTCCCCGCGCACCCGACGATACTCGCCTGCCGGTGCTTAGTTCCCCGCGAGCGCTGCAGGCACTGGCTGTCGACAAAGCGAGTCGAAACGGGCTCGGCATTCGCGCAAAAGCTCGCAGTAATCTCTTCGCCAGAGGGACCTCGACCACGCGGCCAGCTCATAATAGCCCGCGTAACCCGCCTCGTCGAACGCCCGCACAATCGTCGAAAGCGGGATCTCGCCGTCTCCAAGCATGCGACGCTCACCACGAGCCGCGGCTGGCGAATCGCACAACTGAACGACGGCGACGTGCGGTGCCAACTCGGGAATTCGCGCGACCAGCCGTCTCTCGTTGCAGAGGTGGTAGACATCGAAGGCGATTTTCAGACCTCGACCGGCATCGCCGATGACCTCCAGCGTCTCATCGAGCGCATGCAGAAAAGTCCAGGACCGCGAAAAATCGCGACGCATCGGCTGTAGAGCCAGCGCCACACCCGCCTCGGCGGCTTCCGGCGCAAGCACCGAGAGCGCTTCGGTGATGAGACGCCTTGCATGCGAGTCGATGTGCCCCCCGCGGGGTCCGCTGACGATCGCCAAACACTCCGCGCCGACGAGCGCGGCCTGCTTGATTGCGGCGCGGGCATCGGCGAGGGAGTCTTCAAAGCTCCAGCGGTTGGTGCCGGTGAAGCCTCCGGCCCACGATAGGCTCGATACAGAGATCCCCAGTTCGCGCAGGAGATCGGCCGTCCTTTCCTCGCCGAAGCCACTCAGCTTCGGACGCCACAGTCCCATCGCCCGAAAACCCTCGCGATGATAGGCGATGAGTTCATCGTCGAGGTCCCAGGCAAACGTCGTCAGATGGTTGACCGAGAGCCGCATCATGCCGGGGCTCTTGGACCGTTGATGGAGCTGCTGCTCCGTTTCGGGCTGCGTCAATGCAGGCTGCTCGACCACGATTCTTGTCTCCAGTGTTTCGCGGCTGCCCCGCCCGGTCCTGGTTGTCCCGAGCTTGGTGATCCCTTCCACAATTGGCCCTGGCCCTATTGATTCCGCCCCGCTCGGACGCGAGACAGAGTCGTTTTGTTGAGTGTGTCAGTCCCTCCAGAAGTGCTTGGTCAAACGTGGCGACTCGGCCTCGAAAAGAGATGGAGACTGCGAGAAATCGACTGCCAATCAGACGGTCGGACTCGCAAATATGAGAGCAATCGTGACTGGCAGGCGGGGACGTGCCCCCACAAAGCCTCTGCCAACAACACGGCGCCCGAACGAATCTGACGGTTCACCAAAGTCACGTCCAGCACGCCCAATTCAAAGTGACTTCGAAATCGTTTCGAACGCTTGAGCCTCTTTTTTCCAAAGCGGGCTTCGAGAGAGCGTCACAGCATAACGGCCCACCACAGCACGGGCAATCTTAAAAGACCGCCCGCGGTGGCGCGACCCCTGACTGTCAACCAGCTGTCGTGATTTTCACCGACGGATCATCGGCGACATTGACCCAGACGTGAACGTGAGGGCTGCCACGGAAGTGCCAAACGAACGAGGGCCCTTCCAACCGCCAGATGTCCCAGACCTGGTCGTTACCGATGTCGCCCGATTGATAGAAGGCGATGCGGCACGCGTCGAGCCCGCCCTGCGCATCGAGACAGCGAACGACATGATCGCGATCGGACGTGCGGTAAGGTTCGATCAGCGATTCGAGCACCCCCTTGAGATGGGCTCTTTGGTCGCGCGTCAGCTCGGACGCGGGCAGCCCTTCGATCTTGCCGCGACCGCGGAAGTTCACCCGGCTTTCCTGGGGCGCCTGCGCGATCAGCGCCTCTTTGCGGTGTCTTCCGTCGAGCATCTGGAACAGCGCGTTGGCCTTGAGTCCCTGGTTCCAGAAGACGTTGCCCGGATGATCGGCCTTTTCATTAAAGCCCTGAGCGGCGTGCCCATAAAAAATCGGGCCGCCGAAGGCGACGTGCTCCGACGAGTTGCCGTCGCAGCGAATGGTCAGGTGCCGGCCCGTCATCACGAACTCGAACTTGCCGCTCTCGGGCGTGCCAAACAGCGCAATCGACTGCGCCTCTCCGTAACCGCCGGCGTCGTCGGCCAACTGCCTTTTGATGCGGTCCTTCCAATCCGGGTTATACAGGCCGAAGTAGAGGGCCTCGATCAGCTCCTGCTGGTCCTTGGTGAAGAAGTCGCTGTGGACTTTTTCTTCGGTGATCTGCCAGTTGTTGGCCACGTGCATCCGCAGGAGGCCCCGCTTGTCCGTGAAGTCCCACGGGAAGCAAATCTTTTGACGCTGGGACGGCGAGAGCGACGCGTAGAGTTTTTTTGTCAGGTTTTCGGGTGGGCTGCCGGTTGCGGTGCCCAAATCCTTGGCGAAGGCGGTTTGCGGCAATGAGACGCTCGACGCGGCGATGGCTGTCGCGCCGATCGTTTTGACAAATTGGCGACGATTGACTGGAGGAATTTCTACGTCCGCACAATCGGGACAACTCTCGAACCGCCGCATCGCCCTCTCCTTCTACCAGTGTCACCTGCGAAGCAAGTCACCAACGGGACCGATTCGCGTCGAAAACTTTCGGACCCGCCGAGGCACGGCTTAAGTATGCACGCGACGATGCGAAAAACGCAATTGCATTTGACAAGGCGCGCGCGCAGGCGCCGAAACGCGCGTACGCGCTTTAAGTTCAAGCGGTGCTGCGCGCAGTCTTTTCCGCTGCGCGGCGAGCGCGGGCGCACCTGAAATTGCGCGCCCGACTGCAACGTTTGCGGAAAGTTTTTTAAGAGTGCGCGCGCAATCGGGAGGGCGAGCGCGCCCTCCCGATTCTTGAAAACGCTACGCAGCTACTCGTTGCCGCCGTTGTCGTTGGAGCCTTGATTGTTGCCTCCGCGTCCGCCACGGCCGCCACGGCGCTGCCCTGGCTGGTTCGGCTGCTCGGGTTGCTTGGTTTCGCCCTTCGGCGCAGCCGGCTTCAACATCTCCACGAGCTTTTTCTGCAGGACTCCGGCGTCGATGCCGCGATCGATTTTCATCACCTGGAAGCTGGTCGCCGTGGGGACAGCCGCCTGATCAAGATACATCACGAGCTGTTCCATGTTCCCCATCAGCCAGGCGGGGCACGAGACCAAAAGCGTGTTCGATGCGTCGTCGGCGGCGAGCGAGAGGTCGCCCTTGAAGCGCCCTTGGCTCATCTTTCCATCTTCGTGGTCGCCGAAATCGTAGACGTACGTAAAGCCACGTCCGCGGCCTCCGCTCTGGTTCTTGGACTGGTTGTAGCTTTCCAGAGCTTTGTCGTTGGCGCTCGAAGAAATCCTTGTACACTTCCTTGATGGTTTCGGCGATCACCGTCGGTTTGGAATGCTTGATCAGAAAAGGCTTGGTGATCCGCGACATTCGCGTGTTGGGCTTCTCCGGCCGGTCGTAGAGCTTGACGATGTCCTTGATCCGCTTGAGCACCTCGGGCGTCGCTCCCTGCACGAGGATCGAGTTGGTCGCGTCGTCATCGATGAACTTCAGCGGCTTGCGCTGTGACAGGCGGGGCGTGTCGTCCTTCTTGTTGCTGTCGGAATCATCCCACCACCAGCGGTTAAAACGCTTGTCCGCGTTCGACTCCTTCTTTTCGACCGAGAAGAAATCGTCGAGCATCAATTTCATCGACGACGCGGTCGCGTATTGCATGTAGACCACGTCATAGTCCTTCCGCGGGGGCGCCAAGCGGGCCATGAGCTCTTCGAGCTGATCGAGGGCCTTCGTATCGCGTGAGGTGATCACCCACCGCCCGTCAGCCCCGCGCGTGATGTGGATCGGGTCGCCCGGCACCGATTCGTCGCTCGGCAGCGATGCGTCTGGCTTGCGCTCGGCGCGGGAGCATCCACAGTTTCCGGCGCCCGCCTGAGCATGCGACCGCGCCGCCCGCCGTTTCTTCGTGGATCGACCTGCGGCGGAAGCATCGGCGGCTTTGGGTCGCCTTCTTTTTTCGGATCGGCTTTCGCATCGGCCTGCGCAACTGAGTCACCTGCTCGAGGTCGGCCATGCGAACCGGCAATTTAGCGTTCGGCAGCGGCACGCTGGGTGTCGAGTTCGACGCCGAAGGCGCCGTGACGGGCACTTTTTTGGGCGCCGGTTGATCTTTGTTCGTGTCGTCGTTGCCGGACGGGGCGGTCGTCTCGGGCTTCTTGGGGGGCACGTCGATGATCAGCTTGTTGCCGTCTTTGCCCAGAGAGGGCCAGGCGCGGCGAAGTTTTTCCAACAGCTCCTGTTCGTCGTCACTGGGTCCAAAATCGAGCACCCGCAGGGTGTCGCCGCTCCCCTCCTTGCGGGGCACCTCCCCCAACGACGCCAGACACTTCTCCACCTGCTCGAGTTCGATCTTGTTGGAAAAGACGAGCAGGCGGTTCGCGACGACGTCAGCCTCGACGCGGAACTTCACGGTCGGCTGGTCATCCTGTTGATTTTGCTGCCCAAAGAAAGAGAACCGTCGCCCCCACGGGCTGCTGTTGTTGTCCTGCTTCTTCTCATCGCCCACCAGGAGCGCGCGGATCGTGCCGGCGACCATGTCGGCGTCGAGCTTGCGAAGCTTGAGCACGTGCAGCTCGCGGTCGGTTCCGTCGAGGTTCTGGACAATTTGGGCGATCGCCTTGTGATCCCGCGGCGTGGCGTACGCGATCACGACCCGATTCTTTTTGTCCGACTCGAGCTTCGTCTGCGGATCGAGATCGCCCACCGATTCCAGCATGCTGATCAGGGCATCGGGATCGAGCGTCGCCAACCGGTAGGGCTTCATGAGCTGCGCGTTTTCGGACAGCGACGGCCTCTCGGACGGAACGTCGATGCTCATGATCGCCGATTTGATGATGCCCATCTGTTCGGGCGGGGCGTTGATCAACACGCTGTTGTTGCGTTGCAGCGCCAACAGGCGAATCTCAGGTTTCTGCTGTTGATTGGCCGGCTGGGGGGGTGGCTGTTGGCCCTGCTGCATCTGTTGCATGGCCTGCATCATCATCCCCTGTTGGCCTCCGGGTGCCGTCGGCGTGTTTGCCTGGTTCTTCTTCAAGTCGAGGAACGTTTGGAGCTGGTCGACGACGTCGGCCGCTCGCGTATAACGCAGCTCGATGGTTTTTACGCTGCGATTCGCGTTCTTCCCGTTCTGCTCGTCGTCGAGCAGATGGGAAATCTCCTTTAGATTCTCGACTGCGTCGATCGCCTCCAGCCGGTTCGTCGACTTCAAAGCGAAGAGCTTCCCCTTGGGTGACATCATCGGTTTGAACTCATCGACCGCTTTGTCGGCCGGCAGCCACTCCAGACGGAAGGAGACCTTCAC
The DNA here is from genome assembly GCA_963714075.1 of uncultured Planctomycetaceae bacterium. Taxonomy (GTDB): domain Bacteria; phylum Planctomycetota; class Planctomycetia; order Planctomycetales; family Planctomycetaceae; genus DASPSM01. Next base: position 5,221,441 of record OY970228.1, read on the forward strand.
CAGGTCGTGCGGCGGCAGATTTTCGAGATCTTCGGGAGCGACGCGCGGGACGAGGGCCGTGATCATGCTGTCCAAGTCGACGACGTTGATCGCCTGCGCCTTGGCGTCGACGAGCATCGAATACCCGCGCGCCAGCAACTGGGCGTTGATGGCATCGCGCGCCTGCGCAATGGGATACTTGCCGCTCGATCGCAGGTTCAGTGCGTCACCCGGCAGAGTGGTCCAGTCGAGAGTCATCCCTGAGACCCGAGCGACTTCATCCATCACAAAGGACCAGGGAGCCTCCTGGAAGTTGAAGCTCACCTCGTGCTTCTTATCGTCGACCCGCATTTTCTGGTCGGCCAGCACCGCCGGGTTTTCGACCGCCGGCGGGCGGACGATGGGAGGGGGACCAACCGGGCCTTTGGGGGTGTCTTTCTTTTCTTCCTTCTTTTCCTCTTTCTTGGGTTCCTCCGCGGGGGCGGTTGGTGTGGGCACCGGTACGGGGATCATGCCGGGAAACCCACGGAACCGTCGGCCTCCGCCAAAGCGGCCGCCGCCACCGGGAAATCCCTGACCGAACACCGAGACGGACGGAGCGGCCAGCGCGACCAACAGCGCGAGCACCAAGAACATTGCGGATTGCGTGGCGACTCATCTCACCTCCCACTTTGGGGTCAATGGAACACATAAAAGTATGGCATTGCCCGATTCCATTATGCAACGCTGAATTTTACCTGAAGCTCTTTCCCTGTCTCTAGTTCGGGAGACGGCGCTCTCTCTTGCTACTGCATTGGCGCAGACGTAGGATCTGAGGAAGCATCTTCAAGACGACGATTGCAGCGATCTTGACACCTTCGGAGCCGCTCCCCGTGGCTCGCAGTGCCAACCGCCCCATCGGTACCTGAGAGACTATACTCTCTTGGGCCGGGGCGGCTCCCCCCCGCGAGGCGTCTTTCCGTGGACATTGGTGAACTCTTCTTAAAACGCGGACTCGTCACGCGAGACCAGCTCGATGCCGCCTCCGGCCACGCGAACGGTCGCCGGATCGACCTGGTGCTGGTCGAGGAAGGGGCCATCACCGAGGAAGACGCACTCAAAGCTCTTGCCGACGCGCTAGGACTTAAATTCGTCGAGCTGCAGTCGGTCGAGGTCGACCGCACACTCCTGGCGAAGTTCCCGACGTCGGCCGTCTTCCGCCACGGCGTCCTGCCCATCAGCCGGACGAATGGCAAAGTCAAAGTTGCCATCAATGACCCATTTAACCTCGAAGCCCTCAATGAGTTGAGTGCCCTGTCGGGCTTCCGTCTCGATCCCGTTCTGGCCCGCAAGGAAGACGTGCTGCAGCGGATCAAGGAGCATCTCGGGGTCGGCGGCGACACGATCAACGAGCTCGTCTCCCGCAGCATCGAAGAGGGGGTCGAGGTTGTCTCTGATCAGGGCGATGCCAGCGGCGACCTGGCCGAAATCGCCCAATCGGCCTCGGTCATTCGACTGGTCAACGAACTGTTGGTCGAGGCTCTCGAACTGCAGGCGAGCGACGTCCACATCGAGCCCCAGGAAAACGGACTGACGATTCGCTTCCGTCTGGACGGCATGCTCCGCATCCAACCGGTCCCGCAGGAAATCAACCAGTTCTACGCGGCAATCGTCACGCGGTTGAAGATCATGTCGCGGCTGAACATCGCCGAAAAGCGCCTCCCGCAGGACGGCCGCATCAAGCTCAAGGTCTCCGGCCGGGAGATCGACGTCCGCGTTTCGATCATTCCCATGCTTTACGGCGAGGGGGTCGTGCTGCGGTTGCTCGACAAGGAGCGGATGAAGATCGACCTGACTTCGGTCGGCATGCCGGAGGACGTGCTCAAGCCCTTCAAAGAACTGATCTCGATGCCGCACGGGATTATTCTCGTGACCGGGCCCACCGGTAGCGGCAAGACGACGACGCTCTACGGGGCTTTAAATGCCATTAAGGATCCGACTGTTAAGATCATTACGGTCGAGGATCCGGTCGAGTATCACACACACGGGATCAGCCAAATCCAAGTCCACACAAAGATCGGGCTGACGTTCGCCATGGGATTGCGGAGTATTTTGCGGCACGATCCCGACGTGATTCTGATCGGAGAAATCCGCGACGGCGAGACGGCACAAAGCGCGATCCAAGCATCGCTCACCGGGCACCTGGTTTTCAGCACCCTGCACACGAACGACGCCTGCAGCGCCTTCACGCGGCTGGTCGACATGGGCGTCGAACCGTACCTCGTTGCCAGCACAATCGAAGGCGTGCTCGCTCAGCGCCTCGTGCGTCTCTTGTGCCCGCGGTGCAAAGAAGCCTATCGCCCGAGCACTGACGACTTGCCCCACGATTTCCCCGACCCGCCGCCCGAAAAACTGTATCGCCCCGTCGGCTGCCGCGTCTGCCGAGAGACCGGATATATGGGACGCTCTGGCGTTTACGAATTACTCGTGACCGACACGACTGTCCGGCATATGTGCGTCGAGCGGGCCAGCTCTGGCGACATCCTGGCTTACGGACTCAAGATGGGAATGAAGACGCTGCGCCAAAGCGGCTACGAACGGTGCCGACAAGGCGTCACAAGCCTCGAGGAAGTGCTGAGAGTCACCAAGTCGACGACGCTGTAGAGCGCCTGCGTTGCGGAATCGCGAAGCGCCCGGCAGCTTCGCCCTTGCGGAACGCTCTTGAACGAAATTCGGGGCGGCAAGCATCTGGTGGTTAGGCGTAACGAATGTCCGATTTTCAATATGTCGCACAAGCCGCTGGCGGCAAGCAAGTGACGGGCGTCTTGTCCGCGGGAAGCGAACAGGAAGCGCTCAGCGTCTTGGCCGGCAAGGCCTTGTTTCCGTTGCGGCTGCAGCTGGCCCCCGAGGCAGTCGCTCAGCGGAAAAAACGCACTCGCCGCGTGCGACCGAAGCACCTGGCAATCGCTTTCAGCCAGTTGTCCGACTTGCTCCGTTCGGGTGTTCCGCTTTTGCGGTCCCTGGAGCTCCTCGAGCACAAGGCGGCAAACTCAAATCTGAAAGCCGTATTGGAAGTCGTCCGGCAAGATGTGGCGGAAGGAACCCGCCTGGCCGAGGCGATGGGCAAGCATCCCAAAGTGTTCAATGATCTGGCCGTCAGCATGGTGCGGGCTGGCGAAGAGGGGGCCTTCCTCGAAGACGTCCTCAAGCGGATTGCCGACTTCACCGAACACCAGGAAATGCTCAAGAGCCGCGTCGTCGGCGCAATGGTTTACCCGGCGTTTCTGGTGGTGATGGGAACGGTCGTCGTCACCGCGATGTTGACGTTCTTCGTCCCGAAATTCACGCCGATCTTCGAGCGCATGTCGTCCAAGGGAAGCCTTCCCGCGGCGACGACCTGGCTCTTGTGGATGAGCGAGGGCCTGCAGCAGTACGGATTGATCATCCTCTTGGTCCTGGGGGGCGTCGGCGCTATCTGTGGCGCTGGCGCAGACCGATGAAGGGCGGCTCTGGTTCGACAAGGCGCGCTTGCGCGTAATCGGCGCGGGGCCGATTTTCCGCAACTTTGCCATCTCGCGGTTCTGCCGCATCCTGGGAACACTGCTCAAGAACGGCGTGCCCATTCTTGAGTCTTTGCGAATCGCGAAGGACGCCGCCGGCAACAAAGTGCTCGCCATGGCGATCGCCGGCGCGGCCGAAAACGTCTCGACCGGAAAGTCGCTGGCCGACCCCCTTTCTCAGTGCGGCGAGTTCCCGATGGAAATCGTCGAAATGATCGCCGTCGGAGAAGAAGCCAATAATCTCGAGCAGGTGTTGATCGACGTGGCCGACACGCTCGAGCGGCAGACGAACCGCACGCTCGACCTGTTCGTGCGAATGCTCGAGCCGGTGATGCTGACGGTCATGGCCGGCATCGTGCTGTTCGTCGTCGTCGCGCTGTTGCTCCCGATCCTGCAATCGTCCACCGTATTCTAAAACGAAACCCGCCCCGGAAACGAAAATAAGCCTCCCGAAAACCAACCCTCAATTCGTGGCACTCGAAAGGATGGAGAAGATGAGAATTCAGCGTCAACGTCGGGCGAAGCGCGCGGGCTTCACCCTGATCGAAGTGTTGCTGGTCGTGGCGATCCTGGGCGTGATCGCAGCGGCCGTCGTGCCGGCCCTGCTCGGGCGCCAACAAGCCGCCTACGAGCAGCAGACTCGGAACAACATCAAGAACCTTCAGAACATTCTCACGATGTATGCGCTCGACCATGATGGCACGTACCCCCCCGGCGGCCGCGAAGCGCTCAGTTCGCTGACCAGCGCGGCGGACTATCACGGCAAGAAGATCGGCGCGTACATGGATTCCACTCCGAAGGACGCCTGGGGCGAGCAACTCTACTACGAATACCCCACCAGCAAAGGCAAGGGAGACAAGCCGGCCGTGTGGTCGTCGGGACCCAACCGGCAGAACGAAGACGGCTCGGGTGACGATCTCAATAGCTGGTCGGAGCAATAACTCGTCCGGTCGACTGAGGGCCCGGCCAGATTCGTAGCCAGGCCCGACGCAAATGGCTGACACAGGCGATCCTATGAACCGCTCAACGCGATTCGCGCGACGCAAACTTGCCCCTGGCAATCCGGCAGGGGAAGTGGGCCGCCGGTTGGCGCTTACACGTTGTTGGAGCTGTTGCTCGTCGTGGGCATTTTGATGATCTGTGCGGGTGCCGTGGCCCCCTCGGTCATGGGGATGCTGGCCAACTACCATCTCAGAGAGGGAGTGCAAAAGGTGCAGTCCGCGCTCGGATCGACGCGCGTCCACGCAATCGACGCCACCTCGACCTACGAATTCCGGTTCGAGCCGGGTGGCCGGCACTTTCTCGCCGTGCCGACCGACGTCGAAGTGCTCAATTCGTCGGGACCGGCGGTCAGCGAGGACGGAAAGTCTCTGATGCCGGCGATGTTCGAATCGGGGATGTTGCCGGAGACGCTTTCGTTCCAGGTCTCGTCGAGTGGAGCTGCCGCAGCGGCTGCCATGCCGGCGGCAGGCGACCCTGGTTGGACTGCGGGACTCGGTCGCATGCCCGGTGCTCACGACTTCGCAACCGTCACCTGGTCGGATCCGATCTACTTCCGGCCGGATGGGACCGCGACCGACACGACGTTCACGGTTGTCGACACGCGGGGAGCCGGGTACCGATTCACAATCCGCGAAGTGACCGGCGAGATTTTCGCTCATACGCTCGAGACGGAGTCTCGCTGATGAAGCGTCGTACCGCGAAGCGAGGCATCATCCCGCGCGGCATCACCCTCTATGAAGTGGTGATTGCCCTGGCGATTTTCTCCGGAGCCATCGTAGCTCTGTTCGAGGCTCTCTCGACCGCCACTCGGGCCGCCTTGCAAGCTCGCATGCAATCTCAAGCGGTGCTCTTGGCGGAAACCAAGATGGCAGAAGTTGTCGGCGGCGCGATGCAGCCGACCTCGACCGGCGACGTTCCTTTTGCAGAATCGGGACTCGAAGGTTGGACCTACAACGTCAACGTGACGCCGGCGGCACATACCGGCATTAACCAGGTCCAGGTGACCGTGACGTGTCCTCAAGCCCCGAACCCGATCGACGCCTCGTTCTCGATGACCCGGCTCTTGCGGGATCAGCAAGCCTTTGTCACGAGCGCAATCCAGGCCGCCAAACAGAAGGCCCTGGAAGCGGGAGTGACCCAGCAGCAGGCACAGGCCAGCCAGTGAGAATCGCACGGTGAATCAACTCGCCACAAGACACCGAACTGCGAGAGTCACGCCCCGCGCGGCAGGGCGCGCCGTGCCTTTACATTGCTGGAGGTGCTGCTCGCAGTCGGCTTGAGCCTGTTGCTGGTCCTGGCAATCGCCATGGCCATCGATTTGTATCGGCGGATGACAACCGCCGCCCAGGATGATTTGAGCGAAATGCGGCTCGTCCGTGCGGTCTTCAACAAGTTCGAGGTCGACATCCGCTCCGTCGTTCCTCCGCAGCCGATCCCGTCAGCCACCGCCACGACGGGTTCCTCGGGAAGCCCAACGGGAGGATCGCCCTCAAGCGGTTCCGGCTCAAGTTCGAGCAGCTCACAAAGTACCGGAAGTTCCGGTGGCGGCGACCCCCTCCAATACGTCTACTCACGCGCTGTGTTTGGATTGTACGGCGATGGCGATTCCCTTGTGCTCGACACACTCACTCCGCACCGGTTGCCGCTCTCTGCCCTGCAGCAAACCGGAGCGCAAGCGTCGTCGCAGTCGAACGACAGCCCCTCCAATCTGGCCGGCGTTCACGGGGATATGAAAGTGATTGGCTACTTCGTGTTGGGGGAGGGGATGTCTCCCATCCTGCCGGCCAGCGCGGGGTCCGGTCAGTTGACCCCCGAGGGCAAAGTGATGTCTTCTGGCCTCGCGCGCCTCGAGGGAGAGCGCACAGCGATCGGCTACGCGATGGAGACCTCGTCCACCTCGTCGCTCGCCGCGCGGATCATCGCACCCGAAGTTCAGTCGATCGCCTTTCGCTATTTTGACGGATCGAACTGGGTCACCAGCTGGAGCGGCGCAACCGCGCAGGCCTTGCCGCAAGCAGTCGAGATTGTGATCACGGTCGGCAGCTCCGATCCGTATAACGCGCGGACTCAAGCTGCCCGCGACCAGGCGCCGCGGACTTACCGGCACGTCGTCGCCATCACGACGGCCGCGGCGCCCCAGTTGATTTCCGAGCAAACCATTAACAGCACTACGGCGAACATGTCGCAATGAAACGACAAACTCCCCTTTCATCGACCGCCCGCCGGGCCACCGTTCTGCTGGTGGTCCTCGTGGTCATTGTGCTCATGGCGCTGGCGGCCTACGGTCTGGTCGAGATGTGCCTCTCTGAGAGCGAGGCATCGAACCGGTTCGCCCGCACGGCAGAGGCTCGCGCCTTCGCCGAATCGGGTATCGACATGGCCGTCACGATGCTCTCTGACCCTGCCGAGCGTCTGAACCCCGACTTCGTCAACAGTCGGCCTGATGTGCTGGGAGCCGTCGTATTGAAACAGTCCGACGTCGCGCACGGTCGCGGCCGGTTCAGCGTCGTGGCCGGCGATAGCACCGACGCGACGTCGAAAGCCGTGCGATTTGGGCTGACCGATGAATCGGGCAAGCTGAATCTCAACAGCCTGGTAGCGTGGCAGGCCAACTCGGCCTTGAATCTCACCGACGACACGACGCGCGCCTTCCTGATGAATCTGCCCTACATGACTAACGACGTCGCCGATGCGATCCTCGATTTTATCGACACCGACGACACCGCGCGACAGTACGGCGTCGAGAGCGATTACTATTCGACCCAATCGCCCGCATACCGCGCGGCCAATGGGCCGCTGCAGAGCCTCGACGACCTGCTGTTGGTCAAAGGCGTCACGCCGGCCCTCCTGTACGGCGAAGACCTCAACCGGAACGGGATTCTGGATCCGGGCGAGGACCTCAACGGTGACGGATATTTCGACCGCGGCTGGTCGGCTTATCTCACGGTCTCTAGCGCCGAGCGGAATGTTCAGCAGGACGGGTCGTCGCGGATCAACATCAATCAGCAAGATCTTCCAAGCCTCTACGACCAGCTTTCCGGATTGCTGGGGCAAAAGCAGGCCCAATTCATCGTCGCCTACCGCATGAACGGACCAGCGCCCAAAACCGGCACCAGTGGAGGAAACGGCAATAATGGGGGCAATGGCAATTCGGGTGGACCAGGAAACTCTAACGCCAGCGCCCTCGCCCAATCTAGAAACAATTCGTCGAACAGCGGACCGTCGGGGAACAGAGCGGGCAATGGTGGCAATAATGCAATCGCCAATGCCCGGGGCAGTCGAAACACCGGTCAGACCGTCTTGCGTGACGGTATGCAACTTCCGATGCCTCCCTCTACGGGCAAGGTCACGATCACCTCGCTCTACCAGCTCATCGGCGGATCGGTTCGCGCGACTGTCAACGGTCGCCCGCAGACGCTGACCAGTCCCTTTTCCTCATCGGCGAGCCAGATTGCGAGCTACCTGCCCCAGATGCTCGATCAGCTTTCGCTCTCCGACGATTTGTTCATCAAGGGGCGCATCAATGTGAACACGGCCTCTATGCAAGTCTTGCTCGGCCTCCCGAACATGACCGTGCAGCTCGCCACGCAAATCACCGCCGCCCAGACGGCCGGCAGCACATCGCAGTCGTCGAGCACGCAAGCTCCGCGGGCGACCAATGCCTGGCTGGTAGTCGAAGGCCTGTGCTCGGCCAACACCATGCAGAATTTGGACCCCTATCTGACGGCCCGGGGCGACGTCTACCGCGTGCAGTCGGTCGGATTCTTCGACGAAGGGGGGCCGGTTGTGCGGCTCGAGGCCGTCGTTGACGCGGCCGTCACGCCCGCTCGGATCCTGAACCTCCGCGATCTGACGGAGCTCGGTCGCGGCTTCACGCCCCAGCAGTTGGGGGTGCATTAAGTCGATTCGAGCGCCCCGCCAAGGTTCGCCCCCGGCGGCTCTCAAATGGAACTATAATTGAGGAATTGGCAGATCTCCCATCGCGGGAACATCTGCCGCCAGAACCAGAGAAATCGATGTCCGAATATCTCGCACTGGATTGGGACGATCAGCGGTTGGTCGGCGTGGCGGCGCAGGTCGCGTCCAAACGCGTCGAGATCCGCGCGCTCTTGGACTTTACCTGGGGCGAGGGAGAGACTCCGTCGGAACATCCGGAAGCCGCGGGCAAACGCCTCCGAGCCGAGCTCGACCAAATCTCAGCGCCCAACGGTTCGGTCATCGTTTCGCTGCCGCGCGAGGAAGCAATCGTGCGGCTCCTCGAGCTTCCCGATTGCACCGACGATGACCTTCCGGAACTCGTCCGCTTTCAGGCGGTGACGCGCTCCGCCGTCCCGCTCGACAAGCTGCTCTTGGACTACCTCCCGCTGCCGACCCTCAAAGACGTCTCAGGACGCCGGGTCTGGATGGCGACGATCGGCAAGCCGGTTGCCGACCGCGTGCAGGTGATTCTGTCGGCCGCCCAGCTCGAGGCCAGCGCGATCCGCTTGAGCTCACTCGGGGCGGCGGAGCTCATCGCACACCAGCCCGGTGTCGCGGCCTCTGCGTCAGATCCGGCGACCTTGATCGTGAGTTGCGTCGATTTGCGGATCGAAATCACGGCGATCTGGCAGAACCGAATCGTGCTGATGCACTCGGCCACGCTGTCGAGCCACGATCCGCCCGAGGCTCAGCTTTCGCAGATCCTTGCCGAAACATCCCGCTCGACGGTCGCGCTATCTCAAGCCGCGCCGGGTTTGCAGATCGGCTCCGGGTGGCTGATCGGCCCTCGGACAGAGCAGTCGCCCTTGGCCGCAATGCTCGCGGAGCGGTTCGGCTTCAAGTTCCACGTCCTCACGGACCCTGCGTCCACTCCGGGCGTTGCAGCGGCAGCCAACTCGTCGCTCGCAATGTCGCCACTCGCCTCAGCCCCCCTGGGTCTGTTGCTGGAACAAGCGGCCCAGCGCGTCGACGCCATCGATTTTCTGCATCCCCGCCGCCAGCATCCAAAGCCCGATCGCCGAAAGTTGTACATGGGCCTGGGCGCGGCAGCCGCCGTGTTGCTCCTGCTGGGCGTCTGGGGCGCAATCCAGCGGCGCGTCTGGCAGTACGACGACGAGATCGCCAAGCTGACCGAGGGCAACAATAAGATCAAAGCTCTCTTGGACAAAAGCAAAGACTTGCGCGAAACGGCCGGCTGGGTCGAGGACTGGACGCGGCGCGACATCAACTGGCTGGATCAGTTCCGCGTGATCGAGCAGGCCAAAAACGGCGCCGACAAGCTGTACTTGACCTCCTTCGATGGCAATGTTGGCAGCCGCGATAAGCTGGCCGCGATCGTCGCAGCGGGACGTGCGAAGGTGCCCAACGAGGTTGACGAGTTTGAGGACAAGCTCGTCGAGCTCGGTTATCGGGTCACGCCCAAGGAGATCTCGGAAGACACCACCGACCCGCAGTATCCCGTCAAAATCGATCTGAGTCTCGAGATGGTGGATGCGGCCCCCAAGCCATCGGCCGCGCCAAGTCCGGCGACGACCGCGAAACCCGACTCGGGCACCACTCGGCCGACAACCAGCGGGCCGAATTCAAGTACGCCCTCAAACGCTTCGCCAACCGCGACTCCTCCCGCTACGTCGACCTCCCCCGTGACCGCTCCACCCGTAGGACGGCCGCCGGCAAACACGCGGCAGGCGGAAACGGGCCCGGCTACTGCTCAGCCTGCCGTGAGCGCGACCCCGGTCCCGGTTGCGGACGATGCACCTCAGCGCGCAATGGATCCTGAATCGTCGGCGGTAAAAGATCAAACCGCACCGAGCAAGAATTAAACACTCACAATAAGCCCGGAAGAACCCGTTCCGATGCAACGTCGCGAAAAAATCCTGGGAGCCCTGTTGCTCGCCGCTTTTCTTGCCTGGCGCGGATGGGGCCTCGTGCGCGGAGTCTTTCTCGGCCGGCTCGATGAACGCTGGGACCAGGTCAATCTGCTCAAGGACGCGCAAAGTACGCTCAACGACAAAGAGATCAAGCTGCTCGCCACCATGAAACGCATGGGCGAATGGAAGGAACGTGGATTTCCGCCTGACGCGCTCGAAGCGCTGCGGCTTTACCAGCAATGGCTGACGGACCTGGGACAAACAGCCGGCATCACCCAGCTCCATGTCGCGCCCGAACAGCGGCAAGGGAACGGACCAGGTTGCAAGACCATCAGCGTCAAGGTGACGGGACAGGGCACGTTCGAGCAACTCACCACGTTTCTCCACGAATTCCAGCGGATCGCGCTCTTGCACCGCATCTCGGGCCTCAAGGTCGAAGGCCCCAAGACCTCCGGTCCGCTGAAGTTTACGATGATCGCCGAGGCGGTGGCGTTTGAGGGAGGCGCTCCCCGGACGCGGCTCATGGCCCGCACGACTCTCGCCGAATCGCTTCCGCGAAGCCTGGATTTGGTAAAACTCGCATCGACCGAGGGGTTCCCCAAGGAGCCCGGTTTCAGCATCCGCATCGAAAAGGAACTTGTGCTCGTCACCAAGATCGACGGGGACAGTTGGACGATCAAGCGCGGCCTCGAGGGAACCACGAAAGACTTTCACAAGCCCAAGGCGGAAGTCGAGCTGTATCCGATTCGCGCGGAGCGCAAAGACATCAAGCTCGAAGACATAAAAAAGGCGCTCGTCGCGAACCCGTTCGTCAAGCCGGGCGCCGACACGCGGACCGTCGATCCGAACGATCCGGCGCGGCAAACGCGGCTGATGGCCTCCGTCGCGGAAAACGACGACCAGGCCGCCTGTCTCTACAACACTCAGACCAAAACCCAGACGGTGGTCCGCAAGGGGACCGACATCTCGGTCGGCGACATTCAGGGAACGGTGGTCGCCGTCGAGCCGAAGTACATTCACATCAAGCGGGGCAACGATATCTGGCAGCTCAACATCGGCAAGGATCTGCGTTCGATGGTCCGGGCGGACGATCTGGGCGGTGGAGCTGATGTGATGGATCTGGGCGACTTTCCCGGCGGTGGTCAGCCCTCCTTCACGCGCGGCCGTTTTCCACCCGGCGGACCCGGCGCTTTCGGTGATCCGGCGAGCGCCGACGGTGCCCGCGGCGATCGGCCCCCACGAGGAGAGGGGGGCGGCGGTTTCCGCACGCGGAGATCTCGCGGTCCCGACAGCCTGCCCGGGGACGAGTGAGCGCCGCTCGGTGTTGCGCTGAGAAACGCGCTCGCCGACCGACGCCGCTCAGGTGCGGATTCTACGCCGCTTGAGGCGGCGAGCTTTGGCACTGGCCGGTCGTTTGCCGTGGTTGGCCTTCTTCAGCTTGCGCTGGGTCTTCGACACAGAGTCACTCGCTTTCTGATTGCGTGCCGTTGATCGAACGGGAGACGTCGCATTCTAGCGACTGCGCGGAATCCCGAGAAGCCGCGGCTCCCCGCGCCGAAGGGGCTGCGATGTGGCGGAAAATAGCGCCATCCCGCCGCTGCCCGATCAGAGTCTAAAGATGGTCCCAGGCGCTGTGGCCGCTGGCAAACGCTCCGCTCGAATAACACCCGCAAACTGTGGCGGATCATCTAACGTCAAGCTCCCTCTTGATAGCCGCGGCGACCTCATCCGGCGTCCCGAGCGCATCGACTTCGACGATCAGATCGCTCGGGTAGTAGTCCAACACCGGCTTGGTTTCGTGGCGATAAACGTCAAAACGGCGGCGGATGACCTCTTCGTCGGCGTCGTCCTTGCGCCCCTCGATCTCGGCCCGGTGCTTCATCCGGTCGATCATCACCTGCTCGTCGGAGCTGAGCAAGTAGATGATGCGGACCACGCGCAGCTGGTCGTCGAGGCTCTGGGCCTGGTTTACGTTGCGCGGGATGCCGTCGAGCACCAGCGTCCCCTTGCCTGGATCGAATTGTCCCGAGGCAACCAGCCGAGCGATCGCGTCTCGGAAGATACGAATCGTCAGTTCGTCGGGAACGAGCACGCCCCGCTCGCTGTACGAGCGAACTTCCTGACCCAGGGGCGAATCGCGGTCAAGCGAACGGAACAACTCGCCCGTCGAGACGTGCCGATAGCCAGGCAGCCGACCGATGCGTTGTCCCTGCGTCCCTTTCCCGACACCCGGAGCGCCAAACAACAAGATCGCCCGGTAGGGGGGATGGGGCATCGGGACAAAGTCCTTCACGCGCGAGCAAAGGGTCGAATCATGCTAAACATGGCCGAGGGGCGATATCAAGGTGCGGCCGTCACGGTGCAACCGCCACGCGGTTTTTCGATGCGATGCGATAAAGTTGCGACTCGGTGCGAATCAGCAGACTGCCGCGGACGATCGCCGGCGTCGACATGCAGAGCTCGTCGAGTTCGTTTTTGCGGACGATTTTCGGCTTGGTGCCGCCGGTCTGGATCACCGCCGTTTGCCCCTCTTCGCTCAGGCAGAAGATCTTGTCGTTGTACGCCCAGGGAGACGCGGTGTAGTGCTCGCTTGCCCCCAACCGCGCCAGCGACGGTTCATAGACCGCCTTGCCTGTCTGGGCATCGAAGGCGGCAAGAAATCCGCGGTCATAGAGAACGTAAATCACGTCTTTGTACAGCACGGGCGACACGTTGTAAGGTCCCGCTTTGAGATTTGCCCAGGCGATGTGGGCGTTTGACGCCTGTTTCTTCTCGGCGTCGAGCGAGATGTCCCCTTTTGCCCCCGGCTTGATGGCAAACAGCGGCTTCTTGGGACTGAGCACGTAGCCCGAGGTGACGTAGAGCAGGCCGTCGGCCGAGAAGGGGGTGGGAATCACGATCGAGGACATTCCCGAAAGCTGCCACAACAAATTGCCGTCGAGATCGTAGGAACGCACCGCCTTCACGCCACAGGTCACGACCTCCGTCCGCATTTCGTTCTTCCAAACGTACGGCGTGGCCCAATTCGACTTTTCCTCGCGGTCTTTGCGCCACAGCTCCTTTCCCGTTTTGGCGTCGATCGCGGAAAGGAACGAGTGCTGTTCATTGTCGTCCTGAATGTAGATCCGCCCATCGTAGATCGCCGGCGATGCGGCACTCCCCCAGTTGTTCGCCATTGGGTAGGAACCCAGCTTGTGGGTCCACTTGTCATTTCCGTCGAAGTCATAGGCGAAGATGCCGACGTTGCCGAAATAGGCATACACTCTCTCGCCGTCGGTGACGGGCGTCTCAGAGGCCATCGTGTTCTTGAGGTGATGCCCAAACTTTGGAATCCCCTCGAAGGCCGTTTTCTCCCAAAGGATTTTTCCGGTGTTGAAATCGACGCAGACGACGACGTACCGAAAGGGCACCTTCGGCGTCTTGCGCTCGCCGCCAAAGTAGAGTCCCGGCTTCACCTTCTCGACGTCGCCTTTGAGCTGGATCGCCGAGGTCAAAAAGATCTTATCGCCCCAGACGATGGGCGAAGACCAGCCACGTCCGGCGATCTTGGTGGCCCACGCCACGTTCTCGGTCTTGCTCCACGCTTCCGGCAGATCGCGTTCATCGCTCGTGCCCCGTGATCCGGGGCCACGAAACTGGGGCCAATTGTCGTCTGCAAGAAGGGAAGCCCCCAGCAGGATGAAGACGCCCGCCGCAATCCCGAAAGCTCGCATCGCTCCGGTCCCACCGCTGCGCATGCCCGACTCCCGATAGTTGACCAAAGATGATTAAAAGACCGAGATGTAGGTTAGGCCGCGGTCGGCCGAAAATCCAGAGGCGCGAAATCATAGGTTGACCCGGCGAGCGGTCCGCCAGGGCGGATTAGCCCGCCGGTTCTTGATTCGGTTTTCGGAACGGCGACGCGAACTCCAAATGAAGCACCCGCCAGCTTACGCTGGCGGCTCGCCGGCGCGTAACACCAGCAAGAGTCACCAGCGCTCCACCGGACCCGAAGGGACCGGAACCGCCAGGTCCGGCAGGACGCCCGTGCGGTCGCCGCCGATCGGTCCGAGTTCCTGAATGGCCGCCAGAGCAGCGTCGATTTCGACCGAACTTGCCGCGGCCTGGAAACGGGCGCGGAGCCGTGCCGGGACTCGCATCGCCTTCAGATACCAGTGGGCCGTCTTGCGGAAGGCGGAAATCGCCGATCGCGTGCCGCGAAGCTGTTCCAAGTAGGCGAACTGCCGCTTCAAGAGCTCCAAACGCTCCTCGAAGTTGCCTTGCGGATCGTAGCGCCCGACGCTTCCCACTGGACCAACTGCCGAAAGATCCAAGGATTGGCCAGTGCCCCGCGGCCGATCGAAATGGCGGCACAGCCGGTGCGCTCGAACATCTGGGCGGCGTCAGCGACGGTACGGATGTCTCCGTTTCCGACGACGGGAATCCGTGAGACGGCTTCGACCACGCGGCGAATTCCGTCGCGGTCGACCTGCCCGCTAAAACCCTGCTCACGGGTGCGGCCGTGGATGGCAATGGCCGCCACGCCCACCTGCTCGAATTCGGCCGCAAACTTGGGGGCCGTGATCTGGGAACTGTCCCAGCCGAGCCGCATCTTCACGGTGACGGGGATTTTGACTCCTTCCACGACGTGCCGCACCAGCTCGATTGTGTCCGACGGCCGGCACATCATGCTGGCCCCCGATCCGTTGCGGGTGATGCAATCGACCGGGCAACCCATGTTGATGTCGACGGAATGAACCCCGCGGGCCTCGAGGAATTGGGCCGCTTCGCGAAGAATCGCCGGCTCGCTGCCGAAGATCTGTACCGCGAATGGGCACTCTTCAGGGCAAGTTTCGATCATCGACAGCGTTTTGGGGCTTCCCGCCAGCAACCCCCGGGCGTTGACCAGATCGGTCGTCGTGAGCCCGACCCCCCCGAGTTGCCTCACCGTGCGCCGGAATGACAAATTTGTAAATCCGGCCAGCGGCGAGAGCAGATATCTCGAAGAAAGTTCCAGATGACCATATTTCAGCACAGGTCGTGAAACCGGACGGTGCGGGGACAGGGTATTCATCGCGTATTGAATGTTATCGCATCGTTCCCGACATGAAAATCCGTCCATCCCGGGACGCTCGCGGTTGGGCTCTTCTCGAACCCCTCTTTGCCTCGAGGGAAGCCGTGCCCGTGAGCTCCGGGATGCCGGCCCGGTCGCAGGTGAAATTTCGACGTGAAATTTTCGCACTGTGAATTTTTTAGAGCGAATTTTTTACAGCGGCGGGCCAACGCCCTGCGACCGGGCCGCGGATTTGCCGATAGGCTCCTGTGACCGATAGGCTCCTGTGAACCGGGCTGTCCGGCGAATCCCAACGTTCTGTTCGACGACTGGCTCCAACCTCCCATCAGGCGGATGTAAGGTTTTCCAACTTGAGCGGGACGCCGGCGGCCAGGAGGGCTTGGCCGCGCCCCTGGGAGACACTCGATGGCGTCTGTCACTTCCTCGTCTCTGTTGCTGACGCTGCTGTTGTCGGCCACTCCGAATAGTCCGACCCCGCAAAACCCGGTTCTGCCAACTCAAGCGGTCAAAACTCCGGCCCAGCAGAGCCCGACGAGCGTCGGCAAACGGATCGAGCACCTGGCACTGAGGGACGTGTTGGGTGCGGCGCGATCTCTCGAAGATTGGAAGGACAAAAAAGCCGTCGTCGTCGTGTTCCTGTGTACCGAGTGTCCGCTCGCGCGGCAGTACGGCCCGAAACTCGGCGAACTGGCCGTGAAGTACGCCGACAAGCGGGTCCAGTTCGTGGGAATCGACTCGAATCAACAGGACACGCTGTCCGAGATCGAACACTTCCAGCGCGTCCATAAGATCGGCTTTCCGATCTTGCGCGATCCCGGCAGCAAGATCGCCGACGAACTCGGCGCTTGCCGCACGCCCGAAGTTTTTCTTCTCGATCAGGCGCGCGTGGTTCGGTATTGGGGACGCATCGACGATCAGTTCGGCATCGGCTACGGGCGGAATAAACCGATCAACCGTTATCTGCAGGACGCGCTCGACGCGATCTTGGAAGGCAAGAGCGTACAGACGGCGGCCGTCGAGTCGATTGGCTGCCGGATCGGTCGCGTCAACCGCCAGCCCAAGGGGGACGTGACCTACGCGAACCAGATTGCGCCGATCTTGCAGTCGCGTTGCGTGGGCTGCCACCAGGCTGGAGAAATTGCCCCCTTCTCGCTGACCACGTACGCGGACGCGTCGGGGTGGGCGGCCACGATCCGCGAGGTCGTCGAGAGCCGCCGGATGCCCCCTTGGTTTGCCAACCCCAAGTACGGGAAATTCTCCAACGACTGCCGCCTCTCTGACGAAGAGACGCGACTTTTGTGCACTTGGATCGACAACGGAACGCCGGAAGGCACTCTTTCCGCCGATCGGCGCGAGCTGCCCAAGCCCGAGTTTGCCAGCGGCTGGCGCATCCCCAAACCGGATCTGGTCGTGCGGATGCCCAAGCCCTTCAAGGTTCGCGCGACGGGAATCGTGCAATACCAGTACTTCACCATCGACCCCGGCTTTAAACATGACGTCTGGGTCCGGGCAACGGAAGGGCACGCGGGCAATCCGTCCGTCGTACACCACATGGTCTTGTTCTTCGTTCCCCCGGAACAAAAGGAGCCGCGGCCGGAAGATCCCCTCTTCCGCACCATCGGCTCGTTCGCTCCCGGCACGCCCGCGATGATTCCGCCTGAAGGCGTTTCACGGCGGGTCCCGGCCGGTTCGAGACTCGTCTTTCAGATGCACTACACGCCCAACGGCAGCGAACAGTTCGACCAGAGCGAAGTCGGCCTGGTCTTCGACGATCCCAAGAAGGTCCGCAAAGAGCTGAAGATGGGGGCGGTCGTCAACTTTCAGTTCCTGATCCCTCCGGGAGAGTCAAACTTCCGCCTCGAAGCCGACGACGACTTCGACGAAGACACGCTGATCTACGCGATGCTGCCCCACATGCACTTCCGCGGCAAGGCATTCCGCTTCACGGCGATTTACCCGGGCGGCAAGAAGGAAGTGCTCTTGGACGTGCCACGCTACGACTTCAACTGGCAGAACGTCTATTGGCTGGCCGAACCCAAGCTGATGCCGGCCGGATCGAGGCTCTTTTGCGAAGCGGCCTTCGATAACTCAGCAGACAACCTCGCGAACCCCGACCCGACTCGGTCCGTCCACTGGGGCGACCAGACCTGGGACGAAATGATGGTCGGCTCGTACTATTACTGTCCGGCCAACCAGGACTTCTCACTCGGCCTGCCGCGCGTCACGCCGAAGGGCAAAGATCGCTATCAAGCCGTCTTCCGCTACCGGCCGGCCAAGACTCCGAAGTCGGTCTATGTCGCCGGTTCTTTCAACGGCTGGAAGAAGGACGAAGCGCGGATGTCGGGCCCGGACCAGGACGGCTTCTACAGTGCGTCCCTCGACCTGCCTCCCGGCCGGCACGAATACAAGTTCCTGGTCGACGGCAAAAAATGGCGTGTCGACCCGGCGAATCCGGTGCAGGTCGGCCGGCGCAACAACAGCTTGCTCGTGATCGGCCAGTAGTCTGAACGAGCCGCGCACGAAGTAAGCGGTTTTGATCGGCGTCCCCAACATCGATCCGACCGCTTACTTCGTGCGCGGCTCTTTCGTCTTTTTAGTCGAGTGCACGAGCTGCAAGCGTCGGCGTTTTCCCGGCGGCAGTAATCTGGATTAGCTCGCCGACGGCCGCATCCTCCGGGCCAAGTGCTGGCGCCTCGCGCGCTAGACCGCTCTGCGCGCGTCCGGCATTGGCCTCGTAATGGAATCAATAACGAATTCCAGGATCTCGGCCAGCCAGACCATCCCGATGTGCAGCAGCACCCACAGCAGTTGACGACGCTGAAACTGCGAGCTGTTCCGCGCGATCGCCCACAACCGCCGTGGTCGCAGGTGGAACCAAAGCTCCGTCCACTTCACGCACAAGAACAATTGCCAGGGCGCAGGTGCTTTTGTCCGAGGACCTGATGACGGTAATCCCACTTTCGTTGATCCGGTTCGATCGCCCGCTGCATTTCCTCTCGTCCAAGCGGCGTCCAACTGTGCGGCGTGACGTACATGGCGTTGAGCCAATCGCCCTCGTAGCGTGCCAGCCGGCTCCGCGCCGCTCGCATCGTCGCCCAGGTCTCCTCCTCGAAGCCGACGAGGTGACCCAAAATTGAGAAGATGCCGTGCTGTTTGAGCAGGCGGCAGGCTTCGAGGTCATGTTGCGTCGTCGAGCCTTTGTTCACTCGCTCGAGCACGGCCGCATCGGTCGAGTCGACGCCCATCAGCACGTACAGAATGCCAGCCTCGCGGTACAACGCCAGAAAATCGGCGTCCCGAACAATGTCAGTGGCGCGGATAGTGGCGAAGAACCGCACGGGCAGTTTCCGCGCAGCCACTTCAGCCAGAAATCGCCGCCATAGTTCCTGACTCGTGGTCGGATTCTCATCGGCCAGCGTGATGAAGCGGACGTCGTGGGACCGGTACAGCCACTCGATTTCATCGACCAGTTTCACGGGATCCCGGTGCCGCCACTGAACCCAGAAGGCGTGCTGCCCGCAGTAGGTGCAGCGGTGCGGGCAACCGCGCGAGAACTGCACAATTGCCGCGCGGCCGAGCCCGAAGCACCCGTAGCGCGACCAATCGTCGATCACCTCCCAAGCGGTCCGATAAGAATCGAGAGCCCGGATGGGCGCTCGTTCCTGAGTCAGAACAATTCGATTGCCGGACCGGTATCCAAGCCCCGCGACAGAGTCGAGCGAGGAACAAAGCCCCGGTTGACGGCTGCGTCGGGAAGCCTGAATCGTTTGAACGAGTTCCAGCGACGTCGCTTCTCCTTCGCCGCGCACAATAACATCGACGGACGGCTCCCGCTTGAGTACGAGTTCGGCGTGATACGTCGGATAGACACCGCCGTAGACGGTGATCACGCGCGGGCCAACGTCCTTGACGGCACGGAGCATGTCGATGCAGATCGAGTGGGCCGGCGTTGAGCCCGCGTGGCCTGTCATCACGACGTCTGGATCGAGCTCCTTAACCGCACGCAGGATGTCGCGGATCTTGAGACGACGGCATTCCGCGTCGAGAAGACGGACGTCGTGCCCGGCGTCGAGCAGGGGCCCGCCGACCATCAAAAGCCCCAACGGAACCTGGTGGCCTACTCCGAAATTCGAGGTGAGGGTTTGGTAGGGGGGATTGACGAGCAAGACTCTCATCGCGGCCGGGTTCCCGGACAGGCAGCTTGCGAACGCTGACACCTGCCCGACCGCAATCGGCCACGAGCGTTAACCGGATTTTTGGATTTTCGTCCTCGATCTGTGTCATCTTAAGAGCCGCGCACGAAGTAGGCGGTCCGCCGCAGGCGGCTCGTGCGAGCTAGCTGCATGGGTCCCAGCAAAAACGTAACGCGGCTAGCCCGCAACAAAATATGCCGCTTACTTCTTGCGCGGCTCTTTTAGATCAAGCCGAAATCGGCCGGGTTGAAGTCGCGCAGGCGGGCTTTTTTCGCTGCCTCTTTGAGCTTCGCGACCACGAAGTGCTTGTGATTGGCGACCGCCTGCTCGGTGATGCCCAGGCGTTCGGCAACCGTCTTGTTGCTCCAGCCCAGCACGAACAACAGCTCAATGCATTGCAACCGCTCGATCTCGGCGGCCGCCTTCCAGCCTTCAATCAGCGAACGCATGCATTCCGCGACGACATGTTCTTCGGCGACGCGGCGTTCGCGGCTCTGGGCAAGGCTCGAGGCGCGGCGGTCATCGCCGGCCGGCTCGTTCCAGCCGCCTTGAGAATCCTGCACCAAGAGAGGGATCGTCGGCCTGCGCCCTTGCGCCTCAGGGCATCGGTCAGCTTGTGGGCGGCGATCGAAAACAGGTACGTCTCGAGTGGCGTGGCCGCGTCGTAGTTGGGCAGGCTCACCAGAAAGCCCAAGAACGTGTCCTGAACGATGTCTTCGGCGGCCGTGCGGTTGCGGAGGCGGCTGTCGACGAAGGCAAACAGCCGGCCTTCGTAGCGAGCGATCAAATCCTGCCAGGCTTGCTCGCTTCCGCGGCGAACCTCGATGACAAGCACGGACTCCGCGGCATCTCTCGGCACAAATCCCGTCCTCTAAACGACGGCCGGCAGCCGCTCTTGAGCCCATCCCTCAATAGACCGGCGACTTAGACCAGCGAGCCAGCCAGCGCGCCCGCGGCGGCCACGCCCGCGCTAATGATCGCGACGGCCGCGAGCTTCAGCCGGCCGCGATACCGCCCGTGCGTACGCTCATCCAATCGAAAATAGGCGGCCCCGGTGGCGAACGTCAACGTCAACAGGGCGACAATGCCTCCCAGGGCTTCGAGACGACCCGGCAGCACTTCGTTCCTCCAATTGGAGACGAGCTGGTCGAAGACTGTGGGCGAGAGCTCGACCTGGTGGTACGCGCGGTAGACGATAAACGGTGTCCCGGTACTGACCGTTTTGCGATGGATTTTCTCGACGAAGGTGTGACGCACCGCATCTTCTCGAACCGCTTCGGCCGACGGGAGCCACTCCCCGACCTTGGGGTCGGCCTGCTGAATCGCTTTGCCGACGACCGACCGAGCCGCCTCGAGCGCGTCTTGCTCGGCCTCTTTTTCTGAACCGGCAAATCCGCCCGCCACGACCACCAGCTTGCGGCTCCCTTCATCCACGTTTTCAGTCTTGGTCCATTCGGGCAGCTGTTCGCCCACGGAATCGGCGCTTGCGGCGGTGTCGGCCGACGACGAAGCCTGCGATGCGTTCCCGCTGGGTTTCGGCGCGGTCGCGGACGGAGCGCTGGCCGACGACGAAGCGGCGGATGACTGAGCCACTTCGCCCGAAGCTCCCAGGGCCGGCGTCGCCGGGGCGCGCGGCGCTGACGGGACAGCCGGCGGAGCGGCAGGGACCGGACCGTCGGGCGGAATCAATCCCAGAATCGGCAGTGCCGGCGGACTCGGCTCAACAACGATAGGATCGTCCTGAGCTTGAGCTAACTCCACCGGGGGAGAAGGCACTCGATGACGGCGCGAAATCTGGCGTTTGACGAGTCCGAGCTGCCGTTGGATTTGTGCGGCCAGCCGCTCGAGTTGTTGTGCCATCTGCGTCGCCCCGCGGTCGGCCTGGGTATCGATTTGAGTCCCCGTGCGATCGATCGTCCGATCCATCTGATTTCCAGCGCGATCGAGGTCCCTTTCGAGGCGCGCGACGGCGTCTTCGAGACGCTCAGTCCGCACAACAGTCGGGCGGTTATCCGGGTCGACAGAGATCGTGCCATGAACGTGGTCTTTGAGCCCCCGACTCGCCAACACGATCACGCAGATCACGAGCGGATAGACCCAGAATCGACTCCCTCGTCGACATATCCTTCCGCGCCGATCGTATTGAGGCGGACCGCTGCCGTGCGCCATGGCCGCCAGGCAGCAGACGGCCACCCCGGTCAGGGCCACGAAGGCCAGCGGCACTGCTAAGAATCCCAGGACTCCGCCACTCGATCCAAGCTGGAAACTCAAGTCCCAGCCCAGCGGGCTATGACTCAGGAAAACGTTAAGCATGGTTGGCCGCCTCCATCAGCGCGACCCGTTCGCTCGGCGAACACCAGGTTGCCGATAACTGGACGGTCGCAGACAGAGCTGCCGCCCAGATGGTGCCCCACACGGTTGGAAACGGAAACAGCATCGTGATTGCCAGCCCCACCAAGGAGGAGGGGATAATGGCCCAGATCGCCAGTCGCTTGCGTCGGAACGAATCGGCCTGCCGCCACCAGCGTTGCAGAGCCAAAAGCCCGCCGAAAAAGACCATGTATCCGAGGGTGGAAGGCTGCCCCTTGGTCCCTGCTTCGACAAGTTCGTGAGGCCCGATGTGATCGAACGCGACGTGAGCGGCATGATACTGGTCGGTGGTGGGCAGAGTGGCGACCAACAGCTGGCTGAGCCACAACGACACTCCGCCGATTGCCAGGCCGGACAGCACGAGAGCCACGCGACGCGTGGCCGCGTCCATCCCGGTCCCCTCCATGAACTTCGCCTGCGCCAGGATGAGCCACGATCCTGCCAACAACGTGCCGCCGAATTGCGCGACCTGCGACCAGTCGGTGAATAGCCCGGTCGCCCAAGACAACCCGGCCACGATCAGAGACAGTCGACAAGGCGGCGTAAGTCAGCGAGAGCGAGAGCTCGCTCACGCGCTGACGGAGCGGAATGCCGCGCAGCGTATCGGGATCGAGAACCGTCCACCGCCGCACGCCGGGCGAACCGACGAGGCGCACGGGCACTACACCCGGACCTGCATTCGGCACTGGAACGGCGGCAGCCGCCGGCGCGGCGCCAGGCGGCGAAGAAATCCCGGCGTTTGTTTGGTTCGCCGGCGGCACCGCCGATCCCCTAGATTTCCCACGGACGGCAATCGTCACGCCCCAAAAGGCGAAATACAGCAAGCCGCCGATAAGTGCGAACGTGGAGACAACCTCGAACGTGGCGCCGGCAATCGGTCGGGGCATCAACGCCAGAATGACCAATCCGACGATGACGAGTTTGAACCAAGTCGCCCCGTGCCACAGACTCGGCGCGAACGGTCCGCGCGAGTCGCCAGGGGCTCCCGGTCGCGGCTGCGGATAAGCCGCCGTCTGGGCCGTCTGATTTCGATTGTTGCGCACGGCGTGCCAGCCCCAGAACGTTGGGTATTGATCGCGCCACCGCCGCGCTTTGCGGGCCCACCGTTCCCGTTTGCGCTCATACCTCGAATACCGCTTATTGTACGACTTGCGGTAGGCCCGGTCGGCGATTTGGCCCGCGCGGCGCGCAGCCTCTTCTGCCACCTTGATCGCTCGAGCCACGTCGCCGGCAAATATGTCCTTCAGGTTGGGGGACCCGGGCCGCTGCGGAACGACCGGCGCTGGAGTATTCCCCTGCGGAAAATTGATGGTGGCCGCATGCGCCCGGTCCTGGCTGCGCTCGCGATCGAGAGTGGAAGAATCGGCCATCGTCTGATGGATGAACGAATCCTCGGGAATCGGCTGCGGAGCCTCGTATCCGGCCGCCGCCCGCTTGAAATCCTCCAAGAGCTGCCGCACGGTCGGAGTTCGCCGCAACGGATCCTTTTCGAGCGCCTGCGCGAGAATCGGCCGGAAGCGGCGGGGAATCGGCGACAAGTCGGGCCGCTCGGAGAGATGCTTCATCAGGATCTCGCCGGCCGACTCGCCGACAAACGGCACGCGCCCCGTCAACAGCTCGTAGAGCACGATGCCCAGGCTGTAGACGTCGACCTCGCGGCCGTAGCGGCCGTGCGCGACTTCGGGGGCCATGTAGTAGACGGTGCCAACGCTCTGTGTCTGCGCGCTGCGATGACTCTCGGAGATGAACTTGGAGAGCCCGACGTCCCCGATCTTGACGACTCCGGCTTCCAGAAACACGTTGCCAGGCTTCAAGTCTCGGTGAACGATCCCACGATCGTGCAGGAAGCTGAGCCCCTCAACCATGCCGGCGAGCCACTTGGTCACGTCCTCGATCGGCATGCCGTCCGGATACTCGTCGAGCACCTGGGCGAGGCTCTTGCCTGCGACGAATTCCATGATCACCCAGTGATCGCCGTCGGCGTCCTTTTTGACGTCGAAGATCGTCACCAGATTGGCGTGTTTCAGATTGAGGCACTGCGATACGCCGCGCAGCTCAACGTCAAAGTGCTGTTTGAGCAGCTTGAGCGCGACTTCCTTGCCGGCGTCGGTGAGGGCGTAATACACCTCGCCGAAGCCGCCCCGGTGGATGGCCCGCTTGATGGTGTAACCGTCGAGCGGCTTTGATTCGGGCTGAAATGTGAACTTCATGGATTTGGGGCCGTTAGGCTGAGGTTCCTGTAACTTGCCCGCTAAGGTCAATGTCTCGACCATGGCAGCCACCCGTCTTTATCGGCGACATCGCACTCATGACTCGCCGGTTCCCAAAGGACCGACCAACCCGACAGGTCAACCTCAACTCCCGAACGCCCGGATCCGCTCCGGACGACGGAACAGGTAGTACACGATCGCGCCCACATACGGGACGAAGACCATGATGATGATCCAAATCAGCCGTTCGTTGCCGACTCGCGATTCATGCAGCGCGCAGTCGACAATCATCCAGATCATAAAGGCCGTAAACGCCAGCCAGAAGAGGCCGGAAATCAATCCCACCACACTGCTCACCACGAATTCAATCATCGCCGTCCTCAGGTGCAGGCTTCGAGACGAAATCCAAAGTCGTTACCACTCACGTAACTGCCGGGTTTCACCTGTCCGCCGCTCTCGGGCATCAATTTGCCATCAATCGAGACCGGCGACTGCGACTTGCACCAGAACCCGTCCGCTTTTTTGTACAAAAGCACCGTTTGACCCCAATCGGGACAGACGACGTGATTGTCGGCCGTCGGCCCCAAGAGGCACGTTTCATCCATCAGAATCACGCCGTCGATGCTGCGCGTGGGTCGATGGTCGCTTGCGAAGTCGATCACGGCCGTCGCACTCAACACCGAAGGAATGCGGAACCGCAGCCGCACGCCCGAACCCAGCTCGAGTCGATAATTGTTGTTCATGTGGGTCCGTCCTTCGATCGGTCGATCGGCCACCTTGCACGCGGCATGGGCTTCCAACACATAGCCTTCTTCGGAGCGTATGAAGGTCGCATGCCTTCGGGACAGGTTGGCCAGCAGCACGAGGTCCGCCGGTTGCTTGTCGCGAGTCGGCCCCCCGATGGTGACCTCCCCCGACGTGAAGAGTTGAAACGCTCCCACTCCATCAACCCAGAGGAAGTAGCAGTCCTTCGAGGGGGAACTTTCAACCGGCGTCGGGCCGTTCAAAGCGGATTCGCTCCTGGAGAAACCGGTCGCCATGGTCGTTTTCCGTCCCACTCAAGCCGGCTGCAAAATCGAGAGCAGACGCTTGAGACCGTTTTCTCGCCGCTTCTTGCATCTTAACGCATCCGCAGACAAAACGGTTCACTGAGAAAGTCTCGACCGATCTGCCGTGCGGATCAATGTTTGGAAAGTCGAGCCGGGCAGCCGTTTGACTGAGTCGCCGGGCTCGCGACGTCCACTCGATTTACCCCGGCGAGCGGCCAGCATGAGCTGGCCGGCGCTTTGATTCCGGCCGTTCCAGTTCTAAGGTGGTATTCGGCTGAAGGTCTCAAAGCCACCGGCCAACTCACACCGGCCGCTCGTCACTATCCGAGGCCGGTCCGCCCCGCCTCAGTCGCACCGACTTGGGCGGGGCAGTCGCTGTTGCCCAAAGAAGATGTCGGAGAGTTACTTCGACCGCTCGGCTGTCACGACCTGAGGAGCCGGCTTTACGCTGTCCGACGACTTCTTGTCCTGCGCCGGGGTGAAGTAGGCATCGATCTCAGCGGTCACATTGCTCAGCTCGACGGCCGGCTTGGTGTCCACGGGGATCAGCCCCTGACCGAAATGGCCGGTCGAGTCGAGCAGCTTCTCCTGCACGTCGAGTTGCTTGTTGACCTCGGCGATCAACCGCTTGACGTTGGAAAGCTCCGATTCATCGATGTCCGGCACGCTGACGGACTGTTCGGCGCGGATCGTCTGCATGCGCGCCTCGAGCTGTTCGACCTGGGCTTCAAGGTCCTTTTTCTGCGTCAGCATCTGGTCGAGCTGCTTTTCGTGAGCGAACAGCGCCTGCGAACGCGACTTCTGAATTTTTCGATCGCGTTCAAGCATCGCTTGTGCGGCCTTGAAGCGCTCGAACCGAGTGCGGACGTCGCGCCTCACGTCTTCGGCCGTGTACTCGAAGCTAGCGTAACGAAACGTCGATTTGCCCGACTCCAGATCGTGCTTCAGGGTCAGCATCTGATCCTTCGCGGTCTGCAGATCGGCCGTTCGCTGGTCGATCTGCTTGTTCATGTGTTCGATATCGACTTGCTGCTCGGCAATCACCTTCAGCGTGTGCTTAATGGCCGGGTCCAGTTGAGCCACGGCCGTTCGCGCCCGCTCAATTTGAAACTCAACCGGGACTTCGCGTTTGACCGCGTCCCGAGTGGCCGACCAGGCCGTTGTGGCGTAACTGACGACGTCGCGGCCGAAGACCAACGATCCCAACAAAGCCGCTGCTCCGGTACCGATCACAATTTTCTTTAACATGACTTTTGACTCCCCTCGCACGAGCGATCAGGACTTGGAATACCGTGAAAGCTCACCTTGTAAGCTGCCGTGGGAGGAGCTCAATGCTCCGTCCTCATTACCGAGTTCTTCGCCCGCGTTCGGGGAATCTTGAGGCGATTCGATAGGGACTTACGGAAAAATCTTGGACCGCGCGTCGCGGTCGCCCCCACGCGATTCTGGAGCGCACAAACATAGACTGGATTGAAACTTGCGTTCATAAGTGCTTGTCGATACATTGGCCTTCGCTGATGGGTGAATCGTAAATCCCAGGGCGGCTGCACTCCGTGCTTACCCTGCTTGGCTCCTCCTCGCACGCCTGTGACGGTCTGACGCGACGAACGTTGCTTCAGGCGGCGGGCGCAGGACTTTTGGGCAGTTCTCTTGCCCGAATTGATGCCGTCGAGGCCGCCGGCGCCATTCGCAAGGCCAAGGCACGCTCGGTCATTTTCCTGTTTCTTTATGGCGGACCGAGCCAGCTCGAGACATTCGATCTGAAGCCAGAGGCCCCGGATGCAATCCGCGGACCATTTCGACCCATCGCCAGCCGCACGCCCGGCTTGTTGATCAGCGAACACCTCCCGCGGACCGCAGCCGTTTCGGACAAGTTCTGCGTCATCCGCACGATGAGCCACCCGTACAACGATCACAGTTCGGCCGGCCACTACCTGCAGACCGGACACCCGTGGAGCGTTCCCATAGGCGGAGGCTTTAACGCCACCCCGAATGATTGGCCCGCGATGGGCTCGGTGGTCTCGGCTCGTTTGCGGGCACCGACGACGAGCGGAGCGGAAGAATTGCCCCGCTACGTTGTCCTGCCCAATTCGCTCGGACGACTGCAAGAGGGCCTTGTTCTGCATCGGCCTGGCGAGCATGCCGGCTGGTTGGGTTCCGCTTACGAGCCGGTGACCACGGCGATCGACAAGCGCGGCCCCACCGACAATCCGTATTGGCGCAACTGCTCCGACAGCGAGCTGCGCTTCCAGATCCAAGGCCTGGCAGACTCGAAGGATCTGGTCCTCGACCGATTGAACCGGCGCCGCACGCTGGTCGAGCAGTTCGATCGGTTCTGTCGCCGCATCGATCACAGCCGCGCACTCGATGGTTACGACGAATCAGAACAGCGCGCCCTCGCGCTGGTGACTTCCGACAAGGCGCGCCGTGCGCTCGACATTCGCGGAGAATCGGCCGCGACGCGGGATCGGTACGGGCGCCACCTGTTTGGACAGTCGACCTTGATGGCGCGTCGGCTCGTTGAAGCCGGCGTCCGATTTGCCACTGTGCACTACGACGCGGTCGACGGCTACAGCTGGGATTCCCATCTCAACAGCCGCGACGTCAAGGATCATTTGCTGCCGACGTTCGACCAGGCATATTCCGCGCTGCTGACCGACTTGGACAAGCGAGGCCTGCTCGACGAGACTCTCGTCGTTGCGCTGGGCGAGATGGGACGCACGCCGCGCGCGAACGCCAACTGGGGCCGCCAGCACTGGAGCACCCTTTTCCCGGCGCTTTTGGCCGGTGCCGGCGTCCGCGGCGGATCGACTTACGGAGCCAGCGACGCCCAAGCCGCTTATCCACTCGACAATCCGACGCGTCCGGAGGATCTGGCCGCCACGATTTTCTCAGCGTTCGGCATCGACCCCGAAATGCGCGTGCAGAGTTCCCAGGGCCGCCCGGTGCCGCTGGTGGAAAACGGACGCGTGCTCGACGTGTTCGGCTGACGCGCCTCGCTAGCCGAGCGCCGCATGCAGCGGCGCGGAGTTGCGCGTCGGGTGGCACTGGCGGCTTGTCCGCCAATGCAGTTTTCTCACGGGTCACAAAGCCCACTGGCGGACAAGCCAGTGCCACCCGGATCGGCAAAGGTCGGTGACCCGTCAATCGGCCTGCTTGCCGCGGTCGCGGAGCCGGGCGCTCGCGCGATTGAGTTGTCGGCGTTCGGCGTCCGACAACGAGCCCATTCCCTGCTGGTGCACTTTTTCGAGGATGGCGTCGAGCTGTTGTTGCGCCAGTTCGACTTCGAGCTTGGCTCGTCGCTCCTTCTCGGTGCGGCGCTTTTCGCGCCAGCTTTCGATCCAGCCTTTCCGTCGCTGACCGGCCGGCTGGTTTTGCTTGGTCGAGCGCTCGAGGCTGGTGTAGCCCTGCGAGAAGTCGTACCCCATGAACGAGTCGTCCAAGGTGTCGGCCGTGCGCAGCTGCACCCACTCGAAAAACGTGTAGAGCAGCACCAGCGCGCCGAAGAACACGACCCACGTACTGTCGAATATCAGGCCGGCCCCCATCGTCAGGGCCGAAACGATGAAGCTGATGCGAATCGCCGACTCGGCCGCCGACTCGATGTCGACCCGGTTTTTGAGGACCGCCAACGTCATGCGGATCCCGTCGAGCGGAAACACCGGCAGCAGGTTGACGAGTAGCAGGATCCAGTTGCACCAGAAACCGACTTTCAGAACGTCCAGCACCCAAGCCTCAGCCAAGGCATGCGACGGATCGACCGGAAAGATCAGCGGATTGAGAATGGCCGGAAAGGCGCCCGACCGCATCATCGGCGGAGAGATGGCGATCGCGCCGCACACCAGCAGATTGGAAAGAGGTCCGGCCGCGGGAGTCAAAAACTGCGAGCGGAAATTGGCCGCTGGCTGGACAAACGCAAGGCCGCCCAAGGGCCAGATCAGGATCTCGTTTCCCACGCCCCCGGTGAGCCGCACGGCAAAAACATGGGCCAGCTCATGAATCAAAAGGGAAGCCAGGAAGATAGCCCCCATCACCAACGAGAGCTTCACGCCGAACTTCGGCAGCGCGCAGACGATCAGCAGCGGGACCAGAAGGCTGACCCGCACGCGGGTCATGAACCAATTGCCGCACGGGATCGACCAGAACAAGGGATTGTCGCGGCTGTCCATGGGGCGGGGCACCCTCTCGCGTCGCCACAACCAGAATTGGGCCGGGAAAATTTGGGCCGGGAAAATTTGGGCCGGGAAAATTTGGTCCAGGAAGCGGCAACTCTTGCGCGTGCGCGTCAAATCGTCCGTTGATCGCGTACTAAACGGCCGCTCTGCGCGTCGACAGCCCTCATTTTAACACTGCCATTTCGAGGTGGCAATTGCCGTCTCCCCGCCGACACTCCAACCGTGCACGAAACCGCGCGGGTCTGTGAAAAGGTCGATCCGACCGATAAAATTGCGCCGGCCTCGCTCGTTCCCCCTCGGCGAAGATCTTCGGGCCCGGCACGTTTCACTTCGGAAGGTCTATGGAACTCCCGTCCTGTCCGTCTTGCCATCAATCCGTACTCGACGACGAAGCGGAGTTGTGCCCGTTCTGCGGCGCACCACTGAATAAGGGGGCCGCGGCCGCGAGCAAAGCCAGTCCTGCGCGGCCCGCCACGGCCAGCCGGCCCGCGCCTCCCGCGCCGTCTGCGGCGCCGCCGAGCCGAACAACCAGCCCGAATAAACCGGCCGCCTCGCAACGGCCCGGCAGTCCGAGTTCAGGCAAGTCTTCTGCCCCGCAAGACAAAAAGAGTCCCGAGAAGGCCGCCCGCAGCGCGGCGGATGAGGCGCTCGAGGAATCGTTCAAGGTCGATTCGAGCGCGGGACTCGACGTTCCGCAGGCCTCACGCCAGCGCTCGCAGACTCGCCCGTACAAAGTTCGCTGCCCGATGTGCGAAACCATCGGCTACGTGCCCCGCTCGTCGGTCGGCAAAGAAGTCCGCTGCGCCAATCGCGAATGCATGGTGCCCGTCTTCATCGTGCCGAAGCCTGAAAAAGAGAAAGATGAAGAAGAAGCGCCTCCGAAGAAGCTCACAGCGAAGAACCTGCTGACGGGTCTGAGCGCCGTCATTCTGATTGCCGGTGCCGTCGGGTTTTTCATCAAGAACCAACCGGAGGCTATCCACCAGAACCAAAATCCCGAACCTGCGCCGGGGATCAATCCGCGAGTTGCTGACGCGACTAAGGACAAAGCCAACGATGCGAATGCGGCGCCGCCCGTGGTGGAAAAGCCGCTCACAGTGAGCGAAGAACGCGATCCCGTGCTCGCCATGATGTCATCCGCCGCACAAGATCAAGGCCACAACCGCAGTCGACCCCTTTGCGATCGCATCGTCGCGCACACGGCCGCCGACTGCGGCAACCTCGAACTGGCGTCCAAATTTCTCGGGCCGCTCAACAACGCGGAGAACGGATTGACCTTCTACCGCGTTCCTCCTCTCACGGCGATTGCCTGGTGGCACCTCAAGTCGGGTGACAAAGCGGCCGCCGAAAAGAGCCTCGAAGAGTCGTCGAAGGCCGCCGCCGATCTGCCCGGCGAGGGAGTCTTCTCGATCGATGCGAGCGCCTGGCTGGCCGCGGCGCTGACTGCCGCCGGACGAGACAAAGAGGCCCCGGCGCTGGTCGCAAGATTTCCGTCGAGTTTTGCGGCGGGACGCCTGGCCGCAGCCGAGGCTCGCGCCGTGGCGTGGAATTCGTACGACATCGACCGCGCCGACCAGGAGCGTCCTTTGTTCGACGTGCAGTCGCTGCAACTTCCCGCGGTCGTCGAGATCTCTGTGGCCAAGGGCTTCCCCGCGGAAGCGTTGCGGCTTGCGCAATCGATCCCGGACGAGAGCCTGCGAGCGGAATGCGAGATCTCCTGGCTCGAAGCGGTCGAGCGCGCCAAATTGTCGAGCGTCAAGCCGGTCGACGACCAAAACGCCGCCGCACTCGACGCCGTGCTCTCGAAGCTCAAGCCGGCTGCCCAAGCGCGGAGCCACGCGCGATTCGGCTTGCTGCGTTTGCGAGCCAACGACCGGGCGGGAGCCGAGAGCGAACTCAAAGCGGCCGTGACGGCCCTCGGGTCGGCACAAGCGGGCGCCGAGTTTGAGCTGCCGTCGCTCAAGGAAATCTACGAATGGCAACCGTCCGATCCCGGGCCGGCCCATCAAAACGCGTTCGCCTACGCCGAGATCGCCCGCTTGCGAGCGGGGCTGGGCCAGGTCGCCGACGCCAATCGCAGCCTGTCGATCGCGCTCGATTGCCTGCGAGCCTCTGCCCCCAGCCCGTCTGCCGTCGATGCAAAGGAAAGAATCAACAAGACGGATCGCGCCGGCCTGCGTGCCGAGTTGCGGACTACGCTCAAATTGCGCGATGCGCAAGTCGATGCGGCCGCAGCTCAGTACGGGCACAATCTCAGGGATGTTCTCGGGCCGGCGGCCGAGGCGCGATTTGCGCTGGAACTCGAGATCCTAGACACGGCCCTTGCGTGGGCCGATCCGGCGGAGCTTTGGAAGCTGATCAGCAACCGAGTGACCGCGGGCGACGTCGACCGCATGGAACCCTTCGCGAGAACCGCCTTGCCGTGGCAACTGATCCTGCGCCTCAATAGCAAGGCAGACAACCGCGACGAAAAGACCCTCACGGCAATCCGCAAAGCGGTCGCCGGCACGCCGCCAAAGGCGCTCGCGGTGCTCGATGACGGGATTTCCAAAGCGAGCGAAGCCACTCCGAGCGAATTGGCGCAGGGCCTCAAGTCGATCGAAGGCCTCGAACGCTCGGATCAGGAGCGGGGAGGATTGATCATCGTCGACCGACTCGTGTCGAGCGGGCAGTTCGACAAGGCCTTCAAGTTTGCCCGCGAGATCCTCGATCCCAATCTCAAAGAAGAGACCATGGAGTGGTGCGTGGCCTACGCGTGCCGCCTGGGCCAGGGCCGGGCGGTGAAGGAACACCTGCACGCAGCAAATTCCAGTCTCTCGTCCACCCAGAAGGTGGCCGCCTGGCGCGGATTTTTAATCGGCCTCCTGGCCCGCGAACGCGCCGAACCGGCAACTGCCACGGCATCGCCAACCGCCGCAGCACCAGCGAAGGCCACGCCACCCGCTGCCCCCCAACCGCCTGCAGGCGCCGACAGCAAACAGGCCGAAGCACCCAAAGGCTAACCGGCTCCCCCGCGACAAGGAGCAAACGAATGCCGCAGCTCTCGATTGGCCGCCGTTTCCTCCTCGCCTTGACTGCATTGTCTTTCGCAGCGCCGACGTGCTGGGCGCCCGTCCTCCGGCAGCTGTTCAGCCCGCAGTCGGTGACGAATTGCCGTTCCTCCTGAAAAAGATCCGCGCAGCACACGACGCCGTATTTTCCGGCGAATTTCTCGCGGCTGAAATCATCGCACAGGAAACAGACGAAGGCGTGCAACGTCGGATCTTTAACGAAGTGCGAGGCGTTTTCGACCGCGACCGTGGCCGAACCCGGCGGCGCCATGAGTTGCGACGCACGCGCACATCACGAGCGCCGCTTGAGCGGTGCCTCGTTTTGGAAACCGAGGCAGACCAGGCCGTATGGATGAATACCGGCATGATCGAACTTTTCCCCAAGACCCACGCCTACTTTTCGGACGAGCAGAGGCCGGTCGATCCGTTGGCTCTGGGGTTTTTGGGGCCAATCGCCGAGCCACAGTCTTTTGCGCAATTCGAGGAGTTCCTTGCTGCACACGCTGCCAAGGGCCATGTGAGCGTGCGCCGCGATCCGGAAGGATATCTTCTTTCGATCGAGGTTCCGACAAACATACTCGTCAGTAATGCTGAACCGGGCGTCTTCCTGAAAATCCTGAGGCGCACCACGATCAACTCGAGTTTAGGTTTCGTGCCGACACGAACAACGATATCTTTTCTCGACAAAAACGGAAAAGATCACACACCCCCGGCAACCGTAGACGTGACCTGGGGGAAACGGGGGGAAGTGGCGGTTCCCGTCGTCGTCCGCACTTATCGGGACATGCCGAAACTTTGGGAAGAGCGGCGGACGATCGCGTTTACCTGGAAATCGGTGAACCAGCCAATTTCCGCTGATGAATTCGACTATAAGAAGTTGCCTGTGCCCGCCGGAACATCGGTGTACGACCATCGCGAAGAGCCCGGCCGCTCGATCGGGAGGATCGGCGAGTGAAATTGCCGGCGAGTTGCAGCAACGCGGCGAGTAGCTCATGAAGTCGCGCACAGAGTACCTCGCGTTCAATCTCCCCGAGCGAATGGCGTTCGAGAACATCACCGAGCGCGTCGCTGAGATCGTCGCGAAGAGCGGCGTGCAGGAAGGGCTGGTGCTCGTGAACGCCATGCACATTACGGCGAGTGTGTTCATCAACGACAACGAGTCGGGCCTGCATGAGGATTACAAAAAGTGGCTCGAGCGGCTGGCCCCGTTTGACGCGTCGCCCAAGACTTACGCCCACAACCGCACGGGCGAGGACAACGCCGATGCGCACCTCAAGAGGCAAGTGATGGGCCGCGAAGTCGTCGTCGCGATCACCAAGGGCCAGCTCGACTTCGGCCCGTGGGAGCAAATCTTCTACGGCGAATTCGACGGCCGTCGGCCGAAACGCGTGCTGGTGAAAGTCATCGGCGAATAGTGACTGCGGTGACATGCGCCACGACATCATCGAAAACTCGTTCAAGCCGCTGTACGGCGAACCGTGCTGGGACGTCAATCACGAGCGGTATTTGAATTTGTCCATGAATTTCGGACGGCCGCGGCTTCGGGTGCGGGAGCCCTACGAGACGACGTCGAAACTCGAACGCGTAAGGGAGAACGCTGCGCAGCGAATTGTCACCGTTCGCGGGCAATGGTGGCTTTGGATTACCTCCGCATACTGGCGGCTGACTTCGCATGCAGCTTCGTTAGCAACCGCTTGCTCGTCGAATAAGAAAATCGAGCGGGCGAGACTTGCGCTTCAAGGTCAACAACTCGTTAACGTGGCTGTGCAGCCCAAAACGGGGGCCACACGCTTCACCTTTGACCTCGGGTGCGTGCTCCATGCTCGCCGTCTCAATCCGAACTACGATGCGGCGATCTGGATGTTGTACAAGCCGAATGGTTATGTCCTCTCCATTTATCCAAATGGCACCTTCAGCCACGAGAGAGGCAATACTGTACGCGAGCGCCGCAAGTCGATTGATGTCGAAGTTCGTGGTGATGACAAATAGTCGCTTTCGGACCCGTGGGAGCAAATCTTCTACGGCCGCCGCCCGAAGCGGGTCCTTATCAAGGTGATTGGAGAGTGACATGGTGCTCGCGTCGTTGTAGCGTGCCGTGTACCATAGACGCCAGTGCGCAACGCAATGGGTTTGCTAAACGCCATGCACATCACGGCGAGCGTGTTCATCAACGACAACGAGTCGGGGCTGCACGAGGATTACAAAAAGTGGCTCGAGCGGCTGGCCCCGTTTGACGCGTCGCCCACGACTTACGCCCACAACCGCACGGGCGAGGACAACGCCGACGCGCACCTCAAGCGGCAAGTGATGGGCCGCGAAGTCGTCGTCGCGATCACCAAGGGTCAGCTCGACTTCGGCCCGTGGGAGCAAATCTTCTACGGCGAATTCGACGGCCGCCGACCGAAACGCGTGCTGGTGAAAGTCATTGGCGAGTGATTAGCCGCCCACGAAGTCAGTTCCGGCAATGGTCTGGGCTTCTTCCGTAGCGTATTTTGCGGAATCGCGCGCGTGAATCGGTAAGGGTCGCAGCGTGACTTGGACGGACGGGTTCATCATCGCAATCGCCGGCCTGATCCTATGGTTCCCGATCTGGCTCATCCTCGAATTCCAGGCTCGCGCGATCGCGTTCATGATTCGGTCGCCGCGCGATCCATCGAGGCGAGAGCGACCTTGGTCTGCTTGGAAAGTCCTGGATTGGATCGGCGAGACCCGCGATGCGGCGTTGTTCAATCGGCCTCGGCAACTGACACGATACCAATCCGCCTCCGTTGGGGCAGCGTCATTAATTGTCGCGTATTGCTGCGTCTGGGAATGGTATTTTCACTCTCCGCACTAGGAGGATTCGTCCCCACCGTCGGCGGACGCGCGGCAGCCGGTTTAACGCCAAACGACAGGTGGGTGGTTTTCGGTCATGCCCCCGGCATGATAGAACAGGTGGCTCGCGCCGGCCCACACGGCTCGACGCCGAGTTTCTGTGCACTGAGATTCTGTCGACTGCGGGCCTGCGCTGGTTCGATCGGCTGTTTGTCGTTGTTCGCCTCCGCCTGGCTCGCACGGTTCATGCATCTAGAACCCTCTCGCAGAATCGCTGCCAACGACTACGGTCGGGGGATCGGCATCTTCCTGGTCGTGCTGGGCCACGCGCTGATTGGCCTCGGCGAGCACGGCATTGTCACCGAGTCGACTCCGGGAAGAATGGCGATTTTGCATGCGGCGGTCGCGTGGATCTATGCCTTCCACATGCCCCTCTTCTTTTTCCTCTCAGGGGCGTTGATCGAGCGATCGGTCCGGAAGCCGTTCAGCGAGGTTCTGTCGAGCCGGCTCAGAGTGATCGCGTGGCCCTACGTGGTCTGGTCGCTCTTGCAGGAAGCGCTCCGCGAAATGACGGGCCTCTCGCAAAGCTCACCCAGCGACTGGTGGCGGATTCTTTACCACCCGATCATGCAGTTCTGGTTTCTGTATGTGCTCTTCTGGCTGTCGCTGGCGTATTACGGACTGCGACGCTTGGGCATCCCGCGAATCGGAGTGTTGTTGATTGCCGCCGTTCTGCACGGCGGACATCTCTATACAAACGTGCCAGAGGACGTCAGTTGGATGTACCACGAGTTCTGCAAATACGGACTCTACCTGGCGTCTGGAGCCGTCGCCGCGGAATGGTTCGAGCGGAGAACGATCCCGTTTGTCAGCTCCGTGACCGTTCGCCTGCTGACGGCCTGCGCGGGTTATGAGCTGATCGGAGTGTGCCTCGCACGAGATTGGCCCGTCAGCCCGACGTTCTTGGCGTTCGTCGGTATCCTGGCGAGCCTGGCCGTCGCCAGCCTTTTGGCGACCTGTCGCGTCGCTCCTTTCGTGGAACGGTGGGGCCTGCTGTCGCTGCAAATTTATGTGGCGCACACGATCGTCGCGGCTGCCACACGGTCATTGCTGCTCCGCTGCGGCGTGCACGAGCCGGTGACGCAGCTCATCGCCCAAACGGCGGCCGGAATCTACGGGCCGATCGCCCTGTACGAGGTCTCCCGCCGTCTGGGATGCGATTGGATCTTTACGCTGCGGCGAAGACGAAGCGAAGAGAAGTGATCGACGCGAACGACACGAAGCGGCGACCTTTTCGCCATGCGCTTGGCAAGCCGCGAAATACGCATGCTCACTCATTCGATCGTGGCCCGGAGTCGTCCTCCAGCGAATGGACCCAACCGAGCGGCGGAAGGGGCGTGCTCTTGCCGTCGGTGTCGATCAACAGGCAGCTCCGCTCGGAGGTGATTTCACCGATATGTGAGAGGCGAACGCCGCGCGGGGGAAAACACAAAGGTGACTGCCGTCCTCGGGCGAGACCGTGAACAGGAGCTCAAAATCCTCCCCATCGGAAAGCGCATGCTCGATTGGCGTGCGCAGGTCGTCGATGCGCTGTACGGCCTCGCTGATGGGCAGATCGACGGCCCGGATTGTCGCGCCGACGCCGCTCTCCTCGAGGATGTGATGCAGGTCGGCCGCCAAACCGTCGCTAACGTCGATCATCGCATGCAGCTCGACCGCTTGATGCAGAGCGATCGCTTCGTCGACGCGCGGGCGAAACGCGAGGTGCTTCCCCAAGATAC
Source organism: uncultured Planctomycetaceae bacterium (assembly GCA_963714075.1). Lineage (GTDB taxonomy): Bacteria > Planctomycetota > Planctomycetia > Planctomycetales > Planctomycetaceae > DASPSM01. The sequence goes on from OY970228.1 coordinate 5,258,505, forward strand.
TTCCGCCGAGATCCCCCGTCACAAAGATCCAATCTCCCGGCTTGGCACCGGTCCGCCGCACCGGCCCGCGGCCAGTTGGCGCGCCGAGCACCGTGGAACAAACAACCAGTGGTCCGTCCCAAGAATTGGTGTCGCCACCGACGATCGCCACATGAAATTCCGAAGCCAGTGCGCTGATCCCAGCGTGAATTCGCTCGCCGAGTTGCCGGCCGCCTTCCTTCGGAAGAGCCAAGGCGACGACCGCCGCCAGCGGCTGGCCGGCCATGGCGGCGATGTCACTCAAACTGACGCCGAGCGCCTTGTGCCCCACGGCCGACGGCTCGGTCTCGTGGAGATAAAAGTCGACGCCGTCCATCAGCATGTCGACCGTGATCAGGCAATCGCCCGCTTGTCCGAGGTGGAGCAAAGCAGCATCATCGCCGATTCCGATCGGGACGCGGGAGTTGGCGGGAGTCCGCGAACGGATCCAATCGATGAACGAAAACTCAGAACGCGAGTCAGCCACGCGGCGATCCAACCGGCCAGGAAAGAGCCACCGGCTTCATCTTAGCGGAGGGCGCACGACGATTGCACGAGCGGATGCTGAGAGTCCGAATGACGAAGCACGAATGACGAAAGAATGCCTGAATGACTCAAGCCCGAAGGAAGGATGTCTTCCATTTTTACTTTAGGCTTCGTGCTTCCTTCGTCATTCGGGTTTCGTGCTTGTCGGCAACCAGAGCCGCGTTGGATGCCAGGGGGCGCCATCTACCGTTGCTGCGTCGCAAGCATCATGTCGCCGAAGAGGGTCTCCGACGCTGCGCCGGTCGGACCGCTCGAGCGGACGATGTGGAACCGCAACGGCGTCACGAGATCCTGGCGATGATCGAGCACCCACGAGACGTCTTCCGTGCGGACAGTGGTCCAGCGATCCAGACCGACGAGCACGTCCTTGGGCTGGATGCCGCCATGAGCCGCGGGGCTGTCGCCACGAATCGCGACGATCTGCAAGCCCCCCTCGTACTTGGAGTTGGCAAGCTTGGGGTTCGTTTTGGCAATCTTGTTGACGCGGACGCCGATGATTTCCCAAATTCGCTCTGAGACCGGGTCGGTCTCGCCGTGCACGATCACGCTTCCCGTGCCGCTGGCCTGCAGCTCTCCGGAGGCCGGCCCCAGTTTGAGCGCGACTTGCTCCGACTTGCCGTCGCGCTTGACCGTTACATGCACTTCGTCGCCAACACCGTGCCCGAGCAGGGCGCGTTCAAAGTCGGCCGAGTCGACAACCGACAGATCGCCGGCCTTGAGCACGACGTCGCCGGGCTTCAGACCCGCCAGTTCCGCCGGACTGCCCGGGCGGGCCGATTCCACGACCATTCGGCGGTCGGACCCGGCTTTGACGTCGCGTGCGATCAGTCCATGGGCGGTGCCGTCGAAGTATTCGATCTTGAGCAGGTCGGCCACGATCTTGCGGGCGTCGTCGATCGGAATGGCAAAACCAATCTTCTGCGCCGGCCCGAATCGCCACATTGATGCCGACCACTTCGCCGTTCAGATTGATCAGCGGACCGCCGCTGTTGCCCGGGTTGATCGCGGCGTCGGTCTGGATCAGGTTCTTGTACGACTGCGTCTCGTTGACCTCGACGTCTCGGTGCAGGGCACTGACGATGCCGACCGTGATTGTGCTCTCGTACCCGAACGCGTTCCCAATGGCGAATACAGTTTCGCCGAGCATCAGGTCAGACGACGTTCCCAGGGGCATGACCGTGAGAGGAACGGAGGCTTGAATCTTGAGGATGGCCAGATCGCGGACCGGATCTTCAGAGATCACGACCGCGTTGTAGGTATTGCCCGTGTCGAGCGTGACCCGCAGGCTGTCGACGCCGTTGATGACGTGGTGATTGGTGACGATATAGCCGCGCTCGTCGATGACGATGCCGGTCCCCATCCCGTTGACCTTGCGACCGTGCCGGCCGGGAGTTGCAAATGCGGGGTCGGTGACGGGCGTGGTCTTTTCGGTATGGATGTTGACAGCCGCGGCTCGAGCCCGCTGGACGGCTTTGACCAGCGGCGTCTCCCTATTGTCCTCGCGCACGGTGGCGGGGCGCCGACGCTGCCGGCTCCCAGGCCGGCACCGACAGCCAGGATCGAAGCCAGAAACAACGCGAGTGCGAGGGGGCGTTTCGGCATAGCGGGGTGGAGGCTCTACGAGTGAACAACAGGTGGGTGAGGTTCCGTCCGCAGAACGGAGCGCGTTCCATCGTGCCTCCGCCCCGCCTGAATCGACAAATCCAATTCCGCCGCTTGAAAGCATGAGGGTCGACGTGCATAACTTGCCTAGCTGGAACCGAGTTACGGGTGTGCAGAATCTGACGGCCACTGCCCTGCGTCGCTCGCGGCGAGCGGTTTTTTTCGACGGTTGCCCTTCAGTTCCGGTTGCAAATTGCGGCGGGTACTTCGTTGGCACGTCCGCGCGCTCGCCGTCAATTTTTGGCGACCGCTAGAATTGATAGAATCGGCCTTCAGAACGAGATTCCGGCCACGCACATGCAGATGGCCTCAAGACGCGGCCGGCTCGCTTGTGCCGGAAAACTTTCCCAGGACGCAAAAGTTGCCTACAGCCCGACAACTCGAACAATTGCTTGAGTCCGATCCAGACGACGTGTTTTTGCAATATGCACTCGCCAAGGCTCGAATCTCAGAGGGAGATGTGGAAGTTGGCCTGGCCCAATTCCAGGCGGTGATCGACCAGCACCCCGACTACGTGCCCGCTTACTTTCAGAAAGGGCAGGCACTGGCCGATCGCGGCCGGACCGATGAGGCCCGCGCCGTTCTGATTGGCGGTATAAATGTCGTGCGCAAAGTTGGGGATGGCCATGCCGAGCGCGAAATGACCGAATTTCTCGAGACTTTGACGTAGGGTGCGCCAAGGCCCGCGAAGGCGGGCGCGCCGGTCGATTGTATATTTCGCCAATGAATGCAGATTCGCCCTTGAATGCATCCGTCGAGCTTCCGATCGATCTCGATCCACTTTGCGCTCGCCTCGAAGAGCTTTCTCCCGGGCTTCAAAGCGCAGAAGACTGGCCGGGTATACAAATTCGGCTACTGGCAGACGCCGGCGTTTTGGCTTGGGGCTTGCCGCCCGAGTTTGGTGGCCAGCCGGCGGGCGACTTCCAAGTCCTGGCGGCTTACGAAAAGCTGGCCGCTGCCTGCCTGACCACAACGTTTGTACTCACGCAACGAAATGCCGCCTGCCAACGAATCGCAGCCAGCTCCAACTTCGAGATCAAGTCCGAGTTGTTGCCCCCCTTGTGCCGCGGCGAGGTCTTTGCAACCGTCGGCATATCACACCTGACAACGTCGCGGCAGCACCTGGCGAAACCAGTTGTGACGGCCGTCGAGGCTGGAGACAATTTTGTACTCGACGGCACAGTCCCCTGGGTGACTGGCGCTTCGGCAGCCGATCACATTGTCACCGGCGGGACGCTTGCCGATGGACGACAAGTGCTCTTGGCGGTCCCGGTCGCGCTCGCGGGAGTCGAGCGTCGCGAGCCCATGCAGTTGCTCGCGCTGAGCGCGTCGCGGACGGCTACGCTTGTGCTGAATGACGTGCGCGTACCGAAACGAAATCTCTTATTCGGGCCGATCGAACAAGTGATGAAGCACGGGGGCGGGGGAGCCGGATCCTTGACGACCTCGACACTCGCGGTTGGTCTGACTGCTGGCATCCTCGGCCGATTGAAGAACGAAGCCCAACGGCGCGCGGAACTGGTTCCGATTTTAGAGGCCCTGGAGTCCGAACACCGCGCGGCCCGCGCCGATCTCTATCTTGCAACGAACACTTCGACTCCAGGGGCTCCATCGGCCGAATCGGTCCGACAAAAAGCGAACTCACTCGTGTTGCGAGCCGCTCAGGCCTACCTGGCCGCGTCGAAAGGGGCCGGCTTTGTTGTCGGCCACCCGGCCGAACGGGCAGTGCGGGAAGCAATGTTCTTTCTGGTCTGGTCGTGCCCGGCGCCGGTCGTCTCGGCTGCCCTCCGCGAGTTCGCCTGCGTGATCGACGACACGTGACGGTGGCTCGGATGCCCAGGCGAGCCGCCAGCGTAAGCTGGCGGGTGCTTGATTTTTCTGCTCGCGTACCCAAGTGATTCAAGAAGAAGAAGAAGAAGAAGAAGAAAAAGAAGAAGAGAAGCACCATCGGGCTTACGCCCGACGCTCGCCGGGTCGATCAGACATCCCCCCCTGCACGCTCGACTAAAGTACGAGACGCTCCGCCGGGAAAACCGGCCCCTCGACGCACGTGCGGCGGTAATCCCAATCCCCGTTGTCCATCCGCACGGCGGTCACGCAGCTAAAGCACGCGCCGAAGCCACAGGCCATCGGACTTTCGAGCGACAGCCAGCAGGGAACTCTGGCGGAGCTGCAAAGTCTCGCGACTGCGTGCATCATCGGCTCAGGACCGCAGCAATAGACACAATCGGGGCGATCCGCGCAGTCGAGCGATTGTGCGAGCAGATCGGTGACAAAACCCTGGTGTCCGCGCGTGCCGTCGTCGGTCGCCAGTCGCATCTCGAGCCCCGGCAGGGAAAAATCGTCGAGGCCGGCCAGGTAGTCGGCCGAACGGACGCCGTAGCAGCAAGTCACTTTTCGCGGTCGTTGCCTGAGGATGCGCGGCGGCTTTCCATATTGTCTGAATCCCAGCGCCTCACGGGCGACCGCCAGAAAAGGGGTCTGCCCGATTCCGCCGGCCACGAGCATCAAGTGATCGCCCGGAGGAGGCGGAAATCCGTTCCCGAGCGGACCCCAAATTTCGACGAGGTCGCCCGGTCGCCATGCCGGCATCATACCCGTGAGCTTGCCGACCACTGTGTAACCGAACTCCACGCCGATCGGTCGACCATCGGCGATCACCGTGTCATAGAGTGCAAACGGCCGGCCGAGCAGGGGTTCCACGGTGTCGGCCGCCCGAACCATGAAGAACTGCCCCGGCACGATGGAGGCGGCAATCTGCGGCGTCTCGAGTGCCAAAGCGTAAGTGTCGCGGGCCATTTGCCGCTGAGACAGCACGCGCACGCGCTGCTGAAGAGCAGCGGGCGAACAGGGAGCGTGCTGCGTGACCGGATCAGCCATGTCTTTGTCGACGCTTCCGGTTGCCGCGCGATCGGTGGTCCTGCGAGCGAACGTCAACGGAACGGCCGTGGCGGCGACCCGCGTTTTGTGATGTGCCCACACCGTGGCGGGACCCGCGCTTCGCTCCTTGATTCGATTTCCGTCGCTCCGCCCCCATGTCTTCGCGCGCCGCGGGGCGACCTGAACGGCGCTGCCCTCGTTGGCTCGCAGCGCGAGGCTGCTCGGCCGATTCCTCTCGCGTGCCAAGAGCCGGGGCCGCTTTGGGGGCGTGCGCGCGGGCCGTTCGATCGGGCGACTTTTTGTGGCGGCGACGACCAGTGGTGGAAGCCAACTCGCGCAAACCAGACAGCTCCGAAGAAGTCAGCGTACGACACCGCCCCTCGGCCAGCTTACCCAGAGAGAGTGGTCCGAACGCGACGCGTCGCAGCCGCATCACCTTGTGCCCGACGCGGGCAAACAACCGGCGGATTTCACGGTTCTGGCCGTGACTCAATCCCACTTCGAGATAGGTGCTGTTTCCTTTGGTGCCGGCACGTTTCACCCAATGGATGCGAAATCGGCCCTCTTGGAAGTAAAGCCCCTCTTTGAGGGCGGCATAGGTCTCGGGAGTGGGGCGGCCCGCCACCTGGAGGGAATAGGTGCGCGGCACCTGAAAGCGAGGATGAGCCAAGCGGTGAGCCAGTTCGCCGTCATTGGTCAAAAGGATGAGGCCTTCGCTGCCCTCATCCAGTCGGCCGACGGTGAACAATCGCAATTTGCCGGCCGGCACCAGGTCGATCGCGCGAGGTCGGCCCGCCGGATCGCTGCTGGTGCACAGATAGCCGCGCGGCTTGTTGAGTAAGAAGTATCGGGGCGGATCGCGGCGCACGCGTTCGGTGTCGACGCGGACTTCCTGCTCTTGCGGGTTGACACGCGTGCCCAAGTCGCGGACGACCTGACCGTCTACGCTGACGCGTCCGTCCACGATGTATTCTTCGCATTTTCGGCGTGAGCCGAGTCCGGTGGCGGCGAGAAACCGCTGCAGACGCATGCCGCCCGAAGCCGGAGCCTCGTCGGAAGAAGACTTGTGACTGTGAGGGTGGGGAGGCATGAGAGTCCTCGACGCGATCGGCCCCTCGACGCGATCGGCCGAGGTGTCGCAAACCGCAGAGCGCGCCGACGTTGTGAGTTTAGTCCCAGCGGGACATCCCCGCCACTCGTCGACTCGGGAATTCTCCGGATGTCGAGCATCAGCGGCGTGCGATCCGGCTTGCAATCGAGCGATCGCTCGGAGGCGAAGGATTTCGCGCGAACCGAAAGCCGAAGAGAGAACACGGCGGCCGTCTGCCGCGGAGCGGTCGTCGACCTGGGCGCCTTGATCCGCAAGTTCGATTCTCCGAGAGTTGCAGCCATGTCCGAAGTGCGCGATGCGCAGAAAATCCCGGGAAGAGCTTTCCCAAGCGGTGTGCGCGCGAGATTCCGTGCCCGGGACGGGCCTGATTGCGATTCCCGGTAAAACACCGCTGAACCTTCCCGCCGGAAAATGGTTCTTGTCGCTGAATCATCGAGCCAAATGTCGGCGGGAGATTGTCGAGGCGAAGGGGCGGATGGCTCGCAGGCCGTGATCGATGGGCTACGAGTGGTTTGTCAGCGACAAAGCTAGAAGGAGTACTACATGCAAAAAAGTTTGCTCAGTTTGGTTTCCATCGCCGGAGTGCTGATCGGGGGCGCCACGCTGGCAGCCGACGAGCGGCCTTCGGATCGATCCCAGAGCGGGGAGACCTCGCAAGAGCGAGCGATCCTATTGACCTCTGGGACGGTTCCGATGTCCGAGCCAGGAGCCTTTGAAGCGCCTCCGCCCGCTCCGGGCATCGAGGGCGCTGTTCCACCGGGGCCCGTGCCCGAGCTGGCGCAGCCGCTATCTCCCTCGATGCAGCCGGTCCCGTCAATGGGCCCGGCGGCGGCCGGAGGTCCGCCGATTGCGATGGCCCCGGGGATTCCTCTGTATCCGCGGGTCAAGTATCACGACAAGCGTCATATCGCGCCGTGTGCAGTGCCGATGATTGTGGCTGTCCGCGATCCGTGCGCGAGCCGGGATCCCTGCTCGGCGTGCGGTCCGCCCAAATGCGTGCTGGTTGAGATCTGCGTGCCGCCTTGCGGTTGCCCGAAGATTTGCACGAAGCATGATGGGGCGAAGGTTCGCTACGACTATGGCAGGTACGCGGTGAACATCACCTCGAGACATGGCATCATCGTGGTGAATTATGACGGTTGAAAGCCAGCGCTAGCGCAACCTTGCCGTGATGCGAAACGGCCGAGGAAAAATCCTCGGCCGTTTCTTTTTTTGTCGGGAGACCGCGCCTCAACCTGCACGAGTTTCGAGCGACGTGCCCACCGGCTCTCGTTGCGCAGGACTTTCGGGCCTGTGAAGCTGATAGATCACCGGCAGCGGGAGCGGAGCAATCGAGACCGGATCGTCGCTCGAGGAATCGGCGTCGCGCGAAGGTCCCAGCAGCGTGAACCGCGCGGCCGCCGCCAGTCCCCGCAGGGATCCGAATGTCTGCGAAACGGCCGTCGGCTCGTAGCCGCAGTGGACCATGCAATCCTCACACTTCGGGTTCCCGCTTTGTCGGCCGTACGCGCTCCAATCGGTCGTCTCGAGCAGTTCCTGATACGTGCTGCAGTAGCCCTCTTGCAGCAGATAGCAGGGGCGCTGCCAGCCGAAGATGTTGTAGGTCGGGTTGCCCCAGGGCGTGCACTCCAGGTCCCAATTCCCTTTGAGGAACTCGAGGAACAGCGGAGACTGGTTGAAGGTCCAGCGACGTTTGGGCCGTGCCAGCGTGCGCCGAAACAGCTCGACCGTTTGGGAGCGATGCAGGAAGTGCTCTTGGTCTGGCGCCTTTTCGTAGGGATAGCCGGGGGAGATCATCATCCCTTCGACGCCGAGATCGGTGAGGATGTCGAACATCTCCCGCATCCGCCGCGGATGGGCCGTGTTGAACATTGTCGTGTTCGTCGTCACGCGGAAACCCGCCGACACCGCCGCGCGAATCGCCCGCACAGCGACGTCAAAGACGCCTTCGCGGCAAACTGCGACGTCATGCTCTTCCCGCGGGCCATCGACGTGCACGGAGAAGCTGAGATATTTCGACGGCTGAAAACGTTCGAGATTCTTCTCCAACAGGATCGCGTTCGTGCAGAGATAGACGTACTTCTTGCGGGCGACCAACCCCTCAACGATCTGATCGATCTGCGGATGCAAGAGGGGCTCGCCCCCGGGGATCGAGACCATCGGAGCGCCGCATTCATCGGCCGCGTGAAAGCACTGCTCCGGTGTGAGCTGTTTTTTGAGGATCTCGGCCGGGTATTGGATTTTGCCGCATCCCGCACAAGCCAGATTGCAGCGAAACAACGGCTCGAGCATCAAAACGAGGGGATATCGCTTTTCGCCGCGGAGCGTCTTGCCGATCACATAGCGTGCGACCGTCACCATTTGCGATACGGGAACGCCCATCCGTGTCTCCCGGTTGAGTCAATCTCTGGGTGCGAGTTTATTGGCAAGAACCCCCGGCAGCCGTGCCGGAGGTGCGGTTCATAGCAAGTTCAGTGCCGCGTGTCAGCCCCAGTGCGCAATCCGACCCAGACTGGCCAATCGGGCCTGCAAATCTTGACACGCTTCACTGAATAGCGCGTTTTCGGTCTCGCCCGCGATAGGAACAGGCTTCCCCGATTCGCTGCGCGGTTTTGGTCAGACGCTTGCCGCTGTCAGAGTCGCACTTTCGCTGCGCTTTTGCACGTCCGGTCACCGCTCCGCGGTCGAATATAGAGAGCGTGACAGTTGGAGCGTCCGTCGTGGTCACGGTCCCGGCGCGAACTGTGCCGAACCGCGGCGGGCGAGCGACACTCCTCCCTAGTTGCGAGCGTGCATGAGCAATTCGAGGGCCGACGGATGCCTGGTGGACGGAAGCCGTAAGCGCCGCCACTCGTCTGACCAGGTGAAACGTCGGTGGTACGCGCGGCACCGCGCAATCCGATTCGCCCGCCGGCTCACTGCGCGCCCGATCACCTGAGCCCACAACGATTTCGCTGCTGCAAGCGTCACCCGATGGGTCCAACCATCGTTTTTCATAGAACCCACGGATGGGCCCGGCCCCCCGTGGGTTTACTTTGCGCCGGCGCTCGAATTCACATCCGCCCGCCGATGAAGCCGCCGGTGACGTGGCCCCTCATGACGGCTCTCACTGTCACTAGCACCACTAGCGAGACGGCGATCATCACCAGCGAAACCGCGACGGCCCCTTCGACGTTCCCGATGCTGAGCTCCAAATAGACGCTGACTGGCAGCACCTCGGTCCGTTGGCGGGTTGCTCCCGCAAACACCAAAACCGGACCGAATTCACCAAGCGCTCGGGCCCAGGCCAGAGTGCCCGCCGAAAGCAACCCATAGCGTGCCTCGGGAAGCACCACTAGCCAGAAAGCCTGGGCGCGCCGGCAGCCGAGAGTCAGTGCGACCTGCTCCTGCCGCGGCGAGATCTCGTCGAAGGTGGCACGCAGCGTGCGAACTGCGAAGGCGCTCACGACCGCAAACTGGGCCAGGATCACCGCAGGCACGTGGAACGCCACAGGCCATCGATTGTCGAAGTAACGCAGCGGCGTCTGCCGGAAAAGGATCAAGAGGCAGAGTCCAACCACCAGGGGCGGCAATACGATGGGGATATCGACGATCGCGTCCACGAGTTGCTTGCCCCGAAAGTCGCTGCGAGACATCAAATAGGCAATCGGCACGCTGACCCACAGCGCCAGAATCGTCGTGATCGTCGACGAGATCACGCTGAGCCGAATCGCGTAACGGATGTTTGCGTCGGCAAAGATGCGAGCGAAATCGCCGGGCCGAGCATAGCTGGATTCCGCGGCCACGAGTGCCACGATCAACAGCACATAGCTTCCCCCGAGAATTCCGAGCGCCGTATAGAACGGGACGTCGGACTTGGGGCGGGGTGCGCCAAAAGGCGACGTCATGACATCCGCTCCCGGCTCCGTGACGGTTTCGGCCAGCGATCGACGCAGCAAAATGTAAGTCGCTGACGCCCGGTCATCGCGCCGCGGGAGCCTTCGCGCCCACCACCTCGTAGCCGAAGCGGGCGAACACGCGCAAACCCTGGTCGGGATCAGAGAGGTAGTGGATGAAGTCTTGCGCGAGTTGGGGATCCTTCGAGGACGACAGCAGGCCGACAGCGATTTCGTTCTTCGAGCGATCAAACTCGGGGACATGGACGACTGGCAGTTCGGGCAATTGGGCGGCCGTCGTGTTCCAGACGATGCCCGCGTCGGCCGCGACGAGCTTGACGTCGGTGGCAACCTCGTTAACCGTCTCCCGGTGGGTGACGGCTTTCTTCCAGAGCGCCTCCCAGCGATCGTCTTTTTCCAGCAGGCCGCTCACGACCTTGCCGATTGCCGCCCGATGCGGATCTGCCAGCGACAGTCGGACGTCGGGTTTGAGCAGATCGTTGAGCCCCGAGATATGCTTAGGATTTCCCTTGAAGACCAGGATCACGGGAAACTGATAGGCGATTGGAGTGATGAGCGGTGCCAGGTGTTTTTGTGCGGCTTGATCTAAGTAGAGACGATCGGCCGCCAGAAAAACGTCGCCGCCCCCAAGCACGATCTGGCTCAAGAGCGAGCCCGAGCCTGCCACCTGCAATTCAATACGGACATGATGTGACGCTTCATAGGCGCTCATGATTTCGATCACCGGCGGCTGCAGTCCGGCCGCACAATAGAGCATCAGGGTCGCCGGCGAACTTGGCGCAGAGCGCCCGAACTCGACGGCGGGCTCGGCGTCCTGAACATCAACAGACCGATCAGCGCCACCACGACCACCACCGAGGCCGCCATCAATTTTCCAAACCCGATTCGCATTGCACCGCTTTCCAATGGAGAATTGCCGACGCCGACGCCTGCCTCGTAGAATCGACACTGGCTCGTAGAATCGATACTGCCCCGCAGTATCGCTATTGTAGCCGGATTCGCCCCACATCCGAGTGAGTCAAGCCACGCGGGGCAGCGTCCGGGCATTCCCGGGGTCAAGCGATCGAGGCCGCAATCTTGCCGACCGACGACAAGCCACGTCCATCGGGCGGAATCGCCCGTTTGGCTTCACTGTTCCACGACGTGCGTGAAGGGCATCTCTCGGTCGAAGCCGCCGTCGAACAAGCTGCCGGCGAGGTCGCGCCGATCACCGTCGACATCGAGGAAGCTCACGTCGACCTCGATCGCCGCCGCCGGTGCGGTTTTCCGGAAGTCGTCTATAGCGAGGGGAAGACGTCCGAGGCCGTCGTCGCCATTTTCGAGGCCCAGGCCTTGCATGGCGAAAACGGATTTGCCACACGCGTTTCCCCGGAGCAGGCGGCGGCCGTGCTGCGGCGGTTTCCTGCCGCCATTCACAATCCGATCGCGCGCACGATCCGCATCCCGGCGTCGACGCCTCGAACGCCGGTCGGCTCTGTGTTTGTGATCACTGCTGGCACGAGTGACCGGCCAGTCGCCGAGGAAGCCCTCGAAACACTGCGCTGGATGGGCTGCGGTGCTGAGCTCATCGTCGACATCGGCGTTGCCGGACCACACCGCCTCTTGCAGCAGAAGCACCGCTTCAATGCCGCCGATGCGGTGGTGGTGGTCGCCGGGATGGAGGGGGCCCTCCCCTCGGTGGTCGGGGGCTGGGTCGCCTGTCCCGTCGTCGCCGTGCCGACCAGCGTTGGCTACGGGGCCAACTTCGGCGGCATCGCCGCTTTGCTCGGCATGCTGAACAGCTGCGCGTCCAACGTCTGCGTCGTGAATATCGACGCGGGCTTCAAGGGCGGCTATCTCGCTGGCGTGATTTCTCGGCGGATGCACGAGCGCGCCACGTAAGGCTCGTCGATCCCGACCAAAGAGCGGAGCGTCCGCGAACGGCAAGGTTCGGGCAATTTACCTCCTTTGCCCGACCAGAACTGTGCTTGCCGCTCGATCGGCGCCCGTAAGTGCGAAATCTGCTCACTTCGCGCGCGAGTCCTCAATCAAAACCCCATAAGCGGGGCAACCTTGTCCGGGTCTGAGGCTCGAAAACCCGACCTTCATTACAACCGCAAAGTTCGGACGATCTCCCATTGTCCGTATTTTCGGTGCGATGCGCACGCGGTGGAGAATCCCCCTAGGGGGATTTGTCACCGCGACTTGCCACGACGGAAGTTTATCAAGCGCACGTGAGTCGGATTTCTGAGAGGGTCGGTCCATGTCAATCCGCGAGTTGCTCGCCTGTTGCGTCGTCGTGTCACTGAGCGGGTGCTTGTATCACGCCCGTGAACGCACCGACGGAACGGTCGCGAGTTTGGTGTCGCATCCCTATGACGTGATGCCCTCGTCGGCACTTGTGCCCGCTGCCGCCCCGGCCACCGAGCCGCCCGCAATTCCGCCGACTCCTCAAGGAACGAATCCGGCCACCGCACCGACTGCGCCTCCCGCGGATGGGGCTCCCGGCAGCAAGACGCCCGCCAATACCGCCGTGCCCAAAGGAGCCGCCAAAGTCGACGTACAGACCTCCAAGTACCTCCTAACCTCGTACGAAGGGGACGCAGTCCAACAGCAAGGAACGAAAAAGTTTGAACCCAAGATTCCGCCGGAGTTGCCCGGAGCCGAGGCCAAGGCAATCGAGATTCCGAGTGAGCCGACGGCCAAGGATCTCGCGATTAACCAGCTCTTCCCGAAGCTTCCGCCCCTGGCCGCCGAACCGGTCGCCCTGTCCAGCCCCGAAGGACGCCCTTACTCGCTCGCCGATCTTCAGTACATCGGCGCCGGAAACAGTCCCGAGCTGAGACAAGCGGCCTCGGACGTCGAAGCGGCTCGCGGAGCTCTGATCCAAGCACGGGCTTATCCCAATCCGACCACCGGCTGGGAGATCACGCCCTCGAACGACGGCAGTGTGCCCAGCGCGCAAGGACCGTTTGTCGACCAGGTCATCGTCACCGGCGGAAAGCTGAAGCTCGCGTCGGCGTCCGCCGAGATGGATTTGCGAAACTCCGAGCTGGCACTGCGACGAGCTCGGAGCGATCTGGCGACGCGGGTCCGCAACGCCTACTACGCTCTCTTGGTCGCCAAAGAGACGGTCCGCGTAAACCGGGCGCTGGCCAAGTTCACCGACGAGGTCTATACCCTGCATACGGGCCTGTTGCAGGCCGGAAACGCCGCCTCCTACGAGCCGATGGCCCTGCGGGCGCAGGCCTACTCGGTTCGCCTCGCCTACGACCAATCGATCCAGAACTATATCAACGCGTGGAAGCTGCTGGTCGCCACGATCGGTCAGCGGCAATTGCCGCTGACCCAGGTGGAAGGGCGGATCGACTCCGTGATTCCGTTTTTCGATTACGACACGGTGCTCGGTTATGTGCTGCGCAATCACACAGACGTGCTGACCGCGCCAACGGACTCGATAAGGCCAAGTATCAGCTCAAGCTGGCGCAGGTCACGCCCGTGCCCAATTTTGATTTCAACGTGGCGCTCCTGAAGGACTACTCCGTCGAACCCAAGGCGATGGTGCCAACCGCCACGATCGGCTTCCCCTTGCCAATCTGGGACCAGAACAAGGGCAACATCATGGCGGCCGAGGCGGCCCTGATCCGAGCCACCGAGGAGTCGCACCGCGTCGAGATGAATCTCACTGAAACTTTGAGCACAAACTTCAACACCTACAAGACAAACCTGCAGGCGCTGGACTATTACCGCAATCACATTCTTCCCGACCAGGTTCGCGCTTACCGCGGAGTGCTCGAGCGCCGCCAGCTCGATCCAACCGCGGCGTTCAGCGATTTGTTCGGGGCCCAGCAAACATTGGCGGGGTTCGTCACGACCTACCTGGGAGTCTTAGGCACGCTCTGGTCGTCGTCGGTCAGTGTTGCCGACATGCTGCAAACGGACGACATTTTCCAGTTGGCGCAGCCTCAGGCCGTTCCCTCGCTGCCCGATCTGGGCGTTCTGTTGCCGTTCCCCTGCTGCCATCCGAGCGCCGCCGGAGAACCGATCATCCACTACGAAACGTCCGCGAACGCTCCTCGCTCGCTGGTAGCGGCCTTGCCGCCCGCGGCGCGCACGATGCAACCGCAACCCAGTACGTCCACCGGCATCCGCGAACTGGCGAACAGCGGCGAGCCGGAGACCGTCGCGACTTTTGGGGCAGTACCTGCTCCTGCGAGCAGCTCCACCTCGAACGCCGCCGGCCACGCCGTGGTGCCGGCGTCCAGCCAGACCGTCGAGAAACCGTTTGAGCCGCTCACTTTCGAGACCCATACGGCAAACTAGGCACCCCAACACCGTTCGCGACGAGCCAGCATCCGCCCAGACATCGGACAACATCTGCACAGAGGTCGGACATGAACCCCCAAAACGAAAACCTCGCAACTCCGAGCACCCCCGCGATCCGGCTGTCAGGGGCGCTTGCCGCGGAAGCTGTTCTCGCGCCGCAGCTGGATTCGAGTCGCGCTGCCGGCGGGGGTTCTGGCAGTGCTTGTCGCGCAGTCCGGACGGGCCTGGGGTCAACTCCCCGGATCGCTGCTCGTGCCGGCCCCAGCGCCGCCGGCTTCTGTGCCGACGAATTCGACGGGCAACGAGGCTCCCTACCTCACGGGTCTGCCGAATGCTCCCGATCTTCCCTCATCGCTTTATGCACCGGCGACGCCGACCTATACGTGCTCGGTGCCGGAGTGTCCTTACTTCGATTGTGACCCGCGGCTCGATCCGTTCTGCTTGCCGCAGCCGGGCTGGCTGGCCGACGTTGAAGTCGACGTCAATCAGCCTCACGTCAGCAATGGAATCCACGACACCGTGACGCTCGGTGGCATCACAAGCCAGGTCAAGCTGGGCAGTGCGCGACTCGATTGGACCGGTTCGCCCCGCGTGGAACTCGGTTATCGCTTGCCGGCCGGGTTCGGCGAGTTCGACATCTCTTATCGCTTCCTCGGCGCTCGGGGAACGGGAACCGTCGAGGGACCAGGAGCCGCTCCCGATGGGCCGGCCTCGCTCGTCAGCCGCCTCGACATCCAAGTGGCTGATTTGCAGTACGCCAGCAACGAGATCTCGATTTGCACCTGGTGGATGAAGTGGCATCTCGGTCTGCGGGGCACCGACGTCTTCTTCGACTCGCGGGCGGACGAAGATCCGGCCGTCGCCGCCGGCGGCAGTGGAGTCTTCGAGCGCCGGATGACCAACAGCTTCTGGGGCATCGGTCCGAGCTGGGCACTGGATCTCGAACGACGCATTGGTGATTCGGGATTCACGGTGGTCGGGCGTCTCGACGGCGCGATCTTCTTGGGAAGACTCGAGCAGGGATTCTTCGAAGTTGCGACCACCGGGGCGAGCGCGCAGACGATCCGCTCGAATCCCGAGCCGGTGCCGACGGTGGACTGGTCGCTTGGCGTTGCCTGGAGACCGCCGAGTTGCCAGGCGCTGCGGTGCTTTATTGGCTATCAGGGCGAGGGATGGTGGGACGTCGGCTCATTCGGGGGTGCTTTTAGCGGCTCAGGAGCCCAGATCTACACCGAAGGCGTGCTCTTCCGAGTGGATTACAACTACTAACGTCGCCGACCGGTCCTTGACGCGACGTCGCCCGTGTTCATCTGCACGCGGGAGCCACGCTTGCGGCGGCTGGCGGCCGGGTCAATTGCCCGGCCCCAATGGCCGGCCCAAGCCGCACCGGGTGCAGGGGCACGCCCCTGCTAGCCGAACAGCTTCACCGACGTGTGGTAATCAATCCGCGGCGCCTTGATGCGGCCGCCGGCGAGTTTTTCGCCCTCGGGATTGAGATACACGCGTCCGGTCGGCACACCGAGGCCCGGGCTGACGTTCATCACGTGGATGTTGAAAATAAATGCCGGCTCCGAGAGCGCTTCGAACCAGTGGACGTTGTTCTTCTTGTCCGAAATCGTCGAGCACTCGCCCGGCGCAAACTTGCGGTCGATCGTCGGCTTGATGATGTACCCGTCGGGCAGATCTTCCAGCCGATCGTAGTGCCGGCCTCGGAAGTCGCCTTTGAGCATTAAAAAGGCGGTCACCATGTTGTTGTGGCCGTGCGGAACGACCGAACGCCCTTCTTTAAGGGCGAAGATCTGCTTGCCGAATACGTATTGCGTCGGCAGTCCCTCGACCTTTGGAAACTTGAACGACAGGCTGAGCGCCCCCGATCGACCAGCTTGATGCCTTTCGTGAGCCGATCGAAGTCGATCAGCTGCAAGAGGTCGGGCAGGTTGACTCGGCTGAAGAGCTTCTCGACCTGCTGCTGCCATTCAACCTGCGGCAGCTTTTGCCCCTGCACGTCCTGACCGAGCGCATTGACGCCGGCCAGCCACTCGACCGTCTTCGGCCGCACTTCGCTGGCAAAAGCGTCATGGGCAAACAGGGTCTCAAGCAGTGAATAAGTTAGAAGCGATCCCAGCGCCTGCTGGGAAAACTCGCGACGTGTGATTGGCTGCATGCAAACTCCTCCGACACCATTGGACCGCACGGGGCATCACCCGGCAAGGGCCAGCAGCGCTCTCGCGGCCAAGTCCGTCCGCGCCGACGGAGTCAAGCAAGAATGGGCAACAACGAAGACGAGCCATGCTGAATCTGGCGCGTCACAATTTGTCCGATGAGCGTGGTGGCCGTGCAGTCGTGAATAGAAACCCGCACCAGTGAGCCGGCCAGGCGGAGATTGCCGTCGAAGACGACGATGCGATCGCATGTCGAGCGGCCGACGAGTTGGATCGGGCCGTCGGGTCTAGCTTCGGAATCTGATTGTTTTCGAGCCGTCTTGCTCAGGCCTTCCACCAGCACCTCGACGTCGCGGCCAATAAAGGCTGCGTTGTCCTCGTCGCTGATTTCGTTCTGAATCGCCAAGAGCTCGTTGTTGCGGCGGCGTTTGACCTCTTCGGAAATGTCGTCCGGATAGCGGTCAAAGGCCTTGGTGCCGGGGCGGGGGCTGTATTTGAAAATAAAGCTGTTCTTGAAGCGGCAGCGGCGAACGAGACCGATGCTCTTCTCGAATTCGGCTTCGGTCTCGCCCGGGTGGCCGACGATGAAGTCGCTCGACACGGCGCAGTCGGGCATCACCTCGCGGATGCGGTCATACATCTCGAGATATTGCGCGACGGTGTAGCCGCGCTTCATCACCCGCAGCACGTCGTCGGAACCCGTTTGGGCCGGCACGTGCAGATAGCGGCAGACCTTGGGCAAATCGCGGACCGCAAACAGCAAATCGTCGGTCATATCGCGCGGGTAATTCGTGACGAATTTAATTCGCAGGATGCCCGGCGTGTCGTGGATCAGAGCCAAGAGATCGCTCAGCCGGTAGAGGCGGCCGTTTTCCACGAACTTGTAGCTGTTAACGGTCTGGCCCAAGAGCGTGACTTCTTTTACGCCTTGATCGGCCAGCAAGCGGACTTCGGCGGCAATCTGGCCGGGCGGACGGCTTTGCTCCGGGCCGCGGGTCATCGGCACAACGCAATACGTGCAGAACTTGTCGCAACCGAGCATGATGCGGACGTAGGCCTGAAAGGGCGACGGCCGCATCTCGGGTTCGCGAAGCGGATCGTAGCTCTGAAAACTCTCGGAGACTTCGACTCGGCTCCCCTCGGTGCGGTTTAAGCTCACGGCAACCGCCCGTTGCCGATTCGCGCGGCTCTCAGCGATCAAACGCGGTATTTCCGACAACTGGCCGGTGCCAACTACCAGATCGACGTGCGGAGCCCGCTGAAAGATCAGCTCCTGATCCTTCTGGGCCATGCAGCCCATCACGCCGATGACCTGCTTGGGCCGGCGCTTCTTGCTGTGCCGCAGGCGACCCAATTGGCTGTAGATTTTGTGCTCGGCGTGCTCGCGGACGCTGCAGGTGTTAAAGAGAACCGTGTCGGCTTCCTGCACGTCGGCAGTCAGCTCGTAGCCTTCGCGGCGCAGCGCGGCCACCACCAGCTCGCTGTCGAGCTCGTTCATCTGGCAGCCGACCGTCTCGATGTAGAGCTTACAGTTGTGGTCCATTTTTTATTGCGGGCTAGCCGCGTGAGCACGGATTAGCATTAAGGCGGCTAGCCCGCAGAAGCCGCCCGGCGACGGTTAGCCGGCTTTCTTCAGTGGGCGTTCGGATTTTGCGGGAGTGGGAACCGCGGCTTGCTGGGCGGCAGCCTCGGTCGCGGCACTCTGAGCGGCTACCAGCTCCTCGGTGAAGCGTCGTTTCATTGTCCGACCGTGATCGGCCATCAGCGAGACCAGCGATTTGATTGCCAGGTAGATAGCCGCACCGTACAGGGCGATCTCCAGTTTTTCCATCGCGACTCCTTCCTTGGAGTTGTTGTCCGGCAATCCTCTGGAAATCCTTTCGCGCGCGGATTGCGCCGCGGTCACTCGCGGACGCGTTCAATGTACGAACCGGTGCGGGCGTCGACCTTGATTTTGTCCCCTTGATTGATGAAGGCGGGCACGTGGACCGTCGCCCCCGTCTGCACGGTTGCCGGCTTGTTGACGTTGGTCGCCGTGTTGCCGCGGGCGGCCGGTTCCGTGTACGTGATTTCGAGAATGACCTGGGCAGGCGGCGTCATCTCGATCAATCGCCCGTTCCAATACATCAGTCCGACAGTGGCGTTCTCGAGCAGAAACTTGGCGCCGTCGCCACACTGGTCCGCAGTCAGCGTGTATTGCTCGAACGACTCGTTATCCATGAAGATGAAGTCGTTGCCCGCCCGGTATAGGAACTGACCTTCGCTTTTGTGAATGTCGGCCTCCTCGAGCCCGTCGCCGCTCTTGTAGGTGCGGTCGAGCAGGGTGCCTTTGAGGAGGTTTCGCAAGCGCGTTTTGTAGAGTGCCTGGCCCTTGCCCGGTTTGACGAAGTTGCATTCCGTCATTTCGTAGGGCTCACCCTCAACGACGACTTTCACTCCCTTTCGGAAGTCGCTCGAATTGATTTGAGGCATCGCTCCGTTCTCTTTAACTCGAATCGCGGGAAGACTATAAGTTCGACTGACAAAGCGGCAAACCCGCTCGTCGACAATGTCGGCGTGAAGCCGCGAGGATAACATAACGATTCCGGTCGGGAAATGCCGACCCCGGCGACCGTCGCGTGCGAATCTCTGGAGTCTGACATCGAAATTCGAGCCGAGACAATTCCTCGCCCCTTAACGTGGCAGCAAGACCTGGCTGACGCGATTCGCGACCCCGACGTGTTGATCGACCGTCTGGGTCTGTCCGACGCATGGCGCAGAGCGCCCGGCAAGCGGCCGAACTGTTCCCGCTCTTTGTGACCGAGAGTTTTCTGCAGCGGATGCGGCCAGGCGATCCGTGCGATCCGCTGTTGCTCCAGGTGCTGCCGCTGGCTACCGAAACCGACTCCCGTCCGGAGTTCACGGCGGATCCGCTCGAAGAAGCCTCGGCACACCAGGCCGCCGGTCTACTGCAAAAATACGCCGGGCGGGCTCTGATGATCTCGACCGGGGCCTGCGCGATTCACTGCCGCTATTGTTTTCGTCGGTCATTCCCGTACGGTGAGGAACCCCGTCGCCTCGCGGACTGGGAGCCGGCCTTCGAGCGACTGCGCAGCGATCCGTCAATCCGCGAGATAATCCTCAGCGGCGGCGACCCGTTGATGCTTTCCGACGTACGGCTGTCCGAAATTGTCGGGCGCCTCGACGCGATTCCGCATCTTGATCGACTACGGATTCACACGCGGCTGCCAATCGTACTGCCGTCACGTGTGACCGGGCGGCTGATTGAACTCTTACGCTCGACGCGCATGACGCCGATTCTTGTGGTGCACGCCAACCATCCGGCTGAGATTGTCGGCGACTGTCGGGACGCACTGCGGCTGTTGGTGACGAGCGGCTTCACGGTTCTCAATCAAACAGTGCTGCTGGCTGGGATTAATGACGCCATCGAACCACTGGCGGAGCTCAGCTTACGGCTGATCAACGCCGGTGTGATCCCGTACTATCTGCATCAGCTCGATCGCGTGAGCGGCACGGCCCATTTCGAGGTCCCCGTTTCGCGAGGCCTCGCATTGATCGAACAGCTGCGGACGCGCCTTCCGGGCTACGCGGTGCCGCAATACGTGCGCGAAGTCCCAGGCGAGAAACACAAAGTACCGCTGGCCTGACCAGGCAACCTTGCAGCTCTTGCAGTTGCTCGCGCACGTGAAAAGAAGCAAAGAGAAGCACCAGCCAGCTCACGCTGGCCGCTCGCCGGGCTGCTCGTGATGTGACGGGACTGGACGAATCCCGGCTTCAATACTCGGCGTGGACCTGACAGCCGGCGCCTGGGCAGGGGGAGGAATCGGCGCCGGCTGAGCACGGCGGCGGAGCACCAAAATCACCGCGGCCGCCACGACGACGCACAGTCCGACGGCGACAAGCGCGAATTTTATCGTGGCTGAATCGCGGGCAATCGCCGGCCAGGGATCCTGAATCGGACCGCGCAGTTGGATCCAAAGGGCGATGTTTTCGACATAGTCACAAGCGGCGGCAGGCCACTGCAGCCAGGCGATCCCCGTTGCCAGCCACGCGGTCTTGCGGAATCCGCGCTCTCGAAACACCGAGGCGGCCCAAAAACAGGCGATTGTCAGCACCGTCGAGTAGCACAGCGGGAAGATGAAATCGAGCAGCAAGCCGCTTCGAGCGCTGTCGAGGGCGGTGCCTTTCCACGAGTCGACGATCTCCTGGCTGCGCTCGACCGTGCCCGAGAGCTCGAGTGAAACAATACCCCAGCGGGCCTCCCGCGTTTCGAGCGGCACATCCAATTGTTGCAGCGCGTACCAGAGCACAAACCCGATGACGAGCGACGCCGTGAACAGAATCGCGCGTTTGGCGCGGGTCAGGACCTCGATCGGATGGCGGAGCGGTTTCATCGAACGGGCGATCGGTCGAAGGACGTCGTGTTGCTCTCGAAGGCTCTCATTCAATCGTGGCGCAAGCGCCACCCGTGGTCAATCCCGCATCGCCTCGGGTCAGGCCGTACGACGAACGATTACGGCGGTGAGATCGTCGGCAGGCGCTCCGGATCCGCAAAAGACTCGCACGCCCTCCTTGAGCTCTTCCAGGATCTCGCTGGCCGGCCGGCCGCGGTTCTCACGAATGACTGCGAGCATCCGCTCGTTGCCGAACTGTTGGCCCGCTCGGGACCTGGCCTCGACGTACCCATCGGTGAGAGCAACGAAAGCGTCACCGGGCAAGAGCGTAACGACTGGCGAGCAGCGAGGCGGATGGTCGGAGAAAACCCCTAGCGGTGGGGACGTGCTGCGGAGCAGAGTGACGGATCCGTCGTGGCGGACGATGTGGGCTTGCTGGGCCGCCCCCGCAAATTCGATCGCCGACGTTTGCGAATCGAGGGCCGCAAAAAACATGGTCACGAACCATTTGTCCTGCGTGTCGACGACCAGGAACTCGTGCAACCGCCCCAAGATTGTTTGCACGTCGTCGTCACTTTTGGCGAGCGCGCGAAGGTAAGCCCGTGTCTTGGCCATCAGAAGCGACGCCCCGATTTCGTGCCCGCTGACATCAGCGACGACAATTCCCATGCGGCCGTCGGCCATCGGAATGTAGTCGTAATAGTCGCCCCCTACGACGTCGGCCGCTTCGTAGCAGCCGGCGATGTCGAAGCCCGCGAGCTGAGGTGGACCTTTCGGCAACAGACCCTGCTGGACGTTGCGCGCGACGCGCAGCTTTTCGTGCGTGACCTGCAGAGCGACGTCGGCGTAGTAGGCGCGGCGGTAATCGAGCAACAGGCCCATCAGCGGAACGGCATAGGCCACGATCTTTTCGAAACTCGCGATGTTGAATCCGTTGTCGAAGAGCTCGGTGGTGCCGAAGACCGCATAGATTTGGGCCGCCACGTTCGGGATGACGCTCACGAACAGCGAATGGGAAAAGATGCTGGGCTGGGCCCGATAGAACCGCGGAAAGATGAGCGCGCCTGCAAACAGGTACAGGAACAGCGGAATCATGTCCCAAGGGCGGTGAACGACGCGGGCATCGGGATAGACAGCCTGCGGCAGATGAGGCGACCAGGCGCAGAGAAAGACAATCACGTAGGCCATCAGCATGAACAGCACGGCCGCCAGCACGAAAAACCGAAGGTCGCGGTTTCTGGGCCGCGCATTCCAACGCTGGTGGTACCACACGAACGGAATTGTCCCCGCAATCAGAAAGCAAACATTGACCATCCGCGAGGCGAACCAGGTAAACGGCAAGAAATTCCCGACGTCGACGACGAACGGCAGAAGGTGCACCGCTGCGAGCGATTGAAAGCCGTCGATCATTCCGGAAAAGAAGAGCGCCGTGCTGAGAGTCGGGGTGGTGACGTCGTGGGCCACGAAATAATGGTTGATGGCGAAGACGGCCGTCGCCAGCGCGATCATGAAGGCGGTCCACTCCAACAGGACGTGGATGATCTCGCCATTGCTCAGCTGCTGAGCGACCACGACCTGCTCAGCGAGCGAGCGGCTGATCTCCTCGCTTTGGCTGCTGGGCGGCGTGCTAACGGCCGAAAAACTGAACCCGAGCGTATTGAGCGCCAGGGGCAGAAAGGCCAGCGCAATCACCACCGCCACCAGGCGGTTGGGAAGCACGGTGCGGCTAAGATCGGGGACCGGTTCTTCCGGGACCGAATCCGGTTCGGTTTGACTCATGTCTGGTCAAGTCGGGAGGATCATATCCGCACGCCAATACCGGGCGAGGTCCCGGATCAGCTTGAGGAATTTGTCGATGTCGACCGGCTTGGTCATGTAGCTCTCGACCTCGAGAACTTGGGTCTGCGCGACGTCTTCTTCGTCGGTGGAGCTGGTCAGCACGACCACCGGAATCGTACGGAGATCCTCGTCGGACTTGATCTCGGCCAGAAAGTCGCGGCCGTCCTTCTTGGGAAGAGTGAGATCCAGCAGAATCAGATCGGGGCGCGGGCGCGCGCGAACCGGCCCCGCCGATACACGAATTCCGTCGCGTCCTGGCCGTCGGTCAACCAGGTGAGCCGATGCGGGACAGGACCTTTCTTCAGGGCGCCGATTGCCATGCGGGCAGCCGTCAGGCTGTCCTCCACCAGCAGAATGTCCATCGGCCGCCCGACGGCTTCTCCGCTCATGGTTTCTCCTTCGCTGGCCCGTCTTTTCCTGGCCCGTCTTTTTCTGTTCCCTCTTTGGCGGCCCGCGCTTTGGGGAGTCCAAAAATTGTTCGTTCGATTTTGTCGCCTTTCAACCGGGCCCGCGCGTAAGTCACTTGCTGCTCCAGCTCCCGATTCGCGCTGTAGAGCGTGACAATTGAATTCCAGATGTTCTGTGCTTCGAGCAATTCTCCTTTCGTCGCCAGATCGTCGGCCCGCTTCAGATTATCGTTGACCAACGAGATCACGTCTTGTGTTGTGCCGCCCGATTCTTCGATCTCTTTGATTTTTTTTCGGGCCAGGTTCACATATTTGCGGTCGGCTTCGCGGTCCTTCAGCAGCTCGACCAGGCTGCGATATTTTGTCAGCGCGGTGATCCGGTCTTTGAACTGTTCAAAACGCAGCGCATCGATGTACAGCCGCTCGGCCTCGGACTGCGGATCGCGATTGAGACGCATCGCTTTGAGCGCCTGCGTCTCCGTTTGGTCCATATCGATCTTTTCGACCTCTTCCCGCGCCTGGTCGCCGAATTCGGGACTCTTGAGCAGCCGGCTGTATTGCTCCTTGGCCGCAAGCGCATCTCCGCCAGCCTGCAACCGTTGAGCCTGCGCGAAGACCTGCTTTTCGGTGCGAGGCCAAAGCCCCCAGGTGACGGCGATGATCAACAGCGCCAGAGCGGCTCCCAGAAACCAGGTTCGTTCGTAGAGAGGAACGTCTTTTTTTTTCTTCTTCTTTTTCTTCTTCTTTGTGCCGGTGGTTTGCCCGGTCGCCGCCCCTGCCACGGTCGCGCCGGCGCCGTTGCCGGCGATGGTCTGCTGGGCCGCGGTTTGCTGCTCGGTGACCTTTTGCGTCACTTCGTCGAGGGCCACCTGCAGGGCCAGCGCGTCGTAGTGTCGCTCTTCGGGATCCTTTTCCAAGAGCTTGCCGACCAACCTCTCCATCCAGACGGGACAGTCTGGCACCGCGGAGCTGACCTGCGGCGGCTCCTCTTCAAGATGAGCGAAGAGCATTTCCGCCGCGGTCGGCGCGACGAAGGGGGGCTTGCCCGTGAGCATCTCGAACATGACGCAGCCCAGGGCGTACAGGTCGGTCTTGCGCGAGACGGGCGGCTTTCCGGAAATTTGCTCGGGCGCCATGTAGGCGTACGTACCGACCGTCCGACCGGCCGCGGTGAGAGCCGTAGCCTGAGTGTCGCGGGCAATCCCAAAGTCGCCGAGTTTGACGAGCCCGTCCTTACCGAGAAACAAATTCGCCGGTTTGAGGTCGCGGTGGATGATGCCGTGGTTGTGCGCGTACTCGAGCGCCAGGGCCACCTGTCGCGCATAGGCGATCGTCTCCTCCCAAGTGAAGCGGCCCTTTTTCTTGAGCAGCTGCTCGACGCTGCCGCCGTCCATGTATTCCATCGCGTAGAAATGCTGGGTCTTGTCCTTGCCGCCGCCGTAGTACCGCACGATATGGGGATGCCGCAGGCGGCTCAAAATGGCCATTTCGCGCAAGAACCGCCGCAGCAGGCGCCCATCCGAGGACATCTCGGGAGCCAGCACCTTGACGGCCATTTTACGACCGTTCTTGAGATAGGTGGCCAGATAGACGACCCCCATCCCGCCGACGCCGAGCTTGCGCTCGAGCTCGAACGGCCCGACGCGGCGTTTCGGCTCGGACTTTTGCTCGGTTTTCTCGTTCCGCTTTTCGTCCAAACGGCCCCCTTCGGCGGCCGGTGCTGCCGGCGTCAATTCGCAAGAGACTATGTCTCCACCTATCAATTCTGGTGATTCGGGGGGGCGAGTTCAACGCCCGGTAGTGATGCCTTTTGCCCGCAAGATGGTCGAAAATAAAAATTCGGCGGTTTTGCGCATGAAAAACCCCGCCTTCAGGGGGCGGGGCTGCCAAGAGGGGCGATGGCGGCACTGACGCCTTATTTCGCCTTCTGCGGTGGATTGGGGAGAGGCCCCATTTGCACCGGATGCACTGGCTGGATAGAGACCCCAACCGCCTGGCCACGAATCTTCAACCCCTCCTGATCGGTCATTGGCTTCATGGTCGATAGCCCCATTTTCGCCAGCGACGAGTGCGAGACCTTCCCGTCAGCCAACGCCGGGACGCAGGAGAGGGCAACCACGAAAGCAAAAGCAAATAAAGTCTTCATCGATATTGCCTTTCGGTAAACGAGGAGAAACGCCCCTCGGCTCGAAAGAAAGTCCCAAGCCGAGCGGGGGATGCCTATATTCGAAATCCGGGCTAGCCCTGGAGCGATCCGCGGCGTTCGATGTTGCCGCGGTTTGTAAGACTGGTTCGCCAGCCTGCGGTAAAGCACCGAACCTTCAACGGCACCACAGCGCGACCGCGACCAATCGATGTCGACAGGTCGACTTTGATATTGAGCCTGACGAATGACGCGGTCTCACGGGTGCGTTGCCGAAAATCAACACCTCGTCCGGAAGGACTTCAGCTTGCGGGTGCCTGGATCGCCTGACACGCAACCTACGTTTGCCATGTGAACAATCAATACGCCGTTGGTCACGCTCTTCGCAATCAGACTGGTCCGTGCCATTTCGGGGGAGCCTTCAATGAATCAAGTTGAGAGTTCGGTCGCCCCGCTGCGGCGCGAAGCAGCAGTGGTTGGATGGTGCGCCGCAGTCTGTTTTTGCGCCGGCACTGCGATTCTCCTCGCGGGGCATCTCTCAATCATGGCGCCGAGTCTCAGCAATGCGCTGTTCCAGGTTTTTCTGGTATGCGGACTGATCGCGCTGAGCCACAGTCAGCTCGCCCGCCGCATCGGAACTTTCGTCACAACGCGGATGTCCGAGTGACCCCTAGCTATCGCGGCGCCTAGTTGTCTCGGCCGACGACTGCACTTCGCGGACTAGCGACGTCTCGCCTCGGTTCACCATGCTTTTATGAACCAGAAAATCATGCCGAAGTCTTCGACTCGCTGACTGGTCAACGGGGTTGGCAGGCCGGCCACAAAAAACCAGTCGTGTCCCAGGTACGTCCGCACGCCGGGCGTCAGAGTCACGCTGGTCTGGCTACCGTTGGAGAGGGGAGTGTCCACGACCGCCGAGACGTAGTAGGTGAAGTCGCCGAACAACGGCACGTCGTGACCAGTCACGGTCTGACCGATGGCGAGCTGGCTGATCAACGTATCCCCACTGCCATCGGTCGGCATCGCGACACCAAGCCCGCCCCGAATCACCCAACCGTCGGAGAAATTATTCCAGAAGGCAATGGCCGGGGTCAGGATGGTCGTTGTCCCCGCAAGGGGCGGGGTACCGGTCGGAGTTGTTACCGCAAGCTCGGCCGTAACTGAGAAGTCTTGCGTCTCGTGCAGCAAGACGCGGGGCGTGAACGTGATATCGCCGAATCCTGTCCGATTCTGCAAAGTCCTCACCGCCGGCTGGTTCGGGTCCTCGATCGGCAAGCCCGTATCGACGTTGTTCCGGAGCACGAAGGGAATGTTCGTGATCAGCTCCAAGCGACGGCTCAACGGCGTAAGAATCGTGTAGGAACCGAGGTAGGCGTTGCTCGCGGGGGATCGGTTGAACCCTTCGGCGAACGTGAAGAACGACAGCCGGTAAAGGTTGCCGGCGGCGGCATTGATCCAGCCCTGCCGGGGCGCGCCGCCCGAACCGCTGGGCGACGCCACCCAGGCCTCGTCCCAGCCTTCGCTGAAGAACGTCGAGAGCGGCAGCGGGCGCCAGGTGTTCGGGTCGGTCTTGCCGAAGATCGACTCGGTGATCGTGTCGAAGAGTCCCATCTCGACCGGGGTCGCGGGCTGCGCCGCACCGGGGCCGGGGTAGTATGAGGGCTCGGAGACGGTCAGCGGCCCGGCGGTCGTCTCCGGCGTAGAGAACGCATCGCCGAAACTCTGGGCCGTTATTTCGGACGGTGCTGCCAGGTTTTGCGCACGAGCGCGGCCCGCGAACGCGAAGAAAGAGAGGATCAGCACGGCCGCGAGGCGGCCGCCTCGCCAGAGGAGAGTCTGGCTTCCTGCCATCTATCGACTCTAAGATAACGAAGCATCCCAGCGGTTCGAGGAGGGATGCCTGCAAGTCGACACCAGGGATCCATCACAGTCGGGACGTTACGACCTGGTGGGCAGCTTATCGACCAGAGGGTCGGTCCAACTTTATCCCAATCAGTGACGCTGTCCTAGACTCTCATCAGCCAATGAGGCGCGCTGTCGAGGCGCTGGTCGGGACTTGCGCGAGTTGAACGATGAAACCCCGCTTCGCCATCATTTCTGGACCATTGAGCGGACAGACTTTCGAGATCCCGCCTGGCGAGTTTGTGATCGGCCGCGAGAAAGACTGTCAGCTCGCCGTGGACAGTCCAATTCTTGCCCGGCATCACTGCATGCTGCTCTGGGACAGCTCGACGCTGATTGTCCGCGACCTTCGGAGTCCAAGCGGGACGTGGGTCAACCTGGAACCAATTCGACGAAACGATTGCATCCTCGCGAACGGAGACACGGGTCGGGTTGGACGTTCTTGTGATTCGAGTTGAGCTGGAATCGTCGAACGATGACCCTTGAAAGAGAGCGCGACTCGACGCTAAGTGGCACGCCAGCGAGCGCGAGTTGAACGTATCCGCGCGATGCCTGTCCTCGATCGAGAAGATGCACGCCGCGGACGCTGAGCGGATTAAAGGGGAGCAAGACGCAATCGAATTTGCGCAAAAGGGTGCCTACCGCTCCAATCGGCGCCGGAGTTCATCGCGCTCGGCCATCGCCCGTTCGAGGTTTTCCTCCAGTCGTTTGCGATCGGACACGTCCCAAAAGATGCCCTGCGTCCCGACAACCTCTCCGGTCGCGTTGCAAATCGGGATCTTCACGACCCGCACAGAGAGGTTCTCGCCGTCGGCAGTGACATGCTGCTCGGTCGCGTCGAATCTCTTCCTTTTCACAATCACCCACGCGTCATCGCGTTGGTATTTTTCCGCTAACTCTGGTGGGAACATGTCGAAGTCGGTCTTTCCAATAGCTTCCGAGAGCGATCGTTTTGACGCTTCGCACCACGCCCTATTCGCGAAGGTGACCCGGCCGTCCAAATCCTTGCGCCAGACGCTTAAGGGCAGCGTTTCCACCAGCGAATGGTAAAGTGCTTCGGAGGCGCGCAGGGCCTCTTCCATATCCTTGCGCTGCGTAATATCGATGCCGAGTGCCAGGACCGCCGGTTTCCCCTCGTACTCGATGGTCGCGAACGCAAAGTCGACCCAAATGTCCCTCCCATCTTTGGCCACCAGCCGCATTTCGTATCGAGAAGGCACTGGCTCCCCCCGCATCCGCGTCTGGAAACGCTCCAACGCGAGCGGACGAAAGTCCGGGTGAACGTAATCAAGAAAGTTGAGCCGCAGAAGTTCTTCGCGCGAGTAGCCCACCATCGCTGCTGCTGCTGGATTGAGGTAGACGTGTCCAGTCCCCTGGATGATCGCCACCATGGTCGGCGTGACCTCGACCATTGTCCGGAATCGGCGTTCGCTGGCTCGGAGCGCCTCCTCCGCCGCCTTTCGCTCCGTAATGTCGATCCCTATCCCAAGGATTGCCGGTTTCCCCTCGTACTCGATCGGAACCGCAGCGAAATCGACCCACAAATTGCGTCCGTCCTTCGACACAAGGGGGATCTCGTATCGCGAGTCTGCTTTATCGCCGCGCTGCCTGGCCACACTCCGCTCCATCACTGTCGGGCGGAAATCGGGGTGGACATAGTCGACAAAGCTCAATTGCCGCAGCTCCTCCCAGGAGTATCCCATCGTGGCGAGGGAAGTTGGGTTAGCGTAGGCGTGGCCGGTTCCCTGGAAGATCGCAGTCATTGCCGGCAATTGTTCGGTCATCATCCTGAAGCGGTGTTCGCTGGCGCGTAGTGCGTCTTCTGCCTGTTTCCGCTGCACCTCCTGCCACTGTTGGACCTCCTGAGACAGCTCAGCGGCGGACGCGTAGCGATCTGCCGGGTTTTTCGCCAACGGCGCAAGCAGACTGTCTCCAATGTCAGGGGAATGTCGGCGGAAAGAGAGCGAGGTGGGGTCGGCTCTTTTTCAAAGACGTTTTTCAGCACCTCGCGCGTGTCGGACCCGCCGAACGGGGCATGGCCTGTCAGAACCTCGTAAAGCATCGCGCCCAAGCCGTACACGTCAGTCCGAGCGTCGATTTCGTCGACACGCCCGCGGGCCTGCTCTGGCGCCATGTACGCTGGCGTGCCCAACGTTTGCCCCTGGATCGTCAGACCGACGTTAGCAGCTCCTGCGCTGAATGCATC
Source organism: uncultured Planctomycetaceae bacterium (assembly GCA_963714075.1). Classification (GTDB taxonomy): domain Bacteria; phylum Planctomycetota; class Planctomycetia; order Planctomycetales; family Planctomycetaceae; genus DASPSM01. Next base: position 5,287,976 of record OY970228.1, read on the forward strand.
GTCCACGTATCCCGACAGCTCCGCCTCGGATCCGTCAAGCGCTTTTGCGAGCCCCCAATCCAGCACGACGACTTCACCGAAGTCTCCAACTACCACGTTCTGTCCCTTCAGGTCGCGGTGGATGATCCCGCGAGAATGGGCATAAGCAATCGTGTTGCAAACGGTCACGAACGCATTCAGGAGCGCCACAAAGTCGAGTGGTTCTACGTCCCCCTTTTCCCGCTTTGTGTGATAGCTCTCGACCGCTTCCGTCAGGGTGCGCCCCTTGATGAAGCGCATGGTGTAGAAGGGCTCCTGCTCATCGTCCCAATGCGACAATTCGTAAACGGGCACGATGCCGGGATGCTCGAGCTGGCCAGTAATCTGGGCTTCTCTCAGAAACCGCCGCCGCAGCACCACATTGTCGCTTTGTTCAGGCCGCAGCTCCTTGAGCGCAACATCGCGACCGAACTCGCTGTCATGGGCCAGCCATATGCGTCCCAGACCGCCAGTGGCATGCAAGTGATCAAGCCGATAGCGGAGCCGTTTCTCAGGAATGTAACTGACGGTCGTTGCTGACGAAGTGCCGTCCGGTCGGGGCAGGTCCGCCAAGGATCGGTGGATGTCGACGTCCCCGAGCGCCGCTAGCGAGCGCTTGATCTCATCAGGGGCAAGGGCGAGGCTGGCCTTTGGGTCCCCTCCATGCTTTTGCATCTTGCGTTCGACCAAGTACTCGACGTGGGACCTGTCTGTCGGCTCCAGCCATCCGTTTTCCAGGAGTACATCGGCTAATGGAATGCTCTTCCGTGTGGTCCAGAGCGTGCATGCGTCGATGAACTGACGGGAATCGATCAAATCGGCCTGAAGGGCCAGCACACCGAAGAGCAGGTTTCGATCCGTTTCAATTCGGGATCCCACGTCCAGGCTCCTGCAAGTTGAAAGTGCCTCTTGGAATCATTCACAGATTGTGCACCTGCCATCGGTCCGATCGTAGCTCTGGCGAGGCACACGGTGCCACAAGTTTTCAAGTGCATATCATCGCGCGAATGTGCGGACGCTTCACTGTTCGAACTCCGGCCCGCGATCTCGTCGAACCGGACCCGAAAGAAGTCACGTTGACGGCACCATGATGGGTCACCTTTACGCAATGCAGCTTGTCTTCATTTTGCTGGCAGCCTGGTTCGGCCTGTTTGCGGTGAATCAACTCGTTTGGGCCTATGTCACATTGACCACCTTTATGCTGTCGGTGGGCTGCGTCATTTCGCGGTTTATTCTGGGGGTCCGCGGCTTGACCAATCACCTTGTCGTCCGCAGGCTGTGGGTCCGGCATTGCTCTGATCTTTTGGGTACTGTTCCGCGTGCTTGCCTAGCGGTTCGCTCTCAAGTTGCACCTCGAAAGAATGACGGCCACACCGTTCCCCCGCCTATCGGTGTAAACCCTTTGTAGTGAAGTTCCCAATTTCGCCCCGCCTGTGCAGGGCGATAGCTTCGACTCTCGTGGCTTCCGGTCCGCGGCAATCGTGCCGGAGGCTGAACTCCTTTTGGCCTGGCCGCTCCGCCCTTCCGTGTTTGGCGCGGGAGACGGGGCGGCCTTTTCACTGCGTCCGCTCAAGCTGGGCGAGAACGCGCAGTCCCTAAAGATGGACATTGACCGCGACAATCTCGAATCTCGTTGGCAAGTAGATCGAAGCTCGGCTCACGCAGATAGCTGCCGCGTCTGCTTCCGCTCGGTGCTGTCGGCGGTGGAATTATTTGCGCGATTCTGCCGGTGAACTCCAAAGTAGTTGGGCGCGCCGCTCGTAAATTCGCGTGCCAAACGTCAACTATGCGGTGCGCGGACGCTTTCAATGCAACGCTACCCAACGCTCAGTTCGGCGCCGAACCGAACCCCCTTCCGATTGGCAGAGGCATCCTTTACGATGAGTGCCTCGAACAATGGCCGACTTGCGGCCTGTTTGGCGATGCCGGGTGGCGACGATACGGGGTGGTTTTCGCGTGGCGATCTACATCTTTTGCCCATCTTGCAAGGGCTCGTTCAAAGTCCGCGATGAATACGCGGGAAAGCAAGGGGTCTGCCCCAAGTGCGGCCATGTCATTCGCATTGCCAGCGCGACCTCCGAAACCCAACGGGGCGTGCCCCGGCCGGCGACCAAAGCTCAGAAGGAAGAGGCGCAGCGGCTGGGCATCGAATTCGACGATCGAATGACGTATGTCGATCTCAAGAAAAAGATCGAAGCCGCCAAGGCGGCGAAGCACAGCGACGAGGGACGATCCACCTAGGACGGTCTACTCGCGTTGGTGAGTTCCCGGGCGGCTTGTGCGTCTGCTCTTCAGACGAGCGAAAAGACCACTGGCAGACGAGCCGCGACTCGACTGTGTTGGACCCTGAGGCTCAGACCCGAAGGGAGCTCGCCGAAGTCCAGTGCCACCCCCATCCCGATCACGCCCCGCCGGCTTTGCCGTCGCCGCCCTGGAGTTTTTCGAGGCGTTCGCGGGCATCTTTGTACGCGTAATCGACGCTCAGCACCTCGCTGTAATGGTGCTCCGCGTCATCGCGGTCTCCCGCGTCCTCGCACAACCGGGCCAGAATGTAATGCGCCTCGCAATATGTATCCGGTTCGTCGTGCGGGTTGAGCTTTTCGACGGCCCTTTCGAGTTGCGCGGGCCAGCTTCGGCTGCCGTTCGGCAAGAAAGCACTTCGCCAACAGCACCTGGCACGACGCGGCCCGACGCTGGTCGACGGTCGCCTGTTGAAGCAGGGGGATGGCCTTCTTGTATTCCTTGGTCTGAATGTAGCGCTTGCCAAGCTCGTACTTGAAGCGCGCGTCGTTGGGATAGCGCTCGATACGGGATGAGTAAACTTCGATCTCGCGCAAGAGCAGCTCGCGCTTGAGCGTGAGAATCCTTTTTTGTCCCGCTTCGTCTTGGGCGGTTACCGCTTTCGCCAGCTCAAGCTGGTGCCGGAAGTTCACGAGGTCGTTGTCCTCAAAAAACTCCCGGATATTGACGTCGCCCCCCGTCGCCTCCAGTGCCTCTTTCAGGACGTCGCTGGCCTTGTCGAACTCCTTTTGTTTCTGGAAATGCTCCGCGAGCTTGATGTAGTTTCCCTTTTCGGTGGGACCCTTGCGAATTGCCCGCCGCAAGTCCTGCTCGAGCGACACACCCGGGCCGGCAACGGTGTCTGGCACGTATTTCTCGGTCGCCGGCCGGTAATCGTCGTAAGCGTTCCGGCGGACTTCCTGCGTCGACTTGGCCCCCTCGTACCCGCCGCGATCCATCACCTGCTTGGCCTCGAGACCGGTCAACTGCGCCCGCAGCTTGCCATTGTTCGGCTCGAGCTTCGTGAGCCGCTTGGCGCACTCGATCGCCTTCTTGTAGTTGCCGCGCTCCTCGTTGATTTCCATGAGGCTCTGCAAGTAGTCCTTGCTCTCGGGGTCGCTCTCGACGGCGCACTGGTAAGTGAACTCGGCGACTTCGGAATACCCCAGGTTGTGGCAGGCTTCGCCCACGGCGGCATTGAGCGGCGCGTCCCAGGGGTTAAGCATCAGCCCCTCTTCCGCCGCCTGGTCCATCGCCGACCACTCCTTCTTGCCGCGGAGCTTGCGAATGGTGTTGCGTGTCCCTGTCAAACGCACTCCCGAGAACTTCGCCCCGGACTTATTGTCGTCATATTTTCGATACTCCGTGCCCCGCAGCGCCTGGCGGAACGCCAGATTGTCGGGCGCGAGCTGGACCGCCTTGCCGTACATCTCGATGGCGTAGTCGAAGTTCTGTTTCTGCATGGCCTGACTGCCTTTTAGAAAGCAATCGGCCGCGATCTTCCGCTTTTGGTCTCCGGGCATCGCACTCGACACGAACCGCTCCCAACAGCCCCAAGAAATCGCGCTCTTCTTGATCCCTTGCGCTAATGTAACGCGCGCCGCCAACACGCACCAGAAGGGTTCGTGCTGGTATCCCAATGCTTGCGGCCCATTTGTCGCGGTCAAGCCGCCAAATGCCGTGCCGTGTGATCCGGGCGAGTCCGCCGAAGGCGGAGCGTCAAGCGATCGATTCTGGACAATTCGATCACCGCAGCCGGGCACCCAGCCGGCCGCCGCAGGCGTTGATCACCTTTTTTTGCCAGCCGTCGATCTCGTCGGCGGTCAGCGTGCGGTCCGGGGCGCGATAGCTCAGGGTGACGACGTACGACTTCTTATCTGCCTCGATCTGCTTGCCCCGATATTGTCCGCCAAAGCCGACTCGCTCGAGCAGAGGACCGGCGGCCGCACTCACCACGGACTCTAGAGCCTCCCACGAAACCGCCTCGTCCACGACAAAATTCAGGTCGCGGTCGATGGACGGGAATTGCGCGAGTTCCACGTTCTGCGGAACAAGCTCGGCATTGGTTTCCAACAAAGTCAGGTCGAGCTCGCCCACCGTCAGCGCGTCCTTGAGATCGATCGCCTCAGTCACCGAACGGTCGAGCTCACCCAGCCAGCCCCAGAGCGTCCCATTCAAATAGACGTCCGCCCCGCGCCCGGGAGCAAACTGCCGGACGTCGGACGGTTTGACGACGACCGATCCCTTGGGCACGATCCGATGCGCCAGTGCCTCAACAATCCCCTTCGCGTCGCCGAAGGGGTGAGCCGTGACGAATCCGATCATTGGCGGCTCGCGCCGTGACTCCGGTTCGGCAAAGTCGGTCTTGAGGTAGACCTTGGCAATCTCGAACAAGTTGGCATCGAACGTCCCATGACGCTCGTTGAGCTGCCGTGAGACCAACAGGCCCGGGACCAAGCTTTGTCGCAGCACGTTTTCCTGCTTGCGTGACGAATGCTCGACGCGGAGTCGTGGCAGATCGCCGCGTGGCTGAAACAGCTCGCACTCTGCGTCGCTGCAGAAGGCCATCGTCACCGCCTCGTAGAAGCCGGCGGCCGTGAAGACGAACCGCACCTCATCGGTGACGCGGTCGCGGAGGCTGCGATGGCTGGGTCTCAGCGGGACTTCGACATTTTGAGGAATGGCGTCGTAACCGTGGATGCGGGCCACCTCCTCGATCAGGTCGATCTCGCGGCTCAGGTCCCGCCTCCAGGAGGGGGGAATGAAGCGCGCCGCCTCGTCGGAGGGCGGGCCGTCGGGCTGATTTCCCAACGCGGAGAGGATTTGCACGCTCTCCGTGGGAGGCACTTCGATGCCGAGCACCCGCGGAACCTGCGCAAAGCGCAGCGTAATCGGCGGACGCTTTCCGGGGAGCGGCGTACCCGCAAAAGCCGGCTCGGCGAGCAGTTCCCCGCCCGCCAGCTCCAGGATCAGCTGACACACGCGACGGCTGGCCCAATCGAGCTGTAGCGGGTCGATGCCCCGCTCGAAGCGATACGACGCATCGCCGAAGAGCGACAGCTTGCGGGCCGCGTTGCGCAGCGGCAGGGGGGTGAAATTTGCGGCTTCAATCAATACGTTGCGGGCGGTCGGACCAATTTCGGTCTCGAGTCCCCCCATCACGCCGCCGATCCCCACGGGCCGCTCGGCATCGGCAATCACGCACATGTCCGGGCCAAGATCGTACGTCTTCTGATTGATGGCAACGATCTTTTCACCCGGCTTGGGGCGCCGCACGACGATCCGACGACCACGCAGCCGATCGAGGTCGAACGCGTGCAGCGGCTGACCGCACTCCATCAAGACATAATTCGTCGCGTCGACAACGTTGTTGATCGACGGCTGGCCGATCGCTTGCAGCCGGCGAACGAGCCAGGCCGGGCTCGGTCCCACCTTCGCGCCACGGATCACCCGGGCGAAGTATTGCGGACACAGATCCGGACATTCGACCACGACTGACGTCACTTCGGCCGACTTGGCGGTCGTTTCGGCAGGGGCCGCATTGGGCAACTCGAGCGGCTGGCCGAACAACACGGCGAGCTCGCGCGCGATTCCCAAGTGCCCCAGGCAGTCGGGCCGATTGCTTGTCACCTCGACATCGATGGCCCAGTCTGTGCCGACTTGCGTTTGCGATTCGACCTTGAGCCCGGCCATCGTCAGTCGGCGCACCGCCTCCTCGAGCGGTGCCTTGAGCGGCACATAGTCGTGAAGCCATTCCCAACTGACAATCATGCGTCGTTCACCGCAATCCGTCGGCCATCATTCTTTGACACCGATTGCTCGGCAAGGTGCAAGGGTAGGAGCCGAGAACGGCAATAATCTAGGAATCAGGCCACGAAACCGCAACCTGCGTCGAACCGCGCACTATTGGTCAAACTCGTCGGCAGGACTCCAGAACACCGTCGCCGGCGACGGTGACGGGCCAGTTTCCACGAAGACTTGGGTCCCCGGTGCTGACACGCTCGACCTCAGCAGGCCCAGCGCCACCGCGGAATTGCTGCCGAACGAGCGTGCGGCCGAGGTAACGCTCCCCACTGCGGTAGATCCCCCGGCGTCGGAGAACACGCGGGCTCCGGCGTCCGGAATCACGTCACCTGAAATCCGCAGACTCCGCAACTCGCGGTTGACGTGCCCCATTGCGTCGAGGCGCGCGATCGGCTCCTGACCGAGGTAGCAGCCCTTGGTGAACGAGATCGCACTTCGCGTGCGGCCTGCCTCCTGCGCAAGGTTGTCGTCAGTCAGATCGACGCCATAAACGGGCAATCCGGCCTCGATTCTCAGGCCCGAGCAGACGGCCGAGCCGCCCGGGCGTGCTTCACTCTTGCGCAGCGTTTCCCAGAGCTGAGCCAGCGCGGCATGAGGTGCGCGAATGAGGTAGGCTGTGTGAACGCCGACATCGCGGCGAGAAACTCGAGTCGGCCCCATCGCACCATTTTCATCGACGTGCTCCAGCAGACCCAATCCGGCAACGTCTCCAAAGACCGGCGCAATGGCCCGGGCTGCGGACGGACCCATCACGAGTAATTCGCCCCATTCCTGCGTGCGGTCGGTGATCGCCACATTTTCGTTGATGATGTAGCGTTCCAAGTGCGCGAGGAGCCGGGCGGCGGGAACCGGACCGAGGTCGAGCCGCAGTGACGAGCTGCCGGCTTCAATCCAAACGTGTCCCAGAATGCGGCCTTTGACGTTCGTGATAAACGCTTCGCAGCCTTGGCCGGTCGTCAGGCGCTTCACGTCGTTGGTGCAGAAGCCGTGGAGGAACTTGACGCGGTCGCTTCCGGTCAGTTCGATCATCCCATGATCGCTCCAGTCGAAGAGGGCCGCTCCGCTCGTCGCGGCGGCATATTCCTCCTGCGGATTGCCGAAGTGGACAGGTAGCTCAGCGTCGACTGGAGACGCCGGATCGGAAGCGAACACCGCACCGGCCTGCCGTTGGCATTCACGCAAAGCGGAAAGCGATTGCATGCCGAGCGCCTAGCGATGCCCCACCGTCAGACGGACGTCATCGACATCAAGCCGCCCGACAGATCCGTGCAAACCGATCTGAGCAATGGCATGACGCGCGGTCGGTGGAATTTTCGTTGTCCCCTCGACCGTGTGCCAGTCCGATGTTCCAAAGACGCGCGCGACCTGTTCTTGCCCGATGAGCCGCCGCTGCTCATCGTAGAAATAGATCCACAGGCCGGCCCGTTCCGAAGGGCTCGCCCCTTCGACGATCTCTTTGCTTCGGGCCGTAAAACGAAAGTTGAGCGTACTGAGCCGCGTACCGTCGAGCGGAATGCCCTGTAACGCCTGCGACAAGCGGCCGCGATCTTCATTTTGAAAGCGGGCAAAGTGCCGCCCTTCCGGCGGAGCCGTATCGACGAGGGTCATTTGGCGCTGGTAGTGCCAACCTTCGGCCTGCCCCGTTGACTCTTGCAACTCGAAGCCGCCGTTGAAGAGTTGCGGATTGAGAGGATCGGGCTTGATGACTCGCTCTTTCTCGGAGCGACCGGTCATTGGCACAAACAACGTCGGGATCAGCGGTTTGCGGACGAGCTTTCCGTCCTTCTTTTCCATCAGATAAATGTCCTGGCGGTACAGTTCGCCGACTGGAATCACCATCTTGCCCCCCTCCTTGAGCTGATCGATCAGCGGCTTGGGTACGCTCTCGGGGGAGCAGGTGACAATGATCTTGTCGAAGGGGGCGTATTCGGGCCAACCGAGATAGCCGTCGCCGACCTTCGTCTTCACGTTCTTGTAGCCGAGCCGCTTGAGCCGCCGCGCCGCCGACCGTCCCAATTGCTCGACGATCTCGATCGAATAAACTTCCTTCACGAGGTGCGACAGCACGGCCGCCTGGTATCCGCTGCCTGTGCCGATCTCGAGCACCTTATCGCCTGGCTGCGGATCGAGCGTCTCGGTCATGTAAGCAACAACGAACGGCGGCGAAATGGTTTGCTTGTAGCCGATCGACCAGGCGGCGTCGGTATACGCCTTCGGCTTGAGAGCGGAGGGAACGAACTCGTGCCGCGGCACCGTGCGCATGGCCTCGAGTACGCGGGGGTTGCGCACTCCCGCGCCCTCGACGAACTCCGCCACCATCTGCCTGCGGGCCTTCTCGTAGTCATCACGCGTTTGGGCCGGGCAGAGAGAAGCGAGGATGCATAAGACGAGGAGCAGGGCGGCTGGCGGGCGGTGCAATAGCGCGGACATAAGGCTCTCAACAGACAGACGGATCACGTCTTCAATTGTCCGACTTCCGAGGCCCGACTTCCAGTTCGCGGCGTCGCACGACAGTCAGTTTGACCCGGCGAGCGGCCAGCGTAAGCTGGCTGGTGCTTATTCCTCTGGTTTCATCGACTCGCGATTCGCAAGTGCGGAAGCACCGGCCCCCACACGAGGGCAGCTCGCCGAGTCGAGCTGTCAATCAGCCGCGGGGATGACAGCGTTTGTGAACCGCCTTGAGGCGGCTGTGTTCGACGTGGGTGTAAATCTGCGTGGTTTGCACGCTGGCGTGACCGAGCATTTCCTGCAGCGCACGGATCTCAGCGCCGCCCGCCAGCATATGGGTCGCAAAGCTATGCCGCAGCGTGTGCGGGCTGACTTCGGCGCTGCGCCCGCCCGGGCCGCGTATTTTTTTACGAGATTCCAAACCATGATCCGCGAGAGGGGCGTCCCGCGACGGGAGACAAACAGCCGATCCGAATCGGCTCGAAAGACAAGCTGCGGGCGTTCGTGTTGGAGGTAAGCCTCGATCGCCGCCCGGGCAACCGGGTTTAAATTGACCATCCGCTCCTTATTCCCTTTGCCGACGCAGCGGGCGAAACCCTCCTGCAGATGGACGTCATGGATCCGCACGCCCGATGCCTCCGAAGCGCGGCAGCCGGTCGCGTACAAAAAGCACAAGAGGGCCCGATCGCGCAAAGGATAGCGGTCATCGGGTGTCGGAGCAGCCAGGATGCGGTCGACCGTTTCGGGGCTCACCACCTTCGGCAGGTGCTGCCACAGTTTGGGAGAGCTCAGCAGCTCCACCGCGCTTTCGGCCAGCACGCCGTCGAGCACGAGATACCGAAAGAACATTTTCAGCGACACGAGGTGCCGCGCAATCGACGTCGAAGCCAAACCCCGGCGATGCAGATGGTCGAGAAAACGGGCCAGGACTTTCAGATCGACCTTGAAGATCGAGCCCGGCCCGTGCTTGTCGAACCATGCGAAAAACTGAACGAGATCGGTCCGGTACGCGGAGATCGTGTTCGCCGACATGCCCGCTTCGGACTGCAGATAGTTGAGGAATGCCGGCAGATGCACGGCCGGACCGGGAGCGACCAAGGTTGCCGCTGCCGTCCCCGTCGGGGGCCGTTTTCTCGGTGGCACAGCCTGGCACCTTCCAAAAAAGCGCCGCGCGCGAATCGTTTGCCGCACCACTCACATCGGAAGACAAGTAGAAGTCGCAGCAGTCAAGTGTTATTGAACGGCAAAATCCGAAGCACGAATGACGAAAGAATGCCCAAATGCCTGAAGCCCGAAATGAGAAGACTTTGCTCGTCCTTCGAGCTAAGTGCTTCGTGCTTCTTTCGACATTCGGATTTCGTGCTTTACATTAGCCCGCTCCAACCGGTTGCAGCGGATTTTTGCCGGCGACGAAGGTCTCCGTGCGGCCATCGTCGTCAAATAGAATCGTGATCAGGCGGTTCCGGGAGACGCCGCTGATTTTGACGACTTTTCCAACGCCGTAGCGCGGATCGCGCGCCGACATCCCCACGGTGAATCCGCCGGCAGATTCGGGCTCCCTGGCCGCGGCTGCCGCGAGCAGCTCGGCGCCGGTCATCAAGCCCGGATGCTTGAAGTCGGGTCCGGCGTTTGAGGAAGCGGACGCTGTCCGTGGGCTACGTCGGGCGCTCTGGGACAATGACTCGTCGTCCGGACTCGGTTCGTGCAGGTTTTCGTAGTCGGGTGCCGGTTCGTGCCCCTCATGTTCGCCTTGTGGAGTTTCGCTCGGGAACCTGCTTTGGTTGGAACGAGGCGCCTGCACGGAAAGGGGCGTTTCGACCACGCCGACCTCTCGCAAGAACTCGCTTGGAATCGAGGCGAGTCGCTGGCCGCGAACTGCACGAATCTGCGTGCGCGTCAGCCAGAGTCGTTCGCGGGCCCGAGTCATGCCCACAAACATCAACCGACGTTCCTCCTCGTATTCGCCGGGATCGTCCGACTGCAGCGCCCGCTCGTAAGGAAGGAGCCTTTGCTCGACGCCGATCAGGTAAACGATCGGGAATTCGAGGCCCTTGGCCGCGTGCAGCGTCATCAGAGTCACGCGGTCGGCTGCTTCTTCGAGGCTATCGATATCCGAGACCAGCGCCGTCGTTTCCAAAAATCCTTCGAGCGTTGGATGGTCCCGCTCGACGGAATCATATTGCGCCGCGGCATTCAGCAACTCGCCGACGTTGGCCTCGCGTTGCTGGTCCTGTTCCGTTGGACTTTCCCGCCACTGCTCGAGGTAAGTCGTTCGTTGCAGGACAAGCTCGAGGAACTTGGCGATCGAAACGATCGGTTTTCCCGCCAATTCGTCGATGACCTGCGCGAACTGAGCCAGCTCTTGCGCCCTTGCGCGGAATTCCTGGAATCGTCGGCGCTCGCTCGGCCGCGGCCAGCAGCGGGATGCGTTCGGCATCCGCCCAAGCGGTCAGCCGTTCGAGGCTTTTTTTTCCGATACCTCGCGCGGGAACGTTGACCACGCGCAGAAAGCGCTTCGATCCTGCGGATTGGCGATCAGCCGCAGGTAGGCGATGACGTCCTTCACCTCGGCGCGATCATAAAACGCCTGGCCGGCCGCCACCTGAAAGGGAACGTGGTTGCGCGCCAGGGCAATTTCAAATTCGCGCGACAGAGCATTGATGCGATAAAAGATGGCGGCGTCCGAATAGCGCAGTTGTCCGGTTTCCGCCCCAACTCGAATCGCCTGCGCCACCCCCTCGGCCTCTGCCTGCGCATCATCGAATCGCAACAGCTCGACCGGCTGCCCTTCGGGATTGTCGGTCCGCATCGTCTTGGCCTTGCGGCGGACGTTGTGGGCGATGAGCGCGTCGGCCGCACGCAGAATCGATTTCGTGCTGCGAAAATTCTCTTCGAGCCGAATCACGGCTGCTCGCGGATAATCGGCCTCGAACCGCAAAATGTTTTCGATCCGGGCCCCGCGCCATCCGTAAATCGACTGGTCGGGGTCACCCGTCACGCACAAGTTTGGAAAATCGCGCGACAAGGCTGAGACGATCGCGTACTGCGCCCGGTTGGTGTCCTGATATTCGTCGACCAGCACATAGCGAAAGTGCTCGTCCAGCTCGCTGCGGATTTCCTCGTTCTCTTCCAAGAGACGCACGACCCAGAGCAGCAGATCGTCGAAATCGACGGCGTTGGAATCGAGCAGTCGGCGCTGGTACTCGGGATAGACCTGCTTCACCACCGAATCCATCAACGTGCCCACGCGCTCTTCGAGCGCTTTTTGAAAATTCTCGGCCGTCAGCAGATCGTTCTTCGCCCGGCTGATCCGGTCCGCGATCCGCTCGGGAGGAAAGTGAACGCTGTCGAAGTTCAGGGACCGCACGATGTCCCGGACGAACCGCCGCTGGTCGGCCGCGTCGAGAATTGTGAAGTTCGGCTTGAGGCCCACCGCTTGCGCCCGCCGGCGCAAGAGCCGCGCAGAACCGGTGAAACGTGCCGACCCAGACGCGCGTGCCCGGAATCAGTCGTGCCACACGCTCGGCCATCTCGCCGGCGGCCTTGTTGGTAAACGTCAGCGCCAGGATGTTGCCGGGGGACGTGCCCTGCTCGACGATGCGGGCGATCCGGCGCGTGATCACGCGCGTTTTTCCCGAGCCTGGTCCGGCAACAACCAGCAGCGGTCCTTCGGTCTGTTCGACGGCTCGTCGCTGGCTTGGTGTCAGATCGTCTTGGCGGTTCACTTGGAAGACTAATCCTTGTCGAAACCCGTTCTCCCAGCTCGTTCGGACTCCGGGCAAATTATATTGATCCCTGGAAATTTGGCCCGCAAAGGACCGCGAAGGCACGCGGTTCGCAGGCCAGAAATTGATTCGCCATGTCGGGGAAAATGCGTGTTCGGGTGAATTGAAGATGCACCGATCGGACAGTAGACTCTGCCGGTATCGTTAGGCATGACGATTGCGTAAAAGCGGGCGAACAGCAGGTTCGTTCCGTTTGGACAATCTGGGCGAAGATGCAGACACGGTGGATTTTCGGGTGATGCCGGAGTTTATTTGGTCCGCGCTGAGAGAACCGGCCTCCTGAAAAAATGTCGATAGCTCTCCAACACACGAACCGCGACAGGTCTGCATGACGCGCTTTGTGCCCTGCCAGTTCGGGGCCTGAGCTCGTCGTCGCCTTGTTGCTGGTTCAATCATCAAAGTGGGGTGCAACTACGATGGAGTTTAACCGAATTCGATCAGCACGGTGGCATCGAGTATTCGGGAGTCCGAACCGCGTTCGGCTTCTGACCGCAGTGGCAGTCACGGGGGCGGTGGCAATCTCTACCGCCGCCTATTCGAAAGCCCACGCGCTGCAAGCCGCTCCGTCCGGCGGTAAACAAGGTTTGAAAGGGATTTTGCCCAAGGAAGTCCCCGGCGATTTGAGCGCCGACTCCTTCTCGGTTCTTAACGGCGCCTGGGAGAAGTGGGGCAAGGACCTCGCGTCGTTGGTCGCCAAGCTCTACACCGACGACAAGCTGGATGCGGCTGGCCAGCGCGAACTGCTCGTGCAGCTCGAAGGCAAAATCAAGACGATGGATAAGGCCCTGGCTGACCCGCGTTTTGCCTCTCTGGGCGATGCGATCGCCAGCGTCCGCGAACGCGTGGCCCGCCGAGTCGACGTGGCCCTGGCGATGCTCGATACGCTCGAATTGAATCCCGAGGAAGTCAAGGCGGCAGCGATTCAGCGAGAGAAAAAGCACGCTTTGCGGCACCTCGACCAGCTGGTCGAATACCTCGGCAGCGTGCCGGGCGGAAACGCATGGCTTGGCTACGTCAAGGACAACGACTTGCGGACCGCACTGAATTCCTCCGGGGCGCCCGGCTCGATTGTGGCGACGATCGACGACAAACTGAACTCCTCCGTCGCAAACTCCCAGCAGAAAGAGTTCCTCGCCCGACCGGCATTCCGCCACTTGGCCCAGGCGCTGTCCAAGCTCCGCCATGCCGAGGAGATGAAGCCGACGGCGGGCGACGAGCAAGCAGTGCGAAGCAGCCTCACGAGCCTCGAGAGCGCAATCGAAGCCTACGAGGACAATGGCACGTCTGAAGACGGCCATAAGGTCATCGATACGCTGGAATCTGCCGAAAAGGTCGCCATTGATGAAGGGGACCGGCTCGATCGGGGCGTTCGGCCTCACTATATGAACTACAACCTGACGGCGGTGACCTCCGACGCGATGCTCACCAAACTGCTGGGAGAGACTTCGCAGACGACGGGCCCCGTTACCGATTTCATTCTGGGGGCCAATGTCAGCGGGACCGAATGGACGACCTCCACGGTTTCGGTCCGCATCGAGCCGTCGACCAACGCCGCGCGAATCGAGCTGGTGATTGACGGCACCACGCAGAGCAGCACGGTCGGCGTCACCAGCCAGGCCAATATCTACACGTCCGGTTATCACCGCTTCGGCGCGGTCAAGGAAATCCGCTTCGACGGCGAGAACATTTCGACCGGTCCGGCGCGGATGACCTATGTACAGCCAAGCAACACCACGACCGGCGCATCGACGGCGATGAGCGGCTTTCCCATCTTCGGCGGCATCGCTGACAGCATCGCCGTCGGCGAAGCCGAAAGGCGGAGAGGCGAATCGGAGGCAATCGCCGCCGATCGCATCCAGACCCGCGTGCTTCCGGAAGTCGACTCCCGCGTCGACAAGCTCATTCAGGACGCGAACTCGCGCCTGCACAAGGACCTCCACAAACGGCTCCGCGAGGCGGGCCTTTATCCGAGTGTGGTCCGCGCCACTTCGAATCAGACCTATTTGCGGCTGAGCGCCGAGATCGCCGACAAGCAAGAGCTGTCCGGCGATGTGGCACCGTCGATTGGCTATGAGCAAGCAGGCCTGGTGCTGCAACTGCACGAATCGCTGCTGACGAATTCCGTTCATCGGATGAAATTCGCCGGCCAGTCGATGACCGACGCCCAGGTGAAAGCCGAGCTTGAGCGGTTCTTGACGTTGCTGGCCGGTCGCAAAGTCGAGATCGGCAAGAGCATGGCCAAGTCCGCGCCGGTGCCTCTCAAGCCGGTGCCGCCAGTTCCTCCCGCTCCCGGCGCCGCGCCGGCGGCTGCCCCAGCTCCGGCCCCTGCAGCCGCGCCGGACGCAGCACAGTCTGGCGACAACAGCCTGCTCGTCTTCGACAAGGATGATCCGATTCGCTTCACGATCGAGAACGGGGAAATCAGCCTCGTGATCCGCGCCGGCATCAAGCAAGAAGGAAAGGAAGACATCCCCACGCAGACGATCACCGTACCCTTGCGGCTGACGGTGAAGGGCAACCAAGTGCTCGTCGATCGCGGGACCGTGCAGGTTGCACCCGCGACCGCTGGCGCCGATCGCGGGACGCAAGTCGTCCGCGCCGGCGTGATGCGAAAGAAACTGGAATCGGTGATCACGCCGATGGCTCTCGACGGTGTTATTCACGTTCCGCGCGAAGGACGGGCTGATGCCGACCTCGCGATTTCCGACATCAAGGCCTTCGGCGGCTGGCTCACGATTCTGGCCAATTAGTTTTTTGGAGCAGAAGTCTTTCACCCTCTCCCATTCCGATGGGAGAGGGCCGTGGTGAGGGCAAGTTTCCCGAACTCCATCGACGGACAAAAACGCGCTCCTCAGCGCGCGAAGCTTCAATCAAAACCGGGAGGGCAGCCGCCTTCCCGGTTTTTCTTTTTGGCCGGCCCGCAAATCTGCTCTGGGCCGATGCCGGCGGTCGATAAAGGAGATACGGCGGCATCGCTGCCGATTCCCCTTTTTTGGGCCCTTCCGGATCGCCGTATGTCCATCGTTCACGATGCCTTGCATTCCGAATCCCGCGCTCGAGTTCGCCGCGAAACTCCGCGACAATCCGACTTCTCGCTGCCGCAAGGTTACGAGCCGCTCGAGCTGGCCGGCATGGGGGCGTTCGCGGAGGTCTGGAAGGCGATCGAAATCCGCACTGAACGCATTTGTGCCCTCAAACGGCTCCGCCCCGATCGGTGTGACGATCCGACCGCCCAACAATTGATCCGCAACGAGGCCCAGGCCGGCCAGGCCGTCGTCAGCCCCCATTTGCTCAAACTGCTCTTGGCCGAGCCGCGGGCCGACGTGCCGTTTCTGGTTTTCGAGTGGCTCGAAGGCCGCACCCTCGATGAGGAACTCCGCGACGACGGCCCGCTCACCCTCCGTCGGGCCGTCTGGATGGCGCGGCAGACCGCCGACGGCATGCAGGATCTCGAACGCTGCGGCCTAGCCCACGGCGACATCAAGCCGCAAAACATCTTCATCACGCTCGGCGGCGAAGTAAAACTCCTCGATCTCGGCTTCGTCCGACCAATCGCTGTGCAGCCGGGCCCGAACCCCGCTGAGACGCTCCTCGGCACTCCGGAATATCTGGCTCCCGAATCGCTGGTCTCAGGCATCGCCCTCCCGGTCGCCAAGGACATGTACGCCCTGGGCGTCACGCTCTACCGCATGCTGACCGGACGGCTCCCATTCGCCGGCGACTCGCCCGCCGAGCTGATGGTCCAACACCGCCAAACCAAGCCGACCCTATTGCGCCGCCACCGTCCCGACGCTCCGCGCAACTCTCGGACCTGGTCGGCCGGATGCTCGCCAAGCAACCCTTCCGCCGCCCCCACAACCTCCGCAGCCTGATCCGCGAGCTAGTCGACCTGGAGATTTCGCTCCTCACGTCCGAACTCGCCCACGACGCCTGACCGAAACCGTCGGGACTACTTTTGGACACCGGTGCGCGAAGTTGTCCCGTCCCACCTCAGGTTTCGACACAAGTCTTTCTGTGGCAGCGACTTGAGTTTGTCGTGAGCCGGCATCCCTAAAGTCCCGTCCCGCTCCGAGTGTCCCGTCCCACTCGCACGTTCTCACCCTCTCCCATTCCGATGTGAACTTCCCCAGGTTTCGTGGGCGCGGGTGATGGGTTGTTCCGTGCAGGCAATGCCCTTGGAGGAGTTGCCTTCGTCGGAGCCGGTCGTCGGTCGCTCACCCTCGGTGGCGACTGACGGCTGGCGGAGACGATGGCGACTCCGGACGTTGCCTTTGTGGGTGAGGTTCGAGGGAGCATCAAGCCGCTTCCTCGAACCTCGTCGGACTCTGGTAGCCGATCGCCGAATGCCTCCGCACCCGGTTGTAAAAGACTTCGATGTACTCGAACAGGCTCTGCCGCGCTTCCTCGCGCGTGGCGTACCGCTCTTGGTGCACCAACTCCTTCTTCAGCGTCGCAAAAAAACTCTCCATCGGCGCGTTGTCCCAGCAATTCCCCTTGCGGCTCATACTGCACGTGATCCCACGCGACGCCAGCAGCCGTTGATAACTTCCGCTGGCATATTGGCTGCCACGATCCGAATGCGCCAGAAGTTCCACCATCGGCAGCTGCCGGCCGATCGCCATCCGCAAGGCCTCGTTCACCAACTCGCTCGTCAGCCGCTCTCCCAGCGACCAGCCCACGACCTTCCGCGAGTACAAATCCTCCACCGCCGCCAGGTACAACCAGCCTTCGTCGGTCCACACGTACGTGATATCCGAGACCCATTTCTCGTTGGGACCACGCGCCTCGAATTGTCGATCCAACACGTTTGGGGCCACCGGCAGCCGATGATTCGAGTCGGTCGTGTGCCGGAACTTTCGGGCCGTCGTCGCTCGCAACCCGCTCTGCCTCATCAATCGCGCCACCGTGTTCTCGCTCACCCGATGTCCCTGCGCCACGAGCTCCCGCTGCATCCGCGGACTCCCGTAACTCCGCTTGTGCCTCTGGCCATGGATCTCCCGCATCGCTTCCAACAGCTGCTCCTGACGCTGCCGGCGCCGGCTCACCGATCGCTTCCGCCAGGCGTAAAACCCACTGCGAGCCACACCCAGCACCGAGCACAGCACGCTCAGCGGCCACACCCTCCGATGTTCCCGGATAAACCCGTACCTCACTTCTTCTCGTTCGCGAAGAAGGCCGCCGCTTTTTTTAAAATGTCACGCTCCATCAACAGCCGCTTATTCTCCGCACGCAGACGCTCCAGCTCCGCACGCTCGTCGCCGGGAAGTGAACCTGGGGATGGACCCGCGTTGCCGCCCTCCGCCCGCCGCTTCCACTTGCCCAACAGATTCTCGGGAATCCCCAAACTCCGCGCCGCTTCCGCGATCTTGTAACCCTCCTGCGTCACCAGTTTGATCGCTTCTTGCTTAAACTCTTCCGTGTACGTCCGATACTTCCGACTCATCTCTGGGCCTCCTCTTTGAAGAGATTACACTCTTCTCTGAGCGCCCACGATTCCTGGGGAACTCCAATGGGTGAGGGTCAGGGTTGAGGGCTGATTTTCGCGATCCCGGTGTCCCGTCCCAGTCGCAGTGTCCCGTCCCAGTCGCAGTGTCTCGTCCCAGTCCCAGTGTCCCGTCCCAGTCCCAGTGTCCCGTCCCAGTCCCAGTGTCCCGTCCCAGTCCCAGCGTCCCGTCCCAGTCCCGCTGTCCCTGGTGTCCCTCCCAGTCTTAGTAACTCGTCCCCAGCCGCGTCCCCCGCTCCGGCCCTGTCTTAATCCGTTCCACTTTTGGCGTCGGACGCAACCGTGGGCGCCCCGCACCAAGCGCAGCGCGCACCTCTCTCCCTGGCTCGAACTAGCCGAAATCGGCTCCCAATAAAGGAAGCACGAAGTAGGGATTTGACGCAATCCTTCGGTATTAATTCTTCGCCGTTCTCATCCGCGGGGAAAGGGGTCGCTCCACGTCACGGCAAAATAGTCTGGCGCTTCTCAGCGCCTGCTTCCTTGGCAACCCGTGCGTGAGCATGCCAATCGGAACAGACATGCCCACGCCGAGCCGTGGGCACGGCACGCGGCGCCGGAGGGGCAGACCTTCACACTGCTTTGCGTGCACATTACCTTAGGTGCGTCGTTGCGCCGCCCTAATCGTCAGCTCAACCGGGACACGGTTGCCACGAGCAGACAGTCCATTCATGACTCTACGTCCACCTTCTTCGCTATTCAGTGATGGCCGCTTTTTTCTACCTACCAGTCTCGCCGACAGTTATTCAGGTGAACTTGCGTCGCGCGGCCTCCTTGCGACCGCGCGAGGAGGCACGAGTGAAAAGAGTATTTGGGGCGGCCCGTCGGTGGCCGAAACGGAAAAGCACTTCACTCACCGGTTTGCAAACTCCTCAATTCGGCTCGTTTGCGTTCGCAGCCTTGAGCCGTGATTCGCAAGTTGCGCATGTCGAAGGCTCGTGTCGCGGTCGCCCCGCTCGTAGCAACTGACGTGCGTCGGGCACATCGAAGCATCGAAGCTGCCTGCGACCCAAATCAAGAAAGCGATTTACGCCGCAGCGCGCTGGGCATTTCGCCCTCAGCCGTGGGACTAGGCGCGACTCACGATAACGTATCCGTTTTCGGCACGCGGAGCGTGTGCCGAAAAACGGATGACTTTCCAGTGCCTGTCACGACTGCAGCGATCGGTGGTTTCTTGGCCGTTGCAGAAAACGGTTGGGTATCCGGGAATCTACTTAGGAAATAGATCCGAGCTCAGCACAAATCTGATTCCGAGTGCGTCTCGATGGGCAAACCGAAGACGGCACCTTCGAATCGCACGCCTCGATCTCCGAATCAGATTGATTCAGGGGATTTCTTGCCGTAGAGTGAGAACCCACTTCGGTTGGGGGCTCTGTGATGCAAAAGCATCGCTTTGCACGAGCGCTGGGACACCTTGCGGCTCGTGTTGCGCCTGCGGTCGCAGTGCTGCTTTCGGCATTGCTTGCCGCGCGGTGCGAAAGTCTCGACGGGGGGGCCGACCCCGCTCCTAAACAAGCAAGTTCTGTCGAGACGAGCCGGCTCATCAACAGCGTCCCTCTCTCGGCTGATACGTGGTCGACTTGGCGCGATCACTACGCACGCATCTTTTATGAGCCAATGAGCGGCGCCGATGACCGGACATTTTACAGAAAGATCCATTCCTATGTCCTCGAGACAGTGACGAAGCCAGGGAATGTGGCCTTAAAGAGCGCTGAGGCGGACTCCCTCTACTGGGTCGTACTCGCCTATGCCTATCTGAACGACGCCTCGAATTCCCGGCACCTCGACCTGGCCGAAAGCGCGTGCCGCAAAGGAATCGGTCTGGGCGACTCATCCGCGCTTGCCTCTTACGGCCTTGCCGCTGTCCTCTTGGATCAAGCCGAGAGGCACCCACCAACTGCGTCGACGGCGGCGGCACGCCAAACGCGCTTGAGAGAGGTTGAAGAACGGATCGCGCACATTGAAGCCACAGTTCCGAAGGCTCGACTCTCCCTCTTGCGCGGAAGGCTGGAATCCCTACGTGGTCGCAATGATCTGGCCGACAAACTGCTCCGTCGCGCAACCGAGGACGATCCCTTAAACGACAACACGGCTCTGACGTACCTTTCCAAATCGCTGTCGCAAGCCGACACGCCGCATCCTGCGACGAACCTCACCGATCCGTTCGTCAAGCGCTTCCCCGACAACGCGCGGATCAAGGCGATGCATGCAATCGCCCTCTATCGCGACCAGCGCTTTCCCGAGGCTGCGGACACGTTGCAGCTCGCCCTTCAGCAAGACGCCACAATTGCCCAAATGATCGGCAGTCAAGGCGTTCGGGCGATTGAAGATGGTCGAGCACTCACGCCGAAGGTCGTTGAAGGAATCAAGGCCATCAAAGAGAGACGCTACGAGGCCGCGGTCGCCCTCTTTCGCCAGGTCTGCACCGAAATGCCTGACAGCCCGCAGGCGGCGCGCTGGTTGGCAGACGCCATGCTGGGTCGCGTCAATGAACAGCTTACTCGACGCAACCAATCGGCGGCCGCCGACGCGGTGCGAGAAATTGCTCGGTTGTGCAGGCGGTTTCCGCGCGACGGCGAGTTGCAGGCCGCCTATGCGGCGGCACTCTTTTCTGATCGCCATTTCGCCGAAGCCAAGGCTGCACTTCTTCGGGCTGAGGAATTGGCGCGGACGCCACAAGACTCGTCGGTCCGATGGGTGTCGCCGCCATCCGCGCCGGCCAGTCGGCTGCCGCTCCGCAGCGAGTATCTTGGCAACGGCGAGCGCAGTCAGGCGAGGCGGACTCAGCCCCAATTGCGCTGGTCGTGCTGGAGTTCTTCGCGGTCTGGGGGATGTGGATTGTCATCATGTTTGCCGTGGGCGCTATACTCGCCGCGGCGATTCCGCGTAAGCCGCCCGCGTCCTCATCGGACGTGTACGTGCGGAGCGTCCGAGAAATCTGGTTGGAGCGATTCTACCTTGTCTTATTGGGGCTTGGTTTACTCGCTTTTTATGTAGTCGTGCCTTTTGTGGCCGTCGGGCTGTTTTCGGTGACGCTGGCGCTCTTCGGAGCCCTCCTTATCGTGCGGATCATTCACTTCGGCGTGTTGCATCGGGGGCTATGGGCCACGTGGGGCATCGTGCGGTGCGCGTTCCTTGCGCCCCGCGAAAATACGTTGCGAGCTCCCATCACCGAGGTTGAGCATCCGCGTCTGTTTGAGGCGTCACGCGAAGTCGCCGGTCGGTTAAACACTGAGCCGGCCGATGCCGTCTATCTGACGCCGACGTCGCAAATCGGTGTTCATCAGGGCGGATCTGGACCGTTTGGCTTGTTCGGCAAGCGAACGCGCGTGCTTGAGATCGGTGTGGCAACATTGCCCATGTTGACGATTAGCGAATTCAAGTCGATCCTGGCTCATGAATATGGCCACTTCACGCACAAGGACCCTTTTTTCGGCCGCTTCATCTTTCAGGTGACAACGTCGCTTGCGGCTTCGATGTCGGTGATGAACGCTGCCGGCGGAACCTTGAATTACATCAATCCGTTCTATTGGTTTTATTGGCTGAATTTGAAGGCGTACAACCTGATATCAGCAGGGTTCTCCCGATCGCGGGAGTTCCTTGCCGACCGCCGCGCAACCATTGCCTACGGCAAGCCAGCGTTTGTCGGCGGGCTCACCAAGGTCACGATCGATGGTCGATTGTACGATGCGACAGCCTACCAAAACGTACGCTGGTTGCTGAGCAACCAACAGATGTTCGTCAACGTATTCCAAGCGTACCGGGATTGGCGGGAAAGCCCTGATTTAATGCAGAAACGGGACTCTCTGCTTGAGCAGGCGCGACAACAGAAGACAAGCTGGTTCGACACTCACCCCAACTTTTCGGAGCGGTTGGCTGCCATAGCACTATTCCCAAACGAACCAAGGTCTCTGGAGGACGACTCGGCCGCCGCCCTCCTGACCGACTTGAACGCGATTGAGACGCATTTGACAAACATGCTGACACAACGATTGATACAGTTGCCACCTCCCTCCGCGCAACCAAGTCGATAACCGAAGCAAGTTAGCCAGCACAGCTTCTGGATCAACCGTCGTCACGCAGCCGAATTCCTGGTTGTTCGGAACCAGACAAAGTGCGCGATGGCCAACGCCGCCTCCTGCAATAGGGACCCTTTGATGCCGAGTCTGCGAAAACGTTTGAGTTGCTGAGAAATGACGGGCGACGGGAGCCGACGAGAACAGCGAAACTTCAGGTGGGCGCGGCAATGCGATGATCTGTCTCAATCGCGATATTTGAGACGAGCGCTGACGCTGATGTGGAGAAAAGCTCGTGCGGAAAAGCCCGACAAGTGCAGTGTCATCGAACGCTACTGCTGTTCCGCGTTCTCGTCGCTTCTCAGCATCCCTTGCTCGGAAAGCAGTTCATAGGATCGCAGCCGGGCGGCGTGATCGTAGAGGGCTGAGACGACAATCAGTTCGTCGATGCCTGTGCGTTCGATGAATTGTTCCAGACCCAGGCGGACCGTTTCGGGCGCACCGACGAATGAGTAGGTGAGCAGGGCGGAGACTTGGGCCTTCTCGGTCGGCGTCCAGTACGCCTCGATGTCGTCGATGGGGGCCGGGAGCAGGCCCGGTGTGGTGCGGAAGCGATTCGTGAACTGCTGCTGGACCGACGTGAAGAGTCGCCGCGCTTCTGTGTCCGTCGGGGCGGCGATCACGTTGACTCCCGCGGCCACGTACGGACGACCGAGTTGCTGCGAGGGTGTGAAGTGGGTGCGGTACGTGTCGATCGCCTCCATCAACGCGCCGGGCGCGAAATGCGATGCGAACGCGTAAGGCAGCCCCAGCTGCGCTGCCAGATGAGCCCCGAACAAACTTGATCCCAGGATCCAAATCGGCACGTGGAGGCCGGCGCCCGGCACGGCCCGAACTGCCTGGCCCTCTCGCGCGGCTTCAAAATAGGTCTGCAGTTCCAACACGTCGTCGGGAAAACTGTCGGCACGCGCCGGATCGCGTCGCAGGGCCCAGAGCGCAAGCGGGTCGGTTCCCGGAGCACGGCCCACACCGAGATCGATTCTCCCGGGATAAAGCGATTCCAGTGTGCCGAATTGTTCGGCGATCACCAGCGGCGCGTGGTTTGGCAACATGATGCCGGCCGCCCCAACGCGAATCGTGCGCGTGCCGCCGGCCACATATCCGATCACCACGGCGGTCGCCGCACTGGCGATGCCGACGATGTTGTGATGTTCGGCGAGCCAAAAGCGCCGATATCCCCAGTTTTCCGCGTGCTGGGCGAGATCGAGCGTGTTCCTCAGCGCATCCGCAGGGGTCGCGCCCGCCGGCACGATCGCGAGATCGAGAACGGAATACGGGATCCTTCGCTCTGTGCGCTCGGTTGTCATCGTCCGGTGCTCATGAATCCTCCACGGCTATCGAGAATTCTAGCGACGAGCACAAGCAAGTCTCCCAGACGCGCGGATTTGGAGCCGCGCCCGTGAGGAAGCGGGCTATTACGGGTAGAAGCGACCCTTGGACCTCGCCGCCTCACGGACCTATTGCATCTTGGGCGAGGCATTGGTGCAGCGTCGATTGAAGCATTCCGCGATGGACGCTCGTTTCGACGCACACTTTTCCCAAGCCGACAGCTTCGCTGTCGTTCCGGAACCGACGGTAGAGCCGTCGACTTCGCCGTCGTCTTGTTGCTGAGTTCGTTAGAACGACGGCAGAGCCGTCGGCTTGGGAAAAGTGTGCCTCGCTGACAACTCCCTCGTTGACTCGTTCATCCCAATGCTCTCTCAACAACTTGCGCCCGAGATGCAAAATCTTCTCACGGTCGCGGCTCCAAAGTCGCTCGCATCTCATTTGCTCCCTTGCGACTAGAATGCCGCCGCGTAAGCCGGGAAATCGGTGTAGCCTTTGGCCCCAATGGGCGAGTACCAATCGGACATCGGGGCCGGTTCGGCCAGAGGCCAATCGTTTCTGAACCGCTCGACGAGGTCGGGATTGCTGATGAAGGGGCGCCCGAACGAGATCAAGTCGGCATTTCCGGCGCCAACTGCCGCTTTGGCCGTCTCCTTGGTGTAGCCGCAATTGCCCATCAGAGGGCCGTGGAACACCTTTCGGAATTCGGCCAGCGTCATCGGCTCGCCGAGCTTGTGGAACCCGAAGGCCAGCCCATCGACGACGTGCAGGTAGGCGAGCCCGAATCGGTCGAGTTGACTCGCGACAAATGTGAACTGCTCACGGAAATCCGGCGACCCCATGTCGTTATAGGTCCCGTTGGGCGAGAGGTGCACGCCGATTCTCCGTGCGGGCCAGACGGCCGCGATCCCTTCGACCACTTCCTTCAGGAAGCGGTAGCGATTCTCAACGCTGCCGCCGTACTGGTCGGTGCGATGGTTCGTCTTCGACTGCAGGAACTCGTCGATCAGGTAGCCGTTGGCGGCGTGAATTTCGACCCCGTCGAAGCCGGCCCGCTTCGCGCGTTCGGCGGCCCTCCGATAGTCATCGACGAGCCGCGGAATCTCCGACGCTTCGAGCGCCCGCGGGACCTCGTAACGATGCTTTCCGGTCGGCGTGTGAATTTCTCCCTCGCCGATCTTAATGGGCGAGGGAGCGACCGCGGGCTTGCCGCCGTGGAAGCTGCTGTGGGAGGCGCGTCCGGTGTGCCAGAGCTGCAGGAAGATCACGCTCCCCCTTTCATGGACGGCGCTTGTCGTTTGCTTCCAAGCTTCGGTCATCTCGTCGGTGTAAATGCCCGGCGACTCGTTCCACCCGTCTGCCTCCTCGGAGATTGTCGTTCCCTCGGAGATGAGCAGTCCTGCCGAACTGCGCTGGGCGTAATATTCGGCCGTGAGGCGGTTCGCCAGGCGCGCCGTACCGGCCCTCCCGCGCGTCATGGGCGAGAGCGCGATTCGGTTCTTCAAGGTGAGGTCGTGCAACTGAAAGGGTTGAAAGAGAACGTCTCTCATCTCGTGCTCCTTTGTTTGATCGCCGTGCGGAACTGCCCACTCGCCTGTGCCCGGGTGATTGCTTTTCCGGGTGATTGCTTACGTAACGCTGGCGTGGCTGGGTGTCGCCCGTTTGCCGACAGGCGCGTTCTCGACCGTCACGGTACTTCGCTTCTCTAAGCGTGAGTCGAGGCTCATCGGACCCGAACCATTGGCCATGACGAACAGCATCGCGCCCATCATCGAGAGATTTTTCATGAAATGAATCATCGGATCCTGCTGCGCTTGTCCCTCGAACTTCCAGAACGGGTGGAAGTAGTACGAGGCCAGAACCAGGAACGTCAGCAGCAGGGCCGCGCCAAAGCGGGCGCGATAGCCGAGGATGACGGAGAGGCTGCCGGCGATCAGGAAGACGATCGCGCCGACCAGCATCAGTTGCGGCGCGGGAATGCCGACCGACGCCATCACGTTCGCCACGTCGCTGAAATGGGGAATCTTGTTCCCCACAGCGGCCATGAAGAAGATCGTGCAGAGCAACACGCGAGCCAGGACCGTCACAACGCCTCGAAGTTTGGACATGATTTTTCTCCGATCGGTTTGGGGACAGCGTTCAGGTCAAACTTGATTTCGCCGCGACGCTCTAGCGCTGCGGGCGACCTTGTGGTTGCGATGTTGTTCAACGAACGACTGCATATATGTCAAATGTTTACATGTCATGTTTTTGGCCAAAAAAAACCGGTCATTGCGTCTCGGTCCAAGGTGCTCGGACCTTCTCGAGCAGTTCGATCAGTTCTTTCAACTCGGCCCGGGAGAGATGATCCAGGAGTTTGTGGTGCAGGTCGCCGACCGGTTGATCCATCGCGGCCAGCGTCGCCACGCCCTGGTCGGTGAGAGCCACATAAATCACGCGTCGATCTTTTTCGCAGCGCAGCCGGTTGACCATTCCTGCCTGCTCGAGCCGATCGATCAGGCCTGTGATCCCAGGGACGACGGTGACCGTGCGGCTGGCAATTTCCAGAATCGGAAGTGGCTTCCCCTCGCCTCTGAGGATCCGGAGGATGTTGTATTGCGAGGGCGTCAGCCCATGCTGGCGAAACAGCCGGGCGCACTGAAGCTGAAGCTGGTCGCTGGTCCGCACCAGGCTCAGGGCGGCCTCCTCAAGAGGAGAATCGAAAGGCCGCTTCTTTTTCAGTTCGTGTTGCAACTTTGGCGTCGTCATTTTTCGTGGTCGTCACTGGTAACGTTCTTTTTCGCCCCTCTGCATTTAGTTTATATATAAACTATCGGCATGTCAAGTCATTTTTCTTGAGCACATTCCAGATTCTCTCCGGCATGGCCGCCCAGGAGATTTGCTCGCGATTTGCTCGCGACGTCATGCCCCCCCGCACGAAAAGCGGGCTGCGCACAAAAAGGCAGGCTGCCAACGACCTCGCTGGCAGCCTGCCGAGATGCAAGAAGAAATCAAACCGCAAGCTCGATCGCTTACGGCTCGCCGACGGCTCCGTTCACCGTCTCGCCACCCTGAATGGTGGAGAGGCCGGTGTAGACGGTCATGTCGACGTTCTCACTGAGGAACTGCACGGATCCGTCGCAGAGCAGGAACAGACCCCCACCCGGGTGATCGCTGCGGAAGTTCGAGAGACTTGAGATGGCCGGGTTGGCAATCGCCAGAGGAGTCGGGTTTGGCTGGCCAGCACTGTCGTTCCCTTGCCCGGTCAAATCGAGGCTGACCGGCGGAAGGGTCGGGTTCGCGTCCCACGTGCTGGTGCACGTATTGAAGGTGCTGGTCACAAAATTCGGCCCCGGCGGACCACCGAACGAAATAAAGCTGTCAGTCACCGGGTTCTTGTTCAACTGCTCCATCGTGCAGGCCTGTTGGCTCCCTGTCAGGACGCCGGCAATCCCCATGCCCGCGTCGTTGTTGACCAATTCGGAGTTGATGAGCGGCTGCAGCCACACCGGATTGGGATTCCCGGCGTCGCTGGCGGGAACGCCGAAAGCGAGCAGCGCGGGAGGCACCGGACTGGGGAAGGTGGCCGGCGCCAAGCAGAAGCGGCCACGGCAGAGCGACCATTTCGGAGTCGGGACGAAGGTCGACATCGCCGTTTCGCCCATGGCAATCGTGCTGCTCGTGCCGTCGGTTACGTCGCGAATGCGAGTGTTGGAGTTAATCCCGAAGACCCCGCGCTCCTTGGAGGGAACGCTGGCTTCCTTCCAGCAGATCACATCGCTGACGCCATGCGAGAGTCCGTAATTGATCGGAACGTCGAAGATTCCGCTTGCTGCCGCTTGCCCGGGGAAGCTATCCGGGAAAGTGTCGGAGGGACAGCGGTATAGACCACTGGCCGAGGCGGCCGACATTGCGGTCGGCGTGAGCCCGATCCCGTTCGTCGAAGCCGTGACCGACTGGCTGTTGACGGCGCGGTTCCACTGGTAGGCGTGAGCAAACGCGGTCTGCTCATCGTAGGGCGCCAAGAGCACGAAGGCGCCCGCCATCGCGTGGTCATAAGCGTTGCCCGGAAGGGCCTGGCCAAGAGAAGCCCAAGTGTTGCCGTACACCGACGCCGCCATGGGGAACATCCGGGCGGTGTCGTGATAGTTGTGCATGGCGATGCCGAACTGTTTCAGGTTGTTGCGGCATTGGCTGCGGCGGGCCGCTTCTCGCGCCGCTTGTACGGCTGGAAGCAAGAGTGCGATGAGGGTCGCAATAATTGCGATCACCACCAAGAGCTCGATCAGGGTAAAGCCGGCGCGTCGAGCGCGCCTGGGCACAAGTCGATGCATCACAAACTCCAATCTGAGACCTACGAGAACGTCGAAAAAAACTTCACCCCTTGCGCCCGCAGACGCCCGAACCTCTATTCGTGCGCCAGCAAGACTGAATCCACTTGACGGGACAGCCTCGTGGCCTGGGGTGGCAATGCAAAACGCGGGCCGAAGCAAGACTCTCACTTGCAATCAGCACATGCTGAAAAAGAAGCATACTGCCAATGGCATCGTTGAGAGCCCGCCAACCGACGAGGGCAGTCCAGCGTGTTCACCACTGCCGAGCCTCGCGCGTTGCGAGAATGAGAGCGAACTCTGAGCCGATCGGCGTGCTGCCCGCGTGTGTGCGCGGGCCGACAAATCGCCTCCTGCGCGAGACGGCGCCGGTGCGCATGCGGCCCCAATTCTTTGCGGACGATCAGGCGCGTAGGTACTGAACACCAATTCCAAAAGCCGCAACCCCCTCGGGGATTCCCTGATCCCCGATTCAGGGATTTACCGAGTTGAATTGTTGGCCATGAAGAGCCGCAAAATGAGTCGCGACAAGTGGAAGGTGCGCCCTCGCGCGCGAGTTTGCACATCCTTGACGCACTTGCGTGAGTCGTGCCCGGTCGGAGGCTCGCTGGTGAGTGTGCTCAAGGGAGCGCCCGCGCAGGCAGGCTCCGCGGACAGGCCGACAGTGCCATCCGAAAAATTCTGGTTCGTCGACCTAAGTCGTAGACGAGGGTGCCGTTTCGGAGCGGTGAAAATGGACGTGTTTCCACTCTCCCTGGATCCGCTGCCAGACGCGCGTCTCTTCGACGGCGCTCGTGACAGGCGCGCCTGCGGCGTCGAGTTTCTGAATCAGGCGAATGTAGCTGACCACGCCTGCGTCGGTACCCAACAGCCGGACGTGTGGCGAAGCCAGCGTTGTATTTCGCGGTCGGCGGTCGCCCTTGAGCTCGAAATAAAACTTGTGGAAGTCCATTCCCGCCACAAGCTGTCCGCGTGACTCTGGCTCGAAACAGGTCAACGATGGGTCACAGAGTCGCGTATAGGTGCTCCAGTCCTGGTCCGCGATCGAGTTGAGGAGTTGTCGGGTGAGATCGAGCAATTGGGTTTCGGCCGATTGGGGCATGGCGATTGCCTCGTGAATGGCACTCGGAGAAGGTTCACAATCCGACGTTTACTACACGCGCTCGCCAAACGCCAGGGCCGACGCGGAGGGCTGCCACTCGAAACAAAAAAGCCCACCGGCAAAGGCCGGTGAGCTTGCAAGGTCACGTGAGGAATGGGCGCAAATCGCGCCGTCGAGTTAGATCGCTCCGACAGGCGTCGGCTCGCTGGGTGCGGCGGCCGCTGCGAGGGTCCGCTCGACCTGGCTGCCGCGAGTGACGATTCGTTCCAATGCGTGCAGGATCATCGGGTCGTGCTCGGCCTCGATATCGCGCCAGAGTTCTTTGATGGCGTCGGCCGGCGTGGTGTTGGGCAGTCCCCATTTGCTGTGCATCAACGCATCGTAGGCCCGCACGGTGCGAATGATCCGGGCGCCGAGCGGAACTTGTGTGGTTGAACCCGCGTCGCCCGCAGCGCGCTGCCGGTCAGCGCTCGATTGATTGAGCACCAGCGGAAACGCCCCCAACAGCACCGGCCCGAGCGACCGCACTAATTCGGTGCCGTGGAAGGTGTGCTGTCCGCCCGGCTTTTGCTCCTCGCCGAGGTCGCCGATCGCTTTGCGAATGACGCGAGCTGTGATTTCGATGTTCTCCATGTCGCAGAGCAGGGCCGCGACGCGAATGTCGTCGACTTC
The DNA here is from genome assembly GCA_963714075.1 of uncultured Planctomycetaceae bacterium. Classification (GTDB taxonomy): domain Bacteria; phylum Planctomycetota; class Planctomycetia; order Planctomycetales; family Planctomycetaceae; genus DASPSM01. Next base: position 5,317,297 of record OY970228.1, read on the forward strand.
CTTCTGGCCGAGCTTGAGGTGCTCCGCCAGTTGGCGACAGATCGAGGCGACGCGATGCGAATGGTCCTTCAGGCTGGGGTGAGCACTCTGCAGATAATGCGAGAGCACTTCAACCACGCCGACGTGGGCTTCATGCAGTTCGGTCATCCGCGACGCCAGCTCGTCGCTGAGCGTGCCGACCAAAAGGGCCGCTAAGCCCAATACTCCGCCCCACACCAGCACTGAGAGGGCGACGATCAGCGGCGAGTCGTACGCGGCAAACTCGCCCAAGTTGAACGACAGCACGATCGAGGCCGCGAGCACGCTGAAAAACGCCAGCACGCCCGCCCGGTACCGGCCCAGGAAGAAGGCAGCCAGAATCACCGGCGGATAGAACAGATTCAACACGATGATCTTGTAGCCGACGGTTTGATACAGCACGCACGTCAGGACCAGCGTGACGAGCACGAGGATCACTTCCAACGCTCGCGAGTTGGGTTGTTTGAAATTCAGGTTCATCGACTGGGCTCCCCCGTGTCTGCGAAAGTGGTGTCACATCTTGGAAAGGGCGGTCACGGCTTCGAATCGGCCGTCACTTTTTGGTACTCGATTGGATGGCCCGCGGATCTTCGCAGTCGGCCAGTGCGGCCAGGAGGGTCTGCTCCTGTTCGCGCGTGAGCCGACGTGCCGTCTGCGCGTCGGGGTGAATTCCAGAGTCGGGCTGGGAAGTCCCCCACCGATCCTCAAACCGCTGCGCGATCTCTTCGAACTGCGGGGCGACGTCCAGAAAAATTCGGACGAGCTCCGGGTCGAATTGCTTCCCCGCTTCGCGACGAATGATTTCGACGCACTCGGAATGCGGGAAAGGCTCTTTGTAGACGCGACGGGCCGAGAGCGCATCGTAAACGTCGGCAATCGATACGATCCGGGCCGCCAACGGAATGTCTTTGCCGGCCAAACCAGTCGGATAGCCGACGCCGTCCCACCGTTCGTGGTGCGAGTTGGCGATTTCCCGCGCCATCTCGAGGAAGTTGGAGGTGCCCAGGCGGCGTTCGATCTCCCGGATCGACTCGGCCCCGACTTCGACGTGCAACTGCATCTTGAACCGCTCGGCCGAAGTCAGCTCGCCCGGTTTGAGCAACACCGAATCCTCGAGCGCTACCTTCCCGATGTCGTGCAGCGCGGAACTGATGCCGATCAAGCGGACAAAGCTCGGCGTGACGACTCGGCTGTACTTCGGATCGCGCGAAATGGCGGCTGCCAGACGCGTCGAATAAAGCGAGATCCGCTCCAAATGGTGACCAGTTTCGGGATCGCGCGACTCGGCGAGTTTCGCCAGGCCGAAGATAACTGCGTCCCTCGTTCGCAGCAGGTCGCGCGTGTGGTGCAGCGACTGCTCGTCGGACTTCGATTGCCGCCGCAAGTGCTCCCCCTGTAACCGGGCGAGCATGAAGTAGGCGATCGCCGATTGCAGGCCGATTGTCCAGGCGAACGCCAGGGCGCTTGCCGCCGGCATCGACGCGAACAACCGCGCCGTCTCCTCGGGCACCGACTTGGAGGATGCGGCCGCTGCTGGCCCGGCGGACGATTCACTCCAGCGGGCGGTGGAGATCAAGAAGCGGTCGTGGATCAACAAGCCGGCCGCCAGGCAGACTCCCTGCAGGAGCATGAGCGCGCACAGCGGTTTCACAACTCTGCGCACGTTTGACGACTCTGGGCCTTTGCGGCGTGCGGTGGGCATTTTTTGATCTGACTTGCGGCAGGAACGCGGAGCGCGGCGCCTTGCCGCGTCGCGCAGGTCACACCAGGCAGCGCTTGTCGCTGCCAAATCTCGTACCCGGCAGTCTGAAACACTGTCCGATTACCACACCGGAACACTAGCTCACTGCCTGCGCGTAAAGGGAATCTGTAGGGATCTCGGAGATCAAAATTGATGGACTGGCGCGGAGAATCGGCGTCAGATTTGACGCTACGAGCGAAAGGGACGATTGCGCCGATTGGGACGCGTGATCGAGACTGCGGGCGGAGGACGGGACTTTCGCCCGCCAGGCCGAGTTGCCCGCTAATTGATCATAGAGGGGCACTCGCCCGCATGCGTGCCGGTCCCGTCCGAAACGAAATGCGAGTTTAGCGATAGCCGTAGCCCTGCTGCCTGGTCAGCCTTTGGTGGTCCGAGACAGACAGCCCTTGTAAACTGACAGCCCGCGGTCCCGACTCGATGCTCGATGAATTTCGCGACGAAGGTTGGGAGAGGCCCCGATAGGCTCTTGTAAAGGATTGCGCGATGAGTGACGTGAAGCAGGCGGCTCTTGACCATCCCATCCACGACTTGATCGCCAGGCGTTGGAGTCCCTATGCCTTTGCCGACCGGCCCGTGCCGATCGAGGACCTGCGCTCACTGTTCGAGGCCGCGCGCTGGGCCGCCTCGTCGTACAACGAGCAGCCGTGGCGTTACATCGTCGCGACCAAAGAAAGCCCGGCAGAATTCGAGCGGGTGCTCTCGTGCCTGGTGGAAGGCAATCAGCCTTGGGCGAAGAGAGCGCCGGTTTTGGCGCTCGGGTGCGCGGCTTTGAAGTTCGCCGCCAACAACAACCCGAACGCCGCCGCGCTGCACGACCTCGGTCAGGCCAGCGCCGCCCTGAGTGTGGAAGCCACGGCACGCGGACTGTTTGTCCATCAGATGGCCGGCATCCTGCCGGACAGGGCACGCAAGCTTTATCAGATCCCAGCGGATGCGCAGCCGCTCACAGGCGTGGCAATTGGATATCTCGGAAGTCCCGACGCGCTCCCCGAGGCCTATCGCAAGCGCGATCTCTCGCCGCGGCAACGAAAACCGCTCGTCGAGTTTGTGTTCTCAAAGCAATGGGGAGCCGGGGCCGATCTCGCAAAACCCGGGTGACGAGGTTCCGTCGCGGCTTGTCGCACGCCCCACAACGGCGCTCAATCAAGATCGGGCGACTCGCCTCAAGCCAGCTCAGGCGCGACTCGATTCCTAGCCTGCCCGCATCCGCCAGGTGGAATCCCAAAACCCGGTGGTCGATCCCAGTTTCCCCAGATTTTTGGACGCGCTGCGTGGCCGTGTTGCCCTCCCGCCGCTAAAAACGTCGGAATCTTTACGAGCAAGTCGGCACGAAAGGTTCCCGAAGGCATACGGGCCGGCAAGTCTCCGTCGAAGCGATCGGGCGATGCATGGCTCTGTCGGGTCTTTATTCCAGGCACGTTCGTGACGCGCTGAAAAAGCCGGCCGCGTTCGGCGCCGACATGCTGCTCGTCGTCCTTTTTCTGGCGATCTTCGGGGCCCTCCTGATGGTGGGCCAGCGAATGACGACTCCCTTCACCGAGCAGATCACGATCGATCTCTCGATCAGCGCGTTGCCGAAATACACGTTGCTCAGTCTGGGACGCGGGTTTGCCGCTTACTTCTTGTCGTTGGCCTTCACGCTGATCTACGGCACGATCTCTGCGCACAACCGCCGGGCCGAGGCGGTGATGATCCCGGTGCTCGACGTGCTGCAGGCGATCCCCGTTTTGGGGTTCATGCCGTCAGTGGTTATTGCACTCGTGGCGCTCTCGCCGAACCACCAGTTGGGGCTCGAAGCCGCATGCATCGTAATGATTTTCACCGGCCAGGTCTGGAACATGACGTTCAGCTTCCACGGCAGTCTAAAGGCCATCCCGCAGACCCTGCGTGAAGTGGCCGCCATCCACCGGCTCTCAAGATGGCGATTATTTTCGCAGCTCGAGCTTCCGGCTGCGATGATCGGGCTGATCTGGAATTCGATGATGTCGATGGCCGGCGGCTGGTTCTTTCTGTCGGTCACCGAAGCCTTCACGCTCAAAGGCCGGGATTACCGCCTGCCCGGCATCGGCTCGTACATGAACGAGGCAATTCTTCAGGGCGATGTGCCAGCCATGGTCGCCGCGGTCATCGCCATGGTGCTGATGATCGTATTCGTCGACCAGGTGGTCTGGCGTCCGCTGGTGGCCTGGAGCCAGCGGTTCAAGGTCGAGGAGCTGGCCGCGACGACCGAGCCGAAATCGTGGGTCCTCACGCTGATCCGCCGCTCGGCTCCACTGCGCAATTTCCTGAGCGCCGTCGATGCATCTCGGCATTCGCTGCTGATGGCGGGGTTCTCGTCGGCCGCGGCTCGGCAAATGTCGTTCGCGTCTGCAGATCGACGCCCAATCGGGACAATCCTCAGATTGGGTCTGCGATTTCTGCTTTTGGGGGGGCTCGCGGCCGTCGTCCTGTGGGGCGGCTGGTCGCTATTGCGCTCTTGTGCGAGCTGCCGCTGCTCAACTCTTCTGGCCAGGGCGATTGGCGGAATGTGTTCGAAGCCCTCGGTGCTTCATTCCTGCGAACGACGTCTGCTGTGCTCCTTGGAGCGGCCTGGACCCTGCCAGCGGGAATCTTGATCGGCCTTTCACCGCGGTGGTCGGCTCGTCTCCAGCCGATCATTCAAGTGCTGGCCAGCTTCCCGGCGCCGATGCTGTTTCCGCTGGTGACGATCTTGCTCGCCCGGCTTCACGTCAATTTCAATGTCGGCTGCACGGCGCTGATGCTGCTCGGCACACAGTGGTACATTCTGTTTAATGTCATCGCGGGGGCAACCTCGATCCCCGCCGATCTGCAGGAGGTGGCGTCGATCTATCGCTGGAGCACGTTCCAGAAGTGGACTCGGCTTTACATTCCCTGCGTCTTCCCGTATTTGGTGACGGGTTTGATCACCGCGGCCGGAGGGGCCTGGAACGCCACCATCGTTGCCGAGTATGTCGTCATGAAGGACGGTGCGCACGAGGCCTTCGGGTTGGGAGCGACCATCAACCATGCCACAAGTGACGGCAATTTCCCCCTGTTGGCGGCGTCGGTCGTGACGATGGCCGTCGCGGTCGTTTTGCTTAATCGCTCGTTCTGGAGGCAGCTCTATCGCGTCGCCGAACAGCGGTTTAGCCTGACGACCTGACAGCGCGGGTCACAACAGCGTAAAAAGAAGGGGCACGAACTGCTCGGTTCGCCCCTCGAGTGCTCGGAACTGGGAGGTGGCTAATCTCAACTGCAACCACCCGCATGAGATGATTTTCCAATGAGCGTGCTTCCGCTTCGTGAACCGAATTCGATCAAGTCCTCGGATCCCTGCGGGATCTCGGCTGTCCAGAATGTGTGGGTCGCGTTTGGGCCGGCCTGCGATCAGGTTGTGCTCGAGGACGTATCGCTGGAGATCTGTCCGAACGAGATTCTCGGCATCTTGGGGCCCAGCGGCTGCGGGAAGAGCACGTTGTTGCGGGTCTTGATCGGCCTGCTTCCCCCGACGCGCGGGCGCGTGCTGGCGCACGACAAACCGCTTGTCGGCATGCACCCCGGAGTGGCGCTCGTCTTTCAGAATTTCGGTCTGTTCCCGTGGCTGACGGTAAAGCAGAACGTTGAGATGGCCCTCTCGGGACTCAGTCTCGACCCGCAAGAAGCGGCCGCCCGCGTCACCCGCTCAATCCAAATGGTGGGGCTGGGAGGCCATCAGGACGCCTTCCCGAAAGAGCTGTCGGGAGGGATGAAGCAGCGCGTGGGGATCGCCCGGGCCATGGCTCGCGGTCCCGAGCTCTTGTGCATGGACGAGCCTTTCAGCGCGCTCGATGTCTTCACGGCCGAGAGTCTGAGGAGCGAAATCTACAACCTGTGGGTCGCTCGAGCCGGGGCCTCCAAAGACCAACTGGCTGCTCCCTCGAGCCTCAAGAGCATCGTGATGATCACGCACCTCATCGAGGAGGCGGTTCTCCTGGCCGACCGCATCGTGATTATGGGCACGATGCCCGGGCACATCCGCCAGATCATCCGCAATGCGATTCCCCATCCGCGCGATTCGCAGTCGGCCGCCTTTCTGCAACTGGTGCGGCAGATCCACCAGATCATCGTGTCGGAGCACATGCCCGACGAGCCCCCGGCCGACGCCAAGGCGCCCGCACCCGGGCTGGCGATGGAGCCAATTCCGTGCGTCGAGCTGGAGCAGGTCTTCGGCCTTTTGGAAATCGTGCTCGACCACAAAGGCAAAGTCGACGTCTTCACGCTGGAACGGCTGACCGACGCCGAATTCGGCCACACCCTGGCTTTGGTTATGGCGGGCGAAATTCTCGACTTTCTCGACACCCCCAAAGAAATGGTCGTGCTGACCGACCTGGGCCGCCACTTTCTGGTCGAAGACATCGCCGACCGCAAGACGATCCTTCGCGAGCAGGTTCTCAAGCTTGGGCTGTTTCGATTCTTGATTGGCCGCTTGGAGGCCGCCCCGGAACACGAGTTGCCCAAAGAGATTGTCGAAGAAGAGCTGGTGATGCGGATGTCGACGCGGGATGTCGAGCCCCTCTTCGACACGATCGTCAACTGGGGCCGCTCGGCCGAGCTGTTCGGCTATTCCCCGACCACCGAGATGCTGTATCTCAGCGGATCGCGCGACGGGTAAGCGAATCAGCTTATTGGGTGGCACTGGCGGCTTGTCCGCCAGTGGGATGTGTCTCAACGCTCGGAAAGCACACTGGCGGGCAAGCCGCCAGTGCCACCCGAGGCCAGACCTACTTCGAGTGCGCCGGATTCTTTGTTGGCGGCGGCGGGGGCGCTGGCTTGGCCGGCTTGCGAGGCGTGGGCGAAAGCCTCAACCCCAACGTCTTTTCCAAAAGCGCCAGCGATTGATCCGAGTCGTCGAGCTCGTTGACCAGGACTCCCTTGCGGTCGATGAGCAGAACGGTCGGGTACTGCGTCACGCCATAATCAGCCGAAGCGGGACTATCGGCGAACTGCCGCGTGTGAAACTTCTCGCCGAAGGGCGTCAAGGCGGGCGGAACAATGGCGACCGGGAAGGGAATATCGCGTCCGCCCCAGGCCTCTTTGCGGACATTCGTCAGCATTTCTTCGAGCTTCTGCACACTGTCGACTGGTCTTTTCTGCGGGTCGACATCCACGTCGACGCCGATGACCGTCAGCCCGTATTTCTTCAGTTTCTCGTAGAGATCGACCAGCGCGGGCACTGCCGCGAGCGAGTCGGGCGAGGACGCCCGCCAGAAGAACAGCACCACGCACTTCCCCTTCAGGCTTGAGATCGTCAACGGGGGGCCGTTTTTCCAGGCGACCGCGCCGCGCAATTCGGGCGCGGGCTGACCTTCCAAGAGCGCGAGCTTGCTGGGGGTCGCGATCATCGGCTCAAAGACCAGGTCGTGTTCCTTCGGGGGGACGGTAATTGAAGCGAACACCCTGAAGATGTTGCTGCCGCCCGCGTCGAGCAAGTACTCGCCCGGCGGAACGAAGAAGTGATAGACACCCGTTTCCGACGCGTAGGTCAGCACGACACGATCGCCATCGCCCAGCGAAACGGTCGTCGGTCCCAGCGGTTTTTCGTCCTTTTTCAATTCCGGGCACATCACTTTTCCCGAAATGCGACACTCGGGAGCGAGGGTCACGTCGAGCTGGTCCTTCAGCTTGGCACCGTCGGGATAAACGATCGCAACCAAATGCCGCTTCTCCTCCCGCGCGACAATTCCCTGATCGTCGAACAACGTGCGGAGATCGGCGCCGCCGGCTTCGATTTCGGCCATGCCGCGAGAGTTTGTCAGACGATGCCATTCGTAGACGAATCCGTCGGCATCAGTCCCGTCCGATTTCTTTGGTTCATCTTGCGCCCAAAATGCGCTCCCAGCCCGACATGCGCGCCCACGACCGCGTTCCCATCTCGATCGAGCACGCGGACCGTGAGTTTTTTTAGCGGGGGCAGCTCGAGTTTGGGGTCGTCCGTTTTTCTGGCGACCGCGCGGGTCGCATCATTTTGCGCCACCGTGATCGCGGGCGGTTTCCCGCCGAGCGCACCAGCCGGAACCAAAGCGCAAAAGAGGGCGACGATTTTCCACGCGTGACAAAGCTTCATCGACGTGTGCACTTCTCTTCCGGCCGAAACGACGAAGTACGTTCTTATCTAAATAGTATCCTATCCCTGCCTACCGACACGGGTCAAAACCGCGGGTCATTTTGCATTCGGCGCAGCCTTGGAGCCGCGCACGTCAGTAAGCGGGCTATCCGACTCTGGCCCGTGTGGACACCGTTGTTCCTGATCTCCCGGGAAAAGCACGCCTCAGAGTCACCACGACCAATGGAGTCTCAAGTCGCGTGGCGCGTCATAACCCGCTCCCTCACGGTCGCGGCTCTGAAAACGAAGCGTCATGCGCCTCGACCGACTTTGCTCGAGGCTCTATCATCGCGGCATGGTTCCAAGTCCAGGACGTCAGACTGTGAAGATCTACCCCATGCCGGCGCAGATCGAGTCTGGTGACCTGGCTGGCGGCGTAGCGGTGGTCATCGATGTCCTGCGGGCCTCGACGACGATTGTCGTCGCTCTGGCCAATGGGGCGGCCCGCGTGATTCCCTGCGATGATGTCGAAACCGCCCGGCGGTTGGCGACGGAAGACAGGTCCGGGAACACGCTCACGGGCGGCGAGCGGGGCGGCGTGAAGATCGAGGGGTTCGATCTCGATAACTCGCCCGCGTCGTATTCGCGCGACCGCGTCGCTGGAAAGACAATTGTCTTTACCACCACCAACGGCACGGCCGCACTCCTGCGAACCGACGGGGCCGCCCGCGTGTTGATTGGGGCCTTCGTGAATCGCCAGGCGGTCGTCGAAACGCTCCATGCGGACGGGCGTCCCATCCACCTCATCTGCGCGGGGACCGACGGACGGCTGACGTCTGAGGACCTCCTCGGTGCCGCGGCGATCGCCGCCGGATTGTCACGATTCGACGACGTCGAAATGTGGGACGATTCGACGAAGGGGGCCGCCCAGAATTGGCCCGAGGGGATTCCCGCGAAACTGTTGATCGACTCCCTGCGGCGAAGCTCGGGAGGTCGCAATCTTGTGGAACTCGGGTTCGACCAAGACATTGTCCGCGCCGCCGAAGTCGATTCGATTTCCGTCGTGCCCGAGTTTTCTTCGACCACACGGGCGATCGCGATCGACGGCGGCAGCATCCGCTCGGCGTGACCCCGTTCGCTCCGGGGGCCGCGCCATTAGCCTGTGCGATCCGACTCGCTTCCGCTACCCTACCAGCCGGAACAGGCCACGTGCCGAAGCTGATTGCTAGCCTGCTCGAACGATTCCTTAACCTGCTCGAACGACGTCCCGAAATCCAGCGGAACAAGAACATCCATGGCGCAATCGACGGATCAGCCAAAATCGATGGACAAGATCGTGGCGCTGTGCAAGCGGCGCGGTTTCATCTTTCAGTCGTCGGAAATTTACGGCGGCCTCAACGGATTTTGGGATTACGGGCCGCTTGGCGCCGAGCTGAAACGAAACGTCCGCAACGCCTGGTACAACGACATGGTCACCAACCATGACGAGTTCTCGGTGCCCGCCGGCGCACCGCGGTCCTTTTCGATGGTCGGCATCGAGTCGTCGCTGATCATGCATCCGCAGGTTTGGAGATGCTCGGGGCACTTCGACTTGTTCGTCGACATGATGGTCGATTGCAAGGAATGCAAGGCTCGCTTTCGCGCCGATCACGTCGCGACCAGCGAGTGCCCGCTCAAGCCCAGCCGACATCCGGGCGAGTTCGAGAAGTGCAAACTGACCGAGCCGCGCGAATTCAACCTGATGTTCAAGACGATCATCGGGGCGCTCTCCGGGGAAGAGGGGGCCGCCTTTCTGCGTCCCGAGACGGCCCAGGGAATGTTCGTCAACTTCAAGAACGTTTGCGACAGCACGCGCGTCAAAATTCCCTTCGGCATCGCTCAGGTCGGCAAGAGCTTCCGCAACGAAATCACGCCGCGGAACTTCACCTTCCGCTCGCGCGAGTTCGAGCAGATGGAAATGGAGTTCTTTTGTCATCCGAGCGAGTCCCGCGCCTGGTATCAGTATTGGCGCGACCGGCGCTACAACTGGTACATCAACCTGGGCATTTCGAAAGAGCATTTGCGGCTGCGCGACCACACGGCCGACGAGCTGTCGCACTACTCGGTCGGCACAGCCGACGTCGAGTACACGTATCCGTTCCTCGGGCCGGACGAATTCGGCGAGCTCGAGGGGATCGCCCATCGCGGCGACTTCGACCTGCGTTCACATATGGAAGGCAAGCTCGTGCACGAGGGTGAGGGGCTCGTCGTCGAGAAAGACGCCGAGGGCAACCCGCGCCATCGCGGCAGCGGCAAGGATCTTTCCTATTTCGACGATCAGACCCGCGAACGCTTCGTGCCTCACGTGATCGAACCGGCCGCCGGGGCCGACCGTGGCACACTCGCCTTTTTGTGCGAGGCGTACCAGGAAGACGTGCAGCCCGACGAAAAGGGCGAAATGCAAGAGCGCGTGGTACTGCGGTTTCATCCCAAGCTTGCACCCATCAAGGTGGCCGTGTTTCCGTTGATCAAGAAGGAAGGGATGCCAGAGACGGCCCTGGCCATCTATCGCGAGCTGAAAGAGGCCGGCATTGCCAGCTATTTCGACCAGCAGGCGGCCATCGGACGTCGCTATCGTCGCCAGGATGAGGTCGGCACGCCCTTCTGCCTCACGATCGACGGCGAAACAGCGAAAGACAACACCGTCACGATTCGCGACCGCGACACGCTCGCCCAGGAGCGATTGCCGATCAAGAACATCGTCGACGAGATCCAGCGGCGGCTGCGTAAGTGAATCCGTCAGGCTAATCGACCCGGCGAGCGTGGGGCGTAAGCCCCATGGTGCTTAACTTTTGCCGAGGATCTCGAACCTCGTGGACAAGATCGAGCGGCGCCCGCATCAGCAATTGCGAGTTGTTAATTAAGGCACCCGCCAGCTCATCCGCCTTCGGCGGAGCGGCTCGTCGGGGCCGCGCGGAGTTGAGTGGTTCCCGACTCAAAACGGTTGTACGCGGATCTCCGGCGCCTCTTCGCCCTGCGGTTCCAGCATTGCCGAGCGCTGCGGAAATTCAGACGGAATTGCGCCTTGGGCCGGCCCTCTCAGACCCGGCGCAGGCGGCGTCGCCTTGGGTGGCGCCGGCTGCAATTCATTCGTCGGCGGAGTCGCCTTTTGCGGCTGCAACGGAACTGTTGGGACCGTTGTCGGCGGACCGCCAGGCAACCCGCCGGGAGCTAATGCGGCAGGAGGAGTCGCTGCGGGCGGTCGCTGCTGGGCGGGTTGTACAGCAGGCGGAACGACCGGCGGTCGAGGCAACGGCGGTTCTTGCACTGGTCCCTGTTGACCTGACTGGGCAGGCGGCGTCGGCCCGGCTGGCGGCATGAGCCCAGCGGACGGATTCGATTGGTACCCGGCCGGGAAAATCGGTCCGGCCGCCGCCGGCGTCGGGTTGCACAACGGCAAAATCCGCCACGAGGTTTCGTAGTAGCCGTAGCTCGGACGGGCGTAAGCGGGAACGACCGGATACCGGGTCTGCGGCCAGATCTTTGGAGGCCGCCAAGGATCGTCCATTCCCGTTCCGCGCGGATTATTGAGGAAGAAGCCCGGATTGCAGGCGGGGAGCGGCTCGCAGCGACCGCAGCCGGAAGTGCGGGGCCCCATCGTGCTGGGGTTAAACAGCCGGTACGAGGCCGGACTATTGTAAAGCGGCGGATCGGCGTCACCTCGAACACTCGGTCCGGGGTGGCTCAGCCAAAGAGCGGCCAGCATCCCTGGCAGCAGGCTGCGTCTCATCGAGATCATTCCATGACTCCGATTTGTCATCCTTGACAATCAATGAGTTCAACGCCGGCCTGAGCTACTGAGTCCCGCGGAGCCGAAACCCGGCGACGACCCTGGGATCCCACCCAACCCGCCGGCTCCTCCGCTGGAAAGAGGGGTGCCTCCTTGCAAGTTCGTCTGGAAGTAGCGAGTGTGCGAAAAATAGCCCGTCGCATGCCCCGTCGTGCCCAAGCTCAAACCTGATGCCTGCTGCTGAAGCAAGAGTTGCTGTTGCGTCTGGGAGAGCGTGCTCCCGTATGACGACGATTGCGACTGCAAGCGATTGACCGAACTACCGAGACTTCTGAGTGAGCGGGCCGTGTTGACTTGCGGCTGGACGCGGGTGAAATACTGATACCCGACACCACCCTGGGCGCCGACTGACGAGCCCAAGAGACCTGTGTAAGCACTCACAGCGGGCCGCGTGCTGCGTTTCAGCGACGGGCCGCCTTGGCCCGTTTGGGGACCGGCCTGATACTGGGGGATTTGCGCCCACGCTTGGTCACTGTCTGCCCCAATTAAATAGGCGGCAAAAAAGGCCGCCCCCGCGATGAGCACGTTTCGTTTCATCTCAGCACTCCGTCGCCCGCGTCCCGATTGGGTTCTGCCGAAATAATAGACCCCGCAACCAGGAAGGACAACGTCCCGGCCCACTGACTTCTTGAGGGCTCCGTGAAAAGGCACCCGCAGAGTGTTAATTTTCCACGCCCGTGTTGGTACGCGATCTAAAATCCGGTGCCCGGGGTGGATGACGTGCCCGATGTCACGACCCCCGCGTTCAACACGCGATTGTAAGTGCCGGATCCGAGGAGAACCAAACCCAGCACGCGCTCGATTGGCGTCGTGATCTTGACCAACGCGTTATCCAAAGCGATCAGGTCGTCGGCCTTGATGTAGACGCGATCGCCCGGAAGGATCTGATAGTTGGTTGTCGTCACGCCGTCCTGGGTGATGCCTCGCCAATCGACCATCATGACTTGCGAGCCCGCGCATCCGGGCGGTGACGGCCGGGCGAGCCACACCCTCTTCGAAGAAATATCCGACAGACCCTGGATCGACGCCACCGCGTCGAGCACGGTTTCATTGCCCGTGAACGGAATGCGATCGACGCGTTCGCCGTTTCCGCCGCCGTCCGTGACAACGTAAAACACCTTGCTGTTGTAGCCGAGCACATCGACGCGCACGTCCGGCTCGGTCAGATAATTGCTAAGCTGCACGCTGACGGCTTGTTTGACCTGGTCGAGTGTCATCCCGGCCACGCGGACGTTGCCGTAAACTCCGAGCGAGATCTGGCCGTCGGGACGGACCAAATGCTCGCCCGCGATAACCTGCCGGCCGCTGGTGTCGGAATAGGAAATCGAGGCTTTGACTTCGGCGATGCCGCTGACCGTGCGCAAGTGCTTCGCAAGCTCCGCGCGGGCTGCATCGACGCTCATGCCGGCGATGCGGACTGAGCCATAAATCGGCCCGAGATCGACCGACCCGTCCGGCTGCACGCGATAAAAGCCGTTGATCAGGTGATAGTCGGTCAAGCCGGTCAGCCCGGCGGTCGCAGCGTTCGGGTTGGGGGCTGCTCCCGAAGTCTCGGCGGGCAGATCAGCCCGAATCGTCAAGTCCTCCCCGGTCTTGATTGGCTCGCTCGGGGTGCGGACATTGTGCGCGATTTCGATCAGCAGCACATCGGGCGGCTCGACTCGATAGTCAGGAATAACGGCCTTCTGCAGCTCGCGAGGCACGTCTGAACAGGCGGAGTGGGCAAACGGATCGAAGTCGTGCTTCAGCGGCGTGGTGCAGCCGACGACTCCGAGCATCGAGCAGGCAAGCGCCAACCCGGCAAACGTCCTGAGGGGGGCAATCGAATTCATGGTTGCCTTGTGCTCGAACGCTGCGCGCCTTTGCCCCCCAGCAAAATGTGGCGCAGCCTATCTGAGATCGGTTGTGAGAATAGGAAAACTTTAACGGTCAGTCGGCTTACAACGGTCCGCGCCACGTTCGTTCGGGGAAAAAGAATTCGCATCGCGCGCGAAATCTGAGAGGCGGTCACGCTTCGCGCTGAGCATGCCCGGATTAGACAGTCGCCATTGAGCCGGGTTAGTATGCACCGGCTGTTTTCTGCCACGTTTGAGGCGTTTGCGATGGAAAAATGGGCGATCGGTGTTTTCGCGTCGATCGACGCAGGGCTCGGCGTTCACCTGGAGGTTGCCCGCGAGTTGGGTGTCCCGACCGTCCAAATCCATGGTCCCCACAAAATCAATCGAACGCACGCGGCAGCCGAAAGTTTCCTGAAGAAATGCGAGCAGGCCGGCATCCGCGTGACGGCCGTCTTCGGCGGTTTTGACGGCGAAAGTTACGCCGACATCCCGACCACTGCACGAACCGTGGGGCTGGTTCCCGAGTCGACGCGCGCCGCCCGGCTGCAGGAAATGAAAGAGATCGCCGACTTCGCCAAGGTACTCGGCTGCAGCACTGTCGCACTACACATTGGCTTCGTGCCCCCCGACCGCAAGTCGCCGGGCTATCGCAGCCTGCTCGATACGACGCGCAACCTGCTTGACCATCTCGCGAAGAATTCGCAGCAGCTCAATCTCGAAACGGGGCAGGAATCGGCGGACCACTTGGTCGAATTCATCGGCGACGTCGCGCGCGACAACCTGTTTATCAATTTCGATCCGGCCAACATGATCCTTTACGGGACGGGCGATCCGATCGAGGCGCTCGAAAAGGTGGGCCGCTACGTGCGCAGCGTCCACTGCAAAGATGCAAAATGGGCGGCCCCCGACGCGCGCGGCAAAAAATGGGGCAGTGAAGTCCCGCTGGGCGAAGGGGATGTTGGCATGGAGACCTACCTTCAGACGCTCCATCGGCTCGGCTACCACGGCCCGTTGACGATCGAACGCGAAATCGCCCACGAGCCCGAGCGGCAAAAGACCGACATCGGCCACGCCGTTCGCCTGCTCGAATCGTTGCGAGCGAAGATTCTCGGTGCAGCCGGCTGATCTGCGAAGCACCAGCGAGCGTTCTCCCTCTAAAATACGGGCATGTTCGACAATCTCATGACCGAAGCGGCCCGCCGGGCTTTGGCGCGGTCCGCAGCGCTCGCCGCCGCTGCTGACGCCTCACAGCGAGAGCCAGTGCACCTTCTTTGGGCCCTGGCGCTCGATGATTCAGAGGCCGCCGAGACCTTGAGGGTCCGCGGCGTGACTCCCGAACATCTCCAGCGGGTTTGTCCGCTCCCGCAACTTGAAGACGCACTCGGCAGCGTCGACCCATCACCGGCTCCAAGCAACTCGCCTGCGAGCGAAGAATTTCGCCGAGTTGTCGCCGCAGCCGTGCAAGCTGCTGCCTTGCGGGGAAGACAGGCTGAGGTCGGAACTGCAGACCTGTTAGCCGCGTTGGGAAGCGTGGATTCGGTCGCATCCCGGCTCTTGGCGGAACTCAACGTCCGCGTGCAGGAAATCTCCGATTCGCAACCTGAGATGCCGTCCGCTCCGATTGATGTCGATTTTCAAATCGACTGGCGCCAGGACTCGGCTGGAGATCAGACCGCGGCGCTCCGGATCCTCGACGCGGCAGCCAACCGAGCGCGGGAAGGACTTCGCGTGCTGGACGACTACGCGCGCTTCGCCCTCGACGACCCCCATTTGACGCGGCGGCTGAAGGAGTCCCGTCATGCGCTGCGCCAGGCGCTCGACGGATTGCCGGCCCAGACGCTGCTGAGATCGCGCGACACCCAGTCCGACGTCGGCACGGCAATCAGCACGCCTTCCGAAATCGCGCGACGCAGCCCAGCGGACGTCGCCCAAGCCGCTTTCAAGCGAGCCCAGGAAGCCGTTCGGTCGCTGGAGGAATTCAGCAAGCTCCTGTCTCCGACCGCCGCGGCCCGCTTCGAGCGGCTTCGCTACGAGCTTTACACGCTGGAGAAAGCACTCTCGCTGACTCAGTTCAACCGCCGCGAGCTTGCCGATCGACGACTCTATTTGTTGGCGACCGAGGCGCTGTGTCCCCACGGACTCGGCCCGGCCGTCCGCGGGGCGCTGGCCGGCGGTGTCTCGATCGTTCAATTGCGAGAGAAGGAGATGCCCGAACGGCGACTTGCTCGAGCTGGCCCAGCGCGTTCGCGTCTGGACGCGCGAGACCGGCGCGCTGTTCGTCGTGAACGATCGGGCCGACCTGGCCGTGGCCGCCGACGCAGACGGCGTCCACGTCGGGCAGGACGACCTTCCCGTAAAAGAGGCCCGGGCGATTGTCGGCCCGCGGCGACTGGTGGGCGTCTCCACACACTCTCTCGAACAGGCCCGGCAGGCGGTGCTCGATGGGGCAGACTATCTGGGCGTCGGCCCGGTTTTCGCTTCGGGGACCAAGCCCTTCGATTCGCTGGCCGGACTGGATTTCGTCCGCGAAGTCGCGGCCGAAATCTCGCTCCCCTGGTTCGCCATCGGCGGCATCAACGCGGACAATGTCGCCGCGGTTATCGAGGCCGGAGCGCAGCGAATCGCCGTCAGCCAGGCGATCTTGAGCGCGGAGGATCCCGCCGCGGCCGCTGCCAAGCTTTGCGAACTCGTCGGCGGGCGCCACTCCTGAGACGTCTTCGGACTTCGGCGAGCTCAGTCGAGTCGCTCAGCAGTGTCTTCTCGCGAGCTCGAGCAGGCGCGAGGAACTAAGTTCAACGGCAAGCGGCGACCTCTCAGCAGTGGCATACGAAAAGAAAGAATGGCTACTCGCGCACTTGCGCGGCATCCACCTCGGCTTCGCGACTGCTCAGTTCCTTCCGTAGGCCGCAGCGACGATCGTCCGCTGTGCCGCGTCGCCGATGCCCAGGTCCAACATCACTTGGGCCACGCTGGCGCGACGGTGCTCGTCGAGCGTTGGGTTCGAGTTTCCATCAGTGCGCTCGATGACGATCGGGAACGGCACGGAGCGGGCCCGGCCGGCAATCTCCAGCAGGTGATCTTTGCCCGCCGGCGACAGTTCGCTCGAGGTGCCGATAAACTCGAACTGATGAACGGTGAAGGCGGCGGCCTGGCCGTTGGCTTGCATCGCTTCGTAGTGGGCCTGGTTGACCGCGCCCAGCGGATACAGGCAGGGAGCGGACGCGCAATCACACCCGGCATGCCATCCGCATCCGCCGCAAAGCGCGATGAGGGTGACGCCGACGCCGATCTGCAATGGATTGTGAACAGCAGATCGCGTCATGGTTGCACCGGCTGCGGCCCAGACGGGTCAGAGGAATCCGAGGAACCCGTGATCGGCTCGTCAGCCGGCCGCTGAGGAGTCGCTTGCGATCCGCTCAAACTACGAAACGGGCGCTGGTACCACTTGAGTGGAGGGGTCGTCGGAGCCGGCTTGGCGGCGTTGGTGGTGTCGACCGCAAACGAGGCGCTCGTTTGCTCAAACGGAACTTCGCTCGGGACGCTGAAGTTTGCCGATTGCAGTCCGCCCAGAGGGTCGGGCGCCGCGGCGGCCGGCCCTGTTCGCGGAGACGGTCGGTAGAGAGCACCGGCCGGAGGCGCCGGGACCACCGATCCTTGGGGCACCGCGTTCCCGGGTCCCGCCGCAGGAGGCCCCGGCGCGCCGTTGACGGGTGCGGAATGGGACGGCTGGGCGCCGAGGGGAACACCCGAGTTGGCTCCGTTGAAGGTCGCCTGATAGCCGCTCGGATCGGGACAACCTTCCGTCCTGCCGAACTTGTAGAACTCGCAGTTGTTGGGCAGGGTCACTTCATGACCGGGAAGCGGCGGCACCTGCTCGCAATCCATGGGACGGACGATTTCGGGCGTGACCAAAATCAAGAGCTCGGTCTCTTCCTGAATCGAGCGTTTGCCCGAGAAGAGCGGGCCGACGACCGGCGCATCACCCCAGAAACCGACCTTGGCCGTCTGCGTATTGGTTTGGCGCGAGATGAGGCCAGCCAGCACGATCGTCTGCCCCTCGCGGAGCTGCACGGTCGTCTCGGCCCGCCGCGTGTCGACGCCGGGGATGCCATTGACTGTATTGGCGCTGTCGAGCTGGCTGAACTCGGGCGAGATTTTCATGCGAATCAGATTGCGATCCAGCACCACGGGCGTGACGACCAGCGACGTGCCAAACCCGTGGAACGTGGTCTGCTGCGCTCCCACGCCTTCGACGCCCACAATCGTCGGCACGGCAAATTCGCCCCCCGACAGGAAGCTCGCCGAACGGCCGCTCACGACGGTCAGCACCGGCTCCGAAAGGATCGTCGCCGTGCCGTTGGACATCAGGGCGTGAATCGCCGCGTCGATCTCGCCGTTCTCGAAGATTCCGGCCAGCGAACGGCGCCGAGTGTTCTTGATCTGCTGCACGGTGTGCCGCCGATCGAAGAGCACATTGTTCAGATTGACGCCCATGCTGCGGAGCATCGTGCGATTCAGTTCGGCAATCCGCACCCGGAGCATGACCTGCAACTCGCCGGGGACTTCGAGCAAGTTCACGATGTCGGTCGCGGACGCGGCCGTCGAGTCGTCCGCCTTGTTGATCGCAAACCCCGCGTTCGCTTGGGGCGGCGCATTGGCCGTTCGCTTCTGCGGAATCTCGCTGGGCGGGGACGGCGGCGCGGCGACTTCGCCGCGGATGATCTGCAGGATCCTGGCTGCCTCTTCCGAATCGGGGGCCTGACCCTTCACCACGAGCTTTCCGGAGAAGGGAATGAGATACACCTTGCTGTTCGGAAAAATGATCGCCAGCTTCCGCTCGAGCTTGCTGTAGTCGAGGCGCCGGCGCTCGTCCACGCTCGGGTCGCGCAGCGTGTTGACCTGATAGATCAGCGGCTGATGGCTGTTGTCGAACCAGAGCGTGAGCGTCGTGCTCCCCAGCTCCAACCCGATAATCGAGAGCTCGCTCGGACTGAATTGCACGACGTCGACGATCGACGGATCGGCCACCGCCGTCCGCACGATGTTCGTTCGCGCGACCAATAACTGGCTGTGATGCTGGACGACGTCGAGGTTTTCCGAGACCGTCGGCATCGCGCTGATCTGTTCGGGCAAAGGACGACCCGCACGAGGACGTGCCGGGGCGTCGGCCACGACCGCGGTTGGTGCCGGCATCGCCGAGGCGACCGGCGGCGGTGGGAGCGGGACCTCCGCGCCGGGCTGCCCTGCGGCCGGCGGGACTGCCGACCACTGCTGAGCGGGAAGTCGTGACGCCGTTAACGCAATTGTGCAACCGGCCAGCAGCCAGGCTGCTGTCGGGAAACGTCGGGCGCCGACGGGCGACGTTCGACAGAGGCCTCGCGGCGACGTTCGCCGGGACTGCGGTAGGTCCGCAAGCAAGTCAGACATCGGGGATCCGATTTCGTTTCGCGCAATCCGTCCGTTGCAATTGGGTCGCAGACGGTGCTTAGGGCTGTATCGGTTGTGCCATTCTTACGAATTGAAGGGGAAGCCCGGGTTTTTGCGCCGAGGCGATTTCTGACCGGCTCGCCAAAGAATTAGATTCCCAGAACTGCCCCCGTTTGACCGTCACCAGTTCGCGTGCGAAGTGATCTGAGATGGGACAAGTAGGGAAATCCGTGGCGGTGGTACGGACTCACCCGAGAGGATTCGGGAACCCGATCGGGTGCCACGGCTGAGACGTTTCGGCTCAGCCGTGCTCTTCGTCACTGGTATTGCGCTTGCTCATTTCCGACGAGCACGACTTACGGGAAGAGCACGGCTGAGCGGCAGCCGCTCAGCCATGGCACCCAAGCGAAAATCCGGCCGCGACTTCCCGGATCTCCTCGCCCCATCCGGCAAAGCGCGCTACGAAACGACCCAGATGCGAATTGATGTCGGGACCATGTCTCAGCGTGCTGCGGGTCGAGTGAGAAAAACGAAAAACTGCAGGACGAGAAACAGCGCCAGGGGTGCGAAAACCAGCACCCTCACGACGCGCAGGGCCTGCGGATACCATTCGCCGACAATCGGAGAGACCTGCGTTCGTTGGGCCGCGTCGTCAACACCTTGCTTCTTGAGCGCCTCGACGACGAAATCGCGCCGCTTTTGATTGAGGGCCCGGTCATCCACGGCAGGGGCCGGTTCGATCAGTACGGGAAACCGGGTTTCACCCATCCGTGGCGCCAGGCGGCCGAGGTGTTCGACGCCCGCCTGATCGAGTTCGGGGCTGTTCGCCTTGAACTCCGATCGCCGCACGATGCTGCCGGCGCGCTCGGCTTCGATCTGGTCGCGGCTGCGTGCGTCGAGCATCGGCATCAAGAGCAGCAGAAACAAGACGCCCACCAGCGTGAGCGTCAGCGTGAGACAGCCCAGTGCCGTCATCTGCGATTTGAAGAGGTTGCGCTCGGAAGCGGTCTCTGAGTGCAGATCGATCGCCCGCCGGCGGCGAACCGAGACCCGCGCAGCGTCGACGACCTCGAACGCGCGGACCAGATCTGTCCAGGCGGCCGCATCAGACCGTTCCGGGTCTGATCGAGTTGCATCCGACTGTCGCGGCAGCAATTGCTCAATCGCTGTGAGGACTGCGGCCCCTTTGTCCGACCAGAGCGTTTCGTCGAGATCGGCGATCGAGACGCGCTCGGTGCGTACCACCCAGGTGGCAGGCTCGCCCGACGCGCTCACCGAAATTTCGCCTTTCTCACCCGCGACCACCAGGCTAAAACGAGACAAGTTGGAGGTCCCGCGGAGCATCCAAGTCGCCTCGGGAAGCGCGTCGCCCGCGAGAGTAATCGCCGCTGCCGCGAGCCGATCGTCGATCGCGCCCGACAAGCCGGCGGTGACACGGCTGTAATCACCGCCGAGGCTGCGGAGCAGATCGGCGTCGTGCAACAGTGCGTCTTCGACCGCACTCTTTGGCAACACGGGTCCGGCCGCATCGCTTTCGGCTCGAATCTCGCGGTCGATCCGCAGGTAGAGGGGCCGGCCCAAGAGGCCCGCATCCATCGCCGCACGGATGCGCCGGAACCCGGGCAGCGCTCGATCGACAAAGATCGGAGCGATCCAGGCGTTTCCCTCATCGCGAATCAGCGACAGCTCGTAGACCCAGGTCGAACTCTGTGCGCTTCGCGGCAGGATCAGCAGCCGATTCCCCGCCGCAGCCAGCTGTCGCGCGGCCTCGAGCGCGGGCTCCGCGGCCCCGCAGACCAGCACGGCATCGAGCGGTCCCGCCGTCAGAATTGCATCCCAGCGGGCGAGAATTCGCACGGCAGGACACACTTGGCGGAGCGGCGATTCGAGACCGCCGATGAGAGCCGCACATTCGAGGCGATGCGTGTGGCTGGCGGCGATCGCGCTAATCAGTGGCAGGATGTCGGGATCGTCGCCGATCAGCGCGAATTTCATGTGCCGACGAGGCTCCGCAGTCGCTCCTCGGGCCGAGCGATCACGTTGCGAATCGTGTCGCGATTGACGGGTTGAATCAGCCCGCGATCGGTGACGAGAGCCGTGATCAGTTCAGCCGGCGTCACGTCGAAGGCCGGATTTCGGGCGGAAATCGTTGGGGGAGCCGTCTGCCGCCCGAACGGCTGCGTGACCTCGGTCGAGGAGCGCTCCTCGATCGGAATGCTGCGGCCGTCCGGCGCGCTCAAGTCGAACGTGCTGGTGGGCGCGGCGACATAAAACGGAATGCCGTGCGCGCGGGCCAGGTGGGCCACCGAGTAGGTGCCGATTTTGTTCGCCGTATCCCCGTTGGCGGCGATCCGGTCAGCCCCGGTGACGACCGCCTGAATGTGGCCTTCGTGCATGATCCAGCCGGCAGCCGAATCACAAAGAAGCGTTGCGGGGATGCCGCGCTCGGTCAGCTCCCAAGCAGTCAGCCGCGCGCCCTGAAGCAGCGGCCGTGTCTCGTCGACGAAGACGTGCAGCCGCTTCCCCTGGCGGACGGCGGCGTAAATCACGGCGAGCGCCGTTCCGTCTCCAGTCGTCACCAAAGCACCGGCGTTGCAATGTGTCAGGACGCCGGTGCCGTCGGCCAAGAGGTCGGCTCCCGCGTGCCCGATGGCCAGACACATCTCGCGGTCTTCGATCTCGATCTGCCGGGCCTCTTCCAGCAGTCGGGTGGCCATCTCCGCCGATGACAATTCGGGCCTCGAAGCCGCGACGCGCTGCATCCGGCCAAGCGCCCAAGCAAGATTGACGGCCGTCGGCCGGCTCGTCTCGAGATAGTCAGCGACTTCGCGGAGGCGACGATCAAATGTCGTGCGCTGTGCGTCACGCACCGTCTGCAAACCGATCACAAGTCCGTAGGCGGCCCCAACTCCGATCGCGGGCGCCCCGCGAACGCGCAACGCCCGGATCGCCTCCCAGACCTGCTCCGGTGTGACCAGATCGATCTGTCGCAGCTCACCCGGCAGGAGCGTCTGGTCGATGATCCGCAGACAGCCGCCGAGATCACCGATCCAGGCCAGCGTGGGAGTTAGGGGCGTCATCTCAGGCATTCGCGCTACTTAAGCGGTGAGAAATCGGTCGGAGTCATATAGACGCTCACGACTTTCGTGGTCAGCGAGCCGTTCTTTTGCGACTCGGCAAAGACGCGGCGCCATTCGGGGTCTTTGCGAAACGCCGTCCAGGATGCGTCCGCGTCTTTGCGACTCTTGTGGGCGAGGATGTAGATCAGCGTATCGGGCTGTTTTTCGGAGACCCAGTAGCCGACGCTCTTCATCCCGTGTTTCTCGAAGATCGTGATGGTGTGATCGCGGAATCGCTTCTGCAGTTCGGCCATTTTTCCGGGAGCGGCCGTATAGGTCCGCAGCTCGTAGACCGTAGTGTCATCGGCTTTGGCCTCGGAAACACCACCGGCCGTCAATCCGGTGCCAACCACCATCGCGGTCACGAGCAAGTTCCGCAGCGTCATGTCGAAGTTCCTCGGCTGAAAAGCATTGGTAAGCAAGAACAGCGTTGGCTCAATTACAACGCGTTTGCACAAGTCGGTAAAGCCAGCGAGCGAGTGCCGCTACGCGGGGAGATTTCTGAGTCTCTCAGAGCCGCGACCGTGAGGGAGCGGTGTATCGACCGTTGCCTTCATAGCCCGCTTGCTGACGCGCGCGGCTCCGAGATTTGTCAGGCGGTCGATCCCGTCAGGAGAATGCGACGGCCGTTCACCAGCCGAGCGACATATTCGTCTCGATGGCACGCTGCGCCTCGTGGAGGTCGGCACCAGTGTCGAGCATATAGAGACGGATGGCGTGGACCTTGTCCCCCTTGGCACGGGCCAGGCAGTCGCGGGCCGCGTCGTTGGGTTCACTGGTCCCTTTCACGCCGAGCATCCCCTTGGAGATGACCCAAATGTCGCGCGGCCGCTTGGTGAGCCGCACGACGTCTTCGTGTGGGTAGTGCTGCGCTGCGATTTCGCGTGCCTGCTGGGTCGATTCGGCCCAGCCGATCATGATGTGCTGCGTCGTCTCGATCTCGTACAGCGCCATACGACGTCCTCTCTCCTGGACCCACCGTAGGGGCGTTGCCTGTGGGCGTCAATCCTTATTCACCCACCCGGCCACCCTCTGACCGAGAGTGATTATATCGCGTCGGGGAAAAGTGATCCATCAAAGCTGCGCGGCACCTAAGACTCACGGCCCGCGATCATTCGATTCTTGCTTTGCGCTCCTCGGCGGCGCTGCGTCGCAGATAGAACGGCACCAGGGTCGCGCAGTCGGCAGCGTCGCCCCGCTTGAGCTGGGTGAGACCCAATTGGGCGATAACCCGGGCGCGCGGCGTCCAGGCTTCAGCCGGCAGTTGTCGGCAACCGGGAGGCACAAATTGAGCGAATGCTGCTAGACCCGGTCCCGAAATCACTTCGCCCGGCACGCGCTCGGCAAGCCAGGATTGGGCCACGGCAATCGTCGGCGGCTGCTCGGTCGTCCAAATGCTGGCCTGAAAGCGGTAGCCGGCCACATACGCGTCGCCGCGGAGGGCATCCGCAACCACGTAAACGCGGTCGACCCCAACAGGGCTATTGGCGGCGATCGCCTGGAGCGTGTCGACTGCCGCCAACTGGCAACCCGTGGCATAGGCCAAGGTCTTCGCGCAGACGACTCCCACGCGCAAGCCCGTGAAACTTCCCGGTCCGATGCTGACCGCGACGGCGTCGAGATCGCGTACGCTGAGGCCGGCCTCCCGCAACAGCGCCTCGATCTGCGCGACGAGCGTCTGCGCGTGGCGGCGCGGGGCTTCTTCGAGGAATGTTTCGGAAACGCAATCCTCGCCCCGACACAACGCGATACTCCCCGCCAGGCCGGAAGTCTCGATGCCAAGCGTGAGTGCCGAGTGGAGGTTTGTGTCGCTGGGGTCGCTGGGGTTGCTGCTCATGAGAAAAAGAAGAACCGGCCGGCTTACACTCCGCCTACGGCGGACTCGCCTTGGTCGTCTTGCCCGCTAGACGGTTGTTGGTCGTCGTCGGCACCTTCGTCGGTGTCGGCTCGCATTTCTCCGACGAAGCGCGAGACGATCGTAGGCTGACGCTTGCCCCACTTCGTGCGCGATTCGGCCCAGGTGATTGTGAGATCGTTCATGGCCCGCGTGACGCCCACATAGGCCAGACGACGCTCCTCGGGAAGGGAAGGGGAGTCAGGATCCTCGAGCGAACGCCGGTGGGGCAACAGGCCCTCTTCCAGGCCGACCAAATAGACACGCGGGAATTCGAGCCCCTTGGCACTGTGCAGCGTCATCAACCGGATCACGTCGGCGTTTTCGCGTTCGGCATCATCCTCCTCCTCATCGCGGCCCGCCAGCGCGCAGTCTTCGAGAAAGCCGGCAAGCGACACCGATTCCGCGCGATGCGCATAGATCTTGATCGCCTCCTTCAGCTGCTCGAGCGCGGCCAGCCGCGCGAGTCGCTGCTCGGGCTCAGAATTGAGCCGCTCGATCTCCGCTTCGTAGCGAATGTCCTCGACCAGCTTTTGAAACAGGTCGGGCAGCGGCTGGGAGAGCGCCTCAAAGTCGTCGCGAAAGCGGCCGATTACGTCTCGCAGTTCGGCCAGGCCGGCAGCCGCCTTTCCGGAGATCTCCGGTCGCGGCCCCGCACCGAGCTCAGTTTCAGCAATGATGTCCCACAAGCCTCGGCCGCTTTTGACCGCCGTCGTCATGAGTTTATCGACGGCCGCGTCGCCGATGCCGCGCGGCGGAGTGTTGATGATCCGCAAGAGCGATTGCTCGTCGTCGGGCCGCGCGATCACCTTGAGATACGCGAGCAGATCCCGGATCTCCTTGCGATCGAAAAATGATTGTCCGCCGATCACCACGTATCGCAGCCGGCGCCGGCGCAGCTCGGCTTCAAACAACCGCGGCTGTTCGTTGGTGCGAAAGAGAATTGCCACGTCGCCCGGCTTGGCCCCCGCCTCGACCAGGCCGGCAATTTCGCCCACCACGGCGGCGGCCTCAGCTTGTTCATCCTCAAAGCCGCGAAAGCGGCACGTCACCCCCGGCCGGACGACAGGCTTCCAACCGCTTCGCGTGACGTCCGGGATTCTGCGCGGCCAGACGGTTGGCGATTTCGAGGATCGCCGGGTTCGAACGGTAATTCTGCTCGAGCCGGATGACCTTCGTGCCCGGGAAGATATTCTGGAACTCGAGGATGTGTCGCACCTCGGCCCCGCGCCAGCCGTAGATCGACTGGTCGTCGTCGCCCACGACGCACAGCGAATGGTGCGGGCGCACGAGCGCCTCGGCCAGCGCAAACTGCGTGCCGTTGGTGTCCTGGTACTCGTCGATCTGCAGATGGTCAAACCGCCGCTGGTGTCGGTCGAGCACTTCGGGGAACTCGTCGAACAAACGATTCGTGAGCAAGAGCAAGTCGTCGAAATCGACTCCGCCCCGGCTCTTGATCGCCTGCTGGTAGCGGCGGTAAGCCGCGGCCGCCAACATGTCGAGGTCCGTTTCGACGAATTCGCCGGCCCGCTGCGGAGAGACTCCAGCCGACTTCCAGCGACTGATGCGCTGGATCAGGTCGCCCGGGCGGAGAGTCTTATCGCTCACGCGAATCTCGCGCAACGCGGCGCGGGCCGCCGACTCCTGATCGCTGCGATCGTAGATTGCGAAATTGAGCGGGTACCCGAGATGCGTGGCCTCCTGCCTGAGAATTCGCACGCAGAGAGAGTGAAAGGTGGTGACGAGCGGCCGGGCCGATCCGCGCTGCGCCCGGCCGAGCAGGGCGGCGGTCCGCTGCTGCATCTCGCGGGCGGCCTTGTTGGTGAAGGTGACGGAGAGAATCCGGTCGGCCGGCGTGCCGCGCCGGATGAGCTCAGCCGAGCGATACGTGATGACCCGCGTTTTCCCCGTGCCGGCTCCGGCCAGCACAAGGACGGGTCCCGACAGCGTGAGGACGGCTTCGCGCTGGCGCTCGTTGAGGTCGCGCAGGCGGTCCGTCGCGGGACTGCGTGCGACGCTCACTGCGTTTTAAACTGCCACTTGCCGTCGAGCGCGTCTCTGCGCTTCTTGGACCGCTTCTTGGCCTCTTCCGCTTTGGGTGCCGGCGCCTCAAGCCGATGATAGGCCTGACGCAGCTCCGTGAGCATTTCGGGGATCGTTTGCCAGCGGTTCTGCGGCTCGGCTTCAAGTCCCCGCATGATGGCTTTGGCAATCTGATCGTCGAGCTTGGGAACCAGCTCGCGAATGTCGCGCGGCTTCTGGTTGATCCGCTTGAGCATCATTTCGAGGCTGGCGCCCGTGATCGACGGCCAGGGAAGCTCCTTGCAGTACATCTCGAAACAGGTGACGGAGAACGAAAAGATGTCGATCCGCTGGTCGGTACGCTGACGCTTGATTAGCTCAGGCGCCATGTAGTTAGCGGTCCCCGTGCGGTTGCCCGGCTCCTGGAAAGCCTTTGTATTCGGGACGACGAGTCCGAAGTCGATGAGCTTGGTGCAATATTCCTTATCCATCAAAACATTGCGCGGACAGAGATCGCGATGAATCCAGTTCTCCTTGTGGAGGTATTCGAGCGCTTCGCCCAACTCGATCATGATCCGCAGACGATGCTCTTTCATCGCGTCGTTTTGCACATCGACGAGATACGCCAGGCCAATCCCCTCGATGAGTTCCATCACGAGGAACTGCTCGTTATTCGTCGTCAACCCGTGGTCGAAGGTCTTGACGATGTGTTTGTGGGACAGCTCCGTCGCAACCTGGCCCTCAGTCGGCTTGACGCGATCAGTGAACCGCGCTTCATACCGGCTCGTTTTCGCGCGGTCGAGGATCTTGAGCGCCACGACGTGGCCCGATTTCCTGTCGACGGCCCGCCAGACCTTCGACATGCTGCCGGTGCCCAGGCGGCTGACGAGATCAAACCGCTGCGACACGTCGACCTTCAGCTCGTTCGCGCGCCGTTTGGCGAAGAAAGACCGCAGAAAACTCATGTCGGGTCACATTGCGCAATAGTCAATCAAGCGGGCAATCTCGACGCCCAGCTTATCTCGCGGGACAATCCGATCGATAAACCCGTGCTCCAGCAAAAACTCGCTTGTCTGAAATCCCTTGGGCAGCGCAATTTTTACCGTTGCCTCGACCACGCGCGGCCCGGCGAACCCGATCAGAGCCCGCGGTTCCGCCAGGATCACGTCTCCCAGTGCCGCGAAGCTCGCCGCCACTCCCCCCATTGTCGGGTTCGTGAGCACGGAAATAAAGAGTCCGCTGTCCCGCTGGTACCGGCCGATCGCGGCGGACACCTTGGCCATTTGCATCAACGAGAGGATTCCCTCGTGCATGCGCGCCCCGCCGCCCGACCCGCTGACGATCACCAGAGGCAGATGCATCTCGGTCGCGGCCTCGATCGCCCGCGTCAGCTTCTCACCAACCACCGAGCCCATGCTTCCCATGATGAAAGCCGAGTCGGTCGCGGCAAACACCAGCGGCCGGCCGCGCAGATAGCCTCGCCCGGCGACGCACGCGTCCAACAGCCCCGTGCGGGCCTGCTCCTCCGCCAGCCGTTCGATGTAGGGCCGCTTGTCGACGAAGCCCAGCGGATCCTGCGGCGCCATGTTCGCGTACCATTCCTCGAACGTGTCGGCATCCAGCAGATGACGTATGCGGGTCCGCGCGGAGATGTAAAAGTGATGGCCGCACTCGGGACACAGTCCCCAGAGCGCTTCCACATTCTTGCGGTAAACGGTCTGTTCACAACCGTCGCAGAGCATCCAGAGGCCTTCCGGCACTCCCCGTTTGGGACGCGGCTTGGACACTGCTGTTGACCCTTCGACATTGGGCCCTTCGACATTGGGATTGTCGACGGTGCTCATTCGTGGGCCCCCCGTTTGGACGGTGGCGGCACCTTTCCGGCGTCTTTCCGCGATTTTTGCGGCGGAACCGATCGGGAGTTCGCGGCAGGCTGCGATGCGCCGTTGGAGGATGACTTGCCGTTGCCAGCGGTCTTCTCAGCATGCGCCGATCCGTTGCCCGCGCCGTTTCCATTGCCCGCGCCGTTTCCGTTCGCGGCGCCATTTCCGTCGCGCGCCGCCGGGGCTAGCTCGGGCACCTCGGGTGACGCGAGCGAGATCCGCTCGATCGTCGGCCGAGTGCACTTGCGGTCACAAGTTTCTGGAAACGCGGGACGCTCGCCCCGCAACACGCAGCCGATCATCGTCGCCAATGGCTCCGACGCGACGATGCCGATGATCTTTTTGCGCTTAAGACATTGCGCAGCCCACGACGAATCCGCTCGACCGCTTCGGAAACCGTTTCGCCTTCCGGCAGACAGACCGTTTCCGGCGACTCCTGCCACTGCTTGAAGACCTTGGGGTATTTTCGCCGCACGTCGTCGACCTGCAATCCTTGCCACAAGCCGTGGTCCAGGTTGCGAAAGTCGTCGACTTCCTTGAGCGAAGCTCCGGATTGCTCGCAGATCGCCTGAGCCGTCGAGCGGGCCGGTTCGCAGGGCGCCGTGAAAACGATGTCGAACGAGACTTCTTGCAATTGGGCCACCAGCCCCAGCACCTGCGCATGGCCCCGATGGTTGAGCGGCAGATCGAGCACGCCCTGGATGCGGTTTTGTTCGTCGAAGTCGGTGCACCCGGGACGGATCAGAACGACGTCTGGCATGGATTGATGGTGGTCCTTCCCTCAGCGAGGGACAACAGGCACGCGAGCCCGCCTGGTCAATTCCGCGATGGCCTGGCCGTAGTCACCCGCCTCGAAGACTGCGCTTCCCACGGCAAACATGTTCGCACCGACGCCTGCGGCGTCTGCGATCGTTTCGAGATCGATTCCGCCGTCGACCGACGCAAAGCTCCCGGGTTTCAGCCTTGAGTGCAGCCAGCGGAGCTTGTCGAGGGCGCTGGGGATGAATTTCTGACCGCCGAAGCCCGGTTCGACGCTCATGACGAGCACCACATCAATTTCGCTGAGGAAGGGCTCGAGCGACTCGACCGGCGTCTTGGGATTGATCGCCACCCCGGCCAGGGCTCCCTTTTCGCGGATCCGCGTCAGCAAGGGACGCGGCTCGGGAACTGCCTCGAGGTGAAAGGTGATCAAATTGCAGCCGGCCTTCAGGAAGTCGTCCAGATAGCGGCCCGGCTCGGAAATCATCAGGTGGGCCTCGAACGGCAGCTCGGTCAGCTCCCGAATGCGTTCGATGATCAGCGCCCCGTAGCTAATATTGGGCACGAAATGCCCATCCATGACGTCCATGTGCAGGATCTTGGCCCCGCCCGCCTCCAGCAGTTCCACCTCGCGGTGAAGGTTGCCGAAGTCGCACTTGAGCATCGACGGTACGATCAGGGGGATCGAGCCCGCGATGTAGTCGAGAAGGCCTTGTCGGCTCGTCGAAATGGGAGTCGTCCTCACTCGGCATTCAATCCGTGCCGGACGGTTATCGCTCGCCGTCTTGGCAGACGATCAGTTCTGGAAGAACTGCTCCCGGGACCTGGCACCCGGTCAATGGCCATGGCGTGAGGCCGCGGCACTCTCAGCCGCGAAACTCCCATTCTGATCGAGACGGCCCGACCAGTCCAGTGGAACCCCCGGCCAGACATCATCCGGCCGGCCAGAATTCGGCACAACTCAAATTGCACTAGAAGTTTACGTCGTGTGCCGACGACTTAGAGCGCGGCCACTCGCGCGATGATGTCGGCGGTGCGAGACGAATATCCATATTCGTTGTCATACCAGCCGAGCACCTTGACCATCCGCGTGCCGATCTCGGTCGTCCAGGTCGAGTCGAAGATACAACTGGCCGGGTTGCCGATGACGTCGCTGGAGACGATCGGGTCCTCCGTGTACTCGAGAATCCCCCTGAGAGGACCGGCGGCGGCGGCCTTCATCGCCGCATTGATGTCCTGCACGGTCGCGTCCTTCTTCAGGTTCACGACCAGGTCGGTAATGCTGCCGGCGGGGACCGGAACGCGGAGCGAAATCCCAGTCAGTTTCCCCTTCAATTCCGGGAGTACCAGGCCGACCGCTTTGGCCGCACCGGTCGACGTGGGGATGATATTCACGCCGGCGGCCCGGGCCCGGTGCGGATCAGAGTGCAATTGGTCTGAGACGCGCTGGTCGTTCGTGTAGGCATGAACCGTGGTCATCAGCCCCTGTTCGATTCCAAAACTCTCGTGCAGCACCTTCGCCATCGGCGCCAGGCAGTTGGTGGTGCAGCTCGCGTTCGACACGCACTTGTGGGCCGCAGTCAGTTCCCGATCGTTGACGCCGAGCACCACCGTCAAGTCGGGACTGTCTTTGGCGGGCGCCGATAGGACGACCTTGCGGGCGCCGGCGTCAAGGTGGCTGTCGTAACCCGGTTTGCCGTCCTTTTTGCGGCCCGTAAAGAAACCGGTCGATTCCAAGGCGACGTCGACCGCCAGTTCCTTCCAAGGCAGCTTGCTGGGATCTTTCTCCGCACAAACCCGAACGGTTTTTCCATTGACGATCAGGCTGTTCCCCTCAACCTCGACGGTGCCGGGAAAGCGCCCTTGCACGCTGTCGTACTTGAGGAGCATCGCGAGAGCTTTGGGATCGCCCAAATCGTTGATGGCGACAACTTCGAACTCTTTCGGACGGGCCGCCAGAGCTCGAAACGTAATTCGACCGATGCGTCCAAATCCATTGATCCCTACGCGGACAGCCACAGTCTGGGCTCCTTGGCACGACAGGAAGACGCGCAACCACCTTACATCGTAACGTCGGGAGGAACTTCGGCCGGCGATTGTTGAAGCCAGCCACCGGACGACGTCCTCGACCGGCCGCTGATTTTAGTGCGTCACGAGAACGGCGACAACGAGCCGCTCTCCACCGCGCCAGCCTTTCGCCCCTTGGCCGAGCCGTCGAAGCGTCTATCATCAAAATAGCGGAAAAGTTATAGTCGCGCCGCTCCCAAGACTTCTCTGGATTCCCGGCTGGAATCTTGCATGCGCGTTGCGTTCATCGAGGATTCGATTGCCGCCAACTTCCATCCGCTGACGCTGGCACGGCCGGTCTTTGAGCTCATCTGCGGTCAGTCCTCGCTCCGCGAACGGGTTGTGCGGCATTGCAGTGTGAGCGAATGGGGCGTGTTCGTTCGCGAACATCTGGCTGAAGCCTATCGGGAGGCGCATCCCGAAGCGCACGTCAACGATTTCGTCTGGCTCAGCGAGGCGGCGACCGTTGTCGTCAACGGCCGCTGGCTGCCGACGGCTGACTCGCTGCGGGAAGAATTCGGCCGCGCGATGGCCGGACTCTGCGCGGGGCAGCTCGCCTTTTTCACGCTCGAGCCATTCGATGCCGCGATGGTCATGCGGGGCGGATGGGAGCAATCGCTGTCCCTGATGGCACAAGCCCTGCCCGCAACACAGGTCCGCGGCATGTTCCTCGAATATGCCTGGGACGTCGTGCGGCAGAACGCAGCGATGTTGCAGGAAGATTACAGGCTAATTAGTCCGCGGTACGCGTTCGCCCAACAGCCGCACGTCGCGCCGATCGGGCCCAGCGAAAACTTCCATATTGCTCCGACGGCACGGATCGAGCCGTTTGTCGTGCTCGACGCCAGCCAGGGACCGATCACGATCGGCCCGGGCGCCGTATTGGAAGCCTTCACGCGCGTGGCCGGTCCGTGCCATATCGGCCACGGATCACGACTGCTCGGCGCCAACGTGCGCGGCGGCACGACCATCGGCCCCTATTGCCGGGTCGGCGGAGAGATCGACGCCTCAATCCTGCACGGATACGTGAACAAGTATCACGCCGGCTTCTTGGGACACAGCTACATTTGCCCGTGGGTCAACCTCGGCGCGCTCACGACCAACAGCGACCTCAAGAACGACTATTCGCACGTGCGGGTCCCGTTCCGCGGCGAATCAATCGACACAGGTCTAACGAAGATGGGCTGCTTCATCGCCGACCACACCAAAACTTCGATCGGGACACTGCTGAACACCGGGTCTTCGATCGGGGCGATGTCGATGATCCTTCCGGACGGACAACTCGCGCCCAAGCACATCCCTTCATTCTGCAAAGTCGTGCGCGGCGACCTGACTGAAGGGATGGATCTCGACCAGTCACTGAGAACGGCGCGGGCGACGATGGAGCGGCGCAACTGCGAGCTGACCGCCGCCGAAGAACGGCTGTGGCGCCGCCTCTACGTTCAGACGCGGGTCGAGCGCGAGAACGCCATTCTTCGTCTCCGCGAGCGCGATTCGCTGGCGAAATGACGGGCCGCTCAGGCCTGGACGTCCAGCGTTCCGGAGCTGCCGCTCGTCGACGAGCTGCCCGTCGATGACGACGAGGACAGTTGCGAGACCAGCGTCTGAACCGCGCCTCCCATTCCCCCCCACCATGATGGTGGTGGTGATGGCCGCCTCCCTCCGTCTGCAAATCCTTTTGCAATTGCGTGTAGGCAGTCTGCGCTGTCGACAGGTTGCCGGAACTGAGCGCGCTGGCCAAGGCGTTCAGATCGGTGGTCACCGGGTTAGTCGAGCTCGTGGACTGCGACGAGGATGACGATGATGGAGACTGGCCCTGGTAAGTCTTTTGCAGAGCGGCAAACGCGGTCTGTGCGGCGGAAATATTACCCGACTGCAGAGCCTGCCCCAGGTTCTGGAAGTCGGTCTGAGCCGCGCTGGCGTTGTTCTGCGCGTCAGCTCGAGTTGTAGTAGTTGTTAAGTGAGCTGATGCTTAAGCCCGACATAAATCACCGCATTTTTTTAAGGATAGGAGCGAGCAGAACGAACGACTTGCCAAACGGAGATGTCAACAATCCGGCAACCTCAGTGATCACGATCGAGTCGATACACTGCCTCGCGTCACGGAGGGGCGTTGGTTGCCCTGCATCTGAAGCTGAAGACCCTGCTGCAAATCCGCAAAGGCAGCCTGCGCCGACGCCAACTCACCCGAGTTGAGTGCTTGGCTGATTTTGCTGACGCTGCCGACCAAATTGCTCCAGCTCGACGACTGCGTGAGCGAGGTCTGGATCTGAAAGGTCTTCTGCAAGGCCGCGAACGCTGTTCGCGCCGCGGAAAGATCGCCTGACTGAAGGGCTTGCGCCATGTTTTGCAAGTCGACTGAAGCGCTACTGCTCGTGTTTTGCGTGTAGTACGACGAGTAGCTGCTAACAGGGTTGATGCTTAAGCCCGACATACGTCACCTTCGGCGCGAGCGAACGGACAACACGCGATCGCCAACCGGAGATCGCGAAGTCCGCGGCCCGCATCAATCACGATCGGTTCGATGAAATGTTCCGCGTAACGAAAAAAATACAAAGTTGGCGACAGAAAATTGGGCCGTCTTCAGGTTGTGGTCGAAATCGCCTTCGAATTGACCCGAAAAATTAAACTTGGCGCCCAAAAACGAACCGGCCACCGCCGACATGCGCCGGTGCTGGAAGGAGGGTCCGCCGACCGCTAAACTGTCGGCTCGGTTTCGGATTCAGTGCCGTCTCTGAGATTTGCACCCTTCAAGGAATGTCTCCATGTCTCGCCTTTGGCGTCCGAAAGTCGCGTGCGTTCTGCTGTTCTCGCTGGTTGCCTGCCCTGGCGCACTGGCGACCGCTCAAAACGCCGTAAAGACTCCCGCCCCGACGAAGGAATCTGAAACCACGACGCCGGTCGTGCGCTCGGACGCGTGGTGGCAGAAACGGCAAGAGAACATCAACGCCAACGTCGCAAAGGGAGACGCGCAACTGCTGATGATCGGTGATTCGATCACCCAAGGGTGGGAGGGCAAAGGCGGACGCGAGGTCTGGGAGAAATACTACGGCAATCGCCATGCGGTCAACTTGGGGATTGGGGGTGACCGCACGCAGCACGTCTTGTGGCGGCTCGAGCACGGCAACCTTGACGGCATCCATCCAAAGCTGGCCGTGTTGATGATCGGCACGAATAATTCCGGTAGCGACAAGCCCGATCAGATCGCCGCCGGAGTTCGGGCGATCGTCGAAAAACTGCGGTCGAGTCTGCCGACGACCAAGGTCCTGGTGCTGGCGATCTTCCCTCGGGGTCCAAATCCTGAGAATCGCTTTCGGAAGGTCAACGAGGCGGCCAACGCACGCATCTCTGAACTCGCCGACGGCAAGAATGTCTTCTATCTCGACATTGGAAAGAAGTTTTTGAAGGAAGACGGCACGCTGACCAAGGACATCATGCCCGACCTCTTGCATTTGAACGCGCGCGGCTACGAGATTTGGGCCAGCTCGATCGAGCCGACCGTGGCCCGCCTGATGGCAGAAAAGGAATGAGCCAGCACCGCCCCTGGATCGCCGACCGGATGCAGCGGATCGATGCCTCCGGCATCCGGAAGGTGTTCGATCTGGCGGCGACGATGAAGGACCCGATCAATCTCAGTATCGGGCAACCGCATTTCGACACGCCGCAGCCGGTCAAGGACGCGCTGAAGAAGGCGGTCGACGAAGGGCGCAATGCGTACTGCCCGACGCAAGGCATCGCTCCGCTCGTGCGCAAGCTGCAAGAGCGGGTCGACGCCGAATACCGGCACGCCGACCGCTCGCTATTTATTACCAGCGGCACCAGCGGCGGATTGCTGCTGGCGCTCTCGGTCCTGATCAATCCGGGCGATGAGGTGCTGTTCTTCGATCCCTATTTTGTCATTTATAAGCACCTCACGACGCTCGCGGGCGGCAAGCCGATCGCGATCGACACATACCCGGATTTTCGCATCGATCTCGACAAAGTGCGATCAGCGATCAGCCAGCGGACCAAGGTGATCCTCTGCAACAGTCCGGCCAACCCGACGGGGACCGTATTTTCGGAGAGCAACCTGCGGGGGCTGGCCGAACTGGCGGCCGAGCGCGACGTGGTGCTGATCAGCGACGAAATTTACCGGACGTTTTGTTACGACGGGCCGTTCGTCAGTCCGGCCCGCTTCAACGATCGCACGCTCGTGATTGATGGGTTCAGCAAATCCCACTCGATGACCGGCTTGCGGCTGGGCTATGCGCACGGCCCGGCGGAAATCATTCAGCAGATGATCAAGCTGCAGCAGTTCACGTTCGTCTGCGCTCCCCAGCCGGTGCAATGGGCCGGGCTCACCGCGTGCGACGTCGACGTTTCCGAGCGCGTCGCCGAGTACTGCAGCAATCGCGACTTTGTGGTCGCTGCGCTCTCCGGGATCTACGAGTTCGCGCCGGCCGACGGAGCGTTTTACCTCTTCGCCAAGGCGCCCTGGGGAACGGCGAGCGAATTCGTCGCCGAGGCGATCCGCAACAATTTGCTGGTGATTCCCGGCAACGTGTTCAGCGACCGGGACACTCATTTTCGGATTTCGTACTCGGCCGAGCGGCGGACCCTCGAGCGCGGCGTCGAAGTCCTGAAGAAGCTCGCGCGAAGCTGATCAAGCGGTGCTACCCTTGAGCTTCGTCGGGGGGCTCTGGAGCAGGGCGTGGCGCGGGGGCGCGTTGCCGTGCTGCGCGATTTTCTGCTGAAACTTCTCGAAGGAGTGTTTGAGCGATTCGAGCAGTCGCGGCACGCCAGGGGCTGCCATGAACACTCGGCAGGAAACGGCCGACCGCGGATAAAACGTGGTGATGAAATCGAAACAGAATTCGCTGGGAGTGTGGCCGATCATCACGGCGTTGGCGTAGCTGCCCGAAAGCACGTCGTCCTGCAGTTTCAGCTGCTCGTAAAGTTCCTGAGCCGACACGGGCGGCCCCGACCCAGCCATCTGGGGATTGGGCACAAGGGGCATGCTGTATTTCGATTCGTAGTTTTTCAAATTGTCCGAGAGCGCCGCGATGAACTGCACGACCACTCCCGGCGGCAGCACGACCCGCGCCGCGACCTGCTGAGGCTGTGACATCCGCAGCAGGAAGTCGAGAATGAACTCGTGCGGCCCCTGCACGACCACAGCGCCCGTGCTGAAGACGCCTCGGGCCACCCGTTCCGGCACCACCGCGCTGATCTGCGCGTGCTGAATTTCCTCGCAGTAAGGCCCCTCGTCGCCGGGGGAAGAAGGTGTCCCCGAGGAATCATCCGGAGGTCGTTGGTCAGGCATCGCGGCAGATTCGCAAGAAGGGATTGCTCGAGCCCGCGGCCACCTCGTGCGCCGCGACTGCGACCCGGGTTCAAGTCGTCGTCCGGACACGCTTGCGGATATCGGTCTCGACGGTGCCAAACGCGTTTTCGTGCCGCTGAAGGGCCATCCCGAGCGCTGCCAGCAATCGCTTCGCGGTGAAGTGATTCATGATGATGCGCTGCGAAACCTTGACCGTGGCTTCGCCGGTCGCGTAGGGATGCGGATTGAGACCGAGGTCGAGAATCAGCTCTTCGGCGGTGCTCGAAACGCGGCAGAAATTCGCGTAACCCGCCGTGCAGGCCGAATCGTCGACGTGGATCATCGGCTGTTGGGGGGGTGTTTCGCCCGCGGGCGGCGCGGCTGGAGTTGTCACATCATCCTTCGCCATGGTGGTTTCCGGTAAGGGGCAGTCCGCCCGGTTCCAATATGCCTGGCCGCTGCCGGGCAAGCACGCGGTAGAGCGCGGTTATAACAGCACGCGCGCGGGATTCAACGGCCTCGCCGGCCAGTGAATTCCCGCGCGCCGTGCATTTCGTTTGAAACACCCGCGCGATAATTCCGCGCTACTCCGACTTCTTGGTGTCGCCGTTCCCGGCGTTAGCGCGGAACCGTCGTCCGCCGCCGGCCGGGCGCAGCAGCTTCACGTCAAACGGCTTGCCCTTCATCGACGCGAACTGCGTCTGCTGGTCCTTGGTGAGAACTTCGGTCGACTTCGCGAGCTGTTCCTCGTTGAGCTCCGCCATCTTGGTCATGCGCTCCTGGCGAGGCACCTCGGCGAGCTGTTTCTGGAAATCCTTATTGATCGAGACGAGCTTGTCCTTCTGCTCAGGCGTCACCTTCAGCTCGTTCTGCACGCCACTGTCGAGCAGCGCCTGGGCGCCGGCGGCCTGAATGGCGATCTCGTGCACGCGCTTCAGTTGGGTCGCGTCCAAGGCGTCTTTGAGCTTCGGCATGAATTTCTCGTTGACGCGCTTGCTAACCTCGGCCATTTTGACCCCGATTTCAGCCATCTTCTTCGTCCGCTCCTCGGGCGAAAGATCGCGCAGGCCCTGGAAGTCGATGCCGGTAGCCGCCATCTCCTGCTGCGTCTCTTCGCGGACGTCTTGCGAGAGATCCTTGATCTTCTCCGCCTGCTCGGGCTTGACGGCCAGCTCTTTTTGAACAGCGGCGTTGGCGGCGACCGAAATGTCGTTGACCCCTCGGGGGCCCCCCATGCCCATTCCGCCGCCGCGGCGCCCCTGCGCGTTGGCCTGATTGACGTTGACGAGCAATAACGACAGGGCGGCGACCGCCACGCACGGAACCAAACTCTTTCTCAGCATGACGCTTCTCCTGGTACGGTGTTTGGAAGCTCCGCCGTCACGGCGGATCGAACCCGAACGGGCAAACCAATGGTACTGATGAACGGCTTCAACGGCCCCCCGATCGATTGTGGGCCGCAGGTGCGCCCACTATGGCCGAATCACAACAGCCCCGCAACCAGCACGAGCCACAATCGTTTCAACACCTTACGGTTTCCTTAAGAGCCGGCAAACTCGGGCAGAATTTCGCGGTGTCCCGAGCTTTACCTGGGCCGTCGACGACCGCGCCCCCCACCGCGTCTGTGCCGCTCAAAATGCCACTCTTGAAACCACAACTCCTGAGCAAAATTGAGGCCAAATCTGCGATTGGGCGGCGCTAGTACCTCTTAGTGGAAAATGGTGCAGAACAGGGAAGGCATCCAACCCGTCATGCTCCCCTCTCCCCTTGCGGGAGAGGGGTTGGGGGTGAGGGGTCCCCTTGTGCGGCTTTCCAAACCGCTTCCGCGGTCATACTGGCACTGTGCTTCCGCCTTATGCTGGCCATCGTCGAACTCGATGATCAGCGAGTCAACGGACACCCCCCTCACCCCTAGCCCCTCTCCCGCGAGGGGAGAGGGGCACAAGAGTTTTTGACATCGCGCGATCCTCCGACATCCTCGCAGTAACTTAGGAGACGCCGCGAACAGACCACCAGACGCTCGATCCGTTATGATGCCCGACGCCCCGAGTTGTGCCGCCGACCCCGGGCGGCGCAGTCGAAGCTTCTTGGCCCCTCTCTTGATGGGATGATCGTCGCAGGCTGGGAGAAGCGTCATGATCGAATTGGAAGAGCGAGGCGCGGTCACAATCCTGCGGATGGTGGCCGGCAAGGGAAACGCGCTCAATCTCGAATTCACGCAGGCGCTCGATGAGTGCGTGCAAAAACTCGAGCGCAGTCCGGCCAAGGCGGTCGTCCTGACGGGGCACGGGAGCGTGTTCGGCGCGGGGGTCGACTTGCCGGCGCTGGTGAGCGGCGGTCCGGACTATGTGCGCCGCTTCGTGCCCGTGATGGTCGCGGGGTTCGAGCGACTGGTGACCTTTCCCAAGCCGCTGGTGGCCGCGGTTAACGGGCACGCCATTGCGGGGGGTGCCATCATCATGCTGGCTTGCGATCAGAAGATTCTTGCCAAGGGCAAGGCGCGGGTCGGCCTCACGGAGAATCCGCGTCGGAGTCGAGTTTCCCTCGTCGGCGCTCGAGATCGCGAGGTTCCTCACGCCCCCGGAGCACCTTGCAACGCTGATTTTGACCGGTCGCACCTGGCTTCCGGAGGAAGCCCTGGCGCGCGGATTGGTCGACGAACTGGTCGATGCCGATGGTCTCCTCGAGCGGGCGTGCGAAGTGGCCGCCGAGCTGGCCGCCATTCCCGCAGCGACGTATGCGGCCACCAAGAGCGCCCTGCGACGGCCGCTGGTGGAACGGGCCCGCCATCTCACGGCCACCGACGGGCACGCGCTGGTCGAAAAGTGGTGCGCTCCTGAAACTTTGCGCACGGTCGCAGATTTTGCGGCCCGCAATATCGGCCGAAGATCTTGAAGAACTCGAACTCCGCTTGAGGAAGCACTATGTCGGGCATCAACTGGGTGGCAGCATTGGGGGCGGCGATCGCGGGCTTTGTCCTCGGAGCGATCTGGTATTCGCCGATCGGATTCTTGCACCTTTGGATCCGCGCGGCGCAAATCGAGAAGCCGCCCACTCCCACGCCGCAGATGTTTGTGCTGCTGTTTGTGCTGCAGCTCGTGGCTGCCTCGGGATTCGCGCTGCTTTTGGGGGCCGCCCCGGAACTGACGTTCGCCGTGCGGCAGGCCCTGATCGTCGGAATCTGTCTGGTCGCCGCGAGCTTCGCCGTCAACGACCAGTTCGAGAATCGGCCCTGGCTGCATTTTCTCATCGACTCGGGCTACCACGTCGTGCGGTTCGTGGTCTTCGCCGTGATCCTCGGAACCTGGCACTAGGACTCACACGCAACGCCGGACGAGATGCAGCGTTGCCGAGTCCCGCGTCCGTGCCGACTCTTGTCCCATGTCCCGTCCCAAAAAAGCCGCGCACAGAGTAAGCGGTTCTGCGCGGCGGGTGGCACGGCTCGACTGTCTTCGACCCTGAGGCTCGGACCCGAAGGGAGGCTCGCGGAAGTCGGGCGGCCTGTCCGCCAGTGATTGACGAGAGCTCGGATGAACGAGTCGTCGCAGGAGTTGTTTGCGAGGCACACTTTTCCCAAGCCGACGGCTCTGCCGTCGTTCTGCCGCTCACGATAAGACGACAGCGGAGCTGTCGGCTTGGGAAAGGGAACGCGGCAAGAATTCCCTTATCGACGCTGCCAATCCGAGTCGCTATCAGATGCCCGACCCGATCCAAGCGTTGTCGAGTTCCGTGTCCCGTCCCGACTCTTGTCCCATGTCCCGTCCCGTGTTCCCACTTGTGTCCCGTCCCATGTCCCGTCCCGACTCTGTCGCCGGAGATGGTTCGCACGTCGATCCTGCTGCGGCGCCCCTTCGGCGGTGCAGTCCCAGGGCCACTGTACGACGCATCTCCTCGACGTTCAGGCACGTAATCAGGCTGGCATCTTGGGACGGTTTTTGATCCACAAACAGTCCCGTCCCGATGTCGTACACTTTTTGATCAGGCCCGGGGAGGCCGCCCGCTTTGATCGCCGAGGCGGCCAGGTCCACCACCTGCACGCGGGCGTAAGTGATGATTGGCCGGCGTGCGTCGATGAGGCGGTCCTCCATTTTGACCACGTGCCCTTTCTCGATCAGCGAGTCGAGCACCCGCTTGATCCGATCGCCGCTCATGCCGAGAGTATCTCGAATAAAGCG
Organism: uncultured Planctomycetaceae bacterium; assembly: GCA_963714075.1. GTDB lineage: Bacteria > Planctomycetota > Planctomycetia > Planctomycetales > Planctomycetaceae > DASPSM01. Next base: position 5,357,474 of record OY970228.1, read on the forward strand.
GGCCGTGCGTCCGTCGGGGTAGGCGGTCAACAGCTCTAACAGGCGCTGGCACTGACGATCGAACGCCAGCGCCCGGCGACGGAGGTTGCAGTCTTCACGGGCGGCGACAAACCGTTCGTCTGCCGAGGTGGTTGCCGAGGTCACCGGACGAAGGGCCGTTTTCCACCGGCGACCTCCCGACGTTTCCGCCGCGCTTTCGTCGACGTCGAGTTCCCACAGACCCTGGTCACCCACCCGGCTGCCCGTTGTGAGCCACAACTCGTGGTGTCCCGTCCCGTGTTGTCCCAACGCAGGGTCGAACGGCCGGCGGCGCGAGACCAACAGCCATTGGGCGGAGAGTTCCGCAAAACCGCTGCCGGCGAGGTCTTCGAGCCTGGCCGGATCGCCCGCTTTGCCGGCTTTGCAATGGTGCACGACGAGCACGGCGCAGCCGGTCGACTCACACAGCTCGGCCAGCGGCCGCAGCAATTGCCCCATCTCGAACAGGTTCTTGGACTTGCCCCGGCCCTTACGCCCGCCCCCCAGCGCCAGGAAGGCCGGGTCGATCACCACGCAGACCGGCTTCTCTCTCTCGACCAGTTCGGTGAAGGCCATCATGTCGAAGGGATCGCCCAGCTTGGGGACGTCCGGCGAGCAGACAAAATTCTCCAAGGTGTCCAGCGACAGCCCGCGCTCGGCGCAGATCCGCTGGGCCATCGACTTGAGCGCCGGCAGGCCCGACTCTCCCGACAAAAACAGCACGCGCCCCGGCTGCGCTACGGGGAATCGGCCCAAGAACGGCGTCCCGCTGGCCAAGGAAATCATGAGATCGGCCGCCAGAGATGTCTTAAGCGTCTTAAACGGCCCAAAGATTCCCCCCAACTGACCGGCAGCCAACACGCCGGGGATCAGATAACGAGTCTCATGCTGGCCCGAGTTGAGCTGGGCCCCCGTGAACAGCCGGAATTTCTTCCCCAGCACTTCGTCGATGGCCTGAGAGATGGGCCATTCGGGCTCCGGGTTATAGTTTTGGGCAGTGGCCCCCTCGGGAATGACCCGCTTGGGCATCCGGGAAAGTTCTTCCTCGCCGACGCCGCCCAGGCGGATAAAGTGTGTCACCCGACGATCTTGCGCCTCGACGGCCTCCTTGAAGTTCGTGTAAGTCCGTCCGCCCACCAACCAAATTTCGTGCCCATTTCCAGTCTGCATGCGAGAAGCCTCGATCAGTGCCGCGTAAAATAAAGGTGTCCTCCCTCATCTTGCCAGAACGGGCCCGATCGCAGAAGCCCGAGTTTCTATGCGCGTGGAAACAAGTTGGAAAATAGTTGGGGTTGCCTGAAGTCTTCCGCTGGGTGCCACGGCTGAGACGCAGCCGTGCTCTTTTCGGTTGCTCTCGACGAATGGCCATGCACCGAAAAATGGCCGCGTACCCCCTCCCGGGAAGAGCACGGCTGAGCAAGCTCAGCCGTGGCACCCGGCGGCGCTATTACGGCTCCTAACTCCTCCAGCCGGCTCCGATTGGACGCGTGAGTGGTGGAATCATTGCCGCGTTCAGCGTCCCAAGCCGACGGCTCCGCCGTCGTCTATTTTTGAGGGTGCCGGAACGACGGCGGAGCCGTCGGCTTGGGAAAAATGGGCCTCGCCAACAACTCCCTCGCTGATTCGTTCATCCGATGCTCCCTCAATGACTTGCGTCCGAGATCGAAAAATTGTTGTACCGTCAACATCCTCGCCGAACGCGAATTGGCGGCGGCATTGCCCTTAATCGGCCCGCCGCGAGGCCAAAAATGCTTTGAATTCTTCGGGGAGCGGCGATTCGAATCGGAGGTGCTCGTGGGTGCGCGGGTGTTCAAATCCAAGCACCGTCGCGTGCAGCGCAAGGCGCTTGTGCGTCCAGCCGCGGTGGCGCGCGGCATCGACGGCATAGCGCTCGTCGCCCAGAACGGAGTGCCCGGACTCGGCGAAGTGCACGCGAATCTGGTTTCGCCGCCCGGTTTCGAGGGTCACGCGGACGTAGGTCGCGTCGCTCAATCGCTGCGCGACACGGTAATGAGTGACCGCCCGCTCGCCGGCGCCGCCAGGTCCGACCGAATACCGCTGCAGGCTTCGGGAAGTGCCCAGTCGGCTGTCGAACGTTCCTGACTCGCGTTCCAGCCGGCCGGCGACGATGGCCGCGTATTCGCGTTCGGCTTTCCGGCGCGAAACTGGGCCTGCAGCTCGCGGCCCACACGCGGGTTCTTTCCAAACACCAAGAGCCCGGACGTTCCCCGGTCGAGCCGATGCACGACCGATACGCGGCTGCGATGTCCGCGGCGAATCAGCGATCGGCTCAGTGCGTCCACGAGCGTGTTGGTCTCACCGCGGTCGGTCGGAACCGTCAGCACGGCGGCCGCCTTGTCGACGACGATCAGATCGCGATCCTCGAACACGAGCCGGAAGGCTCCCGTGCCTGCCTCCCTCGGCCGCAACTTGGGACGATAGCGCACTCGCGGATCCTGACGAACGATCACCACGTCGGCCTCGGCGACCAGCGCACCCGCCTGGGGGCAAACTTCGCCGTTAAGCTTCACGCAATCGTGGTCGAACAGCCCGCGGACTTCCGCGCGCGACCGGCCCGTCAGCGCCTGCACAATCCGATCGATCCGCCCGATTTGACTCGACGTGACTCTGCATTGCGATTCGGTAACGGCCATCCTCAGATCCTAATCCATCGGGCAGTGCTCCGCTCGCGAGAGGATGCGGTCAGCGCGCGAAGGAGAGCGCTCTCTTCTCATCGAGGGTCTCGCACCCGACAACGACCTGCAGGCCGCAGGATCCCTGGCGAAGATTCGCGTTGTAGCGGTGCCAGTTGGTTCGGCCCGCCGGGTTGCGAGAGGGCCGAAGACTTTGCGAGCTGTCTCGCGCGTGCCTCGCACGCCGCTCGCGCGCGACTTCCGCGAAGCGCCGGCAGCTTCAGTTGTGCTGCGATGTCGCAAGGAACCTTGAATTTTCAGCATGCGTGCTGTCCGGGCTCTGCCAGAAGGGTCGTGCGGGCCGCCGATACAAGAAACGCGACCGTCACCAGCCGGCCGATTCCCCATGGACCGAACCGGCCCGAAGGGATTCCAGAGAAAGTCTCACAATGACCATGAAACTGGCTCGCTCATCTTGGACACGTTTGGCGATCTTGGCGTGCACGATCGCGGCGTGCATCCGGGCTCTGCCTGCCGAGGACGCTACGACCGGTTTCCTCTCGCGCGTTTACCGCGACGAGTCTGGCGAGCACAAATACACGGTGTTTATTCCGGCCGCGTATCGCGCCGATCAGAAGTGGCCCGTGCTGTTGTATTTGCACGGGGCCGGGTCGCGCGGCACCGACGGCAAGCTGCCGCTGATTGGTGGAATCGGACCGCAAATTGCGGCCCGCGCCCAGACATTGCCGATGATCGTCGTCTTTCCGCAGTGCGAGGACGTCGAGGGCCGGGCGATCGAGGGCTGGCGAGTCGACGGTCCCGACGCCCAGCGGGCGCTGGCCATCCTCGATTCCGTGGAGCGCGAATTCAGCGTCGATCGCAAGCGGGAAATTCTCGCGGGCGCCTCGATGGGCGCCTTCGGGACCTGGAATATTGCCGCCGCAAATCCCGCGCGCTGGTCGGCCATCGTGCCGCTTGCCGGCTACGGTGACGTATTGAAAGCCCGCAGCCTCAAGAACGTCCCGGTCTGGGCCTTCCACGGAAGCAAGGATCTCGAGGTCAAGCCGGACGATCACAAGCGGATGGTCGATGCCGTTCGAGACGCGGGCGGACGCGCCTATTTCACGCTGCTTCCGGAAGTCCGGCACAACATCTTGGACGTCGTCTTCAGCGACGACGCCGTCTACGAGTGGATGCTCAATCCAGAGGCCGAGCCCCGGCCGCAAAGCATCGTGCAGGCGGCCAAGGCGCCGATCAAGAAATCCAAGATCGACCATGACTTCCTGCAGCCGTTTGTCGCCGGCGTCGAAGTTCCGCAGGCGATCTACGTGCACCTCGATCCCGAAGCCATCGAAGCGCTCTGCTATGCGTTGCCCGAGCTGGTGCCGGCCGACGCCCTGTCCGCGGGCGAGGCGAACATTTACCAGAGCCGGCAGGGCCTGGTGAGCCGCTTCCGCATCACGCTGGCGGGCATCAATTATCGGGGGACGCTCGAACGGGTCGTGGTGACGACCAAGGAGAACGGTTGGATCACGATCAACCTGGGCCTCAAGAACCTGATCACCGAAATCGGATCGACCACAGTCCGGGGCCGTCTGATGGCGGCGAGCCGGACCGATGGACATTGTGATCGGCCAAGCGCGCCCGGTCTGGCTGGCCTTCGACGTCCGTCCGATGGTGGCCGACAGGAAAATCAAGTTCGAAGTCGGGCAGCGGCACTTTGAAATTCCGAACGACAACTATTATGTGACGGCTCCGCAAGTCGGCGTCGAGTCGGCGATCCCCCTGTTCCGCGGCCGTGTCGCAAACACGGTTTCTTCAAAACTCATCGAGGGGGCGTACGGCCGCAAAACGGAAATCGAACAGCGGGTGCTCGACGCGGTTCCCGGACTGGTCCAGCGTCTGGAGCGGGAACTCGACAAATCGCTGGCGCAAACGCGCGCGGTGGGCGGCTGGCCGATGCCGGCGCTCCAGCCCCGCTATCGCTTGTGGGTCGATTCGCTGCGGGTCGACCAGCGCGGGATTTCGATGATCCTGGGAGCCGTCTTCGCGCAGCCGAGTTTCAATCCCTCGCCGCGTCCGGTGCGCCGCGTCGAGCGACAACTTGTGAAGTTGGAAAACATTTCCAACGGTCGCGGATTCACGCTCGGCTTTTCGGGCGCTCTCGCCGAAGGCCTGACTGGGACCGTCGTGGACGCTGGCGCCGCGGTGATGAACGCCACGGACATGTCCGTCAAGGAGTTCGCCGCCTTCGGCGACATCGATGCGCTCGCCAAGGCGGTCCCGGAACTCATGCGTTACGGCAACAACCTGCGGATCCGCACGCGATTCCGCGCGGTCGAGCCGATTCTTTGTAACGCGGTCGAACATCCCGCTTTAGTCGACGGCACCGTGTCGGGCGACAAATCGACGGAGAGCGCGCCCAAGTGCGTCGTTCAGCTCGGCGTTCCCCATTTTATCCTTTCGATCGAAATCAAAACGTTGCCCAGGCAGGAGCACTGGCAGACCTGCGCAGAGTTCGATCTGCGCGCCGTTGAGGAGTTCAAAGTCAGCGTGCGCGCGCCGGCGTTTTCTGAGCGGACCTTCTTGCTCAAGAAATACTCCCCCGAAGAAATCGATGTGAAAGGCCGCTTTGCCGAAGGTTATCTGCCATCCAATCCGACGCTGCATCCCGAAGTGATCGCCGAGCTCATGCGGACGGCCTGGAACGCGGCCGGAAACCTGGACCTGGTGGACGAAGTCGCGATGAAAGACCGCCTGATCGGAACGGCCAACCTGCGGCTCTCCGACATCGAAACGATCGGCCCGTTTATCTCGCTGCGCTATCTGCCGGCGCGGACTCGGATCACCAACGCAACCGCGGAGCCGATCGTTTACGAAATCCGCGGGCCCCAGAGCGCGTGGGGCGGCCCCTTCACGCTCAAGCCCAACGAATCGAGCGACTTCCCCGTGCCTTATCCGGTCACGCTCCGCCGGACGGTCGACAATCGCCAGGAGATCCAAACGCTGCCGATGGGGTCGCACTTCATCTTCGGCCGCGTGATGAACGCCGAAGCCGATCCGACTAAGGTGGCGACGCAGCCCGACGGCAAAGCGTTGCGGAATTAGGGGAATTTCTCTTCACCACAAAGGCACAAAGACACTGAGAAAAACCAAAAGCTAGTTAGTGAGAAGCAATCAAACGGAAATCACCGTCGACGATCTTCTTTGTGCCTTCGTGTCTTTGTGGTGAGAAGAATCTTAGTTCGCGCACTCAGCCAGCACTTCGCGGGCGGCGGCGAGTGTTTGATCGATGTGTTCGGGCGTGTGGGCGGCCGAGACGAAGTTCGCCTCGAACTGGCTGCAGGGCAGATAAATCCCCCGGTCGAGCATGCCCCAGAAGTAACGCGCGAACTGCTTCGTGTCGCAACGGGCCGCCACCGTTTGGTTGACGACTTTTTCGCCGCCAAAAAAGAGCGTGAACATGCTGCCGATCTGGGCGACGGTGTGGGGCACGCCGGCCGCGGATGCCGCGGCGGCAAGTCCCTGCGCCAGGCGGGCCGTTTCGGCTTCGAGCAGCGGATAGGGATTTGTTCGCTTGAGGCTCTTCAGCGTCGCGATGCCGCACGCCATGGCCAGCGGATTGCCCGAAAGCGTGCCAGCCTGATAGACCGGGCCGACCGGCGAAACGCAGTCCATCACGTCGGCCCGGCCGCCGTACGCGCCGACGGGCATGCCACCGCCGAGAATTTTCCCGAACGTTGTCAGGTCTGGGGTCGCGCCGCCGAGCCGCGCTTGGGCGCCACCGTAAGCCAGGCGAAAACCGGTCATCACCTCGTCGAAGATCAAGAGCGCACCGTTCATCCGGCACAGTTGTTGGACCGCTTCCAGAAATCCGGGCTCCGGCAGCACGACGCCCATATTGCCGACGACCGGCTCGAGGATTACGCAGGCAATCTGACCGCGCGCGGCCGCAAACGCCGCTTCGAGGGCTGGGACGTCGTTGAATTCGACGACGATCGTGTCGTTCGTCGATCCGACGGGCACGCCGGGCGACGACGGATTGCCGTGCGTCATCGCGCCGCTGCCGGCTTTCACGAGCAGGCTGTCGACGTGGCCGTGATAGCAGCCGGCAAACTTGATGATCTTGTCGCGCTTCGTGAATCCGCGGGCAAGGCGGATCGCACTCATCGTCGCTTCGGTCCCCGAGCTGACCATGCGGATCCGCTCGACCGAAGGGACGGCTTCGATCACCATCTCGGCCAGCTCAGACTCCGCCTCGGTCGGCGCTCCGAAACTGGTCCCTTTGCGCAGCGCCTGCTCGACAGCCGCCACCACCTCCGGGTGCGCGTGGCCCAAAATCAGCGGGCCCCAGGAGCCGACGTAGTCGAGATACCGGTTTCCGTCGACGTCGTAGAGAAACGGACCCTGGCCGCGGTCGATGAAGGGGGGCTCGCCGCCGACGGCGCCGAACGCCCGCGCGGGGCTGTTGACCCCGCCGGGAATCGAGCGACGCGCCGCGTTCGAACTGGGCCCGGCTCCGCTCGCGGTTCATCGGCCGGTCGCGGCCTGCGGCTTATTGAAATCGCCGGCCGTCACGATGAACAGCTTCTTCGGGTCGATGTGGCTGCGCAGGGCGGAAAGGACCTGATCGGGGGTCAGCTCGGCAATCCGCTTTTCGAGGTCGGCGTAGTACTTCATCGTGCGGCCGACCGTCAAGTTTTCGCTGAGCATCCCGACCAAATCGCGATCCGACGCGCGGGCCAGCTCCTGCTGTTGCAGATAGCCCTGCTTTGCGGCGGCCAGCTCGGCCTGCGGTATGCCCTTGGAGAGCAGGTCGCCGATCTCCTCAGCGATGGCCGTCGTAACCTTATTGATATTGATGGGATTGCAGATGGCCTGAACGACAAAGGCCGTGTGCTGATCCTGGGCCGACGCTTGCAGGCGCGAACCGACCCCGTAAGTGAGCCCTTCCTTTTGTCGCACGCGCGTTCCCAGCCGCGAGGTCAGCGTGTCTTCGCCCAGGATGAAGTCGCCCAGAGACAGCGGAGCAAAATCGGGATTGTCGTCGCGCATGGGGAAAACACTGGCGGCCGCGTAGACGGCGTTGGCCTTGTCCGGAGTTTCGATCGTCCGGCTGCCTCCCTGAACCTCGAATGTCACGTCGCGCGAGATGTGCGCGTAGGGCATTTCGGCCTTCCAATCGCCGAGCATCTCGTTCAACAGCGGCAGCACTTGCGCTTTGTCGAAGTCGCCGACGATCGCCAGCTCTCCGTGAGCGCCGCCCAGGTAATTGGAATAGAGCTTGCGAATGTCTGCGACGCTCACGGCCTTCAGCGAGTCGATCGACTCGGGGAGCGTCGCGACGTAGCGCGGATCGTCTTTGTCGTAAGGAGCCAGGTGCCGGCGGATGGCGTTGCCGGCCAGGGCCGTTGGCTCCGAGAGCTGGCTCTTCAACTGGGCCAACTCAGCCTGGCGGATCAGTTCGAGTTCCGACTCGGGCAAGGTTGGTTCGCGCAGAATCTCCTTGAGCAGTTTGAGCACGTCGGGGAACGTCTCGATGCGGGCCTGGATCGAAAACGTTGCGTTGCCCGGCGAGCCGCTCACGTGCAGCGTGGCCTTGAGCTTGTCGAGCGTGTCCTGGATCTGCTGCTTGTTGAAGTTCTTGGTCCCGGTGATCATCAGGTCTGGCAGTACGTCGGCGGCGACCCGCAAGCCGCGCAGGTTTTGCACATCGCCGTAATGCAGTTCGAGCCTCAAGTGCACCTCGCTGCCGCGCGTCTTTTTCGCGAGGAAGGCGGCCTTCACTCCGCCGTTGAGTGCCTCGGTCTGCGTCCGCGCGTCGATATTGGCCGGGCTGGCGTCAAAAGTCTCGCCGCCGCTGACAGAGGTGCGTCCCTTATAGTTGCCGATCGCGGCCACCAGGTTGCCGACCGGCGGGACCGAGGAACGGTCGGGCTTCTTCGTCGGCAGAAACAGGCCCAGTGTGCTGTTGTCGGGTTTGAGGTATTTGGCCGCGGCCTTGTTAACGTCGGCCGCGGTCAGCTTTTCGAGCCGATCGCGATTCAGGAAGTAGAGCCGCCAGTCGCCGAGGGAAATCCACTCGGTCATCTCGATTCCCAGCCGCGAACTGTTGGCAGCCGTCTGTTCGCGCTGCTTGAGCAACTGTTGCCGGATGCGGTCGACCTCGGCCTGGGTGACGCCCTTCTTGGCGACGTCGGCGATCGTTGCCTCCATCGTTTTCAGGACGTCTTCGGGTTTCTTTCCCGGAACGACCAGCGCCAGGAACACCATCAAACCCGGGTCGTGGTACGCGAAGGTGATCCCAAACACACGGGCCGCCTGCTTGGTTTCGACGAGCGCCTTGTACAAATGCCCCGACGGATCGTCCGAGAGAATCCCCTCGAGCACTTCGCACGCGCTAAATTCCTGCTGAGCGGCGGCGGGGATGTGATAGGCCGCTCCAACCACGGCCACGTTGCCGACGCGCTTGAGTCGCACGACCCGCTGCCCGTCCTGGGCCGGCTCTTCGGTGTAGGTGTTGTCGGATTTGAAGTCGGAGCGCGGAATCGGGCCGAAGTATTTGACGATGTCGGCCAGCGCCGTCTTGGGCTGGAATTTGCCGGCAATCGTCAGCACCGTGTTTTCCGGCTGGTAGTGACGGTGATAGAACTCCTGCAGTTTTTCGATCGGCACGCGCTCGATGTCGGATTTGTTGCCGATCGTCGACTTGCCGTAATTGTGCCAGTCGTAGGCGGCAGAAATCATTCGCTGCACGAGAATGCCGATCGGGCTGTTCTCACCCGACTCGAATTCGCTGCGGACGACGGTCATCTCGGACTTGAGATCGGCGGCGTGCACGTAGCTGTTGATTAAACGATCGGCTTCGAGGCGGATGGCGAACTCGAGGTTGGCGTCGTTTGCCGGCAGCGTCTCGTGAAAGTTGGTCCGGTCGACGTCGGTGGAAGCGTTGTAGTCGGCGCCGCGCTTGTGCAGGGCATTGGGGATCTCTTTGGGGCCGGAAAAGTTGGGCGTCCCCTTGAACAACATGTGTTCCAGCAAGTGGGCCATGCCGGCCTCGCCGTAACCCTCGTGCCGCGAACCGACGAGCACCGTCATGTTGACGGTGACCGACGGCTTGGAGGCGTCGGGAATCAGGAGCACCTGCAGGCCGTTGTCGAGCCGGTACTCGCTGATCCCCTCGATCGAGGTGACGTGTTTGGCTCCGGGGACGTCGACGGTTGCGCCCGATTTGCTGGCGTCCGCACCGCGTGCGCGGCTGACCGCAAAGAGGCACGACGCGACTAGGGCCGCACAAAACGCTGTCCTTCGAAGATGCATTTTCTTGCTCCGATTTATTTGTTCGTGCCCGCGCTGGCGGGGACTATTTCAAACTTGAAAACGAATTGCTTGGGTGGCACTGGCGGCTTGTCCGCCAGTGAGCTCGGTCGCCCAAATACACACTGGCGGACAAGCCGCCAGTGCCACCCGCCGCCGAAGCACCCGCCAGCTCACGCTGGCGGCTCGCCTGGGCTTTTCTCGCGATCACCTCGTTGCCACATCGCGTGACGCGAAGATCCGATCCATTCGTTGGGAAATGTCCTTCAGCTCGTCGGGTCCGCCGCCGGGGACCTCCGCCGACGCCCATCCGTGATAGCCGATTGCGTCGAGAGCCGCGAGGACGCTGGGCCAGTCGCAATCGCCGCCCGGCTCGCCGATCTTCAAGTTGAAGCCGGCGCCCGGACCCTTGGTGTTCATCAATTTGCGGCTGTATTCCTTGATGTCGATCTTTTTGATTCGTTTGCCGAGCACGGCGATCCAGTGCTCGGGCCAGCCGAATCGGACGCTGTTGCCCACGTCATAATACGAACCGACCCAGGGGCTGTTGATCTCGTCGATGTAGCGGGCCATTTCGAGTGGCGTGATCAGCATGTCGTTCCAGACGTTTTCGATGCAAATCACGATCCCCAGTTCCTCGGCGACGGGGACGAGCTTTCGAACCTCATCCTGTGAGCGCTTGTAGGCGTCGGCATAGAAGACCTGCTTGGTGACCCGGCCGGGGACGAGCAGGGCCGTCGTGCCTCCGTAGGCCTTGCAGTCGCGGAGGGTGCCGATAAAACTCTCGCGTCCGGCCTGGCGGACTGACGGGCTCGGATCGGAGAGGAGCTTGTGCCAGTGCTCGTACCCGACGACGCCGTGAACGACCAGACCGCTCTCTTTTTTGGCTTGCGCCACTTCGTCGGGATCGAGGTGACGATCGATGTCGATCCCCTCGAAGCCGCATTCCTTGACCATCTTGAACGTGTCGGAAAGCGAGCCTGTGCGGCGAACCATCGAGAACTTCAGAGCTTTGTGCAGCGGCGGGGTCGTCTTACCGTCGCTTGCCGCGGATCCCAGCGCAGGAGCCAGCGACGCGGCCGACACTGCGGCGGCGCTAGCGGCGAGGAAGTCGCGTCGGGAGACGGAGTCTGCGCTCATCGAGTCACTCGCTGTCAACTAGGCGATTTCGTTGTGGCAACGGCGCCGGTATGATACCCGTCCCTTTCCCGCGGCGGCAACGATGCCAGTTTTCGTTCACGAATTCTTCTGTTCGGGCGCATTCGACGGCGACCTTGGCGACAGTTCGCTCGCTCGCGAAGGGCTCGCCATGCTGGCCGCCGTCGTCGACGATTTTTCACAGGTGGGCGACGACACGACCGTCGTCACCACGCTCGATCGACGACTTCGCAGGTCACCGACTGCTGCACGGATTGCTGAGCAAGCCCAAGTCACCTGGGTCGAATCCACCGCCGAAGAGCAGCGCCTGTTTCAAGAATTCGCTGCAGCCTGCCGGGCCACTCTCGTCATTGCCCCGGAGAGCGGAGGCTTGCTGCTCGAACGCCGACAGATGACCGACGCGGCTGGTGGACGATTCCTGGGTCCTTCGCCCGAGGCCATCCGCCTCTGCGGAGACAAGCTGCGCTTCTGCGAGCATTTGAAAGCGAACGCAATCCCAACAATTCCTACGACACCGTGCGACTTTTTCGCTGACTCTGCGGATCATCCTTTTCCGATCGTCGTAAAGCCGCGGGACGGAGCCGGATCGGTCAACACCTTTCTGATCGGTGATGCCCGCGAGCTCGACGTGCGTCGCGACGAACTGATCGCCTGTTTCGCCGAAGGGGGGAGCGAAGCAATCGTCCAGCCGTTTGTGGAGGGTCGTCCCCTTTCGTCCGCGGCCCTGATCGATGCAGAAGCCGGTCGCATCGATGTCTTTCCGTTAGGCGAACAGCGAATCAGCCGCGACGGTCGCTTTCGCTACGCAGGCGGCCGGATTCCCGCGCCCGGCATCTCGACCGAGGTCGCCGAGGAAGCGGCCCAGCTGGTCGCCGACGCCTGCCGATCGCTTCGGGGGCTGGGCGGTTTTGTCGGGTTCGATCTGATCGTCGCTGAGAGCTCCCCGCGCGTGCGAATTCTGGAAGCCAATCCGCGGCTGACAACATCTTATGTCGGCTACCGCCGGCTGACGTACGAGAACCTAGCAGCCCGAATGGTCTTCGCCGACGCCGGGCGCACGCCCGTCGAATGGCCTGTCCCCGTAGGGTGGGACAAGCTCGCGCAGCGAGCGCCGGCCCACCATTTCCTCTTGCCTGAGAGTCTGCCAGTGGGACTGCCTGGGAATGGTGGGCCCGCGGCCGGAGAACCGGCCTTGTCCCACCCTACTGGTGCGTCTACTGAAATATGTTGGGCTGAGGGTGGCTGGGGTCGAACCGTCTTCGGTTCGCCCCCAGATAGAGAAGCACTGGGGGGGGCGAAGACGCCGACCCCAGCCACCCCGACATTTTGCGATAGACAGACCACTACGCAATCTTCGAAACCCGCTTTGCTGGCGTCGATCGAGTGGGTCGAATTCGACGCCGACGGCAACGTCCGCGTCGGGTGAGGTGAGCCTGTGGGGGTCGTGGGGCTCGACATCGGCGGCGCGAATTTGAAGGCCGCCGACGCGGAGGGACACGCGATCACCCGGCCCTTCGCGGTCTGGAAAAATCCGGACCGCCTCGCCGCTGAGATTGACGCTCTGCTTGGCGGTTTTCCATCGCCCCACGCGATTGCCGTCACCATGACCGCTGAACTTGCCGACTGTTACCGCACGAAGCGCGATGGCGTTGATGCGATTCTCGGGGCCGTCGAGATGGCGGCCGGCGGGGTTCCGGTACTGGTGTGGCAAACGGACGGCCGCCTTGTGACTCCCCGCGAGGCCCGGGCCGCACCGTTATTGACCGCGGCAGCGAACTGGCACGCGCTGGCGACCTTTCTCGGTTCGCTCGCCCCCGTTGGCGGTGCGCTCTTGATTGACATCGGAACGACGACCTGCGACCTGATTCCGCTCGCCGACGGCCGGCCCGTTCCCGCGGGTCGCACGGATCGCGAGCGGCTGCAATCGGGCGAGCTGGTCTACACGGGCGTGCGACGGACGCCGGTCTGCGCGGTCGTCGGGGCGATTCCCTTTCGCGGCAACGACTGCGCGGTGATGGCCGAGTTGTTCGCGACGACGCTCGATGTCTATCTCACGACGGGCGACTTGCTGGAGAATCCCGCCGACGTCGAAACGGCGGACGGCCGACCCGCGACGCGAGCCTGCGCACGCGATCGCCTCGCCCGCTGCGTCGGCTGCGACTCCGAGGAATTCTCGCAGGAAGATGCCGAGGTCGCCGCACACGCGATCGCCGAAGAGCAGCAGGGGCAAATCCTGCACGCGCTCAATGCGGTGCTGCGTTCGCGAGTGCCCCTCCCAAGCCGCGTCTTCCTCTCCGGCGTCGGAAGCTTTCTGGCCCGTCAGATCGTCCAAAGTTCGCCCGCACTCGCGGAGGCCTCGACGGTCAATCTGCTCGAAGTTTTTGGCCCGAGCGTCTCCGAGGCGGCGTGCGCCTTTGCCGTCGCCCGTCTGGCGGCTGAACACGGGCGACAATGAGTGGCGAGGGTGTCCGGAAATTCGCGGCAGGATTTGGGTCCCACGGCTGAGCGGCCCGTGCTCTTTCTCGTAGGTAGTGCTCGGCCGGAATAAACAAGCGTAAGACCTTTTGTGAAGAGCACGGCTGAACCGAAACGTCTCAGCCGTGGCCCGCAATCGAATTCCCGGATCTCCTCGAGACGCTTGGGCTCAGCAGTGCTCCCTGATGCTGGATTCTCGTGGATTCGCCGCGTCGGCGCGGCTATAAACGAATCGCTTTTCCGACTTCTGAAGCGATCCCTCCCAAGTCGCGAGCTGCGGCACTGCAGTCGCGAACGTTCCGCGATCCGCCGGAACTTCCCCGAATTGCGCGAGAAAAAAACGCGTGACGCCCTCGGCAGCCCTGCACAGTCCGGTCTTTCAGTTCTATGCGGCTGTCTCGTTCGCAATCCTGGTGGTCGCCGGCCTGATTCTGGCGACGCTGCGTTGGGGACTGCACCAGAACGTCGAGCGCGCCTGGAATTCCTACTGCGGATGGCTGGTGATGGTCCCGGTGCTCCTGGGAGTCATCTTCCTGGGGCGCATTCCGTCGATCGTTTTCTTTACGGCGGTCGGCATTTTCGGATTCAAGGAGTTTGCCCGCGCCACGGGGCTTTATCGTGACTGGTACATGACCGGAGCGGTCTACGTCGCCATCATCGTGACCGGGTGCACGTCGCTGCCGACCGACGCGCGCCAAGGCGTCCCGGGCTGGTACGGCATGTTCATGGCCTGGCCGGTGTTCGCGATCGCGGGCATTCTGCTGATTCCCATTCTGCGGAACCGCGTTCAGGGGCAGTTGCAGGCGATTGCGCTCTCCATCGTCGGTTTCATTTATTTCGGCTGGATGTTCGGCCATCTTGCGTTCCTGGCCAATGCGAAGTACGCCTATGCCTACCTGCTCTTCGTGTTGTTCGCGGTTGAAATCAATGACGTCGCCGCCTTCACCTTCGGCAAGCTTTTCGGTCGACATCCGTTGCGGAGCAACATCAGTCCAAACAAGACGTGCGAGGGAGCGATCGGCGCGCTCGCCGTGTCGCTGGTGCTTCCGTGGTTGGTGCATTTCACTTTTCCGCACTTCAAGCCGCGAGACCTGATCCTGGCAGGTTTGATCGTCGGAATCGGCGGACAACTTGGCGATTTGGCCATCAGCGTGATCAAGCGGGATCTCGGCATCAAGGACATGGGAGCGGTCATCCCGGGGCACGGCGGCATCCTCGATCGAATCGACAGCTTGATCTACGTCGCGCCCCTGTTTTTGCACATGGTGCGATACTTCCACGATCTTTACTGAGGCCGGCCAAACAGCGCGGAATAAAACGCCTGCTGAATCGAGATCGAGACTGTGAACCAGTGGCAGTACGAGCCGGCGGAAGACCTGGACCAGTCGCTGGTCGAGCGGCTGCGCCGGTTCCCACGAGAGCCGGATATGCTGGTGTTTGGAGCGCGGATCTTCGCGGCTGCGCTGATTCGCGGTTGGCTGAGGCTCTACCATCGACTCGAGATTCTCGGCCGCGAGAACCTTCCCGCCGAAGGCTCCTTCGTCCTCGTCGCCAACCATGCCAGCCACTTGGACGTGTTGTGCCTGCTGGCCGCGCTTCCCATGGCAAAGCTGCATCGCGCGTTTCCGGCCGCGGCCCAGGACTATTTCTTTGTCAGCGTGCCGCGGACGCTTTTGGCCGCGGTCGTGGTCAACGCGCTGCCTTTCAACCGCCAGACCAACCCGCGTCAGAGCATCAACCTCTGCCGCGAATTGCTCGGCAATTCGGGCAACATTCTGGTGATCTTTCCTGAGGGAACTCGCTCGGCCACCGGCGAGATGGCAGAGTTCAAACCGGGACTGGGGCTGTTCCTCGCGGGAACTCAGTACCCGGTCGTTCCGTGCTACCTGGACGGCGCACAGTGCGTGGCCCAAGGGCGCGCGGTTTCCGAGGCCGCGCCGAGTGCGATTGATGATCGGAGAGCCGCGCACTTACTCGGAGCTGAGTGTGGGGAAAGCGGCCGCAATTGAGATTTCCCGCGACCTGCAGGGGCGAGTCGAGTTGCTGCGGGATTCCGTAGCGCCGGGACGCTGAGCCGCCTAAGAAATCGTCGCCAAAGAAATCCTCGCCAGAGAAGTCGCCGTGCAACTGGGCGATGGTCGGCTACGGATCAAGCGAGACGGTTTGCCCGGTCCGCGACGATTCCCGTGCCGCGTCGATGACTCGCATCACGACCTCGGCGTCTTCTCCCGAATTCGCGTGGTCGGATTCGCCGCGGGCCAATGCCACCAGTTCGCCGTACACGTCAATCTCCGGCAGATCGGTCTGCGGAACCGGCGCGTCGCAGATCTCGCCGGACTCGTCGTGCAAATAAATCCGGCCGCCGCTGTAGCCGCCGCGAGAGCCCGCAAGCATCCAACCCGTCTGCAGGACGGCACCGCTGTCGAGATTCACGTCGATTAGCGCGTCGATCCCGGGCTCGAAGCCGATCGAAAGCGTAAAAGCGATCGCGGACGAGTCGTCGGTTGAAGGAGGAAGAATCCGGGCGAACACCGATCGGGGACGTCGGCGGAGCAGTTGCAGCGCCTGGTCGACATACTGATGCGCGAAAAACGCAAAGGAATCGACCTCGGAGTCCGCAGCTCGACTCCCGGAACCGGATCCACTGGTTGCCTGAGGCACTGACTTGCCCCAGGAGATCAGACGAGCCGAATAAAGAGGGCCCAACTGATCACCTCCGACGATTCGCAATGCCGTGCGAAACTCGATGCCCAAACGGCGCGTGGGCAGAACCGACAGACGCCGACCCGTTCGACGTGCGACGGCCAGCAGTTCGCGCATCTGGCCGGCGTTCGCACAAGGGGGCACGTCGAGGGCAACGTGCTTTTTCGCCTCGAGCGCTCGCAAGGCCCATTGGGCTCGTTGGTCGCACGGGCCGGCGATGACGATCGTGTCGATCTCGACCCGTTCCAGCAGCTCGTCCACGCGCGAATAAACAGGTCGATCGGCCGCGCGCGGGCCCGGCAGACGCCCCGGTATTTCGGCCATCGGCTCGCAGCCCGCGACGACTTCGAATTCCGGTCGCAGCGATAACCGCTCCGCGTGGAATTGGCCTGCGCGATCGAGGCCAATCAATCCCAACGGAACGCGCGTTCCGACTCCAGACGAATTGCTGTTGGCGCGGGCGCCCGGGTCGCCGGTCGAACCGGGAGATTCCGTGGCGGACGAACTTGCACGTGAATCCGTCGGTGAATTCATTTGGCGAGGCGCTCCGAGACCCAAGCGCACTTTAGCGGCCCGGTCGGCCGTTCTGGAAGCCTCGACCCGCCAAATTTGACCAGCACCCGGTCGTGCGCCGACAGGGAAACCTTCACGAGGCCCAAAAGACGGGAATTGACTCGACCAGCGCGATCGTCCATGCTGGAGCGGCATTTCTGCGCGATTCTTATTTCCGTTATCTGAAAAAGGGCCCCTCGATGAGCACTCCAACCCAGGACCCCACGCCGTCCGGAACGGAGCCGCAGCCAACCGGCATGCCAAACCTGCTGATCCCGGTCTCATGCGGTGTCATCCTCTTGTTATTGGCCGCCGTCCTCTGGGCGCAAACCGGTCGCCGCGATGCCTTGGCGAAGCTCCAGGTGCTTGAGGGACAAGTGGCGCCCAAGCCGGTCCGCTCTGCCGAATCAGAGCAGGCGAGCCAGGAGGCACAAAAGGTCAGAGTCAAGCTCGAAGCCGATCTCGCCGCGGCGAAAAAGGCCGTGCAAGATGCCGAGACCAGTCAGAAACGCGCCGAGGCTTCGCTCAAGAAGCGGAACGAGGAGTTGGAAACCGCCGTCAAGGAGCGCGACGCGGCTAAGGCTGCGACGGAAAAAGCCGAAGAGGAACGGAATCGGAGTGAGCGGCTCCGTGACGAGAGCGTCGCCTCGCGGAAGCTGATGGAAGACAATCTGCGATCGGTCGAATCGGGCCGCGCGCAAACCGAGTCGAAGCTCAAGAAAGCCGCTGAGGATCTCGCGGCGTCTGATAAAAAGGTGGCGGCAGTCAGCGCTGAGCGGGACTCGGCGGCTGCCGCCCGTCAAACCGCCGAAAAAGCGACTGCTGACGCGGAGGCCGCAAAGGCGAAATCCATGCAGGCGCAGGCCGACGCAGAAGTCGCCCGCCAAAAGGCGGAAAGCGGTCGCGACCAGGCGGTCGCCGCGGCGAAGCAAGCCGAAGCCGACAAACTCGTGGCCGAGAAGGGGCGAGCCGACGCGGAGAAGACGCGCGACGACGCGGTCGCACGAGCCGATTCGTCAAAGAAGTCGCTGGCTGCGGCTGAGACAGCTCGCAAGGAACTGGCCGCCAGTTACGACGACGCTCTCGCCAGGCTCAAGAAGCTCGACTCGGCCCGGACTGAGCTTTCGGAAAAACTGACGGCGACACAACGGGATCGCGACGCAGCCCGCAAGTCTTTAGACGCCGTTCAAAAGGCCTTGGCCGCCGCGCAGGAGACCATCAAAGCGCAGCCGGATCCGAAGATGCTGGAACTGGCCCGCAAGGAACTAGAGGTCGCCCGGAAAGAGGCCGACCTGTCGATCAAGGAAGTGTCGATCAGCTTGAAAGAAAAGACCCTGGAAGCCAAAGAGAAAGGCGCAAAAGCCGATCAATTGGCCGCCGAAGTGAAAACGTTGCAGGGCCAGCTCAAGACGGCCCAGGACGAAGCCCGAAGACTTCGCGCCGAACGGGAAAAGCCCCCGGCGAAAAGTGTCGGGAGCACCGCCCCCGCCCCCGCCCCCACGCCGAAGCCCGTCGTGCCGAAGCCCGTTGTGTCCAAGTAATCCAACTCGCAGAACGTGCTATTTCTGAGTCAAAGGCCGATGAGTCCGAGGGCTCGCCGCGCTTGAGATTTTCGCGGCACAGCTCGATCCCCCGCTCATCGCTTTGCGATTCTTGCCTATAATTGAATGGTAATTGGCTGAATGGGCGGCGTCCGCAGATTTGCGTGGCCACAGATTTGCCAGCACGTAGATTTGGTTGCCAAGCTCGGGGGCCGCGGTTAACCTTCGGTATCTTTGCGGCCGTAGGGCCGCGACGGAGTCTGGCTGCGGCCGGAAGGTCGCGACGGGGATCGTTGCGGCCGGAGGGCTGCGACTGCGTCACACTGCGTCGCGAAGACCGCCGCTAAGATCGGATCCTCCTGAGATCGAGCATGGACTCGCCGACGCCGGTGAATCGACCCAATCCGACGCCTCCCCGCCGCCCAGCCAAGCGCCGCTTCGACGAGCCGCCCCGCTCGATGTCGTTCGCCCCGTGGCTGTTGATGCTGGGGTTGGTGGCAATCGCGGTCATTTACGTGTTCCGCAGTCCGGGCAACACGGGGACCCGCGTCCCGTTTGGCTTCTTTCAGGGACAGCTCGAAAAGGGCAACGTCAAAAGCGTCAAAGTTTACGGCGAGAACCTGACCGGCGTTTGGAAAAAAACTCCTGCCCCGCCAAGCCCGAACTCCGACAAGCTGACCGAGGAGTTCAACACGATCATCCCGGAGGGAGTCGCCAAGGATCCCGACTTCTGGCAGAAGCTTGTGAAAGCTGTGCCGGAATACGATGCGGCTCCCCACGAGCCGAGCTACGCGCAGCAGACCCTGTTCTGGCTGGTCGGCTCGGTGGTCCTGATTTTCTTCCTCATCTACATGATGCGGCGGAACGTCGATCCCATGGGCGGCGGCATGATGGGAAACTTCATCCGCAGCCAGGCCAAGCGGTTTCAACCCTCGGAGCAACGGACTACGTTCGAAGACGTGGCCGCCCTGGAGCAAGCCAAGCTCGAGCTGCAAGAAATTGTCGAGTTCCTCAAGAACCCCGGCAAGTTTGAGCGGCTCGGCGCGCAGATCCCCAAGGGGGTGCTGTTGATGGGCCCGCCGGGAACCGGCAAGACCCTCTTGGCCCGGGCGGTCGCCGGCGAGGCGGGGGTCCCCTTCTTCTCGATCAACGGCTCGGAGTTCATTCAGATGTTCGTCGGCGTGGGCGCCTCCCGCGTCCGCGACCTGTTCCGCACGGCCAAGGAGGCAGCTCCCTGCATCTTGTTCGTCGATGAGATCGACGCGGTCGGACGTGAGCGAGGCGCCGGCTTCGGCGGCGGGCACGACGAACGCGAGCAAACGCTCAACCAGATCCTGAGCGAGATGGACGGTTTCCAACAGACCGAAGCGGTGATCGTGCTGGCCGCCACCAATCGGCCCGACGTGCTCGATCCGGCTTTGTTGCGGCCGGGCCGCTTTGACCGGCATGTGACCATCGATCGGCCGACGCGCGAAGGGCGGGCCGCCATCCTCAAAGTTCACTGCCGCAAAGTGCCGCTCAGCAACGACGTGGAGCTCGACACGATCGCCTCCGGCACGATCGGCTTCTCGGGCGCCGATCTGAAAAATCTCGTGAACGAGGCGGCCCTGATCGCGGCCCGCGTCTCGAAAAACGCGGTCGAGATGGAGGACTTCGAGCACGCCCGCGACAAGATCCTCTGGGCCCGTTGCGCGAGGACATCCTCAACGATCAGGAAAAGGAGATCACCGCTTACCACGAGTCGGGGCACGCTCTCTTGGCCTGGCTCTTGCCCGACGTCGACCTGATTCACAAGGTCACGATCATCCCCCGCGGCCGCTCGCTGGGCGTCACGCAGCTCATGCCGGACGAGGAGCGCTACAACGCCGGCGAAAAGCGGCTGCACTCGCAACTGGCGTTCATCCTGGGGGGCCGGGCCGCCGAACGCCTGATGTTCGAAGAGTATTCGGCCGGCGCGGAAGACGATTTGAGGCAGGCGACCCAGCTCGCACGACGGATGGTCGCGCACTGGGGCATGAGCGAAATCATCGGCCCGGTCGCGTTTCGCCAAGGCGAAGAGCATCCCTTCCTGGGCAAAGAGATCCACGAGCAGCGGAAGTTCAGCGAGGAGACGGCTCACGTCATCGATCGCGAAGTGCAGCGGTTTTTGACTTCGGCCCAGGAACGCGCGGTCCACCTCCTCTCCGAGCACCGCGACGATCTGGATCGGCTCGCGCGGGCTCTGCTGGAACACGAAAGTCTGGGCCAGACCGAGCTCAAGAAGATTTTGGGGGAGCGAGCCGGAAAGAACGGAGAAAAGATCTCCGACGTCAACCTGCCCTATCCGTCGTCGGTCACGCCCTGAGCTTCCGTCTTCCCCTAAAGTCAAGCGCACGAAGCGGTTTGGTCAGTCCCCGCCAGAGACGAGCGAGCGCATCCATCAACCGCAGTTGACCTATCCTCCCTGCTGGCCTATTCTTAAGCGAAATTGAGGGCGTCGCGGCGTTTCGCCGAAGGTTTGGTCGCGGGATAGAGGCGGCCAAAGGTTCTTGATTGAACCAGTGACGCGACCAAACCACTTTGCGTGCTGGCTCTCCCGGATGTCCGGTGGCAGGGCCGGAGAAGTGAAATCAAAGTCGGAGCCTCCCAATCACGCGGGGAAGCTCGAGGATGGTGAGATTTTGTCGAAAGAGTTGAGTTCGCCCGCGGTCACATTCGATGATCTGGGCCTGAGTGAAAAGAGTCTCGAAAGAATTCGTACTGTCGGTTTTGAATCGCCAAGTCCCATTCAAGCCGCCTTCATTCCGATCGCCATCAAAGGCGAAGATTGCACAGGGCAGGCCCGCACGGGGACGGGCAAAACGGCCGCCTTTGTGCTGCCGATTCTGGAGCGGCTCGATCCGAACGATACCCGGACTCAAGCCCTCGTCTTGGGTCCCACGCGCGAGCTCTCGGAACAAGTCGCCGCCGAATGTCATCGCCTGGCGGCCAACCATGAATACCGCACGGCCGTCTTCGTCGGCGGTCGCCCGCTCAGGCCGCAGCTCAACGCGCTGCAAAAGGGAGTCGAAATCGCCATCGGCACGCCGGGTCGAGTGATCGACCTGATCGATCGGCGGGCGCTGGTGCTCGACGCGATTAAAATCGTCGTGCTCGACGAAGCCGACCGGATGCTCGACATCGGATTCCGTCCCGACATCGAAAAGATCCTCAAGCGCTGCCCGGCCGAGCGGCAGACGCTCTTGCTCTCAGCCACGATGCCTCCGCCGGTCGAGCGCTTGGCGAAGCGCTTCATGCGCAACGCCAAACGAGTCGACCTTTCCGAAGACACAATCATGGTCGACACGATCGACCAGTATTACATGACGGTCGATGAGGACCGAAAATTCGGCGTGCTCGTGCGGATCCTGGCAGCCGAGCGGCCCCAGCAGGCGCTCGTCTTCACCCGCACGAAGCGGGGCGCCGAGCGCTTGCACCACCGGTTTTCCGGCAAACTTCCGGGCGTGGCCATGATGAACGGCGATCTGCCGCAAGCGAAGCGCGACCAGGTGATGGCGCGGTTCCGAGCGGGCAAGATTCGACTCCTGGTCGCCACCGACGTGGTGGGGCGGGGGATCGATGTCAGCGGAATTTCGCATATCGTGAACTACGATGTGCCGGAATACTGCGACGACTACATCCACCGCGTGGGTCGCACCGGACGCCTTTCGTCAAAAGAGAAAGGCTGGGCCATCACGCTTGTCACGCGCGAGCAGGGGGAGCAGCTCACCGAGATCGAGAAGCGAATCAACGTGATGCTTCCCGAATATCGTCTCGAAGATTTCGAGGCCTTCCGCCCCAAAGCCCCTCGTCCGACGGTCGCCGAGGTGGAGGCGGCTGAAGCGGCTGCGAGAAAGCCCGCGGAGCCGCAGCTCGATTTCAGCGTGGCCTGACCGGAGCGCATGCGAGCCGTTGCGATAGCAGGCCCGGTCCTGAAGCGCGAACAGCGCGACCGATGGGCTTGCCCTCGGTCCCCCCAATTCACGCGAACGCAACCGCGCCGGACCGCGTTGCCTAGTTACTGTGCGAGCGAATCGCAGAACGCAATTCGCCTTCACTCCGTTACCTCTGTTGCCTCCTGTTCCCATGCCTTAATGCTTGTCTGTATTCAAGATTCGGATTTTTGAACAGGAGGCAACAGAGGCAACGGAGAAATGCCGGATTTAGAACAAGACCCCGAGGACCGGGCAGCCAGTTTCGATTCCGAAACTTCGTACTTCTTGGTGTCCTTGGACCTCGGCGAGCTCAGTCGAGTCGTGCCTTTGTGGTTCAAGTTTCCCTCAGGCTTCGTCAATCAGCTCGCCATTAAGGCACATGACGCGATTTACGGCGAGTCGCCTTCCCTCCGTTACCTCTGTTGCCTCCTGTTTCCATGTCTTAATGCTTGTCTGCATTCAAGATTCGGATTTTTGAACAGGAGGCAACAGAGGTAACGGAGAAATGCCGGATTCAAAACACAAAGCCGCCGAGCACCGAGCAGCCAGTTTCGACCGCGCGAAGCCCAGACACTTATCCCCAATCTGGAACCTTCGCCTTTCTTGGTGTCCTTGGACCTCGGCGAGCTCAGTCGAGTCGTGCCTTTGTGGTTCAAGTTTCCCTCAGGCTTGATCAATCGGCTCCCCATTTAAGGCGCACGACGCGGCGTCCGCGAGGCCTCTCGCAAAACCAGTCCCCTTGTTTTAAGATGGCTTGAGCTGGCTGGTTGGCGGAGGAAGAGCCGCCGGACGTTTCCCAGCGGTGAATCGGGGCAGGGGCGATGGCCAAGCGCTACAACCACTACGACGCGGCGTTCGAGGCGTACCTCCGCCGCGCGGGCGTGCCGTTCGTTGTCGTCGACGAAGCGCGCCGCGCCCGTCTCAACCAGGTCTCGCTGAAATCGATGGATTTCATCGTCACCGCGCCGGGCAATCGGAACCTGCTCGTCGACGTCAAAGGACGTCGCTTCCCGTCGGGCTGCGGCCCTGAGCGAGCACGGGCCGGGCACAAGTGGGAAAATTGGGCGACCAAGGACGACCTCGACAGCCTCTGTCGCTGGCAGGAGGTCTTCGGCGACGGATTCCGTTCGATGCTCGTATTCGCCTATGACCTCCTGGACGCCCAAGCGGCCGACGATCTGGCAGCCGACGTCGGGATTGGTTCCGGAGCAGAGGGAGCGGGCGCGGGCGCCTTTTTCCATCGCGGACGCGTCTATGCCTTTTTCGGCGTCTGGGCCGACGAATATCAGACGGCGATGCATGCGCGCTCCCAAAGCTGGGAGACCGTCTCGGTGCCGAGCCGCGAGTATCGGGACCTGCGCATCCCCGTCGCGGAGCTCCTGCGATGTTGAGCCTCATGCGCCGAATCGCGAGTGGCCAGCAACTCCGATCGGCCGCCGTCCGGGTTTTGATTCTGCCTGCGGCGTGGGCAATCACCACAGCGCGTGCTGTCCAGGCCGGCTGGTCGACAGATCTCCTGCCCGTTCTCGCCCAAGCTCAGAAAACGGCCGCTGCCGAACCGGCGGCCGAAACGGGCAGTTGGCCAATCCTCGACTGGTTGATCGTGGGCGCGCTGATCTGCGCGGCACTCTACGCCATCTGCCGCTCCAGCCGCCGCAATTGATCTTAGTGCGGCCACGCTGTGCGCAGGATCCGCCGCCTCCTCCCGCGAGACGCTCAGACGCGCGCCGTTGAAAGTCAACTTGGAGAGCCGTTTTTGTTCGCGAGCTGGATCGTCCATTCCTCGTTACTGCCGGCAACAAAATTGAAGACTGTTTGAACAGGAGGCAACAGAGGCAACGGAGGAAGCCAAAGGAGATTCAAGACCCACCGATTTGAAATTCTCTTCCTCCTGCCTCTGTTACCTCTGTTGCCTCCTGTTCAAAAAATCCGATTTCAATGGTCCGAGTGAACGGGACCAACAGCGAAAAGAGCGCTAGAGCGGCGTTGCGCAAAGACTTCGTTGGTTAATTCACCGGCCGGGCGTCGCGGGCAAATTGTCGGAATGCCTCGCGCACGTCGGAGACCGCGGCGTCGCCGCCCGTCAGCTTGAGGTAGAAGTCTCGCGATCCCAGCGGAATTGCCACGCCGAGCATTCGCTCGATCGGCGCGGTGGAGGGGGTATTGGCCGCGGCCATCGGGCCGGCGTCGAACTCCCCTTGCAGATCAACCCAGGTCGCTTTCTTGCCACCGACGTCGAGTTCTCCCATCACGGGTCGCTTCCCGGCGGGAAGATGAAATTGGCCCACCCATCGCCGGACGTTGGTCTCGATACCGCCCGCGTTCGATGAGCACGTCAGCGTCACGTCGCCGTGCGGCGTGGGGATTTGGAACCGGGCGTCGATGAATCCTTGCTGGGCGCCAGACAGCTCGACTTCCTTCCAGCCAGCCGGAACCGAAAAATGGATCCCCTCAAACGATTTCTCAAACGGCCCCGTCCGCAGCGTTTTTTGGTCTACTGTCGACGTCTGCGATGCCGCGGATGACCCGGCGCTCGAACTGGGCACCACGGGCTTGATGGGTGGATCAGCCGAACGGGGCGACGCCCCCGAGTCGCAGCCGCACAGGAGCGCGAGCATCGCGGCGAAACCCCAGACGCTCGGAGCCGTCCGCTGCAGGAATCCGAAACGCGGCACGGTCAGGTCCTTGTCGTTGGGGTCCTTGTCGCTGGCTGTCACCTTCGAGCAATGAGTCATAAGAGATAGATGGTCGCAATCGAGAAGTAAATCACGATGCCCGTCACGTCGACGAACGTGGCCACGAACGGGCTCGAGGCGTAGCCGGGATCGAAGCCCAGCTTCGAGAAGACCAGGGGCAGAGTCGCCCCGACCAGCGTGCCCCACAGGCAAATCGAAGCGACGGCCTGCGCAATCACGAAGGCCAGCATCCAGCGGTTGACGCCCACGTGACTGCCTGGAAAGAGCGACACCCGCACGAAGCCGATCGCCCCGAGAGTGAGCCCCAGCACCAGTCCCATTAAGAGCTCGTGCCGGATCACGCGCCACCAGTCGCCCACAACGATCTGCCGCAGGGCCATCGCCCGAGTAATCAAAGTTGCCGCCTGCGAACCCGAGTTGCCCCCGGTCGAAATGCACAAAGGGACGAAGAAGCTCAGGGCCACGATGGCTTCGATCGCGGTTTGGAAGTGGGCCAACGCCGTAAACGTGAACAGCTCGGCCACAAACAGGCAGGCGAGCCACCCGGAGCGCTTCCGCCAGAGTGTGAAGAAGGGGGCATCCAAATAGTGCTCGACCATCGTGCCGACGCTACCCATCCGCAGCGCGTCTTCGGTCGCTTCCTGCACCACCACGTCGATCACGTCGTCGTGGGTCACGATGCCGACCAGCCGCTGTTCGGAATCGACGACGGGAATCGCCAAAAAGTCGTAGCGGGCCATCGTCTGGGCCACGTCTTCCTGGTCCGCGTCGACCGCAACCGAAATCACGTCGCGCTGCATGATCGAGTCGACCCGCGCAGTCGGCCGGGCCAGAATCAGGTCGTGCAGCGACACGAATCCGACCACGTGCCGCTCGGCGTCGACCACGTAGACGTAATAAATGGTCTCGGCGGAGGTTGCCTGGAGCCGCAACCGCGAGATCGCGTCGCTGACGGTGAGGTCGCTCGCCAGCGTCGCGTATTCGGTCGTCATCACCGAGCCGGCGCTGTGTTCCGGGTAACTCAAGAGCGTACGAATATCTTGACGGTCCGCCTTCGCGACCAGCGGCAATAAGCTTTCCATGACTTCCGGGTCGAGCCGCTTCAGGAGGTCGACCCGCTCGTCGTGGGCCATCGCCTCGATCAGCCGCGACATCCGCACCCGTCCCTCGGCCGTCGCCATCTCGACTTGCTTCTCGATCGGAAAGAATCCAAACACCTCCGCCTGGCGGTCGATGCCCGCGTGGTCGAAAACTTTCCAGGTCTCTTCGACCGAGAGGCCTTCGGTCCAATCGGCCACCGTGGCCGGATGCAGCTCGGTCATCAGGGCCGTCAGCCCTTGCCGGTCATCCTCGGCCAGCATCGCCCGCAGCTCGGGCAGCAGCAACATGCTCGTCATGTTCTGGGCCTTTTTCGCATCGTCCCCGACGGCGTCCTGCCGGGGCCCGATTCGCTCAACCAGAGTTTTTGTTTCGAGGCGGCGTGCGTCGGCAAATTGTAGTCGCCCCCGGTCGAAATCGGCGTGCGGATCTGGCGATTTTTGTCGCTCTTTTTGCGAGCCGCTCAAAAAACATATCGACCCGCAAAGCCGTCGACGTTGACCCCCACGCGCCCGGGCAAGTGGCGCCGTGCAATGGCCGCCATCTGGTCGCGATAGGCGAGTTCCGTGGAACAGGGGTTGAGCTGCCGCATCGCGACGGGTAGGGGAGTGCGCAGAGTGCGATTCCCGTCGGACGAGCCGTCTCCGCCAATGAAATGGTCGAGCACCACGGCGTCCGCTACCTGGGCAACCCGGGCGAAAAACGCCTCCGGTTCGCGGATCGGCAAGAGAGGCGAGACTGTCACGACCGTCCAAAGGCCGGCGTCTCGCAGGCGGGCGCACGCCTGGAATCGATTCTCCACTGAGCTTGAATGCGGGGGCAAACCCGGAATTTGTTCCCGATCCGTTTCGATCGACACATGGACTCGCACGTCGCAACGGCCCGCCAGATCCCGCAACGGCCCGGCAAACTCGGCCACCCGATGCGAATGAGTCTGCAGGATCAGGCGGTCCGGCGGCCGGCGGAGCATCGCCTCCAGGACCGAGCGGGTGACGCCGTAACGGAACTCTTGGGGAACGAACGGATCGGTCGAGCTGGAACAGAAGACCGAGAACAACGCGTCCGAGCCGTCGCCCCGTGAAGCGCGCCGGGCCCAGGACGCCTCGGCGTCGTAATTGTCGAGGTACGACTGGGCCGCATTTGTGCGGACATCAAGAAAACTCCCCCAGCTCCGGCCCTTGAGCAGCCGGCCATTGTGGCGGACGTAGCAACCAACGCCGCACAGGGAGTTTCCGAACGTGCAGCCGCAATAGGGCTGCAGCGAATGCGAGGTGACCGTCCGCAAGAAGCCGGTGGTCCGCGTCAGCACATTTTTGATCGTGGTTTCGCTGATCACGCGTTTGGCACTCCCCCGTTCCCGGGCTCCTTGCCGCCCCTCCGGACGGCTCATACAGTGATTCTAGGCCTTTCCCCCGGATTTTGTGCCGCGGAGCATGCGCCGGCGGTCTTGGTAGTTGTCGGGCAGAGGGTGGCTGGGGTCGGCGTCTTCGCGGCTCGACTGAGCTCGCCGAAGTCCGCCCCCAGTGCTTCACTCTGGGGGCGAACCGAAGACGGTTCGACCCCAGCCACCCCACACTTTGGGAAAGACAGACCAGTAGGTTCTTCACCCCGCGAGAAGCTGAGTGTTTCGATCGGCGCTGCAACGGTTCGTCGAACGCTATCTGGGCCTTCCGCCGGCCCAGGCTGGCGAGCGGACTGATTGGCGATTCGAGTTCAGCGGACTGGGAAGCGACTGGCTCTCGACCATTGCGGTGATCGGCGGCGGCATCTTCGTCGTCTATTTGCTCTACGTCTACCGATGCGATGCGGGAAGAGGATCGCGACGGATGCAGGCCCTCCTTCCGGGGCTGCGCCTGGCGGTGATCGCACTGGCCGCCCTCTGCCTGTTTCAGCTCACGCTTTCGGTCGGGCGTATCGGGCTGCCGGTGATCGCGCTCGTCATCGACGACTCGGCAAGCATGGGCCTGGAAGACCGTTATCCGGATGACAAAACGAACGATCTGGCCGACCGCCTCGCGCACGTCCCGGGCGTGACCGCGAAAACCCGGATCGCCCTGACGCAAGCGATCCTGACGCGCGACGGCGGCGAGTTTCTGCGTGAATTGCTCGAACATCATAAGGTGCGCCTGTATCGGTTCTCGGACACGGCCACGCGCATCGGCACGCGGGACTTTGCCGGCCCCGGCGACGTGGCCGAGATCGCCGGAAAGATCAAAGAGCTCAAGGCCGAGGGAAGCCGCACGCGACCCGGCCCGGCGCTTCGCAAGGTGCTCGACGATTTCCGCGGCAGCCCGCCGGCCGCGATCATCCTCTTCACCGACGGGGTCGCGAGCACCGGGGATGCCGATCGGTTGTCGCCTGCCGCCGAAGCGGCTGCCGCCAGCTTCGTACCCGTCGAGGCAGTCGGAATCGGCAGCGAGCAGCCCTCCCGTGACTTGCAGCTTTACGACGTGTCGGCCGAAGATCTCGCGTTCGTCGGCGACCCGTACACCGTTTCGGGCAAAGTGAAAGGGGAAGGAGTGGGCGCCACGGTGGTTCCCGTTCGATTGACCGAGCGGGACACGGGCCGAGTGCTTGCCCAAGCCAGCGTCACCCTGGCCGCCGACGGCACGCCGGCCCCCTTTGAGCTGTCCTATGTGCCGAGCGAGCCGGGCGAGCTCGATGTGGCGATCGAGGTCCCGCCGCTGCCGGCCGAAACAAACCGCGACAACAATCGGGAGACTCGGCACGTCAGCATCCGCAAGGAAAAAATCCGCGTGCTGCTGGCCGACTCTTCGCCCCGTTGGGAGTTTCGTTATCTCAAAGCCCTCTTCGAGCGAGAGCCGACCGTCAGTCTGAAAACCGTGCTGCAGGAGGCTGATGCCGAATACGCATCCGAGGATCAGACGGCGCTCCCGCACTTTCCGCTCAATAAAGAGGAACTCTACCGTTACGACGTCCTGATCCTGGGCGACCTCAACCCGGCCCTGTTGGGCAACTGGTCGATGGAGCTGGTGCGCGATTTCGTCCGCGATTCGGGGGGCGGCGTGCTGATGATCGCGGGCACCGAGTTCAATCCGGCCGCTTATCGTGGGACCCCTTGGGACGAACTGGTGCCTGTGGATCTCACCGAGGTCCAGACGCCGGCCGACGAAACCTTGCTCGCGGACGGGTTTCACCCGGACCTGACGGTGGACGGGCTGCGGGGCACCTCGATCTTTCGCCTGGCCGAGACCGAACCCGCGACTTTGGAGATTCTGGAAACAACTTCCCAACCTGCACTGGGTGACCAGCCTGTCGCGCGCCAAGCCGAGCGCCCGCGTCTTCGCGGTTTGGCACCGCGGGCCGTCGACAACCAACGACGTCCCCATCGTCGCCATGCAACCAGTCGGCGCCGGGAAAGTCCTGTTTCACGCGACCGATGAGTTTTGGCGTTGGAGGTTCCGGGTTGGCGACTTGTACTACGGACCGTTTTGGAGCCGGGCCGTGCGCGTATCTGAGCCGTTCGCGACTCTTGGGCCGCGACCGCACGGCCGAGCTGACCACCGATCGGTCGCTCTACAATCAGGGCGAATCACCCACACTGCGGGTGCGTTTCTTTGACGAGCGGCTCGTTCCGACGGCCGCCAACGCGGTCAGCGTGACGCTCGAACGGCGCAACGGCGAGCGCCGGCCGGTCACCTTGAACCGCAGCCCGGGCCATCCGACAGTCTTCGAAGGGACGGCAACGTCGCTCCCGTTGGGCGTTTATCACGCGTGGGTGGCGAGCCCGTCGTTTCGTGAGGCGCCGCCTGCCGTCGACTTCCGCGTCGAGGCGGCCTCCGACGAACTGCTTCGCCGCAACCTCGACCGCCACGAGCTCGAACAGACCGCGCAGATCACGCACGGAGACTTTTTGACGCTGGCCGATGCCTCAACTCTGCCCTCTCGCATTCCGCCCGGCCACCCGATTCCCTTGAGCACGCGTGAGCGGATCCCGCTTTGGAATCACTGGGAGGTGCTCTTGATCTTCGCCGGCCTCTTGACCGCCGAATGGGTTTTGCGGCGCCGCGCGCGGCTGCTATGATTTGTGCAGGAGTCTTTATGCCGCCGACGCCCGAGGCGCTTGCTCGCGGAATTGGGGTCGTCCGCCGCCGGGTTCGCGTAACACTCGTGGCTTCTGGCGCGGCTTGGTTCGTCGTCGCCACGGGCGGCCTGATCCTCGCGGCCACGCTCTTGGACCGTGCTGTCCATTTGGATTCCCCCGCCGCACGGCTGGCCCTCTTGGTCGCCGTCCTCGGAGCGACCGCTCTGGTTTGTTGGCGCTACCTGATTTCCCCCTTTGTCTTTCCGATTTCGGACGCCGCACTGGCGATGAAGATCGAAGAGCGGTTTCCTCGCTTTCGGGAAGGTCTCGCCAGCTCGCTGCAGTTCCTGAAAACGGACTGTGATCCCGCGATCGGGTCGCCCGAATTGCAAAGGCAGGCAATCGAGGAAACCGTCGGCCTGGCCCGGTCGATCGACATGACCGAAGCCGTGCAGTTCGCGCCTCCGCGCCCGTGTTCGGCGCGGCGGCGGGAATACTGCTGTTGGCGGTGGTTTTCGTCTGCGTGGCCCCGGCCGACGCGCTCTTCGCGGCCGAACGACTTTTCATGCCCTATTCGGCCTCGTCCTGGCCGCGTCGCACGAACCTGCGTTACCTCTCGGTGCAGTTTGCGCCGGTCGATCCGGAAACCGACGCGCCCTTCAAAGTCGTGCGGGGCCGCAAGCTCGATCTCTTGGTCGAGGACCGCAAGGGTCGGCTGCCGGACGATGTCTTTCTCGAATACCGGTTGCCGGACGAATCGGAACTGCGCGAGCCGTTGCGGCACGCGTCGCTGCGCGATGCGGCCGGAGCATTGCACGATGTGTGTCTCTTGAGCCTGCCCGCGGATCGGGGTCCCGTCTGGTTTCGCGTGGTCGGCGGCGACGACGACACTCTGCCCGAGTGCGAGATGCAGGTCGTGCTGCCGCCAATTGTCGAGCGCCTGGAGGTCGTGCTGACTCCTCCCGCCTACACGGCTCGTCCGGTCGAACGGCTGGCACCCGGCGACGGCAAGATTCGGGGCGTCGTGGGCACGAAGGTCGACTTTCTAGCCCGTTCCAACAAGCCGCTCGCGGCAGCCTCGCTACGAGTGAAAGACAAACCCGCCGGCACGGTCACGCTTTCGGCCGATTCACACGAATTCCGTGGGCACTTCGCTCTGTCCGAGGCGGGCGCGTACGGATACTCGTTCGTACTCAAGGATGCCGAGGGGATCGAGAACCCCGAAGCCCCACGCTATGAAATCGAGGCCGCGGCCGACGCCGTTCCGGACGTCACCATCGATCAACCCTCGGCCGACGCGACGGTGACGGCCGTCGCCCAGTTGCCGGTGACGGCCACCGCCAAAGACGATCTCGGACTTCGCGAGATGCGGCTGCGGTTCCACCTGGGCGATGTGTCCGCGACGCCCGACGCGACCATTCCGCTGGCGTCCGACCTGCCGCGGCCCCAGCATCATCGCGTTTCCCTGATCTGGAACCTCCGCGATCTCCCCCTGAGCGAGGGAATGCGGATCGTCTTTCACGCGGAAGCCACCGACTGGTTCGACCTGGGTCCGCCTCACGTCGGCAAAAGCCCGCCGCGAACAGTGATCGTGGTCTCCGCCCAGCAGAAAGAGGCCGAGATTGTCCTGCGGCAAGCCGACGTGCTGCGAGTCCTCGAGCGGGCCGAGCAGATTCAGTCGCGGACCCGCGCCCAGACGGGCGACCTTGCGGTCCAGATCGAAAAGGCCGGTCGGCTGAAGCCGACGGATCTCGATCTCTTGAAGCGCGTGCAGGCCGACCAGCGGGACGTCGGCCAGCTCTTGGCGCATCCGGCGGAGGGAGCGGGCAGCCTCGTTCGCGATCTCTTGACTGAAATCCGCCAGAACCAGCTCGCCGGCGGAGAGATTCAGAAGCGCCTCGAACGCTTTCAGCGCGAACTCGCCGAACTGCGGGAATCGCACCTGGGCTCACTCGACGACACGCTCACGCGGGCGGTCAAAACCTCCGAGTTGCAAAAGTCTGCGCCGGACGCGGCCCTGTCGCGCGAGCAATCCAAGTCGCTCAAGACGGCCGGGCACGAGCAGGGGGTCGTCCTCGAATCGGTTCGCAGCATGCTCGGCGAGCTGGCGCTGGCGCGATTGGCAGGGCGTCCACGATGGGCTGCGCGAGCTGGTCGACTCCCAGGAAAAACTCAACGCCGACACTTCCGACGTCTCCCGAGCCACGCTCGCCAAGCGGTTTTCGGAACTGAGCCCGCAGGGCCAGGCGGATCTCGCACGCCTTGCCGAGCGGCAATCCCAGCTGGCAGATCAGGTCGCCCATCTCAAGGCCCGCCTGCGCGAGGCGGCCAACACCAAACAGCCCGACGGCCAGGCTGACAGCGGCGCTGCCGGGGATGCCGCCGCCGCGCTGAAATCGCTCGAGCGAGCAAACCCTGAAACGGCAATGCGGGAAATCGGCGGCGCGCTCGGCGAGAACAACGTTGGGCAAGCGATGGCCAAACAGCAACATTTGCTCGAGGAGTTGAAAAAGCTCGACCATCGACTCTCCCAACGTCCGGAAGGCGACTTGAAGTCGGTCGTCGAAAAAATGAACTCAGCCGAACAGCAGATCGACGCCTTGCGCAAGGATCAGGAAACGCTGCGTAAGCAAACGCAGCAAATGAGCGCGGACAAGTCGCAGCAGACCGCTCCCGCCATCGAGAAGCTCAGAAAAGAACAAGAACCGGCTGCGTGAGGGGGCCGAGGATGTGGCCCGCGAGCTGCGGCGCCTAGGGACCGAGGAACCGAGCGCGTCGGCCGGCGAGGCCGCGGCCCACATGGCGCAGGCCGAACAACAGCTCGAGCAGCGACTCACGTCCGAGACCCAGGCCGAACAGGGGCAGGCGGTCGAAAAGCTGAACCGTGCGCAAGCCGCGCTCCGCCAGGCCAAGCGCGAGGCGGCTTCGCAATTAGCCCAGCAATCGGCGGTCCGAATCGCCGACGAGATTGCCGGGCTCGTGGCTCGCCAAAAGAACGTCCTCGACGAGACGAAACGACTCGATGCCGAGCGGACCCAGCAATCCCACTGGACTCGCGGCCAGCTCCGTTCCGTGCAAACCATCGCGCAGCAGGAACGACAGCTTCAGGAGGAAACCAGCCGCATTGCCGAACGCTTGATGCCGGCCGAGGCGTACGCCTTCGTGTTGCGTCGCGGAGTCGAGGAAATCCAGGCGGCAGCCGACCGCCTGGGCCAACGCTTGACCGACGCCAAGAACCGTCTCGCTCGAAAGCGAGGCGTGGTCGCGGCTGCGGAATGTCGTCCAGGCCCTCAAGGCAGAAGCCAAGTCGCGCGAGTCCCAGCAGCAAGAGCCCAAGGCGCAGGCCAGCGAGGGCCACGATCGGGGACAGAATTCCGAACCCCCCGTGCCCACCGTGGCACAGCTTCAACTTTTGAAGATCGTCCAGCAAGATTTGCTGCGTCGCACAGGCGATCTCGACCGGCAGCGCAAAGAAGGGGCACAGAACGCCCCGGACGAATCGACGGACGAGCTCCAACGTCTCTCGCGCGAGCAGGGCGAACTCGCCGGACTGATCGAGCGGCTGGCCGCCCAGTTCTTTGAGGCACGGGACGGCGAGCACCAGATCGCACCGGCACCTCCGCGGAGGGCCCCATGATGCGTGGAAAAATCCCTGCGTTTGCCCTGATTTTCTTTCTGAGCGCCTTGTTCCGTAGTGATCGAGCGACCGCGTGGGCCTCGTCCACTCCGCCGGCGAGAGGTCTTGGTGCAACGGCCCCCAACCCGGTCGAGCCGATCGTCAAACGGATGAAAGCCGCACAAACCCGGCTCAAAGAGGGAGACACCGGTCCCGATACACGCGGAATTCAGGAGCAAGTCGTCCACGACCTCGACAAACTGATCGACGCCGCGTCGCGGCAGTCGGAGTCGAGCCGCAGCTCCCGCAAATCGCCGTCCGGCGGCAAGTCGCCGCAGGAATCGGAGAACGGCTCCCCCCAGCCGTCGCAGGCGGCGCCCCGCAGCGGGGCGGAGGACGCGTCGGCAACGAGCGGCGGCGCCGCGCCCGGTAAACACGGCGGCACGAGAGCGTCCCGACCCGTGCAGACAAAGGTCACGGTCACTGGCCGCGGTTCCCTGTTGCGCGAGGTCTGGGGACATCTGCCCCCGGCCATGCGGGAACGTGTGCGCGTCGACTTCAGCGAAACCGTGCTGCCCGCGTACGACGAGCTGGTGCGCCGTTACTTCGAAGCCTTGTTGGAAGAACCGCCCCAACGCAAAGGGGGCGCGTCTGGCCCGACGAATGCGACACCGCTCAATAAGTGACGGCCGCTTGAGAGGTCGCTGGCAGGTGACGGCGCACGCGATCGGGTGCCACGGCTGAGCGGCCATTGGTATCTACACATTTTTCAGTTTTGAGTAAAAGGGCCTGGATGGTGTGCCTCTTCCCCACATGGACGTGCGGTTGCAGAAGCGGTATGTGCGGCTTGTGATGCAACATATGAACGCAGCAACTCAGCTGGCGGCTGGCATTCGAGGCTTGCCTGCGGTCGGTAATTCGTTCGCTGCGACGCAGGCGGCGTGGCGGTTTTTTTCGAATTCGCGGGTGAGCTTGCCGGCTCTGGCGGAACCTTTGCGTGAGTTGGGTTGTCGAGCGATCGGCCAGAGCGCTTCCGATTACGCGTTGTTGGTGCACGACTGGTCGAAGGTCGATTACGAGGGCCATATCTCGAAGACGGATCAGCTCCAGTTGAGCAACTCGCTGGATCGCGGCTATGAACTGATGACCGCACTGCTCGTCGATGCGTCGACGGGAAGTCCCTTGGCTCCCATGGAACTCAGCCTCCTGGCATCCGACGGACGGCATTCCACCGGCTCCGGCCGTCCTCAGCGGTCGCTGCCCCACTTGGCGCAATTGCTCCCGACGATGCAAGCCAGTCGTTGTTGGAACATCCGGCAGCGGCTGGTCCATGTGATCGACCGCGAAGCGGATTCGGTGCATCACTTCCGTCAGTGGGAGCAGAAGGGGCATCTGTTCCTGGTCCGCGGGGATGACCGGCGGGTGGAGTACCGGGGGCGTTCGCTCCTGCTCTCCGAGATTGTGGAAATCCTGCGGAAAGAACGGGTTTTCCAGGTGACACGTGACGTCCAAGTCCGCGGAAAAGGCGGCAAATTGTCGATCGCCCAGGCGAGCGTGGTGCTCTCGGGGCCTGCCTGGCACAGGGGCTCTAAGGGCAAAAGACGCCGCGAGTACGGGGCTCGTCTGGATCTGCGACTGGTCGTTGCTCAGGTCCGCGGTGCCAACAATCATTTGCTGGCGCAATGGTGGCTGCTGACGAATGTCCCGGACGAGGTACCCGGATGGGACATTGCCTTGTGGTATTACTGGCGCTGGCGAATTGAATCGTTCCATAAGCTGCTGAAGTCTGCAGGGTTGCAATTGGAATCGTGGCAGCAGGAGTCGGCAGGCGCCATCGCCCGGCGACTGCTGGTGGCCTGCATGGCCTGTGTCGTCGCCTGGCAACTGGAAGCTCAAACGACCCCGGCCGCCAAAAGCTGCCAAACATTCATCGTTCGACTGAGTGGCCGGCAGATGAAGCGGTCGCGCCCGGTCACGACCTCCGCCCTTCTCGCTGGCCTCCATGTGCTGCTCGTCATGCTCCAGGTCTTGGATGAATACACTCCCAATCAAATCCGCCAAATCGCCACTCAAATCCTCCCGGAACTCCGACGGAGCGGGTAAGAAGCAGGCAAGAATTGTGTAGATACCAATGGCTGAGCGGCTGCCGCTCAGCCGTGCTCTTCCCGGTAGGTCGTGGTCCTCCGCAATGAAGAAGCGTAAGACCTTTCGAGAAGAGCACGGCTGAGCCGAAACGTCTCAGCCGTGGCACCCGATCGAATTCCAAGATTCGCACTTATTTTCGCCGGTGCCGCCGCGTCGACCTGGTGAGCGTAAGCCAGGCGGCTCCCAGCCAGCGCGTGAGATCCGAAGCAATCAGCGCGGGTTCGGAAAGTCCCTTTGCCGCCAGGTCGCCGGCCAGCCCGTGCAAGTAGACGCCGAGTTGTGCCGCCTCGAAGGGGGCCATTTTCTGCCCCAGTAGGGCGGCGATTAGTCCGGTGAGTACGTCGCCGCAGCCTCCGGTCGCCATGCCGCTGTTGCCGGTTGAGTTCACGGCGATCCGACGGCCGTCGGTAATAAGCGTGCGATGTCCCTTGAGAACCAGCACGAGTTTGTGTTCGGCGGCAAATTGAGCCGCCAGCGATTCTCGGTTCTTTTCGACCGTTGCAATTTCGCTTGCGATCAAACGGGCAAATTCGCCGGGGTGGGGGGTCAAAATGCGAGGCGGGCCGGCATCGCTTCGCCGAGCCCGAGACTTGAGTGCCGCGGGGTGTGCGGAGAGCAGATTGAGCGCGTCGGCGTCGAACACGCCCGGCCGATCGACGGCCTCGAAGAGCCAGCGGACGAGACCGGACAGGTCGGGCGATTGTCCCAGCCCCGGCCCGACCGCGATCGTCGTCTGCGACGGAAGCGTCGATTCAAGCACGGGGCGCGCGGCCTGGCTGATTTTGCCCGTCGCGTCCTCCGGCAACGGCAGCGTGAGATAGGACGGCTCGACCCCGGCGACGATGGGCAGGATCCCGGCGGGTGTGGCAACCGTCACGAGCCCGGCACCACCCCTCGACGCCCCCAAACCGGCCAGGCAAGCAGCGCCGCTCATCCCGCGGCTGCCGGCCACGACCAATACGCGTCCAAAGGTCCCTTTGTTCGCATCTTCCGGGCGGTCCGGAGGGGCAGGGAGTGACTTGATCCTCTGCAGCTTCTGCGATCGATTCATCGGTGCTTTCGGCCCCCAAAGGATTTACTCGTGCTGTGATCAGTCGGCCAAGGGCGCATCCAGAATATAGGCCCTGGTCCGCGATCACAAAGACGCTGCTGCATGGCCGAGCACAATCCTCTTTGAGCTGAGTCTCCAGGCGCCGATAACGGTGGAAATTGGCGAGATTTCGGCCATTTCCGCCGGGGTTTCCGTCTGGACACTGGCGACCTGTTTGACTAAAACCCTGCCTCACTTCTGGTCCCCATCTCAGTTCCAATCGACTTCCGCGATTCGGTTTCGACCGGTCCACAGACCCGCGAGTCCGACTTCTAACGCCTGAAAAGCTCTCACTTTGAGGCGTGGAAATTCGGAGGCTGACGTCGTCTGACGACTTCGGCGCCTCGCGCGATTTGTCCGATCGCAATCGTTTCACGCCCGATCCTCCTCACTCCGACTCCCCTCCAACAGAAGCCCTATGGCCTCCCAGGCTGAGACCGGCCTGCGCGGCGCGTTTGCGCTCGCAGGCGCTGATCTTTCCGGTGCTGATCGTGGCATCGGTCCTGGTTCTCGTTGCGCCGCTGCCGCCGGTGCTGATGGATTTGCTCCTGTCGTGCAATATCACGGTCTCGGTCGTGATCCTCCTGACCACGGTCTACGTCTCGCGCCCGCTCGATTTCAGCGTCTTCCCCTCAGTCTTGTTGGGAACGACGATGGCCCGACTCGTGCTCAACGTCGCGTCGGTGCGGCTGATTTTGACTCGCGGCGCCGAGGATGGGACAGCGGCTGCCGGACACGTCATTCAGGCCTTCGGCGAATTTGTCGCCGGCGGGCAGCTCTT
Source organism: uncultured Planctomycetaceae bacterium (assembly GCA_963714075.1). Lineage (GTDB taxonomy): Bacteria > Planctomycetota > Planctomycetia > Planctomycetales > Planctomycetaceae > DASPSM01. The sequence goes on from OY970228.1 coordinate 5,395,295, forward strand.
CATCGGCGTAACGATCTTTGCGATTTTGATCGCCATCCAATTCCTCGTCATCACCAAGGGCGCGACGCGTATCAGCGAAGTTGCCGCTCGGTTTGCCCTCGACGGCATGCCCGGCAAGCAAATGGCGATCGACGCCGATCTGAATGCCGGGCTCGTCACGCAGGAGGTCGCGCGGAAGCGGCGGGCGGAAGTGACCGAGCAAGCCGACTTTTACGGCTCGATGGACGGTGCGAGCAAGTTCGTCCGCGGGGATGCCATCGCCGGAATTGTGATTACGCTGGTCAACATCCTGGCCGGCTTCGGCATCGGCGTGTTCAAACACGGGATGACTCTCAGTCGCGCGATGGAAGTTTATACCACCCTCACAATCGGCGACGGCCTGGTCAGCCAGGTCCCCGCCTTCCTGATTTCGCTGGCCGCCGGACTGATCGTGACCCGCACGTCGACCAGCAGCAATCTTCCGAACGAAATCGTCTCGCAAATGCTGCGTTACCCGCAGGCGCTGGGGCTAGCCTCGGTCTTCCTGTTCGCGATGGCCTTCAGCGGCCTGCCGACGGTCCCCCTGTTGAGCATGAGCGGGATCTGCGGCGTGATGGCCTTCACGCTTAGTCGCGGTCAAAAGACGGCCGCGATTCAGAAGAAGGCGGAGGAAACACAAAAGACGCAGAAGCGGCCCGAGCCGCGACCCGAGGACAATCTCACGGTCGACCCGCTCGAACTCGAATTGGGCGTCGGGCTGATCCGACTGGCTGATCCCGCCTCCGGCGGAGACCTGTTGGAACGCGTCACACGGGTCCGGCACCGCATCGCGCAAGAACTCGGCATCATTCTGCCCAAGGTGCGAATTCGCGATAACATCCGCCTCGAACAGCGGCAGTATCAAGTCAAGATCCGCGACGTTCCGATTGCCTGGGGCGAGGTCTATAGCGACGCCCTGTTGGCGATCGACACCGGCGCCACGAGCGGCGAAGTCCCGGGCATCGCCACGAAAGAGCCGGCGTTCGGCCGTCCGGCCCGCTGGATCGAGCAATCACAAAAGGAGCGGGCCGAGCTGCTGGGCTACAACGTCGTCGAGCCGTCGGCCGTCGTGATCACGCACCTCACAGAAGTCGTCCGGATGCACAGCCACGAGCTCTTAACCCGGCAGCAGGTACATCAGCTTCTCGACAACCTCAAGCAGACCGCGCCCAAGGCGATCGAAGAGCTGGTTCCCGATCTGCTCAAGGTGCCGCAGGTGCACCAGGTGCTCAATAATTTGCTCCGCGAGCAGGTCCCGATTCGCGATCTGGAGACGATTCTCGAGACCCTCGGACATTACGCCGACAAGACCAAGGACCTGGGCATCCTGACCGAATACGTCCGGCATTCGCTCGCACGAACGATTTGCCAAAGGCTGCGCGACAAGAACCGCGTGCTGCACGTCGTGACAGTCGACCCGGCGCTCGAAGACGTGCTGGCCGCCGGTTTCGACTACTCCGAACGAGGACTGGTGATCAAGCTTTCGCCCCAAGTCTCCGAGGCCGTCACCCGCGCCATTGCAAACGAGCTGACGCCGCTCGTCTCGCTGGGCCGCACGCCGATCGTGCTGTGCAGTCCGCAAGTGCGGGCCGGACTCAAACAAATCACTTCTTCAGCCCTGCCGAAACTGGCCGTTGTCAGCCTCAACGAAATCACCCGCGACACCGAGGTCGAATCCTCGGGTCAGGTGAGCGTCGATGCGCTCGAAGGTCACCTGGCGGCGGCCGCGTAACTCATTCCCCAAACAATCCGTTCCGTTTTTTAAAACGTCCGTGACGCGGGCCAGAGCCTTCGCGTTTTTGGACCGGGCCGCAATCGAAGCACGATGGGAGCAACAAAGCCATGGCTGACGTGCGAACTTTTCGAGCGGCAACGATGCGCGAGGCCCTCGATCTCGTCCGCGACGAATTGGGGGCTGACGCCGTGATTCTGCACACGCGTCAAGTCGAACGTCGCCGGTTACTGCCGTGGCGCAAACCGCTCGAGGAGGTCGAGATTACCGCCAGCCTCACGCTCGACGTCGGTCCGCGGGAGCCGCGGAACGCAGACACGGCCCGCCGCACCCAAGCCCGCCGCGCGTGTGCCAGTCTCAAAACCGGCTGCACCCTCAGCCGTTGGATCGCGGCTCGATTTGACCTCCGCGCCGACGGAGTCTCTCGAGGACCTGCTGAGCCGATCCGCGGCGATTGCCCGCTTTGCGCCGAGTCGCTCGGTCGACTCGCCCGGCAGGCGGCGCCAAGCAAATACTGCCGCGCCCGATTCCAGCGAATCGCGACGACCGTTCGACGTCCAGGAGCCCGCCGCGCGGCTCAATCGCTTTACCGGCCGACCGATTGGAAACACCGCGACGCTGGGAGAAGAGGCGGATCCCACGGCCGCCCTCAGCCGGCGACTCGACTCGATTCAAAAGATGCTGCACGATCTGGGTCGCGCAAATCAAGTGCCCCGCCACGACCAGGTTCCGGCCGAGCTGTTCCAGGTCTTCACCGAGCTGATCGACGCCGAGGTCGAAGAGGACGTCGCCCGCGACCTGATCTACAAGCTCAAGCGGACGGCCACGCCGGCCCAATTGGCCGACGCCGACGCGGTTCGGGCGCTTTTGACCGCGCTCGTGGAGTCCGAGATCCGCTGTCGCGAACCGATCGCGCCGAAGCCGGGCCGGCGGCGCGTCGTTGCGCTGGTCGGAGCGACCGGGGTCGGAAAGACAACGACGATCGCCAAGCTGGCCGCCAACTTTCGCCTGCGCAGCGGCATCAAGCTGGGCCTCGTGACGGTCGACACGTATCGGGTCGCCGCGGTCGAGCAACTGCGGACGTACGCCGAGATCATCGACCTGCCGATGAAGGTCGTCACCAACCCGCTCGAGATGCGGCGGGCCCTCGACGAGCTGGCTGGACTCGACCTGGTGTTGATCGACACGGCCGGACGCAGCCCCAAGGACGAGCTGCAGATTCAAGAGCTGAAATCGCTGCTCGCTGAAGCGCACGTCGACGAAGTGCATCTCGTGCTGAGCATGACCTCGAGCCGGCAAAGCCTCGAGGCGGCCGCGGACAAATTCAAAGCGGCCGGCATCACGGCGGTGATCCTCACCAAACTCGACGAGGCATCGGGCATGGGGGCCGTGATGTCGCTCGCGCGGCGCGTCGAATTACCGATCAGCTATCTCACAGCCGGCCAGGCCGTCCCCGACGACATCGAGCCGGCCCATCCGCGCCGCATCGCGCGGCTGATCCTCGGGCAGGAAAGGGCGGCAAGATGATCCATCGAACGACGCGCGAGAAGGGTGATCAGGCGCAGGCGCTCCGCGGCTTGATGGAGCGCTTGCAAGCCGAGCGTTTTGACGCGGTCGCACCGACTGCGGCAGCCCCGCGGGCGCGCTCGATTGCGGTCACAAGCGGCAAAGGCGGTGTCGGGAAATCGAGCCTTGCCCTCAACCTGGCGATCGCGTTGGCTCAGCTTGACTCTCCCACGGCGCTGCTCGACGCGAACCTCGGTTTGGGCAACCTCGATCTGTTGTGCGGACTCAACGGTTACTGGAATCTCTCGCACGTCGTCACCGGGGCGCGCAGCCTTAGCGAGATCGTGCTCGAGGGTCCCGGTGGCATTCAGGTCATCCCGGGCGCGAGCGGCCTTGCCGAGATCGCCGATTGGCCCGAGGCCGCGCAGGCCGACGTCTTACGCCAACTGGCCGAATTCGAGCATACGCACAACTTCCTCGTCGTCGATACGGCCGCCGGCATTCAGCGCTCGGTGCGGCAGTTCCTGGAAGCGAGTGAGCTCGTGCTCGTGGTGGCCACTCCGGAGCCGACGGCAATCGCCGATGCCTACGCGACGATCAAAGCGCTCTCGGCCAGCGGGGTGCCGACGCTCGAAGTCCTGATCAATCAATGTGCATCACCGCAACAGGCCTCTGCCATTGCCGACCGCATACGGGAAACCGCTCGCACCTTTCTGCGCGTTGACGTCGCTTACGCAGGTTGGATTCCACAAGACCCCGAGGTTGCAGCCGCCGTTTCTCACCGACGACCGTTCGTGATTGGTAAGCCCGACTGTCCCGCCTCGCAAGCGGTCGGACAGCTCGCACAACGACTGTTGCAATTCTTCAAAGCGCAGCCTCCCCGCGGCTCGCTCTTCCCCCGCATGCACACCGGCCAACTTTTGGAGGTTGCGTAGTTTCCGCCGACCCTGCCGATTCTGCCAATTCTGCCGAACTCCTCGACTGCAAAATTTGCGAAAGAAATCCTGAATGATCGGGTCCGCCGGGCCGATAAAGGATGTACGGGAACCTGCGTTCCCGCGCGGACGCGCCATCGATGGCGCGCCTCGCCCGCACTCCCTCGTTCATCGGGCGACTCAATCTGGTGGCTACGCAATTCGCCAAACGCCTGGCTTTGATCGCATTTGCCACGGCGGCTTTGCGCGGACTGGTTTGCGAGGCCGACTTCTTCGCAACGATGCAAACCGCGCTGGTCTCGCTGGGGGCGTTTTACGTGCTGGGGTTGGTCCTGGGCGAAGCCGCACGACGAATCGTCGAGGAAAACATCAAGAGCGAACTTGCGCGGCAAATGGAAGCTGCACTTGGATCGGCAACAGCGCCTCGACCAGCCTGAGCAGGTGAGTTTTCTTCATGGAGGATGGTATGGCGACACGGGTCACGGAAGACATTGCGGAGGTTTGGAAGTCTTACAAACAAGAACCAATCCAATCAGGAACTCCGCAACGTCCTCATCGAGCGATACCTTCCGCTGGTCCGCTATAACGCCGAGCGCGTCTGGGCCAAACTGCCCGAAGGTGTCGATCTCAACGATCTCATTTCGGCCGGCGTGTTCGGCCTGATGGATGCCATCGACGCTTTTGACCTCGGCCGTGGCGTCAAATTCGAGACCTATTGCGTGCCGCGAATTCGCGGCGCGATGCTCGACGAACTGCGGACAATGGACTGGGTGCCGCGGCTGGTCCGCAGCAAAGCCAGCAAGCTCGAATCGGCCCGCAAAGAGGCCGAAGCCGAGTTCGGCCGGCCCCCCTCCGATACCGAAATGGCGACGCGCCTGCACATCCCGCTTCCCGAATACGAGAAGCTCAAGAGCGAAGCGAGCGCCGTCAACCTCGTCAGCCTCAATAAGAAGTGGTACGAGACCGACAGCTATAAGGACGTCCGCGAAGTCGACATCCTCGAAGACAGCAAAGGCGAGGACCCGACCCGCGGCATCCAGAAGCGCGACTTGATGAAGCTCGTGACGAAGGGACTCAACCGCAACGAGCGATTGATCATCATCCTCTACTACTACGAAGAGCTGACGATGAAGGAGATCGGCAACACGCTCGGACTCTCGGAGTCCCGCGTGAGCCAGATGCACTCGAGCATCGTCGCTCGCCTCAAAGATCAGCTCAGACGCCGCCGGCCGGAATTCGGCTAAACCAGGACGCGCCAGCCGGATTCTTGACGCAAAAACGGCTCGGCGGGAGCCTCGCCCTTCCGAAGACCGCCGGTGCGAGTTCCCTTGGATTGGTCCGTAGCATCTGCTACAGAGACCCATCATGTCCCAGGGCTTTCTCGGCTACCACGCGACGTTCATGCTCGACGTCGTGGTCTGCGCGCTGGTTCTGCTGGTTCCCGCCCTGGCGACGAGCATCTATCTCGTCAAGTTCCGCCGGCAATATGCCTGGCATCGCCGCCTGCAACTGACGCTGGCGGGCGTGCTGCTCTTGGCGGTCGCTGCTTTCGAGGTCGACATCCGTGTTCACCAGGGGTGGGAGAACATCGTCAAGAATGCCCGCCCCGACATGGCAGTCGAGAGCTTCGATTTCGTCCGCAAGGTGCTGTACGTGCACCTGATCTTCGCGATCTCGACGCCGCTGTTGTGGATCGCGACGATCGCTCTGGCATTGCCAAGATTCGGCAATCCACCGTTCCCTTCCCGGCACAGTCCCGTGCACAAGCTGTTGGGCTGGTGCTCCGCGACCGACTTGGCGCTGACCTCGGTGACCGGCCTCTTGTTCTACTACTTCGCCTTCATCGCTCTCTAAGATCGATGCGGCGAGGCGAAGGTCGCGTTAAATTGTAGGGTGGGCCGAGGCCCGTTTCGGGCCGCTGGCCCACGATTCCGACAGCCAAGAGGGAATGGTGTGCCGGCGCTCGCTGGCGCGAGCTTGTCACACCCTACGTCTACGGCGCCGTCCGTCCATCGATGGGAGCAAGCTGTGAGAACTGCCGTTTCGGTCTTCGTTTGTTGCGCGATCGCTCTTTGTTTCTGCGGGGAGGATGTGTCATCTGCCGCCGAACTCAAAGCCGGACGGGCGCGGATCGATATCACGCCGCCCCTGTCGCTCAAGCCGGCGCTCGGCGGTTACGGCGAGCGGATGAACCAGCCGGCCACCGGCGTGCACGACCGCATCTTCGCCAAGGTGCTAATGCTCTCCGACGGAAGTAAAAAATTCGCGCTCGTGACCGTCGATGCGCTCGGTTTCGCCCCGCCGGTAAAAACGGCCGTGCTTGACCGGCTGGCCGGCAAGGGATGGACCGCTGATAACCTGATGCTGTTGGCCAGCCATTCGCACACGGCGATCGAGATGAATGCGCTCAATCCCCTCAATGACTTTCAGGTTCCGCAGCTCGGCCTGCACAACCCGCCGCTCTTCGAGCTGACGATGAACCGCCTCGCTCAAGTGGTTGCGGATGCCGAGAAGGAATTGGTGCCGGTTGCCGTCGGAACCTCGAGCATCAAGCTCGACGGTTGGAACCGCAATCGCCGTATTCCGGGTGGCGTCACCGACCCCGAGTTGACCGTGACGCGGATCGATCGGCTCGACGGCAAGCCGTTCGCCGTCTTCGTCAATTGGACCGCTCACCCCACGTTCATGAGCGAAGCCGACATGTGGTTCTCGGGAGACTGGCCCGGCCACATGCAGCGCACGCTCGAGTCGCTGATCGGCGGCGACGTTCAAGCAATGTATGCGAACGGTGCCGAAGGAGATCAGACAACGGTCGCCCGGCCGAATTCCGGGGAGTCCCACTGGGAGCGCGCCGAGCGCTACGGCCGCGACATTGGCGTCGCCGCGTGGGGCGTTTGGCGAAAAACTTCGCCCGTGCCGGACGCCGCGTTCGGTTTTTGGCGCGAAGAGATCGAGCTGCCCAAGCGGCAGTGGCATCCCAATTTTCGCGAGACAGGTGGCAAAGAATACGGCATGACCGAGGATCTGCTGCGCGAGATGTTGCCCAAGCTCTTTCCCACGCGAACGGCCAGCGTCTCGCTCCGCTTGGGCGACCTGGTGATCGTCGGCATCCCGGGCGAACTGGCCGCCAAGCTGGGACTCGAAGTGAAGCGTCGGACCGGCGAAATTACGGGAGCCAAACACCCGATCATCGGCGGCCTGGCGGACGAATGGATCAGCTACATCCTGCCGATCGAGCAATACAACCTCGGAAAGTACGAAGCCAGCATGAGTTTTTACGGCCCCACGTTGGCGGACGTCATCGTGAAGGGCGCGTTGGCCGGAGTGACAAACCTGCAGAAGCATATGCAGGCGACAAAACCGGCGAGCAACTAGCGGACTTCCTCGGAAGGCTCTCTTCCCGAATTTCGCGCAAGAGTCAGATGCGCGTGTCTTCGGGAATTGATGAGTTGGCTTTGCTCCGCTGGATCATGTGCAGGACGCCGGCCGCCGCGAACGCGGCGCAGCCGATCCCCAGGAAGAACAGCAGCTGGTTGTCGCGAAAAAAAATCCAGAAGTGGCGCATGTGGCGGCCGAACCACAGCATCAGTCCAATCCAAACGGCGGCCCACAGCGTGGCGCCCGCGAGATTGCAGGCAATAAAGTACCGCCAGGAAATGTTCAGACTGCCGGCGAGTATTGCGTAGATTTGCCGCAGTCCCTCGAAGAAGCGGGCCAGCACGATCACGCCGCCGCCGTAGTGGGAAAAAAAACCTTCGGCTTTCTTCAGCCGTTCCGGCGTAATCCAAATGTATCCGCCATAACGCTCCAGCAGGCGGTGGCCCCCAGATCGACCAATTGCAAAACCGACAAAACCTCCTAACACCGAAGCGGTCCAGGCGATGATGGCCACCGGCACAAGCTGCAGCTCCCCTCGGCCCGCCAGCAGGATCGCGACCACAAATACCGGCTGCCCAGGCACGGGAATGCCGAAGTTCTCGACGAACAGCAAGACGAAGATTCCCGGATAGCCGTAGGTGCGAATCAGGTCACTGACATGTTCGTGCAGCACGGCGACGCGAATCCGTTCTGAAGGAACCGAGTTCTGGAAGAATAGTCGGTATTCGTCCCGCTCAGGCGACAATCACACAACGTCGGCGAGTGGACTTTGGATCACTGGGATTACAGCACCTAAAACTGCGCCTGTCAAAGAGATCGGAGCCGCCCGCAGTTGTTCACGTTCCGTTCCTGCGGTAGAACGACGAAAGGGGGCTGCGAGTCCCGGGCGAACGTGCTCAACAGCATTAACGGTGCCGATCAGCGATGAACCACGAACAGGCGATGCTGGCCTACGTGAGATTGGCCGACGTTTCGCAGCAAAAGCAACAGCTCATCGGCCGCGATAAGCTCCTGGTCCTCGCCGCGGCCTCGGCGTGCCGCGCCGGTTGGATCGCCGTCGGCGAGCGGTGCCGTCAACTGGTGCTCGAACACAACCCGGCCCACTTAATCGGCACATATCCCAGCGCGGCCGACGCCGTGCGCAGTAGTGACTTTACGCCGCTGCTCAATCAGCTCGAGCGGATGTGCGGCTATGAGCGAGCCGAATTCCTGGTGAGCGAACTAGGTCTCGAGCCGCAACCGGACGACGCTGCCCAAAACGCGGGCCAAATCGCGCTTTCGCTCTTGAGCCGCGAACGCGCGTGAAGCGCTTTGGGTCGGGGACTACATTCCTTCAGATCCGTCCGAGGACATCGTCGAGCTGTCGCGGCCCTTCTTTGGAGAGGACGTGGTCGACGCGTCGTCTCTCGGATTGGCGCCGGATTTACGATCCGCGTCCTTGTCCGATCCACCGCTTTTGCCTGGGACGGCCGGGGCGCGCTGCGACAGGTTGCGACTTCCCGGATCGGCCGAACTCGAGTCGCCACGGCTTCGCCAGAACGGACCCTTCGTGACGGGGACAAACCGCGGCGTCCCCATCGACTCCGTCGGCTCGTCGACCGAAGATTTCGTTGGCGCGGAATCTTCCCGCGGCTGACGATTGGGCACTTCGCGACTACTGGAAACGGGTCGCGCGGGAACCTGCCGGGTGCGCGGGGGTCCGCCCGCGGAACTGTTTGTGCGCGTCGGTTTCGACTGGCTCACCGCCGAACTCGCGGGGCGCTTGGTACGCGGACGATCTGCGGGGATTCGCAGCGACATTCCCACCTTGAGTCGCGCGTTCGGATTCGGCAACTGGTCTCGATTCGCCTCAAAGATCTCGTGATAGCGGTTACTGTCCCCCAAGAAATGCTGCGCGATCTTGGTCAACGTGTCGCCACGGCGAACGCTGTAAGTGAGGGAAGTGGTCGGGCCCCTTGAGCTACTCGGGGAACTCAAACCGGAACGCTGTGCCTCGCGCCAGTCATTGCGGGGCAGCCGTCGTGTCCATCGGGAGGGTGCTGCCAGGTCATGGAGTCATCGAGCAGCGAGTCGGGCGGGGCAAACGCGGGCGAGTTGGGGCGGATCGTCAACTCGATCGGTTTATCGATGGTGGCTGCAGTCCGGTCCGTCGCGGTGGACCCCGGGTCTGTCGCGCTCGATCCCGCCCCCGGCGCCGAGCGGTCCTTTCGGGCCGAAACGAACTGATCGAGGGGCTCCGTCTGCGACTTCGCAGTGTCGATCGGCTCCATCTGCGACTTCGCAGTGTCGATCGGCGAGATCGTTTCCACGGAGATCGCGGTCGAATGACCTTGTCGCGACCGTTGACTGCGTCGCGGCGGCTCGGCCGGATCAAGGGCTTCAATTGCCCCCAGCGTTACCACCGGTTTGGGGAGTGAAGCCGGCTCGGACTTGCTCTCAGCGATGTACGGCTTTGGCCCGGGACGTTTCGCGATGCCTTCGTCGAGGATTTTGGCTCGGGCGAGCTTAAGGCCAGTCTCGACAAATTCTTCGTTTCGAAAGCAAAAGGCGCCCGCAAAACCGATCACTAGGATCGCCAGTGACAATCCGAGAACCTTGTCGCGCCCCATAGTGCATCGTCCCCGTCCGCGGTAAAGCGGCGTTCGACCCCCAGTCGGGAGAGGTCGCCGATGAACTGGTATCGGGACGCTGCGCGATTCCTTCGCAGCCGAAGTTCCTGGGCGCGCGGGGCTCGAAGTTTTTCTTCGGCCGACGTCCAAATGGCTGGGTCATGCCAGCCCTGACGGGCTCGGGTTCAGAGGAATATAACGATGCGAACGTTAGCTCTGATTTTGCCGCGCCTGCCAACGCGATCGGCCTCTCAGCCCAAATCGAGCCCTAATTCCCGGGCTTTTGACGACCAATCCCACCGCTTACCCCGCGACCCATCCTGATCCCGCCGACTGGAGGCGCAGTCCCCTTGGCGGGCGGGGTGGAAGCCGTCGGGGGGGTAACAGGTTGCGCGGTAGCCGCCGTCGCGGCCATGGGCGGCGGAGCGAGGGGTAGGGTAATGGACGGATCATCTTTCATTTGCCCGGCACGCTCTAGCAGCCCGCGCAACTCTTCCGCCTGTTTGGGGCCATTCCGATGCTGCATGCTGAAAATCGTCACCGCCAGGAGGAAGCGTGCGTCGCGAGACGCTAGCCCCGATTGCAGGTCGGCCAGTTCCCACTTCGTCGGATCCTGAGGGCGCCGTCGAGCCAGGGCGCCGGCGCCGGCTTGACCTCTGGCTTTTTCTCGACTTTCGCCGGTGCCTTTTCGGCCGGCGCTTCGGCCTGCTCTTCGGCATTGGCAGCGACCGCGGTTTGGGCAGGCGGGTTTTTGGGAGTCGAAGAATTCCCGCAACCGGGCGCGGCAAACGCCAGCCAGACGCCGAAAACCACCACCGTCGCGCGAAATGCCGTTCCCATTGAACGAGTCCCCCTGTGTAACGCTCTTTAAAGCCTACGGCGAGCCGCACTGCCGTTCCAGTCAGCGGTGCAAAAAGTCCTGTTCCGAGGTCGCCGCCCGGGAGCCAATTTCAGAACCGAAACGTGCCCTGTCGCATCCATGCAGCGAGCGGTCTATGATTGATCCAACTCACGGGAGGACTTTCGATGCGGATTTCTCTGGGAACCGATCACGCCGGCTTTTTGTACAAAGAAGCCATCAAGAAATTCCTGACCGGGGCGGGGCACACGGTGCACGACTTCGGCACCTTTTCGACCGATCCTGTCGATTACCCCGATTTCATTCGGCCGGCGGCATTGGCCGTCGCCCGTGGCGAGTTCGATCGCGGAATCGTGCTGGGCGGCTCGGGCAACGGCGAAGCGATGACTGCAAATCGCATCGTGGGAGTGCGCTGCGCGCTTTGCTGGAACCTCGAGACGGCCGAGCTATCGCGTCGGCACAACGATTCGAACGTTCTGTCGATCGGCGCGGATGATCAGCGAAGAGTTGACTCTTCAAATCGTCCGCCTCTGGCTCGAAGTTCCATTCGAAGGAGGCCGACACGTCGCACGACTCTGGAAAATGGACCACCCCGAGTAACGGCGGTACTCGCCCGAATCCCTCCAAGATTGGGCCGGTCACGGCGAATATCTGAACGTAGCGGCCCAGCGAGGCTCGGCAAACCAGGCTTTGGCGGAGGCGGGAAAATGTCGCTCTTAGGCAACATTATCTGGCTGATTTGTGGCGGGTTCGTTTCCGGACTTGCCTATATCGTCGGTGGACTCGCCATGTGCTTGACGATCATCGGCATTCCCTTCGGATACCAAAGCATCAAGCTCGGGATTGCGACGTTCGCACCGTTTGGAACCGAGCTGGTCGAATATGAGGGCGCCAACTCGCCGCTCTATCTGGTGCTCAACGTCATCTGGCTGTTGACGATCGGCTGGATCATCGCGCTGCACCATCTGATTTGGGCCGTGCTCTTGGGGCTGACTATTATCGGGATCCCGTTTGCCGTGCAGCACCTGAAGCTGGTCCCGCTGGCTCTCTTGCCGTTTGGCCGCGATCTCGTCCGTGGGCCCCTCTATGGGCAAGATGTCTGGTTCGATTCGCGGTCTGAAATGCCGGCACAAGCGCGCTAGAAATGCAGAAAGCCGCTGGACGTCGCCCAGCGGCTCATCGTGCGAGAAATGTGAACGGCGACTTGCGCTATTCCGCCACCGAGAGCAGCTCGAAGCGGACCTTGTGCCCCCGTTCGTGCGATTCTTGTCGCACCATGCGTCGGGACGCGTCAAACCACACGTCGACCTGCACGTCCCCGCCAATCCGATAGTGCGTGCACGGCTTCTGGCCTTCGGCCACGGTGAGAGTTTCCTCGCCGACAAACTGGATCTTCCCTGACATCAGGCGACCCTTGTCGGAGTCGAGCAGCACAACTGTCGCGGGCTCGTTCCGAGCCAGCCGATCGGGAAGAACCAGATACGACGTGTCCCAGACCTCAGGACTGACCAGCGACGTGGCGCCGTTCGTTGTGATCTGCAATCCGCGCGGCGTGGAAGTCCCTTTCACCGTATAGAGAGTGCCGTTGTAGTCGGCCGTGTTCTCAAATGCGCTCACGCGACCGTCCTTCCAAATCTCCGTGCCACTCGACGTGTAGTTGTACCTGTAAACCAAATAGTTGATCCGAATCTCACTTTCGCTCTGGATCCACACAATGCCGTTTCCACTGCGAAACTCTGCCTTCGATGAGCCGCGCCGAGTTCCATCGATCGAAATCGAGTAGCTGCGCGTCTGCCGTTCGATTTGCGGCGGCGCACCCGAGTCGGCCAGAGCGCCTCGTCCCGAGAAGAGGGTCATCGCAACTGCGAAGGTCAGGAACGAACCGGCAACTCGTTGGCACCGGGAGCTTCGGCCTTCGGCGACAAGACAATCGGAGGCGCAGCATCGAATGATCTCGCGGAGAAAGTTCGAGCGGGGACACAGAACACGAGGAGTGGCGGGAAGATACTGGAATCAATCCGACAGGCCAAGGTCAGCTTTCGCTCGCGCAATCGGGCTCTGCGCGAAATCGGAGACCGCTGGGGGAACGCGAGAGCAGGGAGGCGCGACGGGAAGTTCCGCGTCGTTGGGCGCCGTCGACCCTTAGTCCTTGGCCGGCTCTTCGAGCTGAGCGAAGGGACTGATGCGGCGAACCTTGGCCAGAATCGCGTTCTTTGAGGCCTGATCGGTCGCCTTGCTGAAGCGGATCTTCAGTTTCTTGAGCTTTGCCCCCCGCGTGCGTCGGCGGGCGATTTCGCGATCGCGTTCAACTCGTCCCATGCGTCGTTCGTCCCTTGTTCTCGGTCACGCTCCTGCCGCGGCCGAACCGCCTGCGGACAGGGACGTTTCTTTTAGCAGGACTCAGGAGCAGGGTCAACTCGCCGGAAAGGACCGCCGAGCGCGTTTCTGCCCTGAAAACCGGTGTCGCTGAGTCGTTGCTCGCATTCGGTGCAATTGCTGACAGCGGTGCGTCTTATCGTTGGTCAGGCTGATCATATTTCGGCCTCAAACCGGGCTTGTCCGAAGGCAAGGAATTGAGCTAAAACCGCTGCGGCGGCCGCACAGCGCGGCCCTCTTTTTGTCGATTGTCTCTCAGATTTGGCCCGTTGGTTTCGACCGACACCGGAAAGGATTCCGCGATGGCGATCCGAGTCGCAGCCCTGGCCGAATGGCTCGACGGCCAGGTGCTCGGCAACGAAACATTGCTCATTGATCGCGCACACTCGCTGTCGAAAGCTGGCCCCGGGTCGATCGCCTTTTTTGCCGGAGTGAAGTCGGCGGGTCTCAAGCCGATCGGCGGGGCCGTCATTCTGCTCTCCAGCAAACTCCGTGCGGATGCCGCCTCCCTGACGAACACGACCTCCGCGTTCATTCTCGTCGAAGATCCGAAGGACGCCTTCCTGCGCGTCGCGGCGTACTTTGCCCCCAGGCGCACGCGGCCCGAGATCGGCATCTCCTCTGACGCTTATGTCAGCGCGACCGCGCGTGTGGGGAAAGAGACCAACATCCATCCCGGAGCGCACGTCGGGGCCGGGGTGATTCTGGGAGATCGTTGCGACATCTATCCTGGTGCGGTCATTGGACGCGGATGCCGGCTGGGCGACGAAGTCGTCGTTTATTCCAATGCCGTGCTCTACGACGACATCGTTGTCGGCAACCGCGTGATCCTCCACGCCGGATGCGTCATCGGTGCCGACGGCTTTAGCTACCGCCTAGTCGATGGCCGGCACGAACGGATCCCGCACTTCGGCACCGTGCGGATCGAGGACGACGTCGAAATCGGGGCCAATACCACGATTGACCGGGCCATGGTCGATGAGACGGTGATCGGCCAAGGCACGAAACTCGACAACCTCGTGATGATCGCCCACAACTGCGAGCTCGGTCGGCACAACTTGTTCGTTTCGCAGGTGGGACTGGCGGGTTCAGTGACCACCGGCGACTACGTCGTGTGCGCGGGGCAGGTCGGCATCGCCGATCACGTCCATCTCGGCAGCCGCTCGGTCTTGGGACCGAAGGCCGGCGTCCACAAGGACGTCCCCGAAGGCGAGCGCTACGTCGGCGTCCCGGCTGTGCCTGAGGCCGATTGCTATCGATCGGTCATGCTGACGCAAAAGCTGCCGGAGATGAAGCAGCAACTCCGCAAGCTGGAACGGCAGGTCGCCGAGCTCGCGGCGCTGGCGGAGCAACTTCGCAAGCAAATCGGCGGCGCAGGCATTGCAGGGGAGCAAGCGTCCGGTGAAGCAGTCAAACCCTTCCGAGCACGCGACGCCGCGTGACATTCGCATGGAAACACCGGGACCGACAATGCGAATCGAATCGGGGCGCCGGATCGGATTGCTGGCCGGCGCCGGACGATTTCCGATCGCCTTTGCGCAAGCCGCCCGTCGCCAGGGACTCTCGGTGGTCGGCGTCGGCGTTCCCGGGATGGCCTCCGATAGCTTGCGCGACCTGTGCGACTACTACACGACGGCCTCGGTGGCTCGATTAGGCCGAGCCATTCGGTTCTTCAAAAAGGCCGGGGTCCATCACGCGGTGATGGCGGGCAAAGTCGATAAAACGTTCCTCTTTCAATCCTTCCGCTGGATTCGCCATCTGCCCGACTGGCGCACGATTCACATGTATTTTCGCTACGCCCGCGAAAACCGAAAGGACGACACGCTGCTTCTGGCCGTCATCCGCGAGTTCGAGCGCGACGATATCCATTTCGATTCGGCCCTCAATTTTTGTCCGGAGCTTCTCGTGAAACACGGATTTCTCACCCGCCGTAAGCCCACGCCCGCCCAATGGCGCGACATTCGATTCGGTTGGGAGATCGCCAAGGAACTGGGCCGCCTCGACATCGGCCAGACGGCCATCGTGAACGACATGGCCGTCATTGCCCTGGAAGCCATCGAGGGAACCGACGCCGCCATTCGCCGGGCGGGTACGCTCTGTCGCCGCGGCGGATTCACCGTCGTCAAGGTGGCCAAACCGCAGCAAGACATGCGGTTCGACGTGCCGACGATCGGCGTCGAAACGATCCAGACCATGCGCGAGGCCGGCGGCCGCGTGCTGGCCGTTGAAAGCGAAATGACGATCATGCTCGATCAGCCCGACGTGATCGAATTGGCCGACCGACTGGGGATCGCCATCGTCTCGCTCAAGGCTGAGGAAGTGAAGCTGCAACTGGCTTCATAGATTACGCGACGCGATTCGGCGACGCGGGTCACCCCTCACCCCCGGCCCCTCTCCCGCAAGGGAGAGGGAGGAAGAGTGAGGGCCTGCAAATCACTCGAAAAACAGCGCACCGTCTGCGAATCTGCTCCCCTCCGAATCTGCTCCCCTCTCCCCTCGCGGGAGAGGGGTTGGGGGTGAGGGGCGCTCCCCGCGGCACGGACTATTTCGCGAACCGCAATTCGCAGAACGCTGACTGCCCGAAATTCTCTTCGACTTCGACGCGCAGCGTCTCGAGCGCGTGATTCGGCGTGTGCTTGAGCTGCCGCTGCAACTGCCCGGCGATCCAAAAAGCGATCAGCTCGGCGGTCGTGTTCTCGATCGGCAACAGAACGCAGTCTTCGCGCGGGAAGACCCAACGGCGGTTCTCAAAGACGGCTTCCACTTCTGCCGCTCGCTCTTCGACGCGAATCTGCGGATGCCGCGTCGGCAAGAGGACGCGGTGATTGAGGCCCTCGACGATTTTTTGTAGCGCGTCGCGAAGCGCGATGAAGTCAAAGACGTAGTGGTTCTCGTCGAGGGGTCCGACCAATTCGACGGCGGTCCGCCAGTTGTGGCCGTGGAGCCGTTCGCAGACGCCGCCGGCAAATGTAATGAAATGAGCCGCGCTGAAGACCAGGTGGTCCTTCGTGACGCGTACGCGAAATTGAGCGCTGCCGGGCGAGCCGCCTGACCCGTCGTCGGGCAGCCTGCTCACGTGGTGGCTCCGCTCTCCAGGTAGGGCAGCGCACACTCGGGAATCCGCGGGGCCGTCACGAGCCCATCGCGAAGGGCCGCGAACAAACAGCCGGCGACGAGATCGGCGGTCGTTCCCGGGTTGCGCTGGTTGCCGTTAACGCGCAGCCAGGTGTCGAGGTAGCGCATGCGGCTGCGTCCGATGGCGCTTTGCGGACCGCCGGCCCGCATGACCGAGCTCGCGTATCGGGCGGCCTCGGCCGCGACTTCCGGACCGCACTTGCGGGCGATCAGCGTGTCGGGAAACTCCGCCATCAACCAGACGTGCAAATCGACGAGGGCCTCGCCCCAACGCTCGTCAAACGGCTCGAAGCGCGTCAGTCGGCTGGCGCCCTCAAAGATCGTCGAGAAATCCGACGCGTATTGGGCCGCAATCCCGTCGCGATCGACGGCCATCTTCATGGCCTCGAGCAGCGTGACACTCGGGGACTCGGCGATGTCCTGAATGTCGACGCGGCCCAGGCCGCCCGGATTGGCCAGCCGGATCGCTTCATACACCTGCTCGGAATCGCGCACTTCGAGATTGGCTAGGACCGAGCCGATTCCCTGCTTCAGCGGAGTGTCGGCTGGGACCGCGGCCAGCGGGGCCAAGACCAGGGCGATGCCGAGATTCGTATTCCGCCCGACGGCGTCGCGCGTACGTTGAATGGCGTCGAGTACGGTGGCGCCGACGCCGCGGTCGACCGCGTTCTCGAATGCCGGAGCTGCCGCGAAGGCTGACCTCACGAAATCTTCGTACGTGAGATCCTCGAACGAGGCCTCGGGGTGGACGTTGCCCGGCTTGGGGGCCGTGGCTTCGAGAATGGAGGCCAAAAGGGCCTGCTGAGCAAGATTGGGCTGCATCTAGCCATTCTAGGACGTTCCCGGGCAAAGCGTTATGCTGAAGACGCCCGAGGCCTGCGTGTAAGGGTATTCCTAATTTCCGCCAAAACCGATTTTTCCCAATTTGCTAGCCAGGTCTGCATCGCTCCGGACTGCGGCCGCCAGTATGCGATCGACGAGGTGCGGGTGGCCTGCGACTCGTGCGGCGGGCTGCTCGACGTGCGCTACGACTGGGACCGCATCCCGGTGCCGGCTTCGCTGCGCGACTTCGAGGCCCGCTGGCAAAATCGCCGCAATCCGCTCGATTTCAGCGGGGTTTGGCGGTTTCGCGAGCTGCTCCCGTTCGCGCCGCCAGAGGCGATCGTCACCATCGGCGAAGGGCAGACGATCCTGCAGGCGTGTGACGCCGTCGGCCGCTACGTCGGCATGCATCCCGGACGGTTGTTCCTGCAGTACGAGGGTCTAAACCCCTCCGGCAGCTTCAAAGACAACGGCATGACCGCTGCCGCGACCCACGCGCGCATGGTGGGAGCCAAGAACCGCGGCTTGTGCCTCGACCGGCAACACAAGCGCGTCGCTGGCGATCTTCGGCAGCACGACGGGCCTGTTGCGCGTCGTGGTCTTTGTCGGCAGCGGAAAAATTGCCTTCGGCAAGCTCGCGCAGGCCCTCGACTACGGCGCGCTGACGCTGCAAATCCAGGGCGATTTTGACGAAGCCTTGGCCCGCGTCCGCGAAGTCTGCGCACGGCTCAATATCTACCTCTGCAACAGCGTCAACCCGCTGCGCCTCGAGGGCCAAAAGACGATCATGTATCGCGTGCTCGAGTCGCTGAACTGGGGGCCGCCCGATTGGATCATCGTGCCCGGCGGCAACCTGGGAAATTCCAGCGCATTCGGCAAGGCGTTTTACGAACTCGAGCAACTCGGGTTGATCGACCGCATCCCGCGGCTGGCAGTGATCAATGCCGAGGGATCGAACACACTCTACCGGCTGCACGAGCAGCAAAGAGTCCGCTGGAACGAGGGACGGACCGACTCCTCCGCGATCGATCTCTTCTACGAGCAGATGGATGCCGAAGGTCGGCGGGCCGCGACGCTGGCGACCGCCATCGAAATCAACCGTCCGGTGAATCTCGTCAAGTGTCTGCGCGCGCTCGAGATTTGCAACGGCGTCGTCCGCGAAGTGTCGGATCAAGAAATTCTCGATGGCAAGGCACAAGTCGGGGCCGGGGGCTTTGGATGTGAACCGGCCAGCGGCGCCGCGATTGCCGGCGCGAAGCGGCTGCGCGAGGAGGGGGTCATCGCAGCCGACGACCGCGTCGTCTGTATTCTCACCGGCCACGGGCTCAAGGATCCTAATGCGACGGTCGCCTACCACGCGGGCCAGAGCGGGGGCACGGCCGGCCAATTTGCTAATCAGCCGATCGTCGTCGAAAATGACCTTGAACAGATCGTCGCGACGCTCGATAAATTCCTCTGACCGCAGCGTGACGAGGCAACCATGTCGATTCGGCCGATCAAACGCGTGATCAAAGCCAAGCCCACGGTCGAAGGGGCCGGCGTGCGTCTGCGTCGGGCGTTCGGTTTCGGAAACACGTCAGATTTCGACCCGTTTCTGCTCTTAGATGATTTTCGCAACGACATTCCGGAAGATTATCTCTCGGGCTTTCCGTGGCATCCGCACCGCGGGATCGAGACGATCACCTACGTGCTGGCCGGCAACGTCGAGCACGGCGATAGCCTCGGAAACAAGGGCTCGCTTGGCGCCGGCGACATTCAGTGGATGACCGCCGGGCGCGGCATCATTCACCAGGAGATGCCGAAGGGCGACCAGTCGGGGCGGATGCACGGCTTTCAGTTGTGGGCGAACTTGCCGGCGTCGCTCAAGATGACCGCGCCCCGCTATCAGGAAGTCCACGCGGCCCAGATTCCCGAAACGGTCGACGACGATGGGACGCGGGCCCGAATCGTGTGCGGCACCTTTTGGGGAAAGAGGGGGCCCATCGACGGAATCGCCGCCGACCCGATCTATATCGACGTCTCAGTCCCGCCCGGCAAACGCAAGTCCCTGCCAGTGGAGACCGATCGGCACGCGTTCGCCTACGTCTTCGCGGGCGGGGGCAAATTCTGCAACGCGTCGGCCCCGCTGGCTGTGCCCACCGAAGGCATCGGCTGGTTGGATACATCACCCCCGCAAGCCGCCGAGAATCGCTGCCTGATTTTGTTCGACCGCGGCGACGAAGTCGTCGTTCAGGCGGGGGACGATGGGATCCGCTTTCTGTTTGTATCGGGTCAACCGCTCAAAGAGCCAGTGGCGTGGTACGGGCCCATCGTGATGAATACGCAACAGCAGCTTCAACAAGCGTACGAGGAATTGCAGGAAGGAACGTTTCTCAAAGCGTCGCCAACTGAGTGATCGGGCATTTCAACTTCAGCAGGAGTGCGAGAGATGAATAAATCCGCGAAGACCGCAACCGTGGCTCGCAGCGCGGCACCGATAACCGGTCAGCGCTCCCGGGAGATTCAGGCGTTCAAGTCGGTCGTCCCCATGCCGATCGCGCTTACGGAAGACACGCGCCGCGGCAGCGTTGAAAACTTGAATCAACTCTTGGCCGACACGATGACGCTGCGCGACCTCTACAAGAAGCACCACTGGCAGGTGGCCGGCCCGACCTTTTATCAACTGCATCTTTTGTTTGACAAACATTTCGGCGAGCAGTCGGAGCTCGTCGACACGATTGCCGAGCGGATCATGACGCTGGGAGGGGTCAGCGTCGCGATGTCGCACGATGTGGCCGAAACGACCATGATCCCGCGGCCGCCAAAGGGGCGGGAGGAAGTGCCCGCGCAGATTTCACGCCTGCTGGAAGCGCATGAGATCGTGCTCAAGGAGGCGCACGCCATGGCCCGACAGGCCGCCGAGGATCAGGACGACGGCACGAACGACGTGCTGGTCAGCAACGTCATTCGCACGAACGAACTGCAAGTCTGGTTCGTCGCCGAGCACCTCGTCGATGAGCCGCTCGTCCGCGCGGATTGAGATTTCGAGACATTGTGCGTCACCGGGAATTGCGACGGGGTGCCACGGCTGAGACGATTCGTCTCAGCCGTGCTCTTCAGCAAAGGTATCACGCTTGTTCATTTCCGACGACTACGACCTACCGGAATAGCACGGCTGAGCGGCGACCGCTCAGCCGTGGCACCCGAGTCGAGATACTCGCACAGACTCCTGGACACTCCAAGGTGTCCGCCGCTGCCTCACTTGCCAAGATACTTGTCCAGCCAATCCATCATCCGCTTCATGATGTCGCGCTGATCTTCCGGCTTGGCGATAAAGTGCCCCTCCTTGGCGTAGACGACCAATTCGGTCGGCACACCGCAGGTCTTGAGGCCGTGCCAGAATTCCTGGGATTGAGGCAGCGGGCATTCCGCGTCGTATTCGCCGACAATGACCAGCGTGGGCGTTTTGACCTGTTTGATGAAGTTGATCGGCGAGCTTTTCGCGTAGACGGCCGGGTCGTCGTACACCGAGGCGCCGAAATACGGGATCATCCACTGGTCGATCCCATTTTCGCCGTAATAGCTCTGCCAATTCGCGACGCCGGCCCCGGCCACGGCGGCGCGAAAGCGATGGGTTTGCGTGACAGTCCACATCGTCATGTATCCGCCGTAGCTCCAGCCCACGATCGCCAGGCGATCCTTGTCCACGGGAAACGTCTTCAGGACTTCGTCGATCCCTGAGAGAATGTCTCGCAGGTCGCCGTGGCCAAAGTCTTTGACGTTGCCCCGCGTAAATTCCTCGCCCTGGCCGTAACTGCCGCGCGGGTTCGGCAGAAAAACGAAGTATCCGCGCTGGGAAAACACCGTCGGGTGAAAAAATCGCGACGACGCGAAACCCGGCTTGTAAAGCGAGGCTGGCCCGCCGTGCGGCATCACCACCATCGGGTAGCGACGCTTGTCGTCATAGTCTTTCGGAAAGACCAGCCATCCCTGGACCGTGAACGCGTCGCTCTTCCAGTGCAGACTCTGAGCTTTTCCCCACTGCGGCGTAACGTGCGCATTCGCGTGCGTCAGCGGTCGCCAGGATCCGATGGGTCCGACGTCAATCTCGGGCGGGCGCTCGAACGATTGTCGAATCAGCGCCGTCGTCTGACCGTCGCGGGCCACCGAGATCCCGTTCGAGTAGCCCGCTCCGATTGACTCGTCCGCCGTCCACAGCCTTTCGACGCGGCCGCTCGCCGGGTCGACCGAAGCGATGCCGCTGCCCCCGTCGACGTGCTCGGTGAACAGGATGCGGCCCGAAGGCAGCCAGGTGAGCCAGGCTGCGGACGCCTTGAGGCCGGGAGTGAGATTCTGAGGATCGCCCCCCGTTGCCGGCACGGAGAAGACGTCTCCGCCAATCACCCCTTCGTCGCTCATCAATCCTCCGATGAAGGCGATCGACTTGCCGTCCGGAGACCAGCACGGCTCGGCGATTTGCATCGACGTTTTCAAGATCGACTGCATGGCACTCATTTGGCCGCCCGACTTGAGCGGGCCCGATGTGGGCGAGTCCGATTGCAGCGCGAGCGTATAAAGCTGCGCGACGTACCAGTTGTCGTCGCCAGGCGGGTGCGCGGCGATCGCCGCCAGGGACCGACTGTCGGGCGACCAGGCGTACTCGTAAACGTAGAGGTCGGGCGGCGAGACCTTTCGCGTCTGCCCGCTCGCAACCTCCACCATGCCGATCCGTTGCACGAAGGCCGTTTGGCCGATGACGCCGGTCTGGGTGGGAACCGCCGACGTCGGCCCGGCACTCCGTGGAGCATTTTCGATGAACAGATAGCTGATGGATTTGCCATCCGGCGACCAGCGCAGGTTAGAGGTCTCGAACCCGAGGTGCGTCAGTTGCTTCGCCCGCCCCATCCGCGGCATGACATAAATCTGCTGCCCCTTTTTTGCCGCTGCAGAAAGGAAGGCGAGACGACTCCCATCCGGCGACCAAACGGGATCGTGCCCGTTTGCCGAGCGGCCCTTGCCCGCTGCGACCGTGATCCGCTGCGGCTGGCTCGCGGCCGAACGGAGGTTGGCCAGAAAGATGGCCGGCTCTGCGTTTCCCGAGGCGTCGTCTCCGCGTTCCACCTGCGACCACACAACGGATTGACCGTCCGGCGCGATCGAGACGTGCGAAAAAGAGTGGATGACCTGCCGAGAATCCGACGGCCGCGCCGGGTCCTTGGGGGCGCTGCGCTCCTGGCTCAGAGCGACCCCTCGAACCGCGAACACTCCGATCGCAACTGCGATAGCAATCGTCGTCAACCGAAAGGCTCGGACCATTCGACCTCCCCTGGCTGCGCTTCATCGGATGCAACTTTAGTCTCTGAACAGATCCCCAATAACGAAAAGAGTGCCAGCCGTCGCTGCCTGCGACAATCGGCTCGACAGCCCCTCGGAAGCCATCGTTCCGGGGTGCACTGCGCTCAAACGCTCGCCGGGTGGCACTGGCGGCTTGTCCGCCAGTGTGCCTTTCACGCTCGGCGAAGACACTGGCGGACAAGCCGCCAGTGGCACCCACAAGGGTCAAACGGTCGGCAGCTCAAAGCCGTGACGTCGGGGCCTATCGAGATAGCGATTGGCCTCTTCGTCATCGGTGAACTGTTCGAGGGCCGGATCCCAGCGGAGCGGACGGCCGACCGCGCGGGCGATGTTGGCCAGGTGGCAGACGCTGATCGAGCGGTGGCCGATCTCGACGTCGGCCACAGGCAGGTTGCGACTGCGGATGCAGTCGAGCCAGTTCTGCATATGCCAGCGCGCCTGCCAGAGGGCCAGTTTGTCGCTCCACTTCCGCTCTTCTTCGGCCACGTCGAGATGCTTCAGCAGCTCGGCCGCGATCTCGGGCGGATTCGACGTGAACTTGTTGCGGTTGATCTCGAGCTTCCCCTTTTCGCAGATGAAGACGGCACCCCCCATCGGGCCATGCCCCTGCTCGAGCACGAAGTTGACCTCGACGCCGTTGCCGTAGCGCAGGGCGACTTGCCCATTGGAGCCCGAGGTCAGCGGGCGAATGTCGGTCGGACCGGTGCCGTCCATGCCCAGAGCCCATTGAATCTGGTCGACGCCGTGCGCGCCCCAATTGGTCATCTCGCCGCCGGAGAAATCGCGCCAGCGCATCCAGCCCATCCAGTGCGGGTTGAAATCGCGCCAAGCGGCCTGATTGAGCCACACGTTCCAATCGAGGCCTTTCGGCACCGGCTGAGCGGGAAACGGCTGAGCGGGCGACGCCTCGGCTCCCGTGTAGTTGATCGCGCGGACTTCGAGGACCTTGCCCAGCCCGCCGCTACGAATCAGCTCGCACGCGACGCGATTCATCGCCATCGACCGCTGCTGAGAACCGACCTGCAACACGCGGTTGTAATGACGCACCGCGTTGACCAGCGCCCGGCCTTCATGAATAGAGAGCGTCAGGGGCTTTTCCGCGTAAACGTCCTTGCCGGCCTGGCAGGCATGAATGCAGGGGACGACGCGCTGAAACTCACCCGTCGCGACAATCACTGCGTCGACGTCGTTGCGATCAAGCAGCCGGCGATAGTCCTGCACGATGGGCCATGCCGCCTTCTTCTTGGCCTTGAACGCCTCGGCCCGGGGCAGATTGCAGTCGCAGAGGCCGACGATCTGCGCCGACTCGGGAAGTTGCTGCAACAACAGGCTCGCCCGGCCGCCGACACCGATCGCGCCGACTCGAATCCGATCGTTGGCCCCAGTTCCGCCGGCCGCTCGGGCCGTGCGCGAAAGCAAGAGCGGTCCGCCGATCGCTCCCGTGGCAACCGTGCCGACCGCGGCCCCCAAAAACCGACGACGACTGGTGCGGCCGGTTGCCGATTGCTGATGTTCGGACATTTGATCTCGATCCTCTTTCCCACTCGATTCGATCCCGCCCGCATTGACGATTCTTGATGCGTTCGGTGTCTTTGATCGTAATCCCGTGCGACAATTTTCTCCACCAACTCGGGGCGTCGCGCGGACGTGTTGTTCAATGGCTTCTGCAAACAGGACTTACACGCTTCGGTTAGACAAATCGACTGTCTTCCGCCGTTAATTACGACTGTCTTCCGCAGTCAACGAGGACAACGACTGGTCTGTCGTTCGAGGGAAATCGATGAGACTCGTCTTGGCCCTGCCTAAGTCGCTCCTAGTCTTTGCTTTCGCAGTCAGCGTCGCCGGCGCTGCCGACAGCTCGCAAACCACTGCACAGGATAAACAGGCGCCGCCCGGAGGAGATCCATCCTCGTCGACGATTCGTCTCCGCGTGCGTGTCGAAGATCGATCCGGCAAGCTGATCGCCGACGGTGCGCTGGCCCGCGATCCAGCCGCTGCGCGGCACGCACTGACCGAGAGCATCGAGTTGGTGAAGCCCCTGCGCGAAGGCTTTATTTACCCGATGTTGCAGGACTACCACGGCCCCGCCTTGGTCATGGCGATGCTCGTGCCCGTCGCTGAACGGATCGACCCCGCACTCGCCCGGGAGGCCTTTTGGCGAGCGCTGTCGTTGCGAGTCTCCGCGTCGGGCGAAGGCCGCGATCGCGAGAAGATCGATGTCGACACCTGTCTGCTCGCGAACCTGCTGGGGTACTATGACCGAGAGATCGCGGAGTCGCTCATGGAGCCGGTCCTCGCGCGGTCGCGCTCCCGAACGTTCGCCGGCATCATCCCTTATTATTGAATGACTCGGTGGCTGACTTTCGACTCGCCCGAACGGGCGCTGGTCTGGGCCGACTCGCTCAGCGACCTGCCGGCTTGGAATGGCGGCCTGCCGCGAGAGGTGACGAAACAATCGATCGCGAACATGCTGACCAGGACCGACAACACCGAGAGCAACCCCGACGTGAGGGTGAAAAGCGAGCTCACGATCGTCCAGAACGCTTACGGGGCCTACGTCGAACGCGATTGACGCTGGAAGTGAAATCTGTTTCGCTTTGACGTTTCGCCGCCCGACCTGCACTCGACCGCCCACGCGCTCGCCGACGACCCTTTAATCCGACATTTCCGGCCCTTAAGGAACCGTAAAGGTTTCCGGCGTGGGGAGTTCCAACGGCCGGGGTCCGACCAGCGTAAGACTTGTTCGTACGGCCAATCCTGTAGAGAATTGTAGATCTATGCTCAAATCCATCGTTTTATTGACGGGTCTCGCGGGTGTGATCGGAGTCGGCGCTGCCTGGTACGTCCATGAGACGGCCGATCAGCCCAGCACGTTTCGAACTGTCTCGGTCGATCGCGGAAATCTGCTCGCGACGATCAACGCCACGGCAGTCATCGAGGCCGAGGAGGTCGTCGACGTCGGCGCCCAAATCGCCGGGATGGTCCAGGCCTTCGGACACGATTTGCAGGATTCGACCAAGAACATCGACTACGGTTCGCACGTGGAGGTCGGCACGGTCCTGGCGAGATCGACCCGCGCTCTACAAGGCCTCTCTGCACCAGGCGCAGGCCAACCTCGACAATTCTCTGGCGATGCTCGAACAAGCAAAGACCAACCTCAAGTTGAGTCAGCTCAACTGGGACCGCGCCCAGACCCTGCACGAACGCAAGGTCATGACCCAAGCCGATTACGACACGGCGCAGGCTGACCTCGAGACCAAGAAGCCCGCGCTCGCCGCGGCTCTAGCCGCCGTGGAGCAGGCCAAGGCCAATTTGGAGACGGCTCAAACCAACCTGAACTACTGCACCATCACGTCGCCTGTGAAAGGCGTGATCGTCGATCGCCGCGTGAACATGGGCCAGACCGTCGTTTCGAGTCTGAGCGCCCCCAGCTTGTTTTTGATCGCCCGCGACCTGACGCGGATGCAGCTCTGGGCGTCGGTGAATGAAGCCGATATCGGCCAGATCCACCCGGGCCAGCCGGTGCAGTTCACCGTGGACGCCTTTGCGAACACGACTTTTCGCGGTGAGGTGTCGCAAATTCGACTCAATGCCAACATGACGCAAAACGTCGTCACCTACACCGTCGTCGTGACGACGGATAACTCGAGTGGCCGTCTGCTTCCCTATATGACCGCGAACGTCAAGTTCGAAGTCGCCAAGCGGACCAAAGTGCTCCTCGTCCCGAGCGCCGCCCTGCGCTGGAAGCCCCAGCCCAATCAAGTCGTCGCCGACGCGCGTGAATCGTTCGGGAAGTCATCGAAGCATCGCGGAAAACGATCGCAGGAATCCAAATCCGATCAAATTCCCAAGAAAGAATCGCCGGAAAGCACCGGATCAAAGGGTGAAGAGGCGCTCGCGGCGAACGACCAGTCCGAGGAGGCCTCGGCAGGTGACGAGACCTCCGAATCCAAGGACGCGCACTCATCAAAAGAGGAGAGGGCCTCAAAAGACGAGCGGGCCGCTTCCACGAAAGGGGACGGCCGCGGCCGCACGCGGCGGGGCGACCGCGCCGGCAGCAACGGCGGTCAGCCGGGCAGCACGACGGCCGACCTGCACAAGCCCAGAAAAGCGGGACCCCGTCGCGAGAGACCAACGGTCTGGATCGACGAAGATGGCTTTGCCCGCCCCCTCAAGATCGAAACGGGCCTCACTGATGGCACCCAGGTCGAGGTCGTCGCCGGAGATTTGAAAGAAGGGGCGCAAGTCATCGTCGGGGAGGTCCGGCATGACGAGGCGAACGAGACCAAGAATCCGTTTCTTCCAACCTTCTTCGGGCGCGGGGGCCGGCCCTCGTCCGGTGAAAAAGATAAGGGCAAAGAGAAGTAGCGGCATCCCAAACCCGGCTTGGGCCGTTTTACACCCGCCAATTCGGCTGACCCGTGTGAATTTCGCACGAAATCGTGCATCGCATCGGGCCGGCTAAGACCCCGGAAACCGCGCATGTCCCTCATTCGCCTCGAAGACATCACCAAGACGTATCATCTGGGTGAGATCGATGTGCCCGTGCTGCGTGGCGTATCGCTCGAAATCAAACAGGGCGAGATGGTGGCGCTGATGGGAGCGTCGGGCTCGGGCAAGACCACCCTGATGAACCTGTTGGGCTGCCTCGACCACCCCACTTCGGGGCGTTACTGGTTCGACAACGAGGAGATTTCCGGCTACAGCGCTGATAAGCGGGCCAATCTGCGCAATCGCAAAATCGGGTTCGTCTTTCAAAGCTTCAACCTGCTTCCGCGAACCAACGCCCTCGACCAGGTCGTCATGCCGCTTACGTACTCGGTGCGCAAAATTCACGATCGAGAGGAGTTCGAGCGGGGCAGCAGCCTGCTCGAAAGCGTCGGGCTGGCAGACCGCATGCACCATGAGCCGAGCCAGATGTCCGGCGGACAACAACAGCGCGTGGCCATCGCGCGGTCCCTCGTCAACCGCCCACAGCTTTTGCTGGCCGACGAGCCGACCGGAAACCTCGACTCGCGCACCAGCGAAGAAATCCTGCGGATGTTCCAGGAGCTCAACGCGGCGGGACTGACGATCATCATCGTGACGCACGACGCCAACGTCGCGGCGCACGCCTCGCGAATTATTCACATGCGAGACGGCAAGATCGAAGGCGATAATGGCGGCGTTCCCGCCGGGACCGGAGGGGCTCATGGTCGCGCGCCGAGCAGTCACGCGCCTAACCCGGGCTCAAACGGCGGATCATCCAACGGAGGACAGCGAACCGGGTCGCGCGCTGCGCAGGTCCTTGAGCCTGCGCTGGTTGGAGCCGGCGTGGGCGCCGACTCGCCGCCGACATCGGTCGCGGACCACCAAATCGACGCAGCCCACGCCCTGGATTCCCATGCTCCGGCCGTCCCCGTCGCCGCGCAGCCGGTCGAGGGGACAAGCGCCAAGGAAGAAACGCGCCACCGCTCGCGCAAGGCCCCGCCGCTGTCGATGCACATCCTGCCGCGCACTTTGAGCGTCGCCTTCAAGGCGCTGCAGCGCAACAAGACGCGCTCGTTTCTCACCACGCTGGGGATCCTGATCGGCGTGGCGGCCGTCATCGCCATGATGGAGATCGGTCAGGGGTCGAAGAATGCGCTCCAGCAGACGATTGCCAGCATGGGCGCCAATATCCTGGCGATCTATCCCGGCGCGTCGAGCAGCGGCGGCGTTTCGTTCGGAACGGGGAGCATCATGACCCTGACTCCGGATGACACCACCGAAATCCTGCGCCAATGTCCGGCGATCATCGACGTGTCTCCCATCGTCCGGGCCCGCTCGCAGGTCGTTTTCGGCAACAAGAATTGGGTCCCCTTCTATATCTACGGAACCACCCCCTCGTATCTCGACGTTCGCGACTGGCGCGAAATGGACGAGGGGAACATGTTCCTCGATCAGGACGTCCGCGCGGCGAGCAAGGTCTGCGTCGTCGGCCAAACGATCGTGCGCGAGCTCTTCAACGGCGAGCCGGCGCTGGGCAAGGAGATCCGCATTCAAAACGTCGGGTTCAAGATCGTCGGGGTCCTGTCGCGCAAAGGCGCGAACATGATGGGCATGGACCAGGACGACATCGTGCTAGCCCCCTGGACGACCATCAAGTATCGGGTGAGCAACAGCACGCTCTCGAACGTCAATCAAAGCGCGGCCACCGCGGCCGCGACCGACCCCACCGCGGCCGCGACGACGGTCAACACGCTCAGCAATCTGTATCCGGCCGCCACGGCCCTCTACCCGACTCCCGCGGCGAGTCAAACCGCCGACACGCCGCAGCCCGTCCGCTTTGCGAACATCGATCAGATCATGGCCAAGGCGGGCTCGACCGAGGAAATCCCTGCCGCCATCGCCGAAATGACGGCCTTGTTGAAGGAACGCCATCGCATCAAGGCCGATCAGCCGGAAGACTTCGTGATCCGCGACATGACCGAAATGACGAACACTCTCTCCTCGACCTCCGCCTTGATGGGAAGCTTGCTCTTGTGCGTGGCTCTGATCTCGCTGGTCGTCGGCGGCGTCGGAATCATGAACATCATGCTCGTCTCGGTCACCGAGCGCACGCGCGAGATCGGCCTGCGGATGGCGGTCGGCGCGCGGGCCGCCAACATCTTGCGGCAGTTCCTCGTCGAAGCAGTCGTGCTCTGCCTGATCGGCGGCGCGATCGGCATCCTGATGGGCCGCACCTGCTCGATGATGGTCCAGCGGATTCTCCATTGGCCGACCGAGACGTCGGTGCCAGCCGTCGTCGCGGCCGTGTTGGTCTCGGCCAGCGTCGGCATCGTCTTCGGCTACTATCCCGCCTGGAAGGCGTCGCGCCTCGACCCGATCGAAGCCCTGCGTTACGAGTAACGCGCCCAAGTCGACCGTCTTGAATTCGCTGAATTTAAGCGAACCGCTTAGCGTTTCGGAAAATCGAATTCGCGCAGCGGAGAAATTCGACATTGCGGGGCGTCGCTCGTCGCTTTGATGTGCTTCAGTCCCAGCCGAATCTCGGGCCCAACGTCACGACGGGAAGAGACTTCGTGATTCGCCTGTTCAATCACCTGAGAGCTGCGGGGCCAGTTTGTTGCCAGAAGTGGAACCGTTATATCTGAGCGGATATAACGGTGATTCCTCAAAGCGCGGGATTCACAACCCGCTCAACTCCCGACCGAGTCCCCTTCTGGGAAACGTCACCATGCTCCACAACACGGCTCGTCGGAATTTGTGTCTGGAAGCCGTGGCGTGCGTCGCCCTCCTGTTCGGGGGCTTGCTGGCGTCGCCGAAAGTGTCGGGCGCCGAGCGGCAAGTGATTGTCGAAGGGCTTCGCAGCCCCGAATCGGTGGCGGTCGGCCCAGACGGGCGGCTGTACGTCACGGAAATTGGAAAGTCCGGCGTCGACGGCGACGGGGCCGTCGCGGTGATCGAAGGCGGCAAGCCGAAGCCGTTCGCCAAAGGGCTCGACGACCCCAAGGGACTCGTCGTGCATGGCAGCGACTTCTACGTGGCCGACAAAACCCGCGTCTGGCGAATTGATTCGACAGGCACTGCGACCGTCTATGCGCCGGCCGAGACTTTTCCCGTCAAGCCGCTCTTTTTGAACGACATTGAAGCCAGCCCGCAAGGCGACATCTACGTCTCCGATTGCGGAAAGTTCACCTCCGACGGGGCGGTCTTTTGCATCAAGCCGTCGAAGGAAATCGTCGTGGTCGTGAGTCAAAGGACGGCCCCGGAAGTCAAAGCTCCCAACGGATTGCTCGTCGACGGCAGCAACCATTTGCTGCTTGTCGATTTCACGTCCGGGCGCCTGAACCGGGTGAATCTGGCGGATGGCAAGATGGCGGAGGTCGCCCGAGGTTTCGGCGGCGCCGACGGGTTGACTCGCGATGCCAAGGGACGCATCTATGTGAGCAACTGGCGAGGCGGCCAGGTCTTCGTGATGACTTCCGAGTCCGATAAGCCCCGGCTGTTGCTCAAAGGGTTCAAATCGCCAGCGGACATCTTCTTCGACGCCAAGAGCGGAAAGCTGCTCGTCCCCGACACCCGGGCCGGCACCATCACCGCCGTCACGCTCGACGATTGACGCCGGGCGCACCAAAGCGACAATGGCTCAATCGCAGAACCGACGCAAAACGAGAGGAATCGCCCCGATGCCCGGGTTCGCTTTGAAACTGCTTTGTCCCCTGGCCCTGACGGCTGTCGTCTGCCTGGCCCGTTCGGCCGCCGCTGACGAGATCGACACGCGCCCCTTGCCGATCAAGATCAAGGTGGCGTTCCCCGACGTCAAATGGCCGGGCTGGAAGAGTCCCGAGGAAACCGGCATCTCCGATCCGCTGCGGCCGATTCTCGTCACGCATGCCGGCGACGGATCGAACCGGGTGTTCATCCCCACGCAGCAAGGCGTGATTTACGTTTTGCCGAACGATCAAAAGGCGACGACGGCCCAGGTATTTCTGGACATCTCGGCAAAAGTCTCGTATCGCGAAAAGCAAAACGAGGAGGGATTCCTCGGTCTGGCGTTTCACCCCAAGTTCCGCGAGAACGGGCAGTTCTTCGTCTACTACACCAACAAGGCGCGAAAGCGTCAGAACATCATGGCCCGGTATCACCTGAGCAAGGACGACCCCAACAAGGCCGACCCCAGTTCCGAAGAAATCCTGCTGACCTTGGACAAGCCGTTTTGGAATCATGACGGCGGCACGTTGGCCTTCGGTCCCGACGGTTATCTGTACGTCGCGATCGGCGACGGGGGCCTCGCCAACGATCCCTACAAGAACGGGCAAAACCTTTCGAAGCTGCTGGGCAAAATGCTCCGAATCGACGTCGACCGCAAAGAGGGCGATCTTCCCTACGCGATTCCTGCCGACAATCCATTCGTCGGCAAACAAGACGCCCGCCCCGAGATTTGGGCCTATGGACTGCGCAACGTGTGGCGATTTGCGTTCGACCCCGAGACCAGCGTGCTGTGGGCGGCTGACGTCGGCCAAGACACCTATGAAGAAATCGACTTGATCGTGAAGGGGGGTAACTACGGCTGGAACATTCGCGAGGGACTGCATCCGTTCGTCGCCAAAGGCCGCAAGCCGCCGTCCGATGCCGTCAAGCCGGCCAACGTCATCGACCCGATCCTGGAATACGATCACAACGTCGGCAAATCGATCACCGGCGGATTGGTCTATCGCGGCAAGAAGATCCCCGAGCTGCAAGGCGCCTATCTCTACGCCGACTATGTCGCGGGCAAGCTCTGGGCGCTGCGGTACGATTTCGAGCAGAAAAAGGTGACGGCCAACCGTCCAATTCCAGCCGCCGGGAATCCGCCCGTCATGTCGTTTGGCGTCGACCAGGATGGCGAAGTTTATTTCACCATGGCGTCCGCCAAGGGGCAGGGCGTCTTCATGTTCTGCCCCGCCGAGTGAGCAACTTAAAATCGTCGTAAAACGCGCGTGGCCGTGGCCTGCAGCGCGCGGTCGAGGAGGTAGAAGCGGCGGATCGTCTCTTTGCCGAACGGCGTCACAATCGCGCCGCCGCGGCTGTTGCCCCCCTTGGTCGCCTCGACCAGACGCCTGTCGCACGCGGAATTGATGCTCTGGACCAAGAGCCACGCACGGCGGTACGACATTCCGAGGCTGGCGGCCGCTCCGCGGATGCTGTGATGTCGTTCGATGGCCTCCAGCAAATCGACGCGTCCGCGGCCCAGCACCACGTGCCCGTCACTCTCCAGCCAAACCCGCATGCCGCAGGTCCAATTGCATCGCTTGACCATGGGCGCGCCGCACCGATTGGTAGAGATTGCCTCGACGGTTCGCGACAGAATCGTCGTCTTACGGCTTAGGTTGCCGCTTGTGCGCCAGCAGCCACTCGTAGATTTCGGGATTGTCGTACGTGGCCGTCCAGGAGTCGTGCAGCGCTTCCGGATAGATCGTGAGCTTGGCCTCGGCGTTGGCCCGCTTGAGCGCGTCGATCAGATCTTGCGAGCGCTTGACGGGAACGATCGGATCCTTCGCGCCGTGAAACGCCCACACCGGCGTATTCTTGAGGGCCCGCGCCAAGAGCGGCTCGCCCCCGCCGCAGATCGGAATGATCGCCGCAAAGCGATCGGGCGAGTATCCGGCCAGCGCCCAGGTGCCGAAGCCACCCATGCTCAGCCCCGTGAGATAAACGCGATCCCGATCGACCTTGTATTTGCTGGCGATGTCATCGAGCAGAGCGGAAAGCGTCACCAGCTCGTTATTCCACCAGTGGCCGGTGGGGCACTGCGGACTGACGACGATGAATGGGAACTGCTTCCCGTGCTCGATCAGTTTGGGCGGTCCGTGCCGTTTCACGGCGTCGAGGTTGTCGCCCCGTTCGCCCGCCCCGTGCAGAAACAGAATCAGCGGCCATTTGTCCTGCTTGTCGTACTCGGCCGGCAGATACAGCAGATAGTTGAGCGTCACGTGAACCTGGGCATCGAGCTTCGTGGCGATCTGTTTGCCACTTTCGCCGCGAGGGCCCTCGCTACGAGGCTCTTCGCCGCGAACGCCCACACCACTCAGCGGGCAACCAATTGCGCACGTCACCAACACGATCGCGAATCTCCGCATTGTTGTTCCTTCACTGGTTGAACCTTCGAGACGCCTTGGCGAGCCGCTCCGCCGCGGCAGATCAGCCCGCGGGCGCTTTGTCGATTATGATCTGCTGAGATAAGCCATCCAAGCGATTTCGAGATCGCCCTCATCTGAGGAGAGCGGCCATGCGACTGAAAGGAAAGGCGGCCATCGTCGTCGGCGCGGGGCAAACGCCCGGCGACACCATTGGCAACGGGCGGGCCACGGCGATTCTCTTCGCCCGCGAGGGGGCCAGTGTGCTGCTCGTCGATCGCGAGGGGGCATCGGCACGCGAAACGCAGGCCCTGATCGAACGCGAGGGGGCCGAGGGCCGCACTAGCGTCTTCGAGGGCGATGTCACCTCAGAAGCCACGTGCCAGGCGATGGCCGACGCCTGCCTGGCCGCCTATGGGCGAATCGACATCTTGCATAACAACGTCGGCATCGGCACGGGCGATCGCGAGCTGACTCTGCTCGAGGAAGACGCTTGGGACCGCATCCTGGCAGTCAATTTGAAAAGCGCGTTTCTCGCCTGCAAGCGGGTGCTGCCGGTGATGCGGCGACAAGAGGCGGGCGCGATCATCAACGTCTCCTCGCTGGCGGCCGTCGCCGCGGCGATCGACCTCACCGCCTACAAGGTCTCGAAAGCCGGACTCAACGCGCTCACGCAGGTCACGGCGATCGCCAACGCCCGCTACGGCATTCGCGTGAACGCCATCCAGCCCGGCCTGATCGAGACGCCAATGGCCATCGAAACTCTGTCGCAGGCGCGCGGCATTCCGAAAGACGAGCTGATCCGCGTACGGCACGCGTCCGTGCCGCTGCGCGGCAAGATGGGAACTGCCTGGGACGTCGCCCACGCGGCCGTCTTTTTGGCATCCGACGAAGCGCAGTTCATCACGGGCGTCGTCCTGCCCGTCGACGGCGGGCAGGGCGTGCGCATTGGCTAGCGAAACACTTGGACCGACATTGCCCCTCGTCTTTGGGTGGCTGGGGTTCCGCCTGTGGCGGACTTCGGTTCGCCGCCAGGAATTGAAAACCTGCGGGCTCGCCGTGCTCGTCCCCAGCCACGTCGATTACCCTTCTCAGGAGAAATATCATGCCGCGATTGCGTGTCTCGGTTGTGATTGCTTTGATTCTCTCAACGGGCGCAGCCCGAGAAGCATTTGACCCCGGCGATCTCAAGCAGCAGGATGCCTTTGTGAGTAGCGCGCCAAATCGAGCCGAAGATCCCGCGACGCCTCCCCGACGTCCGCCGCATCTCTCAAAACCCCGAATTCCGCCGGTCCAAAAGGAGCGGTGGACCCCGGAACAAAAGGCGATCCTCGAGCCGCTCGAGCGGCAGAAGCGGCTCTACAACGTCTTCAGCACGATGGCCAACCACCCGGACCTGGCCCGCGATTGGCTCGTGTTTGCAAATCACGTCCTGCGAAAATGCACCCTGCCGCCCCGCGATCGCGAAATCTTGATCCTGCGCATCGGCTGGCTCTGCGGGGCCGAATACGAATGGGCCCAGCACACGCGCATCGGCAAGGCCGTCGGACTCACCGACGACGATCTCAGGCACATTCAGCAGGGGCCGAACGCCGCCGGTGCGAGCCAGCACGACCGCCTCTTGCTCAAAGCCGTGGACGAACTGCACGCCGATTCGTTCATCGGCGACGAGACCTGGAACGCGCTGGCCGAAACCTACGACACGCGCCAGATGATGGATCTCGTCTTCGCCGTGGGCCAATACAACCTGGTTTCGATGGCCCTCAACAGCTTCGGCGTGCAGCTCGATCCCGGCCTGGAAGGCTTTTCGAAGGAGAATGCGAACCAGAAATAGCCGCATCAAACCGTCATGCTACTCGCGGCTCGCGCCGGCCAGCACGCTGCCGTGCACCAGGAAATCCTGGAACGTGAGTGCAGACGCCTGGTCGCCGTTAGGGAATTCGGCTCGGTATTCCTCCCCTTCGCCGATGGGAGCCGTGGCCTGCCAGTTCGCAGCGCGCGTCGTCTCGAGCAGCCCTTCGATGTCCGCGATCTCGGCCCCCTCGCCGCTCTCCTTGGTGGCGATCGTCTCGAGGCTCGCGCCGGAGAGCAGACGGTCCCAGACCTTGCGGCACGTCGAGGGCTTGTCGAACAGGTCGCAGCCGACCACCCGCTTGCCGATCACGACGGCCAGGCCCGTCGCCCCGTCGACGTATTTGAAGTGCTCGCGAAACTCGGCCAACTGCTTCTCATAAGTCTCGAACGCGTCCGACATCGCATGGGTCGGCGACGCGACCTCGCAGGCGTAGTTCGTCGCCTCAACGGCGCCCCAGACGGCCCCCTGATCCGAGTGTCGATCGCCGCGGGATTTGAGCGACTGCGTCACGGAAGCTTTGAGAGTGTAGCGCAGGCTCGAGGGCGAGTGCGATCCGCTCATCGCGAAATGGGGCTCCTTGTAACCCCAACGGCCCCGCTCGACGCAACTGACGGGAATCTTGGTCTTGCTCTTGGCGGCCACCAGGATCGACGTGTTGAGAACTCGATTCTGCTTGGCCCCGACGAGTTCTTCCCCCTCGATGAACAGCACGCGCCAGTCGCTCTTGTTCTCGACCAAAAGCTCAGGCACCGAGCCCCCCTCCGAGATCTCGTGCACCGTCAGCAACTGATCGCGCATGACCTCGTCCGCCAGCGCGTACTCAACCAACGACTTCGACGGCGCAAACAACGGAAACACAGACAAGGCTCTAAAACGCAGCGGCTCGCCAACTCGAATCTGCGGAAATGCAACAGCCATGTCAGGACCTCCTTGGAAATGGGGCGATTCACCGTCAAGGACGCAGTCAGACAAAACGCGGTTCGCCGAGGGGCAATTGTTCGGGCCCACAGGCGAGAAGTCGAGAACTGCCATGCTTGCGTCGCCTGAGCTTCTATTGACGACCGAGCCGTGCGTTCCCGTCTAACCGCGACGCGAAGTGTACTCGAAAACTGGGCGAAAACCGTAACCGCCCTCGCACCAGTATGTTACAGATCGGCCACAGGGTCACGCGCATCGACGCCGCACCGACGAGATCTGCATCCACAATCGCCAGAGGACGAGCCGCCGGACGGGTCGGTTACCGTCCCGGCGGACAGCTTTTGATTGATGGGCGACGTCGATTCGTGGCCGTCGACAGCCGCTTTTTCGGCCCGGTCCCGTTCAGCGCGATCATCGGCCGCAAGCTCTGACACATCAGGTTCTGGGCTTACAGGCGACCAACGCGGGTTGAGGAGCCTCTTGCTGCTGCGCAGCCCGGACAGTTTGTCCGGGCCACCCAGGGACGCACTTTTTTCCAGGTTGTTTACACGGCCGTGGAAACTCGGGCTTCCGCGAAAATCAAAACAGCGGACAATGGAAATAGGCGAGTTTTGCGTCGCGATGGGAGTGCGCGCCCCCGGGCCGCGGCAAAGAACGGCCTAAGGCGAGGAAGATTAACACTTCGAACAGGAGGTAACGGAGGCAACTGGAGTTCCCCAGGAATCGTGGGCACTCAGAGAAGAGTGTAATCTCTTCAAAGAGGAGGCCCAGAGATGAGTCGGAAGTATCGGACGTACACGGAAGAGTTTAAGCAAGAAGCGATCAAACTGGTGACGCAGGAGGGTTACAAGATCGCGGAAGCGGCGCGGAGTTGGGGATTCCCGAGAATCTGTTGGGCAAGTGGAAGCGGCGGGCGGAGGGCGGCAACGCGGGTCCATCCCCAGGTTCACTTCCCGGCGACGAGCGTGCGGAGCTGGAGCGTCTGCGTGCGGAGAATAAGCGGCTGTTGATGGAGCGTGACATTTTAAAAAAAGCGGCGGCCTTCTTCGCGAACGAGAAGAAGTGAGGTACGGGTTTATCCGGGAACATCGGAGGGTGTGGCCGCTGAGCGTGCTGTGCTCGGTGCTGGGTGTGGCTCGCAGTGGGTTTTACGCCTGGCGGAAGCGATCGGTGAGCCGGCGCCGGCAGCGTCAGGAGCAGCTGTTGGAAGCGATGCGGGAGATCCATGGCCAGAGGCACAAGCGGAGTTACGGGAGTCCGCGGATGCAGCGGGAGCTCGTGGCGCAGGGACATCGGGTGAGCGAGAACACGGTGGCGCGATTGATGAGGCAGAGCGGGTTGCGAGCGACGACGGCCCGAAAGTTCCGGCACACGACCGACTCGAATCATCGGCTGCCGGTGGCCCCAAACGTGTTGGATCGACAATTCGAGGCGCGTGGTCCCAACGAGAAATGGGTCTCGGATATCACGTACGTGTGGACCGACGAAGGCTGGTTGTACCTGGCGGCGGTGGAGGATTTGTACTCGCGGAAGGTCGTGGGCTGGTCGCTGGGAGAGCGGCTGACGAGCGAGTTGGTGAACGAGGCCTTGCGGATGGCGATCGGCCGGCAGCTGCCGATGGTGGAACTTCTGGCGCATTCGGATCGTGGCAGCCAATATGCCAGCGGAAGTTATCAACGGCTGCTGGCGTCGCGTGGGATCACGTGCAGTATGAGCCGCAAGGGGAATTGCTGGGACAACGCGCCGATGGAGAGTTTTTTTGCGACGCTGAAGAAGGAGTTGGTGCACCAAGAGCGGTACGCCACGCGCGAGGAAGCGCGGCAGAGCCTGTTCGAGTACATCGAAGTCTTTTACAACCGGGTGCGGAGGCATTCGGCGATCGGCTACCAGAGTCCGACGAGGTTCGAGGAAGCGGCTTGATGCTCCCTCGAACCTCACCCACAAAGGCAACGTCCGGAGTCGCCATCGTCTCCGCCAGCCGTCAGTCGCCACCGAGGGTGAGCGACCGACGACCGGCTCCGACGAAGGCAACTCCTCCAAGGGCATTGCCTGCACGGAACAACCCATCACCCGCGCCCACGAAACCTGGGGAAGTTCAAACAGAGATCGAAGGGCACTGGCATCCCGGTGGGACTTGTCCCGCTCGTGGGACACTTTCAGAGTTCGGAAGTTGTCCCACCTTAAAGCGTGATGGGTAAATTGGTTGCGAAGAGAAATCGATGGGACGGGACAGAATTGCGGAATAGGAGCAAAACCAGTCCCACGACCTGCGACCGACTCAATGGGGCTCGCGTCATCTTGATGACGGATGACCGACGCGGTCGCTCCTGGCACCGCAAGCTCCAGGCAGCTGGGACCCGTGGGACAACTTCTTGGACCGCGGGACAACTTCGCGAAGGCGAACTTGTCCCACTGCAAATCACAAAGAATGAACGAGTTACGCCGAAAGCTTACGTGGGACGGGACACTCGCGCGTTATGGGACCCAAACGCGTCCCGATGTCGGGTTGGGTCTCTGGTGGCGGAGTTTTCGGTCAAGATCGGGACTGGGAGGACGAATACCGGTGCACGGCACATTCTCTTCGCACCGGAGTTTTCACATGGGCTCGAAACACGCGCTGTTGCTGACGTTGATGTTGCTCTCGCCGGGGGACAAATCTCACGCGGCGGTCCCGAAGGATTTGGACCGGTTGCAGGGCGAGTGGATGATGGTCTCGGGCCGTGTTGACGGCGTCGAGTCGGCCGTCACGCCGCCGAACGGGATGCGGTGCACCGTCCGGGGGGACAAAGTCAGCTTCTTGCACGATGGCAAGGTCGTCGAAGAAGTGACGGTCAAGCTCGACCCCGCCCAGACGCCCAAGGCGATCGACGCGATGCTCGACAGCAAGCAGGTCGCCCCGGGCATATATCGCCTGGACGAGGGGACCTTTACGCTGTGTTACACTGCTCCCGGCAAGGGCCGGCCGAGTGATTTTGCCGCAAAGGCCGGGAGGGGACACAAGCTGTCGGTCTGGAAACGGCCGGGCAAGAATTCGTCGGGGCCCGGAAAGCTGTCGTTTCGCACTTCTCGATAAAGCGGACCCCGATAGAGCACGCCATTCGATCACTTGCTAAAATCAAACTGTCTTCCGGGGAGCTCCGAACATGGTTGATATGTTGTCGAGGAATTTCGGGCCGTTGATGGGTATCATCGCCCTCACTGGCGGCCTTCTCATCGGTTTCGTCGCCGTTTTGGGTGGCATTTGGAGCGACGTCCGAAAGAAGGAGATCGCAGCCGAACTGAAACACGACATGCTCGAGCGCGGCATGTCTGCCGAGGACATCCGCATGGTCCTCGACGCCGGCAAAAAAAGCTCGGAAATCGCCGACTGCGATTCCCGAGCTTCGTATTGCAGTTAAGTCATTCCGCGTGTCCGCGGCCGACCTGCCTCAGTTTAGCCGCCGGCGGTTTTTTGGTCCTTCGCCGGTTTCGTTTCGTTTGGCCCGGTGAGCGGACTGAGGATCTTGGTCAGAAGGTCGGGCTGATCCTTCAACCGCTCGAGGCGGGCGTGCTTGGCACCGCCGTGGTAGTCGAGCTTGAAGGTCCGGTAAAAGTCGCCGTCCTCGAGCAGCAGGATGATCGCCTGACCGGGCGATTTGCTGGCGGTGAGCGCTTCGTCGAGCACCTTTGAGCTATAGCGGCGCGTGTTGACCGCGATGATCTTCATACCCGGCCCGATGCCCGCTTTGTACGCCGGCGTTCCGAGGACGACGTCGCTGACTTCGCCGTCCGGTCCCAGCGACAGACCAATGGAGGAGGACTGGTCGGACCGCTTGCGAAGACCCTGCACGGCCTTTTCGAAAGACGTCGGCTTTTCGCCCAGCGTGACGCGCCAGCCGCCTTGCTGGAAGCCATTCAGCGGCGCCTTGTCGGCGGTTTCGGTCACGCGTTGGGTCAGGAGAGATTTCCAATCGTAGGGGACGACCGCGTTGAGGTCAGAGACGATCTCTTCCAAGTCGTAGGGCTTGCACTCGACCTTGCCGTCGGTGCCGCCGTGGAAGTGCTTGCAGAAGTCGTCGAGCGAACGCTTTCCGTTCGTGAGTTGCCGAATCTTGGTGTCGACCTCCAGCCAGATCAGCGTCCCTTCATCGTAGTAATCGACCGAGCGTCGCCAGGCACTCCAACCGCCGCTGGCTTCATACGCCCGCATGGGGGCGACGAGCGTCGTGTCCTCGAGCGGCCGCCAGGCGCGGCCCTTCGTGTTTTCCAGTTGCTGGGCCGTCACGGCGAGATAGTCTTTGGCTTCGTCGAGCGTCCACAGGCCGCTACGGGCGGTGAGGATCGTGCCCAGATATTCGGTCAGTCCCTCGTAGACCCAAAGGAGGCGGGTGTTGTTGGCCTCCTGATAAGTCGGCGTGACAAGCCCAGCGGGGCGGCGGTACTTGCCGTTCCACGAGTGCACATATTCGTGCGGCAGCAGGTAGTCGATGGCCTTGCCGGCTTCGTCGTCGGCCATCGAGTGCTCGGGCATGCCATCGTCGCTGCACTGATGATGCTCGAGGCCGTGATAGCCCATTTTGTCGCTGAGCGTCACCAGGAAGCGGTACGACTTATAGTGATGCGTTCCGAACAGCGCCACGGCCTCGGCCACGAGCTTTTCGTAGCGGGCCTTCTGCTTGGGCGTGATCTCCAAAGCGGCCGCACTGTCGGCCACCAGGTCGAGGTAATGAGCCGGTTCGCCCTTGCCCAAACGGACTTCGCGATGATATCGGCCAGCAAGGACGGGCGAATCGACCAGCGTCTCGAGATCGACCTTTCCAAATTTGGCCGTCGCGCCGTCTTGCGATTCGATCGGCAGCGACGTGCTCATTTTCCAGCCGTCCGGAATCTTCAGCGACGCCTGGAAGGGGATTTCATTGATCGGCTTGCCTTTTGGATAAAGCACAAACTGGTTCCAGCGGATGACGCAGATGTTGGCCGTCTGGTCGCCAAATCCTCCGCGGCCGGCCGCTAGCAGGTCGAGCGCCACGTCGAGCGTCTTGGCACCTTCTGGTGCCGTGCAGTGAAAGGCGTACATGTCGACGTCGTCACGCCGCCAACGCACGTCTTTGCCGTCACAGTGCATCTTGAGGCCGGCGACATTGGCGATCGGGCCCGACGGGCCGTGCGACCCGGGAATCCACTTGGGGTAATAGAGCGTGACCGGGCCGGGCTCTACCGGGATGATAAGGTGCGCATGATAGATCTTTTGCGGCGCGTCGCTGGCGTCGAGTTCCAGCACGACCGGCGCCGAGTTCGACTCAGCCGGCTCGTTCGCTCGGGCCGTACGGTGGAAAAGCCCCGTGCCGGGGAGAACACACAGAACGGTGACGCAGACCAACAGCCGTCTCATCGAAACCTCCCAGGGGACAAGCCGGCGAGGGAGACATCCAAACCCTTCGCGGCCGCTCGTGGTATTTTGTGATTGCTTCCTCGCAATAGTTCAGTTTATCGGAAGCAGTCCGTTGCGGAAGCGTGCGGCATGGCTTGTCGGGCGGTGGGTGGTTTTCTTCGAAAAATCGAGGCTCCCGCTAGCGTCCCTTCTTGCGGTCGATCGTGACGAGGGCGTGCAGACCCTCTTCGCGGAACGTCAACAAGAGCGTCATGTCGGTAAAGTTCTCCAGCAAACGGCCCAGATCGCTCTTGGGCGACGGGGCGTCAGGCTGGCGGGGCGAGAGGGCCGAACCGTGAAGGCTGCAAGCCACCGATCCGTCGGCGTCAAACACATAGTGCCCGCCGTCCGGACAGTAGAAGTGCGTGTCGTAGATCGTCTCGCCCAGTTGGCGAATTTCCGCGGGGAGGTCGGCGCCGGGCTTGCGGTCGGCGAGCGGGACGACGGCCCGGGCCAGGCTCGACAACGGGCCAAGATTATGCAGACAGGCCGCTCGATTGTTCTCGGCCCAACCGAGTTTGTAACTCGGGACAATTCGTTTCCAGTTTTCAGGCCGCATTCGGACCATGGCGTGCGCCGGTTGTTCGGCGGTTCCGCGATGTGCCGTCTGGTGCGCCGAGTCGAGAGCGGCGATGTCGCTGAGAATGAACGGCTTGCTGGCGATGTAAAGGCCGTTGCCGATCCGGGCCCAGAACAAGCGCCACTTGATCGGACCGATTTGAAACGCGTAGGCGTGGATCGGAAGACCGGACTCGCGCAGGCGATAAAACTCCTGGCTGAATTCCAAGAATCCACCGAGCGACTCGTTCTGCCGAGCGAGAGCCGCGAGTTGGCGATCGAGCCGGTCCAGGAAATCA
This sequence comes from uncultured Planctomycetaceae bacterium, assembly GCA_963714075.1. Lineage (GTDB taxonomy): Bacteria > Planctomycetota > Planctomycetia > Planctomycetales > Planctomycetaceae > DASPSM01. Next base: position 5,437,619 of record OY970228.1, read on the forward strand.
TCGACGACTTTCGCATCGTGCACGGGCACCGAAATGTAGACCGGCGATTGGAGCACCGAGATGACCAGGCCGATCAACAGGATTTCATTCCCGTTCATAAACCCGCCCGCACCCGGACCGTTGAAATTTCCCAACGCCTGGCCCAGCGCACGGGAAGGCTGAAGTCAAACAAAGGATCGGCATCGCAGACGTGCAGGGCGATCTCGTCGCCGATTCCTTTGGTGAGAAACTCCCCGATTTTGAGCGACCGCAAAAGTTCGTCGTTGGACCCAAACAGCCAGCCCCCTTGGGCCGGAGGATTTGGCAGTGGGATTTCCTCCTTCGGACCAGGCGCGACGGCTTCGTTCCCCGCGCGAGTGAACAGCGCGGCAAGCGTGGTCGGCGCAATGCCCGCGCAGGAATCGGACATGTCCATCGGCCATCACAACGAGGAACCCGCCCGGAGGGTGAATCTTCAATCCCGTGAGCGGCTTGGCGAGATCGACCTCCAGTTCGCCCGGCTTCGTCCAGACGACGGCGTGCTGGTCATCGGCTTCCACCAGCATGATCGTGTTCGACGTGCCGTCGGTGATCTCGCGGATTCTTGTCGGTTTTCCGTTTTTCGTAGTGATCAATTTGTCGCCGAGGGCGGCCACCATTCGCGTCTTGCCTTGGGCGGCGAGCTTTGCGTCCGCCGGCCGATAGATCGCAGGCATCCGGGTGATCAGCGCTTTGTTGTGTGGGCTGTCCCATGGCTCGTGGAGATGGAACCGAGAGAACAGCTCTTCTTGGCCGAGATACTGCAGGATCTGAACTCGCCAGCTCAATCCCGACTTCCTGCTGTTCGGCGTTGCGTCGATTTGCGGCCGCGACGCGGGAAACGCCTGGAAAACGTCGTGATACTCGTGCCAGGCGTTGGCCAGTTGTCGAAGGTGATCGATGACCTGTTGGGTATCGGGCGCCGCTGCGTTCGATGCGGGTGTCTCGAGGAGCGACTCGACTCCCAACAACTTTGCGAGGGCGGCTTTGTTGAGCTTCACGGCGACGCTGAAGATGTTGCGTTTGGGAACGGGGAGCGCATCGAGCGCCTCGGGCGCGCCCGCGGTCGCCTGGGCCAGCGTGCTGTAGACGGTGTTGTCGATCAACGGGAGCACGATCGTTTCGATGCGATAGCGCTCGGGCCGCATTTGAATCCGCAGCGCGATCGGATCGAAATACGTCCGCCAATACTGGTTGTAGTTGTCGAGGAATGCCTTGTATTGCTGGGCCTCGTCAGCGGTGACTTGGGTGAGCGGGATTTCACAACAGGGGATGAGCGAGTGAGCGTGGCCGTGATGCGAGCAGACCGCCGTCAGGCCATCGGGCGCGAGGGTATACGTGCCCCCGTCGGGGCAGGTGAGACGGCCCTTGCCGAACTCGCCGGGAGCGCAATGCGACGTGGCCAGTTCAGCCAGCGATGCGGGCTTTTTCCCCTCTTGAGTCAGATGGAACAACGCGGCGTGACCGATCATCCGCAGATGGTTGTAGCAGACCATCCGTCGGCGCTCGGTCAGCTTGAGCTGCGGGCCGACGAGACGGCGAATCAAGGGATCCGACAGGTAAATGAAGCCGTCCTCTTCGGGAGCCCCCTCGGGCATCAGGGTGCGGACGTAGGCGAACTCAGGTGTGTCACCCAATCGAGTGACGGGCCGGCCGTCGGCAGCCTTGCCGTGGATCGCGTCGATCACGCGCTCTAGGGCTATGCGCGAGTTGCTGCGCACGTGCAGATCGCGTTCGGGGTACGCCGAGAAGACGTGAACCGATCGATCCGAAGTCGAGACTTCGACATAGGGAATGCCTTGATACTCTCCGGAGCTGCGGCGTGCATCGCGGTGCGATTTTTCAGCCTTGGTCAGGAAAGAGTCCATTCGCGTGTGAAACAGCTCGGGTTGCTTGAATCGGAAGAGCAGCGTGACGTCGCTCCCCTCGCGCGCATAAAGATCACTGCCGGTGACAGCGATTTCGCTGACGACCGAGTCGTAGAACGGCCGCAGCAAGGGATTGGTTTCGACGGCCAACTGTTCGCGCAGACGCGTGGCGAAGAGCTGCGTGCGCGCCTCCTGATAGGCCTGGCTGAAGAGATGCTGGCCCCACAGATCACTCGTTTCGATCGCCTCGAGCAGCTTTTCCAGCGAGTGAAAGTCGATGAAATAAGAATCGGACGGGACGCAGCGGGCGAGCGGCGAAATCTGCGGCTTGCGACCGTTGAGCAGCTTGTCCCACGGATGGCTTTGGATCGTCGGCCCCCCGATCGACGACATTTTCACCGGCTTGGCGGGTGGAGTGGGGGCGGGCGCCCCGCCCACCGGCTGCCTGAAAGGTTGACCCGGTCGCTGTCGGGGCGGTTGGCCGGGAGCCGGCTCGCCGCGCATCGTGTCGAGCTGCAGGCTCTCTTGGACGGCTGACGACCCGCTGAAGAGGCTGAACAGGTCGACGCCCGCGCCGCGACCTGGGTTAAAGGGCATCGTCGTCGCAGCCGATTCACCCACGCCCCCGCCGCGTTGGCGCTCCAACATCAGGACGACGTACTGAAGATACGCATCCCGCGGATAAAGCCGCAGTTGTGCCTGGGCCTCTTCGAGCGTCCAGGGGTTTTGTCGCGATGCGGGTTGGTCGGCCGCACGGCCCGAAGGGTTACGGCAAGAAAAGCCCAAGACGGATGCAGCGATCAAGCTCGACGCAATCCACCGCGACCGGATCGTTGCCCTGCTGCTCGAACAAGCCGACGCCGATTCTGTTTTCGATTGCATGCGAACCTCTCCCATGACGCCCGCGAGTGGTTACACCCGGCGCAAGTTCCTTGTAGCACGGCTTTTTTGGTCGCCATTTGACCAAACTTCGTCTTCGGCCGCATCAATCTGGCGACAAGGGCGCCCAAATGTCACGCTTAATTTTCTCGATCTGTTGGCCGCCGTCGCGCAATCTCGTCGCCGCGCATGGGTGAACAGCGACATTCCCGCCGAGAAGTGACTGCTCAGCAGCCGGGAAGGCTGCGGCGACGCTTGGATCGCGAGAAGTGATCGGCCGCGAATCGCAGATCGACTTTGCGTACTCCGTCCGAATAGAATGAGGGCCTGCAACGTCCCAGCCCGCGTCGGGGAAACATCCTTTGTGCTGGCGGCGTGTCGTGACTATCGAGATTGTCCCGCATGCAACGTTCGCGACTTCGACCTGGTTCCTTTTTGGGGCAGACTCTCAAGACATACCGGGTCGACCATCTGCGTTTGGTCGAGTCAGCATACGGTCCACGGTTTCGCAGCGCCACGCATTCGCACGAGCATGCCTTTTGTTACTTCGTGCTGGAGGGCAGTTGCACGCAAATCTGCGGGAGGCACAGGCGGACATGCGTGGCATCCAACCTGGTGTTTCATCCAGCGGGCGAAGCCCATTCGGACTTCTGGCACGGATCCGGCGGTCGTTGCCTGCACGTTGAGTTCGACGCCTGGTGGATGGAACGTGTCCGTGAATTCTCGCTGGCTTTGGACCGGCCGTTCGAATTCCGCGGTGGGATGCCGGTCTGGTTAGCGACACGGCTTTACCGGGAAGTCCGAGCTCCCGACGATACCTCCCCTCTCGCCGTAGAGGGTCTGGCACTTGAATTGGTCGCCCACGCCGCGCGGGAATCGATCGCCGATGGAAGCCCGCGGCCACCAAATTGGTTGCGGCGAGTCAAGGAGTTGATTCAGTCCCGTTTCCGGGAACATTTGACGCTCGAGGAACTGGCACGCGAAGCCGGTGTTCACCCGGTGCATCTTGTGACCGTATTCCGCCGGCATCTGTGCTGCACGCCTTTCGACTTTCTGCGCCGGACTCGCATTGCCTTCGCGGCCCGAAAGTTAATCGATACGAAGATGACGCTTGCGGAAATTGCCCTCGACGCGGGGTTCGCCCACCAAAGCCACTTTTGCCGTGTCTTCAAGTCTGTGACCGGCACGACGCCTGCCGCCTATCGGGGTTGTTTTCGCACCCGACCTTAATCCGAGTTAACGCAGCTAATTCGGTGCAAGACAGCCGCTCTTATCAAGCTTATAACTCAGGCGAAATTACATCCGAAGCTCGCGGAGCAAAGCGGCCAATGGTCTTCCGCATGCGGATCGTCGTAGTTTGCGCTCTGATTTTCCTGAGTCTCAGTAGGGCTCTGGTCGTCGCCCGTCAGGTTCCAGGACGCGAGACCGGACATATCGATGGTAATGGTCTCGCGAAATCCGCTTCCGAACTGCCGAAGGATTCGCCTCACCAGGCCGATTACGCCGCCGTCATCACTCAACTTCGGCGTGAGGTGCCGAAGCTCCTGAAGGAGCACAAGGTGCCTGGGGCAGCAATGGCCCTGGTTGACGACCAGACAGTTGTCTGGCTCGGAGGCTTTGGTTTCGCCGACAAGTTCGGAAAGCAGCCGGTTACTGCTGACACGCTCTTCAGTCTCCAGTCGGTGACCAAGTCTTACACTGCTACGGCATTCATGAGAGCGCTCGACCAGAAGCGATTCACACTGGATCAGCCCGTGTGGCAGGCGGTGCCCCAATTCCGCGTCAATTCGCCGTGGGGTAGGGAGAAGGCGGAGCAGTTGACTTTTCGCCATCTGCTCAGCCACTGGGGAGGGCTCTGCCACGAGGCTCCCATCGGCAACAACTACGGCGCCTGGCAATGTACCTTCGATGAGCACGTTCGGAGCATCTGCGACACATGGCTAAAGTGCCAGCCGGGGCAGCGCTTTCGCTACTCCAATCTCGGCTTTGATCTCGTTGCCTACGCCCTTGAAGTTCGCGCCGGCAAGCCCTTCCCGCGGCTCATGCGCGAGGAACTGCTCGAACCGCTTGGGATGACGTCGAGCACGTTCGACCAGAGCGAAGCGCTCGAGCGCTCGGACCGCGCGGGGACACATCGAGGACGGCGAAGTCCCGCCGCTCGAAGTGCCGATGCTCGGCGCGGGAGGACTGTATTCGACAGTGCGCGACATGGCCAAGTTCGTCTCCTTCCACCTGGCCGGAGGTGTTGCCGGCGGTCATCGCCTCATCGACGCAGCCCTTCTTAAGGAGATGTATACACCACAGTTCGTCCTTCCCGAACAAAAGGCCGGTTATGCCCTCGGAGTCACGAGCCGACCCTATCACGGCGCAACGCTCGTGTTTCACGGTGGTGGCGGCTACGGCTACTCCACGGATCAACGTTGGATCCCGCAATACGGAGTGGGCGTGATCGTTCTCTCTAACGCCGAAGAAGGCGACAACTTCGTCGCGGACCTGGCCGACCGGACGCTGCAAGCGATGATTCGAGCCAAGCGCGGCGCCCTGGTCCCGGACGAGCCACTTCCCTGGACGCGGGAACCGTCGATCGACCTCGAGCCCGACAGGCTCCGGCGGCTCGAAGGGACCTACCTGGTCGGAGCGCAGCTGACCACATTTCGCGTGGAGAGCGGCCGGCTCCATATTGTGCGGGGCAAGCGGGACAGTCCCCTGGACGCGCATTCGTCCACGCGGTTCAGCCGCGGCGGCGATCTTTACGAGTTCCTGTTAGACGCTCGGGGAAGTGTACGCGAGGTGCGGAACCACGGAGACAACGGCATCAGCTTCCTGGTGCGCAACGACTCCCCGGGCGACCCTCCCGGGCCGGGGAAGGCGGAGTGGGGCAGCTACCTCGGGCGCTATCATGCACAGGCCTACGGACGGGATGACGAAAAGGCCGTGACTTTGAAGAACGGCTATTTGTACTGGAATGACAAGCTGAAACTGACGGAATACCAACCCGGCCTCTTTTTCACGGGGGACGGCGATTCGGTGCAGTTTGGCAAGGACAGAGTTGAATACGGCAACCGTCACTTTCGACGCGTCGTTCAGTCCGCGGCCGGCGGAGCGACGTACCCTGGCAAATCGTGGGAGGCGATCGAACAGCCGGAGACGGTCGGCTGGTCGTCGGGCAAGCTGGCGCGCGCCAAGTCCTACAGCGATTTCATTGACACGGCTGCCGTCATGGTCGTTGTCGACGGCCGCGTCCTGTGCCAATGGGGCGACGTGTCGGCCAAGTTCATGATGCACTCGATGCGGAAAAGTCTTCTGAGCGCTTTGTACGGCATAGCCGTGAGCGAAGGTCGAATCAAGCGGGGGGAGAGTCTGGCCGAACTTGGCATTGACGACACGCCTCCGTGCCTGACGCCCGCTGAGAAGCAGGCGACGGTTCGCGACCTGCTTCGGTCGCGCTCCGGCATATATCATCCGGCCGCCTTGGAGACGCCGGACATGGCTCTGGTCCGTCCCCGACGCGGCAGTTACCGGCCGGGCAGCCATTGGTATTACAACAACTGGGACTTTAATGTCCTGGGCACCATCTTCGAGCAAGAGACCGGCAAAAAGATCTTCGATGCATTCAAAACGCGGATCGCTGACCCGCTCCAAATGGAAGACTTCCGTGTCACTGACGGGGACTATCAGCATGGGCCGGAGTCACGGCACCCCGGCTACCCGCTGCGAATGTCGACGCGGGACCTAGCGCGGTTTGGCTTGCTGTACCTTCGCAAGGGTGCGTGGCGCGACCGGCAGGTCATCCCGCGAGCGTGGGTCGAAGAGAGCACTCAGTCGTATTCCGACACTGGTACATGCGGTTACGCATACATGTGGTGGGTCGCGGCCGAGGGCAAAGGCCTGCCAAGGGTAACCTTGCCCGATGGATCCTTCTGGGCCTGGGGAACGCGCGGCCACTACCTCGTCATGGTGCCGTCGCTGAATCTCGTCGTCGTGCATCGGGTGAACAGTGACGTTTCCGGCCGGGAAGTAACCGCTAAAGAGTTCGGAAGGCTGCTGCGACTCATTTTGGAATCGCGAGAATGAGAAGCTGACGACGCTGGACTTTGCGGCACGCGAACCGCAGTTTCCGGAACCGGATCGGCCGCAGAGAATGCGAATGCGAGCGGAAACAGGTTCCGCAGTCAGCCGATGAGTTCTTTCATCACGTTGCCGTGCACGTCAGTGAGCCGGAAGTCGCGACCCGCGAAGCGATACGTCAGCCTCTTGTGATCCAGCCCCATGAGATGAAGCATGGTGGCGTGCAGGTCGTGGACGTGGACTTTCTTTTCCACCGCCGCAAAGCCGCATTCGTCGGTGGCTCCGTGGACATAGCCACCCTTGGAGCCGCCGCCGGCCAGCCAGACGGTGAACCCGTAATGGTTGTGGTCGCGCCCGTTGATCTTGCCCGCGTTGGCCCCCTTTTGCGGCAGCTCGACCGTCGGCGTGCGGCCGAATTCACCGCCGCAAACGATTAGAGTTTGGTCGAGCAGACTCCGCTGTTTGAGGTCGGTCAAGAGGGCGGCGATGGCCTTCGAGATGGTCCCGGCGAGGGCCCTGTGCCGTTCCCTCAGGTCGTCGTGGCTGTCCCAGGGTTGTCCCTCCCCTTGCCAGACTTGAACGTAACGGACGCCGCGTTCGACAAGCCGGCGTGCGATCAAGAGCTGCCGGGCTTCGACGTTCGTACCGTACGCCTCCTGAATATGGGCCGGCTCGCGCTCGACGTCGAATGCGTCGGTGGCTTCCATCTGCATGCGGTAGGCCAGTTCGAACGATTGGATGCGGGCCTGCAGAGCGCTCTCATTCTGCCGCCGTTCGGCATGGCGGCGGTTCATTTCCTGAATCAGGTCCAACTGCCGGCGCTGCTGAGTCGAGGTGATGCTGCGGTTGCGGATATTGGCGATCAGCTTGTCGACCTGCGTGAATTGCGTGTCGACGTAGGTGCCCTGAAAGCTGCCGGGCAAAAAGGCCGACTGCCAGTTCTCGGTGTCCTTGATCGGATAACCGCGCGGGCAGAGGACGACAAACGCGGGCAGGTTCTGGTTCTCGGTTCCCAGCCCGTAGGTGAGCCAGGAGCCGACGCTGGGGCGAGGCAGACTGGCATCGCCGCAGTTCATCAACATCAATGACGGTTCGTGATTCGGAACGTCCGCGTGCATCGAGCGGATCACGCACAGTTCGTCGGCATGTTCGCCGAGATGGGAGAAGATCTCGCTGATTTCGATGCCGCTTTGCCCATATTTCTTGAATTTGAAGGGGGAAGGAAACGCGGCTCCCGTTTTTCGCTCGGTGCGCAGGTTTTCGTTTGGCAGAGGCTTTCCGGCATATTTCGCCAGGATCGGCTTCGGGTCGAACGTGTCGACGTGCGACGGGCCGCCGTTCAGAAAAATATGAATGATGTGCTTGGCTTTGGCGGGAAAGTGCGGTGGCTTGGGAGCGAGCGGATTTTCAAAGTCCATGGCGCTGGCCGGCGGCGCGCCCAAGAGCGAGGCCAATCCAAACACTCCCAGTCCCAGACCCGATTGGACCAGCATTTCGCGACGCGTGCAGAACGCCCCGTTGGTTTTCGCCGCGAGATTTGCCGTAAAGCGATCAATCATGAGGGCGATCCTGGTTTCAATCGACAAACACAAATTCGTTGGAAACCAACAGGGCCTGAGCCAGTTGCTCCCAAGCGGTCAGACGCGGAGGCGGAGGTCCGCTGAAGTCATTCGCGGAGTGCCACAGTTGAACGACGCTGGCCGACGAGCCTGCGTGCTGTTTCGTTTTAATCACGGGTGCCCAGCCGAATCCGTCGCTGTCGTCGGACTGCCGGCAATCGACAACGAAGTCGAGCGTTTCTCCCGGTCGCACGGCGACCGAGTCGATCGCGGTCGGGCGCTTCTCGTGCTTGACGATCCACTCCTTCAAAACGCCCTGCCGGCTCGAAATGATCCAGCCACGGATTCCATCGCCATGCTCGGACGGATGTTCGAGCGTGCCGCGAATGTCGATTTCGCCCGCGATCGGAGACACCCAGCGGCGGATGGCGCAGTGCTGTTGATCGCCGCCAGGATGGCCGCCGCGCGCGGTGAGGTGCGCCCAACCGAGCGTGGCATCCGGAAGCTTTGTGCCGCCCCAACGCTGATCGACGAACTGCGGAAACTCATGAAACGCCCGCACTTGCCTGGCATCGACGTCCAGTGTTCCGTAGCCGTAACGCCATGCGCTCACGACGTCGTCGGGCGGCTCGGTCGCGTTCGATTCGGTGATGTAGGCCAGGTTCGATTGCAGCTCTGCGTCCGACGGGTCGCGTGCAAAAATCCGGCGATACAGCAGCCTGATGCGTTCAGCCGGATCCTTTGCCGCATCGGATTGGATCAGAGCGCGGGCCTGGGCCAACAAGAAGGAGGAGTTAAGCGAAAACAACGCCTGCTGAGGGATGGTCGTCTGCGGGCGTTGGGCCGTGCTGACATCGGGACTGGCAAAGTCGAATGTTCGGAAGAGCTGTGGCAAGTCCTGGCGGTCGATGAAGGCGTAGACCGACCGGCGCCCCCGTTCCGCCGCCGTCTGAATGTCAAAACCCCGGCCGCCGAGTTTGAGATCGAGATTGCCCGCGACCGCCAGCCACGAGTCGCGCATCGGCTCGAACTCGAGACGGCTCGGATTCTTGCGCCACAGCAGCTTGTTTTCGGGATCTTTTTCCTCTTGATCACGCCGGAGCAGGCTGGCCTGCTGGTAAACCGCCGACAGGACAATTTGCCGATGCAGTTTCTTGAGCGACCATCCCTCCTGCATGAATCGGGAGGCGAGATAATCGAGCAGCTCCGCGTGCGACGGTCCCGAGCCGCGGATTCCGAAGTCGCTCGTGGTCCGCACGAGTCCCGCACCGAAGTGGTGCATCCAAACTCGATTCACAATGACCCGGGCCGTCAGCGGATTCTGCGGGCTCGCGATTGCTTCGGCCAACTCCAGTCGGCCGCTGCCTCTCAGGAAGGGTTTTGCCCGCACTTCGTCGAGAGCATGCAGGAAGCGGCGGGAAACCCGCTTGCCCGGTCGGTCCGGGTTGCCGCGAATGAAGACCGCAGGCTCGACCGGATTCGGAGAGTCCGTGAGCACCATTCCGCGGGGGGGAGCGGCGGGTGAACTGGCCCGCAGAGCCTCGATCTTGTTTTGCAGTTTGACAAGCTGGTTCCGTCCCGCACGATCCAGCACCCGCTTGACGTCTTCCAATGCCACGACAGTCGGGCTGTCTTCTCGATATAGGATTTGCCGCAACTCTTCCCATTCGCGTTCGGGCAGTGCGGAGGGCTGTTTGCCGACAGGGGACTCTTTCAGCAACTTCTTCCAGCGGCGCTCGGCCGCAACCAGCAGCATTCCGTATTGTGAGGTCACGTCGCGCATCGACTTGGGCGGGGAATGCAGAAATGCATCACGCACGAGCGGATTGATTCGCCCCTTGGCGTCCGATGTCGTTGGCAAGGTCTTGAGTCTTGAGACGACCGCAGGAGAGCGGTTGGCGAAGTCTTTCTCGGGAAGTTTTGCGAATTCCTGCCACGCGGCGAACACCGGGTCGGGAGACGCGATCATCCGGTCGAGATAAACCGCCCAGCGACGAACCAGCACCGGACGCAGACCCTGCGAATTGACAGACTTTCGCTCGGTGCCCGCGTCCTTCGTGCGGCTATCCCAAGCGGCACGAAGATACTCGGCCGACTTGAGCCGCACTTGATCCTGCACCTCAATCCGCTTTGTCGCCTTGAAGTCTTCGCGGGCCTGCTCCAAGCGATGCATTTCGCCCTCGAACTTGTGGAACGCGGCACTCTCCGGACGCCCATTGAGCAGGGGCAGCTCCGCCGGCTCCGGGGAGCTGGCGAACACTCCATAGAGAGAGTAGTAGTCATCGGTCGGGATGGGATCGAACTTGTGATCGTGGCAGCGCGCACAGGTGACGCTCAGCCCCAACAGTCCGCGAGAGACGACGTCGATGCGATCATCGATGATGTCGTTGATGTTATTGCTGAATCGCCGGCCAACCGTCAGAAAACCCATCGCCGCCAGCGCGCTGTGGTCGGTCCCCAAATCCAACCGGTCGGCCGCGATCTGCTCCACGATGAAGCGATCGAACGGCAAATCCTTGTTGAAGGCATCGATCACGTAATCGCGGTAGGTGTACGAAAAGGGATAGCGACGTTCCTCGGTGAAGACATAGCCCTTCGTGTCGGAATACCGCGCGACGTCGAGCCAATGGCGGCCCCAGCGCTCGCCGTAAAGCGGCGAGGCAAGCAAACGATCGACGACCCGTTCGACCGCTTCGGGGGAACGGTCTCTGCTCGAACGCCCGCACTTCCTCGAACGACGGCGGCAAACCGATGAGGTCGAACGACAGGCGACGCAGCAGCGTCCGACGATCGACGACGGCCGACGGGCTCAGGCCGTTCGCCTCGAGCTTGGCCAAAACGAATTGGTCAATGGGAGTCTTGACCCACTCCGGGTTCTTCACCTTGGGGGGAATCGGCAAGGTTACCGGTTGCAGCGACCAAAGCGTTTTCTTCGCCCGCACGATGCCTTCCGGACTGCTGAGAGGGACCGTTGCGGTGGCGCTCTCCTTCGACGGGAAATAGGCGCCGCGGCGGATCCAATCGCGCAGGAGTTGAGTGTCGGCGTCGGGGAGCTTGCCGTCCGGCGGCATCTTCGGGTCGTCCTTGTAGCTGACGACCTCCATGAGCCGACTGCTCTCGGGATGTCCTGGCTTCACAACCCCTTCGTCGGGAGTTTTGCCGAGAAGTGCCTCCGCGGAATCGAGTCGAATGCCCCCCTTTTGCTCCTTCTCACCGTGGCAGCGGAAGCAGCGGGCGACTAGCAGCGGTCGGACCTTCAGCTCAAAGAAGGCTTCTTGCTCCGGATTGGGCGGCTTCGAGTCGGCCGCTGCAGACGTCCGCACAAGCCCCGCGCACGCGAGAGCGCTCACCACGAGCGCAAGGCCGGTTCCGACGCCGCATCGGGCCGCGGCGCGGAACGATCGCTTGAGCCGGTCAGTTCGCACTCAGGATCTCTCCAAACTTTATCTGACGACAGGCAGGCAAAGGACCGGCAAGCACAGCGGATCCGATTGCCGAAGGCGGGGTTAACAGCGGGCGTCAGGGCCATGGGCCCGGACGACAGGTCGGCAGGACAAGGCCATCTACCTAACAAATCGTCGCAACGGCGGCCTTGCGATTAATATTGTATCGCGTGTGTCGCGGCAAACGGAAGCCGATCTCGCCCGAAAGCAGCCCGCCCAACCTCCTTTCAACCGTCGATTTGAGACATTCGTTCACACCGCTCGAGGCGGAACGCGCACCCTCGTAGTGGCTCAGTTCGCCCTCCTCCCGAGACAGCTTTCTTGTCCCGGGGAAACCGGAGCCGCCGATCACTCCGCGAGCTTGAGGCGTATTTGCGTCATCGCAATACTGTGTCGGGACCGGTGCCCGACGCGTGCGGGCGCTCGGCGGCGGTTTCTCCAAGCTTAGCACGTGCGGAGCGGGCATCGACGCGGGCCGCAGTGTACAAAGCGGCAAAGGGCTCATCGAAACCGAGGGAGCAGAAGCCAATCGTGCCGAAGATCGTGGCGGCAAAGAAGGAGAAGATCGCAGGGCTGCCCGGCCGCTTTCGCCTGGCGGTGACCGGCCCCACGAACGGTCTCCCCACGATTCACGAAATCAACGCCCCGTTTGTGTTGATCGGACGCTCGCGCGGCTGCGGTTTGCGCCTGGATCATGCCGCGGTGAGCCGCCGACACCTCTACTTGCAAGCGCTGCTCGGTCGCGTGTTCTGCATCGATCTAAGCGCCGAGGGCGAATCACCCGGGCTCGACGGGCCGCGCCCGCGCATTGGCTGGGGCCGGATGAAGTAATCGATATCGGCCCGTACGAAGTGCGGCTGGTCGACGCGGACTTCGCGGGCGAAGGCGAACAGGCGCCCCCCGGCTTTAATCCGCTCGAGCGCTACGCGGGCCAACTCGGGCCGATGCCCAAGGTCCAAATTGAGTTCTTCTCGGGTGCCGGATACCAAACGAACTCCGCTGTCACCCGCCTGATCGTCTTAGGGGGCAGTTCGGCCGGTTGCAAGTTGCGGCTGCAGGATCAGAGCGTCTCTGCTGTTCACTTCAGTCTTGTTCTGACGCACAGCGGTTTGTGGGTAGTGGATCTTGCCGGACGGGGAGGGATCGCCGTCAACAAGCGGCAGGTGGCTTTTGAGCGACTCGGCGACCGAGACGAGCTGCGGGTGGGAACTTTTCTCCTGCGGGCGCGATATTCGGAAGAGATCCTGAATGGATTTTCTGAGGTTATGCCGCAGAAGGCTGACCCGCAGGCCGCGCCCACGCCGCATTTGGCCATCGAGCAATTCCGCGACGAACGTGCGGTCCACGACGACGAGGTTCGACGGGAGTTGGAGGCACTTCGCGCGGAGCTCGAGGCGCGATCGGACGGCATCGCGAAAGAAAAGGAGGCGCAGGAACGAGCGCGGCTTGAGATCGAGGCCTTGCGGGCCGATGCCGACCAGTCCAACCAGTCGCGGCAGGCCGAGATCGACAAACTGCGAGACGAAGCCCGCAGAGAGGAGGATTCCCTTTCGGCACTGCGCAACGATTTGGCCGTCGAAAGGGCCGCTCTCGACGACGAGCGAGAAAGCCTCGCCGCCGAACGGAATCAACTGGCCGACGTCGCCCGGGCCCAAGCCGAGATCGAAGCATCCCGAGCAGAACTTGGGCAAGCCCAAGCCGAGCTCGAGCGGGAAACTCGCCGTATCGGAGAGGAGCGGCAGGCTCTGGAGCAAACCCGCAATCAGCTCACCTCCGACACGTCTGCGCTTCAATCGCAGCGAGCCGAGCTGCAAGCGGCTGAATCGCTCCTCGAAACTCGAGAGGCGGAGCTTGGTCGGAGAGACGAAGCACTTCGTGTGCGGCAAGCCGAATGCGACCGGCGAGACGACGCACTGACTGCCGCCGAGGCCAGACTGACGGCGCACAACGAGTCGATCGCGGCCAGGCAGGAATCGCTCGGGACGTTGCAGGCCGAAGTGGCACAGCAGAGAGCAGCCGTCGAGGACAAGCGCCGCAAAAACGAGGCTGAGAGCGCCACGCTCGTCAATCTCCAGGCGACCCTGGCGAAGGAGCAAGAGGGCCTTGACCGAGAGCGAACTGCCCTCACAGCCCAGCGCGAAGCTCGATCGACAAGCGGCCGAGCACGCCGAAACGCGCAGCCGCTTCACCGCTGATGCGTCTAAATTGCAATCGCAACAAGCCGCGCTCGAAACAGCTCAATCGCAACTCGACCTTCGGCAGACTGAACTTGTGCGGCAGGACGAAGCCATTCGTGCGCAGCACCAGGAATGCGACCGCCGACAAAACGAACTTATCGCTGCACAAGCCCGGCTCGCGGCTCACGCCAAGTCGATCGCGGCCGAGCAGCAAACGCAGCGAACATTGCGGACTGAAATCGAGGTCCAGAAAACGGCAGTCGAGCACGCGCACCGTGAGGCCGAGGCCGAGCGCGCAAGGCTGGCCGAACTTCAAGCGAATGTGGCGAAGGAGCGGGCGGGCATCAACCGCGAGCGGACCGCGCTCGAGTTCCAGCGAGCGACAATCGAACGACGCGACAGCGAGCAGGTCGCCGCACGCAAGGAGATCGAGGAGGAACGGAACAAGTTGTCCAGCTTGCGGCGTGAGCTTCAAGAAGCGGCTGCACGGACAAAGGCCGATCGGACCGCTCTCGAGACACAGCAGAAGCAGTCGAAAGCCGACCGCCGTCAGTTTGAGTCCGAACGCCAGGCTGTGCAAAAAGACCGATCGAATTTAGCGAAGGAACGGGCCGACCTGGACTCGTTGCGGGCCACACTCCAGTCCCAAAGTGACGAGCACGAAGCGGCAAAGGCAGCGCTGGCGAGGCAGCGCGACGAATTTGATCTGCTGCGGAGTTCTTTAACGGCGGACCAGGACAAACTGCACCGCCAGCGCCAATCGCTCGACGCGCAACATGAATCCCTGGAGGCCCAGCTTCTCAGTCTTGCTGCCGCTCGGGAGCAGTTCAGCAAAGCGGAATCGCAGCTTCTCGCTCAATCTCGAGAACTCGACTCGGCGAAGCGCGCATTCGAAGCCGATCGCACGGCACTCCAACAAAAAGCGGAGACGATCGAACAGGCGTGGGAAGCCGTCGATCACCAGCGCGAGCAAACCGAGAAGGAATGTCAGGCACTAGCGGCGGCCCGAAATGCTGTCGAAGCCGATCAGGCTGAACTCGTTGCCCGCGCGGAATCGCTCGCGGCAACCCGGGCAGAACTCGAAGCGGAGAAGGCCTCCCTCGACGCCGAGCACAAAAACCTGGCGTCCGCCCGACACGAGCTGGGAGAAATTGCCGCGGCCCGAAAGGAACTCGAGGAGCAACTGAGCCTGCTTGCCGACCAACGACAGGCATTGGCGCAAGAACAAAGCCAAGTCGAGTCCGCTGCCGCCGCGTTGCAAGCGCAACAATCAGCCGCAAAAGCCGCGCGTGAGCAGTTCGAGAACGACCAGACCGAGTTTTTTCGGCAGAAAGAGGCCGCCCAACAAGCAGAGGAGCAAAGTGCGCGGAAACGGGAGGCGCAGTCCGCGGACCTGGCCAAGCGACAGCGCGGGCTCGACGAAGCAGCTCAGCGCGTCGCGGCCGATCGGGCCACACTCTTGGCAGACCAGGCCACTTTCGCGGCCGACCAAGGCACGCTCACAGCAGACCAGGAAACGCTCGCGGCGGACCGGGCTGCGCTCGCGTCAGACCGTCGGCAGTTGGAGTCCGAATCTGCAACTCTTCAAGCGAACCGGGCGATTTTAGAGGAGGAGACCGCCGAACTGGCGTTAGCGCAGACCGCGTTTGAGGGGCGACACGTCGCGCTCGAAGCGGCGGCGTCGGCGCTCGCGAAGGAGCGCGACGAATTCGCGGCACTGAAAGCCTCTTCGTTAAAAGAACGAAACGAACTCGACGCTCTGCGCAAGGCCGTCGACGCGCAGCGCCGATCGCTGGATGCGGAACTCTCCACTCTCAGGGCCGACCAAAAGCAGGTGAGCGAGTCCGGCTCGAGCCTTCTCGAGCAGTTGAGGGAACTTCAGTCCGAGAGAAATTCGCTCGACGCGGAGAGAACCGCGCTCGACTCCGAGCAAGCAAAGCTACGAAGACGCAACGAGGAGATCGAACGACAGCGGGCCGACATCGATTGCGAACGCGCGCGACTCGAACAACAGCGAGCGCAATTGGCGGCCGCGCAAGAGTCGTTTCAGGCGCAGCAGGCCGCGGTCAGCGCCTCGCGGGGACCTGTGGCCGCGGTCTACGAGGACCTGCCCGAATCAGCCGCAACCAAAAATGAGAGGGAACAACTCCGCGGAACGTGGACCTTGGTATCCGTCGAGGCAGATGGTTGGGAACTCCCGCGGGCGCTGATCAATCGCCAAAGGTTCGTCTGGCTGATCGACGGCCACAATATCACACACCGGCCGGAAGTCGGGGCAGAGCGTCGTTCGACATTCCAGCTGGATGCGACCAAGTCCCCAAGCGAAATCACCTTCCGGCCGCTCGATGGGCGATCCAACGGCCGACGGAAGCGGGGCATCTACTTATTGGAGAAGGACTGCCTCAAGGTTTGTGTGAATAAGGACAATGACCAGCTCCCAACCGGGTTTTCCACCAAAGTCCGGGACGGTCTGCGAATCCTTGTCTTCAAACGACAAGCGAAATGACCCTAAGCCAGGACGGTGCATTCGGCTCTCAGCCGCCTGGCCGGTCGCCCTCTTACCGGTCTGGTCGCAATTCGACCAAGCCGACCCCAAGCCGACCAGATTGGTTTGCGGAGCCTCTCAATTCCCCGCGGATTTTGCATCGGTACATTCTTTGCAGTTTTGACAAGATTGGCGGGCTCGCGCTCAGGTTACGTCGCCAGGCAGCCCGTGTCGAAATGTTGCGGCGTAGTCAGTCATTGTCCACCTCGCGTCAAAAAGCGAATTCCCGCGTGCCCACAGATTTCGAACTCGATCGGCTCCGGATCCAGTTCGCGCTCCTCTTTTGCTGCTCGTCAGTGCAGGGATGCAAGCTCTCTTGGTTCGCCGCCCACTAATTCCTTCTTGAATGTGAGTATCGGCCAATGTCTAAACAGACCGCCATCGCCGCGCAGGAAAAGAGGGACCGCGAGGATTCAAACGGCGATGAGCCTGCCCGAGGAGCACGTGAGAGTCAGCGAACCAAGCAGAACGGCGGCTCCCACTTGCAGCATTTGTTGACGGCCATGGTCGCGTTTCGGGACGGAAACTTCTCGACGCGGCTTCCGTCCGACTGGTCGGGTCTCGAAGGGCGCATCGCCGAAGCGTTTAACCAGACCATCGACCACGAGTATCGCATTTCGCGAGAAATTAATCGGCTGAGCGAATCGGTGGGTAAGGAAGGAAGGCTCCGCCAACGAATGTCGCTCGCCGGCGCGATCGGACAATGGGCGACCAAGGCCCAGGCCATCAACACGCTCTTGGACGACCTGACGCGCCCCACGGCCGACGTCGCGCGGACGATCGGGGCCATCGCAAAGGGTGACCTGAGCCAGTCGATGGAGCTCGAAGTCGACGGACGTCCGCTGAAGGGCGAATTTCTGCGTGCCGCCCGGCTCGTCAACACCATGATCCAGCAACTCTCTGTCTTCACGTCAGAAGTCACGCGTGTGGCTCGCGAAGTCGGAACGGAAGGAAAGCTCGGCGGGCAGGCAAAAGTGAAAGGCGTCTCTGGCGTTTGGAAAGATCTGACCGAGTCGGTCAACCAGATGGCCGGCAACCTGACGGCCCAAGTGCGAAATATCGCCGACGTGACGATCGCCGTCGCCAACGGCGACCTCTCGAAAAAGATCACCGTCGACGTTCGCGGCGAAATTCTTCAACTGAAGGAAGCCATCAATACGATGGTCGACCAGTTGCGATCGTTCGCTTCCGAAGTGACCCGCGTGGCTCGCGAAGTGGGAACTGAAGGCCGGCTCGGCGGGCAGGCCGTGGTCCCCGGGGCCGGCGGTACCTGGAAAGACCTGACTGACTCGGTCAATGCGATGGCGTCGAACCTGACAGCCCAGGTGCGCAACATCGCCGCCGTAACGACCGCCGTCGCCCGCGGCGACCTGTCGCGCAAAATCACCGTCGACGTGAAGGGCGAAATCCTCGAGCTGAAAGAGACCATCAACACGATGGTCGACCAGCTCAACGCCTTCTCTTCGGAAGTCACCCGCGTCGCCCGCGAAGTTGGTACGGAAGGCGAGCTGGGCGGACAGGCGGTGGTGCCTGGTGTTGCCGGCACCTGGAAGGACCTCACCGACTCGGTCAACTCGATGGCCTCAAACCTCACCGCTCAGGTGCGCAACATCGCCGAAGTCACCACGGCTGTCGCCAAGGGCGACCTGTCGCGAAAGATCACTGTCGACGTGAAGGGCGAGATCCTCGCGCTCAAGAACACCGTCAACGTCATGGTCGACCAGCTCAACGCGTTTGCCGGCGAAGTGACGCGCGTGGCCCGCGAAGTCGGCACCGAAGGGAAGCTCGGCGGGCAAGCCATCGTCTCCGGCGTGGCCGGAACCTGGAAGGACCTGACCGACAACGTCAATTTCATGGCCTCGAACCTGACGGGCCAGGTGCGGAACATCGCCGAGGTCACGACGGCCGTCGCCAATGGCGACCTCTCGAAGAAAATCACCGTCGACGTCCGCGGCGAAATCCTGGAACTCAAGAACACCATCAATACGATGGTCGACCAGCTCAACGGCTTCGCCTCCGAAGTCACCCGCGTGGCCCGCGAAGTCGGCACCGAAGGGGCCCTCGGCGGTCAGGCTGAAGTCCGCGGCGTGGCCGGAACTTGGAAGGATCTCACCGACTCGGTTAACGCAATGGCGACGAACCTGACGTCTCAGGTCCGCAACATCGCCGAAGTGACGACGGCCGTCGCGAACGGCGACCTCTCCAAGAAAATCACCGTGGCGGTCCGTGGAGAAATCCTCGAGTTGAAAAACACGATCAATACGATGGTCGACCAGCTCAACGGCTTCGCCGGCGAAGTCAGCCGCGTGGCCCGCGAGGTGGGAACCGAAGGCAAGTTGGGCGGACAAGCGCAGGTCCCCGGCGTGGCCGGCACCTGGAAGGACCTGACCGACAACGTCAACTCCATGGCGTCGAACCTGACAGACCAGGTCCGAAATATCGCCAACGTCGCGACAGCTGTGGCCAACGGCGACCTCTCCAAGAAGATCACGGTCGACGTGAAGGGTGAAATTCTCGAGCTGAAGAACACGCTCAACACGATGGTCGATCAGCTCAACTCGTTCGCGGGGGAAGTGACTCGCGTGGCCCGCGAGGTCGGAACGGAAGGCAAGCTCGGCGGGCAGGCCAAAGTGCCGGGCGTCGCCGGGACGTGGAAGGACCTCACCGACAACGTGAACTCCATGGGCTCCAACCTGACCGACCAGGTCCGAAATATTGCCGACGTGGCGACGGCCATCGCTAACGGCGACCTTTCCAAGAAGATCACCGTCGAAGTCCGCGGCGAAATTCTCGAGCTGAAAAACACGGTCAACGTCATGGTCGACCAGCTCAACGGATTCGCATCCGAGGTCTCCCGCGTGGCCCGCGAAGTCGGAACGGACGGCAAGTTGGGCGGTCAGGCCAGGGTCCCCGGCGTGGCCGGCACCTGGAAGGATCTCACCGACAACGTCAACTTCATGGCGTCCAACCTGACCGGACAAGTGCGGAATATCGCAGAAGTCACCACCGCTGTGGCCCGCGGCGACCTTTCGCGCAAGATCACCGTCGACGTCCGCGGCGAAATCCTCGAGCTGAAGAACACCATCAACACCATGGTCGACCAGCTCAACGGCTTCGCCTCGGAAGTTTCGCGCGTCGCTCGTGAAGTCGGCACCGAAGGGAAACTCGGCGGTCAGGCGGAGGTCGAGGGCGTCGCCGGCACGTGGAAGGACCTCACCGACAACGTCAACTGGATGGCTTCCAACTTGACGTCGCAGGTGCGAAACATTGCCGAGGTGACGATCGCCGTCGCCAACGGTGACCTCTCGAAGAAGATTACCGTCGACGTGCGCGGAGAAATCCTCGAGCTCAAAGAGACCATCAACACAATGGTCGACCAGTTGCGGTCGTTCGCCGCAGAAGTCACCCGTGTGGCCCGCGAAGTCGGCACCGACGGCAAGCTGGGCGGTCAAGCGGCGGTGCCAGGCGTCGCCGGGACCTGGAAGGATTTGACGGACAACGTCAACTCGATGGCGTCGAACCTGACCGGACAGGTGCGGAATATCGCCGACGTTGCCACGGCCATTGCGAAGGGCGATCTCAGCCGCAAGATCACCGTCGACGTGAAGGGAGAAATCCTGCAGCTGAAAGAGACCATGAACACCATGGTCGAGCAGCTGGGAGCGTTCGCCTCCGAAGTGACCCGCGTCGCTCGCGAAGTGGGAACGGAAGGCAAGTTGGGAGGCCAGGCGCAGGTGCTCGGCGTGGCCGGCATTTGGAAAGATCTCACCGACAACGTCAACTCGATGGCCTCGAACCTCACCGGTCAGGTGCGGAATATCGCCGAAGTGACGATCGCCGTCGCCAACGGCGACTTGAACAAGAAGATCACGGTCGACGTTCGCGGGGAAATTTTGCAGCTTAAAGAAACCATCAACACGATGGTCGAGCAGCTCCGCTCGTTCGCTTCGGAAGTGACTCGCGTCGCTCGCGAAGTGGGAACCGAAGGGCGGCTCGGGGTGCAGGCCGTGGTCCCCGGCGTCGCCGGGACCTGGAAGGACCTCACCGACTCGGTCAACACGATGGGTTCGAACCTGACCGCTCAGGTGCGAAACATCGCCGAGGTGACGACCGCGGTCGCCCGCGGCGACTTGAGCCGTAAGATTACCGTCGACGTCAAGGGAGAAATTCTCGAGCTGAAGAACACGATCAACACGATGGTCGATCAGCTGAACGGCTTCGCGTCGGAAGTGACGCGCGTCGCTCGAGAAGTCGGCACCGAAGGAAAGCTGGGCGGACAGGCCCAAGTCTCAGGCGTGGGCGGTACGTGGAAGGACCTCACCGACAACGTCAACTTCATGGCCTCAAACCTCACCGACCAGGTGCGCGGCATCGTGAAGGTGGTGACGGCTGTGGCCGACGGCAACTTGCGCCAAAAACTCACCGTGCAAGCCAAGGGCGAGGTCGCCGCTCTGGCCGAAACAATTAACAACATGACCGACACGCTGGCCACGTTTGCCGAACAAGTCATCAGCGTGGCTCGCGAAGTCGGCGTCGAAGGGCGACTGGGCGGTCAGGCCAGTGTGCCTGGGGCCGCCGGCTCGTGGCGCGACCTGACCGACAACGTGAACCTGCTGGCCGGCAACCTGACCACGCAAGTTCGCGCGATTGCCGAAGTCGCCACGGCGGTTACCAAGGGCGACCTGACGCGGTCGATTCAGGTGGAAACTCGCGGCGAGCTGGCGGAGTTGAAAGACAACATCAACACGATGATCGCCAACCTGCGCGAGACGACCGAGCGCAACAAAGAGCAGGACTGGCTGAAGACCAACGTTGCGCGCTTCACGAGCATGTTGCAGGGGCAGCGAGATCTTTATACGGTCGGCAAGTCGCTGTTGGCCGATCTCGTGCCACTGGTCCAGGCGCAACAGGGGACGATGTACCAAATGACGCAGGGCCAAGACCACACCCCCGTCCTGCAGATGCTCGCCGCCTACGCTCAACGACCGGGGTTGCCCGACCACATTGAAATGGGCGAGGGGCTCGTCGGCCAGTGCGCGGTGGCCAAACAGCGGATCATCGTGGAGGACGTGCCGCCCAATTACACGCGAGTCGGATCGAGCCTGGGCGACGCTCCGCCGTCGAGCATCGTGGTCATGCCGTTGCTCTTCGAAGGCGAAATTAAAGCCGTCATCGAGCTGGCAGCGCTCAAGAGATTCTCGTCGACCAACCTCATCTTCTTGGAGCAGTTGACGACCAGCATCGGCGTGGTGCTCAACACGATCGAAGCGACGATGCGAACCGAAGGTCTGCTCAAACAATCGCAGCAGTTGACCGTCGAATTGCAGTCGCGACAAAGCGAACTGCAGCAGACCAATGAAGAGCTGGCCACCAAGGCCCGGTTGCTTGCCGAGCAGAACGCCGAGGTCGAGCGCAAGAACTCAGAAGTCGAGCAGGCCCGTCGCGCTCTGGAAGAAAAAGCGGCCGAGCTGGCCCTCACTTCCAAGTACAAGTCGGAGTTTCTGGCCAACATGTCGCACGAGCTGCGGACGCCGCTCAACTCGATTCTCATTCTCAGCCAACAACTCGCCGACAATGCGGCGGGGAACCTGGTTCCGAAGCAGGTCGAGTTCGCGCGGAACGTGCACAGTTCCGGCTCGGACCTGCTCAACCTCATCAACGACATCCTCGACCTCTCCAAGATCGAATCGGGAACGGTCAGCGTCGAAATTGAAGAGATTCCGTTCGAAACGGTGTGTGTCACGGTCGACCGCAACTTCCGGCACATCGCCGAAAACAAGAACTTGCCTTTCCACATCGAATGCAAGCCGGATTTGCCGCGAACCCTCACGACCGACCCGAAGCGTCTGCAGCAGATTCTTGAAGAACCTGGTTTCCAACGCCATCAAGTTCACGTCGCAAGGGCACGTGACCGTTCGCGTGGATGCGGCCAAAGCCGGTTGGAGCAGCGATCACCCGATTCTCAGCAAGACGCAAGACGTGGTCGCGTTTGCGGTCGAAGACACGGGGATCGGAGTGGCACCCGAAAAGCAGCGGTTGATTTTCGAGGCCTTTCAGCAGGCCGACGCCGGCACCTCCCGCAAGTATGGCGGCACCGGTCTGGGACTGGCGATCAGCCGCGAGCTGGCCATGTTGCTGGGAGGCGAAATTAAACTGGTCAGCACGCATGGACAGGGAAGCACCTTCTGGCTTTATCTGCCGCTCAATTATGCTGGTCCTGCCTCGGCGACGACGACCATCACGGACGGCAGTGCGCCCAAGCCGCAGCACACCGCGGCGCTGCGCGTCTATCCGACCGTGCGCGAAGAGATCATCGCCGACGATCGCGAGTCGATCGAGGAGGGCGACGACTCCTTGCTGATCATCGAGGACGATCCGCATTACGCTCGGATTCTTCTGGGCCTCGTCCGGGATCATGGCTTCAAGGGGCTTGTCGCGACGAAAGGCGCGGCCGGTCTCGCCTTGGCGAAGCAATATCGGCCGACCGCGATCTCACTCGACATCTTCCTGCCCGATATGCTCGGATGGACGGTACTGCACAACTTGAAGCTTGACCCCAAGACGCGTCACATTCCCGTGCAGGTGGTGACACAGGAAGAAGACCCGCGTCATGGGTTGGCGCACGGCGCCTTCTCGTACGTGATCAAGTCTCCGACCACCACAAATCTGGAAACGGCCTTTGATCGGCTCAAGAGCTTTACGAAGCAGCCCTCCAAGCGGCTCCTGGTGGTGGAAGACAACGACATCGAACGCGACTCAATCGTCGAATTGCTCAGCCATGACGATATCGAAGTGGCCGCGGTCGGCACCGGCACCGACGCGCTCGAAAGGATCCGCGAAAAGTCAGTCGACTGTGTCGTGCTGGATCTGCGCCTGCCCGATATGAGCGGCCTCGAGCTGCTCGAGCAAATCTCAGAGGAACCCGAGTTCCAGGATCTGCCGATCGTAGTCTACACCGGCAAGGATCTTTGCGCGACGAAGAATCGCGGCTGAAAGCCATGGCCAAGTGCGTGGTCCTCAAAGACGTGCAGTCACCGGAGCGACTGTTCGACGAAACCGCCCTCTTTCTGCACCGCGTGATTGCCGATCTTCCCGTCGAAAAACAGAAAATGCTCGATCGGCTGCACGGGTCCAATGAAGTCCTGCGCGGCGCAAGGTGCTGGTCGTCGATGACGACGTCCGCAACATCTTCGCGCTCACCTCGCTCCTGGAAGGCGAGGAGATGGAAGTCGTCAGCGCGACCAACGGACGCCAAGCGATCGAGCTTATCGAATCGACGCCCGATCTCAGTATCGTGCTGATGGATATCATGATGCCCGACATGGATGGCTATCAGACGATGCGCGAGATCCGCTCGAATCCGAAATTCCGCAACCTACCGATGTTGGCACTGACCGCCAAGGCCATGAAGGGCGACCGCGAAAAGTGCCTCGATGCGGGGGCCTCGGACTATATCGCCAAGCCGGTCAATACCGATCAACTGCTTTCCCTGATGCGCGTCTGGCTGTTTCGCTAAAAAGGCACGGCTACAATCGACGCTATGAGCACCGAATCAGGCCGATTTGTCGACCCGATTGCAGCGACGCACCCCGGAAGTGACTCCCCCGGTGGCGCCGGGCCAGGCGGCGTCGAGGAGCCGATCAGCATTCTGCTCGTCGACGATGAGCCGAAGAACCTGGCGGTTCTCGAAACAGTGCTGAACAATCCGAATTATCGCCTGGTCCGCGCCGAGTCCGCGGATCAGGCCTTGATGGCGCTGATCGTCGAGGAATTCGCGCTGATGGTCCTCGACATTCAGATGCCCGACATGAACGGCTTCGAGTTAGCGCAGATGATCAAGCAGCGCAAGCGCACGGCTGCGCTACCGATCATCTTTCTCACGGCCTATTACAGCGAAGAAAACCACGTCGTCGAGGGGTACAGCACCGGCGCGGTGGACTATCTGCACAAGCCGATCAATCCTACCATCCTTCGCTCGAAAGTTGCCGTCTTCGCGGAGCTGTATCGCAAGACGCGCGAGTGTAATCTTGCCAACCGCACGCTCTCTGCGGAGGTCGCCGAACGCCGACGAACGCAGGAAGAGCTGTCGCTTTTGGCCCAAGAGCTCGAAAAACGCGTGGCCCAGCGCACGTCGGAACTCGAACGAGCTATCACCGATTTGCAGCATGCCGAATCTGCGCTGCGAGAGGCCGACCGCCGCAAGGACGAATTCCTGGCCACGCTGGCCCATGAACTGCGCAATCCCCTGGCGCCGATTCGTAATGCCATCCAGATTCTGCACCTCAAGGGGTCCACACTGGAAGATTGGCACAATGCCGCCGATGTCATCGACCGCCAAAGCCGGCAAATGACTCATCTCGTCGATGACCTTCTCGACATCTCGCGGATCACGCGCGGCAAGCTCGCACTGCGAATGCAGCCGGTCAAATTGCGGGAGGTCATCGAGGGTGCGATCGAAACCAGTCGGCCTCTGATTGATGCCCGGGGCCATCAACTGACCGTCGACATGCCACAAGAGGACCTGATCCTGAATGGCGACTTGACTCGCTTGAGCCAGATCCTTTCCAACCTGCTGAACAATGCCGCAAAATTCACAGAGCCGGGGGGAACAATCTCGCTTGCCGCAAAACGCGACGGCGGGGAGGTTCTGATTTCCGTCAAGGACAGCGGTGTCGGCATTCCGGCGGAAGTGATGCCCTGCGTCTTTCAAATGTTTGCGCAATTTGACGGGCACCTGGATCGCTCCCAAGGGGGGTTGGGGATCGGCCTGCAGTTGGTCAAATCCCTCGTCGAGCTGCATGGCGGGACGATCGAAGCCTCGAGCGCGGGGGCCGGCCAAGGAAGCGAGTTTGTGGTCCGATTGCCGCTCATGCTGAATTCAACACACGCGGCCGATCCTCCCGTCGCGGCCGAAGCGGCGGCAACCGGGCGCCTGCGAGTGCTGATCGTCGACGACAATCAGGACAACGTCGACAGCCTGCGGCTGCTCCTGGGGCTGATGGGCCACAATGTGCGCGTGGCCCTCGAAGGTATGGAGGGGATCCGCGTCGCGGAAGAATTCCGTCCCGACGTGGTCTTGCTCGATATCGGAATGCCGAACCTCGATGGCCACGAGGTCTGCCGTCGCATTCGCGCGCACGATTGGGGCCGCTCGATGGTGCTCATCGCACAAACCGGCTGGGGTCAGGACGAAGATCGACGCCGAACGCAGGCCGCCGGCTTCGACTGTCACCTGGTCAAGCCGATCAACCACGCGGCTTTGACGGAAATGTTGGCAAGAATCAGCGGAAAGTGCGGGGCTTTACAATTGCGCGCTGTCGCAAACGGATTGCCGGCCAGCCCGTGATGCCAAACATCGCGCACGGTTCTAGCGCCCACCCTCTGTGACCGGCCCGGCTCTCTTCGGGTCGGGCATCGCGGCGCTCGGCGTTTGACCGACGGCTACGAAGAGCTGGAATTGAGCCAGGTCGTAGGCGACGATCGCCCTCACGAGTTCTTGTCGCGCGTCGGTGAGCAGGTTCACGCTGTTGATCGCCTCCAAGGGAAGCGCTTCGCCACCGCGGGTCCGAGCAATTTCTTCCCGGGCGCCATTCGCCGCGGTGTTCAGGCGCCGCATGACGAAGTCCAATTCCTGCTTACGGCGTTGCGAGAGGACAAAAGCGTCCGCCACCTCACGACCGATCTGATTAAGAACCAATCCTCGTCGCGCGACGGCATCGTCGCGGTTGGCGCGCTCTTGTTTTTGCAGAGCGGCGTTGCCGAAGCCCAGGTTTTGCAGCGTCCAGACTGCAAACACGTCGAAATCGGTCCGTCCCCCAGTGTTCTGCAACAGCGCACCATCTCCTCCCTGACTTCCTCCACCTCCGAAGCCTCCCGCGCTGAATCCGACCGAAATCACCGGCAGCCAGGGGCGCGCGCGTTCCGCCTGGAGCCGATAATCAGCCGCCGAGATATCCGCAGCCGCGGCCGCGGTTTCGGGCCGTGCCCGCAGCGCCATCGGAACCAGCTCTTCGAGTCGATAGCTCGGGTCAACCAGATGCACGACTTCGATCATCCCGGCGGCTGTCCGCAGTCGCACCGACGGGTCCAGATTCAACGTACGCGAAAGTTCGGCCGCGGCAATCGCGAGGTTTTCCTGCGCTTGCAGTTCTTGCGCGTGCAAGAGGAGCGCTTGGGAGCGGGCCCGGTTGGCGTCGCCGACGCGCCCCTGGCCCGTCTGCGCAAAGGCGGCCGTGGCGCGTACGACTTGCATGAGGCCCTCTTCTGACTTGCGGATGGCGTAGAGCTCTCCCTCAGCTCCGACGAGCGCGAGATAGCGGCCCGTGATATCGAGCAAATTGGTGTTTTCAATGGCCCTCGACGAGGCCGTGCGGCTGGCGACGACCTGCGCCGCCACCAGGGGGGCGAAATAGGCGTCGCCGACGTGGGCGAAAATATGCACGGCCGGGACCGCGACGGTCTGGGAGCCGACCGTCCAGTCGCCGCCGCCGAAATAGATGGACTGCTCTTCGACCTTGAGGATCTGTCCATTGGCTTGCTGTAGAGGCCCCTGGTGGAGGTGATACATCGTGCCGGCGTTTAGCGAGGGGAGCAGCATCCCGCGAGCCTGAAGCTGTAACGCCAAAGCTTCCTGAATCGCCTCTCGTCCCAGCGCGATGGTCGGATTCTGCGTCTCCGCCAACTGTAGGACCGACGAAAGGTCGACCGGATACTCCTGGCCGGTCACCGGAATGACCTCTTCTGGCTCGAGGCCTTCCTCGGGATGCTTTATCCCCTCAGGGATCGGGCGCGTGGCGCCGTTCGTCGGCTGGGGCGGAAAGTCGCGAATTTGAAAATCGGCGACGAGTCGCGACTCCTCGTCGGCTCTCTTTGCCGTGCTCGGCGCACCCTCTTGAGCGCGCGCCAGCGGCGCGCCGCACACACCTAGGGCTGTAACGAAGGCGGCCGCAACGAAGCGGACAAGCGGCGCAACGGGATCCCAAAGCCGATGCGCCCGGCAAGCGTGCCGGCCAGCCGTCGAAGCTGCCCCGAAACGGCGCCGCGCGACTTGCCGATCGATCTCGTGGTTTGGCGTGACATCGTTGGTTTTTTGCTTTTGACGCTCCAGACACCGCAAGCCGCGCGGGATCAGCCCTAGGGTCCGACGCGCTCTGCATTAGGGATGGCCGGGGCCGGCGGAGGTTGCGGCGGCACTCCCTGTGGCAAAGCTTCGACCGGCAGCGACGGAAATCCGGTCACCGGCCGGATCAGCACGTCTGCCGGCGGTTTGCCGATCGCCACGTAAAGTTCAAACTGGGCCCGGTTGTAATCGAGGATCGCGTTCAGATATTGAACTCGGGAACGGCCCAGAAGTCTGAGACTGTTGATCAACTCGAGGGGAAAACCTTCGTGCGAGATGATCCGCCGCATATCCTCCTGAAAACCTTCCAGGGCAGATTGGATCCCCAACTCGCCAATGCGGATTTGTGCGTAGCGGGCGTGCGTCCGCGCATAGGCCGAGGCGACCTCCGCTCGGATACGGTCCAGCACAACCACCTCTTCGAGATTGGCACTGCGCAAGCGGCTGCGGGCCGCATCGATCAGCGCCTTGTTGCCAACCCCCAGGTTCAACACAGTCCAGTATGCGGCCGCGTCAAAATCCTGGCGTGGATCGAACAGTCCAAAGCGGGGATCTCCCAGCGCGTTTGGTCCTGAGCCAACGGGCTGATCGACGAGGCTGCTCCCGCCCCCGAAGGTGCCCGCGCTAAAGCCAAGAAATACCGTGGGCGAAAACGGCAGCCAGTGCGCCTGATCGAGTCGCGCGAGCGCCTGACAGATCGCGGCATGGCGCTCCTTGAGCTCCGGCCGATTGAGCAGCGCGATTGCCAACAGCTCCGGCAGTGTCACCGGTTCTGGCACGATCGATTTCGGAAGCACGCGTTCGTCAATAGGATGCAACCTCAAAAGCGGATCGAGATGCAGCACGCGGGAAAGTTCGGCCGACGCGGCCCCAATGTCGGCCGCGGCTTGAATCACCAAGGCCTCGCGTCGGTAAAGCTCAGTCGCGGCGCGATCGGCGTCGGCCTTGCGGCCTTCGCCCGTCCGCGCGTAGTTGGCGGTGAGCCGGGCCACTTCCCGAGCATCGTCGCGTGTTTGCTCGGCAATCTTGTGCAGCTCCTCCGCACGAAGCAGCTCGACATAGCCGACCGCCGCGGCCAGCAAGGTATCCTGCGCGACGGTGTCGCTGACAAAGCTCCGACGGTCGACTTCTTGCTCAGCCACGAGAAAATCGTAGATCCAGACCGCGACGTTGCCCGTCAGCACAACGCCGGGAATGTTCACCGTTCCGCCGCCGACCGTAAACGCCCCCGCTCCGGCGTAGAGCGAATCGCGATTGACTTGCAGAATTTGCCCGCTCGACTGTTGCAGAGACTCCCCGATGCGAGTTCACGCTGGTGCCCGCATTGAGGGTGGGCAGAAACTGAGCGGCGGCAAGCTGCCGCAGCGCCAGCGCTTCGATCACTCGCTCCTGCGCGATGAGCACCTGGGGGTTTTGCTCACCGACGAGCCGAAATGCACTGAACAGGTCGATCGGCGTCACATTCGCCGACAAGAACTGGGTGAGAGTGGCGTCGGCGTCTGTCGACGAAATCGGGCCGCCCGAGTAGTCGGGAGGCGCGGGAACCACAGCCGGAGCGGGCGGAACCTGCGGGGCAGGGGAGGAATCACCACGCGCAGTCGTGGCCGGCACTGCAAGGCACGCCAGCAGGGCGCAACTCGCCGAAGCCATTCGCAATGCCCGCTTATCCATCCCGCCTCCCATCGGTGGTCAGCTCTTCAGCGCGTTTTGGTCATTCCTGCATCGAGCGTTTGTGCCGGCGGCTGCAACAGCTCGGCTGGCGCGGGCCGCGCCAGCGTATCGGCCGGCGGATTGCCCAGCGCGACGTACAGCCGCACTTCCGACCGGTTGTATCCAATGATGGCATTTAAGTAATCGCGTCGGGCCTCGATCACTTGCCGCAGGCTGTCGAGCAGCTCGATTGGGCGTCCCTCGCGACCCCGCACTCGGATCAAATCCTCTTGTGACGCCATTTCGCCCGAGTGGACGGCCTGGGCCTGCCATTTCACTTGCGCCAGCCACGACAAGGCTTGAACGTAGGCGGCGACCACCTCTTGCCGGACCGTGTCGAGCACGGCCAATTCCTGGAACTGGGACGTATTGAGCCGTGCGCGGGCCGCGTCGATCAGCGCTTTATTTCCCACGCCGAGATTTCGCAGCGACCAGTACAGGGCGACGTCGAGATCCGTCCGGCCGCTGATGTCGCCAAAGCGAGGCAGCCCCTGGCTGGCCGCAATGTCGCTGCCGCCCCCGAAGGCCCCGCCGCTAAATCCCATCAAGACCGTCGGCGAAAACGGGAGGACGCGCGCCCCATCCAGCTCGAGCAGCGCGGCGCGAATTGCCTCTCGACGGGCCAACAACTCCGGCCGGTTGAGGGCGGCCACGGCCAGCAACTCGGCGAGCGGCATTTGCGTCGGCACAGTCGGCTGGGGGACGACTTGCGACTGTAACGGGACAAGCCGCACGAGCGGGTCGAGATTCAACAGTTCGCACAACGCATGCGAGGCCTGAGCCTCGGCAGCAAGGGCTTCGAGCAGGTCTTCGTCGCGCCGGGCAAACTCGGTGGCGGCACGATCGGCGTCCGCCTGTCGACCCTCGCCGGTTTTCGCATAGTTGGCGGTCAGGCGCGAATCTCTCCCGTGTCGTTACGGGCTAAAACGGCCAAACTGCGAAGACCGGCCGTGCGCAAGAGATCGGTGTACGCCAAAGCGACGTCGCGCAGGACAGTGTTATCGACCGCCGCGCGATCAAAACGCGCCTGCCGCGTGTTCTGACGTGTAACGAGATAGCCGTAGATCGCTTCCGAGAGGTTGAGATTGTAGGACAAGCCGGGAATCTGCACCGTGCCGGACCCGACCGCTTGAGCTCCCGCGCCGACATACATGGCACTGCGATTGACGGTGATGATGTTGCCCGGGTCCTGTTGCAGGACGCCGGTGTGATTGTCGTAGTTTCCACCCAGGTTCAGGGTGGGAAGAATCTGGGCGGCCGCGAACTGCTGAACGGCCACGGCGAATTCCACGCGCTGCTGCGCGACAACCAGCGAGAGATTTTGGACGCCAGCCAGCCTCAAGGCCGAGGCCAGGTCGATCGTTTGCCCTTCCGGAGCGACGCTCGATTGTGAGAGAGGCGCCGACGTCCCGAATGGGGTCTGCTGCGAAATGCTTTGCGAGGCCGCGACCGGTACGGGGCTCGACGCTTGGCCGGTTGGCCCAGAGGCTGCTGGCATCGGCGGGACCGAGACTCCGTCTGCCACTGACACCATCGGGCGAGCGAGCGCGCCGAGTATTCCGGCCGCCAACGCCAAGCAGCGGGTCAGCTCAAAGACGGTGTGCTCATCCCTGATAGTTCTGCGCATGACGGCCCCCCAGCCGCGCAAAAGGATCCTCCGCGCGGCATGCCGGCTTATCTGGGATCGGCCGTCCGGTGCTCGGAATTTAGCGATTTTTCCGCAGGTAACGGCTAACGTCACTCCGCGCGGCGCATTCCGACCTTTTGCTGCCGTTGGCACTCATGGCTCGCGCGCGATGTATCAAGAAATTAATCCAGCGCACATTCTGGATCGCGCGTCAGCTCATCGACCGCCAATTGGCCATCACCGTGTCGAGGACGTCGTCCGCCTCGCCAGCAAACGTCATTTTGGTCATTGCCAGGGCGAATGCCTCCGCTTGTTTGATGGTCGCCTTGGGCGGCATGGCCAAAACATCGGGATCGGTCACAACGTCGACTAAGGTCGGTCCACTCGCAGCCATCGCCTTTTCGAGTGCCGGGCGAACGTCTTTCGGGTCTTCGATGCGGATTCCCGTGAATCCGATGGCCTGAGCGACGGCCGCGAAGTTCGGATTCACAAGGTCGCAGCCATAGTGCGGATAGCCGGCGACCCCCATTTCCAGTTGCACCATCCCCAGGCGGTGGTTGTTGAACACAATGATCTTGAGAGGCAGCTTGTACTGCGCGACGGTGAGCAACTCACCCATCATCATGGCCAGGCCACCGTCGCCGGAAAAGGTAATGACCGGCCGCTTGGGAAAGGCGATCTGAGCGCCGATCGCCTGCGGCAGCGCGTTGGCCATCGACCCGTGGTTGAACGAGCCCAGCAACCGGCGACCTTTCGCGGCGCGCACGTAACGGGCGCCCCAAACGCAGCACATCCCGGTATCCACGCTGAAAATCGCGTCCTCGCCCGCAAGTTCATCCACCGTCGCCGCGACCAACTCAGGGTGAATCGGCCGACGGGTACTGATGTGATCGACGTAAGCGCGGAGCTTCGTTTCAGCGGTTTTTCGTTTTTCGAGCATCGCATCGAGGAACGTGCGACCGGACTTCGCTTTTAAGAGCGGCAGCAGAGCGCGAATCGTGTCGCCGACGTCGCCGCACAGGCCCAAATCGAGCTTCGATCGCCTTCCGAGCCGCTCGGGGCGGACGTCGATCTGCACAATTTTCGGAGAAGTCGGCATGAACGATTCGTAGGGGAAATCGGTGCCGAGCAAGAGCAGCACGTCGCAGCCGTGCATCGCTTGATACGCAGAGCCCCAGCCCAGCAAACCGGTCATACCAACGGCGTACGGATTGTCGTGCTCGACCCATTCTTTTCCGCGGAAGCTGTAGCCCACTGGGGCCTTGAGCTTTTCGGCCAAGGCGAGGACTTCGGCGTGGGCGCCGGCGCAGCCGGCTCCGCAGAAAATGGTGACCTGTGCTTTATTCAGAAGATCCGCCAAGCGTCCGAGGTCGCCGTCGGCCGGCCTCACGACGGCCTTCTCTTTCACGATCGCAGGCACGTCCTTGGAAGAGGCTTCCATCCCGGCGATGTCGCCCGAGAGCGCGACTACTGCCACGCCCTGCTTGCTCACAGCATGCTGCATGGCGGACTGCAGCACCCGCGGCATTTGACGGGGGTTCGCGATGAGTTCGCAATAGTGGCTGCATTCGCGGAACAACTGATCGGGATGCGTCTCCTGGAAGTAGCCGGTGCCGACCTCGGAGCTGGGAATGTGGGCGGCGACCGCTAGCACAGGGGCCAGGCTCCGATGCGAGTCAAAGAGCCCGTTGATCAAGTGCAGATTGCCCGGACCGCAGCTTCCCGCGCAGACCGCCAACTGTCCGGTGAGCTGAGCTTCGGCCCCGGCCGCGAACGCTGCGGTCTCTTCATGACGGACGTGCACCCACTGGATTTGCTTGTCGCGACGGATCGCGTCGGTGATCGGGTTCAGGCTGTCGCCGACAATGCCGTAAATGCGCTCGACGCCCGCCTTCTTGAGCGTGTCGATGAGCTGTTGTGCGACGGTGTGCGACATGACTTATCTCCTTTCGAGACGCGGTTGAGAATCCTGCTGGATCTCGAGCAGTCGACGGCGCAGCGCACTGCGCCGCGGAGCCCGTTTCAGAAATGGGCGTCTTCAGAACGATAACCGCGAGCGGTTTGCTTTTTTGCGGGACTCAGCGCGCCGAGTGCTGGATCATCTCGCGACACGCCGTCGCACAGTCCTGGCAGGCCTTGGCACAAGCGGCCATGTGCTGATCCTGGGGAAATTTCTCGCAGGCAGCGCCGCATTCATCGCACGTCTTGGCGCACGCATCGCAAATCACGGCCGCAACAGGGCTGTGTCGCGAAGTGAGTTTGGCGGCGGTCGAGCAGACTTCCGCGCAGTCGTTGCACAGGACCATGGTCTTCTGGTGGTCTTTGTTTCCCTCGGTGACGAGAGTCGCGCAGTGGTGATAGCACGACGCGCACGAGTTCATGCAATCCGCACACGCCTTGGCGCAGGTGTCAAAGGCTTTGCCGTGTTCGTGAGGATCTTCCGCGGCCGGCGTGCCCTTGTCCCCGCTGCTCAGAAGCACCAACAGCACAACCGCAAACGATGACCAGGCAGCTCGCTTCATTGCTGATTCTCCTCAATTGAAGTTGGAAAGTTTCTCACCAGTTTCTTCGATCTCGACGTTGCGGAGCGTGGCTAAAGAGGCAACTCCTTGGGCGGCTGGTAACCGTGCTGCTCGCGGCCCACGTCCCCGTCGTATTTCATGGTCGATTTGTACAACTCCACATGCCCGTCCGCGGCGACGGCGGCACAACGATCGCGCAGCGCCTGCATCTGCGTGTCACTCATCGGGGTAAAACCTCGCGCCACCGCCAGGTTCTGTCGCAGCACCGACACGGCATCGATGCCGCTAATCGTGGCCGCGACCGGGAGGCTCATGGCGTAGCGCAGGGCATCCTCGGGCAGGATAGCTCCCTGAAGCAGCGGCTCGCCGCCGCCACCCATGCTCTTCATCCCGAGCGCTGCCATCCCGCGCTTGAGCACCTCGGGCAGCACTTGCTTTTCGAAGCTGCGGAACGTCGCGTCAAAGCAGTTGAGCGGCATCTGCACCGCGTCGAACGGGTAGCCGCGGGAGAGCATGTCGAGATGAATCGCCGGATCCTTGTGTCCCGTGAACCCGACGAAGCGAACTTTGCCCTGTTTTTTTGCCTCGTTGAGCGCTTCGAGAACTCCGTCCCGCGCATAGATCAGCTCGGGGTCGTTGTAGTAGATGACTTCGTGGACCTGCCACAGGTCGAGGTGATCGGTCTGCAGGCGCCTGAGCGAGTCTTCCAGTTGCCGCAGCGCCACTTTCTTGTCGCGCCCGTGTGTGCAAACTTTGGTCATCAGGAAGACTTTGTCGCGGTTCCCCTTGAGCGCCTTCCCCATCCATTCCTCGCTCTTGCCCTGGTGGTACTCCCAGGCGTTGTCGAAGAACGTGACGCCGGCATCGAGCGCTTCGCGGACGATCTGCTCAGCGACCTCGTACGAAGCCGACTGGCCAAGCGTGTAGCCGCCCAGACCCAAAATCGACACTTTGTCGCTGGCCTTGCCGAAGGCCCGCTGCGGAATTGGGTTCGACCCTGTGTTGGGCCCAGTGCTGCTCGGCGCGGCCGTCGACGGCGAGCCGGCTGCGCCGGCGAGAACCGTTGCCCCCGCAACGGCCGCCGCTTGAGCGAGAAACTCCCGTCGATCCGTCGCCGACGTCCCTGCTGCATCCTGGTGTGGTTGCTCCATGTTGTCTCCTCGTGTTGGTCGCCGCCTCATTTCACGGAAGGCGTGCCCCCCGCCACCAGCCGAAACATCTCCTTGACCTCTTTGTTGTAAGGGTCGAGCGGGAAGCCGTGCGCCAGCCTGGCCTGCGGATTATCGAACAGCAAGGATGCCTTGTACGGCTCGAAGCGACCGTCGGCTGCCACGGGCGCGCATCGATCGCGGAGGGCCTTCATTTCCTGCTCGGGCATCGGCACAAAGCCGCGCGCCACCTTCAGGTTCTGCCGCAGGATCTTGAGCGAGTCCATGCCGCTAATGGTGACGGCGACCGGCAGACTCATCGCGTAGCGCAGCAGCTCTTCTGGCTTGACGACACCCCGCTTGATGGACGTCGCCGTCCCGCCAAAACTCTTCATGCCAAGCGCCGCCATGCCGCGCTTGTTCACCTCGGGCAAGACCTGTTGCTCGAAGCTGTGAATGAAAGTGCCGTCGAAAGGATTGAGCGGCATCTGCACCGTGTCGAAGGGGTAGCCCAGCTGAAGCATCTTCAGGTGGACCGCTGGACTCTTATGGCCCGTAAAGCCGACGAAGCGGGTCTTTCCCTGCCGCTTCGCCTTGTCGAGCGCGTGGATGACTCCCTCTTTGGCGTAGGCCAACTCGGGATCGTTGTCGAACGCCATGTCATGGATCTGCCACAAATCGAGATGATCGGTCTGCAGCCGGCGGAGCGACTCATCGAGCATCTTCAGACCCAGGGCGGCACTGCGGCCGTGCGTGCAGACCTTGGTCATGAGGAAGACTTTGTCGCGCTTTCCTTTCAGTCCGCGCCCCAGCCAGTCTTCCGAACGCCCGTCGTAGTACTCCCAGCAGTTGTCGAAAAACGTGATGCCGGCGTCGATGGCCTCGTGGACAAGCTCGACGGCTTCGTCGACTGTGGGCACGTCGCCCAGGTGGTGGCCGCCGAGCCCCAGCGCCGAGACCTTGGCGCCCGTGCGTCCTAAAGGTCTCAGCGGGATTTGATCGGGCATGGCTTGCTTCCCTTCCGTTCAGACACGCGATCTGCTCACTCACGACATCAACAAGACAGTCGGCGAATCTTCCTAGACCAGATCGGGGTACTCGGGATTGTACGTCTGGCTGCGGATGAATGCCTCGTACTCTTCCGGGCGTTTGACGGAGGCAAGATTGCTGTCGAAGACCATCTTAGCCACGCGCGCGGCCGTCTTGATCTCGGTTTCAAGGATGTTCGACTGGGGCGGAAAGAGCATCCCCAGTTTCAACTGTTCAGGAGTTACCTGGTCGGCCACGGCATGGGCCGACTCGATGAACATCTCGTCGGTGACGCGCTTCGCGTTCGTGGCGTAGATCGCCATTCCGACCGCGGGAAAGATGTAGAGGTTGTTGGCCTGCGAAGGCAGAAACGTCTTCCCGTCGAGGTGCACCGGTGGAAACTGCACGCCCCCCGCATAAATTGCCTTGCCCTCGGTCCATTCGTAGGCCTCGACCGGCAGACATTCGTGGTGCTCGATCGGGTTGGACAGGGCAAAGATGATTGGCCTCGCGTTGAGGCGCGCTATCGCCTCGACGACCTCGCGCGAGAACAGCCTGCCCGCGTCGGCGGGAACCGCGTTCCCGCTGACGCCGATCAGGGCCGTCGGCTTGAAGTCCTCGATCGCGGCGACGATCTGCGGGCACTCGCTTGCGGGGTCGAGAGGATTGAAGGACTTGCTGGGCGGCAGATTGTGGGCGTAGGGTCGCTTGTGCGGCTCGAGGCCGGGCCGCCCGGCGACGACCAATCCCTTTGTGTCGAACATCCGAACCTGCTGCCGCGCCGCGTTCGGGGCGACACCTTGCTGGCCCAACGCAGAGACAAACAAGTCGGCCAGGCCGATGGCGGCGGAACCCGCGCCGAGAAAGAGGATCCGCTGCTCCTTGAGCTGGCCGCCGGTAATCTTGAGCGCATTGATCAATCCGGCAAGCACAACGCCGGCCGTCCCTTGGATATCGTCGTTGTAGCAACAGAAGTTGTCGCGGTATCGGGCCAAAAGCGCGATCGCATCGGCGCCCGTCCAATCCTCGAAATGGATGCAGCAGTTCGGAAAGACGTCCTGCACCGCCTCGACGAACTCGTCGACGAAGGCATAGAGCTCCTCGGTCGACGGGCGATGACGCCGCAGACCCACGTACAGCGGATCACGTAGCAGAGTTTCGTTGTTCGTGCCGGCATCCAGATACATCGGCAAGAGGCCTTCCGGCGGAACGGCAGCGGCGGCCGTGTAAAGCTGGAGCTTTCCGATCGGAATGCCCATGCCGTTGGCGCCCAAATCACCCAGGCCGAGGATGCGGCCGCCGTCGGTCACGCAGATCACTCGCACGTCCTTGACGGGCCAGTTTCGCAGCACGTCCCGGACGCGCCCCTTATGGGTGATCGACAGGTACATTCCCTGCGGCCGTCGAAAGATCTGATCGAACTTCAGGCATGCTTCGGCGATGGTCGGGTCGTACACGATGTAGAGAAAGCGGGCGGGGTCAGACATTAAGGTGCGATAGAACAGCCTCTCGTTCACGCTGAGCAGGTTCATCAAGTAGATAAAACGCTCGAGGTCCGTCGTCTTGGTGTCGAGTTGCTTCAAGACCCGCGCGAGCTGAGTTTCCATCGACTCGGTGACGTCCGGAACGAGCCCGACGAGCCCGAGCGCTTCTCGCTCGGCTTCGGTAAAGCCGGTGGACTTGTTGAGGCGAGGATCGTGCAGGAGGTCGATGCCCCGAACGGGAGTGCCCGACGTGGTCTGAGCGTGAGAAGTTTTCTCCTGGGAGTTGGCGCCTCGGACAGATGTCGCAGCAGACATGGGTTTTACCTCCTGAGGTTGAAGGATGAGAGACGCTTGCATTTCTCGGGCCGGGTTCGCAATTCAGGTCGCAGCCACATAGGGTCTGACCATCTTCTGCGGATCGACAACTCGATCGAATTCCTCCGCGCTGACAAAGCCGAGCTCGAGCGCGGCTTGCTTCAGCGTGAGATCGTGATCCAGTGCGTAATGCGCGATCTGCGAAGCTTTCTCATAGCCGATCACCGGGCTGAGCGCAGTGACGAGCATCAGGGAGCGCTCGACGAACGAGCGGATCTGCCTGACGTTCGGCTCGGTCCCCTCGACCAAAAACTTGCGAAAGTTCGTGCAGCCGTCGGTCATGAGTCGGATCGACTTCATGATGTTGAAAATCAGGAGCGGTTTGTAGACGTTCATCTCCAGGTAGCCGCTCGCTCCGCCGATTGTCGTTGCCACGTCATTGGCCATGACCTGCGCCGCGATCATCGTCAGTGCCTCGCACTGCGTCGGATTCACTTTGCCGGGCATGATCGAGGAGCCGGGCTCGTTCTCCGGAATCTTGATTTCGGCGAGCCCGTCCCGCGGGCCGCAGGATAGCAGCCGAATGTCGTTGGCAATCTTGAAGAGCGACACGGCCAGCGTCTTGAGAGTGGCGCTCAATTGCACCAGGTCGTCGTGCACCCCTGGGCCGTAAATTTGTTCGGCGCGGTGACGAAGGGCAAGCCGGTAAGCTGGGCGATCTCTGCGGCGACGTCCTTGCCGAATCCAGGCAGGGCGTTGATGCCCGTGCCGACCGCCGTGCCCCCCAGCGCAAGCCGATAGACGCCTCCAAGCGCCAGCTCTAATCGCTCGACGTCGTCGTCGAGCATGCCGACGTAGCCTGAAAATTCCTGGCCGAGGGTCAGCGGCGTGGCATCCTGCAGGTGGGTGCGGCCGATCTTGACGATCTCCGCCCACCTGCGGGCTTTTGCGTCGAGCGCATCACGCAGCTCGCTGACCGCCGGCATTAACCGCCGTTTCACGCCCAGTGCTGTGGCGATATTCATCGCTGTCGGGAACGAGTCGTTCGACGACTGCGACATATTGACGTGGTCGTTGGGGTGAACCGGCTTCTCGCTGCCTAACGGCTGGCCGGCGATCTGCGAACAGCGGTTGGCGATCACCTCGTTGACGTTCATGTTGAACTGAGTTCCGCTTCCGGTCATCCAGACGTGCAGAGGGAACTGGTCGACGTGTTGCCCGTCAAGAATCTCTTCGCAGACGCGGACGATCAGATCCTTCTGCGTGTCGCCAAAACGGCCGTCCCTCTGGTTCACCCGCGCGGCGGCCTTCTTGACGATCGCGTAGGCCGGGATCATCTCCCGCGGCATCAGGTCGTCACCGATGCTGAAATGCTCAAGCGACCGCTGGGTCTGTGCTCCCCAGAGCTTGTCGACTGGCACAGCGACCGGACCCAAACTGTCGTGTTCCATGCGAGTCGAAGACATGACGCTGCTTCCTTTTAGTCAACCTGCTTTCGCCAGGGCCGTTGAAAATGACCGACTCCCCGCCGCTCTATTGCATTTAGTAGTAGCCCTGGTTGTCTCGTTGGACGCTGACTTTTCCGGCGTACCGTCGAGAGACGAAAACAAAATACGTCGCCGCTAGGGCGAGACTGATCGGCCACCAGATCGCGGCGTAGGCCAGCGACTTGGGACTGGCGGCGACGTCGTAAGCCGTGAGTGAGTCTTTGGGCGCCAGCGTCGAATGCAACACGACCGGAAAAATCGCGGCCGCCGAGGCGGCCAGCAGGCCGGCTAGCAACAGGTTCGACGCGATGAATGCCAGCAGTTCACGCCGCAGTGCCAACCCCAACACCAGCGCGCTCGCCGCGGCACAGACCAGCACCAAAAACAGCCACCAGTACAGGTTGTGAATCGCGTGCCCGAGCACATCGGGGCGCACCGCGGCGGATTCGACGGAGATGACCAACAAGAGCGGCGCAGCCGCCGCCCAAAGTCCCCTCGCGTAGCCTGCGCTACGGTCATGTACGTTGCCTTGCGTCTTGAGCATGAGGTAGGTCGCACCGTGCGCCGCGAGCGCGACCGCGGCGAAGACCGCGACTGACACCGTATACCAGTCGAGCAGTCCCACGTGGCCGCGCGGCGAGAAATCGGTGAAGAACGCCATGGCGAACGTACCGTCGGCAGCGAGCGGAACACCGCGGGCCATATTGCCCGCCGCCGCGCCGAAAACGATGGCCAGAAGCATGCTCGCGAGCACGAAGACGAAGTCCCAGAACCCCTGCCACATGCGATCGTTGATGTGGCCGCCCACTTCGAGCGAGATCCCGCGCAAGATCAAGCACCACAGAATGAGAAACAGCGCGAGGTAATAGCCGGCAAAGGCGGATGCCAGAAGCTTCGGGAATACCGCGAGCACGGTGCCACCGAAACCGACCAGCCACACCTCGTGCCAGGACCAGAGCGGACCGATCGCGGCAACGACCTGACGGCGTTCTTCCGGCGTTCGCGCCACAAGCCAGTGGAGCATCCCTGCGCCGAAGTTGCGACCGTCCAGCACCACGTAGACGATGAGCATGAAGCCGGCAATTCCATACCATGCCGCGATCATACGGGCGGCTCCTCTGCGCCTCGTCCGGTAAGGTCTCGCCTGGCCCGTGACTGATCTCGCGACCGACCAGAGAGAGAAACAGCAGGCCGAGCACCATGTAGAGGCCGACAAAGCCGATGAGTGTGAACACCGTGTCGCCGCCGCTAACGACTTTGCTGTAACCCTCGGATGTGTGAAAAAGACCGTAGATCAACCAGGGTTGACGTCCCAACTCCGCCGTCATCCATCCCAGCGTGTTGGCGATGTAGGGAAATGGGAACGCGAGCATCAGCACCCAAAGCAGCCCGCGGCTGGATTCCAGTCGGCCGCGCAGATTCTGAAATCCCGCGTACGCCAACAGGATGATAAAAATCGTCCCGAGCGTGATCATGATGTGAAAGGAGTAATAGAGCAGTTCGATGTTGTCGGGCCATGAGTCCGTGGGAAAGTCGTCCAATCCGTGGACACTGCTTCCGAAGTGGCCGTAGGCGAGGAAGCTAAGGGCCCCCGGGATCTCGATCGGGTTGTCGAGCCGCCGGGCCGCAACATTGGGTTGCCCGATCACAGCGACGCCGGCCATCGGGCCGCTCAGGAATCGGCCCTCCATGGCCGCCAACGTCACCGGCTGGTGGCGGCCAACGATCTTGGCCTGCTGGTCACCGGTCGGGAATGCGACAAGAAGCGAGGCAATCAGTCCAGTGACCGTGCCGCGCGCAGATACATCCCCGCCTGCACCGGGTGAAGGCCGCGGAGGCAGTAAATGCGCCCAGAGCGGCGACAACAAACGAGCCCGTTACGAGCGCCGCCATCTGATTGTGGGCGAACTGGATCCAAGCCCAGGGATTGAGCAGGTAGGCGCTCAAGCTGTCAATGCCCAGCACGCCATCCGCTTCGATGCGATAGCCCACGGGATGCTGCATGAAGGCGTTTGTGACCAGGATGAAGTACCCGGAGAGCCAGCTTCCCAGCGCGACGGCCACCGCCGCCAGGAAGTGAGAGCGCGGTCCCAGTCGCTTTTCGCCCCAGATGAAAGCACCGATAAAGGCACTTTCGAGAAAGAACGCGAACATCCCCTCCATCGCCAACGTCTGTCCAATGACACCGCCGCCGTACTTGGAGAAGCCCGCCCAGTTGGTCCCGAACTGAAACTCCATCGGAATGCCGGTCACCACGCCCACGGCGAAATTGAGCCCAAAGATCTTGGCCCAGAATCTCGCGGCCTGGTTGTATTGCTCGTCGCGTGTCCGCAGGGCGCGCCACTTCCAATACACCAGGAACCACGCCAGGCCCATGGTCAGCTGCGGAAACAGGTAGTGGTAGGTGATCGTGAAAGCGAACTGAAGGCGATGC
This sequence comes from uncultured Planctomycetaceae bacterium, assembly GCA_963714075.1. Taxonomy (GTDB): domain Bacteria; phylum Planctomycetota; class Planctomycetia; order Planctomycetales; family Planctomycetaceae; genus DASPSM01. The sequence goes on from OY970228.1 coordinate 5,479,051, forward strand.
CACAGAAGTGCGTCACCCGTCATGGTGTTGTCTCCGCGAGCATCTCAGCAGGGCGTTTGTACGCAGGCACCTGCGCAGAGAGGACTCGCTGACCTACTAGGCGTCGGCCAGGGACATCTCGAAGGCATGGCTTAGATCTTCGACTTTGCGAGCAGCAAGACCGTCAAGCTCCGCGCGCCCTGGCGCCGTGGATGATCACCCCTTCGATGTCGCCGGTGGCGGACGGTCCCGCCAGGAAGACTCCGTATGGACTCGCGGCGAGATCGAGCTGTCCGTAGGCATCGTGCATGGTGTCGACGATCGCCGCCGGATCGAGCAGCACGATGAGGTGCTGCGACAAGACTCCCAAGGCATTCACAACCAGCGAGTCTTGAGTGAGCCAGATGGCCCCGGCCTCCGCGACGCCCAGCGGGCTGCGAACCACCCCGACGTCGACATCGTTCAGCTCGTGAGGGTCATGGACGTCCGTGACCCGCCGAGTGCCCGGCACCTCGGGCACGGCCGAGCAGACGACCTTGGCGCGAGGGAACAGCTCCGCAACCTTTGCCCTGGCAGCCTCAGCGCTTGAAACCTCGAAGGATCTCCCTCCCATGGCGTCCAATTGCTTCAGGAAGTACGGGAGGATCGGCTCACCTTCGTCCGGGAATGAATGGACCTCCGGCAAGGCGTGAAAGTGCTCCTTGTACCCGAGGCTGGTTTTCAGTCCCTTCCGGTCGGTCTTGGGAATGTCGGGCAACGCGACGGCCGGCCGAGGCCGATTCTTGCGAACGGTTGCCAGGATCGCTTCGCGCGGATTCATTTTTTCCCCCTTGTCCCCCGATTCTCGAGGAACCATTCGCGGAATGTCTGCTTGGGAACGGCCGGCAGCTCGCGGTGCTTCCCCCATGGGTTGAGCGGGTTGTAGAGCAGAAACCGGGGCAGATGCGACAGCGCCGATTCCCCAGCGGACTCTACCGCGCGGAACGCTGCCGGATGCGCGATGGTCGCCCCCAGCGCGCTCATGCCGACCTTCTTGGTCAGCCGCAGCATTCCTTTGGAGGCCACCACCCGACGCCACTTATAGATCTGGTCGGAGATGTCGATTTTGACTGGGCACACCTCGGTACAAGACCCGCACAACGACGAGTGAAAGGGCAACTCGCGGTATTTACTGAGGTCAAAACCGGGGTCGAGGATCACGCCAATCGGGCCGGAGTACGTTGCCTCGTAGCTCAACCCGCCGCCGCGTCGGTAGACCGGGCAGGTGTTCATGCACGCCCCGCAACGGATGCATTTCAGAGCGTGCCAAAAGTCCGGCGAACCGAGCCGGTCGCTTCGCGTGTTATCCACGAGGACCACGTGCAGCTCGCCGCCGCGCCGCGGACCGTGAAAATGCGAGGTGTACTGAGTGATCGGCGAGCCCAGCGCACTCCGCGAGAGCATGCGAATAAAGACCCCGAGATCGGCCGCGCGGGGAATCACCTTCTCGATGCCGATGCTCGCGATATGCAGCGGCGGCACGGTCGCCCCGATGTCGGCATTCCCTTCGTTCGTGCAGACGACGAATCCTCCGGTCTCGGCCACCGCGAAGTTGGCCCCCGTCATGCCGGCGTCGGCTTTCAGGAAGCGCGGCCGGGCGTTTTGGCGCATCGCCTCTGCCAGGTGGTGCGGGTCGTCGTCCTTCGGATCCGTGCCGATGTTCTTGGCGAAAATGGCGGCCACGTCGCTCCGCAACTTGTGGATGGCCGGCACCACGATGTGGCTCGGCGGTTCGTTGCTCAGCTGCTGAATGCGTTCGCCGAGATCCGATTCGGTCACCTCGATGTCGCGGTGCTCGAGGTAGGGGGTCATGCCGCACTCTTCCTGCAGCATCGACTTGCTTTTGATTACCGATTTGACGCGATGCGCCTGCAGGATGTCGTAAACCGTCTCGTTGTGCTCGGCCGCGTCGCGAGCCCAGTGAACGTGCGTGCCGAGTTTCGTCGCGGCCGCCTCGAACTGTTCCAGGTAGCGGTCGAGGTGCGTAAGCGTGTGCTCCTTGATCTGCGAGGCCAGGTTGCGGAGCTTCTCCCACTCCGGGACGCCCGCGACGGCCTTGTCGCGATTCTGGCGCATTCCCCACACGAGACGGTCATGAGTCGTCTCGTGGATCTCGAGGGCGATGAACCGCGCGGCCAGCCCTTCTGGATCGACGGGACGGGTCATAGCGGACCTCCGTTGAGGATTTGCCCGATGTGGATGACCTTGATTGGCAGCTTCAGCCGGTCGATCACGCCCTTCATATGCAACAGACACGACATGTCGGCCGAGGCGATGTACTCAACCCCGTGCCGGTGAAAGTCGTGAACGCGGTCGTAGCCCATCTTGGCCGAGACGGCCTCGTCGGTGACGCAGAAGCTGCCGCCGAATCCACAGCACTCGTCGGGCCGGTCGATCTCGACAATCTCGAGCCCGGCGACCTGCTTGAGCAAATCGCGCGTCTTCGAGAAGTAAGGGTCGTTGACCCGCTCTGAGGGTCGCGAGTGCCCGAGTCCGCGAACCGCCGTGCAGCTGTCGTGAATTCCCACCTTGTGGGGAAACTTCGCCCAGGGGAACGACGTGACCTTCAGATGATCGTGCAAGAACTCGACCAGCTCACGTGTCCCGGCCCGGACCTTCTTCGTCTGGGGCGTTTGCTCGATCGCGTCGAGATGGAACCGCACGTGATGGACGCAGCTCCCCGAGGGACCCACGACCGTGTCGAAATCCTTGAAACACTGCACGAACAGCGCCTCGGTGCCGGCAGCGTCCTCCTGGCAGCCCGTGTTAGCCATCGGTTGGCCGCAGCAGGTCTGCTCGAGGGGATACTCGACCGTGCAGCCGAGCCTTTCCAGAAGTTCCAGGGTGGCGATGCCGACTTCAGGGAAAAAGGCATCGACGTAACACGGGATGAAGAGTCCGACTGGCATCGGCGCATCCCTCCAGGATGTTGATCTTAGATGATTCGCTACCGCGAGCAGCCCGCGTCAAACGTCGCCGCTCCAAACGGAGGGCGTTTCAGAGATTGCACGATCCGGTCGCATCCGCGCCGGAGAGTTCGCCTTCAGCGTCTCAAATTCCCCGCGTCGACATTCCGTGTTGTCTGGGATTGATTTCACCGACCATGTTGCCATGGGGTCGCAGATTTCGGAATACCGAAGCGCTTTAGGTATGCGTGCTCCGCAGTGACCTGAGTTACTTCGCCCGTCGCTTGAGAGCGTAGCCATATTGGAGTGGCCAATTTGACTCAGCGCCCAGTTCGGATTGCGCTTCGAGCGCCCAGTACGGCTCGCGCAGCAGTTCTCGCGCTATAAAGACCAGGTCAGCGTCGCCGCTCGTGATGATTTCGTTCGCGTGAGCGGCCTCGGTGATCAGACCGACTGCACCCGTCATGATCCGGGCCTCTTGGCGGATTTGCCTCGCGAAGGGCACCTGGAAGCCTTTGCCGACTGGAATGCGAGCGGTCGGCGTCAACGCGCCCGACGAGCAATCGATCAGGTCGATGCCTAAGTCTCTCAGACGCTTGGCGAAAACCACCGACTGCTCGATGTCCCAACCCCCCTCGACCCAGTCGGTGGCAGAAATCCGCACGAAAACCGGCAAATCGTTGGGAACTACCGTCCGAACCCGCTCGCAAACTCGCAGCGGCAGGCGCATTCGTTTCTCGAGACTGCCGCCGTATTGGTCGGTGCGGCGGTTGCTCAGTGGGGAAAGAAATTCATGCAGCAAGTAACCGTGCGCGTCATGCACCTCGATCAACTTGAAGCCCGCGGCCAAAGCACGATGGACCGCCTTCTCAAACGCCGAGACGACCCCGTTAATGCCCGCTTCGTCGAGCTCGACCGGCGGCGAGTCGCCTTCCTTGAACGGAATGGGGCTCGGGGCGACTGTGGTCCAGCCGCCCGCCCCGGGCTTCAGTCGAGCCCCACCCAGCCACGGTGGTTCGCAGCTCGCTTTGCGGCCCGCGTGTGCCAATTGAATCCCAGCAATCGCTCCCTGCGAATGGACAAAACGCGCAATGCGGGCCAGCGGTTCGACATGTTGCTCGCCCCAGATGCCCATGTCTTTGGGCGTGATCCGTCCTTCCGCGGTCACGGCCGTCGCTTCGACCACGACGAGTCCCACGCCGCCGACGGCTCGGCTGCCGAGATGAACGAGATGCCAATCGTTCGCCAGGCCGTCATCAGCACTGTACTGGCACATCGGCGACATCACGATCCGATTGCGCAGCGTGATGCCGCGGATGGTGAGAGGGCTCAGCAAATCGATGTCGGGGACTTCCCGGTCGTGTTGCGCCCGGCAGGACATCCTTGGACCGTGGTGACGGAGTTTTGAATCTGCGTCGTCGCAACGTTGGCGGCTGCTTGAATTTCATTCGCAGCGCCACGTTCGCCCGGTCCACGTGCCTTCATCCGCCAAACTCCTGACGCGTGACGGTCTATCTTTTGTGCAAAGCCGGTTTGCGCAAGGTCTGTCGCCCAGTCTCGTGATCCAAGTGCAATCTGGCAAAAGTCTCGATCGCCGCTTTCCATCGCCTTTGTGCGCGGACCCAGAAGTGTCGCCAAACGCCCCCCAGGATCACGATCACGGCAAGTGCAGCAACTAGCGGTACGATTTGCATAACTAAACGGCCCACTGGATTAAAGAGGCAATGTTCCTGAAATCCGCAAACGTCGACTCGGCCTATTAGTTTGGCAAGAAACGTGCCAGTCGATTGCCGCGGTGTCCGGCAGTGGAACACGGCCCAGCGGCTGCCCAATCGGCCCGTTGAGCCGACGAAGTGTGCGCCAAAAAAACACGGGGCGGCACGAGAATTAGCCAACCGGCCCAATAGTTTGCCCAACCAGATCGGACTGAGCATTAGGGGCGGCCTCGGTCGAAGCTCGCAGCCGTGCGACAGAAAGACCGCTCACTGAGCCGACGAGCTCAGAGGTCATGACCGCGAGCCGTTGCCCCAGAGACCCGCACGCACCGAGATCGCCGTGAGCGGCCCGTTCTTCGAGCTCGGCCGCGATGTCGCCCGCGTCGGCAGAGAACGTGGCGATCATGCCGCAAATCTTATGAGCGGTCTCCCGCAACCGCGGCGTGTCCTGCTGCGCCAACGCATCCTCGAGAGCCGCCAGATGCGCGGGGATTCGCTCCCGGAACGATTGAGACATTTTTCGCAGTAGCGACTCGTCCCCCCCGCAGGCTGCCAGGATTGTCTCGCAGTCAAACGCTGCGTGCGATTGGGATGGTTCGCCATTTGAGGGGTTGACCGACCGACTCTGGCCAACCACTCGATCAATCACAGCCCAGAGGTCGTCGGCGCGAAAGGGCTTGGTCAGGAATTCGTCCATGCCCGCCGCAAGGCACCTCTCCCGATCTTCGCTGCGTGAGCGGGCCGTCAATGCGATGATGGGCAGGTGGCCTCCCACGCTCCGTTCGCGCTGGCGAATCATGCCCGTGACTTCGAAGCCGTCGAGCTCGGGCATGTGAATGTCCAGGATCAACAAATCGAAGCTCGAATTCTCCATGAGGGCCAGTGCGCTGCGGCCGTCGGGCGCGAGTGATACGTGATGCCCGCGTCGAATGAGCAGCTGCTCGATGAGTTGTGCGTTAAAGTCGTTGTCTTCCGCCACCAGCACGCGCAGCGGCTCGGTCTGCACGGGTAGCTTTTCCGGCAGAGGCGCGTCGGCTCGTTGCTTGGATGCGGCGAGATTTTGGTCTGCCTCCGGCGCAAGCTTGAAGCGAGCCGTGAAGGCAAACGTGCTGCCACGAGCGGGCTGGCTGTTGACGGTGATTGCGCCCTCCATGAGGTCGACCAGCCGCGCAGCGATCGTCAGGCCGAGCCCAGTCCCCCCGTATTTGCGCGTGGTGGAGGTGTCCTCCTGCTCGAAGGCCCTAAAGATCCTCTGCTGCTTGTCTGGCGGGATGCCGATCCCCGTGTCCGTCACGGTGAACCTCAGGACGACGGGCTCCTCCCGCGCGGCATTGGCGACGTCGACGCGGACAGTCACGGCGCCTGCATCCGTAAATTTGACCGCGTTGCCCACCAGATTGAGCAGCACTTGCCGCAGACGGCCGGCGTCACCCCGGAGCGAGTCAGGGACTTCGGGCCCGACGTCGTAGGAAAAGTCGAGCCCCTTCTCTCTAGACCGCGCCTTGAAGACACGCAACGTGTCGCAGAGCGCGGCGCGCAACGAAAACTCCGAGACGTCCAGCTCCAGCTTGCCGGCCTCGATCTTCGAGAAATCGAGCAGGTCATTGATCAGGCCCAGCAAGATGTCGCCGGCGGATTTCACCGTTTTCAGAATTTGCCGCTGGTCGTTCGTCAGCGGCGTATCGAGCGCGAGTTCCGTCATGCCGAGGATGGCATTCATCGGCGTGCGGATCTCGTGACTGACGTTGGCGAGAAATTCGTCCTTGGAGCGGTTGGCCGCCTCCGCTGCCTCTTTCGCGTGCCGCAGCTCCTGCTCGATCTGCTTGAGATCGCTCACATCGACGCGGCTCCCCGTTATGCGGATTGCCTTGCCAGATTCATCCCGTGTGATGGTGCCCCGTGCCAGCATCCACCGATCGGAACCGTCCCGATGACGCGCGCGATAGGCAACGTGGTAATCATTCGCCGGCCCCGACAGCTGCGCCTGGATCTCCGACAACACCCGGTCCCGGTCATCGGGATGCAGGGACGTCATCCAGGCCGTCGAATCGGCCGTTGCTTCGACCGAGTTTTCCGTGGGCTGATGACCGAGTTGTTCCCAGACATTGATGAAGTGCGCGCGGCCGCCGATATATTTGCCGTCCTGCAGGTCTACCTCGAAGATGCCGATATTCGAGCCGCGCACCGCCAGGTCGAGCCGGGCATTCACCCGACGCAATTCCTCCTCGAACTCTTTGCTCGCGGTGATATCGGTGCAAGTCCCGAACCATTTGAAGATGTGGCCCTCGCTGTCCCGGATCGGTACGCCGCGCGTTTTGAACCAGCGGTACTCTCCGTCCGAGCGGCGGATGCGATACTCGACGTCGTAGGGTCCGCGGCCTGCCACGGAATCGGTCCAGAACTTCCGCGTGGGCTCCCGATCGTCGGAGTGCAGGACTTTCAGCCACTGCCAGCCCAGCAGGTCGGCTTCGGGGACGCCGGTGTGTTGCGTCCATTGCGTGCTGAAGTAATCACAGGCACCGTCGGGCCCGGCATCCAGACCAACTGAGGCAGGGCGTCGGTGAGACTCCGCCAGCGCTCTTCGCTCTCGCGTAAGCCCTCGTCGGCGACAACGCGTCGCCTCATGCGGTGCAACGACTCGGTGAGGCCGCTAATGACGGTTCCCACCATCAGGAACAGCGTGAGTGACACAGCACCCTGGGCCGTGTCGATCTGAAACCGCGCGTCACCGAGAAAATAGTGGGCCGCGAACGCACTCAAGAAGGTGGCGAGAAGGCCGGGTCCGAATCCGCCGAAATACGCGCTAATCATCACGGCGGGAAAGAATGTCATGTGCGGCGTCTGGCTCCCCAGGACGGGCCACAACGCCCATCTCACGAGAAGCGACAGACCCGTAACGCCGATTGCGATGCCGTATCGAATCAGCCGGCTTTGATCACGGACCGGTGTGGCGACGGGACCAGACATTTAAGTCACCGGAATGCCCCAATTCATGACTGAGTTAAATTATTGCATTGCGTGCAAGCTTAGGCAGCGCTCTTGCTGAAGAATCCGTCGATCTCGTCGATCTCTCGCATGCAGAGCTGCAGTCGGGACGCCCCGGCGACACCCTTGAACTGGCCCGGCTTTCTCGCGCCGACGATCGCTCCCGTCACGGCCGGATGGCGCAACACCCAAGCGACTGCGACCTCGGCAGGCGAGTAGCCGTGCCGAACCCCGATGTCTCGCAACAAGCGGATCAGGCCCAAGTTCCGCGTCAGTAGCGGTTCCTGGAAGTTAGGACTTGATTTGCGCCAGTCATCAGCCGGAAGGGAGGAGATGCGCTCGCGCGTCATTGCTCCGGTCAACAGGCCCGACGCCATCGGCGAATAGGCGATGACGCCAATATGTTCGCGGGCGGCGTAAGGGAGCAGCAACCCCTCGACCCGTCGATCGAGCAAAGAGTAGGGGGGCTGCAGCGACGTGACGGGCGCGATCGCCTGGCACCGGTTCATTTGCGCTGCGGAAAAGTTCGAGACTCCTAGATGGCGGATCTTGCCCTCTTCCTTGAGCCGGGCCAGGGCGTTCCACCCCTCTTCGATTTCCGCGTCGGGGTTGGGCCAGTGAACCTGATACAAGTCGATCCTGTCGACCCGCAGCCGCCGGAGGCTCGCCTCGCACTCACGCCGGACCGAATCGGCCTTCAGGCTGTGCCCGATTTCGCCCCGCTCATTCCACACCATGCTGCACTTAGTAAACACGTAGGGCTTCTCGCGGACCCCCTCGAGCGCCCGAGCCACAATCTCTTCGGAATGGCCCAGTCCGTAAACGGCCGCCGTGTCGATCCAGTTAACGCCCGCATCGAGTGCCTCGCGAATCGCCAGGATCGAGTTTCGATCGTCCTGCTGACCCCAGGCAAATTCCCAACCCGACCCTCCGATCGCCCAAGTCCCAAGCCCCAATGGGGTAATCGAAAGGTCCGAATTCCCCAGTTTTTTCGTGTTCATTTTTTATCTCCGCAAGAAACCCCCTGATCCGGCCAGGCTTCGCTGCCTAACCGTTCTGACCCTGCCTTTTTCTGAATCTGGCTTTACGCATGGGCCGTGCCAAAAAGGGACAATCGGCTGCCGATCCACAAGGCCGGCCTGGACAGCGTACAGGCGTGGGCTGAAAATCGATCCTTCAGAACGGCCCGGTCCTGCGGCCGACGATCGTTCCGAAAGTCCCTCCACGGCAACCGAATAGCCATGGCAACCTTGCTGCTCGTCGATGACGACCCGGCACTGATCCTCGACCAAATCGAGCACGTCTTTTCGCCGCGGGGCGTCGAGATTGCGGTCGCCGGGAGCGGCCGTGAGGGGCTGCGGCAATTCGAGAAGCTTCGTCCCGACGTTGTGCTGCTCGATGTCCGGCTTCCCGACCTCTCCGGACTCGATGTGTTTCGACAGATTCACAAGAGCGATGCGCGGACTCCCGTCGTGTTCATTACGGCGACGGCCGCGGCCGAGACCGCGATCGAAGCCGTGAAACAAGGGGCCTTCGACTACCTGTTCAAGCCCGTCGATTTGGAACAGCTCACGCGTGTCGTCGGTCAGGCTCTCGAGCTGGGACGGCTGATGCGCGTGCCCGCCGTTGTTGCCGAGACGCCCCCCGATGAGATCGAGGGCGACGCGATTATCGGCCGCTGCCCCGCGATGCGCGAAGTTTACAAGGCGATCGGCCGAGTGGCCGATCAGACCGTCATTGTGCTCATCACCGGCGAGAGTGGAACGGGCAAGGAACTGGTCGCGCGGGCCATTTACCAGCACGGGTCACGGGCGAAGGCGCCATTTCTGGCGATCAACTGCGCCGCGATTCCGGAAAATCTGCTCGAAAGCGAGCTTTTCGGCCACGAAAAGGGGGCGTTCACGGGGGCCGACCGCCGGCGGATCGGCAAGTTCGAGCAGTGCCATGGAGGCACGATTTTTCTTGATGAGATCGGCGATATGCCGTTGGCGACGCAGGGGAAGATGCTGCGGCTCTTGCAGGACCAGACTTTTGAACGAGTCGGCGGAAACGAGACGATCCGCACCGACGTGCGTGTGATCGCCGCGACCAACCGCGACCTGAAGACGATGTCCGAGGAGGGGCATTTTCGTCCCGATCTGTACTACCGGCTGAGCGTGTTCACGATCCCATTGCCGCCTCTGCGCGAGCGCGGAGACGATCTACCGATGCTGGTGCAGCACTACGTTCGCAGTTTCAACCACGAGCTGGGCCGCGAGATTCGGGAAATCGCCCCGGAGGCACTGGCGCTGTTGTCCGCCTATTCGTGGCCGGGCAATATCCGCGAGTTGCAAAGCGTGCTCAAGCAGGCGCTGCTGCAGGCGAGCGGCGCCGTTCTCGTTCCGGCGTTCCTGCCCGAGCAGTTGAATCACGGCGAGGAAGGTTCGTCACCCCAACGCGAAGGCTCTTTCGAGTTCAACTTCGAGGCTTTCATCCAACAGCAGCTTGAATCGGGAGTGAGCGATCTTTACGGGCAGACTCACGAAAAACTCGACCGGATTCTTCTTCCGCTCGTGTTGCGATTCAGCGAGGGCAACCAGCATCAGGCCGCGCGGCTGCTGGGAATCGCCCGCCAGACCCTTCGCCAAAAGCTTCGCGATTTGGGCCTGAGCATCTCTCATTCGGTTCAAACCGAAGAGCCTGACGGCGACTAGGCGATTTTCGCAAGCCGTTGTCGGGCAGCAGTTTTGCCAGCCTGACAAGTTTCCTGCCCGGCCACAGCGCCTGCCCGGGCGATTTCGCCGGTTTTCCACAACCGAAGACCTGCTCAAACGGCTGGCCAGCGCGCTTCAAACCGCCGCATCGAGTTCCGGCGGGCCATTGGCATGAGGGGTGCATTCCTCCTCTGGCGTTTGCAGAGAATCAATGAAAAGGAGTCAGCCATGAACACCTCATCCCTCATCCGCCGTTCATCGCGACACGAGTTCGCTGTCCGGTCTGGTCGTCACGTCGCGGCCAACTCGAGCCAATCCAAGATCAGGAGCTCAATTCACTTCGAAGACGCCGTGGCGACGGTCTCGCTCGCCGCACTTTCGACGACAGTCTTGGCCCTTGTTTTTCAGTCGATGGTTCCGTGAGCCGGCACTCGCCGAATGGGCGAGACGGTGTGGACACCTGCAATTTCAATCAAAGAGTTTTGCGATGAATCAACGAAACACGACAGTCAGTGACGAAGAGGTTCTGTTGGACACGTTCGCAGCCGAGTTGACCGACGCGGCGTACCCGATCGCCCTCAAGTACGGAGTGATCGGATCCTCGCTCGATCTCGAACTCGAAATCTGGAAGACGCTCACCGAGTTGGTCCACAAACGGGGGCACGAGCTGCTTACCGCGCCGACGAGGTCTCAAGTGGCCGGTGCAGGTTGTCCGTAAGGCGTCGCAGATTATTGCCGAACGCCCGAGGTTGGTGAGTTATGTGGATTGTTCGACTCGCGCTCCGGCGAACTTACACCTTCGTGGTAGTCGCGATGCTGATCGCCGTCCTCGGCGGCGTCGCAATTTATCGCATGTCGACCGACATCTTCCCGGAGATCAACATCCCGGTCGTCAGCGTCGTCTGGCAATTCACCGGGATGCCCGCGGATGAGATCGAAAAGCGGATCATTTATCCGAACGAGCGCGTCCTGACCACGTCGGTCAACGACATCGAGCACATTGAAAGCCAGTCGCTGTTCGGCGTCGGGGTCATCCGCATCTACTTTTATCCCGGGGCCAAAATTGAGGCCGCCGTCGCGCAGGTCACGGCGACCAGCCAGGCAATCTTAAAAGTGATGCCGCCGGGAATCGATCCTCCGTACATCGTGCAGTATAGCGCCACCAGCGTGCCGATTGTGCAGATCGCGGTGAGTAGCGACACACTCTCCGAACAACAACTCTTCGATTACGCGGCCAACTTCATCATTCAGCGATTGGGAACCGTGCAGGGAGCACGCGTCCCGCAGCCCTGGGGTGGAAAGTGGCCGCAAGTGATGGTCGACCTGGATCCGAACGAACTTTATGCCCGCGGCCTCTCGCCGGCGGACGTGCAGAACGCGATCAACGACCAGAACCTGATCGTTCCTGCGGGAAGCGACAAGATCGGGCCGACGGAGTATTACGTCAAGCTCAACAGCAGCCCCGATCTGCTCTCGGTGCTCAACGACGCTCCGGTCAAGACGGTCAACGGCGTGCCGGTCTATATCAGGGACATTGCGCACGTCCACATGGGCTCGATGGTGCAAACGAACGTGGTGCGCCGCGATGGCCGCCGGGCCGTCTTGATGACGATCCTGAAGGGAGAAGGCGCGTCGACATTGAGCGTCGTGAAACGCGTTCGCGAGGCGCTGCCCCTCATCCAGGCCCAGCTTCCTCCCGAACTCAAGCTCGATTTGCTGTTCGATCAATCCGTGTTCGTTCAGGCCGCCGTCGGGGGAGTCTTGAAAGAAGGGGCCATCGCCGCGGGACTGACGGCACTGATGATCCTCATCTTTCTGGGCTCGTGGCGCAGCACACTGATTGTCGCAACCTCGATTCCACTGTCCATCTTCGCTTCCGTCGTCGTGCTTTGGGCGATGGGGCAGTCGGTCAACACGATGACACTCGGCGGCCTGGCACTGGCCGTCGGAATTCTCGTCGATGACGCAACGGTGGAGCTCGAAAACGTCCACCGCAATCTCGCCATGAAAAAGCCGATCCGGAAGGCGATTCTGGACGGAGCGTCGCAGATTGCCGTGCCGGCATTCGTATCGACTTTGGCAATTTGCATCGTTTTCGTGCCCGTCGTTTTTCTGACGGGGCCGGCCGCGTCGCTGTTCTATCCGCTCGCCCTGGCCGTGGTCTTTGCGATGCTGGCTTCCTACTTCCTGTCGCGGACACTCGTGCCCACGATGGTGCTCTATCTGTTACCACCCGAGGTCCACGTCTACGCTGAAGAAGCGCCGGGAAATGGTCAGACAGGAAATGGTCAGACAGGCAATGGTCAACCAGGACACAAATCGGGGAGCGGACTCTTCTGGCGATTCCACCACGCTTTTAATCGCCGGTTCGAGCAACTTCGGTCAGCCTATGTGGGCCTCTTGAGCTGGGCGCTGACGCACCGCGCCGTGACAGTCGGCACGCTCCTGGGCTTCGCGATTTGCTCGTTGGCACTGGCTCCGCGGATTGGCGAAGATTTCTTCCCCTCCGTTGATGCCGGGCAATTTCGTTTGCACGTGCGAGCCCCGGCCGGGACGCGCATTGAGCAGACCGAAAAAATCTTCGGCCAGGTTGAGGACGTGATCCGTGAAGTCGTGCCGGCCAGCGAGCGGGCCCTGATTCTCGACAACATGGGAATGTCCCCCTCGTTCACCGTTCGCGCGTATATCGACAACGGCACCGTCACCGACGGCGACGGCGAGATCCTCGTGTCGCTGAATCCAAAACATCACCCGACCGCGGACTACGTCGCGCAGCTGCGGGAAGAGCTGCCACGGCGGTTCCCCGCCTGCACGTTCTACTTTCAGCCCGCTGACATCACGAGCCAAATCCTCGATTTCGGTTTACCGGCACCCATCGACGTCCAAGTGGTCGGAGTGAACGTCCCAGGCAACCTCGGCGTCGCGAAGAAGCTTCGCCGGGAAATCGCAGGGATCCGCGGCATTGCCGACGTGCACATGCACCAGATCACCGATCAACCCACCCTGAAAGTCGACGTCGATCGCGTCATGGCTTCCGAGCTGGGGCTGACCCAGCAGAGCATCACGAACAGTGTGCTCGTCTCGCTGAGCTCGAGCAGCCAGGTGACCCCGAACTTCTGGGTGAATTGGGCCAACGGAGTCAGCTACGCCCTGGCTGTTCAGACTCCACCGGTGCGGATCAGGACGGTGGACTCGATGATGGACACGCCGCTGATCAACGGCGTTCCATCGACTCCAACGTCTTCGACGAGCACACGATCGGCCGCGGCAGCCGTTCCGGCGGCGCCACCCCAGCTTCTCAGCAACGTCGCGGGGCTCACCCGGGCGGAAACGCAGTCGGTCGTGAGCCACTACAACGTCCAGCCGGTCTTCGAGATCAATGCCGACGTTCAGGGGCGCGACCTGGGGGGTGTTTCGGCCGACGTCAGTCAGATTGTACAGTCCATCCAGAGCGAATTACCGCGGGGCAGCACGATCGCGATCCGCGGTCAAGTCAACAGCATGAATAGCTCGTTCGCGGGGCTCGCGTTTGGGCTGCTCTTCGCCGTTCTGCTGGTTTACTTCCTGATGGTCGTCAACTTCCAGTCGTGGCTCGATCCGTTCATCATCCTGACGGCGCTGCCGGGGGCAGTCGCCGGCATCCTCTGGATGCTCTACGTCACCCAAACGACGATCAGCGTTCCGGCGTTGATGGGCTCCATCATGTGTATCGGTGTAGCGACGTCCAACAGCATTCTGATGATCACGTTCGCGAATGATCAGCGGCACGAAGGGGCCGACGCCCAAACCGCGGCCCTGGCCGCCGGTAGAACCCGCCTGCGTCCGGTCCTGATGACCGCATTGGCGATGATTATCGGCATGCTCCCCATGTCGCTGGGCTTGGGCGATGGTGGCGAACAGAACGCCCCGCTGGGCCGAGCCGTCATCGGCGGCCTGGTGGTGGCGACTGCCTTCACTCTGATCTTCGTCCCGGTGATGTACAGCCTGCTGCGTCGCCGAGCACCACGCCCCCAAACAGACGACGATTCGAGCGGCGACGCGGGCAGCTCACCGTCACCGGCGCCCGAATCTGGGCGTGCCATCAAAGACGATGTTTTTGAGCGGCGCAGCCCAGTCGGCATCGGCACTTTGCCTGTGCACCACGAGCTCAATGACAGTTTTCAAAGGTTCGTCCAATGATCAATTCACCTACTAATGGATACGCTGGCGGCGTGGCTGCGCAACGGACGTCTACCGCCTTGACCGCGGAAGTGGCGCGGCCTGCGGATTCCGCTTCGCAGACCGAGGTCATTGAGGCCAGGCCCTGGAAGACGCGCTGGGTTGCCTCGATGGGTGTTTTCTTCGCCGTCGTGCTCATCGGAGCGTTCGCGGCGGCGACTTCGCCCCGGATCCATCAGGAGCAACAGCTCGCGGCAGCAGCAGAGAAACAGCAAAACGCGCCGCCCTGCCGCGCCGTCGTGACAGTGCAACCAGGGACCGCCCAGTCGCAGCGCGAATTGCCAGGCAACGCGCAAGCCAATTTCACGGCTTCCATCTACGGGCGCACCAATGGTTACCTGAAACGCTGGCTGGTCGACATTGGCGACAAGGTGCAGGCCGGTCAATTGATGGCGGAGATCGAGACCCCCGAGCTCGATGCGCAATTGAAGGAGGCAAAAGCCACGCTGCTGCAGAACAAAGCCAATCTGCAAAGGCTCCAGGCCGATGAAGTCTACGCGCAGGACGAGGAGGCACGCTACCGCCCCCTGATGCAAAAAGGTGCCGTCACGAAAGAGCAGTGGGAGCTCAAGTACACGACATGGAAGGTGGATGTCGCCAACGTCGCCGCGATGGAAGCGACCATCCAAGTCAACGAGGCTAATATCGAACGCTTGAGCGCTCTGCAATCGTTCGAAAAAGTGACGGCTCCTTTTGCTGGCGTCGTCACGGCGCGCACCGTCGATCCGGGCGATCTCATCACGTCCGACAACCCGAGCACTGAGCACCAACTCTTTCACGTGGACCAGATCGATCCGCTGCGGGTGTTCGTCGACGTTCCGCAGGTTTTTTCCACCGATCTCAAAGCCGGTCAGAAGGCGATGGTCTACCGTCGCGAAGATCCCAGCCGGCTATACACGGGGACTGTGACGCGCACCGCGAACGCTCTCGATCCGAATACGCGCACTCTGAGGACTCAGGTGGATGTGCCGAATCCAAAAGGGGAGCTGCTGCCAGGCATGTATCTGGAGGTGAAATTCATCTTTGACCGCCAGACGGCGCCGGTGATCGTCCCCACTGCGGCAATCATTGTCCGGACCGGCGCACCGCGGATCGCCACCGTGGACGACCACAATCAGGTGCGTTACTGCGAAGTGAAACTGGGTCGCGACTTTGGCGAGGAGCTCGAGGTCTTGAGCGGTCTTAAGCCCGGCCAACGGGTGATCGTGTATCCCGGCGACGACTTGCCGGAAGGAACGACGATCGAACCCGAGGCTCTTGCGGCAAAATCAGCGCCCGGCCACGAACAGCCCGCAGATCCCTACGACACGGCCGCCGAGAACTCTGAGGTATTGTTGCCCAGGTCGGTCGCCGTCGCCGTGATAAAGGTGGCACCGGCCGGCGGACGCGCGTGGTTGAAGGTGAACGCGGCCACGCCCAGCGCGTTGGTCTTCACTTTCAGAAGACCGACGAAAATGCGGCCCGAAGGTCCGCTTGTGTCGTTGGCGAAAAACTCAATCACAAAGGTCGTTTTCGGCCTGCTCGTGAGTGTGCCCGAGACCTGGATGGCCAGAGCACCCGTCGTGACGGAACTCAGCACCGGGGCTGTTTGATTGAGGTTGGCCCCCGCTCCCAGATCAATGCCCAGCCCGCCGTTGCCATAGATCGAGTTCTCGTGGATGCCGTTGCTGATTCCCGATTGGACGAACACTCCGTCGAGATCGTTGAAGGCGATGACGTTCGCCAGTCCACGGCCATTTGGGGCGGCGACGCCGCCAATGAGATTGCGGGAACTGTTGTTGACGAGGATGCCGTCACCCAGATTGCCCAAGGGGAGAGTGCCGTTGGCATTGGTGCCGATCAGGCTGCCGACCACTGTGTTGCCCGTAGTGCCTTGCAGGTCGACGCCGTCGCCCTGGTTGGCGCTGATCACCGTCAGCAAGCTGGCCAGAGGTGAACCGATCACGTTCCCGCTCGTGCCGGGGCCGACATAAACGCCCGCGCCGCCGTTTCCGAGGGGTTGTCCCCCGTGACGTCGGTGCCGATAAAGCTGTTGTTCACTGTGACGCCGTGTGCGTGACCGTCGATGGCCACGCCGTTGCCTCCGTTGGAGGAAATCGTGTTTTGTGGGACGACGTTAAAGGTGGGCTGCGGTCCGCCGATCACATCGCCATGGGCCGTGCCGTCGACTTCAACTCCATTGTCGACGTTGCCCATTGCCGAGAAGCCTGAGGTGTTGAGCCCAATGATGTTGCCGGTCACGCGGACGCCCTGGGCCGCGCCGGAAAGCTCGACGCCGTCGTGCCCATTTTCGGTGATCACGTTCGTGCGGATGAGAATGTTGCCCCCGGTCGAGGTGATCAGCATTCCGTCGGCGCCGTTGCCGAAGTCCGGATCGGTGCTGAAGGCCGCCAGCCCGCAGAACGTGTTGTACGACGTGAAGTAACTGGCCGTGTTGCTGACGACAATGCCATTCTGCACGTTGGCCGCATCCACGTTGCCCAGCGGAATGGGCCCGCCCATCGTCGTGTGGGCCGACGTTCCTTCGACAACCACGCCGTTGAGCTCGTTGCCGACGGCGATATTGTTGTTGGCACCCATGCCGAAGAAGTTGGCCTGAATCGTCGTGCCGTTGGAATTGTCGACGAGCAGGCCGTTGGCCCCGTTGCCGTCGATGACGTTATAGAACACAAACGGATTGGTCTGGATCGTGCAGCCAAGCAGCGAGTTGTTGTTGGCCTGGACGATCGCCACGCCGTTTTGCCCGTTGCCAAGTGCCGAATCGCCCGAGGCGTCTGTTCCAATGAAATTACCGCTCAACTGATTCGCTGTGGCCTTGTCGTTGATCAGCACGCCGTTGGCGCCATTTCCGGAGATCAGGTTGCCCTCCGGCGGTACGACGAAGACGTCGCCTGTCGGATCGTTGCCGCCAGTCGCCTCCCCGCCAATCAGGTTTCTCGCCGACAAATTGGTCACCAGAATGCCGTTGGACGCGTTGCCGAGCGCAACCGTGCCGGTGGCGTCGGTGCCGATGGCGTTGTACGTGATGACGTTGTTCGAAGAAAGGCTGACGAGAATGCCCTGCTGGCCGTTGGCCGAGATAATGTTGCGGTCGTCCGCCGCCTCGCCGCCGATGGTGTTGTTGGACGAATCGAGCAATTCGATTCCATCGCCGTGATTGCCGGCGGCCGTCGCGCCGTCGGTGTCGAGGCCGATGTAGTTGCCGACGATTTGCATGCTTTCGACGTGAGTGAGCGTCACCCCATTCCCCGAGGCGCCGACCAGTGACAGCGAGCGCAAGGCAGAGCCATCGTCGCAGGCAATGAACTGCAAACCGCCGAAGTTGTTGAAGTTGACTTCGACCAGGGGCGTTCCCGCAAAGCCCGGGGCGGTCGTGCCATCGATGTTGACCTGGCCGGCGATGGTAGGGAGAGCGCTCGCCAGCGTGATCGTGCCGCTCACGTTGAAGTCGATGACGTCGGCTCCGGGGTTGCTGTTCGCGTTCAGGATCGCCTGACGCAGCGAGCCGGCGCCATGATCGTTCAGGTTCAACACGGTGAACGCGCTCAGCAGCGTCCGCTCCTCGAGCAACTCGATACCCGCTGCCGGCGTGTCGCGTCTTGAGAGCGACTTCCGGGAGCGCAAGCGGCAACCCGAGAATGAAAGCATGTTCGGTCTTTTCCGGTTGGGCCGGTTATCGGCACGGACCTTTTGACGTGAGTGCTGTCAAGTTTCTGGACACGCACTTCTGGACACGCACTGTGCAGCTGTCTTCGTCACGGCACGCATTGCGTCGACGGTATGGGGTCAGTTTTCGACCAAAATCCAGCACGCACAACATACGGAGTTCCGCAGGTCGATCAGTTGACGGCGGCTTTCGCGCCTAAAGAGGAGGCGCGTGCGGATCGGGAGGGCGACACGCGGGCCGGTTGACCACGGTTCAGCGCTTGAGCATTTCTCGCAGTCGCGTCAGCGGCGCCGCATTCAAGACGTCTGCCGGCTCGAGCCAACCGCGCCGGGCTTGATCGACGCCGCCGGCCATAAAGCCCAGCTCGGCGATGCCGTGAGCATCGGTGTTGATCGCGATCTTGAGTCCCTTGTCCTTCGCCAGCCTGGCATGGACGTCGGACAGGTCGAGCCGATTGGGATTGGAATTGATCTCAAAGAAACAGCCCACGTGTTTTGCATGATCCATCAGCCGCTCGATGTCGAGGTCGTACCCCGGCCGCCTGAGCAACAGCCGCCCGGTGGCGTGGCCCAGAATGTTGAAATAGCGATTGTCCATCGCTCGCAGGATTCGCGCGGTCTGCCGCCGGCGATCGAGAGCAAAGCGGGAGTGAATGGAACAAATGGTGAGATCGAGCTCTTTGAGCACGCTCGCGGGGTAATCGAGCGAGCCGTTTTCGAGGATGTCGACTTCGGAAGATTTGAGAATCACGATTCCGTCGAGCCGCGCGTTCAGCTTGTCGATTTCTCGAATCTGCGCGAGCAGCCGCTTCTCGCTTAAACCGTTCGTGAGTTTGAGCGATTGAGAGTGATCGGTGATCGCGATGTATTGATAGCCGAGGCCGCGTGCCGCCACGGCCATCTCGAGCATCGTGTTTCCGCCATCGCTCGCCGTGGTGTGCATGTGCAGATCTCCCTTGAGATCGGCCAGGCGGACGAGACGGGGAAGAGAGCCCTTTGCCGCGGCGCGAACCTCGCCGCGACCTTCTCGGAGTTCCGGCTCAATGACCGGCAGCCCCAGAGCCCGATAGACGCTCGCTTCACTCGACGCGTCGACCCCCTTCGAGGCGAGCCCTTTCACGGACAAACTGATCCGCTTCCGGCGGGCGCGGGTTTCGAGCTCGCGGAGGTGCGTCGCGGCGCCGGTCGCCGTCAGCAAGGCAAGGCCCCAGGTCTTCTTCGTCGTCCACTGCAGCGTGACGACCTGCCCGGTGGCCATGCGGAAGGAGCAGCGATTCCGTTCGCCGGTCGCGGGTTCCGGCTTCGCAAATTGGCCGAACCGTTCAAAAATATCGCGCGGCCGGCTTCCGGAGATCAAAAAGCTCAAGTCGCCGACGGTCTCTTGGCGTCGCCGCAGGCTGCCGGTCTGCTCGACTGTCGCGACGCCCGGAATCGATTTCAAAAAAGCCTCAATCGGCCCCGCCAGTTGATCGGCGTTTCGCAACAGCATTCGAGGCCGTGAATCGAGCGCCTGGCGAATGTGAAGCTCCGTTCGATCGCCAAATGACTGGCGAATTGCACCCGACTCCAGCCGCTGGGCCAATTCCTGCAACGTGTGGATGCCGAGCTTCTTGTAGATCCGCTGGACGAGCTTCGGATCGAGTAGCGGCCGCGAAATGAGTTCCACCATTTCGGCCGGCATCGGCGCCAGGGTTTCGTCCAGCCGCCGAAACTTCCCGGTGCGGACAATCTCCTCAATCACGGAGCTGATGGCTTTGCCGATGCCCGGCAGGCTCTGCAGGTTTTTCCCCTGAGCGACAAGATCGGCCACGTCGCCGGGCATCCGCTCGATCGTTTCGGCCGCCCGGCGATAGGCTTTGATCTTGAACCGGTCCTCTCCCCCCGCATTGAGCGCGGCCGCGTAGCGGTGCAGGATGGCGGCGACTCCCGCATTGGTGGCCCCTTGCTTTTCGACGCTTCTTTCGTTCATCGGTTCCGCTCGGGCTTGAGATCCGGCAACGCTGTTCTGCCGCCGCCGGTTGCAAGCAAGTTTGGAACAGCCGGAACAATCGACACAACAGGTTCCTGCTCAGGGGTGGAATTGATCGTCGTAAACCGGTTTTGCAGGCTCGGCCCATCACGCGGATGCCGCACGGACGCGCCAGCCGATGAATTGAGCGCGTCGGAAATCCTCGTACATTCCGGCGGGCTGTGCTCAATCGTGCTAGGAGGGCGCGTCGATGCGATCCTTAGTCTGTGTTTCGGGGATCGTTCTGGTTGTCTCAGCCATGGCCGCATCCGGGCGGTGCGACGATCTCAAGCTCGAGATCCTCCAACCGCCGCCGCCGCCCGCCGTACAGGACGCCCCGCCGCCACCGGCTGGCGCTCAACCCGCAGCACCGGCCGCTCTGGCCGCCCAGCCCTGCGACGGGCTCGCGCAAACGCCGGCGTGCACGCCTTCGCCCTTTGACGGAGACATCTGCACGCGACCGCTCCTGTTGGGCAATCTGTGCGGCGTTCGCGATCAGCTCGCGGCCCATGGAATCACGATCAACGCCGACACGTATCAGTTTTATCAGGGAGTCGCGACCGGCGGGATTCACGACGTCGGCGAGTATGCCGGCCGCAACGACTATTTCATCAATATCGACGGCGAAAAGGCCGGACTCTGGAAGGGCTTCTTCATCACGCTGCATGGCGAAACGCGCTACGGCGACACCGTCAACGGTGACACGGGAGCGATCATCCCTGTCAACACGCCCGAGCTGTTTCCCAAAGCAACGGGGTCGGAGACGGCCCTCACCGCTGTGAAATTCACGCAGGCCCTGTCGGAGAACTTCGTCACGTTCGCCGGCAAGATCAACATGTTCGACGAATTCAAGATGCCCTTTACCGGAGCCCGCCTCTTCGACGGTTTCTGGAACCTCGGCATGTCCTTTCCCCTGGTTGTCGCCCGCACGGTCCCCTACTCGACACTCGGGGCGGGTGCCGCGGTCCTTCAAGATGGCTTGCCGGTCTTTACCGTGATGGTGCTCGACACCAACAACACGCCCACAACCAGCGGCTTCAACACGTTTTTCAACAACGGGGCAACGATCTTCGCGAGCCTGAATTTGCCGACCAAATTCTTTGGCCTCGGGGGAAGCCAGGGCGTCTCAGGCACGTTCAGCACGGGCAACTACAATAGTTTGTCGCCAACCGCTTACTTCGACCCGGAGCAAGGACTGGTGATCGTTCCGGAATTCACGCGTGACTCGTGGTCCGTCTTCTACACCGGGACCCAGGAGCTGTGGGCCGACCCGACGAATCCGACGCATGCTTACGGCGTCTACACGAACATCGGCGTGGCCGACGACGGTCCCAGCCCCGTCCGCTTCACCGCCAATGTGGCCCTGTACGGCAGCAGCCCCATCACTACTCGGCCGCTCGACACGTTCGGCGTGGGTTACGCGTTCACCCGCTACTCCTCTCCAATCCGGGACTTTGCCCCGGTCCTCTTGCCGATCGGCAACGATCAGGCCGTCGAACTGTTCTACAACATCGCCGTGACGCCCTGGTTCAACGTGGCTCCCGACCTGCAGGTCGTCTTCCCCGCCCGTGACGAAACGCTGCCGCCCAATCGCCAATCGATCGACACGGCCCTCGTCCTAGGCCTCCGCGCCAAGATCGACTTCTAACAAGGGCAGGGCATGGCCCCTGCACCTGGTGCGGCCGACGTTGGTTCCGATCGGGACGCCGCTTGGCGCGGGAAGGCACGATCGCGCGCTCGGCCGAACCGCGCGCGGCTCTTCCGTACGGCCTCCGCCGGGTGCCACGGCTGAGACGTTTCGGCTCAACCGTGCGCTTCACCAAAGTTGTCATGCTTGTTCAATTCCGAAGACGGCGACCTACCGGGAAGAGCACGGCTGAGCGGCTGCCGCTCAGCCGTGGCACCCAAGCCAAAATACTGCCGCGAATTCCCGGGCACCCTCACGCAGAGCCGTGAGCCTGGCAACCCGGCACATGAACTCGACGTTTCTTGTGAGCGCTTCCGGCCCGCCTCCCGGGCCACGAGGGAACGTTACAATCGCCGCATGGACGTGAAACGACTGCTCAACGTCGGCGGCGGAAATAGAGGCATCCCGCTGCCGCCGGTTTACCAGGGATGGGAGCACATCCTCCTGGACATCGATCCCAAGGGAGGTCCAGACCTCGTTTGCGATGCGCGCGAGCTGACGGCGCTCCCGCCGGGGCAATACGACGCCGTCTATTGCAGCCACAATCTCGAGCACTACTATCGCCACGATGTTCCCCGCGTGCTCGCGGGGTTCCGCCACGTGCTCAAGGAGGACGGCTTCGCGGAGATCCGTGTTCCCGATTTGGCCGACTTGATGCAAACCGTCGTCCGCCGCGGGCTGGATGTCGACGACTTGCTCTATCAATCGCCGGCCGGGCCGATCACTGTGCGCGACGTGCTTTACGGCCTCGGCGTCGAGATCGAGCGCAGCGGCAACGACTTCTCGGCGCACAAGACCGGCTTCACGAAAAAATCGTTGACGGCGATGCTCGTGCGCTGCGGCTTTCCCATAGTCTACAACGGCACCGGCAACTTCGAGGTCGCGGCGTTCGCGTTCAAAGGGCCTCCCACCGAGGAGATCCGCCTGCTCCTGAATCTCCCGCCGGCGGCCGGCCCTGAGATCTCAAAATATGCCTGAGGGAACTTCCCATCGCGAAGACTTGGCGAAGGCGATCGCCCTGATTCGAAAAGGACGTTCCGAGCAGGCAATCCCGCTGCTCGACCGCCTTCTCGAATTGGATCCGAGCTGTCCATTGGCGCTGCGAGAGCGGGGTTTCGCCAAGTCGTTTCGCGGCGACCATGCGGGAGCGATCGCCGATTTCACTGCGTTCATCGTCCAACTCCCGGCAGATCCCGACGGCTACGCAAGGCGAGCGAGCGCCCGGCGCGGGCCGGCGATCTGCAGGGGGCGATCGAAGACTACTCGACAGCGATCTCCGGCAATCCGCAGCACCCTTACGCTTTCCTTCAGCGCGGCCGAATGAGGGCGGCATCCGGAGATTGGTCTGGCGCTGTGTCGGATTTTACCGTCGACATGCAGCACTCGAACGCCGGACGGCTGTCGGGTCTGCTCAATCGGGGAAGGGCTAAGCACCGCATGGGTGATTTAACCGGTGCGATCGATGACCTTTCCGAGGCAATGCGCTTGGAAGTCGGCCTGCCGATTTATGCCCCACTTTATCGCGGCCGGGTGAGGCTGGACATGGGAGATTGTTGGGGGGCCATCGCAGATTTCACGGCGGCCGTCGAAGCCTACCCGCAGCTGACGAATGCCTACCGGCATCGTGCGGAGGCACGAGGCCTCGTCGGCGATCAAAAAGGGGCGGAGGAGGACTTGCGTAGCTATCAGCGCCTTGGCGGCCGTGACCTCCCGGCTTACGAATAGTGTCGTTGCCGGGTGGCGTGTGGTGGCATGCACGGCTCGGCCTGGGCGTATCTTTGGGGCAGTTCGCATGCTTACGCAAAGGCTGTGAGCATGGCACCCGGCACCCGGCGGATCGCTTGCGCTTCCGCGGCAGGCCTTGAGCCCGGTTTCTGTCGCCTTAGATGTGGACGCAGGTCACGTCGATGCGATGTCAACGGGCTCGCCGGATCCTCGATGTCAGAGCGACCTCAAGCACGCATAGAGCAAGACGACGGCGGTGAGCAAGGAGCCCAAGACGCCGAGGCTGTTGCCCGCGAAGACGATCCGGTTCGACAGGGGTCCAGAGGCCGTAAGACCACGCTGGCCTACCGAGGCACCCACTGGCAGGGCGACGGCGAATCCATAGCCCGATGCGATCGAGGAACCGGCGATCAACCAGCGGGCGAGAGCCCCGACGCTGAGATGCGAAAGAACGGCGGCGATCGCGACCATCATCGTCGCCCCAACAACCAGGCTCCCATGCGCCATTCGCCACGCCCGGATTCGCTCCTCAGAGTCGCCGCGATTGATCGCGGCACCGTACGGGAACCCCGCGAGGAGGCCGACGAGGTACACGATCACCGCATGCAGCAACAGGTGCCGGGCAGGAACATCCATCGATCAAAATCTCCGCCGCCCAACGCCATAGTCTGTCAAGGAATCTAGGACTTGCCCACTGCGATGCCATGCGGCAAACGGAGACATATGCCCACGCCGAGCGGTGAGACAGTCCGGTAAGTACGACCGCCAGTCGATACGCGATTCTCGCGAAGCAAAACGAAGGATTTCGAGCCGCAACAGTGGGAAGCGGGGTCTGACGCTCGCTTGTACACGTAATAGCCCGCTTCCTCACAGGCGCGGCTCAAAAACTCATTTCAAATCCCGGACGGTCTCACGCAAAGCCGTGGGCATGGCACCCGGCGCCGTCGGAAAAATCACCACACCGGCTAGGGTAAAACGCGCGAGGATTGCAGCAGCCTTGCCGCTCCGATATCAATCCCCTCACGGGCGTCCGCAGACGTTTCTGGTGAATCACGTTGGCGATCGCCACAAGGAGAGGGAGCGCACCGATGCCCGTCGCAATTTGCCTCTTGCTGCTCGCTCCACTCATCCATCCCGGTCAGAGGTTGTCCGCTCCGAGGGATGCAAGATCCTTGCGAACGCGACGCCATCTCTACTGGGCTTGTGGTGGTACTACCAATGGTGCCAGCCGGAGCGAGCGAGTTAGAATGCCGGCCATGATTAACAGTGAGCAAAAGTCGAGAGCATGGATCACCTGGACCGTCCTGTTTGCGTCGATTGCGTGTGCGGCTCTGGCGCTTCGCGCGATTCCGTAGCCATGAATTGCAGAAACTGAGCGTTTGTGCATCGCCGGGTGGCGGCGACTCCTTGTTGTCCTGGCTGCGAAGCAGCAAGAGGCTGAATCAATCGACCTGACAGCTCTTGCTGTTCGCGAGGCAATTCTGTCGCCTTTGTCGCTTTGCGGCGGGGTGGCATGCGCACGGCTCGGCGTGTCTTGAGGCCGTTCGCATGTTCACGCAAAGGACCGTGAGCAGGGCACCCGGCGCGCACCCGGTCTTTCGGTCGCCGCACGACCCCTGCCTCCGGCCTCAGGAGCGTTTTGACCCTTCCGCCAAAGGTGGCAACTCCTGCCACCTTATTAACCAGCCTCCCCACGGCTGACGATTCCCCGACCTAACCGCCGGCATTCGGCGCGATCCTCCGCGACGAGGAGGGGCTGGGGTGCCAACCCTCAGCAGGCCGAGGCGGGGTCGGCTCGGGTAGGGGACGCGGGCTTTGGGGCAAGAATTTCAGAAGTTGTTTCCACGCGCATGGAAACTCGGGGTTCTCGGATTCCGGTTTTGCCTGTAGGCTGGAAGTAGGGCTCGTGCTCGCGACAGCTCGCGGTGCGCGCCGATCGGACCGAGCAGATGTCTTTAGCCGCCAGGGCACCAAGGACACCAAGCCAATCGTGACTCCAACATCGAGCTCTTGGTGGTTCAAAATTCTGGTACTCGGCCAATCAACTTGGGACGGGGACCTGGGACAAATTCCAGCGGTGGGACAACTTCACAATCGGGAATTTGTCCCACCTTAAATGGTTGCAGAAAAACGATTTACAGAGAACGCTGAGGTGGGACGGGACGCTTCGGCCGAAAGGGGGAATCAAAGGTCCCAGCACCAATGGCAAGATGGTCTTAACAACGAAGGACTTCGGCGAGCTCAAGGAACGAGAGTGAACGCGGGCTAGGTAGAATCACCAGGGGTTGGGTCGGGTCACGAATTTTTGATAGGAAGATGACCCACGAAATTGGTGACCCGACCCCCCCCGCGAGCGCTGGGACAGGGGACGGGACACTTCCACTCAAACGGAGGGTCGGGTCACCAATGACCGCCGTTAGAATGACGGCATGAGACGCAAGCCAATCCTCTGGGTGGCGGCAACAATTGCGCTCGTTGCATTTTTCGTCGGCTTGTTCGGCTCATACCGACATTACATCGCGTCGCGCGACGGCAAGAGGGAGCAGATCAGGGAACTTGAGACCCGAATGAGGGGGCTCAAGGTGCGAGCAACGTTGCAGTTAAAGGCCTCGGGGCAGCCCGACATGCCAGAGCTACACGACATGAAAGAAGAGGTGACTCAGCTCAGCAAAGATCGGGATAAACTGCAAAGGGAACTGAGGGAGTCGGATATTCAGACGTTTTTTCGTGACCTATTCCGTGTCAAACCGCGAACC
Source organism: uncultured Planctomycetaceae bacterium (assembly GCA_963714075.1). Taxonomy (GTDB): domain Bacteria; phylum Planctomycetota; class Planctomycetia; order Planctomycetales; family Planctomycetaceae; genus DASPSM01. The sequence goes on from OY970228.1 coordinate 5,505,428, forward strand.
GAATGACGGCACGACAGAAACGCCTCGCCGATTTTCGACCGGTGATCGGGTCCGGGTTTCGCAATGTTGCTTTGACGCGAGACTGCGGGGGGCCGTTGGCGTCGTAGCCCCGAAGTTGAAAGCAAGCGTCAATGCGTCGAATGAACAAATCGCCTGGATCGAATTCGATGCGATGATTCTGGGGGCCGATGGAAGCAAGATCGAAGCGTCCGAGATAGACGTCGCCGACCTTGAGCCCGCATAGCACCCGTGCCAAACCCCAAAAACCCGGTTGCAAACACGGACACTACCGGGACGGGACACTTCGGCCGAGCGGGGATTCGACACTCCCAGCATGAATCCGAAAGATGTTGTTAACCACGAAGGCACCAAGGAAATCCGGGGTCGTGCTTGGTGCCCTTCGTGTCTTTGTGGTTCAGAATCGGGTCCGGCCGTTTTCCGACATGAGGTCGGGACGTTTGGACGGGACAACCACGCCGCCAAGTTTAGGTTGGGTTCCTCGCGGCGATCTGCCGACCGAGGAAGTCCCGCATGAGCCGGGCGATCTGGTCCCCGTCGCTTTCGAGCGCGAAGTGGCCGGCGTCGAGGAGGTGGAACTCGAGGGTCTTGAGGTCTCGCTTGTAAGGCTCGGCCCCGGCCGCCGGAAAGATCTCGTCGTTCTTGCCCCACGCAATGAGCGTCGGCGGCTGGTGCTTCCGGAAGTATTCCTGCCATTTCGGGTAGAGCGGCGGATTACTGCCGTAGCTTAGGAACATGTCGAGTTGGATCTCGTCGTTGCCTTTGCGATCGAGCAAATACTGGTCAGTGGTCCAGCCGTCGGGTGAAATGAACTCGGGGTGCGGGACACCGTGCGTGTACTGCCACAAAGTGGCGTCCACCTTGAGAAAGGGCCGCAGCGCGTTCCGCCTTTCCAGGTTGGTCGGCTCCTGCCAGTACGCCTTAAGCGGCTTCCAGAAGTCGCTCTCCAACCCCTCGTCGTAGGCGTTGCCGTTTTGCACCACGATGGCCGTGACGCGGTCCGGGTGGCCGGACGCGAGCCGGAAGCCGATCGGCCCGCCGTAATCTTGCACGTAGAGAGCGTACTTCGTCAGGCCGACAGTCGCAGTGAACTTCTCGACGACGCCGGCGATGTTGTCGAAGGTATAAGCGAACTTGTCCCGCGCCGGCATCGAGCTGTGGCCGAAGCCGGGGTAGTCGGGGGCGACCACGCGGTAACGGTCAGCCAGGGCCGGAATCAAGTTGCGGAACATTTGCGAGCTGGTCGGGAAGCCGTGCAGCAGAAGCACCGCGGGCGCGTCTTTGGGCCCGGCTTCGCGGTAGAAGATGTCCAGGTCGCCGACCTTGACCGTCCGATGGGCGACCTTCGGAGTCTGGATCATGGGAATCTCCTGGGTTCGGGTTAACGGGTCAATCAGTATGAGGGCAGAGTTTGGCCGCGTTCAGCCCGCGCCGGCCTCCGCAATCGCCTCGCGAATGATGTCCACGACAACGGCAGGCGCCGTCACGATCGGAGCGTGATCGACGGCATGCGAGCGGACTCGAGGCTTCATCCGTTCGGCCATGAAGCGCTGATTCTCCTGGACAATCATGCGGTCCTGCTCGGCGATGAGGAACCAGGTCGGACGGTCCTTCCACAGCGGCCGATCGACGGCAACGCTGATGCATGCCGGCGCGATGGGCCGCTGCACTGCCGCCAACACGGCCTGCTCCTCGGCGGTTGCATTCGGGGCGAAGGCGGCGGCGAATGCCGACTCGGGCAGATAAATCAGCCCGTGGTTGTCAGGGGCCAGCTTGGGCGCCATCGGGTGAGGCTTGGTGCGGTAGAAGACATCCGCAACGGTTTCGCCCTCGTCCGGAGCCAGCGCGGCAACATAGACGAGCCCCTTCACCTTCTCGTCGCGCGTCGCCGCGATGACCGCGCCCGCATAAGCATGGCCGACGACAACGACGGGTCCCGCCACGCGATCCAGCGTTCGATTGAGCGCCGCCACATCATCTTGGAACGTTGTCAGCGGCAAGGGCGCTGCGACCACGTTGATGCCCTCGGCCGTCAATCGCACGATCACTTTGGCCCAACTCGATCCGTCGGCCCAAGCGCCATGAACGAGCACCACACTCATATTACGTGAAGCCATCACCATACTCCTTTCGCCGAGAACAATCGAAGTTGGATAACCTCGTCAGCATCCGGCTTCCATCTGATGGGGCTCTTCCGAGATTCTTGTTCGATGTTCTTGCTCGGTTGTTGCCTATTAGCGTGAGGCGCCGATGCCCTTGAGAAGCTCCGGTCGCGATAGCCGTCTTCGGTTGGCTGCTTGTGGTTGTTACCTCGAAAAAGGGGAATGCTTCGGATTAAGCGACGTCCGGGATGCCCGGGTGGTCCGCCGGTCGAGCACCAGGGGCGGTCCAGAAAAACTTGCGGTCGCTTGCGGCGATGGGAAGGTCGTTGATGCTGGCTTCGCGTCGACGCATCAAGCCCTCGTCGTCAAATTCCCAGAGTTCGTTGCCGTAGCTGCGGAACCACTGGCCCAAGTGGTTGTGCCATTCGTATTGGAAGCGCACCGCGATGCGGCGCTCGTCGAAAGCCCAGAGGGCCTTCACCAATCGATAGTCAAGTTCCCGTTGCCATTTCCCAGCCAGGAACTCCTGGATCTGGCCGCGGCCGCTTAAGAACGCATGGCGATTGCGCCAGACCGAGTCGGGGGAATAGGCGATGGAGACATGGACGGGATCGCGAGAGTTCCAGGCGTCTTCGGCGACCCGCACCTTGGCTAAGGCGGTCTCGCGCGTGAATGGCGGTCGAATGGGAGTGGTCATTGAAGTTTGTCTTTCGCGTCTTTTTGAACCGAAATCCCAGCAGCGCCTGCGGAGCAGCCCGCCCAAGGAATCGACTCAGCATCGCCGGCGCCTTAAAGCAGTGTCCAAAGATTCTTCTCGTGCGCGAGTCAGTCATGCAGCACGACCATCTTTCCGGCAGCTTGGTTGGCTTCCATGAATCGCGCGCGTGACGAACCCTCTTAAGCCCGCTCCTTTCGAGTAACCTGTAAAATAACTCTACATAGGTTACCGTAATATGCAACCCCTCTAGCGGCTTTTTCCCGGTTACAATAATGTACAGCCGTTGACAGCGAGAATCTCATGAGCTCCGACAGGCCGCCCCCCTTCTTCGTGGGCGAACATTTGGCGATCGACTTCCTCAACACCGTCGCGACCCCACGGGGAGCGCTGGTCGAGTGGCTGGGCAACGGGAATGACCTTGTCAGCTGGCTCCAACAGGCGGGGGCGATCGATGCAGCGGCCGCGGCCAGGAGCAAGCGATTCGGTCGCGCCGCGCTCGAGGAGATCGCCCGAGACGCAAGGGCGTTCCGGCAATGGCTGCGCGCGTTCGTCACCGCGCGAATGGGGAAACCGCTCCGCGCGACGGACGTCGCGGTTGCCCCGTTGAACGAATTGCTGGCCAAGGGCCACAGCTTCCAACAGGTTCAACCGAGCGCGAATGACGCCGACCACGGCCGCCGCTTGCTGTTGCGCAGAGTTCATCGCTGGGAGGCTCCGGCGGAATTATTAGAGCCCATCGCCGCAGCGGCCGCGGACTTGATCTGCAATCAAGACTTCCGGCTGATCCGGTCGTGCGAGGGCTCAGCATGCATGCTCTTGTTTCTCGACCGCACGAAGGCCCACGCGCGCCGCTGGTGCAGCATGGCAGTGTGCGGCAACCGTGCGAAGGTGGCGGCGCACCGCCGCAAGAGGGCACGGAACAACAAGCGTGGATCGTGACACCATTTATCCAAGCTGCCCGCGTCTGAGAGCCTCACCCGGCCCGCTTCGGTTAGATCGACTTCAACTCGCCACCGTCCATTCGTAATGTCGAGCCGGTCATCCAGCGGGCGCCCGGCGAAACCAGAAACGCCATCAGCTCAGCGATCTCCTCGGGCTCGCCGTAGCGGGCGATGCCCGCCTCCTTCGGGAATTTGGCGGTGGCCTCCTCGACAGTCATGTTGTGAAGCGGAGCCCAATGCTGCAAATACGAGCGGCGGCGCCCGGTCATGACCGCTCCCGGCATCACGCTGTTGACCTGGACGCCGTCGGCGATTCCACGATCGGAGAAGGCCTTGGCCATCGCGACAATCGCCGCGTTGATCGTGCCGACCGCGGCATACGGCGCCTTCGGGAACATCGCCGAATTGCCCGACATCAGCACCACGGAGCCTTTCGCCTGCTTAAGCGCCGGCCACGCAGCGATGGTGAGGCGGCGCGCCCCGTGCAGCTTGAGAGCCAGGCCGGCCTCCCACTGCTCGTCTGTCATCTCGAACAAGTCAATCTGCGGGACCGCGCCCGCGATATTCAGCAGCGCATCAATTCGGCCGAAGGCCTGCATGGTTTGATCGACCACCGCTCGAGCGACCGAAGGCTGGGCCAGATCGGCATCGATGATCAATGGTTCCGCGCCGGCGCCTCGCACCGCTTTCGCCGTCTCCTCCAAATTCGCACGGTTCCGCGCGACCAAGGCCAGCCCCGAGAAATCACGGGCGAGACGAACAGCCGTCGCTTGGCCGATACCCTGGCTGGCCCCTGTAATGATGGCAACCGACTTCGGCATTTGATTTCTCCTTGATTCAGAAGCCCGGCTGTCTGCCCAGCCGCCCTCGAGGTCAGTGGGCGTTATCCGGTCGCTTTGGCTGTCGGTGGGCCAACCAAAGCTGATCGCTAAGGACTCATCAGACCGGCCGGCTTATGGACTGACGGTCGCCGCAAGATTTATGTTAATCAAAAACGCGACCGACTTTGGAATGTCAAAATGCTCAGCAACTGGCGCTACGCTCGAGCGAAGCCAGGAATTGTGTGCGCGGCAAACGGCGCGCCGGCACATTGCACCGATCAACCCGCCAGCCGGCCGCACGTTGACCCGGTCCCCGCGATTTGGGCTCGGGAGCGACCCAAACGGGTTCGCGAGTGCCGCGGCCCATGCCATGCTGACGGCCTTGCGCGAGACTATCCGGGAATGAGGCGGCTCGAACGTCGTTAGTGGGGAAAAATTCGCGCGGCCGCGGTAGGATGGATTCCGCCGCCGAACATTCGTTCGATCTGTGAAGAGGCGTCTGATCGAAGAGGCTCGCCGCGGCGCGCCGATTCGCGACGTTGCGGATCTCGGGCAGCCGGCATTCGACCTCTGGTCTCTGTGTCAGTTGTCAGACGCTCGACGTCTGATCTCTTGTGTCAGACGCTTTAAAGGAGGACTCGCTATGCGCTTCGCAGTCCTGTTGGCGCTCACCATCGGGCTCTTGTCTCCCGTCTCTCTGCGCACAAGAGAATTCCGACCAGCAAAAACTCACCTCCGCTCATCCCGCTCAGGCCGCCGCCATCGCCAAAATCCAGGCCTTGGGCGGAGAAATCCAGCGGTCAGGCGATCGAGCGGCAGGCGATTCCCCGACGACCAGCAAGGGACAAAACGACACCGTTTTCCTCATCAGTTTGATCGGCAATGACAAGGTCCAAGACGACGACTTGCAGTGCCTGCAGGCCATTCCTGAATTGGAGCACCTCTATCTGGGCCGAACCAAGATCGGCGATGCCGGGCTCAAACACATCAAAGGCCTGAAGCACCTCAAACGGCTCGGCCTGATCGGCACCCGCGTCACGGACGCCGGTCTCAAAGAGCTCGAGGGGCTGCAAGAGCTCGATGACGTCCTCCTGGGCGACACAAAAATCACCGATGCGGGATTGCTCTCGCTCTGCAAGCTGAAGAACCTCCAGTCACTGGCTCTCTTTTCGACCAAGATCACCGGGGCCAGCCTCAAAGACACCGACGGTCTGTCGAAGCTCGCCTACCTCGATCTGGACGGCACCAAATTCAATGACGCCGGCGCCGCCGAACTGGCGAAGTTCCCCAATCTCCAAAACGTATCGCTCGAGTCGACCCCTGTTTCCGATGCCGGGATCAAACATCTGGTCAGGCTGCAACATCTAAAATCGCTCGACCTGAGCAGGACGCAAATCACCGACGCGGGCTTGGAACCGCTCGGCCAGCTCAAGACTCTCAAGACCCTGCTTGTGTCGGGGACGCTAGTCACCGACGACGGGAAGAAGCGGCTCGCGGCCCTCTTGCCGCACACCAGCCTCAAACAGCAGCAGCTTGGGCAGCGCACAGACCCGGACTTTGACGTTTCCGTCGCCCACCCAGCCTATACCACGAAACACCCCGCAGTGCTGTTCGACGAGGCTCACAACAACTTTCACACGGCCGAGGGTCGCTACAAGGTCTTCGCCGACCTGATTACCAACGACGGCGTTCGCGTGACCCCGAATCGCGAACCCCTCACGCCCGAGCTACTGGGCAAATACGACGTCTTCATCACCGCCAATGCACCGGCCAAGTCGGAGGAGTCGCCCTCCGCTTTTACCTCGGCCGAGTGCGACGCGGCTGAGAACTGGGTGCGAAACGGCGGCGCCCTCTTGATCATCACCGATCATGAGCCGTTCGGCTCAGGCTCGGACGAGCTCGGCAAGCGGTTCGGCGTGAACATGAGTCTGATGGTTTCGGTCGATCCGAAGAACGAGACCAAGAATGGCCTGCTCTTCTCGCGCGAGAAGAATCTGCTCGGCGACCACCCGATCATGAATGGCCGCGATCCGTCTGAGCGAATCGACCGCATCCTCACCTTCACGGGCCAGTCGCTCAAAGGCCCTCCAGGCAGCGTGCAACTCCTCAAATTCTCCGACACGGCGATGGACATGGGTTTCGGCCGGGAACGCAAAAAAGTCTCAGCCGCAGGCCGCGCTCAAGGAATCGCCTTCAAGTTCGGCAAAGGCCGAGTCGTGGTGATGGGCGAAGCCGGCGACCTGTCGGCCCAGATCTACGGATCCGATCCGGTCGGGAAGATGGGAATGAACGTCCCCGGCTGCGACAACCGGCAATTCGCCCTCAATATCGTCCACTGGCTGACCGGTCTGATCGACTGAGCGGTGCGCAGCGGGATAGCGTGAGGGCGAGGCCCGCCGGATCGTCCCGACCGCTCGGGCTGGTTGGTCTACCAACCACGCTGCCGCGCGAGACCATAAGCAAACTCTGCCCGCGGGTTTGCGGGGAGTGCGGCAGCGAGCAGGCACGTTTTTTGGCCGTCATTCCTCGCGAGAAGCTTTGTCAGCCGGCAGCGTCAATCGGAACGCGGTGGATTCTCCAGGCGTCGGATCGCACCAGAGTTGTCCGCCGTGTGACTCGATAATCGACCGGCTGATCGGTAGTCCGAGCCCCAATCCTTCAGGCTTCGTCGTGAAAAAACGGTCGAAGATGCGCGGCAAATCTGTAGGGGAGACCCCGGGACCGTTATCGGCAACCGAGATTTCCGCGAATCCGCCCTCGTTCACGTGCGTGGATACCAGGATTTTCGGACAGGGCTGATTGGCCTTCGCGACGGCCTGGATGGCGTTCAAGAGCAGGTTGACAAGTACCTGCGTGATCTGCGCTCGATCCGCCTGCACCGGCGGAAGGTGGGGGTCGGAGCGAAAAAATATGGTGACGCCGTGTTCCCTTCGTTCGAGGCGAGTAAACTGCAGCGACTCAATTATGATTTCGTTCAGGTCGACCGGTTTGCGCTCCGGCTCGCGCATCTGGATAAACTCGCGGACCCGTCGAAGGACCTCGGCGACACGAATCGACTCGGCGGCAATCTCTTCCAGGCACATTTTGGTCGCGCCGATCGTGAGTTCGCCTTGGCTCAGTCGTCGCAGGCTCCCGTCAGCGTAGTTGGCGATGACGCCCAAAGGTTGATGGATCTCGTGAGCCAGATCAGCAACCATTTCACCCAACACGCTCAGCCTCGCGGCATGCTCGAGCTGAAGATTCACTTGGCGGACCCGTTCTTCCGCATCGTTATGCTGCGTGCGATCAACAACGAATGCCACGCACTGCCACGTGTCGTGTTCCAGAAGAGCGACGCCGATCACGACGGAAACTCGCTTGCCATCCTTTCGGAGGTACTCTTTCTCCCAGGGCGTTGCGCTCCCTTTCTCAATGAGTTGCCCTACGGCCATCTGGTCCATATGGGCAAATTCGGGCGGGGTCATCGTGTCCCAGCGAAACGGCAAATCGGTGCGCGAGTATCCCGTCATTTCGAGAAAAGCTTCGTTGGCATCCGAAATATTCCCGTAAATATCACAGAAGACGACTCCGATGATGTTGACCTCAAATAGCCTGCGGAACCGCGATTCACTCCGTCGCAATTCAACTTCGATCTGCTTGCGCCGCACGATCTCCTGCTCCAGTCGCGTCACAGTCTGAGACAATTCGTCATTCCGACGATCGACGTTTCTGGCTAGATCGGCCTGCATTTCCCGGGATGCCACCTCGTCCAGTTTTTCCGCTGTGATGTCCTCGGCCAAACCGATCAGGCGGACGACTTGTCCTGTGTCATCGGACACCGGCGTGATGTTGCCCCGTAACCAGCGGACCCGACCGTCGGCCCTTTGGATTCGGTATTCCATCTTGGACTGTCCCTGCAGTTCGCCGGATAGCCGCTTCCTGATCATTTCGCGGACGAAGGGACTGTCCTCCTGGCAGATCGATTCGATCCAAGCCTGCGGATTCTCATACAAACTCTCGCACGAATAGCCGGTGATCCGCTCGTAAGCAGGACTGACGTAGAACACGCGGGACAAATCGCCGGCGACCAGGAACAGAATCTGGTCCAAGGATTCGGCAATCTCGTACAAGGGGCGCAGCGTCTCGCTCGCCGGCCGCCTGATGCTGTGCGCGAGCGACATCATTGGGCCCTCCCATTGCACCGCGCGGGTCTTCCGCGCTCTTTTGCACCCCCATCAGCCGCAGTCACCGGATAGCGGGCATTCAAGTGGGGCACACGTTTCTCGCCGATTTCCCAGATGGCTTTCGACACGACCTTGACCGACGTCGTCAATTCCGAGTCTACGCCGATCGTGTCTCTCACTCAAGGAGTTCGCTTTGCCGAAACCACTCGGATCAGCCCGTGTCAAAATACCTCCCGCGGTGGGGGGCCGTCGACAGGTCGTCAGACCAATGGCCGGGCTGCTCGTGAGTTCGAGAAACCCGCTAAATCACTCAGCGGACAGTTTGCGCGTCCGCTACGCTAGAGGCGCAGAGCGGCGGCGCTCACCGCAAGCCGTGGCCCGCCGGTTGGCCGACTCGGCGGACGAGTTCATTCAGAAACTGGTCCGATTTCATGAACACCGCGAAGTGGCCGCCGCCTTCGATGGGCACGAATGCCTTGCGGGGCGCTTTGATGGAATCCAGGTACTCCCGGGCGAGTTCGGTCGGGCTCGTGAAGTCCTCGGCACCCTGAATGAAATACACCGGAATGGCGAATTCAAGACCCAGCTCCTTGGGTCCCATCGTCTGCGGGACAAGACGCTCGGCGCTTAGCATCTGGCCGTCGGCGGCGTCGTTGACGTCTTGCACGGAATTGCCGGGTGCGACGAGCGCAAGGCCGATGGTCCCGAGCAAGAATTGGTCCGCGCCTTCGAAGGCGTTCGACCACTTGCGCTGGACGCCATACCCCTCGCCGGACTTGTAAGGCGGCGGCCCGACGCGGGTCAGCTCGCCGATGGCCGTCTGATTGCCGACGGCCCGCGCCTTCTTCAGCAAGGCATCGTACGCGACGCTGTAGTTGCGAGTGGTGGAGGCAACCTGGGCCGTGCCGACGTAGGCCAGGAACAAATCCGGCCGAGCCCGCGCCATGAGGATCCCGATAATCGACCCAAACGAGTGGGCCACGAGGACGATCTTCTCTTTCCCGAGGCGTTTGCGCAAATGCTCCGCGAGTTCGATGCCGTCTTGCACGATGCGAGCCACCGTAATGGTCGGCGCAACTTTCGGGCCGGACTTTCGCAACGTCCGGCCGGCGCCCCGCTGGTCCCACTGCGCCACGGTGAAGTGCTTCTGCCAAGGGGCAAACAGGGCGAACGCCCACGGATTGGTCACGTCACCTGGGCCGCCGTGCAGGAACAGCAGGACGGGGTTGTCGCGGTCCTGGCCGCGGACAGTGACCCATTGCTCGATGCCACCCAGCGTGACAAAACCTGCTTCGTCGATACCCTTCGGGGACGTGATGGTGAACTGCCTGACGTTGCGGGCGCGGAGCAAGGAAGCCAGCTCGTCGAACTTACGGTACTCCGCGTCGATCGGCCTGGGTGTCTGAGAATCCGCGCCGCTCTGACCGAACGCGTCGCATTCCCTGCAAAACAACACCAGCAAACAAACGAAAGTCAGGCGTAACATGTGCCATACACTCGATGAGAGGAGTCGAAACGGGGTTACTACCACTTCACTAAGAATCAGGTTTCGGAAAACTCCACCCAGGCGGCTTGGTCCGTCAAACCTTCGCACGACGGCTGGCATCCACGACTCAGGGGCCGTCCGAGGGGGGAGAATTTCGGCACGCTTTTCCCCCTAAGTCTGCTCCGCGGGAACGGCGGAGGATGAAACACAAGATTCGCGGTGGAAGCTGATGCCATCGCTCGGCTCGGGAACCGAAAGCTTTACTGACTGTGTCGGCGTTCCAGGAGCGGCGAAGTGCTTTACCGCGCACGACGGATCGGCGTTTGGCAATCGCACGCGTTGTCACCTGACACGCCTATCTACCGCGACGCGGCCGGGCTATCATGCCACCTGCCTCGCGGTCGCGCTGCTGTTTTCATCTTTTCGCAGCGATACGCGGCCGGCTCTGCGGGCCACGCTCTTCTCCGTCTCAAGGATGCTTATTTCGGAGGTGACACGATGGTTCCGCAGTTGCTCGCGTTGTTTCGTTCCCATCCCCGTTCCCGTTCGCGCGTCTGCGCGCTGAATTCGCAGCCGTGGCCAGCCATCGAGAATCTCGAAGAGTGAACTCTGCTCTCGTCGGCCACACTGGCCATTCTCAACGGCAACTTCACCGGCACCGTAACCGTCAACAACAACGGCTCGATCACCAAAACGCCCGTCACTTCGACGGCGTTCACGATGACCATTAATAACGGCGCCATCGATTTCACCACCCCCGTCGGAAACGGCACGGGCACCGTCGACATCAACCGAAACATCGTTGGCACTGTTAACGGCCAATACCAGAACCAGATTGTTCCGATCTCGGTGTCGGGAAAAATCACCAACGTCAACGCGATTCAGACGGTGGCCTTCGGCAGCTGGAGTTTCTCCTTGAACTTGGGCGGCGGAGTGACCGCGACCGGCAGCGGAAACTGGTCAGCTACGCCCCACAGACGTTGAGCAACTTCAACGGCAACTACATCGGCACGTACCTGGACGGCGACGGAGGTGGCGGCGGTGTAGGGCGGCGGGCGGCTGCGGTGTGCCCCCATCAAAGCGGTGGCCGATAACCAGCAAGGCGCTGATCATGTCTTCGGGATCAGCAGGGGGATCACGGCAGAATAGGCAAACCCAAGAACGACATTGATGTTGAGTCCGGGCTACCTGATTCGATAAAGAGACAAACAGGCCGGGCGAGGCAAGAAGCCCGAGCCCGAACCGGGTCCATCGCGTGACCGTTGGTTAAGTCGTCTCACAAGAAACGCTGATCGCGGGCCGGGAGCGTCAGCATGAAAGCACTCGGCGGATTACTGGTCACGGTCCTGCTGTTCGGCGGGGCCATCTACATGGTGTTCTGGCTTCTCCGCTGGCTGACTCACTGACGGCGCCGCGCGGATTCAGGTCGGTTTCGATCGGAACGCGGCTGAACCGTGTTGACTGTAATTCCGCGCACTCCGACGCCACGGGCCAGCCCTTGCGCAGACAATCCGAGTTGAGCAAAGGCATTCGGTTAGGCGATCGGGCAGCCGTCAAACCTCCTTCGTCCGCCGCTCGAACGAAACAGAGTAGGCGGCCGAGCGGGCGGCGGGGATCGGGTCGTCGGAGAGATCGATCCCCTCCGTCAGCTTGGTGGGATCGAAGATCAGCTTTCGCTCGTCACTGGCGCTTGTTGGCGAGACGGCCTCGATCTGCAGTCGGCCCAGCTCGACCATCCGACGATCCGCCGGCCAAAGGACCGTGGCGTCGTTCGTCGGGTCGCCGGGTTCGGCGATTTGGAGATTGAGGCGAAACGAGGCCGGGCCCTTTGCCAGGCGGGTCTTTAACTCGGCCGAGAGAAAATTCGGATCGCGCTTGCCGGCCTCTTCCGGGTTGAGATAGGCCTCGCCCGCCTCCGGGATCCAGCGATAGCGGCCGAAGCGGCTGCTGCCGTCGGCCGCGGTAAAGCGGAAGGCGTTGATGGCATGGTACATGGCCTGCGCATAACTGGCGACGGCCGGCTTCTGCATCAGTCGTCCGATGAAGGCGCCCGCGGCCGGATGGCTTTCGATAAAGCGCGGAACTGCCTGCGGATCGGGCTTGCCCGTTTTCGGATCGGCAAGGTTCGCCTTGAGGAAGGCGAGAAAGTCCTCGCCCGTCCGCACGAGGAAGGCCTCGTTGGTGATGGCCAAGAGGTCGGTCTTCTTCCCGTCAGGGAGCATGAACTTCACCGCCAGGCCACGGACGTCGGGCGCACCGTCGTGAACCGTTGGGACGCCGCTGCCGTTAGAGAAGCGGAGAGTCACCGGAACGGTTTGACCTTGAAGATGGGCGGCCTTGGTGAGTCGCTTGGCTTCCGGCCCCGCGGTGAAGGTTCCCGTGCAGACGATTCCTTTGGCATGCGCACTCCGAAAGCCGGGATGCGGGCCGGCAATTGCTTGCTGCACGTCGACGATCTGTTCCGCCACGCTTTTGACCGAAGTGGAAGTCGCCATGGATCGCTCCTGTGACAAATTCGCTGTGACAAATTCAGCGGTGACTCGACTCGCTGCCATCGTACGCGCGCGGAGGCCGCAAAGGTAGACCTCGAGATTCGGGCGAACGGTTCTCCAGCGCGCACACGTTCACGGCGGGCGGCGCGTTCAAGTGCGCCCACTAGGCGACTAAGACGCGGTCCCTAAGATCCTCTTCCGGTTCGCCCGGGATGGTCCCTGATAGCAACTGCGATAGGCGGGCGATATGATCCCCGTGGGAGACGCGAACAATTCCGCGAGATGCAATCGATAGGACCGTCGATGTCGGCTGAACAATGGGAATCGCTAAAGAAGGAACTCCGTCAGGACGCTGACCGGGAAATGGCGGCGGCGAAAGACCAGGCTCGTAAGGACTCGATTCGAGCGGACCTGACCCGTTTTGTCCGTCTTCCGGTTCCGACGAGCGACTACGAGGTCGACCAGCGTCGCGCTGGTAACTGAATATCGCGCAGCCTGGGCCAATGCCGGGAAGGACGGCCGAATGCGCGACGCTCTCTTCGGGCGGATCAACAAGCCTGATTGATCATTGGTCAGTCGGGCCGATCGGGAAGGATCGATACGCCGTTGCCCGTAAATCTGATCCCCGCGTTGCGCTCCCGCCAAGATCGCGACTCACATATGCGCACTGTTCTCCAAGTCTTCATCGCCGCGCGGAGCGCCCGCCGCGGACGCCAGCGTGCCACGCGAGTCAAACGCAGGCCGCACCGGGTCCAGGGGCATGCCCCTGGCTAGGGGCCGCTCACTGGCAGCGTCAAGACTGGGCCGCCCTTTTTGGCCGGGGTGGGATTGACCCGCGTCATCGTGAGGATCAGCGAAAATGTCGCCTTGGTGTCGGCATCCCGGTCGTCGATGAAGAACCAGCGATCGCGATACTTCACCGCGACGAACGCGCAATCAGGCCGCCGATGCTGCTTGACCGAGTGCACGGTGAAGAGTCCGCCGAAGAGTTCCTGCCAATCGAACGGACTCCCGTCGGCCAGCAGGGGCGTCTTCACCAGCCCACATGTGATGTGCTCGGGGGGGACCAGAATGCCATGCGACAGGTAGTACAACGCTTGGACCACCGATCGCGGATAGAGATTCAGGGTGGTGAACTCCTGGCGCTCGCCGCGCTCGGTCACGATGCTTTCTCTGCTGCCGACCGTGACCTCGTAGCGCGTTTGGCCGCGCTTGAGATGTAAGAGCGACGTCAACTCGCCCACCTCGGGACGTGAAAGCGCCTCTGGACTAATTTCGAGAATCAGTTTGCGAGCCCGTTTGACGAGCGCCCACGTCCGGTCCGGCTGTTGCTGATACTCGAAACCGTTCTTGGCCGCGTCGACGAGCGCCGTCGCCGACACGCTCGACTCGTTCAGATGGCTGCCGTACTCGGTGATCTTCTCCTCGCGGACAAACTGCAAGTCGCCCAGATCCTTGAGCTGCTGCAGGATTTCGGCCGCCCGCTTGAACTCTCGGAATTCGGGGACGAGGCTGCGCGGAGGCCCGCTGGCCGACGGAGCATTTGGCACCCCGTTCATCGACTCGACAAAAAGCTGAAAAACGGTCGAGAGGGGGTAGCTGGTTTCGGCGAGAAAGACGATTCCATCGAGCGCCATGGGCGTGAACAGACCGCGGATCGTTTCGGGATCGTCGAGGGGTGTCATGCTGATGGTCGGCCGGTTCGCCGTGTTGCCGGTGATGTCGGGAAGAATTCGGGTGAACGTCTGGAACACGTCTCCCGCGGGGTTGGGCGTTCCGAAGAACGGCCGCGCCTCGGCGGTCGCGCCGAGTTCGTATTGGGCTGCGATCGACGCGATGTCGATCCGCGTCGGATTGTCGTTGTAGCGCACGCGCGCGAGATTGAGCAGCAATTGCTCTTCGTCGACGCGTGTGACGGCCTCGTTGTAAGGCCCGACCGACGACTCGAGCATCCAGGCGCCGAACGAGCAGCCACTCAGGGCAACGCCGCATAGCACCAGGACGAGCGAACGAACGCGGATGCCGACCGGCGCGGAGGGGCCGTCGCATGTTCGGTTGTGTCGTCGTGCTGCGAACTCCAATCGCGTCCATCGGCTTCGATCGCCGCTTCAAAACTATCGATCCGGCAGCCGGAAAGTGCGCCCGCCGCCCCCCTCGGGCGTCGCGATGCCGCAAAATCGCCGCTCCAAGACGGAGGCGCGCGATCTGGCCCCGCACTTCTAGTTATCGGAATGGAAAATAGGCAACGGCGAGGAAATCTGGCGATTATGCCGGATCTAACGAAGCCGGACGCGAGTGAGAGAATGCATCGCGCGCGAAGTCATCGCCGCAGCGCAAATGCGCCCGAGAGCGGCGTTCTGGGGTCGCGCTGATTGAGAACGTCGGTGCTCATCCTTGTGGGATCTTGAATCGCCGCATGGCGAGAGGTAAGCTCAATCGCGCAGTTCTTTGCTTTTCAGCTCAAAGCTTCGCATGAGATCGCGGGCTTGTCCGGTGAATTGAATCCCGGACCATGACGTCGGACGGATTTACGTCTACTCTTCGAACCGCGTGAGTCGTCTCCCACCGGAGGGATAGGAACCACCGCGTTCCGGTGCCGGCAGACGTAGCGTCTTAGCGCTTGAAGACTCGCGACCTCGGTCGGCGATTTCGTCGATCGACCTCCGAGCCCATCGTCGATTGAAACCGCAAACCCATGCGCGGGCTCGCAGGAGTCGAGCGCACCTTCCCATTTGTGCTGCAGAAGGAATCCACCATGCGCACCCGTCTATCAACTCTTGGGCTTGCGGGGCTGGTCGGGCTATGCCTCGCCGGTTCGGCGTTCGGACAGAAAACAAATCCCGCGTCGGACGACGAAGCCAAGATTCGCAAGGGCGCGGCCGAATACGCCGAAGCCTACAACAAGGCGAGCTTCGACGTGGCGGGCAAGCATTGGGCCCCCGACGCCGAGTACATCAACGACGAGGGAAAGGTGACGAAAGGGCGCGACGCGATCGTCAGTTTGTTCAAGAAGGGCCGCGTGGCGACAAAGGGTTATTCGTTCAAGGTCGACGTCCAATCGGTGCGGATAATCAAGCCCGACGTCGCACTCGAGGACGGTACGGTTGCGTTCGCGGCGCCCGATGGAACGACGGATAAGACGCGATTTTCGGCCGTCCTGGTCAAGTCCGGCGGCCAATGGCAGATGACGCGCGTACATGACGTCGGAGTTATCGCCGAGACCGAGGATTCGTCCCCCTACGCGCGGCTTAAGCAACTCGAATGGCTGGTGGGCAAGTGGGAAGACGAGGACAAGCAAGTCAGCATCCGCATGAATTGCCGTTGGGGCACCGGCAAGAGCTTTTTGATCCAGGAGTATTCGATCAAGCGGCCCAACCAGGATCCGATCGAAATCGAACAGCGAGTCGGTTGGGATCCCACAAGTAACCAGATACGCAGCTGGATCTTCGACTCCAGGGGAGGCTTCAGCGAAGGAAACTGGCAGCGTGACGGGAACCAGTGGGATGTCGCCGTGACGGGCGTGCTGCCCGACGCGCGCACCGCTTCCGCGCGCCAGGTGTGGACCTTCGTCGACGACAACCACTTCAAATGGCAGGCCCTCGATCGCTCGATCGACAGCAAACCGTTGGCAGATTCTCTCGTTACGTTTCGGCGCAGCGCCCGATCAGACAGCCGCGGTCGAGACCGGTGGTCGTTGACCCCAGTTGATGGAGCGCTCCGATGAAAGCTCAGCTATTCCTGACAGCGTCTTGCATCGTGCTTCTGGCCCCCCAACAGGGGTTTTGCGTCGGCGAACGCGGAGAGCGGGGCGGCCACGCGGGTTTTGCCGGCGGAAGTCGCGGCGCGTTGGGCGGCAACCGCGGAGGTGGAGGCGAGCGCCGCGACATGGGTGGCGCGGCGATGAATCGAACGCCGTCGTTCAGCGGCGCCTCGGGGTCGATGAACCGCCCCGCGAACCGTGGCGGCGGAATGGTGCCGCACGGGGGCACGGGGGGAGGAGCAGGATTTGCGAATCGAGGCCCCCAATCGGGCGAAGGGGGGCATTTTGCCGGCCGACCCAATTTCGAACGGCCGGGCGCTGGCTTCAATCGGCCGGGTGAGGGGACGCGCCCCGGAGCCGGCGGCGCACCGGGTGGCAATCAACGTCCTGATTGGGGAAACGAGCGTCCGACGCGTCCGGCGTCAGGAAATCGGCCCGGTGCGGGCGGAGGTGGTGAACAATGGGCTGGAATCGGCAATCGTCCGAATCAGCCGATCCGGCCGGGCGAAGGAGGGAGCGGCGAACGCTGGCCTGGCGCGGGCAATCGAACCAACCTGCCGAGTCGCCCCGGAGAGGGCGGAGCCGGCGAACGGTGGCCGGGTGCTGGCAACCGTCCCAACTGGCCGTCGCGACCGGGCGAAGGGGGCAGCGGCGAGCGTTGGCCTGGGGCGGGCAATCGACCCGATGGGCCGCGCCCCGGAGAAGGAGGCAGCGGGGACCGCTGGCCAAGCGCCGGCAATCGACCGAACTGGCCGAGTCGGCCGGGACAGGGCGGCAGCGGGGAACGTTGGCCCGACTTCAATCGGCCCGGCAATCGCCCGAATATCGGCGACCGCACAAACATCGGTGACCGAACGAACATCGGCAACAATATCAACAGCGGCAATCGCGGCGACATCAACGTCAATAACAACAACTTCAACAATCTCAGCAATACGAGCAACACCTTCGCCAGCAATCGCACCTGGAATGGCCAGGGCAACTGGAACAACAATTGGCACGGCGCTCACGACTATTGGCAGGGCCAGTATTCAAATTGGCACCACGGTTCGTGGAACAACTGGTACCGCGCGCCGGCCGCCTGGTACGGCACCGGAGTGGCAACCGGCTGGCTCGCCTCGCCGGGTGACAGCTACATCTACAACAACCCGTTCTACGTGGCTCCGCAGACCGTCGCCGTCGGTGCTGCGCCGCTCGATGCAGGCTACAACTACGTCGACTACTCGCAGCCGATTCCAGTGCCTCCCCAGCAGGATTTTGCCACGTACTCAGACAGCGGCTCGGCGGCGGGCTACGATTCGTACCCGCCGAGTGATGGCTCCAATGCTCCGCCGCCGACCACTGCCTTGCCGCCCAGCGATGCCTTGCCGCCCGCGGGTGAAGCCGCGCCGCCCGACGCGACCAACGGCCCGCCGCCGGAGGCCATTCAGGCCTTCGATGCGGCGCGGGACGCATTCAAGTCGAACGATTACCCGCGAGCCCTTCGCGACGTCGACAAAGCCATCAAGTTCTTGCCCAGCGACACGACGCTGCACGAGTTCCGAGCCCTGGTCCTCTTCGCTCAAGGCAAGTACCGCGACGCGGCGGCCGGCGCCTACGCGGTTCTCTCCGTCGGGCCTGGCTGGACGTGGGAAACGGTGCGCGAGCTATATCCCGATCCGGAAGAGTACACTCGGCAACTTCGGGCCTTAGAGCACTACGCGCGGGCAAACCCGAATTCCAGCGACGGGCACTTTCTGCTGGCCTACCACTATTTCGTCTTGGACCATGTCGCGAACGCGGTCAAGGAGCTGCAAGAGTTCGCGAAGCTCGTGCCACAAGACAAACTCGCACCACAACTGATTGCGGCATTCACGCCTCCCGCGGGAGGTCCCACTGCGACAGAGCCGCCGCCGGCACCTTAGTCGTTCGCGACGATTTTCAATTCGAACAACACTCGGGCCGAGGAGTCTGTTATGGGTCTCTTTACCTCTCTCGCCGAAATGGTCGTCACGGGATTCGGCAACCCCGATTCAACCCAGGCCAAGCTTGCCAGTGCCGTCGTCAAGCGGTTCCAGACCAACGACGGAGGCGGCCTGACCGCGATTTTGCAGCAGATGGAAGCGAAGGGATTGGGACAAGTTGCCCAATCGTGGGTCGGCACGGGGGCAAATCAGCCGATTACGCCCGATCAGCTCAAAAGCGCGCTCGGCGCGGACTGGATTCAGCAGCTCGCAGCGCAGCGTCGGAGTCTCTCCGGACGTCATCAGCTCGCATCTCTCGGAAATCCTGCCGAAGATCGTCGACCGCCTCACCCCGGATGGTCAGGTGCCGGTGGCGGCCGAAGAAACATGAATTGCGAGGGCCATCAGAGTTCGACGCCGTCGGGCTGTAGCCCTCGCGCGGATTCAATCGATTTTCATAAACTGGAGGACGAAAAACGATGTCGCGCAAACTGATCCCTCGCACACCGATCGCTGGCATATTGTGCATCGCTGTGCTGTTGACCGTGGGACTGCTTTCCAATCGAACCGCACAAGCCAAGGATCCCGAGATCAAGGACGGCATCCCGGGAACCGTCGTCAATGTTGACGTGAACCAGGGGACCGTGACCATTGCCGAGAAAGGGAGCCGGGAACGCACCTATTCCGTCACAGAAGAGACGGTTATCGTCGGTCCCCGCGGAGGGATCGTGCACCGGCGGCTCAAGGATCACCGCTTCCACAGCGGCCTGCCAATCACGATCGTCGCCGACGGCACGACGGCGGTCGAGCTGCATCTCGGCTACGATCGCAAGGCGCGGGAAACGAGCGGCGTGACGAGCCGATCGGCGAGTTCATCCAGGCCGGCGAGCGACAACACCACCCCGAGCAGCACCGGCACGACCAGCACGGGCACGAGCGACACCGGATCATCGACGCCCCCTTCGAGCCCGACGCCGTCAACCTCCACGACGCGAACGTCTCGATTTCGTGGTCTCGGCGAGTCGAAGCGCGTGACCGGCAAAGATGCGACCAAGGAAGAAGAAGAGGACGAAGACAACGAGTTTCCCGGCAAGGTCAAGAGCGTCGACCCGGACAAGCACGTGCTGGTGATCACCCTCATCAACGGAAAGGATCGCTCGTTCCTTCTGGCGCACGACGTCAAGGTCACGGTCAACAATCGCGCGAGCCGACACGGATTAAGCGACGCCGCCTTTAAGCCGGGGATCCCGCTGACCGTCGTCACCGAGGCCGGCGGACGAAAAGTCAAAGAAGTGAAGGTGACCACAGTTACCAGTCGCCGAGTGAAGAAGGCCGCCTAATCGGAGTGACCCAGCTCGCCCAGCCGGATGAGTGTCCAGCCAATGAACTTTAGGAGCCACAGCATGCTACGCCGCACCGTTGCCGCCCTCGTCGCATTCTTGTTCATCGCCAGTGCTCTGCTGGCAGCAGACAAGACCATCAGCGTGACGCTGGTCAAAGTCGACGTCAAAAAGAAACTGCTCGTCGTCAAAGACGGCGACGAAAAGAAGGAATACAAGATCGACGCCAAGACGAAGTTCCTCGGTCCCAAGGGAGGCCTGAGCGACGCGGGCATCAAGGACGATCGCCTAAAGCCTGGGGCTGCACTGGAATTGGTGATCGCGGGGAACAACAAAACGGTGCGCGAAGTGCACCTGCCAGAACGGAAGGATCTTCAGTAGCGTGAGACAGGGCGCAGGAGTATTCGGACAAACTTTGCATGCCCCTGCGGGCTCGCGCTTCAGTTTCGGGTTTCAGGACGGTCGTTCGGTCGATGGTGAGACAAACGCACGGCCCGCCAACGCTTCTCTGAGCGCCGGCGCCAGGTCGGACGCGAGCCGCGACTTGACCACGTAACCGAGAGCGCCGGCGTCTTGCGCGGCACGCACGTAATCTTCGTCCGCGTGCACCGTCAGGAAAACGATCTTGGCCCGTGAGCCCGCCGCTCGCAGCTGTCGAGCCGCTTCGATCCCGTTGAGGACCGGCATCGCGATATCGACCACCAGCAGGTCGGGATCGAGACGCGGAGCCTCTTCGACGAGCATCTGCCCGTTGCCAACCGTCTCGACAACGTCGAACTCTGGCTCGAGAAAACGAGCGGTCGCAGCGAGGAATGCCTCGTGGTCGTCGGCCAGCAGTACGCGAGCGCGCACCAGCCCGTCTCCATCGCAGCAGAACGGGGATCCGTCGTGCAATCCCCACCAGCTCGAGGCCCCTGTTTGCCGGGCCTTAGCGACCAACATCGCTTTCACGAAACGCTAACAGTCGTTGCGCGGACTCGCTACTGGCAAAACTGACAGGGCTGACGATTAAAGTCTTGCCAAGTAGCGTCAGGCCGACACAAGTCCCTGCTTGAGGGCAAATTGGACCAGCACCGCACTCGACTTGATCCCGAGCGCTTCCATCATGGCGTACTTGTGGAAAGCGACCGTTCGGGGAGTGATCTTGAGCAGCCGGGCGATCTCCTTCATGGTGTGACCCTCGGCCAGAAGTTGCAGCACTTCGCGCTGGCGGGGGCTGAGGTCCGCAGACGTCCTCGCCGACTCGGGTTTTTGTAGTCTCTCCACCAAACCCTGCGTCGCCAGCGGCGTGACATAAGAGCGACCATGAACAACTTCACCGATCGCCTGAAGCAACTCGGACGCGGCCGAGTTCTTCAGCAGGTATCCCGACGCACCCACGCGAAACGCTTCCGCCGCAAGATCGGGGTCTTCGCTGACAGTCAGAAAGATCACCTTAACCTCGGGCATCGTGACTTTGAGCTGCCGGGCGGCATCCAAGCCATTGAGCAAGGGCATAGCGATGTCGAGCACGACCACGTCGGGCTGCAGCTCGGCGGCCATCTCCAGCAGAGCGCGGCCATCACCCGCGGTTCCGACGACGTCACATTCGGCCTTGAGGAGTTCCGCGAACGCCTCGCGCAACAGCCTGTGATCGTCGGCCAACAGAACGCGGGGGCGCCTCATCGCGATTTTCCGAAACTCATGGGTCAACGCTTCGATGATACCCGCGACTGATCCACCTGCAACGGGCCCCGAGAATCGGCTCGCGACCGCGTCGCATCTTTGTTTGCGGCTGCCAGCGGGATGCGAACATCGATACGGGTCCCGCCCGCGGGGCGAGAATCGATCGACAGCGTGCCGCCCACGAGTTGCAGGCGCTCGCGCATGCTGACCAGGCCCAATCCGCCGTTGCCGGCTGCCAGGCGCGGATCGAATCCCGCTCCATCGTCGGCAATTCGCAAGCAGATGGCTTCGATGCTGGCCTGCAGCTCGACCCGAGCGCGCTGAGCCCCGCTGTGTTTAATCACATTTCGTGCAGACTCCTGCACAATGCGATAAAGGCAGGAGGCCGCGTCGTCGGAGATGGCCGCGGGAGCTTCGCCGTGCGTGAAATCGATGGCAACGCCATGGCTGCGGCTGAGTTCTGCGCAAAGGGCCCGGATTGCCGCCACCAGCCCGAGTTGCTCGAGCTTGAGCGGGTGAAGTTGATGGGAAAGATTATGGACCGACGATGAGAGCTGCTTGACATGGGTCGACAGCTCGTCGACCGATCCGCCCGGTATGGCTGCCGGCGTGGCAGACTTCTGGCGAAGCACGTCGATTTTCACCGAAAGCAGCGCGAGGCTTTGACTGAGGTCGTCGTGCAACTCTCGGGCGATCCGACGACGCTCCGTTTCTTGGGCCTGGATCAACCGACCGCTCAAGAGCCGCAACTCGCGCTGATTGTCGCGCATCGTCTCTTCGACCCGCTTCTGATCGCTGATATCGATGCACGAGCCAATGTATCCCGCGAACGAGCCGCTCGATTCGATTCGGGGAACGCCGATATCGACGATCCAGCGGTAGTCGCCGTCGTGCCTCCGCAACCGGTACTGCATGCGAAAGGGTTGCCGCGCATCAAAGGCCTGCCCGTAGGTTTCCAGACATTGCGCGAGGTCATCGGGATGGACGCTCTCGCTCCAACCGGCGCCGAGCTCCTGTTGCAAAGTGCGGCCCGTGAAGTCGAGCCAAGGCCTGTTGAAGTAGGTGCAGCCCTTGTCAGGTCCCGACATCCAAATCATCACGGGAGCCGTGTCCGCCAGGAGCCGGAAGCGCTCTTCGCTCTCGCGGAGCGCGACGTTCGCCTGCTTCCGATGAGCCATCAGGACCAGCAGGGCCGCGATCAGCAGGGCCTCGAAGCTACACACACCGACGGCGCCGACAATCGGCCATTTGTAAGTGTCCCAAAGGCTCGAGTCTTTGAAGCGCACGACGCTGCCGGCCGGCAGGCTCGACTCGCGGATTCCCCACCGCTTGAGTTGGCGCCAATCAAAGATGGGGACGGTCGCCGTCACGCGCTGGGGTCCGATCTGGTTGGGCGTCTCACCAGCCAAAATGCGCAACGCCAACCGCGATGCGTTTGCGGTCTCGTTCTCGAACGCGACGACGTGGCCTCCGACCAGGCCGTGTCCGATAAACGATTCCCCGTAGCCGTAGATCGGAGCGCCCGAAACGCCCGCCAAGCGTTCGACGACGTCTGCAGGGACGAAATCGATTCCGGCGCCGTCCCGGAAAACCGTGAGGTAATAGACGACGCTTCGCTCGGGAAGGTGGGCCACCTTTTCCACGAGTTCTTGCATCGGAAGCCCGCTCAAGTACACGAACTCCCGTTCGCTTTCGTAGGCCCGAAAAGTTTGCCGCGCCTGGGCTTCCCAGTACGCATCGAATTTCGCCTTACCCGAGATGACAAAGACGTGCCGGGTCTGGGGATGCAGTCGCAGCGCGAGATCCAGCGTCCCGGCGAGATCGAGCTTGACTGGCGCGCCGATCACGTCGACCGGTAATTTGCGCGCCTGAATCTCTCGTTCCTCGACCATGCAATAGACGATTGGGATGCCCGGAAAGATCTCCGCGCGGTGGGCGATCGCAAAGTCGAGCGAGGGAGAGAGCCACGCCAGCACCACATCGACCTTGCGCCCCGCGTACTTCTCGCGCAGA
Source organism: uncultured Planctomycetaceae bacterium (assembly GCA_963714075.1). GTDB lineage: Bacteria > Planctomycetota > Planctomycetia > Planctomycetales > Planctomycetaceae > DASPSM01. The sequence goes on from OY970228.1 coordinate 5,528,890, forward strand.
AATTGCACCTGAAGCTGCGACGAACGGTTGCTCGGGGAGTTGGAAAGCTCGAGATACTCGTTGTAGACATCGATCGGCTCGCCCGCGAACGCCGAGCGAATCCCTTGTTCCGCCAAGAGATTTCCGACGGCGGCGTTGCTGTCTTGCGGGTAGAGCACGACGACCAGCCGGCGGCCATCGGCACGGACCGCCGCCGAAGCACCGATGCAGACGATGAGAATAAGTGCCGCAAACAGCAGCTGCCCTTTGGGGGCGAATCGTATCATGAGTCACTGCCGTGAGTCGCAAACCGACGTCGAAGCTGAAATCTCGCCGGCTGATCCTCTTTTTCTCGCGTCTTGAATCGGCGAGCAGCCCTGGTTATGCTGGCCGGCGCAACGTTCGGTATCATCACTTCTGACCGAAACGAGCGGGCACGTCCGGCGAAAGACTCCCGGACGACGACGTCGGATGGAATTCTCCTCTTCTTCGTCCGCAGTGAGCTTTCGTGCTGTCGACTAGACGATGGCGGTCTCGGCAGACTGACGCGACGACACCGTTAATTCGCGGATCCTAACGGTTGCTTGCAGCCTCAACGAGGCGTGTCCCCCAGTCTACTGTCGGTTTTCCCCTAAGGGTACTGGTACTTTTCGCAGTGGCTGACCGCCGCTCGAAACCGTACCCATAGTAGCACGTGATTCTGACTCGTCAGGAAACTGACGCTCCGGCGCGTTCGTTGTGGCCCGCGCAAGCTCGGACTACGGGCGTCGACCAAGTCTCGCAAGAGGCGCGCTCGAATCTTTTGATGGCGACGGGAGGGGATACCGCTGGGGCAGTGTAGGCAAATTCACTAAGGAGTCGTAAGCACGGTTCTTACAGAGATCGACATCAACACGGGCTGTCCGCGCCGGAAATGAGTTGCAGCGATGGGTGTGCAACCCGATGCACAAAATCTCGAGAATCAGAAGCGCCGCCCCAGCGAACAAAGCGGGCTGCGCCTGACGCGCCTGATGGCCCTGGCAGCGAGCGCCTTCGCGGTCACGTATCTACTGTTCAGCTTTGCGCCTCGCTTCTTCGGGAAGTCGCTGCCGGCCCAGTCGTCTGTGCCCGCGCATGCAGGAATGGTTTGGATTCCCGGCGGCGAATTCACAATGGGGACCGACGCCGAGCTGGGTTGGGCCGAAGAGAAGCCGGCTCACCGCGTGCGAGTCGATGGCTTTTGGATGGACGAAACCGACGTCACCAATGCCCAGTTTCGCCGGTTTGTGGAAGCGATGAACTACGTCACGACTGCCGAAAAACCACCCAATCCGGAAGAGATTCTGGCGCAGATGCCCCCCGGCACGCCGCGGCCGCCCAAAGAAAACCTGGTCGCCGGCTCGTTGGTCTTCACTCCGACGAAAGGGCCGGTGTCGTTGAGGGATTTCTCGCAATGGTGGACGTGGACGCCCGGCGCCAACTGGCGCCACCCCGGGGGTCCCGGCACCAACCTCGACGGCAAGGACGATCATCCGGTCGTACACGTCTCCTGGGATGATGCCGTTGCGTATGCGAAGTGGGCCGGCAAGCGACTGCCGACGGAAGCCGAGTGGGAATTCGCCGCCCGCGGAGGCCTCGACAACAGGCCCTATGTGTGGGGCGACGATCCGCCGAGCGACACCACAATCCACGCGAACATCTGGCAGGGCGAGTTCCCGTACAAAAACACGGCCGCCGACGGCTATGCGGCGACGAGCCCGGTGAGGGCCTTCTCGCCCAACGGCTACGGCCTCTACGACATGTCGGGCAACGTCTGGCAGTGGTGCAGCGACTGGTACCAGATCGACCTTTACCGCGAGCGCGCCGGTCGGGGAGCAATCGTCAATCCGCAGGGTCCGAAAAAGAGTTTCGATCCGCGACAGCCCTACAGTCCGCTGCGGGTTCAGAAGGGGGGCTCGTACTTGTGTAACGACTCCTACTGCTCGCGGTACCGGCCGAGCGCGCGGCACGGCTGCACGCCCGATACCGGCATGTCGCACATCGGATTTCGCTGCGTGAAGACGCCCGACACGCACGAAAAAACTGCAGAGTAGAGCCGCGAGTTCATGACAAACAGATCGAGGACGATCATGACGCTGACTCGCTACGGACAGCGGTTGACCGTCTTGACGATGCTGTCACTCGCGCTCCTGACCGGACAGGCGCGCGGACAGCAAGACCGGGTCGACCCGTTGCCCTCGTGGAATGACGGCGCCACGAAAATCGCGATTCTTGCATTCGTCCACGTTGCAACCGACAAAGCGAGCCCCAAGTACGTGCCCCCGGAACAGCGCATCACGACCTTCGACATGGACGGCACATTGTGGGTCGAGCATCCGATGTATACGCAGGTCCTTTATTGCCTCGACCGGGTGAAAGCAGTCGTCCGGCATCGGCCCCATCTGAAGGACCTCGCGCCGTTTAAGACGGTGCTCTCCGGAAACTACGAGGCGATCGCCAAACTGGCGTGGAAGGACATCGACAACATCGTAGAGGTCGCCATTTCCGGAATGACGGTTGAGGCATTCCAAGCGGAAGTCTCCCAATGGCTGGCGACTGCCCGGCACCCGCGCTGGAAGCGTCCCTACACAGACTTGGCCTACCAGCCGATGCTCGAAGTGTTGCAATATCTTCGCGCCAACGGATTCAAGACACACATCGTGACCGGCAGCGGACAGGATTTTGTGCGCGTCTTCGCCGAGAAGGTCTACGGCATTCCGCCCGAGCAGGTCGTGGGCAGCGCGGGGAAACCAAGTACGGCTACGGCAAAAACGGGGAACCGCTGCTCTTTAAAGAGCCGAAGCTCCTGCTCAACGACAACAACGCCGGCAAACCCGAGGGAATTCATCTGGTCATCGGGCGTCGACCCTGCGCCGCCTTCGGCAACTCATCCGGCGATCGTCAAATGCTGGAATACACGGGAGCCGGCGACCGCGCCCGGCTGATGATGCTCGTGCTGCACGATGACGCGACGCGCGAGTACGCCTACGGTCCGGCCGAGGGATTGCCGAACAGCCGGGTCGGTACTTTTCCTCAGGCACTTTACGACGAGGCGAAGCAAAAGGGCTGGATCGTGATTCGCATGAAGACCGACTGGAAGCGGGTCTTCGGGTTCGAAAAGTGACGTCTGGAGCTAAGACAGAAACGACTCAGAACGAAATCGTGGGAATACGGCCCGGCATTTTCGGCCCGATGATTCTTGAACGTCCCAACCGGAGAAGTTGCTCGTGGGGTCGTTAGTCATTGGTGGGATCGTTTTTGCGTGCACCTTCGGCGGCGCGCTGGTCGGAATGCTATTGCGCGCGGTCCTTCCCGAGCACCACGTGAGCCAAGAGTCAAAAGACGTCGTCAAGCTGGGCATGGGCCTGATCGCGACGCTCGCTGCGCTGGTTCTGGGCCTGTTGATTGCCTCGGCCAAGAGTTCGTTTGACGCCCAGCGGTCGGGCTTTCAACAGTTGGCGGCCAATCTCGTGTTGCTCGACCGCGCGCTGACCCGCTACGGACCTGAAACAAAAGACGCGCGCGAGGCACTCCGCCGTCTGGTCGCCACGACGATCGAACGCCTCTGGCCGGAAGACGATTCAAAGTCATCCGGGTTGGGGTCCTCATCGCTTACGGCCAGCGGCGTCAAGCTCATTGATCAAATCAGAGAGCTCACCCCTAAGAACGAGGGTCAGCGCTGGGCTCAGTCCCAAGCCCTGCAGATCACCACCGACCTTGCCAGAAGTCGCTGGCTTTTGATCGAGCAAAACGAGAGCGCCATCCCGACGGCGTTTCTCGTCGTGGTCGTGTTTTGGCTGACCGTTCTGTTTGTGAGTTTCGGGCTGTTCAGTCCGGGGAACCCAACCGTCATCGCAACGCTTTTCGTTTGTGCACTGTCGGTGGCCGGCGCCATGTTTCTGATCGTTGACTTGGACGAGCCCTTCGGGGGGCTGATCCAGATTTCGAGCACGCCGCTTCGCAACGCACTTTCGCAGATTGGCCAATAGAAGAGCGGGGCACACGCCCCAAGGAGCAGTACAGAAAGGCGCCGCACAATGGACTCGCGGCACTCGGGCCGGAGCGTTTTCAGCCCGATCATTCAGAGTTTTTGCAGCTGGAGAGAAAATATGATGAAGAGCGCCAGAGCGCAGATGATCGCCGTGTTGGCGATTGGTGTGTTGCTCGGCTATGCGGCGGCATCAAGTCGGCTTGGTGTATTCCGCAATGCCGATGCTGGGCCGTCCCAAACACGTGTGGCCGAGGGCGAAGCCGGCCCCGCGCTTCGTGCACAACTTCGTCGCCAGTCACCCACGTTTACAAACCCGCGGCCGACCAAACGAGCCGTTCCGTCAAGGCAGCCGCCGACACCTGTTGCGCAAGGCGCGGCCAAGGCACAGCTCGTGGCTCTGACAAGCCATGCCGCGGTGCAAGAGCAGTCCTCAGGCAAGAAGCCGAACATTCTGTTCATCATGGGCGACGACATCGGCATGTGGAATATCGGGGCCTACCATCGGGGCCTGATGGCCGGCCGGACGCCGAACCTCGACAAGATGGCCAAGGAAGGCATGTTGTTCACTGACTACTATGCCGAGGCAAGCTGCACGGCGGGTCGCGCGAACTTCATTATGGGCGAGCTGCCCATCCGCACCGGCATGACCACGGTCGGCCAGGCGGGTGCCAAGATTGGTATTCCGGCGGAAGCCTGCACGATTGCCACGGCGCTCGAAGCGCAGGGCTACGCCACCGGCCAGTTCGGGAAAAACCATCTCGGCGATCGGAACGAGTTCCTGCCGACTGTCCACGGCTTCGACGAATTCTTCGGCTACCTCTATCACCTGGATGCAATGGAAGACCCGGCGCATCCCAACTACCCGCAGAACCTCTTGAACGTCGTCGGCCCGCGCAACATGGTTCACTCCTGGGCAACCGACGTCGATGACGCGACCGAGATGCCGCGCTGGGGCAAAATCGGCAAGCAAAAGATCGAGGATGCCGGCACTCTTTATCCCAAACGGATGGAGACGGTCGACGACGAGATTCGCGACCTAGCCCTCAACTTCATCGACAAGGCCAAAAAGGACGGCAAGCCATTCTTCTGCTGGCTGAATCCGACGCGCATGCACATCGTTACGCATCTCTCGCCCAAGTGGGAGGCGACGCGCAACTCGGAGAATGGCTGGTCGGAGCAGGAAGCGGGCATGGCCCAGCTCGATGCCGACGTTGGTCTGGTGCTGCAGAAGCTCAAGGAGATGGGCGAGGACGACAACACGATCGTCGTCTTCACCACCGACAACGGCACTGAACTCTTCACCTGGCCCGATGGCGGAACGACGCCCTTCGCGCAATCCAAAGGGACGATCATGGAAGGCGGCTTCCGCGTGCCGTGCATCCTGCGCTGGCCCGGCCATGTGCCGGCCGACTCGGTGCAGAACGGAATCTTTTCCGGACTGGACTGGTTCCCCACGTTCCTCGCCGCGGCGGGCAACCCGGACATCACAGACCAGTTGCTCAAAGGCGTGCAAATCGGCGACCGGACGTACAAGAACCATCTGGACGGCTACAACCAGATGGCCGCCATCACCGGCAAGGGTCCGTCCGCGCGTCACGAAATCTTCTACCTTGGCGAAAGCACCGTCGGCGCGGTGCGCATCGACGACTACAAGTTCCAGTTCATCAGCCAGCCGAACGGCTGGGTCGGTGAAAAGACACATATGGACGTGCCTTACATCACCAACTTGCGCCTGGATCCGTTCGAGCGCATGGGGTGGCCCGGCAATGGGACGAAAGACGGGGCGCAGCAATATTTCGATTGGTTCAAGTTCCAATTCTGGCGCTTTGTATTCGTCCAACAGCTGATGGGCAAGGAAATCAAGACCTTCCTCGAGTACCCACCGATGCAGCGGGGTGCGAGCTTCAACCTGGATGCGCTGAAAGCGGAGATGGGGAAAAGAATGCAGGAAGCGGAGGAGGCGGCCAAAGGGCCCGGCAAATAACTGGAACGACCCTCGGGGGGCGGCCTGCAATCGGCCAACGCTGGCCGCCCTTCCGACCATCGGCCGACCGCAAGCTATTTTACGTCTGTGGTCTCTGCATCAGCGGTTTCTTTATCCATGAAAACCCTGCAAATCGCGAGCGCGCTGATTGAACTGGGAGCCGGCTTGGCCCTTCTGAGCTACCCTTCGGTAGCGGTCTCGTTCCTGGTCGGGGCGCAGTTGGAAGGGCGCGCGGCGCTGAGCGGTGGCGCGCGTCTGCGGGGCAGGGCTGCTAAGCTTGGGTGTTGCCTGCTGGCTGGCGCGGCGACACGCAAAGCCGCGCGGCGAACGGATTGGTTGCCGCAATGTTGCTCTACGACGTCGCCGTCGCCGCCATCCTCGCCTTCGCCTCCCTTGGAAATGGTCTCTACGGCGTGGCGCTTTGGCCGGCGGTCATTCTTCACACGGCGATGAGCGTCTGGTGTGTCGCCTGCCTGCGGCACAGTTCCCTGAAACTCTCACTTTTGGAATCCAAATCATGAAACGTCCATTCTCGATGATCGCGCGAGTCGCCTTTGTTCTTGCATTGGCCGAACTCGTCGGGGCCGCGGAGCCCGTCAAGGAAACGGCGCCCGCCAAACAACCGGCGCCAGCGAAGTCTCAATCGCCGGCCGAACGGGCGGTCCACAAAGCGGCTCACGATTTCGATCAAGCCTTCAACGCCGGCGACGCCGAAAAAGTCGCCGGACTGTGGACCACCGACGCCGAATACGTCGACGAAGACGGTCAACGCTACGTCGGGCGCGACCTGATCAAGAAAGAGTACTCCGAATTTTTCGCCGCCAATCCGCAAGCCAAAATCACCAGCGTCACCGACTCGGTGCGCCTGATCAACGACTCGACCGCGGTTGAGGATGGCCGCGCGATGATTCAGCCTCCCCCGGCAGGAGCACCGGGTTCCAGCCGCTATACGGCAATCTACGTGTTGCAGGACGGGAAATGGCTGTTGTCCTCCGTCCACGATATGAAGGTCGCGAGCCCGTCGAACTATCACAAGCTGGACGACTTCGAGTGGCTGATCGGCACCTGGCAGGCCGGAGAGGGAGACACGCGGATCGAAACAACCTGCCGTTGGCTCAAGAACAAAAGCTTTGTCGAACGGACCTATCAGGTGATCACGGCAGGACTCCCCTCATCGTCGGGAACGCAGATCATCGGCTGGGACCCCGAACTGCAGCAGATGTCCTCGTGGAATTTTTCCTCTGATTCGGGTTACGCCAAAGAGACTTGGAAACCGCTCGCGAATGGCTGGGTCTCGCAATCTTCGGGCGTGCTGGGTGACGGAACCAAGACGACGGCCGTTAAAGTTTTCCAAAGGTTGGACGACGACACGCTCTCGTTGAAATCGACCGATCGCATGCTGGGCGGCGTTCGGCTTCCCGACTTGAAGGAAGTCATCTTCAAACGGAGCGTGAAGAAAGTCGGAGCCTAGCCATCGTCCCGGCGGCGCAGCTCCGCCGCGAGAGGAAGCCGGTTTGGGAGCTGCCACTTCTGAGTGGCCTGTTGTCACTCGAGATCGACAAGACCCTGCCAACAAACTTTTTGAATCAATTCACACACGCCTGGAAAGGCATCGATCCATGATTAAGAACCTGCTCATCTGCACCGCGGCCGTATTGACATTCACTGTCGTTTCGCCCACGGACGTCAGCGCGCGTGGCTTTGGCGGCGCGCACAATGGCGGCAGTTATAGCGGCAGCCGTTCAGGGAGCTACAGCGGCAATCACTACAGCGGCAGCCACTCCGGCAGCTACGGCGCAGGCGGCTACAGCGGCAGCCATGAAGGCAGTTACAACGGCGCCCACTACAGCGGCAGCCACGAAGGAAGCACGAGCAACGGCAGTTACAGCGGCAGCCGCCAGGGCAGCTATAGCGGCAATAACTATAGCGGCAGCCACGAAGGAAGTTACAACGGCGCCGGCGGAGTGAGCGGTTATCACCCGAACGGGGCGTATGGCGCGGCGGGCGAGTATCACCCGAATGGAGCGGCCTACGGAGCGGCGGGTGCCTACCACCCGAACGCAGCTTACGGTGCGGTCGGGGCCGTTCCCGGCGCTGGTGCCGCGTACGGTGCGGCAGCCTACGGCGCGGCGGCCAACAACGCGGCCGCCGCAGGTTACTACAACGCACTTCCTTCGGATGAAGGTGCCTCAGTTGCGCCCGATCAACCTTATGGGGCAGTGGGCGGTGTTCCGGTTGGTGGCGTCGGATACCCAGTCGGAGCCGTTGGGCTCGGTGGTGCGGCGGCCTTCCGGGGCGGTGCCGGCGGATTTGACGGCGACCGTGGCGGAGTCGGCGCCTTCCGCGGAGGCGAGGGCGGCTTTGGCGGCGGGTTCCGCGGTGGACTGCGCTAGTCGACACTGCTCGATGCTGAGCGAATGCGGCGGAGCCGCATTGGCTCGCACCAGCTTTCAGTCTTGGATTTCGGATAAGGACCTTGGACTCACTCAAGGAGCCGATCGATGGATGGTCTTGAAACGATTTCGGCAGGACGTGTTCTCGAAGTTCGCGTGACGGGGAAACTGACCAAGGAGGCCTATCAGAAGTTTGTGCCAGCGGTCAACGCGCAGATCAAAGAGTACGGAAAACTTCGGATCCTGTTCCTCATGCAGGACTTTCACGGCTGGACGGCGGGCGCAATGTGGGAGGACCTCAAGTTCGACCTGAAGCATTGGAAGGACATTGAGCGATTGGCCATCGTCGGCGACAAGAAGTGGGAAAAGGGGATGGCCGCCTTCTGCAAGCCGTTCACCAAGGCCACCATCCGTTACTTCGACGCCGCGCAAATCGAGGAAGCGCGTCAGTGGCTCGAAAGCGACGCTGCGCCCGCCAAGACGTGAAATCGGGCGTCTGCAGAAATTGATGGGACGAGCATGTCAGATGCCTTATCGAGGGAACACAAACATGGCACTAAGGTCCGTTCCTCGGACGGGCAAAGTTCCGGCGTGTCGAACGGCCAATCCGGCGCGGGAAACGCTCTTCGCTTCTCAAAGCGGCAGATTGTCCTGGCGATCGTCATCGCGGCCCTTTCGGACGCGCTCTGCGCCTTTGTGGTGTTTGCTCCACCCGTTGTCTGGGGAATCGACCTGCTGACTGCTGTCCTGCTTTTTGCGGTGCTCGGCTGGCACTGGCTGCTTCTGCCGGGGCTCGTGTTGGAAGCGATTCCCGGTTTGGGAGTCATTCCGTTCTGGTTGCTGGTGGTCGGCGCCGTTGTCGTCTGGGGAACCGCTCGTCCGAAGGTGAAATGACCCTCCGGCGCTACGCCCGGGAGTTGTGAATTCGTATACACACGAACTCAATAAATTGAATGAGGCTTACATCATGAAGACTGTGCGCTTATCGGGCCTCGCTGTAGTCGCCGTGGGGGCGCTCCTGGGCTACGCGCTCGCTCAGGCCCAGCAGGAGCAGAATACTTCGTCGACGGTCATCGGCGCGCCGGGCTCGCCCAGCGGCACGACCACGATTGACGGAAAGTACCTCCCGAACCCCGCCGCGAAGTTCGGCGGTGTCATCAACCTCAATGCCAAGGATTCCAAGCCGTACTGGCCGCCGCAGATCGTCCCGCCTAAAGGCGCAGCCCAATGTGCTCTTGATCATGACCGACGACCAGGGCTACGGGGTCACGGGTACTTTTGGCGGCCTAGTGCCGACTCCGGCGATGGACCGGGTTGCCAAGGGGGGGCTGCGTTACACGCAGTTTCACTCCACAGCTCTCTGCTCGCCAACGCGCGCAGCCTTGATCACCGGCCGCAACCATCACTCGGTCGGCTTTGGCGTCATCGGGGAGATGTCAACGGGCTACCCCGGTTACGACTCCGTGATTGGGGTGGACAATGCCACGATCGGCACGATTCTCAAGCAGAACGGTTATGCGACCTCGTGGTTCGGCAAAAATCACAACACGCCCACTTATCAATACAGCACGGCCGGCCCCTTCGACCAATGGCCAGTCGGAATGGGCTTCGACTACTTCTACGGGTTCATGGGGGGCGAGACCGATCAGTGGACGCCTTACCTGTTTCAGAACACGACGCAGGTTTTTCCGTGGATCGGCAAGCCGAATTACAACCTGATTACCGATATGGCGGATGATGCGATCCACTACATGAACGACTTGAATGCCTCCGCGCCGAAAAGCCGTTCTTCCTCTACTACGTTCCAGGCGGCACACACTCACCGCACCAGCCCACCAAAGAGTGGATCGAGAAGTTCAAAGGCAAGTTCGACATGGGCTGGAACGAGATGCGCGAGCAAATCTTCGCCAACCAGAAACGCCTGGGCGTGATCCCGGCGACGACGCAGCTCACCCCCTGGCCGGAGAGCCTGCCGAAGTGGGAGACACTCCCCGCCGAGAATAAGAAGCTCTTTGCCCACCAGGCGGAAGTGTTCGCCGCCTACGCGGCTTACACTGACCACGAGATCGGCCGCGTGATTCAGGCCGTCGAGGACATGGGCAAACTCGACAATACGCTCATCATCTACATCAGCGGCGACAACGGCACCAGCGCCGAAGGCACTCTGGTCGGCACGCCCAACCAAATGACGGCCTACAACGCTATCCTCGACATCCCCATCGCCGACCAGATGAAGTTTTACGATGCCTGGGGCTCGGCCGGGACCTATCCGCACATGTCGGTGGCCTGGTCGTGGGCGTTTGATACGCCCTTCAAATGGACCAAGCAGGTGGCCTCATTCTTCGGCGGCACGCGGCAAGGCATGTGCATTTCGTGGCCCGGCCACATCAAGGACGTCGGTGGCATCCGTTCGCAGTTCCACCACATCATCGACATCGTGCCGACCATCCTCGAAGCGGCGGGCATCCAGGCGCCGGTGATGGTCAATGGCGTCGCCCAGAAGCCGATTGAAGGCGTCAGCATGGCGTACACCTTTGACCAGGCCAACGCCAATGCGCCGTCCCGGCGCGACACGCAATACTTCGAGATGTTTGGCGCCCGCGCGATTTATCACGACGGCTGGATCGCCGCCACGCCGCCGCCGGTTCCGGTCTGGCTCCTGGGAACGGCCCAATTACCCGACGTGGTCAACGGCTACAAATGGGAACTTTACAACATCGCCGAGGACTACTCGGAGAACAACGATCTCGCGGCAAAGAATCCCGACAAGCTGCGCGAGTTGCAGGAACTCTTTCTGGTGGAGGGAGCGAAGTACAACGTGTTCCCGCTGGATAACTCGGTCCTCCCGCGGATCATCACGCCCCGGCCCAGCGCAACCGCCGGGCGGACTGTTTTTACCTACTCGGGTGTGACGGCCGGCCTGCCCGTCGGCAACGCTCCCAGCATCCTCAACAAGTCTTACACCATCACCGCCGAGGTGGAAATCCCCGAAGGTGGTGCGGAGGGCATGTTGAATACGCTGGGCGGCCGCTTCGGCGGCTATGGCCTGTATCTCCTCAAAGGCAAGCCGGTGTTTCTGTACAACGGCCTGGATCTCATGCGGTTCCGCTGGGAAGGCAAGGAGGCTCTGACGCCGGGCAAGCATACGATTGTTTTTGATTTTACGTACGACGGGCCTGGATTCGGCAAAGGGGGCACCGGCGTTTTGAAAGTTGACGATCAGGAAGTCGCCAAAGAGAAGATGCCACACACGATCCCGTTCCTGATGTCAATCGACGAGACCTTCGACGTTGGGATGGACCTCCGCACGCCGGTGGATGACAAGGACTATCAGGTGCCTTTCCGTTTCACGGGAAAGATCGCCAAGCTGACCATCAAGCTCGGTCGAGAGCAGCTGGCAGAATCAGACCGCAAGATTATGCGTGACCATCTCGTCAAGGCAAAGGACTAGAAAAGAGGGAAGTCAATGTCGACAACCGTGAGCGAGGGACTTGCGCCCTTTGACCCGGGCGCCCTCAGGCGCAACTGGGGTTGGTTCTTCGGGCTGGGGGTCCTCGAAATTATTCTCGGCACAATCGCGATCGGGGCTTCGGTCGTCGCCACCGTGGTGACGGTTGTTTTCTTCGGCTGGCTGCTCTTGATCGGAGGAGTGCTCTCCGCCGTGCACGCGTTCTGGCGCAAACGGTGGCGCGGCTTCTTTCTCGACCTTGTCATGGGAGTGCTCTACGCAGTTGCCGGCTTCCTGATGGTGGCGGAACCTCTGGCAGCGGCGGCGTCGCTCACACTCTTGATCGCGATGTTGCTGCTCATCGGGGGAATCTTCCGCATCGTCGTCGCGCTCTCGGGGCATCTCGAGCACTGGGGCTGGGTGCTGCTCAACGGCGTCATCACCGCCGCGCTAGGCATCATGATCTGGCGGCAGTGGCCGTCGTCAGCGTTGTGGGTCATCGGGATGTTTATCGGCATCGAGATGATTTTCTACGGTTGGTCCCTCGTGATGCTGAGCCTGATCGCCAAGGGGGCCGTCTCAACAAGCGGGGCGCCGCGATGAGCGCGGCAAAGCAGATGATTTGTTCGCAAAGGCGCGAGAACCGCGCCCAGGAAACACATTCGGAGAGACACATGCACACGATCACGCGAGTGATGCCGCTAATTGGTTGTTTGATCGTTGCGGGGAGCACGCGACCTTGCTTCGCGCAGGAGACGCAGACCAAAGAAATTGCCGAGGAAGCGTTTATCTACGGCTTCCCGATGGTCATGAACTACGGAGTGCTCAATGAGTACTTCGTCAACAAGGACTCCGTGCAATACAAAACCGGCTTCAATCAAATCTACAACACAGCGCGCGTCTACACGCCCAAGGACACGGCAGTCGTCACCCCCAACAGTGATACGCCCTACTCGTTTGTCTGCGCGGATCTGCGGGCCGAGCCCATTGTGTTGTCCGTCCCGGAGGTCGAGAAATGCCGGTATTACTCGGTGCAGTTGGTGGACCTGTACACGTTCAACTACGGCTACATCGGCAGCCGCGCAACGGGGAATGACGCGGGCACGTACCTGATTGCCGGACCCAGTTGGAAGGGCAAGACGCCCGAAGGGGTCAAGAAGGTCTTTCGATGCGAGACCGACTTCACGATGGCGATTTACCGCACGCAACTGTTCAATGCGGGCGATCTCGACAACGTAAAGAAGATCCAGGCCGAGTATAAGGCCCAACCCCTCTCGGCATTCCTCAAAAAGGATCCGCCGACGGCCGCCCCCGAAATCGTCTGGCCGAAGATCGACAAGGAATTGGCGGCGAAGGATCCGTTCGCCTATCTCAACTTCTTACTGGCGCTTTGCCCGCCGACTGGTCCGGCAGAAGTCGAAGAATCGATGCGGGCCAAGTTTGCCAAGATCGGCGTCGAGGCGGGTAAGTCCTTTCCGGCGGACAAACTCACCCCCGAGCGAAAGGTGGAGTTGGAGGCCGGCATGAAAAGCGGATACGAAAAAATCAAGCAACACGTCGCGGGCTTTGGCAAGGAGGAGAACGGCTGGCGTGTCACCACCTCCGGCTTCGGAGATCGGGCGGCTTGTCACAGTGACTGGACGCAACGGGCAGCGGCGGCGATGGCCGGCATTTACGGCAACGACGCGGTGGAGGCCTTATATCCTCTGCTGGCGACCGATAGCGACGGGAACAAGCCGGATTGCAGCAAGAACCGTTACACGCTGACGTTTCCAGAGGGAAAGCTGCCTCCCGACAACGCGTTCTGGTCGGTCACGATGTACGATGGAAAGACGCAGCTCCTGATCGAGAATCCGATCAATCGCTACCTGATCAACTCCCCGATGCTGCCGGAACTCAAGAAGAATGGCAACGGCTCGCTGACCCTGTACATCCAGAAGGACTCACCCGGCAAGGACAAGGACTCGAACTGGCTCCCGGCCCCCGATGGTCCGATTTACCTGGTCATGAGGCTCTATTGGCCGAAGACGGAAGCGCTCACCGGCGAGTGGAAGCCGCCCGCACTGCAGAAGCTGGCCGACTGAGCCCCGGCCCCAGTTTCGAGAACTAAAAGCTGAACATCAATACGTGTCAACCGCTTTGGAGAGATGCATCATGCCCACGCCAGCCTTGAAACGGGCGAGCTATTCGTCGCTGTGCCGACCGCTTGCCCTCGCTTCCGCAGCAATTGTGTTTGTCACGTGCATATCGGGGGCCCAACAGAATCCCGCGAAAGACGCGGGAGCACAAACAAGCTCGCTTCCCGCCACCCCGACTGAAAAGAAAACGCCCGCGCCCACCCAGTCCAATGCCAGCGAAGCCACGATTCGGGCGACTGCCGAGGCGTTTATCAAGGCGTTCAATGCCGGTGATGCGAAAGCCGTCGCAAATCTTTGGACTCCGAACGGAACGGTCGCCGACGAGCAAGGCAATCTCTTAAAAGGACGCAAGGCGATCGAAGAGGAATATGCGGCGCTCTTCAAGGCGCATCCGACCGCTCGCATGCAGGTGGCCATCAAGTCGATCGACTTTCCGACTCCAACCACGGCGGTCGAGGATGGCATGACCCAGGTCGTGACGAAGGACAATGACCCGCCCGCGGCCAGCCGATACACCGTGGTTCACGTTCAAGAGGACGGCAAGTGGCTGATGGCCAGCGTCCGCGAGTCGACAATTCCTGTGGCCTCAAACTTCGCTCAATTGCAGGAGCTAGCTTGGCTCGTGGGAGACTGGGAATCAAAGTCGAACGACACCACCGCCCACTCGCACATCCGGTGGATTGCCAACAAGAGCTTTCTGCAGAGAAACTTTTCCGTTCATCGCGACGGGCTGCTCATCGCCTCGGGGACGCAGATCGTCGGCTGGGACCCGCGCAGCGAACGCATCGTTTCGTGGACCTTCGACTCTTCGGGAGGGTACGGCACCGCGGTTTGGAGTGCCGCCCCGGAGGGTTGGGGAATCGATTCGGCCGGCGTGACGGCCGACGGAGTCCCGACGTCGTCGAAGGACCGCTTGATTCGGGTGCCCGGAGAGAACAACGTCTTCGGCTGGCGCTCGACGGATCGGAAGCTCGGGGACACGAAAATCCCGGATGTTCCTGAAGTCGTTTTCGATCGAATCAAACAAAAACCCTAGGCCCGACTGCGCGGATCGCAATCATCCCAGTCGAACGGCACGTTTTCAAAATAACTAAGCAATCGAAACGAAGGCGCACCCATGACTCGAATCCTTTCCTGCGTTGTGCTCGCACTGTTGTTGACTTCGGAACCCACTCAAAACCCGGCCTTCGCCCGAGGAGGCTTCGGCGGCTTTCGTGGCGGCGGCGGATTCGGCGGCTTCCACGGCGGCGGGTTTGGAGGAGGCGGTTTCGACCGCGGTGGATTTGGCGGTGGAGGCTTCGATCGCGGGGGATTCGGGGGTGGCGGTTTCGACCGCGGCGGGTTTGGTGGCGGCGGTTTTCGCGGCGGTGAAGCGGACTTTGGACGCTCGGATGCCGGCAACTTCGGCGGATTCGGCCAGCGAGCGGCGAGCGGCTATCGAGGCAGCGACGCGGGTGGATTCAGCAACGGCCTGCGCAACACCGGCACCTGGGGCGGAAACACCGGACGTTGGAACGGCGCGCCGAACCGCAGCCAGCTCAACAACTTTCTCGGTCTGCCGACCGATGGCGGATTGGGAGCCGCCAGTGGCGCGATCGCCAACCGCAGTTTCGGCTCGGGGCAGGCCCTCTCCAACCACGGGTTCGGTTCCGGGCAGGCCGTCTCGGCTTACGGGACTCATCCCTACTCCCAGACTTGGGCCCACTCGCAGGGACAAAACGTCCAGAATTGGGCTGCCAATCATCCGAACGCCACTTCGGCCTGGAATTCGGCCCATTCCTGGGCTTGGACCCCCGCGGGAGTCGACGCAGGTCTGTGGGCCGCCAGCGCCTGGGATTACGCGGCCTGGCCCGGATTGAGCAACTGGCTCGGCTGGGACAACCTCACGTCCTACCCGTACAACTACGGGCAATACATCACCTACGACGGAGACAATGTTTACTACGGTTCGCAACCGGCGGGAACGGCGGAGCAATACTATCAAGAGGCCAGCAACCTGGCCGCCACCGCTCCGGCGGCGCCGCCGTCCGGCGGCAATCCGCAATGGCTGCCTCTCGGCGTGTTCGGACTCGTGCAAGGTGACAGCCAGACTCCGACGCTGACATTTCAGCTCGCGGTCGATAAAGAAGGGACGATTCGCGGTAACTCGTCGAATCCATATGCCGACGTCCTGCCGATTCAAGGCGCGGTCAACAAGCGCACGCAGCGTGTCTGCTGGACAGTGGGAACCGACAAGACCACGGTCTATGACACGGGGCTCGATAATCTCACCAAGAGCGAGTCGCCAATCCTCGTGCACACGGGACCGAAACACACGCAGCAGGAAATGCTCGTCCGCTTGAAGCGACCCTCGGGGCAGTCCGGCAACCAATCTCCCTGAGGGTGAGTCCGGTCTGCGTCACTCGACGTGCGTCTTCACCGCACAATGGCAGCTTTTCTAAGCGGAGAGGCACGACTTCGAAGCCTGGGTACGCTTGCGCGCACACTGGTTTTCCAGGACGTGTGTGATTGCCAAAGTCCTTACGCTACAAGAAGATACGGATTCCAGGCGGGGTGTATTACCGTCCCGCTTACCGAAAACGGGCGAAAGTGACGCCGATTTGCGGGCCGTCGTCGAAGCATGGCGGAGCCTTTCCGACGCAATGAAGCGGCAGTTCTCGCGCTGGGCAAATGCGGCCGACGCCGCGGCCGGAGTGGCAGGTACTGGCAGGCGAAATGCTGATGCGCCACTCGCCCTGGAACTGGGAGCCGGCATTAACGCGTCAAGTTTTCCGGGGCTGATGCGAAATAGTTCCAGGGATCAGTGCGAAATACGTCGCAGCGGGGCGCGAACCAGTGCTCAAAATTACACTCGTAATGCTAAAACTTTGGTTTCCTGCCCTTGCGTTAAGAATTGCGCACCGTCACACTCGGGGTTAAGCGGGCGAAATTCGATTTCAATGAGGGCAGAATGTTGGAATCGGCGCAGGTCGTCTGCAGTGGGTTGGAGCGCGGTCTGTCTGAATTGGAAGCGCTCGGCCTGGTCCGACCGGCCAACGTGCTGTTGTCCGAGTACCTTTCCGCTCTGACGGCCGAGGACGTTCTCGAAGTTGCGACGGCCGAGCGGGTCTCTGCGGCCTACAACCGCGCGAAGTACTCCGCCGCCGCGGACGACTATTCCGACGTGCGCGAGGCCGTTACCTCCCTCGATCGGGCCGCACAACGGCTGGCGGCCCTGAGCCCGCAAGACCGGCAGCAAATCGCGAAGCGAATTCAGGATCGAATTCAATCTCAACCCGCCGAACAACCTGCCGAGCGCGAGACGGAGAGTCTGGCCGGCGGCTGGAAAACCGCCCCTTCGCCGAAACGATCCCCTCAATCGGCGCGACGACATCGCGCCACCCGCTCGAGCGTCGAACAGGCGATCTGCTCTTTGGAGGCTTCCGACGCGAATGGCCCGCTCACTTCGCACGCGCCGCCGGCGACTCGCAAACGATCGCGGTCGCCTCGCGTCTCGCTCGCATTATCCGCCGTGGCCGCGCTCGTGACGTTCTTTGGCGGTTACTTTTTCCGCGACAACGTTTACAAGTCGGCGGTCGTCGGTACGGACGGCCCGAGTCATGGATCCGAAGAACTAGGCGCCCGCGACCCTTGGAAAGACTTGGAACTCTGGCTGAACAGCATTCGATGGCGAGCCGATGAAGAGGCGCGGTCCCGACAAGATGACAGAGCCAAGTGCGCCGCCCCGGTGGGCCTCGTCCGCCGTTGCGGCGCGCTAGATCGACTCGGGTACGAGCTTGAGATCGCCTATGAACCCAATAATGCCTGCATGCTCAACGATCTCGCCTCCATGTACCTCAACCCCGACCTCGACCGCACGAATCCAAAACGAGCGTTGGAACTGGCCAAAAGAGCCTTGGCCTTGACGCGCCAAGCCGCGTTCCTCGATACAGCCGCCGAGGCTCAGTATCAGTGCGGCAATGTCCACGAAGCGATCCGACTCGAGAAGGAATCGCTCACCAAAACGGTCGCTTCAGCAGGTGACGACCAAGAGTTCCGCCAGTACCGGGAAAACCAGCTCAAGAAATTCCAGGACGCCGAACAGATTAGCACGGCTGCCCAGGCTCCCCTGTCTCCTCTTCCAGGGAACGCGATCAGCGCGCCGAGCATCAACCCCGGCAAGAGCGAAATCCGCGGCCCGCTGGCAAGCGGCCCTTCGGGCAAGCCAACCGGCTCGTAGGTTCGCGGTAATGACCTCGGCAGGCCGCCCAACACGTACCTAGAGCTTGCTCTGCGGCTACGATTGCGCCGTCCTCATTGGGAAAGGGGACGCGCGACTCTGCCGGCGATGCGCATCCCGACACCCCGCCACCGCGACGGGAAATCTCACGATAACCCGGTATTGCACACGCTGCTTGCCGACGAAGCGCAGTGAACTTCCCCAGGTTTCGTGGGCGCGGGTGATGGGTTGTTCCGTGCAGGCAATGCCCTTGGAGGAGTTGCCTTCGTCGGAGCCGGTCGTCGGTCGCTCACCCTCGGTGGCGACTGACGGCTGGCGGAGACGATGGCGACTCCGGACGTTGCCTTTGTGGGTGAGGTTCGAGGGAGCATCAAGCCGCTTCCTCGAACCTCGTCGGACTCTGGTAGCCGATCGCCGAATGCCTCCGCACCCGGTTGTAAAAGACTTCGATGTACTCGAACAGGCTCTGCCGCGCTTCCTCGCGCGTGGCGTACCGCTCTTGGTGCACCAACTCCTTCTTCAGCGTCGCAAAAAAACTCTCCATCGGCGCGTTGTCCCAGCAATTCCCCTTGCGGCTCATACTGCACGTGATCCCACGCGACGCCAGCAGCCGTTGATAACTTCCGCTGGCATATTGGCTGCCACGATCCGAATGCGCCAGAAGTTCCACCATCGGCAGCTGCCGGCCGATCGCCATCCGCAAGGCCTCGTTCACCAACTCGCTCGTCAGCCGCTCTCCCAGCGACCAGCCCACGACCTTCCGCGAGTACAAATCCTCCACCGCCGCCAGGTACAACCAGCCTTCGTCGGTCCATACGTACGTGATATCCGAGACCCATTTCTCGTTGGGACCACGCGCCTCGAATTGTCGATCCAACACGTTTGGGGCCACCGGCAGCCGATGATTCGAGTCGGTCGTGTGCCGGAACTTTCGGGCCGTCGTCGCTCGCAACCCGCTCTGCCTCATCAATCGCGCCACCGTGTTCTCGCTCACCCGATGTCCCTGCGCCACGAGCTCCCGCTGCATCCGCGGACTCCCGTAACTCCGCTTGTGCCTCTGGCCATGGATCTCCCGCATCGCTTCCAACAGCTGCTCCTGACGCTGCCGGCGCCGGCTCACCGATCGCTTCCGCCAGGCGTAAAACCCACTGCGAGCCACACCCAGCACCGAGCACAGCACGCTCAGCGGCCACACCCTCCGATGTTCCCGGATAAACCCGTACCTCACTTCTTCTCGTTCGCGAAGAAGGCCGCCGCTTTTTTAAAATGTCACGCTCCATCAACAGCCGCTTATTCTCCGCACGCAGACGCTCCAGCTCCGCACGCTCGTCGCCGGGAAGTGAACCTGGGGATGGACCCGCGTTGCCGCCCTCCGCCCGCCGCTTCCACTTGCCCAACAGATTCTCGGGAATCCCCAAACTCCGCGCCGCTTCCGCGATCTTGTAACCCTCCTGCGTCACCAGTTTGATCGCTTCTTGCTTAAACTCTTCCGTGTACGTCCGATACTTCCGACTCATCTCTGGGCCTCCTCTTTGAAGAGATTACACTCTTCTCTGAGCGCCCACGATTCCTGGGGAACTCCACAGGCCCTCGACGTGCTGCCGGCCTTTCGGTCCGCATTCGGTGTCACTCATGACGAGCGGCAAACCCTCGCGGCGACCGGGACCGACGACGTGACTCCCACAAAGGGAAAGGTCGTCGAGAATGCCTTACCGACGGCTTACCGAAACTGACCGCGTTGGGGTGCATTTCCATGCACTCTGACACCCGGCCGAAGGCGGAGCGCAGCATCCCTTTTTGAAGTCGGCGGCGATTCAGAAGAGAACCGAAACGCCGGGCAACCCAGCGTATTCGGCCTGAAAATGAAAGCGGAGAGGCAGGGATTCTTCGAACGATTCTCCTCAAACTCCGCTGCGGCTTGGCCTTGTGATCGCAACCAACTTCCGCGATTGGCGTTGCGTCAGATCACGAATCTCAATGAATAGTCACGGATTCTCACGAATGGTCAGCCTCATTGGCCCACTGTGCCAATCGATCAAGGTCTCGGCACCTCCTCCAAAGAGGTGCCGGCGTGGCTCAAGACAACGTGAGTAAGGTTTAACGAGCGCCGTCGGAAGGGAGCGTCCACAATACCTGCTTCTCGTTGTTGCGCCATCAAGTCCCGTACCGACACAGCTTGGGCCTCAGCTACAACGACCTCGCGAGTTTGCTAATGGACCTGGAAAAATGGTCGGAAGCAGAGATATACGATCGCAAGGGTCTGGCCATCAACGAGAAGCTAGCTACGGACTTTCCTGGTGTGCCCGAGCACCAGGAACAACTGGCTCTCAACTACCACCACTTGGGGATTAAGGCAGCGCGCCTGGGGAAACGATTGGAGGCAGAAGGGGCGTATCGCAAAGCTTTGGTCATCGTGGCAAAGTTAGCCGAAGACTTCCCTACGGTGCCCAGCTATCGAGAGTGGGTGGCCCTCTATCGCGACAACCTGGGGGGCTTTCTCAAAGGGACGGGGAGACAGTCGGAAGCAGAAGAGGAGTATCGCAAGGCCCTGGCCATCCGGGAGAAGCTTGCTGCCGAGTACCCCACGGTGCCTGACTACCGAGCCATACTGGCTGCGAGTCACACCAATCTGGGGCTTCTGCTCCATGAGCAGGGAAAACGCGCGGAAGAAGAGGAGGAGGAGAATCGCAAGGCCCTGGCCATCCAGGAGAAACTCGCTGCCGACTATCCCGAAGTGCGTCAGTACCGACCCGGGCTGGCGATGTCGCGCGTCAACGCCGGTAAGGTAACCGAGGGTATCGCCGAGATCGCCGAGTTGACGAAGACATCGGACTGGATACCGGAGAACTGGTACAACTTCGCTCGCGTCTACGCCATTGCCGCCCGCAAGAGCCCTCAGAAGAAGCAAGAGTACGGCGACCGCGCGATGGAGTTGCTGAACAAGGCTGTGAAGGCGGGGTACGCGAGCGCCGTAGAAATGCAACAGGATAACGATCTCAGCTCGCTCCGCGACCGTGACGACTTCAAGAAACTGCTGGCCGAGCTGACGACCGGGAAACCGGCTGCCAAGAAACCTTGACACTCGAAGAAAGCCTGTGTCGAAAAACGTTCGATTTGCGCGGCAGTCCGAAGAGACTTTTCTCATCGGTCGTCGCGCCGGCGGGACTCCGCGATAACGTATGAGTTTTCGGCACGCGCAGCGTGTGCCGAAAAACCGGTGAGTTTCCCGCGCTAGCACGGCGGCACTTATCGGTCGTTATTTGGAATGTCCGGGAAAACGGTTGAGATTTCGGGAGAGCAGCAGGCGTGAGGACCAAATTCACCTGCCGCGGCGGAGGATGAGCGGGTCGCGTCTTGGCGTCGCGTTTGTGGGCCTTTTTCAGCAATTCGCTTGAGATCGGAGCGGTCCACTCAACAATTCGCCGGCACTCACGGTTCGGCCAATCGATCATCGCGATCACAGCGGCCATTTCGCCTTTGGATCGAAATTGACGATCTGCGTTGCGGGTCCGGTCGGGATCTGTGGTCGCAGGTACGGCTTGTCCGCGGCTTTGTGGCACGCGTAGCAGCTCTCCAACGAGAACTTGTATGCCGCGACAAAACGCTCGTTATTCTTGGATTTGATCGCCGCCTCCAATTGCTTCAAGGGGCCGTTCTCCACCGACTGCAGGATCGAAACCAGGTCGAACTCGCGGCCGGCGTTGTCTTTGCGTTTCGGAATGATTCGCACGGCCCACCGCAGATGATTGCGGGTTTCCCCGAGGTAGAAGTTCGCCAAATCCCAATGCTGTTTCCCCTCCGCGAACCACACGTTCGAGAATTGATTCGCGACGTCCTGCATCGCGTGCGCCTGATCCGGTAGCCTGTCCTTAATGGCCTCGATTTCCGCCTTGAGCGCGGCCACCTCCGAATCCTGAGATCCGCGGCTGTCTTTGGCCTCTGCCCGGCGAAGAGGATCGTGGTTCTCCGACGCAATTCCCAGACACACCCCGCCAAGAAGGGCGACAACGATCGGCCAGTGGCGCTTCATGACATTCTCCGTGTGGAGCCTGATTGGTGGTCAATCGAAAGGTTCCCGGTGGCGCGCTTGTCACGCTCAAAGCTGTCGCGATATTATGTCGAGAGTCAACATCGAGATTCAACATCATGGCCAATGATCCGGTTACGCGCCATTTTTTTCACGGCTTCATTCGTCTGCACATCCTCTATCACGCGACGAAGGAGCCGATTTACGGAGCGGAAATCACCGAGGAACTGGTGCGGCACGGGTACCGGCTTAGCCAGGGGACGCTTTATCCGACGCTCCACATGCTGGAGGAGCTCGGCTACCTGAAAAGCCGCCACGCAGTCGTCGCCGGAAAGCAGCGAAAGTACTACCAAGCGACCCACACCGGGCGACAAGTTCTCGTGGACGCGCGAAACAAGCTCCTGGAGCTCGTCTCGGAAGTCTTGGAGGACAAGGACGAGCCCTTTCAGGCCTTGCGGCGGAAACGAAATTCCCCGCAGTCCCAGAGGCCGGGAAGAAAAGACCGTGCAAAGAAGGCTTAAGGATTTTGTGGTGTCTGCCTGCGCTCACGGAATGCCGGCAGTTCCGTCGTCAAGCCACCGGCCCGGGGTCTCGGTTCCATGAATCCCATCGTCTTTGCGCTGCGCCATCCGATCACCGTCATGGTCGGAATTGCCGCGCTCGTGGTCGGCAGCGGCCTCGCCGTGATGCGGATGAAGGTCGACATCTTTCCCGCGCTCAATCTGCCCGTCGTCTACGTCGCGCAGCCGTACGGCGGGATGGACCCCGGGCAGATGGAAGGCCTGCTCACCAATTATTACGAGTATCACTTCCTTTACATCTCCGGCATTCATCACGTTGAGTCGCGCAACATCCAGGGTGCCGCGCTGATGAAGCTCTACTTTCATCCCGGCACCGACATGGCGCAGGCCATGGCCGAGACCATCGGCTATGTGAACCGGGCGCGGGCCTTCATGCCGCCGGGCACGGTGCCGCCGTTTGTGATGCGGTTCGACACGGGCAGTGTTTCGGTCGGCTACCTCGTCTTGTCGAGCCAGACGAAGACCATCGGCGAGATCCAGGACCAGGCTCTGTTCAAAGTTCGGCCGATGTTCGCCAGCCTGCCGGGCGTCTCGGCTCCGCCGCCATTCGGGGGCAACCAACGGACGATCGTGATCCGCACGGATCCCGACCGGTTGCGGTCCTACAACATTTCGCCGGAAGAAGTCGTTCAGGCGCTGGTGACCGGGAACACCATCAGCCCATCCGGCAACATCCGGGTCAAGGACCAAATGCCCATCGTGCCCGTCGACGCGATGGTTGTGAATCCGAAGGACCTGGGGAGCATTCCAGTGCGCCCAGGGACCGACATCTACCTGCGCGACCTGGCCACGATCGAAGACAGCACCGACATCCCGACGGGGTATGCGCTCGTCAACGGGAAACGGGCCGTCTACATCGTGGTGACGAAGCGGGCCGACGCGTCGACTCTATCGGTGGTCAACGCCGTGAAGGCCAATTTGCCAAACATGCGGGCCGCCGTTCCGGAAGACATCGACGTCAGTTTCGAGTTCGACCAGTCCCCGTACGTGACCCGCGCAATTTGGGGAGTCGGCACGGAAGCCCTCTTGGGGGCGGCGCTGACCGGACTGATGGTGCTCTTGTTCTTGCGCGACTGGCGGAGCGTGATCGTGGTGGTGCTCAATATTCCCTTCGCTCTCTTGGGAAGCGTCGTCGGTTTGTGGCTGACGGGTCAGACGATCAACCTGATGACACTGGGCGGGCTCGCGCTCGCGGTCGGTATTCTGGTGGACGAGGCGACAGTCGAGGTCGAAAACATCCACACTCAGTTTGAGCACACGCCCAACATCGCCCGCGCAGTCCGCCGCGGCAACCATGAAACGGCGGTGCCGCGGCTGTTGGCGATGCTCTGCGTGCTGGCCGTCTTCATCCCGTCGTTCTTCATGGAAGGCTCGGCGCGGGCCCTGTTTGTGCCCCTCGCGCTGGCGGTCGGTTTTGCAATGGTGGCGAGCTATGTTCTGTCGAGCACGTTTGTGCCCGTGGTTTCAGTCTGGCTGTTGCGACATGTGCACCAATCGCAAGCAAGCGATGAAAGGAGAGCTGGCCGCGAGCGTGGCGGACTTGGTGCGGCCTATACAGCACTCTTGCGCGGCCTGATGCCGCTGCGTTGGGTTGGCGTGCCCGTCTACTTGGCGGCAGCCGTTGCGTTGGCCTGGTTTGCCGGCGGGCAACTCGGACGCGAAATTTTTCCAACCGTCGACACGGGCCAGTTCCAGCTTCGTCTGCGGGCACCGACCGGCACCCGGATCGAGGTGACCGAACAGCTGGCCATCGAGTCACTCAACGCGATCAGGAACAAAGTCGGGCCGGACAACGTGGCGATCTCGCTCGGCTACATCGGGCTGATCCCCTCCAGCTATCCGATCAACACCGTATATTTATGGATGAGCGGACCCGAAGAGGCCGTGCTGCGAGTCGCTCTCAAGCCGGGAAGCGGTGTGCAGGTGGCCGAACTCAAGGAGGATCTGCGGCACGAGCTGCCGGGTCTTCTCGAGCGATCGCTGCGCGAGAAATTGGCGGCCGAAAAGGTCTCCGCCGAGGTGGTCGCGCAAAGAGTGTGCGGAATCAAGCTCTCGTTCGAGCCGGCCGACATCGTCAACGAGGTGATGAGCTTTGGCTCGCCCACGCCGATCGAAATCGCGGTGAGCGGGCCGAAGATGTCGGACAACCAGGCGTTCGCCAATAAAGTCCGGCAGGAGCTGGAAAAAATCGCCTCGCTCCGCGACCTGCACTTCGTGCAACCCCAGGACTATCCGGCGGTCGAAGTGACGGTGAACCGCGAGCTGGCGGGCGCCAGCGGCATCACGGCGCAGGCGGTCGCCAACTCGCTGGTCGCGGCGACGTCTTCCAGCCGGTTTCTCGTGCCGAATTACTGGCGCGACCCCAACACAGGTATCGGCTACCAAGTGCAGGTGGAGATTCCGATCGCCCGCATGGACTCGGCCGCGCAAATCGGCGTCGTGCCCATCGGGGCCACGAATGCCGCCCCTGGGCGCAGCCAACGCAACTCGCGCGTCCCGATGGATCCGGCCGGCCAGGTGTTTTTGCAGGATGTGGCGAGAATCCAAGAGGGGACAGTGCCGGGCGAATACGAT
Source organism: uncultured Planctomycetaceae bacterium (assembly GCA_963714075.1). Taxonomy (GTDB): domain Bacteria; phylum Planctomycetota; class Planctomycetia; order Planctomycetales; family Planctomycetaceae; genus DASPSM01. Next base: position 5,554,242 of record OY970228.1, read on the forward strand.
CGCTACAACATGAAGCGATTGATCAGCATGACCGCGAATATCGAGGGCGAAGATCTGGGTCGAGTCTCGCGCCGAGTCTCGCAGGCGTTAGAGGCAGCCGGAGAAGTCCCGCGCGGTGGGACCGTCGACGTGCGGGGCCAGATTGTGCCGATGCAGCAAATGTTCGGAGCGCTCGCTGGCGGGAAAATCTACGAAGGCCTGACGGCGGGCCTGCTGTTGACCGTGATCGTGATCCTGCTGTTGCTGACAGCCTATTTTCAGTCGTTCCGCTTGGCGCTGGCGGTCGTGTGCACGATCCCGGCCGTGCTCGCCGGCGTCGTGCTCCTCCTATGGGCCACGCGAACCACGCTCAACATCCAATCGTTCATGGGTTCGATCATGGCCATCGGGGTGGCGGTCGCCAACGCGATCCTCCTGGTCACCTTTGCCGAACGCGCGCGGCGCGAAGGGGCCGTCGCGAGGGACGCGGCGATCGATGGGGCCCGGCACCGCGTGCGTCCGATTTTAATGACGAGCTGCGCCATGATCGCGGGCATGATTCCGATGGCCTTGGCATTCGGCGAAGGGGGAGAGCAAACGGCCCCCCTCGCGCGGGCCGTCATCGGTGGGCTCTCCGGTTCCATGCTCACGACACTTTTCGTGCTGCCCGCGATCTTTGTGATGTTCCAAGGACGAGCCGGCGTCCACTCGGCCTCGCTCGATCCGGACGACGCGGGCAGCCCCTACTTCGATCCACAGCGAGAGGGTTCTGCCAGCCGTGAGTAAGTGCCTCGTAACACTTCGTCTGATCGGCGGCATCCTTGCCGGGGCCCTCCTGGCCGGCTGTGAGCAAGGCCTGCCGAGCGCGTCCAAGACAGGCGAGAGCCGGGTGCCGCAGGCCGCGGTCGAACGAACGGTGCGCCTCACCAAGCCGGAGCGAAAGACCGTGCTGCATCCCTTCGAGCAGCCGGGATTCAATATCGAGCCGTTCCAGGAAACGCCGGTTTACGCGCGCATCACGGGCTATGTGCAAAAATGGAACGCCGATATTGGCGACTACGTGAAAGAGGGGCAGATTCTGGCCGTGCTGCACGTCCCCGAGATGGAGGTCGAAGTGCAGCAGAAGCAGGCCGCCGTTCGCTACGCGGCCGCGCAGGGTGCACAAGCCAAGGCGGCCATCCTCACGGCCGAAGCCCAGCTCAGGCGCGCAGTCCCAATTCGAGCGCCTCTCACGAGTCGGAAAAAGCGGCGTTCTCGATCAGGAGAACATCGACGAGACCCAGCTGGGATTCGAGGCGGCTCGAGCCGTCGTGGTGAAGGCCAAGGCGGACGAAGCCACGGCCGAAGCGCAGCTCGAAGTGGCAAAAGCCAACCGCGATTACGCTCAGACCATGCTGCAATACGCCGAGATTCGGGCGGCCTACAAAGGCGTCGTCACGCAGCGCAACATCAGCGTGGGGGATTTTGTGCAGCCGGCGACAGGCACCGCGCGTCAGCCCCTGTTTGTTTTGAGCCAGATCGATCCGGTGCGGGTTTTCGTCAACATCCCGGGAAGCGACGCCCCGTGGCTCAAGGACGGCGACCCGGTCAGTCTGCAGGTGCAGGGCGCGGGAGGAGAGCCGCTCCACGGCTCCGTCACGCGCAACGCCCGTGCGCTTGATCCGCGGTCGCGCACTCTGCGCACCGAAATCGACTTGCCCAACCCGCAGGGCAAACTGCTGCCTGGGATGTACGTTCAAGCGAGCATTGTCGTGCAGCACGTCAACGCCTGGACGGTGCCGGAGGCCGCCATCCTCACTGAAGGAAACCAGTCGGTCTGCTACCGAGTCCAAAACGCCAAGGCGATTCGTACGCCGCTGCAAATTGGTCTCAAAGGGGGCGGGCTCGTCGAGGTTCTCATGCTGCAGATGCCTGCCGAATCGCCGTCGGTCGAGGGGCACTGGACGCCGATCACCGGGCAGGAAGAAGTGGTCGTCTCCAGTTCGGCTCCACTGGCAAATGGGCAATCTGTGCGCGCGATCCAAGTCGAAAAATAGCTAAGCTGCGCAGCTCCTGCCGGCCGTTGATCGCCGTTCAAGCTGGGCAGGAGCGCGGATCGCCGGTTCATTAGGCTCGACGCTGCCGATTCTACCGAAGGTAATGTTTGGGCAGGCTCTTGCGCCCGAGAAGCGTTACCGTTGGCTGGAGGGACCGTGAATCGTGGGGCGTGGAGAGTGTTTTTTGCCTGGACCGTCCTCGGCGGGGCGCTCTGGGGCGGCATGGAGCCACGCGCCTCCGCGCAGCAGCCGTCGCACGCCTCGGCGATCGTCGCTTCGTTCGATCCGTCCCCCACAGCAGCTGCCGACTCCGCCCCGCCGCGGATCGCGGCCGATCGTCCCTATCCCATCAATCTGGCCACGGCCTTCGAGCTGGCCGGCGTTCAGCCGATTGACATTCAAGTCGCTGCGGCTCGAATCCGCGCGGCCAGCGCAGAACTCGACTATGCAAAACTGCTCTGGCTGCCCACTCTCCTCGTCGGCACGGATTATCTCCGCCACGATGGGCAGATCCAGGACAGCGCCGGGAACATCTCGACCACCAGCTTCGGCTCCTTCATGCTCGGCGCCGGCCCGAGCCTGGTTGTCGGGGTCACCGACGCGATCTTTGAGCCGCTGGCCGCGCGACAGGTCGTGCGAGCGCGAGACGCCGCGCTCCAGACGGCGCGCAACGACAGCCTTCTGGCTGTGGCTGACGCCTACTTCAGCGTCCAGCAGTCGCGCGGAGAACTTGCGGGAGCGGAAGACGTGGTCCGCCGCTCTGTCGGATTGGCCAATCAAATCCAAAGTCTTGCGCGGCGCTATTCGCGCAACTCGAGGTCTCGCGCACGCGGACACTGGCCAAGCGGAGTCGTCAGCTCGTGCAAACGGCGCGCGAGCGCTGGCGCGTCACGAGTGCCGACTTGACGCGTATTCTCCAGCTCGATTCGTCGGCAGTAGTCGAGCCGCTTGAGCCCCCGCACCTTCGAGTGACGCTCATCGGAGTCGAGCAACCCCTCGAAGAGTTGATTGGCATCGGCTTGACCAACCGGCCCGAGTTGGCCGGTCAGCAGGCTCTGGTGCAGCAAACGGTGGAACGGATCCGTCAGGAAAAGCTCCGGCCGTTTCTGCCCAATGTCCAGGTTGTCGGAAACTCGACGCCGCAGACTACGTTTGCCGGCGGGCTATTCGGCGGTGGACCCAACGACGAGATAGGGAGTTTCGGCTCGCGGTTCGACGTCGACGTGGAACTGGTCTGGGAGCTGAAGGAGCTGGGCTTCGGCAACCAGGCGCTTATCCGGCAGAGGCAGGCGGAAAATGACGTGGCCCGGCTGGAACTTTTGCGCACGCAAAATGCGGTCGCCGCCCAAGTGGCCCAGGCATTTGCCCAGGCACGATCGGCGGCCCTGCGTTTGACGGACTCCGAAGCCGAACTCAAGGACGCTGTCGAATCGGCGGACAAAAACTTTCAGGCACTGACCCAGACGAAAAACGCGGGCGGCGTGCTGCTGCCTCTGGTGCGGCCACAGGAAGTCGTGGCGTCGCTGCAGGCTTTGTCCCAGGCCTATGTCGACTATTACGGTGCGACTGCCGACTACGATCGGGCACAGTTCCGCCTCTATCACGCGCTCGGCCACCCCGCCCAAGCAGTCGCGGAGCACCAGCGCGCAGCGGAAGCCGCGCCTCCGAAACCAGACGTTGGCCTATCACTGCTGCCGGTCAGAATCGTTTTGCCGTCGGGACTATAGGCGACAGTCCAGACGCCGCCCTGATGACCCCTGAATTGTCTCAGTTCTTTTCCCGTCGCCGCATTCCAGAGGCGGGCTGTTTTGTCCATGCTTCCCGTCAGCACGGTTTTTCCATCCGGACTGAAGGCCACGGCCATAAGAATGCCCTGATGTCGCAACGGCGTGCCGAAGGGGTCGCCGGTGCCCACCTCCCAGAGCCGGACCGTCTGATCCAAGCTCGACGTGAGGACCGATTTCCCGTCGGGGGTGAAGGCAACGCCTGTGACGGGGCCACCGTGCAACAACACAGGCAGCAGCGGCTTTCCGGTCTGGGCCTCCCAGAGGCGGAGTGCCTTGTCCATGCTCCCGGTGGCGATGATCTTTCCGTCCGGGCTGAATGCCACGGAAAACACATTGTCCTGATGCACGAGCGGTTCGCCGATCGGTTGGTGCGTGGCCACATCCCAGCGCTGTGCGACGTTGACGCTGACACCGGCAAAAAGGTCGCGAATTTCCTGGTCGACTTCCTCGGGATCGGCGAGCGTTTGCTCGATTTCCTCGCGCAACACTTCGCGGTAGCGCTTGCGGAGTCGATGAACGGCGACTTTCACGGCCCCCTCGGCCATCGCCAATTCGGCGCCGATCTGGCCGTAAGTTAAAGCCGGCTGCTCGCCCGTCAGAAAGATCTTGAGGCGATTGAACGCGGTGGGTTTCCCGGCTTCGACATATTCCTGCTCGAGCCGAGCCAGCACGTTGGCGAGCAGGACCATTGCCCAGCGTCGCTCGAAGATTTTTTCGGCGGTGAGTTCGTGGCTCGGCTCGCCCCGATAGCGGTCTTCGGCGGCTCCAAAATCGATCGAAAACGGCGGCCGGCCGCCGCCCCGTTTTTGAGCCCGTTGCCGATCCCACTCGTTGGCCAAGAAGTGTTTCAGCGAGGCCAAGAGGAACGAGCGAAACCGTCCACGCTCCCGCTTTACCGCGGCGAGATCGTTCTTTTCCAAGAGCCGCGCAAAGAGCGCCTGGGTGAGGTCCCGTGCATCGTCGGCGTCATGCCCGCTTCGGCGTACGTACTCGTAGAGCGAGTACCAGCAGGTTTCGCACAGAGTGGCCAATGCGGAGGCCGATTGCGGCGAGCTGCGATTTCCGGCCGCCAGCACAATGCTCCAGCGAGTCGTGGCAAACCGCCTTGAATTGCCGGATCCGGACTCCTGCTTCTCGTCGGCGCGTGGCATGCCGGCATTCTAAGACGACCCGCCTATTCGCCACCACAAAAAAGTAGACTTTGAATCGGCTAAAATTCAGCTCAACAAACGTTGGATTTCGGGTTTGCTGCGACCCTCGAACACAATCCCCGAATTCCCAGAGCATCGCATTCCGGACTTCTCATCTCGGAAATCAAATTCCCGGAATCTCGTCGAATCGAAGGTTTTCGGTTTTGACGGTTGCAGGGGCCAACCATTCATCTTCCATCCGTCCCGTGCGAGACCGGGGCAAAGGCGCCGCTTGAAGATCGGGGAACGACCGTCGCCACTGTGACGCCCGAGCGGTTCCAGCTTCACGGAACGCAGCACAGAGCGCGATCGCGATCGACAACAAAAGAGACCAATCTAACCAGCCATCTGATTCTTATTAGGCGCGGCATTCCGGCTCAGTCAGACGCCTCGGACCAATGTCGAATATCACCAGCAAGCGATTTACCAAAGTAGGGGAAATGAGCGTGCTCCGGACCTGGATCAACTCCAATTCAATGCGTTTGGTGAATTGTCCTAACTGTACGCTGCTTCTGATAAAAATTGAAGGAGCGGTTCCTTACAACCCCAGGCGCCATTGGCTTCGAGGATGGGCGACTGCATTCCTTTCGCCACTACTCCTGCAGCATTGCGGCTCAGAGACTCAGTCCGCCAAGAACGCTAGTCCGAGGAGTCTGATTGACGCAGTCTTGGCACACTCGACTGTGCCAATCAGACAGAGAGTCGCAAGCCAAAGGCAGACTTGAAGATCGGAAGAGCGTTGAAATGCGAGCGGAGAGGCAGGGATTCGAACCCTGGGTACGCTTGCGCGCACACTGGTTTTCGAGACCAGCACAATCGGCCACTCTGTCACCTCTCCGAAGGCGGATCGTCGTCGGGCGAATCATACTCCGCCGCTGCCATCGTTTCCAGACGGCTGTGCCCCTTTTCGTCGGCCGGCGTCTGTGGCGATCGGACCGGCTTCCGGTGCGTCCGAATGCATCGAATTGCCCCACCCAATTCTTTTCAATTTAGACAAAAACAATCAGCATTTTGCCTCGTGTGCAAACCTCCGCAGCCGATTGGATTGCTGTCAAATGGCTGGTTTTCTGCCACGGCCGAACCTTCGATTGAGGAAAGACACCAATCCGAATGGGCGGGTTAGACCAGATTTGCGGGCTCCCGATTCAATCGCCTCGCCGTTTTGTGTCAGACGCTACATGTTTCGCATGGCAACCGACGTTTCACGTCCCATTGTTAGAGGGCCTCGATCGTACGAAAAACTCGTACTGGAAGAATTTCACAATCGACCGGGCTTCGACGTTCGCGACGCCGACGGAATTCCGTCCCTCCGGCAATCCACAGAACGGGTTCTCCAATGGCTCAACAAGGCCCAGCGCAAGGATCATTGGTCGAGGGCGCGTTGTTGAACGACGCCGATGCGCCGACAACGTCGCTGTTGGATTCGATTTTCAATGGGCCGCCCGCGCAATCCGCGGACAGGCGCGCGTCGAAGCGCGAGGTGCCAGCGTTCGATCCAAACCGCACCCAACTTAACCGTTCTCAGGGGTTTCTGCCGGCGGCGCCAAAGTCCCTGGAGGACGCCGGACTCACCGAGACCGAAGTTGAAGATCTGATTCTGAAGTTTCTCCTGCGTCGGGGGGTCCAGTCGGGCCGGGGCATCGCTGAGCAGCTGCGCCTGCCGTTTGGAACGCTGCAGGCGATCTTCCAGGCAATGAAAAGCTCGCAGCGAATCGTGATCGCGCGGAACGCGTCGGTCTCGGATTACGAGTATTCGATCACCAATAAGGGAATCGAAGCGGCCAAACAGTGCAACGAGCGCTCCACGTACTTCGGGTCGGCTCCGGTGCCGTTCGCCGACTACGTCGCGGCTGTCAGCGCTCAATCGATGACCCGCTCGCGCATCACGCTGCCCCAGGTCGAAGCCGCCTTGGCGGATCTTTCTGTGCCGACAGCGCTCTGCGTAAGAATCGGCAAAGCGCTGGTCGAGGCCCGGGCCATGTTCATTTATGGAGCTCCCGGGAATGGCAAGACGAGCATCGCCGAGCGGCTAACGGCTACTTATGGCGATACGGTCTGGATTCCGCGAGCCATCGACTGCGATGGCGAGATCATCCGCGTCTACGACCCGTGCGTGCACCACGCGATTCCGATCAACCAGGTCGGAGACGACGAAAAGCTCCGCCAAATCGACCACCGCTGGGTTTGCATCACTCGTCCGACGGTCGTGGTCGGCGGCGAGCTGACCATGGAACATCTGGAAGTCCAGCCCAACCGCGCGCTGGGAATTTTGGAAGCACCGCTGCAGCTCAAGAGCAACTGTGGGACACTCGTGATCGACGATTTTGGTCGGCAGCGGATCTCGGTCGACCAATTGCTGAATCGGTGGATCGTGCCCTTGGAGAGACGGTACGACTACCTGAGCTTGCCCAGCGGCAAAAAGCTGCAAGCGCCGTTCGATCAGCTGGTCGTCTTTTCCACGAATCTTGATCCGAAAGGCCTGGTCGACGAAGCGTTCCTCCGGCGAATTCCCTACAAGATCGACGTCCGCGGACCGTCGGAGGCAGAGTTTCGCAAGCTGTTCGACGACACCTGCGAAAAAATGGGGATTCGTCCCGACGCGTCTGTGCTCGAGCACTTGATCGAGACCTATTTCCGCGCCAAGGACCGACATTTTCGCTATTGCCACGTCCGCGACATCTTGGCGCAGGTACGCCACCACTGCGAGTTTTGCGGCGTGCCGCTCGAGCTGAAGGTCGAATATATCGACGAAGCTGCCGAGAACTACTTCGGCGCGCTCTAGAGCCGTTCCGGCGACTCCTCGGCTGTTTGCGAACCTAGTTGCGGACTGCCGTGTCCTGAGCGCCGTTGATCGAGCCCGTTCTCTGCCTGGGCGGGGATTTTGTCGCTTCAGCCACCTCCCGGCATTTGAAACGAGCCCGGCAAGATACGAAACTCGGTGACGTGGCGACGCCCGTCGCGACCTTCTTTCATTCGTCCGACCACGTAAGAAGAGAGTTCGCATGCCATCCGTGACGTATGCAGACGTCGTCGAGGCGCTCCCCCGCGTGCGTAGCATTCTCACCCCGACCGCGCTTCTCGATTGGCCGGGGCTTTCCGAGTTGTTGGGCTGCCAACTCTTGCTCAAGCACGAGAATCATCAGCCGACCGGTGCTTTCAAGGTTCGCGGGGGCATCAATCTCGTGAGCAGGCTCACGGAGGCCGAGCGCGAGGCTGGAATCCTGGCTTGCTCGACGGGCAATCACGGTCAGTCGCTGGCGTATGCGGCTCGGCGCTTCGGCGTCCGGTGCACGATCGTCGTCCCGCAAGGCAACAATCCGTCGAAGAATCGTGCGATTCGATTGTTCGGCGCGGAGCTGATCGAGCACGGCCGCGATTTTGACGAGACCCGAGACTATGCCGAAAAAGTCCTCGCGCCGCGAGGCTACCGGTACGTCCATTCAGCCAACGAGCCAAAACTGATCGCCGGAGTCGGATCGATGGCGGTCGAGATCTTCGACGCGCTGCCCGACCCCGACGTGATCTTCGTCCCGATCGGACTGGGCAGCGGCGTCTGCGGCACCGGGATCGTCGCGCGGGCGCGCAACCCTCGGACGAAAGTCATCGGGGTCCAAGCCGAAGGAGCCAGCGCAGTGAGTCAATCCTGGCGGACGGGGCAATGGCGGGAGACCGCGAACGCCGCCACTTGGGCCGAGGGAGTGGCCACGCGACGTCCCGCGGAAATGACGCTCGAACTGATGCGCACAGTACTCGACGACGTAGTGCTGGTCAGCGACGATGAGCTCCGCCGTGCCTGCCGACTGATTCTCGAGCACACGCATAACATCGCGGAGGGAGCAGGCGCCGCCGCCATGGCAGCCGCTTTCAAGACTCGCGATCAGTGGTTGGGCAAGACTGTCGTCGGCATCATTTCGGGGGGCAATCTCAACCTGGCCCAGCTCCCTGAGATCCTGACGACCCTCTGAGATTCCTGCTGCTGAGCCTTGAAGTCGCGACGCAAAACCGCCTCAATCAGGGCGAAATCAGTTTGAAGAATCGGCCGCAAAGTGCGCTCAATCGCGGCGCTCCCGGACTTTGTATCAGCGAGGAATCCCATGCGTCGGCTCGAGGGGAAAGTCGCCGTCATCACCGGCGGAAATCAGGGCATCGGCAAAGGAATCGCGAAACTTTTCGCGGAAGAGGGAGCGCGGCTGGCACTTTGTGCGAGAAACGCGGCAAAGCTGACGGCGACCGCCGAAGAACTGCGGGCGGCCGGTACCGACGTCTTCGAGCGTCCGGTCGATGTCGGTCAGGAGGCAGTCGTGGAGACATTTTTCAAGGAACTGATGGATCATTTCGGACGGGTTGACATCCTGGTGAACAATGCCGGAAATTTTGACGCCGGGCGGATCGACCAGTTATCGCTTGCCGCGTGGAACAATGTGATTGGGGCGTGCCTGACGGGGGCCTTTTTGTGCAGTCGGGCGGCGTTCCGCATCATGATCCCGCAAGGCGGGGGCAGGATTCTGAATATCGGTTCGATTTCGGCTCAGCGACCTCGCGAGGGAAGTGCTCCGTACACGTCAGCCAAGTTCGGACTCTGGGGGCTCACCAACGCGACCGCTCTGGATGGTCGGGCGCACGGCATTCTTTGTAGCTGCCTGCACCCGGGGAATGTGCGAGTCGAGTGGCGAGCCGATCCGCGGGCCGCGGTGAACCAGGAACCGATGATGGAGACCGAGACCATCGCTCAAGCGGCGCTGGCGATGGTGACGCTGCCCGACGACGTCAATTTTCTCGAAGCGATCGTCCTGCCGCGGGACCAGGTCTACCTCGGCCGCGGCTGAACCGTTCGGGATGAACCGCGCGGATTCGCGGCAACCGCGACGTTGTCGGGCGCTCAGAACCATTGCCGCTTGTCGACGAGCGTGGCCGGTTCCCGGCCGGCGACAAAACGGCGAATGTTCTCTAAGAGAGTTTGCAGGTGCCGCTCGGCGATGTGAGTCGACGCGGCCGCGATATGCGGCGTGATGATCACATTGGGCATCGACCAAAGGGGGGAATTCCGGGGAAGCGGCTCGACCTCAAACACGTCGAGGGCCGCGCCGGCAATCTTCCCGGCTTGAAGCGCGCCTACGAGGTCGTCCAGGTCGACGATCGCCCCGCGGCCGATGTTGATGTAGTAAGCGGACGATTTCATCACGTCGAACTTGTCGCGGCGAAAGAGCTGATAAGTCTCTGGGGTGTGCGGGGCGGCGATCACCACGAAATCGCTCTCTCGCAGCAAATCGAGCAGCCGAGCGGACGGCCAAACTTCGGGCAGCGCCGGGAACTTCTCGGCAACGAGGATCGACGCCCAGAATTCGCATGCCGAACGCGGCGGCCCGCCTGCAGATTTCCGATCCGATGTTACCGACGCCAACCACGCCGAGCGTGCAGTCGGAGAGGTGCAGGTGACGCCGATCGATTTCGCTGACGAAGGCCGGCCCCGCAACAAAATCCGATCGGCCCGCTTCGCCGCCGACCGGCTCCCAATGATGGTCGCGCTGGCGGTCGCGGTACAGGTGGAAATTTCGCGCGAAACACAGAACAAAACCCATCACGTGGTCAGCGATCACGTCGGAAAACAAGCCCCGCATGTTGCTCAACACGCAGGGATGCTCGATGAGTGCGTCGAACAGGTAATGCTCGAGACTGGCGGTCGGCGTCTGGACCCAGCGCAGTTTTCGCGCGCGCTCGAGCAGGCGCGCAGTGATCTTCCCGAAAAATGCGTCGGCCTCGACGATTTGTTCGAGCGCTTCTGCTTCATCGTGCGCGTTCACGACGGACATTTCTCCCGCCGCATGCACGATCTGCGAAAGTCTCTCAGGTTCGACTGGGGGAAATACCAACAGCTTCATGGCGCGTCCGAGACTGATTCGATGTGAATTGTCAAGCGGCGATTTGTCGCTTCTTCGATTTAAAAAAAACCTCGAACTTAGTGCTTGTTCTCTCGGCAAGCGCACGGCAGAATGACCGCCGTCGTCAAAGCAGCTTCAAATATTTACAAGTCGTGTTCGCGAGTGACAGCGCCGGTTGTGGCACGGCGCTTGTTTCTTTTTTGTTTCTTGCCCGCGCTCCAAGAGTAGCCGGCGGACTTGTGAGTGAGCTGCCGCAGGCGGTTTCAGGTTCCCCAAAGGTCCTCTAGAAAGCAAGAGGCGGCCAAATGCAAATGATTACCCGTCGAGTGAACGAGAGCTTGGTAATCGGCAGCGACATTCACGTGACGGTACTGGACATTTGCGAAAATTGCGTGCGGTTGGCCATCTCATCTCCCAAGACGTTTCCGCAATACTGGGAACAGACCCTGTACTGGGACCAGTCTCCCGAGGAAGATCAGGAAGAGCTTCAGGCGGAGCAAGAAGCCACTATGCCCCTCCTGCTGCAGTAGAGACGACGCGTTTCTCGGAAAGCTTCTTGCCGGCTCACATTTGCCGCATGTCCCGGTTTGGCGTGCGAGGACCCTCGGCGCAGCGTGGTGGTCTTGGCGAGCCCTTCTTTCGAGCGCAAAATGGAGGGGATCAACGTTCCGCATTTTGCCACCGAAACACCACACGTGCCGACCCTAGCGACCTACACGACCGATGAGCTTGCCGCGGAGGGCTTGCGCCCCGATCGACTGCCTCGCCATATCGCCGTCATCATGGACGGCAACGGCCGTTGGGCGAAGGCCCGTGGACTCCCCCGCATCGAAGGGCACCGGCGAGGTGTCAAGAGCGTGCGCCTGCTCGTCGAGGAATGTTGCCGCCTGGGGATCGAGCAGCTGACGCTGTATTGCTTCAGCAGCGAAAACTGGAAGCGTCCCCGGCACGAGCTCAGTCTGCTGATGCATCTCCTCGAGCAATACGTTATCGAAGAGCGGTCTGAGATCATGCGGCAGCAGATTCGTTTCACGACGATCGGCCGTCGCGACGGCCTGGGCAAGGGAGTGCTTGCCGAAGTCGACCGCACCATCGAGTTCAGCCGACCCAATACGGGAATGGGCCTGTGCCTGGCGCTCAATTACGGCGCCCGGGCAGAAATTGTCGACGCCGTCCGGGAGATCGCCCGCAAGGTGGAATGCGGCCTGATGGATCCCGACGAGGTCACCGAAGAGGTCGTCAGCTCGTATTTGTACACGGCCGGGATTGTCGATCCCGATCTCGTGATTCGCACGGCCGGCGAAATGCGCGTCAGCAACTTTTTGCTGTGGCAAATCAGTTATGCGGAGCTCTGGGTGACAGAGACGTGCTGGCCCGACTTCCGCCGCAAGGAACTGATTCAAGCACTCCGGGATTTTGCCGTGCGCGACCGCCGCTTCGGCGGCCTCAAGGACTGACCGGCGATGCTCGGCTGGCGGCTCTTGGTCTCGGCCGTGCTGATCCCAGCCTTCGTGGGCCTCTGCTACCTCGATGCGCAGACTTGGCCCGTCGGCGCCGGTGCTGCTTTGTCTCACACTGCTGATTGCAGTGCGCTCGGCGTGGGAATTGGTCGGACTGTTTCGCACTCGCGCATTTCGGCCGAGCTTCATCGAGACTGCGCTCTTGTCCAGCCTTGTCGTCGTCTCCGCGTGGTTACCTCACGTTGAGGTCCTGAATTGGCTCGACCGGGCGGGAATCGATTCGGCTTTGGTGTTTGGCCTGAGCGTTCTTTGGATCCTGGCGTCGAACGCCATTCGCTACCGGGAGCCTGGTCAGCAAATGGAAACGATCGGCGCGGAACTGCTGATTATCAGCTACGCAGGCCTGTTGTTGTGCCTGACGGCTCGTCTCCGCTGGGTTGGAGGTGGGGAGGATGCGGCGCGCGGCTATTATGTCCTCGGATCGTTGATTGTCGCCGCGAAGTGCGGTGACATCGGTGCGTATACATTCGGACGCCTTTTCGGCCGCCGCAAGATGGCCCCTCTCTTGAGTCCGGGAAAGACCTGGGCCGGTTTTTTTGGCGCGCTTATTGTCGCCGCGCCGGTCTCCTATCTCTGGCTGCAATTCGCGCACAATCTCTTTAGCGAGATTTGGTTTCCCGGCTCCGCGATTGTCTGTTTGAGCTATGGTCTACTGATCGCCATCGCCGGGATCGTGGGCGACCTCTGCGAGTCACTGATTAAGCGGGACCTCGGCAAGAAAGATGCTGCGGCATTGCTTCCCGGTTTCGGTGGGTTAGTCGACTTAACCGACAGCATCGTGTACGCCGGTCCCATTGCTTACTTGCTGTGGTCAACACTGCCGCCGGCGACGTGGAGTGCCGACCCCTTGACTCGTCTCGCAATGACTGTCCCGAGCCTGTTTCATTGGCTATAAGATGAGCGACAAGTGCGGCCCAAATTGATGGACGATTCCTGCGCATGCCTCCCGACTCTTCGTTGCTGACCGTCGGCGTTCCCAAAGAATCGTCGGGCCAAGAGCGGCGGGTGGCGATCGTGCCCGCCGATGTCCGCAGCTTGAAAAAGGTGGGCTTCGAGGTTCTTGTCGAGACCAACGCCGGCCTGCGCGCCGGATTCTTGGACGCACAATACCTTCAGCAAGGCGCGCGGATCGCATGCGATCGCGCGGAGCTTGCCGCGGCGGAGGTCATCGTTCACGTGGCGCAGGAGGGGCCGATCCGCAGGAACCGTTCGCGGTCGGAGAGAGCCTGCGGGAAAATCAGATCCTGATCGCGCTGTGCGATCCGCTTTCTGATCCTCGGCCGGTCGCGGCGCTTGCCGAACGTCGGGTGACGACGTTCGCTTTGGAATTGCTTCCCCGCATTACGCGGGCACAGTCGATGGATGTGCTCTCGTCAATGGCGACGGTTGCCGGATACAAAGCGGTGCTCCTGGCGGCCGAAGCTTCGCCTCGCATGTTCCCCATGATGATGACGGCTGCCGGCACTCTGACTCCGGCGAAAGTGTTTGTCGTGGGCGCGGGAGTTGCCGGTTTGCAGGCCATCTCGACCGCCCGCCGATTGGGTGCGATCGTTTACGCCTACGATGTGCGTCCCGCCGCGCGAGAGCAGATTCAAAGCGTCGGCGGAAAACCGGTCGATTTCGGGCTTGAATCGGCGGAAGGGCAGGGGGGTTACGCTCGGTCGATGGACCAGGACTACTACAAGCGCCAGCAAGCGGCCATGGCTAAGGTCGTAGCAGAAAGCGATGTCGTGATCACGACGGCGGCTGTTCCGGGCAAGCGCGCCTGTCCTCATTACAACTGATATGCTCGCGGGGATGGCGCCGGGATCCGTGATTGTCGATCTGGCGGCCGAACGCGGCGGAAACTGCGAAGCGACCCGACCGGCGGAGACGGTTGATGTCGGCGGAGTGATCGTGCTCGGACCGCTCAACGTGCCCGCGACGGTCGCTCATCACGCGAGCCAGATGTTTTCACGGAACATTACGGCTTTCCTGGTGTACTTAAAAAAGAATGGACTGCCGACGCTCGACACACAGGACGAAATTGTTCGCGACACATTGATCACCCGGGACGGACAGGTGGTGAATCCGCAACTCCGCGACCGGCTGGCCGCGCCCGTTTCTTGATTCGGGAGGGTCCGTGGCCGATCCCGTACTCTGCGTGGATGTCGGAAATAGCCGGACCAAGTTCGGCGTGTTTCCGTCCGCGACGGGCCGAACCGCCGATGCGTTGCCCGAGTGCGCGAGCGATCTTGCTGTGCCGCATGGGGAGCCGGTGGTGTGGGGCTCCTTGAGGGAGAGGTTCTCACTTGATGGCGGCACGATCGTCCGCGGGTTTATCTCCGGAAGCCATCCGGACGGCATTGCGGGATTAATCGACGGATGGCCGACCGACTGGCCCCCGCCCACCGTCGTCAACGAGGTGTCCCGCATTCCGCCGGCAATTCGGCCCCAGGCCCCCAAGAACGCGGGCATGGATCGGATTTTGAAAGCCGTCGCGTGCAATGTAATCCGCCCGCCGCATCGGCCGGCCCTTGTCATCGACACGGGCACGGCCACGTGCGTCGACGCGATCTCGGGGGACGGGGCCTTCGAAGGCGGAGCCATTCTGCCCGGGTTCGAATTGTGTGCGCGGGCTCTTCATCAGTACACGGCGCTGCTTCCTTACATCACGGTCGACGAGCTGGTGGAAGAATCCCACGAGCCGCTCGGCCGTGGAACGCGGGAGGCCCTGCGTAGCGGGTTGCTGTGGGGACAGGTCGGTGCGATCAAAGAGCTTGCCGAGCGGCTGAGCCAGCGTTGGACGACGGTGCCGTTCCTTTTGCTGACCGGTGGAGGCGCGTCGCTCCTCGCGCCGCATTTGCCCGGCGCGCTCTGGAAGCCCCAGTTGTCGCTGCAGGGCCTCGCCGTCGTGGCTGCCAACCAAGCAGAAAAAAACCCGTGAACGGCCCCGCACTGGCCGCTTTGTGGACTCCCGCAGGACGGGGCGCGATTGCCACGATTCGCGTGTCGGTCGAATGGTCAGCGTGGCAGCCGCTGGATGCGCTTCCCTTCCGGGCCGCCGATCACCGACTACTGAGCGTTCAGCCCGGCGGTCGGATCGTGTTCGGCCGCTGGGCGCCGGGCTCGAAGAGGACGTTGTTGTGTGTGCAGTCGATCGGCATTCGCTGGAGATTCACTGTCACGGCGGCCAGGCAGCCGCTCGGCGAATTCTGCGAGATCTCGAGAATGCCGGCTGCCGCGTCGTCGGCTGGCCGGAGGTGCTCCGCGCCGCCGAATCACCGCTTCGTGCCGAAATCCTCGGCGAACTGTGCCGAGCGACCACGCTGCAGACCGCGGCGATTCTTTGGGAGCAGGCGAACGGCCTCTTCGAGTCAGTTCTGCGGGCCCTCATTTCGTCGGTGCGGGCAGACATTTCCGCCGCGGCTGCGCAAATTCGAGACTGGCTCGCTTGGGCCGAATTCGGTTTGCATTTGACGCAGCCGTGGCGCGTCGTGCTGGCCGGTCGACCCAATGTTGGCAAGTCGAGCCTGATCAATGCGATCCTCGGCTACACGCGCTCAGTGGTCTTCGATCAACCCGGAACTACGCGCAACGTCGTCAGCGCTCAATCGGCCATCGACGGCTGGCCGATTGAGCTGTTGGATACGGCGGGCCTCCGCGAGAGTACCGACCCCATCGAGGCGGCTGGCGTCGAGCGGGCCCGCGCCATGCTCGGAGCGGCTGATCTGGCAATTGTGCTCGTCGACATCAGCCAGCCCGCATCAAATCCTGACCGAGCGATCCTCGGCGAACATCCGCGCTCGCTGTTGGTCGCGCACAAGTGCGATCTTGCGCCTACGAGGGGACGGATCGATGGGAGACGGATGAGTCCGCTGGGTGGCTTCGTGTTTCATCGAAAACCGGTGAAGGCCTCGAGGCGTTGGTGGCCGCCATCTCTCGGAGGCTCGTTCCGCGCGTTCCGCCTCATGACGCTCTCGTTCCGATCACTGAGCGGCAAGTCGGCCTCCTGCATCGCGGCCTGAATGCCGCGACTCAGTCCGACGCGGAAGGGCTGTTGCGGGCCTTGGATGAATTACTCACGGGTGAGAATTGCGCGTCTCAAGGTCGGACTCAATCGGCGAATTGGAACGGCTCGCCGGCGACTTCGTAGCCCGGCGCAGGCCCACGTTGAGCAACAGCCCGAGCGCGACCGCCGTCGTGACAAGGCTCGAGCCGCCGTGGCTGATCAAGGGGAGCGTGATTCCCGTGACCGGCATCAGGCCCACGGTCATCCCCGTGTTGATCACGGTCTGAGCCGCGATCAGCGTTACGACTCCGACGGCGAGCAAGCGTCCGAAGGGCTCGCGCGTTCGGGCGGCGATTCTCAGGCCGGCCGCAAGAAGCGCGAGATAAATCAATAGCGTGGCGACGCCGCCAATCAGTCCCCACCGCTCTCCCACCAGGCAGTAAACAAAATCCGTCCGCGACGCCGGGAGATGATACGCCTGCGGGTCGTCGATCAGGGGTCCGCTGAACTGGCTTCCGCGTACTCCTCCCAGCGCGAGCACTTGCTTCGATTGATGCAGATGATATCCGTCGCCTGTCGGGGCGGGCCCGCCGTCGTGCTGCACGAACAGGGTGACGATGCGGGACTTCTGCTCGGCGCTCATTCCCATCCACATTAAGGGTAAGACCGGAAGGGCTAAAAGCACGACGAACACCAGATGCCTCACGCGAGCCCCGGCGGCAAACAGCATGGCGAACAGCACGGGCAGGAAAATCAGCGAAGTGCCCAAGTCGGGTTCGCGAAGGATCAGCCCCATGGGAACCAAGGCGATCACGAACGGGGCGAGGAGCCCTTTCATCTCGCGGTAACTTCGCTGATGAACGAGGTAGGCTGCCAGCGCCACAATGAATGCCAGCTTGGTCAGCTCCGACGGTTGGAACGCGATCGGGCCCAGGGGGATCCAACGCTGAGCCCCGTTGCGGGGCTGAGTGAGAAAGACGGCGGCCAACAACAGCAGACAACCAAAAAAGACCGGGTAGCCAACATGGCGCAGGAGTCGGTAGTGGGGCACCGTCGCGGCGAACAGGGCGCAAGCCGCCAGCAAAATCCATTCAAGCTGCCGTCCCCAGAGTTGGCCGCCTCCCGCCAGCTCGTCTCCGCGTGCGATCGCCGCCAGCCCTATCAAACAAAGTACGCACGCACAGAGCACGACAAACCAGGGTATCCGACGAACATACGCTGACGCGAGCACGGCGGCCTCCGTCCGAGTGGCCGAAATCTAGCCGATCCGGGCTCTCGCGCGAACGCGAATCCGAGCCGCGCGACAGCACACGCAATCGCCACTTGCGTTCCCCTGACAAATGGTGAAGATGAGCAGGAACGGTTTCTGGCGAGGAGAAAGTGGTCGTCGAATCGAGAGCCGATCGGATTGATTCCGTCATCGCGTCGTTTGAGTTCACGGGTCACGAGCGGCCCACTCCGGGTGCTCCCCGCTCACACCAGGCGTTCCCGCGAGTGCGTCGAGAAGATTCCCTCAAATCTTGGCGTCGGATCGCGCCGACCGTGTTGGTCCTGGCATTGGTCGGCTCGGCCTTAGGGGCGTTGTCGGCGGCGGGATACTGCGTCGGCCAAGACATAGACTCCGATCTTCGATTCTTCGAACCGCGACGAGTGCCCACGTTCGACGAAGCCGCCATCTCGTTCCCGATCGAATATGCCCTGCGGACGAACGAAACGAATGACGTCATCTTTGTGGGGGACAGTACGTGCCGTTGCGGCATCGATCCGATCACGTTCGAACGCCTCTCGGGACTCCGCGCCTATAACCTGGGCACTCAAGGCCGGCTGGGCCCGCTTGGACTACTGATCACGGCGAAGGCCTATCTCGCCAGGCACCCACCGCCGCGAATCCTCGTCTTGTGCTTGGCGCCGAACGCATTCGAGAATGGCCCCGCCGAGACAGCCGCCGCAATGGGCAGCACCCTGGAGGCTCGGTTCGAGGCAAATTACGGCCCAGAGGTTCCGGGCCTGGTTCCCCGCGAAGAAAGCGCTCGGTACTTCATCAAACGGGGATCGCTGGCCGCCTGGAGTGCGAGTTCTCGTTTGTTCGCCGGCTGTGAACGAGATATCCGCGATCTCCCGCTGTTTGGAACCGGGTCGGAAACTTATCGAATGTTCCAACGCCGCATAGACATCTCTCGCGGTTACGACCCGCTCGTGGGCCTGCATGGCAAGAGAATCGAGCTGGAGTGGCCGGGAGAGCCCGTGAAGATTCAAGTCGAATGGGATCGCATCGTACGGCTGCTGGCGCAGAGTTGCGAAACCATCGGTATTCCGTTGCTCGTTCGATTCTCCCCCATGCCGAGTGATTTGTCGCACGTGAAGGACTTCTCGCCGATCGAACAATGGTCGAAAGAACTGCACAGGTCTTGTCGACAAGCGCGAGTCGGGCAGCCCAATCTGCTTTGGTATGATTGGACCTTGTGTTACGACAACCTCCACTTGAATCCCCAAGGCGTTGCAATCTACACGCCTCAACTCGTGAAAGACGTGCGTGACGCACTCCGGATTGCCGCGGCTCCCGACACGAAGTGAGCAGATTGTTGCGGCTGAACCGAGGCTGCGTCGCAGCAGATTGACCTCGCAAGTTGCCCCGCGTAGGATCGAATCTAGCGTCGGATTCAGGCAAAACACCTGCCTTTCGTCGAGTCTCTCTGTCGTCGATGGGAGGCGCGCCAATCGGCTTATGCAGAGCGTCCCATTGACCGCGCTCCAGCACGATCAGGAATTCCTCCAGTCGTATCTGCAGCTGGATGCGGCGGCGCGTAGGCCGCGCTTTGCGGAATTCATCGGGACGCTCAAGGGCATCTCAGAACACGAGGGCGCCCATGCCGCAAGGACCTGGGCCGCTCGGGCGGTGAACCCGCTCTTGGACTACTCGTCCTTGATGAAGCTCCGCCGCTTCTTGCCGAGCGATGCTCCCGACGCGGCCTCGGGACGAGTTGTGCGGCTGGCAATTCTCGGCGGGCCGACGACAATCCAGCTTCGCCAATTGATCGAACTGTTCCTCGCCAGCGAAGGGATCGCCGCTGAGATCTATGAGGCCGAGTACGGGCTGTTTCGGCAAGAAATCCTGACACCCGGCTCCGGACTGGACACCTTCCGGCCCGAAATCGTGTTTCTGGCGACCGGAGCCCGCGACGTGACTCGGCTCCCTCCGATCGACGCCGACGCAGTCGCGGTCCAACAATTTGCCGAAGCAGAACTGGCCGACTGGATGCAGCTCTGGGAGGCGGCTCAGTCTCGCTGGAACGCGACGCTGATCCAAAACAATTTCGACCCGTCGCCCGAACGCGTTTTCGGTCACTACACGCTGCGACACCCCGCAGCCCGCGAGAATTATCTCATTCGGCTCAACGCCCTGTTGGCCGAAGTCGCTCCCGCCTACGTGGTCTTGCACGACTTGCACAGCCTGGCGGCCGACGCCGGGGCGGAAACTTGGTTCGATCCGCGGTTTTACCATGAGTTCAAAATGCCGTGCGGCGCGGAATGCCTGCCCGATTACGCCCACAGCGTTGTCTCTTTGCTGCGGTCGATCTTGGGCCGGAGCAAGAAAGTCCTGGCACTCGACCTGGATAACACGTTGTGGGGCGGAGTCGTGGGGGACGTCGGGCCAGGCGGAATCAAATTCGGTCAGGGCTCGGGAGAAGGTGAAGCGTTTTTGGCCTTCCAGCGCTATGCCAAGGAGCTGTCGCAGCGCGGGATCGTGCTGGCGGTCTGTTCCAAGAACGATCCGGAGAAGGCGAGGGAGCCGTTCGAGAAACGGGCCGACATGGTGCTACGGCTGTCCGATATCTCGGCGTTTGTCGCTAACTGGAACAACAAGGCGGACAACTTGCGCGCGATCGCCGATCGATTGGAGTTAGGACTCGATTCGATCGTCTTCGTCGACGACAACCCGGCCGAGCGGGCGCTCGTGCGGCGATTTGTGCCGCAAGTCGCTGTCCCCGACCTGCCGGAGGATCCGTCCGGATACATCGCCGCAGTCGCCCGCCACCGGTATTTTGAAACAACATCGTTCACGCGGGAGGACTCGGCTCGCGGGCGTTTCTATTTTGAGAACTCACGCCGCAAGGAACTGGCGGCCGGCGCGCCGATCTGGAGGCCTTTCTGGCGTCGCTGCGGATGAAAATGAAAGTCGAGCCGGTCAACGACTTGAACATCGAACGCTCGACCCAGCTCATTAATAAGTCGAACCAGTTCAATCTGACGACGCGGCGCTACACCCTGGCCGAGGTTCGCGGCCTGGTCGAGAGCCCCGAGTGGCGAACTCGCACCTTCAGCCTGCGCGACGAACTGGGCGATAATGGGCTCATCAGCGTGATTCTTTTGCGGAAGCAGGGAGACGCCTTGGCCATCGATACCTGGATCATGAGCTGCCGCGTGCTGCAGCGAGGCGTCGAGCAGTTCGCGCGGAACGAGCTGGTCGACTTGTGCCGCGCGGAGGGCTGCGTGCGGCTCTTGGGGACGTATATCCCGACTGCCAAAAACTCACTCGTCGTCGAGCATTACGAGAAGCTCGGCTTTTCGCCGGCCGGTTCGGACGGCGCCGAGACCTTTTGGGAGCTGCGGGTCGACGCGGCAGCCACTCCGCTGACGCACTTTATTGAGAGGGATGCCTCCCTTGCGTGACGTCCGTGCCGAGCTGCAGGAAATCTTTCGCCAGGTCTTCGACGACCCGACCATCGTCCTGAAGGATGACATGACGGCCGCCGACGTCGAGGGCTGGGACTCTGTGACGCATATCGACCTGTTGATTGCCGTCGAGCGCGCCCTGGGAATCAAGTTTGCGACCGCGGAAATGTCGCGACTGAAAGAGCCGGATCAGAATATCGGCTCCTTCATCCGGCTGATCGAATCCAAGCTTCAAGCCGGTTGAGAATTCGCAATGGCGGTCTGCTCTCTGGGCTTTCTGTTTTTTTGCGGCGCGGCCGTGATTGTGTTTCACCTCGCGCCCGGCAAGCGGCTGCGGCAGGTCATCCTGGCGTGCACGAGCGCTCTGTTTCTCGCTCCGCTGGTCCCCAATTTGCGAAGCTGGATCTGGTTTGCCGCCGTGCTGATCGGAACCTACCTCGCGCTGATGGTGGTCCGTGCGAGGGGGCGCGGCGCCGTCGTCGCCGCGGCAGTCACGCTTGTTCTGCTGTTCTACCTGTACCTCAAGCGGTACCGCTTGCTCGCGGAAATCATTCCGTTCCCGCTGGCTATGGACATGCGGCTGCATCCGGTCGAGCTGGTCGGCTTGTCGTACATGCTCTTCAAATTCATCCATATGCTGGTCGACCAGTGGCAGGGCCAATTGGCCCCCTTTAACCTCTGGACCTTTTTGAATTACCAGCTGTCGTTCTTCACGATCACCGCGGGTCCCATCCAGCGCTACAACGATTTCCTTCGATATTGGGAGGAAATGGATCTGCAGCCGAGCGACACGCGAGAGAGCCTGCTCTTGTGGATCCGAATTCTGACCGGAATGATCAAGGTGGGCGTGCTGGGCGCCTATGCGGAAACGGTCTTCAACTCAGCCAGCAGAATGCTCGCGGCTCCCACTTTCTCAGGGGCCTTGCTCTGCTTCTATGCTTATCCCGTGTATCTCTATTTCAATTTTTCCGGCTACACCGACATCGTGCTCGGAGCGGGGGGATTACTGGGTTTCCGGTTGCCAGAAAATTTTAATCGGCCCTGGCTCGCCCGAAATGTTTTGGATTTTTGGGACCGCTGGCATATCAGCCTGACCCACTGGATTCGCGACTACGTCTTCATGGCGAGCTACAAAGTCGCCGCGACCAAGTTTCCGGGCGGCGCCCGCTATTGGAGTTACGCGCTCTTGTTCCTCGCACTCTTCATGGCGGGAGTGTGGCATGGGACGACGGACGGATTTATCGTGTTCGGCGTGCTGAATGGACTGGGCGCGGCGGCGACGCGCGCTTATGGAGACGTGCTTCGGGCAGTGCTGGGACGCCAGCGACTGCACGTGTATCTGCAAAGCCCGACCGTGCGGCTCGTCGCCATCGTGGTGACCTTGCACTACGTTTGCATCAGCCAGCTCTTTTTCGCCACCGACGTCGATCAGGCCCTGGCCATTCTCGGGGCGGCTGGCCACGAAATTTTGTACTTGCCCTCCACGCTGTCGGGTTATTCGTGGCAAGGCCCTGCCGTCGCGATCGTCATTGCGGCGGCGCTTTTGGGCGCCTTATGGAAATCCGACGTGGCAGGGTCGATCGTCGAGCGGTTCGCTCTGTGGATCGGCCAGCGCAACGGGTGGCTCTCGGCCATCCTTTGCCTGCAATGCATGTTCGTCGCCGGCATGTTTTTTGTCGACTGGGCGTTTCAACAGGAACCGCCACCGGTGCTGTATATGGCGTTTTGAGCCCAGCGGCGCTGGTGTTACGGTTCTGTCAGCGTCGGCGCGGATCGGCCGCGCATCATGGTTCTGGCCCCCGCCAATGACATTCCGATCGAGAGTGTATCTGCAAGGGTCGCCGCGGTTGGCACTGACCGCAGCGACTCTGGCAGTCGCATTTCTGACGGTTACGATGTTGGCCGTCGTGACTTCGCTGCTTGGCGAAAACTACCGCGCCGACCCGCCATTTTTGGATCCGTTCCGCGCCGACCCGCGATGAGGCGATGCTGATCTATCCGGCCGAGTACGCCCTCAAGTCGACGGAGTACAACGACGTCGTTTTTCTCGGCGACAGCACGTGCCGTTGCAGCATCGATCCTGCGGAGTTCCAGCAAGCATCGGGGCTGAGCGCGTACAACCTCGGCAACATGGGGGCGCTCGGCCTGGAGGGATATCGGCTGATTCTGCAGCTGTATCTGCGACACCACCCAAAACCGCGCGCCGCGGTCCTGGCGGTGACTCCCGATGATTTCGATGCCGAGCTCCCAGCGGCATTTGGCGCCACGCCGCATCGCTTTCGCTGGGCGTACGGTCCACATTTTGGAGAAACACTCCGCCTGCCGGAAGACTTGGAATCTGTTGAGTACTTTGCGCGGCGCGGTGTTGGCGTTGGGCTCACTCTGTGGGCAAACCGCCTCGCCAAGCGTCCTTTCGAGCCGCGGGGCGAGTTTCTACAGGGCGAAAACAAGCACACCTATCGCAGCCTCGAGTGGAAAATCCGTCAAAGCCGCGGATTCTGGGCCTTGGCCGGCAAACACTTCGCGCTCGGAACCGACGCGCCCAATAAACCGACGGTCACCGTCGCCTCGCAATGGGACCCGGGTGTCAGAGAACTTGCCCAGATCGCCGACGCCAACGGCATCGCGCTCGTCGTTCGGCTCGTGCCAATCGTCGACACGGTCAAGACCGACTATGGGCCCGTGCAGACGTGGTTGCGCACTCTCCCGCGCGACTGCCCGCACCTGACCGTCATTCATCCGGACATTCTGTTTTACAGTCCTGACTTGTGCTGGGACTATCAGCATCTCAATGCCGAGGGTGTCGCGGCGTTCAGTCGCAGCCTGGGCAATGACGTCGCTCGATTGCTCTCGCAAGAGGCGAGGAGTCCGCTCGAGAAAAAGTTGGCCGGCCCCGCCGACCGAAGCCGTGGCAGGTGATGCTTCCGCGAGTCAACTCGGCGCCGGCAATCCGACCGATGCGGTCCCAGCGCGAGGCCGCAGTCTCGCGACCACCTTCCACAGCGTCCACAAAACCAAAAGGATGCAGCCGACTGCCCCTGCTAGAAATCCGATGTGCACGATCTGGGGATCGTACGTGCAAACGATCTGGTGTTTGCCGGCGGAAACCAGGAATCCGCGGAGGGCCACGTCGACGCGACGGACCGGGCAGGGGGTTCCGTCGAGCTGTGCGCGCCAGCCGGGATCCCACGAATCGGAGAGCAGTACCAGGCCGTCGGTCTTCATGTTCGCTTCGAGAATTGTTCGCGTCGGGCTCTCGTAGCGGACGGTTGCTTCCCCCTGCATGGCGTCGGGCAGGTGAAGGGCGTCCGTCGTGAAGGCCGTCTGGCGAGGATCGAGGTCGAAGTGCTCGAGTGCGGCGAGCGCTTGGGCATCCTCCTTCACGACGCGAACCGACCGTGGCACGAAGGCGCGCGGCAGCGCCGTACGGTTCGCAACGATCCAATAGTCGTCCTCGTGCATGATCACGTCGAGACCGTTGGGCGGCTGTTCCCGATACACCAGGTAGCACACATTCAAGAGGTCCACCACCGAATGGCATTTCAAGCCGCGATCTGTCCAACGCAGGACCGGGATCGCGATTTGCGTGCGGGCGTAAGCCAGGAGAGTCTGCTTGAAGCGATGATTGATGGCCAGATCCAACAGTTTGACGCTATTCCTTGGATCGACGCCGTCGTAGCCGCGAATGTCCTCGAGGCCGACGACCTGATTGAGATTCGGCGGCAAACAGTCAATGCCCCAAATCCGGCCCGTCGCTGATGCGGCAAGCTTGTCCAAGATCGGCACAGGCGGGAAATAGAGGGCCATATCGGCTTGCCGCCGTTCGCTCCAGGCGAACCAAAAAAGTTCCGCCGGCAACAGACAAATCACGCCGACACGAATCCATTTGGCGTAAGACCCGCTACGAAAGGTCGTCGTCCATCCAATCAAGGCCGCGAGGCACAGCGCAATGTCCAGCAAGAAGCATCGCGAAAACCCCCGATTGTCGAGGTCGTGGGTGAGCGTGAAGAGGCGATAGACGCACCACCCGCAGTAACCCACCGCGGCCAGCATCGGAATGATCCACCAGCGCCGAAATCTCGGAACAGAAGCGAGCAGCGAGTCGAGCCCGATGGCGGCGAGTACTAAGATCGCATCCGACGTGGCAAACACCCAGCGGTTAAAGGAGAGCGAGGCCAACGGTCGCAGGGGCCGCGATCGCAGGAGGTGTACAATCCCCGGCACGTTCAGCGTCCACCCGAGCGATAGGATCACCAGCAAAATCAAAAAGATCGTGAGCGGGCGAAGCCGTCGATGGCACCAGGCCAGCGGCGCTAACCAGAGAGCGGCCAGCAATCCCGCGTACGCGCCCGAGGCCCCCTCGGTCAAGGTTGAGTGAAAAGCCGTGCGCGTGGTGTTGACGTGGGTTTCGCCGCCGTTGACGCCGGGCCAAAAGATGGCGGGGAGTCCCTCGAGTCCTTCCGGTGGGCGTTCCTCAATTCCCGTCGCGCGGAGGTCCATGCGGTATCCGGTGCGGCCATACTCCAAGAGCGGAAGCAGGTAGGGCGCGCCCATCAGAAATCCGATCAGCCAGGCCATCGTCACGCCGGCCACACTCGACGCCGCGGCCTTCCACTGCCGTCGTAGCAGCCGTTCGATCGTCAGTGTCCAGACGAAGTACATCCCGGTCGTGAGCAGCACGAGGCCGCCCATGCCGGGATGGCCGGTGAGCAGCAGCAATGCAGTCACGATTGCGACGGCAAGAGTTCGATTGCCCCAGGGGTTCTTGACGGCGCCATCGACGGCCCAGAGTGACCACGGCAACCACAGCACCGGGCCAAGCGGCAGTGACCCGTGCCAAAGAGTGATGAATCCGGTCAGCGGGGCACACCAACTTGCGAGCGCAGCGGACCAGAAAGTGAGCTTGAGGCATCGCGAAAGAAAGAGCCACATCCCCAAGCCGACGGTGATCGCTTGGAGCATGGCGATCCAGGCAAGCGTGATGGGATTCGGAGCGAGGTAGTAAAGCAGCTCGAACGGCGAGTATTTCGGCCAGACCGCAAACGGAGCGCCCGCGTAGTTGGCAGGCTGCCAGAGAGGCAAGCGTCCAGCCCGCAACTCGCTTGCGGAGAAATCGCGGGCCTCCTGGTAGAGGTAGATCATGTCGAACACTTCTCGGCCGTGGCGCTGCACGTCGGCGTATTCGGGCCGCTCGGGCAGGTAAGAATTCGGGGAGCCAAGCAGGTCGACCGGCAGGTCAACCGTGCGGCCAACGAACGCAGGTCCCAAAAGGACGATCTGCGGAATGATCCAGCCCGACCAAAGCACCAGCCACCCCGGCCAACGCTTAGTCCACGCCGGCGACTCGACGTCACGCTGTACTTCGGGCGTTTGGGGCTGCGCGGCGACAGGGGCCTTGCGCTCGACCCTAGCCGCTTTGCGAGAGCGTTTCGACAACAGCGATCCTCGACGATGTGAACGCGACGACGGGCGGAACCCGAGAGGAATTTACCGGAATGCGCGACGGAGCGGGGCGCTCGTGCGATTATCCTTCACGTCAAAAAACGATTCCAGGGACGGGTTGAAGGCGGCCGCTAAAGACCGTCGTCGCCGCGACGTCGACCGGGGGAAGCGTCCTGCGGCGGTCTGCCGGGACGCATCGTGGGACCGAAGTCATCGGGACCGTCATCCCGGTCAGGCGGTGGTCCCGGTCGATGACCGCCAGGCCGAAACCGTTCGCTGCCTCTGGGACCCGGACGGCCAGGTCCGATTTTGCTCGCTTTCTCCCGAACGGCTTGAGCAGCTTTATCGTCGCCCAAATGTCCGAGAGCTTCGGCAAGACGCTCGTACAGCTCACGCAGGGCGTCGCCCAAGGGACCCTGAGAGATTTTGCCTTGGTAGGAGGGTTCCACGTCGTGAATCCCGGCCTCGAAAACCTTTCGCGCTTCTTCCGGATTTCGACGCTCGAGCCAAAATTCGCCCAGCGACGTGCGGATTTTTCCCAGCCAAAAGAGATAGCCCACATTGCCCGGGAACCGCTCGACGAGACTGGCTTGCTTGCGAATCGCCTCTTGGTAGAGCCGGCCAACCTCGTCAACGGTAGCCGGCGCGCCGGCCCGTTCCGGCGGACTGTGACGCAGAACCCCGGCAAGCTTGTGCAAAATGTGGACGTGCAGCGCCGCGTAATCCGTCGCGAAGGGATTACGATCAACGAGCGCGGTGCTTTCATTGAGCGCGGCCCGCAGGTTTTTTTCCGCCTTCGGAAAGTCCTCCGGCGCCAATTGCCGAATGTCCGACATCGCGTAGGTGTCGGCCAAGGCAAAGTGGTAGTCGGCGACGTCTGGATGCTCTTTCACGAGCTGAGTGAGCAGCGCCTCCGCTTTGTCAACCTCTCCCGACGACGCCTCGTTCGGACTGGCTTTTTCCCGATAGCACTGTGCGAGGAGATATCGGTACGAGGGGTTCTTCGGATCACTCTTGATCAGGGAATCCAGCAGGGTAATCGCTGTTCCGAGTTCCTTCGGATCGACCTGCTTGCGGTGCGGCCCTTCCGGCCGGTGGTGGGGGCCTTCGGCGCGGTCATCGTGAGGCGGACCGAGGCGACCGTCTTCGGGAAGAGGCCCACCGCGATCGTCTTCGGGAGGAGGCCTGCGACGCTCGTCTTCAGGACGATCGTCATCGGGCGGCGGCCGATGCCCGGGTCGGCGTCGGGGACCGCCATCCCGCCGGTGCGGCGGTCCATCCGGAGGCGGCCCCTCTTCGCCAGGCGGTGGACCGCCGGGCTCTCCAGGGGGTCCGCCCCACCGCTCTTCGAGGGGCCCGCCATCCGGTCCGCCGGGAGGCCGCCCTCCCGGTCCCCGCCGCGGCTCGTCGTGGGGATCCGGTTCCGATTGCGGATTGGCTCCGCGCCCCAGCAGAAAGTGCGTACGGGCCGCTTCAAATCGGATCTCGGCTGAGGCGGTGTTTGACGGCTGCGGTTCGAGAATCGACAAGGCCGAGTGATATTCCTGGCCAGCTTTCGCGAGGTCGCGTTGCTGGTCGTAAATCGCACCCAGATCATTGTGAAGCCGGGCGATCTCGAGCTGGATTTTGGGATCCGAATCGCTGTTCGTGATCGCCCGATACTTTTCGATCGACTGTCGATAGGCCGCCCCGGCCCGATCCAGGTTTCCCAGTCGCGTGTGAATATCGCCGATGCGCCGATTGGCGCGGGCCGATTCCCCGCCGAGTCGCGCCTGGGTCCCCTGTCCGGTGGCGAGCTGGTCGTAGACCTTGAGCAACTCCTCCAAGAGTGCGGCCGACTCGGGCGAGACGGCTGCCGTCTGATTGCCTTGATCTTGATCGGAAACCGCTAGCGCACGCCCCCGGTCGAGCTGTTCTGGGACCAGTCGATTGAAGACGTGATCAAGTGCGGCGAGCGAAGTGGTGAGCATCGACTCGGCCCGTTCCCGCTCGACCTTCTCGCTGGCGAGCGCCTCGCCCCTCTCTTCGTTGGCCTTCGACGCCTTGCCCAGCGCGACCCGAGTCTGGACGTAAGCGACCGAAGTCACGACCCCGACTAGGATCAGCAGGGCGGCAGCGGCTGTCGAAAAATAGGCGGCGGCCGGGTTGCGCCTTCGCCAACGCCACCACCGCTCCCACGGGCTTGGTCGCCTCACCGAAATCGGCCGATCTTGCAGAAATCTTGCGAGGTCCGACGCCAGCTCGCCCGCGGTCTGATAGCGATGGGCCGGTTCGTCGGCCATCGCCTTCATGACGATTGTTTCCAAATCGATCGGCAGCGAGGGGCAGATCCTGCGCGGCAGCTTGACAGTCGACGTTGGGTTCGGCCGCCCGGCGGACTTCATCCGGTCGTGCACATCCAAAGGCACGCGCAACGTCGCCAACTCGTAAAGCGTGACGCCCAGACTGTAGATGTCGCTTCGCGCGTCGGTCGTTCCTCGCCATTGCTCGGGCGCCATATAGAGCAATGTTCCGAGCACCTCTCCCGTCCGGCTGACGGCGTCTTGATCCATGGCCTTGGCCAGGCCGAAGTCCGCGACCCACGTCGTGCCCTGGGTGTCCAACAGCAAGTTGCCCGGCTTGATGTCTCGATGAAGCGTTCCCTGGCTGTGCGCGTATTCGAGGGCTTGCGCCACCTGCAGCCCGACAAACGCGACGTCCTGCCAATAGGTTCGGCAAACCTGCCGCAGAGGCTGTGTGGCGCCGAATTGCGAATCCGATTCCGAGCTCGCAACGACCCCGCCTTTAGTCCCCGATTTCGGATTCGAGACCGATTCCGGCGGCTCGCCGGCCTCAGAGAGTTCGAACTCGACGACAGTGGCTGGCTCGCCGTTGCTCGCACCCTCGTTCACCGCCGGTTCACGAATTGGTCCGGTGCGTGTGGGCGATGAGGCCTTCGAATCCCGATTCCCCTTCCCCCAATAAGAGGAAAGGCGGACGCTGACTGGATCAGCGCTGGCCAGCCGCATTCGGGCGATGACGGAATCGAGACCGACACCTTCGATATACTGCATCACGAAATAGTCGAGACCGTCCTGCTCGCCCACGCCCAGGATCGGAACGATGTTTGTGTGGTGCAGACGGCCGGCCGTTCGCGCTTCGCGGAAAAAACGCCGGCGATGCGTGTCGTCGAGCCGGGCGTGACGGGCGAGGACTTTGACCGCGACCCGGCGGCCCAACGATTCCTGCATCGCCTCATAGACGATGCCCATTCCTCCGCGCCCGATCTCGCGGACGATGCGGAAATCGCCCAAGCGCTCGAGCTTCGCGGCGCTCGAAGGCAGTCGTCCCTCCTCCGCGCGTTCCTGCCCCGCGCGGACTCTCTCCAGGGCCGCGATCGTGGGAAACAGTTCGCGGATTTGTGCCGCCAACTCGGGATGTCCGGCGGCGTATTCCTCGACCGACGGCGCTTCGCCCCGTCGGTGCCGCTCGACGAACTCGGCGGCAAGCGCCTCGAGCGGGTTGGTATCGGGCTGCGGTGCCAGCATCTTCAAAACCTGACGGACATTCTTAACCAACCCAGCATTCTCGCACCTGATGCGGAAATTTAACCACTAAGGCACCAAGGACACCAAGAAAGCCAGAGCAACTCAATGAGACTGATCCTCTCAGGTGTCTTTCTTGGTGCTCTTTGTGCCTTGGTGGTTCCAATTCAATTTACCTGAACTCGGAACCGCCCAAGGCGGTCAAGATTTCTTTGAGGCGCGCAATGGCACGCACATAGCGGTTGCTCGCCGCAGTCGGACTGATGCCGAGCGCCTCGGCCGACTCGACGTTCGTCAAATCCTCGAAGTGCCGCATGGCGATAATTTCCTGATCGAGCGCGGCCATCGAGGCGATCGCCTGCTCGAGTTGCTGCATCATTTCCAATCCGGCGGCGGCTTGGCTCGGGGACGTCAGCGTTCCCGCCAACTGCGCCGCCAGGCAAAGCGACGTGTTCGACGAGTCGGCCTGGTCGATCCGCACGTCTCGCGCGGCATTTCGCATCTCGGCGCCGATATGGTGCCGATGCTGATCGAACAAAGTTTGCAGGGCGATCATCCGCAGCCAGACGAAAAATGAACGGTGCGGCTCGGCAAGAAAATTGTCGATTCGCGTTCGCGCGGCCAGAAAGGCTTCCTGTAAGACGTCATCGGGGTCGATTCGGGCGGCGAGCCGGCGATCCATTCGGAAACGGATCATCCGCCAGATCCGCTGCCGGTGCAGGCTGAACAGGTCGCCCAAGGCCCCGCGATCACCCTCGCGGAGACGGAGCACGAGGGCTTCCTCGTCCGCCGGCGCCGTGGGCCTGCCCGTCATCGATCACCCTCTAATTTACGAGAAACAACATCCAGGTCCACGCCCGAGTCCAGGTTCCTACTGGAATGCCTTTTCGCCGAAACGACAGCACTTTCACCGCGGCGCGTGGACGTCAGCGATCGGCGTCCGTTAAGGCTTGCAGGACGCTCTCGTGATCGAAAGCCAACCGGACCCGGATGCAAACGTCCACCGCACGATGGGAATCGACACGACCACAAGACCAGTCGACCGAAAGACAATGAATCGCCTTTATCATATCCGATGGTCGACCGCTGCCGCATGGCTGACGGGCGTCGCCGTTTTGACCTGCATACGGTCGGCGCCGGCCGAGGATTGGGTGCGGTTTCGCGGACCCAACGGCACGGGCATTAGCGATGCGCAAGTGCCCACGACCTGGAGCGAGTCCGAGAATCTGCGCTGGAAGCTCAAGCTCCCCGGGTTCGGGTCGTCCAGCCCGATCGTGGTCGGCTCGCGGGTTTTTGTGACCTGCTACTCGGGCTATGGAACGGGCGAGCGCGGGGCCGGTTCTGTCGACGCGCTGCGGCGACATCTCGTCTGCGTCGCCCGCCAGACAGGTCAAATCCTCTGGGCGCGAACGGTCAACGGCGGCTCGCCCGAGGATGATTTCAACGGCTATCTCACCGAACACGGTTATGCCAGCAATACTCCGACCAGCGACGGC
Source organism: uncultured Planctomycetaceae bacterium (assembly GCA_963714075.1). Lineage (GTDB taxonomy): Bacteria > Planctomycetota > Planctomycetia > Planctomycetales > Planctomycetaceae > DASPSM01. Next base: position 5,585,760 of record OY970228.1, read on the forward strand.
GAGCGCGTTTTCGTCTTCTTCGGCAAGTCCGGGGTAATCGCGTACGACCTGCAGGGGAAGAAGCTGTGGATCGCGAACGTCGGCAAAGAATCGAGCGATCGTCGCTGGGGCTCGGGAGCGAGTTTGATCCTCTGCGGCGATCTGCTCATCGTCAACGCGTCGGAGGAGAGCAATTCGATTCGGGCGTTCGATAAGCGCACCGGCAAACAGGTGTGGAAGGCCGAGGCCAAGCTGCTGGAGCTGGCGTACGACACACCCGCTCTGGTTACGACGAAAGCAGGCAAAGCGGATCTGGTCATTGCCGTCGCCGGCGAAGTCTGGGGCCTCGACCCCGATCGCGGCAAACTCCGCTGGCGCGTCGAAACCAAGCTGATCGGCAACATTTGCCCGAGCCCAGTGGTCGACGACGACACGGTCTACGTTTTCGGCGGCGTGCGATCCTCGGGGAGCTGTGCGATGCGTGCGGGCGGGAAGGGGAACGTCACGGCCTCGAACATCATCTGGGCGAGTCGCAACAGCTCCTATGTGTCGACGCCTTTGCTGTGCGACAAGCACTTGTATTGGGTGGATGACCGGGGAATCGCCTGGTGCGTCGACGCCACGTCCGGGGCGGTCAAATACCGGCTGCGCGTCCCCGGTTTGCAAACGGGGGGACGCCCGGTTTATGCCTCGCCGGTCTTGGCAGGCGACAAGATTCTCGCGGTGACGCGCTGGGACGGAACGCTCGTGCTGCCAGCTCGGCCCGAGTTCAAGATCCTGGCCCAGAATCGCTTTCCCGCCGACGACACCGATTTCAACGGCACGCCGGCAATCAGTAACAACGAGTTGTTTCTGCGTTCGAATCTGGCCCTCTATTGCGTCGCCGCGGGGAAGTGAGAATCTGCCCCGTGGACGCATTCAGCTTGGGAGAGAGTCCATGCGTCGCATGATTTGGACCGTCGGAGTTCTGTGTGCCCTGGGTGCAGCCGCCGTCGTCGCGCAACCGCCGGAAGGTCCTCCGCGCGGCGATAACGATAACAACCGCCAAGGCCCGCCCGATGGCGGTTCTGAAGGCGGCGGACGGCGGCGCGGTCCTCCGCGCAATCCGCTGATGGAGGTGCTCGACACGAACCACGACGGCGAGCTCTCGGCCGAAGAGATCGCCAACGCGCCGGCCGCGCTCAAGAAACTCGACAAAAACGGCGACGGAAAGCTCACCGAGGATGAACTGCATCCGCAGGGGGGACCGGGTGGACCCGGCGGCGGACGTCGCCACGGCGCGGGCGGGGAGCAAGCCGGACGTGGTCCGCAAGCCGAGAGCGGCCCGGGCGGACCAGAAGGCCCCGGCAGGCCGGAGGACGAACGCGGCGGTCCCGGCGGTCCGGGACCTGGCGACGCGGGACCACAAGGCGCGGGACCTGACGGCCCCGGTGGACCGGGCGGCCCCGGTGGCGGTGGACCCGGGTCGGGACGACGCGGGGCTCGCGGACGACAGGGCGGACCTCCCACAGTCGAAGGCCTAGTCGCACATGCCATGAAATTCGATGCCGACGGCGACGGAAAGCTAAACCGCGCCGAGCTGACGAAGTTTGCGAAGGACTTCATCCGCCATGCACCCAGAGGCGGCCGCGGTGGACGCGGCGGTCAGGCTGGCGGCCCCGGCGGCGGCCCCGGCGGCGGTCCGGGCGGACCAGGTGGGCCCGGCGACGGCCCGCCAGGAGGCGACTCGAATCGTCCCCAACGACCCGACCGGCCGGCGCCGGAATGACTTATTGACGAGGCGAGCCGCCAGCGTGAGCTGGCGGGTGCTTCGCATTGGACTCCATCGTATCGTCGAGGTCTCAAAGTGATTGCGCGCGTCCTCCATTCACATTTGATTCTCGGCCTGGCCCTCCTGTCGGCTTGTGACGCGGAGGCGCACGACCGGGTCCTCAATGCCAATCCGCGTTTCGCAGAAGGATCGCAGAAGGCTGCGATCACCAAAACCTACACCATTGAAGGCGATGCCCTCTTGGGGGCATTCCCGAATGCCCGCTCCGAGCTTGCCGGCCGCGGCGTGAGATTCTTGGCGAGCGTCGACGGATCAAGCGGTCGGCTGCGCTCGGGCTCGGTGCGGCAGATTGTCCCAAACATCTCGGCTGCGGGCGGGCGGTGGTTTCGGTTTCGCATTCGCGGCATGGTCCAGGACGGATTTCACGTCCAGCGCGATGATCTCTTTCTGAAGGTCGCGTTTTTCCGTGATGCAGGAAAAAATTCGCTCGACTCGATCACAAAAACGATCTATCCGCAGGTCGAACAACAGCGCGACGATTTTCGCGATCCGCAGACCAATGCCAGGCTCGGCACCGGCACCTGGCAAAGCTACGAACTCGTCTTCCGCACGCCGTTTCCCGAGGTCGACACGCTCGAGCTGACGGCCGGCTTCGGACACGGGATCGGACGGGCGAAGCATGCTGAGTTTTGGATCAACGAATTTGAGCTGGTTCGAATTCCCGATCCGGACGAATACGTCGCTCGCATGAAGCCCAAACAGGCGGCTAACAGACTAGAGCCCAAAGCCGACGCGCTCATTCCACTCGGCGGTCGGTGGTTCTACGATTCGCGAGGAACGGACGCCAAGCACGCCAACGCCGATCGCCAACCGGCAGCCCCCACCCGCTTCGACGCGTCCAACGCCGACCGGCTCTATTACCGCACCGATCGTTTCGAGGCGCCCTTTGCCGACAACATGCACGCCTGGCTGCGCAAAGGCTGGCTCGATTTGGAGGGCAAGCTCGTCACGAAGGACCGGTTGGTGAAGGACAACGTCACGCTCGAATTCACCAAGACCGATCTTATCGTGCACTCACACAACCTGCCGAACCATCCGACGGCGGTTTTCCCCGACCGTTGGCGAGCGCTCGACGGCAATCCCAACTACATTCAAGAACAGCGGCAAGTCTGGCGGATTCCGCTCGTGCCGCGCGTGAATCCAAATCACGTGGCCGTCGACGCCCATAATGAAAACGGTGCTCTGCCCGGCGGCCCGATCGGCGTCGCCGTGAATGGCGTGATCTTTTTCAATCCGTTCGATGCCGATTCGGTGGAAGCGATCTGGCGGCTCGATCGCTGCTGCGGGCATCCGAGCCCGGGCTTCGAGTACCACTACCACAAGTATCCGGTCTGCGTGAAATCGCCTTGGGCCGACGACGGAACGGCCCATTCGCCGCTGATCGGCTTCGCGTTCGACGGTTTTCCGATTTACGGGCCCTACGAGGCCGCCGGCGAGCTGGCCAAGGATTCGAGCAAGAACCCGCTCAACGAATTCAACGTGCACTACGACGAGGCACGCGGCTGGCACTATCACGTCACCCCCGGAAAGTTCCCGCACCTCATCGGCGGATTCTGGGGCGTGGCGCAGGTCCGCAATCGTCCGCCGCGACCGCGGCGTGCGCCGGGGGAATGACGCAATTTCCTAATTCGGCTCGCCTTCCCGCCTGCGGACACAGTGCCCGTGGCCTGTTTAGGTTATTGCAGTCTAGACCTCGCCGGTGACATGATTCCGTACGATGAATCACGTCGGTCTCAGTATCAGTTGGATGCGGACTCGACCAGAACACAAGGTTTAAAGCTCACTGCGAAACGCGATTGAAAGAAACCGAGGGCAAAACGTGAAGAACTTCCTTCAGCTCCTAGCGCAAGCGGTCAGCATCGTCAAAAAGGACATCCCAAGCGCCAAGTTCTGCGAAGCTGATGGGACTCCTTCGAAAGGGACCGCGCACCAAGAAAGCGATGTCGACACCTGGCTCTTCCGCTTCATGGTGCCCCCAACGAAGTCTGCCTCCATCGAATACGAACACGGGTCCTTTCAGCTGCCGGTTCTCACGTTTCAGCCGATACTCGGAGACCGAATCATCCCTCTTCCTGTGAAGATGGGCCTTAAAGAGGCGATCAAGCGCAAGGACGCGGCGGGGTACAAGTCACCGTTTAAGTACGTTCTGCTCCGTTGGCCGCTCACGCCAGACAACGATGAGCCCCTCTATATATTTCGGGAAAGCGCGAGGTACGTATTCGTGGGGGTCAACACGGGCGACGTCTCTACTTCGAAAGCCTAGACGAAAAAGACCAACCCGCTGTCAGCCGTCCGGCTTGGAAGTCTCTCCGCCGAGCACGAGGCGCCAGCACCCTCGGAGAGGGTGGGTCAACTACTTTTGGTGGGTCAACTACCTATTGAAACAAAGTGTCCCGACCCACCGGATATTTTCTGTCCGATTGGCCGTCCGTCCCGCTGTTCGTTTCGCCGGTCGCGCCCCGAATCCCATGTTCGTGTCCGGTCCCAAGTCCCATCGTGTCAGGACTCATTGGGGAATCAGTCCCGTCCCAACGTTGTGTCCCGTCCCGTCGTTCGTGTCCCGTCCGCTCTTCTGCCGTCTCCCAATCCGCTGGACTACGGACTTCGGCGAGCTCAGTCGAGCCGGAGAGGGGTGAGGGTCTTTCCGAGCCCCGGCCCTCGGGCAGGTGTCCCGTCCCAGGGTCTCGATCGATCGCCCGTCTGAATTGCGGCTGCCGGGGATCCTTTTCTCCCTAGTGAAAAAGGATCCTCACCACCAGCAGATCCTGTTTTCGTCCCCGGCGGGGATCTTTTCCCTGAGGGGAGTCCCACACACGGACCCTCATCGCACGGCGCCCGCCGGGCGCGCACCGACAACCGATGAGCCGAAAATCTCCTAACTCCATTGAGCCACAAAAACGCGATTTCGCCAAGATCAGTTTTTTCGCCCCAACCGGCCGGCCCGTTGAAGACTTGGTCGCTGACAAGCCGGGGATCGTACAATCATTCCAATGGCCGAAGCGAAAAACTATTTCAGTCACGCCACGGCGGCCGAGCGCTATGCGCGCGGCAGACCCGATCTGCATCCGGCGATCGTGCGGCGGATTTGCGAGGTGACGGGCCGTGCGCGGTTTGCCTCCGCCCTGGATGTCGGTTGCGGGACCGGGTTGTCGACGCGGGCCATCGCACGGGTCGCCGACCGGGTTGTCGGGATCGACAGCTCGCCGGAAATGCTGGGTCAGGCCACGGGCGGCCCCGGCATTTCCTATCAACAGGCGCGGGCCGAGTCGCTGCCCTTTGCGGATCGGTCATTCGACCTGGTCAATGTCGGGCTGGCATTTCACTGGTTCGCGCCGGATGCGTTTCTCGGCGAGGCGCGTCGCGTTTTGCGGGACGACGGCTGGCTCGTGATCTACAACAGCGGCTTTCTGGGCCAACTCCACGGCGACGACGACTTTGCCCAGTGGCACGGCAGCGTTTACCTCGCCCGCTATCCAACGCCGCCCCGATCGCAATCGGACGTGACCGAGGAGTTTGTCCGGCCGTTCGGTTTTGCGCTCGTGCAAAAGGAGACGCACGACCAGGAGATCTCCATGTCGCGCGACCAGTTCGTCAACTATCTCCTGACGCAGAGCAACGTGATCGCGGTGGTCGAACAGGGGTCGGAGTGCCTGGAGGACGTAGCCCACTTCATCGTCCAGGGCGTCGCGCCGTTCTTTGGCGGCCAGAGACGAATCCTCAAATGGCAGTCTCACATCGACTTTCTGCGGGTTTGCGACTAATCCCGGCGCCTCCGCGTGGCACTCTCCGAAGCCCCGGCAGGGGCGGCACTCCCATAGCCACGTGGCGTAAGCCCGTGGAAACGGGAGCCCTCGAATTCCGAAAGCCCCAGCGGGCCCAGCGGGGCGACAGAGATTTTCACCTCGGTCCCAAGCTCCGCTTGGGACCGCACTTCCTCGAAGCTCTGCTTCGCAGCATCGTGGCACCATGACCGGGTCACGCTTTCGCATCTTCGAGTCGGAATAAGCTTACTTCCTGACCGACCCGATCCTAGGCTGGCTTCCCGTCTGCACCCGCCCCGAATCGGGGGCCGCAATTCTGAACGGATCTTGCTGCAACCGGATGACTTCGATAGCTTTCGCGCCGACGAGACGGCCGATTAGGTAACTCTTTACACCCCAATCCGGAAAGGGCCGTTATGGTGCGCTCCGTTCGAGCGATTCTCGCGCTGTGGTTCCTCGGCGTGACTCTCGTGGTTGAAGCGTCGGATCCGGCGGGCGGGGAGAGAGTCTCGTCCCCGACGTCTCCCCCCGTAGCGCCCAAGGCCGTTCCCGCGAAGTCTCCGAAGCGCATCGAGACGCCGATTTTTGGTCCGGCGAAGCCCCAGCCAACCACCGCAGCCGCGTCGCACTCGGAACGCATGATTCGTTCAGCGTTTTCGGCAACTGAGGAGGCGCGTCGGATCGTCGTCGCAAATCTCACGAATGCCGACACCCTGGGTTACAAACGGCAAATCGTGTCCTTCACAACGGTGCTTGCCGGTTCGTCACATTCCGAGGTCGTGCCCCAGGAGCAGGGACTTCTTCCGTCGTCGTATCAGGTGAGGGCGGCGATGGCTCCACCCGTTACGGACATGAGCCCCGGCAAGATCCGTCGAACGGGCCGCGCGCTCGATCTGGCCATCGCCGGTGAAGGCTTCTTCTGGGTGGAGCCCGCGGACATTGAGTCGAAGGCTACACCCTATTATACGCGTTGCGGCCGATTTACCTTAGACGGACGCGGTCGAATGGTCTTGCACGGGCTCAATCGCGATTGGATGCTGTGCCCCAGACTGGAGATCCCGGAGCGCGTATCGAATGTTGAAATCACAACCGACGGCAGAGTCCGGGTGACCGAGCCCGGGGAGTCGGCGGATGGGAAACCGAGACAGGATCGAACGGAAGTCGGCGGCATCTTCTTGAATTTCCTTCCTCCTGACAGCGAGTTCACGCCGTGCGGCGACAACGTTTACTTGGCGAAGCTGAAAAAGCATCAGGGCATCAGTGCGGGCATGCCCGGCCACTCGGGGTGGGGCGAGTTGCGACAAGGTTACATTGAGGGATCAAATGTCGATCCGCAACAAGAATTCGAGACGCTGCAAAAGCTCCAAGAGCAGACACGCGTCTTGGAACAAGCGGCTCAGCTACTCCAGGTCACAGACGGCCCGCTTCGCGAACAAGCCAAGCCAGCGAAATGACCGTGTTCAAATAAAGTCAGGTCACGTCAACTGCGACCGTGCTGCCCGAGAACGGCGGCGTGGCCGGGGCGCTCCGCTTTGCGGAATCCAGGAGCGTTAGTTAAACGCTTCGGCGATCGTCCCGCAGAGGGATCGGTCTCGGGGGCTTCCGCAAGGCGGAGCGCCCCCGCCACCCGCCGTATTTTCGCCCGTCGGAAGCAGCGCTTAGCGGCTGGCTTGTTTCCCCTCGGCCTTCTTGACGGCCTCTTTCGCCTTTTCACGGTCGCGCCGTCGGCCGCCGCCGAAGGAATTGCCAAACGGCGATCGCTCTTTGCCGTCGGAGGTCGCGCCCAGAAAGACGAAACACATTTCGTTGGTCGTCTGCTCGCCGAAGGTGACGAGCTTGGGCGGATTACTCGGGTTGTTGGGGTTCTTCACGCTGTTGTCGTAGACCGCTTCGACGTCGAGCACGGTGCCGACCGGCAGCTTCAGCGGATCCTTGAGGAAGTAGGTCTCCTGCCAGTTGTAGTCCCACGCACCGATCTCGAGCAGCGTTTCCTTGGGTTTGTTCGGCATCTTGATCGTGACTTTGATCTTCTTGCCGACGAGATGCATGTGCGGCGTGATGTTGTGCAGGATGCACTCTTCCTTGACGGTGGTCGAACCGTAGACCTTGTAGTTCGGGTCGTTCGCGGGAATCGCGATGAATCTGCCGGGAATCACGCCCCCCTTGAAGGCCTTCATCCCGTCATTTTTCTTGGCGAAATACAGACCGATCTGCAATTTGTCGCGCTCGACGCGGCCGTCGCGATGGTAGTGGACTTGCACGACGACGTCGGACTTCTTGGGCAACAGGAAGCCATATCCTTCCGGCATCTGCCGCGCCAATTGGCCCGGCGCCCAACCGCCGAGGCCACCCTGCGGGAAGAACCCGACGCCCATGTCGGAGGAATATCCCGGTCCCCGGTCGTAGCCGTCCTTTGACGGGTGCTTGGCCTCGCGGGCCTGTGCGAACTTTTCCAACCCGCGACCCGCCTTCGTCGTGTCGATGAAGTTGAGCGTGTGGTGGACGACGCGAGGATTGGCCGGTTTCACTTCGTAGCCGACGACGAATTTGTCTTCGGCCAGGTTCGTCGGCAAGACGAAGACGCGGAACAAATCGGGACCGCCCGGACCCACCGTGAATTCACTCGAGGGCGTCAGCACCAGGTCCGGTTCGCCGAGCTGCCAGCCGGTCGTGAACTGCCGGGGCGGCGGGGCATCGGAGGGATTGCCTTCAGGCGTTCCTTCTTCGACCCATTTTGCGAGCGTGGCGATATCTTTGTCGCTCATTCGGCGATCGTTGTGAAACGGAAGGCCGCCCGAGATCTTCCAGGGGGGCATTTGCCGCGTCTCGGTGTAGGTCTTGATGTCTTCGGCCCAGTTGACGGCCTGCTTGTAGTTCATCAGGGCAAACGGCCCGATTTCGCCCGGCCGGTGGCAGTGCTGGCAGTTGGCCTGCAAAAGCGGGAGCACGTCGCGGTAATAGGTGACCGAGCCGTCCTTCTTGATCTCCCTTTCCGCGCCGATCAGACAGCCGACGGCTTCGGTGATCGGATGGCTGACGGCCTTGCCGGCAACCACCTCGTCGAGTGCGGTCTCCAGATCGTGCGACTTGATCTGCTGGTTTCGCTTGAGCCGGGCGGCAAATGCGTCGTCGACCCGGCCGCGGTAACGGAGCACCAGATTGTGATCGAGCAGAAAAGCCTCGGGAGTTTTTTCGGCCTTGAACGCGGCGACCGCGTTTCCTTGACTGTCGCTGAAGATGGGGAAGCCGATCGCAAACTCGGTGGCACGCTTGGCAATGCTGGCCGGGTTTTCCGACTCTGCCGCGCAGACACCCACAAAGGTCACGCCACGATCGGCGTACCGCTTCTTCATCTCGGTCAAAACGGGCGAATAGCTCGTCGAGACCGGGCACTCGAACGACAAGAAAACGACGACCGTCGCCTTCGTCCCCTTGAGATCGGCAAGAGGCGTCTTTTTGCCCGCCGCATCGACGAAAGTCACATCGGCGATCTTCTGCCCCAGCTTTGCGGCAGTCAGAGTGTCGCCCCGTGAGGGTGCGCTTTGCGCGGCGAACACCATAGCGGTCCCCAAAACGACCCACGTCAATCGCATACGGTTCTCCCACTGACTCGGCGGTTAGAGCAGCACAGAAATGACCAGCTAACGGGGCGGTCCCAGGCCCCGACCTGCTATTTGTTCGAAGTTATCGACCTGTTCTTAGACGGTACCCGCAAACAGAGCGGCCGGTTTTGGAGATTCTCGCGGTCTCGAACGTCGAACCGGCTCAATTCGACACGGCGCGCCCCTCGTTTGGGGTCGCGAACCCGGCGATGCATTCACCATAAATAGCAATCCGCCCTGGAGTTGCACAAGGCGTTTGTGCAATTCGGAGGCGGTGCGGCACTCCGCGTGCTTGGCGGGACGAAGCCGGTTCTCTAACGGCCGACCTGCGCGCCAGCGAATCCCCAGGGGTTAGATTCTCGAGGAGTACGAGGTCCGTGAATCCCGAATCGAACAAGTACCTTGGGCGCCGATTGCAGTTCGCAACTGGCGAATTGCGATGTCCCATCAGCGGTGCGCGCGGGCTCGCGCGAATGACGGCCTGATTTGGCACATGAAGTGCATTGCCATCGCGGTAACGCTTCGCGGGCCAATGCTGAGAGCTTTTGCAATCGGATTGCTCGCGTGAGGTGCGCTGTAACGAGGGCGGCGCACCGAGCTTCAAACACCCGCAACAAAGGATTTACTCTATGTTCGTTTCCGCTCGCAAACTTCTCGACATCGCCTTGGTAGCCTGCGTCGTTTGCCCGACCGCGCAGTGTGCGTTGGGCCAAGTGGTCCGACCCGCGGGACCGCCGGCGGGGCAGATCGCTCCGAACGGTCAAGTTGGTGCGAATCGCACATTCGCGCCCGGAGCGCGTGGTGATCAAAATCGCATGCTTCAGGGAAGCGTGATCCTCGGTTCCAACGTCATGCTGCAAGGCGGCGTGAGTTATGGGACCGTCCGCGATTTCGTGATCTCCGACAGCGGATGTCTCGAGTACGCGGTGATCGCGGCTGATGGCGGCATGGTTGCCATTCCGTGGGGCGCGGGGATGTTCGACGTCGGTCGCCGTGCTTTCACGCTCGACTTTGGGCGTGACCGCATTCGCGATCTGCCACGTATTCGGGACGTTGCCGAACTGCGCGATCCCCAGATGCAGCAGCGGGTGCAGACGTTCTTCCGGGGCAACCACGACGCGCACGGTGATATGCGCGGCAACAATAACCGACAGGAAAACGGCCAACGCGGCGTTGAAAATCAACCGCAACAAAATGGCAAGACCGTTCGAGGCGCCGCCCAGCCCCAGCGTCCTCAGGGCAACGAGCGTCCCGCCAATCCCGGTAACGAGAAAGGCAACGAGCGGCGCGAGAAGTAAGCGCTCAGAGCGCCGCGCGGTCTGATTGAGATTTAGCCCGCGCATCGAAGAAACCATCTCACGCGCGACCGGCATTTTTGCCGGTCGTGTTTTTTTTCACACGATGTGAGGCTTGCGCTGATCGCCTAAGCGGAGCCGCGAGATTCTTTTGCCTGGAACACGACGCCGCTCTCGACCAGCTTACTGATCGAGGGACCATCGAGTCCCAGCAACTCGGTCAGCGTCGCGCGCGTGTGCTCACCAAGCATCGGGGCCGAACGCGGCGCCGAAGCGGGTTTCTTCGACTGCCCGCCGCGGGCGAACTTAATCGGGGCGCCGGTCACCCGATGGGGCCCGACCGGCGACTGCTCGACCGTCGGAAACATGCCACGGACCGCGCTCTGCGGATCCTCAACGACTTCTCGCAGGTTTCTCACAAGCGAGCAAGGAATGCCGCCGGCCCCCAGGATTTTGAGCCACTCTGCCGCCGGCCGCGCGCGAAAGAGGTCGGACAACAGCCCCTCGATCGCGGGCCGATTCTTGACCCGCAGTTGGTTGGTCGCGTAATCGGGGTGACGTTCGAGGTCGGGCCGATCGATGGCGGCACAAAAGGCCGTCCAGAGCTTCTCGCTGCCGACGGCGATCGAAAAGTCCCGGTCCTGCGCCGAGAAGACCCGGTAGGGGACGATCGTGGGATAGGCCGAGCCCATCGGCTTCGGCAGGGCATTCGATCCCAGGTAGATCATGAAGCAGCTGGTCATGCCAGAGATCATGCTGTCGAACATCGAGACATCGATGTATTGGCCGCGTTCCGTTTTTTCGCGAGACCGCAGGGCCATTAGGATCCCCATGATCGCGAACATGCCCGCACTGACGTCGGCCACCGAGTAGCCGCAGCGGACCGGTCCGCTCTCCTGGGTGCCCGTGATACTCATCAGGCCACTCGAGCTTTGCACGATCAAGTCCATCGCCGGTTCGTCGCGCGAGGGCCCGTCCTGCCCGTAGCCGGAGATCGAGCAGTAGACGATGCGGGGATTGCGGGCTTGCACCGCGTCGTAGCCGAGCCCCAGCCGCTCCATGGTGCCCGGGCGAAAATTCTCGATAAAGACGTCCATCGTCTCAACGAGCCGCAGGCAAAGGTCGATTCCCTCGGGCCGTTTCAGATCGATCGAGATGCCGAACTTGCCGCGGTTGAGCCCCATGAAAAAGCTCGACTGATCGCCGTAGTCGGGCGGGCCCCAACCCCGGCCGATATCGCCGCCGTCGCGCGATTCGAGCTTGTAAACGTCGGCCCCATACTCCGCCAGGATCAGCGTGCAAAAGGGACCGGCCAGCGCGTGCGAAAAATCGAGCACGCGAAGCCCGGCCAGCGGCTTGCTCGGATCGAAATTCGCGGAATCGTGTTGGGGTGCGGCTGACGTCATGGGGCGACAATGCTCGCGGAGCCAGGTCACTTACTCCGCGGCGACCTCCTCTTGGAGCTGGCACCACCGGTCTTCGGCTTCGGCGATCTGCGCCGTCAACGAGGTGACTTCGTTGTGCAGGCGCAAGGCCTCCGCCGCGTCGGTGGTTTCGAGCAATTGACGATTGGATTCGCGTTTTTGTGCGTCGAGCTGAGCAATCGACCGTTCGAGATTGGCGATCTCTTTGCGCCGCGCGGCCGTTTTTCGGGGCGGGGCGAGGAGCGGCGCGTTCGGTCTGCGCAGGCACAGCTTTCGCGGGAGTTGGTCGGGCCGCGCGACTCTCACGTTCGCGCTCGCCTTGATCGATCTCTTTGTTGACGGCGTACAGGTAGGCCTCGTAATCGCCCCGATAGTTGACGACGCGGCTGTCGCGCACCTCGACGATGCAGGTCGCCACGCGCTTCATAAAGTGGCGGTCGTGGCTCGTGAAGATCACCGTCCCCTGGTAGGCCAATAGCGCCTCGGCGAGCGCCTCGACGGTGTCGACGTCTAAGTGGTTGCCCGGCTCGTCGAGAATCAGCACGTTGTGTTGGGCCAATAGGAGGCCGGCCAGGCAGAGCCGAGCCCGCTCGCCGCCGGAGAGGACCGAGATTGGCTTCTCGATGTGATCGCCGCGAAAGAGCAGGGCGGCCGCCTGGTCGAGGATGGCCTGCGTTTTCGTGCCGATGGCGGCCTTCTGCTCCAGGTAGCCCATCACCGTTTCTTTATCGGGCAGGCTCGTGTAGACGTGCTGGGCGTAAACACCGACCTGGCAGCCGTAACCCCAGCGAACTTCGCCTGCCAGCGGTTTGAGCGAATCGACAAGCGTCCGCAAGAGGGTCGTTTTCCCTTGGCCGTTATCTCCGACGACTGCCGCCCGCCAGCCATGGTCAATTTCGAGATCGATCTGGCTGGCGACGTCGCGCTGCGGGTAGCCAATCGCGAGGTCACGGCAGCGAACGGCGGGCCCCTTGCGCGGTTCGACCTCGGGAGCGCGGATTTTCGCCGTCGGCTCGTCGGTGTCGATCTGAATCAGGTCGAGCTTCTCGAGCTGCCGGCTTTTGGACCGCGCCGGGTCGCCGTGCTGGCGCGGGCCTTGTTCTTGGCAATGAATTCTTCCAGATGGCGGCGTTTTGCGAGCACGGTCGCGTTCGTCCGCTCGTCGCGCTCGCGCCGCTCGCGCTGGTTTTCGAGGAAGGCGTCGATCTTCCCCGAAAACATCGTCAGCTTGCCGCGGGCGATTTCGAGCGTCTGAGTGCAAGTCGCGCGGAGGAAGGCCCGGTCGTGCGAGACGATCAAGCAGGCTTCCTGATAGTTCCGCAAAAAGTGTTCGAGCAGGATCTGCGTGCGCAAATCGAGAAAGTTCGTCGGCTCGTCCAACAGCAACAGATTGGGCTCGTGCAGCAGCAACGCGGCCAGCTTCACGCGCGTCTGCCATCCGCCGGAGAGCTTGGCGACTGGCCCCTCGAGCAGCTCACTCTTGAGCTCGAACATTCCGGCGACCTCGCCGCATTTCCAATCGGGCTGCTCGCTGTCGCGCATCAAAAAGTCGAGCACCGTTTCGCCGGGGTGAAACGGGTCGTGCTGCCGCAAGTAACCGAGCCGCAGCTTGGGGTGGCGGATCACTTCGCCGCGTTCGAGTTCCTCTTCACCCAAGAGGATGCGCAAGAGGGTGCTTTTGCCGGCGCCGTTGCGGCCGACAAATCCAACCTTTACGTCGTCGACTAACGTCATCTCCGCATCGTCGAGGAGGACCTGGTTCCCGTAACTCTTGGTCGCATTCTTGATCTGCAACAACACCGCCATCCCGAACCAATCCTCCCGTTATAAAAATCGAGCGCCGACGCCTTCGAAATCAGCCGACAGTCGGCAAGGTGAGGCTCCGCCCAGCCGTCTCACAAGCGAGTAACGGCTCAGCAGGAGCTTGGCCCTCCCCAGGCACGAGGGCGCGCAATTTGGGTCTTTTATGCGACCCGGAATGATGCGGCAAGCCCAGGGAGGCCCGCTCGGTGCACGCCGTCGGACCGCCCGGCGCCGCAACAACCATCAATTATTCGCAGTAACCCCACCCTTTGACAAACGCGACCTTGTTCTCGGCCCCTGCGGAACTGAGAATTCCGTGATCGCAACGCCTGCCCGCCCCCCAAACCAGCAAGCCGCAAACGGCATGTGGAATCCCTGGAAGTTCTTCGGTCCCCAGCGCAAAGACGAGTTTTTGCGCCGCCGATCGGAGCTTTTGGCGACGGCTCCAATTCCCTGTTTGTGGCTGCTGGGAAAGACGGGGAGCGGAAAGACGTCGATTGTCCGGTATCTCACCGGCGCGGCCGACGCCGAGATCGGGCGCGGGTATCGGCCACAGACACGGCACTCACGGCTCTTCAGCTTTCCCGATGCGGACGTCCCCATCGTTCAGTTTCTCGATACCCGCGGGCTGGGCGAGGCCGGCTACGAGCCGGCTGAAGATCTGGCCCAGTTCGATTCACGAACTCACCTGGTCATCGCAACCGTTCGTGCGACCGATCAGGCGACCGACGAAATCGTCCGACCACTTAAACAAATTCGCAAAGCCAACGCCGAACGGCCCGTCTTGCTGGCCGTCAGCTGCCTGCACGACGCGTATCCCGGGCAGCAACATCCCAATCCCGATCCGTTTGAATCGTCCGATCGCCCGATGCCGGCGAACATCCCGGAGGATCTTCGTCGATGCCTGACCGCGCAGTACGATCGCTTCGACGGTCTCTTTGATCGCGCAGTCCCGATCGATCTCACGCCGCCGAGCGACGGATTCGACGAACAGGATTTCGGCGGGCCGCGGCTCAAAGCGGCGGTCCTCGACCTCTTGCCCAAGGCCTATCGCCAGACGCTGTTGCAAATGGACCAGTTGCGCGAGGCGCTGCTCGAGATTCAGCAGGAGCGCTCGTTGCCGATTATCCTGGCCCATAGCGTATTGGCTGCGTCAGCGGCGGCGGTCCCCATTCCTTGGATCGACCTGCCGGTGGTGATGGCCATTCAATCGCATCTCGCGCATCGTTTGGCGCGCGTCAACCAGCAGCATCTCGACGCAGCCGCGCTGGCCCACGTCACGGTGGCAATGGGTGGGCGGCTGGCGATTCGGATGGGCCTTCGCGAACTGTTGAAATTCATCCCCTGGCTGGGAATGGCCGCCAACGCCGCGGCGGCCTTTGCGTTCATGTACGCGTCGGGATGGGTGTGGAACTGGTACTTTTTGGAGATCCGCAAAGGACACGTCCCGGATGCGAGCGAGCTGCGCCAGGTTTATCAGGAACAACTGCGGAAGGGCGTCGCCCTCTGGAAGACGACTTTGGCGGAGACCCACGCGTGATCTCGCGACGTTCGGCAGTTCTCGGCTTCCTCGTCTTCCTGCCCGTGTTGATCTACGGCATTCTGGGCGGGTTCGCGCTTTGGGAAACCGGCCTGTTGCGGCAGTCGTGGTGGGTGGCACCCCTTTTTTGGGTGGCGGCGTGGGTGCTCGGGCGGTTCTGGCGGACCGGTCATCCGATGCGGCAGGGGCACGCCGTGACCGTTCCGCCTCACTGGACGCCACGCGACGAACAGGCCGCATTAATCGTGCGACAGTTCCAGCAGCAAGTGGATCAACTGACGCCGACGCAGCTCACCGATCCCGACTTCTATCGGCAACAGGCGCAGAAGCTGGCCACGGATCTGGCTTGCAACTACTTTCCCGACGCGGAAGACCCTTTTTCTTCGCTGACGGTCCCTGAAGTGCTCGCGGCCGTGCGGCTGGCGCTCGACGACCTCGAGCAGTGGCTCCTGACTTCGCTACCGGGCAGCCGCATGCTGTCGATCAAGCACTGGAAGATGCTGCAGCACGCGCCCAAGTGGGTGCGACGGATTCAGAACACCACGTGGGCCGCCTCCATTTTGATGAACCCGGCGAACATCGCCCGCCTCTGGACTTCGCGGATGACGGCCGATCCGATCACCACCGAACTGCAAACCGAGGTGCTGGCGGTCATTTATCTGCGCTTCATCCGGGAGATCGGATTTTATCTGATCGAAATGAACAGCGGACGGCTGCGCGGTGGGGCGGACGCTTACCGCCGTCATTTTCAGTCCGATGCAAACCGCTCGCCCGAGCGTGTCGCGTCGCCAGGCGGCCCGCCGAACGCTCAATGCGTCAACGTGGCACTGGTCGGGCAGGTGAGCTCGGGTAAATCGAGCCTGATCAACGCGCTGACCGGAGCTCACCAGGCGGCCGTCGACATCCTGCCGAAGACGCGCGAAGTGCATCGCTATCAGGCCACCTTCGGCACGCCGCCGGTCTGCGTGACACTGCTCGACACGCCAGGATACGGGGAAGCAGGAGCGTCTCCCGAGCAGTTGCAAGAAATCCGCGAAGCGTTGCAGGAGTCGCACGCGGTCCTGGTCGTGATGGACGCGCACTCGCCGGCTCGCGAGGCGGATCGCCGCACGCTGCGCGATGTCGAGACCTGGTACCAATCGCAGCCGCAGTTCAAACCTGCTCCGAAGTTCGGCGTGGTGACTCACATCGACCTCTTGCGGCCCGTACTGGAATGGTCGCCGCCTTACGAGTGGCGCGAACCAGTGCGGGCGAAAGAACACGCAATTCACGATGCGGTCGACTATGTGCGCGAGCTGTTCGGCAGCTCGCTGGCGACGGTCGTCCCCGTTTGCTCTGACCTCGAACGGCAACACGATTGGGGCATTCTCGAAGAGGTGATGCCGGCGCTCATCTCTGTTTTAAGCGAAGCCCAATCGGGGGCTCTCTTGCGGGCGTATGAACAGGATCTCGACCGCGACCGCCTCAAAACGCTTCTGAAACAGCTCCAGCGGTTTGGAATGGAAGTCGTCCGGGGCTGGATCGAGGAACGCGTTTTGCCGCCTTCATCCAAGCCGTGAACCCTCTGCACAAAAAAAGGAGTCAACTATGAGGCTGATCACGCTCGAGGAGCACATGCTGCCGGCCGAGGACATCGGCGCCGCTTTTGGCAACATCCTGAAGCCGCCGCAATTTATCGTCGACGCGCTCGCCGACGTCGGCGACGGACGGCTCAAGGCGATGGACGCCGCGGGGATCGAAGTCCAGGTCCTCTCCGCGGTTGCGCCCGGTACGCAGCAGGTCGGTGCGGCCGAAGCCGTGTCGCTCGCCCACAAGTTCAACGACTACGCCGCCGCGGCCGTGAAAGCTCATCCGACGCGGTTCAATGCGCTGGCGAGCGTGCCAACACCTGATCCGGCGGCGGCTGCCACGGAGGCTCGCCGAGCCGTCCAGGAACTCGGTTTCTGCGGGATCATCATTAACGGGCACACTCAGGGGCGTTTCCTCGACGCGCCGGAATTTGAGCCGATGCTGGCGGCGATCGAGCGGCTCGGCGTGCCGATCTACCTGCACCCGACTTACCCGCCGAAAGGGGTCGCCGACATCTATTTCAGCGGTCTGGAGCCGATGACGGCCCTGGCGCTCGGGTCGGCCGGCTGGGGCTGGCATGCCGAAACGGGCCTGCACGTGCTGCGGCTGGTGTTGGGGGGAGTGTTCGACCGGCATCCGCGTCTGCAAGTCGTCGTGGGCCACATGGGCGAGAACCTGCCGTTCTCACTGATGCGGGCCGACTTCGCCATGAGCCGCCTGCGCGTCGGCCGCCCATCGATCGCGGAAGCGATCCGCGAGCACGTGCACCTGACAACGTGCGGCTATACGACGGTCCCGCCGCTGCAGTGCGCCTCTCGGTGTTCGGCGTCGACCGCATTCTTTTTTCGGTCGACTATCCGTTTGCCGACTGCAAGGAGGCCGTCGCGTTTTTGAACGAAGCCCCGATCAGCCCGGCCGATCGCGAAAAGATCGGCCATCTTAATGCCGAGAGGCTGTTCAACCTGGGGACGGCTACGCGAGCGTAACGCCGTTCACCGAAACGATCTCGCGCGACGGGCTGCTAGCCGCCCGAATGGCCGCGCCCACCTTCACGCGTGGCAACAACCGCACTCTCCCTGAATCGCTTCCCGCCCTTCTCGAATGAGCAGCGGAATGAGAAACAATGCCGCCGCACTGTCGAGCCACCAGAATCCGAAGAGTCGCGTTGCCACCAAGGCGACAATCAACACGATTGACAGGTAGCCGCAGGTGAAGGCTTCCATCGCATCGGCCCGCAGCGCCTTGGAGTTCAGGCGGTCCGGGGCGGCAACTTTGAGTTTGTGCTTCGCCAAGAGCGGCATTCCCGCAGCCGCCACTACGCCGATCAAGATGCCCCAGGCGCTCTGATGCGTGTCGGTGACATGATGGTCAACCAACCCGAAAACCGAGCTCGCCAAAACGTACAGGGCCAGAACGTAAAGTGCGTAACCGCCGAGTCGGGACGCGCGGCGCTCGACTCGCTCGAGACGTGCCTCGTCGGCTTTGCCGCCAGCCTCCACGCGCAGCCGCCACAGAAGAACCAAGGCGCTGAACAGTTCGATGGCACTGTCAATCCCGAAGGCTTCCAACAGAATGCTGTTGGACAAAACGCCCAGCGTGATTGACGCGATCCCTTCAATTGTCATCCAGAAAAGTGTGATGTACGTCAGCCGCAGTGCTGTTCGCACATCGGCAGCCCTCGTCGCCGGAATTGGCGGCGGCACGCTCGATACGTTGGACTGTGCGACAATCGGCAGATCAAGCGGCATGACCAAGTGGTGTCCTGCCTCGATGGAAGCGAACTTCGCCGCTGGTTGAATTAGCATAACACGAACCGGAGAGGTCCTTCATGTCTCGTCCTTCAAGAATTTCTGGCGAAGCAATCGCCCGAAATCGCTCGCAGGCATGTGGCGGCCAAACAGCCATTCTAATCTGGCCGAGGAAGTCGAGCTGCCCACCCAGATTCGCACTGGACTCAGCGGGTACGCAGCCCCCTGCCGGCCCGCGACACGGTCAGGCAACGCACTCTAGGCTCCTTCACGACGCTGCGCTTTCATGAAGTTGAAAAGCTTCTGTGCCGCTCCTTGCCAATTGCCTCCACGCGCGGTCCTGATAAGGCCGTCGAGGTAGGCGGCAGCGTTGGGCGGCAATTCTCCGGCATCTCTGAGCGCGTGCAGGCGCTCCTCGCATTGGGCCAGTCGTGCCGGATTTCGGGACGTAAAAGCCGTAAAGAGCGCGTCGACGGTCTGGATAGCCTCTTTGTCCGCCCCGATCTGCGGCGGCTTGCCCCAATAGGCAAACCAGGTCCCCAGCAGCAGCGCGCCAACGCCAGTCGCAGCAACAGCCGCTCTTCTCACGCCTTTTTCGTCGGCCATGTTCTCAACTCCCCTTGCCGGCCGCTCCGATTTCGGCGGCGAACCGGAATTCGCGGGCGCGAGTGGTGCGTCTACCGCTAAATGTCGGGTGCCATGCCCACCGGTTTCGGTGGGCATGCGCGATTCGCAGCGGAAAACATGCCCACGCCGGGCCGTGAGACCCGGCGGGAATTCAAAGCGATCGAGGAGAGCAAGTACACACTCGAATTCCCGGACATTCTCACGCCGAGCCGTGGGCATCGCACCCATACCAGTCAGATAGCGATGGACGGACCACTAATCACTCCTCCAAGATCGACAAATCCGGCGTGTCGCCGCCGTTCATCGTCGACAGAAACCACCACGTGTCGGGGTCAATGAAGGCGCTGACAAACCGCACCGAGCCGTCCCCAAACAGGACATTGCCGCCGGTTTGACCGGCATGCTCCGAGTACATCTCGTCCGTATGCCCGAAGGGATTGTCCGGAGCGTGGATGATGATGTTGGGATGGTCGTGGACGTCGGGGCCGCTGTGGACGCCGACCAGGCAACCGCCGCTATTGGTGTCGCCGATGCCGATGGGCGGGACCTGCGGCGGAATAATGCTCCAGGGAACGACGCCGACCCAGGTCTTGTTGCACAGGATGGGGTCCGCTTCTCCGGCGAAGACGGTCTGCGACAAGCCATCGGTGACGTCGCGCGGGCGTGTATGGGAATTCCGGTAAAACGGCCCGTTGATAATGTCAAATTCGACTTGGGAGCCAACTGTGACGGGTTCCGGAACCGTGAAATCGATGGAATACGCGCTGGTGCGATTCCAAGGCCCGTTTTGACCCGCGTTGAGCGCATAGTGGCCGTGCGAAAATAAGATCGGGGGGTCGTACGGAGCCGGGCTCAGAGGGTCTTCGTTAGTGCCTCCCGAGTACTGTTGCAGCGCGAACGGGTCGAAGGCGCCGGGCTTCGACGACGAAGGGCAGAGGTACACCGAGACTTGGGTCTGGACGGCGGTCGCATTTTCCGTTGCCCAGCACGGGAGGTTGATTTTGAACTTCTGAAGGAGGTTGCCCTGTTCGAGGTAGGGCAGGATCAGGACGCCCCACCCCCATCCGTTCACGTTGTTATAGCCCAAATCGGGGACCTTGATGCCATAAGAGACTCCGGTCGCGGTCGCGGATCCTTGAACGTATGAGGGCGGAAAGCAGAGATTGACGTCCGCGTAGTGATGGAGCGCCAGGCCGATTTGCTTGAGGTTGTTGACGCACTGGATGCGCCGCGCGGATTCGCGGGCGGCCTGCACGGCGGGCAACAGCAGGCCCGCCAGAATTCCGATGATCGCAATCACCACGAGCAGCTCGATCAGCGTAAAACCGCCGCGCGAATTGTGTCGAACTCCGAGCCTGTCCATGCCCACCTCTCATGTTTCATATTATCAAATGTAGTACACGTCATCTATCAAATTAAAAGTTTTGACTTATCAAAATACCGGGGGCTCGAATTGTCAAGTCCAACCGGGAATCGGGGAGGGGGTGCGCTCGAATTCGACCGCCCGGCGCGGGTCAGCGCTTGACGGGCTCGACCAGCAACTGTTCGGCGGCCGAATAACCGAGGTCGACCGTGCGTCGGCCGAGATCGAGACTCACGATTCCAGCCTCGGGCGTGTTTGAAACGACCGTCGCGATGCTTCCGACTGCAATGCCGGAAGCCGAGAGAAAGCGGAGGAACTCCGGCGCCTGGTTGATCATGCGCCCGATCTTGATCCGCGATGCCGCCGCACATTCGGTGAGCGGGGTGGCCGTCTGACGTTCGGCAGGCAGTTTGCACTCGGCCGTGGGAATCGGATCGCCGTGCGGATCGTACTGTGGGCGTCCGAGGAACTCGTCAATCCGATCGATGAGCTGGTCGCTGACCGCGTGCTCCATGTTTTCCGCTTCACCGTGGACCTCGTCCCACGGCAGATCGAGCGTTTTCACCAGGAACAGCTCGATGAGGCGATGCCGGCGCAGGATCCGCATGGCCACCTTCCGCCCCGCGGCGGTGAGGACGACCCCCTCGTAGGGCGTGTACTTGGCGAGCTTCCCCTCGTCCAGCGTCTTGAGCATGCTGGTGACAGTTCCCGGCAGCACGCCGAGCGCGGTGGCGACTTCGCCCGTCGAGACAGATGTGCTGCCGCCGTTCAGTGAGATCTGCAGGATCGCCTTGAGGTAATTCTCGACGGTCAGGCTGGTCACGGCTCATCTCTTGCTAGGTCGAAACGGATCCGCTCTTTGGGCGTTATTACGCAATCGCGATGTCGAATCGATTGACAGAAGCCGGCGGCAGGACGCACGTGAAGGTGGACCCGCGGTAGGAAGTGCTCGAAGTTTTCGGCACCAACTCGTCTGGCTGCTCGAACGTGTTGTGCGCGTTGAGCGATTTGTGCGTAAGCACCGTGTGGTCCACGTGGTCGGCTGACCCACTGCGCAAGGACAGGGAGACCTCGGCCGGCTCCCTGGCATGGGTGTGAACGAGCGTGACCGTCACGCGGCGATCGGCGTGAGACGCCGAACCCGCGACACGAAACACCTGCGTCGGTCCCTTGGCGTTGAATGACACCGCAGGTGCTTGCACGTCGAGGCGCACGCCCTGCGCGTCGTGATGCGGGCGGTACATCTCGAAGACGTAGAAATTCGGCGTGGCGACGAATTTGTCGCCGTCGGCGTGGAACAGCGTGTGAATGTTATTGACCAGTTGAGCGACATTAGCCATGTCGATCTTGTCGGCATGGCGATTGAAGGTGTCGAGCGTGAGGGCCGCGCAGAGCGCGTCACGCAGGCAGGATTTCTGCTCGAAAAGATGGTGCGGGTTCAGCTCGGTACCTTTCGGATGCCAGCAGCCCCATTCGTCGATGAGTAACTTCACTTTGCGACCACGATCGAACTCGCCCATCGCGGCCCACTGATCGACGATCAGCCGCTCCATGCGGTTGGCTTTTTCGAGCATCTCATACCACTGGTCCCGCGTGAAATTGAGCGCGTGCCCGGTCGTGCCGCAGTAGTAGTGGGCGG
Source organism: uncultured Planctomycetaceae bacterium (assembly GCA_963714075.1). Classification (GTDB taxonomy): domain Bacteria; phylum Planctomycetota; class Planctomycetia; order Planctomycetales; family Planctomycetaceae; genus DASPSM01. Next base: position 5,607,941 of record OY970228.1, read on the forward strand.
CCCAGCCCGAGAGCGGAGCGCGGGCATAGTCGGTCCACTTCTTAAAGAACCGCCGCGTCCAGTCGAGGTCGTTGCCGTTGGGCCCCGAGGCGATCAGGTAATGAGGTACGCCGTACGCCGGCAACCACTCGGTAAACCGGCGGTATTGGGTGCAGTAGTCTTCGGGGGTGAATTTGCCGCCGCAGCCCCAGCTCTCGTTGCCGACGCCCCAATAGCGGACGCGAAACGGCTCGCGGTCACCGTTGGCCACGCGTTCGTCGGCGAGTGACGTCGCGCCGGCCGGCGCGTTGCAGTATTCGACCCAGCGCTGAAACTGCTCGGGCGTCCCCGTGCCGACGTTGCCGGCGAGATAGGGCTCAGCCCCGCACAGCCGGCAGAACTTGATGAACTCGCGCGTGCCGAACTGGTTTGATTCGGTGTCCTCTTGCCAGCGGCCGAAGCGGCGCGGGCGCTTTTCGCGCGGACCGATGCCGTCGCGCCAATCGTAGGCATCCGCAAAGCAGCCTCCCGGCCAGCGGATGACAACCTTGCCGAGGCGGCGGACGTGCTCGACCACCGAGCGTCGAATCCCCTCGATGTTCGGCACTTTCGAGTCGAGCCCCACCCAAATGCCGTCGTAGATCACGCCGCCGATGTGCTCTGTGAACTGCCCATAAAGCGCCGGCTTGATCCGCCCGATCGGTTCGTCGAGCAGCACGCTCACGGCGATCGTCGATTGCCCCTGGGCATGCGAAGTTCGTGTCGGGGACAAAACGCCCGCGGCACTAACAGACGCCAGTTGCGCAGCGCTTAAGCGCAGTCCGACGGTTCATTTGTCTCGACATGGAATCAGTCCTCGACGGGAAATCGGCCATCGCTCCGAATTTACGCTTCGGATGCGGCCAGCACCATCGAGGCTGGAATTCTTGCGGCCATCGCTTCGAGAGCCCGGAGGAATCCTGGCTCAAGCCGGGTCGAGTTGCAGATCGTCGAAGAACGCATCCAGGCAGCGGCGGCTCTTGCCCCAATCGTAAATCTGCCCCGTGATGTTCGTCGACGCCGTGACTTCCGCCCGCGAATTGCGGCGATGGACCGAAACGATCAGGTCGCCTTCCAGCGACATCGGATCCGAAGGGAGCATCGCGTCGAAAACGCAGCCGTCGGAATCTTGTTTGACGCGCCGCAGCGATTGGCCGTGACGGGCCAGCGAACAGAGCACCCGTAACATCGCACGTCCGATCGGCGCCTCGATGAGCGCGCTGCGCTCTTTGCCGGTGCGAATACCGAAGCTGCCAAAGATCGGCTGGGCGAAGGCGGCCAGCTTATCGCTGGGCAGCGGATTCTGCAGGATCTTGTCGGCGATCTTGCTGAATTGTTCTCCGCTGATCGGCGTGCGGGCCATTTTTGTGTGGCGTTCGATCGTCTGCCGCACCTCGGGCACTTTGATCAGCTCATCGTAGCGCCATTCATTTTCCCAATCGACGACCAAAACGCTTTCGGACACGAGCGGCATGTGCGGCGCTGGGGGAACGCTCGCCACACCAGCCGACGACGTCGACACGGGCGCGGTAACCGAAACCGCCGTCCCAGCCACAGCGAGCGGCGTGCCGCAGTTGGAACAGAACTTTCCTGCCGCCGGTTTGCCACACTCAGAACAGTACATGGCGCCACACATCCTTGTCTTTCGGGTGGCTGGGGTCGAACCGCTTCGGTTCGCCCCCAGAAGCTCGCGGGTTCGGCGCTCCAAAAACCTGGGGGCGGCGAGGACGCCGACCCCAGCCACCCCAATTCGGCAATAGACGAACCGCTAGTGGATGCGGAGTTTAGCAAAACGGCCGGCGCGGAAAAGCCCGGTCGGAGGCCACGACATAGGGCGTCAGATGAGGTGCGACTTCCCCTCCAACCGTCGCCACGCGGAAATCTGACCGATGTGAAACGCGAAGTGGGTCGTGAGCAGGTGGGCCACGACGTCGCCGACCGTCTTCACCGGCGAATCCTTGAAGAAGTCGGACGTCTGGGGCTGGTTCATCTTTTCGGGATCGACGTTCGCGGCCGTCTCCATGATTCGCCGCCGGCCCTTTTCGAGCGTCTCCAGCACCTCGGCTTTGGAGGGAAGGGGGGAGGGATCGTCCTTCGGCATCGCGCCCGGGCGGAACCGCTTGTGCCATTCCGCGGGAGCGATCCGTTGTTCGCCGAAATTCTTGAGGCAGTAGTCGTTGACCACCGCAAGGTGGGAAAGAATCCACGCGGGGGAGTTGCCTCCTTCGCACAGGGGATGCTGGAATCGCGCCTCATCGACTTCAGCCAGCAGCCGTTGCATCAGTCCGTTCATCAATCCGTACAAGCGGAGTTCGCGATCGAACATGTCGGCGACCTTCCTGAAAGAGTCAAGGATCGAGCGCAGCCTTGGCTCCTCTATAATTGACGGACTCACCGTTTGATAGAGCCTCTGGCAACCGGCAACTAGGAAACCCCAATGTCCTCGAGCGCGGACGAAGCGACTGATCCCAGTGACGGCGAACGATTCCTGATCGTCGCGCCGCAGTTGCGCATTCCGCTCGGCGAGTTCTTGTTCACCTTCGCGCGGAGCGGTGGACCGGGGGGCCAGAACGTCAACAAGGTTAATAGCAAGGCGCTGCTGCGGTGGCGCGTGCTCGAATCGCCCAGTCTCGACGAACGCGTCCGGGCGCGGTTTGTCGAACAGAATCGGCATCGCATCACCGAGGCCGGCGATTTCATCCTCACGAGCCAGCGGTACCGCGACCAGCCGAAGAACATCGACGATTGCTACGAGAAGCTACGGGATCTGTTCGCGCGGGCCGTCGCGCAGCCCAAGCGGCGAAAACCGACCAAACCGACGGCCGGCTCGCGCCGCCGCCGCTTGAGCGACAAACGCTTGCGATCGGCGGCCAAGCAATTGCGCCGCCGTCCCGCAGACGACTGATCGCGGACGAATCAGCCCTCAATTGCCGCGAATTGTCGCGCGACGACGACGTCTCGTCAGCGGACGCACAATCGGAACGATCGGTAGCGCCGGCGGGCTCATTCGACGGGCAATCTCTGCTCCTCCGAATTCATCTTCTCTACGGCTCGGCGTCCTCCTTACCGTGAAAGAAACCCCCTTCGACGGTAAACCAACACGCGACACTCAGCGAGCGAGGTTCCTCAAGCGATGCGGATCCTGGTCACCGGCTGTTACGGCTACATCGGCAGCTTGCTGGTGCCGAGGCTTTTGGCGCAGCGGCACCAAGTTTTCGGCCTCGATAGCGGCCTCTATCGAAACTCGGTGGTCGACGACGATCAACTGATCGTGCCGTGCGTGGCCGAGGACCTCCGCGACGTGACCCGCGCCGACCTGGTCGGGCTCGACGCCGTCATTCATCTCGCCGCCTTGTCAAACGATCCCCTCGGCCGTGTGGGCCGCGAGTTGACGCTCGACATCAACACCCGGGCGACGGTCCGGCTGGCCGAGTTGTCAAAGCAGGCGGGCGTTTCACGGTTTGTGTTCGCGTCGTCCTGCAGCGTCTATGGCACTCGTGGTGAAACGCTGCTGGAGGAGGACACGACCGCCGCACCGCTCACTTCGTACTCCGAGTCGAAGGCGATCGCCGAGCGAAATTTGGGTCTGCTGGCCAACGAGAGTTTCAGCCCCACCGTCCTGCGCAACGCGACGGCTTATGGCGTTTCGCCCGAGCTGCGGTTGGATTTGGCGCTCAACGAATTAGTGGCCAATGTCGCGACGACCGGACGCGTCGTCCTTCGCGGAGACGGTTTGGCGTGGCGGCCCTTTGTCCACGTGGAGGACATTTGTCGCGCATTCGAGGCCGTTCTGGCTGCCCCTCGACAATTGGTCCACAACCGCACCTTCAACGTCGGGCGGACCGAAGACAATTACCGCCTTGGCGAGTTGGCCGAACTCCTCCATCAGTTGGTGCCCAGTCGCATGGAGTTTGAACCGAGCAACGGCGCCGATCGGCGCTCTTACCGCGTCGACTGCAGTCGTCTCGCGCAGGAGGTGCCCGGCTTCCGGCCGCGGTGGACCGTCGCGGACGGAATCGAGCAAATGTACGAGGCCTTCCGGGCCGGCGGCATGACGCGCGCGGACCTCGACTCCGACCGATTTGACCGGTCGCGTGCCCTGCGAGCACACGTGGCCGCGGGACGAATGGCGGTCGATCTTCGCTGGAAGCCCGAGATCGTCGCCGCTCGCCTGAACGCCGCGACAGAGCTTCATCCGCGGCCCACTTTTCGCGCGACGTACAAAAGTTCTTGCGCCGGACCTGCGTCGAGAGGCGTTCGATTGTAGTCGCAATACGCGGCCACAACCTCGAACCCGCTGCGGGCCAGCAGGTGCTCGACCTCGAAGCGGAACAGGTGGCGCATCTCGATCGATTGGACGAGCCGCTCACGACGACCGTCCGAGTGAGTCACATAAAAGATCAGGTCGATGCTGACCACTTGCCCCAAGTAATCGCGGCTGGTCACGCGCTCGGTGCGCTCGACCACCCGGCCATCGGGCAGCGTAAAGGGCTCGCCGCTCGAGTGCTCGTCGAATCGTGACTCGTCGGTGAGGACAGTCAGAGACGGATTAAAAAGGTCGAGAATCAGTCGGCCCCCTTTCGCCAGGGCCCGATGAATCGACGCCAGGCAGGCGAGCTGCTCCTCAACCGCGGCCAAATGCTGAAACGGCCGGAAGGGGATCGTGACGAGCTGAAACTCGGTGTCGAAGTGGAAGTTCCGCATATCGCCTGGTGAGAGCACAACGCGGCTGCGTACGTCCTCGGCCTCGGTTGCCAGCTTGTGCCGACAGCGAGCCAGCATCGCCTCCGAGGAATCCAATCCCCAGATCGGCACGCCCGCTCGTGCGCACGGCAAAAGCACGCGACCGGTGCCACAGCCCAGCTCCAACACCGGGCCGCGCGCGGCGACGGCCTCGGAGACGAAGAAATCGACGTCGCTACGATTCACGTAGACGTCGAGGTGATCGTAGAACTCGGCGAAGGTCTCGCTGGAGTAATCGCTGCCCTTGGTCATCGTTGCGTCCGGTTACGAAGAGAAGTCTGCGGTCGATTTTGATCGCCGTGCACGAACCAGTGAATAACTGGACACCGGCTGAATCGTTGGGGCTCGCCTGAGTTGGCTGATTTTTCCAAGGGAATTAAACTGGTTTCTTCGGCCCGGGTGACGTCGCTTTTCGCCTGGAACCACTGGAACCAGCTGAAGAAGCCCCGCCTATGACGACCCGCGCCAGCGATCAACCCCAAGAGCGCCCCCCGGCGAACTCGACGCGGGTTCAGCCCATCGACTGGCTGAACGATCTGATCCTGCCAACGCTGCTTTTTGTCGCACTGGGCGGCATGACATGGGCGGTGCGTGGCTGTTCGGGGTTCGGCGCCTGGAAAGGTTGTGTCTTCGCGGGTGTGACGTGGGGGGCAGCCTGGTGGTATCTGGCCCACGACCCGCGCAAGGAGCAATCTCGGCGATACGCGTCGGCTTGGATTGTCGCGGCGCTCACGTTCGGGATCGGCATTGCCGGAATCCAAGGCTGGATGCAATGGCCGAGCTTGTTCGAGGGCAAGCTGATGACCGACGAAACGCCCGGCATCGACCGGTTCGTGCCGATCTCGCGGGCGTACGGCTTTCTGTGGCTGTTCCTGGCCGGAGCGAAATGGGCCGGAATCGGTGCGTGCCTCTTGGCGTGGTGCGGTTCCCTTCGGGAGATGAGGGTCTGGCACTGGTTTCTGCGCATCGGCTGCGGGCTGATGGGCGCTTACGTTGCCCAATTCCTGATCTTGCACTATCCGCAGCACTTCCTGCCGCTCTACGACTCGATTCGAGCGCAATACGAGAATCCAATAGCCAATCCCAACCTGCACCGCATGATGAACGACTGCACAGAGGCCGTGCATCACTTGGGTTTGGTTCTGGGCTTTCTGGCGTTCGAGATCTTTCGCAGAGACTGGAAGAACGTGGTGCTGATCCTCACCGTCGCGCTCGTCAACGGCGCGGCGTGGGCCCTATTTCAAAACTGGTCGTGGGCTCCGCACGTCTTTCCTGGCTTTAGCTTCAATTTTTGGAGGTGTTGGGAATCGTCTGGAGGCCTCAGCATGGGGCTCGCCTTTGGATTGGCCTATTTCTTCGTGAACCGGCGGATGTCGGAAAAAGAGCGGGCCGTCGTCGCCTCGCGGCGCGCCATCGCCGGACCGAATTTCGAGTGGCTGCTGATCTTTTTGGGTCTGACCTGGCTTCTGAGCATCACCTTCCGACGCCAGGTGCGCTGGCAGCTCGTGCTTCCGGCGAGGCTCGCAACCTGGATTCACTGGGATCACTCGGAGTGGTCAGCGATTTTCTTTGCGGTCGTCTGCGCCCTGGGTGCCGCCTACTACTTCGTCAACCGGCCTCGACCGATCGCCGCGTCGTCGAAGCTCGGCCGTTTTGCGAGTATCGAGTGGGTCGGCCTGCTGCTGACAGCCACCCTGATAGTCGGCTTATTCGTCCCGCTCGGGCAGTATGCTACTTGGGGCAGACAGCTCCACATCGACGCGGGTATCGCCTGTTTGAGCGGCGGGATGCTTGCCCTCACGTCGTTTCTGGGCCCGGACCACGCGACAGTCCTCGCCCGCCCGTCGGATCTGGCAACGACCGTGATGAGGCTCTGGCTGGCCGTCGCGATGCTTGGGGGCATGGCGTGGTATCTGATCGGCTACCGGAAATTCGAGGACGAGAAACAGGCCGCCACACCCGTTGACGGTGACCCGAACGTCGAACGTCTGGGATTGTCTCTCGGCCTCCTCGGAGGGCTGGGACTTTCGTTGCAATACGGGATCAAGGGCTGGTTCAATACCTACAATTACGACGAGCGTATCTGGGATCTGCGGTCGCAGCGTGCTCTCGCCCCGGTCTATCTGGCGATCCTGCTGGCGATCGGTGTGCGGATTCTCGTCCGGCCCGTCTCGCGCGGATTTCGAGGAAACATCTTCCCGCGCAGCCAGTGCGATGTGGCTCGTGCTGCTCATGCAAAATGCAATCGCGCAGGCGATCACCGGCCCGCTTAGCGATTGGCAAGAGTTGGCGTTCAACATTTATTACGCGGTCCTCTTCGCGATCACAGCAGTGACGGTTGTTCACTTCCAGTCGCTCAAGAAGCTGGAAACATAGTTCCGGCGCGCAGGGCTGCTTTCATTCGGTGGCCGGGCGCTAGTGCTACAAAAATTGCCTCACGGAATTTGCGCTGCTTTGCGGCGGTGACTTGGCTATCCTGGGTTCCGTCCATTCCGCCAACTCACGGAGGTGGCCAGGCGCTTTCCATCTCTGACCTGGCTTCGCGGTCCGAGTCAAGCACAACTTGCCAGTGAAGCCGTCTCGCGGCAAAGACTGCCTCGAGGATTTGCTGCACGCCGCGAGCCGTGTGCTACCGAGCACCAACCGTCCGAAGTGAGGGCCTTATGAAGATTCTCCCAGCGATCATTTCGTGCGCGTCTCTGGTTGTGGTCTCCTCATCAGCTGACGCCCAATCGCTTGTGGGCACGGGCAGTCTGGCGACTGAATCTCTCGTTCGCACGCGACGAATCGATGCCCAGCAATCAGCGATCTCTGAAAAGGGCGACGTGATCACCGTGATCGCGCAGCAGCCGGCTGGAAACAAAGGATTCACCATCTCCGCACATCCCCAATACCGCGAGAAAGGGGACTGGCAACCTGTACCGATGCCCAAGCATCCACTGGCCGCCTGGTATACGTCGAAGAAGTATGGCGGACTGCGGGACTATGTCGACGTCGGCCCGACGACGGCCGCTACGCGGCGGATCGTCTCGCTCTTCGTCCCAGTCGACGGGTTTGCCATGTTGGCCGGCAAGGAATGCGACCTTCGTTACATCCTCCACGTGTGGGACACGGATGACCACGAGATCGCAAGCCTGACGCTGGATCCGTATCGCGTCCAAGTCGGTGTGGACAACGGACACATTGCCGTTTCCATCATCGACCGCGGCGCGAAGCACGCTGTCGAAGCTCACGGAACGAGCGAACTGCTGCTGTTCGATACCGCCAGCGGCAAGTGGCGAATGCCGAACTCGCCAGCGCAGCGAAGTTCAGTCAAGCGGTGAAGGTGGAGTCGGCTCATGTTTGCCGTTGCGTCTGTGCGGCCCAGACGGCCCGCACGCGGGAACCCGCGCGGCGCCGTTCGCGCTCAAAAGCTGCTCGAGAAGCCGGTTCGTGGCATGCGGCGGTGCGGCGCCGTTCGCCGCTCGGCTCGAATTCTGCACGCAACGGATCACTTCATCGATCGTGATGATCGGCAAACCGTTGGTTTCGGCGACGTCCATCAGCTCATCGCCGGTCGCCATGTGCTCGCCGTCACGGCTGCAGATTTCGCACAGCACGCCCGCCGGAGCAAGCCCGGCGAGCCGCATCAGGTCGACTGTCGCCTCGGTGTGCCCCTGACGCTCGAGAAGCCCGCCTTCGCGCGCGATGAGCGGAAAGATGTGTCCCGGTCGGCAGAAGTCCTCCGGGCGCGTCGACTCATCGACGATCTTTCGAATCGTGAAGGCGCGTTCTTTCGGACTGATTCCGGTCTTGCACAAGGAGTGGTCGAGCGGGACGGCAAAGCAGGGCGTGTTCGGACTTCGGCGAGTCACTATCGGTTTGAGGCTGAGGCGGCGTGCCATCTGGGGCACGACGGGCAGGCAAAGCTGCCCACGCCCCTCGGAAATCATGAAATGCACGTGCTCCGTGGTGACCTTTTCCGCAGCCACCAGGAAGTCCGCCTCGTTTTCGCGGTCCTCAGAATCGGCAACGATGATCATCCGGCCCTGCGCCAGGGCGGCCAGCGCGTCTTCCAACTTCGAGTAGAGGGGCATGGTGGGGGGCTTATCCTCGAGAATTCAGAGCTTGTGGACTCTGCGATGTGGAATCAACGAGGCCTGATTGCGGATCGTAACGAGGACGCGCGGCACGATCGCGGGAATGTTGCGATCGTCTCGAATCGAACTGCAATCAGTTGAGATGGCGAGAAAAACGGGATTTGACGTCCCGACTGGAACCGACTTGAAGATGCGATGAACACACTTTAGTCCAATTTTAGAGAAAGTCAAAAACAGATCAGACTCGATCGACCGAGATTCTGAAAATTCTGTCGAAAGGAGTGGTTGACACCTTTCAATCGTGGAGTAGGCTTTCCTGCCTTATTAAGCCGGGGCCGAAGGTATCGCGGCGCAGCGAGGGAGCGCACCGCCAAGTCAACAGAAGGAAATCAAACGGCACGCGCAAAGAGAGTAATAGAAAGACTGACAAACGAAACCAGAAGACGGCGCAGAGCGCACTTCATAATTTATCTGTCCGACGGACTCGCGTCCGACGGTGATTATTCCCTCGCACCTCACTAGACCAGGAACGCGACCGTGAACCCTCAACTCGTTGTCGATCAGCTTGCTGGCCCGGCCGGTCCGGCCGCTCCTCAGCCAGCCTCCCTGGATCGCGCCGCCGGCGACGCGGTAAGCTCTCCCGATTTCTACCCCACCCCCGAATTGATCGAACAGGAAATCGCTGAGGTGCTCGCGCTCAAGCTGAGCCGCCCTCTGGCCGGTTGGGTGGAGGGATACGCCCAAGTCGGACACCGCGATCCGTTCCTCTGGACTTGGGCCCGGCGCGGCGTGGAGATCACGCGCTTAACCTGCGTCGAGCCAGCTCTCGAAGACGAGGTCGGTGATACCAAGGTGCTGGGCGTGATGCTCGACGTCATGCTCGACGACGTCGCCGACCATCAAAAGGACCTGGCGTTTCTCGAGCATCTGCTCAACCTGCTGGAGACGGGCGGCCAGGAACTGAAGAAGTCGCTCCTGCCGCACCAGCGGGCCTATGCGCGGTTCACGCTCGACATCTGGAACGAGATCCAACGTCGCGTCCGCGCCTTCCCGCGCCAGGTCGAGTTTGCCGAGCTTTTGCAATTCGATTATCGGCAGCTCTTCAACGTGATGCGCTATTCGCGGCTGATGGACGAATATCCCGAGATGTTCAACCTGGTCGAACACGACCTCTATCTGCCGCACAACATGCACATGATGGTCTCTTCGACCATGGACATGATGTGTTCGCCGCGATTCGATCGCTCGGAGATGGGCGTCGTCCGCGAGGCGGTCTGGAGGGGCCAGTGCATGGGCCGCATCGGCAACATGATCACCACCTGGCAGCGCGAGATTGGCGAGGACGATTTTACGAGCGGCGTCTTCGCCCGCGCGATCGCCTGTGGCGATCTGAAAGTCAGTGACCTCTGGAGCGGGAATCGAGAGTACATCGAGGGCGTCATCCGGGGCCGCAAGCATGAGGAACACTTCCTCGAACGCTGGCAAGGCTATCGCCGGGAAATCCTGGCGCTGGCAGCCCGCTGCCGCTCCGTGAATCTGAATGAACTGGTCGGCGGTCTCCAGCGGCTGATCTGCCTGCACCTGGGCAGCCGGGGGAAGAAATAGGGAACAAATCCCGACGAGCGGCCCCCTCCGCTTGGCCGGTGAACAGGCCACGCCGTGAAGCAATCGCTGACCGAGAAATACCTCGCGCGCTTCGGTCATCAGTACATCCTCCTGATGATGATCGTGACGCGTTTGGGCGGCTCGATCGGCGGCCTGCTCGTCATCTATTACGTCGAGCTGACGTTACGGCTCTCACCTGAGATCCGCTACCACTTTCGGATCTCCGCCATTGCCGTCGTGATCCAGTGCGTGACGGCGACCGTGCTGATTGCGCTCTGGGAGCTGCGGCGCGTGCGCCAGGTGCTGAAATGCATCCAACGTGGCGAACCGTTCGACCCCGCCTTCGCGCAACAAGCCGGCCAGGACGCCGTCCTGTTTCCGGCCCGTCATCACCGGTTAGAGGCTTGGTTCACGCCGCTGACGTGCTTGCTGCCCGTTGCGCTCTATCTGCGAATTTGGCACGGGGCGCCGGTCGACGTGCTCATCAACCTGACATGGGCCGTGTTCATGGGCATCAACCTGGCCCTGTTGGCCACGTTCTTTGCCGTCGAGCACTGCATGGCGACCGTGATTCGGTACCTGTTGGCCCACGGAGTCTCGATCGAGTATCGCAGTGTTCCTCGGGGAAAACTGCGGTTTCGGCTGGGCTTGTGCTCGTTCCTGATCATCACGACCACGGCACTGATGATCGGGCAGGTCGCCCGCCAGCGGGCCAGCGACCTCATCGACGACGACAACCGCACCCACCAGTTGGAGGCGGTCCACGAGCTGCGCATCCACTCGTTGTACATCACGATTGCCGCGGCCATCACCGGCGTGCTTTACGCGACTCTCATGGCCGGTTCGGTGACCAAGCGGGTCGACGTGATGGTCGCCGCCATGGACCGGGTCGGTAGCGGGCTGCTTTCCGAGCGCCTCACGCCGACGGGCAACGACGAAATCGATATCCTGGCCCGCCAGTTCAATTCGATGGTTGAGCGGCTCGACCGCGACAACCGCACGATCCGCGATCTCAACCTGAATTTGGAAGAGCGCGTCCGGGAGCGCACCAAACAATTGGAACGGCTCGTCGCCGAGCTGTCCCAAACGCAAAAGCAGCTGACCGATTACAACCGACAGCTCCATTCCGCCCGCGTCGAAGCCGAAACCGCCAACCGCGCCAAGAGCGAGTTCCTGGCGAACATCTCGCACGAGCTGCGAACGCCGCTCAACGGCGTGATCGGCATGACCGACCTGTTGATGGCGACGCCGCTCAACTCCCAGCAACGAAAGTACGCGCAGACGACCAAGTTCTCGGGAAGGTCGCTCTTGGATTTGCTCAACGAGGTGCTCGACTTCTCGAAGATCGAAGCCGGCATGCTCGAAGTCGAAAAGATCCCGTTCGATCTGCACGCCACCATCGAGCCGGTGATCGAGCTGATGGCCCACAAGTGCAAGGAAAAATCGCTCGAGATGGCCTATTTTGCGGACCCCGGCGTCCCCCTCCGGCTTGTCGGCGACCCGGGCCGCGTGCGTCAGATCATCACAAACCTCGTCAACAATGCGATCAAGTTCACCGAACGGGGCAAGGTGGTGGTGCGCATCGGCGTCGCCGAACAGGTTGACGACGTCGCCACGCTCCGCTTTACCGTCGAGGACACGGGCATCGGAATTCCGGAAAGCCGCTTCAACCGGTTGTTTCAGGCCTTCTCTCAAGTCGATGCTTCGATCACGCGGAAATATGGTGGGTCGGGGCTGGGGCTTGTGATCTGCAAGAAGCTGTGCGAGCTGATGGGGGGAAACATCGGCTTCGAGAGCCAGGTCGGCCGCGGCTCGACCTTCTGGTTTTCGCTCCCGTTCGAGGTGGCCGAATCGTCCGCCGACGCCGACCACAGCCGCGTAGAGCCTTTACAGGGCTTGCGGGCCCTGGTCGTCGATCAAAATGAGACCAGTCGGCCGATTGTCGCCGAACAGCTCGTCAACCTGGGCCTCGAAGTCTGCGATGTGACGAGCGGGGCAGATGCCCTCAAACGGATGGCACAGGCCGGCAACACGCAGTCGCCTTACGCGTTCGCGTTGTGGGATTTGGGGGTCAGCGACTTGAGTAAAGAAGAGTTCGCGGCCACCGTTCGTTCCCGGCCCGAGCTGGGCAAACCCGCCCTGATGCTACTGACGCCGGTTGGGGCCCCGCAGGATTTGCTCCGTTTGCGGAATTTGGGCTTTGTAGATTGCCTCTCAAAGCCGATCATGCGGACCGCGCTGCTCGAGGCGCTCTTGGCCGTCGTCACCAACGACGGCACTGAGAAGGTCCGCCCGCGCCTGGGCCGCAAGGATACGACCGACGCCTGCATCATTCCGCGGACGTCGCGCAAGGGAGTGCGAATCCTCTTGGCCGAAGACAACGATATCAACCAGCAGGTCGCCGTCGAAATCCTGACCCAGGCGGGTTACGCCTGTGAAGTCGTCGCCGACGGTCGGCAAGCGGTCGACGCCGTCAAGATGACGCCGTACGACCTCGTGCTCATGGATTGCCAGATGCCCGAGATGGGGGGCCTCGAGGCGACGCAACACATCCGCGACCACGAGCGGACGGCCGGCTCCGATCGCGCAGCCCTGCCGATCGTCGCCCTGACTGCCAATGCTCTGTCTGGTGAACGGGAACGCTGCCTGGCTGCCGGAATGAGCGATTACATCTGCAAGCCGTTCGATCCGTTCAAGCTCGTCGAGACGATCGAAGCTCACCTAGCCGTCCGAGACGGCTGCGCGCCGGCTCTGCCTCAGGTGACGCACGTCCACGAGCCGAGTGCCGCCGAATTGCCTTCCGAGGCGGAATTCGAAGCAAATAACGATTCGTCGGCCGTCATCGACCGGCCGTCGCTGCTGAAACGCTGTCTCGGCAAGCCGGAGCTGGCCGACAAGCTGCTGGTCAAATTGCACGCCCGGCTCGGGACCGACCTGTACGAGATCAAGCTGGCAATGGACGCGGGCGATTGCGAGCAAATTGCGCGGTGTGCGCATCGGCTCAAGGGGGCGGCGGCCAATCTTTCCGCCGAGCCGCTCCGTGCCGCGTCGGCCGACCTCGAAATGCTCGGTCGCAACGGGGACATCGGCGCGGCACGCGACACCCTGGCACGACTCAAATACGAAGGCCGGCGGTTTCTGCAGGAAACTCTTCCGCTGGTCGCTGCGGCGTCGCCCGAACGGGGCACTGTCGCCATCACGGGAACTGCCGCGATCACGGAATCAGCCGTCTCTGGAGAAGTTCCATGCGTGTCTTGATTGTCGACGATGATGAAATTGCCCTCGAGCTTCTGTCGGAAGCCCTTGCGGGCGCCGGATATGAAGTGACCGTCGCGCACAACGGCCGCGAGGCGCTCGAGATCTTGCGGACGGGACTGTACCGCATCGTCATCTCCGACTGGGAGATGCCTGAGATGACGGGCATCGAACTGTGCCGCCGAATTCGCGAGCGGAGCTTCGCGAGCTACGTCTACATCATTCTGGTCACGTCGCGCGACGGCACCGAGCACGTCGTTCAGGGGCTGGACGCGGGGGCCGACGATTTCATCTCCAAGCCGTTTCATCCGTCCGAACTTCGTGTGCGGGTGAAGTCGGGCGTTCGGCTGTTGTCACTCGAGAGCCGCAACCTGACGATCTTCACGCTCGCCAAGCTGGCCGAGTCGCGAAGCCCGGAGACGGGCGCGCATCTCGAGCGAATGCGGGAGTATTGCCGCATTCTGGCCGACCGCCTGGGTCGCAAAGAAAAGTATCGCGACGAAATCGACGCCGAGTACGTCAACCTGATCTATCTCACCAGCCCGCTGCACGACATCGGAAAGGTTGGCATTCCCGACAGCGTGCTCTTGAAAGCCGGGCCGCTGACCGACTCCGAGTTCGAGATCATGAAATCGCACGTCCGCATTGGAGCCGACACGCTCGAAGCAGCGGGACGCCTGCAGCCCGATGCCGAGTTTCTCCGCATGGCCCGCGAGATCGCGCTCACGCACCACGAACGTTACGACGGCAGCGGATACCCGCAAGGCCTCGTCGGCGAAGAAATTCCACTGTCGGGCCGGATTGTGGCGCTGGCCGACGTCTACGACGCGCTCACCGCCAAGCGGGTCTACAAGAACGCCATGACGCACGACGTGGCGAAATCGCTGATTCTCGAAGAGTCGGGCGTGCACTTCGATCCGGACGTGGTCGACGCCTTTCTCGAGGCGGAAGCCGACTTCGTCACGATTCAGAGGGGTTTTGCCGACGACGAGTCGGCCGACTATTTCGTCAACATGGTCCCGGCGGACCCGCAAGCCGTAACGGTCCCGGCCGGGTAGCGCGCTTCGTCGAGCGCGCAGGAATTGAGGGTCCGAGCGCTCTCGCGCAGGAAGTCGCGGGACGAATCGAGGTCGCCGAAAGGCAAGGAGCGAACCATGAAAGTTCTGCTGGCTAATCCGCACGGCTTCTGCGCCGGCGTGGTGATGGCGATTCAGACCCTGGAACGGGCGCTGGAACTCTTCGGACCGCCGCTGTACGTCTACCACGAGATCGTGCACAACAATCACGTTGTGCAGAGCTTTCGCCGCCGGGGTGTCGTTTTCGTTGACGAGATCGCCGATGTCCCCGAAGGGGGCCGCCTCGTCTACAGCGCCCACGGCGTCGGGCCGCAGGTGCGCGACGAAGCGCGCACGCGGCGGCTGTCGACCATCGATGCGACTTGCCCGCTTGTTTCCAAGGTCCATCTCGAAGCGATCCGCTTCGCGAGCGAAGGCCGCACGGTGATTCTGATCGGCCACGCGGGTCACGACGAGGCGGTCGGCACGATGGGCGAAGCGCCGCAGCAGATGCGTCTGGTCGAGAGCGTCGCTGACGTCGATGGGCTCGAGGTCTCCAATCCGGACCGCCTGGCTTACATCACGCAAACCACGCTGAGCGTCGATGAGGCGAGCCAGATCATTGACCGACTGAAGCAGCGGTTTCCAAAGATCGTCGGCCCACCAAAAAAAGACATCTGCTATGCCACCCAGAATCGGCAGGACGCGGTGAAGACCCTGCTGCCGGCCGCAGACATCGTCATCGTGCTGGGGAGCCAAAACAGTTCCAACAGCAACCGCCTTGCCGAGATCGCCAAGGAGGGGCACAAGCCGGCCTACCTGATCGACGCGGCCAATCAGATCGATCCGCAATGGCTCGAGGGCTGTGAAACCGTACTGGTCACAGCCGGTGCAAGCGCCCCGGAGGAAGTCGTCGAGGAGTGCTTGGCCTACCTCATGGACCGTTATGGGGCCCACGTCGAGCCCCACACGATTCGTGAGGAATTCGCCCAGTTTCCGCTGCCGATCGAACTGCGCGCACAGTCAGGTAAGCTGACGCGAGTTTGACGGCTCATTCAAGTCGGGTGGCGCTGGCAGCTTGCTGCCAGTGTCTTTTTCATGCATCCCCCGAGACCACCCTCGGACAAGCCGCTAGTGACACCCTCCCGGCGCGATGGTGAGCCAGCGGCCCGAAAAGGGGCCTTGGCCCACCCTGCGTGATGCAAGCTCGCCCCACGGCAAACTGCGGCACCGCGACAAACCGTGCCGGTTGTAGCTCCCATTTCGGCCGTGCGGAATGCGCCCCGTGAATCGGACAGAACGGCCTTACTGCGCCCCTCAGCGCTTAAGCGTTTGATCTTGCGGCGCGAGAGAACCGATATCCCCGTGACGGTCTCACGGAAGAGCGTCTCTCAAGCTTCGGTCACGGATCGCGCGTGCAATGCGCAGCGCTGATTCCGGCGGACGGATCTCGAACGGGCCGGTGCAATGAAGAACCGTTTCAAAGGCTGCCTCCTGGCAGTTGTGGTGTCGGCTCTGGCGGCTAGCATAGCGCGTGCCGACGGCGTCATCCACGACAGCGTCGAAGCCATCTCGGACGGCCGCGGCGGCACCAACATCGCGTTCTCTGACAACGGCGCTGTGCTCCTGGCCAATCCGGCCGGTATTTTGAACGGCGACGGCACCGGACTGTTCGAGGTTGGCGGCGACACGCTGATCACCGACCTGCACTACAGCAATCCGATCAACCCGGACACAGCCGCCCATATTCGCCCGCTCGAATTGCCGTCAGTCTCGTACTTCCAAAAGAGCGAGAACGGCAATTGGGCGTGGGGCTTCGGCATCTTCGCCCCCGCGGGATTTGCCGCCGGCTGGGACCTGAACAACCCGGTCTTGGGAAACCAGTCGTACAAATCGTTCGGCTCGCTCGTCAAGTTTTTGCCGGGCCTCGCCTGGCGGCCGACCGACAGGCTTTCGATCGGTGCGACGTTCGGATTGGCCTACAGCTACGAAGAACTGGAAACGCCGTTCTTCATCCAGCAGGGCCCGGCTGCTGGCGCGCCCGCGTTGATCAAATTGGTGGGCGACGGCGTCACCTACACCTGGTCGGTCGGTGCGCAGTATCAACTGACCGACACCACGATGCTTGGTGCCGCCTTTACCAGCGAAGACCGCTTTAGCCTCGACGGCCACATGGATGCGCAGGTCTTCGGCTTGGGCCCCGGCCCGGTCGGCACGCACTATGAATCGTCGGCCAAGATGGCCTGGCCGGCGACGGTCGGCATCGGCATCAAGCAAAACCTGACGCCCCGCCAACGCGTCTCGCTCGACGTCGTCTGGGTCGACTGGGCGGATGCCTTCCGAAACATCGGTCTCGAGCTGTCGGGATCGTCGAATCCGCTCTTCACGGGACTCCTGGGTCCGGCGATCAGCCAGTCGATTCCGCTCAACTGGTGGGACAGCGTGTCGGTGCGAACTGGTTACGAATGGTTCTATTCCGACGCGAGCGTGCTGCGGCTCGGTTACACCTACAACTCGGTCACCATCCCCAGTTCGACTCTGACCCCCTGGATCCCGGGAATCCTCGAGCACACCTTCGCGATCGGTTGGGGGACCCGCTTCGAGAATAACTGGCGGCTCGACCTGGCCTATCAATTCTCGTTCGGCCCCGAGCGCAGCGAGGGAACGAGCGCGCTCGTGGGGGGCGACTTCAGCAATAGCACGTATAACGCCGAGGTCCACTGGATTTCGGTCGCTCTGACGCATACGTTCTAATGCCGTAAGAAGCAGGAGATGCCTTTTGGGAGGGCGAAGCTCCTGCTGGGCCTCTGGCTCGTGTCTCGCGTGCGCGGCTCGGCGGGACTTCGGCGCGCTCAGTCGAGCTGAGCCTCGTCCTCCCAGGTTGGTTCTCGCCCGACTGTGACCGACTCGACTACACCGACAAGACGGCTCGGATTCGTTGGCTATTCGCTGATGGTGGCCGCCACCATCGCGGCCTTCTTTGTAATCCGCACTTTCGGCGAGAAGCTCCAGGCCCCGACGCCCGCGGTCGTTTCCGGCCCCGCTGAAGCTCCGCTGCAGGCGGGTGACGTGCTGGTGCACGTGCTCATTGCCTTGGTGGCCGTGATCGCGGTCGGGCAATTGCTGGCGCGGCTCTTCGCCTATGTGCAGCAGCCGCCGGTCATCGGGGAAGTGATCGCCGGGATTCTGCTCGGTCCCTCGTTGATCGGCGTGCAGGCCTCCGCCTGGATTCTGCCGCCCAAGGCGGCTCCGTTCTTGGGAGTGATTTCCCAACTGGGGGTCATTCTCTACATGTTTATTGTGGGGTTGGAGCTGAATGCCGGCCTCATCAAGGGACGGGCTGCGGCCGCCGTGGCGACCTCGCACGCGAGCATTTTGGTCCCGTTTTTGTTGGGATCGTTGCTTGCCCTCGTGCTCTACCCGCGGCTCTCGACCAGCGATGTCCCGTTCACCACTTTTGCGCTCTTCGTCGGCGTCGCCATGTCGATCACGGCCTTTCCCGTGCTCGCCAGAATTCTGACCGACCTGTCGCTCACGCGGACCGAGCTGGGCGTCGTCGCTCTGAGCTGCGCCGCCACCGACGACGTGACCGCCTGGTGCCTGTTGGCCTTCGTCGTCGGCGTGGCAAAGGCGCAGCTCGACAAGGGTCTGCTCGTCGTCGCCGGCACCGTCGCTTACATCGCGGTCATGCTGTTCGTCGTTCGGCCGATCGTCGTCCGCATGGCGCGGCATCCGGCGGCAAAACGGCTGTCGCGAACGGCCGCCGGGATCGTCTTCGTGATGCTTCTGGCCTCGGCCCTGGCGACTGAGCTGATCGGAATCCACGCGATTTTCGGAGCTTTCTTGCTCGGCGCCCTCGTCCCGCACGACAGCGACTTTGCCCGCGACTTCGCCCGCCGGGCAGAACAAATCGTGACGGTGCTCTTGTTACCCGCCTTCTTCGCGCTCACGGGCATGCGGACGCGAATCGACTTGTTGTCCGGCGCCGGCCCCTGGCTGTTGTGCGGAGTCATCGTGCTGGTGGCAACGCTCGGCAAATTCGGCGGCACACTGGCCGCCGCCCGCTTGACTGGTCTGAGCTGGCGCAACGCGGCGGCCCTCGGTGCCCTGATGAACACGCGCGGCCTGATGGAGCTGATCGTCCTCAATATCGGTCTCGACCTCGGTGTGATTTCTCCGACGCTGTTTGCGATGATGGTGCTGATGGCGCTCGTCACCACGATGATGACGTCCCCCGCCGTCCGCTGGCTCGTGCCGATTGGACCCGCAAGAGTGGGGGAGGCTGAGCCAGTTCCGTAACGAGCGTGTGCAGAATCCTTGCATGAGAGTGCGTTCGTCTTTCACCCCTTCGCGAGAAGTTGCTGGACGATGTCGCCTAGGTCGCTTTGCAACGTTGGCCAGTAGCCGAAGCGGACATCCTGAACCTCTCCCCGCTGGTCGACAATCACGAACGTCGGAACGCCATGCACGTCGTATTTGTCTAACAGGTCCATTCCGATCTTCAGTGTTGCGAATTCCAGACCGATTTTGTCGGCAACGAACTTTGCGTCGGCTTCGTCTTTGTCGAAGTTCATGCCGAGCACGACGACCGGCTGTCCTCGGAACCGGGCGGCCAACTTGTTTACGAGGGGCAGTGTCTTGGTGCAAGTGCCGCAGCCACGGTCCCAGAAATCCAGGATCACGACCTTGCCGCGGTAATTCTCGAGCGAATGCGGTGTACCGTTGAGGTCCACAGCCTCCCAGACTGGTGCCGGACGTCCCACGCGTTTGGCTCGGCGGCGTGCTTCGTCGGCGCGGGCCGACGCGCGACGATTGTGCGATCTGATCTGGTTATCAAGCGGCTCCTTCACAATCGCTAAACTTACTGCCGCTCGAGCCGCCGTTAAGATCGTCTTTGCTTCGTCCAGCCGCTCTTTGCTCGATTGGGCGTCCCTCGACGCTTGCCTGAGCTTTGCTTCGTAGGCGCGCTTTGCCTCGACGTAACGATGGGTCTCTTCCCACAACTGTTTGATCCATCCGGCGTCTCGGTTTTCGACGGACAGCAGTTCGATTGTGCCATTTCCCTTGCCCTTGAACGCCCAGCCGTCGGTGTCGTAATGGTTGACGTTCGTGACCAGGCCGCGCATTGAATCGAACGTTATCGTCGACTTGTGCGTTTTGAGAGCGATTTCGTCGTACGGATTTTCGTGCACTTCTTGGAAGGACCAAGTGCCCGTCCTAGTTCCCGGCTGCGAGACCACTTTGAAATACGAAGTTCCTTCGTCTTGCGCGTGGTGACATACCCAGCCGCCGGCGATCTCCTTGCGATCGGCA
The DNA here is from genome assembly GCA_963714075.1 of uncultured Planctomycetaceae bacterium. GTDB lineage: Bacteria > Planctomycetota > Planctomycetia > Planctomycetales > Planctomycetaceae > DASPSM01. Next base: position 5,628,009 of record OY970228.1, read on the forward strand.
GGGAGACGAGGAAACGGCAAGGTTGGATCGACGTTATAGCCAAGAGATGGGTTCGCGATGATGCGCCCATCGCTGAAAAGATCGCAATAGGCGAGGGTCACGTCCGGTAAGAGGTCCTTGCCATCCCGACGAGTCGATTCCTTGAACGAAAGGACGACACGGTGGCTGCCGTCGTCGTTCTTGCGGACAACCCACACCTTCCATTCGTTACGATTCTCGAGCCGGCCATCTTTCAAGCCAAAGTCCTTGAACTTGAAGTCGCTCCAACCCGAATACGTAATCTCGTGGCCAACCTCCAGGCTGTATCGCGGCAAAGGAATCAGGCCGTCCGCCGCGAATGCGGCGGATGCGTGTGAAAACTCGAACACTACGATGAAAAAACTCAAAACGCTCCAATGGAATTCCGATCGAACCATTGGCCCATCCTTGCGTTGGATTTGAGATCAAAATCATCGCGGAATTTCTGTGCGGCAGCATTTTACACATCGGCACAGTTGAACTGGACCTCCGAACTGTGTGTTGACGGTTACGGAGAGGGCACGCGCCAGTGCGCCGCCCGCCGGTCCCACGATTCCTTCGGTGAGGTTTGAAATTACGTCCCTTTCGGCCAGCTGCGGGTGACTTCCAGGGCTTCCCCGGTTTCAAGCAGACTCTTGAGGCTGGACAAAATCGGGGGCCAGCCTTGCGAGACGGCCTGGATGAACTTCGAGCCGGTTTTGTCAATTTCGTGCAGGACGGTGAGTTTGACCGAGTCCTTCTGCGGCTCGAGTTCGTAGGTGAGGCGCGAATGGCCTTCGGCGCGCAGCTCCGGCTTGAATTCGTTTCGCCACGTCAACACGATCCGCCGATACGGGTCGAATTCGAGAATCTCGCCGGTGTCGGCCACGCGTCCGTCGGGGATCATGATCCGCCACGAAGCGCCCGGCTTCCATTCCGATTCCTGCCAGGTCTCGGCCCAGAACTGACGCGTGAAGTCAGGCTCGATGAGCGCCTGCCAAAGTTTCTCTGGCGTCGTGCGAATGTAAATCACGTAAACGAACTGCGATTCAGCCATCGGTTTCTCCTTCGAGGTTTTGCTTCAGTTCGGCCAGAACGCGCAGCCGGCCCCGTTCGTACTTGTCGATCCAGCGGTCGGCGATTTGGTGGATGGGCACCGGGTTCAGATAGTGAAACTTTTCGCGGCCCCGCCAGATCGTGACGACAAGCCCCGCCTCTTCGAGCAGTTTGAGATGCTTGGTCACGGCCTGCCGGCTCATTTCGAGGTGTTGGCAAAGCTGGCCAAGCGTTTGCCCGTTGTCCGCTCGCAAACGATCGAGGAGCTGACGACGGCTGGCATCGGCGAGTGCCTTGAACACCTTGTCCAGATCGGCCTGCACAGGTCCATTATGCAACCTTTTGGTTGCATGTCAAGCGTGGGGCAGAGAGAATGGTGTTCAGCGCAGAAAGTGGCGTCTCAGGGTGGCTGGGGTCGAACCGTCTTCGGTTCGCCCCCAGAGAAAAGCACTGGGGGCGGACTTCGGCGAGCTCCCTTCGGGTCTGAGCCTCAGGGTCGAAGACACTCGAGCCGCGAAGACGCCGACCCACGCCACCCTGACATTTGGCGACGCAAGGAGCGACGCGGCTATTCCAGATCGAGATTCTGGAACTGGCAGTTTCGATCGAGCACGGTGCCCCAGACCTTGTCGGATGCCTGGTGGCGCGACGGACCGAAGCTGATGATCGGGCCGATGCCCAGGTCGAGGTCGCGGATCGATTCCAAGGCGTCAATCAGCTTTTCGGTCGTGAGGTCGGGACCGGTGCGTTTGAGACCCTCGACCAGGCAACTCGCCGAGATGAACCCTTCGAGCGAGACGAAGCCCGGCTCCGCTTCGGGGTGGTACTTGTGGAGCAACTCCCGGTATTTGATGACGCCCGTCGCGCCTGACTGAAAGTGCGGGACCACCTGCGAAATGATCAGCCCTTCGCCGTACTGCGTGCCCGTGGCTTGGAACAACATCGCCAGACTGTTGCCCCCGACAAGCGACACGGCGGCCAGCGCGACATTCATTTTTCGGTCTTTCAGGCCCTTGACGAACTGCACGGCGGCCCCGTACGTCGGGGCCATGATGATCGCGTCGATCTTGCTGCGATGCTGGATCATCGTGTCGACCGCACCGGCCACTTGCAGCGTGTTGCGCTCGTAGCTGGCGCGGAGAATGTCTTCCGCGTGGACTCCGTACTGACGCAGGGCGCGCGCCGCTCCTTGAAACGCGGATTCGCCGTACGCGTCGTTCTGAGCGAAGACCGCAATGCGATTGGCCGGGATTCGCCGCACCTTCACGAAGTAATCGACCAGGGCCGCCGTCTCGTCGGCGTAGCTGGCCCGATAGTTGAACACGTAGCGGTCGGGGGGCTCGTGGCGCAGAAAAGCGGCCCCCGTGCAGGGGGCAAAGTCGAGCAGGCGATGCGAGATTGCGTAGGGCGCAGTCACCGCCGCGGTCGACGTGCCGACATTTCCGACGACTGCGAAGACCTTCCGTTTCTCGAACAGGTCGCGCATGTTGGCCAGAGCCCGATCGGGTTCGTAACCGTCGTCGAGGACGGTCAGTTTCAGTTTTTTGCCGTTGATGCCCCCCTCGTCGTTGACCGCGTCAAACACCGTGCGGATTCCGACCGCGATGCCCTGACCGACGTCCCGGTTCGTTCCCGAATAGGCGGTTGTCGTCCCGAATGTGATCGTCGAATCGGTCACTCCCTGGGCCAGCGGAATCGTCGCTGCCGGCGCTCTGTTTGCCTGCGCTGCCGCGCCGTCCGCATTTCCCGAGTTCTCAATCGCCTTCCCGCCCTTTGATCGCAGCCCCGACCAGGCTTCCCACCCGGCGACTGCGACAACTCCCGCGGCCACGATCGTCGCGAGGAGCTTGAGGTTTCGCATTCCGCGTGTTGGCGCTTTCGAGGGGCCCGGCGTGCCTGTCGCTGTCCGGATCGCAGAGTGATGCGTGCTTAAAGGCCCGCCTCCCAGCGAGAGGTGCGCGGACGCCAGCGCGGCGTACATCTCGAGAGCCGTCTGATAGCGGTCTGCCGGATTCTTCGCCGTCGCCCGCTCCACAATCTCAGCGCACACGTCGGGGATCGCCGGATTGATGCCGCGGGGATCGAGCGGCTCTCCGTGCACGTGCGCGAACATCACCTGCACGGTGCTCTCGATCTCGTGATAGGGAGTAACACCCGTCAACAGGCTGTAATACGTGGCTCCCAGCGAATAGATGTCGCTGCGCGCGTCGAGGGTCTTGGACTGGCACTGCTCGGGGCTCATGTAATACGGAGTGCCGACGACCTGTCCCGTGAGCGTCAGGTGCTGGGCGCCGGCAATGTTGCGTTTGGCAAGGCCGAAATCGGCCAGCTTGACCGCGCCCTCGGCATTGAGCAACAAATTGCTCGGCTTGATGTCGCGATGAATCATGCCCGCGGCGTGCGCTGCGGCCAGACCCTGACACGCGTCGGCGATGATTCGCGTCGCCACGGCGGGCTCAAAGGGGCCGTTGCGCTGCAAAGCCTGGGACAGGTTTCCCGCGCTCATCAGCTCCATGACGAGATAGTCGGTGCGGTCTTGTTGTCCGATCTCGTGGAGCGCGACCACGTGCGGATGCGTGAGCCGTCCCGCTGCCTTCGCCTCGGCCAGGAAGCGGTCGCGGGTCGCCCGATCGGCTGCGAGCTCCGCGGGCAGAATTTTGATCGCCACATCCCGTTCGATCATCGTGTCGAACGCGCGATACACCACTCCCATCGCCCCCATGCCCAGCAGCTCAACGATCTGATAGCGCGCGACGGTTCGACCGATCCAGGACTGGGGCGATTGGTGAGTCGCGCTGCGGCTGGCACTCTCGCCGGGCGAAGTGGAATCGGTCAGCTGAGTTTGCGCGTTGGGGTGAGCGACGCCACTCTCGAATAAGATCGGCTTCGGCTCGGGATTGGTCGGTTGCGAGGGGTCGTCAGCAGCCACGCCATTTCCTTCAGTGCCAGGGGCACCTTCGTGCCGCGAGGGGTGCGGCGATTTCGTGGCCCGTGGTGCGCGTGTCTTCCAACCATTTTTGTAGCCGCAACGCGCTTGTCATTCCACTGCGGGCCATTCCAATCGTGCGGAACGCGCCGCGGTCGGTCACAGCGTGTCCAACGCCCGACCGGTTTCTCGAACGCGCGCCTGGAAGCGCGAAACGCGGTCAGCCGCGCACTGAAAGACGCAATGAAAGGGCCGCGGCACACCCTGCGAGTCTTGAGCCGTCGCCCATTCGTTCGCCGCGTTCTCCAACACTTTAAGTAGTGTGCCGAACTCGTCGGCATCGCGATCCAGCACCAAATCGGCGTCGGTGAGGACGAGCAGATACGCGTCTCCCGGCAGCCACTCCAAATCTCTCAAGCACTCATCGAGGGCGTCCCAGTTTTCGCCGAAGTAGTCGGGAAACTGAAGCGCCGCCCCGCACTCGTCGAAGAAATCCGCGGCCGATCGTGATTTCGCTCCCCGAATCACCCGCACGATCGCCTGCCGTCCGGGAGTCTGCTGGATCGACCAAGCGAATTCGTACGCCTCGGAAAGCGTCGCGGCCCACAGATGCAAATAGGGGGGAGCCGCACGAAACAGCGAATGCACGTCCATGGCGTCAGCGGATCCGAATAAAAGTGCCATAGTGATTCGAGGTGTAATACGCGCGCCCGTCGGAGCCCGTCACGATCCGCTCCGCGCCGCGGTTCTTCCCCCGAACGTGGGAATGCACGTCCCATTCCTGGTATTTGATTGGTTTGCCGTCAGCGTCGAAATTCGGCAGCGATTGATCGCCCCCCTTGCCGAGATTCAGAAACTCGCGGCCTCCTTCGTAACCCTCCGGCGGGCGACTGTTTTTCTCGATGTACTGCAGCACCTGCAACACATACCGGGGAACGGTCGGCCGCGGACGTGTCGCCGCTCCCTCGTCGGGCACAGGTCGCTGCACGAGCTCCGCTCCCTCTGCGGCTGCGTCCGAACCGACCGGGGACGGTCCCATCGTCGGCAGGGCGCGATCGGGAACTTTCCGCGGGGCGCGCTCGTACAAGGCCATCGCCTCGTCCATATGCGACTCGAGGTCGGCGATCCGTCGCTCGTGGCTCGGATGCGTCGACATGAATTCCATCGGCTGGCGACTGTTCATCTCGGCCATTCGCTTCCAGAAGGCGATGGCCGCATGCGGATCGCGGCCCGAGGCTGCCATTAGCAACAAGCCGATGCGGTCAGCCTCGGACTCGTGGTGGCGGCTGAATGGCAAGAGCACGCCATACTTGCTGCCCATGCCCATTACGGCGAGCACTTGTTGCTGGCGCTGCGGGTCCATGTCCGAAAAGGCACCGACCGCCGCTCCCTCGGCGATCTGCACAATTTGCTGCTGAGCCATCCGCTCGGCTCCGTGGTGAGCCAGGGCGTGGCCGATTTCGTGGCCCATGACGGCGGCAAGCGCGTCTTCGGTCTGCGCGACGGGAAGAATGCCCGTGTAGACGACGATCTTGCCCCCCGGCAGACAGAAGGCATTGACCTCCTTGCTGGCGACGACGTTGCATTCCCATTTGAAGTCGGGAGGCGTCAGGCCGGTGTGACGGACAAATTCGGGATCGCGCGAGGCCGCGACCAGGTCCTCCGCCAGCTGGCGGACGACGTCGACCACGGGAGAATTGCGGACGACCTGGGCCTGGGTAAGGACCTGCGAATAGGCTTGCGCACCGAGCGCCGCCTCTTGCTGCGGTCCCATGCCGACGATTTGTTTTCGGCCGAACGGACCCTGCTGGCAGCCGTGCGCCATCATGAAGCCGATCGCCACCACGGCGATCAGTATCGGCAACAGCCGGATCCGCCCGCGACTCGGGTACGAACCATAGTCGTCGCTCATAGAAGGTCTGCCTGCTGCCCCTCGATCGCCGGGGAAGCCGCCCGGTTCGGAAAGGAGATCGGTTCGGAAAGGAGCTCGGGCCCGCAGAGATGCTACATGCGATCGTAGCCTCGCCGAGCGTTCTTGGCGAGCGCGGGCGTCAAGCGCTCGCCGGAGGGTCAGCGCGATCCATCACACGGTAGAGAACCGAAGCCAGCTCGCCCGCGAATCGGCCGGTCATGGCCGAGCCGTGGGAGCCGGGGATATCGTGCGTTTCGACCGTGCCCGTGACGAGCGAGCCCCAACCGCCCGCCTCGAGATTGCGATGAACGAGCGGGCGGATCGCGCATTCGAGGTAAGCGAGCCGCCCGTGGAACGCTCGAGGCTGGAACGCGGCCTGCGCCGAAAGCTGAGAATCATGCGGCGGCGATAGAGTTCGGGGAATTGATCCAAATCGAAGACCCCCGAGGCCCGTGCGGTCGCCGCGTCAAGGTCGCCGTTTTTGTGACCGTTGGTTTCCGCCTTCGCCCGCCTTCGCGTCGCCCGGCCGTTCTGCACCGCGTTCAGGCGGCGGCCGATTCGAGCGCTCGCCTCCCGTGGCGAATTCTCATCAAACTGGTTCACCAACCACCGCGGCGCGTTGCGAACCATCGAGGGAAGATCCTGAAGAATCCGATCGCGCCACGACCGACGATCGTCCCGGAACTGCGAGTCGACGAGAATCACCGACAAGGGGGTGCGGCCCAGCTCGGCAAATCGGCACGCCATCGCATACGCCAGCCACGCTCCGAACGAATAGCCGGCCAGATGAAACGGTCCTTGGGGGACCGAGAGGCAGACCGAATCGCAAAATCGCGCCGCCATCTCTTCGAGGCTCGGCGCATCGCTCCAGTAAGGCTCGTCTCCGTCGACCTCCAGGCCGTACACGCTCCGGTCGCCGGGCTTTGCCGTGAGAATCGAGTCCCACTCGTTGGAGTGACCGAACAGCGAGGGGGCAATGATCAGCGGGGGCTTTGGAACTCCGACCTCTCGGCCAGCAGACTCGTAGCGCAGGTGAGTCGTCGCAACGGCGGCGCGAGTGCGATTCTCGCGGATCGCGGCGGCGACCTCGGCCAGCGTCGGTCGCTCGAAGATCGTCCGCAAGGGGGGCGCGCTTTGGAAGAGTCGCTCCGCCTGGGCCAGCATTTGGACGGCCAAGAGCGAATGGCCTCCCAAATCAAAAAAACTGTCCTGGCGAGCGACTTGGGGAACGCGGAGCAAGCGTTTCCAGATCGCGGCCAGTTCGCGTTCGACGACGTCCTCGAGCGCGGAAGATTCCGTCGAAGAATCTCGCGGTGAAACTTCTGGGGCGGGGAGCGACTTGCGATCCAGCTTGCCGCTCGCTGTCAGCGGTAAAGCGGGCAGCTCGATCAGGAGCGCCGGGACCATGTAGTCGGGCAACTTCGATTTGAGGTAGTTGCGGAGCGCGGCAGGATCATCGCAAGGGCCGTTGCCGCCGGCAGAGTTCCCCGTACGGACGAAATAGCTGACGAGACGTGGATCCTGCGTCCCGTCGTCGCAAATTTCGGCGGCTGCCTGCAAGACCGCCGGATGCTGGCCGAGCACGGCCTCGATTTCGCCCAGCTCGATACGGAATCCGCGGAGCTTGACCTGGTGATCGGCCCGGCCCAAAAGCTCGATTTCGCCGTTGGGTCGATAGCGGACGACGTCGCCCGTGCGATAGAGCCGGTTCGAGCGATCGTCGGCAAACGGATTCGGAACAAATCGCTCGGCGGTGAGTTCCGGGCGATTCCAATACCCGCGGGCGAGCCCGGCGCCGCCCAGATACAGCTCTCCCGGGATGCCAACCGGCAGCAGATTCCGCGATGCATCGAGCACATAGGCACGCGTGTTGCGGATCGGCCGGCCGATCGTGATCGGCGTGTCGCGTTCGATTTTGACGGCGGTGGAATAGACCGTCGTTTCCGTCGGACCGTACATGTTCCACAGCGTGTCGACGCGGTCGAGCAATTGACCGGCCAACTCGCGCGAGAGCGATTCGCCGCCGGTGATCGCCTTGAGGCCGGGCGTTCCCTGCCAGCCGGTTTGAACAAGCATTCGCCAGGTGGCGGGAGTCGCCTGCAAAAATGTAACGTGCGAGCCCTCGACAATCGCCCGCAGGCGGCGGCCGTCGAGCGCCTCGTCCTGGCTGACCAGCCGAATCGCCCCGCCGGTGATGAGCGGCAGGAACAACTCGACCACCGAAATGTCAAACGAGAGCGTCGTCAGTCCGAGAATGCGATCCGACGGACCGAATCCCGTGATGTCCCGCACCGAACTGAGCATGTTGACGATCGCGCCCTGAACGACGGCGGCCCCCTTCGGCGTGCCGGTCGATCCGGACGTGTGCAGGATATAGGCCAGCCGGTCGCCGGAGTTTTCGCGATTGGTTGCGTCGTCGGTTGAGCAGTCGTTGGTGGGCCGCAAGAAATGCGGAGCGGGACAGGAATTTCCCGCCGGGTGGCTGGGGTCGAACCGCTTCGGTTCGCCCCCAGATTCCCGCAGACTGGGAGCTCGCTGCGCCCGACCGCCGCCACACGATGGCGACTCATTTTCGTCCGCACAATCCGGATTGATAAACTCGAGATCCGAACGCGACAGGACGAGCGGCCGGCCGGCAATAACCAGCGATGTCCCCGTGTCCTCGATCAAGAAATCGAGGCGTTCTCGCGGCAACCGCGGATCGAGCGGGACATACGCGGCCCCCGCTTTCCAGGCCGCAAGAATCGCGGCCACCATCTCGGGTGTGCGCTCAGCCACCACCCCAACCCGGAACTCGGGCCTAATGCCGCGGCTTCGCAATCGCCTGGCCAGCCGATCGGCACGCTCGTTGAGTTCGGCGTAGCTGAGCTGTGTTCTGCCGTCATCAACGGCGATCGCATTCGGCGTCCGCGCGACTTGCTGTTCAAAGAGGTCAGAGACGCAGAGCGGCTGTCGGTCAGGGCCGCGAGGGACCTCCAGTGCGGTGCCGTTGAATTCCACGAGCAACTGCAGCCGCTCGGCTTCGCTCAAGATTGGCAATTCGCCCAGCCGCGCGTTCGGATTGTCGGCGATGCCCTTGAGCAAAGTCTGATAGTGGCCGATCAGTCGCTCGATCGTCGGGGGATCGAACAAGTCTTCGGCATAGAGCAGATTTCCCCGCAACCCGTCGTCCACGGGTCGCAGCGACAACTGCAAATCGAAGCGGGAGGCTTGATGCCGCGGGGTGCTGTGGGTGCAGACCAGGTCGCCAATGCGCGACTCGGGCCGAACGAAATCGGTGAATTGAAACAGGACTTGCACGAGCGGATTGCGATCCAACGACCGCTGGGGGTCAAGCTCTTCGACCAATCGCTCAAAAGGCAGCTCGTCGTGCTGGTATGTTTCGAGCGACGTCTGGCGGACGCGCTCGACGAGTTCGAGAAACGTCGGATTGCTGGAGAGATCGGCTCGAATCACAAGCGTGTTCGCGAAATACCCGATCAGCGTTTCCAGCTCGGGCCGCATCCGCCCGGCCGAGGGAACCCCGATCGGCACGTCGCGCTGACCGCAGTACCGGGAGAGCAGGGCGGCGAACGCGGCCAGCAGAGTCATGTGGAGTGTGGCATCCGCTTCGGCACTCAGCATGCGCAGGCACGCGACGACTTCCGGATCCAGATCGAACTCGACGAGCTGGCCGCGAAACGTGGGACGCGACGGCCGCGGCCGATCGGTTGGCAGCTGCAAGACCGAGACGCCCTCGAGTTGCTTCCTCCAAAAGCTGAGCAAGCCCGCGAGCCGCTCGCCCTGCAGCCGTTCGCGCTGCCAGGCCGCGTAGTCGGAATATTGCAGCGCGAGTGGTTCCAGCGGCGACAGCTCGTCACGCAGAAAGGCCTCGTAGAGGCTCCAGAGCTCCCGCGACAGAATCGCACCGGACCAACCATCCGAGGCGATGTGGTGAATCGTGATGGTCAACAGAAATTCTTCGTCCGACAGGATCTGCAGCGAGGCGCGGAGGATGGGATCGCGATCCAAGCGGAACGGCCGACTCCGGTCCGCCGCGCCCAGTCGCTCCGATTCGAGCGCTTGCGAAGCGCCGGCGAGATGCCGCAGATCAAAAATCGGCAAATCGAATCGCTCCGGGGGGAGAACGAACGGCTCCGGCTCGCCGTTGTCAGCCCGAATCACCGTCCGCAGAATTTCGTGCCGGTGAACGATGGCTTCCAGCGCCCGGCGCAGGCATTCAATGTTGAGCGGCCCGCGGATGCGGCAATCGTGGGCGACGTTGTGAGCCGCCAGATCCTGCTCCAATTGTTCCAGGAACCAGAGCCGCCGTTGGCCGAACGAACACACGGCCCGTTCGCCGGGATCGCGACGCACAATGCCGTGAGCTGCGCTCCGATTGCGAGATTTCCGCAAACGAGCTTCCAGCAGCGCTCGTTTGGCGGGCGACAATCGGGCGATGCGCTCGTTCTCGACTTCCATGGAGTGTCAGAAATGAGTGGGTTGGTGTGCGGGTGAGTTCAGTCCGCCTCTTCCGCGAGCAGGCGTTCCGCCTCCGCGTCGGTGAGGTCTTCGATCGCAGAGAGATACTGTTCCAGCTCAGCGTCGTCGGGCCTGCGGGCCGTTTTCTGCTCGATGAGTTCGGCGATTCCGGCGACCGTCGGTGTGCCAAACAGGATCGGCATCGGCAGTTCGATCGAATAAAGCGCACAGAGGCGGGCTGTGATTCGTCCGGCCAGGATCGAATCGCCCCCCAGTTCGAGGAACCGGTCGTCAACGCTGATCGGCTCAACCTTGAGGATCTCTTTCCACAGGCCGGCCACGGCCCGTTCGAGTTCGTTTCGGGGCGCGACGTAAGGACGGGGCGGCCGCGTCTGCCTATTGAGCGGTGCGCACGCGCCGACCGAGGTGACCGCGAGAAACGCGACCGGAATTTCCACGAGTTCGCCAAAGGTCAATGGGGCGCGCCCGCCGCGTGCCTCGAGAGCGGTCCTCTCGGGAAAGCGAGCGATGAGATCGGGGAGCGAGCTGGGCGCGGCCGCAGCTCCCTCAGGTTGGCCCGCAACGTCCATCAGACTCCCGACATTCGGGGTCAGCCGCAGCCCTTGTTTGGGCACCCCGGTCCGACGGGCGTCCGGCTGAATCCCGAATCCTTGCCAATTCATGCGTTGCCGGGACATAATTGACGCATCCTTGGGTATTTTCAAGCGATGGGCATTCGCCCAGGTCGGCCCGAGGTCAATTCCCGATGCCTGAATCTTGATCAGGCCTGATTATCCGGCAAGCAAGGTTTCAAGCCGTCTATCGGAACCGCCGCTTCAGGCAAGTTGTTTTCTGAGCCCGAATCGCGGGATTCCGGTCAAAGTAGAGAGGTTTCGGAAGAGGCATGGTGTTCAGGAACCACGCCAGCGGCGTTGGCATGACGTTTGCGTGCACCCCAGGCCAGGAGCCCCGTGAATGGCCAATTCGCTCATCGAACACGAACTCCACGACTTCGTTCCCGTTCGTCAATTTGATCTGGAAAGCATTTCCACCCTCGCGGATCACGAGATCCGCCACGTCATGTCGACCAGCGAACTGATCGCTGTGATTCGCAGCGTCGACTATCCCTTCGCGGGGAAAGAGCGGCTGGAATACTTCGATCGCGACACGCTGGAACGCGTGGTCTGTCTTGTCCGTCGCTGGACCTGCCATCGGCTCGGCAAGTTCTCCCTCTAGCTTTCGCTGTGCCCTGCCGCTCCCGAAGAGTCACCTCTTGGCCCAAGTTGCGCGCGAAAGGGGCTTGTCGCGACGCGCCGACAGGGGCATGATCGGGAGAGCTGGTATTCGTCCCGGGCCGAGGACGTTCCCATGCCCGAAGAGATCGAAGTTCCGACTGAACATCTGCACGAGACGATCCACGAAGCGGCACACGAGAGCGAGCACGGACACGAGTCCGCCCCTCTCAACATGCGCGTGGCCCTGACGACCGCCCTGCTGGCGGTGATTGCCGCCGTGGCCGCTCTGCTGGCCGGTCACGCCGCCAACGAGGCCATGCTCGAGCAGATCAAAGCGTCCGACGAATGGAGCCACTACCAGTCCAAGAGCATCAAGGCGAGCGTCTTGGGCTCCAAGGTCGAACTGCTCGGCAGTCTCGGCAAACCATCCAACTCGAAAGACTCGATGAAACTGGCGGAATACGAGCAGGACATGGCCGAACTGACGGAGGCCGCCAAGCGGGAGGAAGCCGCGTCGGCCGAGCACATGAAACACCACGTCGTGCTCGCGCGGTCGGTGACCTTTTTCCAAATCGCCATCGCACTGTCCGCCATCGCCGTGCTGACCAAGAAAAGCCAACTCTGGATGGTCAGCATCGGACTGGGCGCGATCGGGACCGCGTTCTTTGTCGCGGGACTGTTCTGAACGGTCCGCGTTGCCTCCCGCTTGACGTTGATCGTCTCGTCATCGACGATCATGATCGAGCCCTCGGACGCCACCTGAAAGGACTGAATTGTGACGAGCGGTTTCGCTCAGCGGCTGCAACAGGCCGTTTTGCGCAAACAAGCTGCGGCTTGCGTTGGACTTGACCCGCGGTTCGCCGAACTTCCGCAATCCGTCGTGCGCGCCGCTGAGGCCCGCTGCCGGGGAACTCGTCGCGAGATCGTGGCAGCCGCTTACGAGGAGTTCTGTTTTCGGATCATCGACGTCGTCGCGCCCTTCGTCCCTGCGGTGAAGCCGCAGTCTGCCTTCTTCGAGGAAGCGGGGCCCGAGGGCGTGCACGTTCTGGCGCGGGTGATCCGCAAGGCGCGCGACGCCGGCTTGATCGTCATCTGCGACGCGAAGCGCGGCGACATCGGTTCGACGGCCGAAGCCTACGCGGCCGCCTACCTCGCCGGAGAAGACCCCGACGCCGCCCCGTTCGCGGCCGACGCTGTCACCGTGAACCCGTATCTCGGACGCGACACGCTGGAACCGTTCGTGCGACTGGCGGCAGAACGCGGCGCGGGCGTTTACGTGCTCACTCGCACCAGCAATCCGGGAGCCGGAACGTTTCAGGATCGCGTCTCCGAAGGGCGACCGATGTTTCGACACGTCGCCGACATGGTGGAATCGCTCGCCTGCTCGACGGCCGGGTCCGAGCCGTACGGCGCGGTCGGAGCAGTGGTCGGGGCGACCTATCCGCGCGAGTTGACAGAGCTACGGGCGGCCATGCCCCACGCGCCGCTGTTGGTGCCCGGCTACGGCAGCCAGGGGGGACAGGCGGCCGACGTCGCCGGCGCGTTCGACGCGAAGGGACTTGGAGCCGTGGTCAACAACGCGCGGGGCATCAACTTTGCCCACTCGCGCGAACCGTTTCGCAGCCAATTCGGCGAAGCCAACTGGGAACAGGCGGTCGAGGCGGCCACAAAAGAGATGATCGCCCAACTCGCGGCTCACACGCCGGCGGGAAAGTTGCAATCAAGCAGCCGCTGACGACCGCCCAACTGCGGAATCTGATTGACCGCGCTTGTGCGCTCACGCTAGAAGGGAACTAGCGGCCTTATTACGCACAGAGTTTCCCAGCGCATCGCGTCGAAGCGATCTTGAGAGCGGTCTCGATGAATTACGACTGCGAACGAAACCATCTTGTTGCCAAGCGGCTGCTCCCGCTTGCCGTCCTCTTTGTCTGTCTCGCGGCCGTCTCGACAACTGCCAATGCCGCGCAGCCCGGGGACGAAACGGGTGCCCGGCTCTATTCGCCTGGGCAGTATCCGGATTCGTCTCCGCAGTATCCGGGCGTGTCTCGGTATTACGGCTCCGTCGACCCCAATCCGATGGGCTACTATTCCTACGCGTATTTTGATGGGCCGGCTTTTCCCGTCCGCCGAGCAATTGGCTACTATCCGTATCCGGATCCGCATCCCTACGTCAACGTCCCTCCGTTCCCGTTCGGCTATTGGGGCTACGGGGGCTATGGGGCGTGGCCCTACGGATTTCCAGGCTGGGGCTGGGGCGCGGGCTGGGGCTGGGGCGGATTTTGGTTCTAGGCTCGCCGCTGCTCGTCTGCGCGGCGACTGTCGGCGCCGAGCGCCTGCGCTGTCAGCCGACGGCCGCCACGCCAATGCTTGACAATCGCCCCCTCATCGGTGCAGACTGCGATGCGCTCGTCGAAGAGCGGCGAGCATTCTTGGCAGCGGCTGCCTTTCTTTGCCCTAACCCGTACTGGACTCGTCGGTTCCTTACGTGAGCCCCGACATCTTGTCGCGCGGGCGGGCTCAATTTCCCTGATCTGACGGCAGCGTTCCATTTGCGGCCTGGGTGGTGGGAATCGACTCGTGGAATAGTCGATGAGGACCGCGCGACACCGACGCAGCGCACTGCGATACTCAACTACGGATTCAACAGTCGATTCTTTGGCGGAGACTAACCGATGCTCAAACCGACACGATCGTTCTGGATTCTCGGAATCGGACTTGTTGCGGCAGGCGGACTCCTGTTGGCCGATTCCCGGCCGCCCGTTCCTGCCTCCCGTCATTCCGGCGACGCCAAGGCGCCGCTGGTCGTCGCCCTGCAGCAAAACGCAACGCAGGCGCCCGAGGGCAAACCCAACGACGCCGCTGCCGATCGCGGCTGGATCGGGGTAATGCTGGAGGACGCCAAGGGACAGGGCCCGCGAGTGGTCGATGTCTTCCCCGGCGGCCCGGCCGCCTTTGGCCGAGTTCGCGCGGGCGACGTTGTGACCAAAATCGGCGGCACTCCCGTGAGCTCGGCGGCCGACGCGACAAGCGCTGTCGAGCGACTCACGCCCGGCCAACAAGCCATCATCACAGTCGATCGCCGCGGCAAGCCCGTGGAACTCAAAGTGCAAGTCGACAGCCTGGCCGATTTTCGTGAGCGCTACATCAACGAGATGATGCGCCGCGATCCGCGACATCCGAAATACGCCGCGCATCCCGGCATCAGCGACTCGGACATGTCGGCCGAAGTCGTCCGCCGGCTGTTCGAGCAACACGAGCGACTGGAACGATCGCTGCACGAAGTTCTCAAGGAACTGCACGAGCTGCGGCAAGAAGTGCGCGCGCTAAAGAAGTAAGGCAGTCCGTTAATCCGACTCCGCGATTCCCGCGGAACTCGACCTAAGAATTCACCCAGCTCTCGGTTCACGCTTTCAAAGGCTCACCCAATGAAACTCTTCCATAAAGTACTAGTGCCCGCGGTAGCGATCGTTTTGCTGCTCAGCGCGTCGGGCGGCTCGGCTCAACAAGATTCGATGGGCGATCCGGGGCTGACCGTTCGACAGGATGACCTCGACTCGTACTGGCTCGATACGCAGAACTGGTATTGGTACGGCTACAGACCTTACACCCACGTTCACATGAGCCGATTTGCCGGCAACCTGCCCACCTGGAACGCTGGCAAGAGCGGCTACTCGTTCGGCATTAACGAGCCGGCCGGACACGCGCCCTGGGAAGGCGGCCCCAACGTCCCCTTCCAACTCAGCAAGGGCGGCACCTGGCATTGATCAGACGGCGCTTGCCGTCGACGAGGGTGCACCAATCGCACGCGATCATTTGCATGCGCGTCGTTCTCGAGACGGGCTCCGGTTGGAAGCGTCGGTAATGGAATTATTGCCGCGTTCAGCTTCCCAAGCCGACGGCTCCGCCGTCGTCGTATTGTCAGCGCTTTAGAACGACTGCAGAGGCGTCGGCTTGGGAAAAGTGTGCCTCGCCAACAACTCCCTCGTTCACCAGTTCATCCGATGCCCTCCCAACGACTTTGCGTCAGCGATGCAAAGTTTTGGCATGCTCAGGGCAGCTTGAACTTGCCGATGAAGTTGTTCGAGAGACTGCCCAGATAGAGAGAGCCGTCGTGCTCGAACACGGATGTGATCGCCGGCAGATGTTCGCCGCTGGGGTCTTGAAAGCTCTGCAGGATGCGGCCCGTTTCGTCGAGTTTGATCACAAAGCCGTAGGGCTGAGGCTTCGGCAAGAACGCGCGCGGCAGCTTGGCGAGCGTGTTCTTGAGGAAGGGGTGCGGCGAGAGCCAGTCGCCGGTCTCGTTGCGCACGGTCACGAGCGCCAGCCAAAACGTGCCGCGGCGATTCGACGTGATGTTGTCGGGATAGCCGGGCAGATTGTCGACAAACACGTCCGACTTGCCGGCGCGCTCCCCTTTGAGCCAATAGCGCGTCACCCGGAAACGATAGGTTTCGTTCACCAGCACGAAATCTTCGTGTTGCGACAAGGCCACGCCGTTGGCGAAATACAGATCGCTCAGCAAGACCGTGGTCGTCTTGGTGGCGGGGTCATAGCGCAGCAGGCGGCCGTGCGGACGCCCTTCCAGCATGTCGTAGAGGAACCCGTCGATCCCAAACTTGTCGCTCGCGTCGGAGAAATAGATCGTGCCGTCCCGCGCGATGTCGAGATCGTCGGCAAAGTGGACCGGCTTGCCGGCAACGTCGGTCGGCAGCGTCGTGATGCGGCCGTCAGGACTGACCGACAGCAACCCTTTCACGGCGTCGGCGACAATCAGGTCGCCGTTCGGAGCCATGGCGACCCCCAAGGGGCGGCCACCCGTCGTGGCAATTGTCTTGACGTTGCTGGTGCCCGCGTCGTGCTGAACCGGGGCGCCCGACGCTACGTGATCGCCGTGTGCGCGGCTGTCGACGCGCACGATCCGGCCATCGAGCGTCCCCGTATAGATGTTGCCGCTGCGATCGACATCGAGATCCTCGGGCCCGCCGACTTGTCCGATCGCCAGCAATTCGGCTGATTCCAAAAGAGGGTTCGGCGCCAGCGGCCCTTCGAGCACACGCTTCGGCGGCGGCTCGTAAGCGACCGAATCGATCGGTGATGGCCACAAGAGAAGAAGAGCCAGAACCGCGAGCAAGACCGCGCCGAGGGCATAAGCCAGTCGCTTCGCCATGCGTCGGCTGCGCAACGGAGCAGAGGGCGGTGGCTGGGATTGACCGGTCGATCTAGGTTCCGTTGTCATGACGCGATCCTCGAGGGCCGTCGTCCGTTACGGACCGTTATACCAGGAGCCGCCCCTCGGGTGGCCGCAGCAGCAGGAGCGGGACCGGGTTCATGGCGGGACTCTTGTGGGAAGGCATCAGCCGAGCGATTTCGCCAGATTCGCAGGGAACTGATCGTGGTCGAAGACCAGGAGAGTCATCGTGAGCTTGAGATCGCGTCGTCCGGTTTGCTGGTTAGCCAGGCGTCGCCTCGCTCAGCAAGGTCCGAATCCAGGCGCTGGTCGCAGCCTGGTAGACCGGCTTGCCTCGCGCATCCTGATCCGTCGGGCTGGCGCCCCGTTCCAGCAAGAGCCTGATGATCGCCGCCTGTTGCCGGCGTGCCTCCTCCGAACCGCTGCCGCCTCGCCCCGTGGTTTGGACGGCAAGATGCAACGGAGTCGAGCCTGACTTGTTCGGTTGCGTGGGATTGGCCCCGCTCTCCAACAGCGCCCGAACGGCCGGCGATGAGCGCGTGCGGACCGCTCGATGCAGTGGCGCCACGCCCGCTTTGTCCACAGCGTTGGGATCCGCACCAATCGAGGTGAGGTACTCGATCACGTCCACCTGCGCCTTCGGCTCCCAGTGGTTCGCATCCGCCGCGTAATGAAGCGGTGCGGCTCCCCGCCGATTTTTCGCTCGACAGTCGGCTCCGTGGGAGACCAGGAGTTCTGCCATCTGCCGAGAAAATGCAGCTGCGGCCAGATGGAGTGCCGTGTCGCCGGCGTACAGGTAGTGAGAGATTTCGGTGAAGAAAAATGCCTCAGCCCCTTGCCGCGTCGCACCGACGGACGAAGCCGTTGTCGCCAGCGCGGGACTGACCCTCAAGCAGCGAGACACCTGATCGACCTGACCGTGGACCACGAGTCGAACGAAATCGATAAAGGGCGACGTTGCCACGCGGATCGACTTTCGTCGGGCCAACTTGCGAGCCTCTCAACCGGACAAGTGCAGAATATCGGGACTGAATTCGGCAGTCGACTTCCAATCTGAACGAACGGCCGGCGAAATCTCACAACACGTCGGAGCGTCGCCAGTTCGGCTCGATTCAGGCGAGACCATTTTTCAAAAAAGGGGCTTGGTCGAAAAATCAATGCAGCGAACAATTGAGTCAGCGAATCCGAGTTCTAGGGTTCGCCGTCGGGCTTGAGTCTGCGCCGACCGCGGGAGTGCAGGAGGGGAAGGGTGCGCACGAATGCCGAGGCCGCCGTGGAAGGCGACTCGCGGGTGTGGAGACATGACGAGACGGGCCCCCCTGATGGGACAGGACAGATTGCCGGGACACGCCGGTGGGACGGGACTCGTCGGCGGGACGGGACTCGTCGATGGGACGGGACTCGTTGGCGGGACGGGACTCGTTGGCGGGACGGGACTCGTTGTTGCGCAGGAGACCACGGGACAGGTTCCGACTTGTCCCACGCAAACCATTTGGAGAAGACAGTTTGTGGCGAATGGGTCGTGGGACGGGACAACATCTGCTCAAAGGGCAGGACGCCGTTGTCGGGCGAGCTGGCCAGGTTTGCTGATGGGACAGAGCGCGGGACGGGGCGCTTTTGTTGACCGAACCGGTGGGTCCGGACACTTACTTTTCATAGGCTGAGGACCCACCAAATCGCCGACCCTGCGGTCCGGGACCTGTCCACGAGAGCTGGGTCTCCGTTGGTCCGTTGGTCGCCATGCATCGGGACTGTTTGATAGGATGGCGGGACGCAATTCCCCGCCTGAACCGCCTGCCAGGAGAATCCGCCATGAAGCCGCTTGCGATCGCGTTGGCACTTTTTGTGATGGGTTTCGGAATGAAAACGGCCCGTGCGGTTGATGTCGGTGACAAGGCGCCCTCGTTCGAGGGAATCGACGATCAGGGGCATCCCTGGAGTTCGGCCGATCATGTCGGCAAGGGCGTGCTGGTCGTCTACTTTTATCCGGCCGATCTCACGGGAGGCTGCACCAAGCAGGCCTGCGGCTTCCGCGATGATATGAAGACGCTCGCCGGCAAAGGCGTCGAAGTCGTCGGCGTCAGCGGCGATTCGGTGGCCAATCACCAGCTTTTCAAGAAGGTGAAGGATCTGAACTTCACGCTGCTGGCCGACGAAAAGGGCGACATCGCCAAGGCCTTCGGCGTCCCGACAAACGCGGGGGCCAGCATCAAGTACAAGACGGAGGACGGCGAGACGCACGAGCTCACGCGCGGGATCACGGCCTCGCGCTGGACGTTCGTGATCGACAAGCAGGGCAAGGTCGCTCTCAAAGAAACCAAGGTCAGGCCGGCCGAAGACGCCAAAACTGTGGCCGCCGCGGTCGACGCCCTCAACAAATAACCGACGTAACTGCCATAAGTCATCGGCTGGGGGCTATCTGCTCTGAGCGGGCAAAATCCGATTCCTGGCAGATTTTTAATCCTCGGACTTCTTAACCGTCTCTTTACAGCGTCCGCTTGGCCGAACGGGCCAATCTTCCTAACATAAGCCGATCGCCGCACCGCAGATTGTCATCAAAGTCTTAAAGGTCTTGCCAACAAAAACCATGGAGAGCGTGATGCGAAAGTTGTCTTTGGCTATCACCGTTTGCTTCGCGATGGGATTCCTGTTCCCCGCGTCGAGCGCGACAGCCGCCGAGATTACCTCTGGCCTGAAGCCCGGCGACGCGCCGGCTGCGTTTCAGGTGCAGGACGTGACGGGACCGGCGGCCGGCACCAAGCTGTGCTATCGCTGCCGTTACGGCGGCAACCCAGTCGTCGCCGTCTTCACGCATAAGATCGACGACAAAGTCACCTCGCTCGTCAAGAAGGTCGACGAGGAAGTCGCGAAGAACAAAGACAAGCGGATGAAGGCATTCGTCGTCCTGTTGACGGACGACCCGGACCACGCCGAGCCCAAGCTCAAGGCGCTGGCCGAGAAGAACAAGATCGAGAATGTGCCGCTAACGATCTTCGACGGCCCGATGGGCCCGTCGGATTATAAGCTGTCAGACAAGGCCGACGTGACGGTGCTGATGTGGGTGAAGAGCGACGTGAAGGTCAACCACGCCTTCGCGCCGGGCCAACTCGACACCGAGTCGATCTCTGAGATCGTCAAGGACACGTCGAAGATTCTGGACTGAACGCGACCAGTCGAAACTCAAACCGAGGGACGTGGTATTGCCGGTCCCTCGGTTTTGTATTGAGCGGGCCGCTCGTTGTGAGTTCACACCCAACCGATGGCCAGCCATTGGAACAGGCCGAACACAACTGCGGCGGTCGTGCCGACGCGCAGGTTGTCGTTGGTGCGCACGGGGAGCGACTCGACAAGCGCGGCCGCGACGGCGGCAGTCAGTGCGCCCAACAGTGCCATTCGGAAGTCGACTCGCGGAAAGCCAGCGGCCTGGCAAACGTCGTGGGCCTCGCCCCAATAGACGATCGCGGCCATCGGAGTGGCCACCAGGATGAAGCAAACCGTTCCGACAATCGTTTTCTTCGGATTCCAAGGGAGCCGGCGGCCCCGCATCAGCAGGCCGCCCAAGGTGGCCGAACCGTCTCCGAACGCCAACACAGCCAGAGTTGCGAAGGCCACTTCGACGTGTTGCGCACAAAGCAGCATCGTGGCCAGGACGACGGTCGCGTAGCCGAACACGGCACCCATGACGTCTCGGCGTCGTTCGGCGGTCCGTTGCACTCTCCCAAATTGGAAATAAGCAACGGTTGCCAGAACAACGATTAATCCCGTAATGACGCTCAAAAACCGCACGGACGATGGCGGATCATGGGGAATCGCCCACAACACAAACGGCAAGAGTCCCGGGGTGGCATGCAGCAGGCGCCGCTTCGTCTCACGGGCGCCCAGTCGTTCCTCAAACAGTCCTGCCACCCGACCCCACGGCCACTCCCAGCGGTCGGTCGTCGGGACTGCGACGTTCGGAGACGCTGCACCCGCCGCGACGAGAGCCGCACGATTCGGAGTGATGTGCGGCAAACCGTAACGGCGGGAGCCGGTTGCCGGCCCCGCTGCGTAGGCGGTCATCGCACCGGCGGCCACGGTTCGGTGGCCGTTGCCGGGGTTGTGGAAGTTCTGCAGATGCTGCTGCGTGGACCGACGACGTCGAGCCTGCTGTTTCACTTCACGGTGCCTCGATAGTAAATGCGAGTGGCACCTCCGTGTCGTAGCGGTTGCCGACCCTTTTTCGATTTCCCTCTTTGGGTGACTGTTTCAACCGGAGTGATTTGCAATAGACGTGCCACGGGCCTGTTTGCGATGCGTTCTTACTGAGACTTTTTGAACGAGCGATTGGGCAATTCCCGAGGCGAACCGAACGCGAACTGGTCAATTCTCGACCACTGCGGCCGCCAGAAATACTGTGCGTCTTTGGGGGAGCGGCTCGACCTCAGTCGATGCGTTCGAGGACGGCCACAGGAAAAGCAGCCAATAAGTCCCCTATCGGCCATCGGCCCGTCTCAGAAAAGCCGGGCTGGCTCGGCGAGACAATTTCGCCGGTGAAGAGGTTGCGAAAGCTCGCAGATTGCAGTTGATTAGGGAGGCTGACGGATGTGTCGCCCCAAATGTCTCGTCCGAGCGGAGGGCTGGCAACGGCGTCGTTGAGTTTTGCAATCAATCGCGACGCGACGACAAGCACGGCCGAGTGCGTATTCTTGCGCACGAAGCCGCAGACGTGCTCGGCCCGCGATCCAGTCGCGTCGAGCGGAATATAACGGCCGCACGTCAACAGGTTCGGATGTTGGCGGCGAAAATTGAGCATCCGCCAAATGACGAACAGCTTGATCCGGCCATCCCGGGGACTGGCCACGAGTTCGCGGGCCAGGCTGCCCAGCGCGTCGGGCGATTCGGCGAGTCGAGTTTCGAGCGATCGCAAAAGGTCGCGGCGACGTTCGTAGTCGACCGGACGCCGGTTGTCCGGATCCACCAGGCTGAAATCCCAAATCTCCGTCCCTTGGTACAGATCGGGAACGCCCGCGCTGGCCAGTTTGAGCACCGTTTGCGAAAGCGAGTTCCAAAGTCCCAATTCGGAGATCCGCTGGGCAAACGGCTCAAAGTCGGCAAGGAAAGGATTTCTCCGCGACGTGTCCAAAATGGAGCCGACAAACTCGCGGGTCGCCCGTTCGTAGTCTTCGTTCGGGCTGACCCAGCTGGTGTTGACCTTGGCCTCCCGCGTCGCCTTCAACATGTAGTTTTGAATCCGCTCGCGATACTGGTCCCGTTCGGGAGGATCATGCGGGTCGAGAGGCCAGGTGCCGATCAGCGTTTGATAAAGCAAAAACTCGTCATTTCGCAGCGGGGCGGGGGCGTCCTCGACAAGAATCTTCTTGGGTTGGTTCATGCGAGCCCAACGAAAAATTCGTGCGCGGAACTCCCGAGGAATTTCCGACAAAATGTTGATCCGCGCCCGCACGTCTTCGCTGCGCTTGGTGTCGTGGGTGGAAGTCGCCAAGAGCGAATGGGGCCAATGGGCCTGCCGCTCGATGTTCTGCTGGTGGAACGACGACAGCATGGTTCCGAAGATTTCCGGATCCCCGCCCACCTCGTTGAGCGAAACCAGTCGATTGTGGATGTAGAATGCCGTGTCCTCGACGGCCTTGGCCATCACCGGCCCCGTGAACTGTTGAAAGCGGCCGACAAACCGTTCCAGAGCCTCGCGCGCCTCGTCGTCCGGGGCGTAGGTCTGATTGAGCAAGAGGACGGCGCGGACGAGGTCGAAAATGGAGGTGCTGGTCGCCGGATTTTTTCGCTTGGCGCGCGACACGGCCATCTCGATGTAGCGGCGATCGCGCTCGAGCACGCCGGTGGGGTTGACGTATGTGCGATAAACGGGGAAGCAGGCGATCACCTCGCGCAGGGCTTCCGTGAGGCTATTGAGCGTGAAGTCCCGCGACCGACGATTGCGCTCGGAGATTCGATCGAGCTGGTGCCCCAGCACGCTGACCTCGGCCGACATCGAGGCTTGCATGATCAGCAGTTTGCAACGGTAGACCAGCTCGCGGAAATCGACGCGTTCTTTCGCGAAGGTTTCGTAGAGCCGGTCGAATGCCTTGGCGTTCGTCCGCTCGACGAAGATGCCGTTCAAATTGGCGAGGAAGTCGTAACCGGTCGTGCCGTGCACGGGCCAGCTCTCCGGCAGGCGTTCGCCGGGCTCGAGAATTTTTTCGACGACGACGTAGAGCGGGCGGGTCAACAGGTCGTTGCGTTCGGTGCGGGCCAGCGCCTCGAATCGATCGGCCAGCACCGGTTCGAGCGCTTCCCACGTCGGAGCTTCGCTCGCCGGTGGTTCAGTCGCCGGTGGTTCGCTCGCCGCCGAGCCGTCTCCGTTTTCACTCTGCGCGGACGTGCTGGTCGGGGCTGTTTGTGCGATCGGCTCCGGTTGGACGGTCCCGTTCGCAAATTGCTCATCGAACACTTGCCGGCAAACTTGCAGAAACCGGGCTTTTTGCAGGCGGCGAAGATATTCGGGAGGATCGTAGAGGCCATCGGGATGGTCAATCCGCAGCCCTTGAACCTGACCTTGGTTCACCAGCCGCAAGATCAACCGATGCGTCTGCTCGAAGACGTCGGGGTTCTCCATGCAAATGGCTGCCAACTCGTTGACGTCGAAGAACCGCCGGTAATTGATCTCGTCCGATGCCACTCGCCAATAAGCCAACCGGTAGGGCTGTTCCGCCAAAAGCTGTTCGAGGAGGTCGAAGCTGTGCGGGTCGCCGGGCGTGCCGTTGAACAGCGCCACGTTTTCCTGGATGAAGCTGGCTACGCGGGGTGTGGCATCGGCCAGATCCTTGAGCCGTCGCTTGACGACCTCTTTCTCGCGGCGTCGCTCGCTCACCTTTTGCGGGTCGGTTTCAGTCATCGCCGGCAGATGGCCGATGCCGGTGAGAATGCTCTGATATTCAAGCAGGTGCTCTTCGTCGTCGACGAGCGCCTGTTGCAGTTCGTCGATGCGGTGTTGCAGGATCATCGCCCACGAATGAGGAGCGATCGGGAAGCGGCGCTGGTAGTAATGGAGCCAAAAGCCGCCCTCCTCGAACGACAACACGAGCTGCTGGTCCTCGAGCACTTTGCCGAACTGGTCGCCCAAAATGGGGAGCAGCACTTTGTTCGCAAGGTCGGGTTTGAGCGGCCTCCAGTCGATATCGAAGAACGCGGCATAAGGCGAACCGGGGCCATTTTCGAGCACGTCGGTCCACCAGGCATTCTCGCCGCCGATGCCCATGTGGTTGGGCACGACGTCGACGATCTGACCCAGACCGTGCGACTTCAAAGTCTCGACGAAGGCGTGATAATCCTGCTCGGTGCCGATCTCGGGATTGAGCGCATTGTGATTGACGATGTCGTAACCGTGCTCGCTCCCGGCATTCGCCATCATGTAGGGGGAGAGATAGCAATCGCTGATGCCGAGTGCGGCCAGGTAGTCGACAATCCGCCGCGCGTCGCGAAACGTGAACGCGTGATTCACCTGCAAGCGGTACGTCGCCTCGGGAAGGCGGCGGCTCGCCAGGCGCTCCTTGGCCGACGCGAGCAGTGCATCGACGATGGGCGAGGCGATTTCCTGTTCGGGGATTTCGCTCTTGGGACTCAGCGTGGAACTCATCGCTCGCTCCAACGACCCGGTCCAACGACCCAGAACTCGAACGGCAATAACAAATCCTGCGCGTCGTCATCCCTGCGAGCACCGCCAAACTGCGAATCCTCCGAGCGCAGCAGGAAAGTGCCGTCGACGCGCTCGCTCTCGGGTAGTCGTTGCGGGCGAGACTCGATGTTGAAGAATGCGACCAGGTGCGCGTCGCCGTCCTCTGTCGAAATCGTGCGGTCGAGCCGCAAGAGCATCGCCGCGCTGTCCCCGCTCTCGACGAGCGACGCCCGATGCTGAGTCGACTTTGCGAGCGGCAACCAGCGCCGGCGCATGGCCAGCAGAGTCTGATACAAGTTTCGCAGTCCAGCTTGGCGCGAGCCCTTCCACGACCAGCTCAACTTTGCCGACTCGAAGGTCTCCTTCGCCTGCGGATCGGGCACCTCGTCCTCGTTCCCCTCATACGCAAATTCTCTCCGCCGACCGCGGCGGGCCGCGTCGGCAATTTGCGGGTCCTCGAACGAGCAGAAATACGGGAAGGGGCGCGTCTCGTCGTATTCTTCTCCCATGAAAATCAGCGGGATCGCCGGCACGAGAAGCAGCAGTCCGGCCGCCAGACGCTGCTGTCCCGGCTCGAGAATCGTTCCCAACCGGTCGCCGCGCGGCCGATTGCCGATTTGGTCGTGATTCTGAATGGCGACCACGAAGCGGTCGCCGGAGTGGTCGCCCGCCGGGCCTCCGTGACGCCGACCTCGAAAGGGGCTGTAAATTCCGTCGTACACAAACGAGTGATTGATCGCCTTGACGATTTGTTCGGGGCGGCCGAAATCGGCGTAGTAGTTCGTCCGCTCGCCCGTCAGAAACGCGTGCACCGCGTGGTGAAAGTCGTCGTTCCACTGGGCATCCAGACCGTAGCCCCCGAACTCGGGAGGATTGAGCAAGCGGGCGTCATTGAGGTCGCTCTCGGCAATCACGTGCACGGGGCGTCCCAGGCGGAGGGCTTCCGCGTCGGCAGCTTCCTTGATCTCGCGCAGAATGTGCCGAGTTCCGAAATCGTAGACGGCGTGCACGGCGTCGACACGCAGACCATCGACGCGGAAGTCGCGGATCCACATCCGCACGTTGTCGAGCACGAAAGCCCGCACTTCGTCGCAACCGGCGTCGTCGAAGTTGATCGCGCGGCCCCAGGGCGTGTTGTAGCGGTCGGTGAAATAAGGACCGAAGTCACCCACGTACGTGCCCTCGGGACCGAAGTGGTTGTAGACGACGTCCAGGATGACCGCCAAACCGACGCGATGACAGGCTGCCACCAGCCGCTGAAGTCCGCGCGGTCCTCCGTACGTATTCTGTACGGCAAAGGGGTGCGCCAGGTCGTAGCCCCAACTGCGACCGCCGGGGAACTGGCTGACAGGCATGAGTTCGATCGCCGTCACGCCGAGGTCGCGTAGCTCGACAAGCCGTCCGATGAGCGAGTCGAAGGTCCCCTCTGGAGTGAATGTGCCGACGTGCAACTCATAGATCACGAGTTCGGAACGCGGCAGTCCCTTCCATCGCCCTTCGGACCAGTCAAAGCGGTCGAGGCGAATGACGGCCGAAGGACGATGCACGCCGTCCGGCTGCCAGCGCGACGCAGGATCGGGCCGCGCAGCTCCGCCATCGATCGAGAACGAGTAACGCTGTCCTTCAGCGATGTTTTCTTCCCGATAAACGAAGTGCCCGCGCGCTTCGGGCTCCATTGCGATTTTGCGGGAGCCAGCCTCCTTCGACAGACCATCGGCAAGCAGTAGTTCGACCTGGCGAGCGCGAGGAGCCCAAACTCGCCAGGCGATCGAATCGCACGGGCCCGGCAGGGCTCCGCACGATGCGGGAGCGCGATCAACGCTGGGGGAGTCGAGCAACACCTCGTCCATCTTCAGGTTCTCTCACGTCGCCGCTCGTCTTACGTCGGATTCACGGGGATTTGGTTCTCTGCGCAATTGCGATTCAGGCAAGTGCTTTTCAGGCGACCAAATCCATTTCGCCTGGGTGATCGAGACATAACAACGTGCACAGATAGTCCCGCAGATGACGGATCAAGAGAAAATGCTCGCGCACAAACTCGAAGCCTGTGCGGCCCATCCGCTCGCGCTTGTCGGAATAGCGCAGCAAGTAGCGAATGCGATACGCGGCGCCGGCCGGCGAGTGCACCAGGAAGCCGGTGTGGTAGTCGTGCACCTGCAGCGTGATTCCGCCACAGGCGCCGCCGATGACCGGCTTGCCCTTCCAGAGCGCTTCGGTCACCGTCAGACCGAAACCTTCTTTAAGCGATTTCTGCAGCACGATAACTGCCGAGCGCTGCAGCGCGTTGATCATGCGATGGGAGTCGGGAGGCAGCATCAGAATTTTGAGGTCTTTGTCCTCGCCGGCCGCATCCATGACTTCTCGCAACACCTCGGCCCCTTCGGGGTCGTCGTCGGCCGGACCGCCGGCGAGCACCAACTGCATCTCGGGATAATAGGGTTTCACCATTCGGTAGGCTTCGATCACGCCAAGCGGATCTTTGAAGCGGTCAAAACGCGATACCTGCAACAGGAAAGGTCGATCGGGATCGATCCCCAAGCGGTTGAGGGTCTCGAGTCGCTCCGTTTCGGAAATGGGACAGTTCTTGTCAGAGAGCGGATCGATCGACGGCGGAATCAGGAACATCGGGCAGGGAAGCGGCCGTGTGAAAGCCGCCATCGAAAAGATCGTCGCCTGGTAGCGGGCAATGGCGCCGGCCAGGTGTTTCCACACCACGCGGTTGGGGCGCGAGGCGTCGACATGGCACCGCCAAATCCAGCGTTTCACCTGATCTTTCGGCGTGTACTCCGGCAGAAAGATCGGCTGGGGATCGTGAACGATCACCACATCGGCGGCGAGGTTGAGCTTTTCGGCGTTCTGCTTGTCGACCTCATGGTGCAGCTCGAAGTCCCGAGGGCGAAACGAGACGGGCAGGCCCTGCAGGCCGTTGTGCAGCGTTTTGGTGACGCGGTAGAAGTCGGGCGGCCCGGAGATCACCTCCCACCGCACATCCAATCCCAGCTCCTGCATCAACGGGATCATCCAGCCGAGGATTTCGGCCACCCCGCCGCCGGCCTTGGTGGAGTTGACGTGCACGATCTTGCGCCCCTCGAGCCGCGCCGCCAGGTTTCGCAGACGCTGCACTTCGGCGTGTCCGACGACTTCTTCGTAGCGATCGAGTTGTTGCATGGTTTCCGCAGTGTGCCAGGTTGTTGTTCGTAAGGTCTCGGCGAACGAAGCGCGTCAGGCCGAGGCCTTGAGCATGACCTCCGGACTCGGGGAGTGTTCGCGAAACGCCTCGACCATCTGGTCCCGAAGCTGGTTGAGGTTGAGAAAATACACGTCGATCGCCCGCAGCCGCGAGACGAGAGCCGGATCGGCCCCGTAACATTCGAGCCAGTTGGAAAAATCGTCGGTCCGCCCCCCCGAACGTCGCCGCGCATTGTGAACGTGATAAAAGAACGATCGCAGGGACAGCCGCGGCAGCGTCTCGAACAACGCCCCGGGGGTCGGCAGTCGTTCGCCCGTGTCGTAGGCCACCAGTCTCGAACCGACAAAATGTAATTCGAGTCCCGGCTGGCAGGTGGGCATCCGATCCAGGCCCCACACGCGCTCTTCGATCAGGTTGACGAGCTCGGCGCGCAGCGAATCGATCGAGGCGTGCGAATAGGGATCGACGAGCCCCAGCTCCTCGGCCAGGACGTGATCTCCCAGCATGTCCCAGCACCAACGGGCCAGATCGTTCGGGAACTCGTAGAGATCAAAATGGTCCTCAAGCGCGCACCGCGTCATGTGGTGCTCGATCACCATATCGGGAACCGCGCGGATCGCCTCGAGCAGCTCTCGCAGATTCGAGCAACTTCGCCCGATCGGCATGCGCGACAGGCTGCAGTCGAAAACGGCAAACGGTTCAATCGAAGGCATCGTTTATCCTCTCGCCGCCAGTGGGCTGTCCCGATCGACCGCCGAGGGAGGCCGGATCAAATGATAGCCAGGAAGGTCGATCGGTGCGCAGCCGTTGAACACACCCGCCGTCGGAGGGGTCGACGCACGGGGCGTCGCGGCGGGTTTGGTAGAAACTCCTTGTTTCGATTCGAGCGAAGTCCGGTTGCCATTGCTCTGGGTGGAAACGACCCCGGTGGATACGGCTCCGCTAGCATCCGGTGACGAACTGCCGTCCCCAGCCACGCCCGCGTCCAACTCGGCCGAGAGACTGGCGATCATGTCGTCGACCAGGGGCCGCGCGCTGCCGGACTTGCGATAGAGTCGACGTTGACGCTCGGCTCCGGACTCGAATTTCTCCAGGGGCAAGAGGGGCGCCAGGAAGACGTCGTCACCCGTCTCGCGGGCGATCGGCATCAACCGATCGAGCAGCTCGTTGATGTCCTGCCGCAGGGGCCGTCGCTTGCCGGCGGGCGTGCGGATGTAAATCGCTTCCAATCCGTATCGCGTGGCGAGCCACTTGTTCTCGACGGCGATCCAGTGCCGGCGAATGTCGCCGCGCTGCATTTGAGGCTGCTCCTCGAGCAGCCGCTGACTGGCGATCGCCAGCGACCGAACGAGCGCGACTAAGGCAAACGTCGTTTGGAGCGTGGCAGGCATGTCGCAGACGCGCAGTTCGATCGTTCCGAACTCGGGCCGCGGACGAATGTCCCAATAAATATCCTTCATCGACTGGATAGCCCCGCACTCGCGCATGACGCGAAAATAGGAGCGGAAGTTCTTCCAACGGGGAAAATACCGCGGCACGCCAGCGTGCGGCAGCGTGCGATACAGCGCCGTGCGGCAGGAAGCCAGCCCCGTGTCGACGTCCTGCCAAAAAGGGGAACTCGCCGACAGGGCCAGCAGGTGCGGCATGTACTGCACGAGCTGGTTCATCACGCCCAGCGCCATGTCGCCGTTCGGCATGCCGACATGAATATGCAATCCGAACACCACGCGCTGATGGATCAAGTAAGCCAGTCGCTCCACCAACCGTTCGTAGCGCTCCGACGGTGAGACGGCGCTATTGGATGGACGGTGAAAGGGGTGTGTGCCCGACATCGCCAACTGATAGCCCATCGATCGGGCGATGTTCCGTATGTGCCGCAGAGGAGATTCGAGCTGGTCTCGGACGCCTGCTACGTTTTGGCAAACGCCCGTTTTCAGCTCGATCATGGACTGCATCAGTTCGGCGGAGATATTTTCGATTGATTCTTCCGCGCACGTTGTGAGCAGCCGGACAGCACCAGGGGCTAGATCCCCCGACTGGGGATCGATGAGCATCATCTCGAGCTCGGCGCCGACCGTCGTTGTCGACGAGGGATGAAAGACCATCTCCTCGGACTTGTACGCGGCCGTTCCCTTATCGCCGTGAGATACGCTCATGTCAGTTTCCCGATGCAGGGGAGCCTCCCTTGGTTCCTCCGTCGTGGATCATCGGTGGTCCCAGTTCCCTGCTCGTTGCGTGCCGATCATTGTTTTCCTCGATTGCACCTCCCGGCCGATTGCGCCTCGACGCGCTTTTGCGTCGATTCGCGCGGATGGATCTCCGCGGCCCGTCGACTTTTTGGGCCCGTCTTAGGACCATCCGGCCCGACTATGCCTCGCCCACTTGGAGACGTATGTTTCCAAATCGTGTGGCAAGAATTTCATTTCGTGATGCCTGCGCGGGGGCACGCCTCGCGCGGCGACTCGGTCACGGCTGTGCTGGCGGCGTCTTGTCGTGACTGCGTTCGGAATTTCCACGCTTAATCGAGTCGGACAGTTGCGACGCCTCTTGCTTGGTTTTGTCGACGGCCTTTTCGGCGTCACTCTGGAACTTTGCGCGATCGAGCGTCAGGTCCACGTGCACCTGGTCGCGAGTGGCGTCTTCGCTGCTCGATAACTGAAACCAGCCGCGACTGAATCCGATGGCGACGACTAAACAAACAAGGAGCACGAACAGGACGCTGCCAAAACGCGAACGTCTCATGGCACGCGGGCCTCCCTAAGGTGCGTTCATTCCCAGAACACACAGGAGGGTGACGCAACTGCCGTTCCAGCGCCCACACTGCTGCCCCACGCGTGCCGCAACTACTTTGGGAATTGCGTGTTGTGGAATCCGACTGCTTCGCGTCGAGCCGTATCGCCCAGATGGGGCTCTGAGAAGCCAGTTCCCGGCTTGTCCTGCCTGGTCAAGTCCTGTCCAACATCTCGTGGTTTACCGGGAGACTGGGGAACGTGCGAATGACTCTGAGGACTGTGTTCCGTTAGCGGGTGATTTGGATTTGTCGCCTCGCTAGGCTTGTGTACGTGGGCAACATGACCCGCCCCCGTCTCTGCCGCGTTTGTTTTCCCCGCCGACAAACCAAGTGCGCGGAGTTTCGAGCGTAACGTCACTCGCGACAGCCCCAAAAGTGCGGCGGCTCGCGTCAGATTGCCCTCGCAATGTTCCAGCGCCCTGCGGAGAATGACGCGGTCAAACTGCTCGAGAGCGCGCCGGTATAGGTCTGTCTGGTCGTTCGTAAGCCGGGGATCGAGCAACTTAATCAGTTGTTGAACGTCATCTGCTTCGGACATGGGTCACCCCGCCTGTCGAACTAAGTTTGCGGCACGTTCTCCGCAGGCCTGCCCATGCGAAGAGCCTGATCTGCCGCCGCCGAATCAGGCCATCGGCCGACAATGACTTAGTGGAGCAAATCGTGAGCCCGAATTGCCCCTAACTCCGGTCAGCCTGCTCGAAATGCCACATTCGGTCACCGTTTCGGGGGTGATCCGCTGCCGAAAACGTGGCGACAGCGGCATCGAGCGGCGTAAGAGTGCACCATCTGGGCGAGGCAAAGTGGAGTCATTGCCAATAGCGTATTGAGCTATTGAGCTAATGGCCGCGCGGCTGGTTGAGATCGCCCGCGGTGCTGCGCCAGACAGTGTGAACGTGGTTGGCGTTGTTCTGCGTGTTGTTGTATTCAACGAGGAACGTGGGCCCCTGCAGGTGGTAGGCGTGTCGCGCGTTGCGCTCGAGACTGCCCCACCACGCCAGCCGAATCTTGCCAAAGTCCGCGGCCTCGAGCTGAGCATCGCGCTCCGCTCGGAGGTCGGACGGGCAGACCTTGAGATACTCAGCCAACAAGTGTCGCAACAGCGTCTGCTGGTCTCTCGACATTTCCGACGCCGGCAGTCCGACGTCCGGCATGAGGATCGGTTGGAGTTTGTTGGCGCTCCAGATTTCATTGGGAGCCTTCTTATCAATGAGAACGACTTTCATCTGCTCGGGATTGCAGGTGCGTACGATCTCGCGCGCGACGTCTTCGACCGTCCCGAGCGGACGCAGCGCACGGCCGGGGCCAGCGTCGAGCTGCGAGGGGTTCGATCCAAAAAACTCAGGCGTGCTTGCCACGACGCGTCCGTCCTGGATGGTGAAGTTGAGCGAGAGGTGGTGTCCTTCGAGACGCCACCCCCATTCCCCCTTTTCACTCGGCGCGCCAAAGATGCTGAGATAATAGTTGAGAGGATCGCGCCGTTGCCGCCGAGCGGCCCACTCGTCCGTCTCGAGCAAGTACAGCACATCCTCCATGCTCATGACGTTGACAGCCTGTTCGTATCCCGGCTTCGAGAGTCCCGTCGCGATCAAGGCGCGGGCGGCCGAGCGCGTTGCCGGGTCGAGGGCTTTGAGCGGAATTCCCTTTCGCGGCCTGGGAATGAAGTGCCAATTGAGCCGCTCGGGATCGTCATATCGGAACGTCGCCTGGGCGCGCTCTTCGGGAGAGAGTTTCGCCAGGAACTCTTTGGCCGCGTCGGCCATGCGTAAACCAGAGCTGCGCTCTTCTGAGTTTTTGGCCGCGACCAGCACCCCCACCAGAGTCAGAGCGACCAGGCCGGCGACCACCATCCTGCGTTTGGCTTGCATGTTGGATCTCGCGTGAGGGCATAGAGGTGGGCGTCAGCCGGGAGGCCATTTCATCGAGCGACCGCCGAGCAAGTGCAGATGCAGGTGATCGACCGTTTGCCCGCCGTCACGGCCACAGTTGATGACGACACGATAGCCATTGGCCAGACCAAGCTTGGAAGCCAACTTCTGCGCGACGAGCAGCAAATACCCGAGCAGCGGAGCGTCTGCCTCTTGAACATCTGCCAGGGACGCGATTTCGCTTTTGGGGATGATCAACACGTGCGTGGGCGCTTGCGCGTTGATGTCGCGAAACGCCAGGCAGCGATCGTCCTCGTAAACGATGTCTGCCGGAATTTCCTTGTCGAGAATTCGCTTAAAGATGGTTTTCGATTCGGCCATGCGGCGGTCTCGAGATTTACTTCCTGCGTTGTCCCATCGCGAACGGAAATCGACCGCGAACGTAACAAATCATCAGCCATGAGACAAACCGGCGGCCGGAGCCGCGCGAGAATCGCGGTCACTGCTGGGTCGTAGACGTCAGGCCCCAGATTCCGCGGCCGGCCTCGCGAGCTTCATTTTCGGCCCGCTGAAAACGCAGAGCCATCGCGCGCTCGAACTTGTAGTGCGTCTCGGCCCGCGAAAAACCCGCGCGAATGATCTCTTCGTTCAAGAGCTTGCCGTCGACATACACGTAGGCCAACACGCGGCCGTAGCGATCGCGGCGTTCGCGGTCGAACTCCAACTTGACGTCACGATCTTCAACCAGGCTTCGCGTGAATTCGGTCGCCTCCGGCCCCAGCGGCTCGACCGGCTTATGCGGATGCTTCGTCTCGGGCGTGTCGACGCCGATCAGTCTCACCCGGACGTGCCCTTCAAGCACAATCGTATCGCCGTCGATCACCCGCTCGACGTGCCTGGGGACGTCCGCCTCGAAGCGAAAGTCCGGCGAAGGATGAACGGGCGATTGGCGAAATCGGCCCGCGATCAACAGGCACAAGATCACCAACGCCCAAACGCTGCGGCTGGGGAAGGCCATCGGAAGGCGCGGACGCCGCACTTGGCGAGCAACAACGGGGCGGCCGCGAGAGATCATAAGACGCCGTCCCGAGAAAGCCCGCAAGAAAAGCGAGTCAGACCGGCGGCGAGGCAGTGGGACCTTGGCAGAGACTCCCGTCTCCGACGCAAGCTCCTAATTCTCGCTGAAGTTGAGACGCCGCAGCGCGTCGCGCCCGAGCGGGTCCTTCACGAATTTTTTGTGGCAGCGCGGACAGAGATCGAAACGGAAGGCCTTCGTGCCGCAGTCTTCCAACTCCAGCTTCCCGGTCTCTTCGACTTCCTGCAGGGCTTCGGAGATGGCCTGCAGATGATCGGCATCGAGCTGTTCTTCGTCGACCTCTTCGGGATCGAAGCCGGGATAGACCTCGAGCCTGACGACATATCGCTCGTCACTCAGCTCTCGTGAGCACAGATCGCACGTGAAGTGCAACATGAGATTCGAATCCTTCCCGAGTTGGAGAGTGCAGGGCCGCTGCCTCACCGAATTGCCGACCGACGGACGGTGCGTCGGAACCAAAATCTTTTCAGAGCCGCCGGCTACTCGTCCGAGGTTTTCAAGCGCACGTGTGCGACGCATGCGCTCGTTCACCTGAGTACGCCATCGATTGTAAGCAGATTTCGCGGAACGTGGAAAGCCCCAATTGGGCGAAATTTCCCGGGGCCGTTTCCCAGCAGAAACGATTCGATGCGGCGCGTCAACTCATCCATGAGGTCGCGCACAAATTCGGCGGCAGTCGGCGCCACGCTGCACTTGAAAACTTAGACGATCGGTGCACTGGGGCGGCCGACGAAGAGCAGCGGTCTTATTCCCAACCGTCGATCATGACCTGCAGCTGCGAGTCGACGACCGCCTCATTCTGCAAGGGAGTGGCAAGCAGATCCCTTGCGCCTGCTGCTTGCATTGCGTCCTGGCCCCGAGGTCCGTTCGATTGGTCCTGGCTCGAATTGGAGCCAGATTGGCCAAGGGAGCTCCCAGTCACGGACGCCGCACGATCGATTGCGGAAACGCGTGGCTCGTTCAAATGCGGGGACTCGCGGATTGTGCCCGGCACCAGATAATTGAGCTTGCGGTAAAACTCAGCCTTCGAAAAGCTCGTTTTGATGAGGTAATCGTTGGCCCCGGCGCGAACCGCCGCCATCACGGTCTGTTTGCTCGCGTCGGCCGTGAGCATGATGATCTTGATCTCGCGCAGAGTCGCGTCGCCGCGGAAGGCTTCGAGAGTCTTTAGCCCGTCCCAACCCGGCATGTTGACGTCGATCACCGCGACGTCGGGTTTGAGCTCCAAAGCCTTGGCGAAGCCGTCAGAGCCGTCGGCGGCAACCGCGACATAGCAGTCCTTGCGCAGTGCCGAGACGAGCAGCGTGCGAATCAGCGGATCATCATCGATGATCAGCACGCGGGTGGCTGTGGACCTCACCATGCACTCCCGAATTTCGCGAAACCGAATGCGCGGCACCCATGCCGTTTGAACGGCCCGTGCGGTGTGCTTCCAATTCGGCTAGTCCTCGCTGCCACCAACCTGACGGGGCAGAGTGTTGAACACCTCATTGAGGATCTGCAGGATTTCCAATCCCCGCGCGGAGATCCCTTCGTGATCCTGCAACTCGTCTTCGCCGCTCTCGAAACGGTGCTCGAACGCCAACGTGGTCGTCCGTGAAGTCCAATCTGCGATCACTGTTTGCATCTCGTCACCTGCTTGTGCGTAACCGAGCCACAGGCCCGAGAAAACGCTGAATCGCTGTGAAAACGCACCAACGCGCCTTGTCGGCGGCGCTCAACTATAGGTCGCAATCGCAATAACGCTGAGGTTTTCTCAATCGCGACATTTTGCGGAAAGGGAGCCATCGGCGCAGCCTCACT
This sequence comes from uncultured Planctomycetaceae bacterium, assembly GCA_963714075.1. Classification (GTDB taxonomy): domain Bacteria; phylum Planctomycetota; class Planctomycetia; order Planctomycetales; family Planctomycetaceae; genus DASPSM01. The sequence continues at coordinate 5,663,198 of OY970228.1, forward strand.
CTCGGCCACTAGGTCAACACCAACGATTCAGGCGGACTCGAACGACTCGGATAACCAAAATAATCGGCGCAATCCGAACCTCGTCCCGCAGCGATGACAGTCGGCCACCGTTGCATTTTTAGCGCGGACAGTGGACCTTGGGCTTTGTCTGGACCCATCACTTTGAGAGGCCGACATGGATTTGCTTTCAACGCTCGCCGGATCGCTGATGGAGGGATTTTTCCCCGCGGGCTGGGATTTGAAAAAAATCGATGCCTGCGTCGATCCCGACCCCCGTAAGCTCACGCAGCGGCAGCCCGGCTGGCACACGGGCTTCGAACCGGTCGTCTGCGATTCGCTCTCCGACTTCGAAACGTTGATGGGCCACGAAATCGCGATCACCATCAAGCGCAGCCGCGACGCCGGCGAAAAGTTGATCCTGATCCTGCCCGTCGGCCCGATGGGCATGTATCGCTGGGTCGTTTATTTCCTCTCGGAATGGGGCATCTCCTGCGATCACGTCTACGGCTTCAACATGGACGAATGGAGCGACGCGAACGGCAACTCGCTGCCGGCGAGCCATTCGGGATCCTTCGAACACGCGATGGAAGCCGCGTTTTACGGACCGCTGGGGACGCGAACAGTGCCGCGCAATCAGCGCCACTTCGCGACAAAAAGCGTGCTGCCGGAATATGCCGCGCGGATCGGCGAGCTTCGCCGGCAGGGAGCGAAATTGGCGGTGATCTTCGGCATCGGTCGAGTGTGCCACATCGCGTTTTGGGAGCCGCAATTTGCCGGAGAATTTGCGAACGAATCCGAGTGGAAGCGGCAGACTCACCGGCTAGGCGCGAAGCTCCATCCGCTCACGATCGAGCAGAACGCGCTCACGAGCTTCAAGAGTCGCACTACGCTTGTGCCGGCGTTTGCCAACACCATTGGCCCGGGTCTGTTCCTCGGAGCGGACCGCATCATCGGCGGATGCGACGGTTCGTTCGGCCGCGGCATGATGTGGCAAGGACTCAGCGTGTGGATGACGCTGCGCCATCCACCGACGCCCTGGATCCCCTCGACCTATATGCCCACACAACCGGGCCGACTCTTTGTCCTCAAGGAGCTTGCAGGGCCTCTGGTGCCAGAATGCAACTGAATGTCGTCCGCAGTTTTCACCTCGGCATTGTGCTCACCATCGCATTGGCGTCTTGGTGCGCGCCGGCCTTGCAGCGCGCCGTGCGAGCCGCCGACTTTGTCAAGCCGCACGTCGACGACCTCTCATCGCTGCTGGCCGAAAGCGTGCAAAAGCACAAACTGCCCGGCATGGCTGCGGCTACGATCGACGGGGGTCGCATCGTTGGTCAAACGCATGGGCCCTCCCCACGAGCAGCGGAAATGAGCACGGCCGCGAGAGCGAACTCTTAAGCGACTTCGCCCAGAACCGAGTCCTCGACGTAGATCGGCAGGACGGGATCGAAGTGGACCGAAAGGGCGATCGCGTCGCTGGGGCGGCTGTCGATCTCGACCACTTCGCCGTTCACGCGGACCCGCAGAACTGCGTAGTACGTGTGATCCATCAAGTTGTTGATCACCACGTCCTGCACTTCGCCCCCCAACTCCTGGATGGTGTTCTTCAGCAAGTCGTGCGTGAGGGGACGCGTCGGCACCTCGCCTTTGACGCGGCGGTCGATGCTCGTGGCCTCGAAGAACCCGATCAGGATGGGAAAGGTGCGCGGGCCGTCGACCTCGCGCAGGTAGATGATCTGCTCGCTGCCGACGTCGTTGATCACAATTCGCGCCAATTCCATCCGCACGAGCACCGCGCGTCTCCCCATTTCCGCAAGAAGCTGTTGATTGACCACATCAGCGTGCGGTCAGGGGCGATTATACTGCCCGCGAAATTTTGCACGCAAGGAGCGGATCCGCCGCAGCTCGACCACGCTTGGTGCATTGGGTGGCACTGGCGGCTTGTCCGCCAGTGGTCTTATCGACGCTGGGACAAGAAACACTGGCGGACAAGCCGCCAGTGCCACCCCAAACCTTTTCGGAATCGGTCGCAAGCCGGTTCAGTTAGCCGAGCAGCTTCTCGATCGGCGTCCCTTCGCGGACGATCATCACCGGACGACCCGTGTTGGTGTGGTATTCCTTCGTCGGATCGATGCCCAGCGCGTGATAGAAAGTGGCCGCGACATCGTCGGGCGAATGGGCATCGTGCGTCGGCTCGGTCCCCTTGTCATCCGTGGCGCCGATCACCTGCCCGCCGCGGATCCCGCCGCCGGCCATCACCATCGACATGGCCCGCGGATAGTGGTCGCGGCCCGCTCGCTGCGTATTGATCTTCGGCGTGCGTCCGAATTCCCCGGTCATCAAAATCACGGTCGAATCGAGCAGTCCCTTCGACTCGAGGCCGTTGACCAGCGCGGAGAGTCCCTCATCCAGCGGCGGCAAGAGCCTCTTTTGGAGAACGTTCCAGTTGTCGAAGTGGGTATCCCAACCGCCGTAGCTCACAGTCACGAACCGCACGCCCGACTCGATCAGGCGTGTCGCTAAGAGGCAGCTCATCCCGAACGGCGTCTTTCCGTACGGCTCGACGAATTTGGGCGATTCGCGACTGACGTCGAAAGCTTCCCGCGCCCGCCGCGAGGTGATGATCTCGTAAGCCTGGCGGCCGAACCGGTCGAGCCCGTCCAAGAGAGAACTCTTAGTCTCGATGCCGCGGAAGGTTCGATCGAGATCGGCCAGCAGGTGCTGGCGTTTTTCGACATCGGCCACCGTGAGGCCGTTCCCGAGCGAGATGCCCCGCACGCCGAACGGCTTTCCCGGTTTCGGGATGTCGCTCGTGCTCAGAGCCGAATATTGCACGCCCAAAAAGCCGGGCCGCTGCGGCGTGTTGGGAATTGCCACGAAGGGCGGCAGGTCGCGCGGGCAGGAAAGTTCCTTCGTAACCACGGCGCCGTAGCTGGGAAAATCGAGCGAGTTGATCGGCTTGTTTCCCGAATTGACATACAGCGTGCCCAGCTCGTGCGCGGCCAGCGTGTGTGTCACGCTGCGTAAGATCGCGAAGTGCTCGGAACTGTTGGCCATCTTCGGCAGATGCTCGCAGAGCTGCATGCCGGGTGATTTCGTCGGAATTGGCTTGAAGGTCCCGCGGTATTCGGTGGGCGCAGTCGGCTTGAGATCGAACGTGTCGGTGTGCGACGGACCACCCCCCAGGTTGATGAAGATTGCCGACTTCGCGTGGCTTTTGGCCTTCAGCTTGCCCGCTCGGGCGGGGGACACTTCGGCCGCAGCCGACAACCGCAGGTAGCCGGCCAGCGTCAGTCCCGTTCCCAGGGCGCCAACTGTCAAGAAGTCACGCCGCCGGATCCCGTCGCACGTGAGGTTGATTGCCATCGTTGCGTTCCTTTCGTGATCGATTCGTGACGGACGGGACCGGCCCGCCGCTTGACCTTTGTCTCAAGCTCAGTGATTGACGATGAATTCCTCGGTGTTGACCACCGCCCACACCAGGTCTCGCAGGCCGTTGTAGAGATTGTCCGATTTGTCGAGGTAGGCCAGCGCCCGATCGAATTCCTGATCCTGGGGATAGCGGCTCAAGGTCCGCAGGTAGAGCCGGCGTACGAGTTCCTGCTTCTTCGCCCGGGGAAGCTGCGACGGTTTCAACGCACCGACCGCCGCCGTGCGAGCCCGCGTGGGCAGCCGTCTCAGGTCTGCCAGCTGTGCGGTAAGGAGCTTGACCTGCCGCGCGTCTCCCTCTTCCTGGAGCTTGTGGATGCGCGCGGTCAGCTCTGCGATCCGGCGCGCCTTTTGCTCAGGAGTGAGGACCTCGGGCTTACGGACGACCGGTTTCGGAGCGTCCGCTTTCGCGACATCCTTCTTGGCGACGTCCTTTTTTGCGCGCTCTTTCTTTTCCGAGTCGCTCTTCTTTTGCGGCTGATCGATATTCGCGCGATCATCCGCGAGGGCGAGCGTCACCGGATCCTTCGAGCCTGAACTGGCCGCCGGATGGCTGGCCACGGCCTGCGGCTTCGCGGGTTTCACCGAATGCGGCGCATCGCTTGCGGGCCCCGCAGCTCTCTTAGGCACAGGGCGGGCGGGCCGCGCCGGCTTCGGCTGCAGTTCCGAAGCGATCTGAGCGATCCATCCGAACTGCGGATTGCTGACCATCGCCAGCAGCTCCGAATCGTTACGCAGAAACACAGTTTGAAGCAGGCTCGGTTCGTTCGAGCGGTCGCAGTCACAGTTGCTTTCGCGGACCGATCGCCCGAACAACCCGAGAGCGTAGGGCGAGATGAAGCGGCTGCCGCGGCGCGTCGAGCCAGCGATGCCGATGGCCCGGTCGCGGCAGTCCGTTCGCATTGCCGCCACCGTCTTATCGGAGGAGGTCGCCTGACGCACCGCGTCGTAGGCCACTTCCGCCGGCAGCCGACGGATCACGGCGTGGCTGAAGTTCCGCTGATCGAGCCGATTCGTCGCGTTGGGACGCCAGCTCAGCTGGTACGTGCGGCTGTTTGCGATCTCGCGATGCAGCCACTTCATGTCGTAGTTGTGCTTCACGAATCCGTTGGCGAGATAATCGAGCAGTTCGGCATTGCTAGGCGGGTTCGCCAAACTCAGGTCGTCGGGCGGATTGACGATGCCGACATTGAAATAATTGGCCCACACGCGGTTGACGAAGGCGCGAGCGAAGAAACGATTGTTCTTCGAGCGGAGCCAATCCATCAGTGGAACTCGCGGATCATCGTATTGCGTCAAATCGACATTGCCGGCGCCGAGCAGTCGTGCGGTGGCCAGGTCGGGAAGCGGTCGCCGATTGCCCTTGGCGATGTTCGGGGCTTTTTGCCCGGGACGCAAAGCGAGGAGGGGCTTGCGAGCGGCCGTTTTGGGCGCTTTGGCCTTGGTTTCTGTTTTCGGGCGAGACTGTCCGTCGGACGGTTTCGTGTCGGCAACGATTGGCTTGGTGCCGGCTGTCGAGGGCTTCGGTTTCTGAACTGTGTTTGGTTTATTTGCGTTTGGCTTACTGGCGTTCGGCTTACTTGGGCGGTTGGCGTCGGCGACCTTCGCTTTTGCCCCATCCGATTTTTTCGCAGCAGTCTTCGCGGCAACCTTCGGACGCGGGCGCAGCGGCCTCGGCCTTTGGGCCATCAACGGACCGCGAATCCGCAACGGCGCAACGAACAACTCGTCGAAGGGAAGAACCTTTCCTTCGGCAATCAGTCGGGGATATTCACGGCGAATGTCGACGATCTTCTTGGCGTCGATGTGCAGCGCGTCGGTGAGCGTTTTGCGTTCCGCGGCGTCTGACGGGTCGGTGCCGTAACGGACGCGGGCGAAGAACTTGGTGAAATCCTTGTAGTCGTCCTGGGTCCACTGATCGAACGGATGCTTGTGGCACTCGGCACACTGAATCCGAATCCCCAGGAAGGTGTACGCGAAGCTGAGTGCCTTCTGCTGCGGTTGTGCGATGTTCCGCCGCGCCCAGAAATGCGTCAGGCCGGGATGGTCCGCGTAATTTCCTTCCGCCGTCTTTCGGTAGAGCCCGGTCATTTCGTTGGAGTACTCAGTATAGGTCTCGCCCTGTCGCCGGCTGGATGCCAGCACGATCCCTTCGACCAGCTTGTCGTAGGGAACATTCTGGCGGACTCGCTTCAGGATCCAGTCGTACCATTCCTCGCTCGCCAATTTCGTGTTGACGGGAGTGATGTTGGCGAGCGCCCGGTCGGTGTTGCCGGTCAGGTCGCACAATCGGGTCGTCCACCAGGCGACATACGTGGGCCGCTCGAGCAGCTCGTCGATTTTTTTGTGGCGCTTGTCGGGCGACTTGTCAGCCAGGAATTTCACGACCTCGTCCGCAGCGGGCAACGTCCCGGTCAGATCGAGGCTGACGCGTCGCAGGAATTCGCTGTCGTTGCAGACATCCGACGGCACGATCCCCAACTTGCTGAGTTTTTTGACCACCAGCCGGTCGATCTCGGTCGGCGTGGGCACGTCCGGATACTTCGGACCCACGACATCGGAAACCGGACGCACCACCGCGACGGGCGTCACTCCCGCATCGTAGAACGCAACGACGTGCGAATCGCCCGGCTCGACCGAAGTCACCAGGCCGGCCGTGTCGATCTTCGCCACCTGCTCGTCGTTCGACTGATAGCGGCAGAGCGGAGTGACGTCTTCGCTGGTTCCGTCGGACCAGTGCGCAATCGCCCGCAGCGCTACGCGCTCGCCCTTCTTGGAGAAGCGAATCTCGGACGGCTGCACCTCGAGCCGCGCCAATTTCGCGTCGCCCGGCCTGACGCCGGCGGCACCGCTTTCGATCCACCGCGCGAGGACGTGGTGTTCCCAGCTTCCCAGGTTGTAACGCTTGCCTCCTTCGTGCGGCTGTCGCAGTGTCGGCTTTTGCAGGATCAGGCTGGCATCCGGGTCGGACAGATTGACTCGGGGCCCGTCCTCGTCCGCCATCAGCGAGTCATGATCCATTTTGAAGTCGTAGCCGAAGAGCGACAGCCGGAAGCCGCCGCGCCCCTGGAACGAGCCGTGACACGCCCGGCCGTTGCAGCCGAGCTTGCCCAAGAGGGGCACGACGTGACGCTCAAAGGAAGGCGTCTCACGTGTCATGGCCGCGGCGAAGCGACTCGAAATCGGTGCGAGGGGCTTTTGATCCTTGCCTTGGGGAGCGACGGGAGCCGGTCTCGCCTTTGGATCACCGGTTGGCGCACTCACCGCGAGATTGGCAGAGTAGCCAACGACTCCGAGGGCGATGATCGTGTGTCGCGTGATCGTCCTCAACGCACTCATCTGTTTTTGTCCCCCTGGCGATTCAGCTCACGCGCGAATCGGATCGCGCTCTCGATGTCAAAGCAGCCATTTCTCAGTGTTGTTTGTCGTTCAGTGTTGCTTGTCGTTCAGTGTTGTTTGTCGTTAGCACGGGAGGCAGCGGGCGCATTGGCCGGCGGAACAACCGAAGCCGCCGTCGTCGGCACTGCGGGAGGCCGCGGAGGTTCGGCGACTATTGCCTCAGATGCGATCGCTGGTTGGGAGGATTTGTTGGCAGGTCGTTGTGCGGGACGGCGACTTCGAGCGGCGACGGACCGCTTGATCCGCAAGAGGTCTTTGTCGACCACCGCGTTCTTGTCGCTCTCGAGTGCCTGAATCGATGCGTTCAACTTGGTTAGTCGGTCCTGAAGCCGGGCCCGTTCGGACTTAAATTCTTTAAGTCGAATGTCGGCTCGTTCGGCGAGCAGTTGCTTGAGTTCTGCCTCGAGCGCCGGAGTCTGCGACACGGTCATGCGGGCGGCCAGAAGCTGGGTCCGCGAATCAAGTTTCCAGGCGGCTAAAGACAACTCGTACTGCTCGGCCGATTGTTTTTTCAGTCGCGTCAATCGCTCGCTGGCTTGCGACAGCTCGCGAATTGCCCGGTCGTAATCCCGACGATTATCGCGACGCAACTTCTCAATCAACGCCGCCAGTTCGGCGTGGTGCTCGCGAGCAAAGGCCAACGCGGCCGCCTCGCGCTCCGCCGACAGCGGGGCAGGGGGCTTCGCGCCACCTGCTTTCGCGACCGACGCCGATTTTGTCGAGGCCGGAGTTGGCTTGGCGGTGGCTTTGTTCGGCGCAGTTCTGTGCGCTCCCATTCGAGGGGGGATCCGCCGCCAAAACGGGCAAACAGAGCGCGGCGACGAAGGCGGCCGCGCACATCAAACGGAGGGCCGGCATTCGTCAATTCTCCTGGAACTCGACGCCCGAACTGTCCGGACGCCAACCGGTGCCGTTCTCCACAGCCGCAATCATCCAAGCGGGAACGTCGTAATCGTCATCCGCAATCAGGACCGAATCGGCGACCGAGTCGGCTTCAGCGTCATCGGCGGCGGAGAATGACGGGGCGCCGTCCGCATTCATGCGATCCGCTCCTGTCGACCCAACCGCTGGCGAGTCTGCAGTGGTTTCAGCCGACCGTTCGGTCCAGATTGCCACAAGCGAGCCCGCACCTGCGTCCGCGTCATCCGAGGTTATCCCGTCCCGGTGATCGCCGCTGATTGGGAGCAACGAAAGACCCGCTGCCGCAAGCAGGCAGACGGCCACGACCAACCCCACGATGGCCCAAAGTCCACCTCGCACGGGGCGAGCCGGAATCGGAATGGCCGAACCTGGTTTGGCGGGCAGACTCGCTGCAGTCCGAGTCGCACTCTCCGACTCGATCTCCTGCGCGAGGACGCTGTAAAGATTCGTGGCAAGGAGGGTTGCTGACGCGACGCGCTCGCAGGCTTGCGAATCGGTCGGAAGCATCCGCTCATAGGCTTCGGCCTCGTCGGCGCTCATCTCGCCCAGCACGTAACGCAGAGCCGACCACTCGGCGTCGTCCTTGAAGGGCGTGCCGTTCAGGCCAACTCCGCTGCTCTGGGTTCCATCGGTGCTCATAAAATTGTCCGTAGCGGAATCAGTTGCCTGGCTTCCGCACTTGTTGCGACAGTTTTTTCATCGCCAGACGCATCCGCGTCAGGACGGTGCCAAGCGGGGTTGAGGTCTCCGCGGCGATTTCCGCGAACGTTTTCTCCTCATAAATCCGCATCTGAACCACCTGCTGCTGATCGGGAGGAAGCTTGCCTAAGGCTCGTCGAACTTCCTCCAGCGTTTCGGATCGCGAGAGCCGCTCCTCGGGCCGCTCACAGGATGGGGCCAATGACTGGCTGTTTTGCGCCATTTGTCGCAACGACCGCTCGTGGACTTGGCCGCGACGCCGGAGCAGGACCGCTTCGTGAAAAGCCACCTGAAACAACCATCCTTTGAGCGACTCCTCCCGGGCGGTGTGCCCCGACTCGACCGCCTTGGCAAACGTGTTCTGCAGTGCCTCGGCGGCCAGGTCCGAGTTCCGCAGCACAGCCTTCAAAAACAGGCCGAGCTCCTGGGCGTAACATTCGTAGAGTCCGGCAACAACAGCGGCATCAATTCGCGTCGGATCGGTCCGAGCGGGATCGATTTGACCATGGTCTGCCGCGGTCACAAAGACCCCCGCCGCACTGCTCTCAAGAGTTACGATGCGCCAACCACTCAGATTATTTTCCGCATTTTCGGGAGTTTTGCGACAAACAGGGCAATCGGTGCGGAAGGAACCGCGTGTTTGCTTTGGCAATCCTGGCAGGCACAGCCTCTCCTACGGATCCCGGCTCTCGCTGAATGTCTGGGTGGCTGGGGTCGGCGTCTTCGCCGCCCCCAGTGATTCGATAGTCTGGGGGCGAACCGAAGACGGTTCGACCCCAGCCACCCCAAGCGGTAGACGCATCACCACGACTTGAGCGATCCAGGTCAATCTTGCGGTCCGGCTATCGCTTAACCGCCTGCCGCCCCTCGCATCTTCGGAAGTTTTGCGAAAAATGGGGGCAAGTTGACAAAAAACAACAGTCGATGTTGCTTTTTTCCGACATCGCCCGGCCTGCGTGATAAGGTTGTCGCGAGCAGGATTGCTCACAGCAATTGAACGTAACACAGCGTTCTGCGGTCCCGCGGTTCAAGTCTGATAAAGATTTGTCGCGGCTGCCGGAGTCACGTGCGTGCTACGAGCATTAGCCAATTGATGGCCCTTGTTTCCGTCGCGATTTTGTGATTGGTGGTGTGTCGCCAGGATGCGTCCGGGCGTCGGACCGAGGAGATGGTCCGACGCCCGGATGGCGTCCCACGCTCGCGGTGCGCGCCGGCAAAAGCCGTCGTGCGCCGACGCTCCGCTGGATTCTATCCGATGGACCTGCGTCGCCTCAGAACCGATCTCCTCGCTTTGTGCCTGCTGGCGCTGTGCGTCGTGCTGGCACTCTGCCTGTGGAGTTATGACCCGGTTGATCCACCCGGCCGGATTGTCTTTCCGGCTCGCCAAGCACCACTGAACATCTGCGGCCCCTACGGCGCTCAGACCGCGTATTATCTGCACACGACGTTGGGCTTCGGCTCATTCTTCCTGGTCTTTTCCCTGTTGATGATGGACCTGCGGCTCTTCATCCGGAATGGGCCGACCGACCAACTCGTGCGGCTTTTCGGCATCGCGCTCGGTTTGTCGGGCGTCTGCATGCTGCTGCAGCGGTTTGCTGCCGACTTGAGCGGCGCGAACATGGTGGGAAGCGGCGGATATGCGGGCGCGATGGGGCTCGCCTTGCTGCAACGATATTTCTCGCCAGAGGGCATTACGATCATCATCGCGACGTGCGTCGCCGCCGGCCTGTTGATCGCCGGTGAGCTGTCGCTCGTTTGGCTGGCGTTTGCCGTTCTGTTCCTGCCGTTCCGCTTATTCGGCCGCATGTTCCGCCGTCACCCGTCGACTGAGGAGGACGTCGAAGCCTCCGAGACCGAGGAGGACGAAGGCGACGACGATCCACCGCCCGAAAAAAACCGCGACAAATCGAAAAAGAAAGCCCCCCCCGTGGGGGCTACTACAGCTTCGAAGGGGAATGCTTCTCCCAAGTCGATGCTGCCAATTAAGGTCAACCCGCCGATCACCGCCAAGTCGATGCGGGAAGAAGTGATCGAGCGGCTCGAATCGAGCAGCGGCAAGGGCGCTCACGGCCCGTTCGAGGTCCCTTCGCTCGATCTGTTGGAGCCGGCAGAGGATTTTCCTTACGAGACCTTGGCTGCCAAGGCGCAATCAGCCGCCGTCGTGCTCGAGAAGACATTCAAGGATTTCAACTTGAACGTGCGGGTCGTCGAGATCGACACCGGGCCGGTCGTCACGCAGTTTGAGCTGGAACTCGAAGCCGGCCTGCGGCTGTCGAAGGTCGCCGCGCTTGCCGACGACCTCGCGATCGCCCTACGCGTACCGTCGGTCCGCGTGGTGCCGTCGATCCCAGGCAAAAACACGGTCGGCGTCGAAGTGCCGAACGAAAAGCAGGTGCTGGTCCGCCTGCGCGAATTGATCGAAGCCTGCCCGGATGCGATCGACAAGATGCGAATTCCGATCTTCTTGGGCAAAGACGTCAGCGGGCGACCGCTGGCCGTCGACCTGTCGAAGATGCCTCACTTGTTGATCGCCGGCCGAACGGGGACCGGCAAGAGCGTCTGCCTCAATACGCTGATTCTGTCGATGCTCATGACTCGCAGCCCCGATCAGGTGAAGATGCTGTTGATCGATCCGAAGATGGTGGAGCTGAGCCCGTATAAGCGGGTGCCGCATCTCATGCACCCGGTCATCACCGACATGAAGAAGGCTGAAGCCGTGCTGGCCTGGGCCGTCGACAAGATGGAGGAGCGCTACGATCTGCTCGCACAGGTCGGCGTGCGGCATCTCGACAATTACAACAAGCTCGGCAAGGAGGCGGTCCTCGACAAGCTGGGAATCAATCCCGATTCCGAAGAGGCCGACCGGATCCCCGAGTCGATGCCGTACATCGTGATCATTGCCGACGAAATGGCCGACATGATGATGACCTCGGGCAAGGACGTCGAAGGGCACATCATTCGCCTCGCGCAAAAGTCGCGAGCGGTCGGCATCCATCTGGTGCTGGCGACGCAGAAGCCGACGGTCGACGTCATCACCGGGCTGATCAAGTCGAACTTGCCGGCACGCATTTCGTTCCAAGTGTCGAGCCGGACCGACAGCCGCGTCGTCCTCGATGAAATGGGGGCTGACCGCCTGTTGGGCAACGGCGACATGCTCTATCTGGCACCGGGCACGAGCCATCTCACCCGCGCCCAGGGAACCTACGTCGGCGATGAAGAAATCAACAACGTGATCGAGTTCTTCAGCGGATACGAGCCGCAGTACAGCCAGGAGCTGACGCAGCTCAGCGTCAAATCGGCCGATGGAACCAAAGGCCAGGCGGACGGTTTGCGCCAGCGCGACGACATGTATGACCAGGCCGTCGAAGTCGTAATCCGCGAAGGCCGCGGCAGCGTCTCGCTGTTGCAGCGAGCGCTCGGAGTCGGCTACGGGCGCGGAGCCCGCCTGATCGACTACATGGCTGAGGATGGGATCGTCGGCGACTACAACGGCTCGCAGGCCCGTGAGGTGCTCTATACCTTCGAGCAGTGGGAGGAGCTAAAATCGGGCCGGTCGCGCGAACTGGTGGCCGCGACGGAAGACGAAGACGATTCGTAGTGCCCGTCATGAGTGGCCGTGCTGGGCCCAATAGTCCTGAGAGGTCAGCACAGGGACGATCTCGAAATCTACCAGGTCGTCCCAACTCTTTGTCCACAGCCGAACCTTGTCGAGGTCCGGCGCCTCCATGAGCTGGTAGCACCGGGTCTGCGCGGGATCGACCCAACTCGCGTGGTAGGTGACGCCGTCAGGCAGCATTCGGCCGTCGCGCAAGAACCGTTCGTGGACCGGATTGGGATCGTGGTTGCGAAATTGTTCGATCACCATGAACAGCATTAGTTCGATTGTAGAGCGCCTCGATCGCGGTGTCCCGGTTTGACACCTCTTTGCGAGTGCCCTATGCTTCTTGAAGCCATTTAGCCGTACTGATTTACGTGCCCAGATGCCCATCCAACCGGCGACCAACAACGTGATTGCTAACGCGGTCGTAGCCGTCGGCGTCGTCATTATCGAGCCGCCTCGGGGCGGCGCGACATTGAGGCCCTAAGCAGAGACATTTGAGATTTGCAGCCCTCAGGTCGCCCGCCCGGCCTGAGGGTTTTTTGTTTTGCCAAAGAGAGAAAATGACGCGTGGTTCGCTTAAGAACCGGCGGGCTTATCCGCCCACGGCGGACCGCTCGCCGGAGAGGAATTGATCAAATGGGACGGGTGCAGATCTACGACACTACGCTCCGTGACGGGAGCCAGGGTGAGGGTGTCTACTTTTCGCTGCAGGACAAATTGCTGATCACGGCCAAGCTCGATGAGCTGGGGTTCGACTTCATCGAAGGGGGGTTTCCCGTCTCGAACCAAAAGGACGCCGAGTATTTCCAGAGGGTCGCTGACCTTCCTCTGACGCACGCGCAAGTCGTGGCCTTCGGTATGACGCGACGGAAGTCGACGGCCGCGGAAAAAGATGCGGGCATGCTCGCCCTGCGGGATGCCAAGACGAAGGTCGTCACGCTGGTCGGCAAGAGCTGGGACCTGCATGTCCGCGAAGTCCTCTCCGTGAGTGAGGACGAGAACCTCGCGATGATTCGCGACTCGGTTGCCTTTCTGACGGCCGAGGGGCGGCGGGTGATTTATGACGCCGAACACTTTTTCGACGGGCATCGGCTCAATCCGGAGTTTGCCCTCAAGACGATTCAAGCCGCTCAGGAGGGGGGAGCCGAGATTGTTGTCCTGTGCGACACCAACGGTGGCAGCTTGCCCGAACGCATCGCGGCCGGGGTCGAGGCGGTGCGCCAGACTCTCAAGGTGCCGGTCGGCATCCACTGTCACAACGACTGCGACGTGGCCACCGCCAACTCACTCGCGGCGGTGCGGCACGGGGCGGTGCAGGTGCAGGGGACGATCAATGGCGTCGGCGAGCGCTGCGGCAATGTCGACTTGATCAGCGTGATCGCCAACCTCGCGATTAAGGAGGGGCACGAAGTCCTGATTCCCGGCCGCGTGTCGCGGCTCACCGAGCTGTCGCGATACGCCTACGAGATCGCCAACATGAATTTCCGTGCGAACCAGGCGTTCGTCGGCATGAGCGCATTCGCTCACAAAGGGGGGATGCACGTCCATGCCGTCAATCGGGTTTCGCAAAGCTACGAACACATCGATCCCGAGACGGTCGGCAACGAGCGACGGATTTTGATCAGCGAGCTGTCGGGGCGCTCGAACATCGTGGCAAAGCTCGGCAAATATCGCCGCGATGACGATCCGGAACTGATGAAAAAAATTCTCGACCGCGTGCAGGTGCTCGAAAGCCAAGGCTACCAGTTCGAGGCGGCCGAGGCGTCGTTCGACCTGCTGGTGATGAAAGTCGCCGACACCTACAAGCCGAAGTTCGTCCGCGATCACTACCGCGTGAATGTGGTAACCGATGAAGGGGGTCGCCCGGTGACCGAGGCGACGATCAAGCTGACCGTCGGCGGAGCAAGCGAGCATGTCGTGGCCGAAGGCGACGGTCCGGTCAACGCGCTCGACACCGCGCTACGGAAGGCGCTTGCCGCCGCCTATCCGCGGCTGGCCGAGATGCACCTGGATGACTACAAGGTCCGTGTGATCAACTCGACCGAGGGGACGGCGGCTCGGGTCCGCGTGGTGATCGAAAGCCGCGACCACAGTGACGTCTGGACGACCGTCGGCGTCAGCGAAAACATCATCGAAGCCAGTTGGCTGGCGTTGATCGACAGCGTGGAATATAAGCTCTTCAAAGATCTCGGCGGGCTGGGGGAGCCGACTCGAAAGACCGCCACCGCAGCACCCGTGCCTGCGCGGACATGATGCGGCACATCGAATAGGCGTGAAACGGCGATGACCCGCGAGCTGCCCAAGCAATACGATCCGAAGGAGGCTCAGGCCCGCTGGTACCGGTTCTGGGAAGAGTCGGGCTACTTCAACGCCGACCCCAATCCGGACAAAAAGCCCTTCACGATCATGATTCCGCTCCCGAACGTGACGGGAGCGCTTCATATGGGACATGCGCTCAATCACACGATCCAGGATCTGCTCACGCGTTACCGTCGGATGCAGGGGTACGAGGCGCTCTGGATGCCCGGCACCGATCACGCCGGCATCGCCACGCAAGCGGTGGTCGAGCGCCGCATGCTGGAAGAAGAGGGCCTCACGCGGCACGACGTGGGCCGCGAGGCGCTGGTCAATCGCATCTGGAAGTGGAAGGACGCATACGAGCAGCGGATCCTCGACCAGCTCAAACAGGAGGGAGCGAGCTGCGACTGGCGACGAACGCGATTCACGCTCGACGACATTTGCTCGTTCGCCGTCCGCCGCACGTTCCTGAAGCTCTTTGCCGACAACTTAATCTATCGCGGCAAGCGGCTCGTCAACTGGGACACGTATCTGCAAACCGCCGTCGCCGACGACGAGCTGTTCCACGAAGACGTGCCGGGCCATTTTTGGACGTTCACCTATCCCGTGGTCGGCTCAAACGAGACGATCGCTTTCGCAACGACCCGGCCCGAGACGATGCTCGGCGATACGGCCGTCTGCGTCCATCCGTCCGACCCGCGCTATCAGCATCTGATCGGCAAGAAGGTACGGATCCCGCTCAACGGCCGCGAGATTCCGATCATCGCCGACGCGCTTCTGGCCAACATGGAAATGGGCACAGGCGCGGTGAAGGTGACGCCCGCGCACGATCCGAACGATTATGCTGCCGGCCAGCGCAACAAGCTGCCGATGATCAACCTCCTGAATCCCGATGGCACGCTGAACGCCAACGCCGGCGAGTACGAGGGGACGGACCGCTACAAGGTCCGCGACCTCGTGGTCGAGAAGATGCGCGCGCTTGGGCACTTCGTGAGCGTCGAGGAGCGCGTAATCCCGCTCGCTCACAGCGATCGCTCGAAGACGCCGGTCGAGCCCTACCTTTCGGACCAGTGGTTCGTCCGCATGGAGAATTTGGCCCAGCAGGCGATCGATGCCGTCAACGACCGGCGCGTCCGCTTCTTCCCCGCGCGATATGCGAAGACCTATCTCGACTGGCTGGGCGAAAAACGCGATTGGTGCATCAGCCGCCAGCTCTGGTGGGGACATCGCATTCCGATTTGGTATTGCGCGACCTGTACTGAGGCCGACTTGAAGCGTGCGTTTGCCGGCCGAAGCGACGTCGCCTGGCGGCACGATCCCGAAACAAACCAGTGGCTGATCTGCAGCGAAACGGATCTGCCCGCCAACGCGCTCGGACCGGGGCATTCGCTCAAGCAGGACGACGACGTCCTCGATACGTGGTTCAGCTCCTCGCTCTGGCCGGAGGCGACGCTCGGCTGGCCCGAGAAGACGGCGAGCCTCGCCTACTTTTATCCGACAAGCGTGCTGGTCACGAGCCGCGACATCATCACTCTCTGGGTCGCGCGAATGGTGATCATGGGCCTCTACAACATGAAAGAGGTTCCGTTTGCCCACGTGTTCGTTCACCCGAAGCTCTTGGATGGCTTCGGGCAGACGATGTCGAAGTCGCGGGGCAACGGCGTCGACCCGCTCGATCTGTTCGAGAAATTCGGCACCGACGCCGTGCGGTTCACGATCGCCTCCTTTGCCGGCGAAACGCAGGACGTGCGGCTCCCCGTGAGCTATGAATGTCCGCATTGCGGGGCGCTCATCCCGCAAATGCTCGAACATCAGAAGGCGGCCCCGCGCGGCGGCGCTAAACCGCGAATCAATTGCCCCAAATGCAAAAAGAGCTCGCAGTATTCGAGCCCCTGGTACGAGCCCGATCCGGGGGAGCCGGTGGCGCGGATCGTCAGCGAACGGTTCGAGTACGGCCGCAACTTCTGCAACAAACTCTGGAACGCTGCCCGGTTCGTGGTGCTCAATCTGGAAGGCTACACTCCCAGCCCGATTAAGACCGGGGAGCTGAAACTCGAAGATCGCTGGATCCTGAGTCGCCTGTCGGTCGTTTCGGCCGAACTGACCGAGCAGCTCGATCGCTATCAGCTCGATGCGGCAACGCGGACTCTGCGCGATTTCGTCTGGAACGAGTTCTGCGACTGGTACGTCGAGATGGTCAAACCGCGGCTCCGCGACGAATCGCTGCGGCCCGTCGCCCAGCGGGTGCTGGTCGCCGTGCTCGACACGATCCTCACGATGTTGCAGCCGTTCACGCCCTTTCTCTGCGAGGAACTCTGGCAGCGCCTGGCTGAGATCGCGCCAAACCGCGGCATTTTCTCGCCGAGTTCGGCCACAGCCAGCGTGATGATCGCGCCGTGGCCCGTGATTCCAGCCGACTGGCGTGATCCGGCGCTGGAAGCCCGGTTCTCGCGGCTGCAGGACACGATCGTCGCCGTCCGCAACGTCCGCGCTGTTTACGGGATTCCGCCGGCCACGCCGCTTACGCTGCACGTAAGATGCGCTCCGCAGATCGCGGGCGACCTGCAGGATGTCTCCGGGCAGTTCGAGAACCTGGCGCGAACAATGCTCGAAGCCGCCGGCGCCGCAGTCGAGCGCCCGAAGGGTTCGGCCAGTTTCGCTCTCTCGGATGCCGACGGGTTCATTCCGCTGGAAGGAGTGATCGATCGCGACGCGGAACTCAAGCGGCAGCGTAAAGAAAAAGAAAAGCTCAGCGGCATCATCGCGGGCAGCGAAAAGAAACTGGCTGACGAAAAGTTCGTAAGCCGCGCGCCGGCCGAAGTGGTCGCCCAGGCCCGCGAAAACCTCGCCTCGCTGCATAAGCAGCTGCAAAGCGTGGAAGAGATCATCCGGCAACTGAGTGCGGATTGACCTTGGCGAGCGGCGGAATCAGAGAATTATCTGGAGCCAAAACGTGTCAGCATCCGAACTTGCCGATAACCCGCTGCTCGTCACCGATGGTTTGCCGCGGTTTGATCGCATCAAGCCCGAGCACATCGTGCCCGCCGTGCGGAAAGTTCTGGCTGATGCGTCGGCCAAATTCGACGAGATCGAAAAGAGCGTAGAGCCGACGTGGGAGAGCGCCGTCGAGTCGCTGGATGATCTCAACATTCCGTTCCAGTACGCGTGGAGCCCGGTTTCGCATTTCTTGGGCGTACTCAACTCGCCCGAGTTCCGCAAAGCCCACGAAGAAGTCCTTCCCGAGGTCGTCACGTTCAGCTTGCGCGTGGGGCAGAGCGAGCCCGTTTATCGAGCGCTCAAGGGGATCAAGGAGGGTCCGGCCTGGTCGTCGCTTTCCGGGCGCAGAAACGAATCGTCGATCACAAGATTCTGGATGCTGAGCTAGCCGGTATTGGGCTCACCGGCGAGAAGCGGGAACGGTTCAACGCGATCGCCCAGGAGATGTCGCAAGTCACGACCGACTTCTCCAATCATGTTCTTGATGCGACCAAGGCTTTTTCGATCACCCTCACCGACCGCGCGGATGTTGAAGGTCTCCCGCCGAGCTTGTTGCGGCTGGCGTTGCACTCCCACAACGCAACGCTCGAGGAGGGCCAGACGCCGGGGACTGAGGAAGCCGGTCCCTGGCGGTTTACCTTGGAAGTGCCGAGTTTCGGCCCGTTCCTGCAGCACAGCCGGCGCCGCGACTTGCGCGAGAAAATGTATCGGGCCTACGTGACGCGTGCTGCGTCGGGCGATTGGGACAACACACCGCTCATCACGAAGATCCTCGCCCTGCGAACCGAGGAAGCCCAGCTCTTGGGTTTTTCGACGTATGCCGAGTTGAGTCTCGCCAAGAAGATGGCGCCCAACGTCGAGATGGTCTCGACGATGTTCCGGACGCTCCGGGAGGCGTCCTGGTCGGCTGCGCAGCGTGAGCTAGACGAAGTCCGCGCGCTGGCCGCCGAATCGGGAGCCGAGTTAGGGCAGGCAAACGAACCGCTCATGAATTGGGACGTCGCCTTCTGGTCGGAGCGGCTGCGCGAGAAAAGATTTCAGTTCACCGACGAAGAGCTGCGTCCCTACTTTCCACTCGAATCGGTCCTCAAAGGTCTGTTCAGCCTGGCTGAACGGATCTTTGGCATTCACGTTGCCTCCGCCGACGGCGAGGCGCCCGTCTGGCATAAAGACGTGCGGTTCTTCCGGGTGTCCGACGAGAGTGGCAAGCAGATCGCCGCGTTTTATCTTGACCCGTACAGCCGTCCGGAGAACAAGCGCGGCGGCGCCTGGATGGACGATTGCCTGGGCCGCCGGCTGTTGCACGGACGCTTGCAGCTTCCGGTCGCGCATTTGATTTGCAATTCGACGCCGCCGGCGGGTGGCAAACCTTCGCTGATGACCTTCCGCGAGGTCGAGACGCTCTTCCACGAGTTCGGGCACGGCCTGCAGCACATGCTCACCACGGTCGATTACGCGGACGCCGCCGGAATCAACGGCGTCGAATGGGACGCGGTCGAGCTGCCGAGCCAATTCATGGAGAACTGGTGCTATCACCGGCCGACCTTAATGGGTTTAAGCGCGCACTACGAGACGGGTCAGCCACTGCCGGAAGATTTGTTCGAGAAGATCTGCGCCGCGCGGACGTTTCAGGCGGGCCTCGCGATGCTGCGGCAGCTCTTGTTCGGAATGACCGATATGGCACTGCATCACGGCTATTCGCCGGCCTCGGCCGAGTCGGTCTTCGAACTGCAGCGACGGATCAGCGAACAAACCTCGGTGATGCCCCTCTTGCCCGAGGACCGTTCGCTCTGCGCGTTCACACACATTTTCTCAGGGGGGTATGCAGCCGGCTACTACAGCTACAAGTGGGCCGAGGTGTTGAGCGCCGACGCGTTTAGTGCCTTCGAGGAGGCGGGACTCGAGAACGAGCAGGCCATCGCCCGCATCGGCCGCCGGTTTCGCGACACGGTTCTCGCCCAGGGCGGCAGCCGACATCCGATGGAGGTCTTCAAAGACTTCCGCGGCCGCGAGCCCAATCCGCAAGCCCTGCTGCGGCATAATGGCCTGGCCTAGGGCGGCTAACAATTCCATCGGCTGCGCGCGGCCCGCAAGTCCCCTCGATTGCTTGCGCCAGGGAACTCATTAAACTGCAGAAAATCACACTTGCTAAAAAATCACCAGCTCAGTTCCGTCGAGGGGGGAACGCTGCGATGGAGCCTCATGAACTTGCGAACGGTGCCGACCCGGCGGGCAGCGCACCGCGCCTCTTGCCCGGCGACGATTTTTGGCCACTTGTGGCAAGTCGGCGGCCGCGCTGGCGTCCGTGGGCGTGATTTTGGCGGCGGTGCGGTATGTCTATCCTCCGTCCCGTCGGTGGCTGCGCTGGCCAAGAATCGTCGCGCCTTTTCAGGCGATCGCCGCGATCGATACCCTGCCGCTCGGTGAATGGAAACTCTTTTCCCTCGCGTCCGTCGATGACGAGAGCCCTTCGAAAAAACGGTCCGTCTGGGTTCTGCGCGAAGGCGACAACGCGAATGCCTTCCGCGTGCTCTCGGCCACTTGCACGCATGCGGGTTGTCAGGTCGCTTGGAAAAGCGCTCGCCAGCTGTTTGTCTGCCCCTGTCACGGCGGAACCTTTGAGGCGGACGGCAATCGCAAGTCGGGACCTCCCCAGCGCGCACTGGCCGCGGTCGATCACCAGGTCAAAGACGGCCATCTGCTGGTACGCGCAGACGATGTCTAGGGGACTACGCAAATTGGCCCGTCTGAGGCTAAACGAGCGGACTCGGCTCTCGGGGGCCGTCGTCCAGAAGGCGGCCCGGACGACTCATCCCGGCGGCCGCTGACCGCACGCGGGCGTGCCGCTGTGCCTGAGTTCGCTTTTGAGCCCGATAGTACGTCAGCCCCAGGCGGCGGAACGTGAACGCGGTCAAGTAGAACCCGCTGCTCCAACAGATCCAGAGCAAAGGGAATGCAGTCATCGGCGCCACGTGCAACTGGCCGATCGCGTAAGCGGCCGCGAAGAAATGGCCGAGGAACACGACTGCCGCCATAATGGTCAGCCCGGCACATTCCCACGGCATCGTGAACGCGGTGCGCACGACTTGGATGGGTGACGCCACGCGCACCGTGTCATCGAGGTTGGTCAGCAACAGGGCGATCAACCACCAGCCGACGCCCGCGAAGCACAGCTCGGCGAGAATCGACCAGTCGACGATCGTCAAATCGCCACAGTACAGCCAATAACCGAACGCAGCGGCGAAGAACAGCACGGGGCCGGCGAGGAAGCAGCTCAGCCAATGACCGCAGCTCACGAGCGCTCCCAACGAGGTGCAGCCGATATCCGGTTCGTGCTTCGTCTGCCCGTGACAAGCCATTTCCAGAATGGCGTTGAAGTAGTGGAAGGTATGTCCCAGTACAAAGAACACTCCGCCCAGGCAAGCGACTAGGAACATCACCAATTGCTCTCTGAGCGGGTTGTCTCGCTCCATCGAGAGCCAGAAGATCAACGCTGCGGTCGTCAGCACGGCTTCCAGGAGTCCCAGCCGAAAGAAAACCGGCAACTTCACCAACGGAAACGAGAGGCTGTGATACCAGCGCTGCTCCTTTGCGCCGGCAGCAGCTTCACCCATCTCGGCTGGCTCCGGAGCATGATGCTGTTGGGCCGGTATTCATCGCCGTCGCTGACTTGCCGCGAGGGAACAAAGGTCGTCTTGCGGTCCGCAGGCGCCGGACTCCGCTTGGAAACTGGGGGGAAAGTGCCGGCGGACGGGAGCGTGGCGTCCGAGAACGCGCTGCGCGTTGGCGACGACGAATTGGCCGGCTGCGGGGCATCGGCCGGCTGGCTACCTGTTTCGTCCGGGCGAGTCCGGCTGCGCCGACGCTTGTTCTTGCGCGAGCCGGCGAAAATGTCGATCCACCGCCGCTTGGGAATTCGGACGGCCTGCCAGCAGGAGGGACACTGAGTGCTGCGCCCTGCCATCCAGTCGGGGGCCTTGAGACGTTTCCCGCAATCGCAAAATACGTCGATTGCCATGCGCTGAGTGCAGGTGGTCTTCGATCAAAAGAATCGGGTCGGACTGGCGCTGCGAGTCGGCTGCCCGTGTCGCCTCAATAAGCTCCCAAAAAGGCTGCACGGGCGGATACGCCGCCCGTGCCCCCCAGCGATTCTAGCGACAGAATCGCTGTGCCGTTACCAGGTCGCACTATAAGTCGGCACGCGACAGTTCGTCCGGTACTTTCGGGCGCGGAGCGTTCTCAAGAATGCCAGGATTTCTTCCTTCTCAGACGGCTGCAGTTGTTTGAACTTCTGGGCGGTGCTCGCGGCTTGGCCGGCGTGCAGTTCGATCGCCTCGGCCAGCGTCTTGGCGCGGCCGTCGTGGAGATAAGGAGCCGAGTCGGCGACTCCCCACAAGGGTGCCGTCCGCCATTCGCTCGATTGCGGGGCGCCGCCTTCGGCAAAGTCGGGCAGATTGGGCGGCAGGTCGCCGTAGGTTCCGCCGCCGACCAGCGTTTGCCCCATCCGATGCAAGAGCAGGTCGCTGTAGATTCCCTTGGCTTCGCCGACGTCGGCCTTATGGCAATCGGTGCAGCCGATCGTGTGAAACCGCTTTTTGCCCTCGGCGGCTTGATGAGCGAGTGCGGGGGACTCAGGAACTTCCTCGAACGGCCGACCCAGTGTGGCCACAAACGCGGTCAACTGATCGCACTGTTTGTCGGTCAGGTCGAGCCCGGGTGCGCGATACTCTCGTTTTGCCATCGAAACAGGCTGCGCCTGGCTCGGATTGCCGAGGCCCAACTCGTTCGCGCATGCGGCCCGCACAAAGCCCGCCAGCGAGGTGGTCTGAGCCTTCCAGCCGAAGCGGCCGACGTGACCGTCGACCAGACGCAGTGCCCGCCCCACCGGGAAATCGTCGGTGTCAGAATCAGAGAGTCCCCATTTCAACCGCTCAGTCCGCTCGTTGGCGATGATCGTCTGATCCGGAATGGCGTCGATCAGGTTCGCACCGAACAGCGCGGGAGTGTTGCGCTGCGAGACGTCCATTCCCACCACGAGGCCGATGTTGGGGGCCGTCGTGCAATCGCGCTGAACGCGCGGCAACAATTCGCTCAGGGGCACTGGGTGGCGCGGAAACTTCGGAGCCAAGAGGGACAAGGATTCAGCGAATTCGTCGTTAGTCGCAAACGTATGGACCACCCCCTGGCGCGATCCCTTTGGAGAACCGCTAGCCTCGGCTGGGGCTGAAACCTGGTTCTGGGAATTTCGGATGGCCCGGTTGGCCGAGTCGCGTACATCCACAACTGGGTTGTCGATCTGAGTGAATGTCGTGACATTGTTTTCGAGCGGGCCGCCGCCGCCCAAACCGCCTTGCTTGTGACATTCAGCGCACGACTTGGCGTTGAAGACGGGTCCCAAGCCGTCGCCACCGGCCGCCAGCGGGTCACCGGGGGTCCATTCGTGCACGAAGAGTTCGCGACCGGTCTGCGCCTCGTTCCTGTCATAATGCGCCTGGGCGCGGACCGCGCGAACCACGAGATCCCGCGGTAGGCAAAGGGCAGCACGAGCACCAAAGGGATGATCACCCGCAGCGAGGCAAACGACCGCTTCATGACCCGACTCCCAGTCAACTCGAAATGCAAATGGCTCAGACCATCCGGTAATAAGAGGGGGGCCGCGCGGCGTTTTGTTTAACGGTTTTTTCCCAAAATTGCCGCCGCGCCGCGCTCGATGCGGCGATTCCGGGAAGCTGTACCGGCTCTGCGAACACCGATTCTCAACGAACATGCCCGGCAAACGGATCACGATCCGGCTAAAATCAGAGGGTAAGCTTGTCCTAAGGGCTGTTCACGCATAAGAATACGCTTATAAAGGCCCGCCGAGCCCCGCCGCGATCTCCCCGCCGAGCTCTCAGACGCTACCTACCGTCAAGGTGCGAATTGCCCTCCACCAGCCGACCCGCGAGTTGGACCTCTTCGTGCATTCGCTCGTCCGTTGGCTGCGGCTGTCGGGTGGCCGTTCCATTTGCGCGCTATCTGCTGTTCGTCGCCGGTTGCTTCCTGTGCGGCTCCCTTGAGGCGCCGGCTCGCGCGGGTGATCAAAAACAACCGCCCCCTGCTCAGACGACATCAACCAGCGCCCGGCAGCCCCTAGCGGAAACAGAGTCCGCGAAAACGTTCCGCGTAACGACCCAACCGCTGGTCCGGAAATATTGCGTCGAGTGTCACGGCAACGAGACCACCAACGGTGGCGTGAACTTCGAGAGTTTTTCCGATCTCTCGACAGCCATCGCCGCGCGCAAGACTTGGGACAAAGCCCGAAAGATGCTGGAGACGGGTGCAATGCCGCCGGCCGATCATCCGACCCGGCCGAACGAGGCCGAAGTCGCATCGCTGCTGCGCTGGATCAACCAGGCCGTCTTCGAGGACGACTGCGGAAAGTCGCACGATCCCGGACATGTAACGATCCGACGGCTCAACCGGGCCGAGTACAACAACACGATCCGCGACCTGGTCGGCGTTCGATTGCGGCCAGCCGACGATTTCCCGTCCGACGACGTCGGCAACGGCTTCGACAACCAGGGGGAAGTCTTATCGATTTCGCCTCTTTTGATGGAGGGCTATGTCGCTGCCGCCGAGCGAGTTTCTTCCGTGGCCCTTTTCGGTGTGGACTTGAAGAATCCGCCGCTCAACCGGCTCGACGTGCGCAAGATGTCGGCTTCCGGGTCGGCCCAATTGGCCCGCAGAAAATACGTGCGGGAGAAGCACTTTTGGCTGCCCTCAGCGGGAGCGGTGAGCGGAACCCTTCGGTGCCCGATGTCGGGCGAGTACGTGCTGCGGATCATTGCCGCCGCCCGGCAGGCAGGGAATGAGGCGCCTCGTCTCGAATTGCAAGTCGACGGCACGCCGCGGCAAATCTTCGATGTGACCGGTGAATCGGTCCTCAGCCATTACGAACTGCGGATTCGGCTCTCGAGCGGCGAGCACAAATTCTCGGCCTCCTTCACAAACTCGCTGACCGAGCCGCCGGCCCCGCCGCCGCTTCCCCAGGTCGCTGTCCGCGGCCGCGCTGGGAAGGCGACCGATCGCGTGCGACCGTCGCGCGAGATCGAGCTCGAACGCTTCGAGCTCGAAGGGCCGTTTGCGATCGACCCGCATGACCCGATCCTGGCGTCCATCGAGACCCGCAAGCGGATCCTCAGCGGCGCCCCTGCGGAGAGCGACTCACCAGCGCCGTCGACCGCACGCATCCTGACCCGCTTTGCGACGCGCGCCTTTCGTCGGCCCGTCGAGCCCGCCGAAATCAAACCGTATATCGATCTGGCGATCGGATCGGCGCCGGATGGTTCCCTCGATCGTGCGGTCCAGACGGGAATCACCGCGATCCTGGTCTCGCCTCATTTCTTGTTTCGCGTCGAGCAACCGGGAACGCCAACTGAAGGCAAGGACCCCGTGCCGATCGGCGCGTTCGAACTGGCGTCGAGACTCTCCTACTTCCTCTGGAGCAGCATGCCGGACGACGAGCTGTTTCGGCTCGCGGCTGACGGAAGTCTGAAGCGGCCCGGCGTGCTCGCGGCCCAAGTCCGTCGCATGCTGAAGGATGGAAGGTCGCAGGCCCTCGTCGCGAACTTCGCCGCGCAGTGGCTCAACTTAGGCCTATTGGATTTGGCCCGTCCCAGCCCGAAGTTCTTTGAGCCGTTCGACAGCAATTTGCGAAAAGACATGCGTCGCGAGACCGAGCTGTTTTTCGAGAGTCTGGTCCGTGACGATCGCCGCGTGCTCGACTTGCTCAACGGCAAGTACACGTTTCTCAATGAGCGGCTGGCACGGCTCTACGACGTCAAAGGGGTGAAAGGCGAGAAGTTTCGCGAGGTATCTTTGGAAGGATCGCCCCGGGCGGGCGTGCTCACGCAGGCGAGCATTCTCACGCTGACGTCCCAGCGCACGCGTACGTCGCCAGTGAAACGCGGCAAATGGATCCTCGAAACATTTCTGGGCGAAGCACCACCTCCGCCGCCGGCCAACGTACCGGAGTTTTCCGAGACCGAAAAATCCAACCCCAAGGCGTCGCTACGGGACCAATTGGCGCTGCATCGCAACAGCGCTTCGTGCGCAATTTGTCACAAAATTATGGATCCGCTGGGACTCGGACTGGAGAATTTCGACGGAATCGGCCGATGGCGCGAGAAGGACAAAGATCATCCCGTAGACGCGAGCGGCAGCCTCCCCGGCGGCGAGGCGTTTCGCGGGCCGATCGAGTTGATTGGCGTGCTCTCGAAACGCCAGGACGCGTTCCGCCGGCATTTTGCCGAAACGCTGCTGGCGTATGCGCTCGGACGGGGCGTGGAGTATTATGATCGCTGCGCAGTTGACCGGATCGTAGAGGGCACGCGTCGCGGCGACGACCGATTTTCAGCACTCGTCACCGAGATCGTGCAGAGCGACCCGTTTCTCTTGCGGCGCGGAGGCGGAAACCGAAATGACCGATAACAATTCACAGGCTGTCGGCTTGAGCCAGCTTGGGTCGCTTGCAAAAGGCGGTCTGCACCGCCGGACATTTTTGCGGGGCGCGGGGGCGGTGCTGGCGTTGCCTTGGCTCGAGGCGATGGTGCCGCAGTCCGCCGGAACCGCAGCCGCCGGGGTGACCGCTGTGACGGGGAAGCCTCCCGTTCGGATGGCGTTCTTGTTCACGCCCAACGGTGTGATCCCCTCGGCCTGGGAACCAAAAGAGGTCGGCGCCAACTACACGCTGCCTCCCACACTCGAGCCGCTCGCCGGAGTGAAGAATGAAGTCCTGGTGCTCAGCGGATTGTCTCAGCAGCGCGCAATGCGTTGGGGGACGGGCCAGGCGATCATGCCCGCTCGGCCGCCGCGTTCCTGACCGGCGCTCATCCTTATAAAACGTCCGGAGCGAACATCCGGGTCGGCGTCTCGGTCGACCAGGTCGCCGCGGCAAAGATTGGCCGAAGCACGCCCCTTCCGTCGCTGGAGCTCGGCATCGATCACGGCGCGACGGCGGGAAACTGCGATTCGGGCTATAGCTGCGCGTATTCGTCGTGCATCTCGTGGAAGACGCCGACCACGCCGATGGCCAAAGAGATCAACCCCAAGCTCGTCTTCGAGAGGATGTTTGGCAGTGGGAATGTTGGTCCGCAAGAGCGTGAGCGACGGAATTTCCTGCGCAAAAGCATTCTCGACCTGGTGCGGGACGATTCCGACCGACTGAACAGGAAACTGGGCCTCGCAGACCGACGCAAAATGGACGAGTACACCAGCGGCGTTCGCGAGCTCGAGATGCGGATTGAACTCGCGGGGCAGGCGGCCGCGCGGCGACCGGCCGACGTCGCCGTGCCGGTTGGCGTCCCGGAGGATTTCGCCAAGCATGTCGAGCTCATGTTCGAGTTGCTGGCACTGGCTTTCCAAACCGACATGACGCGGGTCGCTACGTTCATGTTCGGCAACGAAGGCAGCAACCGCGGTTATTCGATGGTGGGAGCCAAAGACGGACATCACGCCCTCTCGCACCATCGCCATAATCAGGAGATGATCGCTCAACTCAAGCGGATCGACCGCTATCTCGTCGGACATTACGCCGCCTTCCTCGCCAAGCTGCGGCTCGATTCGCGAGGGTGAGGGGACCCTCTTGGATAACTGCATGGTGCTGTACGGCAGCGGCATTAAGGACGGCAACGCCCACACGCACCACGATCTGCCGATCCTGCTGGCCGGACGGGCCGGGGGCAGCATCCTCCCCGGGCGGCACTTGCAAGTGCCGAAGGAAACGCCGCTCAATAACCTCTTCCTGTCACTACTCGACGCGTCGGCGCCGGCGTCCCCCAGGTGGGCGACAGCACTGGCTCGATCAAGGGATTGGAAGGCTAGACTTCGGTTTTCGGCCTTGCCCCACGGCCGGAAATCAACGGGCGCGGTCGCGCCCTATCCGCTTCCCTCCAGTCCGAAAACGCGCGGACATTTTCTTGGATTCGACGAAAAACGCCGGTATGATGAACCGGCTGCCACGCTTCGGCCGGCGCTCGGCTCGGCCGGTGGGAGCGCATTCATTTGCTATTTTCACGCCGCACTCGTTCGGATTTGCGGCGCGTCTTTTCGGCGTCTCATCACGAAGGAGTTTTCCCGCCCATGGTGACCAAACCACGAGCGACCGCTGCACGGCGGAAGCCAAACCGCACCGGACCTGGACCACGGATTTTCATGCAAGCGATCGCGACGAGCGTTGTTGCGGCTTCGCTCTTCAGCCTGGCGGGATGTGAGAAGGTCCCGACATGGAGCGAGTTGGTCAATGGCAAGAAGAAAGACGCTCCTGCGGCGCCCGCCCCAGTTGCGAAGCAGGCGGAGGCGCCCAAGGCCGCGCCGCAGCCCGTCCCCCAAACTCCGGAGCCACCGAAAAAGACCGCTCAAGAAGCGTTGGCCCAATTCAATTCCACTCAGACCTACCGCCGGACGAACGAGCAGCTCGCTGAGCTGGCCTCGCTTCCGGAAGCCCGCGACCAAATCACCGTCCTCGAGTTGCAGGGGAGCACGATCAACGATGCCGGCCTGGCCGTGTTGCCCAAGTTCGACAAAGTCGAAAAGCTGAATATCGGCACGCTCAATTACTCGAACGAGGCACTGGCCAACGTCGCCAAAATGAAGAACGTGACCACCCTCGTGATGACCAGAGGGGCACAAAAGGACAAAAACACCGACGCAGGGATGGCCCACATCAGCCAAATGAAGCAGGTCGTTGAGCTGTACGTCGACCAGGCGAAATTCTCGACGGCGGGCATCGCCGAAATCGCCAAAATGACCCAGCTCGAAAAACTCTCGGTAGCGATGATCTCGCAGTTCACCGACGAACACCTGGAGATGCTGGCTCCGCTGGTGAATCTCAAGTATCTGGATCTCACCGCCAGCTTCGTCACCGATAATGGCCTCAAATACCTGCTGCCGTTCACCGAACTGGAAGATTTGAGAATGGCGAAGATGCAGGCCGTCCGCGGCCCGGGTTTGGATGAGCTCGTCACCAAGAAACACGGCCTTCGGAAGCTCATGAATCTGTCGATGTACGATAATCCCTACCTGAATATCCTGGCGTACAAAGGCATCTCGAATATCAAAACGCTGGTCTCGCTGGATGTTGGAGCTGCCAACTGCACCAATTTGGCGTTCGGCGCGATGCCGTACGTGCGGAACCTTCAATCCCTGTCGGTGATTGAAAACGATGCGCTGAGCGACGACGCGATGATCAAGGACTTTCCGAAGTTGAAAAAACTCAAGACGATTTCCTTCGCAAACAACAAGCTCATCAGCGATGCGTCGATTCCCTACTTCGCCAAAGTCAAGACGCTGGAGGGAATCACGCTGAATCAGACCGCAGTCACCCCGACGGGCGCTCAAAGGCTCAAGAGCAAACTCAAAAACTGCAAAATCATCTACAACGGCACGACGCTCTGACGAGCAGAACACCGCGGGCGCGGAGCGGCGTCTGCCGAATGGCGACCTCATGCTGGCGGCGAGCGCGGCGCACAGCGGCGATTCGCCCGCGCCGAGCACCGTTGCATCAAGGCAGTTCGGTTGAGCCCATCAAATAGCGGTCGCATTCTCGCGCTGCGCCGCGTCCTTCGTTGATGGCCCAGACGATCAGGCTCTGGCCACGGCGGCAGTCGCCCGCGGCAAAGATGTTTTCGACGTTGGTGCGAAACTTTGCGTATGGTGCGTTGTAATTGGCGCGTTCGTCGAGATCGACTCCAAGCTGCTGCGAGGCTG
This sequence comes from uncultured Planctomycetaceae bacterium, assembly GCA_963714075.1. Taxonomy (GTDB): domain Bacteria; phylum Planctomycetota; class Planctomycetia; order Planctomycetales; family Planctomycetaceae; genus DASPSM01. Next base: position 5,692,284 of record OY970228.1, read on the forward strand.
TCGTCTCCGGCCCCAAGAACCCGAGCGCCAGAAGAACCAGGTCGCACTCGAAGATCTCTTCCGATCCTTGGATCACGCTGAACGGCGGCTTTGCCAGAGGTCGGTTTGGACCAGTCGACTCGCACGGCCTTGAGCGCCTGGACGTTGCCGGCACCGTCCGATTGAAACTCGACGGTCGAGATGGCGAACTCGCGCGGATCGCGGCCAAACCTGGCGTCCGCCTCGGCGTGTCCATAGTCGACCCGAAAGATTCGCGGCCACTGCGGCCACGGATTGTTTGCGGCCCGCACCTGCGGCGGCATCGGCACAATCTCGAAGTTCACCAGGTTGCGGCAACCGTGCCGCATCGAGGTCCCGATGCAGTCGGTCCCCGTGTCTCCGCCGCCGATCACGATCACGCGCTTGTCCTTCGCGCTGATGTAGCAGCCGTCTCTGAGGCCCGAATCGAGCAGGCTCTTGGTGTTCGCGTGCAGGAATTCCATCGCGAAATGGATTCCCTTGAGGTCGCGGCCCGGAATCGGCAGGTCGCGCGGCCGCGTCGCCCCGGTGCAAAGCACCAGGGCGTCGAACTGCTCGCGAAGCTGAGCGCCCGTTGGGTCCCGGCCGACTTCCTTGCTCGTCAGGAATTCAATTCCTTCCTCGGCCAACAGCTTTACGCGGCGCTCGACAATCGATTTGTCGAGCTTCATATTGGGGATGCCATACATCAACAGGCCGCCGATGCGGTCGGCTCGCTCGAAAACGGTGACCTTGTGGCCGGCGCTGATTGAGTTGGGCAGCCGCCGCTAATCCCGCGGGCCCGGAACCGACGACGGCGACGGTCTTTCCGGTGCGCGACCTCGGCGGTTTGGCGGTCACCCAGCCCTCCTCGAAACCGCGATCGATAATCGCGCATTCGATCGACTTGATCGTCACCGGGGGCTCGATGATTCCAAGCACGCAAGAGCCCTCGCACGGGGCCGGACAGACGCGGCCCGTGAATTCGGGGAAGTTGTTGGTCTGATGCAGCCGGTCGAGGGCCTCGCGCCAACGATCGCGATAGACCAGGTCGTTCCACTCGGGAATGAGGTTGTTGACCGGACAGCCGGTCGCCATATTGGCCATCAAATCGCCGGTGTGGCAAAACGGAACGCCGCAATCCATGCAGCGCGCACCCTGTTTGCGCAGCTCACCCGGGCTCAAGTGCTCGTGGAATTCATTCCAGTCGAGCACGCGCAGCGCAGGATCGCGATCCAGCGGAAGCTGTCGCGAAAAGTCGGTGAAGCCGGTCGGCTTGCCCATCCGTTCGGTACTCGTGGCGTCGGTCAGTCGGTTGATGATGTCAGCGGTGTCGGGCAGAGAGGCAGGACTATCGAATCGCGGATCAACAAGAGTGATCGAGTCCGCGCGGTTCTAAATGCGTCCTCCAGGCAAGGCCGCCACCGCGGCGCGCTCGGAGTCGACAGACGCGCCATTGTGGTCCGCGGAGACAGCGCTTCGCCTCTCCGCAATTTCTTGCAGGGCCCGCTTGTAGTCGGTCGGCATGACTTTTTTGAACTTGGATAGACTGTTCACCCAGTCGGAAAGCAACCGGGCGGCGACGGCCGAGCCAGTGTGTTCGCGGTGATTGTCGACTAACCGCTGCAACTCCTCGATGTCCTTCGGTTCGGTGAGTGCTTCGAGTTCGACCATCTCCATGTTGCAATTGGCCAAAAGCTCATCGCCCGGATCGTAGACGTAGGCGATGCCGCCCGACATTCCCGCGGCAAAGTTGCGCCCCGTCGGACCAAGGATCACCGCGCAGCCGCCGGTCATATATTCGCAGCCATGATCGCCGACTCCCTCCACGACGGCCATCGCCCCGGAATTCCGCACGCAGAAGCGTTCGGCCGCCTGGCCGCGGAAGTAGGCCTCGCCGTGGATCGCGCCGTAGAGGGCGACGTTGCCGATCACGATATTTTCCTCGGGGCAGAATGTGGCGGACTTTGGCGGGTAGACGATGATCCGGCCGCCGGACAATCCTTTGCCGACATAGTCGTTGGCATCCCCCTCGAGCTCGATTGTCACGCCATGCGCGAGCCAGGCGCCCAGGCTCTGGCCTGCTGAGCCCGTGGCCTTGATGTGGATCGTGCCGTCGGGCAAACCATCCGGCCCCCAGTTCTTGGAGATACGATGGCTCAACATCGTGCCGAAAGCGCGATCGATGTTTTCGATCGGCATTTCGATGCGATTGGGAATCCCCTCGGTGATCGAGGCCCAAAATTTTTCGATCAGCTCGTTGTCGAGCACTTCGTCGAGCGCGTGGTATTGGGAGGTGGTGCAATAGACATGAACGCCGGGCCTCGGCTTGATCGCCTGCGCGAGCACGGGAGTTAAATCAAGCCCGCTGGCCTTCCAGTGATCAATGGCGTCGTTCATCTCGAGTCGGTCGCAGCGGCCGACCATTTCATCGATCGACCGAAAGCCAAGCTCGGCCATCAACCTCCGGCACTCTTCGGCGACCAGGAAGAGAAAGTTGATGACGTGTTCGGGTTGCCCCGTAAACTTCTTTCGCAGCTCGGGATCCTGCGTCGCGACTCCGACCGGGCAGGTGTTGAGATGGCACTTGCGCATCATGATGCAGCCCAGCGCGATCAGCGGAGCCGTCGAAAAACCGAACTCTTCAGCCCCGAGCATGCAGGCGATCACCACGTCCCGGCCGGTCTTCAACTGGCCGTCGGTTTGCAGCCGCACGCGGCTCCGCAAGTCGTTGAGCACCAACGTCTGGTGGGTCTCGGCGATTCCCAATTCCCAAGGTAGGCCCGCGTGCTTGATGCTCGTCAGCGGCGAGGCGCCGGTCCCTCCGCTGTCGCCGGAGATGAGTATGTTGTCCGCGTGGCCCTTCGCCACGCCAGCCGCGATCGTCCCGACTCCCACCTCAGAGACGAGCTTGACGCTGATCCGAGCAGACGGGTTCGCGTTCTTCAGGTCGAAGATCAGTTGGGCCAGGTCTTCGATGGAGTAGATGTCGTGGTGTGGCGGCGGACTGATCAGTCCCACGCCGGGGGTTGAGTGCCGCACGGCCGCAATCACCCGATCGACCTTCTTACCCGGCAATTCGCCCCCTTCGCCGGGCTTGGCTCCCTGGGCAATCTTGATCTGCAGCTCGTCGGCGTTGGTGAGGTACCAACTCGTGACGCCGAAACGGCCCGAGGCGACTTGCTTGATGGCCGAGCGCTTGGAATCGCCGTTGGCAAGGGACTTGAAGCGGGCATAGTCCTCACCTCCTTCACCCGTGTTGCTCTTGCCCCCAACGCGATTCATCGCCACAGCCAGCGTCTCGTGGGCCTCGGCGGAGATCGAGCCAAAACTCATCGCGCCCGTGCAGAAGCGTCTCACGATCGATGCCGCCGATTCGACCTCCTCGAGAGGCACGGGAGTCGACGGCTTGAATCGCAACAGTCCCCGGAGATGGCATTCGCGCGTCGTTGTTTCGTTGATCATCCGGGAGTAACGGTCGTAAGCCGACTGATCGCCGGCGCGGGCTGCTTGCTGGATTTCCGCGATCGTGTGCGGGTTCCAGGCGTGTTTCTCGCCGTTCTTCCGCCACTGATACAGCCCCGGATTCGGCAACACGTCGAGGCGAACCTGGTCACGTGTCGGATAGCCGATTTCGTGGCGGCGGATCGCTTCCTCCGCGAGGACGGCGAAGTTAACGCCCCGAATCCGGCTGGGCGTGCCGGAGAAACATCGCTCGATGACGTCCTCGTCGATGCCGACGGCCTCGAAGATTTGAGCCCCCTTGTAGCTCTGCAGAGTGGAGATTCCCATTTTGCCCATCACCTTGAGCAGCCCCTTGGCCACTCCCTTGCGATAGGCCGAGACGATTTCCGCGTCGGTGTATTCTGGCTCAAGGGTTCCGTCTTCCCGCGCCTGGTAGAGCGCCTCGAACGCCAGATACGGATTGATCGCGTCGGCTCCGTAACCGACCAGCAGGCAGTGGTGATGGACCTCGCGCGCCTCGCCCGTCTCCAACACCAGGCCAATCTGGGTCCGCTCTTCATTGCGGACCAGGTGATGATGCACGGCCCCGCACGCCATCAAGGTGCTGACGGGGACGCGATCCTTCGAGCAGCTGCGATCCGAAAGAACGATCAAGCTATAACAGTCGCCGATTGCCTGCGACGCCTCCCGGCAGATCCGGTCGAGTGCCGGTTGCAACCCGGCCGTTCCCTCGCTCCGGGGATAAGTGATGTCGATCGACTTGGTCTTCCAGCCGCGGTAATCGAGCTGGCGGAGGGTCGCCAGCTCCTCGTTCGTGAGGATCGGGTGCGGTACGAGCAGGCGATGGCACTGCCGCTCGGTCGTTTCGAGCAAGTTTCCTTCCGGGCCGATATAGCACTCCAGCGACATAATGATCTCTTCGCGGATCGAGTCGATCGCCGGATTAGTGACTTGGGCAAAAAGCTGCTTGAAGTAGTCGTAGAGCATCCGCGGCTGATCGCTCAAGCACTCGAGTGCGGCATCGTTGCCCATCGAGCCGATCGGATCCTTCTTCTCATGTAGCAGCGGGATGAGCATAAAGCCCATCGTCTCGGTCGTGTAGCCGAAGGCCTGCATTCGCGACAGCAGATCAGACGGCGCGTAATGCGCAGGAACTGGCCCCTTTGGCAAGTCGCCGAGCACGATCCGCTGCCGGCGCAGCCACTCGCCGTAGGGCCGCCGGGTCGCAACTTCGAGCTTGAGCTCTTCGTCGTCGATGATCCGACCTTTTTCGAAGTCGACCAAAAACATCCGTCCGGGCTGCAGCCGACCTTTGACTTTGACATCACTCGGATCGATGTCGAGCACCCCGACTTCGCTGGCCATCACCACCTTGTCGTCCTTGGTGATGTAGTAGCGGCTGGGGCGCAGGCCGTTGCGGTCGAGAACGGCGCCGATGTAGCGGCCATCGGTAAAGGAGATCGACGCCGGACCGTCCCAGGGCTCCTGCAGAGCCGAGTGATATTCGTAAAACGCCCGCTTCTCCTCGGGCATGGTCGGGTGGTTTTGCCACGCCTCGGGGATCATCATCATCACGGCTTCCGGCAGGCTGCGGCCGGCAAACAGCAAGAGCTCGAGCGCGTTGTCGAAATTTCCCGAGTCGGAGCACTGAGGTTCACTGACGGGGAACACTTTCTCCAGATCGGCTCCGAACAGCGGGCTGCTCATCATACCCTGCCGCGCTGCCAGCCAATTTCGGTTGCCGCGAAGGGTGTTAATTTCGCCATTGTGGGCCATGTAACGGTTGGGGTGGGCCCGGTCCCAGCTCGGAAACGTGTTGGTTGAAAACCGCGAGTGGACCATCGCCAGATGGCTGCGGTAGTCGGCATCTTGAAGGTCGGGATAATACGGGACGAGTTGCCGAGCCGTGAGCATTCCTTTGTAGACGATGACCTTCGAGGACAGGCTGCAGATGTAAAACATCAGCGCCTGCTTCAGATCGCTGGTCCGTAGAATTCGGCTGGCAAGTTTGCGGATGATGAACAACTGCCGGTCGAACGCCTCGCGGTCGAGACCGGCCGCGGCGCCGATGTAAAGCTGCTCCATCACCGGTTCGGCCGCGCGAGCCGACGGTCCGATGTCCGCGCCGCCCTTGCGGGTCGGGAGCGGCCGCCAGCCCAACAGCTTTTGACCCTGCTCTTCGATCAGCCGGTTGACCGTTTCCTTGCACTCCCGCCGTTCGCGTCCGTCCCTCGGCAAGAAAATGTTGCCGACGCCGTAAAAGCCCGGCTCTGGCAGTTCAACTTTGAGATCCGCGGCGGCAAGTTTCCGGAAGAGTTCGTGCGGCAAGCCCGTGAGCATTCCGGCCCCGTCGCCGGTATTGGCCTCGCACCCGGTGGCGCCGCGATGGATCAGGTGCCGCAGGATCCGATCGGCGTCGTCAATGATTTGGCGACTGCGGACTCCCTTGATGTTTGCCACGAACCCGACGCCGCAGCAGTCGTGCTCGTATTGTGGATCGTAAAGCCCGTGTTTAGGCGGCGGTCCGTAAAGCTGCCTCGCGAATTGCGGTGCGCATTCCTTCCCTGGGCGGGAGAGTTCATTCGTCGGATGCGACCGACAATCGTTCGCAGGGACACAATCAGCCGAGCGCTCGGCGTGGGACTTCATGCTCTCTCACTTCCGCGACTTACGATCAGCTCCGGACTTTCCCGGAGAAGCTCCACCAGCTTGCGCGCCGGGTTCGTCAAGGTCCGGTTGCGCCGGTGGATAATTCCCAGTGGGCGATGCCACGGGGTTCCTTCGATGTGGACAGCAAACAGCGATCCAGTTTCTGCCTCGCGACGCACCGTCGGGGCGGGCAGCAAGGCGACACCGGAGCCGATTTCGACGGCCCGCTTGATGTTTTCGACATTGTCGAACAGATGCACGAAATCGACCGAGATGCCCGCCTGTTTGAACCACCGGTCGATCTGCTTGCGAATCGTCAGCTCCGAGGTGAAGCCGACGAAAGTCTCTCCGTCCAATTCCTTCGGCGCCACCGACGGGCGACCCGCGTGGCGATGTCCCCGGGGCACGGCCAGCACGATCTCCTGGTTCTGCCACGGGACAGAGGCAATCTCATTCCCGGTGCGAGGGTACGAAACAATCCCTAAATCGGATTCGTCATTGAGCACGCGGGAATAGACCTCGTCCGGGTGCAGATACTCGAGCTGCAACACGACATCGGGAAACAGTGTCTTATAGCGCTTCGCGTACGTGTCCATTTGCAGGAGTCCGACCGAATAGATCGCAGCTAGCCGAACGCGGCCAATCACCTTGTTGCGCATTTGCTGCACGCGGTCTTCCACATGTCGGAAAGACTCCAGGATCTTTCGACACCCGTCGTAATAAATCTGCCCCGCGGCGGTCAGCTCGAAGGGGCGCTTGGAGCGGTCGATCAGCCGGCACCCCAAGCGCTTTTCGAGCATGTGAACCGCCTGGCTCGCGGAAGACTGAGACACTTCATTCTCGATGGCGGCCTTCGAAAAACTTCCGTGAGTCACCACGTCACAGAAGATTTCCACATTCCGTAAGTGCATAGCTGGCCCGGAGTATTAGTAAAATTGATACCGTTAAGGATTGATATCAAAAAAATCGAAGCTGCAGTCTAAGGTTGGTTGCCAGAGGCGTCAAGAAGGTCTCGCTCTCAAAACTGTCCGCGATCGAGGTTTTTGAGAGTTTCTGGAGCGACGTGAGGCGCAGTTTTTTGCACGCGAGGCAGTCGACTGAGAGGAAAACGAGGGCCCGCCTCGATAAGATGGCCCTTGCGTTCGCTGCGATGCGACGATTCGACGGCGCGGCGGAGTCCGAAGACCCGTTCTAGGACCTTCCGGACTTTCCCGGCGGGCGATGCTCTTGGTCTTGCCAGGGGCGCGAAGGTCTCAGTTTTCCCATCTTGGAGTCACGCACGATGGCTTGCATCCAGCGCTTCACGTGTCTGCTTTTGGTCGTGATTCTCGCCTCGGCCGCGGGATGTTCTTCCGACGCGTCGAATCCGTCGGCGGTTGCGACTCCAAAGGCGGACAGCCCGGCAGCTCCGCCCGCTCCGGTGCTCAAGCCCGATGTGCCCCAGACGCCGGAGGCCGCCGTCCAAGCCGTCTTTGACGGACTGAAGAGCTCCAAACCAATCGTAGTCTGGAATGTGCTCCCAGATGCCGCGCAGACGAGCTTGAGCTCGCTCGTCTCCAAGTTGGCACGTGGCGTAGACGCGGAAGTCTGGAATCACACGGCAGTGAACATAAAGAAGCTCGCCACTCTGCTTGAGACAAAGAAGGAATTTATCCTCGCAAGCCCGCTCTGGAAAACCGGTCCGCTTCCGAAGCTTGACCAGGTGAAGGCCAGCTGGGATCCCACCGTCAAGCTGCTGAGAACTATCGCCGACAGCGAATTGATCGACCAACAGAAAATGAGTTCCTTCGACGGCCACAACTTCTTCGATTCAACCGGGGCTAAGGTGTTTGCCGATCTTCGGGCTCTGACCAGGACGATGAAGCCGGATCGGCTCGCGATGATTGACACGGCTAAGTTCACCGTGAAAAAGCAGTCGGATACCTCTGCCAAAGTCACGATCACCCTGCCTGACCCAAAAGCGAAGCCGATCGAGCTGGGACTGACCGTCTTGGACGGAAGATGGACCTGCAACCAGCTCAATATGGGGGCGACCCTCGCCGGATTCTTCTTGCAGGGCTACCTCGACCCATTTCGCCCGTATCAACTCATCGAGTGGAAGGGCGACTACCTGAAGAACATGGATCGCCTGGGAAAAATCCTCGACAACCTGCAGGCAGCCAAAACGTCCCAGGAATTCCAGAAGGTCGTGGGCGGCCAACTTTTTGGATTCGCGCTGCGAATGGCGGACCAGCTGGGTGGCAAGAAGCCCAAGCGGTCCGAGATTCAGTCGAGGTCTTTTGACCGAATCGCAAACACTTCGCTGGTCATCGTCAAGGGCCTTCATAGCTTTGACGAGCCCACCTACCACGACCTGACTAAGAGCCTTCGCGCGGTGGCTCCCATGCATTTCGTCGGGCCCCAGGAAATCGAGGGGTCAACCGTGTTTTTCATCGGCCCAGTCGACGGCGTCTTCGAGCAAACCATCGACGCTATCAAAGTGGGAAAAATTGTCAGCAAGGACAAGCTCAGAGACACGGTAACCGTCGAGCTGCCCACGTCGCTCAAAGAGGAAAAGACGACGGCGGAGGCCGGTTCGACGTCCAAGTGACGCGCGACGCCCCGCGCCTCGTGACGCTCTCGGTCATCAGGCCGACAGGATCGAGTCGACGGGAGTCAACGGGAGTCCAAAGGTCTCCGCGACGGCGCGATTCGTCACGCGGCCCTGGTGTACGTTGACCGCCTCGGCGAGACCCGGGTCGCCCGCGCAAGCTTCGCCTAAGCCCCGATTCGCGATCCGCAGCGCGTAGGGAAACGTGACGTTGCACAGCGCATAAGTGCTCGTGCGGCCCACCGCACCGGGCATGTTCGTCACGCAATAGTGGACGATGCCGTCGACGATGTACGTCGGTTTGGAATGCGTCGTCGGCCGCGACGTTTCGAGACAGCCCCCCTGGTCGATTGCCACATCGATGATCACGGCGCCCGGCTTCATGATCGACAAATCCTCGCGGCGCACCAGCTTGGGGGCGCGGGCCCCGGGAATCAACACGGCTCCAATCACGAGATCCGCGAGCCGAAGCTCTTCACGGACGTTGTGGCGATCGCTGTAGAGGGTGTTGACGTTCCCCGGCATGATGTCTTCGAGGTAGCGCAGGCGGTCGACGTTGATATCGAGAATGTTGACGTCGGCCGCAAACCCGGCCGCGATCTGAGCCGCGTTCTTGCCGACGACTCCGCCTCCCAGCACCGTAATGTGCGCCGGCAACACTCCCGGGACGCCCCCGAGCAGGATGCCCCGTCCCTCCTGCGGTCGCTCGAGGAATTTTGCACCCTCCTGAATGCTCATGCGGCCGGCCACTTCGCTCATGGGCGTGAGGCAGGGCAGGTCGCCGTGCTTGCCCCGAAGCGTCTCATACGCCACGGCGGTGATCCCCGTCTCGAGCACACCGCGAGTCAGCGACTCGTCGGCCGCAAAATGGAAATACGTAAACAGGATCTGGCCTTTCCGAAGCAGGCGGAATCTCGTCGGGTTGCGGCTCCTTCACTTTGATCACCAGCTGCGCGCTGCCGAAGATCTCGGCGGGCGAATCGACGATTTCGGCTCCGTTGGCCCGGTACAGTTCGTCCGGAATGCCGCTCCCCATTCCCGCGCCCCGCTCGACAAGCACCTTGTGCCCCGCTCGCGTAAGCTCTTCGGCCCCGACGGGAAGCAGCGACACACGGTACTCGTCCTGTTTAATTTCCTTAGGCACGCCGACAATCATCTGCGGTTCCTTTGAACAACCAGCTTCGACCTGAATTGGCAGGGGATAGGCAGCGACATTTCAACAGAGGGGGGCGACCCGTGCAAGACGGCGATGAGGACGGCAGCGGAAACGCATCCGAATCTGAATGCCGACCCAAATCCGCTATGATCGCGGTCTACAGAGGCGATTGACGGCGGGGGTACGTTTTGGGACTCGCACTGACCGCGGAAGAACAGCAAGCCGCCGAGCGGCTCGTCGTCCTCGCGCTGGCTGAAGATCTCGGCCCGGCCGGCGATATCACCAGCCGGGCGTTGATCCCAGAGTCGCGGCAAGGGACGGTCAGCGTTGTCGTTCGGAGAGCCGGCATTGTCGCGGGCCTGCCGGTGGGTGAAATCGTGCTGCAACAGCTCGACGGCGCCGCGATCTTCGAGCACCAAGTGCCCGACGGAGCGAAGGTCGACGCAGGGACGATCGTCGCCTCGGTTCGCGGCGCCTGGCGTACGCTGTTGGCCTCAGAGCGAACGGTCCTCAATTTCCTGATGCACCTCGGGGGTGTTGCCACACGCACGAGGCAATTCGTCGACGCCATCGCGGGCACGAAGGCCGTGATCCTCGATACGCGCAAAACGCTCCCGGGATGGCGATTGCTGGAAAAATATGCCGTTCGGGCAGGGGGCGGGACCAACCACCGCATTGGACTTTTCGACGGCTGCCTGATCAAAGACAACCATTTGGCCGCTTGGAGCGAGGATCACTCTCGCGATTCGATCGCGCGGGCAATTGCCATTGCCCGCAAGGCGATTCCTGCGGGGATTCCCATCGAAGTGGAGGTCGACACGCTCGAGCAGTTGCGGGAGGCACTCGTCGGGAACGCCGACATCGTCCTTTTAGACAACATGGATGCTACAACGATTGGCAAAGCCGTCGGTGTTCGCGACAGACTGGCGCCGCACGTCTTGCTCGAAGCGTCGGGCGGCGTCACGCTGGAAACTGTCGGCGCGATTGCTGCCGCCGGCGTCGATCGCATCAGCGTCGGGGCGATCACGCACTCGGCTCCCGCCCTCGACATGGCCTTTGATTGGTCGGGCGGTGGCACGGAGCACACTTGACGCATGAACTCCACGGACGAACCGAGGATCGATCGCTTCAGCCTGGCTTTGCTCGAGGTCGCGAACCTCACGCCGGCGCTGGTCGTCACCGACCGCTGTCTCAAAGCGGCTGGCGTTCGGCTGCTGGGAATCGAGAGCACCGACAGCGCCGACCAGTGCATCAAGCTTGTCGGCGAGACCGGCGCGGTCATGGCGGCCGGCCAGGCGGGAGTCGAGCTGGCCCTCCGGATGGGAAGCCGCGCGACCCTCTCGGTCTTGCCCGCGCCAGCCGAAGCGACGCGGAGGCTGGCCCATCCGACGCCCGTTTACAGCCCCATGCTCGACCTTTATGATTATCGCATTCCGAAAGAACCTTCCCAAATGAGCCCATCTGACGCCGTCGGTTTGCTTGAGACGCAAGGCCTGGTCGCCGCTCTGCACGCAACCGACGACATGCTCAAGTCGTCAAACGTCACGCTCGTTGGCAAGGAAAAGATCGGCGCGGCCTACGTGACGATCGTCGTCCGCGGCGATGTGGCGGCCGTGCAAACAGCCATCGCCACGGGAAAACAGACGGTCGAGCGGCTCGGCGGTAAGCTGATCCTGGCCGACGTCATCGCCCGTCCCCATCCCGAGCTCGCCGCGCTCTTGCCGAAGTCGCTGTGATTGCCAAACGGGTCAAATCGTCTTCGCCGCGCCGCGCGCCTGTGGCACCGTCCGAGTCTCCCGACTCTGTCGAAGGCGATTTCGAGCCCCGCTGGGTCGTGCCGTTGGGGCTGGCGTGGCTGGTCGTCTTCTGCTTGTTCTTCTACTCCTTCGATCTGCCGAACAATTCTGAATGGAGCCGCTTTCTAATCTGGTTCAAGCTCCCCGCGCTGTTGCCACCGGGGGAGATCTTCACCACTCGTTGGCTGAATTTGTCCCAGCGCGCCGATCTGTTCGGCATCGCGGTTTTTGTCTGGGCGGGCGCTTGGGGTCTGGGAAGTCTTGCTCTCCGAATCCTGCGTCCGCCGATTGCGCGACTCGGCCGAATTCCTCGTCTTTGCAATAGGCCTTGGACTCAGCGCGGCCTCGCTGATCACACTCGGTTTCGGCCTGGTCGGCCAGCTCAACCGGTGGCTGTTCGTGTTTGTGTTCTTGGCGAGTCTCTGTGCTGAACTCGCGCTGAGATTTCGCGAGTCAAAAGCAGCCTCTCCGCCGGAGAGCACCGCAGCTCAATTGGGCAAACGCAAGGCAGTAAGCTCCGACGCCGACCAAACCGGCTCCCGACGCCTGAGTTGGCGGATTGCAGTGGCAGCCATGGTCCCGTTCTTGATCGTCATGTGGCTGGGCTCAATGTCGCCGGAGACCGACTTTGACGTGCGGGCCTATCACTTCGTGGGCCCGAAGGAGTTTTTTCTCCAGGGAGGAATCACGCGTCTGCCGCACAACGTCTACACCAGCTTTCCGTTCCATAACGAAATGCTCGTGCTGCTGGGGATGGTGCTGCACAACGATTGGTACTGGGGGGCGCTCGCGGGCAAGTGCGTGTTGTTCGCCTACGCTCCGCTGACGGCCTTGGGACTCTATGCAGCGGGTCGCCGGTGGTTCAGCCCGGGCGCGGGCCTGTTCGCCGCGCTGATCTACCTCAGCAGCCCTTGGATCGATCGGCTGACGACAATTGCATACGTCGAATCGGCGCTGCTCTTCTATTTGCTCGCTTCGCTGTTGGGGCTGATGCTCGCCGTCGAACGGCTGAAGCGGGGGGAACCGAGTCAAAGACTCGTGTTCCTCGTGGGACTGCTTGCCGGAAGCGGCATGGCCTGCAAGTACACCGGCGCATTGCAGGTTGTCGCGCCGATCGGCGCGGCAATCGCGCTCGCTCCGTGGTTCACGGCCGGACTCGGGCGTTCGCGGCTGCGGGCTGTCACCACGACGGCACTGGTTTTTGCGCTCGGGGTCACGGTCACGATCGGTCCGTGGCTGCTCAAGAACCTGGCAGAAACGAGGAATCCGGTATTTCCACTGGGATATTCGCTGTTCGGCGGCACAGACTGGAGCCCGGCGCTCAACGAAAAGTTCATGGCGGGCCACACCACACACAATCCGCGTTCGTTCTTTCAATGTCTCGGGGATGTGACCGCCAACAACGATTGGTCGAGTCCGCTCTGGTACGGGCTGGCTCCGCTGGCTTTGTTTCTGCGGCCGAAGCGGTTGATGGTCTTCGGACTGTGGGCCTTCGCGGGCTATCTGTTCCTGACCTGGTTTTCGTTGACGCACCAGATCGATCGATTCTGGACGCCGATGATTCCCGTTCTCTGCCTGCTCGCGGGTATCGGCGCGGAATGGCGCAACGACATCGTCTGGCGCTGGGGCCGCAATGTTGTCGTAGCCCTGGCGCTGCTCTTCAATTTGGCGTTCATCGCGGGCACCGAGACGGCTTACCTTCAAGGGTACAACGCGTTTCTCGGCGATTTGGATCGGGCCCGCGAAAACCGCGAGCAGTCTTATATCCGTTACCTGAACGAACTGAACGAGCAGACTCCGGGTGGCATCAAGGTGCTCTGTGTCGGCGACGCGGAAGTTTTCGAGGCCCGCTTTCCGGTCGTTTACAACGCGGTGTTCAACGAGTCGATTTTTGAAAGGTGGTTTGCGGCCGAGGCAAGACCAGGCACTCCCGCAGCCCAATGGCAGCTCCGCCCCCCTGCCGAAATTGTCAAGAAGCTGCACGACGAGGGGATCACGCACATTTACGTGAATTGGTCTTGGATTCGCACCTATCGATCACCGGGCAACTACGGTTATTCGAAATTTGTGACGGCCGCACGTTTCGAGCAGCTCCGCTCAGCCGGAGTCCTGGGAGAGCCCACGAACTGGGGCGCAATCAGCGTGCATGGCCTGTCGCTGGAAAAAGCAAAACAGCTCGTCGACCGGTTGCCATTCGTGCAGCAAATGGCTGACGGAAAAACCGTAGCCATCATGGACTGGTTCGACACCTTGACAGCTCAGGAGCAGGACACCCTGAAGGAAGTTGGGCCTTCGCTGCTTGGCAAGAATTCCAACGCGGACGGGCAGGAGTTGCTGATCAACGCGCAGCTCTTTCCCGTGCATAAACCGCGCTGAGAAATGGCGGGTCCGACGCGAGTGAGTGAATGATCGGAGAGACCGCGCGGCTATTCAGCCAGCCACGGCTGGCGCAGCACTTCGCGATCGGTCGACTGGGCTCGTGGGGTGCGCTCAATGCGGACTGTGTCCGCCAGGCTGCCGATGTCGGCGGCCTCGGAGTGCGGCTGTGCGACGAGCCGTCGCTCCAGCTCGTCGTGGGATTTCACAGTAATATCGATGTGAGGATCGGAGGGTCCGCTTTGCACGTCGCTGCAATCCTTCGGCGGGTTTGGCTGGAGGGATGCGGTTTGCGGTCTAAGCGATTCTAACGCGCCAAAAAACGGATGCAAAAAAAAACGGTGTTCAAAAATCCCTTAAAGCAGGTTCTCGGCTGTTACCCCGCTGACCGACCGGCGGAGGCCTCCGAAGGACCTGATGCGGAGGAAGGTGCGGCACAGGTGGTTTGGCGGACGCTATACGTGTCGCTTTCTTTGCCGGTGTAGGCCACCAGCAGCTCGGCCAGTAACCCCAGGGAAAGCGCCTGCGCTCCGAGCAGGGCGGCGGCGATCGAGTAAGGCAGCAGGGGACGCGTGCCGATCGGCCCGAAGTCGGCTCCCGCGAGGTGCGTGCAGCACCAGATGATCGCCAGGTACAAGAGACCGCCGAATCCAAGCCCCAGCATGCACAGGCCAAATCCGCCCAGAATATGTTGCGGTCGTTGGCCGAAACCGGTGAGAAACGTGACGGTGAGCAAATCCAAGAAGCCCCGCGCGAAACGACGCACGCCGTATTTCGAGTTGCCGAACCGTCGCGGCCGGTGGTGCACAGCAAGCTCGGTGACGCGGAATCCCCGGGCATGCGCCAACACGGGAATGAACCGGTGCAGCTCGCCGTAAAGCCTGATCTCGTCGGCGACCTCGGTGCGAAACAACTTTAGCCCGCAGTTGTGGTCGTGCAGCTTGAGCCCGGTGATCGCACTGACCACCCAATTGAAAACGCGGCTCGGATAAACCTTGTGCCACGGATCGAGCCGCTGCTCTTTCCAGCCATTCACCACGTCGTAACCTTCGCCCAGCTTACCCAGCATCCGAGGGATTTCGGCTGGGTCGTCCTGAAGATCGGCGTCAATCGTGAGAATGAATTCGCCGTGGGCCGTTCGCATCCCGGCCGTGAGCGCAGCGGCCTTGCCGAAATTCCGGCGAAAGCGAATCCCCGACACGGCAGTGTGACGCGCCGCCAGTGATTCAATCGTCTTCCATGAGCCGTCGCTCGAACCGTCGTCGACGAAAATGATCTCGACCGGCTCTGCCAATCCGTGCGTCGCTTCGACGATCTCGCGGTGGAGCGTTTCGAGACTTTCAGCTTCGTTCAACACCGGAACGACAATAGAGAGCATTTCTCCATCTTATCGGCGGTCCGAGGGGGCGGGCGAAATCATTCGGCTGCGAAGTGTCGGATAAGAGGCCGCCGCGACGAGAATGTCCGAAATAAACGACACGAAACGCGAGAGCACCGTAGCGGCCACGGCCGCGTGCGCGTCGACGCCCGCCTGCGTGAGGATCCCCAGCAGAATTCCCTCGCGGACGCCCAGGCCGGCCGGCGCAAACAGGACCGCGAATCCCAGCGACGTCGAGAGGGCCATGGCGCCCGACCACATCGGCCAGTTGTGCAAGGCGATCGGCTCGTCCACGGCACACAGCGTCATGCCCAGGCTGAGCCCCTGGACACACCAGCTCACAAGAAACGCGGCACACCCCGCGCCGACGAGCCACGCCGGAATTGCCAGTCGTCCAGCCGGAGACGGCACGCCGATTTCGGCCGGCATTTGATCGCCGAGTGCGACCAAGTCCGGTGGCGCCATTTTGGTCACTGCCCATGACAAGAGCCTTGCGATGACAGGCAACGCGGCGAGCACTGCCAACACAACGACCGGCACAAGCAGCGACTGATCGCGGCCGGGCACCCAGTTGGGCAGTGGGGCCAGCAGGAGGCCGACGAGCAGGCCGGTCCCCATCATGGTCAGCGTTTCGTAGGCTGCGGTGACGGCCGCCGTGCGGCCCGCGCACCCACGACCGTTCATCATCGATCCCCTCAGAATGAGGACCATCGCCTTGCCGGGGACGTATTTGCCGAGGCTGCCACAGTAATACGCGCGGGCCGCGTCGCGAAAAGCAGGCTGGCCACCCAGCGCGCGCATCAGCTCGCGCCAAAACCAAACCGAGGGGAGCCACGATGCTGTGTACAAGACGGCCGAAAGAACCAGCCAAGCAGCGCTCGCCGGCGTGAACGGGCTGCGGACGTCGCTCTGCCGCCAAAGGTGGTAACCGTGGCGGCAAACGTAGGCCAGCACCACGACGAACAACGTCCACTTCAGCAGCGTACGGAACCGATTCAAGTCGGAGCCGATATCAACACGGGCCGATTCAATAATTCTCGTCGAATTCGAGCAGATCGTTCTCGGTGATGATCCGGTGACCCTTGTCGGACAGAATCTTGAGCCCCGTCTCGACGTCGTCGACGTGCAGCGCGATCGCACCGCGACCCTTGCCGCGATAGAGCAGGGGATACGTGTAATGGATGTTGAGTTCTGCCTGCAGCAGGGTCATGCAGATCTGCACATAAGGCTGTGGATCGGCGCTGAGCTCGACGCCGATCAGATCGGTCTCGAAGAACTTGAAATCGGAGAGTTTGAAGAGTTCCTGGGCGCGCTCGTAGTTGCTCAAAATGAGGCGCGCGATCGAGAAGTCGATCGAATCGACCACCGTCAGCGCCACCACTCGCAGATCGTGCCGCTCGATGTGCCGCAACAGCTCGTGCAGCGTGCCGACGCGGTTCTCCATGAAGATGCCGAACTGCCGCAGGCAGGGCCAATCACGGCCACGGGCGGTCCCCGCTTCCTCCTTCGCTTTCCCGCCGTAGCTCATCGACGGTCTCCCTGGCTGGACATAATCTGGACCCGATGCAAATCGTAGGTTGCAGCAATGTCGCGTTTTCCGGGCAGCGCGGCGAAAGCGCCGAAGAACCGCGGACACCGCGACGACCTGGAGAGATCCGTCCGCACACGCTCGACGGTCGTCGAGCAGTTGCTGCTTGGCACCAGCAAGTCGTTATGCTACGTCACTTTAAGAGCGCTGTCACTTTATGAAGCCGCGGCGGGACCGTCAATCGAGGAATTGGAATGCCCGTGCGAACTCTGTTGATCGATTTGGGGAACGTGCTGCTGTTCTTCTCGCACGAGCGGATGTGTACGCAGATTGCCGAGGCCTGCCATGCGTCCCTGGCGGACTTGCGGCAGATCCTATTTCAGGGCCAGCTCCAACGACGGTTCGAACAGGGCGAAGTCTCCGAAGAGGGCTTTCGCCAGGTGCTGGAAGCGAAACTCCGTCGGACGCTCGACGCGGAAGCACTGCGGCGAGCCGGCTCCGACATTTTCTCGCTCAATGAGCCGATGGTTCCGCTGCTGGATCGCTGGAAGCGCGACGGCTATCGCCTGGTGCTGCTGTCGAATACGTGCGTCACGCATTATGAATGGGTGCTCGAGCACTTTGACCTGCTCAATCGGTTCGACGAATGCGTGCTGTCCTATCGGGTGGGAGCGGTCAAGCCGGACGAGGCCATCTTTCGAGCCGCCCTCGAGTCCATTCAGTGCCTACCCGAGGAGTGCTTCTACACCGATGACATCGAGGAGTATGTCGCGAGGGGAAGGTCGTTTGGTCTGCGCGCGGAAGTCTTTCGCGACGTGTCGACGCTCACGCGCCAACTCGAAACGCTCGGCGTGAAGTGCGAGGATTGAAATCGGCCGCCCGGACTGGCACAATCCGCGGCGCCACCGCGGATCTTCGACCCACTTCGGGGATGCTTCCTCCATGAGTTATCTGCGAAAAGCCTTTGCGGAAGGCCTCGGCACCTTCTTTCTGTGCTTTGCCGGTATCTCCGCCATTCTTTGCAACACGAAAGAGATCGGCGGCAACATCGGGCTGCTCGGAATCGCCTTTGCGCACGGGCTGGGGCTTTCGATCGGCGTGGCCGTCACGGGCGGGATTTCCGGCGGACACCTGAATCCCGCCGTCACTCTGGGCATGCTCGTTACCGGGCGGATCCGAATCTTGTCGGCAATCGGGTACATCATCGCCCAATGCGCCGGGGCGACGGTCGCGGCCGTGTTGTGCAATCGAGTCTTTCCTCCCGAAGTGGTCACGAACGCGTCCCTCGGCCTCCCTCTGCCGGCCAAGGCCTGGGTGACCGACAACACGATCCTGATCTACGAGGCAGTGATGACCTTTCTGCTGGTCACGGCCGTATTTGCCACGGCCGTCGACGAGCGGGGCAAGGCCGTGAAATTCGGGGCGCTCGCCATCGGACTGACCGTCTGTTTCGACATCCTGGCGGGAGGTCCGATTACCGGAGCCTCGATGAATCCCGCGCGGTCTTTCGGCCCGGCCCTCGTCCTGCAGGATTTCAATCGTCACTGGTGTTATTGGGTTGGCCCCGCAATCGGCGGAATTTCTGCAGGACTGGTCTATCAGTTCTTCCTGTTGAAGGAAGATTGAGACTGGAATGGCGGCCTGTTCGGGGCCAATCGAAACCGGCCGTCTAAGTCTCCGATTATCGGGGCCGCTTCTTCGCCCCCAATGCCGGCTCGTTGCACGGATCGATAATCGTTGATATGCTGCCTATTGTGCAGCTTGGCGACGCGGCCTGAGGCGCAACCTCAAGCTGCCGGCCCTCGTAGCACGTTTTTGCCTCCGGCCTCGCGACTCTCATTCCGATAAGCCAGCCCCCAGTTTTCGGCAACTTGCCGCTACCGATAGTCGACCCCGACCCGCCTCCAAGCGTAGACCACCCTGCAGAATCTCTCAGACCGGTCGCTCCAAGAGAGGGAATGCATGACCCGGCGTGCCTCCACCCAGTTCTTGCTCGTCTTGGCTGCCGCCGCGTGTCTGGGACGGCAGCCGCTGGTCGCGGCGAACGCCGTCAAGGGGCTTGGCGATCCCGGGGATCTGAAATCGCTGACGGTCGAACAGGCGGCCGCTGGCAATCCGGTCGTGCTTCGCGGCGGCGACGCCCGGCAACAATTGTGCGTCACCGGCGTTTACTCGACGGGGCAACTCCGCGATCTGACACGGTCCGTCCGCTACTCAGCTGAGCCGTCTGGCATTGTCGACATCGACGCGACCGGCCTCGTCACGCCGTTGCGCGACGGCGAGGCGCACATCCGCGTATCAGGCCCCGCGCACACGTCCGCCGAGTTCCCCGTGCGGGTCGAGCGGTTTGCGGATCCGCTACCAATCAACTTCAAGAACCAGATCGTCCCGGTTTTCACCAAGCTGGGCTGTAACAGCGGCGGCTGCCACGGCAAAGCAAGCGGGCAAAACGGGTTCAAGCTCTCTTTGTTGGGCTTTTACCCCGAGGACGATTACGAGTTCCTCGTCAAGGAGAGCCGCGGCCGTCGCCTGTTTCCCACGTCGCCCGGTGAAAGCTTGCTCCTCTTAAAGCCGAGCGGTCGGTGTCCGCACGGTGGCGGCAAGCGAATGGATGTCGGCAGTCACGAATATCGCGTTCTCTATCGTTGGATCGAGCAGGGGATGCCCTACGGAAGCGACGCCGATCCCGCGGTCGTCAAGATCGAGTGCCAACCCGCCGCTCGGGTGATGGAGCGAGGCACCCAGCAGCAAATCACGGTCGTGGCGCGCTACAGCGATGGCTCGACCGAAGACGTCACGCGGATGGCTCTGTTTGAGCCCAACGATACGGAAATGGCGGAAGTGACTTCGACGGGCCTGGTCAAAACTCTCGACCTGGCCGGCCAGGTCGCCGTGATGGCCCGCTACCAGGGCCAGGTCGCGACGTTTCGCTCGACGATTCCGTTGGGAGCGAGCGTGGCAGTGCTCCCCCCAGAACGAAACCTGGTCGACCGCGCTGTCTTCACCAATCTAAAGGTGCTCGGAATTCCCCCCTCGCCTCTGGCCGACGACGCCACGTTCCTGCGGCGTGTGTCGATCGACATCGCGGGCACCACGCCCGGCGAGCGCGAGGTGACGGCCTTTCTCGCCGACCGCGATCCGCAAAAACGAGACAAGCTGATTGATCGCCTGCTCGAAAGCCCGGCATACGCCGACAATTTTGCGAACAAGTGGAACCTGATCCTGCGGAACAAAAAGCGGACCCCGACCGATACCGAGGGGACGTACGAGTTCTACGAATGGATTTGGAACAGCCTCTACGAAAACAAGCCGTTCGATCATTTCGCCCGTGAGCTGTTGACTGCGGCTGGCGACCCGCGCCTTTCGCCGCAGGCCATCTGGTACCGCGAAGTCGACGAGATCAACGAGCAGGTTGAGGACACGGCTCAGCTCTTCCTCGGGCTGCGGCTTCAGTGTGCCCGCTGCCATCATCATCCGTTCGAGAAATGGAGCCAGGACGACTATTACGGCTTCTCGGCATTCTTCAGCCGCCTCTCGCGGAAGCCGCTGTCCGATGCCCTCCCCAGCCGGCGCATGCGGGAACGGCGACTGTTCCACAACGAAGGAATCGCGGAGGCGATCAATCCGCGCACCGGCAAAACGCTGCGGCCGACTACCTTGGGCGGAAAGCCCCTCTCGATTCCCGCCGACCGCGATCCGCGCGTGCAGTTGGCCGACTGGATGTCGAAGCCGACAAATCCGTTCTTCGCCCGTTCGCTGGTCAATCGCTACTGGAAGCACTTCTTCAGCCGCGGGATCGTCGAACCCGAAGACGACATGCGGGAAACCAATCCGCCGTCGAATCCTGAACTGCTCGACGCGCTCGCGCAGAACTTCATCAAAAGCGGCTTCGACCTGAAGCAACTCGTCCGCACCATCTGTCACTCGAGCACCTACCAGTTGAGCGCGGTTCCCAACGACTTCAACACCAAAGATCGGCAGAACTTTTCCCGCTACTATCCGCGGCGGTTAGGGGCCGAAGTGCTGTACGATGCGTTCCACCGAGTGACCGGTACCTCGCAACCGTACGCGGGCCTGCCCGCGGGCACGCACGCGATGCAGCTTCCCGATCCGAGCGTGGGACCCTACTTCTTGAAGGTTTTCGGTCAGCCGCAGGGGGACACGGCCTGCGAATGCGAACGCTCGCAGGACGCGAACCTCGCACAAAGCCTGCACCTGCTCAACAGCAGCGAGGTGCAGGACAAGATCGCCAGCCTGTCCGGACGCGCCGCCCTTTTGGCCGCCGACAAACGACCCACCGAGCTCCGCATCCGCGAACTCTATCGCTGGGTTTACTCGCGTGAGCCGAACGCCGACGAGCTGCAAATCGCCGAGGCTCACCTGGCCAAGCACGCGAAGGATCCCAAACCGGCCTACGAAGACATCGTCTGGGCGCTGATCAACACCAAGGAATTTCTGTTCAACCACTGAGACGCGTCGAACACCGCCCTGGGCGAGCCTCCGGCGTGAGCCGGAGGGTGCTTCTCTCTTTCTTTCTCGCGGTTGCCGACTCAATTCCCCCTGGCACTACCACACAGCCTCCCCGCGCGGGTACGATAGAGGCACCCACCAATTGGCCTGCCCCAGCGTCTGACGCGGTCGCATCGCGACCGGTCGGATCAAGTGCTCAATTACTGCCCCCTGCATGGTTCGGTCTACGCGTCGAAATCGCGATTTCAGCGTTAAATGTTGGTGCGCGGCAGCCTGCGCGCTGTGGCTCGTCCTCTGCGCATCGCCTGCCTTCGCACAGCTGCCGCAGGCGCGGCTCTACTCCATCTTTCCCTGCGGCGGAAAAGCGGGCACAACCTTTGACCTCGAGCTGACCCGTTCCGAGGACCTCGACGAAGCCGATCGCCTGGTCTTTAACCATCCCGGCATCACCGCCGTTCCGAAAACCCGCGACGCCGCCAGCCGCAGAGAGCCGATCCCCAATACATTTTCTGTCACGATTGGTCCAAACGTGCCGAGCGGCGTCTACGAGCTCTACGCCGGCGGTCTGTTTGGCCTGTCGAATCCGCGCACATTCGTAGTCGGGTCGCAATCCGAGGCGCGCGAGGTCGAACCGAATAACGACCTCGATCGCGCCAACCCTCTTCCCCTCAATGCCATCGTCAACGGAACGATCGGTGCCGACACAGACGTTGACGTCTACCGTTTCGAGGGCAAGAAGGGGCAGCGGTTCGTGGCCTGCTGCCGTGCCGCGGACATCGACTCGCGGCTCGAGCCCGTGCTTGAGCTGACCGACAGCGGAGGTCGCCGCCTCGGGTACGTGCGCCAGGAGCTGCGGCGGGATCCGCTGGTCGACGCGGTGCTGCCGGCCGATGCGACCTACTTCTTGAAGGTCCACGATCTGACCTATCGAGGCGGGCCAGAATATGTGTACCGCCTTGCGGCCGGCTCGATTCCGCACATCGATTTCCTCATGCCCCCCGCGGGAGTTGCCGGCTCGACCGCGAAGTACACGCTCTTCGGTCGCAACCTGCCGGGCGGGGAGCCGTCCGACGTGAAGGTCGACGGGCGCCGCCTCGAGAAGTGCGAGGTCGAAATCACGCTCCCCATGGTCGCTCCGCTTGCGCCGCGCACACGACACTGCGATCGTTGGATGCGGGACTCGGAGTGATCTCTTACGTGGCGAAAACGCCGTTCGGCGAATCGAACCCCGTGCTGATCGCGCTCACGCGATCGACTCCGATCCTCGAACACGAGCCCAACGACACTCCCCAAACCGCCCAGGAGATGCCCGCCCCAGGCGAATTCGTCGGTCAGTTTCAGGCTCCGGGCGACACCGACTACATCAAATTCCAAGCGCGCGAGGGGCAGGTCTTTTACATCGAAGTCTATGCGGACCGTCTCGGTTCTCAGGCCGACCCGTATCTCGTCGTCGAGCAAGTCGAGCGCAATGCCAAGGGGCAGGAAACGGTCACTCGAATGACAGCCGTCGACGACGAGAACACCAACGTCGCGCCGGCAGTCTTCGACACGCGCTCCGACGATCCGAGCTATCGCTTCCAGGCGCCGGCTGACGGAACGTATCGCATGCTGCTCCGCGACCGCTCGTTCGAGAGCCGCGGCGACCCGCGCCTTGTGTATCGGCTGTCGATTCGGCCCGAGGAGCCCGACTTCCAGCTCGTCGTCCTTCCGCAATATCCCAAACGGGGAACTATTCCGGCCGTCTCGACCTGGGCGATGGGACTCCGCAAGGGAGACAGCCGCGACGTTCAAATCCTGGTGCTTCGCAAGGACGGCTTTCGCGAGCCGATCGAAGTGCGGGCCGAAGGACTGCCGAAGGGCGTCACGTGCCGGGGGACAGTTCTTGCCGCGAACGCGAAGGCCGGCGAACTGATCTTCACCGCGGCTGAGGACGCTCCGGAGTCGTCGGCGCTGATTCATGTATTCGGAACGGCGAAGCTCGCCGATCCGAAGGGGAAGTCGGCTCTGTTCGAAGCCGAAAGACACCTCGCGAAGGCGGTGGAGGCTGCCGCGAAGGCGGGGGCCGCGCGCGCTTTCGGCGAACGGGCCGCCCAAAAGGCAAATGAATTGCTGACGCTCAATCGAGAACTCGCCGAAACCGCTCCCAAGAACGCGACATTTGCCAAAGCTGTTGCGGATGCTGCTTCGGCCGTTGCCTCAGCGTCGAAGTCGGTCGAGATGCTCAAGCAGTCGCAGGCCAAGGCCGACGAGCAACTGTCGCAGGCTCGAGTTCGGCGCGACGCGGCCGAGCCGCGAGAGTTGGTGCACGAGGCGATTCCCGGTTCGATCGTTTGGAGCGCCGAAGCAACCGTGCCGGCCGTCTCGCGAATCGGGCAGTCGCTGGCAATGTCGGTCATGAAGGAATCGGCTCCGTTCCACTTATCGACTGACGTGGCTCGGCTCGAGGTCAATCAGAGTCGGCAAATCCTGCTGCCGCTGAAACTGGCACGACGCAACGGATTCGACGCCGACGTCGCCTTGACACTGGTGGGGCTGACCCCCGGCAATCTCAATATTCAGAACCAGCCTTTTCCCAAGGGCAAGTCGGAGGAACTGCTGCGATTGTTCGTGGCGCGGGGCACGCGACCAGGCACGTATGCGGTCTACTGGAACACGCAGGCGACAGTGCCCTACCGTCGGAACGTCCTTGCGTTGGAACGCGCCGAACGCGAACAAGCTGCCGCAGCGAAGGCGGACAACGAAGCCACTGTGCAGGCGAAGGCGCTCACTGCGGCTCGAGACGCGGCAATCAAACGGCTCGCCGACTGTGCGGCCGCAGTTAAGCCGCTGCAATCGCGCCTGGCGCAGTTGGAGCAGAGCCTCGCCCAGGCACAGCGAGCGAACGCGTCAGCCGTCGATCAGAAGGCTCAATCTAAGATTCCGGCAGGCGAGCCTGAGACGCTGGCCGAGACTACATCCCGCGTTGCCGAATTTGCGAGGAAGTCGGCCGAGGAAGCCGAGGCGAATGCCAAATCGGCCTCGGAAAGCGCGCGGCCCGAGCTACAAGCGCGAGCGTTGGCCGCCAAGCAGCTCGCCGACGAACTCCGCAAAACTGCGATCGAGACAGCTGCGACGACGGGAGCTCTCCCGAAGAAGGCGGCAACCGTCGAAAGGCGGGGAGAGTCGCAGAGGGACATGAAAAAGCTTTCCGCCGAGATTCAAACCGTGAAGCAGAGGCTCGCGACTGCCGAGGCAGCCCTGAAATCCGCTGCCGAAGCCAAACAGCAAGCCGAGTCGCTCGCGGCGGCCGCTTTGGCCAGGTCAAAGCAGTTTGCGGAAGCCAAAACAGCTGCTGATGCCCGCGTCGCACAAGCGAAGCAGGTCGCCGCCCCCAAAAACCTGACTGATTTCGCGCCGTCCACGCCGTTCATTTTGACGGTGAAGGCCGCGCCCATTGAAGTCACCGCCTCGGTCCCTAAGGGGGGGAATTTGAAACTCGGAACGCGACTCGACGTGAAAGTGAAAGTGCGGCGGGCGCGTGGCTTTCGGGGACCCGTAACGCTTGGCTTGCCGCTTCCTTCGGGTGTCGCAGGCATCAAGGCCGATGCGACGACAATCCCCGCGAACAAAACCGAGGGCGTGCTCACAATCGCCGCCGATCAGTCCGCGACACAGGGCGCAATCGCCAACCTGGTCGTGCGTGGTGCCGCGGAATTCGAAGGCAAAGCCGAGGTCGACGCACCGATCTCGATCAAGGTTGTCCCGTGATGCGATTCCGGATTCGAGCTTCGTTGTCGAATGGACTCGATCAGCGTGCGCAGCACTGGGACACCGATGGCGGACCCCCTCACCCCCAGCCCCTCTCCCGCAAGGGGAGAGGGGAGAGGGGATATGGGGCTGTGTCTCCAGAGGGACGTCGGGAGCAAGCGCGCCGGAGTCGTCACCAACTGCACAACAACGCATCGCGTGCAAATCTTCCCCCCTCTCCCCTTGCGGGAGAGGGGCTGGGGGTGAGGGGGTCATTCGGTGCCTCTGCCAGAATCGCGCACCGTCATTTAATGGCCGGACTCTCTGCCGCCGCGCTTCTGTTGGCCTCGTCAATCGCGACGCGTGGGGCCGAGCCGACGAAGAGTCCGGAGGCGATCGTCCCCGCGACGGTCGCGCTCGGTCGGCCCGTCGATTTCGAGAAGGATGTCTATCCGATTCTCGAATCGAATTGCCTCGCCTGTCACAACGTCGGCGTCGCCGAGAGCAAGCTTAACGTCGAGACCGTCGAGGCAATCCGCAAAGGGGGCAAGCGTGGCCCTGCGATCGTCCCGAAGAAACCGGACGAGAGCCTGCTGTTTCAATTTGCCTCTCGGGCCCGGCAGCCGGCCATGCCGCCGTTGCCGAATAAGGTCGAGGCCGCCGCGCTCACTCCGCAGCAACTCGGCGTGCTGAAGCAGTGGATTCTCGAAGGGGCGCGCGGGGGAGCCGGCGTCAGCGGCGATTCGATTCGATGGCAGCCGATTCCGCCCGAAATGAAATCGATCTTCTCCGTCGCGATCTCGCCCGACGGCGGGCGATTTGTGGCGGCCGGCCGAGTCAACCAAATCGTGATGTACGACGTGCCGTCGGGCCGCGAGGTGGACCGGCTCGTCGACCCGCTTTTGTCGGATCTCAAGCTCGACGGACGGCCGATGTATCCGGGCGGCGCGGCAGATCGCGATTTCATCCACGCCCTGGCATTCAGCCCCGACGGCACGCTGCTCGCGGCCGCCGGTTACCGCGTGGTGAAGCTTTGGAAGCGGCCCCATTGTGAGCAAAAGCAGAGCGTCGTGCTCGCGGACGCGCCGACTGCGCTCGCCGTCAGTGCCGACGGCATGCTCGTGGCAGCCGCCCTGGCGGATCGCTCGATCGTCTTACGCAAGGCAGAAGGGGCTGAACTCCGCAAACTGGCTGGCCCCACGGCTCCGATCACTGCTCTCCAATTTACAAAAGACGGCCAAACGCTTTACGCCGGATCGCTCGATCACACTTGGAGATCGTGGAACGTTGCGGACGGCACGGTGCGAAGCGTCGTGACCACCCCGGCGTCGGTGGGGGCGCTGGCCCTCAGCAACGACGCAACGCAATTGATCTCGGGCGGAACCGACGGAACGATCCGGATCTGGTCGACCACGAAATCCGCGGAGTTGCCCAAGCCGGTGCGGGAGTGGAAGGCCCACGCAAAACCGATCACCTCGCTGGCCCTGGTCCTGCCGGCCGGCAATCAGGTCGCTTCGGGCAGCGAGGACGGAACCGTTCGCATCTGGCAGATTGCCACGGCCAAACCGATCGCGAAACTCGATCATGGCGGCCCGGTGCGAACGATTGCCCTCGGGCCCGATGGACAGGTCGTCGCGTCGGGGGGCGGGAATCGAGTGTTAGAAAAGGCGACACGTGGCGCACAGATCGCCGAAATTCGCGGAATCCTGACGGCCGATCGGCGCGTGGCCGAGCTGAACGACGCGATGGTCATCGCCGGGCAACACGTCGCGACGAGCGCGGCGCGGACAACGGCCGACGCACAGGAGGTCAAGGACCGTCAGGAAGCACTCAAGAAGGCCGACGACTCGCAGAAGACGTCCGGCAGAGCCCTCGCGGACCTCACCGCGAAGAAAAAGGCAGCAGCCGATGTGTTCGCCGCGGCAACAAAGTCGTCGCAGGCCAAACCGAAGGATGCCGCCCTGAAAAAGAAGGCTGATGACGGGGGAAAAGCCCTGGCAGCGCTCGAGCAGGCGCACCTGAATGCCGCGAACGCCGACAAGTCGGCCGCCCGCGGTCACGAAGCCGCAAAACGAGCACTCGCCACCGCCGAAGAAAAACTGAAGGAGCAGCAGAAGCTGAAGAAAGAAATGGAAGCGGTTAACGCAGCGGCAGTCGCAGCTCTGGCGGCGGCGAAGGCCGACGCGACGAAACGTCAGCTGCCGGTCCGGTCGATCGCCTTTTCAGCGGACGGAAATGTACTGGCTGTCGCCGGCGATGATCCGGAAATTCAGCTCTACAATGCCCACACCGGGCGCCCGCTCGAAGCACTCAGCGGACACTCCGCCGGAGTCGCCCAAATCGCTTTCGGCAAAGGTTCCACGTTAATCTCCGCAGGGACGGACAAAAGATTGATCGCCTGGGAGACGAATCCCCGCTGGACGCTTGTCGGACGCATCGGCCCCAAGCCCGACGCTCCGCTCGAGCTGGCTACGTCGACCCTCGTTGGCCGCGTACTCTGCCTGGCCTTCAATCACGACGGCAGCTTGTTGGCGACCGGAGGCGGCGAGCCCTCCCGCAGTGGAGAGCTCAAGACCTGGAAACTTCCCTCGCTCTTGCTCGATCGCGAGTTCAAGGACGCGCACAGCGACACAGTCTTCGGCGTCGACTTTTCGCGCGACGGAAAGTACCTCGCCAGTTGCGCGGCCGACAAGTTCGTGAAAGTCTTCGAGACGCACTCGGGCAAACAGGTTCGCTCCTTCGAGGGACATACGCACCAGGTGCTCGCAGTCAGTTGGAAGGCCGACGGCTCGCTCCTGGCCAGTGCCGGAGCCGACAACCAGATCAAGGTCTGGAACTTCGAGACCGGCGAGCAGCAGCGAAGCATCGCCAGCCACACGAAGCAGGTGACGTCGATCCAATTCCTCGGCACGAGCTTAAATCTCGTGAGCGCCAGCGGCGATAAGACCGTGCGGCTGCATCAGGCCGTCGACGGCGACAATTACCGTACGCTGGAAGGCGCGACCGACTATCTGTATTCTGCGGCGGCGACCCCAGATGAGTCGGTCGTCGCGGCCGGGGGCGAAGACGGCGTCCTGCGCGTCTGGAACGGGACCACGGGCAAGAGCCTGGCGACGTTTCCGCCGCCAAAACCGGCAAAAGACTCGGCCCAAGCCAGCACGACAAAACGCTGAGTGCGGGCGGGCTAGCTCACCGAGAAGCCATGTCGCGCGAACTTGAAGCTCGGTTGTTCGACGAGCTCGAATCGATCGTCTTGATCGATCCCCACACGCACATCAATCCGCACTCGGCCGCGTCGAAAACTCTGGCCGACATCCTCGGATACCACTACTACACCGAGCTGGCCCACTCGGCGGGGCTCGCCCGAGCCCAGATCGAGGACCCCGATCTCGCTCCCAAGGAGAAGGTGCGTCGGCTCGTCGAATGGCTCCAGCCGCTGGAAAACACGATCCAATACAGTTGGCTGTTGGAGATGTGCCGCGAGTTCTTTGACTTCGACTCGGACCGGCTGACGCCCGCGAATTGGGAAGGGCTTTACGAGCGCGTCTGCCAAGATGGCCGCGCCCAATTGGGAAGAGCAGGTCCTCGACAAGAGCCGGCTCGAAAAAGTGTTTCTGACGAACGACTTTGACGATTCGCTCGCCGGCTTCGACACGTCGCGCTACGTGCCGTGCCTGCGAACCGACGATCTGGTGTTCCACCTGGCTAAGCCGGCGGTCCGGCAGCGACTGGCCAAGGCGACGGGGATTGAAGTCGGCTCCGCAGCGCGGCTGACGACGTCGGTGGGCCGACTCTTTGAGCACTTCACGACCCGCGGCGCTCGGGCCTGCGCGATCTCGCTCCCCCCGACTTCGAACCACAATGCGTGCCGGCAGAAGCCGTCGATCCGATCCTGAAGACGATCGATGCCGGCCGCGAGCCGAGCGCCGATGAATCGCGGACGCTGGCGCGGTTCGTCTTCTGGACCTTGGCCGAGCACTGCGCGGAATACCGGCTCCCCTTCGACCTGATGATCGGCGTCAATCGCCGCGTGTACGAGGAGGGCGTCTTTCAGGGGCAGGACCTGTTTGATCAGCGAACGTCGCTGGTGCAATATCGTCGGCTGTTCAATACCTTCCCGCAGGTGACGTTTCCGATTTCCGTCCTGGCCCAAACGAGCAACCAGGAACTCGTCAGCCACAGTTGGATTTTTCCCAACGTGGTGACCAATGGCCATTGGTGGTACTCGAACATCCCGGCATACATCGAGCTCGACTGCCGCAGCCGGCTGCAGGCCGTGCCGGCGACCAAGCAGATCGGCTACTACAGCGACATGTACAAGCTCGAGTTCGCGCTGCCCAAGTTCCGCATGTATCGGCGGATCCTGGCGTCGGTCCTTGCCCGGGATTTTGTGATCGGACGCAACTGGTCAGAGAGTCGGGCGCTCGATCTGGGGCGGTTGGTGCTGCGAGGCAATGTCGAGCGGATCTTCGGCCTGGCTGGTTGAACCGGGCACGTGTTGTCGCAAAAAGTCGACTCTCGGCTCACCGAATCGCAAAACTCGCCTCCAGCGGCAAACGAGCCGCAAAAAACCGACTGTTGCGGCCACCATTTTTGCCGCCTAGAATCGACTGGCATGTCTGCGCGGGCGCGCGGGCTTTCCCAGTGGCGCAGGAACCCGGCCATGCCGACTCTGATGTTACTTAAGGACGGCGAGGCGATCGGATTCAGGCTGGCCGACGATGTGACGGTGCTTGGCCGCGCCCCCGAGTGCCAGATCCAGCTCGACTCGAACATGGTCTCCCGGCGCCACGCCCAGGTCACGCGCGAAAAAGAGTCGTACTTCGTCGAGGACCTGGGGAGCGGGAACGGCACTTTCGTCAACGGCAAGCGGATCAACGAGCGCACGCCGCTCAAGGCCAACGATCGCATCAAGCTCGGCCCGATCCTGCTGCGGTTTGAACCGGGTTCCGGATCACCCGCCGGCTCTCTCGAAAGAGATCAACAAAGCGGCGTCGAAATCTCCGGCGACGTGACCGCCACGATCATGGAGTCGGCCGACAATGCCACCGGCTTCGGCGTGCTGCAGGTGCGGCCCGAGGCCAAGCTGCGGGCCGTCATCGAAATCGCGCGGAGTCTGGCCGGCACGGTCGATCTTGAGGCGATCGTGCCGCTGATTCTCGACACATTGTTCACGATTTTCCCGCAGGCCGACCGGGGCTGCATTCTGCTCAAAGATCCCGAAACGGCCGACATGCGTCCCGTCGCGCAAAAGCATCGCAAGCCGGACGCGGACGAGACCGTCAAGCTCAGTCGCACGATCTTGAACAAAGTCCTCTCCGAGAAGACCGGAATTCTTTCGGCCGACGCGACGAGTGACGCGCGGTTCGAGGCGGCCGCTTCGATTTCGAGCCTCACCATCCGCTCGATGATGTGCGCTCCGCTCTTGGGGCTTGATGGAGCGGCAATGGGCGTGATCAACCTCGACACGCAGAATGTTCTGTCGAGATTTACGAAGGACGACCTCGACCTGCTCCTGGCGGTGGCCGGCCAGGCGGCGCTTTCCTACGAAAGCGCGCGGCTTCTGACTTCGCACATGGAGAAGCTCAAGCAAGACAGCGAGATGGCCATCGCCCGCAACGTGCAGCAGGCGCTCTTGCCCAAAACGCTGCCGCAAGCATCCGGATACGATTTCTTCGCATCGTACGACTCGGCATTGGCCGTCGGCGGCGACTACTACGACGCCATGTTGCTGGATGACGGCAAGGTCTGCCTGTCGTTCGGCGACGTGGCGGGGAAGGGCGTTCCGGCTTCGCTCGTGATGTCGAGAATTTCAAGCGTCGTCCGCAGTACGCTCATGTACGTGGACGACGTCGGCGAGGCGATCAAGGCCGTCAATAACCACATGTGCTCGAGCGCCGTCGAAGGGCGCTTCGTGACCTATATTCTGGCCCTGGTCGACACGCAGTCGCACGAGATCCAGTTGACGATCGCGGGCCATATGTCGCCGATGATTCGCAAGGCCGACGGCACGATCGAGGAATTCGACGAGGAATCGGTCGGCATCCCGGTGGGCGTAATCGAAGATTACCCCTACGACGTGCTTTCGCGCCCGATCGCCCCGGGGGAAACGGTGCTGTTTTACACCGACGGCGTCAGCGAGGCGATGAATCCCAAGGGCGAGCTTTACGGCGATAAGAGGGTCCGCGAGTTCCTGCGTAAAGGCACCGGCAGCGCGGCCGAGATCGGCAAGGCGCTCCTCGCCGACGTGCGGTCCCACGCCAACGGCCGCGATCAGAACGACGATATCACGATCATGATCTTCAGCCGAAACGCCTAGGTTTCCGGCGGATAGCGAACGGGGTTCCAATCGCGGGCCAGTTCGCAGAGCCGATCGAGCGTCGCTCGCCAGGGGCTGCAAGCGACAATCCCCGGTAGCCGGATCATGTTCGCCCGGTCGTCGAGCCACGTTTCGCTGAAGTTGACGGGCTGGCGGTTGTGCACCCACACGGCGTCACCGCCCAGCGCGCGGGCCAGGTGCAGCGACACGGGGAAGTCGTAAACATTGGGCGAGTGGATCAACGATCCGGCGTACTCGCCGCGGGCCATCAGTTCGTAGATGCTGCCGGCCATGGTTTCTGACGTGTGCCCCTCGAGTCCGACGGATGAGAGATCGCGAGCCCGTTCGGGATCGAGCCGCTGAAATCCGATCAGGTAAATCTTCTTCGACTCGGGCAGTTGGCCGCGCTTGATCGGTCTTAGACTGTCGAGCAGGCCGCGCGCTGGTCGGCCGCAGTTGTCGGGGCCGGTCACGATGCGGCCGTCGTGGACTTCGACCCACGCCCCGTTCGGGCCGCACTCGGGGACAAACACCAGCGAGTAGAGGACGGTCTCTCGATTGCGCAAGTGCAGCATGACGGCATAACCGTTCCCGGTGCGGTCGCGGTATTGCTTCGTCCCGTCGATCGGATCGATCGCGAGGACCAGCTCGCCTTCGCGGGCAAACCGCGTCAGGTCGCCGGTCGATTCCTCGGCTTCAATGCGGCAGGTTCGCAACACGGGGTCGGCGTCCCGCAGTGCGGCGACGATCAGCTCCTGGATCGTCAAGTCAGCGAGCGTCAGCGCATCTGTGTTAGCACTGCCCGTGTGTTTGCCGGAAAGGGCGATGTTGTGCCCGCGCAAGCTCTTGGCGAGCGCTCCGCACCAGCGCAAGACGCTGGGCATGTGCCGTGAGAGTGCGGCCGCGACTTCCGAAGCGTCGACCATTGAAATTCCTGCTCAGAGACCTGCTTCCAATCGGGCGACCACTTCCGCCGCGACGTCGATGCCGGTGACTCGCCCGAACGCCTGCCAGCCGGGAACCGCGTTCACTTCGATGACATAGCAAGTCCCGTCGCGACCGTAAAGCAAATCGACGCCCGCGACGCGCGTCTCGGTCGCCTGGGCCGCAGCCAGTGCGCACTGCGCTTCGCTGTCGGTAACCGCATGAATTCCGGCGGTTCCCCGGCAGGAGACGTTGGCGCGAAAGTCGCCGTTGGCCCGGCGTCGCATGGCTCCGAGCACGCGCCCGTCAAGCACGAGCACGCGAACGTCGTAACCCTCGTTCTCGATAAACCGCTGCAGGTAAAGCACCGACCCGATGCGTTCAAGCGTTCGAAAGGTTCGCAGCGCAATCTCCGGATCGCTGACCCGAATGATGCCGCGGCCTTCCGAGCCGAAGATCGGCTTGACGACGACATCGCCGCCCAATCGCTCGAAGGCAACCAAAGCGTCGGCGGCGTCTTCGCACACGACGGTGGGGGGAACGGAGAGTCCGGCCTCTTCGAGCCGGACGGACGCCAGGTACTTGTCGACCGCACATTCGACCGCTTTGGGCGGATTCAAAACTGTGACGCCGGCCGCCGACAGTCGCCAGAGCACGTCCATGCGATAGACCACTTGTTCGAGCGATCCGGGCGGCATCGTGCGGACAATCACGGCATCGAACACCGTCAAGTCCTCCGGCCCCGCAGACACCGCGGTGTCCGCGACACCGACACGTCCAACGATCTTCTGAAAATCGACCCGCCGGCACTCGTGTCCTCGCTCCGCCGCGGCGCGCGACAAGTCGCGGCAGTACCAGCTTCGCGGCTTGGCCAGGATGGCGATCTTCAAGTCACGCCTTTTTCGTCGAGCCGAAATCAGAGGCCGAAGGAGGTCCGCAAGATCTCCGGCTGGATTTTGCCGAAGCGCTGCACTTTGCCCGTGTCGAGATTGCAAAACGTAATCTCGGCCGGGCTGAAGAGGTGCGGATCGATTTTGTAGAAATCGCGGCCGGCCTGTTCGAACACTTCCGCGAACGGCTTGCCGAAGGCCGGGGACGAATCGGCCGGGACCTTGGGGCCCAGAGCGGCGAGCGCCGCGTCGTCGCCGCGAATCCAGAGGGTGACGCGGGCCCCATACAAAATGGCGTCGTTCGTCCGGCCGATTGCCGCCATGTCGTCGGCTGCGACCGGCGGCAACGGAGCGTTCCCGCAGGCGCTCTTGATCTGATTGACGTCGAACCCGAGTTCGAACAGCTTGTGAAGGGCCGTCTCAATCGAGCGGGCGGCAATCTGCACGCTGCCTGCCTGGCTCGCGGTCGGCGCGACCAGAATCCGCAGCCGGTCGGACGTGACGCCCGTGCGCTCGCACAGGTATCGGACCACCGTCGCATCCGGGAGTTTTCGGCCCTCGAGGACGCCGACCACTTCGCCCGGCTGCTCGCGGTAATCGAGCCGACTGAAAACGGGCTCGCGCGCGTAAGCGGCCCGCATCGGCCCCGATCCCATGGCAAAGTAGCGATCGACGCTGACTTGCCAGCCCGCGTACTGACTCAAGAGGCACGATGCCACGGGGTGATCGGTGGTGACAAAGACATGCGGCCAGCTCAAATCGAGCAGCTCGCACGATTGAATCGAGACCCAACCCAAGCCGGCCATGCAGATCTCGGCCATGCCTGCCCCGCGTCGAGTCCGCCCTCGGTGCGAACGCCAAAGTCGAGAATTTGTGCCTCTTCGACCGTGGACGTGCGGACGCGAAAGTCGTCGGCACTCGCCGCGACGCGCTCGACAAGTTGAGCCGCACGCAGGTTGAGATCGTATCGCATACTGTTCGCCAAGGGTGGGGCCGAACGACCGATCTGGCTCGCGGTCCCCAAGTGCTGACCGCGAATTGTCCCAAATCGCTGAAATGCAATTCTACGGTTTGTGTTCGTCCGTTGCGCTATTTGCCGCGTGCCGACTTGGCAGAAAGTCGTCCCAGCCGGGCCCCTTCGTGGCGGCCATCGCTCCATCACGCCCGACTGCCCGTCATCAAAGCACGGCGAGTGATTCGTCGCGCACATCGGTCACGAACATGCAGCCCGGACTGTGCGTGATCGCCAGCGGCAACCGAGCCGAGGTAAGCACCGCCTGTGGAGTGACGCCGCACGCCCAGAAAACAGGAAGCTCGTCGGCCTCGACGGGAACAGCGTCGCCGTAGTCGGGCCTCGCGAGATCGACGATCCCCAATTCGGCGGGCAATCCGATGTGAATGGGCGCGCCGTGCACGGCCGGATAGCGCGACGTGATCTGCACAGCCCGAATCGCGTCAGCCGGCTTGAAGGGCCGCATCGAGACGACCAGCGGGCCGCGAAACCGTCCCGCGCTTTCGCAGGGGCGATTGGTGCGATACATCGAGACGTTGACGCCCCGTTCGATGTGCCGGACAGAGAGTCCCGCGCGGAGCAGGGCAGCCTCGAACGTGAAGGAGCAACCGATCAAGAAGCTCACGAAATCGTCGCGCCAGAGTTCGCGCAGATCGGTCACCTCGCCCGCCAGTTCGCCATTCTTCCAGATGCGATAGCGAGGCAGATCGGTCCGCAAGTTGGCGTCGCGAGCCAGTCGCGACGGCACGGGGTCGCCCGCGTCGGTGACGTCCAAGAGCGGGCAGGGCTTGGGATTTCGCCGGCAGAACTCGCGGAAATCAGCGGCGGACTCGGCCGGGAGCACGACCAGGTTCGCCTGCGCGAACCCGTCCGCCAGGCCCGACGTCTGACCGTTAAAACCTTCGTCGCGACACGCCTGCCGCACGCGCTTGCCGGTCGCGAGGTCCGATCGTTTGAGCATCCCGTTACTATACATTCATCGAGAGGGCGAGGCTCCCACCGAGCCGATTAAAGAGCCGCGCACGAAGTAAGCGGTGTCTTTTGTTGCGGCCTAGCCGCTTTGCGTTTCACAAGCACCTAGGCAGCTAGCCCGCAGGAACTGCGGCGTCGAACAAAGTTCGAGGCTCGGCGACCGTCGCCGAACGTTCCCAGGCGAGCAACCACTGTTTTTTGTCGATCCCGCCGCCGTATCCCGTCAGTTTCCCATTGGCGCCGATCACGCGATGGCACGGCACGATGATCGAAACGGGGTTTCGTCCGTTGGCTTGCCCCACGGTGCGCGATGCGGTCGGCGTGCCGACGCGCTCGGCGAGCTCACCATAGCTGATCGTCGTGCCAAACGGGATTCGCACCAGCTCCTGCCAGACGCGCTGTTGGAACGGGGTGCCAGCTAATTTGAGCGGCACATCGAATTCCTGCCGTTTGCCGGCAAAGTAGTCGGCGAGTTGCTCGCGCACCGCGGTGAACTGTGCATCGGACTGTTGCCACGAAGCGTCGGGACGCCGCCCGCCCTTGGGATCATTGAGGTGTCGCGGCGTAAAGAGACCCATCAAGAAGTGTCCGTCGCCGTGGAGAAGCAATTGTCCCAGCGGAGAATCGATGTACGTATAGTACGTGGTCCTGATCATCGGTCGTCACTCCAAATGGGGTTGGCGTTCATTCGGAAGGTGCTTTGAGGCTTTCCCACAAGTGCATGGCCGCATAGGCACGCCAGGGGCGCCACCGCTCGGCCATTTTTTCCAGCGCTTTGGCTGACTTCAATCGTGAGGCTTTCAGTAACCCCAGGTCGCCGGCCGGAAATGCGTCGGGCCATCGCAAGGCGCGCATCGCGATGTACTCTGCCGTCCACGGTCCGATGCCGGGAAGCTCCACAAGTTTGGCGACGATCGCCGTTGGGTCGACTCCCGGTTCGAGATCGATCTCGCGGCGGGCGACGGCGCGGGCCAGGTTTCGCAGGCTCTCGGCGCGAGCGCTCGGCACCCCAAGGCGGGCAAGCGTGGCACTGCGAGCAGCGGCAAGCGATGCGGCCGTGGGGGTAATGCAGTTCAAGCAAGCCAGCGGCGTCCCAATCGCTTCGCCAAATCGCCGCGCAAAGCGGCCGGCAAGCATCGACGCTCCCCGAACCGAAACCTGCTGTCCCAGGATCGCTCGCATCCCTAGCTCAAACGAATCGAATGCGCCCGGCACGCGCAACCCGGGCCGCTGTTCGACCCACGGCGCAAGCAGCGGATCCAGTCGGAGATGCCCCGCGATGACGTCGGGTCGGGCATCCAGGTCGAACAGGTTCCGCAGGCGCACGAGAATCGACGGCAGAGCCGGAGCCATCGCGGTGGCGAGGTCAACGGCCAGCAGATTGCGATCGGCGACCGGCGAAACACTCAGCCAGCCGCGGTGCTCGCCGACGCGAACTGTGCGATGGTACGCGACGCCGGTCACGCACTCGATACCGGGAATGGCTCGCGCCGCCAGGAACCGCAGCATCGCGCCCCAATCGAGCGGCGGGCGATAGGCGAGCACCAATCGCAGACAATCGGCAGCGACCGCCTGCGACGAGGAGCGCCGTAGCGCGCTGGGGGTCAGCCGATAGTGACTGCGAAAGAGCGCGTTAAACCGCCGCACGCTCTCGAAGCCGGCCGCAAACGCGACCTGCACGAGCGGAAGCTGCGTTTCGGCAATCAACCGTTTGGCCAGCAGCAGACGATTTGTCTGGGCCAGCTCAACGGGCGACACTCCGAGTTCCTTTCGCACCGAGCGACGCAGTTGGCGCGAGCTGAGTCCCAAGCTTGCGGCCAAATCTGCGAGGCTGCCGCCATCACTGAGGGCGCCGGCCTCGATCCGCGCGGCCGCGGCCCGGGCCGTCGTGCGGACGCTATCGACGGGCGCATGACCCGGCGCGAGTTCCGGGCGGCATCGCAAACAGGGCCGAAACCCGGCCCGCTCGGCCAGCGCGGCGCTCGCGAAGAACCGGCAACGACCGCGGCCAGGCGTTTTCGCGGTGCAAACCGGCCGGCAGTACATGCCGGTCGACTTCACGCCGACAAAAAACAACCCGTCAAAGCGGGAGTCTCGCCCGAGCAGCGCTCGATAGCAAACGTCGTCATCGAGGGTCATGCCCGCATTGTAGTCACGGTCAACAGTTTGACTGGCCGTTTTCGGACATGACAACGGAATCGTGGTTTCGAGCGACTTGCTCCGGCCGGGCAATTCGTGAATGCAACTCGGCGAGCCGCCAGTGAGCGGGCGGGGACTAAACTCCAAGCGAACACCGATTTCTTGAAAATCCTCGGATCTCGCCGGGGCTCATCGGCGTTATTTTGTGTAACGCGTTGAACTTTAATCGCAGCTTTGCAGTCGGAGGCAGACGATGGGCCGCGTTACCGCGATTGTGATTCGAGTCAACAAGCACGCCAATTTGTGCGCACAATGGGGAACCGTGCTGAGCGCGCTGGGCACGATGGCCGCTCTGGCGATCGCCTATGAAGCGTTCAGCGTGCAAAACACCCAACTCAAGGAGCAGATCGATTCACAGGCCAAGGCCAGCGCTGACGAGCGAGAACGATTTCAGCGCCAGTTGGATGTCCAGCGCAGGCACTTGGACCAATTCGTGCGGGCCTTTCAGAACCAGCAGACGGCCACGTTTTACACGCAGGTGTATACCACAACGCGGTTCCTGCAGGATCATCCGAATCTCTACGACTACTTTAAGAGGCGTCCAAACGGGAAGGAGTCGGCCAAGGAACACAGCGACAGCGTGAAGGCGCGATTCGAGAGGGCCAGCTCCGAAGAGCAAGCCCTCGTTTTAATCGGTGTCGAGTCTCTGGCGGACTTCATGGATACGGCCTACGCCCAACGAGAAACCCTCCGACCCGAGACCGGCGAATGGAACACGTGGTGGAACTATTTCGTCGATTGCTATGACGAAAACCCGATCCTTAGGGACCTCCTCGCGACGAATCCCGACGAATACACCGTTGCCGAGATGCTGAAACCCGAGCACCGTGACCAGCAGTACGTTGGCGACGCACACCGTCGGAAGGGGAGGATTTCGGCAGGTGGCCCTCTCAGCTCGTTGCCGCGCCTGTGACGCGCGCGGGATGCTGCGTAAGGCCGCAACTCACGTCCCGGTGCTTTCCTCGACAATTTGGCCAGTCACCAAAATCGAGCTTTTTTTGAGTCTAAGACAGGCGAACAATTACAGCGGGATGGCTGCCCGAATTGTCATCCAGAGCGGGTGACGCGCGCCTTGAGTTCAGCGCAGTTGCAGACCCGATGGAGCGCAAAGCACACGTCCCAGCGGGCAACCTTTCCCGCGGGGGGAGGGGACATCGGGACTGGGACGGGACACCGGGGCTGGGACGGACGCTGGACTGGGACGGGACACTGGGGCTGGGACGGACGCTGGACTGGGACGGGACACGGCGACTGGGACGGGACACGGCGACTGGGACGGGAGACGGGGACTGGGACGGGACACGAAGCGTCAACGGTGGGTCGGGTCACCTTTCTTTCATAGGAAGTTGACCCACAAGTCGCTGACCCACGCCCGCGCCACGGCGTCCGGACACTTCGCAAACCGGAGCCGCTCCAGCAGAACGCGCAAAACTGCACGCAATTCTGCACAAAAGTTGGGTCAACGATGCCGGATCGGGGCCGCTTCGAGAATGAGGATGTTGACCCAATCTAATGCCCGACGCGTCAAACACTTAGGTCGCGACCAAATTGGGTCGGGTCACTCTCTCCTGGTAAGGGGGTACGGTAGCTGACCCACCGATTTTTGGGCGTTCGGAGACATGACAAATCGTCCGCTCGCGAACAGTCCTCCCCAATGGACGTCCGCGCCTTGGTTGGCCTCTACGTCTTCGGCTTGGCAATCACGCGAGCCGTCTTGATCGTGACGTCGCTCACCGGGCGATCGCGGTTGTCGGTTTTGACCTCGCCGATCTTTTTGACGACGGCCAAGCTGGCGGCGTCGGCCGCCTTGCCGAAGGCCGTGTATTGGCGGTCGAGGTGGCTGTGCTTGTCGAGGCAAAGAAAGAATTGCGACCCGGCCGAGTTGGGGTCGCTGGTGCGCGCCATCGAGAGCACGCCCGCTTCGTGCGGCGTGGAGTTGAATTCGGCGTTGATCGTGTAGCCCGGGCCGCCGGTGCCGGTCCCGAGCGGGCAGCCCCCCTGAATCATGAACCCCTTGATGATGCGGTGAAACATCACACCGTTGTAGTAGCCGATCTTTGCCAGTCCGATCATGTTTTTGACGTGTCCGGGAGCGGCCTTGGCATCGAGGTCGATCAGGATTTTTCCGAGCGACGTATCGAGCTCGATCTGATAGGTGTTCTTCTCGAAATCGATGTCTTTAACGGCGGCATCGACTTCGGTTTTGCGGCTGGCGGCCATGAGGAATTCCTTCTGCGATGAGCGGTCCGCCGCAGGCGGGTTGTGCAGGCTCGCTGCATGGGTGCGAGTAAAGACGCGACGCGGCTAGCCCGCTACAAAAACACCGCTTACTTCGTGCGCGGCTCCTGAAAACACGACTTACTGGTCCATAGGCTAATCAACCGGCGGGAATTCGTCATGTGTGGCGGTCGTCTGCTTCTCCAAAACCGCCGCCGCCCGGCGTTTCGATCGTCAACACGTCTCCCGGCCGGACCTCGATTGCGAACTTTCCGCCCAGGTCCTCGATCTTAGCGGAGTCGACGCGCCGCAGTGTGTTGCGGCCCTTCGCACCGTCACCGCCGCCATCCAGACCGAAAGGAGCAAAAGTCGCTCGACGTTCCGAGAGCATCGAAACCGTGAGCGGGTGGAGGAATTCCAGTCGTCTCACGACGCCGTCGCCGCCGCAGTGTTCGCCATTGCCGCCCGAGCCGCGGCGGATGCAAAACTCGCGGACCCTCACCGGATATCGGCGCTCGATCACTTCCGGATCCGTCAGCCGCGTATTCGTCATATGA
This sequence comes from uncultured Planctomycetaceae bacterium, assembly GCA_963714075.1. GTDB lineage: Bacteria > Planctomycetota > Planctomycetia > Planctomycetales > Planctomycetaceae > DASPSM01. The sequence continues at coordinate 5,732,505 of OY970228.1, forward strand.
GTATGGACGGCGTCGGCTCCGTTGGCGTTGGCCGTCGCGCCGCTGCCGCCGCAAATCGTTTCGTAGTAACCGAAGCTCGCGTCGCCGAAGGTGAGATTGTTCATCGTCCCCTGGCTCGCCGCGGCGGCTTGGAGCGCACCCAACAGGGTGTCGACGACACGCTGCGAGGTTTCCACATTTCCTCCGACAACGGCGGGCGACATCGCCGGGTCGACGGCCGGTGTCGGATTGAGCAGGCAGGGGGGCAGCACGATCTGGACGGGCTCGAGCACGCCGCCGTTGAGCGGGATGTCTTCGTTGATCAGGCAGCGGAAGACGTACAGCACGGCCGCCGTCACGATCGCGCGATTGGCATTCAAGTTTGTCGCGAGGACGGGGCCGGTGCCGGTGAAGTCGACGACCGCGTGGTCTCCTGTCTTGGTTATTGCGACACAAATGGGGGTGCCGTCGTCGAGATGATCCGTGTGAGAGTAGGTGCCGTCGGGGATATGCGAGAGTGCCGAGCGCATCTTTTGGGCGGCCGCCTGCTGGATGTGATCCATATAGGCGGCGACGACCGGCAGCGAATAGCGTTCGACGAGCCGCAGCAGTTGGTTTGCCCCAATTGTGTTGGCGGCGACTTGCGCGGCAATGTCGGTCAGGTTGTCGTGCACATTTCGCGTCGGATGCGGGCCGGAGAGCAACAGTTGCCGCAGCTCGTCCTCTCGCGAGCGGCTCCGATCGACCAGTTTGAAATCGCTGATGAGCACGCCCTCCTCACCCAGCACACGAGAAAATGGAGGCATGCTGCCCGGCACGATGCCGCCAATCTCGGCGTGATGAGCGCGGCTGGCGGTCGCGAAGAGCAGGGCGCCGGTCCGCGGATCGTGGACCGGAGTGATCACCGTGACATCCGGCAGATGCGATCCGCCACGATACGGATCGTTGGTCACGAATACGTCGCCGGGCGAAATGTCGCCGACCTCGGAGAGAATGTGCTTGACCGTCTCTCCCATCGCCCCCAGATGCACCGGAATGTGCGGCGCGTTGACGACCAGGTGGCCGGAGGCCGAAAAGATCGCACAACTGAAATCGCGCCGCTCCTTGACGTTGGTGGAAATGGCCGTGCGCTCGAGCGTGGTCCCCATCTGCTCGGCGATCGAGGCAAACAGATTGTTGAAGATCTCCAACTGGATCGGATCGACCTCGGTCGAAATGGCCGCGACCTGCGAGCGCTGGGCATCGGTCAAGAGCAGCTCGCCCCGCGCGAGAATCGACGCCCGGAATCCCGGATCGACCACAACCGTGGAAGTCGGCTCGCACACGATGGCCGGTCCAGCCAATTCGTCGCCGGGTTGCAGATCTTCCCGCAGGAACACGGGCGTCTGATGCGTCTGGCTGGCAAAGATCACATCGGTTGCGGCCGAGGCTCTGGGGCGGCGCGGCACAACCTGCGAGACAAGCTCCTCCGGCGCGGGAAGCGCACCAACGACCTCGACGCGTGCGGCAGCGACTTCGATCTCGCGCCCGCCGTGGCGGTAGCCGTAGAGCTGTTCGTGAAGTTCCTCGTAGCGCCGGGCGAAGTCTCCGTCGGCGGGCAGGGCGACGTTGAGGGTCGCCTCCACGCCGCGATAGCGCATATCGAGCGACCGAAGCGGAGGAGCAATATGTTGCGCGGAGACGCCGTCCGCGAGCACTTCACTGCGAGCGATTGCTTCGAGCCGCCGCCAGATCGGTTCGAGGTCAGCGAGGGTTTGAGGCGAGTACGGCTTGAGCACCGACCGCTCGCCATAACGGCGCGCATCCGCCAGGCCGATGCCGTAAGCACTGAGCACGCCGGCGTGTGGCGAGATGAGGATTTTGCGAATTCCCAGCTCGCGGGCGACTGCACAGGCGTGCTGCCCTCCCGCTCCGCCGAACGCGACAAGAACATAGTCGGCCGGGTCGTATCCCTTCGCCACCGAGATTCGATGAATCGCTCTCGCCATGTTGGCATTCGCGACGTCGATGAATCCCTGAGCCAGTTCGGTCACCGAGAGTTGCCGACCGGTCGGGGCCTGGGCGATTCGCCGGCAGAGATCCCTGGCGCACGTCTCGGCCGCATCGCGATCAAGAGAGAAGGGGAACCGCTCGGGCGGCAGTTTGCCCAGAATCAGATTGGCATCGGTGATCGTGAACGGACCGCCGCGGCCGTAACACGCGGGCCCCGGTTCGGCGCCGGCGCTTGCCGGACCGACGACGAGTTTGACGCCGTCGAAGTCGCAAATGCTGCCTCCGCCGGCGGCCACGGTTTCAACGGCGAGCATCGGCGCGACGATGCGGACGCCCGCCTTTTGCACCTCGAATTCTCGCTCGTATTCGCCGGCGAATCGGGAAACGTCGGTGCTGGTGCCTCCCATGTCGAATCCGATCGACCGATCGAATCCAGCCCGCTGTGCGACGCGAGAGAAGCCGATGACGCCGCCGGCGGGCCCCGACAGAATGCTGTCCTTTCCGACGAAGCGTGCAGCGTCGACGAGGCCACCGGCCGACGTCATCAGTTTGAGCCGCCCCGCGCCAGCGCCCGGTTCAGCCGTTCGACGTACGCCCGCAACACGGGATTTAAATAGGCGTCGACGACCGTAGTGTCGCCGCGCGAAACAATTTTGATCAAGGGCGAGAGCTTGCTCGATGTGCTGATCTCGACGAAGCCGACCTCCCGCGCAACTTGTTCGACCAGCTCTTCGTGCGCGGAGTTGGCGAACGCGTGTAACAGGCAGATCGCCAGTGACTCAACGCCATCGTCTCTGAGCCGAGCGAGGGTCTTGCGCACCTCGACCGCACGCGGCGCAAGCAACACGCCTCCGAAAGCGTCCAACCGCTCGTCGATCTCTGCGACGGTCGAGAACAGCGGTACGGGCTTCTTGATCTCCAGGTCGAAGAGTCGGGGCCGATCCTGGTTGGCGATCCGCAGCACGTCGGCGAAGCCGCGGGTGGTTACAAATGCCGTGCGTGCCCCCGTGCGAGTCAGAAGCGCGTTGGTCCCGCGGGTCGTTCCCAGTTTGACCACCATTGGCGGCAACGGCTCGTTGAGTCCCAATCCAAGGACGAGGCGGATCGCCAGCAAGGGAGCATCCTCGCCCGATGACAGCTCATAGCGTGTTCCCGACTTGAGCACGTCGAGCGGCGGGTGAGCGAGAGTGAAGGTTCCAGACCGCCGATCGAAAGAAGCAATTTGACACCGATGGAGGATCTCACCACTCGTCTCGGCGAAAGTCGCCGAGTAGCCTCGCCAAAACTCGTCAGGGTCGCCGTTGCGTGCGCCGTCGAGAAAGGTCGAAGCCGTGAAGCTTGCGGCGACGGTCCCCTTTGTCACGCCCGAGCTGAGAACCTTGCGCGTCAGCAGCCGGCCGGCGGGCGAGCGGGCCAGGCAATCGGTGAACGTCCCGCCGACGTCGATCCAAAATTCCCAGTCGCTCATGGCTTGAGGGCGGCCGGCCCGCCCGTACTGGTCAGCGCGGCTGGCCCGCGTGTCGGCTGCACCCAGGCCCGCTCGAAGTCGCCAATCTCGGAAGGATTGGGGTGATGTTTCGACGACGTAATGCGGGCGCGGACATAAAGCTCATCCTTGCCGAATCGATAGCTGGCTTTGTCGCCGTGTACGGACTTGAAGGTCACGCCAATGTCGTCGCTGTAATGCCGCGTCGCCCGGATTTCCTTGCCGGCAGCATCTCGCGTTGGCTCGCTGGCGCGGTTGAAGTTTGAGCGCGTGCCAATGAAGTCGATCGTATAGCTCACACCCGGCTCAGCGTCGACCGCGAGATCGAGTCCTTCGGGACCGGAGACCACTTCCGCCAGCTTCACACCAGACGTGGCATAAAAGCGGCCGGCCTCGAGCGATGCAATCAGCGCCTCGGGCGTGAGTTCCGGAGACAGGACCATCACCCAACCGCGGCCCGGCTCCGAACCGCGGCTCGGAATGTGGTGGTAGCGGTGGCCGTCGTCGGTTGCCAGGCCGTACATCACCGGCATGTTCAGATCGCCCAGACGGTTGGCCAAGATGATGTCCCAAATCCGCTCGGTCGAGGCGTGCAGGCTGTCGCCGGAATTATGGACCGATGGGTGGCCGTTATAGACCTCAAAAAAGTTGTCGCCGCGAATCCGCATCAGATCTTCCGCGGTCACGCCGTAGTAATAGTTGGGGTGATTGAGGTGGACGAGGATCGGTTTGCCTGTCCGCTCGCGCTGAGTAATGACGGCGTCGAAGTTGTTCTGAATGGTGTCCGCCACGCTCTTGCCGCGCATCGGCGGAATGGGTTCCTGCACGTTTGAGGCGTTGATATGGATCGGCGAGCGGCCGAACAGGTCGGAGATCTCTTCGCCTTGAATCAGCAAGAAACGCCCGGGCTCGGCAATTCGATTGCGGACTTCCTCAAAGGTCTTGAGCCGAATCTCGTGACGTCCGTCGACCGTTCGCTCTTCGACCCAGTCCTTCGGAAAACGGGCCTTGAGCTTTTCGATCGCGGCCGGCGGACTGCCGTTCTGATTCACCTTCACCCAGCGCTGCGAAGTCGCCAGCCGGTTGTGGTCAGTAAAGCACAGGAAGTCGTAGCCGTGGTCCTTGTACCAAAGGCCGACCATTTCGAGGTAATCGTCGCCATCGCTCCACATCGAATGCGTGTGGAGGTTGCCCCGGTACCAGCGCAGCTTGCCGTCCGAAGCCAGGCGGGAGGCCTGTCCGGCCTGGGCTCGCGAATCGGCCCCCGGCTTTTGCGAAAAATCGAAGGCCAAGAGAACTCCGCAGATGGCGACGGCAATCAGCCCCGCGCAGGCCGATCGCGTGCGTTTCGGTGATCGCAAGGAGCGTGGCGTCGCCATCAAAAACTTTCCCTTCGCAGTGACTCGCAATCCTGCCAAAATACCGCCTCAGAGTGCCCTGCAACAGGCCGCGAAGTCCTGCGGCCTTGCCTTGATCGCCGGCTGCACAGGCCGAGTTAAGAGACCTTAATCGTCAGCCGTGGTCGAATCCCATCGCGATTGACGCTGAATAGAGGCTCGTCCTATAAGTCGACTAAGCTATCACCGGGTGTCCAAATCGCGCTTTTTTGAATAACTCGCTAAGCAACTGGCCGGCATGAACGGGCTGATTCGAGCATCGCTCAGAAATCCCTACGCGGTGATTGTCGCGATGTTCACGATCCTGGTGATGGGCGGGCTCGCTCTCTACTCGCTTCCCATCGATATCCTGCCCATCTTTCGCGCCCGGCCGTCCAGGTGCTCACTTTCTATAGCGGCATGCCGGCCGTATCGGTCGAAAAGGACATTACCAACCGGCTCGAGCGCTGGGTTGGCCAGGCCAACAACATGAGCCGGCAGGAGTCCCGCTCGATCATCGGCTCCAGCGTGATCCGCAACTATTTCCAGGGCGACGCCGACCCCAACGGAGCGTTGGGGCAAGTGATGTCGTTGACCACGGGAGTCATCCCCGTTCTGCCGCCCGGAACACTTCCGCCGGTCGTGCTTCCTTTCGACCCGACGGCGACGGTTCCGGCCTGCATCGTCGCGCTCGACAGCAAGACCCAGGGGGAATCGGCCCTGTACGACGTCGGACGTTTCGAAGTCCGCAATATGGTGATGGCGATTCCCGGCGCAATCGCCCCAGTCGTCTTCGGCGGCAAGGTGCGGACCGTTCTGGCCTATCTCGATCGGCAGAAGATGCAGGCGCGCCATCTGTCGCTGACGGACGTGATGGAGGCCCTCGACCGCTACAACCTTTTCATGCCGACCGGCGACGCCAAGTTCGGCGACACCGATTACGCCATCGACTCCAACTCGATGTACAACGTGATCAGCGAGATGAAGGGGATCCCGCTCAAGGTCGGACCCGGGACCGCCATGTTCCTGGGCGATGTCGGAACTCCCACCGACACCAATTACATTCAAACCAACATCGTGCGGGTCAACGGCCGCCGACAGGTCTACATCCCGATCTTCCGGCAGGTTGGCTCGAGCACGCTGACAGTGGTCGATCGCCTCAAGGAAGAGGCTCCGTTGATCGAACCAAGGCTGACGCACGCCCCGGAAATCAACTTGCGCGTCGTCATGGACCAGTCGATTTACGTGCGGCAGTCGATCAAGGCTCTCGTACAGGAGGGAGTCCTGGGGGCCATTCTGTGCTCGCTGGTGATCGTCGTCTTTCTGGGTCAATTGAGGATGACGGCGATCGCGATTTGCACGATTCCGCTCTCGGTCCTGGGAGCTCTGATCGGGCTTTATGCGACGGGCAACACCATCAACGTCATGACGCTGGCCGGCCTGGCCCTGGCCATCGGCCCGCTCGTCGATAGCGCCATTATTTGTCTCGAGAACACGCACCGGCACTTGGCACTTGGCGCCAAGGTGCGGCAGGCGGCCTTCTTGGGGGCGAGCGAAGTGGCGATGCCGGAATTGGTCTCGTCGCTCTGCACGTTTCTCGTGTTGGCCCCGCTGGCACTCATGCCCGGAATGGGCGCGTTCTTGTTTCGCCCAATGGCGTACGCCGTCGCCTTCGCGATGATCATCGCGTACGTACTTTCGCGTTCGTTCGTCCCCTCGATGAGTGCGCTGTTGCTCAAGTCGCACAGCGAGGAGGAGCATGGCCATCGTCGAGGGATGATTGCCCGGGCATTTGGCCGCTGGGAAGCGCTGATCGACCGGGCCATCGCGCTGTACGTCCGGGCGTTGGACTTCGTATTGCGGCACCGGCGTGCCACCGTTGCCGTCGCCGTCGGTCTGCTCATCGCCAGCCTGGGACTGTTGGGGCCGGTGATCCGTCGCGATTTCTTTCCGGAAGTCGACGCCGGCGCGTTCGAAATTTACGTGCGGGGCGCTGAGCGGCACGCGCATCGAGCGCACCGAAGCCAAGATCGCGGGCGTGGAACAGGTGATCCGCAAGCTGCTCAAGAAGGATCTTCAAACGATCATCAGCGAGGTCGGAGTGGTCGCAGACTGGTCGGCGGCCTACACGCCGAACTCCGGACCGATGGACGCCGTGGTGAAGGTGCAGCTCGAGGCCGAGCGGGAGCGATCGGCTCAGGAGTATGTCGAAGTGCTCCGCCAACAGCTCAATCAGGCGTTTCCCGATCTGGAGTTCGCCTTTGACGCCGGCGGAATGATTCGCGGCGCCATGAACGAGGGGAAATCGACCCCACTCAACGTGCGTGTCCGCGGCCAGGATACGGTGAAGACACGCGAGGTCGCTGCGGCCATTCAGACTGAGGTCACCAAGATTCCCGGCGTGGTCGACGCCCGGATCATCCAGCGACTCGACTATCCCGAATTCGTCCTCGACGTCGACCGCACTAAGGCGGCCGATCTCGGCCTGAGCCAGGCGGACGTGATGAAGAACGTCGTCGCCGCCTTCAACTCCAGCATTTCCTTCAACAAGAAGAACTTTTGGTTCGACCCGGTCAGCCACAATCAGTACTTCGTCGGCGTGCAATATCCGGAAGGGGACATCGAGTCGATCGAAACGCTGATGAATATTCCGATCACCAGTCCCAAGCAAAACGAGCCCGTGCCTCTGCAGAATATCGCGTCGATCAGCCGGACCACCGTTCCGGCCGAAGTGCACCACACGACGTTGCAACCGACGATCGACCTGACGATGGGCGTTTCGGGCCGGGACCTCGGGCACGTGGCCGACGACATCGCCCGGGTTTTGAAGAAGTTCGGCGTGCCCAACGGCCGGGGTGTCTGGAGCCCGTACGAGGTCGGAGCACCCGATCACAAACTGCTGGCGGGCGGCAAGCTCGAGCTGACAGGCGAGTATTCCCGGATGCAGGATACGTTTCGCAACTTGAGCGTGGGGCTGATCCTGGCGGCGCTCTTGATGTACTTTCTGATGGTAGCGCTCGACAGGTCGTGGGTGGTGCCGCTCACCGTGATGGGCACCGTGCCGCTGGCACTGGCGGGCGTTTTGCCGATGCTTTATTTCACACGCACGGCGCTCAACGTCCAATCGCTCTTGGGAATTATCTTTATCGTCGGCATCAAAGTCGCCAACACGGTGCTGATGAGCGATTTCGCCCAGGAGCTTCGCCGGCACGAAGGGCTCTCTCCGACGGAAGCCATCCGCAAAGCCGCCTCGATCCGCGTGCGGCCGGTGACGATGACGGCGCTTGCGGCGTTCTTCGCGATGGTCCCGGCGGCGTTGGCGATCGAACGCGGAAGCGAAGCCAACGCCCCGCTGGCGCGGGCTATTCTCGGCGGCCTGATTGCCGGCGAGCCGGCGACCCTCTTCGTACTTCCCTGCTTGTACTCGCTGTTCGTCAAGCCGGCACCGCTTCGTTCCGATGACTTGGAAGACGAAGAATTCGGATTGGCGGCCCACCCTTCGGCCTGAATCAGTCAATCGACCAATCGATGCCGACTTGAAGCGGCGCCGATTACTTCTTCGGCCGAGCGGAAAGCGAGTCTTGGCTCGGCGCGATCTCTCCGATTTCGACCGCAGCGCCCGGTTTCAAGTCCTCGGTTGGGTGGCTGACGACCAGGTCATGGGCCTCGATCCCTGAGAGGATCTCCGCCAGGATCCCGGTGTCGCGCCCGACTTTGACGGGGACCAGCTCGGCGTGCCCGTTGCGGACGACGTAGACCGAAAACGATCCCGTCTCTCCGCCATTGACCAAGGCGGAGGACGGGATGCTCAACTCTTTCGTGGCCGCGGTCAATTGGATCGTCACCCGCCCGAACATCCCGTCGCGCAGTTCATTCGTCGGATTCTTCAGATCGACTTCAACGCGCATCGTTCGGTCGGCCCGATCGAGCGAATCGGCGATTCTCGAGACCTTGGCGTGGAAAACCCGCCCCTGCAGGGCGTCCAGCTCCACATCAGCCGGATCCCCCGGGTCGCAAAAGGGGACATAGCGTTCCGGAAGTTTCGTGACCACGCGCATCACGTCGGTCCGAGCCACGGTTAAGAGCGGTCTCTGCCTCGGCCCGCCTTGAGGGGCTCGAATGAAATCTCCCACGTGATAGCCCCGCTCGGTAATGACGCCGTTATAGGGCGAGATAATTTTGAGATAATCGACGTAGACCTGAGCCTTCTGGAGCAGGGCCGCTGCAACGTCGACTTTGGCTTTCTCAGTGACGGCGTCGGCCTGCGCTTGCTTCACTTTCGCCTTCTTGGCGGCGACCTGGGTCTGTGCGGTGCGAATCGCCGCTTCGGTCGCTTCGACCGCCCATTGTGACGCGTCGCGCTCTTTTCGCCTTTCTTCGACCAGTCGCTGGTCGACCGACTTCAGCTCGAACAGCCGTCGAATCCTCTGATACTGGATGTTGCGGAAATTCAGGTCACTCTTGGCTCGGGTCAACTCGGCCTGCTTTTCCGCGACGCCGGCTTCCGCGGCTCCTACGTCAGCTTCGGCGCGGACAATCGCCGCCTTGGCAAGCTCCAATTTGGCTTCGGCCTGCCCGACCTCGGCCTTCGCCTGATCCCGCGACTGCACATACTCCGGAGCATCGATTTCGGCGAGGACTTCTCCCTCCTTCACGACGCTGCCGATATCGACTTTCTGCATCTTGAGATAGCCCGACACCTTCGAATAAAGGTTGGCATAATCGAAGGCGTCGACATTGCCCGGTTCGGTGTCCGAACGAGCCATGCTTCCCACGTGGGGCCGCACGACATTAACCCGCACCTTCGATGCCGAAGAAGGCTGCGGGGCCGACGCACCTGAAGACTCTTTGTCCGTCGTCTGGGGGGGCTGGACCTCGCCCCGGGAGCGCGACCAATGGGCTGCGGCGGCGATGACGAATGCCGCAACGAGAAATCCAACGAGTTTCACGCGCATCAGGCGCTTGACCATAAAGAGTGTGCGCCGTTGAAGAATATTAAGCAGAGATTCTGCGAAAACACGCCTCCACACGGATTTTACGGCGTCAACCGCCCCCAGGGAATGCACTTGATCGCTGGGGATTTCCTCGCGGCCAACGATCGCTGGCGAGCGACCGGTGCAAAGCACGCCTCGTGGCACGCGATCTCGCACCATCGCTCGCGACAATGCCGGCTGGAGAGTGAAAACCTCTCGTGCCGAAAATTGTCGCGCGCATTTTCTCTACCAGTTGTTGCTCGCTGGTATTAGAATGAACTAAGGCGAAGTAAAGCCCAGACCCCTGGTGATTTCCTTTCTTTTTTCGAGACGAAATGCCTCAAAGTCTGCATCAGGGCTCTGTGTTGTGCCCGCGTTGACACCGTTCGACGCGGGTGTTAGCGTTGCCCGGGTAATTTAGTGCATCGACGGATTGATTCCCCGACGATTCTTCCTCATCATCTTCACTGTCTTTCCGCCGGAATCGTTCAGGCCTTGAAAGTGGCCTCCTGTGGCCGATGCAGACGGGTTCTCGTTGTCCAAGACATGGGTGTTGGCGCAAGGGAAAATAACCGTAATTAGTGCATGGTCGTGTTCCGAAATGCGGTAACTCCGGGAGCGCTCCGGGTTGCGCACGGCGGAACAATTTCAAAGTCAGTGTTCCGGCGTCTCGTGCGGCAAGCGTCGCATACCTAGGAATTCGGACCGCGCTGAAGGATTTAGCTGCGGGCCAGTTCGTCGGGTGGAGTTCCAACTCGATGTTGCAGGCGAAGTTGAAGGTCGTGGGGGGCAGACACCACGGCAAAGTCATTCCGTTGGCAACGCGTAAATTTCTGATCGGGCGTGAGCAGGACTGCCACCTGCGCCCAAACAGTGAACTCGTGAGCCGCCATCATTGCGCACTCTGGGTCGATGACTTCTCAGTCCGCGTCCGGGATCTGGGAAGCACAAACGGAACATTTGTCAACAACCAGCGAGTGCGCGGCGAGCTGGTGTTGGAGGCGGGCGATCATATTCGCGTCGGCAAACTCGACTTTGAGCTGCTCGTTGGCGATGTCGAAGAGAAGCGAGGCGATTCCTCTCAGGCTCTGCCTGGGGCAGCCGACGCCGCCACGTCCGAAACGACGCCCCTCGCCACGACCGACACCTCGTTTGAGATCCCCGTGCCGTCGATCCCGGAAGATACCGGTTCGAGCATTTTGGCGCCCGAGTCGCTGACCCCTGTTCCCACTGTTCCAGCCGGACAGGGAAATAACGGGGACACCACTGTGGTCTGGAGCCCTCAGGCCGCGCCAGGTTACGGGGCTGAAATGTATCCTCCGATGGGCATGCCCTACCAGCAGCCCTACCAGCCCGCTTACAACCCCTACATGCCGCCGGGCATGGGCTATCAGCCTCCGATGGGCTATCCGCAGATGCCGATGGGTTACCCAGGCATGTACCCGCAAATGGGTGGGTATGCGGCCGCACCGACTTACGCGCCCCCGCAGGCTCAGCCAGCCGCCATTCCCGAACCGGCGCCGAGCGATGAGCCAGTTTCGATGCCGAGCGTTCGTCTGCCGGATCCGAAAACGACGGGCGCAAAAGCGCCGCCGCCACCGCCTCCGCCCCCCGCTCCGGAGCCTGAGAAAGTCGAGGAAACGGCCACAGATCCGAACCAGCCCTCGCCCTTTGGCGAACAAAAGGCGGCGACCACGCCAACTGTCAAACCGTCCGAAAACGCAGCCGATATTCTGAAAAAATACACGCAACGGCGGCCGGTTTAAGGGCTCCGCCGCAAGACACGGTCACCTGCTGCGCCGAGCCCGCAACCGTTCCGGGCGTCCGCAATCGATTGTTACTGAGCGGAGTCAAGAACCATGAGCAGTGATGCAGGTGAAGTCCAACGGCGGTACCGCGAGTTTTTGGATCTGCTACCGCTGACCTTGTCATTGGCCGGTCTTCCGTGCAGCGAGGGAAGGCTCTTCAACGAAGAGCAGATCGAAGCCCGGATGTTTACCCTGCGGCACGCGTACCGGGCGGCCCGGCAACTGGCCCGCGAAATCGTGCACGGGGGCTCCCCGGGGCAGACGACTTGATGCGCCTTTGACCGGCTTGACGGACGATTGGACCGTCGCTGTCCCGCTGGCCCGTGCGTAAACTGGACGGTGCCAATACCGCGGCCTTCCCAAGGTACGCCTGAATGAGCACGGAAGAGGCCGCGCGACTGTTTGAGTCCGACGCGGCAAAACAGGTTGGTGAACGGAAGAACTGACCTCAGGCGCGGGGGCGCGTTTGCTGAAACCGAAAGCCCCAACTTGCGGTACTTTAATCTAGGACGCGCAGGGGGTCCCGTGACCGATGATGCCGCCCTGGTTCGGCTCTGCCTTGAAGGCAACGAGCAGGGCGCGCGCGAACTCGTCGAGCGGTTTCAGTCTATGGTGTTCGCCGTCTGCGTGAGGATGTTGGGCCAACGCGAGGATGCCGAGGACGTCACGCAGGACGTGTTCTTGCGCATCTTCCGTGCCTTGCGAAGCTGGGATCCGGCGCGCCCGTTGCAGCCTTGGATCCTGGCCATCGCGGCCAACCGCTGCCGCACGGCATTGCGTCAGCGTCCTCGCGATGCAGCTCGCAGCAGTGTGGAAATCGCTCGCACTGTCGCCGACGTGCCTGACGATTCACGAGAGCTCACCGACGAGCTGGACCTGGCCGTCGCGGCCCTACGCGAGGAATACCGTCTGTGCTTTGTGTTGTTCTATCAGCAAGAGTTAAGCTGCGCGGAGATTGCCTCCGTGCTGAATCGCCCCGAGGGAACGGTCAAGACGTGGCTGCATCGCGCGCGTCGCGAGCTGGCGGAACGTCTGAGGCGTCGTGGAGTCGTTAATCATGCCGACTATCAGTTGCACGGAGTTTAGCCGACAACTGTCCGAAGCGGTCGAGACCCGCAAATCGGTCGATACGCTCGCCCTGCGCGAGCACGCCGCAAGTTGCGCCGAGTGCCGCTGCGAGTGGCTCGATGCGCTGCTCGTCGATCGCGCGGTGGCTCGCTGGCCAAAGCCCGTGGCGGCCGCTGGGCTGACCGAGCGAGTCCTTTCCCAGCTCGCGGCCGAAACGGCGTCGGCTGGATCGGCAACCCCGTTCAGGACAGAGATCGCGCCCGCCAAGCAGCTGGCGGATCGGCCGTTATCGCCTGCCGGGCGCCGTATCAATCGGTCCACCGGTGCGGCGATCGCAGCGCTGGCCCTGTGTGTCTGCGCGATGTTCTTCCTCGTGCGATCAAATCCTCGCTCCGACATCGGCCCGCCCGAAGTCACAAGGAATGCTCCGCCGATCGCAGTCGCGAATGCTCCGACCATCAAGGCGAGTTCGTCGCTGAAACCAACTTCGCCGGTGGCCATCGGTGCCCCGGTTGAACTCATGGTGGCGGATGCTGGCTCGGCCTATCTGCACCTCGCCGGCAACGCTGCCAAAGCCGTCACTGCAGCCTCGGTGCTAGTTCCTTCCGCGGATGCCGTCGGCGACGCGCCGCCCGTTCCGCAGCGGCAGGAGCCGTGGGTTGACGGCGTGCGCCGCGAGATTGCTCCCGTGACTCATCAATTGGGCCACGCGTTCGAGTTTCTGATCCAAGCCGTTCCGGAGAAACGGGCGCCGGCCACATGATTGCTGCAATGCCGTCCTCGGTTCGTGCGTTTGCATCCCTCTTTCGGACGCACCGCACGAGGTTTCGCGCGGCCCGGCTCTCGAGCCAAGTGCTGCTCGTTGCGATTTGGGCGACCGCTTCGCTCGCGTTTGCGGATGATTCCGTCGATCGGTTGGTGCGGCTCGTCGGCCGCGATGCCGGCCTCTGCGTCGAAATTCCGCGGCTTGAGGAGACAGTGACGGCCTTCGAGCGGGGTGAATTTTTCCAGCGTCTGCAGCGGTCAAGAATCTACGCCGACTGGCAGTCTGGCAGCGAATATCGCCACGCCCGCGGCATCGTCACGGTGATCGAACGCTTCACGGGTAAATCGTTTCGGCAGTTCTTTCACGATATGTTCGGCCGGGCCGTCGTCGTCGGAGTCTACGCTGAGCCGGGTCCGGAGATGTCGGCCATTATGCTGACCGAAACATCAAGCCGCGAGGCGTTGGACGCGGTGATCGAAGGCTGGAATCGAGCAGAGGCCCAACAGACGGACGCCATCGAGTTCGCCGGCCAGACCTACTATAAGCGTACCTGTTCTGCGAAGTCTGGATCGGGAACGATGGTCCTATTTTATTGCAAGCTCGACCGCACGCTGATGCTGACGGATCGGGAGGAGTGGATCCGTCGCTCACTGACGCTCGCTCGCGACCCGGGTGCGAGTGAAAGCCTGCTCGGCCTCCCAGCATATCAGGAGGCGCGGAAGTCGCTGCGGGGAGAACAGGCGGCACGCGCCTACGTGAATCCCCGGGCGTGGGACAAGGTGCTCGGTTTCACTCATGCACCAGATTCCGACTCCACCACCAGCACTCCGCCCGGGACCGCGAAAACCAGCTCCACCGCCGGCGCGAGAACCGCGCCCACGCCGCCACCGGCTGCATTCAGCAAAGCCTTAGAGGGGGCTTGGAAACGCTGCGAATGGCTCGCGCTCGGATTGCAAGTCGACCGGGGAATTGTCGTCGAGGCGGTCGCCCGGTACTCAATGGACGGGGTTTCTGAGCAAGGGCGACAGTGGATTCGCTCGATGTCAGGGCCAGCGGATTTTCTCCGGCTGGTCCCCCACAACGCCCTCGTGGCGGTGGCCGGCAGACAGGCGTTCGGCGACTTGCTCAAACATCTGGCCCCCCAAAACGAAGCCGGGGCGCTCGACTCCGTTCGCCAGGTCAGCCGCGGGCTCTTGCTGGGACTTGACCCGTTCGAGGATGTGTTGCCAGCATTTCGCGAAAACTTCGGCGCCTACCTCGTGCCACGAAAAGACCCCAAGCCGGACGAACTGCCGCTCGACGGATTGGTTGCCGCCGAGCTTCCGCCGGCAGAGACGACCATTTCGCCGCGAGCCGGATTCTCGCCCGCGCCGGTTGGCCCTCCGACTTCCAACGTCACCCCAGAGCGGCCCCCGACGTTTCGCGATGCCCTCGACAACGGCCTGAATATTGGGCTCAACCTGGCGGCCGCCTATTTCAATATGCGCGCGACAGGCAAGCCGGCCATCGTTCGCACCGAGAGCAGTGGACCGACTCGCACTCGCTGGGTCGACAGCCTTGGTCCCTATCAGCCGGCCTACTCACTGACATCGCGTTTTCTGGTGCTCGCGACGAGCCCGCAGGAGGTTCGCCACTTCATCTCCCGCGAAGGCGCAACGGCGCCGGGAACGATACCGCCGGCGATCGATGCCTTGGCCAAGCGCTATTTCCCGCAAGAGAACCAGGTGATCTATATCGACACCGCCGGCATCCGCCGGTTCCTCGTCGAGCATGGCCAGCAGTTGGTTCAGCATGCGTCGCGCGTGCGGTCGATCAGCTCCGCCGATGCCAACGAAGTGCTCACCCATTTTCTGGACGTCGCCAGCCTGTTCGACGCGGTCTTCGCCGCGGGGCGAATTGGCGAAGGCTCGGCTCGCCTGGTGGTGGGCGGGGTCATCCAGCCGGAATCGGTCGCCAGAGCCAGTGCACCATCGACCGGAGTGCGAAGCTCCGCTTCTAAGGCCGCCGCACCCGGAAAATCGTCACGCGCGGATTAAGCGGGAGGACAGCCCCGTCCGTACGCTTTGCCGGGCTTTCCCGTCTTTCTTGGGCAGCAGGGGCTCCCAAGATCAATTCCACCGTGAATAATTGAAGCGGCTTTTCCAGGCCATGAGGGCCGTCCGAAGAGCCGATTCGACCGCGACACGCCGACACCCCAATCTTGATGCTCAACGGAAACAGCCGCCTCCCTCGAATTGCCTTCGACACCACAAGGGGTGAACGCGTCATGATCCGGCATACACCTACTGCCAATGAAGTTATCGTTGATCGCCGCCGCATAGGTCGCCGAGCCGCCGCCGATCGACGCGGCGCTGCGGCCTCCGAGCCTCATTCCCCCGCGGAGCAGCGATCAGCCGCGCCTCGTTCGGCTGAGAATCGGCCGGTCGAACAGCGTCATTCCGAGCGGCGCACCAAGGTCGAACGGCGGCGCCAGATCGATCCGACAACCTGCGAGCGCGATTACACGCCCGACCAGGTCGACTTCATGAAGGCGATGGACCTCTACAAGCGCCGGAGCGGACGCCAGTTTCCGACCTGGAGCGAAGTGCTCGAGGTGATCGAGAATCTGGGTTACCGAAAGGTCGCTGCGCCGACCGACGTCTATAAGCGCGCAGAATAGTGCCCGCGGGACGCGCTCCTTACGGCGCAGGTCTGGGTTATTTGCTGGTCGTGGCCATCAAATGCTGCGCGGCTTTCCAGTGCTCGATGTCGCTGTGAACGGCACGCAGGACGTCCCCCGCGAACGTGGCAATTCCCCGATCTGTTAAGTGGCAGGGATCGGAGAAGCAGGTCCCGCTTTTGGGCATCTGCTTTTCTTCGTCCACAAAAATCACGCTTTTGTGCTGCTTCGCGATTTCGTGCATCACTCCGTTGTGCGCTTGGATCGCGGCCTCGACGCCCTTTGGCGTGCCCCAAACTTCAACACCCACGTCATACTTGCCCCGGCCGTAGCCGAGCTGATGAGCGCGAAATCCCTCCGAGGTGTAGTTTTGGGGCAAGTAATACGCAAACGTCATCAGCAGCAGGCGACCGTCGAAACGATCGACTGCCTCGGCAATCGACTCGATATTTTTCCGATAAGCTCTCGCCGTCTTGACGCGATTGCTGAACTCCCGTCCCTCGGCAATTTCGAACGACCGTGTGCCGCGGTTGAGGCTCGAGCGAAGAATGTCCGAGACCGACACCGTTCCGGCTGCGAGCCGCGTTTCAAGCGAATCGTACCAGCTAAAGTGCCGATAGTCGTCCCGATAGACATCGTCCGGGCAGCAATTCATTCGAGCGTCGTTGATGCCGTCGTAAAAAATCACGAGATCGAAGGGCTTGCCGGCAAGACGCCGGAGCTTGAAATAGCTGTCGCGTGACGTGTGCGCGGCCCGCGCGAGATTGTACAGGCGCAGCCTTCCGTCGAGTTCATCTCGCAGCGACTGCTCCAGAGCGGGCACGGCCTGTTCCAACACTGAACCGCCCAACAGGAGGACGTCGTAGTAGCCGTCATCCGAGGCCAGGCGGGCGTTAACCGCGCCGGACGAGTAAAGCTCCTGATAATGCAGCCGCCAGACCGCTTCGACGCCGGGGTTTTCGGTTACGCCGACACCCAGCTGCCACCACCAAAAGGAGCGGACTCCCACCCAGCCCAAGAGGGCAATCCAGAATCCAAGTGCGGTCACGCACAAGGCGAGACGCTTGCGAGATCGGCGATTGGCGGGAGGAGCCCCAACGCCTTCGATTGGAGACATGGATTTGGCTTGGTGCGCCGCTGGGATTGGCAGAAATCTGCCCGGGGAAGACATCTTGTGCAGAACGCCGGGCGTACGGGTTCCGACATCGACTTTTCATTTAACCGCGCGCGACTGGACCTGAGAAGCGCAGAGCTGCGTTTCCGGGCGGATCAACCAAACGAAAATCCATCGTTTTTTGTAAGAGTTCGACAAATCCGTTCGCTTCGGACGTCAATGAGGCGTAGGGAGATCCACTGATGTCCTCTTCGACAATCCAATTTCGCCGCCGGCATGCGTGCGGTTAGTTGCAAGTTCCTCCAGAATCTAGTCTTAGTGATTTTTTAACCAACTGGACAGGCGTCGCCAACTCGTCAATTCGAGGGTTACCACCAAGAATTCCGCCATGAAGCGAGTTTTGATCTCATGGAGCTCGGGTAAAGACAGTGCCTGGACGCTGTGGATTCTGCGTCAGCAGTCGGATGTCGAAATCGTGGGGCTGCTGACCTCGTTCAACCAAGCAGCGGCCCGGGTCGCCATGCACGCCGTCCGCCGCGAACTGGTTGAGCGGCAGGCAAAGACCGCCGGGCTGCCACTGTGGTGCGTGCAGCTTCCCTGGTCCTGCCCCAATGACGTGTACGAAGCGCGGATGCGCGAGGCTGTTGAACGGGCGAAGCGCGAGGGAGTCACCCATATCGCATTCGGCGACCTTTTCCTGGAGGACATCCGTGCCTACCGGGAGCGAAATCTTGCCGGAACGGGTGTGGATCCGCTGTTCCCAATTTGGACGACGTCCTCGGACACCGGGCGGCTCGCCAGAGAGATGATTGCGGCCGACCTGCGGGCTGTGATCACCTGCATCGATCCGAAGCAGCTCGATGGCCGCTTCGCCGGGCGCGAATTCGACGAAGAATTACTGACTGACCTCCCGCCCAAAGTCGATCCGTGCGGAGAGCGGGGCGAGTTCCACACGTTTTGCTGGCAGGGCCCAATGTTCGCGCAGCCGATCTCCGTTCGCGTGCCCGGGGTCTCCTTTCACGACGGCTTCTGGTTTGCCGATCTTGTGCCGCGCGAGGCGAAGCCCGTGCTCCAGCCAGTCGATGCCAGTCGCGACTCGTAGCGAGATCCTCGGGCCGATTCGCGAGACAAGCGGCACAATTAGGTTGCGCCCGGCTTGATCGCTTCGACGAGGATCCCTCCCATCTTGAAGAAGCGATGCACCGGGGAGAACCAGAGCTGCGCCTTCCAGGGAAGGCCCGCTTCATCGCAAGCACGCTCGAGCTCGCTACGGTTATAAGTCCGACACCTCCAGGTGCGGCTGACGAACGCGCCCGATACGGTGTCTTCTGTTGCCAAAATCAGCGCCCGCGCTCCAGGTCGCAGCACTCGGCCGATTTCCCGCAAGCCTGGGCGAGGATCGGGCAGATGCTCAATCACCCACCCGCAGGTCACACAGTCGAAAGTTCCGTCTGCAAAAGGCATCCGCATCATGTCGCCCGCGATAAATTGAGGTCGGCGATCTTTCAAGCGGGTGCGCGCGCGGCGGAGCATCTGGTGCGACAGGTCGAACGCCACGAGCTGCGCAGTCCGGAAGCGTTTGCTTGAGGAGATGTCCGAGGATCTGTCCCGCGCCCGACCCGACGTCGAGGATCTTGCGCGAAGCGGTAACGTCAAATTTGCGGGCTCGCAGCACATGGCCGATCAGTGGCTCGTGCAGCGAGATCAGGCTGCCCAAGGCCAGTACGGCCCCGCGGGGTCCGTCGTAAAGCTCGCGGATGTCATCGCGATACTCCCGGAAGGTAAGGCGGCGGATTCCCTTGAATTCGACGAGTCGGCGCAAAGCCTTTCGAGGCAGTTTGCGTTTCGATTTTCGCCGTCGTTGCAGTGTCGTCATTGTTCTGCCGGGTTCTCAACGTCGAGTGCGGAGCCATCCGTACACGAAATCCGTCTGCGGGGGGATTGCGTGTGTTTCGTTATAAGCATTTGCGCCGGATTCTCCCGCCCGCCGGACAAATATTTCATGTCCGCCCCGGAGTTCCGGACGCGAGAGCAGCGACGCACAGCCGCTTGAAGATCGCTCCTTGGCGGACTATGATTCTCGAAAGCCAAGTTGCTATCCGGTTGGTGGTTGCGCACGGCGGCGAACGTGCCCGCACCGTTCCGGAGTCTCTGTGGGGCCCTGTTACTCGCAGAGAGTTCGTGGCTTTTCTCGCCTCCCAAGCCGGTCGATCCAAGCCGTTTCACTCGATTCAACAACAATTCCCTCCGTGCCGCGCCCGCGGGGGATCGACGCGTATTGGCTCGTAAGCAAATTGGATTCCATTCCAGGCTGGGGCTCCGCGGCGCGGCTGGTTGCCGACTCGGTCGGTGAGTACCAGCCCGGATTCGCAGGGCGGCCCTAGCGGCCTTCATGGAAGTGCGCCGATGTCGGCAGTGGTCGACCTTCGAAAGACCGACGACCCTCGGGACGCTGTCCATCGAGCCGTGCAGCTTCTTGTGGCCGGAAATCTCGTCGGGTTTCCGACTGAGACTGTGTATGCGGCGTGCGCACACGCCCTGGTGGATTCGGCCGTGCAAATCTTGAACCGCGAGCCGCGCGGAAAAGCCGCTCACCCTGCATTGGTTGTAAAAGGATTACAGGAGGCGTTGGACTACGTCCCGCACATGGACGCCTTAGGCCAGCGGCTCGCGCGCCGCTGTTGGCCCGGGCCCGTGACGCTGGCGTTTGACCTCAAGCCCGAGTCCGGCTTGTTCTCGGCTTTGTCTGAGGAGGCCCAGCGCGCACTATCGCCCGACTCGCGGCTCTGGATTCGAGTTCCGGCGCACGAGTGCATCCAGGAGGTTCTCAGGCTGATGCCAGCGCCCCTGGTCGCGAGAAGCGAATGTCACGAGCATCCGCTGCTGACGGCTGCTAGCCTGTTGGAGGATTTTGGTAGCGCCATCGAACTGGTAATCGACGACGGCGAGTGTCGCTATGGGCAGCCGGCAACGGTTGTCAGTCTCTCGAACGGATCGTGGTCGGTCATCCGGCCCGGTGTGGTGACTGAAACAATGATCGGGCGGCTCGCCAGCGAGGTCTTTCTATTCATTTGCACGGGCAACACGTGCCGCAGCCCGCTCGCAGAGGGTTTGTTCCGCAAGATGCTGGCGGATCGCCTGAAGTGCCGCGAGGATGAGTTGGCTGACCATGGCTACATGGTGCTTTCGGCCGGTATGGCGGCGGAGCCCGGGCTTCCGGCAGCTCACGAGTCGATCAAGGTTGCCGCGCGATACGGCGTCGACCTGCGCGCGCACGAAAGCCAGCCCGTGACCCAGCGGCTGCTGGAACAGGCCGACCAGGTCTTCACGATGACGCGGGGCCACCGGGAATCGATCCTGTCAGCCTATCCCCATCTTGGCGATCGCGTCGAGCTCTTGGCGCGTGACGGCACGGAAATTCCTGACCCGATCGGGCTCGGCGAAGAGGAATATGAGCAGTGCCGCGCCGAAATCGATCGCAATCTCAAGATGATCCTGGGAACGCTGCCCCTCCCCGGAGGCAAACTGTGAGGCTGCCGGCCCTAAAATCTGCTCAACTGCGGGCAGGGCTCCTTGTGGATCCGATGTCGCGGCGAGACACTATGATGCGTTTTCTCGTGCAGCATTCGGGAGATCGTTAACACGCATGAAAATTGCCGTCGCCAGCGATCACCGCGGTTACGCGGTCAAGGGGAAGGTCCTTGCCAGGCTTGCCGAGCTCGGTCATGAGGGTCTCGATTTTGGACCCGAAAGCTCGCAGAGCGTCGACTATCCCGATTACGCTGCGAAAGTTGCGGCCGCGGTGAGCTCAAAGCAGGTCGAACGCGGGATTCTGATCTGCGGAACGGGCATGGGCATGTGCATCGTGGCCAACAAGTTTTCCGGCATCCGAGCCGCTCCGTGTCACGACGATCTCACGGCCGAAATGAGCCGGTTGCACAACGACGCCAACATCTTATGCCTCTCTGCCGACCTTCTGGGCGATCGACTTGTGAACCGCATGGTGGAGATCTGGCTCAAGACAGAATTCGAAGGTGGCCGGCACGCCCGACGGCTCGAAAAGATCGCGCTCTACGAAGGCCAAACCGGCGCCCAAGCGGTCCCGCGGCCCGATTCGCCGCCGCCCAAGTGACAACGGCGCCGGCTGCTTCGCGATCTCTTTTCAGCCGGCCGCGCTGAATGTATGGTGTGCGTCGGCACATCGCGCGGATCATTTCGAGCGCCGCGGCCTAACGCAAAAACTATTACGTTTGTCGAAAGCTCCTTTTGCCGGCAGTGCCGGCTCGTCAGAAGGGGATGAACTGGGGATGGATCTCAACGCATTGAAATACGCCAAGTCCCATGAGTGGATTTTAGTCGATGGGCAAACCGCGACGATTGGAATCACCGATTTCGCCGTCCACCAGCTGACCGACCTGGTCCACATCGAGCTGCCGCGAATCGGACGCACGGTTCGCCAGGGTGCTGCCTTTGGCGAAGTCGAGAGCGTCAAAGCCGTCAGCGACCTTTATTCGCCGGCTGCCGGGGAGATCGTGGCCGTCAACGACGCGCTGGCGGACGATTTGGCCGTGCTCTCCGACGATCCTTTCGGCAAAGGCTGGATGATCAAGCTCAAGCTGACCGATCCGTCGCTTCCAGGCTTGTTGGATCGTGCCGCCTACGAAGCGCACTGTGCCGACGAGAGTGAGCACGCGTGACGTATCTCTTCAACACGCCCGATCAGCGGCGCGAAATGCTGCAAGCAATCGGCGCGCAATCGATCGACGAACTCTTCGATCAGGTCCCCGCCGACTGTCGGCTGTCTCGCGCCCTCGAACTCCCTCGGCCTCTGAGCGAAATGGAGCTTGAGCGCGAAGTCAGCGTGCTCGCGGGTCGCAATGTCGCGGGCGGCAAGCGCGTCTGCCTGATGGGGGGCGGCGTCTACGACCACTTCATTCCCGCGGCGGTCGATGAGGTCGTCTCGCGAGGCGAATTCTACACGGCGTACACGCCCTACCAGGCCGAGGCCAGCCAGGGGAGCCTGCAGGCATTTTTCGAGTATCAGTCGCTCGTCTGCCGCCTGACGGGGATGGACGTTTCCAATGCCAGCATGTACGAGGCCGGCACAGCTGTGAGCGAAGCCGCCTTCATGGCGATGCGTGTCACAGGCCGGCACGACAAAGTGGTCGTGCTTGGCTCCGTCCATCCCGAGTACCGCGAGGTGCTCCGCAGCTACCTGTCGAACCTGAAATGCGAGCTGGTCGTGCTTCCCACGCCAGAGGGCACCGCCGACCTTGCCGACGTGAAAAAAGCCCTGGACGACAAGACGGCGTGCTTGATTTTCCAGCATCCGAATTTTTTCGGCTGTCTCGAAGAACCTGAGGAACTGGCCAGGCAGGCCCGTTCGGTCGGCGCTCTGTCGATCGTGGCGTTCGATCCGATCAGCCTGGGGCTCTTGCGGCGGCCCGGAGATTACGGAGCCGATGTCGCCGTGGCCGAGGGACAGTCGCTCGGCATTCCTATGCAATATGGGGGGCCATTCCTCGGGATCTTTACGTGTCGTGATGAGTTCGTCCGCAAAATGCCCGGGCGGCTCGTCGGCCGCACGACCGATCGCCTTGGCCGGCCGTGCTACGTGCTCACGCTGCAGGCTCGCGAACAGCACATCCGCCGCGAGAAGGCAACGAGCAATATCTGCACGAATCAGGGACTGCTGGCACTGCGGGCGACCGCTTATTTGTCCCTCGTCGGCCCGCAGGGACTCAAAGAAGCTGCCGAACTGTGCTGCCGCAAGGCGCATTACGCCGCCGAACGACTGACGAGTATTCCGGGCGTGAAGCTGGCGTTCGAACGGCCGTTCTTCAAGGAATTCACTCTGCGCTGCACAGGGGATGCAGAGGCGATTCTGTCGAAAGCGCGGCAGGCCGGATTCGATCTGGGACCCTCGCTGTCACGGTTCGGGACCGCGACCGGCAGTTCCTTGAAGGATGCGGTCCTCGTCGCGGTCACAGAAAAACGGACGAAGCACGAAATTGACGAGTTGGCCGCCGCGCTCGGCGGTTGAAAACGATCGACATGCGCAACCTGTTGGCAACCAAACCGCTGTTCGAGCTGGCACACCCAGGCCGGAGGAGCTGCACCTTTCCGGCGAGCGATGTGCCCGAACGGCCGATCGAAGCGCTGGTCCCCAAGTCCCAAATCAGCGTTTCGGTGCCCGAGTTGCCGGAGCTCGCGGAGCCCGACGTCATCCGTCACTTCGTCAACTTGTCGACGCTTAACATGTCGGTCGACACGCATTTCTATCCGCTCGGCAGTTGCACGATGAAGTACAACCCGAAGCGGCACGAGCGACTCGCCCGGCTGCCGGGGCTCGTCGACCTGCATCCCTATCAGGTCGACGAGGCCGCGCAAGGCATGCTGGCTATCCTGTTCCAGTTGCAGGAAATGCTGGCCGAGATTTCGGGCCTGCCGGCGGTTTCGCTGCATCCAGCCGCCGGGGCCCAGGGCGAGCTGACCGCGCTGTTGGTCGCGGCGGCCTACTTTCGGGACAAGGGCCAGCACCGCACCAAGGTCCTGTTTCCCGCAAGCGCCCACGGCACCAACCCCGCGAGCGCGGCCTTGGCCGGTTTCGAGTGCGTGCAACTTAAAGGGTCGGCCCACGGGCTGGTCGACCTCGAGGAGCTGAAGTCGCACCTCGACGAGACGGCCGCCGTGTTCATGATCACCAATCCCAACACGCTGGGACTCTTCGAGCCTGAGATCGGCCGGATCGCCCGGATCATGCACGACGTGGGCGGATTGGTTTACATCGACGGCGCGAACATGAATGCCATTTTGGGAATCACGCGGCCCGGCGATTTCGGCGGTGACATGATGCATTTCAACGTCCACAAGACGTTTACTGGACCCCATGGCGCCGGCGGGCCGGGCGCCGGTCCGATCGCTGTCCGCGACTTTCTGGCCGACTACCTGCCGGCGCCGGTCGTGGCTCGGCAGGACGGGGCGTCCGACAAGCCAGCGTATCGGCTCACAGTGCCGTCCAAATCGATCGGCCGGATGCGCACGTTCTTCGGCAACGTCGGCATTCTGTTGCGGGGATATTTGTACCTTCGCACGCTGGGAGCGGAGGGGCTGAAGGCCGTTTCCGAAAATGCCGTGCTCAACGCAAATTACCTGATGACCAAGATCTCTGACGTGTTGCCGACCCCGCACGGCAAACGCTGCATGCACGAGTTCGTCGCGTCGGCCCGCGCCGTGCACAAGGAGCACGGCATCTCCGCGATGGACATCGCCAAGCGGCTGCTGGATTACGGCTTCCACGCTCCCACGGTCTATTTTCCGCTGGTCGTCCCCGAAGCGATGATGATGGAACCGACCGAAACGGAATCGAAGGAGACGCTCGACGCTTTCGCCGACGCGATTCACAAGATCGTCGCCGAGGATCCCCAGACTCTTCACGAGGCGCCGCATTCGACGCTCGTCAGCAGGCCCGACGACGTTCAAGCCGCCCGCAAGCCGATCTTGAAATGGGAACCGTCCGCGTCGTAATCGAATCGGAGCCGCAGGACGGCGTCCGCAACATGGCACTCGACGAAGCGCTGCTCGAGACGGCACTCGAGCGCGGCGAGTGCACGGTCCGCCTGTATCGCTGGCGCGAAGCGACCGTTTCGCTCGGGTACTTTCAGTCCGCGGGCGCAGCAGAGGCCAACCCCGAGCTGGCCCCACTGCCCATGGTCCGCCGACTCACCGGCGGCGGGGCAATTTTGCACCACCACGAATGGACTTATTCCTGTTCAGTGCCTGCTGGCCATCCGCTGGCCGAATCTCCCACGCAGATTTATGACCGTGTGCACGAGCGATTCGTAGCGGCGCTGGCAGAGCAGGGGATCGAGACCGCGCTGCGGGGCGAAGCTCTCGCCGGGCGAGAGGGGACGTTCCTCTGCTTTGGTCGGGGCGATCCGCGCGACATCGTGCTGAACGGACATAAAATCCTGGGTAGCGCCCAGCGCCGCCGGCGCGGGGCGGTCTTGCAGCATGGCAGCCTGCTCGTCCGTCATAGCGAGCACGCGTCTCAATTTCCCGGGCTCATTGATCTTCTCCCGGGGAAATGGGACGCGGCAGAGGCGATCGAGACCGAATTCGTCACAGAGTTCATCATTAACCTGGGCACCTCGATCGGAAGCCTGTTCGGCAGCATCGCCGAATACAGCGACTATCAGGCGGCGGTCGAAGCACGCTTGGAAGCACTCGTGCCCAAATACGAAACGCTCACTTGGAGCCGCGACGAGCCGGGCTCACGGTCGTGAAGAGCGCCGCCTCTAGGCGGTCTTAGCGAGCACCAGGCACGCGTTGTGGCCACCGAATCCAAAGCTGTTTTTGAGCACGCGGTTGATCTTCATCGACCGGGCCTCGTTCGGCACGTACTCGAGGTCGCAATCCGGATCGGGGTGCTCGAGATTAATGGTCGGCGGGGCCACTTGATGCTGCATGGCCAGGATCGAGGTAATCGCCTCGACGCCGCCTGAGGCACCCAGCAAATGACCGATCTGGCTTTTCGTGCTCGAGACGGCGAGTCGCCTCGCGTGGTTGCCAAAGACAGCTTTGATGGCAATTGTCTCGGCCTTGTCCCCCAGGGGCGTGCTGGTGCCGTGGGCGTTGATGTAATCGATTCCTTCCGGATCAACCTGGGCGTCCTTGAGGGCGCAGGCCATGGCCCGGGCGGCTCCGCGGCCTTCAGGGTCGGGGGCCGTCATATGGTTGGCGTCGGCCGTCATGCCGTACCCCGTTACCTCGGCCAAGAGCGTCGCACCACGGCGTTTGGCATGTTCGTACTCTTCGAGAACAAGAACACCTGCCCCTTCGGAGAGCACGAATCCGTCTCGCTCGGCATCGAACGGACGGCTGGCTTTTTCGGGCTCCTGGTTATGCGTCGAGAGGGCGTTCATCCGCGCAAAGCCCGATAGGCACATCGGCGTGATGGCGGCTTCACTGCCGCCGGCGAGCATCACGTCGGCCATATCGTGTTGAATCAGGCGATACGCGTCTCCGATGGCGTTCGTGGCGGTGGCGCACGCCGTGGCGACGGCGCTGTTGGGTCCGCGCAGTCCCCACCGAATCGACACGTTGCCGCTGGCAGCGTTGACGATCAGCTTGGGGATCATGAACGGGGAGACGCGTGACGGGCCGCGTTCGAAGAGTTTCGAGTGCTGCTCTTCGATCTCGTGCAGGCCGCCAATCCCGCTGCCCAAGAGCGTGCCGTGGCGGTAGGGATCGCCCTGCGAAAAGTCGATCCCCGAGTGTTCGATGGCCTTGTGCGAGGCGACCATCGCGAACTGCACGAAGCGGTCGAGACGGCGAATCTCCTTGCCGTCGAGCGCGAGGTGATCTTCGGGAGAGAAATCGCGGATTTCGCCGCCGAAGGTGACCTTGAAATCGCTGGTGTCGAACCGCCTGAGTGGCCCTACCCCGCTTTTTCCGGCGCAGATCCGGTCCCAGAAGTCGGCCAACTCGCAGCCGAGCGCGGTGACAAGCCCCGCGCCGGTCACCACGACGCGCCTCTTCATTAGTTACTTCTTCTCGTCGATGTACTTGATCGCGTCGCCGACGGTCTTGAGTTTTTCGTAATCGTCGTCGGGAATCGTGATGTCGAACTCGTCTTCGAGTTCCATCACCAGCTCGACCACGTCGAGCGAGTCGGCCTTGAGGTCCTCGATGATCGAGCTCTCGAGTTTGACCTCTTCCTTCGGCACCCCCAATTGCTCGCTAACGATGCCGATGACTTTTTCTTCAACGATTGTCGACACCCTGTTACCCTCCCACAGATCATTGCATTTAAACAGAGCGAATTCGGTATCTAAAACGCGCAGTTTACCAGTGCAGGTCAGGTACGATCGCTGCTACCGCGTTGTTGGACGTCAGGACGACGGTTCCCGCGCGGTGGCCGTTGGCGCCGCGGGGCAACGTCGATCGGACTCATTCACCGCATTTTCGCGCGGCTTCGCAAGTCCGAAGCACGTGCGAAGATATAGCTCGTTGGAACTCTCCTGTAAACAGCAGGTGAGACCTCTTTTGGGCAGGGCTCGCCGCACTGTTTTCGCGTTAGCTCCCAGGCGGCTAGCCCGCAAGAAGAGCCCCGGGCTTATGGTGAATCGTTCACCGTCTGGCAATCGACCTTCCGATCGATCCGTTTCAACAGGCCCCGCAGGACTTTGCCGGGGCCGATTTCAAAGAACTGGCTGACCCCCTGGCTGAGCATCGAGCGCATCGAGTCTTCCCAGCGCACGGGGCTGACGACCTGTCGGACGAGGTTCTTGCGAATGCTCTCTGGATCGTCGTGAGCCTGGGCGTCCAGGTTGGAAATCACCGGGATTCTGGGCTTGCCGAGGGGGACCGAGGCCAACGCCTCGGCCAGACGCTCGTCAGCCGGTTTCATCAGGTTCGTATGGAAGGCCCCGGCGACCGCCAGAGGCACCGGTTTGCCCCCTTCAGCCGTAGCGAGTTCAGCGGCCTTTTCGCACGCGGCCTTTTCCCCCGACAAAGCCAGATTGCCAGGACAGAGGTAGTTTGCAATCTCGATCCGGCCGGCCGCCGCCGCTCGATCCCGGATTGATTCCACCTTTTCACGATCCAAGAGCAGCACGCTGACCATCCCCGATGGCGTCGCGTCGGAGGCCTCTTGCATCGCCTCCCCACGGCGCTTGACCACTCGCAGTCCGTCGGCGAACGACAGGGCCCCGGCAAAAACGAGAGCCGTGTATTCCCCAAGGCTCAGCCCCGCCGCCATTTCGCACGAATCAATCGCCTGCGGATTCTCGGCGCGAAGCAACTCAAGAGCGGCCAGGCTCGTCACGAAAATCGCCGGCTGGCTGACTGCCGTCGTGTCCAATTCGGCTGCCGGCCCCTCAAAACACAGTCGCGACAAGCCGAACCCCAAAATGTCGTCGGCTTGCTCATAAAGGTGCCGCGCCGCGGGAAGCCTTTCGGCGATCGAGCGGCCCATGCCGACGTGCTGCGCGCCTTGCCCCGGGAAGAGGAACGCGATTTTGCCCACGCGTCAGGCCTCCACTCCCACCGCAAGTTCCTCGACGATCTGCGCGTTGATATGGCGATGGTTGAACGTCGTGGCCGCCCGAAATGCGTTGGTGATCGAACGGGCGTTGCTCGAACCGTGACAGATGATGCAAATGCCGTCGATGCCCAAAAGGGGCGCGCCCCCATGCTCGTGGTACTGATAGCGGCGGGCGAGGTCGCCCAGCATCCGGCCAGCCATCTCCCGTTCCTGATCGAGGCGCCCGATCACTTCATGCTGGAAAGTCCTGAGAAAATACTCCGCAATCCCCTCACTCACTTTGAGCACGACGTTGCCGACAAAACCCTCGCAGATCAGCACGTCTGCCTCGCCCTGATAAAGGCCGCGGCCCTCGACGTTCCCGATGTAGTGCTCTTTGAGCCGGCTGTGCTGCAGGATTGCGTGAGTCTCCCGGCAGAGATCGGTTCCCTTGCCGTCCTCGCTGCCGATGTTGATCAGCCCCACCCGCGGCTCTTCGATTCCCAAAATGTTCCGCGCGTAGATGGCGCCCATCACGGCATATTGATACAGGTGTTCGGGTCGTGCCGCGGGATTGGCGCCGACGTCCATCAGCACCGATCGTCCGCGGAGATTCGGGAGCGCCACGGCAATTCCGGGCCGCTTCACTCCCTTGAGATAGAGCCGCGTCCGCATGCCGGCGGCGACGACGGCTCCTGTGTTTCCCGCGCTGATCACGGCGTCGACAGCCCGTTCGGCCATTAACCGCCAGCAGACGGCAATCGATGAGTTGGGCTTGCGGCGCAAGGCCTCAGTCGGCTTTTCTTCCATGCCGATGCATCCCTCGGAAGGGACGACCTTGAGGCGATCGCCGGCATAGCCTCGTTCGGACAACCGGGCTGAGAGGAGACAGGGATCGCCCACCAAGTCGACTTCGAGATCCGGGTTGGCCTCGAGAGCGATGAGGGCGCCGTCAATATTCGGATCGGGAGCGTAGTCGCCCCCGAGGGCGTCGAGCGCAATCCGCATAGCAGGCTTTCCTTCGCCGGCTATTCCGCAGTCGCAACGAGCGTCCGACCTTGGTAATAGCCGCAATGGGGGCAGACCATATGGCTTGGAGCCGGGGTCTGACACTGGGGACAGTAAACCAACTGAATTGGCTTGACCGCGTTATGACTGCGCCGTTTGCGGGAGCGGGAGTGTGAATGTCGTCTTTTGGGGACTGCCATGGATCACAGTTTCTAAGTTAAATCCCAAAAACGAATTACGCCCGCGTGTCGCAATCGACACAGCTACCCAGCCTGCGCGGACGAGCACCCGGTGGTGCTCTTGCTCAGGCATCCTATGCGAACCGGTTTAACACTGTCAAGCACGTACTTTTTCGGGTGATCCGTCAGTTCCCGCCGACTAATAAGTCGCTGGCGCTCGACGGATATCACGCGGAAAATCGCCCCCCCGCGATGCGCCTGCTCGAAACGCCGGCGAGCATCGGGCGTGAGCTCGATGGTGCTTGATTAAAATTCAATCCGCTGTGCGTAGAATGAGAAAAGTCCAAGCACCCGCCAGCTCACGCTGGCGGCTCGGCAAGATCCGATCGTGCCCAACGCGTCAGTTGGTGGCGTACTGCGGGTCGGCCGCGGCGCGGCGCTCGCGGGGAGCAACAGACTGCGTCTCGCCGCGCTTGCGCATGACGACCTTAATGCCGTCTCGCGGACGCATCGTGACCGACGGAACCAGCCGAAGTGTTTGGCCGGGAACCAGCTCGAGCCGGAAGCGCCGGACGATCGCCGTGAGCAAAAGCACGGCCTCCATCATGGCGAAGTTGTTGCCGATGCAAACGCGCGGCCCGTCACCGAACGGAAAATACGCGCAGCGCGGCAACTGTTTCGTCTGCTCCTCGTCCCAGCGGTTCGGTCGGAAGCGATCAGGCTCCGGCCAGAAGCGTGAGTCGCGCTGCACGACCCACTGCGCCATCAGAACCTGCGCCCCCTTCTTGATCGGGTAGCCGCCGATCTCGACGTCTTCGGTCGCCTCGCGGCCGAGCGTCCAGGCGGGTGGATACAGGCGCATCGATTCTTTGATCACATTTTCGGCGAAGTGCAGCGCCGGAACGTCGCCGACGCTCGGCGGACGATCGGCGAGCACGCGATCAAGCTCTGCGTGGAGTTCGGCCTCGACGTCCGCGTGAGTCGCCAGCAGATAGAAGGTGTACGAAAGCGTGAGCGCGGTGGTTTCGTGGCCGGCGAGAAACAGCGTAAGCAGCTCGTCTCGAAGCTCCGTATCCGACATCTTGCGTCCCTGTTCGTCCTCAGCGCAGAGAAGCCGCGACAGGAGATCGCTGCGGTCGCCCGGACCGGCGGCGCGGCGCTCGCCGATCATCTTGAACATCAATGCATCAAGGGCGCCCAGTGTTCGTCGAAACCGCAAGTTCGTCGGTGTGGGGACATGTCGCCACTTGGGCCACATCGAGAGCGGATTGGCGTAAAACAGCATCGCCGCTTCGAGCGTCTTGCCGATGCTTCCTTCTTCATCGTCCACTTCGACGTCGAAGAGCGTCTTGGTGACGATCTGCGAAGTCAACCGCATCATGTCGGTGTGAACGTTGCGCGTCTCGCCGGGCTTCCAACTTGCGATCATTCGCTCGGTGTGGGCAACCATGGTCGCGGCGTATTGCTGGATTTGCCGCGCTTGAAACGCGGGCTGGGCCATCGCTCGCGCCCGCCGCCATTCTTCCCCCTCGCTCGACAAGAGCCCGTTGCCCAGCAAGGGGCGCAGGGCCTCCATGTAAAAATCCTTTTTGAAGACCCGGTGCTTATGCCGCAGAATCTCTTCGATCTGATCGGGATGGTTGAACATGTAGACCGGCATCCCGAACCCCGGAAGCAACACCACGTCCCCGTACTGGCGGGCCATCCGCGTCATGTAAGCCAGCGGATCGCGACAATAATCGATAAATCGCAACGGAGCGACAAATCGTCCCGAGGGCCCAGGCGGGAGCTGTGTTGGCGTCATCACGTCGCCTCAATTCATCGATTTCAACATGAGCTCGATATCGTCGTCCGCGGTCGAAGTTGCCGGCGTCTGATAATAGAGCGCGATCGGCCCTTTGTCGGTAACGAGATTCTCGATGCTGACAACGCGTACTTCCTTGTGGTCCTCCACGCGATAAGACGTCGCGACGACGACTTTCTCAGGCTGGCCTTGGATTTGGACCTCGCGCGTTTCGGTGTCTTTCCAGCGCTCCGTCTCGAACTGCGGGAAGTACTGCTGGAGGGCCGACTGGAGCACCTGGTTGGGGCGATTGCTGCGATCGTGCGCCCATTCAGGCAGGCAACGGGTGATGGCCAGGCAGGACGGGTCGGCGCTTTCCTTGTAAGGCGTATAGACAACCATCGTCATCACATCGGGCCGCGTCACCATCAGCTTGGGCCACAATCGAGCGGGGACCTCGATTTTCAACAGATGCTTTGTTTCGGCCGCGATGACTTTGTCATCAGAGGTCGTCTTGTCGCCGTAGCGGTAGAAATAGAATGCACCGCCAATCGATGCCGCCACGATCAGCGCGATTACGACCGCCGCCTGAAGCACCTTCTTTCGGACCATTGCCGTCGCCGGACGGCTGCTCGGTTCGCCGGTAGCGAGTGGGGACATGGAAAATCGAGCCCCGACTTGATTTGCGTCTCGAAAACCCACGGCGAAGGAAGCGCTGATCGCCGGCGGAGTGCAGAATGCACGCTGTTCAGAGTCTACGCAGTGCCTTCTGCTCGAACAATCGTCGCGCCCGCGCCACGGGCGATCAACACCCGGGCCTGGGCGCGCCCGCGAATCAATCCGCTATGCCGGCATAATCTGCCGATTTGCCCGCGCGTTTGGCGTCACGTCCGGCAAAGTACGCCGATTTCGCTGCTCTTGACGGTAGAAGCCGGTCGATTTATTCTGAAGTGAGACATCAACATGCGTTGAAGTGTTCGCACTCGACGCGGTGTGCTGTCGACCTCCCGCCTGGGACTGCCCGCCTTTTTTGTGCCGCCTGAAAGTTTCGACCAACACGCCGTCGCCGCCGCGCTTTCCGACGAGCTGCCTGCAAACAACTCGATTTGGCATCCTCAGAGGACACAATCTGCGATGCTGACGCTGCTTGGGCCCACCACTCCTTATTGCGACGGACTCTCGCGCCGCACGTTTTTGAAAATCGGCGGACTGTCGATGAGCGCGGTCGGAGGCGTGGGCCTGCCGACGATCCTGCGGGCCGAATCTGCCAGCAAGTCGCCCAAGAAGTCGCAGCAAAAGGCGGTGATCAACGTATTCCTCGCGGGCGGCCCTCCGCACCAGGATTTGTGGGAAATCAAAACCGAGGCACCCAAGGAAATCCGCGGCGAGTTCAGCCCGATTTCGACCAAGGTGCCCGGCATTCAGATCGGCGAATGCTTCCCGCGGATCGCCGCAATGATGGACAAGTTTGCCATCATTCGCTCGGTCGTCGGTTGCGTCGATAATCACGACGGCTATCAGTGCATGAGCGGCTGGCCACGGCGCGACAGCGTCTCGATCGGTGGCCGCCCGAGCATCGGTTCGATCATCGCCAAGGTACAAGGTCCGTACAAACCGTCGATTCCTCCGTTTGTCGCATTAGCCGATACCACCAGTCACAAGGAGTGGTCTGAGCCAGGGTCGCCCGGCTTCCTGGGAGCCGCGTATCAACCGTTCAAGCCCAACGGGCAGGGGATGGCTGACCTCCGCCTCAACGGCGTCACGCTCGACCGTTTGCAGGACCGCAAGGCTTTGCTCAGAGGGCTCGACCATCTCAAGCGCTCGGCCGACTCAAGCGGCATGCTGGCCGGGATGGACGCATTCTCTGAGGCGGCTTTCGGCGTGCTGACTTCCAACAAGCTGGCCGATGCGCTCGACCTCAGCAAAGAAGACCCGCGGATCGTGGCCCGATACGGCGACGGCAAACCATTCAACTTCCAATACGACGGGGCGCCGACGGTCAATCACCACTTGCTCATCGCGCGCCGCCTGGTTGAAGCCGGCGTTCGGTGCGTGACGCTGTCCTACGGCCGCTGGGACAGCCACGGTGATA
The DNA here is from genome assembly GCA_963714075.1 of uncultured Planctomycetaceae bacterium. Taxonomy (GTDB): domain Bacteria; phylum Planctomycetota; class Planctomycetia; order Planctomycetales; family Planctomycetaceae; genus DASPSM01. Next base: position 5,765,814 of record OY970228.1, read on the forward strand.
ATTTTGGCCTTGTCCGCGATCACGGTCCGAAGCTCGACCAGGCAGTTACCGCCCTGGTGCAGGATCTCGACGAGCGCGGACTTTTGGAGACCACCACGGTTGTCGTTTGGGGCGAATTTGGCCGCACGCCGCGGATTAACAAATCCGCCGGCCGCGATCACTGGTCGCGCGTCAGTTGCGCCCTTCTCGCCGGCGGCGGAATGCGGACCGGTCAGGCGATCGGCGCGACGAATCGTCTGGGCGAATACGCCGTCAGCCGGCCGATCCACCTGCAGCAGATCGTTTCTACGATCTATACGAATCTCGGGATCGACCCCAATACCACCACGGTGACAGATCCCACGGGTCGACCGCGCTACTTTGTCGACGTCCGCGAGCCGGTCCAGGAGTTGGTTTGAGCGACCGGCTCCGGGCTTGAGCTGACGACGCGTTCTTGTGCCGCGCCACGCGTCCGTCCGCGCTGGCGATTCGCCGTCACAAATTCCGGACTATAGAATCAGTCCCTTCTCGCCCATGTCGTCTGGCGCCGATCTGCGGATCAGTTCCGCCCCCTAGCCGCATCAAAGAAAGCCGCGCGTGAAACTGGAATCGACGCCTGGCGGGATGCCGATCGCGACCGCGTCGCACGGAAAATGGATCACGCTCGCAGCGGCCTTTTTGGGCTGGATGTTCGACGGCTTCGAGATGGGTCTCTTCCCGCTCGTCGGCCGCCCTGCGCTGATCGACCTGTTGGGTGAAGCGGGACAAAAACACGTCGACGTTTGGTTCGGGTTGATGATCGCCGGTTTTCTCGTCGGCGCGGCGACCGGCGGAGTGCTGTTCGGCTGGCTCGGCGATCGGCTGGGCCGAGTGCGGGCGATGACCCTCTCGATCTTCACGTACGCGATTTTCATGGGACTGTGCGGCGTCGCAAAGTCGCCCGAACAGGTGTTTTTCTTCCGTTTCATCTCGTCACTCGGAATGGGCGGTGAGTGGTCGCTCGGCGTGGCGCTTGTGATGGAGGTCTGGCCCGACCAATCGCGCGGACTGATGGCCGGACTCATCGGCGCGGCCTCAAACGTCGGTTTCTTGGCGATCGCCGCCATCGGACTGGTGTTGAACCAATTCCTCGGACTGACGCAGCACACGCTGCTCGACGTCGGCCTCTCGCCCCACTGGGTCGATAAACTTGTCGCGCATTCGGGCTGGCGGCTGATGATGCTGATCGGCGCGGTGCCAGCTCTACTGACGTTCTTCATCCAGCTGTTCGTGCCCGAGTCGAAGCGCTGGCAGCACGAAAAACGCCAGGGCTCGACGGCTCACTGGGCCAGCCGCGATCTGCTCGCGGTGATTGCCGGCACGGCGGGACCGCTGGTGATGATTTTTCTGTGGGTTCCGGACAGCTCTTATTCCCTGGGAGTCCGGATCGGCGGATCGGTGGCCGGCGTGGGACTGGCGGTGGTCGGATTCATCTTCCCGGTCTTCCGCTACCTGAGCCGCGCGGGGGCCGCTTCTGCCAGAGCCGTCCTGCCCGTCGGTCCGATGTTGCGACGCATGCTGCTGGGCGCCTGCCTGAGCGGCGTGGCGCTGGTCGGGACGTGGGCGTCGGTGCAGTTGCGCCAAGTTGGGCGTCGAAGCTGGTCGAGGCTCGGAACGCGAGTGAAGATCCGCGGGCTCAACCGGAGGGCATCACTCCGGCTTCCGCCAGCGCGCGGACGCAGATTATTTCCGGACTCGGCGCAATCCTCGGAACGATGGCAGGCGCGCTGTTGTGCAACGCGATCGGCCGGCGTCCGACCTATGCCTTGTTGTGCCTCGGATCGCTCGCCGTTTCGCTGATATTTTATCTGGGAAATACCGAATTCGGCTGGCCCCTGCTGGTTGGCATGTTCTTCGTCGGCGGACTGACGGCATCGTTTTACGGCTGGCTCCCGCTCTATTTGCCGGAACTCTTTCCGACACGCGTGCGGGCGACGGGGCAGGGCTTTAGTTTTAACTTTGGTCGCATCCTGGCGGCGATTGGGGCCTTGCAGTCAGGCAATTTGATGAGCCTGAGTCAGTTCGGCTCCACGAAGGTGCTCTCGCACGCCCACGCCTGCGCGACGATGAGCCTGGTCTACGTGATCGGAATGGGGCTGATTTGGCTGGCGCCGGAAACCCGCGGCAAGCCCCTGCCGGAATAAAAACAAGTCACAGCGCTCAGTTCGCGCCACCCGACTTCCAGAGATGATCGCTGTCACCCCAGCGGGAGGTGACGACTTTGCGGCGTGTGTAGAAGTCGATCGCGTCTTTGCCTTGAGCGTGGAGGTCGCCGAAGAACGAACCCTTCCACCCACAGAAGGGGAAGAAAGCCATCGGCGCCGGTACGCCCAGGTTGATCCCGAGCATGCCGGCTTCGATTCGCTTGCGGAAGACCCGCGCTGCTCCGCCGCTCGTGGTGTACAGGCTGGCGGAATTGCCGAACGGGCTGGCGTTCACACGCTCGATCGCTTCGTCGAGGCTTTTCACACGCAGGATGGTGACGACCGGGCCGAAGATCTCTTCGCGGGCGATGGCCATCTCCGGCACCACTTCGTCGAAGATCGTCGGACCGACGAAGTACCCGTCGGGGTAAGCAGCGACCTCCGCTTTGCGGCCGTCGAGCCGCAGCCTGGCTCCTGCTTGCAGTCCGGCATCGACGTAACCGTGCACGCGATCCTTGGCCTGGGCCGTGATAACAGGTCCCATCTTCGTGGACGGATCGATCCCCGGACCCAGCTTGAGCCGGGCGGCCGCCGCGCAAAGCGATTCGGTCAGCGACTCGGCGATGTTCCCCACCGCGAACACATTCGAGCCCGCCAGGCAGCGCTGGCCCGCACACCCGAAAGCCGACGTCAGAATCGAATCGACCGTGGCCTTCAAATCGGCGTCCGGCATTACGACCAAGGCGTTCTTTGCGCCTCCCAGAGCCTGGACTCGTTTCTCGCGGGCGGCTGCTGTGGCGTAGACGTGCTTGGCAACGGGGCTCGACCCGACGACCGAAACGGCCGCAACGCCCGGATGAACAAGCAGTTGTTCCGCAGTGTTCGCCGTGCCGTGCACGACGTTGAGCGTACCCGGAGGCGCGCCGCACTCCGCAAAAAGTTCGGCCAGCCGGACCGCGGCCAGGGGCGCCCGGTCGGAAGGTTTCAGCACAAACGTATTTCCGCAAGCGACCGCCACCGGAATCATCCAGAGGGGCACCATCACCGGAAAATTGAACGGCGTGAATCCGGCGGCGACCCCCATCGGCTGGCGAAGCATTTCGCAGTCGATACCGCGGGCGACGTCCTCTGCAACTGTCCCCAAAATGTGGGCGGGAATTCCGGTGGCGAATTCCACCACTTCGATCCCGCGCTGCACCTCTCCTTGCGCCTCGGCGATCGTCTTGCCATTGTCGAGGACAACCAACTCGACCAGCGAGTCACGCGCCTCCTCGAGTTTTTGCTTGAAGCGAAACAGGACCCGGGCCCGCTCCAAGACGGGTGTTTCACTCCACGTCGCAAAGGCCTCACGCGCGCTGGCGACCGCGTCGTTGACCTCGTCGGCGGGGGAGAGGGGGAGATCGGCGAGCGCTTCACCTGTCGCCGGATTCGTGATCGGCATCTGGGCCGTCGCACGCGACGGACGACGCTTTCCCGCGATGAAATTGGGACAATCGCGAACCACCCGACACTCCCGAAATTCGCAGGGCGAGAAACCCGAAGGAGTTAACAGCATACCAGATCGCCCATGGACGCGCGCCGCATCATGCTTGCGGGGCGAGCCCGACTTATTGTTCAAGCCAGGTCGAGTTCGTGCGTTGCTGACGAATCGGCTTCGCAGCGGAGAAACCCGAGACGCTCGTAAAATCGGGCCGCGTGCGGGTCGTTCGTGCGCAATCGCAGGCGATCGAAAGAATGTCGCGCCGCCACGATCACCTCGTGGACCAGGCGGCTGCCGATTCCCTGGTGGCGATGTGCGGCCGAAACGTACAGGTGTCGCACGCGCCCGACGCGTGGCGACGGTGAGTAAGGATCGACATTCAGACCGCAAACACCGAGCAGCCGCGCTTCGTCGATCGCCGTAAAGAAGGCCTCACCAAACTGATCGAATCGGTTCGCGCCGGAATGCCAATCGTCTTGGAGCCGTCGGACGAAACAGAGCCCGCCCCGCTCGCTCTCGGCCACTAGGTCCGCTAGTTGACCCGGCGACAGCGACGCGAGCTCTCGCACTCGAACGATGGACGGCCCCACGCCTCGGTTCCGATTCGAAGCAGCAGGCGGCCCCGCTGTGACCCGCAGGGCCGCCGCCTGTTCGAACGATTCTCGCAAACTCTTACTGGAACACGCCCGTGGCGTACCAGACGCTGCCGTTGGTCTGCATGTCGACGCCATAGCGCGACCAAGGCGTAATCGCGGCTCCCCAATGTGGCGCCGAGCTACGCCAGAGGTTCACGAGGTCCACCGCCACGTCGGCGATGTTGGCGTTCGACATCCAGGACTGGGCGACGATCTCAAAGCTGCCCGGGAACGACCCGGAGTGGTACATCGAGTTGGAACTGGCTTGGTTCAGCGAGTGGCGGTCGGCGTGGTCCATCATAGTCGGATCTGCCATCCCGTTTGTGCAGGGGGGCCGCTCCTGATGCGTGCGGAAGGCCCAGGTCAGGGTCCGCTGCGTAAGCGATCCCGCCGGAAGGTCGAGCAGGGCCCCGACGTAGTAGGCCGCCGCGTACCGTTGGGGTAGCACGCTAACGGTCTCGCGGAAATGGGCCTTGTTGTGCAAATCAACCACCGCGATGCCGGCCTGCTTTTGCAGACAGGTGAAAGCGGGGGCATCGATCAACCGGACCTGCTTGCCGTCGATCTTGAGGCTGTAATCGACCGGAACGCGGCAAATTACGTAGCGTTCGAGACTCTTGGCATCGACCGTCTTGAAGTCGAAGTTGGTCCCGAAATCGACCAGCAGCATCTTCCCCGATTTGCGGGCTTCGACGAACGCCGGATAGTACTCCGTGTGGAGTTTTTGACCCGGCACCGGCAACAACATTGCGAACCAAAGTGCGAAGTTGACAATCGCAGTCATGGCGTTTCTTCCTCCAGTCGTTGAAGAGGGGTCGCACAATGAACTGCGATATGGCAACAAGCTGGGAAGGCAGAATCAACTTTGATGGCGCATAGTTACAGAATTTTAAGACTGACATCTGTCCATCTCAAAACGTATCCACGAATCAATATGTGCACATATGTCGTGTCGGTGAGCCCAATCGGTGAGATGCTCGCGCTTGCAGTCGGTGGCCTGCCTTAAGGGGTGAGATTCTGCTTGAGGAATAAGGCGATCGCCGCGTTGAGATAGTCGCGATTGGCTTTCTTCTGAAAGCCATGGCCTTCGTTGTTCGCGTAGATGGTCCAGACGGTTTTGCCATTGCCACGGACTTTGGCGACGATTTGCTGGGCCTCGGTGAAGGGGACCCGTGGATCGTTTCGCCCATGTGCGACGAGCAGCGCGGAATGGATCTTTTGTGCGTTGTTGAGCGGATCGATCCGGGTGAAGAAGGCGCGCATCTTGGGATCGCGCTCGTCGCCGTACTCGGCTCGACGCAGGTCCTGACGGTAGGCGCTTGTCGTCTTCAGCATCGTGTTAAAGCTGGCGACACCGACAATGTCGACGCCCGCACGAATCCGATCGCTGTAATGCGTGAGCGAAGCCAGGACCATGTAGCCCCCGTAGGATCCGCCGTAGACGGCCACTCGCTTCGCGTCGAGATCGGGCTGGGCTGCGATCCAATCCAGAAGCGCGCCGATATCTCGGACGCTGTCCTCACGCAATTCCGCGTTGTCGAGCTTGAGGTAGGTTTTGCCGTAACCGGACGACCCACGGACATTGGGCGCGATCACCGCCAGCCCCAGCTCGTTGACGAAGAATTGCTCCATGCCAGTGAAAATTGGCCGAAATTGCCCTTCGGGGCCGCCATGGATGCTGATCAAAACGGCAGCGGGATGTGCCGGCGAGGCGCCGCGCGGTTTGTAGACGTACGCGGGGATTTCACGACGGTCGAACGACTTGTAGTGGATGGTCGTCGGCGTGACGAACGTCGATGCCGGCAGGCCGCCGGTTTCGCTGTAAGTCCAGCGAGTTAGTTGGCCGTCCGCCAGTGTCAACGAAAAGACGTCGGAAGGCGCCTCGGGTCGAGCCAGCGTGAACCCGAGCTTGGTGCTGTCAGGCGAGAATTCGAGACCGGTGATGACGCCGGGCTCCGCGGGCAGCCGCTTGGGCCGATCGTTTTCCAACAGGTACAGAGCACTTGAACCGTCTTCGTTCACCGTGAAAGCAATCTGGCCGGAATGCGGGTCGACGGCGATCTCTTCGACGTCCCACTTGATTCCGTCGGTGAGCCAGGTGTATCGCAGTGTTTCCGCATCGACGCGGGCCAGTTGCAAAAACTCGCCACGTGCATCGGTTGAAAGATAAATCGACTTGGAATCGGCCGCGTACTTCATTGGACCGAACGCATAGGGAGGCTGGCCTTCGCTGGGGATCGGTCGTTTCTCGCCCGTCGCCACTTCGAGAATTGCCGGGTACGATTCGTTGATCGAGACGTAGCGGCTGATCAAGAGACGATTCATGTCGCCGGACCAGTCCTGCGCGCTCCAGAATTCCCCGCGAGCACGAAGCAGGGGTCGCATGGATCCGGCGGATCGCGGGTTTGCCGCGAAAAGATCAGTGTCGCGACCGTTTCGTTCGTTGCTGGCGATCACGATTTTGGTTCCGTCGCGGCTCACCGCCTGCACCTGGTTGCGAGAGCGGCCGTCAGTCAGCCGCGTCGCACGGCCCGTTTGGGGCTCGAACAGGTAGACCTGGTCGCGCTCGCTCCCCCCTTCGCTCATGGCAATCAAAAGGGCGCCGTCGGTCGCGGCACGAAGCGTGTGCCCGGTGACAGGCTCGTCGAAAAAGGTGATCTGCTCGCGCCGGCCTCCCGGCTCGTAGACGCGATGAAGCTGCATCGTGTTACCGAACCGCGTGGCGATCACCAGCCCCTTGCCGTCGGGCGCCCAGCCATGAAAGACGGCCGTCCGCGCACTCTGGTACTGCCGCAAGCGGTCCGCGAGTTCCGCGGGAATGACCGGCACGCTCTGCGTGGCGATGGCCGGCGGCATGAGCGGGTCTGCCTCCTCGGCGTGAGCCGCGCGAACCACGATCAAGGCAATCAGCGTCACCACAGCGTGCAACATGAATGGGTCCTCTGGAAGACTAGGTATCTCTCGCCGTTCGTCGGTAAAGCGAACTAAAATCCGCGTTCTCTAAGTGGCCGGTCCGCGCCGCTTTGCCGCTCTTTGGCCATACAATACAATGTCGGCCCGAAGAACGATGCTGATTCTCGCTCATGACCGTGCCGTTCGCCGCTGATTTTAACGGTGCGGCCCGGGCTCGCCAGGAGAACGACGATGGCAACTCAGAATCCGTTTCAGGCGGAGGCTACGCTCAAGACCAAAGGCGGCAGCTACACAATCTACCGCCTGCGAAAACTGGCTGAGGATCGCATCGCGGCCGTCGACACGCTTCCCTATTCGATCCGCGTGCTGCTCGAGTCGTGCCTGCGCAACGTCGACAACTTCATCGTCAACGAATCCGATGTCGTCGAGCTGGCGAATTGGAGCTCGGGGTCACCCAAGGCGGTTGAAGTCCCGTTCAAGCTCGGGCGGGTCGTGCTGCAGGATTTCACGGGTGTTCCGGCGATTGTCGATTTGGCGGCACTGCGGAGCGCGATGGTGCGGATGGGTGGCGACCCGAAGAAAATCAACCCGCTCGTACCGTGTGACCTGGTGATCGATCACTCGGTGCAGGTCGATCAGTTCGCCACACCGCAGTCGTTGCAATTCAATGTCGAAAAGGAATTCGAGCGGAATATCGAGCGCTACCAGTTTCTGCGCTGGGGCCAGCAGGCATTCAACAATTTCCGAGTGGTCCCGCCCGCAACTGGCATCGTGCACCAGGTGAACCTCGAGTTCCTGGCGAAGGTGGTCCTCACGCGGGACGGCGTTGCCTTCCCCGACACGCTGGTCGGGACCGACAGCCATACCACAATGATCAACGGCCTGGGGGTCGTCGGCTGGGGTGTCGGCGGTATTGAGGCCGAGGCCGTCATGCTCGGTCAGCCGCTCTACATGCTCACGCCCGAAGTTGTCGGGGTTAAGCTCACCGGAAGCCTGCGGGAAGGCGTCACGGCCACCGACCTGGTCCTGATCGTGACTCAAATGCTCCGCAAGAAGGGCGTCGTGGGAAAATTCGTCGAGTTCTTCGGATCCGGGCTCGATGCGATGAGCCTGCCCGATCGCGCCACTATCGCGAACATGGCCCCCGAATACGGCGCCACGATGGGGTTCTTCCCGGTCGATCAAGAGACACTCGACTACATGAAGCGGACAGGCCGCACAGCCGAAGAGGTCGATCTCGTCGACCGCTATTACAAGGAGCAGGGCCTCTTCCGCACGTCGACTTCCCCCGATCCGCACTACTCGAGCGCACTTTCGCTCGATTTGGCCACGGTTGAGGCGGCCATGGCAGGTCCCAAACGGCCGCAGGACCACGTGTTCTTGAAAGACATGAAGTCGCAGTGGCGGAAGGACCTCTCGGGCGCCTTTGGAAAATCGTCCCCCTCGGCTCCGATCCCGGTCAAACTCAACGGCGACTCGGCCAACTTGACCGATGGTGCCGTGGTGATTGCCGCCATCACGAGTTGTACCAACACCAGCAATCCCTCGGTGATGATCGGCGCGGGTCTTCTGGCACGCAACGCCGTGCAAAAAGGCCTCCATCAAAAACCGTGGGTGAAGACCAGCCTTGCCCCGGGCAGTCGCGTCGTCACCGACTATCTCAAGAAGGCCCAACTCGACAAGCCGCTCGACGAGCTGGGATTCAACCTCGTCGGCTACGGTTGCACGACCTGCATCGGGAACAGTGGTCCGCTGCCGGAGCCCGTTTCACAAGCGGTGACGAAAGGCGACCTGGTCGCGGCGGCCGTGCTTTCCGGGAATCGCAACTTCGAGGGGCGAATCAACCCGCAGGTGCGGGCTGCCTATCTGGCGAGTCCACCGCTGGTAGTCGCGTACGCGCTCGCCGGCACGACCGACATCGATCTCGTTCACGAGCCGCTAGGAAAGGGGCGGGATGGCAAGGACGTCTTCTTGAAGGACATTTGGCCGACCCAGAAAGAGATCGCCGACACAGTTGCCGCCTCGATGTCTCCCGAGAGCTTTAAGAGCGAATACGCACACGCAACGCAAGGTCCGCCCGAGTGGCAAAAGATTTCGGCGGGTTCGGGGGAGATCTACGAGTGGGATGAAAAAAGCACTTACGTGCAGGAGCCTCCGTTCTTCGTCAACATGCCTGAGACGCCATCGCCAATCCAGGCGATTTCGGGCGCGAGAGTGTTGGCCTGGCTGGGCGATTCGGTCACGACCGATCACATCAGCCCGGCGGGATCGATCAAGGCCGATTCGCCCGCTGGACTCTTTTTGCAGCAGCACGGCGTCAAGCCGCTCGACTTTAACAGCTATGGAAGTCGCCGCGGAAACGACCGGGTGATGACCCGCGGTACGTTCGCCAACATCCGAATCAAAAATCTGCTCTGCCCAGGAGTCGAAGGGGGCGTGACGCGCTACTTGCCGAACGGGAAGCAGATGTCAATTTACGATGCAGCGATGAAATACAAAGAGGACGGCACGCCGCTCATCGTGCTGGCCGGTGAGGAATACGGCACCGGCTCATCGCGCGACTGGGCAGCCAAGGGGACTTACCTGCTCGGCATTCGGGCGGTGATCGCCAAGAGCTATGAGCGAATTCACCGCTCGAACCTCGTTGGAATGGGAGTGCTGCCGCTCGAGTTCCGCGAAGGTGAGGACGTCAAACACCTGGGACTGGACGGCACAGAGACCTTCGACATCAGCCTCGACGAATCGCTCAAGCCGCGGCAAGCCGTCGAGGTGACGGCGACCAAAACGGACGGCACGCCGGTGCGGTTCACCGCCCTGTGCCGCATCGATTCGCCGATTGAGGTCGAGTACTACCGCCACGGCGGCATTCTGCACAAAGTGCTCCGCGACCTGGCGAAGTCGTGACTCGCGGTCGCAGCCGCCGCTGAATCGGTATCGTGATGAGTCGTCTGTCGCGGAAAGAGGCTGTGCCCGCATTTGAAGCGCGAAAGTGGTCCCGCCGCAAACTCTCCCTGGCGGTCCTCCTGGCTGCGATCAGTCTGGCCGTTTATGCGCCAACGTGGTGGTACGGGCCGCTCTCCATCGATGACCCGACCTACGTCGTCGACAATGTCCACGTGACCGGCGGCCTCACGTCGCAGAACATGGCCTGGGCATTCACTTCGTCTTACGACGCGAATTGGATTCCTCTCACTTGGTTGTCCTTGATGCTCGACGTCGACCTGTACGGCGGGCGTGCGAATGGCTTCCATGTGACGAATACGCTCTTGCACGCGGCCTGCGCCGTGCTGTTGTTCTTAGCATTGGCCCGAGCGACCGGCAGCCAGCTGCGCAGTGCCTTCGTGGCAGCACTCTTTGCCTTGCATCCTCTGCACGTCGAATCGGTGGCTTGGATCGCGGAGCGCAAGGACGTTCTGAGCATTTTTTTCGGGCTGCTCGCCCTGCTGGCCTACGTGCGTTACGCCACCGGTGGGGGACGAATCAATCAGCCGCTCGCTTTCGTCGGCCTCGCGCTGAGTCTGATGGCGAAACAAACGCTGGTGACGTTGCCGTTTGTGTTTCTGCTGCTCGATTTCTGGCCCTTGGGCCGAATCCGAGTGCCCTCTGCGGCCTCCGGCACCAGGGTGGCTGCTGACGCTGCCCGCTCAGCCTCGATCGGCAGCATCATTCTGGAAAAACTTCCGCTGTTCGGTCTCTCCGCGATTTTCTCGGCCGTCGCCTCGATCGCGCAATCTCACGGCGGCGCCGTCGTTGACATGCTTCCCTTCCACCTGCGATTGATGAACGCGGTCGTTGTGTACTCGAGCTATCTGGGGAAGACCCTGATCCCAATCAACCTGGCGGTCTATTACCCGCACCCCGGCTACAAGCTTGGTTGGACAGAAGTGGCCGGATCGAGCGTTGTGCTGCTGGCGATCTCGGCATTCGCGGTGTTCACTTTGCGCCGCCGGCCGTACGTGTTTGTGGGCTGGTGCTGGTATCTCGGGACATTGGTTCCGATGATCGGACTCGTGCAGATCGGGGGTCAGCAGATGGCCGACCGCTACACCTATTTTCCCTTGATCGGGATCTTCTTGGCGGTGACGTGGCTCGTCGCGGAAGTGGTACCCGCCGGAGTGCTCAGAGACCGGCTTCTTCCCGCAGGCGCCGTCGCTGTCGTTGCCGTCCTTGGGGCAGTCGCCTTCCACCAGATCAGATATTGGCGTGATTCGATCAGTCTCCTCGGCCACGCGGCTTCCGTCATGCCCGACCATCCGACTCCTCACGAGTATCTGGGTGCCGCGTACTTGTATGCGGGACTTCCTGCGAAGGCGATCCCAGAGCTCGAGTCCGCGATTCGGCTCGCGCCGCCTTTCGCGCCGCTTCAATACAAGCTGGCGGACGCACTCGACAAGGTCGGACGGAGCGACGAGGCACTCGAGCATTACCAGGCCGCCCTCGCGCTCGACGAAAGCTCGGCCAAGATGCACAACGATTTTGCCGTTTTGCTCATGAGCCGCCATCAGGACGCGGAGGCCAGGCAGCAACTCGAGCGGGCACTGCAGCTCGATTCGAACCTTGCTAATGCCGAAGCGAATCTGTCGCTGCTCTGCGCGAAGACGCACGACTATGCCGGCGCCATTGCTCACGGCGAACGGGCCCTCCAGCTCGATCCGAAACAGATCGACTGTTATCACTACATCGCGGTGGCGCTCCGCGGGGAGGGGAGACTCGACGAAGCGATCCGCGAGCTCGAGCTGCTGCTCAAAGTTGCCCCCGAATATCAGGTCGCCCGCAAGGAGCTCGAAATCACGCGGGCCATGCAAAAGCGCCAGCGCCGATAGCTCGCTTCGGGACCGATGCTTGGCACCGACCACCCGTGTTTTCGGCATTGGGGCCGTCGAACGCCGCTTGCCGGCCGGGCGGACTTCTCCTATCCTTGCGGCCAATCAGCCTGTCTCACCGATCGCAAACAAGACATCCGAGGGCCATCGCTTGAGCGGATCCGGCATTGCGTCACGCTCCGACGAACCGTTGATCGCGGTTTTTATCGACTTCGAGAACCTGGCCATCGGCGTGCGCGGCATGAAGTCGGGTGATTTTCGCATTCAGCTTGTGCTCAAGCGATTGTTGGAAAAAGGACGGATCGTCTTCAAACGGGCCTATTGCGACTGGAGCCATTACCGCGACGCCATTCGCGAGTTCCACGCTCAGGGCATCGAACTGATCGATATTCCCCAGAGCAAGATGAGTGGCAAAAACAGCGCCGACATCCGCATGGTGGTCGACGCCATGGACCTCTGCTATTCCAAGAATCACATCGACGTCTTCGCGCTCGTTTCTGGCGACAGCGATTTTTCGCCGCTGGTTTCCAAGCTCAAGGAAAACAACAACCGCGTGATCGGCTGCGGCGTGAAAAGCTCGACCTCGGATCTGCTGATCGCCAACTGCGACGAATTCATCTATTACGACGACCTCGTGCGGACGGCACAAAAGGGGGTGGCCGCGTCCGCTACCGCCCCGAAGAAAGGGGTCAAGCGGCGAGAGGACAAAAAGCAGGAAGCCCTCGACCGCCTGCTGGAAGTCGTCCATTCGCTCGAGCAGGACTACGATCCGATCTGGGGCTCGATGCTCAAGCAGGTCATCCGGCGCGTGTACCCCGGTTTCAATGAGGGCTACTACGGCTACAACAGCTTCTCGGAACTCTTGGAAGACGCCGCTGCTGGCAACCTGATCGATCTCGAGTTCGATCAATCCCGGCGCAATTATCAGATTCGGCCGAAGAAGGATTGAGCCGGAGGCTTGTCACTCTGTGCGGTCTTCGCCTGTGCTGTACCTTCGCACTAGGTAGACCACTACGAGCCCCGCCGCCAGCCCGTTGGTGATTCCCATACAACCGCCAATAAGGAACGATCGCTCGATCATGATCCAAGCCCATTCCCGATTCGTCGAGCTGATCAGCAGCACTAGCGGACAGGAACCGGCCGAGATCGCGCCGACCAGTCCACCTAAAACGGCGCCTCCGATCGCTCCGCGGAGATAGGTGGCCTTACCGGCGAAGTTCAGACCGAAATTTGCCGCGGCGGCGGCCGCTCCAGCGCCCACTGTCAGCCCGATCATATTGCCTAGCACAAGTCGCAAGAAATAAACCGCCCGAAATGTCTGGTCGGCGGGCGCCTCGAGCGGCGGCACACCCCAGGTGGCCACCACGACGATTGTGAGCACGTAGGGAGGCATCAAGCCGAAAAACAAGCCGGCCAACGCCGAGAAGATAACCAGCCTGCGATGCAAGTCCGGTTGTGCGATTGAGCTGGGCATCGGAGACCTTAGTGAGCTTGAGATGAGGGCTGCGCTGTCGCGGAGAGTTCGGCATTCGGCTTAACGGATCGGCTTTTCTTCCGCAGTACGGAAAACAGTAGCCGCACGATTCGCTCGACGACGAAAAAATAAATCGTTGCACTGCCGATCATCCAGCTCAGGTAGCTGGCGTGGGAAGCAAAATGGCCTTCCCAGCCGTGTTGGATTGCGAAGGCGACGTTCACGTTTGGCCCGGCCGGAGTCGCGAGTCGGCAGAGTCCAATCAATCCGACAAGCACCAAAGCGGCCTGCCACCACGAGCCCCACGCCATCCCGAGGCGGAAAACTCCATAGAGACCGATGCTGAGCGCAAAGACATGCGTCAGGACCGACGTGGGATAGAATTCTCCTCCTGCGGCTAGATCCGCTAGCCAGAGCGGAAGTCCCATCAACCCGAGTAGGACCCCCACGCTGTTGATCGCGGCACTGCGTGCGAGTAAGCCTCCACCGACAAAGAGCGCTGCGACGTGGCAGGCCCAGAATAAGTCGTACCATTCGCCGCGGATGAGATGTACTGCCGCATGAATCGCGTAGCACGCAACAGCGGCGATCCCCAACAACGTCGTCAGGTGGCGCGGCGGTCCGTCGATCTTGCTGGCAGAACTCGGGCGATTCGACATCAGCGTGAATTCGCGGTCGAGTGACAAATTGGTCCGAGTAGTCGCTGACTATAACAGAAGGAATGCCTCGCGACGGAAACCGCTTTGATCGACGATTGTCGCGTGAATTGGACGCACCTGCGACAATCGGGGCGTGACGCCCTTTCCGTTTAGCGCCGAATTGATCGTCGAACGCTACTTGAGCGGCGTGCGGGTCGATACGTTTTTAGCCCGGCATTTTCGCAACTACACACCTTGGCGGCTACAGCGGATGGTGGCGGCCGGTCAGGTCAAGCTCGACGGAACAACCATTGCCATTGAGGAACGCGTTTACCAGGGCGATACGGTCAGCGTGCGGCTGATCGAGCCGCCCGACAAGCTGCATCGTCCGCAGCAGTTGCCGCTCGACATCGTGTATGAGGATGGCTGGCTGATCGTCGTCGACAAGCCGCCGGGGCAGATCACGCATCCGGCGGGTGAAATGCAGACGGGCACCTTGTGCAACGCGCTGCAGCACCATTTCGATCAGCAGACGGCTTGTCCCGGCTTGCTGCGGCCCGGAATCGTCCACCGGCTCGATCGCATGACAAGCGGGCTAATCGTCATCGCCAAAGAGCACCTGGCGCATCGGCAGCTTTCGATCCAGTTCCAGCGCGAGCGGATTTGCAAAAGCTATTTCGCGCTGGTCGAGGGCGTGTTGGAGAACGACCGGGGAACGATCGACGTGCCAATCGGCACCTCACCGGATGCGGGCAGCGTGCTGATGTCGTGCAGTCCCGACGCCGGTGACCGGCGCCCGTCGCACACCGATTATGAGGTCATCGCGCGCGGCGCTCCGCACACGCTCGTACGTGCCCGGCCGCGGACTGGCCGAAATCATCAAATCCGCCTGCACATGGCCTCGATCGGCCACCCGGTCGTCGGCGATGAGTTCTACGGTCCGTTTGGTGCGATCAAGCTCAGCAAGGCGGAATACCAGGCGCTGTGCGCCCGCCGTGCAAACGGCCAAAGCAACGAAGACGATACGGCCGATCCCACCGGCCGCCACGCGCTGCACGCGCACCGCTTGGAATTCGAGCACCCGATTCTAGGCGGCCGCATTGCGTTCGAGTCGCCGTTGCCATTGGACCTGCAGCTGCTCGTCGGTGAACTTCCGATTCACGACTATGTCGCGGAGGCGAGTTCGAGCGTTGCCGCGGGCTCAGTGCGTGCGGCCTCACCCTCCGCGTTGCACCAGCGGTCGTAGCTCAACTTGTTGAATCCGTCGAACGCAGCGACCTTGTAGCATTCCGCCATGGTCGGGTAGTTGAAGACCGTGTCGCGGAAGTAGTCGATGGTGCCGTCGAGTGCCATCACTGCCTGGCCGATGTGCACAATCTCGGTGGCCGCCTCGCCGATGCAGTGGATGCCCAAGAGCTTGCGGGTGTGCCGGTGGAATAGGATCTTCAGCATGCCCGTCGTGTCCCCGATGATGTGGCCGCGGGCGATCTCTTTATAGCGGGCGATGCCGACCTCGTACGGGACGCACTCGGCCGTCAGCTTTTGCTCGGTCTGGCCGACCATCGAGATTTCGGGAATCGAAAACAGCCCGTACGGAAGATGTTTGCAGGCCTCGAACGGCTGGCCGAAGGCATGGCAGACGGCCCGGCGACCCTGTTCCATCGAAACGCTCGCCAGGGCGGGGAAGCCGACGACGTCGCCGACGCCGTAGATGTGCGGCACCCAGGTCTGGTTGTTCTCGTTGCACCAGAGCCTTCCGCGCTCGTCCGGCTCAAGCCCGGCCGCCTGGAGGTTGAGGTCAGCCGTGTCGCCCACGCGTCCGACGGTAAAGAGCACCGTCTCGCCCACGAGCCGCTTGCCGCTCTCGAGTTGGACGAAGACCATTCCCTGCGGAAGTTTTTGGATGCCGACGACGTCCTCGCCGAGGCGGAAAACAATGCCTAGCGAGCGAGCGTGATAAATCAGCGTGTCGACGATTTCAGCGTCGCAAAACTCCAGGATCCGCTCGCGGCCGTCCACGACGGTGACTTGGACGCCCAGCGTGGCCAGCATGATTGCATACTCAATGCCGATGACGCCGGATCCGACCACGATCATTGAGCGCGGAATCTGCTCGACCTGCAGTAGCTCGTCGGAGTCGAAGATACGCTTGCCGTCAAAGGGAATGTGGCCCGGACGCGACGGCTTCGTGCCGACCGCAACCAAGATGTTGTCGCCTCGCAGGACCCGCGAACCGTCGTTCGAGGTGACCTCGACTTCGTGGGGACCGACGAACCGCGCCGCGCCCGAGAACAGGTCGACGCGGTTGCGCTGCAACTGGTCCTGAACGACGTCAACCTCGTGCTGGGTCACCTGCTCGAGTTTGCGGCGGAGGTCGCTCATCGTCACCTGCCGCTTGCGACGGTAGGCGTCCGCGTAAATCTCCCGCTGGCGATATCCGGTGAGGTGCAGGATCGCCTCGCGCATCGTTTTCGACGGGATGGTGCCGGTGTGCAGGCAGACACCCCCCATCGCGTCGACGCGCCGTTCGACAATCGCCACGCGCTTGCCGAGCTTCGCGGCGCAGATCGCGCCCTTCTGTCCGGCAGGTCCGCTTCCAATGACAAGCAGGTCGTAGTTCATGGCTATCGCATCCATGTCGAGGGGGATCGGGCCGTGAAGTATCGACGCCTGGGCAAGGAACGCAATTTGAAAAGACCTGTCCGGTCGCGTAAGAACGCCTTGCTCGGTAGACCGTACGAGTTATGCCGGACTTGCGGCGCTCTTCGGGCAGGCTGCAACGGCTTGTCGAGCCCGAGTTTTCCTTCGCGGAGGTCGAGCGCAGCCCGCCGATCCGACCAATGAGCCGCCGCTTTCGTGGACCGTCCCACCCGGGCGTTTAGTGCCGTAATCTCCGCGGATTCCGATTAGATCGATTGCGTAACACCCGAAGGAATCGGGGTTTGGTTCGAATGGGCGGAAACGTCCAATCGACGTGATCCGCTTGAACGCAGACTACGTTTATGGATATCACTGGCGCAGCCGGGACGCGATTGGGTCGAGAAAGGCGGCAAGATGTCACGTTTTGGCCCCCTTGCGAATCGCGGCCGACTTGGACCGTCGGTTCTCCGTTCGGCCGCACGTTTTGTAGCCGCGTCGTTCCGCCTCATGCCGGGATAGGAGCGCTTGCCCATGCCCCAGAAAGACCCGCCTTTTTCGGATGATCGAGATTCGGATTCGGACCTGTGGAGAGGCGCCCGAATGTCGGGCTCGGGCCGTTTTGCGCCGCCCAAGCTCTCGAACTACTTGGGCCTGGGAACTGCGGCCGTCGTGCTCGGCGCAGCGATCGTTGGCTGGGTGATCTATCGCCAGTTCATCGTCGACGTGCCGAATGAGCACATTGCGATCCTGATCAAGAAGGAAGGGTTGGACCTCGAGAACAGCGACGAGGTTGCTCCGGACGAAGAACATCGCGGAGTGCAAAGCGCTGTGCTGACCGAGGGCCGGTACTTCCGCAATCCGTTTTATTGGGATTGGAAGATCGTGCCGCAGGTCGTCATCAAAGAAGGCATGATGGGCATTCGCATCAGCATGGCCGGCGACGACCTTCCCTACGGCGAATTCCTGGCCAGGCTCGATGAAAAGGGGCGGCCGATTACGAAGGGTGTCATTCCTGGAGTGCTCAGGCCCGGTCGCTATCAGATCAATCCGTATTTGTATCAGGTCGCTGAATCAAAGCCGGTGACTGTCCCGGCCGGATTCGTGGGCATTCAGACTAATCTGGCCGGCCCATTCGCAAAAGATCCGAACCGGTTTCTTGTGCCGAAGGGATTTCGCGGCGTCGAGGCGGAGCCGCTGCAGCCGGGAACCTATTACGTCAACCCGTATGAGACTCGCATCAACATCGTCGATTGCCGCAGTCAGCGCTTCAACCTGGCCGCCAAGAATGAAGACATGGGCTTCCCCTCGAAGGACGGTTTCTGGGTGAGCCTGGACGGGATCATCGAGTTCCGCATCAAGCCCGAAAAGGCGGCCGAAGTCTTCGTGGTTTACAACGAGCACAAGAACGGCGATGCGATGATCGACCAGGAAATCATTGACAAGATCATCCGGCCGAGCGCCTTGAGCTTCTGCCGCTTAAACGGCTCGAACGAGAGCGGCCGACAGTTCATCCAGGGCGAAACGCCGCACGCAGTTTCAGGAGGAGTTTCAAAAGGCGATGAAAGCCTCGTGCGACCAGCTGGGCGTCGAGATCATTCAGGCCTTGATCACCAAGATCAAGCCGCCGCAGAAGATCGCCAAGCCGGTGCGGGATCGCGAGATCGCCAAGCAGCAGGAGCTGCAGTACCGCCAGCAAATCCTGCAGCAGGAGTCGCAGCAGAAGCTGGCGATTGAGACCGAAATGGTCAAGCAGAAGGAAGCCCTCGTCAAAGCCGATCAACAGGTCATTAAGCTCACGACGCAAGCCACCCGGGAAATGGACGTCGCGATCACCAAGTCGAATCAAGACCTCAAGGTCGCGCAGTTCAAACTCGAAGCGGCCAAGGACGAGGCGGCCGCGACCGTGTCGCGCGGCAAGGCGGCCGCAGAGGTCGTGCATTTTCAGAACGAGGCCGAGGCCGCGGGATGGAAGCAGTCAGTGAACGCGTTCGGAGGAGAGGGGGCCGCATTCGCCCGCTACACGCTCTACAAGAAGATGGCCGTGGCTTACCGCGAGATCATGGTCAACACGAAAGACAGCCCGATCATGCAGATCTTCCAGTCTTTCAACGCGCCAGGCAACACGGGTCAGAAGGCGGTCGCGAAGCCCGGCGCGCCCGAGAAAATCGCGCCAACTTCTCCGGTCAATCCCGCTCCTCGCGCAGCCAGTCTGACGCGCCGCGAGAGTAGCCCGGTCGGCAACGCCGAGAGCCCTCGGCCGTCGGTTCGCAGCCAAGGAGACCAGTCCCATGAGTAGCCTCTCGAATTCCTCGCGATCCCGCGTCAAACGATTCGTCCCGGCGGGAACAGTGGCGCTACTTGTGCTCGTTTGCGCCGGTCTCTGGTCGACGATCGAGTGGGGCTACAACCGGATCTATGTCTCGGAAGGGAAGAGCCTGCTGTTGCGCTACAAAGGCTTTCCGTTGTTCGGCATGACCAAGCCGCCGGCGGAGCCAGGGCACTTTGCCCGCGTCGATGAGGCCGGAAATCCCCTCGAGATCGGATACCTCGAGCGTTTGCGGGGCCCCGGTCGACACTTCTATTGCCCGCTCTGGTGGGAGCGCGAGCTGGTCGAAGACCTTGTGATCGAGGGGGGGCACGTCGGCATCGCCGCCTGCAAGATGGGCGACGATCTGCCGCGCGGCGAATTCCTCGTCGACGGCGCGCTGGGTGCCACGACTCAAAAGGGAATCCTGCGCAACGTGCTCGCGCCCGGCCGCTATCGCATTAATCCGTATGCCTATTCGGTCGAGGTCGTCGGCGAGCAAGTCGTGAAATCCGGCACCCAGGAAAAGCACGCCGGATGGGTGAACATCCCCACGGGACTCGTGGGGGTCATCACTCACCTTGCTCCCAACAAGGCCCTCGGAACGCTTCCCGGTATCCAAAACAAGGTTCTGCAGCCAGGGATTTATCCCGTCAATCCGAAAGAGGCGCAGGTCGACATCATCGGCGTCGGATTCAGCATTACGAGCGTCAACTCGAACTTTAAGCGCGAGTCCGACGGCCAGGTGCTGCTCGACGAGAGCGGCGAGCCGATCATCGCCGACGATGACAACGGCATTCGCTTTCCGTCCAACGATGGCTTCGATATCCACATGGATTTCACCGCCGTTTGGGGAATCACACCGCAGCAGGCGCCCGACGTGCTCCGCAAGTTTGGCACCACCGAGGCCGTGGAAACGAAAGTGGTCATGCCCCAAATCGAAAGTATCTGCCGCAACCAGGGTTCCCGGCTCGGTGCTGTCGAGCTGCTCGTGGGTGAATCGCGAATGAAGTTTCAGGAAGACACGACCGCCGCATTCGAGAAAGTGCTGCAGGAAAAGGACCTTACGCTGCTGCATGGACTGGTGCGCCACATCTACATTCCGCTCGAGGTGCGGGAGCCGATCCAGCAACGGTTCATTGCCGATGAAATCAAGCTGACGAACGAACAGAAGCAGATCACGCGAAAGACCGAGGCGACGCTGCAGGAAGCCACGGCCAAGGTCGAATACGAATCGCAGCGCATTGCCGTCGAGACCGAAAAACTCGAAGCCGAAAGGATCGCCGAGGGACGACGCACGTCTGAAGAGACGCGTGCGGAGACCGTCCAAAAGCAGGCGGCGATCGACAAGCGCACCGCGGAGATCCAGGCGCAGGCGACGATCCTGAAGGGCGAGGCGGAAGCGACGGCCAAAAAGATGCTCGAACAGGCCAAGGCCCAAAAGCTTCAGTTGGCCGTATCGGCCTTCGGCTCTGCGGAATCCTACAACCAATGGGTGTTTGCGACCGGGTTGCCCGAAGACCTGAAGTTGAATCTCTTGTACGCGGGCGACGGCACGTTCTGGACCGATCTGAAGGGGTTCAGCGACACGCTTCTCGGTCGGCAGCAGCAGTCGCAGTCACACAATCCGCCATCCCCCTAGCCGCGAATCTGAAGCGCGTCTGACAAGAAGGGAACGGGCTCCAGGCGGGGCCCGTTCCCTTTCCTTTTGGTCGCCCTAAGATGGGTTGCGGCGGAGGCCGATCTTCGATTCCTTTTTAAGGCGACCTTCCATGCAAGACAGCAAGTTTTGGCGATTCGTCGCCGTCGTGGGGTGCGTTGGGATCTTCTACGTGGGACACGGACTACACAATCGGGGCAGAGAGGGACTGCCGTCGCTCGTCAACTCGGCGCACGCCGGCGGTGTCGCGGTCGATGCGATTGGAGCCGGAGCGGGAAGGTCAGCCACTCGTATTTATACGTCGAATGAAACTGGCACGATTTTGTACGTTTGGAATGCCCCGACCGGCGGAGAGCCAGCTCCAAGACACATGGCGACCGTTGGCGTGCCCAAAGACAACTGGCTGCCGTCGACACCGGCCCCGCAAGAGAGCAAGTGAGCGATCCGTTCGAACTTGGAACTCAGCCTTTCCGGCAGAGTCAACGCGCGGCTCTAGTTGCCAGTTTTCCAGGCAAAAAGCCGGTCTTGACCCGATTTGGCGAATTTGTAGAATTCCGCCCGCCTCTCTCCCATCCCCTACAAATCCAATCTCAAACTTCCGGCCGTACCGGCACCTCGATCTCGTCGTGGACTCCTCTATCGCGCGGAGTCGCCGCGATCCGAGCAAGACCTGGTTGAAACAAGGGAGATCTTGTCATGAGCGAGTCGCAACTGCGCGTCAAATTGCTTGTCGCCGCGGGGATTGTGGGAGCGTCTTTGCTCGGCGCCTCGTTCGTCGGTTGTTCTGGAACATCGCCCTTACAGGCCAGCACTCCGTTCGCATCGTATAACGGCTCGCCCATGGCGCCTGGCGGCGGCATGCCCGGGCCGATGGCTTATAACGGGCCGGCAGCCGCGCCTGGTGTCAACGGATATTCCCAACAGAATCGCCAGGCCTTCATGGCTGAGACTCAGCGGATGGGGAGCCAGCAGAATCTGACGGCTCAAGACGTCGTCGCCATGTCGCGAAGCGGCATCCCCGATACGCAGATCGCGATCGCCATTCAGCAACGCGGCGCGTCGCTCAAGGCGACTCCCGGTGCCGATCAGTACCTGGCCGCCAATGGCGTGAATCCGGCCGTGCTCAATGGGCCCGGTCCGGGAGTTCCGTATGCTCCGGCTTACGCCGCACCGCAGCAGCAGGTTGCGACAGCTTCGATGGGTCAGCAACCCGGATATCCGTCGGCCGGCATGCAGTTCGCGCAGGCCGGGCCGCCGAGTGCTGGAAACGTCGGAGCTCCGATGAATGTGGCCATGCAGCAGCCGTCCACCACCGCTGGCGATCCCGCCCTTCAATCGGCCGGATACCAGACTGCGGCCGGCGCGCCTGGTTACGATCCGTCGGCTGCCACGGGGGGTCAATCCTGGCGCCCGATGGCCCATTGAGCTTGCATTAGACACGCGGATCTTCTCTGCTATAACGGCCCTGTCGGCTGCACACCCGGAAACAGTTTGGGCCGATGCTCAGCATGCCTGGGTCGAACCGCCTGGTTCGCCCCAGGGGTGCTGCAATCGGGGGACCGCGCTGTGCCCGTCCCCAGTCAGCCCACTTCCACTTTCGCCTTCATTTCGCACGAGACCATGACACGCAGTTGCGATTCTCCCCGACGGGTTGTCATCACTGGCGTCGGCGTCGTCAGCCCCCTGGGAATCGGTTACGAAACCTTCAGCAAGAACCTGCTCGAGGGCAAGAGCGGCATTTCGCGGCTCGAGTCGGTCTCCTATTCGGGTGCGCCCAAAAACGTCGGCGGGGAAATCAAAGACTTCACCGACACGTCGGCCAAGAACGAATACCTGAAAAAACAGCGCAAAAGCATCAAGGTGATGTGCCGGGAGATCCAGTTCGGCGTGGCTTCGGCCTCGCTGGCGATCGAAAACTCGGCCCTCGACCTGGAAGCCATTGATCACGAGCGGTTCGGCGTCGAGTTCGGCGCGAACCTGATGTTCAGCCCCCCGGACGTGCTTAAAGAGCCGGCCTGGCACTGCGTCGACGAAGGCGATACCGAGTTTCGCTTCCGCCTGAAGCACTGGGGTACGGAGGGGATCAGCAATCTCGAGCCGCTCTGGCTCTTGCGGTATCTGCCCAACATGCCGGCCTGCCACATCGGCATCTATGCCGACGCCCGCGGCCCGAGCAACTCGATCACGCAGAACGAAGCGTCGGGCAACCTGGCGGCGGCCGAAGCCTTTTACGTGATCCTGCGGGGACAGGCCGACACCATGGTGGCCGGCACCACGGGCACGCGAATCCATCCCGTCAAATCGATGCACGCCGCCCTGTGGGACATCCTGGCCGAACACGGCGACGATCCACCCGAAACCTGGTGCCGTCCGTTCGATAAAACGCGGAAGGGCGAGGTGCTGGCCGAAGGCGCCTGCTCGATGATCCTCGAAGAAGAGAGCCACGCGAAGGCCCGCGGCGCGAAAATTCTGGGTCGCATCCTGGGTGCCGGTTCGTCGTGCGCGTTCGATCGCAATGGCACGAACAAGGTCACTCGGGCGATCGTCAACGCGGCCCGCGCGGCCCTCCGCGACGCCGGCCTGACTCCGGCCGACATCGGCCACGTCAACGCGCACGGCCTGGGGACGCCCTGGATCGACGTCGACGAGGCCCTCGCGATTCACGAAATCTTCGGCCCGGCCGGCGAGACCGTGCCGGTGACGGCCCTCAAAAGCGTGCTGGCGAACGCGGGCGCCAGCTGCGGCACGCTGGAACTCGCGGGATCGTTGGCCGGGCTTGAGCAGAGTGTCGTGCCCGCCACCAAAAACTATCGGGTGCCCGACCCGGCCTGCCGCCTCAACATTGTGCACGATAAGCCGCTGCCGATCGCGAACCGCGTCGTGCTCAACATCAACGTGACGACCTGCGGCCAAGCCGCGGCACTGGTCGTTGAGGCCGCGTGAGCGCGGCACTCGTTGAGGCCGCGTGAGCGCACTTGTTGTCGAGGCCGCCTGAAAGACCGCTGTCGGCGGGCTACTTCGAGGCGGGAGCGATTGCCGAGGGGACGGACGCGCTACCGGACTTATCCGCTCCCGGATTAAGTTTCTTGAGCGCCAATTGAGCGCCGCGATAGGCCGAGAGTTGTCGGGACTTCGTCGAGAGGGCCCGCTGAAACATGTCGGCCGCCTCGCTCGTTTTTCCGGCGCCGCGCGGGTCAGGCCGATGAAGTAGCAGGCCTCACACGTTTGATCGGTCTTAAGCGGTTCCTTGGCGGTTTGGGCCGCCGCGAGGAGTTGGCCTTCGGATTCCGCGCCCAAAAGGTAGGCGATCAGGTGGTCGACCCACGTCCGCAGCTTAATGTCCTTGGACAGGCTCTCTTTGAATTGATCCTTGAGCCCGTTCGTCTTCCCTAACCGCTGCAGGGCGACGATTCTCCACGGGTTGAGATGTTTGAATTCTGGGTCGATCGCGAGGGCGGCGTCCAACGGCGCCAACGCGCCGGCATAATCGTCGGCAAAGGACAGCACAAAGCCGAGATCACCCAGCGCCACCGGATCCTTGGGCGAGAGCTCGACGGCCGCCTGCTGGTCTTTAATTGCCCCGGCCGCGTCTCCCTTGGCAATTTTCGCTTGAGCCCGCAGGTTGTACACGAACGCCTGCTGCGGATTGATCCGCAGCGATTGGGTGAAATCGGTCTCGGCAGCCGTCGGGTTTTCCATCTGCAACAACGTGAACCCTCGATTCGCGTAGGCGACGAAATAGTTCGGATCCCGCTCGATTGCCCGAGTGAAATCCACGATCGCGTCGTCAAACTTTCCCTGGTTTTGCAGGTACATGCCTCGATTGTTCAGGCTGAGCGGATTTTCGGGGAACAACTCGACCAGCTTGTTGAAGGCGGCCAGCGCTTCGGCGTTTTTGCCCGCCTTGACGTAAACGTCGGCCAACGTGGCCCGCGCTCCGAAGTGTGACGGAGCCAGCCGCAGGCCTTCCTGCAGATCGTTGATGGCCTCGTCGTTCTTGCCGAGCCAAGCTTCGGCCTGGGCACGCTGGTAAAGCAGATTGGCCCGCTCGTCTTCCTTGAGCGTGGGCCGTCCCAGAACGAGCGTGGCCTGATCAACCGCCGTCTGCGCGTGATCTTTGCGGTTCTCGAGCGTCGCCAGGCTCTTCATTCCAAAGAGATAGGGGAGGTAATAAAGCGACGTCTGCTGAGTGTCGAAGCGGATCGCCTCGCGGGCGTCGGCCACGCCGTCGCGAACGAGCTTGGCATCGAAAGTCCGCGCACCCAGATCGACGCGGGCGCTGCCGCGGAGGTAGTACGCGACTGAATCGCGGGGATTCTCCTTCAAAACCGCGTCCATCAACTCGATCGTCTTGGGGAAATCACCCGCTTGATAGGCCGATTGCGCCTGGGTTTTCTTTTGCTCGTGCTCGGGATTGGTGTCGCGCTCCATCTGCTGAGAACGGCGAAACAACGGGAGAAGCTGCGCGTCGGCAGTTGCCGAGAGGGCAAACGAGCAGCCGATAAACAGCAGGACAATGACCGAACGGCGTGCCATGAGTGACCCTTTTTCGTCGAAAACGGGACCGGCGATGCGCAAACGCGATCCCTTCGCCAACTCGTGAAATCTCAAGCCAGAGACGCCTCGCGGAGAGTTGGCTGCTTAAGACTGTATCGGCCGCGGTTCGACCGATCCAGCGCTCCGGGATTGGAGAGGCGATCGGCCCCGGGTGACCCAAAATGAGTCCCGTCCAACGCCCCCCTCAAAAAGGCGTCCCGAGCGTCGAATGGGAAGCAGACAGATTCACTCGGCCCCAAGTTTCCCGAGTGAATTTGGGATCCCAAATGGCGAGTCGGCGCGGGCGTCAAAAATGCCGCCGGGCGGCATTTTCAGATCGCAGGAAGCCCTTGGCTGCTTGACTGTTTGGTTCGCTCAGAGTATCGTCTTCGATGGTCCGTTTTGATCCCTCGACGACGTCCTGGATGTTCGTTGCAGGGAGAAGGTATAGAATTGAGTCGGTTGGGCCTGGACCCGACAGGTCCCGAATTGTAGTCCCGTGCTGTCTGTGGGGACGAACGTTGTTGGAGCGGTTTGCCGCTGGAAGGCTTTGACGGGCGCAGGGTTTGGCTGGTGCGGAAAATAAAAAGGGCATCAGAGATGTGACCGTGCAGTAAGGCCAAGGCCGAAAGTTCGTTCCTCACAAACGTCGTTGGCTTCTGTGTCGCACGCTGCGGCCGGAAGGGGCTGGTTCTCCGACGGGGAGAGTCAGCGGAAAAGTGGGACTTGTGCCCGCTTTTTTTGTTCCAACGGGCCCGCCGGCGGGCTCGGAAGACAGCGCGGGGGAGAGAGGTCGGGACAAGGCGGGCGGGCCGCCCGCCGAACGGTTGCGGAAGGAATAACATGAACGGCAGCGAGGTCCTCAGAATTGTCGACGCGATTCATCGCGATAAAAACATCGACAAGGAGATCGTATTCGAAGGGATCGAGCAGGCGATCATCTCCGCGGCACGCAAGCACTTTGGCGAAGAGAGTCCGCTCGAAGTCCACATCGATCGTGAAAGCGGCGAGCCGTCGGTGATTGTCAACAACGCCCCGCTCGAGAAGGACGAAATCGGAGATCTGCTGGGACGAATCGCGGCTCAAACCGCCAAGCAAGTCATCATCCAAAAAATCCGCGAGGCTGAACGCGACGCACTCTTTGATGAATATGAGGCGCTGCGCGGCCATATCGTGACCGGTTCGATTACCCGCATCGAGGGGGGAACCGCCACGGTCAATCTCGGCAAGGTCGAGGGGCTGCTGCCGCGCGGCGAGCAAATCCCGGGTGAATCGCACCGGGTGGGCGAGCGCGTGCGGGCCGTCGTGATCGACGTCCGCAAAGCGGGAAGCCGTGTGCGCATCATCCTCTCGCGCACGCATCCGGAGATGGTGCGCCGGCTGTTCGAGATCGAAATTCCCGAAGTCCAAGAGCGGATCATCGAGGTGCGGTCGCTGGCTCGTGAAGCCGGGTACCGCTCGAAAGTCGCGGTCTCCTGTTACGACAGCAAGATCGATTGCGTCGGAGCCTGCGTCGGCGTCCGCGGTTCGCGGATCAAGAACGTGGTGGAAGAGCTCGCCGGCGAGCGAATCGACATCGTCCGTTGGAACGATTCGCTGCAGGTGCTGGTTCCCAACGCGCTGCAGCCAGCCGAGGTCGAGGACGTCATTTTGTGCCCGATGTTGGGCAAAGTGATCGTGCTGGTCCCGGACGATCAGTTGTCCCTGGCCATCGGCAAGAAGGGTCAGAACGTCCGACTGGCCTCGAAGCTGGTCGGCTGGGACATCCACGTGATGAACCAGAAAAAGCTCGACGAGCAGCTCGATAAATCGGTCGGTATGTTCTCGAAGATTCCGGAAGTAAGCGCCGAATTGGCTGAGAACCTGGTCGCCCAAGGCTTCTTCACCTTTGACGACCTGTCGGTGATCGAGCCAGATCAGCTTGCTGAATTAGGTGGACTCACTGCCGAGCAATGCGAGGAAATCGTCGCGTACGCCGACACCGAAGCGGCCCGGGTCGAGGAAGAGGAGCGGCGTGCGATCGCCGAAGGTCGCCTCAAGGCAGCCGAGCCGAGTATCGAGGCTGTCGTCGAACCCGTTGCGACCAGTGGCAATGGGGCTCCGAAGGCGGAAGGCGATCAGAGACGAAGCGGCGGTGGGAGCCGAGGTGACCGAAGAGCTGCACGACGAGGCACTGGCGGAGGAAGCGGCACATTCCGAGGCTGAAGGCAACGGTCAGGAGCCACCCACCCTGGCCGAGACCATTCTCGATGAGATGACGGAGGCGAGCGGGCAGGTCGCTGACGAAGCAGCCGACAATCCGCCTGAACCTCCCGAGACCGAGATCCATTCGAGCGCAACGGAAACGGGGCGGAGCGAAGAAGGCGGCGCGGGATAGCCGAACACGGGCATGGAACTGGTGACTGATTTAGGCAAGCTATGAACATTACACAGGCGGGCTGATTGATCGGCAGGTCGACGAGCCTGCCGGAAGGACAAAATTTGTGGCGACGGATTTGAAGATTCGGATCTTCGCCCTGGCGAAAGAGCTGGGGATCGACAGCAAAGACTTGATCGAGCACTGCAATGCGGCAGGGATCAAGCTCAAGAATTCTCCCCTGGCCAGCATTTCGCCAGAGGAACGCGATCGAGTTCTGGCACAGATGAAGAAGGGGGGTGCCGGCCCCGCTCCGGCGCCCGCCACCGAAGACATCCAGATGACGCCGTTCGCCCGCGAGACGGCGCGCGATACCGGCGGAAAAATCCGCAGCATCAAGCCGATCGTTTCGCGCCCGCCGCTGGCACGTGGCCCGGCCGTCGCCGAGCCCGAGCCCGTGGCGCCCGACCAAGCAGCCGAGGCGGAGCCGGCCCCTCCGTCAGAAGGTGAGCCTGCAAGCCCTATCGAAGCGCCACCCGCTGTTTCGGCCGTGACTCCCGCGCCTGTCGACGAGGTCGTGGCTCCCCGCGGGCCGTTGCGTCGTTCGACGCCTGGCGACGGAACCGCTGAGGCCACGCCGGAGGCGTCTGTGCAGCCGGCCGTGCCGATGCGCCCGACGACTACGTTCCGCCTGGCGGGACGCGAGCTGGGTCGACGATTCGCGAAATGAAGCCACGGGGCAGCGTCAGCGACAGTGAACAAGCTCAGCAGCGACGTCCGAAGGGCAAGCCTAAGCCGGCGCTGCCCAACATCGCCGCACCGCCGAATTACAGAGCCCCCGTGATCCGGGGTGGAAAAAAGGAGGAGGCTCCGGCTCAGAAGCCCGATATTCCGCTGTCGCCAGACATCTTCGGGCAAAACAGCCCCTTGCGGGACCACCTCAACAAAAACGCCGAGCAGAAAAAGCGGCGCAAAAAGGGAGACAACGAAGGCGGGCCGCCCGGTGCGGTCAGCTCGACGAGCTTTATTGGCGAGGAAGAGGACAAGGAGAAACGGGCCGCCACGACCGGGTTGCGGGACCGCCGCCAAAACTGGCGCTCCCAAGATCGCAGCGAGCCGGAGCGCAAAAAGCGGCCGATCCGCTTCCGCCAACGACGAGTCGAACCGGTCAACCTCAAGACGGCGGCTGAAGTCGCTGCGCCGATCACAGTCCGCTCGCTGTCGGAAGCCCTGGGGCGCCCCGCGAAAGACCTGCTGCGAATTCTCTTCGAGCGGGGCGATATGGCGACCATCAACCAGGCTCTCGCGGAAGAGACGGCAATGGAGTTGGCCATGGAGCTCGGCGTTGACCTGACGATTCGGCGAGCAAAAGACCTCGAGCAAGAGCTGGTCGAAGAGACCGAAGCGCCGGACGCACCCGAAAGCCTGATCGATCGTCCACCGATCGTGACCATCCTGGGGCACGTCGACCACGGCAAAACGACCCTGTTGGACAAGATTCGTTCGGCCAACGTTGCCGGCGGCGAAGCGGGCGGAATCACCCAGCACATCGCAGCCTACCAGGTCGAGCACGACGGCAAGAAAATCACCTTCGTCGATACGCCCGGCCACGCTGCGTTTTCCGAAATGCGGGCGCGCGGCGCCAACCTCACCGACATTGTGGTGCTCGTGGTCGCTGCCGACGACGGCGTCATGCCGCAGACCGTCGAATGCATCAGCCACGCGCGGGCGGCCAACGTTCCGATGATCGTCGCCTTGAACAAGAGCGATCTGCCGCAGGCAACCGAGCAGCGAGCGCAGCGGATCCTGCAGGATCTCGCCACCAATCATGTCCAGCCCACGGAGTGGGGCGGCGAGACAGACGTGATCCGCACCTCGGGAGTCAGCGGACGCGGAATTGACGACCTCCTCGAGACGATTCTCCTGAGCACCGAAATGCGGGGGCTCAAGGCCAATCCCGACCGTCCCGCGGTCGGCGTCTGCCTCGAGGCGTTCCGCGACGAAGGGCGCGGCGTCTTGGCATGGCTCGTGGTGCAGAAGGGGACGCTCAAGGTCGGAGATATCGTCCTTTGCGGCGAGGCCGAAGGTCGCATTCGGGCGATCTACGACGATCACGACCGGCCCATCGAATCAGCCGGACCGTCGACGCCGGTGAAGGTCGCCGGGCTGGACAGCATGCCGGGCGCGGGCGACCGCTTCTGGGTGATGCACGATATCGAGCAAGCCCGTGCCATGGTTCAAAAACGGCGAGACCGCGGTCGAGCCGCCGTCCTCGGCGGTCGCGATCGGCCGCGCTCGATGGAGGATATCCTCTCGGCGGCCCGTGACGGGGCGGTCCAGAATCTCCCGTTGATCATCAAGGCCGATTCGCAAGGCTCGATCGAGGCTCTGCGAAGCGAGATCGGCAAGTTCTCGCATCCCGAAGTGCGCGTGACGATCGTGCACGAAGGGGTCGGGGGCGTCAACGAGAGCGACGTGGCACTCGCGGAGGCCTCGCACGCGATCATCATCGCCTTCCATGTGATTCCCGAAGAGCGGGCCCGCGTGCTCGCCGAGCGGGTCGGCGTCGATATCAAGCGCTATGAGATCATCTACGAGGTCACTGAGACGATCAAACTCAGCCTCGAAGGCCTGCTGCGGCCTGAACGCAAGCAGGTGATGACCGGCCGGGCCGTCGTCCTGAAGACGTTCCAGATCAGCCGACTGGGGACGATCGCCGGCTGCCGCGTGCTGAGCGGCACGATCGAGCGGTCGAATCGCATCAATGTCAGCCGCGACCAGACGATTTTGAATTCGTACGATATCGCCTCGCTCAAGCGCGGAAAGGACGACGCCCGAGAAGTCCGCGAAGGGATGGAGTGCGGGATCCGGCTCGAAGGATTTAATGACATTAAGGAAGGAGACTTGCTCGAGGCGTTTCGCGTCGACGAGATCAAACGGACGCTCGACTAGACAGCTCAAGAGCGCGAACGGAGGGTGGCCTCTGTCTTGGTTGATGGCGAGGGAAACGCCCGCGGCAACGGTCGGGAGCAGGATGTAGGACGGAATGACGAACCCCAGCCGGTTAGCTCTTCGATCGCCGAGCCCGCCGCCGTTTGCCCATCGCGCCTTGCCGTCTGTCGGGTTCGCTGAGACCTCCCCAGCGCCGCGAAGCGACCCCTGGGCTCCGATCGGCCGGAAGCGCAGTCTGCCCCCCCGAGCGGAATGGTCCGAGGAATTATCGATGTCATCGCGTCGTACCGCCAAAGTCGCCGAAGCTGTCCGCGAACAGGTCAGCACCACGATTCTGTTCGGCTTGAAGGACCCCCGGGTCAAGAACGTCACCGTTACGCGCGTCGAAGTCAGCCCCGACTTGAGGAACGCGAAGGTCTACGTCTCGGTGATGGGTGACGAAAAGGCCCAACGGCTCACCATAAAGGGATTGGAGTCGGCTCGCGGGTTCTTGCAGGCAAAACTCGCCGAACGGGTGAAAATTCGCTATACCCCAATCCTGCATTTTCAGCTCGATCAGGGGGTCAAGCGCAGTATCGAGGCCTCCCGCCTGCTGCGAGAGGTGCTCCCGCCATCGAGCGAACCCGAGAGCGATTCACTTGATGAGGACATGGACGCCGAATTGGAGGAAGAATTTCTCGACGATGACGAATCGGACGCCGAGAGAGACGACGATCAACACGCCAAGATCGAGTCTTCCGATCCCTCCGAGCCGACCTTACGAACCGACGCCGACCAGGATCAGCAAGCCAAACGCCAGCCGTAACCTTTTCCCGCCTGTTCCGAGGTGACTGGCCGCAAGCACGCGGCAGCCGGAGAACGAAATTCAAAATGACGAGCACGCACAAAGCCAAAACGGTCGACAAGCTGACATTGGGCAAGAAGCTCGTGTCGGTGCTGAAGAAGCGCTACCACCAGCCGGTGCCAAAGCACGAGCGACCCGTGCTTGAGACGCTGTTGTACGCAGTCTGCCTCGAAGACGCGTCGAGCACTCAGGCAGACGTGGCCTACGAGCGCCTATCGAGCGCCTTTCATGATCTCAATGAGCTTCGCGTCAGCTCGATCACAGAGCTCGTGACGCACGTCTTTAGCGACATGCCCGATCCCGATTGGCGGGCGCATCGCGTTCGGAACATCCTGCAGTACGTGTTCGAAAAACATTTCGAGTTCGCGTTCGAGGGGCTCCGCCGCAAGACGCTCGAACTTGCGACCAAGCAGCTCTTCAAGATTCGCGACCTCTCGCCGTTCGTGCGGAACTTCGCGCTGCAGAATGCGCTCGAGACGCACGTGGTCCCCGTCGATCGGTTGATGACCAACGCCAGCATCTGGCTCGGCTTTGTGGCAGCGGGCGAGTCGCCCGAGCAAGCCGCCGAAACGCTCAAATCGACGGTCCGCAAGGTCGACGTTCCCGTCTTCGCCCACTACCTGCGGTGCCTGGCGGTCGATCCGCGGCTCACGCGCTACTTCGCGCCGGGCAAGCCTGCCGCCGCAGCCGCTCACGATCCGCAAACGATGGTTGAACGACTCGAGGCGTTGTTCAAGGAAGGGGATGCCGCGGCCCGTAAAGCAGGCAAAACCGCGCGCGGCAGCGACGGCCATGAGCGCGCGGGCGGCGCGAAGCCCTCGCGCGCCCGGGACGGGCACCGCGTCCCGGCCTCCCGCAAAAAGCGTTAACCCCAAACCCGCCTTGGTGCACCGGCGGCCGACGACTAAAATGGACCTGTCTCGGGGGCTCGCAACCGGCAGGACGGAACTTGCCGGCTCGATGGCCGTAGAGAGCGGCAGTCGACCACGTTCGATCGCCCGACAATCGGCAAACCAGCTTCGGTGCGACGACACCGCTTGGGGGAAGGCGCTGCCCTGGTAATTTTTCAGACGCTCGAAAAGCGGCCTCGGCCGCCTCTCGAGTAACACCTCCACGAAGGATGGGGAGCATGGCCAAAAATCAAAATGTTGCGAGGGTCGGAGTGCTTGGACTGCTGCTGACCGCGGTGTCGGCGTGCGGCCTGGCGCTGCCTTTAGGGGCGCTGGCTGACGAGCCGCCGGCCGATGCGCCGGCGCCGCCGAAGACTCCTCAGTCCGCGGCACCAAAGGCCAAGGCCGCGCCCGGCAAGACCGTAGTGACCGACGAATTTGGGAATCCCGTCCCCGAGTTCAAACCCAAGAAGGCCGAGACGCCGCAACAAAAGAAGCGAGCCGAAGCGCTCGCCTTGTACATGACCGGCAAGCTCAAGCAGGACCAGAGCCGCTTCACCGAGGCTCTGCAGGATTACCAGGCGGCCATCAAGGTGGACCCGACTGCGGTCGAGGTCTATCGCGAGTTGGTGCCGCTGGCTTTTGCCCTGAACGACACTGAGAAGGGCTTGCAGTACGCTCAGAAGGCGATCGAGCTCGATCCGGAAAACCTCGAGATCCTGCGGATCCTCGCCGACCAGCTTCGCGAGCAGCAGAAGCTCGAGAAGGCCGCCGAGTACCTCGAACGGGCCCTGAAGTCCCCCCAGCTCAAGCACGACACGTCTCAATACGTCTTATTGCAATTGCAGTTGGCGGCGCTCTGCATGGAAATGCGCAAGATCGACAAGGCGGCCGACGCCTATGCCGTGGTATTTGACGCCCGGCGCAATCCGGCCAAGTACAGTCTCGATTTCCAGACTCGCGCAGGCGCTCGAGCGCGAGGGCCTGGCTCGTTTTGAGGCAATGGGTGAGATCTTCCTGGCGGCCGGCCGCACGGCTCAAGCCATCCAAGCCTTTGAAGAGGCGGTTCAGGCGCGCAGCGGTAAACCGGGCGCGATCAGCTTCAATTTGGCCCAGGCCTACTTCAGAGCCAAGCAGTACGACGCTGCCCTCAAGCACTTGCAGACTTATCTGGATGCCCAACTGCAAGGGAAAGGGCGTCACCCGTATGAACTCCTGCGCGAAATCCTGAAGGTTACGGGCAAAGAAGTCTTATTCCTTCATCGCATAGAGGACCTGGCCAAGGACGACAACCGCAACAGCACGCTGCAGTATTTTCTGGCCGACCAGTACATCGCCGCCGGGCGTCTCAAAGAGGCCGAAGAGCTGATCACCCGGGTGCTCAAAGAAACGGGGAACCCCGAGGGCTACGTCAGCCTCGCGGCGCTTTACCGCAAGGAGAAAAAACCCGAGGAGATGCTGGATGCCCTTTCCAAGGGCTTCCAGGGGCAAAAGGGCCTCGATCGGCTCGACGCGCTGTTGAACGACATTCAGAAAGACGTGCCGTTCATCGACAGCCTGATCGCGGCCGCACGCAAGTTGAAAACATCCGACAAGTCGAAAATCGACTTCTTCACCGCCTATCTTGTCGGGCGCATGGCGGCTAAGGGGCAGCGTACCGATGCGGCCGTCGAATTCTACAACTACGCCATGCAGGCGCGGCGCGAGGCAGCTCCGCGGCTGGCTGACGAACTGTGCAAGCATCTCGTGCTGGTGAAACGCTACCTCGAAGCCGCCGAGATCCTGAAGAAAACGCTCGCCGAGCCGCTGTTTCCCAGCGGTAACGAAGGGGACATGATCCGGGTCGAGCTGTTGGCCTTGTTGTCGCGGTCCCAAGAGCTGGGCGGCAAAACCAAGGATGCGCTGGCTTCGATTCGCGAAGCCCAAAAGCTCGATAATGACGAAGAGCTTTCGTATTGGGAGGCTTGGATCTTCTCCCACAGCCACCAGTGGAGCGAGGCCGTCCGCCGCTATGAGGACATGATCAAGCGGTCTAAGAACAAGGAATTCTCGCGGCGGTGCCAGTACGCGCTGTCAAACTGCTATGTCCAGAAGGGCGACGTGCCGACCGGCGAAAAGATTCTCGAGCAGATCCTCGTTGAAGATCCCAAGGATCCCTCGGTCAACAATGACCTGGGATACCTTTATGCCGACCAAGGAAAGAACCTCGCCCGCGCCGAGTCGATGATCAAAATCGCCCTGACATCCGAACCGGACAATGTAGCTTACCTCGACAGCATGGGCTGGGTTCTGTTCAAGCTGGGCCGCCTCGACGAGGCACTCAAGTTTCTCGAGCAGGCCGCCAGCAGCCCGGGTGGCGGGGATGGGACGATCTCTGAGCATCTGGGCGACTGCTACGTCAAGCTGAATTCGCTTGAGAAAGCTCAGGAGGCCTGGAAAAGGGCGCTCAAAGAGGCCAAGGACGATTCGTTCCCGGATGCGAAACTGATCCACCGCCTCGAGGAGAAGCTCGGCTCCCGCGCCGCCGATTCCAAATCGGAAGCGAACTCGAGCAACGGGGCATCGACCAAGAAATAAACCGATTCACGAAATCGACTGCGCGACTCGAAGGGTGGCTGGGCCCCGAACCGCGTCGGTTCGCCCCCAACAATCTCCGGCCGCTGGCGGGTCGCTGCGATCGACGCCAGCCACCATCTTCGTCGCTATGTTTCGACATTGAGAACGAGCTGAGAGTCATGGCTGGGCATTCACACTGGGCGAACATCGCCATTAAGAAAGGGGCCGCCGACAAGCGGAGGGGAAAACTCTTCGGCAAACTCAGTCGCGCGCTGATCGTGGCGGCGCATCACGGCGGCGCCGATCCGGCCTCAAACCTGGCGCTGCGCTACGCGATCGACAAGGCCCGCAAGGCCAGCATGCCCAAGGACAATATCGAGCGGGCGATCAAAAAGGGGTGCGGCGGCGGGAACGACGAGTCCTACTCCGAGGTGGTCTACGAAGGCTATGGCCCCGGCGGCGTGGCCGTGCTCTGCGACATCCTCACAGAAAACCGCAACCGCACGGCCGGCGAAATCCGCAAGATTTTCGAGGTCGCCGGCGGCCGACTGGGAAGCGTCGGTTGCGTCGCTTGGATGTTCGAGCGCAAGGGTGTCTTTCTCGTCCCAGCCAAGCATGTCGATGAGAACGCCCTCTACAGCGCGGCCATCGACGCCGGGGCCGACGACGTCAAGCGTTCCGGCGAGTCCTACGAGGTCCTTTCGTCGCCTGAGTCGTTTCAAAAGGTCGCCGAAGCTCTTGAGGCTGCCAAGATCCCCGTTGACGTGTCGGAAATTCAACGCGTCCCCTCCAGCACCGTCGATCTCGATGCCGACGCCAGCCGGCGGATGTTGAAGTTGATCGAAGCGCTCGAAGACCAGGATGATGTCCAAAGCGTGACGGCCAACTACAATATCCCCGACGAGATTATGGCCGAGGCGATGAGCGGGGCCTGAGAGTGGCGATCGAGTTCAATTGCCCGCATTGCGGCAAGTTCCTTACGACGGCCGAATCGCGCGCGCTGGCCTTGGCGAAGTGCCCGTCATGTAATGACTTGATCACCGTGCCGGCTACCAGCGAGCCCGCGGAAGCTTCGCCGTCTGCGTCGTCTGTCAGGTCCCCGGAACTGGCGGCGACCGCCGCCTGGGCGAACGCACCGACACCTGGGCCGACAGCGGGCCCAGTCGGTGGCTTGGCGCCCGGGACCAGTCTCGCTTCGGGTACAAGCCCGACGGCCGGGGGCGCATTAGGCGCGCCACCGCTCGAGGCGACCCTGACCGCTGAAGGTTCAGCCGCGGGGCGATCGAGCACAATTGATTCGGGCAGCGTGACCTCTGCCCCGGCGGGGCCGGCGGCCGCTGGTCCGATTGTCTCGCGCCCGGCGCCTGGCTCAACCCCGTCCCTCTACTGCCCGCGCTGCGGACAACCTGCCGCGTTCGGTGCGGCTTATTGTGCCGCGTGTGGTCTGCCGCTCGTCCCAGGTTCGTATCCGATGTGCTATGCGGGGTTCTTTCGCCGGGGGGCGGCCGCAGTCATTGATTTGGCGCTCATCTCGTTGGCATCCGGCGCCTTGGCTCTCTTGGTGGGTCGCGCCGGTGGGCAGGCCTGGTTCTTATTATGGTTTTTCTATAGCGCGGCTTTGGAAAGTTCTCGCGACCAGGCCACGATCGGAAAGCGCGCACTGGGAATGATCGTCTGCGCAGCCGATGGTCGCCGCCTGACATTCCCGCGTGCCGCCATTCGCACGGTGGCCAAGCTCGCGTCGCTCTTGATCTGCGGAATGGGCTTCGTCATGCCCTTGTTGACTCCGAAAAAACAGGCGCTGCACGACCTGATGACCGATGCGGTGGTCGTCTTAAGCTGAGCTGGCTGGCACTAACGGACTGGGACCGTCCGACGATGGCGCGTGAACCGGTTTTCCGCGGAAAACGCAAGGATTCCGACTCGCCCGGCAATGTCGATGGCGGCTCTGGCCCTCGCCAGCCCCCCGGAGGCGCGACGGGCCCGGGCGGCCCTGACGAATCCCGCTACGACGACGAACTTCGTCCGCAATGCCTGGCAGATGTCATCGGCCAGGAAAAAGTGCTCACGCGTCTGAAGATCACGCTCGACGCGGCAAAGATGCGGCAGGAACCTTTGGGCCATTTGCTCTTGGACGGCCCGCCAGGTTTGGGCAAAACGACCCTGGCCACTGTGATTCCGCGGGAGCTGGGCACCGAGATGCAAATCACGTCAGGCCCCTCGTTGAGCGCACCCAAGGATTTGCTCCCGTATCTCACCAATGCCAGCCACGGCTCGGTGTTGTTCATCGACGAAATCCACCGCATGCCCGCGGCGGTCGAAGAGTATATCTATCCGGCAATGGAGGATTTTCGGGTTGATATCACGCTCGGCGACGGCTTGAACGCTCGCACGGTGAATATCAAGCTGCAGCGCTTCACCGTGATCGGCGCGACCACTCGCAGCGGCCTCTTGACCGGCCCGTTGCGCGACCGGTTCGTCAATCGCGAGCACCTCGATTTCTACTCTGTCGACGAGATCGCCGAGATCGTCCGTCGCAGCGCACGAAAGCTCAGGACCGAGATTTCCGAAGAGGCCGTCGGTGAAATCGCCAAGCGCAGCCGCGGCACGCCGCGCAAGGCCAACAATCTGCTCCGCTGGGCCCGGGATTATGCCCAAAGCCGGTCGGACGGGCGCATCACTCCAGAAGCAGCCCGGGACGCTTTTCACCTGCAGGAGGTCGACGACCTGGGGCTCGAAGCGCAAGACCGTCGCTATCTCACCACGCTTGTCCACTCCTTCGGCGGTGGCCCGGCGGGGGTTTCGGCATTGGGCCACAGTCTCAACATTCCCACAGACACGCTCGAGGACGAGATCGAACCGTTTCTTCTCCGCATCGGTTTCGTCCTGCGCACGCCACGCGGCCGAATGATCACCGGCAACGCCCTGTCGCAGCTGCAACTATCACTTCCCAAGCCGCGCGACGAGCAGGGGCAGCTGTTCTACGCGCGTTTTTCGAAGCGTCGGATGCTTACCGATACCTGGGGGAACGAACGCTCGGCATCGCGGCGACACAAAAAACTTGATTGCGGTTCGCCCTTCGAGTGAAATGGCGCCATCATCGCTGAGTCGGCGATCAGACTGCACGATAATGGCGCTGCATTGCTGCGCCGTCTCGAAACCACGCGGAGAGGGGCCCCGAGATGTCCGCATCGGAATCGCCGACGCTAGGACCCGTGCCCCCTCCCATCGCCGCAAGTAAGCCCTGGGGATTCTGGGCAACACTTGGGTTCTCTTTCTTGATTCTGCTTGCCTGGATCG
Organism: uncultured Planctomycetaceae bacterium; assembly: GCA_963714075.1. Taxonomy (GTDB): domain Bacteria; phylum Planctomycetota; class Planctomycetia; order Planctomycetales; family Planctomycetaceae; genus DASPSM01. The sequence goes on from OY970228.1 coordinate 5,803,978, forward strand.
TCGTGCAGGTCGTTGCGACGTTCATTTACTTTTTCGCGACGCCATCGGGGAGGGCGTTATTTGGCCAGCTCATGGCCGGCCACGGCGCGCCGAGCTCGCTCACGGAGGACGGGACCCTGCTCGCGATCGCGGGGACGCTCTCGGGAATCCTCCTTCCTCCGGTCTGCGTTCTGTTCGCCTGGCTCAAGCGCGGAATCTCAGTGAAGGAATACCTCGGCCTGCGTAATGTGCCGCTGGCGCAGTGGCTCGCCTGGTTGGGGATTTGCCTCCTGTTTTGCGCCGGCTCAGACTCGGTTACGTGGCTTCTGGGCCGACCGATCGTCCCGAAGTTTATGGAGAATGCGTACCGCTCGGTGATTTTTGAGCCTCTCCTGTGGTTCGCCGTCATTGTCGGCGCGGCGCTGTTTGAGGAATTCTTCTTCCGAGGGTTTGCCCTTGCCGGATTGAGATATTCGCGGCTGCGAAGCATCGGCGCGGTCGTGCTGACCTCTCTGGGGTGGACCGCGCTGCACACTCAGTACGACTTGATCGATTTGGCGGATCTCTTCTTGATGGGTCTGTTGCTGGGCTACGCGCGAATTCGGACCGGCTCGCTCTACATTCCGATCGGAATGCACGCCCTCAATAACTTGTGGGCCACGCTCGAGGCGGCAATCAAGGTCCACTTCTGGTCGTAACGACATCGGGGAGCGATGACGATCGGGCACCGATCGTTTGGCGGCCCGCTTGATCGGGTAACCTCCGGGACACGCTCCCAAGGCAGATCGAGCCAGTCGGGAGCGCATCTGGGAGTCGAAAAGAGGCAGTTCCCGTCGCGATTCACGTTCCGTCAGTGCCCCGACCTCACGGCTGCCTGGCGGCTCGTTGCCTCAGCCATTTCTCCCCGGTATGCTAAAAGTTTGCGCAGTTCTCCCCGTTGATCAATTTCCTCCCAAGAACTGCCCACTGAATGAGAATTACAGCCGTATTGAACTGAAACTGTCCGCACCCCACGTTTTGTGCGGCCCCTGTTGCACCCCAGATTCCGGAACCAGAGAAATGGCGAGCGGCTTAGGTTTTTGCAGGCGATCGATCGGGAACCAATTCCCGCGGCAGGGGCTCTGGGCCCGATGCTCCTTCACGGCTGTCCTCGGGCTTCTGGTCCTGTCGGGCGGACGGCTGGCGGCCGACGAGCCGAAACCGGCCGCGAAGGAGCCGCCGCTGTTGCTGCAGTTGCCGGCAGTAAGCGCGTCGCAGATCGCGTTTACCTATGCCGGCGATCTCTGGATCGTCGGACGCGAGGGGGGCGACGCTCGCCGACTGACGGCCGGCGTCGGCCTGGAGAGTTATCCGGTCTTCTCGCCGGACGGAAAATCGATCGCCTTTGCGGGCGAGTACGAGGGCAACCTCGACGTCTACGTGATTCAGGCCGCGGGCGGCGTGCCTCGGCGGGTGACCCATCATCCAGATCCCGATGTGCCCGTGGGTTGGACCGCGGACGGCAAGCAAATCATCTTCCGCTCGTCGCGGCACAGCTACGGCCGCTTCCTGCGACTCTTCATGGTTCCGGCGACAGGCGGAGAGCCGACCGAGCTGCCGCTGCCCATGGCCGAAGACGGCTCGCTGTCCCCCGACGGCAAGCGGATCGCCTACGTGCCGTTCTCGAACAAGCCGCAGTTCCCCGGCCCGATGCGGCCGCTCAAGAATTATCGGGGCGGCAGCGCCAGCCCGCTGTGGATCGCCGACCTGGACGATTCGTCGATTATCAAAGTTGAGCGAACGACTTCGGCCGATTTCAACCCGATGTGGATCGGCGACACAATCTATTTCCTTTCTGACCGCGAAGGGCCGACGACGATCTATGCCTGCGACGTGGCGGGCAAGAGCATCCGCCGCATCGTCGATCCGAAGGATGCCGGGGGCGACATCAAGTCGGCGTCCGCCTGTGCCGATGCGATTGTGTTCGAGGTCTTCGGCAAGGTGCACTTGCTCGATCTCAAGTCGCAGAAGTCGAAGCCGGTTTCGATCCATGTGGCCGCCGACCTTCCGAGCGTCCGGTCCAAGCTCTCAAAAGTCGCCAAAGCGATTCAGGGGGCCGACTTGTCGCCGACGGGCGCCCGCGCCGTGTTCGAGGCACATGGCGAGATCCTGACGGTGCCGGCCGAGAAGGGCGACATCCGCAACCTGACGAATACCGTCGGAGCGGCCGAGCGCGATCCGGCCTGGTCGCCGGACGGCAAATCGATTGCTTATTTTTCAGACGCGTCGGGTGAGTACCGACTGCACATTCGGAAGCAAGATGGCCGCGGCAAAGCCAAGGTGCTGAAGGTCGGCGACGGCGAATCATTCTTCTACAGCCCGAGCTGGTCGCCCGACAGCAAGTGGATCGCCTGCAGCGACAAGAAAACCAACGTGTGGCTCGTCAATGTCGCCACCGGCAAGTCGAAAAAAGCCGACACCGGTTACTACGGCGAGGGGCCGACGGGCGCGGTCGCCTGGTCGCCCGACAGCCAATGGTTCGCCTTCGCGCGACCGATTAAGTCGTTCCTGAACGCGGTCTTCCTCTACTCGCTGAAGACGGGCAAGGTCACGCAAATCACGGACGGCATGAGCGACGCCGACAACCCTGCGTTCGACAAAGGGGGGAAGTACCTCTACTTTCTGGCGAGCACCGACATTGGCCCGTCGGTCGGGTCGGGCATGTCGACCTTCAATCGCCCCGTGACGCGAGCAGCGTACGTTGTCGTTTTGAGCAAGGATGATCCTTCGCCTTTGGCTCCGGAGAGCGACGACGAGAAAGACAAGAAGGACGCCGACAAAGAGAAAGAGAAGGGGAAGGACGAGAAGGGCAAAGAGGACAAGGCCAAAGATGAGAAGGGCAAAGACGGCAAAGATAAGAAAGACGCCGGCAAGGAAACGCCCAAGGTCAAAATCGATCTCGAAAACCTCGACCAGCGGACGATCGCTTTGCCCCTGCCGGGCAAGCACTACGTCAGCCTGAGCGCCGGCAAGGCGGGGACCTTCTTTATCATGGAAGCCCCCGAGTCCCACATCGGGGGCGGCGGGCCCGGTGGCGGGGGCACCCCTGGAATGACCGTGTCCCGTTTCGATCTGGCCAAGCGAAAGGCCGAAAAGATCGTCGATGGGGCGTCGACCATCGCGATCTCGTTCGACGGCGAAAAGATGCTCTATCACAGCGGGCCGGGATGGTTCATTGTGGGCACGGCTGCGCCGGCCAAGCCCGGCGATGGCGCACTCAAGATGGACGAATTCGAGGTCCTCGTCGACCCGCGGGCCGAGTGGCGGCAGATCTACCGCGAAGTGCACCGGCTCGAGCGCGACTTCCTCTACGATCCCAATTTCCACGGCTACGACCTGAACGGCGAGTGGGCCCGCCACGCCTCCTATGTCGACGGTCTCGGCAGCCGGTACGACCTGACCTACTTGTTGAACGAGCTGCTCTCCGGCTTGAGCCTGCAGCACGTTTACCTGATGGGTGGGGACGTCCCGGAACGCGAGCCGCGCAAAGGCGGCCTGCTCGGCGCGGATTTCAAAGTCGAGAACGGTCGGCACCGGATCGTCAAGATTTATCGCGGCGAGAGCTGGAACCCCAGCTTGAGAGCGCCCTGACGCAGCCGGGCGCCAACGTCAAAGAGGGCGAGTATCTCCTCGAGGTGAACGGGCAAGAGCTTCGCGGCGACGACGAGGTCTACCGCCTGTTTGAAGGCACCGCCGGCAAGCAGACGATCCTCAAGGTCGGCCCGACTCCCGACGGGAAGGGGAGCCGCGAAGTGACTGTCGTGCCTATCGAGAACGAGCGGATGCTGCGCAATCTGGCTTGGGTCGACGCCAATCGTCGGGCGGTCGACAAGGCCACCGGCGGCAAGGTGGCGTACGTCTACGTGCCTGACACGAGCGCTCAAGGCTACATCCGCTTCAATCGCTATTTCTTCGCCCAGGCGGGGCGCGATGCCGTCATTGTCGACGAGCGGTTTAACGGAGGCGGAGCGCTGGCCGACCACATCGTCGACTATCTGCGAAACCCGATCCGCAACTACGCGACGACGCGGGAGGGCGCCGACCAGCAATTCCCGACGTCGGCGATCCCCGGCCCGAAGGTCATGCTGATCAACGAGATGGCGGGCTCGGGCGGCGATTATCTCCCCTACACATTCCGCCAGGCCGGGCTGGGCCCGTTGATCGGCAAGCGGACGTGGGGTGGTCTGGTCGGCATTGGCGGCTATCCCCCCCTCATCGACGGCGGGAGCGTGACCGCACCGCGGTGGGGCATCTGGTTCCCGAACGGTCGCTGGGACGTAGAGAATCGGGGCGTGGGTCCCGACGTCGAGGTGGAGTTCGACCCGAAGGCCGTCCGAGAGGGCAAGGACCCGCAGCTCGACAAAGCAATCGAATATGTGACGAGCGAACTGGCCAAGCATCCGGTCACCCACCCGAAGCACCCGGCGTTCCCGAACTATTACAAGGCGGGAGTGAAGGAGCCTTGGGAAGGGAAGTAGAGGGAACGCGGATTCGATAGGAGCGATCGCTTCATGGAAGTCGATTATCCGCCCGGCGAGGAGCCGGCAACGGCCGACTACGTGCTGTCGGTTTTTCAGGATCAACACCGGCAGTTGTGCGCGGATGAGGGTGATCCCGAAACGGTGATTTCTTTCGAAACAACGGTCGGAGCGTGGTGCCGGGCGCGCGACCCCGAGGGACTCTTCATCCTCACGGTCGACTGGCGCCTGCTTGCACGCGGTCTCAACAAGGAATGGGAAATCAACTGCTCGGACTTTGAGTGGAAGTCCGTCCTTAAACCCGGCCGTAAGAAGACGCTCGCCGACGTCTGTCAGCTCATCGCGCGGCACGCGAAAAGGCCGACGGTGCGGCCCGCACGCATGCTCGGCTGTGCCGGCCGGTCCGCGGGGGCTTTTCTGACGATTCGCTCGCTGCTGGGCCAAGCGGGCGTTAGTGCGGAGAAGATCACTCCTTCGACTCCGCTCGAAGAATACACCCGGCACTACTCGTTGGTATTTACCGGAGCGATTTCCCGGCTTGCTCCGGGCACGCTTCCGTCGATTTGCGTGCGCTCCGCTCCCTTCGCCAATATTGCAATGCTGTGCTTCCTCGCGTCTGGGATTGGCATCGTCTTTGGCGCCGTTGGGAGCATGCCGCTTCTAACCGTGGCAAGCATCTTCTTCTTGATTTTCACCAGCGTGCTTGGGGTCGCGCTGGCTAAGTTGGAGCCCGCGAGCGTCGAGTTCGGCCAACTGCGAACATTTCGGGATCTCGCCAAGGTGATCGCGGCCGGAAGCGAATAGATCCGCTTCCCTTACGGGCGGATCGCAACGTGGATTTGTCGGAGCAGACCTATGGGATCGATCGCGATTGCCTGCTTCAAGCCGCGTCCGGGTTGCGAGCAGACGTTGTTGGAACTCGTCCGCAATCACTTGCCGCCGCTGCGTGCCGAAGGGCTCGTCACCGAGCGGGCGCCGATCGTGATGCGAACGGCGGACGGAACGATCGTGGAGATCTTTGAGTGGGCGTCACGCGAAGCCATCGAAAGCGCTCACAAGAATCCGGCCGTCTTGGCCCTCTGGAAGAAGTTCGAGGCGGCCTGCTGGTATGAAACCCCGGCCAACCTGCCCGAATTTCAGAACATGTTCTCGCACTTTGAACCTGTTCCGTAGAGTTCCCCGGCGCAAGTGACTCGCGCGGACCGCGCCCGCGCAGGAAAAGGGCTCGTTCGCATCTGCGAACGAGCCCGCGATTCACTGATTTGGCAAGCGGGCAACCGCAGGACGCGAGAGCCCGGCCGACTCCATCTACTTTGCGGCGGCGAGCGCCGCGTCGTAGTTCGGGTGCTCGGTGATCTCTTTCACGTATTCGACGTGCTTCAGCTTGCCCTGGCCGTCCACCACAAAGATCGCCCGAGCCAGGCAGCGGTCGAGCGGCCCGCCTTGGATCAGCACGCCGTAATCTTCGCCGAACTTCGTCGACTGGTGTGCGCTCAAGGTCTTCACGCTGGCGACATTCTCGGCCCCGCACCAGCGCTTCTGCCCGAAGGGCAGATCCATACTGACGACCAGCACATCGACGTTGGAAAGTTGAGCGGCTTGTTCGTTGAACTTCTTGGTCTCCATCGCGCATACGGGCGTGTCGAGCGACGGAATGGTCGCGATGATTCGCGTTTTGCCATTGGTGCCCGTCAGAGTGATTTCCTGCATCCCCGTATCTTGCAGTTTGAAATCGGGCGCGGCCTGTCCGGCCTTAAGCTCGTTGCCGGCCAAGGCGACCGGGTTGCCTTTCAATTTGACTGCGTCACTTCGAGTCGTCGTCATGGTCTCTGTTCCCGTGTCAAAAAAGTCGTCGAGTCGTGATCGGTTCGCTGCCCCAGCAGTATTGCGTTTTGGCCCGCGGATGCAAGGGATGGGCGTGACCCACTAAGATAGGTCGTTCGGTCGATTGGAGGGCCTGACAATTCAGGTTCGTCTCAATCCGGGAACTGGCGAGTGGTTGCGTCGCATTACGATTTCGATGTGGTCGTCGTAGGAGCAGGGCATGCGGGGTGCGAGGCCGCGCTTGCGGCCGCACGCATGGGCGCCAAGACCGCGCTATTGACCATGAACTTGGACACGATCGGCCAGATGAGTTGCAATCCGGCCATCGGTGGCGTGGCCAAGGGGCAGATCGTCCGGGAGATCGACGCGCTCGGCGGGGAAATGGGGCGCGTGATCGATGAGACGGGGATCCAGTTCCGCATGCTCAACCGGACCAAGGGGCCGGCCATGCATAGTCCCCGCGCTCAAGCGGACAAGAAAGCGTATCAGTTCGCAATGAAGCTTCGCGTCGAGGAGCAAACCAACCTCGGCGTGCGGCAAGAGACGGTCGAGGCCATCGAGTCGGACGCCGGTCGAGTGATCGGTGTGCGCGTGCGCGGCGATGCCGTTTACCGCGCCCGGGCCGTCGTCATCACGACAGGCACGTTTCTACAAGCGCTCATGCACACGGGCGAGGCCAAGACGGCCGGCGGACGGGCCGGCGAGGGGACCACGAACGCGCTGTCGCAGAGTTTAGTCGCGCTGGGCTTCGAGCTGCGACGGTTTAAGACGGGAACACCGTGCCGGCTGAATGGGCGGACGATCGACTTTGCCGCGCTGCAGATTCAGCCCGGCGACGACGACCCGCAGCCCTTTTCGTTTTTGACTGAACGGATCACCCAGCCGCAAATCCCCTGTTACCTGACGCAGACCAATCCTCACGTTCACGCGCTGATTCGGGCCAACCTGCACAGGGCCCCGATGTATAGCGGGCAGATCCACTCAACCGGGCCGCGGTATTGCCCGTCGATCGAGGACAAGGTGGTCCGCTTCGCCGACAAAGAGTCGCACCAGATCTTTCTCGAACCCGAAGGACGCAACACGAGGGAAGTCTATTGCAATGGCATTTCGACCAGCCTGCCCCGCGACGTCCAGGACGAACTGATTCATTCCATCGCGGGTCTCGAGCGGGCCGAGATCATCCGCTACGGATATGCGGTGGAATACGACTACGCGCCCCCCGCCCAACTCACTCCGTCGCTCGAAACCAAGTCGGTGGCCGGGCTGTTTTTCGCGGGACAGATCAATGGCACCACGGGGTATGAAGAGGCGGCGGGGCAGGGGCTGATTGCGGGAGTCAACGCGGCCCTCAAAGTTGCCGGCCGCCCGCCCCTCGTGTTGGATCGCAGCCAGGCCTATCTCGGCGTGCTCGTCGACGACCTGGTCACCAAGGGAGTTGACGAGCCGTACCGCATGTTTACATCCCGGGCCGAGTATCGGCTGCTCTTGCGCCATGACAACGCCGACCGCCGTCTGACTCCCCTGGGCACCCGGCTCGGATTGGTGGACTCCCGGCGTGCCCACGATTTCAGCAAATACGAGGAGGAGTTTGCCGCGGGCCTGCAATTTATCCAAACGGCCCGGCGGCAGGGGCAGCCGCTGGAAGAACACCTGAGGCGTCCGGAAACGACCTGGAATGATCTTGTGGCCCTGGCTCCAGAAGCCAGGAGTCTGGGCCTCTCTCAGCGGGCCATCGATCAGGTCGTCGTCGAAACCAAATACTGGGGCTACATCCGCCGGCAATCCCTCGACATCGAACGTCAATCGAAGGTGCAATCGTTGGGAATTCCCCCGACATTTGACTACGTGGCCATCCCCCAGCTCCGCGCCGAGGCTCGCGAAAAGTTCAGTCGAGTGCGGCCCGGAAACCTAGGGCAGGCAGGCAGGATCAGCGGAATCACGCCAGCCGACCTCGCCGTTCTGGCCCTCTATCTTAAGGAACCGAACCGGCTGGTTTCTCGAACTGGCGAGTGAATCCGTCGCACACACATGCTTGAGCTTTGGTACACTGGACAACAACCCAAGACGGGTTGTGAGCCCAACTTACCGCAACGACTTCACAGATTGGCCATCAACGGGGTCTCTGATAAGGCTGGCAAGTTGTCTTGACGCGCTAAAGAATATCAATTAAGCAAGCGTGTGAATGGAGTTGCTTGCGCCCGGCTTCGATTAAGCAGGCGCCGGCAGCCGGCCCCCCCGGTCGGTTCAAGTGTCACTGAAGGAATCAGCTTTCCCTTTTCAACTCCTCGTGAGGGCCGATTTTCCGAAGGATGTGAGCGAGCAAAGGAGTGGCGCGGCGCGGATGAGCTAGCGCCACCAGGGAGGAGCCCCTCTTGTGGAGGGATTTCCGAGGCCCGAAATGGACCTCCGCTCACAACACACTGCTCAGAATCGAAGGAATGGGACGAGCGTTATGAAAACGGTCTTTACCACGGGCGAGGCAGCGAAGATCTGCAAGGTCAGCCAGCAGACCATCATTCGTTGCTTTGACTCGGGACAGCTGAAAGGCTTTCGCGTCCCCGGCTCGCGTTTTCGCCGTATCCCCCGGGATGTCCTCTATAAGTTCATGAAGGAAAACAGCATCCCCACCGACGCGCTCGAGAGCGGCAAGCGCAAGGCCCTGATCGTCGACGACGACGAGGAACTGGTGGAACTGATTCGCGACGTGCTCGAATCGGATGGCCGCTTCGAGGTCCGCGTTGCCAACAACGGCTTCGACGCCGGCATGATGGTGAAAGAATACCATCCGGACGTGATCGTCCTCGACGTGATGCTGCCGGATATTAACGGCAAAGAGGTCTGCCAGCGGGTCCGCAGCGATTCGGCCCTGGACGACGTCAAAATCATCTGCATCAGCGGGATGGTCGAGCCGGACAAAATCACCGAACTGCGAGCGTCGGGAGCCAACGACTTCCTGCAGAAACCGTTCGAGGTCGAGAAGCTCGTCGAACGGATGTGCCATCTGCTCGACATGGAGCCGGCCCAGGCCGCCCGCTAACGTCATCAGTTTGAGTCCACGGTCGCGCAAGGAGGCCCGTCGTGGAAAGAGCGGCGGCCGTGGCCGCATTCGCAGCGGATCCGGGGCGCTCCGTCCCCTTAGGGTGCGCACATCCGAGCGCACTGCAGGAGACTGCGTGCAGCGCCGAGTCGCGCGAACTCGAAGCCGCCAAAATTGCGGCGCTGGCCGAGTTTGCCGCGGGCGCGGGCCACGAGATCAACAATCCGCTGGCGACGATCGTTGGCCGCGTGCAGACTCTTCTCAAGCACGAGCAGGATCCCAGCCGGCGGCAGAGCCTGGCGACGATTGCCGCGCAGGCGCTTCGCATCCGCGACATGATCGGGGACCTGATGGTCTTCGCCCGTCCGCCGGCCCCGGTCCGCGAGAGGCTGATCGTCAACGACGCGGTTCGGGCGATTGTCGAGCGCTTCGAGGACACGGCCCGCGAGCGCTCCGTGACGTTGACGTTCCACGCGGACGCCACCGTGTTTGCGACGGTCGATATCACCCAGCTCAAAGTCGTTCTGAGCGAACTCGTGCGCAACAGCCTCGATGCGGTCGCGCCGTCGTCCGGGGACATTCGGATCAGCGCGGCCGCCACGACGATCGACGGCCGTCCCTTTGCGGTGACGATCGTTTCAGACAATGGTCGCGGTCTGAGTGAGACCGATCGGGCCCATCTCTTCGATCCGTTTTATTCGGGCCGCGACGCCGGGCGCGGACTGGGATTTGGGCTCTGCAAGTGCTGGCGGATCGTCGCCAGTCACGGCGGGTGGATCGACGTCGAGTCGAACCTGGGCGTCGGCACGACGGTCCGCGTCTTCTGGCCCGGATCCGACTCGGCAGTGGAATCAGCCCAGCCTTCGTGTGGATGATCCCCGATGGGCAACTGGACTGCGATCGCGCTTTCGATTTCGGCGGTGTTTGCCGCATCAGGCGCCGCGGGCGGCGCTGACCGGCCGGCGCATGAAGAAACGCTCGTCGATCACCAGCGCTTCAGCATCGAAGTTCCAGCAATAGTCCTCACTGACGTGCCCGTGCGGCGGATTGTCATCCGCGCCTACGATGCCGCCGGGAATCCAGACCTCTCGTACAACGAGCAGCCGCTGATCACGGGCATTCGCCTCGCGGTTCCGCAAAGCGACGATTCCAAGCTCGGCCCCTTTCACAACGGTGTGCTCGACCTGACGACGGATCAGCACGACGGGCGAAAGGTTTATATCTCGGGGCCCGAAATCGTCGTCGACGGGGGCGACCGCAAGTCGGTCACTCTGCAAGTGCCGCGCACGTTCCGTTGGCTGGCACTCGCGCCGGCGGCCGTCGCCTTGATGCTTTGTCTCTGGCCGCGGAACTTCGTACTGGCCATGTTCGTGGCCATCTGGTGCGGACTGGCCATCCTCGACGGAGGGAACCTGTTTCACGCCTTCGTCGAAACGATCGATTCGTTCGTGACGTTCGAAGGAGAGCAGCCGGGGACTCTCGGCGGGTCGCACCTCTCGATTCTCGCCGTGATGCTCTTTTTCGGCTCGCTGTTCGCGGTGCTGGCGGCAGGCGGCGGCCTCTCGGGATTGACCGACCGCCTGGCCAAGCGCGCGAACACTCGCGAGCGGGGCCAATTAGCCGTGCTGCTGTTCGGGATGTTCACTTTCCTGGACGACTATGCCCACACGTTGATCGTCGGCAAGACCTTGCGTCCCTTGTCGGACCGCTTGAAGATTTCCCGAGAAAAACTCGCGTTCCTGGTCAATACGACGGCCGCTCCCGTCGCGGCTCTGGCGATCATCTCGACCTGGATCGCCGCTGAGCGGGGCACGCTCCGCGCGACGTTTGAAGATTTGGGAATCGTCGGCAGCCCTACGGCCACGCTCCTGGCCAGCTTGCCCTATTGCTTCTACCCAATCTTGATGCTGACCTTTGCGGCCCTGGTCATTTTTTTGGGTCGCGATTTTGGACCAATGTTCTACGCCGAACTGCGGGCCACATCGCAGGGTCATTTGAGTCGTCCAGACTTGTCCGACCCTGCCGTGCTTCCGCCTGTCGAACCCGACCCCCCCGGTGGAACAAAGCTCGTTCGCAACGCGGTGATCCCTCTCGTTCTCTTGTTTGGTTTGGCGCTGCCGGACTCTGGTGGACTGGTCGTAGCGACCTGCTCGCACAAGCGGCGCCTGCGGCGCGGGCGAACCTGGGCTGCTCGATTGTCTCGAGCATTCCCATCCGCACCGCGTGATGTTCTTCAGTGCGTTCCTTGCGTCCATGGCCGCAGTCGTTTTGGCGGTTTGGTCCCGATCGATGAGCCTGCAGCAAGGGTTGAGCGCCTGGGTGTCGGGGCTGCAGCGAATGGTCCCCGCCGCGCTGATCCTCGTGCTTTCGTGGTCGTTTCATCGGGTCTGCGACGCCGACCACCTCAATACGGCTGGATTCCTGGCGGAACTCGGGCAGCCGCGCGTGACGGTCGAGTGGGTACCGCTCGTGGCATTCTTGACGGTCGGTCTGACGACCGCGACCTTGGGCAGCTCGTGGGCTGCCCTGGCGGTGACCTTGCCGACCTTTTTGTCGGTGACGCATTCGCTGCTTGCCGACTTGAACGAGTCGGACCCGATACATCCTCTGTTCCTGGCGACGATCGGCGCTGTGATCGGCGGGACTGTGTTCGGCAGGCACTGCTCGCCGATTTGTGACACCACGATTTTCTCGTCTGCCTCTTCCTCGTGCAGTCATCTCGACCACGTCTTCACCCAGTTGCCTTATGCGCTGACGGTGGCCGGGGTAGTCGCGCTTTTTGGCTATGCCCCCGTGGCCTACGGATACTCGCCAGTCCTGCTGCTTCCGGTGGCAACTCTGGTGCTGATCCTCCTCATTCAATTCGGAGGACACCCCATCGCGCAGGGGGACGCGCCGGCAGAAGAGACGCCCGCGAAAAAATCCGACGACGGCGCGGACGGAGGGGCCCACGAAGGCTCGCCCCGTTCCGGCGAGGGCGCAAACCTGCAATCGCTGGCGCCCCAAAGCACTGAATGGCGATCCGCCCGCGTCCCGGTGTTGTTGGGGTTTTGCTCAATCTGCCGAACGCGCGGCCCGTCCGGGGCTCCTCTACACGGCAGCACGCTCAGGAACTGCTAGTCCATGCCGGCGGGTCGCAGCGAGTCACTTGCCGACCCGGGCAGGGCGGGGCGTTTGGGTTGTATAATACGAAGCCCACCCTCAATCCTCCAAATGGCGCGAAAGACAGTCCGCGATGGCACAATCGGAACGGCTGCGGGGGATTTTCACCCCGAATCTCGTCCCACTCGACGAAGACGGCGAAATCCAGGAATCGGAGCTGCGGCGTTACATCGACTGGCTGATCGAGCGCGGCGTCCACGGCCTCTATCCCAACGGCTCGACCGGCGAATTCACTCGCTTTCGCGCCGACGAGCGGCGCCGGATTACCGAGATCATCGTCGATCAAACGCGCGGCCGAGTCCCGATTCTCGCCGGAGCGGCCGAAGCCAACGTCCAGGAAACGCTGCGTGCCTGTGAGCACTATGCGCGCTTGGGCGTCCGGGCCGTCGCGATCGTGGCGCCGTTTTATTACAAGCTGAGCCCCGCCGCGGTGTACGCGTACTTCAAAGAAATTGGACGCAACACGCCAGTCGACGTGACGCTCTACAACATCCCGATGTTCGCGAGCCCCATCGACGTCGACACGGTGCAGAGACTTTCGGAAGAGTGCGAACGGATCGTCGCGATTAAGGATTCGTCGGGCGACATTCCACACATGATTCGCATGATCAAATCCGTGCGGCCGAACCGACCCGACTTTGCCTTCCTGACGGGATGGGACGCCGCGTTGATGCCAATGCTTTTAATCGGCTGCGACGGCGGCACGAACGCCAGCTCCGGGGTCGTTCCTGAATTGACCCGCCGACTTTACGACCTGACGCTCGCCGGCCAGCTCGATGCCGCGCGCAAGATTCAATACGACCTGATCACGCTGTTTGACACGATGATCTATTCGGCCGAGTTTCCCGAAGGATTCCGCGCGGCTGTCGAGCTGCGCGGCTTCCACATGGGCGTCGGCCGCCAGCCGCTCTCACCCGAACAGAAAACCGATCTGTCGACGCTCAGCAAGACCTTGCAATGCTTGCTGGCGGAGCACGGCTTCACGAACGAGCCGGTTGGAGGCTGCCCCGCCGGCAGCGGAACCAACGGATTCGACCCGCGTCAGGTCAACGCCATCGTGCAGACCGTCGTCGCCGAACTGCGCCGGCGGGGACTGACTTAGATTGGAACAGGATTTTTCACCACAAAGACACAAAGGCACCAAAAAAAACAGGTGAACAGGAGGTAACAGAGAAAATCAAAAGCGCTCCTCGTCTTTCTGTTTTCTTTGTTACCCCCTGTTCAAAATTGTCTTCGTGCCTTTGTGTCTTTGTGGTGAAACTCCGCATTCTTTGAATCGACAGGCCTCATCCAGCCAGCTTCGAGCGGTAATACGCGGCCCCTTCGGCGATCGCGTCGGCAAGTTTTTCAGGGTGCTTGCCGCCTGCCTCGGCCAGATCGGGTCGCCCGCCGCCGCCGCCGCCGACCACTTTTGCCGCGGCACGAACGGCATCTGATGCTGAGACTCCGCGCGAGATCAGATCCTTGCTCACGGCGGCAGTCAGCGAGACCTTGCCGTCGGATTTCGAGCCCAGAAGGATGGCGACCGAGCGGCCCTTGCCGCGTAGACGGTCGATGAATTCGCGGAGCGTTTCGCGATTCGTCACGTCGGTATCGCGGGCGATGATCTTCACTCCGCCGACGTCCTCGGCCTGCTCGTAAAGCTCCTCGGCGATTCCGGCGACCGATTGGCTGGTCTGAGCCTCGAGCTGTTTCTTGGCTTCACGCAGTTCTTCCTGCAGAACGGCAACTCGTCGGGGAAGGTCCTCGGGCTGCGGCGTCTTGAGCAGCGAGACAAGCTCCTTCAGGAGGTTCTCGGTGTCACGGACGCGCTGCAAAGCGCGTGGTCCGGTCATCGCGACAACACGGCGGACCCCCTTGGCGACCGGCTCTTCGGAAACAATCTTCAGGAAGCCGACCTGGCCGGTATTGGTGAGATGCGTGCCTCCGCACAGCTCGACGCTGAACTGACCCATGCTCACCACGCGCACGGGGTCAGGGTATTTCTCGCCGAATAGAGCCATCGCTCCGGCTTTTTTGGCCTCTTCGAGCTTCATGAGCTGCGTCTGAACGGCAGCGCCCTCGGCGATGCGCGCGTTAATCTCGTCCTCGATCTTGAGGATCTCGTCCGGAGTGAGTGCCCGCTTGTGAGCGAAATCGAACCGGAATTGGTCCTGCTCGACCTTCGAGCCGCGCTGCGTCGCCGTGTCGCCTAAGTTTTTGCGAAGGGCATAATGCAGCAGGTGCGTGGCAGAGTGGGCCCGGCGGAGCGCGGCCCTCCGCTCGCCGTCGACTTTGGCGTGGAGTTTCTGGCCCACCTGCAGGCGGCCGCGCTTGAGGTGGCCCACGTGCAAAATGAGTCCGCCGTCGCGCTGCGTGTCGATCACGTCGAACTCCGAGGCGTCTCCCTTGAGCGAGCCGGTGTCGCCCACCTGGCCGCCGGCTTCTCCATAGAACGGCGTGCGATCGAGAATGACGGCGACCGGCGCGCCAGAGGTTACCTCTTCAAGTTGATCGACGAGCTGTTTCTCCGCGATGATGCCCACAACTTCGCTTGAGGACTCCGTAGAATCGTATCCTAGGAACTGGCTCGGACCTGACGACTTGCGAATTGCGTCTAACGGCCCTTCTGCCATGACCGAATCGAGGAATGCGCCACTTCCACTGCCCTTTTTGTGCGCCTCCATAAGTCTGTCGAACGCGGGCATGTCGACGGTTGCGTTTTTCCTAGTCGCTAATGCGTGCGTAAGCTCAATCAAAAATCCATCGGTTTGATGGAGCTCGAATGCTGCTTCGCCGCTAATTCTTATTTCACCGGCATCGGCGTTTAGAGTGTAGTGCGGGGTCTTTGAGTGTTTCTGCTCGTGGTTCGCAATCGCTTCGGAAAGTACCCTCTCAAATTTCGGCAGGCCACGAGAAATCGAACTCAGGCATTGCTTTTCTTCTTCCTCGATTACGTGGGCAACCGTCGTCATTGTCTTCGCTAGCTCGGGATAAGGAACCTTCATCGCCTCAACGACTGCCGGGACGAGTGAGTAGAGAAACGGTTCGTGCATGCCCAGAAGGTAGCCCTCTAGAAACGCACGACGCAGAAGAAGTCGGACAACGTAGCTCTGCTCGTTTGGGCCGGGGGACACGCCCTCGTGGGCACAAAACGTAATCGCACGGATATGGTCGGCAATACGCCGTAGCGGCCGCCCTTGCGGACCCTCGAAGTCGTACTTCACCCCGACTGCATCGCCCGCCGCAACGCACAAGGGTCGCAGGATATCGATCTCGAAGTTACTCGGCACGCCTTGCAGCACCGAGGCCGTGCGCTCAAGCCCCATCCCCGTATCGATATTTTTCTTGGGCAGCGGCCGCAGGTTGTTCGGGGGCGGACCGACGCGGTTGAATTGCGTGAAGACCAGGTTCCAGATTTCGACCGACTTTGAGCTGCCCGGAGTCTGATAGTAAATCTCGCTGCACGGACCGCAGACGCCGTCGGGACCCTGGGACGGAGCACCGGCGGGCCAGAAATTCTCGTGCTCGTCCTCGCGGCGGACGCGCGAATGCGGCAGGCCGATCTCTTTGGTCCAGATGTCGAACGCTTCGTCGTCGTCGAGGTAAACCGTGGCCGACAGGCGCTCGGGATCGAGGCCGAGCCACTTTTTGTCGGTCAAGTATTCCCAGGCCCAGTGGATGGCTTCGCGCTTGAAGTAATCGCCGAACGAAAAATTCCCCAACATCTCAAAGAACGTGTGGTGATAAGCGGTGACGCCGACGTTTTGGATGTCGCCCGTTCGCAAACATTTCTGGCAGGTGGTGGCGCGGGTGAATTCGAGCTTGCCGATGCCCAGGAACTGGGCCTTGAACTGGTTCATGCCGGCCGGCGTAAAAAGCACGGTCGGATCGTCGCGCGGGACGAGCACGTCGCTCGGCTTGCGGACGCAGCCCTTCGAGGCGAAGAAACTCAAATAACTTTCACGCAGCTCGTCGGTCTTCATCAGCCTTCCTTTGTGCCGATCGCAAACATCTCGACCGTTTGGCGGGCACGCCTCCTTGTTCTGACGCCTCGCACACCGCGGAAGTTCGGACCCACTTCCCCCGCCGGCGCGAAAGTCGGGCAACCACCGGAAACAAGTCGCCAAAACCGGCCGCATTTGCCGGTCAGTTCTGCACGGTCACCTTGCGATGGTCGACCAGTTCGAGGGTGACCGGCCCGGCAGCCGCGCGGACGGCGTCCTGAAACTCCCCCGGAGTGCGAACCGGAACGGAGTTCACGCTGGCAATAAAGTCTCCCTCGGCGAGACCGGCGCCCTGGGCCGGGCTGCGTGCCCCGACCGAAGCGACCACGACGGCATCGCGGAACTGAAACGGCCACCCAATGTACTTGTAGCGCCCCGTCGGATAATCGACGATCAACCCGCGCCACGGAGGATAGCGCCGCGACGTCGCGATGATCGCGTCCTCCTCCATGACGGGCCATTTTCCGAGTTTGGCCGCGAGAGTCAACTCGCCCGATTCGCTCGGCCTCCAGATGCGCAAACGCACAGTCGCCTCGGGTCCGAAGAGCGCCACATACCGCATCAGGTCGAACTGGTCCAACAGCGGATGCCCCTCGATGTCGAGGATCATATCCTCTTGCCGAACCTGGGCGATCGCGGCCGGAGAGTTCGGAATGATGGTCTTGACCTCGACGGTGGAGGCTTGCTTGAAGTTGACACCGTAACGACGGCGCAGCTGGTCCGGGAGCATGGTCTTCAGCGTCAGCCCGAGGAAGCCGTATTCGACCTCGTAACCGTGACAGAGCGTGTCGATTACGCGCCGGGTGAACTCGTCGATCGGGATCGCAAAGCCGACCGACCGCTCATAACCCTCGAGCGCCGCCAACGACGTGGTGACGCCGATCAGTTCGCCGCGCAGGTTGACGAGCGCTCCACCACTGGTCCCCAATTCCATCCGCGTGTCGACCTGCAGCAGCGTGCCGAACTGGTGGATGCTGCTGTCGGCCTGGGGCAGTCCGAACTCGCGGACGCGCGTCGGAGCGGGACGCCGCGAGATGTTGCTGATCATGCCCCAACTGGCCGTTGCCGACCCGTCGCGGGCGATCGCATACGGGTTGCCCAGCCCCAAGACCAGTTGGCCCTTTTCGAGAGGCATCGTCTCGGAGCGCAACGTCAGCGGCTTGAGGTCCGTTGGCTTCACCCCCATCGCGGCGAAGTCGATGGCCAGGACGGCCAGGTCGCTGCGCGGGTCGCCCGCGAGGATCTGCGCGTAATACCCGCGACGATCGCCGAAGCGGACATAGATCTGGCTTTCGCCCGCTTTGGAGTTCGGCCCGCCATGGACGACATGATAATTCGTGAGGATATAGCGCTGGCCGCCACCGCTCGGGGGAGCAATGACGACGCCCGCGCCGAATTCGTTCGGCACGAAGTCGGGGTTTTCCGGCCGGTCCGATTCGAGGCGGTTTTCCGGATCAATTTCGAGCGCGTTAAAACGCCCCGAATTTGTGCTGGGACGGACGCGCGCGATACTCACGATCGACGGCTCGACGCGCTGAATCACATCGATCAGAACCCGCTGCAACGAAGTCGCGGCGGCGAGGCCTTGAGCGTCATCGGCACGTGCGACGACTGGAAAAAAGCCGACCAGTTCGACCGAAATGAGACAGAAAAGCAGTCGGACGCCAAAATAGAGCCGGCCGGATCGCGGGCGGCGGCGAATTGCGGGTCGACAGGCAGTCATCCCGTAATGGTAGCGGGCCGCGCCGCAACACCCAAGGGGCGCTGGAAAATCCGAAGCACGAATGACGAAGGAATGCCCAAATGACCTAAGCCCGAAGGAAGAGCCTCTTCATTTCGTGCTTCTGGCTTCGTGACTTCGGCGAGCTCAGTCGAGCCGCTTCTTTCGTCCCGCCACGGGCGGACTGAGGCAGCATTCGTGCTTCGTCATTTCATTCGTGCCTCGTACTTTTGGCTATTCTGCCGGCTCGCCGTTGGATTCTTGGGCGCTCGGACGAGGTATCCGCGCTTTTCCAGGACCTTTTCCTTGATCTTGGCCAGCATCTCCGGATTTTCTTCCAGATACGCGCGGGCCTTTTCGCGTCCCTGACCGAGGCGCACCTCGCCGAAGCTCAGCCAGGTGCCGCTGCGATCGATCACGTGATCTTCGACCGCCAGGTCGATCACGTCCCCCTCCAGACTGATGCCCCGGCTTCCGAGCATGTCGAACTCCGCCGTGCGGAAGGGAGGCGCGACTTTGTTCTTGACGATCTTGGCCTTGATCCGAATGCCGGTCGTGACTTCCCCCTCCTTGAGGGTGCTGATGCGGCGGACGTCGACGCGGCAGGAGCAATAAAACTTGAGCGCCCGTCCGCCCGGCGTCGTTTCGGGACTTCCGAACATCACGCCGATCTTTTCGCGGATCTGATTGATGAAGATCACCGTCGTGCGGGACTTGGCGATGGCCCCCGTGAGCTTACGCATGGCCTGGCTCATCATGCGGGCTTGCAGGCCGACGTGCGTATCGCCGATGTCCCCGTCAAGCTCGGCCTTCGGCACCAAGGCCGCAACCGAGTCGACCACGATGATGTCGACCGAGTTGGATTTGATCAGCATCTCGGCGATCTGCAGCGCCTCTTCTCCGTAAGAGGGCTGGCTGACCAGCAGCTCTTCCAGATTGACGCCCAGACGCTTGGCCCACGAGGGATCGAGCGCGTGCTCGGCGTCGATGAAGGCCGCGATTCCACCTTCGCGCTGGGCACTGCCGATCGCATGGAGGGCGAGGGTCGTTTTGCCGCTCGATTCGGGACCGAACAGTTCGATGATTCTGCCGCGGGGAAAGCCGCGGCCGCCCAAGGCGATGTCGAGCGAGAGGGCGCCCGTCGAGATGCCTTGAATAGCGGGGCTCGTCTCCTCGGTGAGCTTCATGATCGAACCCTTGCCGAAGGTCTTTTCGATCTGGCCGAGGGTATTGGCGAGAATGACTTCGGACTCGTTTTTCTGAGCCTCGGTCTTCTTGCTTCGATCTTTGCCAGCCATGTGTTCTCTGACGGGGGCGTGGTTATTCTTCGAGGTTTTCGTAGTCATCGGGATCGTCCTCGGTTTGCTCGGAAATTGCGAAGTTTTCGCTTTAGCTCGATATAGTGTACAAAAAGATACTAGTTAGTCAATCGGCTTTTTACAAGCCCCTACAGTAGCGAAAAAGCGGTGCAATTTTCGCTCGGTCCACCTATCCGGGCCGCTTCTCGATCGAATCCTCTCCAGACGCCTGCTGAATCAAGAGCTGCAGATACGAATGCCGCTCTGGATTTTTCAGCCCCAGATTTTCCGCCAATCTCAGAATCGCGTCGCGGGCCGCATCGCGATCGGAATCGTGCGCCATCGATTCGATTTCCAAAAATGTTCCCAAGCCCTCGACGGCGTCAACGGCCAGTTCCAGCGGTCGACCTTCCCACATCAGATCATAAACAGCGCGCGTCTTCTCGACGCCGCGGACTGGCTCGAACCCCAAGACTGTCAGCAGCTCGCGGAACTGATCGAACTCGCTCGTGTCGCGACCAACGGGTAGCTCGAGCTCGCGGCGCATCTTGGTCCGCGCATCGATGATCGGCCCCTTGTACGTGATGCGCAGGCCGTCGTCGGTTTTCCGCAGCCGCAATGCCTCGTGTGTTTGTCGGAAGTCGCGGCACGGATGCTGGAAGTAAAGATCGCTCTGCTTCACAACGCCTCCGCGATGGGCACCGCGCGCCAGAAGCTGCAACGTCATCTCGTCCGCATCAGCGATCGGGAACTTCAACTCGACTTCAAAGGTCTCGGGACTGTTCATGGACATCGACCGATGCAGCGGAAATCTCAGCCAGCCGCTGCCAAGTATACAGCCCCGTCGAGTGCCCGTCGTTCCATTCGATCTTGAGGGCGTAGTTGCCGCACAACTCGACGCGGGCGGGCGCAATGTTGGGCGGAATCGCATCGACATTGAGCGTGCGGATGCCGGTCAGCTCATCGACGCAGCCGGCACAAGGACAGTTGGCCCGCAGAGCCTTGAACGCGATGCGGCAGACGCCCAGGCGCGGCCAGGTGATTTCGAGCACGCCCTGGTCGCGGAACGCCTTGATCGCGGTGGGCTGCTCGTCGGTCATCGTCGGCTGGTTCAATCCTTGCCCGGGTGTTTGATCTGATCCCAGTACGCGTCGAACTCGAAGTTCGGATCGTTGTCGAGATCGTGGCACTTGTAGCAGAGAGTCTTTTTGATATCGGCAACTTTCAGCGTCGCTCGAACGCGAGCCGCGTCGAGATCGGCCTTCTTCACCGATTTTTGGTCCCGCTTCCACGCCAGCTCGAGCTCGACATGCTTGGCGGCCGGACCGTGGCAGTTTTCGCACTGCTGGTCCTTGAGCTTCGGCGTCTTCTCCAAACTGTAGAAACCGGAAACGTACGGAAAGACCCCCTGCGGATCCCAGCCCGTGGTGTGGCAGTTGATGCACTCGGGATCGTGATTCCGCGGGATCGGATCTTTCGTCCCTTCGCGACCGGTAATCAGGCTTTCATAAGCGTGGGCATGTTTCGAGTCCATCCAGCGCGCGTACGCCTTTTTGTGACAGTCCTTGCATGAATCGACGCCGGCAAACTGGTCGCCGTTCGGATGCGGCGGGCGGGCGAAGTCTTTGAGCACCGCGTCGTAATTGGCCTCGAGCATATGCTGGTACTCGCGCATGCGGTCGAGCATCTTGGGCGTGTCTTTGAACCGTTCCTTGTCGAGATCGACAAGCTCGTAGCGGAAGGGCCGCTTTTGATCGTCCGGGTAATACCCGACGATCGCGACGTGCTTTCCCTTCTGGCCGACGGTGACGAGCAGCGTGTTACCGATGTGTTCGGCCGTGTCTTCACCGTCCTCGGGACCGCGGGCCGTCGCGACGATTTGAAACTCGGGAAACTTCTTCGCCAGCTCGACCGATTCGTTCTTTTCGGCGTGGGAGAGCAGAATAAATACTTCGGCGTTCTGGCGTTTCAGCTCGGCGATCGCGGCCGGCAAGGACTTCGCGGGATCGTTGACTTTAATCTGCGGGTCGCCCGCTTCGCCGAAGAGAGCCGCCGTGAGCGTCTTGCCAAAGATCGCCGTCACGCCGATGCGGTGTCCGTTAATCGTGATGACTTTTGCCAGTGCGGCGGGGCGAAGGCCCGCGTCTTTAAATAGCGTGAACTCGACATTCGCATTGACGAACGACGGTCCGTCTTGAGCTTGGGCCCCGCTCGGCTGCGGACCTTGCGTCACCAGGAAGCCCGGCTCGAGACGCTCGAGCGACAATTCCTCGGGCCCCAGGGCCATGGCCTTGTAGCCGAGATCCTTGAGAGCCGCGAGCATGACCTGGAATTTGATTTTGTTTTGCTGATTGTCCTTCCGCACCAGGCCGCCGAGATCGATCGCCGCGAATGGCCAGCCTTTTTCGGTGAGTTGGCGCATCAGGTCGCCTCGGCGCGACAATCCGCCCGACTGCGTCACCGAGCAGCCACACGGTTCCATATATCCGTGCTGTTCGCCGGAGAAGACCAGGGTGACGGCGGGCTTGGTCCAGCCCTTGACGAACGGCTTGACGTCGAGGACCGCCGCCGGCTTTGCGTGCGCGGCGGGTGCGTGCGCGCCCAATCCCTTCGAGTCTTGTTTCTCTGGGATTGCCGGGCTCGTGGTGTCGGCAGCGTGCTGCGGGACGTCGACTTTATTGATCTGGTCGCCGCAGCCGGACGGAAGGCCGGCAACCAGCGCGATCACGATCAGCCCGGCGGCGAAGGGAACGGCCCTCAGAAGCTCCTTCGACATGCAGCGATCCTCGAGATGACGGAGACACGGCCGGCGCGGAATGGGTGACGGGTGATCAGCCGCATGTCCCCAGCCGTAACAGTCGATCGATGGCGGATAATAGTTAATCGGGCCGGCGGCTGCGAGGACATTGCCCAGCCCGCCCGTCCTCTTACGCAGTTAGCGCGCAGGCCGTTTGAGTTTGCTCCGTGCCGACTAGCGGCCCGCAGCCAGTTGACGCAGGCGGGCCACTGTTGCGTCGGGCAAGTAGCGATCGGTGTGGCCCCAGTGGTGATTGCTTTCGTCCAGCTCCAAAGCCTTCTGGGCGTGGCTTCTGGCCTCCGCGGGCTTTCCAGCTTGGAAGAGCGCCGTCGCACACTCGCTTTGCAGCGACGCTTCGGTCGGATACATGTCGACCGCTCGCTCGAATGCGTCGGCGGCCGCTTTCGCATCGGCCGGATCCTGCGAACGCGCGAATTTCTCCAGATAGAACTCGCCGAGGCGCCGGTATCGCGTTGGGTTCAACGGATCCTGTCGCGTCGCCTCGTTCAGCGCGGCGTGGGCTTTGGCAAAGTAATCGAGTCCGGCCCGGGGCGGAGTTTCTTGCCAGCGCGCGAAGAACGCGTCGGCCAGCTTGTCGTGCGGGTCAGGGCAAAAGGAATCGTGGACAGCGGCTTGATCGAAATCGCGCACGGCCCGGTCGAAATTGCCGTCGATATAGAGAGCCTGCTCGCCGGACGCAATCGCCGCGCGACGATTGACGACTGGCAGCGTTCCCGTGAAGAACAGAAACACAAACAGCACCATGCCGATGCCGCCAATTGCCATGACTAAACGTGGAGACGCGGTGGTGTCTACTCGGTGATCGAGCGTGGCAAAGGCCAGCGCCGCCAGCACCAGCAAGACCTGCACGGTCGCCGGCATTTCAATTCCTCCGGCGCCGCTCAGGTGGATCATCAATCCCAGCGCGGCAGCGCCCAGCGCGATTGCGGCCAGTCGCCCCGACCCGAGCCCACGCCGCAGGATCGCAAAGGTGGTCACCCACGCGGCCAACAGGACCAACTGCCACACGTCAAAGTTGCCGCTCGCCCCCGCGACCGGCGCGATCAGCCCCAACAAGAAGCCGAGCACCGGACCGGGAAGATCGTCCGTCCAGCTCGGCACTTGCTCTGGTTTCGCAGAGGCACCGCTGTCGTCGCCAGCCCGGCCCGTGCGGAAGGCGATCAGAGCCAGCACCACGCACGCCAAGAAGCTGATAACGGCCAAGACTCCGCCGCTGGCCCACAAGTCCAGCAGCCAGTTGTGCGGATCGGCGATCTCTTCGCTCGATTCGGGAACCTTGTACCGCAAATAGTGCTGGCGAAAGTTGCCGGGCCCCGTGCCGAAGATCGGCGACGCCGCGACAGTGTGCGCCGCACCGTTCCAATACTGAAAGCGATACGACAGCGACTTGGGAGCCTCGGAGATCACCTCAACGTCGAAGCCTTTTCCCAACGCGGCAATCACGAAGAGCAGAACCACGCCGACG
The DNA here is from genome assembly GCA_963714075.1 of uncultured Planctomycetaceae bacterium. Taxonomy (GTDB): domain Bacteria; phylum Planctomycetota; class Planctomycetia; order Planctomycetales; family Planctomycetaceae; genus DASPSM01. Next base: position 5,827,784 of record OY970228.1, read on the forward strand.
CTTCCCAATCCAACCCAGAGCAGGGCGCGCCGTGTGAACCACTGCCGGTTACGCACGAGAATCGTCGTTCCCCAGAGGGCTCCGGCGACGACGAGACCGGTCCACGCCGTACGGCTTTTCGTCAGAATCAGGCAGTACACTAACAACACGAACGCGACGAACCAGGCGGCGATCAGCCCCTTCGGTCGTGGGCCTGGAAGCGTACGAAACAATTCGCCGGCCAGAACCAGCATGACCAGCAGAAATCCGGCGAAAGTGTTGGCCAGCGCAAAGGGCCCCATTGCCTCGTTGCTGAACAGCAAGCGGTTCACATACTGCCGGCGGCCCATTTCGTCGCTCGGGATGCCCTGCGACTGCAGCGTGAACTGCAGCTTCCCTAGCTCTTCAGCACTCGCTCGGGGATCCTTTTCCAGAGCGTCGAGCTTACTCATCATCTCCGAATACTCAATTCTGGCGAGCCGGTAATAGACGTAGTGCTGCCAGATGCCCAAACCACTGAGCACGACGGCGAGGGCAACCACAATCGCAGCGAGCCGTCGGGCGTCGAGCGCGGTTAGGATCGTTTGCCGCAGCAGGAAAAAAATCGCCCCCAGGCCGACCCATTCCCAGGACATGTTGAGTGCGGTGCGGCGATCGCCTCCGGTCACAAAGACAAACGCCGCCGACAGGCAATGAGCGGCCACCAACGCCCAAAGAGCGCAATCAAAGGGGCTCCAGCGCACGGTGTAGCTGCCGCTCCGCAAACAACTCCAGGCCCACAAGATGACGGCGGCGAAGTCGAGCTGCACGAGCCAAAGCGTCTCACCGCCCGGGGCCGATTCGGTCGGGATCAGCCACCGCACAAGAATCAGGCCGATGACCAGCGTCCGCAGCAGACCGTTCGCAGGATCGCTCACCGTCGACTGCGTCTCGATTCCTCGCAGGGGGGCTGGTTGAGGCGCCGTCGTTCGCTTGGTCTTGCTCATCTTGATGCGTCGGCCGGGTGGCTGGGGTCGAGCGCAGCTCGCCCCCAGGTCTTGATGGTCTGGCGGGGAACCGAAACGATTCGACCCGAGCCACCCTTTCTGAACGAACCGCCTGCACGATCCATCAGCCGGATCCTCCGCCGTTGTTCTTCCTTCCGGCCGTCTCGAGGATCGCGATGATGGCCAGAATGCAGACGACCAGCGCAAGGATCAGGACGGCTCCCGGCCAGTCATGAACGCGGTACAAGAGGAGAGCGGCCAGCCCCGTCGTCAGGGTCGCTAGATGGATGGTTAAGACCGCGTCGCGCGGCCGCAGTCCGACTTCTACCAGCCGGTGGGAAAAGTGGCTCTTATCGGCGTGAAACGGACTGCGCCCCTGCAGAGTGCGAATGATCATCACAGAGCAAAAATCGTACAGCGGAATCGCCAGGATGCAGAGCGGCGCGAGGATCACGTGCCGACTTTCCGGCGCTTCGTCGTATTCGTAATAAGTCCCGCGCAGTGTGGCACAGGCCATGACCAGTCCGATGAAGTAGCTCCCCGTATCTCCCATGAAGATGCGGGCCGGATGCCAGTTATGACACAAGAAACCGACCAGCGAGCCGACGAGCACCAGCATCAGGCCGGCGACGAGCCACTGGGGGTCTTGCCTCGAGTTGAGCATGACGCTGGCCAGCACGACGGCGGCAATCAGCGCGATTCCGGCGGAAAGCCCGTCCATGTTGTCGAGGAAGTTGAACGAGTTGACCAGCACCAGAATCCAGAACACGGAAATGACTTGTCCAACTAACGGCTGAGGGGCAAAGACCGTTGCATGGACGTCGGCCCCGAAGACGAGGGCGCACGCCACGCCGATCTGCACGACGAGCCGCGGCACCCAATGCAAATTCCGGCGGTCGTCGATCAGCCCCATCAGCGACAGCAAAATTCCCGCCCCCAAGATCCACCAGAGCTGGGTGCGGCGTTCGAGCACTCCTTCCCAAGAGATGCCCACACCGTCGAGCAACCGCTCCTGAAGCTCGCCATGCTGCAAGAGAAAGGGGGCCGCCAGCTCGGCTCCCAACAGAGGGATAACGACGCCGGCTACGATGCCGATTCCGCCGCCCAGGGGCGTAGGAACCTTGTGCACTTTGCGGGCGGCCGGCTGATCGATGAGTCCGACCCGCGGCGCGATCACCCGCATCGCTGCCGTCACGCAGAGCGAGATCACAAACGACGGCACGACGCAGGCCAGGACAAAAAAGATCATCGAAGAGACCGGACGGCGAAGGCGACAACAGGACCTGAACAGCGAGCGGGCCGCATTAAATAGTCTGTCACACGTCACCCACCGCCGAAAAGGGCCGACCCGGCACTATCGCCGGTTCCGGGCTGTCCGCGCAATCCCGCCTCTAAGCCGGGCCGTCGTCACCACTGGTACGAACGGATTGGTCCCTGCGTTGGCCAAATTGGCCGCTCACTTGGCCCCAGGCCGCGACTTCGCGCCGGCCGGGACAGCCGGGTTGGGTGGGACGTGGTAGTAACCGCGCAGACGGGCCAACTCGGCCTTCAAATCCTTGACCGTCGCGGCGTACGCCGGCTCGGCGTAGACGCTGTGCATCTCATGCGGATCCTGCTGGAGATCGTACAGCTCCCATTCGCCCAATTCGTAAAAGTTGATCAGCTTGTATCGCGACGTGCGGACCCCTTCGTGCTTATTGACCATGTGCACGGCGGGATACTCGTAGTAGTGGTAATAGAGACTTTGCCGCCAATCGGGAGGAATCGTGCCGCGCAAAAGCGGCACCAGACTCTGCCCCTGCATGTCGGCCGGCACGGGCAAGCCGGCCATCTCCAAGAAGGTTTCGGCAAAATCGAGATTTGAGACGAGCGAATCGCAAACCGTAATGGGCTTCGTCACGCCCGGCCAGCGAATCACGAGGGGCATTCGATACGACTCTTCGTACATGAAGCGCTTGTCGAACCAGCCGTGCTCCCCCAAATAAAATCCCTGGTCGGACGAATAGACCACAACAGTATTCTTCGCCAGGCCGCTTTGGTCCAAGTAATCGAGCACGCGGCCGACGTTTTCGTCCACGCAGGCGACGCAGCGCAAGTAGTCCTTGATGTACCGCTCGTACTTCCAATGCGCGAGTTCCTTGCCGGCCAGATGCGCGGCGCGAAAAGCCCGGTTTTTCGGCTCGTAGGCGGCCGTCCATTTTTCGAGTTGGGCCGCGTTGAGGTCCTTCGGCGCGACGAGTTTCAGATCGAGTTTGTTGAGGTCGCGGACGACTTCCATTTGCTGCACGTGGGCCGCCGTCCCCCGGCCGTTGTAGTCGTCAAACAGCGTGGCCGGTTCGGGGATGTCGACGTCGTCAAACAGCGTCAGATGCCGAAGGCTCGGCTCCCATTCCCGGTGCGGGGCCTTATGGTGATACATCAATAGGAAGGGCTTGCTCGGGTCGCGTCCTTTTTTCAAGAAATCGAGCGCGAGGTCGGTGATGATGTCGGTGACGTAGCCTTCATGTCGGACCTTGCGGCCGTTTTCGATCAACACCGGGTTGTAGTAGGTCCCCTGGCCGACGAGGATCTTCCATGCGTCGAATCCGGTCGGATCGCTGACCAGATGCCATTTGCCGACGATCGCCGTCTCGTACCCCGCCGCCTGAAACATCTTCGGGAACGTCGGCTGCGCGCCGTTAAACCTCGAGTTGTTGTTGCCGAGAAAGCCGTTGATGTGGCTGTGCTTTCCCGTGAGGACGACGGCTCGGCTCGGGCCGCAGATGGAGTTCGTGCAAAAACAGTTGCGAAACAACGTCCCCCCGGCGGCGATGCGATCGAGATTCGGCGTGGCGTTGATCCGCGACCCGTAACAGCTCATCGCCTGGGCTGCGTGATCGTCCGAAAAGATAAAAATGATGTTCGGCCGCGTCCCGGCCTCTGAGCGAGGGAGTGCGTCTCCGCGCGCCGCACCGGGCACAATGGCTGCCGTCAAAAAGAGGACAAATTCTGTGAGCGCTCGGGTCAATTTTTGGGCGGCCAGCAACATTGCAAAACTCGGAAGGTCGGGAATAAGCCGACCATCATGGAAGCTCGCGAGTCCGGATTCAAGCTGTTGCCAACTTCGATGAGTTGAACACACTGCATCGGCGGTCAGCCACTAACGCATGCTCCCGACCAGAGTTGCGATTCTTTTGCCGCCTCGGCCAAAGATTGGCCCGCTGTCGGCGCCAAATGGCAGTCGCAGAGCTGGTAGTCCTTTTGCCGCGATCCAGCCACCAATTCATGGCCAGGCACATCAAGGGGATGCGCTGATTTTGCGAACGAGAAGCAATCGGAATGGCGTTTGCTGACTAGTTGATCGCTATAAGACAGAGCAAGATTTGAGGGCTTACAGGAACGAAAAGAAATCGCGTAACAAAAGACATTAAACGCCGCCTAAGAGAAAGGGACTGGCTCCGAGTCGGAAAGGCAGTGGTAATCGCTGCAGAATTTGGCGAGGAGTGCCCAGTCCCGATTCTTTATGAGCGGACTAAAAAAGAAACGGTCCTTGCCATGGACGCCAATAAAGTCCCGCGAACAATCCGGCTTCTGCAGCGGGCAGAAGGATACCTCGAGCTCGATCTTCCGGTCCGAGCGATTGCCGAACTCGATGCGATCGCGGACGCCGGACCTTTTGAGCCGGCTGTCGCGCTCTTGCGAGGCGAAGCGCTCAAGAGCCAAGCGCGCTATGCCGAAGCGTTGATCCCGCTCAAGCATGCGGCAACCACCATCCCCTCGCCGCTCAACAAGCGAGCCTGGCGATCGCTGTCGGAGTGCTATCGGCAAACCGGGTGCGAAGCGCTTGCCGAGGTCGCTGATCTCGTTCTGAAAGCGGAAGAGGTCGAAGGCGAAGGAAACGTGACGATCCATTTTGCGGTTGTGCCGCTTCGCCTGGTCAACGCAGCCCTGAAGCTGCTCTTGGGAAGAGGAGGAGTCGACAAGGCGCCACACGAAGCGGCAGAGGACGAATCCGCGGGCGAATAAAACGTCGCAGAACGCACAGGTTCGATGATCAAAAGATCAAGCCGCGAGAAACTCGCGGCTTTTTTTGTTTCGCTCGTTGGTGGCATCGACCGAGCTAGGAAGCTTTTGCCTTCGGAGCATCGCCGAACTTTTTATTGTCGGCCTTCATCAGGACCTCGAAGCGTTTGCGAGCTTTCTTCCAGGCGTCCTTCGCCAGAGGCACGTGGCAATCGCCTTGCGTTTTGCAGGCATTCTCGCCCGGTTTCTCCCCACAGCCGCCTTGCCCCTTGCACTCGTTCGAGCCGCCGCACGGATGGCTCTTGGCGGTCGCGCAGGTTCCGGTTCCCGCGCAGGTGTTCTTCTTATCGGCGCCTTTGCCTTTGCAGGTATTCAACCCGCGGCAGGCGTGCGGATCGCCGAGCAGGGGACTTTTCTCCGACTTCTTGCTGTCAGCCGCGAACGACGCGCCGCCTGCCAGCGATAGGCCCGCGAGCGCAGCAACCGAGAGTTTGCCGAAGTCGCGCCGGCTGAGATTCGTTGGGTCGTGCATGGGTGTTTTTCCCTACAGTGAGTTTTTTCCCAAACAGTCGTGCCACGAGGAGAGGTGCCGCAGCGTCTCTGCCCACCTGAAAGCGAGAGTAATCTCTGGCACGTCGCGAGAAAAGAGAGGCGACGACGGTAAACATGCGATCCGGCAACGCCTCGGCCGACTCAAACGCGCGAGCCTTAACATCAGGGAGCGGTTGGAAGCGAAAATCTGCTTAGTTTATGTCAGTGGAATGCTCAAAAAAGGGCGAAGGCCAACTGTCGTGTTCTAAGTGGTTAGTTTTCAGCAATTTAATGCTGAATTCTTGCCGTATCTAGCTCGGCTGATCGGCCGCCTCTAACGCTGTGGAAAATCGCGGCCCCCAGCACTCAGCCCCGTTTGCGCTCCCGAATCGCGGCCGCGATTGGACAACGTCGGGAGCGATCTAAGTCGCATTTTCATCGCGAGTTGTGCGATTCGCCCCGCAGCCTGCGGCACAACGTCCTTTGTGACGCAGCGGAGTCCGTCGGCGGAGTCACATCTGAGCAAAGTGCGCAATTATTACGTTTTATTCATGGCCACTTTGTGAACTGGCTCACATTTCTCGCGAAATTTTCTGAAATGCGCGCTTTTCGAGCAGAACCTCCGTTTTTTGTTTTGACACGTAAATTTCGCCAAATCATAGTGCGTGCATCGGGATGAAGGCTGGGTCGGAAGCTCAAGCTTTTTGAAGTGCAATTCTTGGCTGGTTTTCGTGACCAGCCTGGCGTCGTTTCATTTCTCTGTCGAATAGGGGTCGGTCATGCAAAGGATCAAAAGGCCGGGGTTTACGCTGATCGAGCTGCTGGTCGTGATTGCGATTATCGCGGTCTTGATCGCGCTCTTATTGCCCGCTGTGCAGTCGGCACGTGAGGCGGCACGCCGCAGCCAGTGCCGCAACAATCTCAAGCAAATGGCGCTGGCCGAGCACAATTACCACGACATCGCCAGAACCTTCACCCCCGCGATGGATTTTCAATGGGGAATCTATACCCCCAACGGTCCCTGCTTCTGCACCGGTGTGATCTGCATCGGCTGCTTGAACGAGCACTTTGCTCTGGAACGGCTGCTGCCGTTCGTTGAGGCTCAGACCGTTTACAGCAAGATCTGCTTCAACAGCCCGATGCTTCCGGCATGTTGCGAGCACCCCAGCAAGATCTATTGCTGCTTCAGTTGCTTGTGGAACTGCACGAAGTATGCGAATCCGCCGCGGACGACCCATGTCGGCCCGTATCCGGGCAAGAACATCACGAATCCTTGCCTCGATCCGTGCGCCGGCAAGCGTCCCGGCGCGCAGGTCATTCCGACCTACGTCTGCCCGTCGTCTCCGCGCGTCAACAACCCGTTCGTCGAGACGATCTCGCTGTCCTGCAAATGTTACTACGGCGGCTGCGCGATCACCGGCCAGAAATGCGCCTTCCCATGTGTGTTGGCCGGGGCGTCCGACTACGTCCCCAACGGGGGTTACGCCTCAACGCAAGTGCAGTGCCTGAACTGCAAATGCCTCACGAATAAAGTGTATCAGCCGCTCGGAGGAGCCTACCTGTTTCAAAATAACGACAAACCCGAAATCAATCGCCTGGGGCCCATCAGCGTTTGGGAGCAAGGCGTGCCGATCGACAATATCACGGACGGCACCACCACCACGGTTCTCTTCGCCGAGGCAGCCGGCCCCCCCGACTTCTGGGTTCGCGGCCAGAAGATGACTCGCGCGCAGATCACGGCCCTCTGTCCTCTTAACGAAACCGCGACCGGTCCGGGCCACGTTCCCCCGTTCAACTGGGGCGGTTGCTGGGCCTGCTCGGATAACGTGTTCATCACGAACACGGGCACCAACCTGCAAGGCCTCCCCTACAATTACACGTACAATTCGGGTGCGCCCGTCTGCTTCCTCAACTGCATCAATGTTGCCGGGCTCAACTGGTACTCCTTCCATCCGGGCGCGGTGGGCGTCGCGCTCTGCGACGGCTCGGCCCGCATGATTAGCGAGAACACCAGCCTCACGGTGCTGTGCCGCATCATGAGCTATCGCGGCCACGCCCCCGTGACCGACAGCAGTTTCTAGACTCGTAGTCGACGGCCCGCTCGGGCTTGTCGACGACTTGATCGAGCGTCGCGCTCCAGGCCGGGATGGAAACACTCCACCCCGGCCTGGGCCAGTTTGTGAACGCCTCGTTTTTCGGAGACCGACGAATGTCTTGCTTCGCGCGTCGTGCGCCCTCGCTCAAATGTCTTTTGGCATTCCTTGTTCTCTCCGCCGCTCTGCAAGGATGCTCCGAAAAAAAATCGGGCAAGGAAGCCGTCGACCAATACTTCAAATCGAATCCTGACGCGAAGCGGGCCACCCTTGCCAGGTTTGCGGGGAATGTCACCATCGATGGGCAGCCTCCCGAAAAAGGAGGCGATTCCAAGTTGTTCCTCCTGCTGAACGACCCGCAGAATCTTCAAAAGCTTCCGACGCGTTTCACGGAAGTCAACGACGACGGGAATTTCGAGTTTATGACCTACCTGGCGGGGGACGGTGTTCCCGTGGGGAAGTACGTGGTGGAATTTGTGCAACTGCACCTTCCCCGCGGACGTGGGAGGCAAGGCAGCGGCGTGGCGCGAACCTATGTCGGTCCTGACAAACTCAAGAACTTGTACAACGACCCGGAAAAGAACAAGAATGTCCCAGAATTTATGGTCGATGTCGCGGAGCCCGGCCGCACCGACTATCAGTTCAACCTCTCGGTTGCCGGAAAGGACGCCGCAAGCCCCGGGAAGCTCTCGGCAACTGTTGTCCCAGGCCAGTGAGTTGTCCGGCCGAGCGACCGGTTTTCGTAAATCCGCGACCATGCGTCGCTGGGAACGTTTTGGCACGCCAAACCGGTCCCTCAGACTCGCTCTCGAGTGGCGGCTTCTTCCTTTCATCCACTTGCAGCATGACGCGCCTGGGCCGATGACGCAGGCAGCCCAAATGAACGGCGAGCCGCCGTCTGAGCCCTCGCCGGGCCGCAGAATCAAAGATTTCGGGTAAGACCGTGTTCGTCATCCACTCGGAGATGAAGACCGCCCTCACACGCTAACCAGCCCTTGGGCCTGTTTGTGAACGCCTTGTTTTCGGAGACCGACGTATGCCTTCCCTCGCGAGCCACTCGTGCCCGCTCAAATGTCTCGTGGGATTCTTTGTTCTCATCAGCGCTCTGCCCGGATGCACCCGACAAAACACCGCCAAGGAAGCAGTCGACCAATGGTTCAAGTCGAATCCCGAAGCCAAGCGCTTCACTGTCGCCCCGTTTGCGGGAACTGTGACCATTGACGGGTTGCTTCCCGAGAGAAAATCGGATTCTCATTTGTTCATCCTGCTGAACGATCCGCAGCACCTGGAAAAACTGCCGACGCGCTACATGGAGGTTGCCGACGATGGGCGCTTCGGCTTTATGACCTACCTGGCGGGGGATGGCGTGCCCGTCGGAAAGTATGTGGTGGAATTTGCGCAACTCAGCGTTCCCCGCGGGGGGACTCTAAGACGGGGCGGCGGCATCGCGCGCATTTACCGTGGCCCAGACGGTCTCAAGAACCTGTACAACGATCCGGAAAAGAACAAGGACATCAAAGAATTCCTGGTGGACGTCACGGAGCCCGGCCGCGACGATTATCAGTTCAACCTCTCGGTCGCCGGCAAGGAGCCCGCAAGCCCGGGAAAGTACTCGGCCACCGTTGTCATCGGCCAGTGAGTGCACCGGCAGTCGTGGATTTGATCCGAGCGATCAAGGTCATCTTCTTTCCCGAGCGCGTGGCGCCCGTTGTTGCCGCCGCTTCGCGACGCCTCGAAGCGGCCAAGCGTCGCAGCCGCGCGAGCGTCGCTGCTCCTGCTGAGCCTCTGCTTGTTGTATCGCGGAAAAAGACGGCTCGGCGGGAGCCTCGCCATCCCGTCGAGATTCTTCAGTACGCCTTCGCAAAAATCGCCCGCCTGGTGCTCGGCTTGCCGGTGAAGATGCAGCGGCCAGATTCTTCTGGGGCGTCGAGCGCCACGCAGCGGATCGTCACCTTGAGTTCCTTCAACAGTTCGTGCATCGCCGGATCTTCGCTCCAGTGGCACTGGGCGAAGCCGGCATGGATCTCCGGCTTGGCTTCGTTCCGGGGCGTAAAATAGGCTTTGAATTCGTCGAGGTTGTCGATCTTGCAGGTGTTCTCCTGCCGTAGTTTCCGGGCACGCTCGAACAGGCCGTCTTGAATTTGCGTGAGAATCTGCGGGGCCGTTTCGATGAACTGGGCCCGGCTGATCGGCTCCTTGGTTCCCGTGTCGCGGCGGGCAAGGAAGACCGCATCCTTTTCGATGTCGCGCGGGCCGATCTCGGCTCGGAGCGGCACGCCGCGCTTGATGTGGTGCCAGGCTTTCTCGCCGCCTCGCAGGTCGCGGTCGTCGATGTGGACACGGAGCTTTCCGTCGGCATAGTCGCGCTCTGCGAGTTCCTTGACGAGCCGGTCGCAGTACTCGCGAACTTTGGCGCGATCGTCATCGCCACGATAGATGGGCAGGATCACGACGTGCTTGGGTGCCAGTCGCGGTGGCAGCACGAGGCCGTCGTCGTCGCTGTGGGTCATCAGAAGGGCGCCGACCAGCCGCGTCGAGACGCCCCACGAGGTCGTCCAGGCGAACGATTCGCCGCCGGCCGCGTCCTGGAATTTGATCTCTTGTGCCCGCGAGAAATTCTGCCCGAGGAAGTGCGAGGTGCCGGCCTGCAGGGCTTTGCGGTCCTGCATCATGGCTTCGATCGAGAAGGTGGCGACCGCGCCGGGGAACCGCTCACCGGCGGTTTTCTCACCCTTGATGACCGGCATCGCCATCTCGGTCTCGGCGAAGTCGGCGTAGACGTCGAGCATTCTCATCGTTTCCTCGCGGGCCTCGACCTCGGTCGCGTGGGCCGTGTGCCCCTCCTGCCAGAGGAACTCGGCCGTCCGCAGAAACATGCGCGTCCGCAGCTCCCAGCGGACGACGTTGCACCACTGATTGATCAAGATCGGCAAGTCGCGGTACGACTCGACCCATTTCGCGTACATGGCGCCGATAATCGTCTCGCTCGTCGGCCGGACGATCAGCGGTTCTTCGAGCTTCGCGGACGGGGCGGGTCGCAGCTTGCCGTCGGGCCCCGGCTCGAGCCGGTGATGCGTGACGACGGCGCACTCCTTGGCGAACCCCTCGACGTGCTCGGCCTCTTTTTCGAGGAAGCTCATCGGGATGAACAGCGGAAAGTAGGCGTTCTCGTGCCCGGTCTCTTTGAACCGGCGGTCGAGGCCTTTCTGCATGTTCTCCCAGATGCCCATGCCCCAGGGGCGGATCACCATGCAGCCGCGCACGGGCGACACGTCGGCCAGCTCGGCCGCTTTGATCACCTGCTGATACCACTCGGGATAATCTTCTTCGCGCGTGGGCGAGATCGCCGTCTTCGGCGCCTTGGCCATTTTGCTCCCTCTCGTTTTCGGCGTAGCCTTTTTGCGGCGGAATTGTAGCAAAGGGGACTGACGGAGTGCAGCGTCTCACGGCTCGATGTGGTCGATTGAGATGGCGGCGCAGGAAGAGTCTTGATTGGTACTTTGGAACCCCGAAGGGGTGACGGTCTCCTGGCCACTGGCGTAAGCCAGTGGGTAACAGATCAAAAAATTGTCCTAGCCCCCGAACGGGGGCGACAGATTAAGCACATGGGGAGGTGCAATGGCGGGCGCTTACTGCAATCTGCTCTATCACTTCCTGTTCAGCACCAAAGGCCGCCGGCCTCTGATCACGACGGCAATGAAGCCCCGCCTGCACGACTATCTCGGCGGCATCGTGCGCGGCGAAGACGGAGACTTGCTCGAAATCAACTCTGTGCCGGACCACGTGCACCTCCTCGTTCGGCTGCATCCAACGCGAGCGGTTGCTGACGTGCTCAGGCTCATCAAAGCCAATTCGTCGAGATGGGCGAATGAGAAATTTCGTCGCGGAGCGACCTTTGCTTGGCAGGAGGGGTATGCGGCGTTCACGGTCAGCCAATCCCAAGTGCCGAAGCTCTTGGCTTACATCCGGGGACAAGAGGAGCATCATCGGAAGCGAGACTTTCGCCGCGAGCTTGTCACGCTGTTGCGGCGCAACGGAATCTCCTTCGACGAGCGTTATCTGTTGTGAGTCTGTCGCCCCCTTCGGGGGCTTGAGAGATTGTTTTGTGTGTCCTCCAACCCACTGGCTTGCGCCAGTGGCCAGCAGACCGGCACCCCTTCGGGGTGCACGCTTGGCGACAAATCTCGTTTGAGCTCCCTGGCGATCGTCGTCACTCACGAGTGCGACTCGCCAATTGACACCCCGGAACGCGTTTGCCATATTGGGACGATGGAGCACCTCCTCAATCTCAGTTGCCGTGCTGCGGTCAACTGGCCTCCTCGCGTGAGAACTTTTCGCCGAGGACGCTGATGTTTACTGGGCTGGTGGCAGGCCGCGGCGTTGTGTGCGATGTCCGGCCGGAAGCGGCCGGCGCCAAATCTGTCCGGCCGGAAGCGGCCGGTCCCGACTCTTCTGCGCTGGTCGAATCTTCCGCGCGGCCCCAAGCCGACACGCCGATCCGACTCACCATTCGCGTCCCTGCCGATTTCGGCGGCGAAGGCCGATTGGGCGAAAGCGTCTGTATCAACGGCTGCTGCCTGACGGCTGTCGCCTTTGAAGGCTCCGGCGAGAATTGGGCGTTTCAAGCCGGCAGCGAAACTCTTTCCAAAACAAATCTCGGTCTCATCCGGCCTGGCGACGTTGTCAACCTCGAGCGCGCGTTGCCGGTTGATGGACGGTTCGGCGGGCATTTCGTGCAGGGGCACGTCGACGGTGTCGGGCACGTCGATCGCACCGACCGCGACGGCGAATGGGTGACGATGTGGTTTCGCGCTCCTGAGCCAATAATCGAACAGCTCGTTCCCAAAGGTTCGGTCGCAGTCGACGGGGTGAGTCTCACGGTCGTGAACGTGGAGCGCGGCCGGTTCAGCGTGGCGCTCGTGCCGCACACGTTGGAGGTCACGACGCTCGGAATTCGTAAGCCCGGTGACAGCGTGAATGTCGAGACCGACATCCTCGGCAAATACGTCCACAAGTTCCTGGTTGAAACCAGGCCGGGCGAAATGAAGCAGGGGAAATGAACCAGGCCGTACGCCAAACGCGGACTCATATCGGCGAGCTGTTGGCTCGCCACGGACTGAGGCCGCGGCACGACCTGGGCCAGAATTTTCTCATCGATCTCAACCTGCTGGATTTTCTCGTCGCGCAGGCCGAGATCGGGCCGACGGATCTCGATTCTCGAAGTCGGCTCCGGCACCGGCAGCTTGACCGCCACTCTTGCGGCACAGGCCGGCGCGGTGATTTCCGTCGAGGTCGATACGCGAATGCAACAGTTGACGGCCGAAGCGGTCGCAGGCTGCTCGAACGTCACGCTGATCGGGTCCGACGTGCTGAAGAACAAGAATCATTTTTCGCCCGCGGTGCTCGAGGCGCTCGACCGCGGCTTGGGGCCGTACGCCCCCTCACCCCCGGCCCCTCTCCCGCAAGGGGAGAGGGGGGACAGAGTGCCAGGGTTGGCGCGATTTCCACAACCAGGCGTTGCGTCCAAATCTTCTCCCCTCTCCCCTCGCGGGAGAGGGGCTGGGGGTGAGGGGGATTCGCGACCGGTAACCGAGAATCCAAGCCGCCGACTAAAGCTCGTCGCCAATCTTCCGTACGGAGTCGCGACGCCCGTGATCTCGAATCTGGTCGCGAGTTCCTATCCGTGGGAGCGAATGGTCGTGACCATTCAGCACGAATTGGCCCAGCGGATGGCGGCCCAGGAATCGACCGCCGACTACAGCGCGTTGTCGGTGTGGTTGCAGTCGCAATGCCGTCTCGAAGTGTTGAAGCGCCTTCCGCCCGACGTCTTCTGGCCGCGACCGAAGGTCGCCTCGGCGATGATCCGTATCGATCCCGATCCGGCGCTCCGGGCGAAAATCAGCGATCGCGAATTCTTGCATCAATTCCTCCGTGGAGTCTTTCAGCAGCGGCGTAAGTTATTGCGGAACGTGTTGATCTCCCTGTATCGCCGCGAACTGAGCCGCGCGCAGATCGATGAAACGCTTCAAGCGCACCACTTAAAACCTGACGCGCGGGCCGAGCAATTAGCCCCCGCTCAACTCGTCGACTTATCGAACGACTTTTCCAGACTGGTGAAGACAGCCGCCGACGGAAGTTCTCCCGTCGCGGCCAACTCATAACGCCGGAGGTTCCGATGGACGATCGCATTGCATATCGCGGCCTGACGTTCGACGACGTTCTCTTGGAACCGGCATACAGTGAATCGCTCCCATCGGAGGTGGACGTCAGCTCGCCCCTCACGCGCAACATTCGGCTGAATGTGCCGATTATTTCGAGCCCCATGGATACGGTCACCGAGAGCGAAATGGCCGTCGCCATGGCGCAGGAGGGGGGGCTGGGGGTGATCCACAAGAACATGTCGATCGAGCGGCAGGCCCTCGAGGTCGACCGCGTCAAGCGCAGCGAGCACGGCGTGATCGTCGATCCGGTCACCCTTCCGCCCGAAGCCACGGTGGGCGAAGCCGCTCGGATCATGGACGAGCGAAACATCGGCGGCGTCCCCATCACGAAAGATGGGAAGCTTAAGGGGATTCTCACGCGTAGGGACCTTCGGTTTCTTGAGTCGAAGGAGACGCGAATCTCCGAAGTGATGACCAAGGAAAACCTGGTAACCGCCAACGAAAATACCGATTTGGCAAAGAGCGCAGCGGATCCTCCTGGAAAACAAAGTCGAGAAACTTTTGCTGATTGACGATGAATACCGGTTGAAGGGTTTGATCACGATCAAGGACATCGACAAGAACCTGCGGTTTCCGCTGGCATGCAAGGATCCGCGCGGGCGACTTCGGGTGGGAGCGGCGGTCGGAGTTGGCGATTACGACCGCATCTCGTGCCTGATGGAAAAAGGGGTCGACGTCCTGGTCGTCGATAGCGCCCACGGCCATTCGCGCAACGTGATCGACACGATCCGTTACGTGAAGAGCCGCTGGACAATCGACGTGATCGCAGGCAACGTCGCCACCACGGAAGGAGCGCGTGACCTGATTCGGGCCGGTGCCGACGCGGTGAAAGTGGGCATCGGCCCCGGTTCCATTTGTACGACGCGGATTATCTCCGGCGTCGGAGTGCCGCAGTTGACGGCCATTGCCCACGCCGCTCAGGCCGCCGCCGAGACCGCCACCAAAGACAAGACCGTGCCGATCATCGCGGACGGCGGCATCCGTTACAGCGGAGACGTGACGAAGGCTCTGGCGGCCGGAGCTTCGATCGTCATGCTCGGCGGGTTGTTGGCCGGCCTGGACGAAAGTCCGGGCGAAATGATTTTGTATCAAGGACGCAGTTACAAACGCTATCGCGGAATGGGCTCGCTGGGAGCGATGGTGCAGGGGAGCAGCGAGCGTTATCGCCAGGCGGGAATCACGGAGGACGGCAAAGGGGCGGCGAGGAAACTCGTGCCCGAAGGAGTTGAAGGTCGCGTCTCTTACAAGGGTTCGCTCGGGCCCTTCATGTACCAGCTCATTGGCGGGCTGAGGGCCGGGATGGGGTATCTCGGCGTCGGCACCATCGAGGAGCTGCGAACCAAGACGCGCTTCATCCAGGTTTCGCCGGCAACGGTTAGGGAGAACCATCCACATGACATCGCAATCACGCAAGAAGCACCCAACTATACGGCGGAGCATGCTCCGGTCGAAGTCGGCTAACCGGCTCCTCGGCGGAGCGGCCGCACTGTCTTTGGTCAACCTGTTGCTGGCCGCCAACCTGTCTTCGCTCCGAGCCGACGACGACCAGTTCCAACTCCCGATTTCGGCCGCCGTCGACGCGCCGGTCACGGCGAATTTCGGCGAACTTCCCGCTGCACCGGCAGCCACTCCGACTCCCGCGGCAGACCGTTGGGCCCGCCGCAATCAGCAGATGCAGGCTGCCGCCCTGCAGGGCGGAGGGGCCGCGGCTCCCTACGCAGCCTTTTCGCAACAGCCGATGGAGTTGTCGAGACAGCCGCAGGCCGTTCAAACATCGAACGGTTTTGGACAACAACTTCCGCCGGCCCCGGCCCAAACCGCCAACGGGTTCGCGATGCAGCTTCCGCCGGCTCCGGCGCCCTCCGCCGCCTATATGGCCCAGGTGCCGCGCCTGCCGTTCTCTGGCAAGATCACGCCGAGCACTCAACGGCCGGGCGCGGCCGAACTCGGAAACATCCCAGAAGCCGAGCAGGCGAAAACGCCCGCACAGCTTCCCAAAGTGACTCAGATCATGCCCTTCCTCGATTACGAACCCGATCCGAAAGTGGCCGCCGAGGATCCCTGTCAGAACCTCTGCCCACGCCCGGACGGCGCTCCGTGTAAGAGCGTCGACGGCAAGGGCCCTGAGTGTCCGAACGAGATCCCCTTGTCGTCGGGCCCGTTCGAGCCGCGGGTTTTTCCGGCCAGCACGTACACGTGGCAGGCCTCCAACGTCTTCTATCAGCCGCTGTACTACGAGGATCCCGATCTCGAGCGGTATGGCCATGCGTGGCCGTTCTTCATCCAGCCGGTCGTGTCGTCAGTGCGCTTTACGATTCAGTCGATCGGACTGCCTTACCAGGCGGTGATCGATCCGCCCTGCTGCCGCGTCTATCCGTTGGGCTTCTACCGGCCCGGCGAATGTGCGCCGAAGCTGATCTATCAGATTCCGTGGAACACCGAGGCGGCCGCGGTCGAAGCCGGGGCCATCACCGGCGTCTACTTCCTCTTCCCGCATTCGGCCTGGTCGATGTAACCGCCAGCCAAGATGTAGCTGACGGTCCAATCGCTACATTCCTCTGATCTAATGAAGAGGACAGGCACTCCGTTTGCGGATGCCTGTCCTCTTCTTGTTGCGCCGTAAAATGGAGCGGAACCAACGGAGGTTTGTCATGGCGGTGCCCACTTCCACCGAGCCGTCGCTCGCAAAAAGCATCCTGTCGCAAATCGACCTCGTGGTCCGCGAAGCCGAGGAAACCCAGCGGCCGCTCGAGCTCGATCCGCTTCGCGGCCGGCTGTTTGAGCTGTTCGTGATGGCGGACGCCGCCGATCTGCTCAAGGAGGCCAAACCCGGCGAACCGCGCGAAAACGATCTCACCGCCGACACGCTGTGCCGCAATCTGGCCGAGCAATGGAGCCTGACCGACGCGGCCCGCGAATCGTTCGCCAGCAAGACGCGGCTCCCCGCCGAGCACCTCTCGCGCATGCGACTCTTGTGGTCCGTGATGCGCATGTGGATGGAATGGACCTACGCCTGGCAACGCTGGCCCGAATTCCACGACACCTCAAAAGCCTAGGGGCAATGCCCCTAGAACCCGGTGCGGTCTGCGCGTGTTGGCTCGGCGGACGGTGCTCGCCGCGGCTCGATTCCTAGGACCGTGGAGGACGTTCGGTTTCGGTCTCCGGCGTCGACGGGGTGACCCCTCCACCCGGGACCGATTCCTGGGACTGCTCCTTCTCCGCGAAAGTGTCCCGTCCCACGGGCGCGGCGTTCGGCAAAGGAGCCGCGCACGCAGTAAGCGGTTTTTCATCCTTGATTTGCGACGCCGCGTGCTGCGACGCTGCGTATTCCGACGCTGGGGCGTGCGACGCCGGCGCTTCACTCACCGGGACGACTGGGGACTCCTTCCGATCACCAACCTGTCCCGTCCCAGCGTCCCGCACCTTCTGCTCTGGCGACGGCGCGACCCCGCTCGCCTGACCCTGCGGGGCGACTTCCGGCTTCGGGGAGATGAGCCGCCATCCGGATGTCGCTCGGGCGAGGTCGTCGATTGCCGCGTCCCCTCGCCTGTCATTTTGGGACGCCTTCCGATCGACAAACTGTCCCGTCCCAACGTCATACACTTTCTGGTCAGCCGGCGGCGCGACGCGGCGGCCTTCGACGGCGGCCACCGAGAGGTCCATCGGCAACAGCCGGCGATAGCTAACGTGTTTTCGCCGATCCTCATACCGTTCGATTTTGTCGATCTCCTTTTTCTCGAGCAGCCGGTCCAAAATCCGCGACATCCGCCCGCCGCTGAATCCGAGCGCCTCGCGGATCGTGCGCGCGCAGCACCCTTCCGGATGGGCGGCCAGATACTCCAACGTCCGCTGACCCTGACGGTCGACCGTCAGCCCGCGGCGACGCAGGCGACGGTCCTCGCTCGCCTCGACAAACTGCTCGTCCGCCCGGACCAGGGCCGACTCGACCGTGCGGACGGCTGTCTGCCAAATGCGGCGCTTGCCGCCGGGCGCGGGGCCGCCGGCGGCCAGTGCTGGCCCAAGCCCAAAACCCTCCTCGACGTCGACTTCCCACAGGCCGTGATGTCCGGCCCGGCTGCCCGCGGTCAGCCACAGCTCGTGATGTCCGGTCCCCGGGTCGAACTGCCGGCGTCGCGAGAGCAACAGCCATTGCCCCGCGAATTCGGCGAAGCCGCTCCAGGCGATGTCGTCGAGCGTGGCCGGGTCGCCGAGCCTGTTCGACCGCTTGCAGTGGTGCACGAGCAGCACCGTGCAGCCGGTCGTTTCACACAGCTCGGCCAGCGGGTGCAACAGCGAACCGACGGCAAACAGGTTGCGGCTCTTGTCGCCCCCCATCGCCAGATAAGCCGGATCGATCACCACGCAGACCGGCTTTTCTTTCTTGACGAGTCTTTTCAGCGCCGCTGCGGCCCTCGCGGGTAGGATTGCGTCCGAATGCGCGTCGTTGAGGTCCCATTCACCCGAACCTTCGACTGACCCAACTCCCCATCATCGCGATTCGACTGCCAAGGGATGTTTCGGCTGGTAGAGACCGACTTTCCCGCCACCGGGTAGCGGGACATGGGTGATCGACCCCCACCTGGCTTCGTGCACTTCAGAGCAGTGGATCCCTTTCTCCCCGAGTGCCGCTATCTCGGCCTTGAGATCGTCGCACATGAAGTAGAGTTCGTGTCCGCCAGGCTCTTCGGCGGGATGAACCGCCACCTCGGCTGGGGGCAGTGCGAAGATCAGCCATCCGTGTCCGGCATCCACGGAGGAAAGTCCGAAAACCTCCCGGAGGAAGGCACGATCCGCTTGCGCGTCCTTGCTGGAGACGACGACATGGGCGCCAAACATCATGATTTGCTCCGTTCCTGGCAATCAGGCTTCAAACTGACCCGGCAACCAGAATGCGCCGCGGCGATCCGCAGACAACTTGCCGTTCGACATTCTGCCAAGAATGTGAGGACGTGCCCACGCCCAGCCATGAGGGCGTCCGGGAATTCAGGGTGCCACGGCTGAGACGTTTCGGCTCGAAGGGATGCGGAATTCGGCGAACGGAATGTCGGGAATCAGTGCCTCGGAAGCCCCCGTAGGGGGCGCCAGATAGTAGCCCAGGGCGTAAGCCCTGGGTCTCGAGTGGCAATTTTCGTTGATTAAGTCCCGAAGGGACGACAGAGGCACTAAGAGCCTGTCGTTCTGTCGCCCCCTGTCGGGGGCTCAAAAGGTTGTGGGGCGCGGTTGTTTTCCCAGGGCTTACGCCCTGGGCTATTGTCGGCGGCCCCTCCGGGGCCAAGAAAAGATGCACGTGCGAATTCCCGGATCCCATCGAGACGTTTCGGACTTCGGCGAGCTCAGTCGAGTCGATCAGCCGTGCACCTCACCAAAGTTATGCTGGTGGTTCAATTCCGAAGACGGCGACCTACCGGGAAGACCGCGACTGAGCCTCAGCCGTGGCACCCAACCCATGGCCGCCGATCTCGGCCGACGGGTGTGAAGCCAGATCCTCGGTTCCCTTTGCTCCCCAACCTCCGCCCGGTATGGTCGGAAGGCTCGTTGGGCCCCAAGCGACTCGCGAATGGGTGAACGGTTACCATAACTCTCGAGAATCGCTGCATGGGAATTGAACTCGGTCACGTCAGCGCCATCTTTCGTTACCCGGTCAAATCGATGGCCGGCGAAAGGCTTGATTCCGCAAAGATCGGCTGGCATGGCGTTGAAGGCGACCGGCGGCTGGCGTTTCGACGCCTGGCCGATCGCGGCGGGTTCCCCTGGTTGACGGCGAGCCGACTCCCCGAATTGCTGCTCTATCACCCCATCGGCCGCCAGGAGACCTCGGGCGAGCCGCTCCCGACCCACATCCGAACGCCCGACGGCAACGAATACTCAATCGCCGACGAAGCCTTGGTCCAGGAAATTGCAACTCGTCACCGGGCCGACGTCGAGCTGATGCAGATGAAGCACGGCATCTTCGACGACGCGTGCGTTTCGGCGATCGCATTGGGAACGATCCGAAGCATCGCGCAGATGGCGGGCCACGAGCTCGATATTCGGCGTTTCCGACCGAATCTCGTGATCGACACCCAGGGTGCCGAGCCATTCGAGGAAGATCGATGGGTCGGCAAAGTCCTGGAATTTGGCTCCGACGGGACGGGTCCGGCCGTCAGCGTCACCATGCGGGACTTGCGTTGCGCGATGATCAATCTCGACCCGGACACAGCCGAAGCCAATGCTGACATCATGAAGACCGTGATTCGGATGAACGAGAACTACGCGGGCATTTATGGGACAGTTGTCAGAACCGGGGAGCTTCGTGTCGGTCAGGTCGTTGGCCTGAGAGCGTAACGGCTCCAGGTGCCCGCGAAGGGGCCAGTGTTTCTCGAGGAGGAGCGCGATGATCGATGATCTTCCGACGGCTGTCGCGGAGTTCCGCAATCTCGTCGATCGGCACGTGCTCGATCACCGGTGCGTGAAAATGGTCACGAAAGTCTTCGACTGGAGAATCAAAGCTCTTGACGAAACGGGCGATATTAGCGCCGACGAGTCCGAACGGATCTCGACAAACTGCGACCTGTTCTTGACCGAGGCCGGCAAGTATCTGCAAGGCAAAGGGGGGACGCGAAACGCGTCGCGTCGACGGTCGCGCACCACATCGCGTCGTTTGTCGTCGAGTGCGAAGAGCCGCCCGGAAAAAAAGAGTTGGCGGAAGTGGCCAGAGTGCTCGGCACTTGTTTCTGCACGTCTCCGAGCGATCTGCGGGCCAGGTGCGACGCCATCAGAGTGCAAAAGGGGCGGACAGCGTCCGAGGAAAGCTGACAAGCGACAATCACGACGGCCGAAGAGTTCGACCAGGCTTTGAGCGAGTGGAACGCCCACGGGGCGAGAACGCGCGAATTGTTCGGCCGGCCGCCCGGCGTCTTTGAGGAACCCACATGGACACTTCAGCGTCAACGAAACGCATTCTGATTCTCGGCGGCGGTTTTGCAGGCGCCTACACCGCCAAGCACCTCGAGAAGCAATTGGGCCGCCGCTCGGACGTCGAAGTTGTTCTGGTGGCCCAAGAAAACTTCATCCTTTTCACGCCGATGCTGCACGAGGTTGCCGGGGGCGATGTGGCCGTCGCCGATATCGTCCAGTCACTGCGGAAAATGCTTCGATTCACTCGTGTCGCGACCGCTGAGATCGAGGCGATCGATTTGGTCAAGAAGCAGGTGCGCATCAGACACGCCGGGCTGCAACTTGTCTTTGAGGTGAGTTACGACCAGTTGGTGCTGGCGGTCGGCGCGGTCACGAACTTTTACGGGACGCCCGGTCTCGAAATCCACGCCTTGACGATGAAGACCTTGGGAGATGCCATCCTCGTGCGAAACCGCGCCATCGATGCCCTCGGCGTCGCGGATAACCAGCCCGATGAGGCCGAGCGCAAGGTGACGCTGACCGTGGTGATCGCGGGCGGTGGTTTCGCGGGCGTTGAAACGGCCGGTGCGGTGAATGACCTCCTGCGTGAAGCGAAGAAGTTCTACCCCAACCTGAAAAAAGCCTCGGTCCGCGTCGTGGTGGTCGACCCCGGCGAAGTGATCCTGCCGGAACTGAGTGCCAGTCTGGGCCGATACGCCAAAAAAAGCTCGTTGGGCGGGGAGTGGAAATCCGCTCGAAGACGAAAGTCACCGCCTACGACGGAAAGGAAGTGACTCTGGATGATGGGACGAAGATCGCCACGCGCATGCTGATCTGGACGGCGGGCATCACGCCGCCGCAATTGGTGGCGAATCTGCCGTGCGCCAAGCAGCGGGGCCGCATTCTCGCAAACGAATTCTTCCAGGTGCCCGACTGTCCCGGCGTTTGGGCATTGGGCGATTGCGCTGGTGCCCGACGTCCTGAAGCCCGGCAAGTTCCATCCACCCACCGCGCAGCACGCCATCCGCGAAGCCAAAGTGCTGGCGAACAACATCGCGGCGACTCTGCGCGGGGAGCCCCTGCAGCCCTTCAAGTTCAAAATCCTCGGATTGCTCGCCACGATTGGACGGCGCCGGGGCGTGGCGGAGATTCTCGGCTTGAGATTTTCCGGGGTCATCGCCTGGTGGCTGTGGCGCGATCTACCTCAGCAAGCTTCCAGGAGTGCAGAAGAAAATTCGGGTCGCGCTCGACTGGTCACTCGATCTGATCTTCTCGAAGGACATCGTCCAGTTGCCGACACTACGGGCGCCGACCATCTCCCAGGCGGAAGAGTCAACCGATGCAGCGAGTGAACACGAAAATCCCATCCGCTGAGCGGTCCGAAAGCGGCGCGATGGGTCCGCCGGCAACCTGCCGAAACAGCCGTTTCTGAATTTGGCGTGACCCGCTAGCAGCCCGCACGACGAAGCGCTTGGTCGCTTTACACGCCGTCAGAGAGCCCCGTTCGAATTCGGCCGCCGAGCATGCGGTGTGATCCCTCGCGTCGCTGCGCCGGAGGCGGCGGCTTCCCACGATCGACTCCAGAATCTGCCGGTGCCCGGGAAATGGCTGTAACAAGTCTGCCGGTTCTCCGCTCAGCAAGGTGCGGAAACGAATCGGACCTCGACGGGCCAAACCGGCAAAGCACGACCAGCAAAACAAGGGAGCAGTCAAGATGTTTCGCAAATTCACAGCGGCCGCATTGCCGGCAATGATCGTGGCATTTCTCGTCTTATCCACGTGCGATTCGGCTTCCCAGGCATTCGCCAAAGGTGGCGGAGGCCATCGCGGAGGCGGGGGGCATCGCGGAGGCGGCAGCCATCGCGGAGGCGGCAGCCATCGCGGAAGCGGGAGCCATGTCCGACGTTCGTCGAATACGAAACAACACGTCAGTCATCAGCACTCGTCCGCGAAGAACGGCAATAAGAAAAACTCGTTCGCTCAGAATAAGCACAAACATTCGCAAAACCATCATCGCCGCCATCGTGGCTATTTCGGTTGGGGCGACGGCGCGGATGGCGACTTCGGAGACGGGGATTCCGGCATCGACCCCGTGGACGGCGACCCTGTCGCGGCCGTGGCGCCGATTACGCTCTTGAACCCGACGGAGACCGGGCGGACTGTGAACTACACGCTCAATTCCGGCGACTACTCGGTCGACCCCGCTGGCAGCAAGGTGCACAACGATGGGACGACGGAGATCGTCTTTGACCGCGGAGGAGCGTTCGGACAGGCAACTTACACCCTGCAGCCGGGCACTTACCGCTTCGCCATGACCGACAAGGGTTTGGACCTTCGCACGGTGACTCCCCAGGCCGCCACCGATCAGATTGCGGCCGACAGCGTTGCGGACTCCAAATAGGTTCGACGTGGCCAAACCCGACCGCAGCGGCCACAGTGATTTGGCCACAGTGATCTCGCAAAGACAGTGATCTCGCAAAGACTTCAGTCCCGGACGTCCAGCCGATTGACAAGGTTGGAGGTCCGGGGCTGAATCGTTTCCATCGACCGCTTGGAGGGTGAAGAACGGGGACGCGTTAAAAGCTCCTCGGCTTCCATTCTGGCTTGGGCGCTCCCGGCGCAAATCGGTCCCGAAGCGCCTGCATGCTGTAGTCAGTTGGATTGTCAGCGAGATACTTCGCGACCTGTTCCAGGGTTTTGACACCGGGCCTATCGCCGGAACCGACGGTTAAAGCGTGAAGATTGACGCGTGCTTTGTTCTTGGCAGTTTTCCTGTCTTTTTCCTCTGCGAAAGCAGCATCGATACGCTTGTTCATTAACTCGATAATATCGGCTTCGGTCTTAGACATTTTTCACGTAATCGCGTGAGGATTTGGCGGGGCCCGGTCTTTCTTTCGTCATTTTAACAGATTCCGAAACGGCGGTCGACAGGATGTGACAGCGGCCCGGAACACGAGTTGAGACTGTCCTGGAATTCAGCCGGGTGCCACGGCTGAGACGTTTCGGACTTCGGCGAGCTCAGTCGAGTCGCTCAGCCGTGCTCTTCACCAAAGTTATCCTGCTTGTTCAATCCGAAGACGGCGACCTACCGGGAAGAGCACGGCTGAGCGGCCACCCGCTCAGCCGTGGCACCCAAGCCAAAATACTGCCCCGAATTTCCGCACGCCTCAACCGTTCGTGTTTTCAACTCCTTAACGAGGCAATCACATCGCGCGCGGCTTGGATTCCGCTTTCGATCGCTCCATGAACCGACGCAACGTTGCCGGGCTTGTCTTTGACGCCGACGGCTTCGCCGGCGAAGAATAAGGTGTCGGCCACCGGCCTGGCAAGCGCTTCCCTGGCATCCGGGACCGTGTCGTCCGGGAGGGCGGAGTAGCCGCTGCGGCTGAAAGGATCGTCGTGCCACACGCGCCACTCGGCACGCACGAAGAGATCCCGGATCCGCTCGTTGCCGAACATGTGGGCCAGTTGGTTGAGGATCGCCTGGGGCGGATCGGGGTGATGGCCGAATCGGTCCGCGGCATCGCCGCCGACCAGGTGCGTCAGCAGATGTCGTCGGCCGCGACGACGCCTCAGAGACGTCGGCCAGTGCAGTTGTGAGTCGAGGGCGCTCGCGAGAAATGCCATTCCTTCGGGCCAGAACGACTTGCCCCGGTGCAAGGAACGAAAGCTGGTGACCATTTTGAACGCCTTCCCAGCCTGCAGCGCGTCAATCGCCTCAAGCTTCGACGAGGGCAGCGGCTGATCGAATATCACATCGCCGTGCTGGAGCACGCCCAGAGGCAACGTCACGAGCGCCGCCCGGGATTCCAGCTTGAGGTTTCGGGCAAACACGCTCACGCTGCTGGGTTCCCATTCAATTCGATGAACGGGCCGGTTGAGGCGGATGTCGAGATCTTCCGCCTTCGCGGCGCGGTGCAGCAGGGCCGAGTAGCCTTGGTCGACGTGGAAGTTCGCCTCAAAGCCAGTGACGTCGGGCTCGAGCCAGCCTTCGAGCGTGAGCACCGTCGGTTCAACGGAATGATCGTTCTTGATGAGTTGCTCGATATATCGGCGCGTCACCGCCGATCGAGCCAGAATCTCCGCACACTCAGGCGTGCCGAGCAACACGGAAAGCGGCGCGGCTCCGCGGCCCGCGCGTTTGAAGCGCTCCGCCAGACGGCGCAGTTCCCGCAACAACAGTTGCGGCGGACGGGGCAATTCGGAGTCTGGAACAAGTTGGCCGTCAAACCAGGAGTAAGCCTCCCCCACATGGGGAACCAAAGTCAGGTCGTACTCGCGGCTGAGCTCGTGAACGATGTTGCCTTCGCCGTGCACGAATTCAGCCCCGAGCTCGATGGGGTGACGCGCAAGGGAACGCCGGGTGAAAATGCGTCCGCCGATGCGATTCCGCGCCTCGACGCAGATGGCGGTGAGGCCGGAGCGTACCAGCTCGCGCATGGCGAACACGCCGGCGGCCCCGGCGCCGATCACGATGACATCGGCACGGGTCGGCAGCCTGCGGGGACGACGTCGCTCGGACTTTGGAAGTTGGTCACGCGCCCGCTGGTCGTGGCCCATTGCAGTGTTGTGAGTGGTGCAGATCGCTCTCGGCCATTCGCTTGAGGGTCATGCGGTCGACTTTGCCCGTCGCGTTCAGCGGCATTTCGTCGAGGATGACGATTTCTTCCGGAGCTTTGTAGCCGACTCGCTCACGGGTAAAGCGGATTAACTCGGCGCTCGTGGGCCGGTTCGCCCCTTCCCGCAGAGTCACATAGGCCCGCACGTTTTCACCGTGCACCAGATCATGCACTCCGACGACACCCGCCGCCTGGATCGCCGGGTGCTCCGCGAGGGCTTCCTCCACCTCTTGCGGACAAATATTCGACCCATCATGAATGATGATTTGCTTCTTGCGGCCGCAGAACCAGAGGTAGCCGTCTTCGTCAACCCGCATCACGTCGCCGGTGTCGAGCCAGCCGTCAACGAGGATCTCAGCGGTGGCTTGCTGGTTGCTCCAATACCCAATCGTACTGGCTGGCGAGCGAATCCAGAGACGGCCCTGCGTGCCAACCGGCACTTCGGCGCCCGAATCGTCGCGGAGCGACATTTCGTATCCCGGACAGAGCTTGCCGATCGAGCCCACTCGGTTTTCGCCCGCGAGGGGATTGAGCGTGGCAATGCCGATCTCGGTCATCCCGTAGCTTTCGTCGACCGGGAAGCCGGCCACGTCGGTGAATTCCTGCTCCAATTCTGCGCTGACTTTGTCGCCTCCCGAGATGCACAGCCGGATCGATGAAAAATCTTTCGCGCCCGCGTCGTGGTCGCGGACCAGGGTGATCAAAGCGGCCGGCAGCATAAACAGCACGGTAGGACGATACGTCTGCAAGAGCGGCAGGATTTCGGGGCCGTCGCTGCCTCGCGGGACGATCAATCGTCCGCCGGCAGCCAGCACGGCAAGTCCGAACAGCGAACTGCCGATATGCGAAAACGAGGCGCCCGGGAGGAATGTGTCGACGTCGGCGAGTTGCATCCCCTGAATCGCGGCCGCCAGCATCGAACCGTACGATCGGTGCGTGTGGGTCACCCCTTTGGGCTTGCCGGTGCTGCCGGATGTGAAATAGATGAACGCAGGCGCATCGGGACCGGGCGTCGGGAATTTGACGTTGGTTGGCGGCCGAGTGATCAACTCTTCGTAGTGCGGACCGCGGCCGTCCTTGGCCTCGTAACGAATCACGCCTTGGGGAAGTCGGTTGCCGAATCGGCTGGTGGCGACATCTGCGTCACGCTCGGCGTGATGCAGCAGCAGGGATGCGCCACTGACTTCCAGGGCATGATCGATTTCCGGGGGCATGTAGCGATAGTTGAGCGGCGTCGCCACCAAACCGGCTTTCAGGCAAGCGAGATAGTGAATCATTAACGCCGGGCGATTGGGCATCAGCGACGCGACGCGATCGCCCGGTGTGACGCCCAATGCCAGATAGTGCGCGGCCAGTCGGGAACTCATCTCAGCGAGCTGCCGCCAGCTCATTCCGGTCCCGGCCGATCCGAGCGCGAGATCGTCGGGTTTCGTTTTGAGCCCGTGGCCCAGCAGGTCGCCGATCGGATTCGTACGCGTCAGCGGCGGTCCGGCAAGGGTCATCACTTATTCCTGAAGCTGGAGCAAATGCCGAAGAATGGAAATTCGAACATAACGGCGGGGCACAGCGGCTGCCACTTCCGGCCGTCGGTCAACCTCGACTGACTGTGCCCGGCCGATCCGCGGAACAGTCGCACACGCCGATTTCCCGCATACCGGCCGCTGTTGAGAACAGTGTGGGCGGGACCGGTGCAGAACTTCGTGGGCAACCGACACGGGGGACTTCCAGCGGTTGCACGGGTTGCTGCATCGGAGTATTGGTCGGCCTCATCGCCCGGCGCAGGTGCGCTCCCATCCGTGCGAACGGATCCACTCGCCGACAACAGACTGCGAAGATCGCCAGCGCCGGCTTCCCCACTCCCGCCGCTTACCGGCCGACTTGTCGGTCACGACCAGGTCTATCGGCATTGTTGTGATTGCGACAGATCGGAAGGTATCGGTGCGTATGAACGCACCAGCATTCATTCTAGCGCATGAGCACATACCCACGCGGCGCAGCGGGTGGCTATCGCAACCTCTCTCGGCCCAACATTCCATCACAATAACCTGTTTAGGTGATTGAAATACTCAATGCGCGGAGTGATGCTCTTTTCTAACGCTCGCAGCGCACAGAGCACCGACTTATCGGGCCAATAACAGGACACGTTTGCATCTATTCGTCGAGGGGCCCGCGACTTTGCAGCTTGACTACGACCGCGTGCAAACTCACCACCACGAACCAGGAGTAGCGCAATGGCTGATCCAAAAGGATTCCCATCATTGAAGGCGTTTGTCGACTCACTGCAGTCGGCAAAACATCAGAACTATGTGGCAAGAGCTGAGAGCAAAGTGGCTCACGAAGACGCTTTCGCTGCGATGAAAGCGCACATTTTGAAACTCTACGATCGAACGGAAGCGCCGCACAGTTTCATGGATGGAACCGGAGCGATTTTCGATTGCATCCCGATCGAGCAGCAGCTTGCCCTGAGAGGATCGTCCGAATCTGTGCCTGCGGCACAAGACCTGCCGCCGATTGAGATGGCTGGTGCTCCGCAGGATGCCGACGAGCGGAAAGACACTCTGATTGCGTCACCGTTCGGCCCTGACCGGACCGACTGGCACGGGAACGCGATGTGGTGCCCGTCCGGTACGATCCCGATGCGCCGCGTGACTCTCGAAACCCTGACTCGATTCCCGACCTTGAGCGACTTTTTCCGAAAGGCCCCGAGAGGAGGGGGTCGGCCTCCGCGGCCGATCGAGCCGGCGACAGTTCCGGCCACTCACCGATGGGCTCACGCGTATCAGAACGTGAGCAACGGAGGCGGGCACAGCTACCTGAACGTTTGGGACCCGACGATCGGCGCCAATCAAATCTTTTCGCTCTCTCAGCATTGGTACGTCGGCGGTAGTGGGGGAAACCTGCAGACGGCCGAATGCGGGTGGCAGGTCTATCCGGGGTTGTATGGTGATGCGAAGCCGCATTTGTTTATCTACTGGACCGCGGACGACTATAACACGACCGGGTGTTATAACTTGACGTGCGGCGCGTTTGTGCAAACGGGCACCGCCTACACTCCGGGTATGGCCCTCGCTCCGACCAGCGTGAGTTCGGGTCCGCAATACGTGATCGAGCTGGCCTATTGGCACACCGGAGGCAAATGGTGGCTTTACGTCAATGGGACAGCGGCAGCTAACGCAATCGGATACTACCCGGACACACAGTACAGGGGTGGTGCGCTCGCGTCGAACGCCAGCGAAATCGACTACGGCGGCGAAGTGGTGGGCACCACCAGCTTCCCGCCCATGGGTAGCGGCGCGTTTGCCAATGCCGGGTGGCAAAAGGCGGCCTATCAGCGCACGATCGGCTACTGGCCTCCCCAGGGCGGCACAATGGTTAATGCGAATTTGACGCCGGTACAACAATGGCCAAATTGCTACACGGCTCAAGTCACCCTGTACGGGTCGCCGTGGTTTGAGACGCTGTGGTTTGGCGGCCCGGGCGGAAACTGCTAGGTCACTGCCAGCCGGCGAAGAAATGCCGCGTGCTTCGAACGAACGGATCGATTTGCGTCCCGCAATGAGGTCACGGTCGGCGTGCAGGTTCTCGCAAGTTGCTTGGACTGCATGACCGACCGGGCTGGAGGTAGAATGACGGGATGGAATACGAAGAGACGTACCACGGGCGACGAATCATCGTAACGACCGTGGAACAGACCAACGGCGAATGGAAGGCGAAGGCAGAATTGGTGGATACCGGGGGCAGAACCTCAGTCGGGGCAGGCTCAACCGACTCGTACCGGTCCGAAGAGGCAGCGCGTGCTGCGGCTTTGTCAGGCGCGGCGGCCTCCATTGACGCGAGTCGGATTCGCAAGGGCAAGCCTTAGGATGCGTTGACGTGGGCGGGCGGCCCTCATGAGCCGCGAAGCGAACGGCTCGCTCTGCAAACTGCCTGGCGGCCCACTGGACCACCGCCACCCGACGGATGGAAGGCGACAGTCGTCGCGCGTCGCGGTCGGGTTTCTCGCACTCGGGCGGATGCTCGCGTGCGAAATTGCACTCGGCGCGTTCGCGCTGATGCCAGGCTTGCTCCGCACGTGGCCATTCATTGCGAGCCGCCTCGGACGAACAAAGCTGACGCTCGGGGCTATCCTCAATTCTCCCCTGCGGGGCCTCTGAAAGCTCAACTCAGACGGGTACTCGCCGTCGACCGGGCCAGCAACATTGTCGGATTTACCGAACCCGATAAACTGGCTCCATTACGCGGGGAGGCCGCCTTGCGGGACATTTTGCAGAGACGCTCTCATGACGCGCATCCGTTTCGCGGGTTTGATTCATCTCTTTTTGTTGTTCGTCTCGTTCCGATCCGACGCTTTGTTGGCTCAAACGAAAACAGGGGACGCCGGAATGCGTTTCAACGTGACTTTCCCGACAGCCAAAAGCGCTGCTCCGCTCGACGGTCGCATCTTGGTGCTGCTTTCGACCGACAACGCCGAGGAGCCCCGGTTTCAAATCACGGGTGACGCGAGCACCCAGCTGGCGTTTGGCATCGATGTCGATGGCCTCAAGCCGGACGCGGTGGCTGTCGTCGATCGATCGGTGTTGGGCTACCCGATCAAAAGCCTCGCGGATGTTCCGGCCGGCGACTACTGGATCCAGGCC
Organism: uncultured Planctomycetaceae bacterium; assembly: GCA_963714075.1. Classification (GTDB taxonomy): domain Bacteria; phylum Planctomycetota; class Planctomycetia; order Planctomycetales; family Planctomycetaceae; genus DASPSM01. The sequence goes on from OY970228.1 coordinate 5,857,728, forward strand.
TTACTGCACAAGTACGAGACGTTTCATTTGAAGAACGGCCATACGGTGAAGCTGCCGATGGACCGCGGAGAGGGACAGCAATGGAACAAGGCGCCGGGAAACTTGTACAGCACACCGAAAAAGATCCACATCGATCCGCGCCGCGATGAGGTCATTCACCTGGTGCTCGACCAGGAGATTCCTCCCATCGAGCCGCCGAAGGACACCAAGTACATCAAGCACATCAAGATCCAGAGCAAGCTGTTGACGGAATTCTGGGGACGGCCGATGCATCTGGGCGCGTGCGTGCTGTTGCCCCACGGTTTCGAAGAACATCCCAAAGCCCGCTATCCGCTGGCGATTTTCCAGGGCCATTTCCCGGCGACGATCGGCGGCTTTCGCGAGACGCCTCCCGATCCGAATCTGAAGCCCGTCTACAGCAAACGCTTCAACATTCAGGCCTACAACAAGGTCGAGCAGGAGCACGCCTATCAACTTTATAAGGATTGGACGGGACCGGGCTTTCCGAGGATGGTGATGCTCGAGATTCAACACGCCAACCCGTATTACGACGATTCCTACGCGGTGAATTCGGCGAACCTGGGCCCGTACGGCGATGCGATCACCTACGAGTTGATCCCCGAGGTGGAAAAGCAATTTCGCTGCCTCGGCGCGGGGTGGGCGCGATTTCTCTACGGCGGCTCGACGGGCGGGTGGGAGTCACTGGCCGTGCAGATCTTCTATCCCGATGAATACAACGGCTGCTGGGTCGCGTGCCCCGATCCGATCGACTTTCGCGCCTTTACGGTCGTCAACATCTACGATCATAAGAACGCGTATTATGTCGACAGCCAATTCGCGAAAACGCCTCGTCCGGCCCACCGGAATTACCTTGGCGAAGTCGGCATCACCCTCGAAGACTCGAATCGCCGCGAGCTGGTGCTGGGAACGAACTCGCGCTCGGGCGATCAGTGGGATATCTGGCAGGCGGTGTTTTCACCGGTCGGAGACGACGGTTATCCCAAGCCAATTTGGGACAAAGTCACCGGCCAGATCGACCACTCGGTCGCCGAGTATTGGCGCGAACATTATGACCTCGGTCACATCCTGAAACGCGATTGGCCCAAACTCGGCAAGAAGCTGCAAGGCAAGATCCACATCTATTGCGGCGACATGGATAACTACTACCTCAACAACGCCGTCTACCTGGTGGAAGAGTTTCTGAAAAGTACGAAGGATCCCCATTACGATGGCGAGGTGGCCTATGGCGACCGCGCGGAACATTGCTGGAACGGCGACCCGACGCGGCCCAACGCGATTTCACGCTTGCGCTACCACCAAATGCACGCTCCGAAGATCTTGCGCGGATCCTCAAATCGGCGCCGCCGGGAGCGGACCTGACGAGCTGGCGGTATTGAGCGATCGTCTGCTCGTTCCACGTGAGAATGGGTCGCCAATGATGAAGGTTCGCGAACTGAGGGCTCTGCTCTCGGAATTTCCCGACGATCTGCCGGTTTTCTTTCTGCCGGAGGGCGAAGGCCAGGGCGTGGTCGCCCCCAAAGATGCCGTCATGAACCTGGTGGATCCCGAACGCGGTCGAGTCGTGGACGAGACAGAATCGTCCGCCGACGATCTGGCAGGATTTGTCGACTCCGTGGTCATTTACCCGAGAGTCGTCCGCGAAGATCTCTGACGGCCCGCCGCCAAGCAGCCTGACGACACGATCGCGTCAACGCGCAGCCCGCGACCGTTGCTGCCGATAGTACTTGAGCCCGGGCACGAAGAAGCAGGCGGCTGAGACGATGCCGAAGAGGGAGATGCCCAAGGGCGGCAAGCCGGTTCGCGACCAGAGGGCCATCACACCGGCCGTCGCGAAGAGGGCGGCTGCCTGGATGTAAAACGCGCCGCTCAAAATTCCGGCTTTGACCAGGAACACCATGCCGCTTACGAGCCCCAGAACGGGTGAGAGTGTCAGTACGGGCAGATCCAGCAGCGCCTCGATGCCGAACAGGAGCGTGCTGCAGATCACGCTGCCGGCCCAGATGTGCGCGATCTGACGTTCGACGAACGTGATCGGCCCGCTGCGCCGCCGCAGGTTCCAGAAGATGATCGCCCAGACGCCCAGCCCGATCGTCCAGAGGCCGACGTAGGGCAGCCGGGCCGTGATGCCTTGCCACTGAAACGCATTGGTGATGAGGCACAGCACAATCAACACGAGGCTGTGCCACATCCAGAGGACGCCCCAATTTTCGAGCACCACCGCGTGATGAGTTTCGCGGAAGGCCCGCGTCAACACCTGGTCGAAGCGCGACGAACGGGCGGCGACCGGCTCGTTGGCCAGAAAGCGTTCCAAGTCGTCAGCTAGCTCGTCGGCGGTTGCGTAGCGCAGCTCGGCCGGCTTCTGCAGGCAGCGCAGCGCGATCATTTCCAGGTCGGCGTCCACGGCCGGGTTGAGCAACCGCGGGGGCAAGGGATCCTGCTCGAGCACTTGCAGAACCGTGTCGACGGGCGACGCCGACTGAAACGGCGCACGGCCGGTGAGCGTGGCGTAGAGCAGGGCGCCCAATCCATACACGTCGGTGGTCCGGCCGACGTCGCCCCGATTACCGGCCGCCTGCTCGGGGGCCATGTAGCCCGGCGTGCCGACGATCGCCCCGCTGTGCGTCAACACAGACAGTGTGTGCGCGTCGTCGCCTTCCGCCCGCGACACGTCGGCCGTCACGCGTTTCGCGAGTCCGAAATCGCTCACGTACGGGTGTCCCTTGCGGTCGATCAAAATGTTCGACGGCTTGAGGTCGCGGTGCAAAAGCCCGTTACGGTGGGCCTCGGCAATCGCGCGACACACGGGCAAGAGCAGCCGGGCGGCCTCGCGCGCCGGCAGCGGCCCCTCGGCGATGCGGCGGGCCAGCGTCGTGCCTTCGACGAACTGCATGCTGAAAAAGGGCTGCCCCTCGTGGTCGCCGATTTCGTATACGGCCGTGACGTTCGGATGGTGCAGCCGCGCGGCCGACTCGGCCTCGCCCCGGAAACGGGTCAGGTCAGACGCCGACGCGAGTTCGCCCCGCAAGATCATCTTGAGCGCGACGATACGGTCGAGGCTTATCTGCCGCGCGCGGAACACGACCCCCATGCCACCGCGGCCGATCTCTTCCAGGATTTCATAATCGCCGACGCGCTGCCGCGGCTCGAAGGTGGGGGGACTGCCGGCGGAACTTTCCCGGCCGACGGAGTCGAGCGCCTGCGACACGCTGGCAAAATCCTCGGCCACCATGGCCGTCGCCCAGAGCATGCGGACTTCGTCGACCAGGTCTGGATAAGTCTTACCGATCGATTCGAAATCGGGGTTCGCCCCGGCGCGGGTGCCAGCCGTTAATTCGTCGAGCAGCCGCAGGACAATCGCGTCGCGATCCTGCGGCTCGGGTTCGCCCGAATTCCCCGCTTTGGGGTCGGGTTCGATTCCCGATTGATGAATCATTTGAGGGCCCACGGGACCTTGAGCGACGATAGGAAAGGGCGCCGCGTAAACCCCGAAGGGGTGATACTCTTTTTGCCACCGGCGTAAGCCGGTGGAAGATTGGTCGCGTCTCTTGGCCAAGCCCCCGGGAGGGGGCGGCACTCTTTGCGACCAAGCAGCCTTGAAGAGTGCCGCCCCCTTCAGGGGCTTTCCATCGCTCAAGAAACTTCCGATTTCCACCGGCTCACGCCGGTGGCAAGAGGACTGTCGCCCCTTGCGGGGCTCGCAGCGCTGCGCCGTCGCGCCCAGACCTCTAACTTTGTTCTATCGCGTCTTCGGCGCCTTCACAATTCGCCGTCGACACCAGGGATGCACGCGCCTCTCGGCGCAGAGGAAATTCGCAGGTCTAAGGGGCGTCAACCTTTGCGAAGCAAAGGCGATCCCGCGCGATGTTCGAGAACTGGGTTGTCGGCGCCTTGGGGCAGGACTATAGTGCTGTTGCCATCGCTGACCGGGTCGGCAGCACGTACGCCAATGTCACAATTTTCCCATTTTGACGAGACCGGCGCGAGCCGCATGGTGGATGTCGGCGGGAAAGAGGTGACCGAGCGGATCGCGCGGGCCGTCGCCTATGTCACCTTGGCGCCAGAGACTTTGGTCCTGATCCGCGACGGTAAGGTCCTCAAGGGAAACGTGTTCGAGGTCGCCCGACTGGCCGGCATCATGGCGTCGAAGCGAACCTCGGACCTGATTCCACTGTGTCATCCGCTGCCGGTCGACAGGGCCGAAGTGAACTTCGAGGTGTTGAACGAGCGAACGCTCAAGATCGAGGCCCAAATTGGCGTTCACGCCCGCACGGGCGTGGAGATGGAGGCGTTGACCGCGGTCTCTGTGGCCGCCCTGACCGTTTACGACATGTGCAAATCGTCCGATCGGGGAATCACGATCGGTCCGATCGGATTGGTGGAGAAAACCGGCGGCAAGAGCGGCACGTTTCGACGCTCGCTGCCGCCGGGGACTTGCGGCACTTAAGCGGCTCCTCTTAAAGGCGAATCGAATATGGGCGGCCGGGATTTGGCGGGCTTGCCGTCGCGAGTCGAACGGTTTATCGGCGGCGACCTGGGGCAAGTCGAGCAGATCTTTCGACAAGAGCTCGAGAGCCAGAATCCCTACGTCGCCGACATCTTCGCCCACGTCGCCCACTTTCGCGGCAAGCGGTTGCGGCCGATGCTGCTGCTCCTCTCCGCATCGGCGACGGGGCCGATCAACGAGCGCATCGCGTCCTCGGGGCCGTCGTCGAGATGATTCACACGGCGACCCTCGTGCACGACGACGTGCTCGACGAGGCGGAAACGCGCCGGTACGTCGCGACCGTGAATGCTCGCTGGAACAATGAAACGAGCGTGTTGTTCGGCGACTATCTGTTTACACACGCGTTTCATCTCGCGAGCAGCCTCGATACCACGCTGGCCTGCCGCTTGATCGGCCGGGCCACCAACATCGTTTGCGAAGGCGAGCTGACGCAGACCCGCGAGCGCGGCAACCTCGATCTTTCGGAAGAGGCCTATCTGCGAATCATCGACGGCAAAACGGCCGAGCTGTGCGCGGTCGCATGTTATCTCGGCGCGCACTACGCCGACGCCGACGAAACGGTCGCCAAGTCACTGGAGCAGTACGGGCGCAACCTGGGGATTGCGTTCCAGATTTCCGACGATCTGCTCGACATCCTCGGGTCAGAAGATCAAACCGGCAAATCACTCGGGACCGATTTCAAAAAGCAAAAATTGACGCTCCCGCTCATCCGCCTGCTCGCTCAGATCGAGGAGCCGGAAGCCCTGCGCCTGCGCGAGCTGCTGACGCAGGCCGACGACGATGCGTGGAGCGAGGTCGTGCGCTGGCTGCACCGCAGCGACGCGGTTGAGTATTCGCGGCATCGGGCCCTCGAGTTCGCCGCCGCCGCGCGGTCGCATCTGGACTGCCTCAACAATTCTTCGGCCAAGCAAATGCTGGTCGAGATCACGGAATTCGCAACGCAGCGCAGCTACTAACGACGTGCGCGTCGTTTTCGTAGGGTGGGACAAGCTCGCGCAGCGAGCGCCGGCCCACCATTCTTCACTTCCAGTTTCGTGACGCTCTTACGAGGCGGTGGGCCGGCGTCCGCCTGCGGCGGCCTTGTCCCACCCTACGGCTCTTCAACCGTTCCTCATTCGCGTTGCAAGGCTCGCGTGAAACTGCTTGAATCAGGGGCGCTGCTCCCAAATCGCTGTCCACACGTTCACAAGGACTCGCGATGGGCGAGGGCCCGTCCCATCTGCCAACCGATTCGCGTCTCGAACAGGTGCTCGCGGATTTTTCTCGTCGCCTCGCGGCCGGCGAATCAATCTCGCGGGACGATCTGCTTTCGCGCCATCCGGCACTCGCCGAGGCCCTGCGCTCGCATTTCGCCGCGGACGAAAGTGCGGGGACGACTGAAGGACAGGCCGCCGGACCCCCCGAACGCGACACCGCGATGGCCGATCCCGGGACCGAATACCGTCCGCGATCGAGCCAGGCGACGATTCCGCCGGCAATCCTGACGCCGGTTCGCTCCTGCTCGCTGCCCGAGCACTTCGGCCGTTACCGCGTGCTGCGTTGCCTGGGGCAGGGGACGATGGGCGCCGTCTATCTGGCCGACGACACCGAGCTCGAGCGGCCCGTCGCGCTCAAGATTCCCAAGTTCACGGACGACGGCGACGAGGACCTGGCGACCCGTTTCTATCGCGAGGCCCGCGCAGCCGCCCACTTGCGACACGCGAACTTGTGCCCCGTCTACGACGTCGGGGAAATCGACGGCGTTCGCTACCTTTCGATGGCGTATATCGAAGGGCAGCCGCTTTCCGAAGTGCTCGCCAACGGCGGACCGCTCGACGGCCGCGCGGCCGCGACGTTCGTGCTCAAACTGGCCCGGGCACTCGAGGTGGCTCACGGACGGGGAGTCATCCATCGCGACTTGAAGCCCGCCAACATCATGATCGACGGCCACCAGGAGCCGATGATCATGGATTTCGGCCTGGCGCGGCGGATCAACAAGAAGGAGGATTCGCGGCTCACGCAGGAAGGCATGTTGATGGGCAGCCCGGCCTACATGTCGCCCGAGCAAGTCGAGGGTGACACCCAGCGCATGGGTCCCTCGTGCGACATCTACAGCCTGGGAATCATTCTTTACGAGCTTTTGACGGGCGAAGTTCCGTTCAAGGGTTCGATTGCCGCCGTGATGGGGCAGGTCCTCAGCGCTGCGCCTCGCAAGCCGTCGAAGGTGAAGCCCGGCGTCGACCCCGCCATCGAAGCCATTTGCCTCAAGATGATCGCCAAACTTCCCGAGGACCGCTTTGCGTCGATGACCGAGGTCGTCCGCGCTCTCGACGCCTACACGTCGGGCCGTCCGACGGGCGTCGTGATTCCAGAGGCGTACCGTTCCTCCGTCCTTCCCGCAGTCGACGACGCGCAGCCTGCACCGAGTCGCGGGATTGTGATTGCCCCCTGGATGCTGCTCACCGCGGTCTTGATCATCGTGGCCGGCTTCGGAGTGACCTGGCGGCTGATTGCCGTGATGATGAAGCAGCAAGCCGGTCCCGAAGAGGTCAAAGTCAGCACCCAAAGCAAGCAGGCCCTCGATCGAGGCGAGGCAAAGATTCTGATCAACGATCAAGAGGTCAGCCACGACGCACTCAAACACCCAATCGAGTTAACTGAGGGCCCGAACAAGCTCACCATTCGCGAGGGAGAAACGGCGACGGCGATCGGCACCCTCAACGTCCCCAAGGGAGACGACCAGCCGCACTTTGCAGTCTTTGAGAAAGACAAGGAGCAGTTCACCCGCAAGCGACTTCACCGCCTGATTGCGGAATGGGTGCTCGCGCACGGCGGCAAAGTGAAACTGACGGACGGCACGACGCTGCTCGCAAAGATCGAGGATTTGCCAGCCGGGGACCTCGAGCTCGTCGAGGTTCACCTGCCGAAAGACACTCCGATCCCCTCCGAAACACATCAATGGATCCGCCGCGCGCTCTCGCTCAAGCGGCTCGTGGTTCCGAAAGGTGCGCTCACCCAGAAGCAGCAAGACGACCTCCGCACCGCGATTCCAGACTTGAAGATCGAACCAGCCCCGTCCGAACCCGGTTGATCGAGCGGGCGGGGCATGCCCAATTCAGCGCGACCCCGCTCTTTGCGCGGTTCTGTGAAAACCCCCGTCGCGATGATAAACTCGCGTGCGAAATCGCTCAAAGAAATCGACCGCACGGCACTCGTGAGCGAAGCCGAGAGGTGGTCGTGGTTGTCAAATGAGGAGCTGGCAAAAAGATTCTGCAAAAGGAAAACACCATGTACGACATGAAGAACCTGACCAAACTCAAGAAACTGGGCGAATTGGCTCCCGAAGCCTTCAAGGGTTTCATGGCATTCGACGAGGCAGTGTTTAAGGGTGGCGTAATTCCGCTCAAGTACAAAGAGTTGATCGCCGTTTCCGTGGCCCTCACGACTCAATGCCCGTACTGCATCGAAATTCACACGCAGAGAGCCAAGAAGGCGGGCGTAACGGAACAGGAACTGGCCGAAGCGACCCTCGTCACCGCGGCGCTCAAAGCGGGGGGAGCGATTACCCACGGCACACACACGCTGGAGTGACGCGCGTTCGAAGACAGCTCATCGGCCTTTTGAGATATCCGGACTGCCGCCCGGCGTGATCGTCACGTCGTCGATGTGATAAGCCACCGGCGGCTGCGGGAGATCCGGGTTGGGCGTCACGCGATCGGGCGTGGCATCGGTCGAGGTCCTGAGCGTTGGCTCATCCCGACGCGCGCCGGTGCGGAACGAAATCCGCTCGACGCTCTTGACGTATTCCGCGCATACCGCGTTCGAAGCGGCTGGCTTGCCGTCGAGCGAAACGTCGAATCCGCTCTTCCCGACATCAACCTTGAGCTCCACGTCGTACCAACGATCCGGTTGGTAGGGCGCGAGGTCTACGAGCTTGGCGCCGTCAACGACTTTAATCTGACCATCCTCCGCGAAATGCAGACGCACGGGTCGGGACCCGAACCGGTCGGTCACCTCGATCTCCAGACGACCGCCGTGGTTCTGCACCGCGTGGATCTTGAACTGAATGGTCACGGACTTCGATTCGGGAAAGACGCGAACCGCGCGAGCGTAGTCGTAGGGATCCTTGTCTGTTAGCTCGAGGCTCTTGTTCGTCGCGCTGGGAAAGTCGGCCACACCGACGGGGCACCATTTCGGGCTGTAGATATTCCAGTCCGTCACGGGGCCGCCCCCGGTGAGGCGGTCGAACGTGTCGTGAACCGGCCCGGTGACGCGGTCGCGAACGGGCACAGGCACGCGGCTCACCCAGATGTCTTCTTTGTTCATGCTGTAGGTGACCCACAGATCGGGGCCGGGCGTGTGGCCGTTGCCTTCCTCCACGACCCGGTTGTATTGGGAGCCGAAATCCTTGTAACGGCCGGCGAATCGTCGCGGAGGCACCTCGCCCTGCACGCAAAGCATGTTGTCGAAGATCACGCCGTCATCGCCCGTCACGATGGCCAGCGGCCAGCGGTGGTCGTCGTCGACGTTGGGGTCGTAGAGCAGGGCGTAGCGGCCGTCACTGGTTTTGCGGCCGGAGATTTTCGCGCCGGTCATCTGCAGCGTCGGGCACTTGACGGGCGGCGACCAGGTTTTGCCTTCGTCGGATGAGAGAGCGGCCATCGACCACTTCCACAGACCGACCAACTTGCCGTCCTTGCGGTGGTACCAGTTGAACGCTTCCTGGCTGCCGTGAGACTTCACCGAGAAGAAGTCGCCCTCGTACAGTTCCTCCTCTTCCCAGAACTGTTCGCGCATCAACCGATTGCCGAGGAGCGCATCGCAGGCTTGAATAAATCCTGCGTCTTTGGCTCGTTTGTAATAGGGAAATCCCGTGTTGCTCTCGCCCCAGCCCTGGCGCGCGTTATAGCGCAGGAAATAAATCGGGCCGAGGGAGCCGTCCTTATGAACCTCGCGAACGACGCGGCCGATCCCTCCTGGGCCGAACGGATCCGGCGCGTGGCCGTAAAAGGCCAACGCGAGCAAGCGGCCATCGGGCGCGATGAAGAATCCCATCCGCTGATGCATCATCGCCGTCCCCGGCGGATCGGGTGGTTGGAGCTTGTAGATCGGGAAGGCGACCTTGGGTATTTCCCAGTGCCGGCCATCCGCGGAGCTTGTCAGAAACGTCTGCCCGGGAGCAATGTGCTCTCCGACGGGGTTGCTCAAATACTCGACCCAGAAGCGGCCGTTCCAGTAGACAATCATCGGGGCGTGGTTGTAGGTCCAACCGAAATTGTCGGCGAGTTCCGGATGCGTGCGGTTCGCGCGCAGCACTTGAAAGCTTTCGACGCCGACTACGGGCCGCAATTGCCCGTCGTGCGCCCGAGGATCGACGCGAGGGCCGCCCACGTAGCGAACAGGCTCGTGGATGCTGCCCGTTTGAGCGAGGAGCGCCGCGGGTGCCCACAGACGGCGCAAGCCCAGAGTAGCGCGCAGAGGAAACAAGATCGACATCTCACAGTTGTTCGATCCTTTTCAAAATGTCGAGATTCGGAATTTCCACTCAGGCAAGCGCGTCTTCGGCAGATTATTTCGGGGTCCGTTGCGCACAGTGGGCCACTCACCATAACACGAAGACATTACGGACCTGCAAGCCGGCGGGTTGATCCGACCCGACCAATCAACTAGCTTGTGCGCTGTCCGCTACGGACCTGCCCCGCCTCCCCGCGCCAGCCTTCCCTTGTCCCTCCTGCCTTTTTGACCGCTGCACGCGGCCCGCCGATGATCAGCATTCGCCACGGATACGACGGCAGTCGGATTCTGCACATCGCACGGTGCGGCGCCTTTCAGCTATTTGCGGTTTTGCAGTTCGGCCTGATGATCACGACCTGCGGTGACCGAGTTTCCGCGAACGAGCCGACGGCGGCCTCGCACAAGGTCGATTTCGTCGCCCAAATCGAGCCTTTGTTGCGAAAGCGTTGCCACCGGTGCCACGGCCCGGACGCCCAGGAGGGTGGGCTGCGGCTCGATCGGCGCGCCGATGCACTGGCGGGCGGCGGGCGGGGGCCGGCCCTTGTGTCCGGCGATAGTGCCAAGAGCGGATCGTACGCTTTGCCACTGGGGTCAACGACGAGCGGATCGTCATGCCACCGGAAGGGGAGCGGCTCTCGGCCGCGGAAATCGGACTGCTGCGCACCTGGATCGACCAAGGTGCGATCTGGCCGAAAAGCCAGTCCGGCAACGCTGCGAAAGGCGCCGATCACTGGGCTTTCAAGCGGCCGGTGCGGCCCGCGGTTCCGTCCATTAAAAACACCGGTTGGAGCCGCAACGCCATTGATCAATTTGTTCTCGCGAGGCTCGAAGCCAGCGGGCTGCGACCCGCACCCGAGGCCGGCCGCGCGACCTTGGCCCGCCGACTGTGGCTCGATCTGCTGGGACTCTTGCCGCCGGTGGAAGAGGTCTCGCGCTTTGTCGCGGATCCGGATCCCAGTGCCTACGAACAGCTCGTCGAGCGGCTGCTCGCGTCGCCGCATTTCGGTGAGCGCTGGGGACGGCACTGGCTGGATCTGGCGCGCTACGCCGACAGCAGCGGATACGAGTCCGACACGCCGCGCAGCGTCTGGCGGTATCGCGATTGGGTGATTCGCGCGATCAACGCCGACATGCCGTTCGACCAGTTTGCGATCGAGCAGTTGGCCGGCGACCTGCTGCCCAATGCTTCGGCCGACGAGACAGTCGCCAGCGGCTTCCAGGCCAACGCGATGCTCGACCCGGGGGTTCGCTGGGAGTCGGTCCTCGATCAGGTCAACACGACCGGAACCGTTTTTCTCGGACTGACCGTCGGCTGGCGCAGTGTCACAGCCATAAGTTCGATCCGCTTACGCAGCGCGAGTACTTTCAGCTTTACGCCTTTTTCGACCATGCCGACATCACCCCGTTCGAGCTGGCCTCGCCGGCGCAGAAGCGGGCTCGGGATGCTGCGCTGGCCTGCGTGGAAGAAGTCAAAGCCGCGCGGGCCGCCTACGAGACGACGCTCAAGTCCTCCCTCGATCGCTGGGGTGCCGCGTTGAGCTCGCAGGAGAGGGCACAACTGCCCGCCGAAACGCAGGCCGCGCTTTCGTCGGGGACTTCTGGCAAATCGCCCGATGAAATTTCGCATTTGCTGGCGGCCCGCACGGCCCGCGACGCGCACTATCAGGCGATGACGAAAGAAATCGAGCGGAGAGCAAGCCAGGTCCCGGTCCTTCCCCAGACGCTGGCCATGCGGTCCGAGCCACGCGAGACGCGGCTCTTCGTGCGGGGCAATCCCGAGCGTCCCGGCGAGGTCGTGCAACCCGGCGTGCCGGCGTTTTTGCATTCCCCGGGTCGGCTGGTCCGGCCCGGTCGGCTCACGCGGCTCCATCTGGCCCGTTGGCTGGTGGCCGCCGAGAATCCGTTGGTCGCACGCGTGACGATCAATCGCATCTGGCAGCACTATTTTGGGCGCGGGATCGTCGAGACCGCCAACGATTTCGACACCCAGACACCGGCCCCGGTCCATCGCGAATTGCTTGATTGGCTGGCCGTCGAATTCATGAGTCGATCGTGGAACGTCAAGGCGATCCATCGTGCGATCGTCTGTTCATCGACGTATCGGCAAAGCTCGCGGCAGCGGCCCGAGCTGGAATCGATCGACGCCGGGAATCGTCTGCTCGCGCGACAACGCCGGTTGCGCGTCGAGGCCGAGGTCATTCGTGACATCGCGCTCGACGCCGGCGCACTGCTCTCGGCAAAACTCGGCGGTCCGAGCGTTTTCCCCGAGCAGCCGCCCGGTGTGCTCGACGGCCGGGCCGTCGCCGCGACTTGGACGACCAGTCCGGGGGCCGATCGCTATCGGCGCGGACTTTACACGTGGGTCTGGCGATTGACTCCCTATCCGATGCTGCGATTGTTCGACGCCCCAGATGCGGCGACGGCGTGCACGCGGCGCGATCGTTCGAATACGCCGGTGCAGGCGTTGACCTTGCTCAACGATCCAACCTTTGTCGAGTGTGCTCGAGGGCTGGCGCGGCGGGTCGCTATGAAGGGCGGCTCGGACGAGGAATGCCTCGACCGCGCGTTCCGAATCTGCCTCAGCCGTCCGCCAAGTCCGCGCGAAGCCGAACTGCTGTTACGCTTGTTCGCGGAGCAGGCGCGAGAATTGTCGGCCAACCGCGACGCCGCTACGACCATCGTCGGCGGTCATCGGACTGTCGACGCGGACGTCGCTCACCAGGCCGCGTGGACGCTGGTCTGTCGAACCCTGCTGAACCTCGACGAGTTTATGACGCGAGAATAAGGCGATGAGCGAATCGCGCCCCAACGATCGACAGAACCGACGAGACTTCTTCAGCAGCTCGGCGCTGAGCCTGGCCCCCGTGGCCTTGGGATCGCTCTTGGCCGAAGAGCGGTCGGTCCGCGCCGCCGTGCCGGAAGATGCGCTTAGCCCCCGCCATCCGCACTTTGCGCCGCGGGCGAAGCGGGTCATCTTTCTTTACATGCTGGGCGGCCCGAGCCAGCTCGACTTGTTTGATCCCAAGCCCGAACTGGCCAAACGCGACGGCGAGCCGATCCCCGAGTCGCTTCTCAAGGGAATCAAGTTCGCGCAGATTCAAGACAAGCGGCCCTGCTTGATGAAGAGCCCCTGGAAATTCGCCAAATACGGGGCGTGCGGCGCCGATGTCTCGGAACTCTTGCCGCACACGGCCCGCATCGTCGACCGGCTGGCATTCGTGCGCACTCTGCGGACCGACGACACGAACCACATGTTCGCCGAGCTGCAGTTGAACACCGGCTGGCGGCAGTTCGGGCGGCCCAGCATGGGGTCGTGGGTCGGCTACGGGCTGGGCAGCGAGTCGCGCGATTTGCCGGGTTTCGTCGTGCTGCTCTCGGGGATGCCGCCTCGCTCAAAAAGTGCGAACTACGCCAACGGCTTTCTTCCGTCCGCTTACCAGGGAGTGCCCTTACGCTCAGCCGGCGAACCGATCTTGAACCTGTCGAATCCCGCGGGCATCACGCCGGTCCGGCAGCAACGCACGATCGAAACGATCAATGCCCTCAACGAGCAGCGGCTGTCCGACACGGGCGACGGCGAGATTGCCGCTCGTATCACCGCCTATCAAACGGCCTTTCGCATGCAGACCAGCGCCCCCGAACTGCTGGACTTGGCTGGAGAGACGCGCGGCGACGCTGCGGAACTATGGGATTGAGGACCTCGGACAGCCGTCGTTTGCCCGGAACTGCCTGTTGGCGCGCCGATTGATCGAACGGGGCGTGCGGTTCGTCCAATTATTTCACGGCGATTGGGACCACCATTCCCATCTGGCGACCGGGCTGCCCGGGGAGTGCCGGTTGACCGATCAGCCGTCCGCGGCCCTGGTCAGCGATTTGGCGGCCCGCGGCCTGCTCGACGACACGCTCGTCATCTGGGGCGGTGAATTCGGCCGATCGTCGGTCGCGCAGGGGGCGAGAAACGCCACGGTCGGGCGTGACCACAACATCGACGCGTTCACGATGTGGCTGGCCGGCGGCGGGATCAAAGCCGGTCAGACGATCGGCACGACCGACGACTTCGGCTGTATCGCCGCGCACGATTCGTTTCACCTCTACGATCTGCAAGCCTCGATCCTGCACGTGCTGGGGCTGGATCACAAGCGGCTGACTTACCATTTCCAGGGTCGGGACTTTCGCCTGACCGACGTGCATGGCAATGTGATCCAAAAGCTGCTGGCCTGAATCGGTGACATGCTTCAGGGCCTCGTCGGGCCGACAATCTATCGGATCGAGTTGATGAAGATCGGATTCGCGATTCCAGGTCTCGCCACCTTGTTACTTGGGATGTGCGCGCTTTCTGCGAGCGCTGCCGAAACCTTGGACTACGCGGCCGTCGACCCCGACCTGCGGTTGGAACGGCTCGATTCGTCGCCTAACGAGTCGTTTCTTTCGATGCGGGCCGATTCGGCAGGGCGACTGTTTGTCGGCGGGCGGGAAGCACTTTTCGTCTATGAGCCCGCGGCGCAGGGGCGGTTCTTGCCGCGGAAAGAGCTGTTGCGCTTTCCCGCGGACTCGTGGGTTTATGACATCGGAATCCGCGGGCACGATCTCTACGTTCTCACGCTCTCCGCGCTCTACGTGATCCCCGACGGCGTCGTGAAGCGGCAAGGGTTGCAACCGAAACGGCTGCTCTGGGGTGTGCCGCGCTACCATGTTCACCAGTGTTTCCACGCCCTCGCTTGGGGACCAGAAGGCGATCTCTACATTTCGATGGGAGACACGCTCGTCCACTATGGAGATTTTGACAGGCCCGATCATTGGGGACATTGGACGTTCTTTACCCCCAAAGACAAGGCCGGCGTGCCGTACACGGGGCAGGGGGCAATCCTGCGAATCCATCCCGACGGCAGCGGGTTGCGGGTCATCGCACGAGGGCTGCGTAACCCGTGCGGGCTCGTTTTTGACCGCGATTGGAATCTGTTCAGCAACGACAACGATCACGAGTCGCTGCCGCACGCTTACGTTCCGGGCCGCTTGATCCACGTCACCCCGCACAGCGATTTCGGCTGGCCGCGGGGCTGGATGCCGCACATCACGCCCGACCGGGCCGATTTGCTCGAGACGATGTTTAACGGCATGGGCCGCGCCGTTCCGGTGGGCGAGGCTTATCTCGACAGCCCCAAGTTGCCGGACAGGCTGCGCCACAACCTGCTCGTGGCGCGCTGGGGCGTTCGCGCCGTGATGCGCTATCCAATCTCGCCGCGCGGCGCGAGCTTTGAGGCAAAAGAGTCTCCGCTGCTCGTGGGAAAGAATCAGGCCCGACCGGTCGGCGTGACTGTCGATCCGGCGGGCGCGATCTATGTCGCGATCGCCTACATGGCACACAACGACAGCTCGCCGATTTACGCGAGCGACCTTGTGCGCCTGTCTCTCCGCGGTTCGGAACCGCTCGCATCGCCCGAACGGTTTGACATTACGGAACGGAGCGAGTCGGCGTTGGACCAGGATCTTTCTTCCGCGGCTTGGGAAGTTCGGCGCCGCGCGCATCTCGAATTGCTACGTCGTGGCGACGACGCAATCAAACGCGCGGCCGACCGCCCGGCGAATGGGAGAATGGATGATCCGGGGTATGTGAATCGCATCTGGCTCGACGCAGCAACCCGATCCGAAAGCAAGTGCGATTTGCTTGCTCGGCTCGCGGCAGCTCCCCATCCTGCCTTGCGTCTCCAAGCTGTCCGTGCCTTGCACGAATTCTTTGCGAAAGACGATCGAGCGTCGCAGGTTTTCGCAGCGCGGCTGACGGACGCCGATCCGCAGGTTGCTCTGGCGGCGACCATCGCCTTTTTCGACGCGGCGTCCGTCCCTTGTGAATCGATCGCGCGAGTCGCCCGCTCGCGTGATACCTACTTGCGGCAGGCCGCCTCGCTAGTGCTGGCCGAACGCGCACCTCTCGGCTTCCTCAAAACAGCGTGCACGGCGGCGGATGAGCCGACGCGGCTGGCGGGAGTCTTGGCTGTCGGATTCCGACTGACGCTGCCGCCGGCCGCTGAACCGATCAGTGCCTCGCTGCCACTTGCGCCCTGGCAATCCGAGGACATTTATCGGGTGAAGTATCTCGAGGAAACCGTCGACTTGCGCAAGCTCGGCCGCCTCGGACTGTTCACGGTGGCTGAACATTGGAATGCTCGGCCCCATTCTGCCGACCAGGAAACGTTATTTGCCTTGCTGCACGATCGTCTGAGCGATTCGAGCGACGCCGTCCGCCTGCAGGCGGCCCACTTTTTGTCTTTGCTCAATGATCCCCGCAGCGAGCCGGAGATCGGGGTGCTTCGGAAACAAACCGAACGCCGCCGACTTGTGAACGCTCCGCTGAAGCAACTCGGCCGTGCTTGGGTCATTGGTCCATTCGGGGACAATGGGCGGGGCTTGTCGGCGGTGCATCCTCCGGAGGAGGGGCCCGTCGATCTTTCGGCGACGTACCGATCGCAGTCGAAGACGCTCGCCTGGCAGACGATGAAGAACGACCGAAACTTCGACTTCGTCAAGCTGTCTGGGGAGTGTGCCGATGCGTCGTTTTATCTCTACTGCCGCGTCGAGAGTCCGGTCCGCCAGCAGCTGATGCTCTTACCGGGCTCGGATGACGGACTCAAGATTTGGCACAACGGCCGGGTTGTCTGGACATTCGCAGGCGGCCGCGCCGCCTTGCCGCTGCAGGACGTCATCTACCTCGATCTCCAGCCAGGGAGCAACGACCTTTTGTTTCGCGTGAACAACGTCGAGGGTGACTGCTCGCTCTATGTCCATTACCGAACGCTGCGTGCCGTGAGCGCGACGCTGCCGGAGAGAATCGGCAACGGATCCCTCGCCCAGCGGCTCAAGACGGCAGGCAGCGGATCGGCGGCCGTCGGGCCCGAGTTCCTGTCCGTCGATTGGCCCGACGCGGTCCGGCGCGGCAATTCCGAGCGCGGTCGAAAGCTGTTTAGCGCCGACGGAATCGGCTGTGCCAAGTGTCACGCGATCGACAATACCTCGGCGGCCGTCGGAGGGCCCAGCCTGGCCGGCGCGGCGAACCGCTTCACGGTGCCCTATCTGGTCGAGTCGGTGCTGGCTCCCAGTCGGACGGTCTCCCCGGTGTTTCGCGCGACTTCGTTTGTGCTGCGCGATGGCAAAACTCTCTCAGGGCTGGTGCTCAGCGAGACCTCGCAAAAAATCGACCTGCTTTTGCCCGACGCGACACGGCGGACACTCGCCGCGTCGGACGTCGAACAACGCAGGATTCAGAACATCTCGCCCATGCCCGCCGGTCTCGTCAAAACGCCGGACGAGCTGCGGGATCTCTTGGCATTTTTGCTGCTCACGACGAAGTGAATGCTTGGGTGCCACGGCTGAACGGCTGCCGTTCAGCCGTGCTCTTCCGGGTAGAGCGTGGTCGTCGGAAATGAAGAAGCGTAAGACCTTTGGTGAAGAGCACGGCTGAGCGACTCGACTGAGCTCGCCGAAGTCCGAAACGTCTCAGCCGTGGCACCCAGACCACATTCACGCGGTATTCACGCCGTCGGTTCACTTTCGTTGACCAACTTCTCCGCTCGCTCCAGGTCGAGCTGGCCGATCTTCTCGGCCGTTATGAGTTTCAGCAGTGTCCCGACGAGTTGCCCCTCGTCGAGTGAGCCGGCGGCCGACCACAGCTTTTCGATGACGCCGACGCAGTTGTTGGGAATGTGGCGGACCGCCAAAAATGCGAACAAGATCGCGACCGCCGGAGCGCCGAACAACGATCCAATGACGAGCCAGAAAGCAAGAGAGAAGTTCATACGCGGTCCTCCCACCAAAGTGACGTTGCGGCGTCAGTGCCGCGGGTACCATCAGATCTAAAACGCGGCGGCGGACTCGATGGTTCAAGCGTGGCGCAAGCTCTGATCGCGTATGCGATTGCGCTGAAGGGTCGCGCTGCACAGAGCTGGCTGGACTGCGCTGTTAGACGGCTGCGAGGGTGGCAGACGCACGTTCGGGCGAAACGTCTACGCACCTAGAGCAACGTCCGAGCTGCGGCGCTGGCCGCGCGGCATTGCCCAGCAATCAGTCGCAGAAGGCGTCGACGAAGCGAGATTGCTCGAAACGCCGGCTTGACCCGCTCACCGCGCTGCGGCGCGGCGACGCCTGCTTCGGATCGCGGCAATCAAGCCGAAGAGCCCCATCGAACCGGCCACGCCGGCCAGCGCGGCCTTGCCCAGGTCGGAGGACGTCGACGATTCGACCGAGGTTGTCGCCTGGGTGAGCCATCCATTCGTCGCGAAGAGCGCGTCGATTGCGCTGTGCGAGACGGCATCGCTCACTCCGTTTTCGACGAAGCCGGGCAACAACGACCCAACCGCTCGAGCCATGTCTTCGCTGGCGAGCGGGCCGATCGCCTCTTCTCCAGAGACTTCGGCAAATGCGAACTGGGACAAGCCGACAGTCAACTCTGGCAGCCTGCTGGGTGACACGACACGGGATCCGCTCCAGTCGGTGGCTAATGAAGAAGTGGAAATCGACGGAACGGCCGCCGAAGCGATCCCGGGCATGCTGTCGGTTGCTGGCAGCGCGCTCGGGCTACTAAACGGAGTCGTCAGCGGCGCGAGACGATCCGAGAGTTGCGGAACTATCGTTGAGGTCGGCGGAACTGGCTGGACTTGGAAGCCCCCGGTGCTTGCCACCAGGGAAACGTCGGGCTGCATGAGCACGGCCGCGGCGAGCACGCCGCGACTATCCCCTGTCTTGGTGGGAGCCGAGGGCGCACCGGGATTCCCACTCGTGCCGGGCGTGCGGGGATTGCCGGGCGCGCCGGGGTTGCCAGGTGCGCCGGGATTGGAGTTCGTCGTGTGCGTGCTGGAGGGAGATGACGTGACCGTCGTCGTCACGGCAGCTGTCTCTTGCGTCGAGCTCGTGTTGCCGCTCAGGGCTTGAACAATCGAATTGGCAATCGGCGAGCCGCGCCCCGTCACCAGGTCGTACCCGCTCGCCGCGGCATAGCCATTGGAGCCGGACGCGATATCGTGGAAATCGCTGGCGGGCAGGGTGTAGAGCGTCGACTGGGCGTTCGAGAGCGTGCCCTGGCCGGAGAGCGCGCGTCCTTGGTCAGCGATCGCAATCAGGGCCGCCCATTGCGGCGCGCCGGCGCTCGTTCCGCCGACTTCGAACCAGCCGTTTTGTCCGGCGTAGGGAACCGAGTCATAAACGGCGAAACCGCTGTTGGGATCGGCATTGTAGGCGACGTCGGGAGTCGTCCGCTGGCCCGTATTTTGAACCGATGTTTGATAGCTCGGCTCAGTCTCGAATGTGCTGATGCCGCCACCGCTGCCGCTCCAGGCTGTCTCGCCGACGTAGGAGCCGCTCGAGTTCGTCGAGAGTGACGTGCCGCCGACAGCCAGCACATTCGGCGAAACGGAAGGCCAGGTCGTTCCCGCGCCGCCGTCGCCCGAAGACGCGACGAACGTGATGCCGATGTGACCGGCCGGCGTTGTGAACAGACTGTCGTACTGCGTCTCGGAGGCAAACTCACCCGCGCCCCAGCTCATGGAAACGACTGAAACATTCGCCAGGTTGCGGGCATAGTTGACGGCCGACATCAGGCTGCCGAGAGAGCTGTTGTTCGCTTCGATCAGGTCGATGTTGGCGCCGGGGGCCATCGCGTGCGCCCACTCGACGTCGAGTGCCGTTTCGAGAGCCCAGCCTGAGTTTGTCGTCGCCCCTTGCTCGACGAATTGTGAAAAGCTCGGGGGAGCGGACAGGCCGAATTGCGCGTCGAATTTTTGCAGGTCGCTGGCGATGTTGGGGTCGTAAGAGGCGTCGACGATCGCGATGGTCTGCCCGGCGCCGTTCCCCTGAATTGCCCCGTTGTCGAACGAGACCTGGTTGAAGCCGTAAGCCTGTGCAGTCTGCGCGGGGGTGTGTCCGATCGGCGAGACGTTTGTGACGAGGGGCGTCGCCTGGCCCGCCGATGGTGTCGCCGCTCCGGCAGAGACGACGGTTACCAGCGGCGCCGCCAACGCGTTGAGCGGGGACGCAGCCGACAGGAACTGGAGATCTTCGAGCAGCTCGACGGCGACGAACGCCGAAGAGACGGCGCGTCGTTCGAGGCGCCGCGAACGCAACCGTCTGAACAGTTGACTCGACACTCAGGGCTCCGTGATGGCCACGGCGATCTGTTGAAACTCTTTACACTCGGCCGCGCACTCGGGTCGTTCGATCATCGTACGCGGGCCAATTCCCGACGCAAAGACCCCTTTTTCCCTATTCGCGAAAAGGGGTCACTCATCCACGCAAGGTTAAGATTTTGACAGACTCGCTCGGAAGTTGGCGCGCTCGTTCCGAAGCTGGGCCGAAGGTATTGGCCGGCCAAGAGTTATCCGTTCGGGCGTCATGCACCGACCGAGTGAGAGGATCGAGGAGGCCGCAGGCGATTCCCACGATCCCGCCGACCACGTGAGCGAGGGGAACGGGGATAAGTCCGGTGGCGGCGCTATCGACGAACAGCGTCGTCCCGGTGGACAGTTCGAACCCGACTTTCGCCATAAAGCCGACGGAGACAATTCCGGCGACGACCAATTTCAACCGGTTCTTGTCAGAGGCGGCCTCGCGGACGACGCGTGTTGCCAGCAAGGCAAAGAGCGCGGAATCGATGCCGGACAGGCCTCGATAGGTCACCATTTGAGGCAGAGCGACCCAGAGCGTGAGCGGAATCAGAAACGCCGACAGGCCGACGCACCGCAAGAACGATCCGACACCGTTACGTTCGCACAGCCATCCGAGAGCGGCAAAAGCCAGCGCGTCCCAGAACAAGTGGTCGCCCGACCAATGCGTGAAGTGAGACGTCACCAGTCGCCACACTTCGCACCGCGCGATGGCATCTCGGTCGTACTGCAGCGATTCGGCGAACCCCGGCCAAGCAGAGACGGCTACGGCAAACACAACCAAGAGCAGGGAGGCGAATGGAATTCGCCTAACCGCACGCTCGGGGGAAAAACGGACGCGATTCATTTGGCAATCTCTTGTTCGACATCCAAGGCAATTCATGAAGGGCATGCCCACGCAGAGGCGGGGGCTCTGCGCGGGCATGTCACGGGTTGGGAGAATTGCCGAAACCAGTTCGTCTATTCGCGTTTCAAAATCTTTCGGCGGCGCTGGGCCGCAAAACCGAGTCCGGCCATCGCGAGCGCGACGGTGCCGCTGATCGGGTCGAATGCCCCGCCTCCTCCGCCGTGGCCCCCACCGCTCGAAGGCGCGGGCGTTCCAAAGTTGAGATCTCGCTGGGCCGAACTCGGAAGTGGAACCGTCCGCGGAGTCGAGGGAGTCGTTTCGGCCGACGCGAGACGATCTTCATCGCTCGAGTGCGGCACCAGATTGGCCAGCGATCGTTCCCGAGCGCGGGTCAATTCGGCTTGCAACACCGCTTGCTGCTGGCGATCGCGTCCCAGGCGCACCAGGTTGCGGCGATCGATCTTCCAGCGTTGATACTCGGCATCGTTTTCCAACACGATGAACGACGTGTATTCGGTCACGATTGAATACCCCTCACCCAAGCGAACGACTTCGTCGATCGCCGGCGTTCGCGAGCCGGTGAGCGCGGCTTCTTTCAACAGGCGATCGATCTTTTGCCAGGCCCACATCCGCTCGATTTCCGGATTTGCTGACTCGTGCGGCGCAAGTTGGACGCCGACGGTCTGATCGAATGCCGCCCCGTTGATTTCCGCCTTCACGCGGACCTTCGCGGGTCCGGCTGTGCGGTAACGTCCATACATCCGCAGCGGCATGCCATAGTAAAGGTTCGGCAACTGCCGCGGCTCGACGTCGTAGGCGTCCGCGCCTTCGAGCGTAATCCGCACGTTGCTCGCCGCCGGATGCAGCAGCTTGCGGCGGAAGGCCTTGGCTTGCCGCTCGAAGTTGTCTTCGCGCGACAGAAACGCGGCCAGACCACCGGCTTGTTGGGCAATCTGGCTCAACAGGGGGCGATTGACGTCGTTGCCGACGCCGATGCAGAAGACCCGCGCGTTGCGCGGTCGCGACTGGATCAGGTTCAACAGCTCGGACTGTTCCGACTGCTCAGTCAGGCCGTCGCTCAAGATGACGACGTTCAAGGGTCGGTCGGGATTGCCGTAGCGGTAGGCGGCTGCCATCGCCGGCCGCAAGACCGTGCCTCCGCGCGCTTGCTGAGCCCGCAGGAACTCGACGGCCTTGGCCTGCGATTCCTTGTTGACGGCCCGAAGTTCTTTAAAGAGCGCCTCGGGCGCGACGTTGAAGGTGATCAGCTCGAAACGGTCGTCCGTCCCCAGCTCGCGGATGAAGGCGTCAATTGAATCGCGCGACAGCGCCAGTTTGCTGTCGTCCCGCATGCTGCCGGAAATATCCAGCACGAACACGTAATCCATGCCGTGCTGGGCGGCCTCGAGTTCCTTGCCCGGCGTCATCGTCAGCAGGAAGTAGCCGTCCTCGTCGGCCGGTTTGGACGTGATCAGGTCGATTCCCGTGTGCGGCCGCGAAACGTGATAGGCCAACACCAGATCGCGATTGAGATCGCCACCGGTCGTCTCCAGACTCGCCTCCCGATAATTTTCGGCGTGCTTCACCACGACGAACTGGTCCTTATGGCTCGGGCTTTCCAAGCCGACGATGGGCACCTCGGACTTGACGTGCAGCGACAGACCGAATTTGCCCTTGGTCCGAGCGCCCAGTCCGGGGCGGGGGGCCGTTGCCAGCGGATAGACATACGTGGCCCAATCGTGATCGAAGTCGAGTTCCTGGTAGTAGGTGATCTGGACCTTTTGCTGGCCTCCGGCGGCAATCGGAAAGATCCGCATCTCGAAGTTCTTGTAGTCGACCTGCTCCAAAAGGCCCGGGTCGCGGCGGACCCGTTTGTAACTGTCGTAGATTTGCCGCGCTCGCTGCTTCTCGACCACTTCGCCGATCATCTCCTTGCCCCCGATCCACATGCTGAAATTGGCGACCGACGCACCCTTGGGAACGGGAAAGAGGTACAGGGCTTCGACCTGTCGATTCTCGGTGTTGTGAAACACCTGGGCCACTTCCGTAACCGCGATGCCGTTGTTGATCGTCACGCGGACGGTGTGCTCATCGATGTCGAGCGTGCCGCCCAATCCGCCATCGGAGATCAAGAGGCCGGCCGCCCGCGCCTCCCTTCCCGCGGCGAGCCAGAGGCCCGCCGCCAGCAGCACGGCAGCCGCCGGCCCGACTCGCGAAATTCCTCGATTCCAGTTCGTCAACATGCGCCACTTTGTAGACATGGCCGACCTCTCCTTGATAGCGATGCGGGTGCCGAGCGCGCGCCAACGCAGGCGCGCCTGCGACGAACGTCGTCCCCGGCACTCGCTCTGGATGAACTCGCCGCCGCGGCCGCCGACGGCACTTTTTCAAAACGTCACGAAGAGGGCGTGACTCGACCCGCGGGCGCAACGCGAAATTTGGGGCGAATCGCGGAAATCTGAATGCGACCGACTGCAGCCAGGGCGATCGGACGGTCCCGAAGTGACGGCGGGACTCTCGCTTTTGATTCGCCTTCGGCCAGCGCGTACGATGGACGTATGTCCGGCGCCAGCGAACTACCGCTCGAGTTCCGTACGCTGCACGAAAGCTGCCTGGTCAGCGTGCGCGATTACGTCTGTCGTGCCTGTCGGGGCGGCCCGACTGCTGAGGAGTCCTCGGAAGGCGACAACATCGTTCTGATGCGCTCTCGCGCATTCTGCAAGCACTTCGGTCGCCGAGGCGTGACCGCCGACGTCAATCAGGCGGTGTTCTTTTCCAAGGGTTCGACCTACCGGGTCAGTCATCCGGCGGATTGCGGCGATCGCGGAACGCTTTTCGAGACCGCGCCGTCCGTATTGGCCGACGTCGTTCGCGAAATCGATCCCAGTTTTGACGACCGTCCAGGACGCCCGTTCCCGTTCGTGACGGGACCGTGCGTCAAAGCCGTTTTCTTGAAGCACCGCGAACTGGTAATGCGGCTCGAAACGGCGGCAGTTCAGCCACTGGAAGCTCTCTGGGCCGATGAAACGGCTCTGCAGCTTGTTGCGGATGTGCTCGAGGCTGCGTACGCGCGACACGGATTGCCAGGCAAGAAACGCCGCACGGACACCGAGGCCGAGCACGCCGAGCTTTCCGAGGCGGTCAAGACGCTGCTCGCCAGCCGGCTCCTTGAGCGAATCACCCTGGATCAAATTGCGCGCTCCGTCGACAGCTCGCCGTTTCATCTCGCGAGGGTTTTCCGCGCAGGACGGGGGTGCCGGTCCATCGCTATTTGAGCCGGCTGCGGCTCCGCACGGCGCTCGAACGGCTGGAGCAGGGTGCGCAGGATCTCACGGCCCTGGCGCTCGACCTCAACTTCTCCAGCCACAGCCACTTCACCGATGCCTTCCGCCGCGAATTCGGCTTTACGCCGTCAAATTTCCGAAACGGAAACGGACGCCGCGCCCTCTCCAAAATGAGCAAGAATCTGAAAGTCAGAAGTCAGTGCGCCCACTAGCATGTCTTCATGAGAACGACCCGCGAAGGTCGCGGCGACGCGTTCATTACTCGAATCACGAGGAGTTTCCTCATGAAGACCAAAAAGTGCCCCGTGTGCGATTGGGACATCAAGGACGACGGAATCAAAGTCAAAGTCGGCGGCCAAGAGATCGTCGTGTGCTGCGACGACTGTGCGAAGAAAGCGAAAGCAGAGCCGGCGAAGTACGCGGGTGCGGCAAAGTAACTTGACTTGGCTGGATCGACCGGACCGCGCCCTGTCACGGGCGCGGCCGGTTTCCTTCAAACAGGTTCGCGTGGCTCACGAAACCGACCCGCCGATCACAGGGGACACCATGACGAATTCCAAGATCACGCCGTCGAAGTTGGAGGGAAGCGCGCCGATCTTGCGGGTGAGCGACATGGCCGCCAGCTTGCGGTACTACGTCGATGTGCTCGGCTTCAAGAATGCTCCCTGGGGGAACAACGATTTCACGTTCGTGACTCGCGAGGTCCATGCGGGCATCTATCTCTGCCGAGGATCGCAAGGGCACCCGGGAACGTGGGTCTGGATCGGCGCCCAGGATGTCGGGACGCTCTACGAAGAATTCCAGGCGAAGGGAGCCAAGATCCGGCATGCACCCCAAAACTATCCGTGGGCCTACGAGATGAAGGTCGAAGACCCGGACGGCCACGTTCTGCGTTTCGGTTCAGAGCCTCTTTGCGACCAGCCGTTCGAGGACTTCACCGAGTGAGTCGCTTCGTCGGGTGAGAAATCGTTGCCCCCGTCGACTGGTCCTGTCAATTCGTCTCCAAGAAGACCAGCAGCCCGCTTTGAAACAAGGCGACGGCGAGCGTGACCGGTCGGGCAATCCGTTGCGAGCGACGGTTCAACGAGCCGAGCGCGAGCAGCACAGCCAGCGTCCCGACCGCCTTGGCGCTCAAGAAAAGAGACGGGTCGCCGCCGTTACAGTCGATGAGCAAGAGGCCAACGGGATTCTGCTCCAAGTCGCGAATCAAATCGCCAGTGCGGAGCACCAAATAGCCGTCGTAGACCGAGACGCCTGCGACGTAGATCAGGATCGCCGCGAAGAGTGGGTTCCAGATCCGCGCGAGAGTTGAAACGAGGCCCTTACTGACCGTATCTTGGGATGTAAGTGGCACAGCCAGACTCCTCGGGCTGCGCAGCCAGAACTTGTTTGGGCTTCATGTTTTGACCTTCCGAACTGCGAGGAGTTGAATTTTGGTGTCGACCGGCTTGAGTATCGCCCACCAACTTGGTAATAATTTAACCTACCTTCCAGATTCGGGCTGTCAAACCGAAAGTCGATCCGGAAGCACTGAACCTGCCGCAACTTGCAAAGCCACCTGACATAAAAGCCGATTTCGACAATCGGCACACGCTAGACACCTACCGTTATCCCGCCCCCGCCTAAAGTCGATCGCGCCCTCCTGATGGAAGGAGCCGGAATGCGACAAGCCGGACGACACCTGCCGACAGCCGGCAAGCGAATTCGCCGTTGCAGCTGGCGAATTCTGTCGCTGCTGGTCGTGGTGGCGATGCCGACGATTGCTTGGGCCAAGTCCGCACCGCGAGACGATTCGGCCCGCATCGAGGTTTTCGAGAAAAAGGTGCGGCCGCTCTTGGTCGCCAATTGCTACACCTGCCACTCGGCCGACACTAATTCACGCGGCGGCTTGCGCGTCGACGATCGCAATGGGCTGCTCGTCGGCGGCGGTCGCGGCCCAGCGGTCATTCCGGGCAAGCCGGAAGAGAGCCTGCTGATCAAGGCGGTGACTCGTGTGGGCGAGTTAAAGATGCCACCCGAGCGACCCCTTTCCCAAAGCGACGTCGCGATCTTAAAGCAGTGGATTCGCGACGGGGCCGCGTGGACGAGAGTCGAGTCGGTCGCGGCCGACCGGCAAATCGTCGCCGACTATCAGAAGCTGCGGAAGGAACACTGGGCCTGGCAGCCGCTTCGCGAACCGCGCGTTTCCGCCATGGCACACTCGGCGTGGCCGCGAGACGATATCGACCGATTCCTTCTCGTGCGCATGAGCGAAAAAGGGCTCAAACCGGTCGGGGATGCCGATCGCGTGACCCTGATTCGTCGCGCGACTTTCGATCTCACCGGCTTGCCGCCGACGCTCGCCGAGATCGAGGCTTTCCTCGCCGATCGTTCGGAGCCGGCTTTCGAGCACTTGGTCGATCGGCTGTTGGCGTCGCCGGCGTTCGGCGAACGCTGGGGCCGACATTGGCTCGACGTCGCGCGCTACGGCGAATCGACCGGCTCCGCGCGCAACCTGCCGTATCCGCACGCCTGGCGCTACCGCGACTACGTGATCGAGGCCTTCAACAAGGACAAACCGTACGACGAATTCCTGCGGGAGCAGATCGCCGGCGACTTGCTGCCGGCTGCCACAGCGGCGGAACGAGCCGAGCATCTCGTCGCGACCGGGTTCCTGGCGCTGGGAGTGAAGGACGTCAACCAGCGGTTCAAGGTGCGGTTCGTGATGGACAACATCGACGAACAGATCGATACGCTGACACGCTCCACTCTGGCATTGACGGCCAGTTGTGCCCGCTGCCACGACCACAAGTTTGATCCGATTCCCCAGCACGACTATTACGCGCTGGCCGGAATCTTTCAGAGCACCGATCTCTGCGCGGCGCTGCGCAACAAGATGGGAGGCGGCGGACTGGACTACTACGAGCCCGAGCTGCTGTTGCGCCTCGAAGCGGGGACTGCGGCGTATCGGCCATCCGCGACGAGAATCACCGGCCTGCAGAAAGAGCTGACACAGGCCCGCTCAGAATTGGCCGCTGCGAAGGGGGCCGACGACCAACGGAAACGCACGGCTGCGCGACAAAAGGTGAACCGTCTCCAGGCCGAACTGGCTCGATTGAACGACCCGGCGGCCAACGGTCCGGTCGCGCTCGGAGCGCGCGATGCCCGAGTCGTCGCAGACGCGGCGATTCGCATTCGGGGCGAAGCCGAAAAGCACGGTTCGATTGTGCCGCGTGGGTTTCTCAGCGTCCTGCAGTTCCCCGGCCAACCCGTGGTGAATGTTCATCAGAGCGGAAGGCTCGAGTTGGCCGAGTGGCTCTCCAGCCCGCGGAATCCGCTCGTTTCGCGAGTGGTCGTCAACCGGGTGTGGCACCACCTGTTTGGCAGCGGACTGGTGAAAACCGTCGACAATTTTGGCGTGAACGGCGACGTTCCCTCGCATCCCGAATTGCTCGATTATCTGGCCGGTCGCTTCATTCGCGATGGGTGGTCGATCAAAAAGCTTGTGCGGACGATCGTGCTGACGCGGGCCTACCGGCTCAGCTCGAGCGCGCCCGCGGAAAATGAGGGGGTCGATCCCGACAACAGGCTCGTCTGGCGTCACAGTCCTCGTCGGCTCGATGCGGAAGAGATACGCGATGCGACTCTGGCCGCCGCGGGCCAATTGGATTTGTCCCGCCCGGTGGGCTCCCCGGCGATGAACTTGCCCGTGATCGAGCTAGCGAATAACGGCGAAGTGGCCCGGCGCCTTGCTGCGGTTGCCGCGACCAATCGGCATCGCAGCGTCTACCTCCCGCTCTTGCGCGGACTGACGCCCAACTCGCTGGCCGCTTTCGATTTTGCAGAGCAAGGGATGGTGACGGGCGCCCGAGACACAACGACAGTCGCGCCCCAGGCGCTTTATCTGCTGAACGATCCCTTCGTGCGAGCCCAGGCGCAGGCCTTGGCCCGACGTCTACTGCAACCGGGGGAAATGAGCGACGCGCGGCGGATCGACCAGGCGTACCGGCTGGCCCTGGGCCGCGTTGCCCAACCTGCCGAGACCGCTCGCGCCGGTGATTATCTTGTGGAGTACGCAGCCGCTGCGAAGGAGTCGCTCGGCACTTCGCGCGTCGTCAAGGTCGTCGGAAAGGCCCCGACGAGCAAAGCGAACCGATCCAAGAATCAAAAGCCGGCGATTCGTAAAGTGAGCCAGAGTGTGACTCGCCCACTGAAAAACGATGTGCGGCAACGCGCCAAACCAGCCGACGAAGAGCCAGCGGCCCAGCCTGTGGATCCGAAAACGGCCGCATGGGCCAGCTTTTGTCAGGCGCTGTTTAGCTCGGCGGAATTTCGCTACGTCAGGTGACGGCAATCGCAAGAGAGAAGAACGGGCAATGTCCAATCCCTTGCTCCCCTGGATGTCGACGAACTCCTTCTCTCGACGACAAGCTCTCAAGAGCGCGGGAGCCGGATTTGGTCTCGTCGCGCTGGCGGGGCTGCTTGGCCAAAGCACGACAGGAAAAGCCGCCGCGGCCACCAGCAGACGAGCCGCAGGGCCGGGACCGCTGGCCCCAAAACCGGCCCACTTTCGCGTTAAGGCCAAGCGGGTCATCTTTCTGTTCATGGAAGGGGCCACGTCGCAGGTCGATACGTGGGACTACAAGCCGAAGCTTCAGGCGGAGAGCGGCAAGGTCGGCCCCGGCGGCGGGATCCTGACGGGATCGAAGTTTCAATTCGCTCAGCACGGGCAGACCGGCACCTGGGTTTCGGAACTCTACCCGCAGCTTGCGAAAAAGGTCGATCAGCTTTGCTTTATCCGCGGATTGCACACCGATACGCCGGCCCATCCGCAGGCGGTCGTGCAGCTGCACACCGGCGCGATGAACGCCACACTCACGCGGCCGTCGATGGGCGCCTGGCTGTTGTACGGTCTCGGTTCGGAGAATCAGGATCTTCCCGGCTACATCACGATCAATCCGCCTCCCAATTTCGGCGGCGCGCTCAATTACGGCAACGCGTTTCTCCCGGCCCACTTTCAGGGAACGCGGATCAACGACACGGGCGAAATGCCGAACCTGCGGGCGCAAACCGACCGGTCGTTGCAGCGCCGGCAGATTGATCTGATTCAGGCCATGAATCGCGACCTGGCAACGACCTCCGGGCGCCCGACGAGCTGGACGGAGTGATCCAGTCCTTCGAGCTGGCATTCCGCATGGAGGGCAAAGTGTCGACCCTGCTCGACATTTCACGCGAGCCGCAATCGGTGCTCGACGCGTACGGCGTCAAACCCGGACCGGCCGGCAGCTTTGCGCGGCAGTGCTTGATGGCCCGCCGACTGAGCGAAGCCGGCGTTCGATTCGTCGAGATTTGTCAGTCGGGCTGGGACCACCATTCGAACCTGCACAACGGGCTGATCAACAACTGCCGAATGACCGATCAGCCAACCGCCGCTTTGCTGACCGATCTCGAACAGCGTGGACTGCTCGATGAGACGCTCGTCTTGTTCGGCAGCGAGTTCGGGCGTCAGCCGACCGCCCAGGGACCCGACGGCCGCGACCACAACATCACTGGTTATCCGATGTGGCTGGCCGGCGCCGGCGTGAAGCCGGGCTACTCGTACGGAGCTACCGACGAGTATGGCATCCACGCGGTGGAGGGCCGGATGCACACGACCGACCTTCACGCGACGCTGTTGGCGCTGATGGGCTTGGACCACGAGCAGCTGACCTATCGCTACGCGGGCCGCGACTTCCGGCTGACCGACGTTGCCGGAACTGTGGCGACGGAGATCTTTGCCTGAACGGCGTCGAAGTCGGCGCCCTTGTTGGGCCGTCCAGGC
The DNA here is from genome assembly GCA_963714075.1 of uncultured Planctomycetaceae bacterium. Taxonomy (GTDB): domain Bacteria; phylum Planctomycetota; class Planctomycetia; order Planctomycetales; family Planctomycetaceae; genus DASPSM01. The sequence continues at coordinate 5,887,825 of OY970228.1, forward strand.
GGACCGGACTCTAGCCCGGGGCGTCGTGCTCCTCGTGCAGGACTTTCGACACTGTGAGCCCGAGTTCTTGTAAGCGGGTGCGCAAGGTGTTGCGCGAGAGTCCCAAGATCTCGGCCGCGCGCGCCTGGTGTCCTCCCACGGAGGCCAGCACGTGTTCGAGCAGAACTCGATCGACGGCCGCGTGCACCTGGTCGCTCAGATTGACTGTTCCCTGAGCCAGCAGGCTTTGGACGAGTTGCCGCACGTCGGAGAGATCCTTTTGGTCCGCGTCGGGTGATCGAAGGGGAGCGTCGCGCGATTGGCCGTGCACGCTGGTCGGCAGGCCTTGTGGCGTCACGATCTCGCCCGTGGTGTGCACGAGCGCAAACTTGATGGCACTTTCGAGCTCGCGCACGTTTCCCGGCCACGCGTGCCGCCCCAGCGCCTCGAGCGCATCGGGGGAAATTCCCCGTACAGTCACAGCCAATTCTCGACGAAACCGCTTCAAGAAATGTTCAGCCAAAAGCGGGATGTCGCCCGGCCGATCGCGCAGCGGCGGAAGCATGAGCGTGAACGTATTCAGCCGAAAGAACAGGTCGGGGCGGAATTCCTTGCGCTGCATCGCCTGCTCGAGGTTCTTGCTCGTGGCGGCGAGGATCCGCACGTCGACGTGAATCGTCTCGTTTCCGCCGACACGCTCGAACTTTCCATCCTGCAGCACTCGCAAAATCTTGGCCTGCGTGGCCGGGGCCGCGTCGCCAATTTCGTCGAGAAACAGCGTCCCGCGATGGGCCTGCTCGAATTTGCCGATGCGCACCCGGTCTGCCCCCGTGAACGCTCCTTTCTCGTGGCCGAACAACTCACTCTCGAGCAGCGTCTCGGGAATCGCCGCGCAATTGATCGCCAGAAACGCCTGGTCGCTCCGCCGACTATGGTCGTAGATGGCGCGTGCGATCAGCTCCTTGCCGGTGCCGCTCTCGCCCAGGATCAGCACGGTCACATCTTGAGCCGCAATCCGACCGACCTCTTTAAAGATGGCTTGCATCGCGGGCGATCGACCGATCACGTGGTCGACGCGGTCGTCGCCCTCGGATTCTGGTTCGATGACGGCGCGCACATGGGCAAGCCGTCCGGCTTCGAGCGCCTTGTTGACCAGGCCGGTCAATTCGTCCAAGTCCCACGGCTTGAGCAGATAGTCAAAGGCCCCGCGCTGCATCGCTTCGATCGCAGTCTCCGCGGTGCCGTGAGTGGTCATGACGATCACTGGCAGCTTGGGATCCGTGTGGCGCAGCTCCTTGAGGACGTCGAGCCCGGAAAGATCGGGAAGCCGCACGTCGAGCAGGACGGCGTCTGGTTTTTCGCGGTGCGCCGTGTCGATGCCCGCTTTGCCAGTCTGCACCGTCACAATTCGCAAACCGTCGGCGCAGCCCCTTTTCCAGGGCATATAAGACGTTTCGCTCGTCATCAACGACCAAGAGCGTCGGCATCGGTTGATCCACTCGTCGGCTGCGTGCTACTCGGCGGGAGCATGCCGTTCATCGGGAGCTTGACTGTGAAAGTGGCGCCTCCGGCGCGACCGTCCATCGCTTCGATTCCGCCACCATGATCTTCAACAATCCGGCGGCAGATTGTCAGTCCCAATCCGGTCCCCGATTCCTTGGTGCTGACGAATGGCTCGAAAACACGGTCTCGCACGGCTTGCGGGATGCCCGGTCCGCTGTCCGTGACTGTGAGGACGGCGAAGCCCTGAGCGTCTTCCGCAACACAAATTGTCACTTTGCCGTCGCGTCCAATCGCGTCGAAGGCGTTGAGCACCAAATTCAACAGCACCTGGTGCAACTGCTCCGGATCGGCCTGAACTTCGACCGGGTGATCTGGCTGTTCGATGCCAACACAGATCGACTGCTGCTCCGCACGGCCGGCGAGAAGCTGCCGCGTCTTCTCGGCAATCGTCCGCAAGTCCACCAGTCGCTTGGTGGTCGCCGGGGGGCGGGCGTAGTCCAGAAAGGACTGCAGCGACCGATTCAATCGCTGGATCTCTTCATCGAGCACGGCCAGATCGCGGGCGTTCAGGCCGTCCCTTACCGGCTCGCGCCGCGCGGCATCCACGATGGTTTTCATCGCCGTCAGCGGATTGCGAAGCTCATGCGCCAGTCCTGCGGCCAACTGTCCCAACGCGGCCATCTGATCGTTGCGAATCCGCTCGCGTTCGGCCGACTGCAGCCGTTCGACAACCTGGGCGACGCGCTTCGCCAGACTGCCGAGCGCCGCGTCGAGTTCCGCAAAGTTGTGGGTGGAGAAGACCTGAACCGGGCCGACGACTTCATTGAGCGAACCCATCGCGCTGCGGATCGGAACGCTCAACTCGATCAGGTGACGCCGCAGGCTGCGGGCGAGGGCGAATCCGGCAAGTATTCCGCCAACAGTTCCGCCCACCCCCAAGACCAGCAGGGCCCAGTCGGCACGCCGCGTTACCTCGATTCCGCGTGCCCGGGCCGCGTGCAGGTTTTCGACGCACAGCTCGCGCTCTTCGCGGGCGCGCGACAGAAGCTGGGAATCGAGCACGGTGCCGAGCACGCGGCGTACAGCGGCCTCGCGGGCTTCCAGAGACGCCGCCGGGTGAATTTGACTCAGCTCACTCCGCAGCACGACCGTGAAGCGCTCCATCTCTGCGATCAGGACGTGGCCCCGATCCGGGATCACGAGAGCATCGATCTGGACGAGGTCGTCGCTGCTCTCTTTTTCCAATCCGCGCGCTTTTTCGACCTCGCTGCGCTGCCCGGTTGCCGCATAGTCGGTCAGGCGCTCTCGGCAATCTTCGAAGACGTGCTCGATGTGCTCGGCTGCCTCGGTGGCCGCCAGGGCCTGGTCGATCACTCGATCGGCCTCGAGCTGCATGCGACGCAGTGCCAAAGCGGCGACGGCAATTGTCGCCAACAACAGCGCGCTCAGCGCCAGCGTCGGAGCCGCGCTGCGCCAGACAATTCCACGACCGCCAAACAACATCCCGTGGCTTTCTTAGTCAAGTTTCGCGCGCTGCGCTCAAAAACTGAGCGCGATTTCCATCGTACCCGACTGCATCGGGAATTGGTCGCTTTGCGATAAAGCAATTCTCCCAGCGCATTTACGCACAATCGTGCACTTCGTTCCCCTGCGTGGCACGTCTGCTGCTTTTGCCCGGCAGGCGTTGGAGCGTTTTCAGAGTCGCCTCTGAGACCTCGGGTCGGCGCAGAGGAAAAGCCATGCCGGACGGAACGCGGAAACGAAGGCACTCTCCCGACCAGGTGAAGCGCACCTGGTACGCGCGGCACCGCTGCATTCGATTTGCCCGGCGATTCTTTTCGGGCCCTCTTCCCGGGACCTGCACCTCAATTTCGCAAAGTGATCGAGGATGAAGATTTCGATGCGGACGATGGATTGGACGCGGATTTTAACTCGTTGCGAGATCGCACGGGTGATCGACGACTTGAAGCGCAGGCGGAGATCGGTCAATACACGGCAAAATCTGATCGTGTTTCGCCTCTCGGCCTGCTGCGGCTTGCGCGTCTCGGAGATTTCCGGCCTGCGCCTGTGCGACGTTCAGATCGCCAGTCCTTACCCGCAGATCCTGGTTCCCGAGTCACCGGCGAAGAGGTGGCGGCCCCGCACCGTGCCGCTGTGGTGGGACCGAGAAACCCTGGCCGACATCGAGGCGTGGAAGCGCGAGCGCATCGGGGCGGGCGCAAGGGTCTGATCCGCTCGTTTGCAGTCAGCACAAAGACACCCGCGGCAAAAAACTATCGGAGCGGAATCTCCAGCATCGTTGGACGGTGGCCATCAAGGTTCTTGGCAAAGACCGCGTGAAGCGGCTGAGCATCCAGAAGGGGCGTCACTCATTCTGCTCGCACGCCCTGGCGGCGGGGCGAACGATCACCGAAGTTCGAGACGCCGCCGGCCACGCGAAACTCGCAACCACCTACATGTACGTGCACGCGGTCAATGGCGACGAGGATCTGCCTGTGAAGCTGTTCAACGTCGATACGTGATTGCTGGTTTCCCAGAAGGCGGGGCAGGGCGACTGAGTCGCTAGGCGTTCTCGTGTGGTGCCTTCGAGAACAGCCCGGCCCCCAAATGGATGTTGCGCATGACTCCTTCCTTCGGCGGTGTGGCTTAGCGTTGCCGCGATGATCGATTCGTTCTCGGGCGCGTCAGATAAAAAGTCGGAGCGCGCGATCTGTTGAAATGGGACGACCGGAATCTGCTATGGGTCGTTCCGCGAGCCGTTCGGCAGCCACCCGACGCAAAGCGGCTTGGTGATGGGGCGACTCGGCAAGAGCGAGGAGTTCGTTATCGAATCACTGATGGCGACCGGCGCCGTGGCCTTCTCCTACGGCATCGAGACCGACTCCCTCGAATTCAACGGTGGCTCGATCGCGCGGCTGACCGTCGCCGAGGAAACGGGCGACGCTGGTAGTCAAATAGACCCGCACGCCGGTTGCCCGCGATAATTCGCTTGCGTATTCCAACGCTCAGTCCATCTGCGGCATCGGGAACCGCTCGACCCAGCACGCCGCATTTCCGACCGAGCGGCCGGAGCGTGTTCGTGCAGATCCTGCATGGGTTTGATCGCTAGTAATACTGGCCCAGCGGCAGGCTGATCATTGTGCTTTTGTGCACATCGACTTCTTCGCCCTTAATAATGATTTCGTCCTCATTGTCGTAATCAAAATAGGCGTAGATTCTCGACACGTCGCAGGTGCCTTCGAGCCAAAGCCGGTCGTAGTCGTAATACGTGTATGCGAAATCTACGGCTGTCTTAATCTTAAGGCTCCAGCTCAATCCCCGCTCGTTTACCATGGCTTGGCAGCCGCGGTGAACGGTAAGTGGGCTGAGCAACGAGGTGAGCCTTTCGTATTCAGCTAGAGTCATTAGCTTGTTGCGCTCTGGACGATTGCTTGCAAACAGCCTGCGGTAAGCGTCGGAGTACCTCCGATCAAACTTGCCCTTTGTCTTAGGCGCATTTACCCAGATGTGCCCCAGGATCGGCCAGTAGGCCTGGTCAGACAACTCGTGCGCGAGCTTCTCGAATTCGAATACCGCTTGATCGTCGTTCTTTAGCAACTTGTAGGATCGCAGCGCGACGGGGACAGGCCGTAGACGGCTTTCATCGTCCGGGTCTTTTTCATACAGGTCGGCATGCGGCCGAATATCTTCTCGCTGAGCAGCAACGTATGCTGTCGCCGTGCAGAAGTCGGCATCGGCCAAAGCTTGGCTGTAGGGTGGGAGGCTCCCACCGCCGCGTTTCTGTGACGTATAGTAGGCGATGACTTTGGCGCGGTCATGCTCGACTGCGGAAAGAATGTGCGAAGGTCCAATCGCCGTCATTCTAGTGCCCCCGATTGTGTCTTTGTCGTTGCCAAGGGTAGCAATTGTACCAAACGGCAGCGAACTTCTCTGGCAACACATGCCATTCCCGAGAGCTGCACGTCGCCATTAGCAAGTCCAAACGCTTCTGTAGGTGTGCAAGGACGCGCCCGCTGAGGCTTCGTCGTGGCAAGACGCATTAAAGTAGCCAACTCGTCATTTCCGTAAGATCGTGGCTGGCGCTGCCTCGGTCCCGAGCCTCGGTTGGGACTGAGGAAACAAGTAAAGATCGAAACTATACTGAAAGTCACTTACGGCTGACGTATAATCCAGCGGACATTTACGGAGGAAACGGAATGAATAACCGTGAAGACGATTTCGAGTGGTCTGCGGTGATTGCCCGATGCCTCGCCTACCTGTGTTTGAAGAATTCAAAACACGCTGACTCGTCTCTGCTAGAGCAAGCGGCGTTTCTTGAACGGATGGGGCTTCCGGCAGGAGATCGCGCCGATGTACTCGGCACGTCGCGCGACTCACTGCGTGCTCTTGGTCACCAAGCCAGAAAGCGAAAAGGGGGCAAGAAGAATGGCAAAGCAAAACGACGTTGACGAATCGCAAACCCGCTACGACGGCTTGACGACCTTCGAGTCCAAGCTGCTCAAGGTGCTTGCACTGCACTTGGTGCAGGAACGCCAGCAGTCGGATCAAATCGACCTGCTGTACCGGGCTGGGTTTAAGCCGACTGAAATCGCTGGAATGGTCGGCACTACGGCCAACACTGTGAACGTACTCTTATCTAAGCAGCGCGCTGCAAAGAAGAAGAAGCGGGTGAAGCGAGGAAAGTGAACGAACTCCCAACATGGCGAAGATCAACCCGAAGCTATTCGCTGCAATCAAATCCAAGACTCGCCTGTCCGAACAGCAGGTCTACAAGCGCATTGCGCAGGTGGCAAAGGATGATTTTCTGCCACGACCGCTGGCTGCCATCAAACTCGGGGCCGACGTAGGCGTGACGATCAACCGATTCGCCACGGCAGATGAGCTCTCCCAATTGCGACAAGCAGGAACACCGGTCGCTCCGCCTAGTGGAAGGACTGCGGCGGCGCCCACGCCCGCTGCGCCGCTTGCGAGGTCACGCGCAAAGGGAACTAAGGCAGCGAAAAAGCCGCCGAATCAAGTTTTCGTTGTTCACGGCCGAGACCGCGCTGCTAGGGACGCTATGTTTATGTTCCTGCGCAATTAGCGTAAAACCGATCGAATGGAACTCTGCGCTAGCGATGAGCAAGAAGCCCGCACCATACATTGGGGAGGTTCTCGAGGCAGCATTCGCCAACGCGCGCGCTGTGGTCGTTCTCCTAACGCCGGACGACCTCGCCCAGCTTCGTCCCGATCTTCTCACACCAAGTGATAAGCCGTATGAGCGCACGCTGACAGGACAAGCGCGGCCCAACGTCTTGTTCGAGGCGGGAATGGCGTTTGCAACGCATCCGGGGCAGACGGTCATGGTTCAGCTCGGGAACGTGCGCGAGTTCAGTGACATTGCCGGGCGGCACGTCGTCCACATGTCCAACGACTATTCAAAGCGCCTGGAGTTGGTGACGAAACTCAAAAACGCGGGATGCGATGTTGATACCGGCGGAAGCGATTGGGTCGGCCAAGGCGATTTCACCGATCCGCTGTCCCGCGTACCGACGAAAAAGAAGCGATAGCCGCTCTCGGGCATTTCAGCGCCGCACGCTCGCCAGTCTGTGCACCGGGCGGCACTTCTTCGATCGACGGAGTGTCGCCCCCCATTCGGGGGCTTCTGTCACCCACGCGCGACCGACATCGACGGGCTTACGCCGCGTGGCTAGAGGAGTGTCGCCCCTCCCGGGGGCTTCGGAGATCTTCTGCAGGACGGCCCGTGTCACCCAGGGTTGAACACTGGTTGAACAGGCGGGGGGCTATTTTCTGCCCCTTGGCGGGGCTCGAATTTCGGAATCGATGCCGCAGCTCACTCGCTGCCAAACCGCGACCCTGCAATCCGAGAAACTGATCTTGGCAGATCTGAATTTTTATGGCTGAATGGAGATAAGGGGGTTTTTTTGGCCCAAAGTCCAATGTCCAAAGTCCAAGGTCGTAAGCACCGGTGCGCGCGAGCGTCGGAGCACGCGAAGGCGGCGGCTGCCCGACCGAAGGTTGGTTAACGAAACGTCATCTCAAGGGGGTGTGGTGTGGTCACCTATTTTCAATAGGTAGATGACCACGCAAATTGGTGACCACAGGGCGCGAAAGCTCGAGGTCGAAGATCCGCCGGACGGCGGGTCCCAACGATGCCTGAAGCACGACAAAGCCAGTCCGGACGCATTCTTTAACGGGACGGGACGGGACCGGAGAAGACCGGATCTCACCACGAAGTTCACAAAGGCACTAAGAATCTCGCAGACCTTTGTGTCTTGGACTTCGGCGAGCTCCCTTCGGGTCTGACTTCGGCGAGCTCAGTCGAGTCGAGCCTCAGGGTCGAAGACAGTCGAGCCGTGTCTTTGTGGTGAAACAATCCGTGCCTCGAAAATCGGGGCCCCGCGACGGGAGGGGTCTGCAGCGCGCGGGAAAAGATTCCCGCCGGGAACGAAAGAAGGATTCCCGCCGGTGATGGGGATCCATTTTCACTAAGGGGAGATAAGGATCCCCGGCAGAATGGCCGGAGACGGGTTGAGGAGCATTGGACCCCGATGCGGAAACGTGGCGACTCCTGCCACCTTATTATCGGACCACGATGGTGGGCCGGCGCCCGCCTGCGGCGGACTTGTCCCACCCTACGGCATCAAGCGGGACGCCAACGGGACGTGACGCGAAAAGCGGCCCCGACCTCGACCCTCTCTCATCCGAAGCGGCGGACGCCTTAGTGTCCGTTCGCAGCGAGACGTCTCGATCGCACCTAAGGACCCTCCGTCGTTCAAGGGTCGGCCGGCCCGTCTAAGCGTTCTCGTGCGGCTCGACCGAGTGGGTGGGATCAATCAAGAGCCAACCGATGGCGGCAATGACCATCGCCGCGGCCGCCAGCAGGAAGACAGCGTTCCATTGCTTGTGGTCGGCAAGGCTTCCGGCGTACCACGTGAAAGCTGCCGCGCCGAAGCTGGCGGACATATTGCCCACGCCCAGCACTGAGGCGACGTGACGGCCGCCGATGTCCTGATAGGTGGCCCACATCGCGCCCAGGCAAAAATCGATCGACAGCGAAATGGCGGCCATCGCTCCCACAAACAACCACACGTTCGGCAAAAGCGGCGCCACGAGATAGAGTCCGGCCACCAAAACTCCCGCGATCACGCCCGGCAGGCGGCGGCCCCAGATCGGGCCAAAACGCACGACCATCCGATCGGTCGCCAACCCGCCTAAGAGCGTTCCAATCATTCCGGCCAAACCGGTGAGAGCCGTCATGCGGCCCGCGACGACTTGCTCATCGCCGACATAGGTCTTGATGTACTCGCCGTGCGTTTCGATCAGGTATTGAGGGAGCCAGGAGACCAGAAACACCCAGCCCACGTCGACGCAGAAACCGATCACGCACATCAAGAGGACTTCTTTGCTCGTCAAGATCGTTAGCGGTGGCAGTATGCGCCGCAAAGGCACGCCGGTCACCCGGACGGTGGGGGCGATCAGCTCGATCTCTTCAGCGTTGCACCAGGGATGCTCGCGCGGCGAGTCGCGATAAAGCCAGGCGAAAACGACAACCCAAACGAGACCCAGCGCTCCATAGAACGCGAACACGATTCGCCAGCGGCCCGTCTCCCATCCGATCAAGGTTCCAACCAGCAGCAAGAGCGAGGGAGTGATCGCAAAGGCCAGCAAGCCGCCGGCCCGTCCGCCCATCGAGACGGCACTGCTGGCCCGGCCGCGCGAGGTGTAAGGGAACCAGCGTTTGATCACGCTCGCGGCCGTCGGATACGCACCAGCCTGGGAGATGCCCAGCAAGAACCGCACGAAGAAGATGGCTGCCAGGCCGTTGACGAACCCCATACTGATGGTCGCGAGCGACCAGACGGCGACGTACAGGGCCAGCATCCGCCGCGCGCCAAACGTGTCGCTCAACCAGCCGGCGGGCACTTGCAGCAGGGCATAAGCGAAGAAGAAGGCAAAGAAAACCGTGCGCCCCAGTTGCTCCTTGGTGACATCGAGCTCGGTCAGCAGGGTGCTGGTCACCGGGCTGAGCGCGTACCGATCCAGGTACAAGAGCATCGCCATCGCGATGCACAGACCCAAGGTGAGGTACCGGACGTTGGTGGGACGAGTCGCGGAGGAGGAGTCCAAGCGTTTAAACCGTAGGTGGGATGGAGGAATGCGGTTCCCGGACTCCCGCGCAGAACTCCGGACGCTCGAACATACCGGCAGACCAAACCGGCCGCCAGTGCCGCCCGGCGTCCCATCAAGTAAACGCTCTGGCGTCCTTTGACGGGGCGCGCGAGAATCGGTGGCGCGCATCGTGCATATGCGATTCGGCAATGACTGGCGGAACTTAGGAGGGAGTCACTGATGCGACCCGACACCCAAGATTCGAGCGAGTCTGGATTGGAACATGGTTTCGCGGCCCATTTTTTTGTGCCAGTCTCATTGCCCCTTCACGTCGAGTTCGGGGCGGCGTCCCATGTGGGCCTTGTTCGCAGCAGCAACAAGGACCACTTTGCCGTCTTTCGACGACTTCGCACGCAAGATGTCCTGTTGACCAATCTCGCGCAGGACGAAACTCCATCCTCTGCAGACGAGGCGTACGGGTTCGTTGTTGCCGACGGAATGGGGGGGACGGCGGCCGGTGAAACGGCCAGTCGAGTGGCGATTCAAAAAGCGTTTGATCTGGCCGATCAAGCGAGTAGCTGGGTCATGCGGCTACGCAGTCTGGCCGGGCAGCAGATGCAGGAACGGATCGACGCCTACGTGACCGAAATGGATCGCACGCTGCACGCAATGGGAGAGGCCGACTCAGACCTGGCTGGAATGGGGACCACCTGGACCTCGATTTATGTTGTCGGCTCGAACGCGATCATCGTTCAGATCGGCGACTCGCGCGCCTATTTGTTGCGGAAGGGTGCCTTGAAACAGATCACCCACGACCAGACCGTGGCCCAAGCTTTGATCGACAGCGGCGTTCCTCCGGAGGATACGACCAGGGTCCGTCACATCCTGACGAACTGCCTGGGAGGAAGCCAAAAGGTGGTCAGCCCGAGTATCGGTCATCTGGCCTTGCAGGATGGCGATCGTTTGCTGCTGTGTACCGACGGGCTGACGGACCAGGTGACCGACGGCGAAATGGCCGACCTGCTCGGCCAACCGTCGTTGCCCCAAGCCGCGTGTGACGCGCTCGTGCAGCTGGCTCTCGACCGCGGCGGAAAAGATAACATCACCGTCATCGTGGCGGAGTTTGCCCGAGCGCGGGGGACCTCGACTGCGTGACTGTCTCGAGCCGCGGCAAGGTTCTCTGTCGGCCCGGCGGCTACCGCGGCGTCGTCGGGTCCAGCGGGCGCAACCTGAGCCCGTCATCTCCAGCCGCGCTGGCGCCTGCCAATCTTGCAATTGGCATATTTCCTTCGCGCTGCGACGCGGTTAGGATCGACCGAAAGTTCATCAGCCAGGTTTTGTGGGCCCCGGTCGATGACCGACAAAATCCGGGTTTCTTGTCCAGCGTGCACTGCCCGAATGCGGCTGACGAGCCCGCACGTCGTCGGAAAACAAATCCGCTGTCCCAACTGCTCCCAGCCGTTTGTCGCAACCCCAGACGCTGCCGTGCGCGTGGCGACCGTTGGTCGGGCGACCGTCCCTAACCGGCGCGGACGTGACGAGACCGGGGAAGTCGACGACGAGTACGGCGCGCCCGCGAAACCGTTGGGGGATCCCCGGACCAAGCCAATTCGATCGGTCGAGGCGCCGCCCGAGCCGCCGCCCGCGGAAGAGAAGCCTCGCAAAAAGAAACGCAAGAAATCGAGCGGCGCGCCCGAGCCCTCTGGCCCAAAGATGTGTTTCTTCGGATTCATCGGGGGCTCGCTCGGCGGCATCGTGTGGATCGGCTTCGCGTGCCTGTTGCACGTTCATTTGGGAATCGTCGCCATCCTCGTCGGCGTGCTGACCGGGATCGGAGTGCAAACCGGGAACAACGGGCAAGACGATCACGGCCCCGGCGAGATCGCGGTGTTCACAGCGTTTGGCGTCATTCTGGTTTGCAAATACGTCGTGGCCTGCCTGCTCGCGAACCGGTTGCTGTTCGGCGAAGACGCTCTGAAGGCGTTCACGTTCTACGACATGATCTGGTGCGCGGTCGCCGGGCGGTGGGCCTATCGAGTCGCTTCGGGGGGATTGTTTTGAACGCCAATCACACCGGGCGACGCGCTATTCCGATTTCCGCAGTAACTCTTCGAGGTACTTCTTCCAGACTGCGGCCAGCGTATGGGTGCCGTGGCCGCGCGTCTGGTCGCTGAGGGGAATCACCGGCCGCCGATTAATCCTGCTCTGGAAAGCGGACAAATCCCGGGCGCTGGTTCTTTCATTGCCACATCGAGTGGCACGTCGCCACCGGCATGGCGCGGGTTATTGAGATTCCTTCGCGGTAAGCTAGTACCTGAGGCTGATTCGGTCCGTAAAATCAGTCGATCGCAGGCCTGAGGTACAAAACGTCGCAACCCCCTCGAAGCACTTGGAGCCGACCCGTGCCGACACACTTTCCATCAGCCGTCGCGCTACTCGCAAGAAGACTTGCTTACGTGAGTGCGTGCATGATGGGCCTTTCTGGCGTCGGGCTTGCGCATGCCGCGGATACCTCTCAGCCCGGTGCTAGCTCGCCGACCCTCGCTCGCGTCTTTGCTGCCTGGAAGGCCCGCGAGGAGCGCGTCAAATCGTTTCACTTCACCTGGGAGTATCGACTCTCCTTCCCAAAGGAATATGCCTTTCCGGATGTTCCGGTCGTTGGAGGTCTCAAAGCTCGAGGGATTAGATTCAACTTCGCCGGCGTCCATTACACCATGTCGCGTTCAGACATTTGGGTCGCCGGGACCGATCGCTTTCGAGACGAGTTTTCTATCGTTGCCTGCGGGGGCGCTTACGAATGGAAGCTGACCGGGGAATGCTCGGTCACGATCAATGGCAGCAAACATACCCGTTTCAACAAGCCAATCGGCTTGGATGAGTTGCCGCAGGTCGCCACTTGGAACGAAATCGATGCCGCGCCGTCCGGTGACCCGCAGTTGGTCGCAAGATCGGACGACTTAGCCCCCCTGCTGCTCACCTTTCGACCGTTTCATCCCGCGTTCGGCTGGAATCGCGACCGTTGCCGGTTGGTGAGCGAAAGCGAGTTTGTCGGGGCCACGCCCTGTTTGGTGATCCAAATGGACGAGATCAGCAAATCCGAGCGGTGCTGGATCGATCCCAAGCGTGACTATGCGATCCTCAAGTGGGAAAAGCGACCGCTGCGGTTGCCGCGGGTTTCCATCAGAATTGATCACCAGCACGACCCAGTTCACGGCTGGTTGCCGATTCGCTGGAACCGGCAATTGCCCGGACTGAATCCCGACGCGACCGGCACAGCGGAAGGCGTGGTCACCAAATACGCAGTGAATAAAACTCTTCCAAAGGAGACATTCGAGCCGGTCTTTCCCGCCGGCACGTCCGTCACCGACCTGGCCGCCGAGTCATCGGTCCCGCGTGATAAGAAAGCAAAGAAATCGAAGCCTCGGAACCCGGTGTACGATCCCTTTGCCGAGCCTCTGAAGGATCTCGATGGCGCGCTGAAGGTCGCTAGGGAGCAGAACAAGCGAGTCCTGATCGACTTCGGAGCCAACTGGTGCGGCGATTGTCACGCTCTTGCCGGCGTTTTCCACGACAACGTGGACGTGTCAGTTGCGCTCAAAACGGGATTTGTGCTGGTCCTGGTCGACGTCGAGAACGACACCGGCCGACAGCTCTACAAACGATGCGCCCCTGGCCGAAAAACAATGGGCATTCCCCATCTGGCTGTGCTTGATCCGAATGGGGATCTCGTGGCAAGCGAGATGAGCGAGTTTGCAGTCGGGAAATACGACATCGCCAAGCTCGAGGCATTCATCGCGAAGTGGTCGCCCTCGAGGTGAGCTAGACTCTGCAGAGCCGCTGAGTCTAACGGGACTTCGACGAAGCGTGGGGGAGACGCGCCCGTTCCTAGAGTCCGCAGAAAAGTTACGCGACTTCCCAAAGCACAGACGAAAACTCGCGAGCAGCGTCTTCCGCGTAACGACCCGGGGAAGCTCGACACCGCGCACTGCTTGAGACGTTGCCGTGGCGAAATCCTACTCGGTTTGCCGCAGTAGGTCTTCCAGGTATTTCTTCCAAACGGCGGCCAGCGTGTGGGTGCCGTGGCCGCGGGTCTGGTCGCTGAGGGGGATGACGACCGCTTTGCCGCGCTTTACGCGGCCGATCTCGCGCTCGAGGATGCCCAGCTCTCCCGGGTTGATCAGGTCATCGGCGGTGTTGACCGCTAAGAGCGGGGCTTTGATCTTCTCCAGGTCGGGACCAGGATCGTAGTCACTCGACGCATCGAGCGCATAAAGCGTGTTGTTGGCGTCCATGGTCTGCAGCGAGCGCGCGATGAATTGGTCGATCACGGCGTCCGCCTTCTCGCGGGTGCGCATCTCTTTCTGACGTTGGATGGGGTTGCTGCTCATGAACATCAGCATAAACGCGCCTGTCCGCAGGCCGGGCGGCTGAGTGGTGTATTCGCCGTTCTTCCATTCGGGGTCGTTCCGAATGGAATCGATAATCGCCCGCCGCCAGATGCGATTGCGTCCCGAAATCTGGGTGGGCAAGCTCGCCAGCGGCAGCAGGGCGTCCATGAAATCGGGATAAAGCTCGCCCCACAGCCAGGTGTGCATGCCGCCCATCGAGGTGCCCATCACCAGCCGCAGGTGATTGACTTTGAGCCCCTCGGTTAAGAGTCGATAGTCGGCCGCGACCATGTCGCGGTAGCCGTAGCGCGGGAAACGAGCGTGCAAGCCATCACTCGGCCGGCTCGAACGGCCGTGGCCGATTGCATCGGGAAGGATCAGATAGTAACGCGACGCATCGAGCAGTTGTCCCTTCCCGAAAAGTTGGCCGGCAAATTCGGGCCGCAGAAAGTTGCCCCCTTCGCCGGTGGTTCCATGCATGATCAGGACCGCATTGCGAACGACCCCCTTTTCATCGCGCTCTGGCGTGCCGAGCGTGCGATAGTGCATCCGGAGCTCGGGCAGAGTTTCGCCCGACGCGAAATGAAAGTCGCGAAGCACGAAGTCGCCGGAATGCGCAGGCGGGTAATCGGCCGCCTGCAAACGACCACGGCCCGACACGATGATCAGGCTTGCCAGAAAGAACGGGGCGACACGGATCGTAAATCGGCTCTTCATGGTGACTCTAACGGGCAAACCCACCCACACGATCCAACCGAGCAACCTCGAGGGGAAGTTGAAAGAGCGTGGCAAAGCCCTTGCGGAGCTTCGCAAAATGCGGCGTTTTCACATGCGCCTTGTAGGCCTCCTCATCCTTGTAGACCTCGAAGAACACAAGCTCGTCGGGTTTCTTCGTCGCCCGATGACACAGATAGACCAGCACGCCCGGTTCGGTCTTCTCGACCGCGGCACAGAGCTCCTTGAGGGCCTGAATCGCCTCGGCTTCTTTGTTCGTGTTGAGCTTGAACTTGGCGAGCTGTGTAATCATCTTGCTGCTTTCGGCGTCGTCGGCCGCCGCAAGGCGATTGAAACCGAACGCCGCCACGCCGGCGCTTGCCGCACAAAAAGCTCTGCGAGACAACCTGCCAGGATGCATTTTCACGGGAATGACCTTTCTAAAACCGGATCAGGTCTAAAGCAGCATCACGGGAGCGAGGATGGCAAGCCGGATCTTCCGCGATCGCTGCCGCCTCAGCGCACCGCAGCGCTGCAGCGGACAATTGTAAACGGCGGCACCGGATGTCGGCGACCGAGGGCTTAGCTCCCTACTGACTGGCTCCAGCCGGGGACCGCTTGTGAATGGGATTCGCCCCCTTCTCGCCCAACCGAGAACGCTGTAGATTCGATGCTTATTGCGTGCCGCGGAGGGGAAAATGGCCGAGCTGGAATTGTCGGCCGACATCGACCGTCGGTCAGGGAGATGGCGAAGGCTGTGGCGACGTCGCTGGCTGATCGCCGCTCTCTCTGTAGCAGCCGCAGTCGGGATCTACGCCGCATGGCCGAGACATCGCGCGCGACTGCTCTGGGCCTTGACCGAAGAATTCGGGCAATTGCCCGGTCCTAAGTTTCAGGCTTCGGAAAGGAGCGTGACCTGTCACGGGATCGCGATCACCGACGAGATCGCCCGGGACATTGCGTCCGTGCGGACAATCTCCGCGATCAACTTCTCTGCTTGCCCGATCTCAAGCGACGGATTGAAATCGATCACCTCGCTTCCCGACTTGACTAGTCTCAGCATCGTTGACTGCCGGTTAATTGGGCCTGGAAAAATCCGGTTCGGTACGTCGCAATCGCTGATACAAATCACGCTCAGAAATATTACGGGACTCGCCGGCTCGGATCTCGCGGTATTCTTATCGGAGCAACCACACCTTGAAACGCTCGTGCTGGACCATATCGGGATCACCGACAGTGATCTCAAAGGCTGGACAGCGTCGACAGAGCTCAGCCGCGCTGTCATCCAGGGACCTGGGCTTATAGGAGCAGGGCTCGCGGGCTTAAGGCGTTGCCAGTCGTTGGAGACGCTCTCGCTTGCGTCGTCGGGCATTGATGACGATGGACTGGCCGACGTCGCACGGTTCAGATCGCTCACGAGCCTCGACCTCACAAATTGCCGCGCGCTCGATGGGAGCGGCCTGGCGCATCTTGCGTCGCTGAACGACCTGGTCAATCTCGATCTCAGCGGGACCCCAGTGACGGACCGCGGCCTCCAAAGTTTGCGCGGCGCATTCCCGGCGTTATCCCAAGTCAGACTTCGGGATTGCAGCAGCATCACCGATGCCGCGTTCGAATCGCTGGCCCAGTTGCCGCGATTGAGGCTGCTGGATCTGTCCGGGACGAAGGTGACGGGGCGCGGATTGACGTTCTTCGACGGGCACCACTCGCTGTTCGTGTTGATTCTGAGCAAAACGGAATTGGATGATAAAGGCCTATCGACGCTGGGCAGGCTGCCG
The DNA here is from genome assembly GCA_963714075.1 of uncultured Planctomycetaceae bacterium. Classification (GTDB taxonomy): domain Bacteria; phylum Planctomycetota; class Planctomycetia; order Planctomycetales; family Planctomycetaceae; genus DASPSM01. Next base: position 5,904,299 of record OY970228.1, read on the forward strand.
GGGCTGACGACGCTCGATCTTTCACACACCCGGATCTTCAGCGGCACGCTCGCTCATTTGAAGAACTGTCCACGATTGGAGACGCTGTCGATCGCAGGTTGCAGTGTCACGCGACAGGCCGTTCAGAGCCTTAGCTCGGCTGCCCCGTCCCTCCAACGCCTCGACTGCTCCGGCTGCGCCGCAATCGACGACGAAACGATTGAGGTGCTGCGCCGCCTGCCCCACCTCCGAACCGTCCAATGCCGAGGCACTCGCGTCTTCGATTCGTGGAATTCAGACGCCACGATCCAGGGCATCGATTCCAATGGGTTGCGGACCGTCCTCGCCAACGCAGAAATTGATGAGGCGGCGGCTGTCGACTTAAGCCGCGGCGGTACGCTGAGAAACCTGACTCTCGATCATTGCCGACTGTCGGCGAGCGCTCTGAAAATTGCGACGAGCTCGCCGGCGCTAAGAGATCTCACGCTCAACGGCTGCACAATTCTCGATAACCAGGCCGGGCGCCTCGGCGCTCTCGAGCGACTCGAGTCGTTGACCATCCGCGACTCGGCGGTCGACGCAGCGGACATCGGCCGCGTCGGTAGCGGCCGTCGAGTTCGAGAGTTGGTACTGGAAGGGTCGACAATCAATGAGACAACACTCTCGGGATGGACGGGGGCGCGTTTGGCGCAAAGCATCGAGATTAAGGGAGCGCACTTCGGCGGTAATAGACTCCGTGGCCTTCGAAACTCCGTGGAGCTTCAAACGCTCGATCTGAGCAATAGCGACGCAACGGACGCCATGCTCCAGGACGTTCAGGGGCTTACCAGGTTGAGAACCATCAATCTCGCTGGTTGCAAGCAGGTTACGGACGGCGGACTTGCGTACCTGATCGGACTCCCACAACTGTGGTCCTTGGATCTGAGCCGGACAGGGATCACTGGGCACGCGCCGATCGATTTCAAACCGTGCAAGAACCTGACTAAGTTGAACCTTGCAGAGACGAAACTTACGGACAGTTCAATTGCTGCCGCCGGGTTGCCGCCGTTGCTTTGGAGCCTGTCCGTTGCCAAAACTGACATTCATGGATCCGGACTGGCGAGCCTTTGCAAAATAAAGCGGTTCGGAATTCTTGACGCGAGCGGATCGAACGTGGACGACGATGGCCTGAAAACGATCGCCGCGATTCCAAGCCTCACGTCGTTGGATCTGTCGAATTGCGCGAGAATCACCGACGCCGGCATTCGGCGGCTGGCGACGGTGTCCTATCTGGGCGACCTCAATTTGCGCGGCACGAAGACGAGCGATGCGACACTTGAGGCAATTGCGACGATGCCAAGACTGCGAACACTGAACCTGCGGGAGACGCAGGTCACCGCGCAGGGTGTTCGGAAACTGTCGTCGTGCCCCTCGCTCATCACGGTCGAGGCCGACGAAACCACCATGCCGCGATCACTACTGCGCGAGATTGTGCACAGAGGTAGAGTCACCTCCAACTAATCGCCAACCCGCGGGCCGGTAAGGCGAGATAAGAGGACGTCGATCCCTCGCCGCGACGAGCGCCTTCTATTTTGCATCGCGAGCGTCCGAAGCCGGATCGCGGGCTTTCTGGCGTACCGCGCGGCGATAGATTCGCCGGTCCTGCACCTTCACATTGAGGGGCGGATCGATTTGAAAATCGGACGCCGGGATCGGTTGGTTGACCGTGAACTCGATGATCGTGTCCATCCTCGGAGCCCACAGGCTCCCGCCCGCGCCGACGTTTGCATGCGTCCAGCCGGCCAGAGCCCAGCCGCACGTGGGATCGGCCCGGTAGGAAAAGTCCACGCGCTCGCGATCTTCGCCGTCTTCCATGCGGTGCTCGCGCAGCGGGAGATAATCGCGGGCCGGATCGAGCCAATAGGACAGCAGCGTTCCGCGACCCGGTTCGCTTTCGATCACGACGCACGCGACGTTGCCGATGTGGCCCCTCTGCTTGCGCACGCGGAACCTGGCGGGATCGCGCAGCTCGGCAACTTTGCTGTCCTTGAACCTCGCGTCGAACGGACGGAACACGAGCGTCAGATGGTCAATCGGCGGACCGCCGTCGAGCGCGCGGGACCCAGCCGTGATGTCCAGTATTCCGCCGGGCCGTTGCGGGTCGTCGCTGACGGACAGCGAGCGCGTGGTGGCGCCATCGAACACGGTTTTCCTTTGATGGACGGGCCATGCTCTTCTTCTCTCGTCAGGCTCTTCGCGAAAGAATTCGAGAAATTGTGGAGATGGCACTGCCCCGGCCGGTGTTTTGAATTCCTTCATGACCTTCTCGCCGTCGATGCACAGCGTGTTGATCGTGGTGCGCAGGCCCTCTGCGCCAGGTGTATTTCAAGCGCTTCACCGTGGTTTGTCTTTTGAGCCAGGCATCGGCGATCGCGTTGAGAGTGACCCGCGCCTCGTCGATCGGAAGCATTCCGGGTTGGTTGTCCCGGTCCACAAACCGGTCGTCACTGTCGTAAATCGGCAGATCGATGCTCGCGTCGTAAACACGTGTCCCCAGCGGATAGTCCGCGGCGAAAGTTGTGTCCGGCAGTTTTTTGTTGATCATGCGGCGGGTCACCGTCGCCTCGAATGAGGCCGCCCGACTGGCGGGGTCCGCCGAAAGCCGCCACGACCACCGCCGCGGAAGCCATTCGCCGTCAGGACCCTTTTGGAGGTCGATGGCGAAATCGAGCGCGGCCAACTCGTTTTGTCGTCGCTGCCACCGAACAACGCAGTAATCGCGGTGCGGGTCGACCCAACAACGCTCGGAATGATCCACTTTGTCCATCTGAAGTTGGATGCAGTGCACATCGCCGAGGAGCGCATCCTCGCTGCGGACGCGGCAGTTCTCCGGCGACCAATCGGAGGCCGTCGTCGACGGGCGCAGCGCGAGACGCAACGGTGTCAAGTCGATCTCGGATTCCTCGACAAAATCGGCTGAGGGCAGCCCATTCGACGGATGCTTGAACGGAGCCTTGCGCCAGATGGCGATCTTCGGCGCCTCAGCCGCCTGGGCTGGCACCAGTAAGCGGGAGTACAGGATGCCACTCCGCATAACACGACATCGCCGAATCTCTTTCCAACCGTCGACCCCGCTATAGAGAAAGTCCGTGAAATCACTTCGCAGGTGGTCGAGCCCGTCGCCGGACCATTCCGACAGTGGCGCGGTGAATTCAACGTCCTTCGCGGTATCGAGTGCGACATCGCCTTTGCGTACGCCGGCAAGGCCTCCCGCAAACGGAAATTGATAGCGCTCGGGCACAAATTGATAGCCCTTGGGCAAAGCGACGCGGAGATTCCAAGCAAAGTAGAACGACTTGATGCGTTCCTCCCGCGCCTGCCAGGCGGCAAAAACTCGGGCGAGCGTCGGCGATCCGGCACCGGATTGATTCTCTGGAATCCCTTCTGCGAGGAGTGGGCCACACAGGCCGATCATCGTCAGAATCGCGGCGGCAAGCGTTTTCGACAGCACGGCTGCTGGTGAGAGACCTCGCGTCAGCATGGGTCGCTCCTTGCGGTCAGGGCCTTCTACATGCATATCGCGTCTGGACCGGTTTCCCTGCGCTTCGCCGATTTGCCGTTCATGATGTTGGTCGCCGTTTTGCCGGTTGATCAACGGAATCGCCGATTTGGGCAGCACTAATCCCACACGTAGCGCTCGTCGAATTCGATTTCATAAGCCTGGAGGAGCTCCCGAAACTCATCCTCGAACGAAACGCGCGGATGCCGCCGCTGCTGGTTTCGAATGTAAGCAATGAGTTCATCTCGCTGCGAGCGGCCGACCGAAAAGGCACCGTAGCCTTCCTGCCAGTCGAACTGCCGGAACTCAGGCGCCTGCTCCTTGAGCCACCGCGAAGTTCCCTTCTTCACATGCATGACAACGTTGGAGAGCGCTTCGGTGCGGTACAAGTCAAAGAGTGCGTGCAGGTGATCCGAGACATTGTTCATCTCGATCAAGTGGCACTTCTGCTTCTCGAAGATGCCGTGCGCGTAGGCGTGCAGGGCGGCGAACGGAGTTTGTGGCAACAGGGGCGCACGGCGTTTCGTGCTGAAAACAAGGTGGATGAGGACCCTGGCAAGGGATTGTGCCATGGCGATTTCCCGCGTCTTTGCCGCACGCTTTCAGCGTGCAATATATCCCAAATCCAGGTTCCCAGGGCGTTGCCCTGGGCTGACCTGTGCCGCACCTTCGGTGCGAAGACTCCCGCCCTCGACCCGGCCCGGCAGGTTCCTGCCGCAATTACAGCCCGGAAGGGCTGGGGCTGGATAGCCCAGGGCAACGCCCTGGGGCGAAAGGCGCGGACGCCCTGAAAATCGGAACGGTTTCCGGCACGGCACCCTGAAAGGGTGCGGCGATGGCGCATGCCGCCGAAGGTCACGCAGCACCGACCGGCATTTCCCCCCGCATCGCTCGCGAAATTCGCGGCCAAACGCTATCAAGAAAGTATGAACCCAACACGCCTATCCCTCGCTGTGCGGTCCGGAGGTTTCATTGTCCTGGCGGTGCTTGCCGCTCGCGCGAGCGCGGACGATCCGCTGGTGGACGTGACGCGCAAGATCGCCGCGGAGACCACCACCAATGGAAAGGCGTATGCCAACCTGCGCGAGCTGACCACGATCGGGCCGCGTCTCAGTGGCTCCGAAGGAGCCGCGAAAGCGGTCGAGTGGGGCAAGCGGAAGTTGGAGTCTTGCGGCTGCGATCGCGTGGTGCTGCAGCCTGCGATGGTTCCGCACTGGACTCGCGGCGACGTCGAACAGGCGGCGGTGACCTCGACGCCCCGTCCGATCGCTCTCAAAGTCACCGCGCTGGGCCCCAGCGTCGGCACCCCAAAGGAGGGAGTCGAGGCAGGCGTCGTCGAAGTGCACGGTCTCGACGAGGTCGAGAAGCTCGGCAGGGCCGTCGCCGGCAAGATCGTTTTCTACAACCGGCCGATGACCGCGGGGGGCCGGAGTTCGTACGGGTCGTACGGCAAGACGGTCGATCAGCGGTATCGCGGCGCCTCGGTCGCCGCCAGGGAGGGGGCGGTGGCGGTGTTGGTCCGCTCGATGACCAGCTTGCCGGACGATGACAATCCGCACACAGGAATGCTCAAATACGAAACGGGCGTCGCCATGATTCCGGCCGCCGCCTTGAGCACGCACAGCGCCAACGAGCTTTCCACTCTGCTCAAGTCCGATCCCAAGCTCAAAGTGAATCTGAAGCTCAGCTGCGCCCAGCATCCCGACGTCTCGTCGTTCAACGTCATCGGCGAGCTGACGGGCCGCGACCTCCCGCAGGAATATGTGCTGGTGGGCGGTCACCTCGATTCGTGGGATCTGGCGACCGGCGCGCACGACGACGGCGCGGGGGTCGTGCAATCGATCGAAGTCGTGCGGGCCCTGAAGGCTCTCGGCATGCGACCGCGGCGCACCATTCGCGTGGTGTTGTTCATGGCCGAGGAATTCGGCGGGTTGGGCGCCGAGGAATACGCCCGTCAAGCCAAGGCGAAAGGGGAAAAACACTTTGCCGCGATCGAATCAGATAGCGGCGGCTTCGCACCCATCGGTTTCGGCGTGTCGGGCACCGACGAGCAAGTCGCGGCGGTGAAGCGATTCGCCCCGTACCTCGGTCTGTTTCACGCCGACTCGATCGAGAAGGGGGGAGGCGGCACCGATATCGCGCCGCTGCGCCCGCAGGGCGCCATCACCATCGGCTACAGACCCGTCTCAACGCACTACTTCGATTTCCACCATTCGGCTCGCGATCGAATCGACGCGGTCAATATCGAAGAGCTGCAAGGCGGAGCCGCGGCCATGACGACGCTCGCCTATCTGCTCGCCGAAAAAGGCCTGTAAACAGCGGCCGCCACGCCTTCCACGCACACTTGGCCGTTCGAATCGGATTGCCGTCGACCTGTGCACTGGTTATCACAGCCGTGCAAAGTCTCATCGTGCACTGGCTCTCGGGTCGGATATCCCATCGTTTGCCACCGCATTTCGTCTGGTATCTTGCACGAGTCCCTAGCCCCATCCGGATGCGCCGGCTCCCCCATCTTGCTTCCGGAAAACGGGATTACGCAGGCGCGTCTGCCCTGAGCAGTTTCTGTCCTCACTGGGCAGATCTTGAAAGCGAAAACTGATCGAATTGGCCAAAAGGTGATACGCTCCCTCGGCCAGCCGCGAACGATTCGCTCGCAAAGTGGGGAAAACGTCGCCCTCGTATGAAGTCTTTGACAGATCTGCACTTGGCATCCCAAGTGCTCACGACCAGGTCCTCTGCCCAGTGATCTCCGAGTCGTTCGTCCAAGACGTCACAGAATGGCGAGCCAACCGGTGCCAACGACCATTTTGATCGTCGAGGACGATGAAGTCCTCGGCCAGGTGCTGGCGAAAGTCCTCACCTGCGAGGCACAGGTCGCTGTGCACGTGAGGACGGCCGGTGAGGCTGTGAGCCGGGTGCAGGCAAACCGGCCCCACCTCGTCGTCGTCGACGCGGGATTGCGAGATGGGACCGCACTGAAACTGGCCGACGCGATCCGGGAAGAGGATCCGTCTCTCCCACTGATTTTTCTCACGACACACCACCTCGAAAAATCGGCCTTGCCGAGCCGAGGAGCACGACTCATCACCAAGTCGATCGATTTGCCCGAACTGCGACGCACCGTCGAGACAGCTCTGCTCGAGTGCGAGCCCTCCCATGGGGAATTTGGAGCGAAGTTCGGGTGACGATCCGTCTCGTGCGATCGTGAAAACGCTTCGGACGCAGCCCACAGCTGCCACGCCACTGAGAAACTTGCATGCGGGTTTTGCAAATGAAATACGTGAAGACTGGCGGGATCATTCTCGTCGCGGTGCTTGTCACGTGCGGCGCAGTAGGGCTCCAGCAACTTGCCGCGGAACGCGAGGCAAGCTCAGAGGCCACCGCTGCTGAAAAGCCGGGTCTCGGCGTCGAGCTTGTGAAGGGTCAACCCCATACGCTGTTTGTTCCCCAGAACGTGCGCGCGGCGCTTGGCATTCGGAAGGGCAACGTCGACCAGATTGTGACGGCTGTCCGCCCGACGCGAACACGTCCGCTGCCGATGCCCGGCACCACGATGCTCGATCCCACGCGGTTGATCCCGATTCGAGCTTTGTTCGCCCCCTCGCCGTCGTCGGCTCAGGTTGTCGAAATCGGCACCATCGAAGAAGACCGACTGAAAACCGGCTCGACCACCACAGTCCGCCGCGAGCTGCGTTCCGGCGACAAGGTGACCAAGGGCAATCTGCTGGCCGCCTTTTACAGCGTCGACGTGGGCAACAAGAAAAATGACCTGATCGACGCCATCTATCAGCTCAAGCTCGACAGCCAGATTCTCAAGCGCTGGGAATCCAAAGCCTCCGTCGTTCCGGACGTCATGCTTTGGCAGCAGAAGAAAGCGGTCCAATCGGACATCAACGCCATCAATCGGGCCGTCAGCACGCTGCGGACCTGGGGCATTCCCGAGGAAGACATCCAGGCCGCCCGGGACGAGGCCGAACGGGTCAAGCCCGAGGACGCCGAAAAACGGCTCAAGCAGCACGACAAAGCCAACTTCGATCGCTGGGCCCGCGTAGAAATTAAAGCCCCCGACGACGGCATCATCGTCGAGCGCAACATCACAGCCCACACGGTGGTGTCCGACAACACAATCAACCTGTTTCAGATCGCCAAGCTCGATGAAGACGGTGGAGGCCCACGGTTGTTCGTCGTCGCCAACTGTCCCGAGGACGATCTTCCGGCACTGCAGTCGCTGCCCGAGCGGGCTCGCCGCTGGACGATCTCAACCGTCGGCAGCGCCGCCCTTGGAAGGTTACATCGACGATATCAGCTACATCATCGATCCGAACGATCACACCGCGAAGGTCAAGGGCCACATCGACAACAAGGAGGGGCGGCTGTTGGCCGGAAAGATGATTTCGGCCAAGGTCGAATTACCGCCGCCGCCAGACGTCGTCGAGGTGCCGCCGTCCGCCGTAGGCGATGACGGCCAACAGAGCATTGTCTTTGTCGAAACCGACGCCCAGAAGCAAGATTACACGATGCGCCGCGTCGAACTCGTCCGGCGGTTTGAAAAATCGGTCTTTGTCCGCAGCAAGCCGTTCGGAAAAGACGAAGGACGCACGGTCGAAGAAGAAGAACTTGGAATGCTCCCCAAGCAGCCGCTGTTGCCCGGAGAGCGAATTCTCGGCACGGGGGTCGGCGAGCTGAAATCGGCCCTGCTCGAGAAAGAATCCCAACCTCCCAAGGAGGCGGCGGCCAGCCCGTGACCCGTTGCGCGGGGACTGCAGGGACTAGACAGGCACCTCGGCGCGCGGGTAACGCCTGCGACAAAACGGCGTTTGACCTCCTGCGCGGGACACGAAGCACTTTGTTCGGATAGTCGCTGATGGTTCGCAAACTGATCGAGTGGGCACTGCACAACCCGCTCGTCGTCATTCTCTTCGCGATCGGGCTGTCGATCATCGGGATGTATTCGTTCCTCAACATCAACGTTGAGGCGTACCCCGATCCCGCCCCGGCCATTATCGAAGTCTTCGCCCAGTTCCCCGGCGCATCGGCCGAAGAAGTCGAACGCCAGGTCACCGTCCCGCTGGAGATCACCTTCGCCGGCATGCCCGGGCTCAACGCGATTCGCAGCAAGTCGCTCTACGGCTTGAGCGACCTCAAGATGAACTGGAACTACGGGCGAAATTACACGTACGAGGCGGGACGGCAGGAGGTCATCAACCGGCTGGCGACGATCTCGCAGACCTTGCCTAATGGCGTCACTCCACAGATCTCTCCCGAATCTCCGACTGGCGAAATCTACCGCTATGTGCTCAAAACGCCCAAGGATTCGTCGGGTCACGAGATCTACACGCTCAACGATCTGAAGGCCCTGCAGGATTGGGTGCTGGAGCGCGAATTCCGCACGGTGCCGCGGATTGTCGACGTGTGCGGCTGGGGCGGGACGGTGAGGCGCTACGAGATTCAGCCGAATCCCGACCTGCTTCGCAAATTCGGCGTTACGCTGATCCAGTTGCAGAACGCCATTCAGAACAGCAACGCCACCGTGGGGGGCGACTACGTCGACCAGGGCGAGGTCGCCATGACGGTCCGCAGCGTCGGGCTGTTCGGGGGCGGGACCGATCCGACGGTGAAAGTTCTGGGACTCAAGAATCCGTCGCAGGCCTCGGAGATCCTGCGGGCCGAGGAGCAGCGCCGACTGCAGGATATTCGCGCGCTGGTCATCACCTCGACCAACAACCAGCCGGTCCGCGTCGAGGACGTCGTCGAAGGGGGACGCTCTTCGCCCGGAGAAATGACCGATCGCGGCGTCGTCGTGAGCCACCAGACGCGGCTCGGACGCATCGGATATTTCAGGCCCGAGAAGGACCGGCCCGCGCGCTCTCCCCAGAGCCTGGCGCAAGTTGGTCACGACGAGCCCGACGTGGTCGAGTGCATCGTGCTGTTGCGGAAGAACGAGCAGACGCTCCCCGCGCTCAAAGACGTCGAGGCCAAGGTCGCCGAGCTCAACGATCCCAAGACGGGCCGCATGCTGCCCGGCGTGAAGATCGACACCTATTACAACCGCAGAGACCTGCTCGGAATCACGACCGAGACGGTCCGCGAGAATCTGCTGCTCGGAATGGGGCTGGTGACGGCCGTGCTGCTGATGTTCCTGAGCAACGTGCGCAGCGCGCTCATCGTGGCGATCAACGTGCCATTGGCGCTCTGTTTCGCGTTCTCTGTGCTCTATATGCGGGGCATGTCGGCGAACCTGTTGTCGATCGGCGCCGTGGACTTCGGGATCATCGTCGACTCCTCGGTGATCATGGTCGAGAACATCTATCGCCATATCAGTTCGGGCGAATACCCCGAGCTGAGCCTGCGGGAGCGAATCCTCAAGGCAACCCACGAAGTCGAGCGGGGCTTGTTCTTCACAACGGCCATCATGGTCTGCGCGTTCGTCCCCTTGTTCACGATGCAGGGGCCCGAGGGGCAGATCTTCGGGCCGATGGCAGACACCTACGCGTTCGCTCTCTGCGGAGCGCTGGTGCTTGCCTTGACCATGGCGCCGGTCATGTGCCTGTTGTGCTTCAAGAACTTGAAGCCCGCACCCGACAACTGGCTCGTTCGCAGCATGAAGACCCGCTATCTGCGGAACCTGCGGTTCTGCCTGCGGCACCCTTACGCAACCGTCGGAGTGATGTTGGCGCTGACCGTTTTTACGATCGGCCTCTTGCCGTTCCTGGGACGCGAATTCATGCCGGCCCTGGAAGAAGGCAATCTGTGGATTCGCGGGACGGCGCCGCTCAACATCTCACTCGCGCGTCACACGCAGCTCTCGGCGCAGGCGCGGGCCATCATGGCGACCTATCCCGAGGTCGAATCGATCGTCAACCAACTGGGACGCCCGGACGACGCGACCGACACTGACGGCTATTACAACAGCGAATACTTCGTGCCGCTGCGGCCCGAGAAAGATTGGCCGCTGATGGTGGACCGCCCGCGCTGGGAGCGCTGGCTGTTGGGCGCCAAGCGGGCTCGGACCAAGGACGAGATCGTCGCCGCGATGGACGCCGAGCTGGGCGAGAAACTTCCCGGCATCACCTGGAATTTTTCGCAGAACATCCGCGACAACGTGATGGAGGCCCTTTCCGGAATCAAGGGAGACAACTCGGTCAAAATCATCGGCCCCGACTTGGACCGTCTGGAGGTTCTGGCCGCCAAAACCAAAACCCTCCTGCAGCAGGTGCGCGGCATCGAGAACGTCGGCATTTTTCACATCCGCGGCCAATCGCACCTGGAATGGCGCGTCGATCCCGCCAAATGCCAGCGGTGGGGAGTTCAGACGGCCGACGTCAACAACGTCGTCACGAGCGCACTGGGGGCCCGAGCCCTGTCGAGCATGGTCGAAGGCGAAAAGCTGTTTGACATCTCAGTCCGCTGGCCGAAGCGGCTGCGCAACAGCGAGGCCGACATTCTCGATATCCCTGTCGACATCATCAACAACAACGTCGTATTGAACACGGGCCCGGGGGTCATCCCCACGTCCATCGGCACGGGCAACGCAACGCCGTCGAACGTCGGCGCCCAGGCCAACACGGGCAACATCATCAGCAATACGCCGCGGCTCAGGTTGCGCGACCTGGTTTCGCCGGTTGGTGACGACGGCGCGCCGCTGCCCGACGGGCAGTTCGAACGCCACGGCGCCTCGACGATCTATCACGAACAGGGGAAGCGGCTGATTGCGATCAAATTCAGCGTCCGCGGCCGCGACCTGGCCGGCGCCGTCGACGAGGCCCAGGCCAAGACCAACGATCTGTTCGAGGCCCCGTATCGGGCGGTCTGGAGCGGCGAATTCGAGGAAATGCAGGACGCCGAGGCCCGCCTGATGGTCATCGTGCCGCTGTCGCTCGGCATGATCATCCTGCTTTTGTATATCGCCTTCCGCAACATGCTCGACGCGGTGATTGTCTTCTCGAACGTCATCGACCTTTCGATCGGCGGCGTCTGGGCCCTCTTGTTGACGGGGACCAACTTCAACATCTCGGCGGCTGTCGGATTCATCTCGATTTTCGGCGTGGCCATCATGGACGGGCTGTTGCTGTTGGCGTATTTCAACCAACTGCGGCTGCAAGGTCTGCCCGTCGAGGACGCGATCTTGACGGGGGCCGAAAAGCGGGTGCGGCCCGTAATGATGACGGCGCTCACGGCGATCTTCGGGCTGATGCCGGCCGCCATCTCGACAAAGATCGGGTCTCAGACGCAAAAGCCGCTGGCGATCGTGGTCGTCGGCGGCATGATCACGACGCTGTTTCTGACCCGCTACCTGATGCCCGTGCTTTATAGCTTCTATGGTCACCGCGAGCCGCCGGCCTCGGCGGGCGGCATGGCCCACTGATCCCCAAAACATTCCGTTCTGGGGCGGCGCCTAGCGAGTCGCCAGATCAACATGACCCCCCGCCTGCTCATTATCGACGACGAGCCGAACCTGCGGTATTCGCTCGAGCACAGCCTGGGCTCCGAGTCGCTCGAGATCATCACGGCCGCGACGGCGACCCAGGGAATCGAGCTGGTCCGCAGTCGTCTGCCCGACGCCGTGCTGCTGGACGTCCGCTTGCCCGACCTGCCCGGACTGGCGGCCTTTGACAAAATTCGGGAGATCGACCCGCGGCTGCCCGTCATCATTATGACGGCCTACAGCACAACCGACACGGCAATCGAGGCGATGAAGCGAGGCGCCTTTGAATACCTGCTCAAGCCGGTCGATTTTCGTTCCTTGCGGACGCTCATCGCCAAGGCGGTCGAGTTGAGCCATCTGCGCCACGTGCCGGCCGTCTTTGCCGACGAGGGATCGGCCGATGACGAAAGCGTCGATCGCATCATCGGCGACACCGCCGCCATGCGCGAAGTCTATAAGTGTATCGGGCGGGTGGCGCCGCTCGACGTGCCGGTGCTGATCCAAGGCGAGAGTGGAACCGGCAAGGAACTCGTGGCCCGCGCGATCTATCAGCACAGCCTCCGCAGCGACGGGCCGTTTCTGGCGATCAACTGTGCGGCGATTCCCGAGGGACTACTCGAGAGCGAGCTGTTCGGCCACGAAAAGGGGGCCTTTACCGGTGCCGACCGCCGACGCATCGGCAAGTTCGAGCAGGCCAACAAGGGAACGCTGTTTCTCGACGAAATCGGCGACATGACGCTGGCGACCCAGCCCAAAGTGCTGCGACTCCTCCAAGAGCAGCAATTCGAGCGCGTGGGCGGAGAGGAAACAATCCGCACCGACGTTCGAGTGATCGCCGCCACCAATCAAAATCTCGAAGAGCAAGTCGCCGCCGGACGCTTCCGCGGCGACCTCTTGTACCGGCTCAAGGTGTATACGATCACGATCCCCCCACTGCGCGATCGCCGGGAGGATCTGTCCCTGCTCGTTTCTTATTTTCTGACGCGTTTGAGCCGGCAGTTCGGCAAGCGGGTGAACGCCGTCGCGCCCGACGCGATGCGAACATTGGAGTCGTACGCCTGGCCGGGCAACGTGCGCGAGCTGCAAAGCGCGGTGAGGTACGCGTACATTCAGTCTCCCGGCGAGATCATCACGGCCGATTCGCTCCCCGATCAGTTGCGCGGCGAAAACGGCGCGCCCGCGCGGAGTCGATTCCTGCCAAAATCGGCGCCCCCGAGGCCGAGCCCGAACACCGGGACCTGGACGTCGCCGCGTTAGTCGCCGACTTGTTGCGGGCGCGAGAGTCGGAGATCTACGAAAAAGTGTGCGCGGCCGTCGACCGCATCGTCATCGAAACGGTGCTGCGTCACGTCAAAGGGAACCAGTTGCGGGCCAGCGAAATCCTCGGCATCTCGCGGACGACCCTCCGCACCAAGTTGCGCGCCCTGGGGCTGGCGATCGAGAAGCAACTCCTCTCCGAGTCGAGTCGATTCGATTGACTCTTGGCTTTGTGTGTCACTGCTGAGCCGAAGCGTCTCTCGCCGAATTCCCTCGCTGTCTGCGATCTCGGCGCAGTAACAGCCGCCCTCGGCCGTCATCCGTTAGAATTGGCGGGCGATGCGTCCATTGAGGGAGGAAACAAACGGCGATGCCTGCTCAACCGAGAACCGCGGCCGCCTGCGTCATCGTGCGCGGCGACGCCGAGCCGGAGGTGCTGCTCGCCAAGCGCAGCCCCGCGCTTCGATTCATGGCCGGTCACCATGTCTTCCCCGGGGGAAGAGTGCACGAGAGCGAAAGCGTGAACGCCGTGGTTCACGCCACGGACAATGATCACGCCCGCGCAATCCACGCCGTGACGCGAGAAGTCTTCGAAGAAACCGGGCTGCTCTGCGTGCGCGGGACACTTCCTTCGCGGGAACTCACGCAGCAGGCCCGCCGCCAGGCCATCGGGGAAGAGCGGAACTTTGCCGACTTTCTCGCGCGACATGGGCTTTCGATCGACGCCGACGATTTCCAACCGGCGGGCGAGTGGCTCACGCCGTCGTTCGTGCCCATCCGTTTCGCCACCCGATATTTCTTGTACCATCTGCGCGGCAACCAATCCGAAGAACTCCTCGAAGGTGAGATCGTCGGACTCGATTGGCTCACCCCCGCCGAAGCGCGGGACCGCTGGCATCGCGGCGAGATTCGGCTTTCCACGCCCGTCGCCTACACCCTGCGTCAGCTGGCGGCCGTCGGGTTGCCTCGCGCCCTGCCGTTGCTCGCGCGGGACCGAGCGAGTTCCGGGCGAGCACAACTGGTTTGAAATTCGCCGCGGCATTACCCTCGTGCCGGTCAAGAGTCCGACGATTCCGCCGGCGACGCATACTAACTGCCTGATCGTGGGCGAAGAGGCGATGTATGTGATCGATCCCGGGGCAGCGGACGACGAGGAACTGGGCCACCTGCGCCGGCAGATCGATCATCTGATCGAGCTAGGCGGAAGAGTCGAGGCCATTCTGCTGACCCATTCGCACCCCGACCACACCCGCGGGGCCGATTCCCTGCGCCAGGCGTACGGCGTGCCGATCCTGGCCCACGCGGCCACCGCCACTCAGGTCTCTTTCAAGATCGATCGTCACCTGCACGATGACGAAGTTCTGCTGAGCGGCCGTGATCCCCGCGATGCCCAGTGGCGCTTGCGGTGCATTCACACGCCCGGGCACGACCCGGGTCATTTGTGCTTCCTCGAGGAATCGACCAAGGCCCTCCTGGCCGGCGACATGCTGGCCAACCCCGGCACCATCGTCGTCTCGCGCAAATACGGCGGCGACATGGCAGAGTTTATGCAGAGCCTCGAGAAACTTCTCCAGCTCGACTGCAAGCTGATCATCCCCGCCCACGGCCACCCCGCGGGCCGCCCGCACGAATTCATCCAGCAGCAACTCGATCACCGCCTCTGGCGGGAAGCAAAGATCAAACGCGCGTACGACGAAGGCGCCACGACCTTCGACCAACTCCTCGCCAAAGCCTACGACGACGCTCCCGAACCGGCCCTCCGCTGGGCCCGCCACTCGCTCGACGCTCATCTAGCTAAGCTGGGCATCGACGTGCCGACGACCCTCTGAGGGACGAAGATCGGTTTTCTCATCGGTCAGTTCCACGGCACCCTTTGAAATCCGGCGAAGAGCAGGTCGGCTGCGCCCCAGCGACGGGTCGCATCGATGCGATGGAATAAGCCGTCGTTTGCAATGAAGCGAGAGCCCCGGCTGGCCTTCCGAGAGACGATTGAGATGGTGGGGAAAATGGGCGAGGCTGCATTCACCTCGGCAAGTCAATTGTGAAACTGGTATTTCGCAGAAACCATCCGCCCTGTAAAAAGCCCGACTCGTCAGGAGATTTCCCCATTCCGACCTTGCCGTTAATTCTGGCGACACGACCAGTTCGCAGTTCTTCGTTTGGAATGGAGCATGGACGCCCCGTCTGGCTGGGTCGAGTCGACTGACGATAACGCCCCCGTTCCCGCGACCTCTTGGCGCACGCCTCGCCGGATCTTGTTACGCGTCGTTTTCCCAGTTGGACTGGTCATTTTTCTCGGGCTGTCGATCTGCGCGTTGGCCGCGCGGAAGTGGGCGGCCGTTCACACCTCGGAGCCGTCTGGCGAAGTCGACTTCAGAACCGACATCCGTCCACTCCTCGCAGCGAAGTGCTTTGCCTGCCATGGGCCCGACGAAAGCAAGCGGAAGGCCGAGCTGCGGCTGGATACGAAAGAAGGCCTGTTGGGAGGAACGGGTAGAGCGGGCGTCGTAGTTCCCCGCAAACCGGAGGACAGCGAACTCTTTCGGCGAATCAGCGCGGGTTCGCCCGACGAGCGCATGCCGCCGACCGAGTTCGCGAAGCCGCTTTCCGAATCCGAACGAGACCTGTTCCGTCGCTGGATCGCGCAAGGAGCGAAGTGGCAAGGGCATTGGGCCTTTCTTCCGATAGCCCGGCCGAAGCCGCCGGACGTGACAGCTCAACCGAATCTCAAGAACGGCGTCGATCGGTTCATCCTGCAGTCGCTGGACGAGCACGGTCTCAAGCCCTCGCCCGAGGCCGATCCAATCACGCTACTGCGACGGCTGCGCTTCGATCTGACCGGGTTGCCGCCGTCGATCGAAGAAGTGGACGCGTTCGTGACCGATCACAGCGACGCGGCATACGAAACGACGGTCGACCGCCTGTTGGCCTCGCCTCAGTTCGGCGAACGAATGGCGACCTGGTGGCTGGATCTCGTCCGCTACGCTGAGAGCGTGGGCTATAACGGCGACCAGCCGATCTGCGTGTTCCCGTTCCGCGACTACGTCATCCAGTCGTTCAACGAAAACAAGCCCTTCGACCAATTCACGCTGGAGCAACTGGCCGGCGATCTGCTTCCAGAAAGGACGGCCGAGCAAAAAATCGCGTCGGGTTACAACCGCTTGGGGATGATGACCTCCGAGGCCGATGTGCAGCGGCCGGAATACCTGGCCAAGTACATCGCCGAGCGGGTCCGCAACCTCGGGGGAACGTGGCTGGGCGTGACGCTCGGCTGCTGCGAGTGTCACGATCACAAGTACGATCCGTTCAAATCGAAAGACTTTTATTCCCTCGAGGCATTCTTCGCGGACATCGAGGAGCGGGGAGCCTATATCGACGCGGCGAGCAATGGAAACTGGGGCCCGAAACTCGACTTCCCGACGCCGGCCCAGCAAGCGGAACGGGCTCGGATCGAACGCGAGATCGCCGCGGCCCGGGCCTCTCTCGCGAAGCCGGCGCCCGATCGAGTAGTCCAGGCGCGCGGCGAAAAGAAACGAGAGAGTGACGACCCGTCCAAGGCGATCCAGGAAATTCTCACACTCGCGCCGGACATGCGCACGGATTCCCAGCGCGCCGATCTGGCCGAATACGTCCGCTCTTGCCCGCCTTCCGAACCGGCGCGGAAAAAACTCGCCGAGCTGCAATGCCAGCTCGCCGAGCTGCGGGCAAACATTCCTTCGACGCTGGTGACCCTCTCGGTGCCGCCACGCACGATCCGCCTGCTGCCGCGGGGCAACTGGCAGGACGATACCGGTCCGGTGATGGTCCCGGCATTTCCGGAGGCGCTCCCCCATGCCCGACCGCACGAGGGACGGCTGACGCGCGTCGACCTGGCGCGCTGGGTGGCTTCGCGCGACAATCCGCTGACCGCCCGCGTTTTCGCGAATCGGGTTTGGAAGCTCCTTTTCGGGGCCGGCCTCGCGCGGAATCTCGACGACCACGGCACTCAGGGTGACACGCCCAGTCATCCGGAACTCTTGGATTGGCTGGCCGGCCAGTTCATTGATTCGGGCTGGAACGTGAAGCACGTCATCAAAGTGACCGTGATGTCGGGAACGTATCGGCAATCATCGGAGCCGAGCGACTCGCTGCGCGAACGCGATCCGGACAACCGGTGGCTCGCGCGCCAGGGACGTTTCCGTCTCGACGCCGAGATGGTCCGGGACAACGCACTTTCCATTGCCGGCTTGCTCGTCGACAAAGTCGGGGGCCCGAGCGTCAAACCCTACCAGCCGACCGGAGTCTGGGCCTACTTGAACTTCCCGACTCGCGAGTGGCGGGCCAGCGCGGGAGACGGGCGATATCGCCGCTCGATTTACACGCATTGGCAGCGGCAGTATCTGCATCCGGCGCTGTTGACCTTCGACGCGCCGACCCGCGAAGAATGCACCGCCGAGCGTCCCCGCTCCAACACGCCCCTGCAATCGCTGGTCCTGATGAATGATCCCGAATTTGTAGAGGCCGCCATCGTTTTCGCGGAACACATCATTGAACATCGAGCAGCAAGCACAGCCGAACGACTCGACTGGGCCTTCCGCCGCGCCCTGTCGCGACCTCCGCGAGTCGCCGAGGCCGCCGTGCTGACGGCACTCCTCGACTCGCAGCGCGTGGAATATCGCCGACGCGTCGGAGCGGCCGACGAAATCCTGGTTTTGACCGGCCGTCCAATTCCCTCCAGTCTCGAACACGTTGAGCTGGCGAGTTGGGCGAGCGTGTCGCGAGCAATCCTCAACCTTCACGAGACGATCACCCGATATTGATCGCCCGTCAGGGACCCCCTTGCCATGAATTTGCCTCCCGCCATCGGTCGTCGAGCGTTCGTCTTCAACGCGGGTCTGAGCCTGGGCGCGATGGCGCTGGCTTCCTGCGAGCGAGCCCGCGTGATTTCGCGGCCCGCAGTCGCCGCCAAGGCGAAACGCATCATCTGGCTCTACATGGCGGGCGGGATCAGCCAGTTCGAGACGTTCGATTACAAGCCGCTGCTTGAAAAGCTCGACGGCCAGCCAATGCCGGAGTCGATCACCAAGGGCCAGCAGCTCGGGCAGCTGCAGGGGCAAAAACTCGTCGTCATGGCGCCGCAGCACGAGTTTCGGAAATGGGGAGACTCGGGCCAGTCGATCGGCGTGATCCTGCCCGAGCTGGCATCGAAGTGCGCCGACGAGATCTGCATCGTCCGATCAATCTCTACCGACGCGATCAGTCACGACCGGGCCCACACGTTCATGAATACCGGCTCGACGATCGCCGGCCGACCGGCCGTCGGCTCCTGGATGTGGTACGGATTGGGAAACGAGGCCGAGGCGCTTCCCGGTTTCGTGGTGATGGTCTCCACCGGCCAATTCGGCATCAAGCAGCCGATTGCCGCCCGCCAGTGGCATTCGGGCTTTCTGCCGGGCCGCTTTCAGGGCGTCGAATTCCGCAGCGACGTCGATCCGGTTCTGTATCTCAAGAATCCGGACGGCGTCAGCCGGAAGGCGCAGCGCGACCTGGTGGAGGCCGTGCAATCCCTCGACCGCCTCGAGAACGAACGGTCGACGGATCCGGAAATCGCGACGCGCATCAGCCAGTACGAAATGGCGTTCCGCATGCAGACGAGCGTGCCGGATCTCCTTGATTTCACCAACGAGCCGCAATACATCCTCAATCAGTACGGCACCTGGGGAAGCGACGGTTCGTTCGCTTCGAACTGTCTCTTGGCGCGCCGGCTCGCCGAGCGCGGCGTCCGCTTCATCCAGATTTATCATCGCGACTGGGATCATCATGCCGGGGTCAAAGAGCACGTTCAGGGGGCCGCGAGCGAGGTCGATCGTGGCGCGGCCGCGCTCGTGACCGATCTGAAGCAGCGCGGGATGCTCGACGACACCATCGTCGTGTTCGGATCGGAATTCGGCCGCTCGCCGATGGCACAGGGAGATGGCCGGGACCATCATCGCGCGGCCTTCACCATGTGGTTCGCCGGCGGCGGAATCAAACCGGGCTTCAGCCTCGGCGCGACGGACGAGTTCGGCTATCACGCCGTCGAGAATCGGGTCTCGGTGCACGACGTGCACGCGACGTTGCTGCATTTAATGGGACTCAATCACGCGCAGCTCTCCTTTAAGTACCAGGGAGCCGAGACCCGCCTGACGGGAGTGGGCCCGTGTCGGGTCATCAATGAGATGTTGGTCTGACGGAGCGGGTGTACCGGCCGACCATCCCGCACCAGCGCATTGCGGCCCGCAGAGCTATATAGGCAGATTCGGCGAATCACAAAGCCACTCGCTTCGCAAGCCTTGCCTTTGTCGCAATAATTCATCCGGTACTACGAGCAAGGATTGCCGGATGGCGACTTCAAAGAAAGGGCGGGGAAGAACGGGGCGGGCCAAAGCCGCTCAGTTGGAGGCGCCCCGCGACGCCGCGACGGGCGCCATCGACGTTGATGCGGCCATCGAGGCCGAGACGCAGCAGATCGGCCGGGAATTGTTCGCCCATCTCGAACGGCGCAGCCCTTCGATCTTCGAGCGCCGCTGGTGGGACGACCGTATTCTCTCCTGGGCCATGGCCGATGAGTCGGTCAAGGTGCAGATGTTCCGCTTCGTGGACGTCTTGCCCATGCTGCATACGCATGAGGCCGTCACGCGACATCTGCAGGAGTACTTCGACGAGGTTCGCTCGCAACTGCCGCTGGCCGTGCGGTTGGGGCTCGAGATTTCTCAGCCGAATTCGGTGCTTGGGAAGGCGCTGGCTCTCAACGCGCGGTCCAACTCCCTGCGGATGTCGCAACGGTTTATCGCGGGTGCGAAGGTCGAAGAAGTCCTGGCCGCGGTCACACGGCTGCGGAAGCAAGGTTTCGCGTTCACGCTCGATCTCCTGGGCGAAGCGACCACGAGCGAGCGCGACGCCGACGCTTATCAGCGGGCCTATCTCGAACTGATCGAAGGCATGGCCGGCGAAGTGCAATCCTGGTCCGAGGTGCCCCGGCTCGATCGCGATCACGAAGGCAGCATTCCGCGGGTCAATCTTTCGCTCAAACTCTCGGCCCTCTACAGCCAGTTCCGCCCGATCGACGTGGCCGGCACGTCCGAGCACGTCAAACGCCGTTTGCGCCCCTTGCTGCGGGCGGCGCGCGAGCACGACACCTACATTCATGTCGACATGGAGCAATACGCCTACAAGGACCTGACCTTCGAGATCTTTAAAGAGATCTTGATGGAGGACGAGTTTCGCGATTTTCCCGATGTCGGAATCGTCGTCCAGGCGTATCTGCCGGAGGCCCAGCGGGACACCGAGGCACTCTTGGAATGGGCAACCGCCCGCGGCACGCCGATTTGGGTGCGACTGGTGAAGGGGGCCTATTGGGATTACGAAACGATCATGGCCCAGGCGCACGGCTGGCCCGTTCCCGTCTACCAGCAAAAATGGGAATCCGATGCCAACTTCGAGCGGCTGACCCGGTTCCTCATGGAGAACCATCGCTGGCTGCGACCGGCGCTCGGCAGTCATAACCTGCGCAGCCTTTCGCACGGTATCGCTTGCGCCAAGCATCTCGGCGTCCCGGAAGGGGCCTACGAACTGCAAATGCTCTACGGAATGGGGGGCGATCAGGCTCAGCTCTTGGCTGACCGCGGCCAGCGCGTGCGGATCTATACGCCGTTCGGCGAGCTGATCCCCGGCATGGCTTATCTCGTCCGCAGGCTCTTGGAGAACACGTCCAATGATTCCTTCCTGCGGCAAAGTTTCACCGAACAGGTTTCGATCGAGGATCTGCTAATGAAACCGACTGACGCCGCATCTCGACCCGCTCCGGCTCGCGTGGCCCCACGAATCCCGGCCGAACCTGCGTCGACCTTCACCAACGAGCCTCCCACCGACTTCAGCCGGGCCGAAGCGCGCCGCGCAATGGAGCGGGCGGTGAAAGACGTTGCGGAGGAATTCGGGAAGGACTATCCGCTCGTCATCAACGGTCGGGCCATCGAAACGATGGGAAAGATCAAGTCGATCAACCCGTCGCACAAGTCCCAGGTTGTCGGCGTCATTTCGTCGGCCACCGCGGAGGAGGCGTCGCTCGCGATCGATGCGGCCCGCCGGGCCTTCAAACAGTGGTCTCGGACCGATCCCGATCATCGCGCCGAATATCTCGAGCTGGCGGCCGCCATGATGCGCAACCAACGCTTCGAGCTGGCCGCCTGGGAGGTCCACGAGTGCGGCAAGCCGTGGATCGAGGCCGACGCCGACGTGGCCGAGGCAATCGATTTCTGCATGTACTACGCCGAGCAGGCTCGCCGCCTGATGTCGGGCCGCCGCTGCGACCTGCCGGGCGAGGAAAATGATTACTCCTATCGCCCGCGCGGCGTCGCTGCCGTGATCGCCCCCTGGAATTTTCCACTGGCCATTTTGACCGGCATGACGGCGGCGGCCCTGGTCACGGGAAACACCGTGATCATGAAGCCGGCCGAGCAATCGTCGATCGTCGGCTACAAGCTGATGGAAATTCTGCAGAACGTCGGCATTCCCGACGGCGTCGTCAACTACTTGCCGGGAGTCGGCGAGGAGGTCGGGCCGGAGCTCGTCGGCAGCCCCGACGTCAACCTGATCGCCTTCACCGGTTCGCGTTCGGTCGGCCTGGCGATCAACCACGAAGCGACCCGCCCGGACGATCGGCAGGAATTCGTCAAACACGTGATCGCCGAGATGGGCGGCAAGAACGCGATCATCATCGACGACGATGCCGATTTGGACGAAGCCGTGCTCGGCGTCACGTACAGCGCCTTCGGCTACGCCGGCCAAAAGTGCTCGGCTTGCTCGCGATGCATCGTTTTGGAATCGGTCTACAACCCGTTTGTGGAAAAACTCGCGCAAGCGACGCTCTCGCTCAAGGTGGGGCCGGCTGAACTGCCCGACACGACGATCGGCCCGGTCATCGACGAAGACTCGTTCAAGCGGATCAACGAGTACATCAAGCTGGGCAAGGAGTCGTTTCCACTGTTGGCGGCCGCGGCGGTCAAGACCCCGGCAAGCGAAGGCTACTACATCGGCCCCCACGTGTTTGGCGACGTCGATCCGGCCTCGCGGCTGGCGCGGGAGGAAATCTTCGGACCGGTGCTTTCCGTCATCAAAGTGAAGGACTTGGACGAAGCTTTCGACGTGGCGAATGATTCCGCCTACGCCCTCACCGGCGGAATGTTCAGCCGCAGCCCAGCCAATCTCAAACGGGCCCGCCAGGAACTCCAGGCAGGCAACGTCTACTTGAACCGCGGCATCACGGGCGCCCTGGTCGAACGCCAACCCTTCGGCGGCTTCAAACTCTCGGGCATCGGCACAAAAGCGGGCGGCCCCGATTACCTGCTGCAGTTCGTGATTCCGATCAACATCACGGAAAACACCTTCCGTCGCGGATTTGCGCCGCCGGCGGATGAGAGCTAAGCCGCACCGGAGAACGATCGTTCTGGCGGGCTCATGGGTCGGGCGGCAGCAGATCGAGATGGATTTCAACGTCCTTGATGCGCTCGGTGCGAAATCGCTGCCGGGTCACCTCCACCCGCTCGATGGACTGCGGGTCGTCGATCCGACTGAGGCGAATCGAAGCCAGCGCGCCTTTGATCCCGACCGTCATGATCAGACTCTCATCCAAGGGTTGTTTCTTGCCGCGCAACCAAATCTTCGCGCCGTACTTGAGTGAGCTATCGATTCGGGCGTTGTGCACCTCCAGCACGCCACAGTCGTACGGCCAGGCCGGCATGCCGGGGTACAAGAACTCGGTGCCCGCTTTTTTTGCCAAGTGCCAGCGGACTCCCGGCGCGACTTTCACCGCTTCCTGGGTCACCGGCCGGATCGTCCGGATCACTTGGGGATCTTCGAGCGGGACTTGCAGCTCGAGATCGACATCCGCCGGCCAACGTTTCAGGTCCCTGCGGCTGGGGCTGCAAGACGACTTTGCCAGGCCATCTTGCACCGGACACCAGGTCCCGCCCCACGCTCGCGGTCCGTCTGGAAGGACGACGGCCGTGGCAAACCCGGTTCGGATTTGCGTCGAGACCCGGTAAATCAACACCAGCGGTCGAAGCTCTTTCTCAGGGTTCCACCAGTGCGTCTGGAAGGCTTTGAGCTTGTCGAGCAGGGCATTGGCTTCCGCGTCCGGCAGAATTCTTCCGTTCGGTCGCCAGACCGGTTGCTCGATTCGCTTGAAGTCTGCCTGCGGGATTTGCTGCCACGTCAACGCGATCAACTCCGGCGTGGCGGCAGCGTCTGCTTTGTTGGCCTCCGGCTTTCTGTCCTCCAGCGGCGAGCGGCCGAAGGCAATGCTGCCCAGAGCAAACGAAGTCGCGAGCATTCCTGCGGTGATGAGCCGACGCGCGCCCGGCGTGGCGACGCAACGTTCGGTGCCGCGGCCGTCGGCAATCGCGGCCAGCCGGCGCGCCAGGTTGCTCTGCCGCACCACTGCCAACCCCAGGCCCAACACGCGTCGCTGCCGAATTCCCGCGGCGACGTCCAGCAGAGCTTCGCCATAATCGCGGAAATCCCCAATCATTCGCACGGAAAATTCATCGCAGGCTCGTTCGCGAATGAAGGCAATCCGCCTCTGGGCCAGCCACATCAACGGGTGCATCCATAGCGCCGCCTGAAGCACGCAGCCGAGCAGCTGCCAGGCGCAATCGGCTCGATAAACGTGTGCCAGCTCATGGATGAGGATGGCATCGACCGATCGGACGGTCGACTCCTCCAACAGACGCGACGGAATGAGAATCGCCGGATGAGCGACGCCGAGCACGACAGGCACGTCGGTCTCGTCGCTGGCCAACAACCGGATTCGGCTGAGCCGCGGGGTGGATGTGCCTGGGCGGAAACCGAAGCGAGACCTGCTCGACTCGAATCGTTCGACCCAACAAGGATCGGTGACGGGCGTTGCCTGCCGTCGCAAAGACCGTGTGGCACGCCAGCCGGCCACCAGGTGCCCAAGACCGAGCGCCACGCCGCTGACATAAGCAAACGCGACGGCGAGCCACAGGAGTTCTTGGTTGCCGGACCGCGCGATCGTCGTGACCGCTAGCCGCGGCAGCGCATTCGACCGCTCGACCTTGCGATCCGTCGCGGGAAGCGGTAGGCCGGCACGTTCCGTCGCGACTGGAACGACCTGCCGACCCGCGGGCAGTACCGGCAACGTGATCCGAGGCGCCAGCACCGCTGCGAGCGGCAGCACAACGAGCGCCACGAGCAGGGCATTCCAAAAACTGGCGGCGAGCAGCACCCAGCGCCGCCGCAGCAACTCATTGATCAGCAGGGCCCCGGCCAGGAGCAGGCTGACCTTGATCACAAGCGAGGCGGCCGGTTCGAAATTCATGACTTGTCTCCCTTCCGCTTGCGGCGCGAAAGCGATTTGCGCAGCTCGGCGAGCTGATCGACGGTGAGTTCTTCGTCTTCGACGAGCCGCATCACCAGCGCCTCGACCGAGCCGCCGAAGAATCTTGTCAGGAGGCTGCGCGTGGCCTTGATCTGCACGTCCGCGCGACCGACGGCGGCTTCGTAGACCGCCGGCTGTTGCCCCCGGATCCGCACGTAACCTTTCTTCCTCAGGATGCGCAGCAGTGTGCGGACGGTCGAATCGTGTGGCCGGTCCTGCAAGGCCTCGCGGACCGCCTCCGCGGTCGAGGGGCCGTTCGTCCAGAGGACGTTCATCAACTGGACTTCGCGGTCGGTCAGGACTTTGGCCGACGGGCGGGCCATTGGCGTGCGAATCTCCTGTTCCGTTAATTCAATAACGGATCACGCTACTCGCCGGACAGGCCCAGGTCAACTCCAATTCGTTAATTATTTAACGAACGAACGAAAAGTCTTCTCTCAGGCACCGGCGGCTTCCACCGGAATCTGAATCTCCGTGACGTAATTCTTAGGGTTCCCCTTGAAAATCATCCCCGGGCCTTTCAAATAGACCTCGCGCGTCGGCAGGACGACTTTGTAGTTTCGCTCCTTGATCCATTTGAACGCCTTGGCGTACGAGCGGCCCATTTGATCGTAGGGGCCCTTGTGGACAAGCGCGACGCAGCGACCGGCCGGCAGTTCCCGCACGGAGGCCCCTTCGACCGACTTGGGCTGTCGGATGGGCAGGCAGGCCTCAAAGTCGGCGTCGTCTTCGCGATACTCACTGTCGTAGTGGAGGAGCAGGGGCTTGCCGCAGATCAAGCGGCCGACGCTGCGCCCGAGTCGGGCGAAGCCCTTACCACAATCGCTATAGCGGCCCTTCATTCGGATACCCGCAACCAGCATCGTTTCCAGGTTCTTTTCGCTGACGTTCTCGGAAATCTCTGCCATCGCCAAACCCTGCCTTTCTTCAGAGATGAATTGATCCAGGGAACGAACCGTTCTTTGCAAACGCTTGATCTGCTCTTTGATTTGCGAGCGTTGTCGTTCGAGCAAATCGAGTAATCCGGCCTCGTCCGCTCGACCGAGCAGCTCTTTGATGTCGCCGATCGAAAACTCCAGGTTGCGGAGGTAGGCGATGATGCGGGCCGTTTCGATCTGCCTTTCGTGGTAGTAGCGGTAGCCGCTGTCGGGATCGACAAACGCCGGGACGAGCAGCCCTTCGTCGTGGTAAAAGCGCAGCGTCTTTACCGTCAGACCGCTGAGCTTCGAGAATTCGCCGATGCTGAACATGCCGGAATTGCTCCCGCTTCGAGTTGCGAATCATCGTAAGACCTCCCCCAAGGGGAGAGTCAACAGCCGATTTTTGAGTCGTTCGCCGCGATCAAATCGGGCCGCTTTGAATCGCGTCGAGGTGGTTTCGCGACCCCTCGGCGCGTTAGAATCTTTTTTGCACCGCTGAGACGCTCCCGCCCGAAAATCCCCGCCCCCGCCTCCCGCCTGAGACCCGCACGATGCCGTCGGTTCTTGGTCGCCTGACGCTTTCTGTTCTTTTTGGCGCAAGCCTCATCACGGTTGCTCCCCGCGCGATCCGCGGTGGCAACGACGAATCGGCCGAAGTCACGGCCCGCGACAAGGAACATTGGGCGTTTCGACACGTGCGGCGGCCCGCGGTGCCGGTTCCTCGAAACGCCGTGCGGGCAACGACACCGATCGACGCCTTTTTGCTGAAGCAATTGGAAGCGAGCGGTCTCAGTTTCTCTTCGCCGGCCGACCGGACAACTTTGCTCCGGCGGGCCTTTCTCGATCTGCACGGCTTGCCGCCGACGCCGAAAGAACTCACCGAGTTCCTGGCTGATTCCTCGCCCGACGCGTTCGCGAGCGAGGTCGATCGGCTCTTGGCGTCTCCCCGCTTTGGCGAGCGATGGGGGCGGCACTGGCTGGACGTCGTCGGCTATGCGGACACGGTTGGATTCGATTCGGACGCAAACGGCATCTTCATCAGCGAAGGCAAGTGGAAGTATCGCGACTACGTGATCCGCTCCTTCAACGCCGACAAGCCGTACGACCGCTTTCTCGTCGAGCAGCTGGCGGGCGACGAGCTGGTGGATTGGCGGCATGCTCCGCGATTCACCGACGAGATTCGCGAAGACCTGATTGCCACCGGTTACCTCCGCACGGCCCGCGACCAGACCCACGAACCCGAAAGCAATATCCCGCTCAATTACTACGGAGTGTTGCACGACACGGTCGAAGTGTTGGGGAACAGTCTGTTCGCGCTCACGGTGAATTGTGCCCGCTGCCACACGCACAAGTTCGATCCGATTCCCCAACGGGATTATTACCGGCTGATGGCTCTCTTCACGCCGGCGTACAACCCCGAGAATTGGAAACCCGTGTTTCCGTGGAAGCCAGAGATTCGGGACCGCGCTCCCCGACGCTTCGACATCCGAATTGTCTCAGATCGACCGCTTCAATGCGGACGTCGATCGCGACGTGGCGCGCATGCGGGGCCGCATGGCCGAGCCCGGCTGCACGTCGGCCCTCAAAACGAAATTGATGCAACTTGTGTCCGCGCGATCGGCCCAGCGGCGACGCGTCGGCCGCATTCAGGCGATGTACGACGTCGGTCCACCGCCCGTGACGCACCTGCTCAAGCGGGGGCAGTTCGAAACGCCCGGCCCGGTCGTCCAAGCCGGGTTCTTGAGCGTCCTGTGCGATTCCTCCGCGGAGGCAGTAATCCCCGAACGGCAGGAAGCAGGCCAGGAGAGCGGTCGGCGACTGGCATTCGCGCGATGGGTGACTCGCAAGAACTCTCGGGCAGCCGGGCTCGTCGCCCGCGTCTTTGTCAATCGCATCTGGCAGCACCTTTTCGGCGAAGGACTCGTGCGGACGCCGGAAAATTTTGGCGTTCAGGGAGAAGAGCCGACGCACCCAGAACTGCTCGAGTGGCTGTCGGCCGAGTTCCAGGGCCCGGCGGGCTGGCGCACCAAGCCGCTCGTGCGGGCGATCATGCTCAGCGCGGCTTACCAGCAAGCGTCGCAGTCTCAATCACCGCGCGCGATTTCGGGACAGCGGCCGGACGCCCCCTCACCCCCAACCCCTCTCCCGCAAGGGGCGAGGGGGGAAAGAGCGCCGGCTCGGTTGCAAAACGAGGCATTGAATGTTGCACAGCGAGGCGTTGCGCGCACATCTTCTCCCCTCTCGCCTCGCGGGAGAGGGGCTGGGGGTGAGGGGGGCCTGCCACCCGATCCATTCGCCGTCGATCCCGAAAACCGCCTCTTGTGGCGAATGCGCACGAAGCGGCTCGAGGCCGAAGCCATTCGCGATTGTGTGCTCGCCGCCGGCGGCCGGCTCGATTCCACGATGGGCGGGCCGCCAATCCTCCTCATCGCTCGGCCCGACGGCCTCGTGACCATCGATGCTTCCAAGCTGCGCCGGCCGGGCGACGCCGACCGCCGCAGCGTCTACCTGCTGTCGCGACGGGCGTACAACCTGTCGCTGTTCAATGTCTTTGATCGGCCGCTGTTCGCGGTCAACTGCCCCAAGCGTGATACGTCGGTGATTCCGCTGCAATCGTTGACGATGCTCAACGACGAATTTATTGCCGAACAGGCAGATCACCTGGCCTCGCGAGTGGCGACAGCCGCGCGCTTGGGCTCCGATGAGCAAGCGGTGCGGTCGGCGTTCGTGCTGGCGCTGGCTCGAGAACCGAGCGCAACCGAATCGCGGCGCTGCGTCAATTTTCTGAACCAACAAGAACGAACCTTCCAAGGCGCCGGCGCCCCGCAGAATCTGGCCTTCCAAAAAGCCCTGGCGCAGCTTTGCCGAACGCTCTACAACACCAGCGAATTCCTCTATTCCGAGTGAGTCTGTGCGAGACGAGATCTTCCGGCCGGCTTTCTCCCGCAGAGCGTTTCTCGAACGCACCGCGATGGGGTTCGGCTCGCTGGCACTTTCGCACCTGCTCGCGCGGGAACTGGCTGCGTCGGATGACAGTCTCGGCGGGACCGATCTCGCTCCGCGCTCGGGGCACTTTCCTGCCCGCGCCAAGGCCGTCATTCTGTTGATGCAAAACGGCGGCCCGAGCCAGGTCGACCTGTTCGACCCGAAACCAGAACTCGCCAAGCGAAGCGGCCAAAAGCATCCGCAGAAAGTCGAGAGTTTTCAGCCCGGCAGCCAGGCCAACCTGCTGATGGGTTCGCCGTTCCGCTTCCATCCGCAGAGGCAGTGCGGAATGGAAATCAGCGAGCTGTTGCCACACATCGGGTCGGTTGCCGACGAGCTGTGCCTCGTGCGGTCGATGGTCTGCGACAACAACAACCATCCGCAGGGTCTGCGCTGTCTAACGACGGGCAAGATCTTCGCCGGCCGACCGACCTTCGGCGCCTGGGTGAGCTATGCCCTGGGCACGGCGAACCAGGACCTGCCGGCATACGTCGTCCTCCGCGATCCGGACGGTTACAACAACGGCGGGACCACGCTGTGGGAGAACGGCTGGCTCCCGGCGCAATTTCGCGGAACTGAAATCCAATCGCGCGGCGCGGCAGTCCTCGACCTGCATGCTTCGCGAAAATTGCCGGCAGGCGTCGAACGCAACAACCTGGCGCTCTTGACCGAGCTGAACGAAGAACGCCGCCAGCTCTTTCCGCGCGAAAACGATCTCGAGGCCCGCATCAAGAGCTACGAGCTGGCTGCCCGCATGCAGTTGCATGCCGAGGGGCTGTTGGACCTGTCGCACGAAACGACGGCTACTCGGCGGCTCTACGGACTGGACAATCCCGTGACGGCGAATTTCGGCACGCGCTGTCTCATGGCCCGGCGATTGGTCGAGGAAGGCGTCCGCTTCATCCAGGTGACCGCACCGATCGCATCCGGCACGATGCCCTGGGACCACCACAACGCGATCGCTCCGGGACTGCGAAAGGTCTGTCCGCAGGTCGATCAGCCGACGGCCGCCCTGATCGCCGACCTCAAACAGCGGGGCCTCTTGGAGAGCACGATCGTCTGGTGGGCGGGTGAATTCGGACGGCTCCCCATCACGCAAGGCGGCACCGGCCGCGACCACAATCGCTACGCCTTCAGCCTGCTTTTGGCCGGCGGCGGCTTTCGCGCTGGCTACGTGCACGGGGCGACCGATGAGTTCGGCTACAAGTCGGTCGAAAAGATCGTCACCTGCCCGAGCCTGCTGGCGACCTTGATGCACCAACTGGGCATCGACCACAACCGCCTCACCTACCCGCATCAGGGCAGGGACGAGGCGCTCACCGACCCGGCCGTCACCGGCGCCCACGTCGTCGGCGACCTGCTCACGCACGCGCCGGTCGTGGCCTGAAGTGCGTGGCGACCATTTCAGCGCGTCGACGTCTGCGTGCTGAGAGGGCGCGAGGAAGAGCGCAAAGCCGCTCTGATCCGTCCCAGCTCATCAGGGGACGAGCCAGAGGTATCCTCAGTTGCCGCGTAGCCAAATCGCCTCGCCACCGATTCCGTCTCGCGCCAAACGGTCTCCCGAAAGTTGTCGGGTAATTCCGAAGTACCGCGACTCGGCGGGGCGATGTGCTCGAGTGCCTGTGGATCGACCGGCGTGTCTGGGGCGAGATTTGCGTGGCAGAGGATGTCGCCTACGACCTCGTGCGGACGATCGCAAAAGTCTTCGTAGCGGACCACCAGCAACCTCTCGCCCAAACCGTTCGCGTCGGAGCGAAGTCGGTCGACGAAGCGGTAGATTTCGGCCCATTGTGTGGCGTAGCCGGCGTCGTCTTGTCCGCGTTGCCACGCCTCGCGAATTCGGTCTCCCGCTTCGTGCGAGAGGCGAATCGGCACCCGTTGCGGGCCGAATTCGTAGTGCCCGGCTGCCATCAGATAGCGCGGCACCCGCGGGTCTTGTCGGGCATATTCGCTGAACAGGGCGTGCTGCCGCACGAGTGACTGCACGTGCGTCAAGGGATGCCGGATCGGGACGATGAATCGAGCGTCGGGAAAGACGGTCGACAAATACTCGATCCGGACAACGTTGTAGTTGCCTTTCGACAAGTACCGGCGTTGCCCGCGGGTCAGCAGGATTTTGCGGACGTGATCTTTGAAGAAGGCTTCAAACTCGTCAAACCGCCGCTCTCCCGTGAGACGATGCAAGGCGTCGGCAGCATGGAGATGGGGAAAGAAGAATTGCCAAAGGGGCTCTTCGAATGCTTCGGGACTGTCCGCCGTGATGCAAATGCGGTCCTGATGGGGCCGTGCGACCGCCGGCTCTTGAGCGCGGTCCCGATCGAGCAGGCGGTTCCAGAGCCAGGGGACCATCAGGAAAGGAAAATCGCGATACCGATGCGTGCCCACGGGGGCGATCTTCGACAGCTCTTCCAGCAGGATCGTCGTTCCCGAACGGGCCAGGCCGCACAAAAAGACCGGCGACTCGATCGGGATCGCATCCAAGCGCCGCCGCAGAATGGAAGATTCGAGGTCCCCGGCCGATTGGAACAAACTCGCGCCGGTTTGCGCAAGGCGCACCAGCAAATAGTCCGTCCGACTGATCCTCACGCTTTCCTCCGCGACGGGATCATCGTCACGCCGTAGCCGACGCACAGCGGCAGGAAGAACGCGAAATCGGAGATTTTCGGTCGCAGATCACTGTTCGCGATCGTGATCTGACGCGATGGAATCGAGTTTCCTTCTGCAGGATTGCGATGGGAGCGACTCTCCAACCACGGCAGGACCAGCATCACAAATGTCGCCACGGTGGCCAGCGGCAACGCCATGATGAGCGCTTGTCGGCCCAGATACCGCAGCAGCAGATTCAGCAACGCGCCGTCAGCGCCAGAGGAAGTCTTCATCGTCGGCGAAGACAACCAGCGAGCGCGCCAGATTTGCCGCCTTGGTCCAGAAAGCGACGCGCGGTATCCGCGCAGAGACCCACTGAAAAAGTATCCCTGAACCTAAGCCTGCCACGAGGCCCGCAACGGCTGCATAGAGATCCGTGTGGATCATTCCGACCTCGAGCTCATTGCGAGATGATCGTCGAATTGGACGCGATCCCAGCGGCGGCGCTGCTCGTCAAGCGGCCGCGACGCAGCCAACGGATGCAGAGCTTGATCGGATAGAGGATGAGCCCGACCAATCCCAGGAAGATGACCATCAGCACGGCAAGCAGGCTCCCCAGGAATCCGAGCCCGGCGCCCGGGCCGATATACGCCAATAGGGATGGTGCTGGGGAAGCGGCCTGCGTGGCGGAAATCGGCAGCCCAACCAAGAACAGCGCGAGAACGACGGCCGCCGTCGCGGAGAAATGTGACTTCCTTTTCATGACATTTCCTATCGGCCCGCTCTGTTTTGTGATTCGATTGGCCCCAATTCGGCTGGGTCCTACGGAGAGTTGTGCGCGCACGGCGGCGACTTGATCTCAAGGCCAGCGAGTGATGCAGTGCTGACTCGCTCGTCCCGGTTCATCCGAAAGCCAGCGTTACGCACGTATTCTGCGGTGAGCAATTCGCGGCACCGCCGGTGTTCCGGATCGACACAGACGTATTCCCACAGCACTGCGCCCGTTTTGAGGTTGATCTCCCAAACCTTCTGTGCCTTCGACAGAGTCACCAGCACTCGTCCCTCCCCGCAGAGATCCAAGTGACCCGCCACGCCCGTATAAAACTTGCCGGGCAAGGACGACGACGGCCCGGGAAATAAAACCTGCGAACGGCGTGTTTCCAAATCGATCTGGACGAGCCGAGAGCCTCCGGTCGCAAGAGAGCCACCCCGGTTGTCGAACACCAGCACTCCGTTTTCATGGAAGACGGGGCTGTGTTGCATGACTGTGGTCCCGGGGGACATCCACTTGAATCGCCGCGTTTTCGGATCGAGAATCCCGACCGCGTTGAGGCTTCGCATCGAGAGCAGCAGGTCCCCGGCCTGCAGCCACGGATGCGCGGCCGCGAGCTTGGGATCGACCAATTGGATGCCGTTCAAGTGAGTCGGATCTTGATCCATGATCAGGCAAGTTTCGGCACCGTCCCAATCGGAGCCGGCGCGAGCAGCCAACAATCCGTGAAAACCGGATTGGATCAAGGCGTCGAGCAACGGGATTTCGTCGAGCACCTTTCCGTCGGGATCCAGAATGACGACAGCGTCCTCGAGGATCTTGGCCGCTCCGGACGAAAGGGAGAACCGTGTGTCTCCGACCGGGCGCGGCGAATCGACGACGCGCAACTTGAGCGCGTAAATCCGGCCGTCCGCGGCGACGCTGAACCAATGATGCGTGTGGAGCTCCCTTTTCCAAATCAATTTGGAATCTTTGTCGAATCGCGCCAGCCCGATGCCGACCGGAAAGGTGTACCACCCTTGAAAGCTGACCAAGAGGCCGCCGTCGGGATACAGATGCAAACCGACGGGATAGACCTTCGCCGACCTTCCCGGAGCGACGGCGACGCCGTCGAGCTTCGACCAGAGTTCGGGATCGTACTGCCAGACGTGCTTCACTCGGCCCGTGCGATCCATGATCCATGCCAGGCAACCGTGCCCCGAACTTTGCTCTCTCAGGTAACCCTCGCCTCCCGATACGAGGATCAGCTCGTTCCCCGAGGACGAATAGCGATGAACCGCGGGCGCGGCGACGTCCTTCAACTCGGGCGGCTCGCGGAACTCAGCATCGTCGTTGGTTCGAGCGAGCGCGAGCCACGCCTCATGCGCATTGTGCAGGACGGAGAACGGGAAGACGCGAAAATAAGCCGTCCCGACGCCGTAGGCAAAGAAGGCCAGGCATACCGCGGCCCTAAAGAGCAATTTGCTCGCATCCATGCGCACGAATCCCGGGCAGAGATGGGAATGCGACGAGAAAGTTAACTTACGTCAGGGCGAGAAAGTTAAACTTGCGTTTAGGAAGTGCGGCGAGCGGCTTGTAGGAAAATCCCTCCAACACCGTCAATACGAAGGCGTTGCCAATCCGGAGGATGGTTTCGTGCGACCCGCCCACGGCGCTGAGATCCGCGTGATCGGTGTGTTTTTGTCCAGGTGAATGCCTCGGCGAGCCGGGGAAAAGATCATCTTTCCCAGGCACTGCGGTCACCGCCGAGGCCTAGGCGACCCGTCAGTACTCGCTCGGAATGGGGCTTCCGTCGGCGCGCATCGCCAGCAGGCGAATGATGTTCCGATCGATGACCTTGCTGATTTGGCGCACCGAGCCGTCCGCCAGCGCGAAGATCACCGCCTGGTCGTGCTGGCTGCCGAAACCGAAGAACCGGATATTGAAGACCGTCCCGTTGGCGAGGCTCGGCATGGTGGTTCCGCTCCACGTCGTGTCGAAATCGACGGGAAACCCTTGCAGGCCGAGCATGTCGTTCCGGAAACGGGCGCAACAACTCGATCCCTCACCCCAAAAGCCGAATTGGCCGTCTCCCATCAAGAGCGTGTTTGAGGTGCCGTCCGTAATGTCTTGGATCCGCACCGCGCTCGACGGATAGAGCACGCCGTTTGTGACCCATTGCAGATTGCCTGCGTCGGCGACAAAACCGGGATCGCCTTGAGGGTTCGGGTTGCCGTTGAGATCGGGGTACGGTTGAGCGCCGGCGACTCCGCGATAGGTCGAAAAGGCATAGCCGCCGGGCCGCGAAGGGGGAACCTGCGCACTGGGGCAGATGAAAGTGGGGATCGGAACCTTGATCGCAGCCTGATTCACAGCCGAGTTCTTATTCCAATTGAAGAACTCGTTGAGGTTCCTGACGTAGTTCGTTTTCCAAACGCCCCCGATCGAGCGGTCGATCTGGATGTTGCCCTGCTCGATCTGCGGCAACACGAAGCTCTGCCAGCCCCAAGGTGCAGTAATCGTCCACTGGGAGACGGTCAGCGGAGGGACAGTTCCGCCGCTCGGCGCGACGAGATTCCAGCTGCCGTTGCTGAATACGAACTGGTTCGGGATGTTGAGGGTAAACAGCGGGAAATTGACGGCTACGTTCATCGTGGCGCCCTGGGAAGGATCCCAAAACGCGTAGGCGGGAGGAGTGCCGTTCGGCGGCATTCCATCGTCCGTATACATGGCCCACAGATCGAGATCGCCCGGCGGAAAGCAGCTATTCACATCGTGATAGTTGTGAAAGGCCAGGGCGAGTTGCTTGAGATTGTTCGTGCACTGCGTGCGACGGGCCGCCTCGCGCTCGTTGGACCGCGGGAAGCAGGAGCGCCGCCAGCACTGCAATGACCGCAATGACGACGAGCAACTCGATGAGCGTGAACGCCCGGCGACCCCACTTTGGCGACACGCTCGATCTTTCGACCCGCGCGTACGCGCGCCGAAACCAATGTTTCGACAACATCGGCGTCTCCTCATGCGACTGGATGAGTTTGTTTGTCGGCGGGAGGGGTCGCCGACCCTTAGATTCATCGCACGCAGTCGAAATGTCAAGGATTTAGCGGCGGCCGGCAGAAGCGTTGTCGATTCCACTTGAAGCCCGCGAAGGGAACGGACCGACCTTCTTGTCCCTCTCCCATTCCGATGGGAGAGGTTAGATGAGGGCCGCTTTCTCTGGAAATGGAACCGGCGTTTGATCCTGTCGCCAAGAACCGGAGCCCTCACCACACGCCCTCTCCCATAAGAATGGGCGAGGGTGTTTTCGCCTCAGTCCCTCTCCCATTCCGATGGACTTCGGACTTCGGCGAGCTCAGTCGAGTCGCGAGCTCAGTCGAGCCGGAGAGGCCAGGTGAGGGCGGATTTCCTTTGAACTCGAGATTTGAACCGCAAAGACGCTAAGACCACAAAGCAGATGACGACAGCCAGCACCAGCTCGCGGTACGATGCGGGGTTGACTGGTGCCGCGCCGTCGATCGGAATCGTTGAAGGACCTTCTCGCAAAGACAGCCGATGACGAACAGGAGTGAAT
This sequence comes from uncultured Planctomycetaceae bacterium, assembly GCA_963714075.1. Taxonomy (GTDB): domain Bacteria; phylum Planctomycetota; class Planctomycetia; order Planctomycetales; family Planctomycetaceae; genus DASPSM01. Next base: position 5,939,727 of record OY970228.1, read on the forward strand.
CGCGATGCCGACCAGCAACCCCGTCGAAATCATGCTCGCTCACGACCATTGGGCAACGCGGAACATCGTCGAGGCTTGCGCGGCACTCACACCCGAACAATTTCACCACCGGTTCGACATGGGGCCCGGCTCGTTGCACGATACGACGACGCACATCCTGGGCGCGATGCGCGTGTGGGGCGATCTGCTGGCCGGTCGCGAGCAGCGGCCGCGGCTCGAAGAATCAAACCGCTCGCCGACCGAGCTGCTCGCCCTGCTGGATGAGCTGAGCGCCGATCTCTTGGCCAGCGCGCGGACGTATCCGCTCGACGAGACGATCACGCGACAACGTCGTGATGGAATGACCTTGTTCTTGAGCCGCGGCGGAGTCATCACTCATGTGGCGACGCACGGTATGCATCACCGGGCGCAATGCCTCAACATGCTCCGCCAACTCGGCGTGACGCCGTTGCCAAAGAGCAGCGTGGTCGAGTGGATGACGACCGCCGATCCCAATCGCTGAGACATGAACTGCCGCGAATCTGTTGATCCCTCTCCCAGCTCGCTGGACTTCGGACTTCGGCGAGCTCAGTCGAGTCGAGCCTCAGGGTCGAAGACAGTCGAGTCGCGTCAGTCAGTGGAACGCGGACGGCCCGCAAGTTTTCTCCCCTCTCCCCTTGCGGGAGAGGGGCGGGGGGTGAGGGCTCGTCTTGCGAGAGGTGGCCGGCGTTCCATCGAGTCGAGTAGCGGGACCCCCACCACAATTCGGGCAATCGCTGGAAGGCGCAAGAACACCTCTTGAGTCAGGTCCTGAGCTTGTGGCAGATCGCGCGTCGCGTCCCAACAGAACGCGCGCACCAGCCGCGCGTATCGGTCGTAGAGATCGGCGAACGTTTCACGGTCGCCCCGCAGCGTGCGGCGGACCAGATCTGCGTCGTCCAACGCCAATCACCGTGCTCCGCAAGAGGTCGACCGGTGAGTTCCAATAAACAAGTGATCAATTCCGTCGATTTGTCTCCCAGAAACCCAACTGCGGCGGAAAACTTTGTCAACGAAGTCTTGGCTTCGGGGGGCCATCGGTGGATCTGATCGAGTAACCGAGACGGCCAGCGCAACTCTGGCGACATCCTCTGGACCGACATGCCGGTGATCACAGTCCAGCATCTGCGGGCCGCCGCCCTGGCGACCGCCTTCGCACGTGATGACGAGCACGTGATCGGTCTTGTCATCCAGCGTGCAGGTTTTGGCGCGAGCTTTGATTTTCACGATTTCTTTGAGCACAAATTCCGTTGGGCTGTTTTCCTTGATGAACGCTGAGAGTGCCGTTGCCGTGCGAACTAAACGCCTCCATGTGAGGATTGAAAACGGCGCCGTCGCCCACTTTCCGGGCGAGGGGCTCGCTGCCCTGGTCGCGATGCGACCGATGTGCGCGGCGTCGAGCCGCCATCCCGGCCGTTTGCGAGCCAAACTGGCTCGAATCAGCGCAGCGGACCCACGCAGCAACTCGGCAGATCGCTTCTTTCCCAATCCCAGGTGGATGTTCGGAAATAATAGTTAAAATAGATAGTATGTAGAATGTAGTTAATATAAGTTGTAAGGCCGATTATATGCTTTGAGGTAAATATGAGCATTTTAGAGATTTAGGCAAAATAGTTATCGCTTTCGAAGATTGCCCTGATTATCTTTTCATCCACGTTGTGTCCGCGTAGCGGGTTCCCATGCTCCAACTACGGTCGAGCCCCTTCCGTTTGTCGTGGACCAAATGGTTCGGACGTTGCCGTGGTTTGCGTTTTCAACTTGAGTGGCGGGAATTGATGCTGCGTTTTCCGGTTTCTGGTTCAACATCTCTGCGATGGAGGGACTTGCAATGATGAAGAAGCTGGCTTTGGCAGTGGCGATGGTTGGATGTCTGTCCGCTTCGGCATTCGCCGCCGACGGGCGCATCTCGCAGGGCTCCCTGGCCCACATGGGGCTCCAGGGAATGACGATGATGTCGGACGAGCAGGGTATGCACGTCCGCGGCACAAGCCTCCGCGACCATGGCGTCAATATCAACGTCAACATCAACGTCACCAACACTGGCGGAAATGGTGGAAGTGCTAATGGGGGCGATGGTGGAGCTGGTGGTACTGGCGGAACCGGCGGAACTGGCGGAACCGGCGGAACTAGTGGCGGTGGTGGAACCGGTGGAACCGGCGGAACCGGTGGAAGTGGTGGAGGAACTGTCGTAACTGGTGGAAATGGTGGAGCTGGTGGAAGCGGTGGAACCGGCGGAGCTAGTATTGGCGGCGCTGGTGGTTCTGGTGGTAATGGTGGAAGTGCTAATGGAGGTGCTGGTGGTGCTGGTGGAAGTGCTAATGGAGGTAGTGCTACTACCAACATCAGCGTCACGATCATCACTACTGTTACTAGTGGCGGCCACCGCCACTAAGCGGCGGACTTTCGAGTCAGCGTGCTAACGGCGCAAGTGCTGTGCCTGTTTGACGCTCTCCCCCTGTTTTCGGGGGGAGAGCCTCTTCAATTCTGCGCGCCCCGCCGCCGAGTGGATGGGAGCTGCGGTGAGGATTGGTTCGGCAGATTCGCCTACGGGCGGGTCAAACGCAGTCTGTTGACCGCTCGGTCCCTGTGCTTGAAGTGGTCTACAACCTTGAAACTACAACCTTGAAGTGAGGCATCGCTATGAAGATTCTCGTCGCCCTCGTCACGGTGGTCAGTTTGTCGGCCGCACCGGCATTGGCCGGAGACTGCCAGATCTCGAATCACAGCTTGGCCCGCATGGGACTCCAGGGAATGACGACGATGTCGGACGCTGACGGAATGTCGGTCCGCGGACAAGCGATCTTGGTCGTCTTCGCTCACACGACCCTCTCAACCGGTTCGTCAGCCGACGTCCTGGCCTCGGCGAGCGGCGTGACCTCTGGGTTCATTTCCGTGTCAGTCACTCAATCCTTCACTACATCCAAAGGATTTCTGCTGGCAGGCAGCGTGACGAACGCCTCGGCTCACTGACGCGGCTTCTTGAGTTAACGGAGGGTCGCCGAGGTAAAGAAGCTGTTGGCGAAATGCTGTCGCCCCCGAAACTTTGTGCCTCGCAGCCGTCCGGCTCTGGTCTGGATCACCAGGGTCGGGCGGTTGTTTTCATTCACCATCTCCGCCGATCACGACTCTGCGAGAAGGACCGGCTATGAGAGGCCTCGGGTGCAGCACTTTGATCGCCACATCCTGGTTAAATTTCTGATCCCGAGCAGCGAAAACGATCCCCATCCCTCGCCGGCCAGAACGCGCGAGGAGTATCGCATTCTGAGTGACGGGACGAAAGAACCAAGAACGCGACGCAGAAGGAGGCCGGCTAAGTAAGGGATGAAAGGAAGATGCGGGCATTCCTGCATCAGCACCTGGCGCTGTGAGTTGCTCGAATGAATTCTTGGTAGTCGGGTTTGTGGCCCTGGGCGTCTTGGTGCCCTTTCATTCCAACAATCGTTGGTTTTGCGCTTCAGGGCGGCGACCGCCAGGAGTCGCAAAGACTTCTGCCGGTGAATCCCCAAAAACTCCTCTCGTAATTCAAAACACCGGAAAGCCATGCAAAACGTAAGCGTTCGCCGAATCCATACTTGCCAAGGCGATTAGCTTGGAGATTTGCAATGCAAATCTCTTTGGAGGCGAGTTATGGGACGGCCACCCGCCGAAGGAAGTAACTGAGTTTTATGCCCATGAGGCTTTGGTAATACTGGGTGTCCTTGAAGGTGTCCGTTTCGGGCGCAGGCGCGGCGACCTTTCCGCCTCTGCCGCAGCCGGGGACGGCCAAGAGTACGCCACACACAATTGCAATGTAACTGGCATTCCTCACGTCACTGGTTCCTCCGATTGAGAGCCCGTTAGCGCGAGAGGCACGGCAAACCACCACGGTCCAGGTGCAATCGGGAAAACGACGTTCCAGGTGTGTTCCAACCGGACCGGCTGGACCAGGTGGCGACGCGTGTCAATCGCGCGAGGTGAACGTAAAAAAGGGCAGGCTGTCGACGAAAATCGTCGACAGCCCGCCTGCTCACGAGAAATCAACCGCAAAGCGAACGCTTACGGCTCGCCGACAGCACCGCTCACCGTCTCGCCACCCTGCATGGTGGAGAGGCCGGTATAGACCGTCATGTCGATGTTCTCGCTGATGAACTGCACCGAGCCGTCGCACAGCAGGAACAGGCCCCCACCGGGATGATCGCTGCGGAAATTCGAGAGACTGCCGATCTCGGGATTCCCCACCCCGAGTGGCGTCGGGTTGGGTTTGCCGGCACTGTCGTTGCCTTGACCGGTCAAATCGAGGGAGACCGGCGGTCCAAATCCGGAATCCCACGTGCTCGCGCACGTGTTGAATCGACTGGTCACAAACGCCAGGCCGGTCGTGCCCGGAGGCCCGCCCAAATCAGCAAATGTGTCGGTCACGGGGTTCTTGTTCAATTGTTCCATCGTGCAGCAGCCATCTCCTCCCGTCAGCACAAATTGGGCGGCGACGGAGTTGTTGGTGCTGTTGACGAACTGGTTGTTGACGAGAACCTGGACCCATACGGGCTGGGGCGCACCCGCTGCGGTCGCAGGGACGCCGAGGGCCGTCAATGCAGGCGGGATTGCGGGCGGCCACATGGCCGGCGCCAGGCAGTAACGTCCACGGCAAATCGAGTATTTCGGATTCTGGATCAAGGGAGACATCGCGCCTTCGCCGATGGCAAACGTGCTGCTCGTGCCGTCGGTGATGTCACGAATGCGCGTGCTCGAATTGATATTGAACACGCCGCGCTGATTCGACGGAATATTCTGTGTCGCCCAACAATACTGGTCGTTGACGCCGTGGCACAACATGTAGTTGAGCGGGACGTCGTAGAGACCCTGCGACGCGACGCCGGCTCCCGGGAACGCATCCGGGAAGGTGTCGGACGGGCAGCGGTACAGCCCGCTGGCGCCGGCCGCTTGTAGCGCGGTTTGCGTCAGGCCGATGCCGTTGGTTGAAGCCGTGACCGTCTGGGAGTTCACTGCCCGGTTCCACTGATAGGCGTGGGCGAAGGCGGTCTGCTCATCGTATGACGCCATCGAAACAAATGCGTCGGCCATCGAGTGGGAGTAGATGTTGCCTGGAGGGAGCCCCGGGGTGCCCGGAGGTGCCCCCAATTGCACAGCCCAACTGTTGCCGTACACCGACGCGCCCATGGGGAACATCCGGGCGCTGTCGTGGTAGTTGTGCATGGCAATGCCGAACTGCTTCAGGTTGTTGCGGCATTGGCTGCGGCGAGCCGCTTCGCGCGCCGCTTGTACGGCAGGAAGCAGCAAGGCAATGAGTGTCGCGATAATCGCGATCACCACCAGTAACTCAATGAGCGTGAAACCAGGTCGTCTGGTGCGCTCAGACGCAGAGACGTGTCATCGTAGGACTCCTTAGAACTGGAACGGCAAAAAAGAAACTACGACGCGGAAACGCGTTAGGAACGCTGTGGGGTAAAGATTTACACCACTGTACGCACGACCGTACGCCTTCAGCAAAGCTTAAGCAACTAGGGGAATCCCTGATCTTGCCATCGGGGAATCCCCGATGCCTTTGTAGGGAAATCACTGGCGCCTTTGTAGGGAAATCCCCTATCCCTGGGCAGAAGTGCCGGCAAGCAGCCGGAGCCAAGGGTGAGCCGATTGACGGAGCGGTGCCAATCGAAGGGTCAACGGTGTTCCTGGGGCGGTTCACCTGCAGCGGGCCGCCACCTCCACTTTCCTGCAAGCGGCCGCTTTGACCAACGTGAGAATCGCCCGCTTCATGAGAACACGACCTCCCCAGAACCCCGCGTGAGGTGATGGGATTCTGCAATCGATTCAAGAAAGATCAACGAAAATCCGGTCAGGACGTCACGCCACGCCGGCCGTCGTTGGTTCTGCGCTTCAGGGCGGCGACCGCCAGGAGTCTGCAAAGACTTCTGCCGGTGAATCCCCAAAAACTCCCTCGCAATTCAAAACACAGGAAAGCCATGCAAGACTGCAAGACAAGGTTCTTGACACAGTCGGCTCGTGGCCTCTTAGTTTGGTCTTCCGACACGCCACCACGGTTGGCAGCACCGCCGCACGGTGCCGAAGAAGTATCCCCCAGTTTCCCTCCCCCCTCTGGTCTGGCCGTCACCGCAGCTTCGGAACAGCCGGCTGCGCCTTGATCTTTTCCAGCAATTCGGCGGCCTTCTCGGGTTTGCCCCAGGTTTGGTCGAGCTTCACGACGCGTTCGGCGGCTTTGGGGAAGGCGGCGCCTGGCTTGGACGCTGACCGGCGGGACTGCGCGCCGGACCTGTGAGGCGAGGAAAATTTTCAAAGTTGTTTACACGGCCGTGGAAACTCGGGCTCGGCGGTGGCCGCTTTTTGCGGTAGGCTGGAGATAAGCGTCGTGCTGCGAGGCGCGGAGATTCGCAATGCGCGCCAGCGGATCGCGTTGCGGATTGCCGGCCCAATTGTCTGGTGCGGAGGCGGCCCGGTGCGAGGCTGTCTCTCGCCCGGAGGCGACGGTGGCCAGAGTCTGTCCGCGGTGGGGATAAGATCCCCGCCGGGAACGAAAAATAGATCCCCGCCGGTGATGGGGATCCTTTTTCACTAGAGGGGGAAAAGATCCCCGGCAGCAATTCGGCGGGGCGGAAACAATGCGCCCTCACCCCGCGCCCTCTCCCAGCAGACTGGGCGAGGGTAGGACGGGACCCTTTCGCCGAGGGGACAAGTTCGCGGGATCACAACTTGTCCCATCTTAATGCCTCTTCGAAAAACAACTTAGGACGAGCAACCGGTGGGACGGGACACTTCCGCGGAATGAGGGACCAAAGCGGTCCCAAGGACTTTGAACCGCCTCGGCCAATCACTAGGTGCACGTGGACTTCGGCGAGCTCCCTTCGGGTCCGACTTCGGCGTGGTCAGTCGAGCCGAACCTCAGGATCGAAGACAGTCGAGTCGTGCCCTGGTGGTTACCATCCGGCTCCCCCGAACGGTGGAACCGCAACTCGGGACGGGACTCTTTCGCAAACCGATGGGACAAGTTCGCGGGATCACAACTTGTCCCACCTTAATGCCAGCTCGAGAAACAACTTAGGACGAGCAACCGGTGGGACGGGACACTTCCGCGGAATGAGGGACCAAAGCGGTCCCAGGACTTTGAACCGCCTCGCCGACGCGGGGTTGTCCGCCGATTAACTTGATCCTCCTAATCCACCATTCGAATTTAGGACCAGCACAGCGGCGCTTCCAATGAGAGGTGCACCCGTAGGCGGCGTGGCGATGGCCACCAGCGGGTCCTCGCCCGACGCCACGAAGAACGCGTCGTTGAACGTGGCCTCGCCGTTCTTGATTTCGGCCTTGGAACTATTGCCCGGAAGAGCCAGCAGGGTGACAGGCACGTTGTTCACACCGGTGTCGATGTTGCCGTACTGGTCTTCCACGGCAACGGTCGCGCTGAACGGCGTATCGACGGTGACCTCGCTCGGCGCCTTGAGGAACACAAGGCGGTCGGTGGCCGAGAACGGCGTGACCGTGAACGTGTTGGAATTAATCACGAACAGGCCTGTTCCCGGCGAAAACTCGGTGACGGCGGCTTCGATTAGATAGTTGCCGGCCACGTCGATTGAAGTCTGGTCGTGATGATCGCCACAGACGCCATCGACGACAGGCAACGTCACACTGGCGAAGGGAGCGTTCGGCCCCTGTGGCCCCGTGAAGTTGTAGGGGGTGTCAAACGTCCCCAACGTCCCCCCGAGAACGGGCGTGAACGAGCACTCGCCGTTAAAGGCGGTGTCGACCTCGGTGAAGACGGTCCCTTTGTTGGTTTTCGCGTTGATCATCACCTCCACTTTGAAGTTCAAGTCGTGGCCGGCGACGATGTTGCCTGGTTGGGTCAAAAAGACGAGGTAAGGAGTCGCCACAGCCGTCAACAGCGCTCGGTCCTCCAAAACCTCGGCCGGTCTGTCGAGCGCCGCCAACGTTCGCCGCGCCTCTCTGCGGCGTGCGTGCCTCGGTTGACTCATGGGGATGCAACTCAGCCACTGGCCGAATTTGGAATTGAGCATGAGCTTGATCTCCTTGTAAACGCGATCTGGGGGCGAGCCGAGCGCTGCGTGGGTCAGAACCCAATCCGCCAATTGCCATTGAATGTTGCACCGTGTTGGCAAGTCGCCGCGTTGCGTCGAGTACGCCGCCTCAATAACAGTGGCGAGTTTCGAGCGTCGTTTGCCTCATGCGATCGGCGTTTTTTGTTTAGTCTTTTGTCGCCGTAGCGCCTGAATGCTGAATTGCCGTGTACGCTCCAAGTCGGCGAAAGTCGCGTCGCGCCCGGGCCAAGGGGCCGCTTCGTGCGGGGCGAGCCAGTCGAGCGCTCGGCCGTGCGTCTTTGAAGAAACTGCCGAGCGCCGACGGCTCTAGCCGCTGTGCCGCGAGAATTGGCCCGCTGGCACGTTGCACGCAAGGATCTCGAGCGGCCGCTTCCTCGTCGCGGCCGATTCACGATCGTCCGCCTCAGAGCAGGCCAGCCGGGTTGGCCGTGTGGGCCGTATTGTCCGTCCAGGTGTTCAATGTGCCGGCGGTGCCCGTTCCCCCGGTCGACGTGTCCGCCAGGTCGTAGGTGACGTTCTTCACGGCGGTGTTCTTAGTGATGATGTTTCCTGACGAGCCGTTCTCCGCCACGATTCCGTCATTGAGGTTCCCGTTGGCGGTGTTGCTGGAGAGGGTGTTGTCGCTGGAGTTGGAAACATCAATCCCGTTGTCCCCGTTGTCCTTGGCCGTGTTGTCCGAGACGGTCGCTCCGTTGAGGTTGTCCAGCAGCACGCCGTCTGCCTGATTGTCGTTAGCCGTGTTGTTGGTCACGGTGGTCACGCTCCCGATGATCTCGAGCCCGGCGCCGCCCTCAGCGGGCGATCCCAGATTCGAATTGGCCGTGTTGTTGCTGACTGTGCCAGGGCCGCCATCAACATAGATTCCGATGCGGTTATTCGAATTCGCCGTGTTGCCCGTGACGGTTTCCGAACCCGAACTGACTTCCAGACCGAAGACATTCTTGTTCGTCGTGTTATCAAGCACGGTGGCCTGCCCGGTCGTGTACACGGACGCACCGGCAATGTTGTTGCTGGCTGTGTTGCCGTCGACTGTGGCTGTGGCGCTGTCGACAAAGAGCCCATCGCCGTCGCCCTTGGCCGTATTGGCTGTTGTGGTCGAGGACGCCGCGGTAACGATGCCGAACCCAAACCCGGAGTTGTTGTTTGCCGTGTTGCCGGTGACGAGCGCCGTCGTGGTGTCGACACTGACGCCGTTTTCGTTGCCATTGGTGGTATTGTCCGCGACAGAGGCGCTCCCCGGGCCGTCGTCGACGATGATGCCCGTACCGCCGCCGGCTAAGCCGTCAATCCCGCCGGTGTCGTCGGCCGTGTTGCCGACCACGTTCGCCGCGATCCCGTCCGCGACCGTGATTGCGGCCGAATAGTTATGGTTCGCGGTGTTGCCCGAGATCAGAGCCGAACCGTTGGTCACAACGGTGATGCCGCCACCCTGGGTGTTCTGGCCGTTGTCATCGACGGTATTGCCGGAGATGGTTACGTTCCCGCTCCCGGTGCCGAAGACAAAGATGCCGTAGATGCTCCCTTCGACCGTGTTGCCGCTAATCACGTCGCCAGTCACATTGGCAACATCGTACGCGACAATTCCTTCGTCTTCGTCGACAACCGTGTTGTTGAGGATCGAATCGCCCGAGGCGCCGGAAGCGATTTCGATCCCGTCCGCATTTTGAACGCCGGCCGACGTCGCCGGCTCAGCGGTGAAACCTTTGATCGTGACGTCATTGGCTTCGATCGCGATTGCGATACCATCGCTTTCGACGATCGAGGCGCCTTTCTGTCCGGCGAACTGAGCCTGGCCGCCCAAAATTGTCAGGTTCGTGAGGCTCGACGGGATGGTGACGCTCTCGTTGTAAATGCCGGGGACGACCTTGATCGTGTCGCCCGGGACGGCGGCCGCCACGGCGCTCGAAATCGAGGTGTAGTTGCCCGCGTGCGCGGGATCGACCCACAACGTCGCGGCCAGGAGCAGGCGCGACTCCAACACGTCGGCCGCACACGCACGCCCCGCACACGCACGCCCCGCACACGCACGCCGCAGTCGCGCGCGGCGACGAGCAGGCGGCTTCCCGGTCCGCACACTGTCACAGAACTGCTTCAGGGAGGTCAACAACATGGCGAGCGCCTTTCTATGCTGAAAAAACGACTCGGGAGGCCGCGAAGACCGTCCCTGTATCAAGTGGCGAGTTTCGATGCCGATTTGCCTCAGGCGTTTGGCGGATTGTTCGGCTCTTGAATCAGAACTGCTCGAGGATCGGAACGCTCAAAACGCGATCCGAGCCAACGGCGCAATTGGGTAGCGAGCATGAGCTGACGCTCTCCGGTTACGCGCTGAGGATGTCGAGCGCAGCTTGCAGACCGGCCCACTGATTGATTTCGGAGTTGCCGAGGGCTGCGCCGAACTGGACCGGCTCGAAGGCGGCCGCCTTCTCCTGGGTCTGCAAGCGGGTCGGCAACGTCGACTTGTTCCAGCTGAGGTCCAGGCTCGACGTCGGCGGCGTGACGCTCGACGTCAGGGCAACCGGGGCCTGCAAGGGACTGGCGTCGGAGCCGGGCCCGGCTGAAGCGGCGACGCCGGAAAATTGGGCGGCGTTGGTTACGTTCGAGACAGCCGCGTTCGAGACAGCCGCGTTCGAGACAGGCACGTTCGAGACAGCCCCGTTCGAGACAGGGGTCGGCTGTTTCGTGTACGTCCCGAGAACGACCGTGAACGGCAGAGAAGAAATCCCGTCTGCAATGACGAACATTGAATACGTCCCGCTCGGAATCGTCGTCGGGAGCACGACGGTAACCGATTGCGGCGTGTTGCCGGTCGCTACGCCGGTGGAGCTCCAATACGAGGTCGTCGCATAGTAGACCGACCCGAATACTGGGCCGTCGCTGAACTCCACAATCGGGTAGTTTTCGGCCATCTGTTCATCGTCCCCATAAGCCGCACCCTCGTCGGGGCCGTTGAGTTGCGTGCCGGTCAGCGTGTAGCTGCCGTTGTTGCTGAGCGGGCTTCCCAAGGGGGGTTTGTTGAAAGTGAAGCCTGTAATCGTCGGCAGCCAGTTGAAGGCGGGGCCATCGCCCGGGGCCAGCGCGTAGAAGGCGAGTTGTGAGGAGGTATTCGTCAGCAGGGCTTGCCCGGTCGGCAGAACGAGCATCGAATCTGCAAAGCTGTTGATGTCATATTGCTGCGTCACGCTGAACGACGGCGTGACGTTTACGAAAACGTTCGTCTGCGGATTCCACTCGTAGAGGTAGGTCGGCGATGGGAATGTCTGGCCCGGACCGATGGCAGTGGTGGCGGGCGACAGTGCCAGCAAAAAGTCGCCGTTGGGCAGGACCGCCCCCGGCGCGTCGCCCATGGTAAGTTGAGTCAGGACAAGGTGACCGACCGGGTTCCGCAAGTACACGCTGGGCAGAGTCGAGCCCTGGGCCCAGGAATTGGCCGTGGGATTATAGATGGCTGTCAGGCCGTTGGCCCCGAAGAAAACGGCGTCGCCCGTGCTGGGGTCCAGCAGCGCCGGGCCTATTTCATTTCCTGTGAACGACGTGGTGAGAAGCGGCAGATCGCCATCGTTGGCCGTCACCCATTGGCCGGTACCGCCGGTAGTGCTCGGTACGTAAAGCTCCGCTTGCCCGACATCGTTCTGGTCATTTTCGCTCGCGTAGATGTCGTAGTTGAGGATGTCGCCGTTACCAAGCTTGACCCACGACTCTTCGTCGCTGAATTCACCGGGGTATTGCCTGGTCGGGCCCGTTATCCATGTCCCCTTTGCCGGCGTCCCGTTTGCGTTGAGCTCTGGGACGTAGATCTCTGTCCCGTTGTTAAAGATATTCCCGACGAGGACATCGCCGTCGGGCAGCACTTCGCTCGGTTGGTCACCGGCCATGTTCAGGGCTACCTTTTGTCCCGTAAGCGTCCCGGCTGGGTAATTGACCGCCCCTCCAGTGGCAATCGTTGTCCAGACGTTCGTCGCCGGATCGTAGATCTCGCCGGAATCGCTGTACTGCCGTATGCTGCCGGGCGTGCCCTTTGGCACAACTTGCCCACTGCTGTTGAAGGAGATCTGGCCGTCACTGGCATACTCGCCGCCGAAGACAAACACGTCGCCGTCGGGCAGGACATCGGACGAGAAGTACAGCCGTGCTTGATGCATCGAAGCCAGCTTCTTCCACGTTCCATCGGCATAGCTGCCTTCACTGTCGGGCGTAATCTCATACCAGATCTTCGATTGCCCGCCGGATTGATGCACCATCAGATCGCCGTTGGGAAGCAGCAGCGACACGTCGATCCCCGCGCTGCCGGCAGCCTTTTTCGCCGAGGCGAGTGAGGACGCCGTCGAGTTCGTCCAGGCGTTGACGTAGAGGGGAACGATCGCTTCACCGGCATTGTTGCCGGCAAATATGTCCAGCGAATCGTCGCCGGTGTAACCGGCGTTGGGCGTGTATGCGAGGCTGTTCAGATCCGTATTGAGGTTCGCCGGCGTTCCGACCACCGATAACGCCCTCGTTCCGTTGGGGCCTTCCATGAATCCCAAACCGGTCGTGTTCGAGAAGGAAAGAACTCCGTTGTTGACAACCAGCGTGAGCTGGAGGGGCTGGCCCGCCTCGGGCGCGGGCTCCGTCACGCTGATCGCGCCTTGGCCGGTTTGCGAGAAGTAAATGGGGTCGTTCTGGATCGTCATTGCCGAAGCCGGAGCCGTGACGGTCAGCAAGAGACGCGACTCCAGCGACTCGGTCACGAATCGGAACATGCCCGGTTGAGTGGCAGCGGTGGCGTGCCGCTTTCGCCGCTGGCCGCGCCCGAGTCCTTCTCCCTGTCGCCGGATGTCGTTCCACCGCTTTAAGAAAGACGCAAGCGGCTGTGAGGGTTTCATGCTGGCTCCTTGCTCGTTCGATTGAGATTCCGGCCAGGGATCGCGGATCTTCGCCCCAATCACAGTGGCGAGTTTTGAGTCGCATATGCCTCAGGCGTTTTGGCAGATTTTCGATCCTTTCACGATTTTTCAGCGTCGTTTCTCCCGTCCCGCGACGATTCAGCCCCGGACGCCCAGCCTCGAGTCGGCTGCAGTTCCGGGGCCGAGATCGTCGGGCCACTTCCCGCTAGTCAGTGTCGTTCAGCAAGCGAGCCGAGGGAGATTACTCAGGCGACGCCGTGCTGTTGGCCGCCAGCTGGTCAGTCGAAGTGCGGAGGTCCCAGCCCGTGTTCGTCATGACAAAGCGGTAAGTCCCGGGCTGCAGGGTGTAAGCTGCTTGCCCGAACGACGCCCCGCGCAAATGTGATCACCTGCGTCCCGTCGTTATGGGCCAGGCTGTGAGAAGGTTCGATCGAATATTCGGCCGAGCCTAGCGTGTAATTCACCGGCCGCCCGGTCTCCGCGGGATTCAAAATCGTGATCGGAGGCGAAACGGCCACTGGATTCACCGCGTCGGGAGCGCCGGCGCCATCGGAATCTCCGCCATCGCCATCGGAATCTCCCCCGTCATCGCTTCCATCCCCCCAACCATAGCGTCCGTGATGTCGATGGTGGTGTTTATTGTGGTGTTTATTGTGGTGCTTGTTGTCGTGCTTGGCGTTGTGCTTGTTGTTGTGCTGCTGATTGTGCGCGTATGCCTTTCGATTCGAGCGACCTCTCGAGGACCGCATCGAGCGACTTCCTCGGGAGCGCGACATCGAATGGGATCGTCCACGCCGTCCGCCACCGCCGTGGCCGCCCCTGGCGAAGGCTTGAGATGACGAATCGGCGATGGAAACAATGGCCAGTGCAACGAGCACGGCAGAAACAGCGACGACCTTAGATTTTGCTAACATGGTAGCTTCCTCACCCTCATTGTGTGTTGGTCGGCAACTAGTCTACCCGGAAGATCGCTTCCTCCGAGTCTAGTTGTCTTTGCTACTTGCCAAGCGCACGATGGTGAGTTTTGCTACAGAGATTCTTGCGATATATTTGTAAGTTGTCTATCTGGTAGTATTTATAACAGCGCAATAATATAAGTGCGTCACAAACATTGCTTCCCTAGTCGGGATGAATGTTTCTGGCGCACTATAGGTTGACATTGAGTATTGTTACGGGACTCTCTAATTCGCTATTGTGACCTCACAAGCTCTATCTGAGTTTGCGACACTTAGTGGCTGGCGAGCGGTTCCTCGTTGTGGCTGCGATCAGCGGTCGGCTCGTTCGCGAGGTCTACGCACGTTTGTCGCGAGATCGCGCAAACTGGCCAAAAGCGGTCCCTTTCGGGGGATCGCTACCGGCTATCGCTATAGACAGTGGCGAGTTTCGACCCCGATTTGCCTCAGGCGCGTCGCGGATTTTTCAAATTCTGAAGCCGCGTCGGCCCCGGTTTCTGCCGGAATTGAGCATCGCTCGGACGTAAGCCCAGCAAAGGCATGCGATTGCGGGAGAGAATCCAATTGCGCGGCCCCCACCGACAAGCAACTTGCCCGCTTCATTCCGTTCAGGAACCCGGCAAGGTGCGCGGCTTGTCGTCGGCCTTGTTTCGGGGTTTGCTCGGGGAATCGGCCGCCGCTCCAGGCAGACCATGAATTTCCACGCACACGGGACCGGCGATTGGGGGCGGCGCAGCCGCAGGCGGAAACTCGGGCCACTCCCAGTCCAGGTCCAGCTCTTTGAGTTCTTCGCGGATTCCGCCGCAGGTCCCAGATGTGGGGGACTTTCCCAAACGTCATGGCAACGAGCTTTGTCCCGTCGGGCGTGAAGAGAGATCGATCGATCGGGTCGAGGGTCGGGGCTTCCAGAAGGGCGATCTCGCGACCGGTTGGAATTTCCAACAAGCGCAACCCGGTCGACGCGGGGACGGCTGCAAGCTTGCTATCGGGCGAAAAGACAGCCCGAGCTCCCAGGGAAGGCCCTGGCTCCCACGTCTGTGTCGCCAAGAGGCGGCCCTCCTCGACGCCAATCGACAGCCAGCGCCCATCGGGACTGAAGCAGGGACAAATCGCTCCCCAGCTGGCCAGTTGTTTGACGAGCCGTCCGTCGCGAGCGTCCCATAGCTTGGCCATCCCCACGTAATGGGTCGTCGCGACGATCCAACGGCCGTCCGAGCTGATCGCGATATCGGTGGCATCAGCTCCGGGGTCGATACGGATGGGTTCGTTTGGATGCTCAGCGTGCAGAACCCAAACGCCGGCATAGGGTATTCCCGCTGCCACCGAACGGCAGCTCGTGACGATGACCCGACCGTCGCGGCTCTGGGCGATGCGGCCCCCAGGTGCCGAAGTGAGCTGCTTGGGCGGACCGATCGATAGTTTGCCAGTCCCCTCGAATCCCTTGCTGATGGGCCAGCGCTGCAAGCCTTCATCGGACAAGGTCAACAGCGCCCCAGACGGCTCAAACAGGACTGCATTGGTCTTACCCGCCGGAACGCTGCCCAGGGCGCTCCCGGTCGCCACGTCCCAAAGGCTGAATCCGTCTACTGTCGCGCAGGCGAGCAATCGGCCGTCGGTATCGCAACGCTCGAGTCGATCCTTGTTATCGTCCGGGGAGTTGATGCTTTCCACCGCGCGGAATTCTTGGTCGCTGGCCACGCGCCAAATTCCGACTTTGCCTTCGTGAACGGCGCCGGCAAGGCTGGATTGGTCTGAGCTATAGCGGCAAGCGGACACGGGCGCCAGGACGCGCATCAGGTTTTGGCCCGTTCGACAGTTGAACAGGCCGACCGCATTGCTCCAGCCCCGAAGGGCCATCTGATCGCCCGAATGATTGAATTCGATCGAGGTCGCGGCGACTTCGGTTTCCAAAGTGCGATAGGCCCTCAGCGTCGCGCGATCGTAGAGGCGGATTTGGCAGTTGCCATAGGCGACGGCCAGCGCGCGGCCGCCCGGAAGCCAGGCCGACGTCAGGGCGCCGTCTTGATGGTCGCAGGCGGCGACGATCTTTCCCGTCTTCGCGTCCCGCAGCTGCAGAACGTCTGCAACGTAGGAGCTGACCGCGACGAGAGGTTCCGTGGGATGCAAAGCGATGTTTATGCCGCGCGTCATCGTCTTCGGCGCAAGATGGCTGAGTTGTCGGCCCGACGGCAGCTCGTAGAGGTTGATTGACCCGTCATTGAACGCCAAGGCACATTGTTGCGACTCTCGGAAGTCCACGGTTGAGCCGTTGGCCTCATACAACAGTTGCCGCGGCGGCGTGCCGATCTGCCAGAGATGGACGCCTTTGCCGAAGTTCAGCTTAGGAGTCAGGTCACAAACGGCGACGAACTTCCCATCCCGGCTGAGCACGGGACTCGCGGGGAGGCCCAATCCCGGCATCCGACAGACCTCGACATCATCGGACACGCGGCGGATGCTGCAGTTGCCGGCTCGATCGGTCCGGGCGTACAGGGAATGTGCTCCGTCGAAATCGAGGGCCAGCGCATCGCTCGGCCAGGAGCTCCAGGGCCCGGTGAGATAGAGATCCGGCACAGCAAGAGTGGCGATGGCGGCGCTTCGCAGCTCTTGGAACTTGGCGGGCGAAAAGTTCAGCGTCCGCGCGAGTCGCGTGGCCTCCTTGAGCGTCTCGAGGCTTTCGAATCGCTGGCCGGGGCGTCGACTCAGGCGATGCGCCCGTGCCTGCGCCACGAGTGATTCCCAGAGTTGTTCCGACTTTTTCCGCTCGCTCTCTTGGGCGATGGCCAGTGCGATCTGCTTTTGATTCGCGGCTTGAACAGCGTCGGCTTCTGCCTCCGTCGCGCGGAGCATGCCCCAGGTGGTGCCGATGATGCCCGCCACCAGCGCCAGCAACACCGCCGAGGCTGCGAGCACCATCCCTTTATTCCGCCTCACAAATTTGCGTAGCCGGTATCCGGCCGACGGAGGGCATGCCTGCACGGGCTCGTCGGCCAGGTAGCGCTGGACGTCGAGCGCCAGGCTGTTGGCGGTCTCGTACCGGCGCGAACGGTCTTTTTCCAGCGACTTCATCACGATCCAGTCGAGGTCGCCGCGCACGAGCTGGCTCAGGCGATCTGGGTCGGCATGTCGTCGTGCCGCGACCACCGTAAGGGTCTTGCCCAGCGCACCGATCCGGGTGCTCGGCTTGGGCGGATCCTCCTCCCGAATGATCCGACGGATCTCGTCGAACGCAGCGTCGTGCAGGCGCTCTGGGTCGAACGGCGTGCTGCCGGTGAGCAGCTCGTACAGCAGCACACCCAGCGAATAAATGTCGCTGCGCGTGTCGATGTCGAGGCTGGTCATCTCCGCCTGTTCGGGACTCATGTAGAGCGGCGTGCCGATCATCTCGGCCATCCGCGTGAAATGCGTCTCTGGGGTCCGCTGCTGCTCGATCGCCTTGGCAACACCGAAGTCGATGACCTTCGGCACGGGTCGTCCATCGCGCTGTGCCACCAATACGTTGGAGGGCTTGATGTCCCGATGAATGATTCCCTTCTGGTGCGCGTGCTGCACGGCGTGGCAGACTTGCACGAACAGATCCAGTCGCGCGTGCACGGAAAGATGGTTCTGGTCGCAATAGTCCGTGATGGGAACGCCGCGGACGAGTTCCATCACAAAGTACGGTCGCCCCGCATTGGTCGCCCCCGCATCGAGGACCCGGGCGATGTTTGGGTGGTCCATCAACGACAAAGCCTCGAGCTCGGCTTTGAATCGCGCGAGGACCTGACGGGTGTCCATGCCGGGCCGAACGATCTTGAGAGCCACCTGCCGACGAACCGGAGCCTCCTGGTCGGCGATGTAGACGATGCCAAAACCCCCTTCGCCGATCTGCTCCAGCAGCGTATAGGGGCCGATCACGGTCCCCGGGCATTCGGCGAGCGATGAACCGAACGCCGCGGCAATTTCCGGCGCGGGAGACTCTAGAAAATTGCCGACTTTAGACTCGGCAGAGAGCAACCTTTCGACGCGGCGGCGCAGCTCTTGATCGCCTGCGCAGGCCTGATCGAGGTAGGCGCATCGTTCTCCGCTCGTCGGTTTCTCGAGTGCGGAGAAGTAGATCTCGTCGATGCTGGGCGTGACGCGGTCCACGTGGTCGATTCCTGACAGTCGTCCCATACACCGTGGCGACTTTCGACGACAATTTGCCTCGCGCGGCGGGCAATTTCGTCAGGTTTGTTCCGCATCCTCCATCGCGGAATAAAGGAACACTCTGGCGTAAGCCCAATAGCGATCGGCGGTTGCACGTGCGATTCCGAGGGCCATTGCGGCTTCTTGATGGGACAGACCGGCAAAGTACCGCAACTTGACCAACTCAGCCTTCTCGGGCGACTCCTTTTCCAGCTTTTCCAGCGCCTCGTGAAGCGAAAGCAACTGGTCGATGCGTTCCTCTCCGAACGAACAGGCCTCGTCGAATTCGACGCGTTTGCGGTCGCCCCCCAGCTTCGGTCGTCGCTTGCGACGCGCGTTATCGACGAGAATCCGCCTCATCGATTCCGCCGCGGCGGCAAAGAAATGTCTGCGACTGC
Organism: uncultured Planctomycetaceae bacterium; assembly: GCA_963714075.1. Classification (GTDB taxonomy): domain Bacteria; phylum Planctomycetota; class Planctomycetia; order Planctomycetales; family Planctomycetaceae; genus DASPSM01. Next base: position 5,958,209 of record OY970228.1, read on the forward strand.
TCCATTGCTGAACCTTCTCGCCGTCGACCAGGCGGAGAAATGCCTCGTGCACCAGGGCGGTCGCTTGCAGCGTCTGCCCGGGCTTTTCCTGGGCCAGCCGTAGAGCGGCAAGTTTGCGCAGCTCGGCATAGACGAGCGGCAACAATTCTTCTGCCGCGGTCGGATCCCCGGCCTCGATCGCGGAAAGAATGCGTGTGGCCTCGCCCATCGCGCCGGTGCCGTGTGAAAGGGAGCGGTGTACGAATGAATGCTTCAGGCTAGCCGAGCAACAACCCGAATTCGAGGCAAATCTGGTCAGATGGCCAGCTGCTTGAGTCTCTCGCGCACGACGACGGTGGTCAGGAGCCCGTGCGATCGCGAGGTTCTTTGAGGCGCGGTCCGACGGTCTTTGAGAGGATGACGTGAGTCGGCACCCAGATCAGCCCCGGATACCCAACCATCAAGAGTGCCAGCCAGGCCAACGGGGGCATCCAGGTTTGCGGCGGCTCTGTGTCGTCGATGCTGTAAACGTAGTTGATGTTGACCGGCAGATCCGGATTGCCGGGCGGGGCCGGCGGGGCGGGCATCAGGAAATAACTCACGAGCAGAATCGCCCACCCCGCTAGGGTCCAGGTCGCTAGAGCGCGACGGTCATAGCCGAGACGCCAGACGAGCCAGAACGCCAGGAACGGAATCCAACAGTGAAAGAACGACAGCCCGTGCTTGAACAGCGCGAGCCCCGAGGTGTTGCCGGCGAACATGTATTTCGTCTGGCCCGTTAGAAAGTGGCCTGCCATCCCGCCGACGAAATCGGCGCACCAGACGATCTGCGGCAACATCACATTGAGCGCGGCGATTGACGCCAAGAGCGGGCTCTCAGTCCACATCGCGACCAGCGTCACCAGCAGAGCCACGTCGCAGAAATACAGGAAGTTCGTCGGCCCGTAGAAATACGTGTAAGAGGGAATCAGCACCGCCATGAAGGCCGTGTAAGCCAGCTTGGCCGCCAGGGGAATCCGAGGACCGACGGATGCCGCAGTTGCCGCACCGCTTGCTTCGCCCGGCTTGGGCCTGCGGAATCGTCTCCGCGAAACGGGAGACAGGCGATCGGACTCAAGAGGCGGGTTCCGGCGAGGCAGCGACCGCGAGGCAATGTTCTTCAAGGAGCGCAGCGCGCGGCCCCTTAAAGACGAGGGGCGGTCGGAAGAGCGCGGGCTGGGCACCATTTCCGGGCTTCCGCTGGGCAGGGTGGGGCGAGAGGCACGGCCAAGCAATCAGCCGCGTCTCAGTTCGGCAGAGCGAGGCGCCGCTATTCTACCGATCCGCGCGGCCGGTCGAAATGTGCCCCGAATCAAGATCTGAACTGGGCTAATGTTGGAACAAGAACTCTTTGCAGTTGAGAATTGCCCAACCGATGTCTTCGAGGGCCTGCCGGCGGTCCGAAGAGCGGGCGATGTGGGCCTTCGACGCGGCCATTTCTTCGGCGGCCGGCTGCCGCGAAAGGGCGGTCAGATAGAGCGACGCCACGATCTCGCCATCCTTTTTGCCCGCCTTGATCATCTGCGGGATGCGGCCCGAGTCGTCGCGAAGCTTGTTGTGGACGACCGGCCCGTTGATCATCTGCAGCGCCTGCGACAGGTTGGAATCGGTCGATCGCTCGCATTGGCAGGCCATCTCGCGCTGCGGCTGGCCGAAGATCTTGAGGAAATAATTGTCCGTCGGCGGATCGGGCAGCTCCACGGCCCGCGTGCCCGCCGGCAGTCCGGTGAAGTGCTCGGGCACGTTTGTGACGGAGCAGATGGCGTCCAGCAACTGTTCGGCCGTCAGCATTCGCGTGTTGGCGTGCGAGAAATACAGCTCGTCGTCTTTGTTGAAGTCGTTCTTGCGAGCCGACAGCTCGTAGATGTGGCTGTGCATAATGGTTCGCATCGCCCATTTGCTGCTGTAGCCGTGGGTGACGAATTGATGGGCCAGCTCGTCGAGCAGTTTCGCGTTGGAGGGCGGATTGGAGTCACGGAAATCGTCGACCGGCTCGACGATGCCGCGGCCCATCAGGTGCCCCCAAATGCGGTTGACGCAGGTGCGGGCGAAGAACGGGTTGTCGGATGCGGTGAGCCAACTGGCAAAGACGGCCCGGCGATCTTCGTCGGACGGCACATCCACGTCACCTTTCAGCAGCAGATGCACTTTCATCGTCTGCCCGGTTCGCGGCTGCTGGATCTCTCCCGCATTCTCGCGGAATACGACCTCTTCGTCCTTCGCGTTGCCTCCCGGTCGACGGCCCACGCGGGCGAAGGCGGCGGCGATGCCGTAATAGTTGTCCTGAGACCAGCGCTCGAACGGGTGGTTGTGACACTTTGCGCACTGAATGCGGATACCCAGAAAGAGCTGGGCCGTCGTCTCGGTCGCGTCCTGCGGATCGCGGCTCGCCCGCCAGTAATTGGCGGCCGGATTCTCGAAAACGCTCCCCTGCGAGGTCAACAGCTCGCGGGCCATCTGATCGAGCGGCTTGTCGGCCAGCACGCTTTCGTAGACCCAGCGGCGAAACTTGCGGACTCCGGCCGGCTCGAGCTTCTTGCTGTTGGCCCGTAGCACGTCGCACCACTTGAGAGTCCAGAACGCGGCACAATCGGCACTGTCCACAAGGTCGTCGACCAGCTTGCCGCGCTTGCTCGGATCGTGGCTGCCCAAGAAGGCGACCGTCTCTTCGGGTCGCGGCAGGCGCCCGTCGGCGTCGAGATACGCGCGTCGGACGAATTCTTCATCGCTGCAGGGCTCCGAGGGGACGATCTGCAGCTGCTTGAGCTTGTCATAGACGAGCGAGTCGACGAAGTTGCCGGCCGGAGGATTGTTCCAGGCGAAGCCCTTCACGTCTTCCAGGAAGGTGATGTAGGCCGTCGACATCTTGTCGAGGAAGCGAGCCAGGATGGCCGTTTCGCCGCGGCCCGTCTTCTCGACCAGGCCGTCGGCCGAGACGGTCGCGACGGATTCGTTCGACGAGCTGAAGACGCAAAGCGCGGTGAGATCCTGCACGCTGCCGTCGCTGAAGTAGCCGTCGACTCTCAGCTGTTGCCGCTTCCCCAGATCGTGGAAGACGCGCTGCGCGGGCGAGACCACGATCTTGACCAGATCGGGGGTGCCGGCGGCGTCGATCGGCATGCCGGCGGAGATCCAATCGAAGAGCACTCGGTAGCAGGCGTCCCCCTTGTGGAGACGTCGGCCGCCGCCGTGCGCCACTTCCATCAGCGGCTTTTTCAGGATCAGGCTCTCGGCCGGGTCCATCAGGTTCGTGCGGCGGCCGTAGTACTCCGTCCGCAGGGTGAGGATGTCGAGCGGCGGATCGAAGCCCCGCAGCGACAGACGAAAGCCATTTTTACCGGACGGAGACCCATGACAGGCCCCCATATTGCAGCCCGCCTTGGTGAGGGCCGGGAGCGTCTCGTTCTTGAAACTCACGGCAGCGGGCGCATCAAGACCTCGGACGACAACTTCGGCCGTGGCTTCGCGGTCGCCGACCTTGGCGGTGATCTTCGCCGTGCCGTCGCCGACCGGAACGACCGCCGTCCCTTTGATGCGGGCGACGTTCGGGTCCGAGCTGGTCAGTTTCACGTCGGCCGTCAAATCGCGGATTCGATCCTGGGCGTAGGTGCCGGTGGCGACCAGTTGCAGCGTGCTCCGCGGATTGAAGAACTCGAATTTCGACGGCACAAGCGAGAGCTTTGCCGGCGGCTCGACGGCGACTTTTTTGGACGTTGATTTGGACTGAGAGTCAGCAGTCGCTTTTTTGCTCGGCTTTGACGAGGCATCGTCAGCGCCGCCCAGACGTGCGCAGAGCGGGACAAGCGCTGTGGCGAGCGCCAAAAGGAGTGCCGCGCGTCGGAAATGTCGGCCGCGAGAAACTGCGTTCCTCATGTTTTCTTTCCCTCAGATTTTCGCCGCGGGTTCGGCCGCTCGATGGTCAACCCGATAGCCGGCGCTGGCTCCGTGAAAGCCTGATTTCCTTTTTTCAACGTGCCGATCAGCACCACGGTGGCAATGTTCGAGGCGGCGTTGCCGTCAGCTGTGAAGGTGATTTCTGTCGAATTGGCACCTTTGGCGATCGGCTTGACGCGAATAGCCACGCCGGGCGGCAGGCCCTTTTTCGCCGGGCTGACGGCGACGGCGATCTCATCCTCGAAGCCCTTTTGCCGCTCGGCGAACAATTTGAACGTCGCCGGCTGTTCGCGAGTCAGAACAAGCTCGCTGGGCTCGGAGTGCAGCGTAAAGCCCGGTCGGGGGCCGGCGACGAGTGCGAGATCTCTGCAAAGGTCCAGCGGGGGGTAGGGCATGCCGCCGAGTTGCACCCGAACGGCGTCCGTGGTCTGGGCAACGACTGCGGAGTCGGAATGTTCTGGCAAACCGACGATCCGAATTGAATGAATCATCCCGGCAGGCAGCTCTCGGGTCGCCTGCAGCGTCACCTCGGCAGTCTCTTCCCCGCGGCCGATCCAAGCCGGCCGAGCCTGCACACCGGCAGGCAGGTCGACCGCCCGCAAGGAAATCGGTCCGCCGTAACTCGAGCGAACCGCGGTCACCGGAACCGCGGCCGTGCCGCCTGCCGGAATCACCACGGAATCGACCGCCGCGCTCAAGGAAAATCCCCGGACAATCCGGTCGCGATCCTTCTGGCCTTTCGACGGTTTGGCGGGCTGGGCAATGGACTCCAAATGGTAGACGAAGCGAGAACCGCCGCGGTGGCTGAGATCACGGACCTCGAGCACGTAGTCGCCAGCCAGCGGCAACGTGGTGCCGAGCGTGGCCTCCTGGGCACTCTGACTCTCAGCCGAAGCCAGCACATTGCCGTCCGCCTTGAGCAGTCGCAAAACAAGATCGGCCGGAGACCCGAGTCGGCGCGAAAACGATGTGAAGCGCACGTATTCGTCCGCCGGGCTGTGAAACACGAAATGGTCGACGTCGTCTGGCGATTCGAGCCGCCCGTTGAGATCGTCTCCGAGATGGATCCGGGTAGCCGTCTTGGGACTATTGTTGGGTTCCGCCTCAGTCGCCTGCTTGTGATCGGAGAGCAGGATCGCGGCAAAACTCTGCGCATTGCCGTCGCTCTGTCGGACGGGAACGAACAAGGTTGCCTGCGACGGATCAGACGGCGCCTTGCCGCGGACGGGCTCGATGGAGCTGTGCACGTTGTCGGTGAATTGGCAAGTGAATTCGCTGCCGCGCGTGGCGGCGAGCGGGTAGGGGAGGGGGGCCGCCGGAAAGTCGCCGACCCGCAAGCGGTAAAAGTAGTCGCCGCCCCCTTGGTAGAGATTGTCCCCAAGCTCCAGCACATAGTCGCCCGCCGCACGGAACGTGCGCTGAATCGCGGAGTCTTCGCTCAGGCCGGGAACGTCGTCACTGTAGGTGACCTCGCGGCCGGCGGCGTCAAACAGCCGCAGGGTCGGGTCGAGCAGCGAACCGATTCGGCGGGCATAAACTTCAAAGGACACCCGCTGACCGCTTTCGGCGTGAAACTTGAAGTAATGCAGCTGCTGGGCGGACAGCGTGCCTTCGACGGCCGTCGGAAGGCTCAGCACCTGAGCGTTCGCGCGAGAGAGGTTTGCCCCGGCCGCCCGGACCGTCGGGAGATCGTCGAGCAACATCAGTCGCAGAGGCGAAACGCCGCTCGGCGTTGCCACGCGAATCCCATAGATCCCCAGAGGTGCCTGAGGCGGGACCGTGACGCGAAACGAAGCCGCGGACGGATTTTTGGCCTGTTTGGAACCTTCGGGGGAAATGACCGATTTCTGCGGAAAACTGGACCACAGTTGGCGGGCGTCACCGAGGCCGCTGCCCGCAAGCACGAATTCCTGCGTCTGCCCCGGCCGGAGAGCCAGCGGCGTGACGGAGGAGATCACCTGGGCCCGTGCGGCAGTTCCCGAGACACCAAGCGCACTGGCGGCCAAAGCCAAAAAGACCTCGCAAGCGCGGCGGGTGGGCAGCATGCAGCGGGTCCAAGCGAAAAGCGGGCAACGTTCGGAAGGAATCAGTCGGCGGGGTTAAACGCGGAGCAAGTATCGGCTGGTGGGCGGCAACAGGTTGGTCGATCGTAGGCGGGAAAATTCAGGTAGGCTTCATGTACACGCGCTTACACGTGTTGATGCGTGCCATGATATGGCAGGCGGAGGGCTGGCGTCAAAGCAAAACGGAGGGGGCGCGGGCAACGCTTGTGGCTCACCGAAAATCGTCGTCATCGAACCCACCCGGCTCGGCTCGCGAAGTGAAGTTCTCGAAGCGCATGTATTCCTTGCGCCAAGTGAGATTCACGATGCCGGTCGGACCGCTGCGGTGCTTGGCGACAATCAGCTCCGCCTCGTTCGGACGATCCTGCGGGTCATAGGCCTCGGGCCGGTGTAGGAAGAGAACGAGGTCGGCATCCTGTTCGATCGCTCCGCTTTCACGCAGATCGGCCAGGCGGGGCCGTTTTTCCTCGCGCAGCTCGACGCCCCGGTTGAGCTGAGCCAACGCGATGACCGGCACGTTGATCTCTTTCGAGAGCTGCTTGAGCCGGCGGGTAATCTGCGAGATTTGCTGCTCGCGCGGGGCTCGCCGGTCGTCGGGCTCGATCAACTGCAGGTAGTCGATAATGATCAACCCGAGGCCGCTCTGCCGTTTGAGCCGCCGTGAGATGGCTCCGATCTGTGCTGTGGTCCGCGCCGGCTGATCGTCGATGAAGATGGGGATCTCGCTCAGCGCGTGCGACGCATCGAGCAGCTTTTGCTGCTGATCCTCATCGATCTGGCCGTTGCGAAGTTTGTGGCCGTCGATTTGGGCCACCATGCAGAGAAACCGCTCGGCCAGCTCGAGTTTCGACTGCTCCAGGCTAAAGAGCAGCACGCCTTGGCCAGACGTGCGCGCGATTGCCTCGGCAAAATTGCAGACGAGGGCCGTCTTTCCCATGCTGGGCCGGGCCGCCAGGATGATCAGCTCCGAAGGGTGGAACCCCGTGGTGAGGTGATCGACGTCGCTAAACGTCGTGGCCAGACCGCTGATGTCCCCCGGCTGCTGCATGCGGACGTCGATCCGCGAAAAGGTCTCGAGCAGGATGTCGCGAATCGACAGCCGCGTGTCGCGTTCCTGCTGTTCGAGGATCGAAAAGATCTTTTGCTCGGCCTCTTGCAGGATCTCGTCGGCCGGCCGACCCGAGTCGTAGCAGGTCCGCAGGACCTCGGTGCAGGTGTCGATCAGCGCCCGCTGCACGTATTTTTCATGGACAATGTCGGCGTAGTAACGGACGTGCGCCGCGTGGGGCACCGTCTCTAAGATCTGGTGCAGATAGCTCGGGCCGCCGACTTCTTCGAGCAGCTTGAGGCCGGCCAGCTCTTCGGCCAGGGTGACGGCATCGATCGCGCCGCGCCCGCGTTCGCGCATGCGGCAAATGGCCGCGTAGATCTGCTGGTGCGCGTCGTGGTAGAAGTGCGTCGACTTCAGGAATGAAGCGACTTCATCGACCGCGTCGTTGGAGAACAGCATGCTGCCGAGCACGCTGCGTTCGGCGTCCAAATTCTGCGGCGGCAGTCGGGTCAGAAAATCTTCGACTGTGGCCATCCGTGCCTCCAGTTGCAAGTCCAAGCAATGGGCTTGGCTCTCGGGCCACTTTCAGTTTGTTGTTATTGTTGCTGGTGGATGGCACTGGCGGCTTGTCCGCCAGTGTGTCTTAGAGTGTGTGTAAAAAATGCTGGCGGGCTAGCCGAGGGTGTCCGGGAATTCGGACGTACGTTTTCTTGGCCCCGGAGGGGCCGCCGATAATAGCCCAGGGCGTAAGCCCTGGGGAAAAGAGTCGCCCCAAAACCCTCCTAAGCCCCCGATAGGGGGCGACAGAACGAAAGGTTGCGCATGATTCTGTCGTCCCTCCGGGACTTAACACCGAACTTCAATCGTCGCGAGACCCAGGGCTTACGCCCTGGGCTATTATCTAGCGCCCCTTACGGGGCTTCTGACGCATAGGTCGCCGACAATCCGTTCGCCGAGTTTCCGGACACTCTCGTCAAGCCGCAACTCGACTGAGCTCGCCGAAGTCCAGTGCCTCCGAATGCATGCTGCCATCGGCTAGAGGCTAGGCACTTGCGGCCGGCACGACCCAGACCTTGACCTCGGTTTTCACGTCGGCGTGCAGCTCGACGCGGACCGTGTACATGCCGAGTTCCTTGAGCGGACCATCGAGCTTGATGTGATCCGGCTCGACGACGTACCCGGCCGATTTGAGTGCTTTGCTGATGTCGGTGGCAACGATCGAGCCGTAAAGGTGGCCTTCCTTATTCGCGTTGGCTTCGAGCGTGACGCTGTACTTGCTCACAGCGTCGGCCTGGCCGCGCAGCTGTTTCACGCGCTGCGCCTGCAGGTCGGCCACGCGAAGCTTGTGCCGCTGGACCATCTGTTTATTCTGCTCGCTCGCGACGGTGGCGAGCCCCTGCGGAAGGAGGAAGTTCCGCGCGTAGCCGGGCTTCACGCGGACGATGTCCCCCTGGCTGCCGAGGCTGGCAACGTCCTCGGTCAACAAGACGTCGATCGAGGACCGGCCCGATCCTCTGACTGCGGCTGTGTTGCCTCGTTTCGCCATGTCGTTCACCTTACTCTCAATCTCAAGTCTTGGGTGCCACTGCTGAGCTTGCTCAGCAGTGCTCTTATTCAATTGTTCGCAGAGCAATGAATCGCTCGGCGACACACCGTGCGCTTAACTGGAAATTATCAGCTGATTCAGAAGGGGACATCATCGTCGGGCGGAGCGTCATGAAATTCCTCGGGGCCACCGCCGGTACTCTCGGTATCGCGTTGACCGCCGGACCGCGGCGCCTCGGATCGGCCCCCTTCGCCTCGCCCGCCGCCACCGCCACCACTCCCACCGCCGCCTTCGCCGCGGCCACCAACCATCTTCATGTTCTCGGAAACGACTTTGAGCTTCGACCGCTTTTGGCCCGACTCTTTGTCTTCCCAGGTATCCAACTGCAGGCGGCCCTCGATCAGGACCTGACGTCCCTTAGCGAGATACTCGCCGGCGACTTCCGCTTGCCGTCCCCAAAGGGTCACGTCGACGAAAGTCGTCTCTTCGCGACGCGAATTTGTCTTTTGATCAAACCAGGTGCGATTGACGGCCAGGCCAAGTTCCGCGACGGCCGTTCCTCCCGGCGTGTAGCGGACCTGCGGATCGCGGGTGAGGTTACCGAGCAGAATGACTTTATTGAAGCTCGACATCCTCGTTCTCCTGCGAGCCCGTTCCCCTGTGCGTCGCACGCGCACAGGCGTCGCGTGCTAACAGGGCGAAGTGCCCAAAGGTCTACTCTTCGAATTCGGCCTCTGGCTCCGCGCGTCCTCGCTCGCGATCGTCTCGTTCGCCCCGATCGCGATCTCGATCGCCACGATCCCGGTCGCCCCGCTCCCCGCGGTCGCGTCCACGGCCCGGCGAGTCGTCCTGCGCGGCCTCGTGCGGATGCCATTCGCCCGAGATGGCCTGGACCATCGCTTCGAACATCGCCGGCGGGTGCAGGATGACGACGTGCCGCAGCACGAGGTCGCTCAGCTTGCACGCGCGAGTCAAGTCGCGGATGCCGTCGCCATGCATCTTGAAATAAGTCAGATAGTGAAGGCCTTTGCGGTGCCCCTTGATGGCGTAGGCCAAGCGTCCGTCCTGCCAGGGACGATGGGCCACGAGCGTGCCGCCGCACTTCTCGATCATGCCGATAATCTGGTCGGTGGCGGCCTTGGCGTCGGTCGCAAAACGCCCGCTGTCGAGAAGGAACATCCCCTCGTAGAGCTTATGTGTCGCCGTCGCGTCGGCCGGTGTTTGTTCGATTGCTGTCGGTGCTGCCAACGTCATTCTCCTGCTAGGTCTCGCTTTTCTCGTTGTATCGTATTCACCCGCATTTTCAACGGAGCCATCGGCTTCGATCGCGGGCAGTTCAGTCGTCATCCTGCGTGGAGGAGGCGGCGTTGATGCGGTTCATCGCCGGGCCGATGCCCGAGCGAATCCAAAGCTCGACCCCTTCGGCTGCTCGCACGACGGCATCGTCGATCGGTTGCAGTTCGCCTCGTTTGAATTTACTCAGCACGAAATCAGACGAATCCATGTGCTCGGGCGGGCGACCGATGCCGATCCGCAGCCGCGGAAATTCTTCGGTCGCCAGCTTGCGAATAATGTCGGCCAACCCCTTTTGGCCCCCGGCGGAGCCTCCCGCCCGCATTCGCAGGCGGGCCAGTTCCAGATTGAAGTCGTCGCAAACCACCAGCAGATCGCCCAATTGCAGCCCAAAAAAGTCGACCAGTTGCCGCACCGAGCGACCACTCTCGTTCATGTAAATCTGCGGAGCCGCCAGCAGGACTTTTTCGTCCCCTAGGTGTCCCTCGGCGAGCCTCGCATCAAACCGCAGCCGAGGTTTGCCCGCGCCCAAACGCTCCGACAACTCATCGACTACGCGAAACCCAACGTTGTGCCGGGTCTGGTCGTACTTCGGGCCGGGGTTTCCCAGTCCAACGACGATTTTCATCGAACTACCGACAAATCATGCGGCAAGCGTGAGCTGTTCGCAGGACGAGGCCAACCCGACCGGAGCGCCCCGCCCACTCGGCGCTCGGCACCCGAAGGAGCGCGAACCTACTTCTTCTCTTTCCCTTTTTCGGCTTCGCCCTCTTCGCCCTCCTCGGCCTCCTTGACCTTGCGGCCGACAATTTCTGGTTCGGTCGGGCCGGGCTCGGCCGCGCCTTCGGCGGTCGGCTCCACGACCTCGACGATGTGCTTGACCTGCACGACGACTGTTTCAGGATCGTTCTTGACGACCGTATTGGGAGGCAATTCCAGCTCGCGAACGTGAATCGCCTGCTCGAGCTGCAGCTCGCCGATCTTGACGGGAATATTGTCGGGAATCGCGATCGCCAGGCACTCGATCGTCACGCTGTGCAAGTGGAAGTCGAGAACTCCGCCGCCGAGCACTCCGGGTGCGGTTCCTTTCAGCACGATCGGGACCTCGACTTCGACGCGGTCGTTGGGGTCGATCCGCAAAAAGTCGATGTGGTTGACCTCGGAGCCGAAAGTATCCCACTGGATGTCGCGGAACATGGCTTTTTCGACGTCGCCTTCGACGTCGAGATCGACCACGCGGGAGCCCGCCTTGAGCACGGGGGCCAGCGAATCCCAAGCGATTTCGATGGCAAGCGGATCGATCTGGTGGCCGTAGACGACTCCGGGGATTTTCCCCGCACGCCGCAGCCGACGGCAGGCCGTCGAGCCTTTCACCGAGCGTTTGGCAACCGCCAATTTCATTTCGACCGCCATCGGATCCGCCTCAAAGTCGCGAGTTTTTGGAGAAACGGACAAGAATAGCGACTGGCGCCGGGGGCTGCAACCTGTTCCGATCGATGGGTACTGTCTGATTAGTGTGTTGCTGGCAATTCGTACCCGCTAGGCGCTCATACTCTGGACCGTCGGAAGTTTGATTGCCGGCTGCATATTGTGCGGCTCGCCCTTCCAAGTCTTGCCGCGCTCCCATGCGGTTTTCATGGCGTTGCCGGTGGATTGGATACGCAGGTGATCCCGCCAGCCGTCCGCCCAGACGATCCACGCTTGGTTGCCGCGACTTCTCCATCTCCCGGTTTGCCCATCGGATCTCTGGGCACCAAACGACTTGTTCAAAGTCATTGTGAATGACGGAGACTTTGGGACCGCCACAGTCTGCCATTGACCAACGAACCTTGCGGGGGCCTTTGGCTTTTTCCGCTTACCTTTCTTTTGCGTTGGCGGAGGCTGTGGCGCATCGGTAACTACGGTTCCCATAAGTCCGTGGATTACGTCTCTGCTGTTGGGCATGCGCAAAGCGTCGGCAAGCGACTCGCTCGGCCCATCCAGTAACGCCGCGCTTCTCGCACGTCGCCTGTCGGAGAGCCAGATGACGGCAACGATCAGTATCCCGAGCAGACTGGCAATCGTAAGGCAACTCTGAAACAGATCGTTTCCAAGGACGGGAACGCCTCTGGTGATGGCGGCAATCTTTTGCAGGGTGTTCAGCTCATCCCTCGCAGTGGTGCCTTGCCAGTACCCGGCGATACGCTCGATCCAACTGAGACCGATGTTCAGCTTCCCGACGAGAAGGCTAATAACAAGCCCCGCAAGCAATTTTCCTAGCCGCCTATGCGGCGGCATCTGTCCGTTCGGCATGGTCACTCCCTGACGTTGACAAGACACGCCGAGGGCGCTACCATGCGGTTGTCACGCTCGCATAGCCGCTCTCGGCAAAACGAATTCAGAAACGCCAGCAGTTAGCCGCTGCTGGCGTTTCGCATTGTAGTGAAGCCTCAGACCAACTGGCGAGAGCGCTTTCGCGCCTACGCCACCGCGATCCGGTCCAGCAATTCCCGGATTGTCCACTCGTGATCGGCGATTCCCAAGGCCATCGCCGGGGTTTGCTTGATGGTCGAGTGGCGCCGGCAGAAATTGTAGAACGCAAACCAGAGGGCCAGGGCGTATCGGTGGTTGTCCCACTTTTTGCTCGCGCCGTTGGTCAGCCTCGTCATGCGCCGCATGCCCATCCGAAGGCTTAAATTTCCGCGTTCAACAATCGACGTGCTGGCACGATCCACCTTTGGGGAGCCGCACTGATAATCGTAGGTTACGCCGATTACCTGCGGCGGCGAGTACCGGTGCTCCGCTTCTTCGCCGATCTTGCCGTATTGCTTGATTACCCGCATGAAATCGATGCGGTTGCCCAGCGTTACGGGCATCGCCTTGACGTATGGCGCGAATCCATCCGTGGTCAGTTGAAATCGGCCGGTCGTTGCCCGATTCAGTTTTGCCGCGAATTTCCAAGTGTCTTCGCCAGTGCGACGGCCAAGGTGCCACGCAAGCACTGCCTTGGTGCCTCGCTCAAGGGCTATGAAGGTCCACGCATCGCCGCATCCAGCGCCGTAGCCCTTCTTAACGCGCGTGCCCTCTTTGCAGCGGATCCAGCCCCAAATTTCGTCGCATTCAATCTCATCGACGTGCAGGCCAACCATCGTCAAATGGAGAAATCGCTGACATCGCTGGCCGACGTACGCCAAGAGCGAGAGGATCGTGTTGCGATCGACTTCCAGCAACCGCTCGGTGCTGCGGATTGACGACCCCTCAAGCAATTGATGGAGCACCTGCACGGCCTTTTCGACCGGAATCCGCATCGAACCAATCGGGCGCGGACGATCTTCGCTGAAGGTCCGGTTGCACTGACGACAGCGAAACCGCTGATTCCCCTTACGGTCCTTCCCGTGTCGCTTTGCTTCGCCATCGCAGTTGTGGCAAACCATGATGATCCGCCTTCACTCTGGGGCGGATCGTGGTAGACTCAAGTTCTCTAGGCTGGAGTCTGGCGATTCGCCGGATTTCGGTTTGCCCGGAGCCGTTGCAAGCGGTTCCGGGTTTTCTTTTCTCTGCCGACTATTGTACGGACAAAAGTCTGCTTTCGCAAGCAGAAACGGTTGACATTTCCGAATTTTGTCCGTACATTTCTCATCATGGACGCCAAGATGGGACGGCCCCCGAAGGATGGGGTAGCCAAGGGTGAGCGGGTCGAGCTACGCGCCGATGCTGACGAAGTAGCGGCTTGGGATCAGGCGGCCAAGCGGGCCAAGCTGTCGCGGTCGGATTGGGTAAGAAGCAGGTTAAACGCCGCCGCGAAGCGTGAGGCCCGCAAGTCGTCTTGATGCGGGATCCCACCGTGGTAAAATGACGGAGGCCGCACAAGGCGGCCCCGTCACGGCATCCATGCCCGAGCTACGTTTTATCTACCGGATGGTTGCCACCGCATCGCTACCTCGCTTTCTCTGCTGCGACGGCCCTGCCAGGCCGCCTGGGAAGGAAACACTGCGGACGACGGGAATCGAACCCGCACTTCTCGACTGGTAAGGTGAGCGTGCTGCCTTTGCACCACGTCCGCCAAAAACGAACCCCAGGGAAGCTCATGCCTCTCTGGGGTTTTATCTTTACAAGGTCCGGCGCGTGCGGCAAGACGTAAAGCGTTTCAGGTCATCATGTTGCGACTATGGCATTCGAAACCGCACGTCCTTATTGCGAAACAAATTACCTATCTTTCGAAACATCTTCACCATCTTTCGAAACTTCATCCTGATCCTGTGAAACTTCGTTTGTTTCGGAGATTCTCGAAGATTCTGGCTGCTTGCCGAGAAATCTGACGACGGCCCTTAGGATCCCAAGATGTTGTCTCTGATCTCGGTGTCGAAAGCGGACTAGTTCTTTCCGTTCTTTGACTGCCGTAAGCACTTTCTTGTTGATCTTCTTTGAGACGCTGCCCTTGCTGTAGCCCTTGAGCCCGTAATCCTGCGCGGCGGCGATCAATTCGTTACGTGTGATATGCGGAGTTTCGGGCCATTCGCTGCTATCGGTTGACCAAGTGCGCACCTCGTGTGCAATGGCCCGCAGCGGATCGCGAAGCGAGTGGTCGCCTCCGAATTCTTTCCTCACGGCGGCTAGTTCGGTTGTAGCCGCCTGACAGTCGTCTGCGCATGAAGCCCGAAGCAACTTCGCAATACAGATCTTTCTCAGGGCTAGGGGGCTGGGCGGCCCGGATTTGCCGGCCTCGTTTCGAACCGTAATCCATGAGTAAAGATCGAGCCAGAATTCAAACCGTATGCGGTGCAGCTCGCGGCCAAGGGCTAAAAAGTCATCGATCGATCTTGTATCGCCGATGACCTTGTCCCAAAGGAAACTAAGCTGGACGAATGCGTCTCGCGCCTTCTGCTGCATTCCCTCTCCGGCCTGGACTGCCGCCCGGTGTCTCTCAAGCCAGGGATACGGATCGTCCCACCAGCGATCTTCGCCTGCCACGCTGCCACGTCCTGAAAGTGGCCGTCCTGAGCGAAAAGAAAAGGCGGCAGACCGTCAGGACACGGTTGTTCGGGGATCAGCCTAGCCGCCTAATTCGCAAGAGATGATTATGCCGGCGTCCATAATCCGCCGCTAGAATGACGGCATGAGCCGATTTGTTTGGCTGGTACCGTTCTCGGCCGGAATACTCGTGATGTCCCAAACGGTCCACAGGGGACCCTGGTGGCTCGTGGCGTTCGGCGCCGTTCTGATTTGGTTCGGCGTCCAATCGCGTCGCAAAGTTTCACATGCCAGCTCTCGCACCGAGACGCGCACGGAATGACGGCATGAGCGACGAACCGAAGAACTCGCGATCGCGCGCCTGGCGCTGGATCGCCTGGGCTGCTTTCTCGCCCCTGGCGCTCGCGCTGGCTTATGTTTTAATTGCTCCGCCGTTGCTTAGGTACGCTGTCGACAACGGCTACGAAAGGGCAGCCGCCCCGTATTCCAAGCCCCTTGACTGGGCCTGCAACTCGCAAGCGCTAGCAAAGATAATTAACAGATATTCCGAACACTGGGACATGCAGTTTGGGCCAGACTGAACTCCCGTGCCAAACCCAAAAACCGTGATTCAAACGCAGGCACTACTCGCTTGTCTGGTCGTCAGTTGTGCGCGATCCAGAAAATCGCCGGACGATCCAGGCGGTGACAAAGTTCGGCAGATTGTCAGCGGCGTAATTCATTAGCATTCTGTCGACGGTGTGCTCCAGCCCCATCACTTGGTGGCCAATCGACCTCGCGACGTTCTTCTCCGCCTCATTTTTCAAGACGGTGCCCAATTCGCATTGCTCGGTGCAGTGCGCGGATTTGGGCGAGCTGCCCCTTAATGCCCGCCAATTGGTTTAACCGTTCGCGATTTAGCTTGCGATTTGCCTGTCCGCCAAGCCACTGAAACACGTTGATCCCCAACGAGACGACGCCGAACAGCCACCCTGACCAAGTTATGAAGGCTTGCATTTGCCGCATCCTAAACTAGTTGCGGCACATGCTAACGGGCCATCGGCTATCCGTTAAACTCCAGCAACACACTAATCAGACAGTACCGATCGATGTGCGCGGCTTCGATCGGGCTATTTCTTGGCCCTCGCCGTCCCGGTCGTAGGCCAGCGGCACATAATTGCGTGCGCCGCTCCTCAATTCTGGGGCGGGTGCTTCACGGCCTTTTCGAGCAGGCCGACGACCTCTTCGGGATGCGTGTCCGCCTCGAGCCCCAGCGCTTTTCCTTGCGTCTTGATCTCCACGCCGACGTGCTCGCACAGCTTTCGCAGGAGCCTTAAGGTCTCGGTGCTCTCTTGCTCGGCCAGCAGGTTGATCTGCAGATCGAGCTGGTTCCGGCGGTCGGCAATTTTCGATTGCCGGTTCTGGCTCATCATGATGATGGGACTGGCGTAGGCCGCCTGAAACGATAAGACCAGATTCAGCAAGATGAACGGATACGGGTCCCACCGGTACACCAGCCAACAGACATTGGCAATGACCCAGGCGGTCAGAAGAGCGGTTTGCACAATGATGAAGGGCCAGCTACCCACCGCGGCGGCGAACCCATCCGCGACACGCTCGCCGAAGGTGCGCTGGGCGTCGAGCGCATGCTCCATCCGGGCAATCGCGTCGACATTCCGTTCCGCGAACGAGACTCGTTGCTTCTGGCGATTGGGGACCAAGAACACCGCTCCGAATTTCCCGCTTCGCCTGATCAGCCGCAAATCGTATGCCGACCGGTCCCGCCCTCGCTTGACGATGCTCGCGCCTCCCGAGCGGCAGCTCTCCGGATTTGCCGTTCCGGCCGCCAAACCAATTACGTTGTCAACCCTGCGACCGGCTCCTAAAATGGCTGATTCGCGCGGCGGCTCTCCGGGTGGGTGCGCTCAGCAGACGGGCTTTGGCGGACGGTGACGGGCGATGTTTGAGGCGATTACAGACAGCATTCGCGGGGCGCTCTCGCTCATCGATCGGGGGCGGCTCACCGAATCGAATATCCGCGAAGCGCTGCACCAGGTCCGGCAGGCCCTGCTCGAAGCCGACGTCAATTATGAGGTCGCGCAAGACTTCATCGACAATGTCACCAAACAGGCCGTCGGCGAGCAGGTGCTGAAGTCGCTGCGCCCGAGCGAGCAGATCGTCGGCATCGTCTATCAGGAACTCGTCAGCCTGATGGGCCCGGTCGACCACTCGCTGCAGATCAAGCGCGACGGCATCTCGATCTTGATGATGTGCGGCCTGCAGGGAAGCGGCAAAACGACCACCTGCGGCAAGCTGGCCAAAATGCTTCGCGAGCAGGGCGTGCAGCCGATGCTTGTCGCGGCCGACCTCCAGCGGCCGGCTGCCATCGAGCAGCTCAAGATCATCGGCGAACAGGTCGGAGTGCCGGTCTATAGCGAGGATCCGGCCAAGAGCAGTCCGCTGCAGGTTTGTCGCAATGCGGTGGCGGACGCGAAGAAGCGCGGCAACGTCAAGGTGATCATTCTCGACACGGCCGGACGTCTGCATGTCGACGACGAGCTGATGCGAGAACTCGAGCTGATCGACAGCAAGGTGGGCCCCGATCAGGCGCTGCTCGTCTGCGACGCGATGACCGGCCAGGACGCCGTCCGCAGCGCCAAGGCTTTCAATGATGCGCTCGAGCTCGACGGCGTGATCCTCACCAAGCTCGACGGCGACACCCGCGGCGGGGCGGCCCTCAGCGTCAAGGCGGTCACCGGCGTCCCGATTAAGTTCATCGGCGTCGGCGAGCAGCTCGACCGCCTCGAAGAGTTCCACCCCGACCGCATGGCCAGCCGCATTTTGGGCGGCGGCGACCTGGCGACTTTCCTCGAGAAGGCCCAGCGAGAATTCGACGCTGACGAGATGATGCGTCAGCAGGAGCTGATGCGGAAGGGGAAGTTCACGCTCGAGGACTTCCGCGATCAGTTCAAACAGAATCCGCAGAATGGGCCCGATGAAGCAGATCATGGGAATGATCCCGGGCTTGGGTGGGATGCTCGATTCCAATCCCGATGTCGATCCCGAACAGGAGATCAACCGCATCGAGGCGATGATCAACTCGATGACGCCTGACGAACGGCGCAACCCCGACAAAATCGACCGCAGCCGCCGCAATCGCATCGCGGGGGGCAGCGGCACCGAGCCCTCGGACGTGCACCAGCTCATCAAGCAGTTCCAAGGCATGGCGGGGTACATGCAGGAAATGGCCGGAATGGGCCTCAAGGACCGGCTGCGAGCGGTTCGCGACCTGGCCAACGCCGGGATGATGGATCCCAACGCCCAATTCGCCAAGGACAAGCAACGCAGCAAGCGGGGGCCGCTCGATGTGGCCAAGGCCCGCGAAAAAAAGAAAAAGCAGCGCAAAGACGCCCGAAAGGCGCGGAAAAGAAACCGGTAGGAAGCACGAATGACGAAATTCGAATGACGAAGGAATGACCAAATGACCTAAGCACGAAGCGATTGGTTTCCTTCGTGCTTAGGGCTTTCTGCTTCTTTCGTCATTGGTGCTTCGTGCTTGACGAACAATCTTGTACACTGAAGTGACTAACAATCCTGTGAGGAGTTTTTGAGTGGCAGTAAAAATTCGGATGAAGCGGCTGGGCCGCAAGCATCGCCCGTTCTTTCGGATCTGCGTGATGGATTCGCGTTCGCCCCGCGACGGAAAAGCGATCGAGGAAGTCGGCTTTTACGATCCGATGGTCCGCATCAAGAAGGACCGCGTGAAGATCAACATGGAGCGGGTCGATTATTGGCTGGGCGTCGGAGCCCAACCGAGCGTGAACGTGGCCGCCTTGATCAAGAAGGTCCGGACCAACCGCTTCGGCGAAGCTGCCGCGCCGCCGCCGATGGCTGCGCCCAAGGCGCGCCCGCCAAAACAGACGGAAGCGCCGGCGGAGGCTCCGGCCGAGGCGGCTGCCGAATAGTTGCCAACATGAAAAAACAGTCGGGTGGCACTGGCGGCTTGTCCGCCAGTGTGCATTTGGACGAGTTGAGCCAATCCACTGGCGGGCAAGCCGCCAGTGCCACCCATGGCCTTCGTCTGCTTTTGCCCTGTCGACTGTCCGCGCCATGCGTTTCGACGTCCTTACTCTCTTCCCCGGCATCTTCGACGGCTACCTTCAGCAGAGCTTGCTGAAGCTGGCGATCGAGCGCGGACTGGTCGACGTGAGGCTGTGGAATATCCGCGATTACACCGCGGACAAGCATCAAAAGGTTGACGACCGGCCGTTCGGCGGCGGTCCGGGGATGTTGATCTGCTGCCAGCCCGTGTTTGACTGCGTGGCGGCCGTGCAGGCTGACGGACCCAGTCCCGGCCAACTCGTGATGCTGTCGCCGCAAGGTCGCCGGCTGGACCATCAGTTTGTGACGGAGTTGGCCTCGCACGAGCGGTTGCTCCTGTTGTGCGGGCGCTACGAAGGGTTCGACGAGCGGATCCGGACCGGCCTGGCGCCGCTTGAAGTCTCGGTCGGCGATTTCGTCACAAATGGGGGCGAAGTGCCGGCCATGCTGGTGATCGACACGGTCATTCGGCACGTGCCGGGCGTTTTGGGGGACGAGACGAGCAGCAAATACGATTCATTTGCCGAAGCGGGCCTGCTCGAGCATCCTCAATACACGCGGCCACGCGAGTTCCGCGGTATGGAGGTGCCGCCGGTCCTCTTGAGCGGCAACCATGAGCAGATTTCGCGATGGCAGGCCGAAGAGAGCCTTCGCCGCACCGAAGAAGTCCGCGGCGGGCAGCCAAATCCGCCCCCATTTCCGAGTTCGCAATCCCATTCAAAAGCAAACGGCCTTCAGTGCGGCAAAGGTTGACGCCGGCCGGTTTTTCGCATATTCAAGTACCTCCTCTCGCGGTCGCCTTCCAAGGAATTGAGTCATGCACAAGTTACTTCAGGCTGCAGAAGCCACCAGTCTGCGGCAGGGGCCGCTCGAGTTTCAGATCGGCGACACCGTCGATGTCCACACGCGAATCCTCGAAGGCGGCAAAGAGCGGATTCAGATCTATAGCGGCGTCGTGACCGCTCGCCGCGGCCGCGGGATGACTGAGATGTTCACCGTCCGGCGGATCGTCGCCGGCGAAGGGGTCGAGCGAAGTTTTCCGACCAATTCGCCCAAGATCGCCAAGCTCGAGGTGAAGCGGCATGGCCGGGTCCGTCGCGCCAAGCTCTATTACCTGCAAAAGCGGGTCGGCAAATCGACGCGGCTCACCGAGCGACGCGAAAAGCAGGATGAGTCGGCCGCGGAATAGTTTCCGAGCCGAGGTGTCGGCGACCCAAAGGAAGCTCGCATGAAGAGCTGGCTGCGGGGACTGCTTGGCAGGAAAGGCGAGAATCGAGCCGCGGCCTTTCTTAAGAAAAAAGGCCTGCGAATTGTCGGCCGCGGAGTCGCCAACCGGTGCGGCGAGATTGACCTGATTGCTTTGGACGGCGAGACGATTGTGTTCGTCGAGGTGCGGACGAGGCAGTCGCTCGACGCCGGGCATCCGGCCGAGTCGGTGACTGTTGAAAAACAGGCCCGTGTGACCCGCGCCGCCCTCTCGTACCTCAAGAGCAAGAAACTCTGGAATCGCCGCACTCGCTTCGACGTCGTCGCCATCGTCTGGCCGGAAGGGGCGCGGGAGCCCCAAATCGAACACTACCAAAGCGCGTTCGAGGCCGTCGGCCCAGAGTCGATGCACGGCTGACGGACGCCGAAAGTCGCATTACCTAGCTGACGAGCCCACGCAGGGGCGTCGCACGAGGTCGCAGCCATGAAACTCGGATTGGTCGGCTACCAAGGGTCGGGGAAGAGCGCACTCTTCGAGCTGTTGACGGGAGTCAAGCCCGATCCCTCCAAGGCCCACTTGGGGCAGTTGGGGACCGCCGTCGTCCAGGACCCGCGTTTCGATCAGCTCGTTGCCCTGTTCAAGCCAAAAAAAGTCTCCCCGGCGCGGATCGAGCTCTTCGACACGCCGGGCCTCGACCGGAAAGACCACGACTCCAATGGCCAGCGACTGGGGGTGATCCGCGAGTCGGCCGCGCTGGTGCAGGTGGTCGGCTGTTTTGGCGGAGCTGACCCGCTGGCCGACGTCCGAGCCTTTCACGACGACCTGGTTCTGGCAGATTTGCAGGTCGTTTCGAACCGCTTGGGGCGGTTGCGCAAGGATTTGGCCAAGCCACGCCCCGACAGGGAACAATTACAGGCAGAAATTGCCGCTCTTGAGCCGATCGCGGCCAAACTGGAGGCGGGCGAATCGGTCGCGGGGCTCGAATTCAGCGAGGCGCAGGACAAAGCGACCAAGTCTTTCTCGCTTTTGACCCGCAAGGGGCGGCTCGTGCTGCTCAACACGGCCGACGGGGCCGTCGACCAAGCTCTCATCAAGCAGGTCGAGGCGTTGGGGCAGCGCTGCGTCTCGGCTCCGGTCGGTTTGGAGCTCGAAGTTCAGCAGCTTCCGCCGGAAGACCGCGAGACGTTCGCCCACGAGATGGGGCTTGGCGAGCCTTGCGCGAGCAAAGTTTTGCACGCTCTCTTCCAGGTGACGGATCAGATCACGTTCTATACGAGCGACGAAAAGGAGGTCCACGCGTGGCTGTTGCACCGCGGCGGAACGGCTCTCGACGCGGCCGGCACGATCCACACAGATCTCGCCAGAGGCTTTATTCGGGCCGAAATTATGGCTGTTGACGATCTCGTGCGGCTCGGCTCGGAGCGCGAAGTGAAGGCGGCGGGACTGCAGCACGTCGAGGGAAAAGAGTACGTGATGCGCGACGGCGACGAGATCGTTGTGCGTTTCAGCGTCTGAAGCGCGAGGGTCGAGCGGACGCTCGACGCACGCGGCGCCGCGCCGGGCTGACGGGCACCTTGCACGAGTCTCATTCCGGCGCAGGCGGCGCCGCGCGGGCTCCGCTCGACGCCTTCGAAGGCATGAGAGCGGCGCGTTCTCCAATTTTTTTTTGCGCACACGAGAAATATGTCTTGATTCATCTGGAGATTGCGTCATAAATTATTCGATCTTTATCCATCGGCAGGATCGGCGCTGTGCCGATCTGCGGCCTTTTCGCCCGGCGTCGTCTTGACCAAATGGCGTTGGGTGGGGAGGTGCAGGAAGTCGCCTACGCGTCTGGGAGGGTTTATGAATTGGAAAAGGGCAAACATCTTTTGGTGGACTGCCGTAACGTCTCTCGAGACGTTTGTCTAAATGATGGAGCGATGTTGGCCGCCATGGCCCGAGGCGCAAAGCGCGCCGGCGCCAACGTGATCTCTCAAGTTCGCTACCAATTCGGGCACAATTCTCCCCCCGGCTTTACGGCAGTCGTGGTTCTCGACGAGAGCCACTGTTCATGCCACACTTATGCCGATCTGGGGCTGGTCGCACTGGACGTCTTCACCTGTGGTCGAACCGACCCGCAGAACGTCCTGGCCTACATCCGCGAGGAAATCGAGCTGGGTGACGTTTCCATCCGCGAGATGCCTCGTTTTATCCTGGAACCGCAAACGGAGGGCGCACTGGAAGAAGAACCAGTGGCCACTTCGACATAACCCAGACTGCTCTCGGGTTGGCGGCTGCCATGGACATGCGTTCGCTCCACGACGGGCGGGAGGACGGTCTTGAACCGTTAGAGAGCCTTTCTCTCGACGGAATCGCCTCCTTTCGTGACCTCCTGCGCACAATGTCCAAAACGGCATTCTCCGGCCGCCAGCTCGGTGAAGCTTTCGATGTGCTCCTGGAGATGGCTCGGGATCCGTCGTGCCGCGTCGTCCTGACCATCTCCGGCGCCATGACCGTCGCCAAACAGGGCCGCATCTTCTGTGACTTGATCGAGCGCGGCCTCGTCCACGCCGTGATCGCGACCGGCGCGCTCATGGCGCACGGGCTTACCGAGTCGATCGGCCTGACGCACTACCGTTGTGACCCGTCGAAAAGCGATTCCGAGCTCTTCGACCAGGGCTACAACCGGATCTACGACACCCTCGAGATGGAAGCCAACCTCAACGAGGTGGCCCAGCTCGTCGCGGCGGTCATGGATAAGACCGAGCCAGAAGGGGGCGTCTGGTCCTCCGCTCGGATTTGCCGCGCCTTGGGCAAGCGGCTGAGCGAATTGGCCGAAGGGCCGGGCGTGTTGCGGAGCGCCTACGAAAAGAACGTCCCCGTTTTCATCCCGGCCTTCACCGACAGCGAGATGGGGCTCGACGTTTCGACGTGGGCCATGCATCGAGCGCTGGCGAAGAAGGGGATCGACCCCGCCACGGCCGACCATCACACGGTCTTGCAGGCGGTCCCGCCGTTCAATCCGTTTCTCGATCTGCAGGAGTATGCCCGGCTGATCGGCGATTGCCAGACGCTCGGCATCTTCACGATCGGCGGCGGAGTGCCCCGCAACTGGGCCCAGCAGGTCGCCCCTTATTATGACATCACTAACGCTCGCCTCGGCGCGAGTTTGCCGACGCCGCGGTTCAAATACGGCGTTCGCATCTGCCCCGAGCCCGTGCATTGGGGCGGGCTCTCCGGCTGTACGTACTCGGAAGGCGTGAGCTGGGGCAAGTTCATGCCGCCGCATGAAGGCGGCCGGTTTGCCGAAGTCTATGCGGACGCCACCGTCGCCCTGCCGCTGCTCATGAAGGCGGTCTTCGAGGAACTGGACGCGGCCGCGCGTTGAACCGCCGCGTGGGGACCGCGAAAATGAGGTTCCCAGAACACACCGGTCCAGAAAGCCCATGCCCGCCAAACCCGTCTCCATCGGCCTGGTTCAACTCCGTTGCGGGCCCGATCCGGCCGCGAATCTGGCTCAGGCTGTTGCGCAGATCCGCACAGCCGCGGTCGCGGGCGCCCAGATCGTCTGTCTGCCTGAGCTGTTTGCCTCGACCTACTTCTGCCAGCGGGAGGACCATTCGTTCTTTGCGCTGGCCGAACCGGTCCCCGGACCGACCACCGACAAACTCGGACGGGTCGCCAAGGAAGTCAGCGTGGCGATCATCGCCGGTTTGTTCGAGAAGCGGGCCGAGGGGCTGTACCACAACACGGCGGCCGTGATCGATGCGGACGGGTCCTACGTCGGCAAATACCGCAAGATGCATATTCCCGACGATCCACTGTTCTACGAGAAATTCTATTTCGCGCCGGGCGACTTGGGATT
This sequence comes from uncultured Planctomycetaceae bacterium, assembly GCA_963714075.1. Taxonomy (GTDB): domain Bacteria; phylum Planctomycetota; class Planctomycetia; order Planctomycetales; family Planctomycetaceae; genus DASPSM01. The sequence goes on from OY970228.1 coordinate 5,982,158, forward strand.
CCAGGTCTTTCCGACGCGGTTCGCCAAAGTCGGCGTGCTGATCTGCTGGGACCAGTGGTATCCCGAAGCGGCGCGCCTGACCGCCCTGCGCGGGGCTGACATCCTGTTCTATCCCACGGCTATCGGCTGGCATCCGGCTGAAAAGGCCGAGTATGGGCGGCGACAACATCAGAGCTGGGAGTTGATCCAGCGGTCCCATGCTGTGGCCAACGGGTGTTTTGTGGTCAGCGTCAACCGCGTCGGCCTTGAAAAGGATCCAGCAATCGCGGCCGGCGACGGGATCGAGTTCTGGGGACAGAGCTTCGTCGCCGATCCCAGCGGCGAAGTGCTCTGGCGCGGGCCGGTCGACCAGCCGGCTACCCAGGTCGTGCCGATCGATCTCGGCCAGCTCGACTTCGCGCGGACGCACTGGCCATTCTTGCGGGATCGCCGTGTGGACGCGTATGCCGAAATCACCCGCCGCTATATCGATTGACGTCGGTCGAAGCCGTGAACACACCTTCCACTGCCGACACGACGCCGAAGGAGCTTGGCTACCGCCTGCCGGCTGAGTGGGAGCCTCACGAGGCGACTTGGCTCTCCTGGCCTCACAAAGAAGCCTCGTGGCCCGGCAAAATCGAGACGATTTTTCCGGTTTACGCCCAGATGGTGGCGGCTTTCGCGCGCTCTGAGACGGTGCACATCAACGTCAACGATCAGGCGATGGAGGCCCAAGCAAGGAGCTTTCTCGCCGCCGCCCGGGCCGGAGGGGATATCCGCTTTCACCGCTTCGCGACCAACGACGCCTGGTGTCGCGACCACGGCGCGATCATTTTGAAGCATCGTGACGGCGCGCGCGTCTCGGTGCCGCGGCTGGCGATCGACTGGGATTACAACGCCTGGGGCAACAAATATCCGCCGCACGATCTCGACAACTTGATTCCCGGCGCATGGCAGAAACGCTCGGCATCCCGTGCCGAAAAGGCGGGATGGTCCTGGAAGGGGGCTCGATCGACAGCAACGGAGAAGGTCTGTTGCTCACGACGGAGGGCTGCCTCCTCAATCCGAATCGCAACCCGGAATTGTCTCGAGACCAAATCGAAACGCGTCTGCTGGAGATGCTGGGCGTCGAAAAAATCCTCTGGCTGGGCGACGGCATCGTCGGCGACGATACCGACGGCCACATCGACGATCTCAGCCGATTCGTCGCACCGCGCACCGTGGTGACCGCCATCGAGGACGATCCCGCCGACGGCAATTTCGCCCCGTTACGGGAGAACCTGCGCCGGCTCGAAGCGATGACCGATTTGGAGGGTCGCCGGCTGGAGATCGTCCCGATTCCGATGCCGCCCCCCGTCGTTTACGAGGGGCAGCGCCTCCCGGCCAGCTACGCCAACTTCTACGTCGCTAATAAGGTCGTGCTGCTGCCGACCTACAACCATCCCAATGACGAAAGCGCGCAGTCGACCCTCGCCAAGCTTTTCCCCGGCCGCGATGTGATCGGTTTGGACTGCACCGATCTCATCTGGGGCTTGGGGGCGTTTCACTGCCTGACGCAGCAAGTGCCGGCGGCAAGCTAGAGCACTCCTGGCCCGCAAGCGCGGGCTTGCCGAGGTGCCCCCTCATCCCCGACCCCTCTCCCGCAAGGGGAGAGGGGAGAGATTTGCACGCAAGGCGTGCTCTCGTGGGAGTGGTGCCGCCGCGGACTGTTCCCCCCTCGCCCCTCGCGGGAGAGGGGTCGGGGGTGAGGGGGAGCAACGGTGTCCCAGAACGCGCCTACTTTTGCACCGGCTTCACGACCACCACCATAAAGGTGTCCGGCTTCGCTCGCGGACGTCCGCGGCGACCACCCCCCGCCGCTGCCTCGGGGTATTCCGCCGTCGGCAGGTAGACCGTGTGAGTGGATCGATCCACCGCCATGGTCTTGGCGCGGGGCCGCGTTTTGAGGTTTTGAATGATCTCGAATTTCCCGGGCGAAGTCTCGCGGGCAATGTTGAGGGTGCCGTCACCGCAACTGGCAAAGATGGTGCCGCTATCAAACACGGTCGCGTCGCAGCCGGTTCCGATCGGCAGATCGGTCAGCACGTGGCCGTCTTCGGTATTGATGACGATCAGCTTCGCCGGTTTGCGGCAGCCGACAAACAGATGGTGATTTTTTGCGTCGATCGCCATGCCGACGGGCGCTCCGCCGGGAGCGACCGACCACCGATCGACCACCTTCCCCGCCTTGGCATCGACCACGGCGACCTGCTCCTTGTCCTCCAAATTGACGTAGATCTTCCCCTGGCCGTCGCTGGCAAGCCCTTCGGGCTTTCCGCCAAGCTCGATCGCGGGGTCGGCCTTGCCGTTCGTCGGATCAACGTCGACGGGAACGGGAACGAGGCTTCCCGCCCCGCCGCAGGCGACGTAGACCTTCTTCGTGGCGCTGTCGTTGATGATGCCGTCGGCCCCACGATCGACTTTGACCTTGCCCAAAACGGAGTCGGTCTTGGTGTCGAAGATCACCACGAACCCCGGACCATCGGAGATGAACCCGCGTCCGGCCTGGCGGTTGAGGGCCACGCCATGATTTCCCTGCTGACCCTCGATATCGGCGACCACCTTGCCGGTGGTGAGATCGACAACCTGGGTATGCGTGGTTCGCGGAATGTAGAGGCGCTTGTCCCGCCGGTCGACGGTGACGTAGTCAAAATTCCCCGGCCCGCCGATGTGAATCGTCTCGGCGACCTCGAACGGGCCGGAGCCGTCGGCGGCCACCGACAGGCGGGGCACAGCAGCCGAGACCAACAATCCCAGACACGCGATCGAGCAGGCCAGCGACTTTTTTACCATGGGAGCACTCCAGCGGTGAGGTGTTGAGCCAGGAACGGCGTGGCCGCAGTATGCCCGTGAAATGTCGCAAGAGCAACGAAGAGAAACCCTCCTTAAGCAAGCTTTCACGATTGCGACAGAGGGCGCCTGGACAACTTGTTCCAAGGCCCCGGGAACTCAAGCGGTTCAGCTCGAGGCCCAGGTTTAATGACCGCCTTCGGGTTACGTCGCTAGCTGAAGGGATGCTGAATGGCGAGGAAAAACCCGCCAGCGGACCACTCCGCGAACCAGTCGCGCAGGCTTTCTGCCAGCCGGTCGACGCTTTCGCCCGATTCGACCGCCAGCTTCGCGGCCCGCTCGATGGCAGACCCGACGGTTTCACCGGCGATGAGTGCGGTCAGCAGCTCGAACTGCACACGAGTCAGCGTCCACCTGCGAACGACGTAATTAATCCGGCTGACGGCCAGCCACGTCGGCTGGGGATCCGGCAGATCCGGATCCTGCTTCTCGCGCACAGCGGTCGCGTACTCGTGCACGGGATACCGCAGGGACAACAGCCGCAGGCACGGGACACAGGTCAGGCGCGATTCCGCCCAGGCTTCGGGCGCAAGGTCGCGGAGGTCCTCGGCACGCAAGAGCGTGAGCCGTTCCGCGCCGGGGCCGTCGAAGATTTCGCTATAGCAGCGCTCGAGCCGAACCAGGTCGATCATGAAGTCGGGCCACGACGGTTCGCCGCTCGGGTCATCTTCGTCGCGGGGCCGCGTCTCCTCTAAATACTGGGCGAACTGCCGGCTCAATTCGGAGAGCGTGTAACTGTGCGACGGATAGGACTGCAGGTACCCGAAGGCCAGTCCGTCGAAAACTTCTTCGCCGGCGGCATGGAGCAGGGCGGGGAACTCGTCGCGCAGGCATTCGAGGAGCCGCGCGTAGTAAGCGTTGGCGTAAACTTCCAGCCGTTCGACGCTGGTGCGTCGCTTCGAAGGTTCGACGACCTCTTCAATCTGGTCGGGCGAAACGTCGATCTCGGCGCGCGCTTCGGATGACGAAAGAGCCGCTTCGACGCCGTCGGGATGAGTGATGACGGCTTGCAGCCAGCGCTGGATCTGAGCGAGCTGCCGCAACTCGTGCCGTGGGCTCGTCATTCAAACTCTGCTGTCGCGTACGTCGCCGGCTGCGGAATGCCGGGTTCGTGTTGGCCGTAAGAGATTTCTTCCGCTTCCAGCGGGCTTTCGGCGGCGCCTGCCGTGCTCCGCGCGTCGGCGGCGAATCCGGGAAGCTCGGACGCCATGTAGTTGCGGGCCTTGAGGACTTCCGCGTGCACGACCGGGAAGGCGGGAATCCGGGCGTCCCATTCCAACAGCGTAGAAACGCCGCCGGTCAATTGATGGGCCAGGCGATAGAGATCCCAAACCGGATTGACCACGCGTCCGTCGTGCGTGTCGATCAAATGCGTCACGCAGTTGGTGTGACCAGCCAGATGAAACTGCACGACCCGTTCATGAGGGATCGAGCGAATGAACTCGAAGGGATCCTGATCGTGGTTGAAGCACGACACGTAGACGTTATTGACGTCGAGCAGCAGCCCGCAGCCGGTCGTCTCGGCCATTCGAGTGAGGAATTCCGCCTCGGGCATGGTCGAGTCGGCAAACGTGATGTACGTGCTGGGGTTCTCGAGGACGAGCGGCCGCTCGAGGACGTCCTGAACGATGCGGATTCGTTCGCTGACGTGTGCGAGCGCCTGTTCGGTGTACGGAATCGGCAAGAGGTCGTGCGTGTTGCGACCGGCGATGCCCGTCCAGCAGACGTGGTCCGAAACCCACAGCGCCTTGGTCGCGCGAGCCAGTTCGCGAAGCTTGTGCAGATATTCAAAGTTGACCGGGTCAGTGCTGCCGATCGACAAGGATACGCCGTGCATCACGATCGGATAGCGCTCGGCCACCTGCTCCAGCACGTAGCGGGGCCGTCCCTGCGAATCCATGTAGTTTTCGGAAATGACCTCGAACCAATCAACGCTGGGCGTCTGGTCGAGGATGTGCTGGTAATGGACGGTCCGCAGTCCGAGTCCGAGTCCGAGATTGGGGTGACCGAGCCGTGCGGGGATCATGTTGGTTGGGAACGCTCGCTGAAATCACTCAGTCTGCGGATGAGACGATCAGCCGGCTGCCGCGGGCGCGGGTCCGACTTTCTTTTTCGCTTCGGCCATGCGCGACTCGAATTTGTCTCGAGCCTTCTTCCAAATTTTGTCTTGAATGGGGAAGTGGCCGCAGCCGCCTTTCCCTTTGCAGTCGTTGAACCCGTTTGTGCCGCCACAGCCGCCCTGGTTCTTGCAGTCGTTTTGGCCCGAGCACTCATGAGTGACGGTGAAACAATTGCCCTGGCCGGCGCAGGCGTTCTTATGGTCTTTTCCCTGTCCCTTGCATTCGTTTAACCCGCGACACGCGTGCAGAGCGACGGCGATTGCTGCGAGGGGCGCAGTCCCCGCGGTTGAGCTTCCGGCTTTGGGTGCAGCTTGCGTTCCCGCCGGGTCCGATGTCTGGGTTGGTTTGACCGCCTCTTGGCCACAGCCCGCGACGGAACCCGCCACGAGTCCTCCAAGCGCCGCGGTTGCGAGCCGATGAAAGTCGCGTCGACTGAGTTCATTCTTCCGGCGATCGTCCTGCTGCATGCCTCGATCCCTCAATCCAGTTGCGGCGCAAGTACCTTCGTAATCTTTGGGAATCGGTGGCAGAGCGTCAAGCGGCTCAGGTCGGTCGAGCAGGATACTAGGGCCACCAACCGATCCAAGATGATGGGAATGGGTGGCACTGGCGGCTTGCCCGCCAGTGGTTTTTTGCACGTTTCCTAAGAGAACACTGGCGGACAAGCCGAGGGTGTCCGGGAATTGGCGGCCGAATTTTGGCTTGGGTGCCACGGCTGAGCGGCTGCCGCTCAGCCGTGCTCTTCCCGGTAGCTCGTGCTCATCGGAAATGAACTCGCGTAAGACCTGTCGTGAAGAGCACGGCTGAGCCGAAACGTCTCAGCCGTGGCACCCGATCGAATTCCCGGACACTCTCGGACAAGCCGCGACTCGACTGAGCTCGCCGAAGTCCAGTTCCACCCGGACGCGAGCTTCTTATCGCAGCGAAGGACTACGAAGACGCATCGCGCAAAAAAACGCGGAAGGCGATCAGCGTCCTTCCCCCAATGAAAACAGGGAAGGGCGACAAGCGTCCTTCCCCGCATTATTCGGCAAAACAATCACCCGACAGGCGGCTCAGTGTATGAGTTTAAGCGATGACCTTGCGAATGACCTCCGCCCGCCGAGTGATCGAGAAGGTGTCGATGCTCAAAACGGTGCGACTCTGAATGGAAGTATCGCACAGGCAAGCAGTTCGCTCTGTGCGGCGTCTCACAGACTCGGGCGATTTCTGCGCTTTTTTAGAGTTGGCTGGAAAGGGCGTACGGCGCTGCAATCGGCCTGCTTTGCCTCGCGTTAACCTCTTCTCGGCAGGGATGTTACGGAGGCGTGTCCTCGCAGCGTGCGGACAGTCGCAGCGACGATTCGTACTGCCTCGTCGATTTCCGATTCGCTTGTGTTTCTACCAAGGCCGAACCGCAGGCTCGCCCGCGTCAGAGGGTCGCTCAGGCCCATGGCTCGCAGCACATGGCTGGGCTCGGGGTCGGCCGACGTGCACGCCGACCCGGAACTGACGGCCAATCCCGTCAGGCCGGCCAGCAGGGCTTCGCCATCGACCGCTTCAAAACTGACGTTGAGATTGCCCGGCAGCCGCTCGGTTGGATGACCGTTGAACGACAGTCCGTCGATTTCGCGCTGCAAGCCGGCTTGCAAGCGCTCGCGGAGCAGGGTGAGCCGTGCGGCTTCGTCGTGCATTTCGTCACGAGCGATGCGGCACGCCGCGCCCAGGCCGACGATCAGAGGAACGGGAAGCGTGCCGCTGCGCAGGCGCCGTTCGTGACCGCCGCCATAAAGCAGGGGCTCGATGGCAATCCGTCCGTGGTCGCGCCGCACATAGAGCGCACCAACTCCCTTGGGCCCATACAGCTTGTGGGCGCTCAGGCTGAGCAAGTCGATCGGCAGCTCGGACAAGTTCAGCGAAATCTTTCCGACCGCTTGCACCGTGTCAGAGTGCAAAAGGACGTTTCGCTGGCGACAGACTTCGCCGATCTCGCGAATCGGGTTGATCGAACCAACCTCGTTGTTGGCGAAGATGACCGATATGAGGATCGTGTTCGGCTTGATCGCCGCAGCAACCTGCTCGGCAGAGACGCGTGCGTGCCGATCGACCGGAAGAAATGTGACCTCGGTGCCAGAGCGTTCGAGGCGGCGCAGTGGGTCGAGCACAGAACGATGCTCGGCGGCTGTCGCGATCACGTGCCGTCCGGCAGGAGCCGCGCGCACCACACCCAGCAAAGCGAGGTTGTTGGCCTCGGTTGCGCCGCTGGTGAAGATCAGATTGTTCGAATCGGCCCCGAGCAACTGCGCAACTTCCGCGCAGATTGCTCGACGGCATCGGCCGCCTCGGTCCCGAAGAGATGATTGAGGCTGGCGGCGTTGCCGAACTTCTCCAGGAAGAACAGACGCATCGCCTCGAAGACCCGCGGATCGACAGGAGTCGTCGCGTGATGATCGAGATAGATGGGCCGCGGAAGGTCACTCATGGCGTGCCGGTAGTCGAGCGGAAGTCTCTGCGCTCATTCTAAATCACCGTGCGCGATTCTGGGACGCCGACAGCAGGGCCCCTCACCCCCAACCCCTCTCCCGCAAGGGGAGAGGGGGGAAGAATGCCAGCATTGGCGCCATTTGTACGATAGGGTGTTGCGTGCAAATCCTCTCCCCTCTCCCCTTGCGGGAGAGGGGTTGGGGGTGAGGGGGAGCACCCGCTCCCTGTCCCAGAATCCTGCAAGGTCATTTAGTCGTTGCCGCTGAGTGTGAGGAAGCCAAACCGCGGCCGTTAGCGCTCGCGCGCGACGGGGCACTCGAAACCGGCCGGCTTCACGGCGATCACCGAGCACTTCATGTGCGAGACCAGCCGTTCGGCCGTGGTGCCGACCACGAATCCCGAAAGCCCGGCACTGCCTGCTGTCCCCATCACCACCAGGTCGATTTGAAAATCGTCGATGGCTTTGAGAATGGCCTCGTCGGGAGGTCCGTCGACGACATGCACCTGCACTCCATGGGGCAGGGTGCGGTAATCGGTCAGCGAGAGTTGTTCGTGCAATTTCCGCGTGGCTTCGGCGCGCTCTTGGGCGAGAAAGTCGTTCACCATCTTTCGCTGCGTCTTTCCGAACCACGCGGGCGGCGCGACCATCCCCTCGACGGCGTGCAAGAGATGCAGCCGCGTATCGACCAGCTGGCCGCCGTTGACCGCGATTCGCAGCGCATCTTGCGAGACTTCGCTCAAATCGCTCGGCACGAGAATATTGAGGTCGTCCCAATTCGGATCGGGCCGCGTAATCCACACAGGGCAGGGGCAATTTCGCAACAGCTTGACGCCGGTCGAGCCGAACAAAATCCGGCTGATCTGACCCAGGCCGCGCGTGCCGATCAGCACCAGGTCGTGGTCTTCGATCAGCACCTGGCGGCAGATTTCCTGCCAGGGTGTGCCAAATCCCAATTTTTGGACCGCGTCAACGCCTTGCTCCTTCGCTCGCGAGACGAACCGCTCGAGGATCTCGAAAGCTTCACGCTCGAGATCCCCTTCGGAGTGCTCCGATTGCTCCTGCAGCATGGTCCGCGTGGATTCTGAGATGTCGAGCGCGGAAAAGATGGTCAAGCGACCCCGCGTATGGGCCGCCAGCCAGATCGGCGCCGCAGCGCCTCTTCGTTCGGCGGTGTGAGCTCGAATTCCGCCAGGTGCTCGGCGCTCGCCAGGTCGATTCCCACGAGAATATTGCGGAATCGTTGCATGAGTTGCGGCCCTCCTTCGGTCCGTCACCGGCAAATCATCATGCTCGACTAGAGACGCCACGGTCAACCCGCTCAAAAAACGACGATCTGTCGTCTCCGGATCAAACGCGGCGGCTCGTTTCTTTCGCCGCGTGCGCCGAACTATAATGGAGTTCTTGCTTTCCGCAGAACCACCGCACGCCGATTTTGTTTCCTTAACTCTGGGTGGCACTGGCGGCTTGTCCGCCAGTGCAGTTCGGCGCGAGCGCGAGAGAGACCACTGGCGGACAAGCCGCCAGTGCCACCCGAATCAACTGTTTGTTTGATGGGCCACGACCCGGTCGTGCGAACGGCGATGAATCGCGACCTGTCTTCGCTTTCCGATTCAACCTCCTCAACTGCGGTGCCGCCGGCACTGCAAACGGATGGTTCCCGGTCGCCGTCTCCGTCCGGGAAGACTGCGGCTGACGCAGGGGTCAAGTCGGTCCCCGATTCCGCGCCAGCACGGCTCGAGATCGAGCCGATGGATCCCCAGATCCGCAGTATCCAGCCGGGCGGCGGCGTGATCATTCGTTTGGAGCTGGCGTGGGGACGTCTGCGTCGCGGATATCTGCGGCTGCTTCGTCCGCGATATGTGGCTCGAATGCTGCAAACCCGTCGCGGCGATTTCAATCCGTGCCCTCACGCGGTCCTCGACCCGCGCGACATGAAGTTCTACCGGAACCAGGGCGGCTATTTCTGGGAGCCGCAGGATGATCCGTTCACGTGGCGCGATCGGCTGCCCTTCGCGCGGGTGGGGCTGGCTGAGTTGATCGTGATCGGCGGCGGGACGCTGGTGGCGGCATTTCTACTGTTCCGCATCGCGCTCTGGATTCCCTCCGTGGGCGTCCGAGTTGTGGTCTGTCTTCTGGCAGCCGCTTTACTTGTCATTTCGGGGCTCGTGTTTTGGTTCTTCCGCAATCCGCGTCGAGACGCTCCTACCGCAGCAGGAGTGATCGTGGCTCCTGCCGACGGAAAGATCGTTTCGGTCGAGGAAGTCGCGGACGAATTCAGCGGCGGGCCGGCGATGCGCATCGGTATCTTTCTCTCGATCTTCGACGTGCACATCAACCGCAGCCCCGTCCGTGCGCGAGTGATCGGTTTGACCTACCGGCGGGGCAAGATGCTCAACGCACTGCGGCCCGAGTCGGCCCGCGAGAACGAACAACTGGCCGTGCGGATCGAAGAGGATGTCCCGCCTCATCGCCGGATGACCGTCCGGCAAATCACGGGGCAATTCGCTCGCCGAATCGTCTGCTGGCTCAAACCGGGGGACGTTCTCGACGCGGGCGAGCAATTCGGCATGATAAAATTGGGGTCGCGGACGGAATTGGTGCTGCCATGCGAGACCGGCCTGGAGATCACGGTGAAACCGGGGGACAAAGTCCTCGCGGGGTCGACGATCGTCGCGCGCTATCGGAGCTGAGGCGGCGTCGCCGGGGTCTGGTCAGCCGGCGGAAAGTCTTTGCCGTACTTCCCACGCTGTTGACCCTGGGCAACGCGGCCTGCGGCTTCGGCGCGATCACGTACGCCGCCCGTGTGGGACCCGATCCGGCCGGCGACCAATTCTTGTTCATCTCGGCTATTCTTATCTTTCTGGCGATGCTGTTCGATATGCTCGACGGCAGCGTCGCCCGCCTTGCGCGGCAAACGAGCGATTTTGGCGCCCAGCTCGACAGCCTGTGCGACGCCGTCAGTTTCGGCGTCGCCCCGGCCTTCTTGATGCTGCGGTTGCTGCATTCGATGGAATTCGATTCTTCGGTGGTGAACAACCTTGAGGAGCGCTTCCAGCCGTTCTTCGAATACCCCTCCAGGCTCTTGTGGGTGATCGCCTGCCTGTTCTCGCTGTGCGCGCTCTTGCGGCTGGCGAGGTTCAATGTCGAGACCGACGAGGAGGATTCGCACACTTCGTTCAGCGGACTTCCGTCGCCGGCTGCCGCGGCAACGATCGCGTCTTTTCCAATCGCGTTGACGGGCCTCCGCGCCCGGGCACTGGTGACCGAAGGCGCCTGGCACACGCTCGCCGCCTGGCTGATTCCAGTGACGTACCTGCTCTTGCCGGCGATCACGCTGTCGGTGGCCGTGCTGATGGTGTCACGCTTTCGGTATGCCCACTTCTTCAACCAGCTCTTTCGCGGACATCGCAGCCGGCTGCGTCTGATTCAAATCATCCTCACGTTTGCGATCGTGTTCGTGCTGCGCGAGGCCATGCCGCTTATCTTCTGCTACTTCGCCTTCACGCCGCCGGCGCAGTCGGCCTGGCGAGAACTCATGCGTCGCGGGATTCGCAAGTCGCCCGAGAACGGAGCGCCGCCGCGCACTCAGGGGGCCGCGGAGAACGAAGAGCCGACGCACAACTGAGCGCCGTGTCGACTCGGCGGATTTCACGCCGCAGAAGATCGTCCAGTGGGGGTAAAACCCGGCAGACCTTGGTACTATTTCGTGGACAGCCTCCGTCCCGCGAAAAGATGCCCGCCTCCTCGTCCCACTCCAAGCTGGAACGGGAATGTTCCCCGCCTCCCGAGGTGATTGATGCTCGGTGGTCAACATCCGCTCATTGACCGTCGCACATGGCTCGAGGCCGGGTCGATCAGCCTGTTAGGCCTTGGGATCAACCATCTCGTGCCGCTCCGGCAAGCGGCTGCAAGTCCCATCGCCGAGCCCAAGGCTCGCGGCGTGATCTATATCTTCTTGTCGGGCGGCTTGTCCCAGCACGACAGCTTCGACATGAAGCCGCATGCCCCCGAAAACATCCGCGGCGAATTTCGTCCGATCGAGACGAGTACGCCCGGGCTCTATATCTGTGAGCACTTGCCGCGGTTGGCCCAACGCAGCCACTTGTGGGCCCTGTGTCGCTCGCTGACGCATGGCTCGAACGATCATTCGGCCGGGCATCACATCATGCTGACCGGGCGCAGCGATCTCCCGAGGGGATTCAACCCTTCTGCCGCCGAACCGAGCGACTGGCCGTCGATTGCCTCGGTGGCCGGAGCCGTCGTCCCGCGTCGCAACAATCTGCCTCCGGCGGCCGTGTTACCTGATCGGCTTGTCCACACGTCACGGCGGATCATTCCGGGCCAGTTTGCTGGCGTGATGGGCTCTCGCCACGATCCGTGGTTCATCGAAGTGGCGCCCTACAGCCATGCAAGCTACGGCGCGTTTCCGACCTACGAGTTCGACCATCAAGATCGACCGAACACGCCGAGGCGTTCGCGATTCGAGGCTCCGAGCTTGTCGCTGCCGCAGTCGCTGAGCCGGACGCGAATGCTCCGGCGCACGGACCTGCTACGAGTGGTCGATCATCAGCGAGCCGACCTCGAGCGCTGCGCCGACGTTGAGGAATTCGATCGGTTTCGACAGGGGGCCATCGGATTGCTGACCGATCGGCGGATTCGTGACGCCCTCGATGTCGAGCAAGCACCGGCGAGTGTGCAAGATCGCTACGGCCGCCACTCATTCGGGTGGTCGCTCTTGATGGCGGCCCGACTGATCGAGGCGGGCGTGAACCTGGTGCAGGTGCATTTGGGCAACAACGAAACTTGGGACACGCACGGCGAAGCGTTTCCCCATCTGCGCGACAAGCTCTTTCCTCCGACTGACCAGTCTGTCTCGGCGCTCCTGGACGATCTGCACGAGCGCGGGCTACTGGACTCGACCTTGGTCGTCATGGCAGGGGAGTTCGGCCGCACACCTCGCATCAGTCATCTGCCGCAGTTCTATAAGCTTCCCGGGCGAGATCACTGGGGCGCGCTTCAGACAGTGTTCTTTGCCGGAGGAGGCGTGCGGGGCGGCACGGTCGTCGGCTCCTCGGACAAAATCGGCGCCTTCCCGGCGAGCAACCCCAAGACTCCGGAGAATTTGGCGGCCACGATCTACCAATCGCTTGGTTTGCCCGAGACGGTGGCTTGGCACGACGAAGCGGGACGACCGCATCAGGTTTATCAGGGTGGCGCGATCAGCGAACTCTTGTAGCCGGGCTACCGCATGATCGCGTGAAGACTCTTCGTCTTGAGCGTGCGCGCATCCGGCGTCATTGCTTGTGCGACGTAAAGATAATCTGGTGGCAGCTCCTCAATAAAGCCCGTCCGCAACAGAGATCCGATGGGCACGCCTTGCGTGCCGAGAAGAGTGGCCACATGGCACCCAGCTTCCGCGATTTCGACCAACGCGGCACTCAACAGGTCTCGCGTTTGCCGGGCATTCAGCCGCTGAACGCATAACAGATCGATCATTCCGACCAGGATCTCGCGGCGACCCCAGAACGGTTGCTTCGAGAAGTTCACCAAGCCGCGAACGCGTCCATCGAGCTCGAAGACGAGCGTACGGGGCACATTTGGAAATGCCAATTGTCTGGCGAGTGATACTTCGTCCCACAGGATGCCGAAGTCGGCCGCTCGGCTCAGCTCACCAGCCAACTCCAGGCAATCATGGAGATCCGCATCGCGGTAGGGACGAACGCGAGCAGGATCGGCCGGCGGCTTCGGTCGACCTTGCACGAGTCCCATCAGTTTGCTGCCCCAGCGATCGCGGGCCGAAATGGAGAATTCGGTGAGCGCGCGATGGTCAATCATGCGGGTCCAGAGGCTGAGCTTGGCGACGACTTGCATCGTCTTCAGACGCAGCCAGAAGTCTTTTCCCATCGCGGTTTGGGCGCCCATGATCAGGTAGCCCATGTCGTACAGGGCGTCACGTTCGCGGTGGCGGCGGCGCTGCTCGAGCACGAGTTTGAGGGACACCGACTGCGACTGGTACTCGGGATCGACCGAGAAGTAGGCGCCGGCCGTGCCGAAGACCGGTTCTCCCTGCCAGTGATAGTGCACGGGCTTCGCCGGGTGGGCGCCAATCAGCCGCGTGCCGTCGTAGGCCGCAACCAAAAAGTCGCGGGCTCCGGGTTCTTCCGAAAAGAGTTCCCAGTTGAAGAAAGGGCCGGTCCAGAGCCAGACGGGCATCTGACCGCCGTATCGAGTCCTCCAGACGTTCGTGCAAAATACGGCCAATTCCTCCGGATCGCCGTCGTAGGTCCGTATTTCGATCATGTGTGTCCGGTGCGGTCCCCTTGGTAAAGAGTATCTCGACGGCGGGCAGTCGGTTGAGAATCGGAAAGCCAGGTCGAGAGCTTTCGCAACGTCCGCAAGTAGGAGCCGACGTCGACGTGAAATCCGTCAGCCTTTCGATACCACCCACCTTTGACGTCGGGCGAGGGGAGCAGTCGTCGGGCGTTGAGTTCCGTCGCGGCGCGTTCGCCGCGCTGTTCGGCGGCAAAGAACGCCGCGATCGCGCGACCCTGCTCGAGAAAGATCGACCAGCAGCCGCACGGTGAAATGACCTCCGAAAGGTAGGCCAGCGACGGATCGGTCGGATGGAAGATCAGGAAAGGCAGACTTTCGGAGAGGCTCTTGCCGTCGAGCGCACGGTCCTCGAGGAGCGGGTACTTTCGCTCATATCCCGTGGCAAAGATCACGGCGTCGATCGGCTCGGGTCGGCGATCGTCGCCAAAGATTGCGGCGCCATTTTCAATCGCCGCCACGCTGGGGCAGGCGACGACACGATTGGTTTTGAGCGCTTCGACGATCCCACGATCGGAAAGCGCAAATCGATCCCACAACCGATCGCTCGGCGCGGGCAAACCGAGGCGCCGCGGATCGCCGACGGTCATCGAGCGGATGAAACGGAAGCACTCGCGCTGGATTCCGAACGGCAGGCGAGCCATCGCGCTCTGCGCCGCTTGGTCTCCCGGGCGCCCAAAAACGTTCAGCGGAACAATCCAGGGAACCGAGCGGAAGGAGATCATCGTGCGCGCCGCCACGCGGCTCACCTCGTTGGCGATATCGGTGCCCGAGACCCCCAGCCCGACGACCAGCACCCGTTTGCCGACGTAGCGGCCTGGATGGCGATAATCGCTGGAGTGAATGACGTCGAGTCCGCTCGCGGCCGCCTGCGATCGCAGATGCTCGGGGAAGATGCGGTTCTTCTTATGATGCAATCCTGTCGCCACAACGATCGCGCGGTATTCGCGCGCGTCGCTTTTGTGCTCCCCCACTGAACGGAGGGCGGCGATCCACGTTTGCCGGTCCGACTTCACCGCTCCCTCGAAAGAGGTGAGAAAGCGAATGTGCGGCAGGATGCCCGCTTCGGCCGCAAATCGCTCCAAATAGCCGTATGCCTGGCGATGGTGCGGATAGTCGGGCCACTCGCGGGGCATCGGCGGTCCGAGATGAGTCGTGTAGCGCGAGGTGTTCGTCGTCAGACTGTCGTAAACGCTGCTAAGTGGATTCGACTGATCCCAAATCCCTCCGACCTGTCTGTGGAACTCGACTCCCTCGAAGTTGACCCCGGCTCGACGCAACTCCGCCATGGCTGCCAGGCCAGCCGGCCCGGCGCCCACAACCAGCACGGGCGACTGCGAATCGGTCCGCGGCAGCGGCGTCGGATCTCCGGATTCTCGCAGCCAGGATTCAAAGTTGCGTGGATGCTGCCTCCGCTCAATTGCAAAGCGGCGCGTGCTCTCCTTCAGCAGCTCGGTGGCATCCATGGGAACGGCGAAATCCAACTCGGCCGCGGAGTGTTGTGCTTCCATCATCGACTCGGGCAAGAACACCGGCGTGCCGGCAAGCTTTGATCATCAGCCGGCGCGAACGGCCCCTGTTGCGAGCGGCCGGCTGTTTGAGTCACCGGCCTCTCACGCAGATCGCTCGCCACCTGGATTCACCAGCGTCGAGCGACCAACGCGGCAATCCTTCCGTCAGGCCCTGAGGGCCGTGACGGCCTGCTCGAATCGTTCCAGTACGATACTCAGATCCTGGCTCGAATGCGCGACGCAGAGGAACAACGGCTCGAATTGGTTCGGGTGGAAATAGACACCCGAGCGCTGCATCAGATGCTGCAGGCGGATGTACTTGGCGAAATCGCAGTGCTGGCGAACTTCCCGATAGTTGTTGAGCGAATCGACCTGCCCGTCGGTGAGGAAGATCGAGATCATCGGCCCGACGTGCTGAGTCAGATGCGGGATGCCCGCCCGTGCCAGGATCCGCGATGCTTCCTGTGTCAGCTCATTACCGAGCTTGTTGAGCTTGTCGTAGAACTCGGTGCGGTGCGCCAGAATTTCGTCGAGGACCACTTCGGCGGCCGACATCACGACGGCGTTGCCCGAATAAACTCCGCCGTGGAACATCTTCCCGTCCACGACGAGTTGCATGATCTCTTTCGAGGCGCCGAAGGCGGCGACCGGATATCCGCCGCCCAACCCCTTCGAGATGACGGTGATGTCCGGCTGGATGTCGTAGAGTTCCTGGGCTCCTCCGGCAGCCACGCGCATGCCTGTGATCACTTCGTCGAAGATCAGGAGCGCCTCGTGCTCTTTGGTCAAAGCACGCACGGCTTCGAGATAACCGGGAAGCGGCGGAATGGTCCCCGCGTTACCCATCACCGGCTCCATGATGACGCCGGCAACTTGCCCGCGATGATCGTTGAGGCACTGCTCGAGGGCATCGACGTCGTTCCAGCGACAAACCAGGTTATCGTGCGGAGCGCCGTTGAGCCCTTGGGTGCCGGGAATCGCCGGTCCGTACGGGCCCGTCGGCAGGTCTTCCAGGGGAGCGTGGTAGCGATTGAAAAGCGTGTCGCTCCAGCCGTGGTAGTGCCCCTCGAATTGAATCAGCTTGGGACGGCCCGTCCAGGCGCGGGAAAGACGCGCGGCCGAAACGTCGGCCTCGGTTCCCGAGTTGGCGAAGCGCATCAGTTCCATACTCGGAAACAGTCTTTTGATCTTTTCCGCGACCCGGATCGTAATCTCGGTCGGGAAACCCAGTTGACTCCCCCGATTGCGAATCTGGTCGGTCACCGCGCGAATGACCGGTTCGGGACAATGGCCCAAGACGAGCGGGCCGTAGGCCATGTTGAGGTCAAGGTATTCGTTGCCGTCGATGTCCCAGACGCGGGAGCCCTGTCCGCGGGCCGCCACAAGCGGAAGATGGTAGGGGAGCACGCGCATCGTGCTGCTGTCTCCGCCGGCGATCGACTGACGACCCCGCTGCAGCATCTGCTCGCTCAGTGGGGTCGATAGACTCGTGGTGCTGTTCATGGTCTGCATTGGGTAAGCTTCCTTAGGATGCCAAGACGCGGACCTTCGACCGGAGTTTGCACGGCGATCGGGACGCGGATACTCCGTCAGTAATTGAGCGTAGGGACTGGTCCCGATTAGGCGCCCGCAGGGGCGTGTCTAAACCTACCATCTTGCCCAGGCTTTTCACATCGAATCGTTCAAAAATTGACCAACGCCTGAGCGCGCGCGACCGCCGAGGCGGAGTGCGCGACTTGCACGGCAGATCGAGGGAGCGATCGCAAAAACGGCGCCAAATCCTTGACCGCGATTCAAAAGTGCAAACCCCGCGCAAATTCGATGCAATCGTTACGACGAGACGGCTGGCGAGCCGGTCATTTGACGAGCGGGCTGGCCGGGGAAGCCTGTTGCGGGTGGACTTGCGAGCCCGCATTTGGCTTCGAGACGCTCCAGCATTCGTATTTCATCGCGCCCGTGCGATAAGCGGTCAAAATCGCCAGATAGTGGTCCCAAAATGTGAGTCTTTGGCGGCCGCGGAGCCGCGCCAGCCAATGCACAGGTGATCGCTGCGCGTTCTGCCAGGAAATTTCCCAGGTTCGGCTGACCCGGTCCGTCCAATCACTGCGTCGTTCGATTTCGAGCCCGGCCTCGGCGAACCAGCGGCTGTATTCCTCGCCGCTGGTCAGAGACGGATAACCAAACCCCGCGCACACTTCATACACTCGCTGCTGCGCGTCGTCACTGAGCGGGCCGTCGCCGGTTTCCCAAGCGCAGACGACGGCGCGGCCCCCCGGACGCAGCCAATCGGCGAGGCGGTGGACAAACCCCGGCTTATCGAACAGGTACTCGGCGCACTCGACGACCCAAATCAGGTCGAACGTTTCCGGAGTGAGCTGCACGGTCTCCACGTCGGCCGCCAGGAACCGCGTTCGAGGACCAACACCGTTGACCAACGCGCCGAACGTCGCCCATTGCTGCTGCACGCGACTGATCGTGACTCCTGTGACGCGGCAGTTCCACGCTTTGGCGAGGTGAACCGCCGAGGTGCCGATGCCACAACCGATGTCGAGCACGCGCTCCCCGCCGCGCAATCGGGCCTCGCGGATGACCGCTTCCATGAGATTGGATTGCGCGTCGGCCGGACTCTCGGCGGCATTCCACAATCCGTGGTGAATGTGTCGACCCCAAAACAGGCGATAGAAGGGGGTCGCCAGGTCGCTAGACAGGCGGATCGCGCGTTTTTCAATCGCAGGACCGGGGATCATGCTCGAAATTTTTCAGGGGTGTCGACTCGTGCCGTTTTGATTCCCGCCGGTTCGGGAGGAGGACGCATGGACTGAAACGATCCCGGTCCTCTAGCCATCAGACCGCCACTATTCTTCCGAACACACCTCCGAAAGGAAATACCCAGAAAAAAATGACCGTTAGCAACCTCGCCCTTTGCGATTCCACTTGCCGCGCGACCGACCGGCCTCGAAATTCTGGCGACGACCTTGACGAGGCGCGCGTCAGCGCCCGGCCTGACGTGCCACGATTTTGGATGGCAAGACCGGATGCGACGTCTTCTCCGGACACTAGCTGAATCAGCATCCTGAGAAAATACTCAACATCCACTCGCCAGTGACCGGCAGTGGGTAGCAGGCTGATCGGACGCTAGCCGGCCGTGGGCGCGGGCCGGCGAGCCTTCTTGATGCGAACCGACTAGCGGATCAATCGACCGTTCTAGCCGTCTCGATCAGGTCCTTGAGTCCGGCGAGCTGCTCGCGAGCCGCGTCGACGCTTCCCGCCAAGCGGATGAACGTCAGCCCCGCGCGCATGACATCAAATCCGTCGCCACCTCGCCCCCCGCGGCCCGGCTTGGCCCTGCGGACCGACCGTTTTCCGCTCCCAGCGAGCTTGTAGAACGTGCTCTTGAACGTCCCCTCGTTGATCTTCTGGTCCGGATTGCTCTTCTTGATGGCTTCCATCGCTTCCCGAGCCGAGGCACCGCGATGGGATTTGCGATAGTCTCGAATTGTCTCCGATAAATTGAAACCGTTTGCCTTCTTTGCCATTGTTCATTTGCCTTACAGAAGTTGAGATGGTTTTAACATTCCGACGTTAACAATCCGTAACACAGCGATCAATGATCCGATCGCTGATTTCCCGCGCGTTTTTTTGATTCGTGGCCTCGCGACCGAAAACTAACTTCGCGGCAGGATCGCTGCACGTTCCTTTCGCGGAAAAAATAGGGACGGGTCTAGTTTTCAGCAAGTGACCAACAGTGAACTATCGCTGCGAGCGGTTGACTCACGAAGATACCTGTAACTTTTGTCAGGTGTGTGCATAGTCGAAGCGGATCAAGTCAGGACTAGTGGAACAATGCAAAGCGTGCAGTCGAGATCGGCCTGCCCCCGGAAACATCGGAACGCTCGGGTCTCAGGCTTTCGGCAGGTCGTCGTGTGCGTCGCGCTGAGCGTCAGGGCCCTTTGCGCGTCGGCGGCTGAGCCTCTCCCCGCCGCTGCGCCGGTGCATCCCGGTGAGTTGGGCCGGCACGTAAACCCATTGATCGGGACCGGTGGGCTCTCGTATCTTTGCGGAAACGAGTTCCCGGGCGCGACGGTTCCCTTCGGGATGGTTCGGCTCTCCCCCGACACAATTGCTGACTCGGGCCGGCGGGCGACGAATACATCGGGGTACTATTATCGCGACGGGAAGATATTGGGTTTCAGCCACACGCGTCTGGTTGGCACCGGTGCGGTCGATGGCGGAAACTTCATGGTCATTCCGCTGTCCGGCCACGACTCGGAAGAAGCCATACGCCACGGCCTGAAGGCGCCCTTCTCGCACCGGGACGAAACGGCTTTTCCGGGCTACTACTCGCTCTCGCTTCCCGACCGAGGTCTGAGCGTCGAATTGACCGCGACGCGCCGAGTCGGTGTGCACCGCTATCATTTCGCGGCCAGTGACAAACCCCGTCTGTTGATTCACGTCTCGAGCGTGCTGGGACGCGGGAAGTGCAAGGATGCCCACGTCCGCGTCATTGCCGGAGCCCGCGAAGTCGAAGGCTCCGTGCGCACGTACGGCACGTTCTCCGGGCGCTACGGCGGCATTCCGATTCACTTCGTCGCGCGATCCAATTGGCCGTTCACACGTTTCGGAACCTGGCAGGATGGCGTCTCTCAGCCCCTGAAGGGTGCGGCAGGCGGCGACGACGTCGGCGCCGCATTGCTGTTCGACAATCAAGACCCGAAAGAGAAAGAAACGGACAAAAACACAGGCAAAAAATACGATCCCCACACAGTCGAGCTGAAGCTGGCCATCTCGTATGTCAGCGTGCAGAACGCCCGCGAGAACCTGGACCGCGAAGCTCTGTCGTTGGATTTCGACACCGTGCTCGAAAACGCCAGGCAGCAGTGGGAAGAGGCGCTCGGTCGCATTCGCGTCGAAGGGGGGAGCGAAAAAGAGCAGTCGATCTTTTACACCGCCCTCTACCACGCGTTGCAGATGCCGACGGTGTTTAACGATGTGAATGGCGACTACCTCGGATTCGACGGACGCGTGCATCGAGCGAACGGCTTCACTTACTACACCGACATGTCGCTTTGGGACACGTTTCGCACCGTCCACCCGCTCTTTTGCCTGATCGCACCCCGCGAACAGCGAGACATGGCGGTCTCGTTGGTCGAAATGGCCCGCCAGGGCGGGTATCTGCCGCGCTGGCCATCGGGCAACGGTTACACCAATTCGATGTTCGGAACGCCGGCGGACATCATGCTGACCGACACCTACCTCAAGGGGATCGGGGATTTCGACGTCGAGACCGCTTACCAGGCGATGCGGAAAACGGCCCTCGGACCGCCCCGCAATTCGCGGTTTTCGGGCCGCGCCGGCATCGAGGACTATCTGAAGTTCGGGTATTGTCCGTCTGACTTGATGAAGCAGTCGGTCGCCCGGACGCTGGAGTACTCCTATGCCGATCACTGCATCGCCCGGCTGGCCGAGGCTCTCGGCCACACCGAGGATGCGGCCCTGTTCGCCAGGCACGCCCTCTCCTATCGGCAGCTTTGGAACCCTCAAACGCAATATTTCCAGCCACGAGACTCGCACGGAGCATTCATGGAGGACTTCCGGCCGCTGTTGCTGACTTATCTCGACCGGGGCGGAAAATACACCCACGCCTACGTTGAGGGGAGCGCCCTGCAATGGCGGTGGGGTGTGCCCTTCGATGCGCCGGCGCTGATCTCGTTATTTAAGAGCAAAGAGTACTTTATCGACCAGCTCGGGCAGTTTTTTTCACACTCCGTGCCGCAAGTCAACGTGCAGCCGAATGCCTACTATTGGCATGGCAATCAGCCCGATTTGTACTCGGTCTATCTGTTCAACGCGGCCGGCCGGCCGGATCTGACGACGAAATGGGTGCACTGGATTCTCGAGCACAAATACGGAGACCAAGAGAACGGGCTCGACGGCAATGACGACGGAGGAACTATCTCGGCGTGGTATGTGTTGAGTTCTCTGGGCATTTTTCCGACAGCCGGCTCGGATCGCTACGAATTGGTCAGCCCGCTATGGAAACGAGCCGAGATCAAGTTGGGGGATCATCGACTGGTCATCACGGGCGATCCGGGGGCCGCAAACCCCGGGGCACCTGAGCGAGTTCGCCTGAACGGTGCCGTGCTCGACCGCACGTCAATCGTGCACAAAGAGATTGTCAACGGGGCCACCTTGAGTTTCGAAACCGCCGCGGCCTCCTCGGCGCCGGCAAAATGAATGACGATAATTGCGGGCGAGGAGATCGCAGCATGACATCATCAGCAGACGAAACGCGGCCCACACCCGAGTTAGGCCGTCGCCAGTTGTTGCAGGGGTCGATCGCGGTCGCGGCCGCCACAGCCGTTCCCGGGTTGGCGTTGGCGGCCGGGTCGAGCGACGAGCAGACGCCGCTGCACGGCCGGATCCGCCAATCGATCGTGTTTTGGTGCTTTAACTCGGCTGGAGAAAAGTGGGACATCGAGCGCACCTGCCAGGTGGCCCGGCAATTGGGCTGCGTGTCGGTCGAAATCTGCGAACCGAAAAGCTGGCCGACGCTCCGCCGCTACGGGCTCTCTTGTGCGATCGCTCCCAATGGCATGCCGGGAGCCCCATTCAAACGAGGGTTCAATAACCCGGCTCACCGTGCTGAATTGCTGGCGCGGACGCGCGAGACGATCGACCAATGCGCGGCGGCCGGAGTTCCGAGCGTCATCTCGTTTGTCGGCTACAAGTGGCGAAATGCCGACGATCCAACCAGCGGCGAGATTCCGCTCGAGGAGGGGATTGCGAACTCTGTAGCGGGACTCAAGGAAATCGCCGGATATGCCGAACGCAAAGGGGTGAACGTCTGCGTCGAGCATCTCAACAGCCGCGATCACTCGCATCCGATGAAAGGGCATTTTGGCTACCAGGGGGACGACCTCGATCGCGTGGCCGAGATCATCCGTCGCGTTGGTTCGCCGAGGGTCAAACTCCTCTTCGATATTTATCACGTGCAAATCATGCACGGAGACCTGATCCGGCGGCTCGAGCAGACGAAGGACATCCTCGGTCACGTGCACACGGCCGGCAATCCGGGGCGTGGCGAGCTCGACGAAAATCAGGAAATCCTCTACCCGCCGCTGATGAAAAAGCTGCTGGAAATGGGCTACACGGGCTACGTCGGCCAGGAATTCATCCCCACGCGTAATCCGCTTGACGGTCTCCGCCAGGCCGTGCGCCTCTGCGACGTGTAAACGAGTCGGCGGCGTGTGAACGAGTGCTGCTAGGTCCCTTGCTGGCTGTTGCGATTTTCAAGCGGCCGGCTTCAGCACCAGCGTGTGCTCGGGCGGACCAGGCATGAAGGGAGTGGCTTTCCCTTCCGCCCATGCCGCGTGCTGGTCGCCGAAATGAGGCGACAGCGGGTGCCCCGATTGTCCGCAGGGCATGTGCAGATAGCCGTCGCTCTCGTGCCCGGGCGAAACGGCCATTCGCTCTGACGCCCCTTTGTCGGGCGTCTGAATCCGAGGCATGTTGTCCCAGTCGCCCGGCAACTCTTGGGCGGGCATGTTGAGCCAGCGCGAGCGACGGCACCGCCAGCGTCAGCGGATGGGCAATTCGCGTGGTGTTGTAGTTGCCCCACGTGTAGTCGGCCACCCGCGTGCCGCCTTTGGTCGAATTCCTCACGACTCCGTCGGCCGCCGAGAGCAACAGTTCTTTCCAGGTCTTGAAACGCGGATCGATCAAGTGGGGCGGCTGCTTGGAAACCAGCTGCCAGATCGGACCCTCCGTGCGATCGAGGCCGGCGATCGAAAAGTTGGGCTGCACCTCCTTGCAGGGCGCGACAAGCACATCGGAAAGTTGGTTGACGAGTGCCAGGCGAAACTCGCGGACGGCGCGGAAACCGACCGAGTCGATCGAGGCGCGGCCGCCCCAGTTTTCGACGGCGGCCCGCAGCTCGGCCCGGCGAGGGTCGGCAGCCACCACCTCGGAATCAAGCGTATCCAAGAGCAACTTCCGCCAGCGCTCGAGGAACACGGCCCGATCGTCGAGCTGGATTTTGAGCATGTCGCCTTCGTTCGCCTTGTCGAGCTTGCGCAGGTCGTCGCGGATTTGTTGGGCCCGCGCCCCCAGGTCGTACATTCCATCGCCCAGGCGGGCCAATAAATCGTCGCTCACGACGCGAGCATTGGCGGTCCAAATCCGCCCATCGGCGGGATCGATAATCCGCGGGTATTCTTCCGGCTTGAGATACCCGTCCCAGCGATGCGACCCGTCGGCCCACGAGCTGGGCAGCCGGCCATCGAATCCGACGCGACGCGGCAATCGGCCCATCACAGTCCAGGCGATGCGGCCCTTATCATCCGCGACGACGAAATTCTGCCCCGGCGCCACGGCCAGGTTCGCCAGTCGCAGCGATTCCTCGAGCGTTCGCGCCGATTCGAGCTTCAGCAGCCCCATGTTGACGCCTTCGGTGTCGTGCGCCGCCCAGCGCCACACCCGTGGACGATTTTTGGCGTCGGTGTCGATCACCGGACCCCAAATCGTGTCGACCACGTCGAGCACGGCGTCCGGCGCGTTCTTGACCTTGATCTTCTCGGAATGGTGCTCGAACTTCTGCGGGCCCTTGGGAGTGAGGTAAGACTCTTTGTCGTGTTGATCGACGTCGACGATCACCACGTCGGCCCAATCAGCCTGCGTGTTCGTGAAGCCCCAGGCGATGTGTCCGTTGCTGCCGACGACCATCGCGGGCGTCCCCGGCAGGGTCAATCCGGTAATTCGCTGGTCGGTCTTCGACCCCTCCGCTTCGGGCCAAACAAACGACGCCCGATACCAGATGTGCGGCACGCGGATTCCCAGATGCATGTCGTTGGCCACGATCGCTCGACCGTCTGCCGTGCGTATGCCCGAGATCGCCCAGTTGTTGCTCCCCATATGAAAGGGCGGCTCTTTCGGCGCGCGGTCGAGAGGATCGAGCTGGGCGACGGGGACAAAGCTGGTCTTGCGGGTGTCGAAAACCGTGGCCGGCGGCAGGGGCGGCGTCGCGAACGGCTTGCCGAGCATGGGAGCGTCCCATTCGGTGCCGCGCGGGGCCAGAAAATCGAACATCGGGCCGGGCATCGCGTCGTGCAGCAATCCCAGCGTCGTCTCGGCCTCGAAGGTGTCCCCCTGCAGATCGAGGAACATCGAAAACATCACGAGTGCACAGTCTTCCGCCTTCCAAGGCGCCGGCTCTAGGCCCAGCAGGTAATACTCGAAGGGCTTTGTGTGGAGCGACCGCAGACCCGCGTTGACTCCCGCGGCATACGACTCGAGAAAGGCCCGCTCGTTCGGATCGCCGGTGGACAAAATCCTCTCGGCCACGTTGCGGAAGCGATGCACGCGCACTCGCTGATCAATTTCCAAGGCGCCCGCCCCCACAATTTCAGACAGCTCGCCGGCCGAATTGCGGCGCAACAAATCCATCTGAAAGAAGCGGTCCTGGCCGTGTGCGAACCCGGTGGCGAACGCGAGGTCTTTTCGGTTGGCGGCCCGAATGATCGGAATGCCGAGATTGTCCCGCTCGATCTTCACGTCACGCGTGATTCCGGCCGTGCGGTAGTCCCCGTCAACCTGCGGCAGACTCCCGGAGAGCAGGCTCCAGACCCAAAACCCCAATCCAACAATCAAAACCACCATCACGGCGGCGACAGCGGCCGCGATTTTCAGCCAACGTTTGCGCATGGAAATTCGAGCGATCGAGCAACAGGTGAGGCAGGAGAGCCGGCCCCTCCGTAGGCCGGAAATGCGTACCCTCATTCTCGACGACCACTCGGCACATCGCAAGCGATGAAGATTAACCGCTCGTTAGTGTTCGGTGCCTCCGTTTCCGCGATCGGGTGCCACGGCTGAGCGGCAGCCGCTCAGCCAAGCCAAAGAAATTCTGCCGCGAATTCGTGGATACCGTCGCCTTGTGCGCCGGCGACCTTTTGTCCGTCGCTATCAGATGCCCGACGCGATCCAAGCGTTGTCGAGTTCCGTGTCCCGTCCCGACTCTTGTCCCATGTCCCGTCCCGTGTTCCCACTTGTGTCCCGTCCCATGTCCCGTCCCGACTCTGTCGCCGCAGATGTTTCGCGGCTCGATCCTGCTGCGGCGCCCCTTCGGCGGTGCAGTCCCAGGGCCACGGTCCGACGCATCTCCTCGACGTTCAGGCACGTAATGAGGCTGGCATCTTGGGACGGTTTTTGATCCACAAACAGTCCCGTCCCGATGTCGTACACTTTTTGATCAGGCCCGGGGAGGCCGCCCGCTTTGATCGCCGAGGCGGCCAGGTCCACCACCTGCACGCGGGCGTAAGTGATGATTGGCCGGCGTGCGTCGATGAGGCGGTCCTCCATTCGGACCACGTGCCCTTTCTCGATCAGCGAGTCGAGCACCCGCTTGATCCGATCGCCGCTCATGCCGAGAGTATCTCGGATAAAACGGGCCGTGCGTCCGTCCGGGTAAGCGGTCAACAGCTCTAACAGGCGCTGGCACTGACGATCGAACGCCAGCGCGCGGCGGCGGAGGTTGCAGTCTTCACGGGCGGCGACAAACCGTTCGTCCGCCGAGGTTGTTGTCGAGGTGACCGGACGAAGGGCCGTTTTCCACCGGCGACCTCCCGACGTTTCCGCCGCGCCTTCGTCGACGTCCAGTTCCCACAGACCCTGGTCACCCGCCCGGCTGCCCGTCGTGAGCCACAATTCGTGGTGTCCCGTCCCGTGTTGTCCCGACGCAGGGTCGAACGGCCGGCGGCGCGAGACCAACAGCCATTGGGCCGAGAGTTCCGCAAAACCGCTGCCGGCGAGGTCTTCGAGCCTGGCCGGATCGCCCGCTTTGCCGGCTTTGCAATGGTGCACGACTAGCACGGCGCAGCCGGTCGACTCGCACAGCTCGGCCAGCGGCCGCAGCAGTTGCCCCATCTCGAACAGGTTCTTGGACTTGCCCCGGCCCTTGCGCCCGCCTCCCAACGCCAGGAAGGCCGGGTCGATGACCACGCAGACCGGCTTTTCCCTCTCGACCAGTTCGGTGAAGGCCATCATGTCGAAGGGGTCGCCCAGCTTGGGGACGTCCGGCGAGCAGACAAAATTCTCCAAGGTGTCCAGCGACAGCCCGCGCTCGGCGCAGATCCGCTGGGCCATCGACTTGAGCGCCGGCAAGCCCGATTCCCCGGACAAAAACAGCACGCGGCCCGGCTGGGTCACGGGGAAGCGGCCCAAAAACGGCGTCCCGCTGGCCAAGGAAATCATGAGATCGGCCGCCAGGGACGTTTTGAGCGTCTTGAACGGTCCAAAAATCCCCCCCAACTGACCGGCAGCCAATACACCGGGGATCAAATAACGGGTCTCATGCTGGCCCGAGTTGAGCTGGGCGCCGGTGAACAGCCGGAATTTCTTCCCCAGCACTTCGTCGATCGCCTGGGAGATGGGCCATTCGGGTTCCGGGTTATAGTTTTTGGCAGTGGCTCCCTCGGGAATGACCCGCTTGGGCATCCGGGAAAGTTCTTCCTCGCCGACTCCGCCCAGGCGGATAAAGTGTGTCACCCGACGATCTTGCGCCTCGACGGCCTCCTTGAAGTTCGTGTAAGTCCGTCCGCCCACCAACCAAATTTCGTGCCCATTTCCAGTCTGCATGCGAGAAGCCTCGATCAGAGCCGCGTAAAATAAATAAAGGTGCCATCCCTCATCTTGCCAGAACGGGCACGATCGCAGAAGCCCGAGTTTCTATGCGCGTGGAAACAAGTTGGAAAATAGTTGGGGTTGCCTGATCTTCCACTGGGTGCCACGGCTGAGACGCAGCCGTGCTCTTTTCGGTTGCTCTCGACGAATGGCCATGCACCGAAAAATGGCCGCGTACCCCCTCCCGGGAAGAGCACGGCTGAGCAAGCTCAGCCGTGGCACCCGGCGAGTGAGTCGGGGCGTCCTGACACGCGGATTGCAGCCCCCAATGGGGCGGCACTCCGCTTGCCACCGGTGTCAACCGGTGGAGTATGGGTCGCCCGTCAACCGCAAGCCCCCAACGGGGGCGACACTCTTTGGCCGAGGAGCGTTGCGGCGCCGGCGGAGTGTCGCCCCCTTCGGGGGCTTCTTGAGCGCGGAGAGGATCAGCTACCACCGGTTGACACGGCAAGCGGAGTGCCACCCCTTCGGGGTTAAACGCGGAAATCGCGCGATCAGGTCCGCGCGTGGGCGCCTTCCGCGATCTCCTCGATCATTTTGCGGTTGAACGCCGGCAGGTCGTCCGGGCTGCGGCTGGTGACCAGGCCGTTGTCGACGACGACCTCTTTGTCGACCCACTTGGCTCCCGCGTTTTTCAGATCGGTTTGGATCGACGGATAAGAGGTCATGGTGCGGCCCTCGACCACCTCGGCGTCGATCAGCGTCCAGGGCCCGTGACAGATCGCGGCGATCGGCTTGCCCGACTCGTAAAACGCGCGGACAAACTGCAGCACCCACTCGTTGCGGCGCAGCGTGTCTGGATTCATCACGCCGCCCGGCAGCACGAGCGCGTCGTAGTCGTCGGCCTTGGCATCCTGAAGCGGCACGTCGACCGGAAACTCGTCGCCCCACTCGGTGTGCTTCCAGCCCTTGACCTTCCCCGATTCGGGCGAAACGATGGGGGCCGTAGCACCGGCCTCTTCCAGCGCTCGTTTGGGCTCGGTCAACTCGACTTGCTCGAAACCGTTCGCAACCAGGATGGCGACTTTCTTTCCCGAGAGTTCGTCCGACATTGCTGGCTCCTTTCAGGTAAAATCCCCTCAGGTAAGATCCCCAGAGGCAACACCTCGAAGGGGCAGGGCAAAAGTCGTGCCTTTGGAAAGCTGAGTTCCCGGCACCTGTGAGGCACAGCGCGCTCCGTTGCCGCTGCGGCGTGTTGCTGCTGATACTGAGTTTGCATTGTTCTGATTGCGGGGCTATTGGAAGTCGGGCAGCCCGCCGCACGAGCGTCAGGGAGGTATCCACATGAGCAGCACCGAGCTGAAAACGGCAGGGAATTGGGCTCGCCTGGAGAAAGCGTCCGGCAAGTCTCACTCGGATCTGGCGAACGTTGGGATCGAGGCGCCGCGTGAAAGCCGCCGTAAACACAAGTTCGACGATTCGGCTGGCCGACAAGATCCTGCCGACACCGACCAGTCGCGCAGGAAGTCCAGGGGCGGGGCCTTTGCACTCAAGCCGGGAGTTCCGTTCCGCAAGGACATTAGTCGGATCGTCCGCCGGCAATTGGACAAGGCTCTGCGCGACCTGTGCCGCCTCGGGGCCACCGCGGACGAAGCGATTCACAACGTCCGCAAGCGGTTCAAGCGCGTGCGCGCCGTGTTGCGATTAGTTCGCGGCGAGTTGGGGCAAGAGCTGTATCGGGAAGAGAATGAGGCGCTGCGTGACGCGGCGGCCGCGTTTTCCGAAGTGCGCAATGCCCGCGTGCTGGTCGACGCGGTCGAAAGGCTGAGGCATCGCGAGAGCGACATTTCGCCGGCCGCCTTTGATGCGCTCGAGCGGTTCCTCAAGGCGCGGCAGCGCGACATCCACGATCGGCTGGCGCGCAACGTCGAGGCGATGGACGAATTGCGCAAGGCGATCGAGCATGGCCGGAGCCGGTCGGCGGATTGGCCCTTACCGCGCGATGGCCGCCGCGCGGTCCGCCGCGGGTTGCGCACCACCTGCAAGGCCGGTTGCGAAGCTCTGGACGACGTCGAAAAGGAAAGAACTTCGGAGCATCTGCACGAATGCCGCAAGCAGGCCAAATATCTTTATCACCAGGTGCAGCTGCTCGAGCGGGTGGCCCCGCCGTCGGTGATCGGGCTGGCCGAGCAACTCCATGAACTCGAACAAAAGCTCGGCGACGATCATGACTTGGGAATGCTGCGGGCCGAGGTTGCGGCCTGCATCGCGGGGGGTCTGCCCGACGTCAACGAGCGGCTGATCGCGCTCATCGACGACTGGCGCGAGGAACTCCAAGAGAATTGCTTGCGACAGGCGCAAAAGATTTTTCGCGACGACTCTGCGACTCTGCGCCACCGTTTTCGAGACTGCGCGAAGCAGCTCTCGCCGAAGAATGGCTAGTGGCCCGACTGTGGTAAATTGACGGGTGCCATGCCCACAGCTTTGAGTGAGACTGTCCGGTAATTCGGGTGCCATGGCTGAGACGCCGGCTCAGCCGTGCTCTTTCCGGCTGCAGATGACGGTTGCTGACCCGTTAAGAGCACGGTTGAGCAAGCTCAACCGTGGCACCCGAGGCAAATCTTCCCGCTGAATTCCCAGACAGTCTCACAGCTTTGAGTGGGCATGTCCCGCAAAGCATGCCCACGCCGAGCCGTGGGCATGGCACCCAACTAGGGATCCCGGTTGGTTGAGCCACTAGTTACTACATCAGCTCGCTGATGGGCGCGCCGGTCTCGACGATCATTCGCGGCCGGCCGCGGGGATCTTGATAAGTCGCCGTCAGCGGCACCCCCATGTGCTAATAAATCGTCGCGGCTAAATCGCCGGGCGTTATGGGGCGGTCTTTGATTTGTCCTCCGTCGGCCTCGGTCGCGCCGATCACCTGGCCGTGGCGGAAGCCGCCGCCTGCCATCGCCAGCGACATGCACACCGGCCAATGGTTGCGCCCGTCGGTGCTGCCTTGAGTCCCCAGGATCGGCGTCCGACCGAATTCGCCCATCGCCCGAGCGAAACAGCCGGCAGGACGCGATGGCAATGTTGATCGCTGTAATGCCCGTACGATTCTTGCAGCCGGGCGTTTTCGAGTATCTTAAATTCGTGCCTCTCATTCCGCGCCGATCGAGTTCCCCATGAGCGTCAGCCCCGGTCCCTCCCCGCGCATTGCTTCGATGGATCAGTTTCGCGGCTACACGGTCGCCGGAATGTTCGTCGTCAACTTTCTGTCGTCGTTCGCCGTCATTCATCCGGTGCTCAAGCACAACAACACTTATTTCAGCTACGCCGACTCGATCATGCCGAGCTTTTTGTTCGCAGTCGGCTTTTCGTTCCGCCTGACGTATCTGCGACGGATCCAGCAGGCGGGTTACTGGCCCACTGTGTGGACCTACGTGCGGCGCTCTTTGGCGTTGGTTGTCGTCTCGCTCGTGATGTACGGGTTCGGCAGCGACTTTGGCGGCTGGAATCAGTTCTCCCAGATGCCCTCCGAGTTCGAGCCGTTCCGCCCGAAGCCTCTGCGGACCCACTCCTTTATTGAGCTGATTTCGCAGGCGCGGAAGGCGAATCCGAAAGCCGACGAACGAGCGCTCGTGGCGCTCGCCTCGACCATCGGTTCTTCGATTGCAGAACCCCAATCGCAGCCAGCGGAGGACGCTCCTCGCGTGGCCCAGGCGCGGAGCGCGGCAAGCATCGTCGATCGGGAAGGGGCGGATCTTGTGGGTCCGTCTGTGCGTCGGATCCAGGATTGGAACGCGCTTTCTCCGAATCAGCGGCTGCTGGTGCACCTACAGATTGCCGCGGGCAAACTGCTGAAGCAGGATCTCTGGGAAACGCTCGCCATCATCGGCGTCACGCAGCTCGTCGTTTTGCCGTTCATCGGCCGAGGTTTTGGGGCACGCTTTCTGGCGCTGGTCGTGTTGGGCGCCGCGCACCTGCTCCTTTCCTATTGGTTCAATTGGGACTTTGTCTACGGCATCCACGATAACTGGTTGTCGAAGTTGTGCATGACGGGGCACGACCGGAGTTGGGACGGTGGGTTCTTCGGCCCATTGTGCTGGGCCGTCGCAATGCTTGCCGGAACATTGGCCTTCGATCTGGTGATCGGGGCTCGAACGCGGGCGGCCGGGGCCGTGCGGCTCATCATCTGGGGAATTGCCTTTATGGTCGTGGGGTATGGGATGTCGTGCCTGACCCGGCTATCCGAACTTTCGGGACCGGAACTCGAGGCACGGCGCGTCCGGACCATTCGGCAACAGGCGGAACAGAACTGGCTGGGACTGCTGAAGCAACGGGAGCAATCGCGCCTGGCCAGAGCCCGCGCCAGGAGCCAGACCGAGAGCGGGCCCGAAATCGACGCGATCCAAGCGAAGATCCAAGTGCTCGACGACCAGCAGCAGGCCTATCCGAGCCTTGAACTTGCCGAAAGCCCTGTACTTCCGCGGTGGGATCGGCTGAAAGGCCGCACTTGGCGGGAGTTGCTGGTTGAGCCCCCCTTCGTCGCCCCGCCCCGCGACGATCCGCAGACCGACCCCCCGCCTTCCATCGACCATCGCCTCCAAAACTATTGGATGCTGGGCAAGCGGATGCCCAATTTGTCGTTCATCACGTTCGCCTCGGGCTTTGCCTTCGCGCTTTACGGATTGTTCGTGATCGCCTGCGACCTGGGTGGAGTGTCGGTGGGCATCTTTCGGACTTTTGGAACCAACGCTTTGGCCGCCTACTTTTTGCATCATGTGATCGAGGAGCAGATCGCGGGGAAAGAGTCGTCGTTGGTGCCGCACGACTCGCCCCTCTGGTATTGCCTGTGCGGGTTCGCGCTCTTCTTCGGGCTCACGTATGCTTGCGTCCGGTATCTCGAAAAGCAAAAAATCTATGTGAAACTCTGAATCGCCGAAATTCGATAACGCTCGAAGACGGCGGATGCCGGAAGCCGCACCGGCCAATTCCTTCCAAGAGAAACACCCCAGCCGCGCCAAGTCGCGCCTCCGGACCTGCCTGAATCACCCGGGGCCGCGAGCGGTCGAGAACTTCCATGTCCCCGGCTGTCCTCGACAAACCGCGGATCGCTTCGATCGATCAATTTCGCGGCTACACCGTCGCCGGCATGTGCCTGGTGAATTTTCTGGCTCCTTTCCTGAGTGTTCCGGCGCAGCTCAAACACAACGAGAGCTGGTTCAGCTACGCCGACTCGATCATGCCGAGTTTCTTTTTCGTAGTCGGGTACTCGTTTCGATTGACCTATCTTCGACGCCGGATCACGACCACGTGGTGGCAGACGGCCAAGGCTTATCTCCGCCGCAGCCTGGTGCTGTTCCTGTTGTCGTTTGCGATTTACGCACTGACGGTCGATTGGACGCGTTGGACCAATTCCGGCAGGATGCCGCCGGAATTCGATGCCGCACGACCGATGCCGCCGCCGACGCAGTCTTTCGAGACACTTGTGGCCCAGGCCCGACAGACTGCGGGCGAACCCAAATCGGCCGATCAGAACTCTCAAGCTGTGTTGGAATCGGCAGGACGAATCGGCGAGATGGTGTTTGCGGCTAGGCCCAGCCGGCCGGAATTGCAAGCCGACTACGAAGCGGCAGGAAACGCCGCTCGCGCGGCGAAGTCAGAAGCGGATCCGTTTTTGGGACCAGCGATCGAGCGCGTGCAGGCCTGGCAATCGCTTGGCAGCACCGGCCGGATGCTCTTTCACTGGAAGATGCAGGCGGCCCGAATGCTCAAAGCCGAACTCTGGGAAACGCTGGCCCTGATTGCCGCCGCCCAATTGCTGGTGCTCCCCTGGATCGGATTTCGGCCGGCAATTCGCTTTGCCGTGCTGATCGCGTACGGACTCGCCCACTGTGCGCTGTGTGCTTGGTTCAACTGGGATTTCGTCTACGGCATCAATCACAACTGGATGTCCCAATTGTGGACGACGGGGGACTGTCGCAGTTGGGACGGCGGAGTTTTCGGCTCGCTGAGCTGGGCGGTGGCCATTCTTGCGGGAACGCTGGCTTACGATCTGGTCCAGGGCGCGACGTCGACCGGCGCCTCGGCCCGGCGGCTGTTCTTGTTCGGCGCCGGATTCATGCTGTTCGGCTATGCGCTTTCTTGCCTCAGCCGACTGTACGACCTAAATAGCGGTGAGGTCAGCGCGCTCCGCGAACGCCGCTCGCGGCAGTACGCCGAGCAAGCCTGGCTCGATCGGCTGATCGAACACTACGACCGGCGTGTCAAACGCGCCGAGCGGCGGCACGACGCGGCCGGCAATGATCAGCACAAGTCACCCGCGCAAGGCACGGCTGCGACAGAAGACGTCGTGAAATTGCAGGCGCGAATCGCCGTGCTGCAAGATCAGCGGGACGCTTATCCGGACCTCGATCTGGCCCCCCACCCGTTCGTCCCTGTGTGGTCGCAGGTGCGGGAGCGATCGCTGGGCCAGTTGCTCGCCGATCCGCCATTCGTCGCCACGCCGCGAGACAACGTTCAGGCTGCGGGGGGTCCGGCCATCGAGCATCGGTTATGGAATTACTGGATGCTGGGAAAACGGGTCCCGACGCTGTCATTCATGACGTTTGCCAGCGGGTTTGCCTGTGCGCTGTACAGTTTGTTCGTGATCGGATGCGATGGGCTGGGCTTCCGGCTTGGCGTCTTCCGGACCTTCGGCACCAATGCGCTCGTTGCCTATTTCACGCACGGCATGCTGGCGCTGGCCGTGTGGATTTTCGTGCCGAGTACCGCGCGCTTGTCCAGCGCGCTCGCGGCTTTTGTGATTTTCTTTACGTTGACCTGGCTGCTCGTGCGGCAACTCGAGAGACGGGGCATCTATATCAAGCTGTGAGACCCGTTGGACCTGCTCACGCATAGCCGTGAGAGAGACCGTCCGGGAATTCCACCGGTGCCACGGGTGAGCCGTTTCGGCTCGAGGGGATCCGGGAATTCGCACATGCCGTCTTTTCTTGGCCCCGGAGGGGCCGCCGATGGTAGCCCAGGGCGTAAGAACATTTTGCATCTGCGTCGTAAGTGCTTTGAGAGCGAGGCTGGCTGGCGCGATCGATAGTGGAATCATTGCCGCGTTCCCATCCCCAAGCCGACGACTTGTCGTCGGTTCCGGATCCGACGGCAAGCCGTCGGCTTGGGAAATGTGCGGCTCAACTCAAATGTCCGACGCGCAAGGTTCAACCCCTGTCAAATCAGCGATTTGCGCTCGCAATGCAAAATGTTCTCACGCTTCGGGTTGGTGTGTCGCATGCATCAACCCGACGCGTAAAGCCCTGGGAAAACAACCGCCTCCCCACGACCTCTTGAGCCCCCAACAGGGGGCGACAGAACGACGGGCTCATCATGCCTCTGTCGTCCTTCCGGGACTTAACCACCGAAAATTGCCGCCCGACACCCAGGGCTTACGCCCTGGGCTTCTATGGGCCGCCTTGGGTCAAGCTCTGGACTGGAAAATTTCTAGTGCTTCAACATGTTTTGCCTTATCGTAGTTGTGCCCGGAGAAACGGAGTCGGGCTCTGCTGGGAAGCAACCCGACGAGGGATATCCGGGTCGACGGTGCGCCAATGGCGTGCTTGGCCCCCGGTTGCCTGATGGCGGCTGGGGGTATTTTTTCGACGCCCATTGGACATCGTTGCCATGCCTCCAAAATCCGACAGAGGAGATCAGACGGCTTACGGGAACCGACGGCTGCAAATGAGTGTCGTGCGGCGCATGGCCAACACCAACTTCTATCCGCTGTTGATCGCTGAGTGATCAATCAACCCAATGCCC
This sequence comes from uncultured Planctomycetaceae bacterium, assembly GCA_963714075.1. Taxonomy (GTDB): domain Bacteria; phylum Planctomycetota; class Planctomycetia; order Planctomycetales; family Planctomycetaceae; genus DASPSM01. The sequence continues at coordinate 6,016,858 of OY970228.1, forward strand.
TTCTGCGTGTGTCACGCAGGGGGACAGCCCGAACCGAGCGAACCCTTCTATTGTACGGTTCCAAGTGGATCACCCGCCCAGGGTGCGGTCGCTCAGATCGGTTTCCCACAAACTGATCTCCCGAAGTCTCAACTGGTTCCTTCTCGCCTGGTCGCTGCTTAAGCCGAGGCCAGCGCGCTCTTGCGGCCCCTGAGCTTAAGCTTCCAATCCGTCAGCACGGCTCCCTCTGGAGGCGTGCCCGTCTCCAGATACTTCCACAGCGCGACCAGAAGTTTGCGGGCTAACGCCACGATCCCAATCCGTCTCAGCCGCGAACCGCCATGCTGGAAGCGCCGCGAGTACCACCGGCTCAAGGCGCTGTCCGGTTGCCAGTGCAGCCAGGACCAGGCCAGTTCGACGCTGAGCCCGCGGACCCAGCGATTGCCCGCTTTGCTGATCCCGCGCTCGTGCCGCATGGTTCCGCTGCGGAAGGGAGTCGAGCAGAGGCCGGCCAACGAACCCACCTGACGTCGGTTGGTGAATTGCCGCCAGGCGAAGAACTCCTTCACGTAGACCGTCGAGATTCTCGGTCCAACCGCGCAGGCCCAGCAGCTTGCGGACTTGCTGAGTGGCCGGCCCCTCGTCCTGTCGGATCTGCGCCTTTTGTATCCGTTCGAGCTCCCGGATTTGCTTGCGGACCGCCTGCAAAACGGCAAAGTCGCAAAGCAGTCGCTGGCGCACGCCCGGCGGGAGGAGCTCGCCGTTCCATTGCTGCAGTTTCTTCAACTGCTTTGGGAACTGAGAATTCGGCTCCAATCGTAGGCCAAACCCGGCCAGGAGCCCTTTGATCCGGTTGATGAGCGCCGTTTCGTCGCCGGTGAGCATTCCCAATTCTCGATGCAGGTGCCGATCATCCTCCTCGGCGATCGAGGGGACACTCACGACGCTGAACACCGTTTGCTCGCCCAGGCAGAACCGCACCAGGAGTTTCACGAGCTTCTTTGCGTCCATCCGGTCCGTCTTTCCTCGCCGTTGGCGCCGATTGACCTCGATGCTCGAGGAATCGACAACATGGTTGCGTACCTGCTGGGCCTCCAGCCAACGGTGCAGCCAGAACGCTTCGCGTCCCGCCTCGTAACAGCTCACGACGATCGCGTCCTCCGGCAACCCGAAACGCCGCTTCGCAATCGCGATTTCCCGAATCAATCGCAGGGTGTCTCCCGCGAGAAATTGCACTTCACGCGGGCGTTGCATGAGTCCGGTCGTAAACGCCAGGCTCCACTGGCTCAGCCCGAGGTCGAACGCCACACACAGCATTCCCACCGATTCGCTACAATTCTTCACAAGGGTCGCTGGCATCGGAAAGCTCCTTCGAGAAAACGTAGAACCTCTCGTTAAGAGCTTACCCCCGGCGACCCTCCTCTCTTCCCCCATAGCATCTACTGTCTCGCGCCCCCTTACGGGGGCTTCCGAGGCACTGATTCCCCACATTCCGTTCGCCGAATTCTCGAATCCCCTCGAGACGCTTCGTCTCAGCCGTGCTCTTCACCGAAGTTATTACGCTTGTGGAATTCCGACGAACTAGACCTACCGGCAAGAGCACGGCTGAGCGAGCTCAGCCGTGGCACCCAAGTCAAAACGACGTTCCGAATTCCCGGACCGTCTCACGCAAAGTCGTGAGCATGCTTTCCGCCGCGATGAAGGCTGTTCGAATCGGTGAACGCCGGTTACCACCCCGTAATTTCGCGCGATCTGGGCCGGTTGCTTAATCGTCCGGGCGAGCGGACAATGGGCTATGCGAACTGCTGTAACGACCGTTTCAACGTCCCTGACCGCCCGAGTCGCGACGGATCGCGTGTGCTGGTTTGTAGGAGCCTGGCCATGTCGAACGCGCGATTAAGTCTCGATGGGCGTGAGGTCACTCTGCCCGTAATTGTCGGCACCGAATGCGAGCACGGGATCGACATTTCGGCCCTCCGCTCGCAGACCGGCGCCATCACCCTCGATTTGGGCTACGGCAACACGGGCGCCTGCACCAGCGCCATCACCTATATCGACGGCGAGAAGGGCATCCTCCGCTACCGCGGGTATTCGATCGAGCAGCTGGCCGAGCATGCCCAGTTCTCGGAGGTCGCCTACCTGCTGATCTACGGCGATCTGCCGAACCGCCAGCAATTTGCCGAGTTCCGGGACAAGCTGACTTATCACAGCCTGATCCACGAGGACATGAAGAAGTTCTATGAGGGGTTTCCGCCGGGCGCGCATCCGATGGCGATCCTCTCGTGCATGATCGCCTCGATGTCGACCTATTATCCCAACGGCGGGGCGGATGCCGAGGATCTGAACATCATCCGCGTGCTCGCCAAGGCCAAGACGATCGCGGCCTACGCGTACAAGAAATCGGTCGGCCAGCCGTTCATTTATCCGCGGAACGACCTGGCCTACTGCGCGAACTTCCTGCACATGATGTTCGCCTTTCCGACCGAGCCGTACATCGTGCCCAAAGTCGCGGAGAGCGCGCTCAACAAGCTGCTGATTTTGCACGCCGACCACGAGCAGAACTGCAGCACGTCGACGGTGCGGCTCGTCGGCAGCAGCCAAGCGAACTTGTTCGCGTCGCTTTCGGCCGGGATTTGCGCCTGTGGGGGCCGCTGCACGGCGGGGCCAACCAGGCCGTCATCGAAATGCTCGAAATGATTCAGGCCGACGGCTGCGACTACAAAAAATACGTCAACCTGGCCAAGGACAAAAACTCGAACTTCCGGCTGATGGGCTTCGGCCACCGCGTCTACAAGAACTTTGACCCTCGAGCGACCATCCTGAAAAAAGCCACCGACGAGGTGCTCACTCAGATGGGGGTCAAGGACCCGCTGTTGGATATCGCCAAGAGCCTGGAAGAAGTCGCCCTCAACGACGGTTACTTCGTCGAGCGCAAGCTCTATCCCAACGTCGATTTCTACAGCGGCATCATCTATCGGGCCATCGGCATTCCGACGAACATGTTTACGGTGATGTTCGCCCTGGGACGGCTGCCCGGTTGGATCGCCCACTGGAAAGAGCAACGTCAGGAGATCGGACGCATCGGCCGGCCCCGGCAAATCTACGTCGGCCCGACGGAGCGCTCGCTCGTCCCGCTCGAAAAACGCTGAGCGTCGACGTGCCGACTCACGCCCGGGTGGCGGGGGCGCTCCGCGTCAGCGGAAGCCCCCGTTCGCTTTGCACCAGATCCGGGGCTTCCGCCAAGCGGGGCGCCCCGGCCACCCGTCGCCAGCTCGTTTGGCATCGGGGCGCAACTCGTTGAGAGAGTATCGGATGAACGGGTCAACGAGGGAGTTGTTGGCGAGGCACACTTTTCCCAAGCCGACGGCTCTGCCGTCGTTCTGCTCAACGGTAATGACGACGGCAGAGCCGTCGGCTTGGGAAGCTGAACGCGGCAATCATTCCATCACCCACGCGTCCAATCTGCACCGCTCGACATCGCGATCATTTCCGCTCGTAGGTCCCGATCAATTCGCCCGTGCCGAGGACGTGTCCCTCGATCGCCTTCTCGAGGGCCGCTTTGGTCATTTCCGGTTTGAGCGCAAGCGCCGTGCCGAGTGCGTAGAGCTTGAAGTGGTAGTGGTGCACGCCGTGACCCTTCGGAGGGGCCGGCCCGCGATAGCCGATCGTCTGCCCGCTGGGCCACGAATTCTTTCCCTGCATCGCGCCTTGCAACTCAGGCAGCGTCTCGGTGGTCTCGACTCCTTGAGGCAGCGATCTGATCTCGCCCGGAATCGAGTAAATCACCCAGTGCACCCAAGGTTGGGGCGTTGGAGCGTCGGGGTCGTCGCAGATCAGGGCCCATTGTTTTGTCCCCTTGGGCGTGTAGCTCCAGGCCAGGGGAGGGGAGAGGTTCTCTCCGTCTTCGGTGTATTTTTTGGGAATCGGTCGTCCGTCTGCGAACGCCTCGCACGTGATGGCAATGACACTCCCCGCCGTCTTCATCGCATGCTCTCCTTGTGCCGGATCGAACCGATGTGAGGAATCGCCGCCCAGAGGCGCATTGCGCCGGAGGGGACTTTGAGCCGAGCAAGACGCAACAATCAAGAAGGCGGTGGCGGAAAGAGCCCACGCCGTCAGGCGTTGCGTTTTCTCCGTGGCAAACATGGGCAACCCCCTTATGATTATACGGAGAGTTCGCCCGCTAGAAGGCATGCCGGCCCGCTCTGAGCGGACGGCGACATTTTGTGCGGAGCAGCGATGATCAAACTCCAGCGGATCTTGTTGCCGACCGATTTCAGTGAATACTCGGCCGCGGCCCGAATGTACGCGTGCGCGTTTGCGGACCAGTTTCACGCCGAGCTGCACGTGTTGCACGTCGTTCAGGATCTGGCCCCGCTGGTGCCGGAGCCCGGCGCGGTGCTGGCGCCTCCCGTGGATTACTTGCGGGAGCTGGAACTCAACGCCAAAGCGATGCTCGAGCGCGCGATCGATCCCAACTGGTCGGTCGGCAAAACGATCGTGCGTGTCGTGCGGCAAGGTCCGCCGTTCCTCGAAATTGTGCGGTACGCGCAAGAGACAAATATCGACCTGATCGTGCTGGGAACGCACGGACGGGGCGGATTGGCACACATGCTGCTGGGAAGTGTGGCGGAAAAAGTCGTCCGCAAGGCGCCCTGTCCGGTGCTGACCGTTCGTCACCCCGAGCACGAGTTCGTCGCGCCTTAGCTCGCCGTTCTCGGATCGTATTGCATCTCGGGCGCAACTCGTTGAGAGAGCATCGGATGAACGAGTCAACGAGGGAGTTGTTGGCGAGGCACACTTTTCCCAAGCCGACGGCTCTGCCGTCGTCTTATTGTTGACCGCGCCGGAACGACGGCAAAGCCGTCGGCTTGGGAAGCGGAACGCGGCAATGATTCCCTTACCGACGCGTCCAATCCGAGCCGTCTCGAGGAGCTACGACACCGATGCAAAATGTCCCTCAGATTGCGGAGCTTGGCCATGAAGGCGATGGTGGTCGACAAGATCGCTCGAGTCTCGAAGGCTCCGTTGCGTCTGCTCGACGTGCCCGAACTCGAGCCCCAGGCGGGCGAGGTGCGCGTCACCGTCCGCTGCTGTGGGGTCTGCCGGACCGATCTCCACGTGATCGAAGGAGATCTTCCCACGCACAGACTGCCTCTGGTCGTTGGCCATCAGGTCGTGGGAATCGTCGATAAGCTCGGGCCGCGCTGCCAGCTGCTGAAAGTTGGGCAGCGAGTCGGCATCCCCTGGCTGAGAAAAACGTGCGGGCAGTGCGCGTACTGCCGAGCCGGCAAAGAGAATCTGTGCGAGTTCTCGGTCTACACGGGCTACGACGCGGACGGCGGCTACGCCGAGTCGGCCATTGTGCCCGAGGCCTATGCCTACGTAATTCCCGACGTGTTCGATGACGTGCACGCCGCGCCGCTGTTGTGTGCCGGCATCATCGGTTACCGGTCGCTCAAACGGGCCGATCTGCCCCCCGGCGGGCGGCTGGCGATGTACGGCTTTGGCTCCAGTGCCCACATTATCCTGCAGATCGCTCTGCATCGGGGTTCGGAGGTCTTTGTGGCGACGCGGGGCGAATCACACCGTCAGCTCGCTCGTGAAATGGGGGCTACCTGGGTGGGCGAGACCCCCGCCGAGATGCCCGCCAAGGTCAACAGCGGCATCATGTTTGCCCCCGCCGGCAACCTGGTCCCCGACGCCATGGCCCAGCTCGACAAAGGGGGCACGCTGGCGCTCGCCGGCATTTACATGTCGGAAATTCCCGGTTTGGATTACACGCGCACGCTGTTTTACGAGAAAAATATTTGCTCGGTCACGGCGAATACCCGGGAGGACGGCCGCGAGCTTCTGGCCGAGGCGGCTTCGATTTCGCTGAGGCCGCATGTGACGACCTACCCGCTCGCCCAGGCCAATCGGGCCCTGGTCGATCTCAAGGAGGATCGCGTCAACGGCACGGCGGTCCTGGTTCCCTAGTCTGGCGAATTGAAAATTGACGGTCGGGACGATTTTGCGATCTTTCTTCGACTTTTGACGACCGAGAACCCCCTAACAGATATTGAACCCGGCCCACGCTGCCCTTAATTTGTAGGCAGTTGCGGACACCGGAAAAAAGCTTTCCGGCCGACGCAGTGCCCTTTCTACCTCGACCTCGTATCGATTGCCGCAGACAACCTGGTGGAGGAGCGCATGGAACCGGTCTCAATTCGGGAATCGAGCGCCGCACGAACAGACTCGAGAACTGCTTCGCAAAACTCCGCGATCGCGGAGGCATCTGGCCCAGTGTCTGGCCCCAGAATCAGCACGGTCACCTCGCCTCCCCCAAAAGCCGGATCGGGCGGTGCGATTGAGAAGTGGTTGCTGCGGCGCCTTCTAGCCGCAATCGGCAATCCGCCCCTCGTTTTCGTGCTGTGGAACGGCGAAGAAATCGTGTCCGAAGCGGCACTGCGCGAAGGGGCCGCTCGGATTCGTGTCCACGATCGTGGAACGCTTCGGCGAATCCTGCTCGATCCCTTCTTCCAGTTTCCCGATTCGTACACGAGCGGAAAGCTGGACATCGACGGCGACCTGGAACAGGTGATGTGCCTGATTGCCCACAGCGCCGCATCGGCGCCGCCGGTCGCGACGCGCTGGCTGACGCTTATTGAAAAGGCACTGCACTGGGGGGGCCGCACGACAATGGCGGCCTCTCGAAAGAACATTCATCATCACTACGACATCGGGAACGATTTTTACCGGTTGTGGCTGGATGAGAATCTGCTCTACACGTGCGCGTATTTCGAGGATCCCGGCGCATCGCTCGAAGCGGCCCAGATCGCCAAGATGGATCACGTCTGCCGCAAAGTTGTGCTGCAACCCGGCGAAACCGTAATCGAGGCGGGATGCGGCTGGGGTGGTTTCGCGCTGCACATGGCGCGTCACTACGGCGTGCGCGTGCGGGCTTACAACATCTCGAAGGAGCAGGTCAACGAAGCCCGCTCCCGCGCCAAGGCCGAGGGCTTGGACGATCGCGTCGAATTCATCCTCGACGACTGGCGGAACATCACCGGCAAGTGCGACGTCTTCATGTCGATCGGCATGCTCGAGCACGTCGGCCTGAAGAACTATCGCCAGCTCGGCGACGTGATCGACCGATGTCTCTCTCCCAGCGGCCGTGGATTAATCCATACCATTGGCCGCAACCGGCACGAAGTGCTCGATCCCTGGATCGAGCGGCGAATCTTCCCCGGTGCGCAGCCTCCCAGTCTCAGCGAAATGGGGGCGATCTTCGAGCCGCACCAGCACTCGATTCTGGAAGTCGAAAACCTGCGGCTGCACTACGCCGAGACGCTTCGGCACTGGCTGTCCCGGTACGAGGAGTCGGTGGAAACCGTCCGCAAAAAGTACGACGCACGGTTCGTGCGAATGTGGCGGATGTACCTCGCCGGGTCGATCGCCGCGTTTGATTCGGGGACTCTGCAGCTCTTCCAGGTGCTGTTCGCACGGCCTCGGCTCAACGATCTGCCGCTGACCCGGGCTCACCAGTACACCCACCTGGCGAGTCGCGATGGCCAGCCGGCCTGCTCCGGACCCGTGCGGCCCGCGCTGTCGTGGGAAGAGCGGTAATGCAGAACTGCGAAGTCCTGATCGTCGGGGGCGGTCCGGCCGGCTCTTCGTGTGCCGGCAGACTGGTTCAGGCTGGCCTCGACGTTCTGGTGATCGACCGCAAGACGTTCCCTCGGGACAAGACGTGTGCCGGATGGGTCACGCCGCAGGTCTTTGACGTCCTCGGCATCGACGCGGCCGATTATGCAAACTCACACGTCTGCCAGCCGATCACGGGCTTCCGCACCGGGATGATCGGCGGTGACGAGGTCGGCACCGAGTACGGGCGCATCGTCAGCTATGGAATTCGACGCTGCGAGTTCGATCATTTTTTGCTGGAGCGATCCGGCGCACCGTGCCGTTTCGGAGAGACGGTGCAGGATCTCCGTCGCGACGGCTCGGGTTGGATCGTGAACGATTCGATCCGCGCCCAAGTCCTGATCGGCGCCGGGGGACATTTTTGTCCGGTGGCCCGCGCGCTCGGCGCCCGCGACGGGGGACAGATCGTCACCGTCGCGGCTCAGGAGATTGAATTCGAGCTGCGACCCGAGGATGAAAACCGCGTGCACCTGCGCGGCGAAGTCCCCGAGTTGTATTTTTGCGAGGATCTGGCGGGCTACGGCTGGTGTTTCCGTAAGGGCAATTTTTTGAACGTCGGGCTGGGACGGCTCAACTCTCCGGGCGTCACGGCTCACGTGCAATCGTTCTGTCAGTTCCTGCGGGACCGCGGCAAAGTCGCCTGTGATTTACCCGAGCGGTTTCACGGTCACGCGTATCGCATCTACGAACGCATCGAGCCCAAGCTCGTCGACGAGGGCGTGCTCTTTATCGGCGACGCGGCCGGCCTCGCCTATCCGCAGAGCGGCGAGGGGATCCGTCCGGCGGTGGAGTCGGGATTGCTCGCTGCCGACGTGCTGATCGGGGCGGCCGGAGATTATTCCTGCACCCAGCTCGCTCCCTACGCGAGCGAAATCCACAAGCGATTCGGCACTCCGCGGCGCGGAGCGGTCTCCGACTGGCTGCCGGCGGCTTTCCTCCGATTCGCCGCTGCCAAGCTCATGGCGACTCACTGGTTCGCCAAGAGTGTCGTGCTCGACCGCTGGTTCCTGCATGCGGCCGATCCCGTATTGCCGGTGAAGCGGCCAGCCCCGGCGTTAAGCACACGCTAGCGCGGGGTGCCATGCCCAGGGCTTTGCATGGCGACGTCCCGGAATTCGCGACCGTATTTTGGCTTGGGTGCCACGGCTGAGCGGCCCGTGCTCTTCCCGGTAGCTCGCCGCCTTCGGAATTGAACAAGCATGATAACTTTGGTGAAGAGCACGGCTGAGCCGAAACGTCTCAGCCGTGGCACCCGGCGCACGCTAAGCTGTTGCATGCCCAGCTCGGTGAGAGCTGCTTAGCGTCCGGGGATGCTGAGACCGGGTCCGGCTTCCGCATAAACCGGATCGATGCGGCTCATGTTGGCCAGCCGCACGAGCAGCACTCGTTGCAGCGTCCCCGTGCCGCGCTGGTCACGGACGAACGCCTGAGTTCCGAACAGACGCGCGTTCTCGGGCGCATCGGCCGTGATCACGACCATTTCACCCACGTGCAGCTTGACCGAGAAGCGTTGCGCCAACAGCGACTCGACCTCCTGCGACACCTCGGGTTGCCAGACGTTTTGCAGGCCGGCAGAGGCGGTCGTGGGCCGCACTCGTTCCTGACCGAAATGAATTTCAGGGACGAACTCCAGCCGTGTCCATTCGCCTTGCAGGCGGTGGGCTGTGAGCCGCAACACGCCTTTGAAGCTCTCGTAGCTCCGCTCCTTCGTGCCCGAGATGGCTGGCACGTCGATGGTGCATTTCCGCGCAGCGTTGATTGTGATGGGCGGCGAGATCCCCGGGCCGATGCATAGCGTCTCTTTCTTCACAGAGATGTGAGTGTCCGACGCCGCTGCGTCGGCCGGCTCAGATTCTCGAAGGATTTGTTCGAGTGCCGGGCAAATCGAAGATCCCGCGTTGCCGACTCGCAGTCCCATCCGCTTGAGCGATTCGGCCTCGCTCGCGGTGACGGCGCCCACCTGGTCGATCTGCGCCGACAGCGCGGTACCGAGCAACGGGTCGCCGACCGGCCGATCGACAAAGGTAAACTCGATTTGCACGGCGTCGCGCGACGGGAGCAACGGTGGGAGCGATTTCGCAACCGGGCTCGTCGCGGGGGGCCAAAAACCGAAGACATCGCCGATCGGCTTCATCAGCGTGCAGCCGCACAGCGCGCAGCCGCCGGCCAGCGCACAAACGAGCGCGGCGAGTCGTCGCGAAACCGGCATGAAGGTTCCGAATGTGCTGGCCGAGAGGTCGGCCGACAGAAGCTTGGCTTGATGGGAGGGTTGGAGAGCGGCGGAGTGTACGAGAACGCGTCTTACGTGTCAATTTGTGGCTGGGTCGGGGTGTCGCGATGATTGTTGAGTGTTCTCTTCGGAATGCCCGTTCCCAAGGCGAGGCAACACGTTGTCACCCTTAAGAGGGGCGGTTATGATCCCCGCAGGAAGTCGGAGATTTTTCCGTTTGCCCGCGAGGCGGGACCTCTCAAGGAGTCGCGAGATTTGGAGTTGCGAGTCGGACACGGTCACGACACTCACCGTCTGACGCGGGGCCGCAGCCTGATTCTTGGGGGCGTCACGATCGACTACGAGCGCGGTTTGGACGGCCACAGTGACGCCGACGTCCTGTTGCACGCGATCACCGACGCGGTGTTTGGGGCCGCGGGGCTCGGCGATATCGGGCAGTGGTTTCCTGACACCGATCCCAAGTGGGCGGGAGCCGACTCGGCCCAGCTCCTGGCGACCGCAGTCGGTGAAGTCCGCGGCAAAAACTGGAAGATCGTGAACCTCGATTGCACGATCTCCGCGGAGGAGCCCAGGCTGTCGCCGCACCGTACGGCAATCCGCAACCGCGTTGCCGAACTGTTGGGAATCCCGGCGGACAACGTCAACGTCAAAGCGAAAACGGGAGAAGGAGTCGGGCCGGTGGGCCGCAAGGAGGCCATCTCCGCGGATGCCGTGGTCCTTTTGGTCCGCGATTGAAGGGAAGCGGAGTCCTCATGACGCTACGAGTTTACAACACGCTGACCCGGCAAAAGGAAGACTTTCGCACGGTCGTGCCGGGAGAGGTCCGCATGTACTTGTGCGGGCCGACCGTCTACAAACCCGCGCACATCGGCCACATGGTCGGGCCGGTGATCTTCGATACGATCAAGCGGTATTTGGCCTACAGCGGCTACAAGGTGAAGTTCGTCATCAACATCACGGATGTCGACGACAAGCTGATCAACAAGGCCCGGGAGAAAAACACCACGGTCGAATCGCTTGCCGGACAGATGACCCAGGACTATTTCGACAACCTGGCGACGATGGGCGTCGACACCGTCGACGAATTTCCGTACGCGACCAAATACATCGGCGAAATGCAGAGCATGATCGGCCGGCTGATCGACAAAGGCTACGCCTACCCGCTCGATGGCGACGTCTATTTCGAGGTGCTGAAGGATCCCGACTACGGCAAGCTGAGCCGTCGCAGCGTCGAAGAGATGCTCGCCGGAACGCGCGTCGAGGCCAACGACCGCAAGCGCAATCCGGCCGACTTCGCGCTCTGGAAGAAGTCGAAGCCCGGTGAACCCTCGTGGGACAGCCCGTGGGGCCCGGGGCGACCCGGCTGGCACATCGAATGCTCGGCGATGAGCATGCAGCTCTTGGGCGAGTCGATCGACATTCACGGCGGCGGCCTCGACCTGATGTTTCCGCATCATGAGAACGAGCTGGCCCAGTCCGAGTCGGCAAGCGGCAAGCCGTTTTCCCGCTATTGGCTGCACAACGGCCTGATGCAGTCAGGCGCCGTTGCGGGCAAAGTCGGCGGCGGCCACGACCGGCGCGGCGACATCGTCCCCTCGCAGTCGGACCAGGAGGCCAACAAGCTGGCCGGCTCGAAAGGGGCCGCGTCGGTCAAGGAGCTGTTCGCCGCGTTTACGCCCGAGACGATTCGCTTCTTCCTCCTCTCGACGCACTATCGCAGTCCGATTGAGCTGAGCGATGCGCAGATCGCGCAAAAGGGGGAAAGCCTCGAGCGGTTTTATCGGCTGTTTGAGGCATTCGGACGGATCACCGGGCAGGACTTTTATACGCTCGTCGCGCCGACTTCCCGAGAACGCTCGACTGATCTCGGTTCGCAGCCTTCCGAATTCCTCAAGGAGCTTGGGCAGCTGCGGGACCGATTCCTCTCGTCGTTGGATGACGACTTCAACACGGGGGGCGCGATCGGCGTGTTGTTTGACGTCTCGCGGGCCATCAACGGTTTTATCGGACAGAAAAAACTTGATGCCGGCGGTGCCAGCGACGAAAAGGCAAAAGCCGAACTGGTCACTGCGCTCACCTTGCTTAAGGAGCTGAGCGGCGTCCTGGGCCTGTTTCGCAAGCCAATCGCGAAGGCGGCTGCGGCCGGCGATGGATTGGCCGACGAGTTAATGGCTCTCTTGATTGAGCTCCGCGCGGAGAGCCGGCGGACGAAAAACTTCGCGGTGGCGGATCAAATCCGCAAAGGTCTCACCGCGCTCAAGATCACGTTGGAAGATCGTCCGGACGGAACCAAATGGCGGCGGGAATCGTGAATTCAACCCAATCCGACGGCGTCGTCGAAGAAGCCGTGCAGGCCAGCTGCATCCTGGGAGTCGACCCGGGGCTCAGACGCACGGGTTACGCGTTGCTCGAGCGCTCGGCCGCGGGACCCGTGCTGCGGGAGGCCGGAATCATTCGCTCGAAGACGGGTATCCCCCTGGCGGCTCGTGTGCTGGAAATCGGCACCGGCCTGCGGGAAGTGATCCAGGAGTTCCGCCCCCAAGCCATGGCCATCGAGCGAGTCTACACGCTCGGTAAGAATCCGAAGTCAGCTCTGCTGATGGCCCACGCGCGCGGCGCGATCCTGATGGTGGCCGCCGAGTTTGGCCTCACCGTAATTCATTTCGCGCCGACCAACGTCAAGAAGCTGATCACCGGCAGCGGCCGCGCTTCCAAGGATCAGATGCAACACGCCGTCACCCGCGAGCTGCGGCTCGAACGACTGCTCGAGCCCAACGACGTGGCCGACGCCTCGGCCCTGGCTCTGTGTCTTTATCATCGCGTGCGATTCGCCGCATGATTACCAAAGTCACCGGGAAGCTCGTGCGGCTGGCGGACACCGCGGCAACGCTCGAAGTCGGCCCGCTCGAATATGAGGTCTTCATTCCGGACTTCGTCCGCCGCCAACTTCAGGGGAGCGTCGGCGAAACGGTCAGCCTGCGGACGATCGAATACATCGAGGGGAACCCGCAGCAAGGGCGCATGACGCCGCGACTGGTCGGCTTTCTGAGCGAGGCCGAAGCCGAGTTCTTCGAGCTGATTTGTTCCGTCGACGGCGTCGGCGTCCGCAAAGCGCTGCGTGCGATCGTGCGTCCGGTGCGCGAAGTCGCCGCGGCGATCGAAGACCAGAACCTGGAAGAGCTGATCGCGCTCCCGGGCATCGGTCCGGCAGTCGCCGAACGAATCGTCGCAAAATTGCGGCGGCGGATGGCCCGCTTCGCCCTGATGGTGGCCCGCGAGGTTCCGAGCGCCGAGGGGACGCCGCACACCGTCGTCGATGAAACGTATCAGGCGCTGGTGAATCTCGGGCACACGGCTGCCGACGCCCGCAAATTGATCGACTCGGTCGCGTCGCAGAAGAAAAAATTCAAATCGGCCGACGAGCTCTTGATCGAGATTTACCGCGTGCAGCGCCCCGGCGACGCACCCAAGACCTGAAAGCTTGGAGCAGACTTTCAGGTCGCCCCCTCGGCGAACGGGCAACGTTCCAGCACCGTGTAGCGAAAGCCCTCCGACGTGGGTTGCGAGTGGATAAGCTCGATCCCTTCGACTGGCGCCGTTCCAAAGATCGTTTTCGCGTGGCGCGCGAGCAGCTCGCCGAGTTCTTCCGGTGGTCGAACTTTCACTCGCGCCAGCGTCAGGTGAGGCGTGAACGGTCGATCCTCCGGGACAAAGCCGAGCTTCTCGAGAGGACTTTCGATTTCCTTTGCAATGGCAATCACGGTCTGGGCGCCGGCCCCTTCGAGGCCGGCCCAAACAACGCTCGGGCGCTCTGCGTGCGGGAACACGCCGAGGCCCGTCAAGGTCAATTGGCTGCGAACCTGACGGCTCGCGGCTTTCGCGGCAATCGCTGTGATTTCGGGAATGAGATTTGGCTCGGCCGCGCCAAAGAACTTGAGAGTCACGTGCAGATTCTCGGCCTCGACAGCCTTCAGCGCGCGACCCATTGCAGAAAGCTCCTTTAAGACCCGGCGCAATGCAGTGTCGGGAGCGATCTTGAGAGCCAAAAAACAGCGGATCGAGTTCGACATCCCAGTAGACCACTCGACTTGCTCGGTCAGATCCTGCTCGCGCACACCGAGCAGGGATTTGGCGTGAACTTTTCCTGGCGACAAACTGTAGCGGCTCACGTCCGCAATCGGAACCGAGTCCGGCCAGAGCTGCCGCTTGATGATGCACTGATTTCAAGCGGACGGCATCAAATCGCCCGGCCGTCCTGCGCGGAGTCTTCGGTTAAGTCTGCTCAGGCGGCGTGTCGATACTTGATGGAGACGCTTTGCCGACCTCTCATCGGCCGCGTTCGATCAAGAGAAGCTCGCCGATCGCATAGTTGGACAACGACAGGGAAGGGACACCCATGCGACCACGGTTGCGGTTATTCACCGGCGAAGATCAGGACGATTCGCCGGACATGCAGGCGCAGGTCAACATGCGCTTTGGCGAAATCACACGAGCCCTGGTCGAAGCCGTCCGCTGGGACCGCACCTGGCTCCACGACTTCGAGGATGACGAGGTCCGCGTTTCGAGCGACCTCTACGAAGTGATCTCCAGCTTCACCCGCTTGCGTCCGAGTGCCTGACTCGACTTTCGATTCGGTTTCTGGCACGCGACTGAGCCGCAAGCAGCGTCCGATCGATTCCCCCCGAGCGCTCTCGCCCTGCATAATGACCCCTGGATGACGGGGAAGGGCACGTTGTGAGCGCGAGCCGGGGTGAAACGCGACCGGTGCAAATTCGACCACGGCAATCTCGACTGCGGGACGACGCGCGGACCATTTGGCGCGCGGGCGTCGAAGCCGTGGATTCCGAGCGCCTGGTCGGTGCGTGCGTGCGTGCCGCGAGCGAGACGCTTGAGGTCCGCGGGCAACCGTTCGAGCTCGAGCCAGGCGCGCGAATTATCGCTGTCGGCGCCGGCAAGGCCGGAGCGGGAATGGCGGCCGGATTGGAAGCGGCCCTGGCGGGTTCGCCGTTGGCCGACCGGATGAGCGGTTGGGTGAACGTGCCGGCCGACTGTGTCCGGCCACTGCAACGAATCCATTTGCACGCGGCCCGTGCGCCGGGCGTCAATGAGCCGAGCGCCGCCGGTGTCGCCGGGGCGAACGAGATCCTCCGACGAGTGCGGCAACTGTCTGCCGACGATCTTTGCATCGTGCTGCTCTCGGGCGGAGCCAGTGCGCTGTTGCCCGCGCCCGTGCCGGGCATTTCGCTCGCCGACAAGCTCGCCGTCACGCGGCTGTTGATGGCGGGTGGGGCGACGATCAATGAACTCAACTGCGTTCGCAAGCATCTCTCGGCAATCAAGGGGGGCAATCTGGCCCGAGCGGCCGGCAACGCTCGCGTGGTCGCGCTGATTATTTCCGATGTGATCGGCGACCCGCTCGATGTGATCGGTTCCGGCCCGACGGTGGCCGATCGGTCCACGGCGGCCGATGCACTGGCTGTTCTCAAGCGAGTCGCCAGCCGGCGCAGCGACGTGCCGGAGAGTGTCTGGGCCCTCTTGGAAGGGAAACGCTGCGCGCCCCGCGACCCGCCGCTTCCGGCCACGGTCTGGAATTTCGTGATCGGCAATAACGACACGGCCCTCTCGGCCGCCACCGCCAAAGCCGCGGAGTTCGGCTACGCGACCCGCTCACTCGGCAGCGGCAATCAAGGGGAGGCCCGCGACGTTGGCCGAGATCTGGCCCAGTTGATTCGCCCACTGCGCGATTCGGGTGCTGCGACGTCGGGCCCTCTTTGCGTGTTGGGAGGCGGCGAGACGACTGTGCGACTCGCGCCGACGAACCAACCGCGCCGCGGAGGCCGCAATCAAGAGCTGGTCCTCGGGGCCCTCGACGAGCTTTGGGATGACGGCATGCGGCAGGTGGCCGTGCTCTCCGGCGGGACCGACGGAGAAGACGGCCCCACCGACGCGGCCGGTGCGGTGGCGGACGCAGATTCTCATTCGGACGGCCCGCGAACTGGGCCTGTCCCCCGAGCCGTTCTTGGCAATCAACAATTCTTACAAGTTCTTCGAGCGGACCGAAGGACTCGTCAAAACCGGACCGACACACACCAATGTGATGGACGTCTGGGTGGCGCTCATTGGTCGGCCAGGGGACTCGCACGCATCCTAAGCAACAGCGAGCGAATCGCCAGCCCGCCAAGGATCAAGCCGCCTCCGACCCAGGTCGAAACTCCCACCGGCTCGCCCCACAGCCAGTACACCCACAGCGGATTCAAGATCGGCTCCAACAGCGTCAACAGAGCGGCTTCTTGAATGGGAATTCGCCGCAGGGCGCCGGCGAAGATCACGTACGGCAGCCCCATCTGCACGACGCCAAACACGCTGATCAGCGACCACTGCAGCGGCGAAAACGCGAGGCTGCGCGTGGCCACCATCGGCAAGAGCAACAGGCCGGCGCCCGCGTGACAGAGCGCGACGAGCCAGGCCGAGTCTTCGTCGCGCAGCAGTTTGAGCGTAATAATCACCCCCGCGTAACAGGCGCCGCTGCCCAGCGCGAGCAGATTCCCGGCGAAGTAGTCGGTGTTCCAATCGCCGGCGACGATCCATCCGAGGCCGGCCAGCGCGCAAGAAAGGGCCAGCAGATTGGGGCGGTCCGCCGGCTCGCGCAGGAAAAAAATGCTGAACAGGAAGGCCCAGGCCGTGCTGGTGTACTGCAAGAAGATCGCGGCCGCGGCGGTCGTTCGCGTCATCGCCGTCACGAACAGCAGGTTCATGCCGGCGAACGACAGTACGAACGGGGCCAGCATCGGCCGCCAGCGCACGTGGCGCGGCTTGACGAAGATCGACAGAGCGATGGCAGCTGCCAGCGCCCGGAAACAGGCCAGGATCGGCCCGCGGCCGCTCTCGGGAATCGCCGCCAGCGGCGGGCTCTTCACAAACGCGCCGCTCGTACTCCAGAGCAGAGAGGCCGCGACAGCCATCAACCGCCCGCGACGCAAGGATGCAGCCTGCGATTCGGAGACGACCTGCGGCTCCGATACTGCAGGGCCCGGATCGTCCATCTTCGGTTGCCTCAACTCGCGCGGCGTGTCTGATCATTCCCCGTCGAACAGAGTCCTCGGAGCAGGGTACGTTACCCGGCCGTCCGCGACCACCGCGCCCGGAGTCAGGACGTGCGGCTTGAGTTGGCCGTTCGGCATGATGTGCTCGACTTCGACACCTTGAGCCAGCAAGAAATCGCTGACCAGCCGTCGATGGCACTGCCACCAGAGCCCTTCGGCGCACATCATCGCCGTCCGCCGCGCCGAGGCGGCCTGAACGAGCGTCTCGGCTCCCTGGCGAAATTCCTCGCTCGCCATGTAGTCGGCGTAGTTGCGAAAGCTGGCATTGCGCCAGGCGAGGTTTTCGGACGTGCCGCTCGCGGCCTTGCGCCGCCCTCCCAGCGTTTCGAGCCAGCGGTAGCGAATGCCCTGAGCGTCCAGAGTCTGTTGCAGTTGCTCGCGATTGAAATGCGGGTGCTTTCGCGAACCGGGGAACCGCCGGATGTCGGCCAGCTCCTCGATCCCGTGAAGCTTCAACAGCTCAAGGAACCGCTCGATCGCGTGGTTGGAGTGGCCGATGGTGAAAATTGCAGGCATCGCTGTCGCACATCCGAATCGTTCACGCGAGGTCCACAGCGCAGTGACCGCAGCGCGTCGCCTTGATGGGAATGCTCATCAAGCAACGCGGGCAATCTTTGGTTGTCACAGTCGGCGGAGCTTCGGGCCGTTTGAGCCGGTTAAGCTGCTTGATCACGACGAAGATCGCAAACGCCACGATCACGAAGTCGATCACCGTGTTGATGAACACCCCGTAGCGAATCGTCACGGCCGGAACGTCCCCCGCTTTCTCGCGCAGAGTTATTGCCAGACTGGAAAAATCGACGTTGCCCAACACGACTCCGATCGGCGGCATGATCACGTCGCTCACTAGCGAGGAAACGATCTTTCCAAACGCGGCCCCGATGATGATGCCGACGGCCATGTCGAGGACATTCCCTTTCATCGCGAACTCTTTGAACTCTTTGAGCATTCCCATGAGAGGCTCCCGGCTAGTGACGATGGAAATTCACACGCGAGGAAACGAACTCCGGCGGCGGCCGGTGAACGCTGTGACCGCATTATGACTATTTTGTCAGGATGGATCGAAACGTGCGTACGACCAGTCCCCAGGAACCCTTGTGTTCCAACCAACGTCAAAGGTAAGTGTTGATTGGGCTCGCATGGTCGGAATTGAGGCGTGGTCGAAATCGAGGCTGCCCCCATCGCTCTCGTCTGTCGAGGTGGAGTGTGGCTGCAAAGCGCGTCATTGCAACCTGGCTGATAATCGGTTGGGGGCTCGTCCCGGCTTGGGGTCAGAGCAACAAAGACTACGAGCGGGCCCGGCTGCGGATGGTCTCCGAGTCGATCGAAAAAGCGGGAGTCACCGACTCGCGCGTGCTCGAGGCGATGCGCCGCGTTCCGCGGCATGAGTTCGTCCCCCAGGCCTATCGGGAAAAGGCCTATTGGGATTCGGCGTGGCCCATCGGCTACAAGCAGACGATCACCTGGCCCTCGGTCGTGGCGCTCATGACCCAAAGCCTCGATCCGCAGCCCGACGATCGTGTGCTTGAGATCGGCACGGGCAGCGGCTATCAGGCGGCCGTTTTGTCGCAGCTCGTCAAGCAGGTCTATTCGATCGAGATTGTAAAGCCGCTCGGGCTACAAGCCGAAAAGCGGCTCAAACGCCTCGGCTATCACAACGTCAAAACCAAGGTCGGCGACGGTTACGCCGGCTGGGCCCAGTTCGCTCCCTTCGACAGGATTATCGTGACGTGTTCTCCCGAGAAAATCCCGCAGCCGCTCGTCGATCAGCTCGCCGAAGGAGGGCGGATGATCATTCCGGTCGGCTCGCGGTACGACCAGGAAATGTGCCTCTTGGAAAAGAAGAACGGCAAGCTCGTTCGCAAGCAGCTCATGCCGACCTATTTCGTGCCGATGACGGGACAATCGGACAAAGAGCGGACCGTGAAGCCCGATCCGCTCAACCCCAAGATCCGCAACGGCGGATTCGAGGAACGAGAGGAAGATGGCCAGCTCGCCGGCTGGTATAACCAGCGTCAATTGACGCTCGTGGACAAGGACGCGCCCGAGGGACGCTCTTGCGTGCGGTTCGACAACGAGGAGTCCGGCCGCCGATCGAATGCCTTACAGGCAATCGGCGTGGACGGCCGCCGGGTCGCCACGTTGCTGTTCACCTTTCGGTGGCGGGGCGAAAACATCGTCGACGGCAAGGAATCGTTTGAACGGGCCGGCCTGCAAGTCACATTCGACGACTCGCGCCAATTTGTTGGCGAGGAAATTGCAGTCCGTTTGGTCGGCTCCGCGCCCTGGCAGTCCATCAAGGCGACCGTACCCGTTCCCGAAGGCGCCGGCAGGCCGTGGTTCGAATCGGACTTAACGGCGCGACGGGAACTCTACTGATCGACGACGTCAAGATGACGGCCGAGCGGCGATGAGCCCCGTGTCACTCAGCCTCATTGCGCGGACGAAGGGGAATTGCGATGCTCCCGATCACTGAGGAAGCGAACGGGAAGGAAATCGAGCTGGCGGTCGGGGAGTCGTTTGAACTCGTATTACCCGAAAACCGCACAACGGGGTACAAGTGGAAGGAACTCCCCTCGTCTGAGCCCGTGATTACTCTCGCGCGCGTCAAAGAAGACAACGTGCCGCGGACCGCGCAGGGGAACCTGGTCGCAGGCGGCGGGCGGCCGGCACACTGGCGCGGTCGAGCAATTCACGAGGGAACAGCGGTCCTGGAGCTCCACTGTGTTGGCCCGGCCCAACAATTGGACAAGACGTTCAAGGTCACGCTCCGGGTCAAACCCCGAGCGCACCCTCGTTGACTACTCTGCGAGCCGAACGGTCCACAAGTCATCGGACAAGTTGTTATCGAGGAGGTACGCGTACGGCATGTAGAAGTACCCCTTGATTCCCCACTTGGGACCCCACGAGTTGCGGATGAGGAACACCTCTTCTTTGTCATCGTAGCCCATCGCCAGCACGGCATGGCCACCCACGACGGTCTCCCCTTGTTGCGGCATGGGAACCACCCAAGGTGCTGCCATTTGTTCGAAGCTCTCGTAAACGGTAAAGCCGAAGACAAAGGGAAAACCCTCGGCCAGGCAACCTTTCATGTCGGCCAGGTTCTGCGTGACCGAATAGTAGCTGTCAACTTTGTGGTTGGCCGCGCATTGGTAGGATGGCGCCGGCGGCTTGTCTTTAAACTTGCTAATGTCGTACGGCCACAGGGAATTGGCGGGACACTTGGAGGGGGGAGGGGCTGTTTCCCCGCAATAGCCGACGCCGGCAACGCTCTTCATCCCGTCTCGAATTTGTGCGCCGGCGTCTGAGTCCACCGTTCCTTCAATCACGCGTTCGTTGTAGTAAATGAACAACCGGGACGGCGTGAACACGTCCGTTTTTTTCTTCGCCAACGCAAACTCGATTGCCCCCGCGATCGCGTTGCCGGTGCAACTGCCGAGATTTCCTTGGTCATAGCACGGCGCGCGCCAGACTTTGCGCAGATCGACGCTCGAGCCCAAGTTCTTCTTCGTGAATTGAGGCGGAGCGGAGTAAGTGAAGTCTCGATGATCGGGGAGATCGGGCCTCCACCCATAACCAGCGGGCGTACGAATCGTCGTTGGACCCAAGGTCTCACGAGTCTTGCGCCGCGTCTGTTTCCCTTGCTTGGCCATGATGCTGATCCTCAGTTGAAGGAACCGGGGTTCTCTCGTCAAGCGCGAGTCCGCATCTTGCGGCTCACGATCGTTACTCAGGTTTGTGAGAGGCTAGGGAGGCGCGTGAATGAGGCATTCAGGCAGACTGAACGGCCAGAGTGTCTGGCCGCAAAGGTGAGATGGTTGCCCCATTTTGCCAGTGCGGATTGGGAATTCAACCAGAAAATGACTTATTCCCAGGTAGTTCCCGCGGAGCAGCGACCGCCGTAGGTGTTCACACTGATGCGAATCCACGCGCCGGCACCCGGAAACGCGCTTCGTCTCGGCCCATTGCTCGGACCGTTTCTTCATACGATGTGAACGCATTCATAACCGGGCGTTCACGGTTCTTCCATAGCCTAAAGAGGCCATAAGGAGTTATTACAATGCCGAGGTTGTGCGCGGCGATGCGGGGCGTGGCTCTCCTCTTATTAATTGCGGCCGCTGTTGTGCTGCCGCGAGAGAGTCGCGGAGGGCCGACGCCTGACAAAACTCGGGCCGTCATCGTCATTAGCGTCGACGGCCTGGCCGCCTTTTATTTCGACGACCCGCGGGCCGAGATGCCGACAATTCGGACGCTCGCGGACGCCGGTGCACAAGCCGCGCGAATGAAGGCCTGCGCGCCGACGGTCACCTGGCCGAACCACACGACGCTCATCACCGGCGTGCTTGCCGGCCGGCACGGCATCGTCGGGAACGATTACTTCGATCGCGTGCGCCGCAGGCCCGTGATCATGATCGGAGATCCGGAATTTGATAAAGAGCAGATCGTGCGGGTGCCAACACTCTACGATCTTGCCAAGGCCCGCGGGCTTTCGACGGCGGCAATTCGCTGGCCGGCGACGCGGGGGGCCAAGGCTCTCGATTGGACGCTGCCCGACGTTTTCTCCGACGAACTGCTCCACCAATACACCACTGGCTCTCTGATGGCCGAGTGCAAGCGGGCCGGAGTCTGGTCCGAAAGCGAGATCGTCCGATACGGGCAACGTGAGTTCCGAGTCGTCTCGGACGACATGTGCACGCGCGTCTTCAATTTCATCCTCCGCAATCATCACCCGAATCTGGCCCTGTTGCATCTGACGCACGTCGACTCTGTCGAGCACGTCAAGGGGCCGCGAACGCCAGAGGCCTACGCCGCGATCAAGGCCGCGGACGAACAGGTGCGCCAGGTCTGGGAAGAGGCGAAACGCGACTATCCCAGCGGCGCGACGGTGATGATCGTTTCCGATCACGGTTTTTCGCCGGTCGAGCGCCTCGTTCTGCCAAACGTTCCCCTGCGGGAGGCCGGCCTGGTCGAGGTCAAAGCGGGCAAGGCGGTCGGCGGATCGGTCCACGTGCTGGGGCAGGGGGGAGCCGCCCTCGTCTACGTTCTCGAAAAAGACAATCGCCAGGCGGTGATCAAGCGAGTGGAACAGATTTTCTCGAACATCGAGGGCGTTGCGAGCGTGGCCGGACCGGAGGAACTCAAACTCCACGGACTCGCTCTGCCGCGAGACGATCCGCATTCTCCCGACCTGGTGCTGTTTGCCCGTGAAGGATACTGCTTTGATGATTCGGCCTCGGGCTCTGCGCCGACGGTGCCCCGGCGGGAAATTCGCGGGATGCACGGGCATGACGAGAACTTGCCCTGCATGTATGCGACGTTCATCGCGTGGGGTTCGGGGATCAAGCCGCACACTAAGCTGGGCGAGATCCAAAACACGGACGTCGCCCCCACCATCGCGCGGCTGCTGGATCTGCCGCTGACCGCGGCCGATGGCAAGGTTCTGTCGGCGGCCCTGGCCGAATAGCGACGGCTCGCTGCATCTGTAACCGGAGAGTGCGCGGTGAGTGCGTCGCTTTGGGAAGCGCTGAACGACCTGACAATCCAACAGCAGCTGTGCTTTGGCTTTGCGCTTTTGGTTGCGTTCGCGTTCGAGTTTATCAACGGCTTTCACGACACGGCCAACGCGGTCACGACCGTGATCTACACGGGCACGCTGTCGCCGGTGCCTGCCGTGATCTATTCCGGCTGCTGTAACTTTCTGGGCGTGCTCTTGGGAGGAACCGCCGTCGCGTTTGCGATCGTCAACCTGCTGCCTGTCGACGTCCTGATCGAGAGCTCGACGCTGCGTTCGGTCGTGATGGTGATTTCGCTCTTGCTTGCGGGGGTGATCTGGAACCTCGGGACCTGGTGGTACGGGCTGCCGGTTTCCAGCTCGCACACGCTGATTGGGGCGATTCTCGGTGTGGGCCTGGCGAACAGCCTCCTGACAAAGGGCAACATCACCGGCGTCAACTGGGGCAAGGCCGTCGAGGTCGCACTGGCGCTTTTGATTTCGCCGATCTTGGGGTTCTGTCTCGCGGCTGGCTTGCTCCTGTTGATGAAGCGAATTTTCAAAAGCCCGAATCTCTACCATCCGCCGGGTGAAGGGGATAATCCGCCGCACTGGATTCGCGGCGTGCTCTTGGCGACGTGCGGGGGAGTCAGCCTGGCTCACGGCTCCAACGATGGTCAAAAGGGGATGGGCCTGATTCTTCTGGTGTTGATCGGATTCCTGCCGAACTACTACGCGCTCAACGTGCACGACCCCGGCCTCGCCCAATCGGTGGCAAGTGCGGCCGACTCGGTTCCCAAAATTGTTCAGGACGAGTCGCCCGAACAGGCGGATGTGATTCGCCCTCAGATGCAGGCCATTACATTCGCACTCGCGGGAAAAACGTCGCTGGTCGATGTCTCGCCTGCAGAGCGCTGGAAGGTCCGCCAATCGATCTTCCGCTTCCGTGAGATCATTCGAACGTCAAACTTGAGTCCCGAAACGCGTCGCGCGCTGCGCCGGCCGACGCACAGTTCGCCCGGGCCATCGAATTCGTGCCCTATTGGGTCGTCTTTGGCGTGGCACTGGCCCTCGGAATCGGAACAGGCATCGGCTACAAGCGGATCGTGGTGACGGTGGCGGAAAAAATCGGCAAGGCCCACCTCAGCTACGCTCAGGGAGCGGCCGCCGAAATCGTGGCCGCGGCGACAATCGGCCTGGCCGACGTCGCCCATCTGCCGGTCAGCACCACGCACGTCCTCTCCTCGGGTGTGGCCGGGACGATGGTGGCAAATGGCTCCGGCGTGCGGGGCGACACGCTCAGAAGAATTGGACTGGCCTGGGTGTTGACGCTGCCAGCGGCAATTCTGCTGGCAGCCGGCCTGTTCTGGACCGGATGTTTGCTCTTTCCCGCGGCACGTGAAACGCCGAGTCCCCCGGTCGCTCCTGCCTCCGCGGCCGACGCCGCCACGCCACACAATGCACAAGGCAATTAGTCGAAGCCGCTCGCGCCAGCTCGTTCGTGCGTTTACACGTCTTCCAAACCCTGGAACTTGCCGACGCGTTTGAGTTCTTTGAGCAAGAGCGACGCGTTGGCGAAGCGGTCGTCGCGATTTTTTTCGAGCATCTTCAGCACGATCCCCTCGAACAAGGGGGGGATCGAGAGCTGATATTTGGTCGGCTTGGTCGGCTTTTCGTTCTGGATTTTGCGGATCGTGTCGGCGGCGTTCTTGCCTTCGGCCGGTGCGTGACCGGTCAGCACGCGATAGCAGGTCGCGCCCAGATTGTAGATGTCGCTGCGGCCGTCGATGTCGTCAGAGCCGGTCGTCTGCTCGGGGGACATGTAAGGCAGTTCGCCCACCATCTCGCCCGAGCGCGTGATCGATTGCACCATCGGCCCCTCCATGGCTTTCGCGAGCATCAGGTCGGCCAGCTTGGCGACCTTGTCCTTCGAGCGAATCAAGATGTTGCTCGGCGTGATGTTGCGATGTACGAATTTGTGCTGCTCGGCCACTTCGAGCGCATGCGAGATCCCGACGGATGCCCGAAAGACGGGTTCCCACTCGAGCATACCGCCGACGCCGAGCCGTTTGATCACGTCGGCGAGGCTTTCCCCCTCGACCAGTTCCATGGCCATCCAGCAATAGCCGTCGGTGACGCCCGCGCCGTACAGGCGGACGATATTCTCGTGCTGCACGGGAAGCATGGTTTTGATCGCGCGGACGAAGCGGTCGACTTCACGCGTGTCCTGCGTGAGTTCCGGCCAGAGCACCTTGATTGCGACGGGACGGTCGTTTTTCGTATCAACCGCGCGAAAGACGGCTCCCGTTCGGCCGCTGTCAATCTGCGAGCCAACCGTGTAGCGAACGAGTGTCGTGCCGACGAGCTTGCTGAGCGGATTGTCGCGTCGTCCTTCCGACTTTGGCGTCTTGGCGGCACCGGGGGGCAGAGTTTCGAGTCCCGAGCCGAGGCGGATCTGCGTTTCACCCAGCTCGATGACGTCGCCGGCCTTGAGCCGCTGCTGATCTTTGACCGGAGCCCCATTGAGGCGCGTGCCCCAGGTGCTGCCTGCATCGGTGAGCACAACGCCGTCGTCGGCAATCTGCAGCTTGCAATGAACGCGGGAAGGCGCGGGTCGGCCAGTTGCACGTCGCAATCTTCACCGCGACCGAGAATCAGCGTTTTTCCAGCGGGCAGCTCGACCGTGCGCCCTTTTTCCGGCCCGTTACAAATGACCAACTGATAAGCCATGCCCGCCTCGCCCGCCAAATGCCGATCGGATGATAAGTACAAATACGAAGTGCTCTCTGGCCAGAATAGTCCGCCCCGCGCCGGGCATCAAGCAGATACTTTCCGGCGTGCACTGATCCGGCGCGCGGCGCGTACGACCTGACGCGGGCGATTTCTTGCTGAGAGGAGAGCCGTCGGAGCCCCTCAGATCAGGGCACCGCCCCCGTCGATCCGCAACACCGTCCCGGTGACGTAGCCGTTGGTCATCAGGAAGATGACCGCAGCGGCAATCTCTTCCGGCCGGCCGATGCGGCCGACAGGCAGCCTGGCCCCACGGGCGAGGACAGCTTCGCGGTGCGAGCCGAACGCGTCCCATAGTGGCGTGTCGATCAGCCCGGGAGCGACGGCGTTGACTCGCACCGGCGCCAAATCCAGGGCAAGTGCCCGCGTCATCCCCTCGACGGCGGCAACCGCGGCAGCAGCCATCGCTGACGCGACGCCGGGGCGGATCGCGTAAAGCCCGGACATGAGTGTGATCGAGCCCCCCTCCATTTTGGACCTCGCATGCCGGACGACGTGGGCGACGCCCAGGAGCCGAACGTCCAGAAATGACCTCAGTCTATCCGGGTCGGATCTCAGCGCGTCGCCACTTTCGGGCGCAGCTCGCCAGCAGGCACAAAGACGTGATCGACACGGGTTTCGCCGGCAAAGAGCGACCGCACCGACGACTCATCCGCCAGATCGGCGACAACAGTTCTCAGCCGGTCCGCGGCTCCTTTCGTCCCGCCTTCCTTGGACGAATTCTTCAAGCGGTCGGCCGCCTGGCGCAACCGGTCCTCGGACCGACCGGCGATTGTGACGAAAGCTCCCTCGGCCAGCGCTTCCCGAGCCGTCTCCAAGCCGATCCCCGAGCTCCCGCCGATGATGGCCACGCGTTTTCCGTCGAGCTTCATGGCGACATTCTCCTCAAGTTTCGGATTCTGGAGTTCGATTGCGCCAAACGGAGCGCGGGTTACTTCTTGCCGTCGACCCGGGCAAAGATATCGGTCGTGCGGGGCGTTGTGCTGACTTCGGCAAACAGCGCTTGAACCTCTTTGGTGTGCCGCTTCTGCAGGTGCTTTCGCAGCGGGGCAAGCCCGGTCCATCGTTCGATCAGCGTGTAGTGGTCCGGCTTCTCCAGATCGCGGTGAAATTCGTAGGCCAGGCAACCCTCCTCGGCTAGCGAAACTTTGGCGGCTTTGGCAGCGGCCGCCTCGAACTTTGCCTCGTCGCCCCGATTGATGTAGATCTGCGTGACGAGGGCGAGGGGTTTGTCATCGCTCTGGAGCGTGCGCTCGAGCCGTTCGACAAGGGTCGGCGGAGCCGCGACTCCCGGGGCGGGATCGACACCGAGCAGGCCGACCAGAACCATAGCCGTGACGAAAGAACTCATCGCACTTCCTCCCCGACAAACGTATTAAGTGGATCTTGCTCTCCACGGAACGCCGAGAGCGCACCTGAGCAATTCACAAGCCCATCGGCCCCCTTTCTCAACGAACGGATCATGCCCGTGCAACTCGAACGCTTCGCTCATCGTGCTCCCGCAAGACTTTGCGGTGTGCAAATTGGGCCCTGAGGCCGCGATTCCGCCCTGGGCGACCGGAGGCGAGTTCTTTTCGATCACGCATACTGCCGACGAACTCTCCGTCGTTTGCAGGCAGGATTCTGTCCCAGCGGGCATTTGTTGTGACCGCGATTGGCGTTGCCTGCGAGTGGCGGGTGCGATGCCGTTTTCGATCGTCGGGGTCGTCGCCGCACTGACGGCAGCGCTGGCCGAAGCGGGCATCAGCGTCTTCGTCATCTCGACCTTCGACACAGACTACCTGCTCGCGAAGCAAAAGGACTGGACAACTGCACTCGATGTCCTTCGGCGTCAGGGCTACGCGATCCGCGAGTCCTCATAGCACGGACGCGGCGCGGCGAATGCGAGTGGCGAGCGTGATTGCCGACGTTATTATAATTGGGCCTTGCCAAACGGGCTCTTGATATCGATTGAGCTTGCTCGGAACACTCGACACTAACCCAAGGGAGTCGAATGTCGGCCGAAACATCCAAGGACCCAAGCGGGGCCCCCGCAAAGTCGGCAGCCCCCGCGGCGCCGCCAACCAAGGCCGGCCCGACGTCGGCCGCAACGCCCCTTTCCTCGGGCGATTCGCGTCGGCACCTGCTCAGGCGGCGAGTGATATTCGGAGCAATCGCTCTCGTTCTCTTGGCAGCCGGAAGCTATTACGTTGGTCCGGTCATCTACAAACTGATGACCACGATCTCGACCGACGACGCCTATGTGAACGGTCACGTCACCGCCGTGGCGGCGCGCGTGCCGGGACAAGTCACCAACGTCTACGTGGACGACAATTACCGGGTCAAAAAGGGGAGCCTGCTGGTTCAATTGGACAAGGAGCCGTATCAAATCCAGGTGGCCCTCAAGAAGGCGACTTACGAGAACTCGCTCGCCAATGTGACCGCTGCTCAGGACGAAGTCCGCGCTCTACTCGGGAAGCGCGCGCCGCCCGTTTCAAGCTGCAGCATGCCATCGAGGACGTCGACAACCAGGTCGCGCTCCTGCGGGCGGACATCGCGACTTTGAAAACGCGCCGGGCGGTGCTCGTACGTGCGAAAGCCGACTACGATCGGGCCGTCGAGCTGCAGAAGACGCCCGGAGCGATCGCTCCGCTGGACGTCGACAAATATCGGGAAGCCTACGACGTCGCCCAAGCACAAGTCACTCAGGCCCTGGAAACGGTCTATCAGATCCGCGTCGGCCTGGGGCTGCCGGCCAAACCGAAAAAAGAAGGCGACGACGCCCTGGGGGAAGTTCCGGCCGATCTCGACCAGACCTACTCGACCGTCCGCCAGGCGCTCTACGCTCTGCTGCAGAGCGTGGCCCCTCTGAACTATTTTCCCAGCTCCTACGAAGTGACGCCCAAGCAAGCCATCGAGCAGTTTTACCGCCAAGACCCGCAAGGGAACCTCGACCGCATTTTCGCGAAGCTCATCGAGAATGCGCCGACGATCAAGCTCGCCGAGGCCAAGCGCGACGAAGCCAAGGCCGACTGGGACCAGGCCGAATTAAACTTGCGCTACTGCGACGTCGTGGCCGAGATCGACGGCGTGATCACGCGGCGGAACGTCAACCCGGGCAACAACGTCCAGGCGGGCGAGGCCTTGATGGCGCTGCGCTCGCTGACGGAAATCTGGGTCGACGCCAACTTCAAAGAAACTCAATTGCGCCAGCTGCGGATCGGCCAACCGGCCGAGCTGGAAGTCGACATGTACGGCAGTCACAAGACGTTTAAGGGGCGAATCTCGGGCTTCACGTACGGAACCGGCTCGACCCTGGCGATCTTGCCGCCGGAGAATGCGACGGGCAACTTCATCAAGGTCGTGCAGCGATTGCCGGTGCGCATCGACCTGGTCGACTACGATCCCGACCAGGATCCGCTGTTCGTGGGGCTGTCGGTCGTTCCGTATGTCTACTACAAGGACACTCCGACCGGCGCCGACGCCGGCAAATTCCTTCAGATCGTGTCGCCACTGCCGCAAATCAATCCCGATCAGTTTCGGATGAATCCTGTTCCCCCCGCTTCCCAACCGGCGGCGGTCAACGCCAAGGGAGGCGAGGGGAAGGCCGGCACTCCGACGAGGCCCGCCCCGTGACCACGCTGGCGCTGGCTCCAAGCCGCCCGGCCACGATCAACCCGTGGGTGGTGGCCGCCGTTGTGGTCATTCCGACCTTCATGGAGGTGCTCGACACCACGATCGCCAACGTCGCGCTGCGCTACATTGCCGGCGGCCTGTCGGCGGCGGTGATCGACAGCGAATGGGTGATCACGAGCTATCTGGCGGCCAATGCGACGATTTTGCCGATCTCCGGCTGGCTCTCGGCCCGTCTCGGGCGGCGCAATTACTTCCTGATGTCGATCGCCGTCTTCACGATCGCCTCGGGCTTGTGCGGCCTCGCGACCAGCTTGAACCAACTGATCCTCTTCCGGGTGATCCAGGGGCTCGCCGGCGGCGGACTGCAACCCAGCAGCCAGGGCGTCCTGATCGACGCCTTCCCGCGCGAAAAGCAAGGAGCCGCCCAAACGGTCTTCGGCTTCGCGGCCCTGCTGGCTCCGGTGGTCGGACCGACGCTCGGCGGATATCTCACCGACTACTACAACTGGCGCTATATCTTCTACATCAACCTGCCGGTGGGCACGCTGGCCCTGATCGCCTCCTACTTCCTGCTCGATGACCCCCCCTATCTCAAGGCCCAGCGCGCTGAGTTGCTGAAGAAGCCGCTGAATTTCGACTACATCGGCTTCGGCCTCTTGGCGCTCGTGATGTCTTCGTGGGAGATCATGCTCAGCAAGGGACAGCAGTGGGATTGGTTGGGCGACGTCTTCTGGCGAGTCCAGACGCTTTTGGTTCTGTTCGTGTTCGGCCTGGGGTTCTTGATCTTCCGCGAAATGCGAATTCCCTACCCGGTCGTCAACTTCCGGCCGCTTGCCGAGCGGAATTTCGCGGCGTCCTGCATCATCATTTTCTGCGCTTTCGGGCGCTGTATGCCTCGAGCACCTCGCTCCCCGCCCTGCTACAGACGTTGTTCGGATACGACGCCTACCACTCGGGGCTCGTCTTGTCGCCCTCGGGTGTCGGATCGATCATCGTGCTGATGATCGTCGGCAGACTGCTCGGCCGGGGAATCGACGCGCGCTGGTTTATCGCGGCCGGGCTTTTGGTGCTGGGCGCCGGGGCCTATTGGACGTCGCTCTTGAATCTGCAGATCAGCCCGTGGCAGGTTGTTTGGCCGCGCGTCGTCTTGATCATTGGGTTGTCGATGATCTTTGCCCCGCTCAACGTGTCCGCGTACCTCTACATGCCGCGGGAGCTGCGTGCCGCCGCGGTTGGGCTATTTTCGCTTTTGCGCAACGAGGGAGGCAGCGTCGGGACTTCCATGGCCCAGACGATTCAGGAGCGGCGCGAGATCTTCCACACGCTGCGGCTGGGCGAGCATCTCGATCCGTATAATCCGAACTACCAAGCCTTTGCCACCAGGTCGCAGGCCGCCTTCTTGCGGTTGACCGGCGACCCGGCGCGCTCACGCCGTATGAGCTTGCAGGTGCTTTTCGACCTGCGGGAACAGCAGGCGTCGTCGCTGGCCTATTTCGACGTCTTCTGGGTAACCGGCGTGATCTCGTTCGCGCTCGTCTTCCTGGTGCTGCTGATGAAGCGCTCAGTGGCCGAAAAAGGGGCCGCCGTCGGCGCGGAATGAGGCTTCAGCAGTCTCGCCTCGCTGTAGCCGCCTGCCCCGAGCGACGAATCTGCATCGCGTCAAATGTGACGACTTTGTACAGCACGCCCAACGTGGGAACATTGAAGCAGGCCACGTCGAAGACGTGGTTAGCGCGCGTTGGCAGGTCCCCGGCAAGGCGCACGTTTTTCGGCAGTCGCTTGCGTTCATGCTCGTATCGAAAGCAATCGATGGGCACATGTGACCGCCAGCGAGCCGTCGCCGACCGCGAAGCCGACTCGCTTGGTGGACCCGGCGCGGATGTCTCCTGCAGCCAGCACTCCGGGAAGGGTGGTTTCGAGCGGGCAAGGATCGCGATCGGCGAGGGGCCAAAGGCCCGAGCGAACCACGTCGCTGCCGGTCAGCAAGTAACCCTTGTCGTCGCGTCCAATTTCGGCCGGCAGCCACTCGCCCGCCGGTTCTGCCCCGATGAACACGAACACGGCCGAACAGGGCAGTCGACGCGGCGGGGCGGCTTCTTGGCCCTTGAGCGCGATTTCTTCCACATGATGTTTTCCGAACACCGCGTCGATCTCGGTCTGTTCATGGATCACGACATTGGGAGCGGCGCGGATCCGAGTCGCGAGGTATTCCGACATGTTGGGTCCCAGCTTGCTGCGAATAATCGCGTGGACCTTGCGCGTCGGGCAGCACTCGGACAAGAACATGATGGCTTGCCCGGCGGAGTTTCCCGCACCGACGACCGCCACGTCGGTGCCGTCATAAAGGTCGGCTTCCACCGTCGTACAGGCGTAATAGATGCCCGCCCCCGTGAACTGGTCGGCGCCCTCGGCCTCCAGTCTGCGCCAACGAACTCCGATCGCGAGCAACACCATCTGACAGCGGATCTCGGCGCCGCAATCGAGGTGCAGCACGTGTTGCTCGTCGGGGGATTTCGCCGGCGTCAGCTTCTGGACGTTGACGGGCGCGACGATCCGCGCCGAACTTGAGCATCTGCAAGACGCCGCGAGTCGCCAGGTCGGCCCCACTCAGTCCCGCGGGAAAGCCGATGAAGTTTTCGATTCGCGACGATCCCCCCGCCTGGCCCCCTGGGCCCAGACGGTCGAGCATCAAGGTCGACAGTCCCTCCGACGAGGCGTACACGGCGGCGGCCAGGCCCGCCGGCCCGGCTCCGATGATTGCGAAATCGACTTGCTGCGTGGGACAGAATTTCCAAATCCCAGCGGCGCGGGCCAGCTCGATCAAGGTGGGATTCACCAGAATCTGCCCGTCGCCGCAACCGATCACCGGCGTCTTTTTCGGAGAGCCGAGCTCTTTGAAGACCCGCTGACCGTCTTCGGTTTCCGGATCGAACCAGGTGAAGGGAACAAAGTTCTTGTACAGAAACTCGCGGACGGTGTTCGTGTCGCGGCACCGGCCCGGGCCGACGACACGCAATCCCAGCACGCCCAACTGCGACAACACCTCACGTCGGCGTGTGAACGCGATGATCAGCTTTTCGCCCAGACTCGGAACGCGATTGAGCAAGGCCGTGAGGTTGCTCCCAGGCATACACCAAACGCGCGACTTGCCCCGTGCGACGCCCGTCACAATGACTGGCCGCCCGGTCAGCAGGTCGATGTCGCCGGAAAACTGACCCGGGTCGTGCGTGACGATCACGCGATTGCGGTCGGCCGGATTGAGGATGTCGATCTGCCCGGATTCGACGACGAAAAAATCGATGTCGGCCTGGCCGGCGCGGAAGACTGTTTCGCCATCCGCGTAGTCGCGACAGGTCGCGAGCGGCTTGAGAATCGCGAGCTCCGCGGTGGTCAGTCGGGGAAACGCAGTTTCTTCACTCAAAGACATTGAACGCCTTCATTGCGACGGTTCGTTTTCATGCTCAGCCCCACGGAGTCCCCGCTTCTTACATCCAGCGTCAAGAATGCGCGGCATAACGATTTTGCAAATTCCGCCAAAACCGCAATGCCCACGGACCCGTCCGGACTGCATCGGGATGCTGATGCGAAGTATACGCATTGGCAGCGCGTCATCGCACGTGCGACGTCCGCGGCCCCGGAGGGGGGCGGGGACACCCGTCTCGGTGCTATGTGGCAAGGATCACATCGGCGCAACTTGAACAGC
This sequence comes from uncultured Planctomycetaceae bacterium, assembly GCA_963714075.1. GTDB lineage: Bacteria > Planctomycetota > Planctomycetia > Planctomycetales > Planctomycetaceae > DASPSM01. The sequence continues at coordinate 6,049,455 of OY970228.1, forward strand.
CGTTTGCAGCCACATTCTCGTCGGTATCATCGGCACAAACATCCAAATCGATTCCGCTGGAACAATCGGAATTCCGTGCGCTTCGATTCCGCCGATGCGGATTCTTCCGGTCATGCCGGTGCTCGAAACGTGACGACTCAATCGGTTGCGACGATTGCGCCCAGCGTGCGTGATTGCGCGACGCGTTCGATTGAGGTCTTCGATGCCGCCCCGAGCGACCGCCCTGACAGAGAGACTCGACCCTCCGCGCGCGAAGGAATCCTTCGCGCCTCGCACTCAAGCAGCGCCCCGATCTGCCTCCGACCGGTCGATGTGGCGGTCGGCCGGTTTGATGCTCGCCGTTTTGGCCTGCGGCTGCACAGGCCCCAGCGAGTACTTCCACAACGGCTGCAAGGTCGGACCGAATTACTGTCCGCCGGGAGCCGCGGTCGCCGACACCTGGATCGACGCCGCCGACAAGCGCGTGCGGACCGAGTCCGACGACCTGAGCCAGTGGTGGAGGGTCTTCAACGATCCGGTTCTCGACGGCCTGATTGGCGACGCTTATCGCCAGAACCTCACGCTGCGCGAGGCGGGGTTCCGCGTGCTTGCCGCCCGGGCTGAATTGGGGATCGCGATCGGCAATCTATTTCCGCAAAAGCAATTCGCGCAAGGCGACTACACGCGCACGACCCTCAGCACACAGACGGCCGACAACATCGTGTCGATCGGCAACGGTCTCGGGCTTCCCGTCCAGCGGAATTTCAGCCAGTGGGACTATGGCTTCGGCCTCGGCTGGGAGCTCGATTTTTGGGGCCGCTTCCGACGGGCCATCGAGGCGAACGAAGCGACCCTCGGCGCCTCCATCGCGGATTACGACGACGTGCTCGTGACGCTCCTGGGCGACGTGGCCAACAACTACGTTCAATATCGAACGCTCGAGCAGCAGATTGCCTACGCGAACTACAACGTCGATCTGCAGCGCCAAACACTGACCATTGTCGAAGCGCGGTTTCGGGCCGGCACCACCGGCGAATTGGACGTGCATCAATCGCGATCGACGCTCGCGCAAACCGAAGCCGGGATCCCGGAGCTGGAGATCAGCCTGCGGCAAGCCGCCAATCGACTTTGCGTCCTGCTCGGCATGCCGCCGGAAGATTTGCGCGCCCGGCTCGGCGCGGCCCCTATCCCGACTGCTCCGACAGACGTGGCCGTCGGCATTCCGGCCGATCTGCTGCGCCGTCGACCCGATGTCCGCCGCGCCGAGCGCACGGCGGCCGCCCAGTCGGCGCAGATCGGCATCGCCGAAGCCGACTTCTATCCTGCAATTTCGATCGTGGGCACGATCGGCTACTCGGCCGAGGAGTTCCCAAGCCTGTTCCGCCAAACCGCATTCAACGGAACGATTGGGCCATCATTCAACTGGAAAATCCTGAACTACGGACGCATCCTGAACAACGTTCGCGCGCAGCAGGCCCGGTTCCAGGAACTGATCACGACTTACCAGCAAACGGTGCTCACCGCCAATCGCGAAGCGGAAGACGGCCTGGTGACGTTTCTGCGTGCTCAAACGCGCACCCGGTTCCAGGCGGAAAGCGTGGACCGAGCCCAGAAGGCCGTCACGCTGGGCCTCGTGCAGTATCAAGCCGGAACGGTCGATTTCACGCGAATCACCCAACTCGAGCAGAACCTGGTGCTGCAACAAAATACGCTCGCGGTGGCGCGCGGCGAAATCGCAGAAGGACTGATCCAGACCTACCGGGCCCTGGGCGGCGGCTGGGAGTTTCGACTTACAGGTGCTGACCCGGGTCAAACCGGTTCGAGCGTGACCGTGCCCTCCAACCCCGCGCCACCTCCGCCCGCTCCACCGGCTCAAACTCCTCCGCCGCCGATCATCATGAAGCCGGCACCGTGAGAAGGATTTAGCCGGGAGGGCGCCGAGTCTTGTCGGCGTAGTTCTGACGGCATGACGTTTGCCGCCCTTGTTTCGAGGGAAGCATCCATGTCGACCTTCAGCCACTGCGTGCGATGCGGACAAAGACTGAGAGACGCTTTTTTTTGCCCTCACTGTCATCGGCCCCTGTGCGACTGGCGGTGCCTGACGCAGCATCTCGAACGGCACACCGATGCCGATTCCAAATCGCAAGAGCATCGCGCTGACAGACTCAGTCAGCGCACAGGGGCAAGCTCTTACTAGGGGCGACCGGCGACTTCACTGGTCGCTCTTCGGTGCACGTGGGGCGGAGACGTTGTCGAGCACGGCCCGCAAATGCTCGAGCAAGACCGGTTTAACTAAATGGGCGTTAAAGCCCGATTCTTGCGATTGCCGACGATCCTCATCCTGGCCATACCCCGTCAACGCGACCAGAAAGACGTCTTTCGAGGCCGGGTCTTGTCGCATCCGGCGGGCGACGTCGAACCCATCCATTCGCGGCATTCCAATATCAAGCATCACAATGTCCGGCGCATTGAGTCGCGCTGCTTCGAGCGCAGACAGCCCGTCGTACGCCGTATGAACGACGTGCCCCAAGACTCGCAGCACTTTGGCCAGCGACTCCGCGGCATCGACCGAATCGTCGACGACCAGGATGCGCCGGCTGGCAGCAGGATGGCTTTCCGAGACCGTCGTGCCGTCCGACGTTGACGGCAGAGCATCCAGCATGAGCGGCAAATGAACGACGAATTCACTCCCCTGACCCCGTCCGTCGCTGAAGGCCTGAACGCGTCCAGCGTGCAGGTCGACCAAACTGCGCACGAGAGCCAGACCAATTCCCAGGCCGCCATTCGCGCGATCGGGCAAGCGATCTTCCTGAATGAAGGGCTCAAAGATGTGGGCCAGCAAATTGGGGGGAATGCCGATCCCGGTGTCGCGAACGGTGATTACGCCCTCATCCCCCGCGCGCTTGAGACTAAGCCAGATCTCGCCCCCCACCTCGGTGTATTTGGCGGCGTTGTTGAGCAAATTGGCGACAACTTGGATGAGGCGCGATAAGTCCCCGCGGACCCACAAACTTTCGGACGCACAGTCCACGTGCAAACGATGCTGCCGCGCGGTGATGATTGACCCACTCGACTCGAGGGCCGCCGCGATGACCGTGGCCAATTGCACAGGCTCTGTTTCGAGCTTGAATTTCCCCTGAGTGATTCGCGAAACGTCGAGCAGGTCGTCGACCATCCGGTTGAGCTGCCGGACCTGCCGTTCGATGATCTCGCGCACCCACTGCAACTCGCTGTTCGCGGCCTCCTGTAGACCGAGGATCTGCGCCGCATTGCGGATCGGCGCGAGCGGATTTCGCAGCTCATGGGAGAGCATGGCCAGAAATTCATTCTTGCGCCGGTCGGCCTCTTGCAGGGCGGCGGCTTGTTCTGCGAGCCGCCGCTGAATTTCCTTGTCCTCCTCGGCGCGGGCCGCTTCGGCCTCTTTGATCGCGGCGTCGCGTCCTCTGACATAGCTCGTGATGCTTGCCGCGATGGATTCATCGAGCAGCAGGCCGATCGCTTGCATCTCGCGCCCGCTCAGCGGCCGGTCCAGTTCCTCTTCGAGAAAATCGAGAATCACCAAGCGCAGAATCTGAAAGTCACGCACGACTTCGGGCAAAGACCAGCCCGTTTCCCAGCGATGTTCCCCGTGAATCAACGCGGGAATGCGATGCTGATCGGTCTCCTCGTGGTGAGACTCTTTGAGACTGTGGCCCAAGGTCTTGAGCAGATCGTGCAGATGATCGAGCAGCACGTCGTGGTGAACTCGCGTGGCCGTGGGCTGCTCGGCAACGGCTCGCCGGCTCCAGCGGTCGATCACGACGCCCACATTTTTTTGTAGCAGGTCGCCGATCTCTCGGTGCCGCTCCGATCGAATCACCCGGGGATCAACCGACATCAAATATTCCTGTCTGGCTCGGGGGCCAAAGAAAACCTAGGCCGCTGCAAGCGAAGAGCATTCTAGCAAAGCCGGTCAATCGGAACCCGCTTAAACGGAGGGGCAAAATCAGTTTGCCCGGCCCGGATGGCACATGGCTTGCTCCACTCTATCTTAGCGCCGAACAGTGGTCGGGGCTGCGCCCAGCGCGGCCCTCTCGGAAACTTGGTGTTTTTAGTAATGCCACCCCACTGGAAGGCCGACGACGCATGCCGCGCGCTTCGCGTGCTCTCGGACGCCTCAACCGGGTGGCCAATGACGGCCCAGCTCTCGATCGGGCGCCGAACGTGGCAACGGTCCTCGCCGAGAAGCGGCAGGAGTTGCGCCATGAAAGAAGCACTCGGCTCTTTATTGGTCGTCGATGATGACTCCTTCAACCTGGACATTATCTGTCCGCGTCTCGAGCGTCGGGGCTATCAGGTCGATGCGACGACCGACAGCAACAAAGCGCTCGAGCTGATCGGCAAAGGCTCCTACGACCTGATCCTCTTGGACATCATGATGCCGGGCGTCGACGGCATGCAGGTTCTCAAGGAAACGCGGCAGCACCGTTCTCGCGCAGTTACCCATAATCATGGTCACGTCGCTGGACTCGCCGCGGGACGTGGTCGATGCGCTGCGTGAAGGGGCCAATGACTATGTCACCAAACCCATCGATGTCGAGGTGCTGTTAGCCCGCGTCGGCACGCACGTGATTCTGAAACGGACCGCGGAATCGCTCGAAGAGTCGAACCGGCGACTTGAGCAGGTCAACGCCCAACTTCGCCGGGATGTGGAAGCGGCCGCGAAAGTTCAACGATCGCTTCTGCCCGCCCACACCCCCAAGTTTGAAAACTACGAATTCGCCTGGAGGTACGAGCCGTGCGAGCAATTGGGCGGTGATCACCTGAACATCATGGCTTTGAGCGAAAACCAGATCGGCTTTTACGTGTTGGATGTCAGCGGACATGGGGTGCAGGCGGCGCTGATGTCGGTGGCGGTGAACCACCTGCTCGAACCGAGCCAGGAAGACACCAGCGTCGTCAATCGCCCGAATCGCCTGCGACAGACTGAGAGCGAGCCCGGCTATTTCGCGGCTGCTCCGCGCGAGGTGGCCGAACGATTGAACCGGCACTTCACGTTTGACCTTTCGGTGGCGCAGTACTTCACGATGTTCTACGCCGTTTTGAACCGCGCCGAGCGAACCTGCCGCTACGTCTCGACGGGCCATCCCGCCCCGCTGCATTTGACGGCCGACGGAGAGATCAAAGTGCTCGAGTCGAGCGGACTGCCGATTGGAATCTTCCAGCCCGGCGAGCCCGGCTACGAACCCTTCGAAGAGCGGACCATCGACCTCAAAGAGGGGGATCGACTGTGTGTCTACAGCGACGGCATTGTTGAGCTGCGAAACAAGACACAAACAGAATTCGGAGTGGACCGGCTGTCGCAGATCTTGCGACAGAGCCGCCAGGAATCTCTCGATCATTGTCTGGAAGGTGTCTTCGCGGCCACGACCGAGTGGCGCAACGGCGGCCCTCTGTGCGACGACCTGTCGATGTTGGCTTTGCACGTGCGCTGACCGATCGGCGGCGCAAGGAGATGTCGCGTGACTGCGGAAGGCTCGAAATACTTTGCGACACACGTTGTGGGTCAGACGCTGTTCGTCGTTCCGAGCCGATACGTCGCCAGCTTGACGGGCGTGGAGTTGGCCAAGGAACGATCCGCATTTCTCGAGGAGATGCGGAACTCGAGCGTGCGGGAAGTGATCTTTGACCTCTGGGCTTTGGAAACCTTCGGGTCGCTGATGCTCGGGACGCTCTGCCTGGCCTGGAAGCAGGCCCGCGATCAAGGAGCCGCGATGGCCCTTTGCAATGTGTCGGGAATCGGGCGGCAGGTGCTCGAACGCTCGAAGCTCAGTTCACTGTGGCCGATCCATGCCTCTCGGGACGCCGCCGTCGAGTCGCTTAGTTCGGCTGGCGAGGGAAAGAGCGCGCTCCCCGACTCCGATACCGAATTTTTCGGAATTCCGCAGACAAAGCCCCGGAGTCGTCTCCAGGTGATCGAGCTCGGGCCGCGAACGGTTATTGGGTTTGGCGGCGCGGACCTTCGGCCGGAGCATGTCCTCGGACAGTATCTCAATGAGATCTCCGAACTCATCGCCACGAGCCGATGCAGCGAGCTCTCCTTTGACCTCACCGGCGTGAGCGCTGTCCCGAGCGGTTTTCTGGGATTGATGGCCTCGGTTTTGAAGAAGGGCGTCGCGGTCTCGGTCAAAAATGCTTCAAGAGAGGTCCGCGAAGTTCTCGCCCTGACCAACTTCGATCGCCTGGTCAAGGTGCTGTAACCCGGCAATGCGTTGTGACCCGTGGCGAAGCGACGTTGCAGCACGAAGCGGGGACGATCGTGTCCTCGCTTCATGTGTTTCGAACCGGTGCCGACGGTCAGGGCCAGCCGCCGTCGTCACTTGGTCTTGTTCGGAGCGACCCCCAGCTCATCGACTGTGTCGTTGACTCCCACAGTCGATTGGGCCAGCTCGACGGCGCGGTGCTTGGCCTCGGCGCTAGGGACGCTTCCCTTCAACACAACGACACCTCCGTCCTTCGTCTCAACCTGAAACGGCGCCTCGGCGAGCGACTTGTCCCAATACAACCGGGCGTAAACCCGACCCTGCACCGTCATGCGGTGCGTGGCCTTCTGGATGTCGCCCCACGTTTCGCGGAGCTTTTTCTCGGCCCGTTCCAGGCCCCGATTGACCTTGTCGCCGAGCGAGTCGGAATCTTTCTGTTGCCCGACGGTGAGCGCTGTGCAGAAGACGACCACGCAGGCGGCCCCGAGAAGATTTCGCGACATGGATGTTCCCCTTTGCAGTTAGGTTTTGAAATCAACTTCCGAGCGGTTAGACGGCCGGGGCGAGGCGCCTTGGAAACCGGCCAAAGCATCAGCAATTCGCGACCCACACTCGGATATTGTGAAGCAAACATTCCGAAACTTCCATTTATTTGCGTCCCCGCGGAATTCAACCGCATCAAAAACAGCCACGGATCACTCGAAGGCCATGAACCGATTTCCGGTCCATGACGCTCGGGCGAACCGTGGCTGTGATACCGTCGCTGCGATGCCGCCCCGCTTGTCCCCAATCGCTCGAAGACATCGAGACGGATCAATTCCTGTTTTACCCTCCGCAACACGCGCAGCACGTGCATGCCGAACAGCTCGGTCCGATCGGCACTTGCACCTGCACTTTCTGCGGCACCATCTTGCAAACCTGCACGGCAACGCTCTTCGTCACGTTCACAGGCACGCAAACGGTGTACTTTTGCATCTGCTTCCGCGGGACGATGCGGCAGACCGTCTCGGAATAGGTCTCGGTCTTCTGACGCGGCACCGAAACCATGAAGTTGACCGTCCGGGTCTGTTGCTCGTTGACGTATTCGCAAACGGGCACCGTCTGCGTCCGCGTCTCGTTCCGCGTCAGGGAGACGTTGTACTGATAGGTTTCCGGCGTGGGAACCATCTCGCACACCGTCACGTTTCGCGTCCGCGTTTCGTTCCGCGTCAGCGAGACGTTGTACTGATACGTCTCTTGCTTCGGCACCATCTCGCAAACCGGCACCGTGCGCGTTCGCGTTTCGTTGCGGGTCAGATTGACGGTGTACTGATAGGTCTCCGACGACGGAACCATCTCGCACACCGTGACGTTTCGCGTTCGCGTTTCGTTCCGCGTCAGCGCCACGTTGTATTGATACGTTTCCGGCGTCGCAACCATCTCGCAGACCGGAACCGTCCGCGCTCGCGTCTCGTTCCGCGTCAAGCTGACGTTGTACTGATAGGTCTCTTGTGACGGAACCATCTCGCACACCGTGACGTTCCGCGTTCGCGTTTCGTTCCGCGTCAGCGCCACGTTGTATTGATAGTTCTCGGGCGTCGAGACCATTTCGCAGACCGGAACGTTTCTCGTGCGCGTTTCCTGCCTGCAAAGCGTGACCTGGTAGGTGTAGGGGACTTGCTCCTGCTGGACTTCATTGCAGGTGTAAGTCTCCGGCTTCTGCACCAGGTTGGCCACCCAGACTCGGCAAGTCGCGGGAGCACACGAGGGCGCGTAAGCCGCCGTCGTGCAACCACCACTCGCAGCGCAGCCGCCACAGGGAGCACAGCCGGCGGAACATCCGCCAGCCGCCACGGCGCAGCCGCCGCATCCGGTCGTGCAGCCGCCGCCACATCCCGCAGTGCAGCCGCCACACGGTCCGCCGGCCGCCGCCGGAGCAGGACGGTCTTCCCAGTGCCCTTGATCAATGCACACGGTCCGCGTGTGGCTGACGGGCACAACCTTGCACACAGTCCGCGTGTCGGTGCGGTTCTCGGTGTAGGGAACGCTGACCGTGTACGACTGCGACACTTCCTTCCAAACCGGCCGACTGACCATCCGCGTGGCTGAGCGCGTCTCGGTGTACGGCACGCAGACCGTATAAGTCTGCGGAACCTCTCGCGACACCTGGTGCATCACGGTCCGTGTGGCCGAGCGCGTCTCGGTGTAGGGAATGCAGACCGTATAGCTCTGCTGAACTTCTCGCGTAACCGGCCGCATTACGGTGCGAGTCGCCGTCCGAGTCTCGGTATAGGGAATGCAAACGGTGTAGGTCTGCGGCACCTCTCGCGACACCTGGTGCATCACGGTCCGCGTGGCCGTGCGCGTCTCGGTGTACGGGATGCAGACCGTGTAATTCTCCGACACCTGCCGCGTGACTTGCTGCATGACCGTTCGCGTTCCCGTCCGCGCTTCGGTGTAAGGAATGCAAACCGTGTAGGTTTGCGGCACCTCTCGCGACACCTGGCGCATCACGGTCCGCGTCCCCGTGCGTGTCTCGGTGTAGGGGATGCAGACTGTGTAAGTCTGCGACACTTGCCGAGTCACCGGTTTGCAGACGGTATACGTCTCCTGCCGGGATTGCGGCTGCGTCTCGTACACGGTGAAGGTCCTCGTTCGTTGCACGGTCTCAGGGACCTGCTCGCAGAAGGTCACTTCCTGCTGCCGTTCTTCATTCCGATACTCGACCGTTGGAACCTCCCGCGTCTCGGTGACGTAGTTGGGAACCATGACCGTTCGTTCCTCGGTGCGGAACTGCGGCGCACACGGCGCCGCTTGTGCAGCCGCGCAGGGCGCCGCGGAGGCACACGGAGCAGCGGGCGCGCAGCCCGAAGCACAAGGTGGGGCGCAGCCGGGCGGCGGGGCGTTCTGCGCCGCGCCGCAGACCTCGGCGAGCGCTGAACAGGCCAGCATCGCCAAGGGCAGCCAAGGGATCGAAAAGTGATTCGTTGCCGTCATGCGGTACTCCTTTCAAAGGTGTAAAACTCTGTCCGCGTGGCACAAGAAACTCGGAAGCATTCCTCGCCCCGGGCCGCCAGCCGCAGGACCCGATCAAACATCTCCTCTTCAGCAATCCGCTCGCGCCCTCCAAAGTCATTCCGATCGGACACGAGCGGCCCAAACGAAGAGTTCGTGCGTCAGGTTAGGAAGGATACGTAAAACACACAAATGAACGAGTGTCAACCGCGACAGGCCCGGAACGAACCGAAACGGAGGCTCGCGCTCGGCCCGCAAGGAGCGAATCAGCCGCCGCCAGAGTTCTGAGCGCACACCCTCCGCGCGGTCGTTTTCCGTCCACATTGATGGCCAACAAGCGCGGCGAACCGGCGGGGCCCTGCACGCGATGCGTCGCGGTCCATTTCAGAGAGGCGTCGGATCGCTCTGATTTTCGCCGGCAACTGGCTCGATTTCCGCCAGAGGACCACCGAGTCGGCTGGGTTCCTTTCGAACCGCTTTCCCTAATACCGGTGGGCAGGATGCCCCGAGCAATCCCCGGACCAAACGCGCCCGCCACCGACGCGCGATGCATGAATTTCGCGACGTGACACCGCTCAGTTGGGGCGCAGCGCTGGCACGCGCGAAAAATTGGTCAGCGTGCCGGCCACGCGGCTGGTCGCCGAACCGGGAGGGGGGCTTGCTCCAGGGGCCGACTCAGCGCCTAGGGGGCGGCGACTTCGGAGTAGAACTTGAGCGCGTCGTCTTCGATCTTGAATCCGACCGGTTTTGGCAATTGCTCCAACAGAATTGAAAGAAGACTTCTGAGCTTGATCCCCGGGAAGCCGCCCTTGATTTCCGTCTGCGATGCGACCGACGGGTCGATCACGATTTTGATTTGATACCGCGCCGCAATGAACTCGAGTGCATCTTTAAGGGACTGCGGCTCGATGTTGAAGTCGACTTGCATTTCCAGCGCTGCTCGGATCGTACGCGCCTTGGGGGACTCGGTCTTTGGCGCCACGGGAGCCGGCCTGATGTGAATCGGTGCCTGGCCGACGAATTTGGGTGAGATTTTGAGGACCTCGTCCTCGATACAGAAGCCGGCCGGCTTCTGGCCTTGGGCCAAGAGACTCTTCAGAAGCTCGGCGAGTGCGATCCCCGTGCGAGGGAACTGCACTTCGCTCGACAAGTCGATTCCCGCCTCCGCAAACTCCTTTTGGTTCAACAAGATCGGGATCTGATACCGTGCGCCGATAAAGTCGACTGCATCTTTGAGGGATTGCGGTTGGATCCGAAAATCCGTTTTGGATGCCAGAGCTTCCAGAATCCTCAGGCTGGCCAGTGAGTCGATTTTCACGACCTCGGATTTCGAGCCGTCCTTGGCGACGCGATATTGCTCACGGGCCTCGAAAACGAGAGTGCCGGGAGCAAGCTTCAGGCTGAATGTCTCCGCCGGGATCGGCTCGTTGATCGCGTATTTCGTGACTGTGTCTTCGCTCAGTTCACCTGGCTGCTGAGACGTCCAAGCGGCGGGAACCCAGCCGTGAACCGGATCGCGCCGATACTGAATTGAGATCGTGCGCGCATCTTTCGGGCGATCCTGGTCCTTCGGGTGAAATTGCAGCTCATAGGCCACGATGACATCGTCGCGAGCGGGGTCAACCCAGCACCGCTCAATCCAGCGGTCGTTGTCCTTGGCGTTCTGAAGCTCGACGCAGCGCAAACCGGCGACGAGGGCGCTCTCGGTGACGACGCGAAACTGGGACTGCTGACCTTCGACGAAGGCGTTCAGGGGGCGAATCGTAAGCAGGATTTCCGTCGATGCAATTTGTCGCCAACGGCCACCGCGTTTCCAGACGTGACAGACCGGTAACTCTGCCGCATTGCCCGGGTCCTCGACACTCAACGCGGTCGCCCCATTCATCACCGAATGCGTCTTTAGGGCCAACCGCGTCCCTGCTGGTTGCGGACTTGCGAGCGGCGTCTCGTCGAACCGGCACCGATCAGGCTCCTCGGCCCAGAAGCTGAATTCAACAACGCGGGAGCGGGCGTCTGCGCGAGTTGAAAACGCTTTACCCTTGCTGCGAAGATCGGCCACTTCACCGAAGAACGTCCGCCTCTCCCACGCGAAATAAAGCGATCGCGTGCGCACCTCGCGGGCTTTCCAGTTCGCCAGGATTCGTTCGAGCGTGGGAAGTGCCGGCCTTTTCGTCGCCGCGGGTCCATTCTCGGGTGCGGGTGACGAAGGTGATTTGCCGGGCGGATCGAGCGCTGCGAGTTGCAAAGGCGCGGCTTGGGAACTGGCCGCACGGGGGCCGAAGCCGCCCAGGGCGATCCCTGTCGCGACGGTGATCACGGCCAGGCCCGCGAGTTGATGACGCGCTAGGGGAGCGGACCAACGAGCGACCGTTTTGTCCTCGAGCAGTTCGCGGATTCGTTTCCCCACCGTTCGGCGGCGGAAGAACGGCAGCGCCGGACGCATTGCCGAATCTCGATGACCGGGCGCGGCATTCCGGCGACTGAAATCGACCAGGATTTGCGCAAGCATTCGGCCAGCCACTCCGCGTCGAACGGCGGCCGCGTCGCAGACTTGTTCGCGATAGACATCAATGCGATTGAGCAGCCAATACACCAACGGGTGGAAGAAAAATATCGCGCGAACGAGCTCTTCCGCGAGTTTGGTCCAATCGTCGCGCCGAGCGACGTGCGCCAATTCGTGCCACAAGACGGCTCGCTGGGCATCGGGGGCCAGATGTTCCCAGTCGCTCGGCACCAGGACCCAAGAGCGCCAGCCGCCGACAAATACCGGCGCCGCCAGCTCCGGGTGAATTGCCAGTCGCGCGGGCCGACGCAAGCCGATCTCCTCCCGACAGCGATCGAACAGCGCTTGCGATTGGGGATTCGGTTGATGCGCGCTGCGCGGCAGACGGAATAGCCAGATCGCCCCCGTGCTCAAGCGAATTAACTGGACGCACACGCCGGCGGACCACAGCGCCGCGACGATCAAGAGAAAGATGCGGCGGGCCCCTAACGGCTCTTCAGTCCCCACAACGGCGCTCGACGACGACTCCACTGCCGGGATCTGCGAACCATCGGCCTCTGCGCCCACGGCCCGCCGAGACGCAGACGCGACGGTCGTACTCTTCGGTTTGGAGATCGACGGAAGAAGCAATGGATCGGGGGAGTCGGCTGTCAGCACTTCAGACGCGACATCATCCGCGGTCGTGAACCACCGGGCCGGCAGCAGCTCGTGGCCCCACCAACGGGGGACAAAGGGCATCGCGAGACCAGCGACCAACCCAAGCTGACAGGCCGCGAGGCGCAACGACGCCTGACGCGGTGGCCGCACGGCGAACCAGAGCCCAATTGCGGCGATCAGCAGGCCCCAGCGCATCGACCAGTCGAGCAGAAGCCACAAGGCCGGTTCGAGCCGCACGTCGATGAAGTCGCTCATGGTTTCCTCCGCTTGGCTTTTTTCGGAGAATTCGTTTCAGCTCGCGAAGACTTCCGGCCCCGCGGCGCTTTGGGAGCGCGTCTGCGCGTTGCCTGCCAGTTGAGCCTCGATTTGCCGCAGGTCCTCGGCCGAAAGTTGATCGGCGTCGACTAGCCCCAACACGAGCCGTTCGGCCGAGCCGCGAAAAAAACGCGCGACAAAGTCAGAGAGCAGTGTGCCAGTCGCCTGCTCGCGCGAGAGTAATGCGCGGTAGCGGTGCGTCTGGTTCTCGACATCGTGAGCCACCAACCCGGCCCGCTCCATATTTTGCAGCAGTCCGAGGACGGTGGTGTAAGGCAGCGGATGGTCCCGATCCAAGCGATCCAGCAGGTCGCGGACCGTCATCGGCCCGTGCTCCCAGAGCAGGCTCAAAACTTCGAACTGTCGCTCGGTGATGGCGAGCTGCTTGCGCCGCGGCATGGAATTGAGTCCCCCGTTTATTGTTACGTCACATAGCGTACGCATTATTAAGTATTCGGATCGGCGCCGCAAGGGTCGGGGCCGACTGAACAGATCCCAGTCGAAGAGGCGCAGCCGGGGCAACGAGCGGACCGAAGGCCCTCCAGTCCTTCACTTCATTCCAATTTGACTGTCTAAGAACGCACGGTAAGAACCGCTTACTGCGTGCGCGGCTCTTGCGGATTCAGCTCCCGCCAGCCGCGGGGAGCCGCGTGTTCCCGTTCGGCATGAACCGCCCCGGGTGCAGGGGCACGCCCCTGCATCGATTTTTCAGGGGGTCTTAACGTGTCCCGAACATCTCTCAGCGAGAATTCGGACGATAAAAAGGATTGTCTCGCCGTGGGAGTTCCGCGGTGGGACCTACGTAGGAAAGGTGAACACGACTCGATTACAAATTGGAGCGTGATGCCATGCCAACGAACCAGGGATGGGGGGTCGGCGGCGTTCGGACGGTCTTTATCAGTGACGTCCACCTGGGCCACAAGCACTCGCAGGGTCTGCAACTCATCCGCTTTTTAGAGGACCTCCGGCCTCAGTCGCTTTATTTGGTGGGCGACATCATCGACGGCTGGGCTTTGGGCAGCCGCTCGGGTTGGTCGGAAGCGTGCACCGACGTGTTGCGGCGGCTATCCGAGATGGCCGCCGCGGGCACAAAGCTCTACTACACGCCCGGCAATCACGACGCCTTTCTGCGAGACACGAGCGGCCTGCGGTTCGTGACCGAACGATTCGATTTCGTCGAAATCGCGGACGAATTCATCTTCGAGGCGGCCGACGGGCGGCGGTTTGTGGTCACGCACGGCGACCTGTTCGACGTGTTCGAAACGTCGGCCCAGTGGATTTCCGTCTGGCTGAGCGTGTTTTACAACACGTGCCTGTCGGCCAATCGCTGGCTCAGCCTGCTGCTGCGGCGGAAGGGCAAGAGCCCGTACCATCTCTGTTCGGCCGGCAAGCGAGTGGTGAAACGGGTCGTGCGGTTTCTGAGCCGCTACGAACGCTCGCTCAGCGACTATGCTCGACGCAAAGGCTGCGACGGCGTGATCTGCGGACACCTTCACACGCCGAAGATTGTCGAGCGGGACGGGTTTGTCTACTGCAACACGGGCGATTGGGTGGAGCACTGCACGGCGCTGATCGAAGGCAACGACGGCACCCTTTCGTTGTTGCAGTTTTACGGGAACCGCGCGTCGAGCGTTTCCAAGCCGCGGCCCCGGCCGATGCCGGCTCGCCGCCTCGAGCCGGAAGCCGGGCGGATTCCGCTTCGCGGGGAGTGCGAGCCGGTCGCGATCTGCGATCAACCTGCCGAGGACGACGACATCTGGCGCTCGAACGGATCTCTCGTGCCGGCGTGAAAGGGATTCCTCGGATTCGTCGCGGACGGCGCAGCGATAGCGATTGGGCTCGTCGGGAATCTTCCAGATCCGTCAGCGACGGCGCTTAGCCGCTTTCGCGCGCTGGCGCCATTAGTTCTCGCGGCCGTTCGTTTGCTCGCGGCCGATCTTCGCGCCGAACGTGGCGCGGATCCGCCTTCTGACTGAAGTCGCGCCAATTGCTTGTCGAACTCAACCCGCAGGCGGCGATAGGACTCGATCCATGCGGCGTTTGGTCGGACCGGCGCTCGAAAACGGACGAGCTGTGCGACGGCATCCGCGACGGTGTAGGGGACATCGACCTGGTTGCGGCGTCGCAACTGGGTTTCGACTGCGGCGAGTGCCGTGACAGCGGCGCCGAGCGCGGGGCCTTCGTCCGATTCGAGCCGCTCGAGGGTGCGGTCGAGCACCGAGGCGAGGATCTCGCACATCAAATCGCTCCGCGCGATGCCCCCAGAGACCGTGATCCGCGAGATGCGCTGGCCCGATCGCTCGTGTTCTTCGACGCCGCGGGCGATCAAGAACGCGAGAGCCTCGAGCAACGCGCGGAAAGCAGTGCCCCGGCTCGTGGGTTGCTTGGGCGTCCAAAGCAGTCCCGTCGCGGCCGGCAACTTGAGCGACGGCTCGGGCCGCACGAAAGGCATGACCGACACGCCGTCGCAGCCTGGTCTCACGCGTCGCCCGTGATCTTCGAGAGCTTTCCAGTCAGGGCGGGGGCCGACCACGCGATCGAGGAACTGGGCCCCGTTGTTGTAGCAGCGCATCCACAAATACGGTCCCCAGTTTAAACGCATCAAGTCGAGTGAGCCCGCCCCGGCCGCGCGCTCGGAGCGCGGCAGATCGTCTGATGAAGAATTGACGACGGCTGAGTTCCCCAAAATCACGGCCATCTGTCCGGCGTCGACCGCCCCGCCGCCGACGAGCCCCGCCTGTTGATCGTCGGACGTGGGAAAGATCAGCGGGCGATGGGCCGGATCGAGTCCCGCTTCGAGGGCCAGGTTCTCGGAAAGATGCCCGATCGGTTCCAGATGATCGACGATCCGCGGCAACTGCGAGAGGGCGAGCCGGCGATGCTCCTCGGACGCCAGCGCGCCGAGCATAGCCGAGCACCAGACGCGGTTTCGCAGATCCATGATGCCGGTCGATGCGGCCGACGACACGCTGATGACGTCAAAATGTCCAGTGAGGTAACCGGCCGCCAGAGGTCCGTGCGGCAGAATGCGATACGTGCGCTGCCAGCCGTCGGGCGGAAAGTAACCCGGGTCTTCGTCCTTAACCAGGTGGCTCAGCGTGTAGCGGTCGGCCCACGGTCCGCCGATCAGCTCCCGGACGCGCTTGGCCCCGCCGATCCGCCGCTCGCCCCGAGCCCGGTAGGCTGCGAGCGTCTGATCGTTCCAGCAGATCGCTCGGCGGACCTGGTTATGGTTGCGATCGATGCGGCCCGCCGTGTGGTGCGTGGCCGAGATGCCGCCCGCGATCCAATCGTTGAGCCGGCCGGCAGCCTTGAGTTCGGCCGCCAGAGCCCGCAGGCTCGCCCGCGCCTGACCTTCGAGCTGCATCAGATTCAGCTCGCAGACCGATTCGTTCGGCGGATGGCCGTGCCAGAGGTCGGTCGGCAGCCGCACCTCGGCTACCGGCTTGCCGTCGAGGCCGAAGGCCAGGCACTTCACGCTCCCGGTGCTGAAATCCCAGCCGGCGATCAGGCTCTCGGGGGGAACAAACCGCAGCATCTCGCTCATAGTTGAGTTATCCCGCGCCATCGTTCGTCGGAGCCGACGATTGTAGCCGCGGGAGCAACTCCACGGCACTCGACGCGTTGCGCTTCGCTCACGAGGCACTTGCCCGAGTCCAGGGCGCGCGATAGGCTGTGAGCATCCATTCGCCGATTGCCGTTGGCGGTGCCAGCGTCTTCTGCCGACTTGTGCGGCTTGCTCTTTCGCAGCCGCAGTCGATTCCCCGGGCCAGAGTGAAATTGGTTTCCGGAGAGCCCGCTCTTGCTCGTCAAGCGCGTGCTGCCTGTCTTCTTCCTCGAACGTCGCCACTCACGCGTGGCGACAACTGGCGCGAGAGACCGCTTGCCTCGCGCCACGAACTTGCACCTATCAGTTCATGAGGTACACGCCGTGACTAAGATCCTTTGCCTGTGCGGTTGTATTCTGCTGGCGGCGGGCCTGGCTGCCCAAGAAACGGATCCGACCAGACCTGCTCCCGCCGGCCCAGCTCAAGCACCGACTGTGAAAATCGATCCCCAAGCGGAACCGATTCAGCAAGCACTGCGTTCCTACGTCGACGCCTTTAACCAGCACGATGCCAAGGCGATTGCAGCCCTCTGGATGCCCAACGGCGTTTACGTCGATCGAAGCACCGGCGAGCGGATCGAAGGGCAAGACGCGCTGGAGAAAGACTTCGCCGCGACCTTCAAAGAGAAGCCGACCGCGCGGCTCGCCGGAACTTTGCAAAACGTGCGCTTCATTCGCCCCGACGTCGCCTCGGCGGAGGGCGAAGCGGTTGAAACTCCCAAGGAGGGGGATCAAGGAAACAAGACGTCGTTCTCGGCGATCTTTGTGCGGCAGGACGGTCGCTGGCTCTTCGACAGCATCCGCGAGAGCGACGTTCCGACGCCGCCGCCCGCGCCGGCGACGCTGGCGGACCTCGAGTGGATGGTGGGGCATTGGGTCGACAAATCGGATCAAGCCCGCGTCGACACGATTTGCCGCTGGTCGTCTCGCCATGCGTTTCTGGTCCGTTCGTTTACGATCAAGACCGGTCAGGAGAATGAACCCGACCAGGGGACTGAGATCATTGCTTTGGATCCGCACACCAGGCAGATCCGTTCGTGGACGTTTTTGTCAGACGGGTCCTTTGGAGAGGCAACCTGGACGAAAGACGGCAAGGACTGGACGCGCAAGGGCACACAAACTCTGAGCGACGGCCGCACGGCATCGGGGACACAGGTCATCTCGCGGGTCGACGACAACACGACGACCGTCGAACTCATCGCGAAGGAAATCGACGGCGAACCGCAACCTGCGACCGATCCTCTCACGGTTGTTCGCGTGCCGGATGACAAAGCAGCGCCTGCCTCTGAAAATTCGTCGAGCGCTCCGAGCGAGAAGAAGGAGGGGCAATGACCTTGCGCATTCGTCTCCTCGCGCTCGTCGCGTTGGTTGCGCTTGAGCTCACGCTCGGAAGCGTCGTCTGGGGACAGGGCGGCCCGGGGAAGGGGGGCGGCGGAAATCGCGGAGGTGGTGCGGCGCGTGGAGGCGGCGCAGTGGCAGGCGGCAACAAAGGAGCAGCCGCTCGGCCGGCCGGCCGACCGAACACGAGCGCGCCCAATCTCGGCGACGCGAAGCCGAACCGACCGCAAGGGGGAGCGCACACTCAGCCGAACAGGCCGAGCGTGCCGGCGTCCGCGCCGGGCAACAAACCCGATCGGCCCAGCGGCGGCCTGCGTCCGTCTCACGGGACTGGCGATCGTCCGCAACCAGACCGACCGAACGTCGGCGCTCGCCCCGGAGGCGGGGGAGATAACAAGGTCACACGTCCTGGTGGAGGTCCGGCCGTCAGTGTGCCCGACCTGGGAGGCGGTCGGCCGACGACTCGACCCGGCAATCGTCCAGACGCGGGAAATCGTCCTGGCGCCGGCGGGGGAAATCAACCGGGCGAAAATCGCCCAAATCGTCCGGGAACTCAACCGGGCGGGGGCACGCGACCAGAGATCACTCGCCCAGATACACCTCGACCCGGAGGTCGTCCGTCAACAGGTGGCGGTCGCCCCTCTCCGGGTGATGTCGGCGACTTTATTGGCATCCCGCGACCCGTCCAGCCGGACGTGCGACCGGGTACAGGAACTCGCCCATCGCGTCCGGGAAGCGATCGCCCGCCGGTCGAACGACCAACTCGCCCCGGTGACGGGGAGCGCCCCACTCGGCCCGATCGGCCCGGAATGGACCGACCGAATCGCCCCGGCGGCGAACGACCCACACGCCCCGACCGACCCGGTATTCCCGGCGGCGAAGTTCCCAGCCGACCCGGCGAAGGAGAGCGGCCCGGTCGCCCCGACCGTCCAGATCGACCCGGTATTCCCGATGGCGAGCGCCCCGGTCGTCCCGACAGGCCCGGCCGACCCGAAAGACCAGATCGTCCCGGTGAAGGCGAACGTCCTGAGCGCCCCGGGAAACCCGAGCGCCCCAATCGCCCGGGTGAAGGGGAACGCCCCAATCGACCCGGCGAGGGCGAGCGCCCTGGCCGTCCCGGAGAACGACCGGACCGACCGAATCGACCTGGCAATGGTCGCCCCGACTACGCCGATCGCCCGTGGTACAACCGCCCGGACCGTGGCGACAACAACGTGATCAATCGGCGACCGCAATGGGCCAATCTCAACGTCACCCAGATCAACAACATCAACAACCGCTGGAGAGGCGGAATCGGCAACTGCTACGACTGGCGGCGCCGCTATCCGAACCGCTCCAACTATTGGCGCGGATGGGGAAACCGTGTGCGGACCCACTGGGCCTACCCCGGCTATCGCAACTGGTTCAACACCAGTTGGTGGAACAATCACTATCACGCCCTGTGCGGCTGGCATTACCACTTCAGCCGGTTTCGCTATCCGCCGAGCTACTGGTGGAGCGTGCCGACGTGGGCCAGTTTGTCGACGTGGTTCACCTGGACGCGGCCGGGGGTCGTCTGGGCGCAGCCGGTCTACTACGACTACGGCGCAGGAGGCAACGTCGTCTATCAGAACAACTCCGTCTACATCGGGGGAGAGCAGGTCGCGACGGCGGCCGACTTCGCGATGAGCGCGGCCGATCTGGCGACCGTCCCGCCGCCACCCACTCCCGAAGCAGCCGAGGACGTCGAGTGGATGGCGCTGGGCACCTTCGCCGTTTCGTCAAACGAAAAGGAAACCGACCCGTCGCGGGTGATTCAGCTCGCGGTTGACAAGGACGGCATCATCAGCGGCACGCTCTTCAACACCCAGACGAACGAGGCCGAGACGATTCAGGGTCGCGTTGACAAAGAGACGCAGCGGGTCGCGATGCGCATCGGCGACAAGGAGAACATCGTCGCCGAAACGGGGCTTTACAATCTGACCCAGGACGAAGCGCCTGCGCTCGTTCACTTCGGCCCAGACAAAGTCGAAGACTGGCTGTTGGTGCGACTGGAAGATTCAGGGACAGAATAGGCGAGCCCTCTGCTCGCTCCTGAGTCCTCGGCGCTCGATTTGACCGCGTCCCCGCGCAGCATAGGATTGTTGAGCAGGTGAATCGCGACTCGAATCGGGAGGGGAAAACATGGCCGATGACGCCGCCTTGCTGGACGCCTTGCGGGATGTTGTCGACCCGGAGCTGATGATCAATATTGTCGACCTCGGGCTTGTCTACGAAATCGAGCAGGCCGACAACAAAGTCACCGTCAATATGACGCTCACGAGCCCGGCTTGTCCGGCCGGTCCGCAGATCATTCAGCAGGCCAAGATGGCGCTCGAAAAACTGGCCGACGTCTCCGAGGCGGAGATCAAGCTGGTGATGAGCCCCCCTTGGACACCCGACCGAATGACGGACGAAGCGCGCGATCAGCTCGGGATCTTTTAGTCGCGCGGGTCCACGTCTTTCGATCCCTCTGGACTGTTCCGCAAAAGCGGCACGCCGTTCACCCAGACCTGAGCGCCGGCATGTTGCGGTGGCCCCAGCACTCCAAGGATGGTGTCCGCGCCGGTGGCCGCAACGCGATCAGATCCTTTGCGCCCGGCGGGCTCGTCGGTGAAGAGGAATCCTTCCAGACGTTCGCCAGACTTTGCGTCGCCGCGGACGGTCGGAAGAAAGGCGTCCCATTCGTGTTTCTCGTGACTTGAAAGACTCTGGTACCACAGGTTGTACTGGAACAGGGCCTCCCGAGTGATGCCAACTTTACCCAACAGGTGGTTTTGCACTTGTTCATTTGGATCATCCCAAGCCGCACAACAGAATCCCGGCCATTCGCTGCTGGGCCAATTGGCTGAGTGATTGGCTTCGGGAATTCGTTGAGACCATTCGACGCGATGTTCTTTGGAGTTGTATTTGCCGTTGGTCCAAAAGGGCTTGCGAGGAGTTTCGAGTGAAACTTTTGCCAGACTCGAGCCGCCCATGCCAAAGTCGATAAAGGCATTCAAGAACTGGAAAGACACGTCTCTCGTGAATTCCTCTTTGTCGATCGCAACAGTGGCTTCGCGCTTGTGTTCACGTGCCTCGGCCAAAACCGGCCCGCCTGGCTTGGCCTTTTGGCGTTCCTCCACTTCCTTGCGGCGTCGAAACTCGGCCAGCTCCCGCTGGTAGAAGGGCGTCTTTTCAAGATATTGACGCCACGAAGCCCAAGCGGTCGTCGGGTTCTTCAAAAAGTCCAGGCCACGCGCTAACTTTCCGTCTGCTCGTGCTCCCGCGCGGGCCAACAGCAGCCGACGGATTCGGGTGAAAAAAGGCCCGCTCTCCTCACGTTGAAACAAGCCGTCGAGCTCTCGGACCAGTGCGGGCGCTTCCTCATAAGAGGCATAGTGCTTCTCGACGAGATACTGAATCACGCGAAACGCGAATTCAGGATTTTTTGATTCCGATTCCGGAAGGGTACCCGTAAGCCAGCCGTAAAGACTCAGGTTGTGAAGATCATGGCGAAAGGTGACATCGAGGAACCTCCGTAGTGCCGGCCAGTCGGGAACGTCGCGTAGCTCGGCCTCAAACCAGCCGATGACGAGGTCCACCAGCTGATCGACGGTTTTCCGCCGGGTTTCGAGCGCGAACACAAGGTCGTCGCTGCCGCGAAACCGTTCGACGTAGATCGAGATGCTTCCCAGCGGCGATTCCCAGTGCACATAGTGGCCGTCGCCGCCGACATCGTGCGGCAGCGCGCTGGCGAAAGCGCCGACGAACGTGGCCCGGTTCCCCGCCATCTTGGGCGCGCCAATCCCATAAAGTTGCGCGATGCGGGAAATCTCCGCTTTATCGAGATTGTTGAGTTCCTGTGGCGCGCCCTTCCCTTGCTGCCGACTCACGGTCAGGCGGCGCCAGAGCTTGTCTTCTCGCGGCCACTGCTCGATCTGATAGACCTTCTCTTCGCAGCCCGCTGCCGCGAGCACAAGGATCGCGATCGCTGCGAAGCAGGTTGCCCAACCATCGGCCGAATCGGTGCGCTTCATGGAGTGTTGCCCGGAACTAGAGACTGGGCAGCGGCCAGTTTTATTCCCACACGTTGTGTCATGCGCGGATCACCGATCGCCGATTCTTCATCGCCGATACCGCTCGTCTCGTGCTCTGTTAACAGCGAACGGACGAAGGCCCGTGACCGGCCGGGCACCTGTTCGCGACGCTTGAGCCTCGCGCATCTGTTAATCGCGAAAGAACCGGCGGGCTGACACCCGCCGCTCGCCTGATCAGACCACGCGCATCTTCTTGAACTCGCTCGACTCGTACGCTCGCTGCGAGAAGTCGGCCAAGAGGCGGCGGTCGTTGTCCGTGAACTTCAGGTCGCGCGACAGGACGGCGAGGTTGTCGTCGACGTCGCTGGGCATCGAGACGCCGATGTTGAGGAGCGAGATCCGCGGATCCTGCAGCACCCAGCGGATGGCCGCGGCAGGGAGACGCTTGCGGGCGTCGGCGTCGAAGTCGGCGACGATGTTTTGGGCGTTATGGCCGAAGACCGACGCGCCCATCACTTTCATGGCCACGATGCCCATTCCAAGTTCGTGCGCTTTGTCGAGGCACAATTCGCGCAGCTCGAGGTTCTTGTTCGAGAGCAGCGTGTCCATGCCTTTGCGGAAGTAGCCGTACGCGAGCAGGCACTGGTCGAAGCCGCCCGTCGCGATCATCTTGTGTACGTCTTTGAACGCCACATGCGTCGTCAGTCCGATGTAGCGGAGCATCTTTTCGTCGCGGAGCTTCACCAGCTCGGCGTGGACCTTCATCGCCTTCTCGAAGCCCATCGCCTCGATCACCGGGCTATGGATCTGGGCCGTTTCGACGTGATCGGTCCCCAACTCCTTGAGCGACGTTTCAAGGCACTTGCGGGTGTCGGCCGGTCGCGTGACATAAATCTTCGTCGCGATGAAGGCATTTTCGCGGACGCCCTTGAGCCCCTTGCCGACGATCGATTCGCTCTCGCCGTAGACGCGGGCCGTGTCGAAGTAGCGGATACCTTTGTCGTAGGCATGGCGGACCATCGCGACGCGTTCGTCTATCGACAGGAGTTTGACGCCGTAGGCCGAGATGAAACGCTGGACCATAGCCGAGCCGCCCATCGCCAGGATCGGCAGCTTCCAGCCTGTCTTGCCGAAGGGGCGAACGGGGATTGTGCCCGTCTTTTCGGCGGCCTTTGCATCGCCCGGCTGTACGGTTTGTGGCGAGGCAGCTCGAGAGAGGCTTCCGCCAGCCAAAACCGCACTGGTGCCCGCTCCAGCCAACAGGCTCGACTTCAAAAAATCGCGACGATCCAATTCCCGCGCGGACGCTCGACGATTTTTGTTAGACATGCTTATTCTCCGGGTTTCTTTCGGGTGGCGGAGTGCCTTGAGTCGTGCCAGACGGCGCACCGAACATCGCGGCTATCGCAAAGCAAATGATGAACATCGCCGGGATGATCAACAGCCAATAGGTAACGAAGATTTCCGCCAGAAAAACGTGCCATAGCGTCGCTGACGAAACCTCAATCCCACCGCCCGGCGGCGCGGCTGGGGCGGGACACGTCAGGAAGAGACGAAACCAAAGTGCGAGGAGGGCGGCGGCGATCAGAGTTGCCCAAACAAATCGCACGGGCACGCCTTTCCAATGACGACCCAACCCACGTGCATGACGCTTGATTGACGAGTATGCCAAGCCGGTGCGCGAAAAGCCAATTTGTTTGATTCGATCGGTTTCGCGGCAACTCTTCAGCTCGGTTTGCGAGCGTCTAACACGATGGATGTGTAAACCAGGCGGCCATCTCGATTGCGCTCGTCGAAGCGCTGGGAGCGATCGATCTTGCCCAGCGCCGGGTCCCAATTGACCGCGTGAAATTGTCCGGCCGAATCGAAGTACTCGAGCAGGTGGACCTGAAAGCCGGCCGATTCGAAGAGCTGCCGAAACGTTTCGTGGTTGTAGAGCAGCTTGTGGTCGTGAGCGCCGGCTCCGCTGCCGCCGGGACGCACCCACTCGCGATACGTTGGGTCGGGATGAAAGCCGTCGGGAACCGCCGCGCGCAGGTAGCCGCCGGGACGCAGAAATCGCTGGCAATTCCGCGCGGCCCGCCGTCCCTGTTCGGCCGTCAGATGTTCCCAGACGTGTTCGGCCAAAATGGCGTCGATCGAATTTTCGCGGAACAGGCGCCGCCAATGCGCGTCGTCGAGGATGTCGAGCACGTCGACGTCGGTCGGAATCCAGCCGGGGTCATACAGGCCACCGGCGCCGACCACGATTCGCAGGGGCGAGGACTGCCGGACGCTTTTCTTGAGGTTTCGCACGTCGCGGTAGACACCTAGGCGGCGGCGAGCGGAAAACAGCAGACGGCCGAGCCCGGCGGTGTTCATATCATCGCGCGTAGTTCGCGCTCGGCGCGTCGGCCGGGGAGGAGACCGCCTTCTCGACTTCCGTGAGCAGCTGCTCGAGCCGGAACGGCTTGTAGAGCACCGATTTCAATCCGTGCTGGCGGGCCTTTACGATCGAGTGGGCCGGGTCGTAGCCGAAGCCGGTCATCAAAATCACGGGCAGGTGCTCGTGAATCTGCTTGATCTGGTAGAAGCACTCGAAGCCCGTCATGTCCGGCAGACGAATATCCGCGATCACCGTGTCGTAGTGAAAGCTGCGGACCATGACGAAGGCTTCTTCGGCGTTGTGGGCCGTCTCGACCTCGCAGCCGTAACGCCCCAACAGCTCGTGGGCGGCGATCCGCACGCTCTCATCGGCATCGACGACCAGGATTCGCTTGCCGCGCAGCAGCGGACGTTGTTGCCGGGGCATCAGCGGCGCGTGCGCGGGGAGCGGGGCAAAGGTCTCGCCGACTTTCTGAATCAGCTGCTTGATATTTCGCGTGTGCTTCAGAATTCGCTGCAGCCGTTCCGAAACGATCGGCTCGTGGCCGATGTAGCGCTCGAGAATGCAGGCCGCGTCGTTGAGGATTTCGTCGACCGGGCTCGCGACCTCACGAAGGATGCGGTCGGTGCTCGCGCTGGCGGTCGTCACCTTTTCGACGGCCAACAGCTCAAACGTATTGATGGCGACGGCAACCTCGCGCGAAAAGAGCTCGAGGAACTGCAGGTCGTTTTCGTTGAAGGCGCCGGGCTTGGGGCTTTCGACGTTAAACGTCCCCAGGATTTCGTCGTGCAGGATCAGCGGAACCGTGAGCGAGCTGCGAGCCCCCGGTGCGCCCGGCAGATACAGGGGATCGGTCGCCGTGTCTTCGCACAGATAGCTCTTGCCGGTCGCCGCGACGAACCCGGTGACGCCGTTCCCTTGGGGCTCGGCCCGCAGCGCGCGGCTCGCCGCACCGGGATCCATTCCGACGGCCAGCAAAGGCTCCAAGTTTTTGGTGCGTTTGTCGAGGAGGCGAATTTCGACGGTCCCGAACTGCAACAGGTCCTGCGTGTAGTGCAGAATTTTGGACTTGAGCAAGTCGATGCGGTCGTCGACGCTCATGTGCAGGATATCTTGCAGCGACAGGTCGCCCAGCTCGAGGCCCGCCTGGTAAATTGCATTGAGTTTCTGGCGCTGGAGCACCTCGGAAGAGATGTCGCGGACGCTGACCACCAACAGGTTCGGGGCGTCGCTTTCCTCGGCGACCACCGGGCGGGCCTGCACCTCGTAATAGGTCTTTTCGCCGACTCGGAGGCTGCTCTTGGCCAGTTCTCCCGATCCGAGGGCCGTGTGCAAGGGGCAGAAATCGGGACCGATGATCTCGGGCGCGCCGAACGCTTCGTAAAAACTCTTCCCAATCAGCGAATCTGCAGCGCGACCACTGGCGACGAGCGGCCCCGCGGACGCTTTGCCGCGATCCGACTCATTCTGGCTGGTGAACTCGCGGAGCTGACGATTGCACCACAGGATGCGAAACTCATGATTCAGCAGCGCAACTCCGTCAGGAAGCTGGTCGAGCAGCATTCCGGCGGGGAGCATGGTGGGAAGGGACTCGTCCTGCTGCGTCGACGCTCTTGGCCCCGCGGTTGCCCCCTCTGATACCGCCGACCCAATGTTGGACGGGTGCAACGCGATCCGGTCGGCACCATCCTCGCCGGAAAGCGGCGAATGCTCGACCTTAGCGTCGGAGATTTTGGGGGTCGTGGGCACTGTGTACGAAGTCTCCGCGGGAACCGCCGCAGGGCCACGAGCGCGACCAGGCCCGACGATCAATTTCCGACCCAATGTGCTGATTTTGTGCCGCCTGAGTGTTTGCCTTTACGCCAAGCGAGATTTTACGCGCGCCCAGAGCGTGCCAGTTCGCGCAAATTATAGGGGGGGCTGAACAGGTGAGCAACGGAAGGTGCGCACCTCTTATCGGACGTCCAACTTACTTTCGCGAAACATTAACCTTCGGAATCTGGGCCTTCAGCGCTTCGATTCCGGCCGTCGTGATCGGTCCTCCCGGACCGATGTAAACTCGGTGTAGATTCTTGAGCGGACCGAGCTTCAAGAGGCCTTCGTCGGTGATCGGCAGACGCTCGAGATCGATTTCCGCCAGAGCCGGGCATTTCTGCAAGTGGACCATCCCGGCATCGGTGACCTTCGTCCCGCGCAGGCTCGAGTCTTGAGAGCTTCTTCAGCCCTTCCAGGTATGGCAGGGCGCCGTCGCCGATCGGTGCGGAGTCAAACGTGATCTGTTCGACGTAAGGAAGCTTCGACAGCGGCTCGAGTTCCGGGTCCTTGACATCGTCGATTCTTGCGAAATCGACGTACACCGCGTGCCCGTCCGAGTCACATCGGATGTGGCCGCGCACGCGTTGGAGCGCGGACATCGCGTCAAGCTCGTCCCGAGTCGGCGCCGTGTTGCCCTCGCACCCCGAGAGGCGAAGCGCCAGCAGTCCGGCGACTGTAAGCGGGAGAAGAGACAACCACTTTTTCTTGCTGGGCCCGCGTTGCACTTCAAATATCCGACGGTGAACTAATCGTCCACCAATTCTACCGCGCGGACGCCTCGACGGCGCGACCGTTGCTTTGCTCGACCGAGGAACCGGGCTGGATCGCTGCGGTCGGGGTGATCTCCCCCGAGGTGGCCGAAACGGGCTTTGCCGCCGTCCGGGCCCGGCGGGCCGGGTCGAGCTCGGGCCACATCCGCGTGCGGTAAATTGTCAGGCCATCCACGGCGTGGTAAAGCGCCCCGCACTCAGCCGCCGCCGCTTTGTTGTCAATCAGGTCCTTGGCAAGCGCCGCGGCCGCTCGATGGACCCATTCCTCCTTGACTCGCGACATCGGCACGGCGACGCAGATGAACTCCAAAATGTGGCCCGTCGTGCCGATTCGCTTGACGAAGTCGGTCGAATATCCGGGGCCCTGGAAATAATTCGACGAAAAGGTGCCGTCTTGGTTCTGGTTCGCGCGGGCTTCCTCGACGAAGCGCTGAACCTTTTGGTCCGCCTCGAACCAGGCCCCGGCCAGAGGGCGGCCCGTCTCGAGGTAAGCATTACGAGCGTAGGCCAGGGCAAACAGCCCATGTGTCCCGCCGCAGGCCGCTGACGTCACGACCTTGCTGTTTTCGATCTGGACGAGCCGCTCCATGCTCCAGGGTTGCCGGTCCTTGTTGATCCATTGGGTATCAGGCTCGATGTAGTGCGACAAAAACCACAAAGTCCAGGTGACCTCTTCGCGCTCGTTGACTTCCATTTTCGCGCCGTTGATGAAGTCGCTGATCGTAGCCATCTCGCCGCTGGACGTTTTGAATTTGAAATCGAGCGGCAGGTCGCACATGGTCATGTAGGCCATGAACTGGTTGGGATGTCCCTGGAAAGCGTAGGGGACGTTGTTGTACGGATGCGCGTGCGCCCCGTAGGGCATCTTTTCGAACCAGGGCTGCTCTTTGTAAACCGGACCCGAAGCGACCCAGTTGAGGGCGTTGACTTTGGTGCCGTTCTGCTTGATGAGGTAATCCCGGCGATAGGCCAAGAGCCCGTGGACAATCTGCCAGGGCGTGTGCACTTCGGTCTCGAGGAACCGGCGCGACGTGACGTCGATTGCCTGCTGAACCTGTGCGGCCAGTGGATCGCTGATCGTGCTTACGGCGCTGGGCGTTTCCGGCGATGCGGCCGCAGGAGGCGATAGGTCTTTCTGCGGGACGTCATCGGCATAAAGGCGATTGTCCGTGCCAAAAGCGGCCGTGCAAAGGAGGGCAGTGGCCCCCAAAGAGAGCTTGAAAACGCGCAGTTTCGAGAGACTCATCGCTCGGTCCAACTCCTGTTGTCGTGTCCTGATGAGGCCGAGAGCCAGGCGTGCGCTCGATCCTGTCCCCGAATCTCGCAGCCATCACATCTGGCGGCTGGCCCCGGTAAGCGAGCTGCCATTCTAGTCCTGCGAAAGCTCCCAAGCTACCGAGTCATCTCAGTCTGTGTCATCGGCAAACCATCCGCTGCCCGCGCGGACTATCAGATGCGACTTCTTCTGGACAGCAATGCTGGGGCGGTCGGGGCGATCGGAACCTGTCAGACGCGTTGGGCCCCTCGCCGCGTCGGGCAGATTTCTCCCGGCCATGCGCCCCTCAACCATCGACCAAGCAAACTGCGAGCATGCAAAAAAGACGGTCCGCGATGATCAATCAGCGGAAGCGTCGCGACGCGAGCAAAAAGCAAGGTTCCACCGATGGACAAACCCGCCCCCGGCGGCGCAATCGTTAGAGTCCGCGGGGCGATCGGATGTGTCTAGGGCCGTCCGCGCAAGCTGCGCCAGGGCTCGTCTTCACTGACATCGACGAGCGCGGGTCCCGAAATCTTCGCAGGCGAAAGAATCGCCAGGAATTCCAAGACCTCCGATCCGGCGTTGTAGGTTCCGTGAACGACGCCCTTCGGGATGTGCGCGATCTGTCCCTGTGCCAGAATTTTCTTTTCCCGGTCGACCCACTGTTCGGCCCGGCCCGAGAGAACGTAGATGATTTCTTCCATCTCCGGGTGAACGTGGAATTTATGCCCCTGGCCGGCGGGCATGTGGACTCTCACGAGGAGCAGATCGCGCGCGTCGGTCAGCCCGGGCCGGCAGAGCCAGTCGTGCGGGCCCCAGGGAAGCGTCTCGACCTGCATCTCGGTTTCGGTGACAAATCGCAAAGTCTCGGATTGCTTCGCGTCGGCCATCAGGCGGTCTCCGAATCAAGTCGAGCGCCCGCGGTGGCCGCGATCAGCGAATCAACCGCTCCCATGCAGCGGCCAATCGGCTGGCGCAGCACAAGGTCGGCCAGGCTGTCGAGAGGCGTCGGTTCGCGGTTGATGATGACTAAACGAGCGCCCGATTGCTTCGCCAGCACCGGAAGCTCGGCGGCGGGTGTGACCACCAGCGAGGATCCGATTGCGAAGAACAAATCTGCCTCGCGCGACCAGCGCATCGACTTCCCCAGCACCTCGGCCGAAAGGGCCTGGCCAAATGAGATGGTGGCGTGCTTGGTCAGCCCGCCGCAGCGCGCGCAGCGCGGAACCACCTGCGTTTGCTGGAACCGTTCGAGCATTTCGTTCGCGTCGTAAAGCGTCCCGCATTCGAGGCAGCCGACCTTCCGGGCCGTTCCGTGCAGTTCCAGCACATTGCGGCTGCCCGCCAATTGGTGCAGGCCGTCGATGTTTTGCGTGATGACGCCGCGAATTCGCCCCAGGGCTTCCCAGCGGGCGAAGGCCTGATGGGCCTTGTTTGGCTGGGCGTCGGAGAATTGGAGGTGCGTCTCGGCTCGCTGCCCCCAATACTCGAGTTGGGCCTCGGGGTCGCGGCAATAGTCGTCAAAAAGGATGGGTTTGGTCCGCGACCAGACCCCACCGGGGGAGCGGAAGTCCGGGATGCCGCTTTCCGTGCTCACGCCGGCCCCCGTGAAGACGACGCAGCGTTCGGCGCGGGCCAGCCAGCCGGCGATTCGTTCGAGATCGCCATCCAATTGCGGGTTGCCTGCCGTCATCTGGGCCGTCACACTTGAGTTATTAGTGCCTTTTGGGTGAATATTAGTATAGGAATGTGGATTCCGTTTTTTTGACACCGTTATCGTAGAGATCGCAAATTCATGTCGCTGGTTGACACGATGCCTGAAGTAAATTCACCTCTGCAAACGATGCCCACAGTCTACGTCGTCGACGACGATCAAGCGACGCGCAAGTCGTTGCGCTGGCTGGTCGAGACGCTGGGGGTTCCCGTTCAAACCTTTCATTCGGGGGCGAGTTTTCTCGACTCGTACGATCCCTCTCAGCCCGGATGCCTGGTGCTCGACGTGATGATGGGCGGCATGACCGGGTTGGAGCTGCAGAAGGAATTGAACGAACGGAATATTGAGATTCCGGTGATCGTGCTCACCGGTTACGGCGACGTGCCGACGGCCGTTCGGGCTCTGAAAAACGGCGCAATAGAGTTTCTCGAAAAACCGTTCGACGGCGAAGTCCTGCTCGAGCACGTCCGCCGGGCGCTCGAATTGGACGCCGCGCGGCGTCGCGAGCGGGACGCCGACGAGGTGGTGCGGCAGCGCCTGGACAAACTGACGCCTCGGGAAGCGGAGATCCTCAAGCTGGTCGTCGAGGGCCTTTCGAGCAAGGAAATCGCCACTCAGCTCGACGTCAGCTTCAAGACGGTCGAGGCGCACCGCGCCAAGATCATGAAGAAGATGGAAGCCAACGGCGTCGCGCAACTCGTCCGGATGGTCGTTACGAGCACCGACATCGGTGGCCAAGCCGCCGCGACCGATCCGGCGGACGCGCCGGCGGAAGGATAGGTTCGTTCTGAGCCGGGGTGCGCCGCACGCAGCCGCCTGTCACTTGATCGCGGACGTCTTGTTCGTTGCTTTGGACCGGTCGCTTTCTGCCGCGGCGTCCGTGCGGACTACCGCGGCGTCCGAACTGCCGATGCGCCACTGGTGCCCGGCTGTGCGGAATAGAATTGATCGCCCACCAGCGCCGGTGTCGCGACCACAGGCTCGTCCAGCTCGCTTTCGGCGAGAACCTCAAACTGGTCGGCGGCCTTGAAGAGCTCCGCGGCAGGGCGGATAAGCAAGAGCAAGGCCACTAGGCCATCTCAGCACGAACAGGCTAAACTAGCCGAAGAGAAATGCACTCACAAGTTTTCGCGGCCACAAATTCAGCAGGCGAGCGCGACGCGTTGGGATCGCAGGCGACGTTCGAACTCAACGGCGTGCCGATCGCCGACACTTTTGCCGAAGCCTTCCCCATCACCGCGGCTCGCCTGATCGTCACGGCGGAAGAACTCGAGTGGGCGAAGACGGCCGCAATCTCCTTTTGCGGCAACGCCACGAGCGTGATCGGCTGCGACATCGAGGCGGCAATCGAACGGGTAATCCCCACTGCGGAAAGCCCCGACGGACGGCCCGGCTTGAGCATTCTGGCCTTTGCTTTTAGTCGCGACGGGCTAGGCAAGGCGGTCGCCGGCCGCGTCGGTCAATGCGTTCTCACGTGCCCGACCACGGCCTGCTACAACGGCCTGCTGGATTCTCCAAAAGAAAAACAGATCGTCGTTGGCGGGCAGCTACGATTCTTCGGCGACGGCTTTCAAAGCTCGAAAAAGCTGCTCGGGCGACGGCTGTGGCGGATCCCCGTGATGGACGGCGAATTCACCTGCGAGGATCGCTTTGGCACCGTCAAAGGGGTGGCTGGAGGCAACCTGCTGTTGTGCGGAAAGACACGGCTTGCGGCGCTAGGGGCCGCGGAAAGGGCCGTCGCCGCCATCAAAGAAGTGCCCGGCGCGATCGTGCCGTTTCCTGGTGGCATCGTTCGCAGCGGCAGCAAAATCGGCTCGCGCTACAAGAAACTCAAAGCCAGCACGAACGACGCTTATTGTCCTTCGTTGATCGCGCAGACGGCCTCGGCACTCCCGCCGGGGACGGCCGCGGTCTACGAAATCGTAATCGACGGACTCTCCGCCGACTGCGTGCGGGACGCGATGCAAGCCGGCCTCCGGGCCGCCTCGTCGGCGCAGGATCTCACGCTGATCACCGCAGGCAATTACGGCGGGAAACTCGGGCCGCATCAATTTCGACTGCGCGACCTGATTGGATGAGAGGTGGGGCGACGTCAAGATCTCTCATCCCCCTCTCCCCTCGCGGGAGAGGGGTTTAGGGGTGAGGGGGCAAGCGCAAGACAAACCCTCACCCCCGGCCCCTCTCCCGCAAGGGGAGAGGGGGGAAAGGCGCGCACGCAGCAGACTGCCTATGACCTCCCTCAACAATCGTCGCGCGGCTTACGCCGTGATCTTCGCCGTTACGCTGGGCGTGCTCGGTGCCGCCGTCTGGCGCGTGAAGCCGTTGTTGAGTGCCAACGATCGGTCGCGCTGGTGCACGGTCTGGTCCCTCGTCGAACGGGGCACATATCAGATCGACGAAATCGATGCCGTCCCCGGTTGGAGCACGATCGACAAGGTGAGGCAGGGGGGGCACTACTACTCGAGCAAGCCGCCGGTTCTGTCGACGATCGTAGCCGGAGTCTATTGGGTCGTGCGGGCCGTCACCGGCTGGAGCCTCAACAGCCAGCCGGAAGAAACCATGCGGCTGATCCTGTTCCTTGTGAACGTGCTTCCGATGCTCGCCGGCCTTCTCGTGATGACGTGGCTGGTCGAGCGCTACGCGCAGAGCGATTTTGCGCGGCTCTTCGTGGTTGGGGCGTTTGCTTTTGCGACGTTCCTGACGACGTTTAGCGTCACGCTCAATAACCATACAGTCGCGGCACTGGCCGTGCTGGCCGCGTTCTATCCATCCTGCCGCATTCTGGCTGACGGTTCGCTGCGGCCGATCCATTTCGCGGGCGCGGGGTTTTTCGCGGTTTTTGCAGCCGTCAACGAGCTGCCCGCGGCCGCGTTCGCCGCCGCCGTGGCCGTGCTGCTCCTGTGGCGATCGCCCGCGCGGGCGTTTCTCTGGCGCTGCCGGCGGCAATCGTGCCGCTCGCGTTTTTCTTCGTGACGACCTGGCTGGCGACTGGGAGTTGGAAGCCGTTCTACGCCGACTACGGCACCGAGAAATACAAGTACGTCGTCGACGGCGTTCCCAGTTACTGGATGCATCCGGCCGGCCTGGACGCAAATCACGACTCGCCGCTCGTCTACTTATTTCATTGCACGCTGGGGCATCACGGCATTCTCTCGCTGTCCCCCATCTTTGCCTTTGCGCTCGCTGCCTGGATTGTGCCGCGACTGTCGCGCGGCTGGAGCCTGCGGCCCGTGCTGTGGGCGTCGGCCGCGATCACCGTCGTCGTGCTCGCGTTTTATTTGACGCGAACCGAGAACTACAACTACGGCGGCAACACGTCCGGATTGCGCTGGACCTTCTGGTTGATCCCTCTGTGGCTCGTCTCGATGATCCCCGTGCTCGACGCGCTGGCCAGCAGACTGAGCGGACGTGCCGTCGCTCTCGCGCTCTTGACGGTCAGCACGTTCTCGGCCTGGTATCCGATCGAGAACCCGTGGCAGCATCCGTGGCTGTTTCAAGTTTTAGATCGCTGGCACTGGATCGATTACCGGCACCCGATCGAGAATTTCACTCATCCCGTCGTGACGTTCTTTCCTCTGTTGCCAGAGCACGAAGGCGAGTGGATCGACTTCGAGGGAATCGAGCCGAACGGCGAGCCAATCCGCCTCAGACTGGCCGACCGAGGAGCGCAGACAGAGCAGGGGCGACGACTGCGAAAAATCGCCGCGATCTGGAACGCCGGCACCAAACAAGAGCGGACGCTGACTTTCCTGATCGATCCCTCGGCGTTCAACGCGGGCGAAACTCCAGCGCAATTTCTGGTAAGCGAATCTCTGCCGAAGGGCGAAACCAAAGAACGGGCCGAGGCGTTCCTATTGGGCGTGCCGGTCGTTCGCCCATATCGTCGCGAAAACGTGCGCTATTTAAAGACGCCGCTGCGGCACGATGCTTTCACCTGCCGGAAGGCGGCTGCGCAAGTTGCGGTGGCTGATCCGAAGTCCGGACGCACGTACGTTCACCGCATTGAGGTCTGGTTCACGGCAGCGGTTCCTTTTGGCGTGCTTCAGTTGGAGCAAACTGTGCGCGACGATGAGACAGACGAGCTGCTCAGCGCCCGCCGTTTGACCGCGGTCGCGACAAGTCGCCCGATGGCGGAACGATCGGTCGGCTCGGCCACAACCGCCGACGAGGTCGAGGCCCGCGAGCTGAATATTCCCGCAAAATAGCGGTCGATCGCACTGCCCAAATCGAGAATTTTGTAAAAAGTACGCAGCTCGCCGGCCCAAAATAATCCTACGAAAAAATTGTCGCCCATGGTGCGTTCGGCCGTTTATAGTGCATAATTGCCGTGCCGCAATCGGTACGCGATTTGCGAAACCGATGCCGGCCGTGGCCGCTGACTGCTCTGGAACCGGGGAACGGTCGGATCGGCCAACTCTTTGAAGGAGCGACCGGTTCTTTTGCCAGGGACTGGATTTGTTCGTCCCTGCAATGCCACTGGCGAGCGATCCTGCCTGATCCCCGTTGGTCAGGCTCTCGATGGTCGCCTTTCGCCCGTCTCATTGCAGCCGCCATCTCACCTCAGTCCAGCGAAAGAACACGCCGTGGCTCCCAGACCCGCCTGGAAAGGCTACTTGCGAATCAGTCTCGTCTCCATTCCCGTGCAGGCTTACACGGGTTCGTCGGGCTCGACCGACGAGGGCAGTCCGATTCGCTTCAATCAGCTTCACCGCGAGTGCCACAGCCGTATTAAATATGCGAAGACCTGCCCCATTCACGGCGAGGTCCCCAACGACGAGATCGTCTCTGGCTACGAGTACGCGAAGGGGCAGTACGTCGAGATCAACCCCGACGAGCTGGCCGAACTGCGTCCGGAAGGGGAGCGAGCGATCAGCGTCGAGGGCTTCGTGCATCCTGACACGATCGACCCCGCTTTTTTGAGCGGCAAAACGTATTTCCTGACGCCCGACGGAAACATCGGCCAGAAGCCGTATCAATTGATCCAAGAGGCGATGGCGAGCGAAGAACTCAACGCGATCGCCCGCATGAAGATCACGACTCGCGAGCACTTGGCGCGCGTTTGCGCGGAAGACGGCCTGCTGATCGTCGACTTGCTGCAGTACGCGTCCCAGGTGAAGGATCCGGCCCCCTTCAAGGAAGAACTTGTCGACACCCACCCGACGGCGCCGAGCGCAAGCTGACCCGACAACTCATTTCGTCGATGGTGGATGACAACCTCGATCTGAGCGAGCGGACCGATACATACACCGACCGCGTCCGCGAGCTGATCGAAGCGAAAGTGCAGGGGAAGCAGGTCGTCGTTCCGCAGCCCGTCGAAGAGCCGCCGATCGTCAATATCATGGACGCGCTCAAACGCAGCATGAAAGAGGAGACCAGCGGCAAACGAGCCCGGACGCAGCAGACCCGTCCGCCCGTCAAGAGCGTCGCCCGCCGTCTGCCGTCTCGCCCGGTGAAGAAGCAAAAAAAATCGGGCTGACTGCTGGCCGTTGTCTACGCCGCCCGCCAGGACTGATTCACTTTCCAGCAGGGCGACTCTTCATCTCGAGTGCCCGCGCCAAGTTCTGGCGGGCTTCGGGGTCGTCGGGCAGCTGGGCCACGAGATACTGAAATTGCCGGATCGCCTCGTCCAACCGGCCCAAGGCGACGAGCGCAACGGCCAAACCGTGGCGAGCCCGCACGGAGCGCGGATCCAAGTTCAGTGCCCGCTGGCTGCTCGCGATTGCTTCGCGGTATTCGCCGGTTTCCAGACAGGCTGTCGCCAGTCCTGAGTACGCTTTCGCGTGCTCAGGCTCGATCTGAACCGCTCGCAAAAAGTTCTGTTTGGCGGCTGGGTACTCGTGACGTTTGAGCTGAATGAGCCCCAGATTGGAATAAACGTCGGGATCTCGATCGGTGAGAGCCAGAGCCTTGCGATATTGTTCGGCCGCCTCATCCAGCCGGCCCGATTCCTGCAGCCCGATCCCTAGCGCTGCATGTGCAGCAGGCGAAGAATCGCTCATGCGGACGGCCGTTTCCAGCTCCGCGACACCTTCGCTTTTGTTTCCCTCAGCCACCAGCGCGATTCCGAGGAGTTGGTGTGCTCGAAAGTTATCGGCCGCGCAGTCCTTGGAATGATGCAACAGCGTGACGCTGTCGTGCCAGAAACCGACCTGGCGGTACGAGACAATGGCCAGAAGCACAAGGCACTGCCCGGCCGCCGCCTTGAGAACCCGCTGCCCTTTGATGCCCGCCGGCGTCCAATCGCAAGCCAGCCAGGTGACCGCCAGGAAGATGCCGATCGCCGAAAAATAGGTGTAACGGTCGGCCATCTGCTGGGCTCCGATCTGCACCAGGCCGATCATTGGAATGAGAGTCCCGAGATACCAACACCATCCGACAAACAGGTAGGGCAAACGGCGGAGGCACGCGATCGCTGCCGCGCTGATCGCCAAGAGCAAAGCCGCCGCCAGGCCGACGGTAGTCAGGCTCAGCCCTTCATGCGGGTGCGGATAGTAAACGGCGAGATTCTGCGGCCAGAAGATTTTCCCAAGATAAGCAACGTAGACAACCACCGCGTTGAGCGCGCGTTCGCTCAGCGGAAAATGGGTGCGATCCATGACCGCGCCGCCGCGCGACTGCGCGAACATCGCAATCGCCGAGAAAGCAATCGACGCCGCGAAGAACGGGATCTTTTCAGCCAGCAATCGCGGGACCGACGGACCCGGACTTCCGGCCGCGCGCAACCGGCCCAGGGGCCAGAAATCAAGCAGCAGAAAAACGAACGGCAGCGTCACCAGTGTCTGCTTCGACAGCAGGCTGCAAACAAGACACAAGACTGAGGCCACAAAGCTCAATAACTTCCCGGTCTTCGCGAAGCGCACGTACGCGAGCAGGGAAAGCAGTCCAAAGAACGTGCTCAGGACGTCCTTGCGTTCGGCAATCCAAGCCACCGATTCAACGTGCAAGGGATGGAGCGCAAACAGTGCCGCCACAAACGCGCTACGCGACTGGCTGCCGGTGGCAACAGCCAGGGCGCCAAAGAGCAAGAGCGCACTGGCGATATGAAGGACGACGTTGGTGAGGTGATATCCGCCGGGTCGAACGCCGTAGAGGCTCGTGTCGAGCATCAACGAGAGCCACGTCAGCGGAATCCAGTTTGCATCGTGGACTGTCGTAAAGCTCCACGTGAGCCCCGACAGCGTCAACCCCTGTTGGATGCGCGGATTCTCCGAGACATAAAACGGGTCATCGACGGTGATGAACCCGAATTGCCACGTCTGCGCGTAAACAAAGAACGTGACCACAGCCAGGAGCGCGGCGAGAACGAACGGCTGTGGATCTCGCACGCGCATCGACGCCGCTAAAGACGGAGGCTGGTCTTTCCGGCGGCTCATCGATTTCTCAGGGACGGACCAAACAACGAATTGATTCCCCAGCGCGCGGCATCGGGCCGGATCGCGGCGACTCATGAGGTGATCAATCCATTCTGCGCCCCGAGCTTCCCGCCCGTCAAACTGACGGCTCGCCCGGCGCACTCATCCAAATATTCTGCGACAAACGCAGACAAAATCCGCGGCTCGCAATGTCCAAAGAGGTGGATTGTCCA
This sequence comes from uncultured Planctomycetaceae bacterium, assembly GCA_963714075.1. GTDB lineage: Bacteria > Planctomycetota > Planctomycetia > Planctomycetales > Planctomycetaceae > DASPSM01. The sequence continues at coordinate 6,086,634 of OY970228.1, forward strand.
TTTCGCACGACGTGTCGGTTTTGGCGTGCGGTCTCGCTCGCAGCGCCCCGATGCGGCACCTCACTTCTTTCAGGAGATCACCAATGCGCGCGGCTCTGTTGGATGAAAGCGTATCGAAGGAAACGACCGCGTCGGATCGACCGGTCGAGCATCCCGAAATTGAAAATCCCGATTGGGCGCTGGCCCGTGCGCGAAACGGGGCGGCGTGGCTCGATTCCAAGTACGGAAGCGACTGGGATCGCCGCATCGATTTCGACCGGCTGGAGATCGGCAGCCCGATTTGGTGCATCGTGGGACAACTGATCCTGCACGGCTATTTGAGCATGCTGTTCGCCACGCAGATCGTGGATCACGGTTTTTCGCGCGGGCTGCTCGATTTGGTGGTGATCCTCCTGCCGATCGCCCCGTCAAACGAGCCTATCGGCCGCTGACCGACGCTTGGAAGACCGTGTTGCGCGAACGGCGCGAGCCGACCGAGCCGCACCTCAAGCCGTCGCGATTCGCCTCAGGCCTCGAAGAAGGGCGGCGCGGCGATTTCACTCAAGCCGTCTGACGTACGCTGGCCGAATGCGCGCGCCGAGGCTCAGACGCGAAAGCTTTCCAGCCGGGCAAGATACCAGAGCGGGAAACCGAAGTCGCGAGCCGGCCATTCCTCGGCGCGACGCCGCGCCCGACTTCGCGAGTTCCCCGGCCCACCACTCCGACTAAATCCCCTTCTGTACCGCTAATACCTTGATCTTCGCGATGTCGACTTCGGTCAACCGATAGATTCGGATCGTGTACCCAACGTGTGCTGCAGGTTCGAACTGCTGAAGATACGAGAATGACTGTCCACCTTTTTTGCCATCGCTGCCGGATGGCGGATAGTCGTAAAGATCGTTCACGTTGATTGCATACCATCCTGGATCAACGTCTCGGGCGAAGTAAGCATGTCCAGTTTGGGGATCCGTGACGAGGGGTGGAACCTGCTCGCCCGGAATTCCGATTGCCTTCGGGTCGCAGATCCCAGACAGCGTCAAGAACAAGGGGCGGGCATTGGGATGTGAGTCGCGCCATCTCCTCATGTAGCACAAGTCCTGGCCCCAATCGATATTGGCATCAAGCAAATGGCGAGGTCCGCTCAGCGGACCGCCAGTGAATTCATTGAAATAGGAGAAGCTGTGCGGATAGATGAACAAACTGCTCGCTAATGACCACGAAGTCGCCAGCCCGACGAGGCACGCTCGCCATTTTCTCCCGCTTCTGCCCGCCTCACCCAACTGCCCAAGCCAGACGAACACGTAGGGTGCGATCGGCAGAACATAACGAACGAATCGAGAGAATCCAGACTGCGAACTGACAAGGATGAAGACTGCCACCGCGGGAGCGAAAAGGACTGCCAAGTCCATGTAGGAGCGCTTTCGTCGCGGCCCCCTTGTTCCATACAGGAATGCGAGGGCGACCAGCAGCAGCGTGCCGCAGGGCGACTTGACTGTCAGGGCATACAGGTAATAGTACCACCAGCCGCCTTCCTTCTGTTCGCCTCGCAGGTAGGACCATTTCGGCCGTTCAAATTCGTATCGCTGCACGTCAATTCCGCGAAGAAAATTCGCCGGCACCGGTACTGGAACCTCGCCCAACCAAGTTGAGACGAATCGATTTCCGGCTCTTTGATGGGCCTCCGGACCACCCAATGAATGGCTAATAAATTTAAACGTGTTGAGCGGCGCGAGGGAGCCTTCGAATCCGTACCCGAGATTTAACACATAAAGCCCCATTAAGAGGATGATCACCATCTGAAAGCCGGCCCGAATTTCGGATGCTTGGTTCAGCGGCAGCTCGTGGATGTCATTTTCAAGTCTTCGCGAACGACGTGCGAACAGCCGCCATCCAAGCCAAAGTGCCGGCCACAGCGCAAATAGGATGATCCACGTTGTTTTGGTGAGTTCGGCAATTCCAAGCGTCGCGCCCGCCGCGACAACCGTCCGACGAGAAGGGTTTTTGAGCCAGCGCCAAAAACAATATCCTGCCAAAGCGCCACATGACGTAGCCGCGATATCGGGTGTGATCATTCCAGCGTTGCCCAAAACATTCGGAGACACGCACCAGAGCAGCTCGCTCAAGAGCCCAGCTCTTGGTCCGTAGAGGTCCGTTGCCCACCGCCAGCACACGAAAGCGCCGAGCAGGCTGAAGGGTATACAGGCCCACCGAGCGAGAGTGAAATACCAAAGGACTTTCGGCCCATTAAGCTCGCAGAATCGCATTCCCAGCAAGAATTCAGGTCGCGCAGTCGGATCGTCACGAAAGGTGCTCCAGTCCACCCTCGCGTCCGTCAGGAGAATGGGTATTGCGGCCACCGCGCGTACCAACGGTGGATTGACGCGGTAAAGATCGAATCGACCGAATTGCCAGTGGCTGATGCCAGAAGGGAGGTGTGCAACCTCATCGACTGATGGAGAATGTTGCCAGTCGATCCACACGAGTAATGAAGCGTGAATTATCAGAAGTACAACTGCGACTTGCGTGCTCAGCGGAATTCGCTTCATGGCAATGGCGCGATTGAGAGAGGACCCGTCTCGGAGCGGCTTGCTGATTCTAGTACAGAAACGCACGTGCGGGCCATTGGTCGCTTGACAGCGAGCGAAAATGTTGACACCCTTGGCTGAACTATGTTGCAGTCGATGTTTCGACTACCAGAGTTAGCCGCGCTGATTCTCCTTGGCCTTTTTCGAAAAGGATTGACTATGTCTCGGTATCTGAGCTTTGCCATCGTTCTTGCGCTGGTGGCTGCCGACGGCGTGGCCTTGGCGGCAATGACTGGTCCCTGCAATATCACCGTTGTCGGTGGGACAGCGGGCACCTGCAGTTGCCCTATGCCGCCTCCTCTATTAGGGGCGAGTTGCGCTGGTGGCGTCGTCAATACGTCGACTCAGAAGGCGTGCGCCAACACGAACGAACAATCGTGTACCCAGACAGCAATTCCGATTTCTACGAGTTATTCTTGCAAGGTGACGCCAGGCGGACCCTGTATCAACGCTGTCCTCGAGTGGACTTGCGAACAGGATCTGACGACCGCGGTAACGACCCCGGGCGGAACCAATTGCTGATTTGGTTGCCGGCGACGCCCAAAATGCGGGGCAGCGTCCTTCTCCTGGCGCGGGATTGTCCAGCACGTCGAATTCCAATTTGAAATCCGCTACCGCCGCACGCCCCTAAGGGTCTCCCATGAGGCTGTGCGGCGTTTCGCGCCGTCATGCCAAAAACCTGGAAAACAACGGCCCTCGCCTGGAGAGAGCCGCACCGGTGCGGAGGGTCTTATTGAGCGTATTGGCGATTTGGAGTTCGTGATCATGCATCCTTGTGTTTGTCGCCGGCGCGGCTATTTGGCCCGATTTGAAGAGTGCAACTGGCGCGAGGATTGGGGCGCCTGGAGGCCTGCTGCGGTAAGCGTCGCTGCAGCAGTGGTTCTTTGCCTGGTTGGCCAGGGCCCAGTCGGGGCGACGGAAGAGCCGCAGTCCGACGTCCTTCGCGGGGCCGTGGAGCACCGTGGTGACAAGGATATTGTGACTGGCGAGTTCCGCTTTACCGCGGAAGTGACAACAAAGCCGCCAAGCGCCGAAGAGATGAAGCGGCGAGTTGAGCAGCATAAACAGTACCTCCGCGAAGCTCTGAAGTCGATAACGAACGCGCAAGCAAGGCGAGGATACGAGAAGGCAATCGAAACTGCCGATCAATACGTACCACCGCAATTGATCCGCAATGCGGGTAGGGAAATGCGCTACTACTTTGTACTTGGGGGATCGTCCCTGGGCGGAGATCGCTATGTCGAATTCCATATGATCGACAAGCAGACCGGCCAAGCCGGTCCTGCAGTGTTCCTTTTGCGACGATCGCTTGGGGCTGGTCGAGGAGCGAGTCTGTATGCTGACGGACTAAACGACCTGACAATCGCGGGACCCGATCGAGCGTCGGCTGGAATTCAGGATCCGCACCTGTTGGGGCGCTTGACCGGGTCGCTGGAGGCCCTCGGAGAGGGCTCGATCGCAGAAAAAGTCAAGGACGTGCACGTCGGCAAATCAGAGCTGGGAGCGAGCCTTCGAGAGGTGAGTGGGAAATTCACGAAATCGGGCGGCGCCTTTCGCCTGATCGTCGACCCTTCGCGCGGGTTCATAACTCCTCTAATCGAGGAGCGAGACCCCAGCGGCACGCTTCGTCGGGACTGGAAATCTGAAGACTATTTCCAGCCGCCCGGTTCAACTCTGTGGTTCCCGAGTATCTGTACGTATCGCGAGTTCAAGGTTGATGCTGCGAACGAACAAGCGCCGGCGAGGTCGGAGCGATACACGTTCTCTAAAGACGGCGTCGTTCTGAACAACACGATCCCCAGCAGCCGCTTCCGGTTACAGATCCCCAAGGGGCGCACATTCATCGACAACCGAGGCAAGACTCAGAAGCCATACGCTGTTGCTGAGACCCTGGAGATGTCGCTCGACGACCTCGATTCGATCGGAGCAACGAGGGGGCTCGTACCGATCGATGCGAGCGCTCTGGAAAAACCGACTCCCGCTCCGTTAGGACCCGCAACGGGACGGTGGTGGCTGGTTACGGTAAATGTGGTCGTTGTGGTTTGTGTTATCGCATGGTGGGCCATTCGCAAACGAGGTCGCGCGAAGCGTGTGCTTCAAATTGTCATCGCAGTCTCATTGGCTTCGAATAGCGGCTGCGGAACCAGCGCTGGTTCGGCCGCAACCGAGGGTGTCGCTCAACTCAGCATCGTTCCCGAGAAAGTGCAGCTTGGCGAGGTTGCCGTCGATGGCAATGAGCTTCCGTTTTCTATCGAGATTCGCAATGGTCTACAGCAGGAGGTCCGGATTGCAATCGCTCCTTCTTGCGGCTGCACCGTCGCTGACACAGAGTCGTTTCCGCTTCGAGCAGGCGAGTCTCGGAAGGTCGGCTTCGCGCTGTCGACGAGAGGGAGAACCGGAACTTTCAACAGCGCCGTCCGGATCACCGCGACATCGGGCCCGTCAGGCAAAGTGCTGCACGAGTTGTCACTACCGATCGAGGGATACTTTCGCGACGATTGGACCGCGCAACCCCAGCGCGTTGTACTCAGCGAGAACAGCGACAAAACATTTTCCGGAGCATTTGCCGTCTCAGCGCCCAGCGAGTCATGGAAGGACGTAGTGGTTGACGTGCTCGACGCACAGGCTCAGGTGCGACAGACCGGATCCAGCGATCGAGGCAATGTCCAAACTCGAAACTTCCGTGTTTCTGCCAAGTCGCGAACCAGTCTTGGAAGTAACGGCGTGATTTTCTTCCGTCACAAGCGAGAGAACACATTTCTCGTGGTTCCGATATTGGCACGCTAGTCCACCTTCGCTTTGCGCTCACTAGCGCGATGAGCCGCTTGGTTTCTGCCCGACGCCGACGCCTACTTAGATCATGGGCACCATCGCCTGCGCGCCCGGGAGCCGCACCTCAAGCCGTCGCGATTCGCCTCAGGCCTCGAAGAAGGGCGGCGCGGCGATTTCACTCAAGCCGTCTGACGTACGCTGGCCGAATCCGCCGCCGAGGCTCAGACGCGAAAGCTTTCCAGCCGCGTGAGATACCAGAGCGGGAAGCCGAAGTCGCGAGCCGGCTGGAGGATTCGCTCGACATAGGCATTGTCGGGCGGCTGCGGGCTCATTTCTGGACAGAGATAGCAAAGCGCCGGGCGCCACAGCCCGGCTTGCGTTTGAACCAAGACCGCTTCGGGGAGGTACAGCTCTCCCAGCACGTCCTGGGCATGGGCGTAAAGCCGGGTCAACTCCGCGTGAGTCGCGGTGGCGACAATCCCATAGACGCAGCACTGGTCTGAGCGGACGAGGTTGGCTCGAGGCTGGATGCGGATATCGAATCCGTCCAACCGCGCGACGCACCAGTTCGCGGGCACGATGTCGACTTCCCGAAGAACGCCGACGTTCATGTAAGAGCCGTAGAAGAACACCCAGACTCTCGGCTGCGCCGTCGCCGCGACTTGGTTAGTCGATTTTGACATCTTCATCACCTGGTGACTTTGGGCAGAATCGTCGCGCTGCGAGGCAGCGGCTCGGTCCTAATACTTCACCCGATAGCTGACGAGCACGCAGCCATTCTTGAAGGCCCTGCACTCGCGCAGTTCCAGGTCGATCTGTCGGCACATTGGGTGAAACAAGGGGATCCCTGAGCCAAGCAGCACCGGGTGGATGTTGAAGCCGATCTCGTCGATTAGACCGGCCTCGAAGAGGGGTCGTGCTAATTCGCCGCCACCCATCAAGCAAATGTCCTTGCCATCTTGCCGCTTCAGGTGACGCACGAAATCAACCACGTCCTCCGAGACGATCGTGGCGCCGCCGTGCGACCCAGCCGGAAGCGTCCGAGAAAAGACGTAGGTCGTCATCTCCGAGGAGCCGCCATGGCCACTGCGCAGCGCGACCTCGTAAGTCTTGCGGCCCATCAGGACCGTGTCGATGGTTTTCCAGTAGTCCGCCATCACGGCGGCCGCCTCGTCTCCCCACATCAGCCAGTCCACCGCGTGGTCAGCGCGGGCGAGGAAGTTGTCCAGGCTGTTGGCCCCACCGAATGTGAGCTTGCGCATGTCGCACGTGATCTTTGAGGCGCGATTCCTGTGCTGTCAGTCACTCTCCGCGCATCCTAGCAGCGTGTAGACGACAGAACCACATTTTTTCGAGTGCAGGCCTTGCGACTCTCGCAGCAGGGCGACTCGGTGGTTTTACTCAAGCCGTGTGGGCGAGCCGGCAATTCGGTGACCTATCGCTTTCAACTTGCGCAGTTACTCGTTTCTCGGAATGACTGGCGCTTTCTCAGACGTTAGTTCGTCCTTAGAGCGCGTGGTCGGCGTCGACTGCCAGGGTGCACTTGTCGGAATAGGTTTCGGAGTAGAGGCCCTTGCGGACCATGAAGCAGATTGCGGCCAGGTTATGGATCACGGTCCCCACGCGCTGGCTGTTGCGATTCTCGCGGGCTTCCACATATTCGGGGTGCTCGGAATCGGGCCGAGCCTCGTCCCAGTTCACCACGTTGTCGCTTGCGTACTTGAACACGGCGGCGGCCATGAGAATCTTGTCGCCGGTCCACTTACCTTGAGGATCGAGGGGTAAGCCGTTGGTCAGCGCGCCGATGAAACTCTCGACCAGCGCCTTGTCGAACTCGACGTGAACTTCCATTTTTTGTCTTCTTTTTTCACAGGGCTGGCGTCAGGAAAGTCCGCTGACTACGACGATGCAATGGCCGCCAGCAGGCTCGTCAGCGTAGCGGGTTCGACCGGCTTGGTCAGGTGATGGTCGAACCCGGCTTCCGACGCGAGCTGTTTGTCTTTCTCCTGTCCCCAGCCCGTCAGGGCGATCAGGGCTACCTTGTCGCCCCCCGCTTGCGCTCGGATTCGTCTGGCCGCCTCGTAGCCGTTCATTCTCGGCAGACCAATGTCGAGCAGCACGATTTGCGGGCGGAATGCGCCGGCGGCTTGCACGGCCTCCAGGCCGTCGTGGGCAACTTCGATTTCGTGTCCCAGCCGACCGAGAAGCAGCGCCAAACTTTGGGCCGAATCGATGTTGTCGTCGACGACCAGAATGCGGCACTTCGCACCGAGACCGGGCTTGGCCTCGGACCCAGTTGCAGCCGCGGGTGCGGGTGTGCCAACATCGAGCACCGGCATGCGGACGATGAACTCGCTGCCCAGACCCGGCCCCTTGCTATGCGCCTCGATCGTGCCGTGATGCAATTCCGTCAATCCGCGCACCAATGCCAGACCGATGCCGAGGCCTCCCTGCGAGCGCTCCAGAGCCGGGGTCACCTGCGAAAACATTTCGAAGATCTGCGACAGATGCTCTTTGGCCAGGCCGATGCCCGTATCGCGAATCGAAATCGCCACGCTGTCGTTCTGCCGCTGGGCGCTCAACCAGATGTGGCCGCCTTTCTCGGTGTACTTGGCCGCATTGTTGAGCAGATTCGAGATGATTTGGGCCAGCCGGGTCGGGTCGGCGTGGAGAAACACCGACTCGCGAGGCAGCGTAACCGTCAGCTGATGGGCCGAGGCTTCGATCACGGGCCGCGTGGCTTCCACTGCGCTTTGCACGGCGGCCGCGAGTTCCACTCGTTCGTAGTGCAGCTGCAACTTTCCACTGGTGACGCGGGAGATATCGAGCAGTTCGTCGATGAGGCGGACCATGTGCCCCAGCTGGCGCTCCATGATTCTGCGGGCTTCCAGCATGATTTGCGGGTCGTCACCCGCCTGCCGCAGCAATTCGACCGCGTTGCGAAGCGGTGCCAGCGGATTTCGCAGTTCATGCGCCAGCGTCGCCAGAAACTCGTCCTTGCGCCGATCCGCTTCCTTCAGCGCCTGTTCGGCGAGCTTTCTGTCGGTGATATCCTCCGCGATTCCGGCTTTGCGGAAGACGCGACCCGAGTTGTCCTTGATGGGAAAGCCCCGGTCCCGGACCCAACGAATTGAACCGTCCGGCAATACGATCCGAAACTCTTCGTCGGTCGACTCTCCGCGGCCATGGCTCTCCAGAGACGACACTCGGATGCGCTCCCGGTCGTCGGGATGCACGGCGTCGAGGAAGGATCGGGGATCCTCGTAAAGACTCCGACAGGTCCGTCCCCAAACTCGCTCGTACGCCGGGCTGACGTAAAGGACCTCCGTCACCTCCGGGTCGGCCATCCAGAAGATTTCATTGATGCTCTCCGCCATTTGCCGAAATCGTTCTTCCGAATCGGCACGAAGTTTCTCCGCATGCAGCTGGTCGGTAATGTCGATCGCAATTCCGCCGACAAAGGCCGGCTTGCCGTCCAGACCGGGGATGGGGAACTTGCTGACGACGGAATGATGGATTCGCCCGTCAGGCTGCTTGAGCGTCTCGATGAGCTGCACGCCGGCCTGACTCGCGATCGCCTTGCGGTCGTTTTCCGCGAATTGCGCCGCTTCGGCGCGGGGAAGATGTCGCGGTCAGATTTGCCGTACAACGCCTCTCGGGGACGATTGAAGGCTTTGACCGCCGCATCATTCGCGTAGGCGTAGCGCCCGCTCAAATCTTTGATCCAGGCGAGACCAGGAAGGAACTGCATGAAGCGTGCAAAGCGCTCCTCGCTGCGGCGGAGTGCCTCATCGACTTGTCGCCGTTCGGTGATATCCAGCACGACGACCACCCATCCATCGGGCACGCCAGTCGCGTCCAATGTCGGCGCATAAACGGCGTGAGTCCAGCGGGGCCCAAGTCCGCGAATGTCGACGACCTCCTCATACTGGGCTTTTTCGCCCGCCAGCACGCGCTCGAAGCGGCTTCGCAGCTGGTCGAACGCTTCGCGGCCAACGATGTCGACGATCGGACGACCGACAATTTGATCGATGGGCAGTCCGACCCAGTCGGCGAAAGGCTTACTGACCCAGAGATATTTGAGGTCACGACTGCAGTGGGCGACGGAAGCCGCCATGCTATCGGTCACAATTCGCAGTTGCTCGAGCGCCAGTTCCATCCCGCGCTGTCGCTCGGCCACGCGCTGCCGCGCTCGGTGCCACGCTTCGCAGAGGAAGCTGATCGCGATTCCGACGACGACAGAACCCGCAATCCGCAGGACGTCGCTACTGCTGGCGACTCGAAACGTGTAGTAGGGCCGCACCAGAAACAGGGCTGCGGCGCACGCACTCAAAGCGGTCGTCAACAGGCCCGGCTTCCAACCGCCGAGGGCGCCGGCGGCCGTCACCGCGCACAAAAACGCCAGAGACGCCCAAAACGACCGTTGCGTGCCTTCGGGCGCCAGCCGGGCGCTCATGACCAGGCCGCTGCCCAGGACCGCGGCCAAATAGGCCAGCAAAACTGACCGGTCTCGGCGCCTCACGAAGTCTCGCATGACTCCTTCCTTGCCCACCAACCCATCATCGCGCACTTCCTTGGTGATCACCACGATCGATGCGCACTTAGATCATGGGCACCATCGGCTGCGCGCCCGGCAACTGGCCCGCAAGCAGCTCGCCGAGAGCACGCGTCGTGGCGAACCGACTCAGAACGATGCGCACCATCGCGGCGATGGGCACGGCGAGCACCATGCCGATCACGCCCCACAACAATCCCAGAAAGGCGAGGGCCAGGAGCACAGCCACGGGATGCAGTTCGAGGCCGCGGCCCATGAGTTTGGGCTCGACGAAGTTGCCGATGATCATGTGCACCGTCCCCGGAAGAGCCACCACGGGCAGCACCATCCAAGGATTTTCAAATTGTGCGAAGGCGATCGGAATGGGCAACACGCTGGCGACAATCGGCCCAACATTCGGGATGTAATTAAAGAGGAATGCCAACAGCCCGAATAAGACAGCCATTCGCAGCCCCATCATCCACAGAATCGTCCCGACGAGCACGCCGGCCACGGCCGAAATCGCCGTTTTGGTGACGATATATTCGCGGATCGCGGATTCAATCTCGGCGTAGATGCCGGTCTGCCGCTGGTGCGAGTCGCGCCCCGCGAGGAGGAAAATCACGAAAAACATCACCAGCAGTCCGTCAGAAACCAGCGACGTGACCGTCCCCGCTGCCGTCGTGATGATGCCCGGCAGCCAGGATTTCAGCTGGTCTAAGACGGCTTTCTCATCGACCTTGAAGCCGTGCGCATGCAATTGAGCGAAGAGCCGTTGAGTCAGCTCCGTGACTTGGCGCGTATACTCGTCGGCCGTGTTGATAATCGTCTGCACGGCGAGACCGAGGGCGGCCCCCAACAGCACCAGGATCGCGAGGACCAGGATCAGCGCGATGGAAATGGCCAGCCATCCGGGAAATCGGAGGCGGACCACCAGGCGATCGACGATCGGCGACACGGCCGTGGTGATGAAGATCGCCAGGACAAACGGGATCATCACGGCCCGCGTGTAAAAGAGCGCGCCGGCCAGCGCAACCGTCGCCAAGATCATTAGGGAACCGACGGCCAGCCAGACTTGCTCATCCCGCAAATTCGTGTTCATTCCAGGATCTCGTTTTCACCTTGGTTCCAGCGAGTCGACGGCAACGAACGCATAGTAACCGCGTGACCGTACCGATACGATCAGTGCCTGACAGATTCCGACGGCTCGATTGATTGCAGAAGCCGGGCACTGACTCGTTCGTTCGGGAGCTCGACTCCGGATTTCCACGATGGCTTCACGCGGACGGCGACTCTTCCAGCGTTTATTCACGGTCGCGTACGACCCCGATCCCGCGCACCGGTCATTCCTTGCTCGCGCGCAGTCACAAGAGAGTCCGCTGGCCGAAGTGACCGTGGCCGTTCTCGACGCGGCCGAATCCGAGCGGCTGTTTGGCGTCCCGCTGGCACGACGCGGCATTCAACCGGTGTATCTGCGCGTCGTCAATCGATCCCAAACGCACCTGCGCCTGCACGTGGTCACGATCGATCGAAATTACTACACGCCGCTGGAGGCGGCCGGCGTCAGCCATTTTTCGATGTTCAAGCGACTCTCGGCCTTCGGAGTCATCGGATGGTGGTTCTTCCCGCTGCTCTTGTTGATCCCCTCGAAGCTTGTTTCCGCCTACCGCGCCAATCGCCGCATGGATGAGCACTTTCAAGCGCAGGCGTTTCGGCTGCGGCCGGTGCCGGCGGGAGGCGAAGCCGAGGGCTTCGTGTTCACCCATCTCGATTTTGGCACGAAAGTCGTGCGGGTTTGTTTCCACGCGGCCACCAGCCCGTTTAATCTGGCGTCGCTGCCGCGCGAAGTCGCCAACCCCGCAACCTATCTCCCGCCTCCCGGCGCGGCCCACGGACAGCCCGTAGTCGACCTGACATTTACGATCGCTGTTCCGGGAATTGCGGCCGATTATTTGAGGCGCGATTTCGACACACTTTACCCGAGCGGCGAATTTACGGACTGCGACCTGCCGACCCTGGTTCGACGGCTGTCGTCGATGCCGCCGGCCACGAGCAACCTCAAAGCGACCCGCACGGGCGATCCGGTGAACCTCGTGATCATCGGCGAATTTGCCACCATTCTGAGCGCGTTTGGGGCTCGTTGGGACGAGAGTGAAACGATCACGTTTCTGACCTGCTGGAAGACGGCGCGGTCGTTTCTCTTGGGCTCGCAATACCGCTATTCGCCGGTCAGCCCGCTGCATCTGCTCGGTCGCACGCAAGATATTGCCTTGCAGCGCAGCCGACGCTCGATCAATGAGCGTCTGCACCTCAGACTGTGGTTGACCACAATCCGCTTTGGCGGGAAGCCGGTCTGGATCGGCCAGATCAGTCGCGACATCGGCGTCCGCTTTACTCCCAAGACCTGGAATCTGACGACGCATCGAATCGATCCGGACGTTGACGAATCGCGCGACTACGTCGTCGAGGACTTGATGGAGGCCGAGCGGATCGACGCGGTCGGCTACGTCGATGGCGTCGGTGCGTGCGAGGCAACGGCTCCCCGGCGGAATTTGACCGGCGATCCGTACTTTACCGACGGACGGCGCGCGGTCGTTCTGCTTTCGGAAACTCGGGCTGCTCCCCGCTTTGTTCGGTGGGCCTGATCGAGGATTTCGCGGCAGCCAATCCGCCTACGGCAAGCTGCTGATCGTTGTGTTCTTGGCGGCTCGCAACTTGCGGATGAACCACACGATCGCCAGGAAGATCAGGGCTCCGATGAACGACACCACCACTTCCTCGGAAGTGACCGTGATCGATCCGACAACGCCCAGGTCGATATGCAGGAACTTGAACAGAAACCCGCCGATCAAGGCGCCGATGAGTCCGATCACCAGATTGAGCACGCGTCCAAAGCCCGCCCGGTGACCTTTCACGATCATGCCGGCCAGCGATCCGGCGAGGGCGCCGACGATCAGCCAGGTAATGACATCGTCTGGGTTAAATTTCATCGGCTCACCTCCCCAAGGTCAGCAACGTGGACAGACGGCCGGACCATCTTGGCTGTTTGTCGCGGGCTTCGGCTCGCCCGCCGATGGTAACGGGGCGGGGGCGGAAAGGCGATATCCACAAAGGTCCGGCTGGCAATCATTTCTGCCCGTCTGAGCGAACAGCGCGGTCCGATTTGCCGGAGGGATCTGCGGCGACGCGAAACCCCAGGCTGAGACCGGCCGACGTCGGTTTGGTTGCTCCGCGGGAGGCCGAGCGGCAATCCGCCGCATGCGACGTCCATGCGCCGCCGCGATTCACGCGATTCGCGCCCGAGGACGGACCCGATGGGTCGGACTCGGGCGACTTTGCGTAGTAATCGTCGGCGTGCCAATCGCCGCAGAATTCGCGCACATTCCCATGCATGTCATACAGTCCGAACGCATTCGGCCTGAACGACCCAACGGGCGCTGTGAAAATATAACCGTCCCGACCTTTGATCGAACGCCAGCTCGGAAATTTCGCTTTGGCGGATTCGTCGGCGACGTTCGCCATTGTCGCGAGACTCTCCGGATCGTCGCCGCTGGCAAAGAGCGTCGTCGTTCCTGCGCGGCAGGCATATTCCCACTCCGCCTCGGTCGGCAACCGATAAACTTTGCCTTCCCGCCATGTCAGCCATGTGCAAAAGGCCATCGCGTCCCGCCAGGAGACGTTGATCACCGGATGGCTATCTTCCTGGGTGAAGCCCACATTGCGCCAATTGAATTTTCGATCCACCTTGAATTTTCCGGACGTATCGACCCCGGCTCCCTGCCCACCGGCGCGCTCGCAGACCGTCTTATATCCCGTGGCCCGCACGAAGCGTGCGAACTGTGCCCGTGTGACCTCATGCGCGGCGAGATAGAACGGCCGGCTGATGCGAACGTGGTGGAGCGGCTGCTCGGATTTGGCGGTCTCCTTCTTCCACTTCGCATCAGAGCCGGAAATCTGCGCGATTTGCTCGGGCGTCGATCCCATTTTGAATTCGCCGGGCGGGACCAGAAGCATCGTTTGACCGGCTAGGTTCGTGGTTTGTTCGTCGATCTGCGCGTAACGACTCCACGTCTTTCGCGCGTCACCGATCTGCTCTTCCTTGAAGGGAGCAACCAAGAGCGCAGGAGCGACGCCGGAGGACTGCGCGGGGGCGCCGACGGAATCGGCGGCCAAGGCGCCTTGGTGCCGACGCAAACGACGCGAAAGCCGATGCGATCGCTGCGGTACGTCGAGATCTCGGCAACTCGGTGCGCGGACCGACAGTAGATTGCGGAGCTACTCCAACTCCCGCCGCGCACGACGTGCAAGGCGCCGTTGGACGGGCCGGTCGGATCCGCGTGGGGCGGCTCCCGGTAGTAGGACATCGAAAACCAGTCCGAGCACCACTCGGCCGCATTTCCGTGCATGTCATAGATGCCGAAGTGATTGGCCGCGTATCGCCCCACGTCGTTGGTGTAAGCCGAGCCGTCGGAGGAGGTCAGCGTATTCTGCCAGCCAAACTTCTGCCGGGCCGTCATGTCGCGGATGTTACCGATTTGGGTGAGTCGCTCTGGCTCGTCGCCGTTCGAGTAGCGGGTCGTCGTTCCCGCGCGGCAGGCGTATTCCCATTCCGCCTCGGTCGGCAAGCGATAGAGTTTGCCTTCCTTCCGACTCAACCATTCGCAAAAGGCGACCGCATCGTTCCAGCTCACGCTGACCACGGGCGCCTCGTCACTCAATTCGATTCCCCAGTGGCGCCAAGTGAATCCCCGGCCCTCTGAGCCCGAGTAGTCCAGAGCATCCGGACCTTTGGCGGGATAGCCCCAACCCCCTTTGTCATCCTTTTCCCCATCGGTCTTGTGGCGCGTCGCCTCGACGAACTTCTTGAACTGCCCGTTCGTCACCTCGTACGCCGCCAGGTAATAAGGCCTCGTGATACGGACCGCATGTTGAGGACGGGCGCTCTCCAATGCCAGCCGAGAGACGGGGTTCTCTTCCTCAGCCTCGCGCACGTTGGGGAAACGATCGACAAGCTCCAAGTACGTCTCTTCGCTCCCCATTCGAAACTCTCCGGGGGGAATCAACTGCAGCTTCATCCCAATCGAGTTCGCCGTTTGCTCAGGCGTATTGAGATACGCGGCCCAAAGCGCGCGAGCCCGGCCGGCGGCCCCCTCGTCGAAAGGTGCCGTCAACAAGTCCGGACCTTCGTCGACCGGCTCGGGACGAATTAATCCCTTGACGCGGTCGTGACCTCGCAGTTCCGCAAGCAGCGCCCGAAGCACGATCTTGTCGCGAGCGATCGGGCTCTTTTGAACATCGAGGCTGACGAGCGTCGGTATCCGCCGGCAGATCTCCAGAATTCGCTGAGCGGCGAGCCCCGTCTCCTGCAGGATCAGTTCTCGCAGGGTCGTCAGTTGCACCAGCCGTTCGAATGCCAGGTCGTCGATCGCGACGCCGGAGAGGTCGAGGGTCGTGACGTTGTCGACCTGGGACAAAAGGATCCAAGTTCGAGCGTCGATCTTCTTGCCCGAGAGATCGATGATGACGCCGTTCGCCGCAGTTTCTTTGCCAGCTTCTTTACCGGTTTCTTTGCCGGTTGCTTTGCCCGCTTCTTTCACGGTCCCGACCAGCCGGAGCTGTGTCAGGGGAGGGTCCCACTTGAGCTGCAGGCCGGGAAATTGCTTTTGGAGAAGCGCAACGTGTTGCGGCGACACGACCGTTTTACGCAGATCGAGGGCTTTCAAAGACTTGAGCTGGCGCACAACGTTCTCGGTCAGCAGCTCGTCGCTCAAGTCGGAATTCGACAAAACCAGTGCGACCAGCCGTGGAACCTCTTTCAAGAGCGGGACGACCTTCTGAAACTGGTCCGCTTGCGGAATCGTCGCGATAAACCCGTTTCGTCCCAGCGTCGCGTCATTCTTGGCGGCAATCACCACCCCGGCGCTGCGCAAGCGATCGATTGCTCCGTCGCGCACGATGTGCAGCGGTCCCTTTTGCCCCCGGTCGGCGGTGAGCGCGGTCACGGCCGATTCCGTCACCAGCGTATCGCTCAGATCGATGTCAGACAGAGCCTTGAAACTCGGGACTCTCGCCAGGCCGGCGTCCGAGATGTCGGTCCCGGCAAGAGACAGCACCCTCAGTTCGGCAAAGCGTGCAAGGTGCTCGAGTGCGCTGTCCGTGATTGGCTGGGAGTCGAGCCGGACTTCGCGCACAACTTCGACCAACCCGTCCAGGATGTTGAGCGACTCGTCGCGAACCCGTTTATGGACGACGGATTCACTGAAGTCGATTTCCACCGCCGGCGGATTGGCTTCGCTTCGAATCGCGGCATCGCCATACCCCGCCGCGATCCGTTTGATGGCGGCCTCTTCCTCATCGGCGAAGGGGCGAATCGCAATGGTCACCACCGCCGGCTCGCTCCAGGGGTCGTGATCCGAAGCGCGCACGCGGTATTTAAAGGAGTCGGCCCGGGCCAGGTCCCCTCCCGGTCGAGCCGTCGACGCGTAGGTGAACGTGCCGTCGCGGTCGAGGACGAGCTTGCCAACCTTCGGCTCTTCGACGCGCTCAATCTCATACGGCTTGCCCGCGGGCAGCCCGTCGTTCGCCAGGACGCCGTGAAGATTCTGGTCCTTGTTCTTCCCGGTTGGGTCGTCGGTCCTCAGCGTTCGGTTTCGGACGACGACATAACGATCATCATTGAGCTGCGGCGGTGGCGTCGGCTTCGCAACCCGCGGCGGCACAGGTTGCTTGTCGACTAGTGGTTTGTTTATGGACGGCTTGTTTGCAGGAGGCGTGTCGACGGTGTGCTTGTCGACAGGGTGCTTATCGACAGCCTGCTTGTCGATGCCCGGCTTATCGACGGCCTGCTTGTCGATACTTTTCGTATCCCCGGAGGGCGCGGAGGCAGTCGAGCGCCTCGGGCAGGGTCTTCGCCTCTGGCTGAGCGTGCTTCAGAAAGAATGCCAAACCGCCGGCAGCCAGCACGATCACTGAGACAAGCCCGGCGATGATCGCGCTGCGTTTAGGCCGCCGATTCGGGAGCGTCGCGGAAGTGACCGGGCGCCGCGTTCTGATTCCGCTGGCTTCGTTTGGCTTGGCTCCGTCGATTCCGTTCGGAACAAGTCCGTCGTCGAGCAGGCATTGCTCGAGTCGCGACTCGACCTCAGTCATCGAAGCAGGGCGGTCCTCGGGTTTCTTGGCCAGGCAGTCCTGCACGAGCTGCTCGAGCTCTGCTGAGAACGCTCCGTCGGGTCGCACGTCAGCGAGCCGTCGCGGAGGATCGTTCAGAATCGCATTCAAAACGCTGAGATAGTTGGTCCCCCTGTGCGCGAAGGGCTCCTCGTGCACCAGCAGCGTGAACAATAGACAGCCGAACGCGTAGATGTCGGTGCGCTGGTCGATCGGATTGCCGTTGCATTGCTCCGGCGCCATGTAGAGCAGGGTGCCGGCCCCGGCCATCGTCGCGTCGGCCAGCGTGCGGCGCCAGTTGGTGGCGTCGGTGATCTTCGCAATCCCCAGATCGAGGATGACGTAGCGCTCGGTTCGCGTCCCGCGGCCGACCAGCATGATGTTCGACGGCTTCAGGTCGCGGTGGACGATGCCTTCGTCGTGTGCCTTCTGCAGACCGACGCAGATGTCGCGAACGCAATGACGAATCTCGGACACCGTGAGCGGAGCCGACAAGTCCTGCAGCGTTTCGCCCTGCAGGTACTCGAGCACGAAAAACGGCCGCTGGTCGACAGTCGCCGCGTGTTCGTGGATCGTGACGAAGTGGGGCGCGCCGAATCTCGCGAGCAGCTTTGCCTCGCGAAGGAATTCGTCGACCGTAAAGCCGCCTTCCGGCTTCCAGATCTTGATCGCGACCTGGCGTTCCATGTGCGAATCCGTCGCCAGGAACACCTCCGCCTGCGATCCGCCCCCCAGGCGCCGCTCGATTCGATATCGCTCGTTCAGGGTTTCGCCGACCACTTACACAGCGCCTTTCCCGCGCGACGGCAGCCGTTTCAACGAGTCAATGGTAACGAATCGCAGAGCGAGCTTGCAGGCGCCGAAAAGGCAGCATCGTTTCAAGCACCGCCGAGCGTCGGATAAGATGGCCGTTTCGGGTGATCTTTGCGTGACGGCCACCTTCGCCTCGACGGAAATCGCCTCTTGACGACCCCAAGTGGATCCCTCTCATTCGATGCGGCCCGCGAGTCGATGGACGTCCTTGCGCGCCAGTTGGATGCATTCGTCGGAGCCTGGGAGACGACCGCCGCCCCGCCGGACCTCAAACCATTTTTGCCCGAGACCGGCGAAATTCGGCGGTTGACGCTGGTCGAGCTGATCAAGGTCGATCTCGAATACCGCTGGCTCTCCCGGGGCTGTCCCAAGCGTATCTCCGAATACTTCGCCGAGTTTCCCGAACTTGTCCAAAACCAGCTTCCGTGCGACCTGATTTACGAAGAATTCCACATTCGCAAGCAGAGCGGGCAGCAGGTCGACGCCGAGGAATATCTGCACGCGTTTCCCGGCCACACGGCCGAAATTGCGTCAATTCTCAACATTGAGCAGGCTTACGAAACGACCGCCTTCTTTCGGCAAGCGAAACAACAGCGGGTGCAGGGGATCGGCGCGGGCGACACGATCGACGACTTCGAGCTGCTCAGCGAGCTCGGGGCAGGGGCCTTTGCCAAGGTATTCCTTGCCAAACAGAAGTCGATGCAGCGGACAGTGGCGGTGAAGATTTCGGCCGACGAAGGGACCGAGCCGCAAACACTCGCGCAGCTCGATCACGATCACATCGTCCGCGTGTACGACCAGCGGACACTGCCGGATCGAAAGCTGCGTCTGCTCTACATGCAGTACATCGCGGGGGGGACGCTGCACCAGGTGATCAGGCGCGTGCGACAAATTCCGCCCGAGGAGCGCACGGGAGAAATCATCCTCGACGTCGTGGACGAGGGCCTCGAAAAACGCGGCGATACGCGGCCCACGATGTCCCCCGCGCGGCATTGGCTGGCGAGTGCGACCTGGCCCGAAGCCGTGTGTTGGATC
This sequence comes from uncultured Planctomycetaceae bacterium, assembly GCA_963714075.1. GTDB lineage: Bacteria > Planctomycetota > Planctomycetia > Planctomycetales > Planctomycetaceae > DASPSM01. Next base: position 6,105,519 of record OY970228.1, read on the forward strand.
GGCTCAAGATTGGCACGGGGCCTCGACTATGCTCACCGACGCGGCGTGCTTCACCGCGACGTCAAGCCGGCCAATGTCCTGCTTACGGCAGAGCCCTCTCCCAAGCTCGCCGACTTCAACATCAGCTTTAGTGCCAAGGTCGTCGGTGCTACGCCGGCCGCATATTTCGGCGGAAGCCTGGCCTACATGTCGCCCGAGCAGCTCGAAGCGTGTAATTCGGCCCACGCGCGCTCGGCCGACGACCTCGACGGCCGAAGCGATCTTTATTCGCTCGGCGTGCTGCTGTGGGAACTGTTGACCGGGTATCGGCCGTTTTCGGATGATGATCTGAGCGGCGGATGGTCGTCGATTCTCGACACCATGGTCGAGCGGCGCAAGAAAGGCCTCGATCTCGGCGAACTGGCCAAGGTCAAGGACTGCCCCAGCGGCCTCGTGACCGTGCTCGAAACGGCCCTCGAGTCTGACCGCGACCGACGTTGGACGCGCGGACTCGAAATCGCGCGGCGCCTGGAACTGTGCACGGACCCGAAAGCTTCCGCGCTTCTCTTTCCGCCGAAACACAGCGCTCGTGTCCGGCTGCGTGGCTATCTTGTCGTCGTCATGCTGCTCTTGGCGGGCCTGCCGAACGTTGCGGCGAGCGTCTTTCATTACGCGCTCAACGTCTCACAACTCACGACGGGGCTGTCACAAGAACAACACCGGCTTTTCGAGCGCACGCAAGTGACGATCGCCGGCATCGCTTACGCCGTCGGGACGATCGCGCTGGTCTCTCTCGGCGTGTCGGTCGTTCGGGGCCTCAACCGAAGCCGGGCGCGGGAAGCGACCACCGATCAGAGGCACGCCGCACGACGCCTCGGCGTTCGGCTGGGCCCATTCGTAGCAATGGTCATCCTTGTTGTATGGCTGGTTGCGGCCAGTGTTGACGCGGTCTGCCTGCGAATCCTGCATCTCGACCCATCGATGACGGACTTGCTCCGCTTCTTTCTTTGGTCGCTGATGTGCGCCTGCCTGGCCTGCGCGTATCCGTTTTTTGGAATCACGTCTTTCTCTCTGCGGTCTCTGTATCCGGCGTATCTCCAAAGCGACCTCGAGGGGGCCGTGCACGATGAGACCCTGCTCAATCAACTCGGCCGCTGGAATAAGGCCGCCCTGGTCGCCGCCGTCTTGGCCCCCCTCTTGAGCATTGGTGCCTTGATTGCAGATAAGGTGATCGATCCCAATCTCATTCATTCCGAAGCCGAGCTGGCGATGGGAATCTTCTGCGCGATTTGCCTGGTGGGCCTGCTGCCGGTCTTCTGGCTCTATCAGTCAATTCAGTCGGATCTGACGGCGTTTTCGGGGATTACGGCGCCTCACGAACGCCCGACGCGCGGCCGATCGGCCAGCCGCAGCGGCCCGCATCGCTTGCCGTAACGCTTCCCCGAGCGCGCTTGAACATGCCGCCGGCACGAAACGGTGTCAACCCGGGCGCGGATCACTCGGCGTGCCTTTCCCAAATATCAGGGCAATCTCGCGGGATTCGAGTTGTCGTGGCGCCCGGTATCGGCGATAGTCGTCGACAATATCGGTAGCAAAGCGGGCGCGAGCAAAAGAGGTTCCTCCAGAAAAACTGTCGTCACACAGATTGTCGTCCGCCCGACAAGCGAATGCGGCCCGTTTACATTTCCATCCCGGAGATGCCCGCATGGTGTCGCGCCCGTTTCAGTCTTTCTTGAAGCGATTGAACGACCCGCGGAAGCAACCACGCAGGATCCGGCGAACGGGCCGGCGACAGGGGCACGCGAACGCCACTGGGCGACCCAGCAACTGGGGATGCGCCGCTGAAACTCTCGAAGACCGCTCGCTCTTGTCCGCGGCTGCTCCGCTCAGTCCGCCGTCCCTGCTCGGCAGCTTGAAGGTGCCCATCCCAACGGGCCCGGCTCCAACGGCCGCCGCTTCACCCGGGTCGGTCGCGCCGAGTTCGTCGACGATCAAGTCGAACGCAACGCTCGCCACTCCCCCGACGGTCACCGCTCCGCCGTCCGAAGTGGTTGTGCTCAATTCGATCTACGAATTCCCCGCCATCGCCATCGCCATCTCCGATGCAGCAGCCTCGGGCAACTCGGACTCGGTCACGTTGACGGCGTCGCACGGAACGCTCTCGGTCGAGCAGGACCTCCCGGGGCTCGGAATCGCAGGAAGCGGCACGACTTCGATGACTTTGACCGGCATCTTGCCAACTCTGCGTGCAGCCCTCTCGATACTTGTCTACACGCCCAATACCGGCTACCTCGGTTCCGATTCCCTTCAGATCTCACTCACAAATGAAATCGATGGCTTGACGGGATCGGCGACCGTCGTGATGAACGTCGCCGCCCTGCCGGAGGTCACGGTTCCGCCGTCGGAGGTCGTGACTGAGAACAGTTCGCTTAATTTCGGCAACGCGATCAGCCTCGCCGACCCGTCGGTTTCCAGTGCCTCCGACTCGCTGACTTTTTCTGTGACCTGGGGTACGGTAACGCTGGGATCGACGACCGGGTTGACGTTCACCGCGGGCTCCGATAGTTCCCGGTACATCACGGTGAGCGGAACACTGGCCAACCTGAACTCCGCCCTCAGCGGCCTCGTTTACACGACCAGCCCCGCCTTTTCCGGCTACGACATTCTGTATGTTGGAGCTCTAGACACCGCCGACGGTTTGGCGACTGCGGGCACCGTAGATTTGACTGTCGAGGCGCTGCCAGCCCCAGTTGTTACCGCGCCGTCGACGGCGAGCGTGATCGAGAACGGCTCGACGATTTTCCCGAGCGGTTCAATCATCGTGACCGATAGCGAGGTCTCCGGCAGCAATGCCGAATCGCTGTCGCTTTCGGTGGCGCATGGCGGGTTGACGCTGGGATCGACCAGCGGCTTGACATTCGCAGCGGGTTCCAACGGATCGTCCTCGATGACCGTGACGGGAACGCTCGCGAGTCTGAATTTGGCGTTGAGCGGTCTGGCTTACTCGCCCAACTCGACTTATATCGGGGGCGACACGCTGCACATTTCCGCCGAGGATGAGTGGGACGCCCAGACCGGATCGACCAGCATCGCCCTGACGGTTAACGCGTTACCCTCGCCGATCATCTCCGCTCCCTCGAGCCAGGCAGTCGGCGAAAACGGTTTGCTGACCTTCGGCGCCGGCGTCCTCTCATTGACCGATTCGAGCGCCTCCGGCACGTCGGACACGCTCACGCTTTCGGTTGCCAACGGAATATTGACTCTGGGATCCACGAATGGCCTGACTTTCAACTCCGGTTCCAACGGCTCTTCGTCAATCACGGTCACCGGCACGCTGGCAAATTTGAACGCGGCGTTGGACGGCCTCGTCTACGCCCCGAACGCGGGCGACATCGGTTTCGACTTGTTGCAAATCGCCGTCAACGATTCCGGCGACGCTCTTTCGGCTTCGGCCACGGCGCTGATCACAGTGGGAGGCGGTACGCCACCAACCGTCACGGCCCCGGCGTCGGTATTCGTGGGGGTGGACAGTCAGGAGTTCTTCTATTCGATCGCATTGGCGGACGCGGGGGCCTTCGGCAATTCGGACTCGCTCACCCTGACCGCAGCCAACGGCACGATCTCACTCGGGTATGACGGCGGCATCACGTTCACGTCCGGTTCCAACAACTCGCCTTCGATGACGATCAACGGCCCGCTTCAATACCTGAATGATGCGGTGTTCGACCTCGAATATGTCCCGAACACCAACTACGTCGACCCCGATACGCTGAAACTGACGCTGACGAACGCGCTTGACAATTTCACCGGATCGGCGTCCGTTTCGATTGACGACGTCTACTCGCCGACCGTGAGTGCGCAGACGCTCATGTACGAGCTTGAGAACAGTCCCTACGTCATTGGAAGCAGCGCAATCAAGCTGACAGACCTCGCCGCGACAACGACGTCGGATTCGCTCACACTCGACATGCGCAACAGCTCGATCACGCTGGCCTCGACGACCGGACTGACCTTCACGAGCGGCGCGAATGGCGAGGCTGAGATGACGGTGACCGGCTCGCCGGCCGACTTGAATGCGGCCATCGACGGTTTTGCGGTTACGTTGCCGTCTGATGGACCTAATTTTCTGAAGATATCGCTTTCCAATTCCGTAGACGGCCTCAGTGGTGAATGGACCACTGACGTCTTTGTCGTTGGGGAGCCTCCGCCAATGATCGCGGCCCCTTCGGTGGAAAGCATCGCTGAGAACAGCTCGTTTACCTTTACCGGCGGAGCGATCAGTATCACGGACCCGGAATCCGCCAACGGCGCCACCGAATCGGTCCCCCTTTCAGTCAGTGACGGGATCCTCACGCTGGGTTCGACGAACGGCTTGACCTTCACATCGGGCTCCAACGGCTCGTCGGCGATGACGGTGAGCGGCACGTTGGCGAACGTGAACGCCGCCTTGAATGGTCTCGTTTATACGCCCAACAGCGGCTTCACCGGGTCAGATTCGCTGGTCATGTTTGTCGACACCTCTGCCAACCGCGAATGGTGGCCCGCGACCGTGACAATCTACGTCGGCGAGCAGCCGAGCGTGAGCGCGCCGACGTCGCAATTCGTCCTCGAAAACGGCAGCCTTCCGTTCAACAATTCGATCCTCGTCAGCGACCCGTTCGCCGCGGGAATTTCCGATTCGGTCTCGCTTTCGGTCGCCAACGGTGCGCTCGAGCTGGGAGGAACCACCGGCATCACATTCGTCTCGGGTGCCAACGACTCGTCGTCGATGACGATCTCCGGCACTTTGGCGAATTTGAATGCGGCCTTGAATCTCCAGTATTTCCCCAATTCGAATTATCTCGGCGCTGATGCGCTGCAATTGACGCTGACCGACTGGGGCGACGGTCTGACGCAATCGGCCGGTGTTCCGATCTCGGTCGTTAACGCACCGGCGATCAGTGCCCCTGCGAGTGCCAGCCTCGGCGAAAACAGCTCGTTTTCGTTCGCCGGCACGATCACCGCGACGGATGCCGCGGCGTCCGGCGCGTCCGACTCGATCTCCCTTTCGGTCGCGAACGGAACGCTGACTTTGGGATCGACTGCCGGCATCACTTTCAGTTCGGGATCGAATGGATCCTCTTCCATGACGATCAACGGCACGCTCGCGAACCTCAACACAGCGCTTGCCGCGCTCGCCTATGCGCCAAAACTCAATTACACCGGCTCCGACTCGCTGCAAATTTCGGCGATCGACTCGGGTGACAGCTTCTCGGGGTCGGCGAGCGTCGCGATCACAGTCCAGGCCCCCCCGGTGATTAGCGCGCCCGCAACGGCCGGCCTGAACGAAAACACGTCCTACACATTCTCCGGCAGCTCAATCACGCTGGCGGATTCGACTGCCAGCGGCACGTCCGATTCACTCTCGCTCTCAGTGGTGGATGGCAAGCTCACCCTGGGATCGACCACCGGATTGACGTTCAGCGCAGGCGCCAATCGGGCGTCCTCGATGACGGTCACCGGGACACTGGCAAACCTGAATGCGGCCCTGAATGGTCTCGTTTATGCGCCCAACGCCGGTTATAGCGGCCCCGATTCGCTACAGATCTCGGTCAATGACACTGGGGACAACCTGTCCGGATCGGCCGCCGTCTCGATTACGGTGAATGCACCGCCAAGCATTGCGGCGCCCGCAACCGCGACCCTGAATGAGAACGCCTCGTGGACTTTCTCCGGAACGATCAGCGTCACGGATGCCGCCGCCAGCGGCAACGGCGACTCGTTGGCGCTCTCGGTTGCGCATGGCACGCTCACGCTGTCCACCATCGGCGGATTGATGTTCACGGCCGGGGCCAACGGCACAGCGTCGTTCACTGTGACGGGAAGCGTGGCCAACTTGAATGCGGCCTTGAACAGTCTGACCTATCGGCCGACCGCCAATTACGCAGGCTCCGACTCGCTGGCGATTTCGATCTCCGATCCTGGCGACAACCAGTCGGCCTCGACAAGCGTGGCCCTGACCGTGATTGCTCTCCCTCAGCCTTCGATCAGCGCCTCCCACGAACGCTTCGCTCAACCCGAACGGATCGCTGGTCTTTTCTTCGGCAAACGGCAACGCCATCACCGTCGCCGACTCGGGGCCCGGAAGCAACACGGACTCGCTGACATTGACGGTCGCTCACGGCACGGTGACGCTTTCGACGACGTCGGGATTGACGGTCACGGCCGGCCTGAACGGCTCGTCCTCAATCACCGTGGTTGGACCTGTGGCCAATCTCAACGCGGCCCTGAGCGCGTTGACCTATAAGCCGATCACCGGTTACTCGGGCTCTGACTCGCTGGCCATTTCGCTCAAAGATTCGGTCGATAGTCTCTCGGCTTCGGCGAACGTGGCCCTGACCGTGAGCAACCCACCGGCGATCACTGCCCCCGCGACAGCCGCGGTGGTGGTCACCTCGACCCTGACCTTCTCGACTGCCAACAAGAACGCGGTCAGCATCGCCGATGTGAGTGCCGGGAGCGCTGTGGAACCGCTGACGCTGACAGCCACGGATGGGACACTGAGCTTGGGCAGCACGAGCGGAATCGCGTTTTCGTCCGGCACCAATAATTCGGCGTCGATGACGATCAACGGCACGCTGGCCAATCTCAATGCGGCACTCAGCGGCCTCACGTTTAAGCCGGCGACAGTTGGGACGGCCACGGTCGTCCTCTCCTATACCGACATCGGCGACGGTCTGTTGGCCTCGGCCACGATTACCATCACCGTCAGCAAGGGGGCAACTAAGCTTGTGGTAGGCGCTCCCGTGAGTCCGCCATCATCCCCGGCCGTCGGCGCGGGGCTTCCGTCAACAGTCCGGCCGCAGCCGGTACGATCACTCCTGCGGCCACTCTGACGACGGCCAATGGAACGACCGACGACAGTGCGATGCCGCCCGACGCTCTGACTCAATGGCAGGGACTCTCGGCCGCCGTCGATGTTCTGATCGGCTGAGTCGGATCTCACCCTCGTTCCGCCGTCGACGGAATTGCCCCCGGACTGCGCCGATCGATTTGCGAGCGCGTTTTAAATTGTCAGACTTGCCACGGCGCCAACCTCCGGATAAGAGCGTCTGGCTGGCGTACTGACAGCCCGCGGACAGAGAGAGATGCGCATGACAGATTCCGTCAACGAACTCGCTAACGCGTTCCTGCTCGTCTACGCGGGCTTGTTCCCAATCGTAAACCCAATCGGCGCCGCGCCGATTTTCTTTGGCCTGACGCAAGATTGCACGGAGAAGGAACGCCACGCACTTGCGCTGCAAGTCGCGCTCAACAGCTTCGCCCTGTTACTTGGCTCGCTGTTCGTCGGGTCGTACGTGCTCGAGTTTTTTGGTCTCACCTTGCCGATCGTGCGTGTCGCTGGCGGGCTCGTCGTCGCTGCGGCCGGCTGGAACCTCCTGCGAGCAGGAAATGGCAACGGCGACGACAGGACCGGGCATCAACCCGTCATACCAACCGACGCGTTTTATCCCCTCACAATGCCAATCACCGTGGGACCCGGGTCGATCGCCGTGGCCATCACACTCGGCAGCCAGCGCCCGCGAGCAGCGGCTCTTCCCGAGGTCACGCTGCTCGCGGGCGCGGCCATCGCCGGCCTGCTCGCGATCGCCGCGACCATTTACGTTTGCTATCGCTTTGCCGAGGGGGCCGTCAAACGAGTCGGCAGGCACGGCACCAACGTGGTGGTGCGGCTGTCGGCGTTCATCCTATTCTGCATCGGCATCGAAATTATTTGGACCGGCTATAGCGCCCTCATGCATGTTCCCGGCTAGTTGCGAACCTGTTTTCGATACGCCTGCACTCGCGTAAGGCCAGTCGTGAAAACCGGTGAACCGGTCAGGGGATTGCCGTGCGCCGCAGGATCGACCGTAGACGGATCGTGACTGATTCTGTACCGTGGCGCAGCGCGACGACCGGCCACAAACAGTGCGGCGATTTTGCTAATTCGCGTCGGCTACGAAATTGCGTTTGGTTTTTCACAGCCGACGGCGGTGCTGATGATGCTTTACGTGCATCCCTCGCGCGCCTCGACGATTCGAGAAGCCGAGCGATTGGTGGTGCAGCCCGGCGTGCCGATTTCCGATTTTGTCGATTCTTTTGGGAACCGGTGCGGCCGCCTGTTCGCCCCCGCAGGCCGCGTGGTGCTGAGTAACGATGCCGTCGTCGAAGATAGCGGCCAGCCTGATCCGCAAGCCCGGAATACGCCGCAGCACAACGTGCACGATTTGCCGGACGAAGTCCTGCTGTTCCTGCTCGCGAGCCGCTACTGCGAAGTCGATAGTGAGCTGAAAGATCTCGCCGGCACTCTGTTCAACTCGGCGCCGCCCGGCTGGCGCGGGTGCAGTCGATCTGCGACTTCGTCCATCAACACGTCCGTTTTGACTACATGCAAGCGCGGGCCAACCGGACCGCGCTTGAGACCTATCGCGAGCGGACAGGGGTCTGTCGGGATTTTACGCATCTGGCCGTCACGCTCTGCCGTTGTATGAACATTCCGGCCCGCTACTGCACCGGCTACCTGGGCGACATCGGCGTGCCCCCGTCACCCGATCCGATGGATTTCAGCGCCTGGTTCGAGGTGTTCCTGGGCGGAGCCTGGTGGACATTTGACGCGCGCCACAACGTCCCGCGCATCGGCCGCATTCTCATGGGTCGAGGCCGCGACGCTGCCGATACGGCACTCACAACGACGTTTGGAATGAATCGATTGGAATCGTTCAAGGTCTGGACCTACGAAGTCCCCGTCGAGCGATCATGACGTGGGCCGCCAGTCGGGGGGCAGTCGGCGCGACAGCAGCACGAGGCCCCTCTGCTCGTTACGATAAAACAATAGCCGTTGCGCAACCGTCGGATGACTGGGACCGCAACGCACGCTCTGAACTGCATTGCTTTCGGAGGGCTTTTGCGCACGGATCGGCAGGACCCACCGCTCGCCAGGGAGAATCCCCCTAATGCCGATTCGTCGGTTCTTGACCCTCGTGCTGGCTGCGCTATTCCTGAAACCTGCGCCCGCAACGCTCGCGGCTGACGGGCCAACGTTACAGGTCGAGGTCGATGCCCGCGAACTGGCGCGCCGGCTTGTGCATGCGGACATTCGCATTCGCTGTCACCCGGGACCGATGCGGCTCTGGTACCCCAAGTGGATTCCGGGCTGTCACGCCGCGGAAGGCCCGTTGCAGAACGTCGGCGGCTTTCGCGTCGAGACCATCGACGGCAAGCCCATCCGCTGGAAACGCGACGACGTCGAAATCTTCTGCGTCCACTGCGACATTCCTGCGGGCGTGAGCGAGGTTCGGGCGCATCTCGATTACATTTGCAACGAGCCCGCCGTCCTCGCCAGCGGACATCTCACTTACGGCAACTCCTCGGTCGGCGTGCTCAACTGGAATACGTGCCTGGTCTATCCCGAAGGTCCGACCGCGCAAGAAACGCGCGTCCAAATGCGGCTGCGCCTCCCCGCAGGTTGGCAGTTTGCCACGGCCCTCAAACCCGCTGGCAAGAATGACGGCATCGCCTTTCAGCCTGTCAGTCTCGAGGAACTCGTCGACTGCCCGCTCATCGCCGGCGAGCATCTGCGCACGATCGCTCTCGGCACGACGCCGAAGACGTTCCTGCACATCGCTTCCGAATCGCCCGGTGCCTTGCAGCTCGACCCGAAGGTGATTGACCTGTACACGCGCGTCGTGAACGAGGCGCACGCCCTGTTCGGGACGGCGCATTATCCCGAGTTTCACTTCCTGATTACGTGTAGTGACGACCTTGGTTATTTGGGGCTGGAACACCTGACCTCGAGCCTGAACGGCGTGCGCGAGCGCGACCTGCTCGATGACAAAAAGCGCAAGAGCTGGGTGGCCAACTTGATCCCGCACGAATACGTGCATTCGTGGTGCGGCAAGTATCGCCGGCCCGCCGCGATGTGTACGCCGAACTTCCACACGCCCCAGAAAACCCGGCTTCTCTGGGTGTATGAAGGCCTGACGGAATACCTGGGCGAAGTCCTGATGGTGCGGAGCGGCCTGATCCCCGAGCCCGAGTACCGCGAGATGTTGGCCGCGCAACTCGGCACGCTCATGCGGCGGCAAGGGCGGCGCTGGCGCCCCCTGGAGGACACGGCCGTCGCCAGCCCGATCCTTCGTGGCGCCAGTGCGAACTGGAACGACCTCCGCCGCAGCCAAGACTACTATTCCGAGGGCGCGTTACTCTGGCTCGAGGTGGACGCGCTCGTCCGCGACCTGTCGCAAGGCAAACACAGCCTCGACGACTTTTGCAAGAAGTTCCTGGGCGCGAACCATTCCGAGGCCCGCGTCGTGCCGTATGAGCTGCCCGAAATCGTGCAGGATCTGAAGCAACTCGCCGACTACGACTGGGACACTTTTTTTGCCCGCCGTGTTGCCGCGACACAAGAGGGCCTGCCGCTCGACGTCGTCGCCCGCTGTGGCTATCGGCTGCAGTACACAACCAAATGCCCGGCCTTTCTGGACTACCTCCAACGGGACGGCGGCGCTCTGCTGTCGGCCCGCGAGTCCCTCGGCCTCACCTTTCACACTGATGGACGAATTGCCGACGTCGCCCCGGGCTTGCCCGGCGATAAGGCCGGCCTTGCTCCCGGGATGCGGGTGCTCGGCGTCAACAGCAAGAAATTCAGTCGCGAGCGCCTCGACGACGCTCTGGCCGACAGCGTCGCTCAGCGCAAGATCGAGTTCCTGCTCCTGGACGGCGAGCAATTCCGGACCGTGACGGTCCCATATGCCGACGGCTTGCGCTACCTGGAGTTGGTGCGCAACCAGGAACGGCCCGATGTCCTGGGCGAGATTCTGAAGCCAGTGACGTCGCGCCCCGGGAAGTAACGCCGAGGTCGACCACGTGCCGAGCCGCGTGAGTGTGTCCTCAACAGCCGCTGCTTACCAGTCGGGCCGCTGGTCTACCTATTTGCCAGTCGCCACTTGCAGCACGATCTTGCCGCGGGCGTGGCCGGCCATGATTTCGGTCCAGGCCTCGCGGGCTTGCGCGAGTGGATAGGTTTTCATGACCACGGTCTTGATCTTGCCCGCGTCGAGCAGTTCGGCCAGGCGGGTCAGGTTTGCCGTCGACGCCTTCATTCCCATCATCTGGGCTTCGACCTTGTATTTCGCGGCCTCTTCGGGAGATGGGGGCGCCGCGGTGGCGACCAGGCGGCCGCCGGCTTTGAGGACGCCGAACGAGCGCCGCTGGGTTTCGCCGCCGATCAGATCCAACACGAGGTCGACATTCTTGGCGACCGACTCGAAGGGAGTGGCCTTGTAATCGATGACGGTATCGGCCCCTAGAGACCGCACGTAGTCGAGATTGTCCGCCGACGCGGTCGCCAGCACTTTCGCCCCCTTCCAGTGTGCGAGCTGAACGGCAAACGTGCCGACGCCGCCGGACGCTGCGTGGATCAAGACGGTCTCGCCGCGCTCGAGGCGGCCATTGTCGAACAGCCCCTGCCAGGCCGTCTGAGCCGCCAGCGGCACCGAAGCGGCCTCGACGTCGCTGAGCCGCCGCGGCTTGGGCGCGATCATCGACGCGGGGCCGGCATAGAACTCGGCATAAGCCCCGCCCCCCGAAGCGTCTCCATAGACGGCGTCCCCTTTGGCAAGTCCGGTGACGCCCGAGCCGACTTCCTCGACGATGCCCGAAAAATCGCCTCCCGGAATCCAAGGAAAATTGATCGGCATGATCTGACGCATGTTTCCCGAGGCCAGCTTGAAATCGATCGGGTTAACCGAAGCGGCGTGAATCCGCACGAGCACCTTGCCACTCTCAACCTTGGGCTGCGGCCCCTCTTCGACACGCAACTGCTCCGGACCCCCATACGCGTGAACTCGAATCGCCTTCATGTGCTTGCTCCTTTGAGTCACAAGTCGTTTAAGCGACAACTCGTTGCGTCGGTGCCAATTGGAACGAAATCCGGCCAGCCGCCGTCGGCAGAGCGCCCCGCCTCGCGCCGCCGTGGCCGCGCGTCAATGATTGGCCTCGGCCACGCAGGAAGGAAGGGGGTTGATTGATGAAATTCGAGAAAGGCTCGGGAATGACGCAAACGGATTCGGCGGCGGCCATGCTCACGCCCTTGCGTGAGACTGTCCGGGAATTCAATCGAGTTTTTGAGCCGCGCCCGTGAGGAAGCGGGCTATTCCGGGTAGAAGCGAGCGTTAGACCCCGCTCCCTCACGAACACTTTGCATTGCGTGCGCAAATCGCTGATTTGACACGGGTTGAACATTGCGCGTCGGACATTTGAGTTGAGCCACACATTTCCCAAGCCGACGGCTTGCCGTCGGATTCCGGAACCGACGACAAGTCGTCGGCTTGGGGAGGGGAACGCGGCAATGATTCCCCAATCGAGCCAGACAGCTTCGTTCTCAAAGGCCTTCCCGAGCCACGATCTTTTCTGTTCCCCCCTCGCCCAGCATTGCGTCCGCGCCGGCCGTTTCGCCGACCAGGCGGGGAGAGGGGCCGGCCTGCGACGAGCTCAGTCGAGTCGGGGTGAGGGGCCCGTCGGCGAATTTCGTGATCCGAATCGCCGAACGCTCCGTTTGCGTGACAACCGCTCAGTCTGCGCGGGCAAGGCGTCTATCGGGGTTGGCGATGCGAAAAACGGACTTCTACCTGGACGGCGCTGATGAACTCAGCGACACGACGAGTGCGAGCCCCTTCAATCAGTGGGCCGTCGGCGTGGGAGTCGCCGCGGCGATCGCGGTCTACGCCCTCTACTGCTTTTGGACAGGCACCGCCATCTTGCCGGGCGGCCGATTTCAACCGGTGATTCACCTCCAAGGCCTGGCCGCCCGAGCGGTCGCCTCGGGCTGGCTGAGCCTCGCCGCCTTCGTGCATCTCCACTGGTTCTGGACCGCCAGCCCCCGCTTCTGGGCCTACGCCCAACTCGGCAAAATGGCAACCGCGGCCGCGATCGCGGTGAGCTTGGCTGTGCTGGCTTATGCGATGCTCATGCTGTCGTGAACGGGAGTCAAAGCGAGCGTAGGCGCCATGGTAGGAGAGTTGCGTGAACAAGGTTGCAGTAAGGTTTCGACATAGTTAGGCTGCTGGCATAATCTCACCGCGCGACCGTCCCATCTCCGGCGTGCTGACGGGAGGGCCACAGTGTTCCTTTCCAGATACCGCGCCGTTGCAATTGCGTCGCTAATTCCATCCGCCTTGCTATTACCTTCGTTGGCGCTCGGCCGAGGAGGTGGAGAGCACAGTGGCGGCCATTCAAGCTCTCACAGCTCAAGCTCCAGCTCTCATAGCAGCAGTTCCCATAGCGCATCGAAATCCTCGAGTTCGGGAAGTTCGGTCCATGTGCACGACTACACAAAGAAGGACGGAACGCATGTGGAAGCTCACGAGCGTTCGAAGCCGGACGGAAACTTCTCAAACAACTGGAGCACAAAGGGCAACGTTAACCCTGTCACTGGGAAAGAAGGGACCCGCGTAACGCCAGCGAGTGGTCACAACGAATTCGGCGGTAGTACCAACTTCCCCTCGTCGCGGTCATTTACTTCTGGTGCCACGGGTTCGCGAGGGGCGCTGCCGTCAGCAAGAGTCTCGTCATCCACAATCGAGAGTGGCTCGATCTCGACTCAAGGGGCGTCGCCGCGCGCCTTCACCGAAGAAAGAGCGACTCCGCCGGTCGAGGCTGCCTCGGCCGCAGGCGGCGCGACCGAACACCTTCAAACAGTCGTCGCTCCCCCGCGCTCGAACGTTGCACCGCAGGACGCGGCATCCGCGAGATTCGCGAGCAAGCTGGCCAACGCGCGGGCTCTAATCAGAGCCGGAGTGCTTCAGCCCGCAAGAAAGTACCTGACAGAAATCATTGAGGGTGCCCGAGGCACATCGATCGCGGCCGAAGCACAACGCGAACTTGACACTTTGAGCCGTTGATAACGGGAGGGTGGCGGGGGCGCTCCGCCTTGCGGAAGCCCCCGGTTGGCATGTCGCCGATGAGGCTGGTTGCATCAAGGGGCGCCCTGAGTTCAAAGCTGGGTCCTCCCGTGACCGTCGTCGAAGTGTACATTCCGGGGCTTCCGCAGGGCCGAGCGCCCCGGCCACACATCCGCCGAATACAATCCGCGGCGTCAATCCTGAATTCCGAGAAAACTGATCTTGGCGGATCTGAATTTTTATGGCTGAATGGAGATTGGGATTTTTGCGCGTCCAACGTCCAGAGTGCGCGCGAGCGTCGGAGCGGGCGAAGGCTGCGGCGGCCGGACGAAGGTTGGTTAACGAAACGTCATCTCAAGGGGGTGTGGTGTGGTCACCTATTTTCAATAGGTAGTTGACCACACAAATTGGTGACCACGGACCCTTTTGAGCACGGGAGCCTCACCGCGGGATCGCGTTCCGCGCGGGACGCGGGACCGGGACGGGACAGGAGAAGGCCCGATCTCACCACGAAGTCACAAAGACATTAAGAATCTCGAAAACCTTCTGTCTTGGACTTCGGCGAGCTCCCTTCGGGTCTGACTTCGGCGAGCTCAGTCGAGTCGAGCCTCAAGGTCGAAGACAGTCGAGCCGTGTCTTTGTGGTGAAACAATCCCTGCCTCGAAAATCCGGTGACCCGGTCCGCGACGGGAGAGGTCTGCAGCGCGCGGGGAAAGATCCCCGCCGGCTCGCGAAACGTACGATAAAGCCTCGAAAGCCTCAAAAGAGGCAATGAAATCGCCCCGCAGTCGTGTGTCACCACGGCAACGGGGCTGACCAAACCTCGCTTTATGGGAGCAAGGCAATGGCTACGGCTATTTTGGGGGCTGCGCCGGTCTGTCGAGTTTGTTCGTGTCCACGAAGCAGCAACGCTCTTAGGCGTATCGAATCAGACGATTCGGAATTACGCCGATGACCCCGCGAACCGCGTTGAAGTGCGGCGCTCTCCCGGTGGTCACAGATACGTGGACCTGGCTGCAATCGCCCAAGTGTTCGGCTACGACGTGCCCGGTGAGCCGGACCAAGAGACCACACCAGACGGCGCGCACCTGATAATTGGGTACTGCCGTGTGAGCACGTCCAAGCAAAAAACCGCTGGGAATTTGGATAGGCAGAAAGAAAGGGTTGAACAGTACATCCGTGAGAACTGGCCGGGTGAAAAGTACATCATCCTTTGCGAGCAACGTTCGGGAATCTCAACCGACCGGCCGGGACTGCTGAAAGTCCTAGACCTGTCCCTCGCCTCAAAGTGCAAAATTCTGTGTGCCGAGCACCCCTGCCGAATCAGTCGTGGGAGTTTTGCCCTAATCTCGCGCGTTCTTCAACGGTGCGGCGTGGAAATTGTGTTGACCAAAACCGGCGAGAAGGAGAACGACGCAAAATCGCAGGAAGAAGAGACGCTACACGACGCTATGTCCATGATTTACTGCATGCAGGCGCGGGCGTGTGGGCGACGTGCCCACGATAAAACCCGGTTCGTTCCCACCCAAGCCTTCCGCGACCGCGTTGCCGCTTTACACGGGCAGGGAATGCCAGTGGCCAGCATTTATGAGGCTATCGCCCGCGAGGGGCACCGTTGCACCAACACGGGGCGCGAGGCGACCCTGAAATCAGTCTGGCGTGTGGTCAAGGATATTGAGAGGGGCGCGCCCAATGGGGTGCCCGAATCGGTGCGGCGGTTCGTCAAAGAGGCTTGCAGCATCGTTCCGACGCAAACGGTCCTCACCCGCGACGTGTGGGTGGCATTCTGCCGCTACGCTGACACGCACGGTCTGCCGCGCGTGAGCCGGAATCGATTGCCCGCTTTTATCCGGTCGGCGGTTCCATCGGTCCAAACTCGCTTGGCAAGCCATCATGCGGACGGATTTGAAGTGGTCGGTCTGGCACTGAACCCTTAAACCAATCCCCTGCCTAAACGTCTTCGACCCGGCGCTGCCGGGTCTTTTTATGCGCCCCACAATTTGTAAACTTTGTAGCCTTGACCAACCGGGCGCAATACTTCTACCCCTCGCGCTAGCACTATTCCCGCCACAAACTAACTGTGTGGTTGGGGACTATGTGCCGATATCCGCGAGATTCTACCTACTTGTTGCGCGGCTTTTGTGTAGTCCCGACCATTTTTTTGCTCGGCGCGCCAGGCTATACACCCGTCCCCCGTCCTATCGTCCTACCGAAAACGGGATGCGCAGTGGGTTTCCCCCCATATAGGGTCAGTCGGCGTATTCCCTGAATAGGTCTGAATTTAGCGCTATTTCGGCATATTTCCTCTTTATTTCAGAAAAGTGCAGTACTTTATTGACGATATACCGGTTAAATAAGTACAGCACTTTCTAGAAAGGGGTGATTTATGCTCGATTTGGACGTGGATAACCCGGAAAAACTGCCGGGACTTCTCCGCCTGGCTGCACAGCGATTCTACGAGTCTGCGGGCGACTTGGAGAGCGCCTGGCAGGATAAGAACGCCGGGAAGGTTTGGGAGCGGTTTGCACGGATTTTAGAGCGTGCGGCGGATTCTTGTGAAAAGGCTATTCAATGAAAATGCCAACACTTCACCGGGACAATCAGGCGTCAAGGGTTGATTTTGGATTTGTGTCCGTGTGGTTCTCCTATGAAACCGCAATAGCCTTCCAATTTGAGGGGCGGCCGATTGTGGTCGCGGAAAACATTTGGAGTAAGACGACGGGCAAACACCTTAACTCAATTGACCCCGAGAAAAAGTGCCGGGTCGATTATGAGACGTTTCAACGGCTGTGGAGAGACACCCAACTGAAAGAGGGGTGGGGCTAATGCAACCATACCTCGACGGGCTTTCCGACCATCAATTGCGGCGATTCATCTACCGGGTTTGGGAGCGTTTGACGGCAGGCGCGGGGTATCAGCCGTTCGGATTCGATTACCCCACGCTAAACGCCATCCATCCACACTTAACGCGGGTTTATCAGCAAGCGGTCAAAACCCTCAGACATAGGAGCTAGGGCAATGGCATACCAGCTAACGCTGTCGCGGTCTGAAAGAGACGCCTTTGACTGGGTGGGAGACCGGTACGCCACGGGCGACGAATGGTCACGCTTGCTGTGCGATTGCATGGGCGAGGACGATGAATGGTCGGCGGACCACGATATTACCTTCCGCGTTCCTGAGCACGTCGCATGGGAGTTGAATGACCTTGCTGAAAGCGAGGATTACCTTTTCCCTTGTTTCGCTCGTGAGTTGACCGCAAGGCTTCTGGACTTTTGCATGGCCATCGTTTGAGGCTCACAGGCTCGCCATTACGGGGTGCAAACCCCGTTTTTTTACGTACCCTTGGAGGCTTCGAAGCCTCGCTGTAAACTCGCGCCCATCAAGCGAGGGAAACCCCAGTGCCGACAAAAGACCGCACGCCTGTAACCGTCTACATTCCGAATGACTGGCTTCCGGCAATCGAGAAGGCTCGGGGCAGCATGACCGCAAGCGCATGGCTCCTAGAAGCCGTCCGGTCTCAGCTAGGCAAGAAGGACTTCGCCAAGCCCGCCGGTCGAGGGCGACCCCGCAAAGAGGCATAGACGGCCCTTAAAGCCGCCGCCAGCGGCGTCAGCTAAGACCGACCCTGTTCTGCCGCACGCTAACAGCATTCGCGTGGACCCTGGAATTTAAGCGGTTTTTCCTTGCTTCTATGCTCGCCGACCGCTCTCATGGTCGGAAACTGCGGAGAGCCGCAATGAAGACGGGCGATTGGTACTACAAGTCGATGGGCAAAGTAGTGGGTCCGTTGTCGGCGAAGGTACTGAAAGCGCACGGGGCTGACGGGTTCATCGACCGGGATACGCTCGTCCGGAAAGGCAAGGACGGGGCATGGGTCTCCGCGGATAAAGTTGGGGGTCTGTTGGATAAACCAGCAACCGCGTCTGCAATTGTGGCGGACTTGCGGCTGAGGCGAGAAACCGTAGCACGAATCAAGAGTGGAGGCGGCGGGAATGCGGAAATGACGCACAGGGAAGAGACGGCGGCAGGCGAACCTCTACCATTGGTTCCACTACTTGGATGCATAGGTGGCATTCTTGTTATTGTAATATTGGTACTCCATACAGTCTCTGACGGGTCGCCGGGGTCGTCCTACGCGACCAGCGAACAACCAGGGCTTGTAAAGCCAACAGAGGAGGCTCTTGCTGCGCACCCCGAGTTTCGTCGCATTCAATGGGATAAGGTTGAATCAGCACAGCCCGGCACGCGGCTACAAACTGCGAGGAACACTGCAATGAATGAGCACGACTTCGGGATATTGGTGACTCTGCTTATTGTGGTGGCAGTTGTTGTGGGGGTCATGCGCGAAAATAAGAAACGAAAGGGCAAGCCGGAAACGACTTCAGAGCGTGTCGCAAGGCGTCTCGGGGAGAATTTCGGAACACTTCTTAGAGGTGAGCTGCCAGTCAGTGTGCGAGGAACTGACGCCGAAGAGAAAAGCAAAGAGAGAGGCACGCTTCGACCGTGCCCCGACTGCGGAAAGCAGATTTCAAAACGAGCGAAGTCTTGCCCGCAGTGCGGTTGCCCACTTTGAACAAATCCGGGATTTCGTCAGCGAATCTAAGCGCGCGGCTACAAACTGCGGGGGACTGGAACGCAATGAAAACTGTGCTGTTCGCAATGGTCATCGCCTCTCAGCTAGGCTCCGTGGCGTATGCCCAAAAACGGAGCAAGGCGAAAACTCAGAAGCAGTTGGAAATCACGTATCAAGCGACCAAACTTGGCGGATACAACTTTTTGCAGGATGGAAGGCGTGTCGCGTACAGCAAGCCAGAGACGGAGGGGGATTGGACGACGCAGATTTTGTATGTGTGCCCGAACGCCAAGAACAAGATGGCTCCGAAAAAGGACACGCGAGCAATCAAGGTGACGCCAAAAGAAATCGTTTCCATTGACGATACGCTACCACCTTTTTTCCTGCTCTACAGGGTCCTCGGCGGCGAGTCGTGGGTGCCTGGCAACCACATTGAAGACCGTTTTGCAATCGTATTGCGGGAGAAACCTGACGTTCAAGTAAAAAAGAGACGGGTATTGCCTGACGCGCCCGAACGCCCGACAGTGGCGCCGGCAGACCTGTCCAAATTTGGAAACATTTCTGTTCAGCGCAGGGAGATTACCATCAAGGCAACCGGGCGAACGCTGAAGTATTTCCCGAACAAGCTTGGCGGATACACATTCACATACGACGGGAAGATACTTCTTTACAGTAAGGCATACGACGGAACCGGCTTTAATAACCCAATGCAGTGCGGCAGCCAGTCCGTGTGGATGCATCGAGCGCCCAACGAAGACGTGCCCGTGGCGACATTGTGGCGTGTGTCAGAAAAGGAGCCGTTTGAGTATCCGGTTCGCAGCAGTATCGTGGACGGGGTGGACATCGAAGGCGTTTTGCTGGCAATTCGCCCTATTCTCGAACAGCCCAATCCGGTCCAACCGGAAAAGACAAGTGAGGACCAGTGGCGTGAACTGCTAGGCTCGCCGCAAAACGCCGCGCCGACGCATCGTCTAGGCAAACCGTGAGCGAGCCGCGCCGTTTAGCGGGACACCGCTTCATTTAACTCGCTTCGCTCGTCGGCGGTGAGCGGTCGAATGAGCGTGGTCTGTGGCACTCTTCTTCGCCTTTTTTCTGCTGAAGCTCTCTATCCACTCCCAGAGTTCGCGCGGAGTCACAGAATAGGGAAACTCTTTTTCGCCCCGAACCTTGGACCGCTTCTCAAACCGGACGAAAAGTTCTCCGCCTCTATCGCGCTCGGTGAAGTTTAGGGTTCTTAGGGTCAGCATCCCCCCAGCCAAGCCGAAGCGCCATTCATAGTCAAAAACCTTTGCCCCTTCTGGGCAGGCCCTTCCCTCGCCGTACTCACGAGCGACCTTGATGTACTCCCGCAGCGCGTATTTATCCCGCGCCTCGCGAGTAGCAAAATACTTGACCTTCGCCTTTGTGTCGGTCATTCGGTTCGCCCCGTGAATTAGCGGTCTGGCGGGGATGTCTATTCGGCAGGATTAGTGGGGGGCGGGTCGAGAGTCACGCCGAATAGGCGTTCAAACTCTTCCAATTGGGCTTTAACATCACCGGCTTTGAATGTTCGTTTTACAAGGGCAAGCAGATAGGTGTTAATTTTCACCGGGTCAGGCACCGGCCGTTCAACCCGCAAATCTTCCGACCGTAACGGACCCTCCGCGAGTTGAGAAGGTGCATCGTACTTATAGAGGGCGACCCTTTTCCATCGGCGAACCTCTTGTTTCTCGCTTCTCGGCGGGGCCTTGCGAGCCTCGCCGATGCGATAATCCGCGCCGCTTTTTTCGACAGCTATTTCGCCTTTGGAGTCGTGCATTTTTCGTTTCCAGGCCGGCTATTCGTACACTTCGGGCAGAATGCATTCGTGCAGTCCGTGAACCGACTCGACCATGCCCAGCAAGTGCGCCAGGTCGTCGGTGCCCTTAAGGTCAATCGAATAACAATCCCCAAATACGAATCCATCCTGTTCGTGCGTCTGGTAGTGTTCCAAGGCGGCTCGCCCGAACACCAAAAACGTCAGACCACTGTCGATATCGCGCCCGACAATCAGGTCCGAAAACGCTGTGTCTTCAAGGACAGCTTCTTTCGTTTCAGGGCGTGCAGGACGGATGTTCTCCTGCGTCGGGTCTTGCTCACCGAGAACGGCATCAATGGGCACAAAATCTCTTTCCTCGAAAGCCTCTGTCAGCCACTCGTGTTCCGACTGAATTAGCTCCGGCGTTCCCTCCGGCAGCAAGTACACCGGGATGGGATGACCGGCTCCAAACCGTTTGTCAAAGCGTAGGCGGTTAAACACGCCTTGTACCTTCTTGGCGACCGATATCGCCTCAAACTTGTCGTCGCCCCACAGTTTTTCGAGAGGCAATCCTGACCCAAGGCATTCGTTAACGACCGTGTTGTAAACGGTCCCGAATAAAGTTCCCTCGCCCGGAAAGTAGCGGGCCATCGTATCGGAAGCGGCGTCCGACGGTGGGTCGCCCTTCTTTCCCTCCGCCATCCATTTAATCAATTCAATTTCGTAAGGCTCGAACCCGTGCCGGGTTCTTTCCATTTCTCCCAGTAGGTCCAAGAGCATAAGCCCCCCTAGTCCAAGAACCTCTGTCCACGCATCGTCCCGGTTTCGGGACGATCCATAACGCAGCGAACAGCATCCACATTACTACATCATTAGTCTTTTGTCAACCCTACAGGCTTGACTAGGAACGCGCTTTAGGTTAAGATGCGGGCCGCTGAAGTGAGGATGGGCTGGGGCCAAATTGGTCGCACGGAAAGCGTTCCGGGCGACTTTGTTTATTCGTAAAGGAGATGATAGATTTCTGCGCCTGCTTCGCCGGAAATTTCGACTTTCAGCAATTTTTCCAGAGCGAAAATACGGCGATAGCGGTCTGCCATGAGGGCTTCGCCTCGGGGGGAGGCGGGCTGAGTTGGCTGAGTGGGGGGGTTACTGTTACCACGGTGTTTAACTAGGCCCGTCTTTTCGCGCCATGTATGGAGGCATTGAGTAATTGTGCCGGAATTGGCATCCGGCCGTTTTGCGCGAACCGCGTGAAGCAACTCGGTGGGCGTCATGGCCGGATTCGTGCCATGACGGTCTAGAATGTCGTTGCAAAGTGCTTGCAGGCTTACAGTTCCGGCAGGCGGTCGGCCGCGTTTTGCCATGTAGTCTACCATCATAATCGGATAAGGAGCGCTAGGCTACAATTAGGGTACTGCATTGCTCTGGGCTGTCAAGGTTGCGGACGGTCCCTTTTCGCTCGTAAGGTAGGGCCGCTGAGGGGCAATCCTTGAGTGCGAGGGAATCGGCGAGAGAAATGTCGAGCGGAACGGACTTAAATGAGTCACGCCTAGCGGGCGATTGGATGGGGTCGCTGTACGGCATGGGCGGCGACCGCTGGGATTGGAAGCTTTCTCTGTTTAACGACGGAAACTACGCTCGAACATTGACGGGTACCCGCCGACCGGAACGAATAACCGTCGAATCCGGCACATGGCAGCTTGAGGAAAATCAGTCAACGCTCGCATTTATCCCCAAGGAAGGGAAGCAATCACGCTGGCGCATACACTTTGTCACCGGACTGGAGGACGCGCGGACGTTGCTTGTTTTGCGTGAGGCGATATTGGCGTCACGAAATTTGCCAATCATGCTGTATCGCGTCTATCCATCACCGGAACCGTATGTTCCACTCGGTGCTTACGGTTTCCCTTCGGACTTCCCGCGCTGAGTGCTTTTTCGGGTTCCGGCTTCGCCCCTTCCGTCATGGCTGGTGAATTTCTCGCTCCTATCCATTGCCCACGATGCCCCGGATTTCCTCGACGGTCCTGCCGCAGATTGCTGAGAGCAGCTTACGGCCCAGAAAATGATTCCGGGCAATCCGTCGCACGTCGCGGTCGGGATGCCTGAATTTCCGGGTCATTCGAGGCGGCAACGACAGAGCGGCTTCCAGGGAATATCCTGCGTTCAGCCTCTTGGTGATTGTGTCCTCTGAGAGTTTCCAGACGTTGAACCGGCTCCGACTCCAATCTCTGATTGTCATTTTGCGGTCGGAAAAGCCGCTTACCATTTTTGCCATATTGCTCCTTCGTAAGAGAGATATTGTGAACGTCACTACTGATAGTACACCGGAACTGAGGATTTGCATGAGTTCCGACAATCAAGGCTGAGCTGGATTGCGCGGGAATTAAGCCGGGGCTATACTCAGGACATTACACACTCAGTTAATGCCGGACACTATGTTGAGATGCTAACAACGCTGTCGGCCGTCGAGTCGACATACATTTTTTGAGAGAAAAACAGAAAAAGCAGCCAAAACAAACTGACAAAATCGTCTCTGTGGGGTATAATAATAGTGCCTGACGCGCTCTTACCGCGCGCGTCGTTCGGCTGGTCGGTTGGTGAATTCCAGACCAGCACACAAACGAACGCAATTCACCCTTACACTTGAGAGCCAGGTCGGTGAGAAACCGATAGGTCTTACGGCTAGTGGCTAATCTCGCGGCGAGCGAGTATGCCGGCTAGGTGAAACGGTGCTGGGAAAGCCAGCCCGAAGAGGACAAGTTAAGAAGGCGGGAGGCAAAACCGTAGAGCGAAAGCGACGGCTACCCCAACCAAGGTGAGTGTGTTTGACAAATCGACCTTCTCGGCGGGAGTTAGTTCCCGCAAGCCCGAGCCGGCGTAAGCCGGCACTTTTGAAACCCATCGACAAAAAACTGTCCTAGACGTGCTTGGCACGCCGGTTTAACAGTTCGCCAGACATTGCAGAGAAGAAAACCGTTCCCAGTGTAGTAATCAACGCTCAAAACTGATTACCGACCGGGCGGGAGACCAATCCACCGCACAGCACACACACCCTTACCCTTGGTGGGTCCAGAGCAGAAGCGAACGGCTGGGGGATGACTGCATAGAGACTTTAAGAACCTTATAAGCATACAAAACTGAGTGCGTGCTTTCTCAAGTGGGCATGCATTCTCCGAATTAGGCAGCGGGCAATCAAAGCGCAACACAGGTAAGGCTGTGGGCGTTTTTTTTGTTTCCCACAGCTTGCGCTGTCCCCTCTGTTGCGTTCTGTTTAAAAACCCGGCTCATCAGTCGCCCTGATTTAAAACCCGAATTGCAGTGACGGGTTTCCCGGCTCGCCGGACGCGGTTCCGATTCGCGCGTGAAAGCGGGACTTTGGTGTATATGAATTAGGGGCGGCGCTTTCATTACTTTCACACGTCGCTCCTCAGCGGTCTGGTCTCCATAGCAAACTCAGCCAGACTGCCCGTCTTCGACTTGTGGTCGGCGCGTTGGTCAGTGTTATCCCGGCGCGCCGACCCTCTTCGACAAGCCCACACAAACCGAAAAGGATTTCTGTAGATGCCCAAAGAGAAGGCACAAGATGCCCGTTCCTATATCGAAGCCGCATTGAGCGGCTATGGTTGTCCGCCCGCACTCATTGACGAAATCGCGAGCCGCCTGGAGGACGCGGAAGAAACCGCGGCGCTGCAATCGAGGCGATGAACGCCCAGCATGACCGACACTGCGAACGACTAACCGCCGCTGAAAAGGACCAC
This sequence comes from uncultured Planctomycetaceae bacterium, assembly GCA_963714075.1. Lineage (GTDB taxonomy): Bacteria > Planctomycetota > Planctomycetia > Planctomycetales > Planctomycetaceae > DASPSM01. The sequence goes on from OY970228.1 coordinate 6,129,525, forward strand.
AAGAGACAGTGCGCAGTCATCGACGCCGAAAGTGAGCGAGCCAAACCGGCACGCGAAGCCGCTTTCGATTTTGACCGGGACATTTCGGACCTGGTTGTTGATGTACGGGAGTCGCTCCGTGTCTAGCCTCATCATTCCAATCTATGCGGCGGAACAGCGAGCAAGGCTTGCCGACCAGATTCGAGCATCCGCAAGCGTCCGCTTGACTGCTCAAGCAATTGCCGCAACCAAGCCCACCGGATTTCGTCTCGACCAATTACCGGTCGCACGAGCCGGACTGACAGACTTCGACATTTATCATTTTCGGTCTGTCCTCTGCACCGCAAGCGCGGGGCTGTCTGGCTGGAACAAAAACGATGACGTGTTTGACGCGGGGGAAACTTGGCAAGCGCGCTCAACCCCGGTCAACAAACAGGTCAACTACGTGCATTCCGAAAAGGACATCATTGGGCATATCGTCGGGTCTTCCCTGTTCGTCGATGGGGAGCCGGTCGAGGACAACGGCACTGTGCCGGAATCCTTCGACATCGTTGTTGCCTCTGTCCTGTATCGCAAATGGGAATCGCCCGACCTGCAACGTCGCATGGATGGTTTGCTTGCGGGAATCGCCAAAGGTGAATGGTTCGTCTCAATGGAGTGTTTGCTTCGCAATTTCGATTACGCGCTGCGCTCAGAGGACGGGACCACAAAAATTCTCGCTCGCAATGCCGCGACGGCGTTCCTGACGAAGCATCTCAGAATTTTCGGTGGTGATGGCACCTACCAAGGCTTTCGCCTTGGACGATTGCTGCGCAATTTCACTTTCAGCGGTCAGGGATTGGTTCAGCAACCCGCGAATGACCGCTCAATCATCCTTCCCCCGGAGATTGTGACCGCAGCCGAACAGCCCGTTTCAGCCGGATGGTTGGGGGCGTTGACCGCGAACCGTGTGCCGAGTTCTGAGCACCGCGAGCCTGAGAGCGACCTGCACAGGATGGTCGCAGAAAGAGACGCGGCATTTTCAAAAGACGACTTACAAACAATCCACGCCACCGCGAAATTCTTTGACGGTTGGCTCAAGAGAAAGAGAGCATCTTAGCCATGCCGTACAGTGATTCGACAGGTTGGCTGTCCCAACAGCAGTGGGACGACGTTTGCGCCTTTCGTCGTGCCGTGGGCAAACCCGTTCCCATCGCGCACGAGCCGGGCACGCCACAATCCGAGCCGCAGAAGACTTCTGCTGCGCAGAAGCAAAAGCAGCCAAAGCCCGAACACATCTACATTCAGGCTACCGGCAAGCGAATTCTCGTGACTGACGAAATGAAAGCGACCCGCAGCGTTGCCGCTGCGTGGGTTGGCGGTTTGATGAACGGCAGCGCCCAAGCGACTGTCCGCGAATTGAAGCCGAAAACCATCGTCAGTTACACGGTCCCGCATGACGAGCCGGAAAGGGTTCGCTTCGGGAAGATTATTGACGCTGACCCCGACACCGCGCGTTTGCAGGTGCAGGAGTGGCAGCCGTCCGAAAGTGGCGATTGGCAGGCGGTGCCATCACACCATTTTTTGTCGTTCCGCGATGTTGAGCAGACTCACAGTCGATTTCCAGACTTGGAAGCCGACGATGACGACGACAACGAAGAGACTGAGGATGAAGACCCTGAGAAAACCGAGGCGAGCGTGAAGGCAAGCTTCAAGGAATTCTTTTTCGACCGTCGCAGAAAGTACACCCAATGAGACTTGGACACAAAAACGTGTCGCGACTGATAAAGTTGCTTGACTCACAAAACAGAGAAGACCGCAAACAAGCGTACCTAGATATCATCGGCGAACTGCTTCCGTTTGAGGAAGTGGTCACGATTGCCAACCTAGCAATTAAGAAGAGCGGGCACAGGCTCGCGGGAGAGTTAGTAAATGACAGAGAAGAAAAAGCGGGGTAGACCTGCCAAAACGGCGGCACGCCGCACGATGGACCGCATCGCGGTTGAAGACATGAGAGCGAAATTCGATGAGCGCAAGCGCGGCAGACCTCACAAACCAGCCGGCAAGCCGGCCGACACCGAACAGGACATGGAGCGCGCTATCGATAAAGGGCTTGACCACAGCGCGCCTATCAACGCGAAAGCGGAGATTCGCGAGAACACCCGCCCGCGAGCATACATTCTGCGCGATGGGGCAAAACCGAAGCCCTTCGTTCCGAGCGGTCGCAACAGTTCGCTAAACCTTGACCGCGCCGGAATCGACCCAGACGAAATTATTTTCCGTCCGCGAAAGGACCGCACCTAATGACTCACAACCCAAAACCGCTCAGCGCAGCCGAGCGATTCTACGTTGAGGCTCACGCCACGATGCCGCTCGCGGAGCTGGCTCGGGCGCTTGGACGTGACCCGAATGAATTGGCGCGAATCCTTCCGGCGGCGCAGACGCCGTTTGAGAAGAAAGTCGCCCCGATTATTCGCGGCGGCAAGAGAGTGGGCGTTGTGTGGAGCGAGGCGGCAGCCGCCCATATGGACGATGCTCTTGGTCATCAACCAGGCTCAACGAAACAGGCGGCGGAACCGCCAACCGTAAACGGAGTCATCGTTACAACAGCGGGCACGGACGAAGACCCTCACTGCGTCCACGTCCTTCGTAGGAACGGGGGTTAACTCAGGATGAGCAATCAAGACCCCCTATCTATCGGTAATCCAAAGCCAATCGAGGGACCGAAACCGATTCTACCGGCGGATTGGACTAACCGTGCTAAGAAGCCCGGTCCCGTGCCCCGAGACGGACGAAACGAAGGCGAACGGGGCAAATCCCCGGTCGTAAAAGGCGTGACGAAATCCCCAAGCGAATCTGTGGGCGATGGTGTCGAACAAGAATCACAGTTGAGACGCGACCCCTTCAACTCGGGAAAGAAACCCAGCCGAGCCAAGAAACCGACTGGACAAAAAGACGGTCCAGGAGCACCGAAGACGAATCTTTGGGTTGATGCGACCGAAGCGCGAAACACGCTCCATCGGCTCGCGGTCTCCCGCTATCCAACCGCACAACCGCCCGACAGGTCCAAAATGACGGACACTCAGCGGGCGATGTTCAACTGGCGCGTAGCACCAGAGAAAGGTAGTACCAATGAGTAATGACGTGGCAACCAATGCAATCCCCGGCAAACCAGTTCAGAACGGTTTCGCCGTTACCGCCGTGACGAAAACCGGCGATTTTCAGACCTTGGCTCCCCCGGTGAACGCAGAGAATGCGAGCATCGGCGCGTATCAAGCGGACCTAGCGAGTAGACTCGCCCCACAATCACACGGCGCGACTCTAGTGGCTACGCAGTAGCCGACAGCATTTTGAATGACTGATTCCAACGGTGGCGCAGCCACCTTTTACGCCGTGTGCATCATCGCGCCGGCAGACACGATTCAAGAAGCCCGCCAAGGTGCGTGGGAATTTCACAAGCAAGACAGCAAGTGGTTTGACGAGCAAGTTGACCGCATGTTGCCAAAGGCTCTCAGTCCAACCGGTGCGGAGCCTGCGACGCACTTCCTTTGTACGCGCCACGACACGCGGGAACACTTCGACAGAATCGAAGCGTATCAACGAACGCTTGTCGCAGCGGGTCGTCCACGGGTTCCCGTGACGCTCTACGTTTCTGACCACACCGTTGAAGCAAACGGCGACACCCTTCCGGCTGCGCTCGCAGCCTTTGAATCCGGGGTTTTGCAAACCTTGGGCTTAAAGAGGGTTGCCGATGCCTAGTTCAACCATCAAACCTATTGCCGACGTGTCCGTTACCGGTTGGGGCATCAACGGCGGACTTAGCACCGTGTGGCAGACACTTACCGACGGCAGCGACAGCACCTATATCAGCTACGGCGGCGGAAACGGCATTGCGACCTGTAAACTCCTAGCCCTTCCTGCGAACGCAGGCACGATTACGGCGGTCACAATCACGCTTCGATGCTCGCTTTCGAGCAACAAGAACACCCCGCAGATTAGAGCATGGGTCGAGAACAGCGCCGGCAACGCACAGTTGACAGCTACCGGGTCATTCCAACCAACCGCCTCAGCGCTGACCACAATCCCTATCGCAGTGACCGTGAACGACGGCAACCCGGCGCACTGGCAGAATGCGACCATCCAAATTGAATCGGACGGCATAACGGCTGAATCCGTCGCGGAGGCGAACGTGAGCGTGACCTACAACAGTGGTCAACAGGTCTCGCCAGTCGCGGCGATGTTGCTGGGCAATTGGTCGTAGGCTATGCCAACGCCTGTTATCAAGGTCGTGGCGTTCGCCACGCATATCACGCGGCAAAGCGTGACAACCTTTGGTGCGCCGGCTTTTTCGCGCACCGCCCGTCACACCACCATTGAAGGCCACAGTTCGCGGTAGAGCGCCGCGCGATTGCGGTGGTCTTCGCATGCCGCCTCTGTCTGCCGGCAAATCCATTCGCGAATCCCCGACGGGTCAAGCGGCTTCACCCTTTCCTCTTTCCGAAATGGTCTGAACAGTCGGTCTGAGTTAAACCACTCGAACACCAGCACCATCTCGCTTTCGCTCAACCACTCAATTACGAATCCCACGTCTTCCTTGCGCTGGCAAACGTAGGTGTTACTGCCGCGTAGTTCGTTCGCCGTCTGAGACATCGCGGCAAGTTCTCGTTCTGACCAAGCGCTACCAAGTCGAGGTCCGTACATTGTCGTAATCCCTCCATTTGGGGTTGCCCACAATTGTACTCCCGCCTATCCGTCCGTCCAGACTGCTTTCCCTTGACCAAGCCGGTTCACTGCCCGTACCGTTCGGCCATTGCCTCGCTAGGGGAGCACACAATGTCTCTCATGTTCAACACGTTGCTGCGCGATGCTCGGATTCCGTTGAGCGACGTGCGGCTCTTGCGCCACAAGGACCACCGGGCCGACAAAGGCTATTCGCCTTACGACTTGTGGCTGGACGCTCGTGAACAGTTTGAGATTTATCAATCGACAATGGGAATTGATGGCCGCAAGGTTCTCAATGTACCGTACTGGGCTTCCTTCGTTGGAACGCCGGACGGAGACACGGTGTTCGTGGGCTTGTACGCAGTGACCTATCAAGGCGTTCTCGACCATGACCGGCCGGCACCCCATATCAAGGGACGCATTGAGAAGGCCGGTAGTTGCGACATCTATGCACTTGCCGAACGCCAGGAATTCAAAGAGTTTGACGGCAAGCTCTTTGTCGATTGGGGCAAGGGTACGCGCAGTTGGGTTCAAAGGGCGGACCGCCAGGACAAACGGATTACCGAATTGCGGAAAAAGTTCAAAGAGCCGGATTTCCCCGGCTTCTTGCACTTCAAGGCACCGCTCTCGCGGCTCGATAATCTCCCGAAGGCATGGGTGGCAGTCTTACAGGCTTCGGGCGGAATCTACTTGCTCACCTGTCCCAAGACCAAAGAGCAATACGTCGGGGCTGCCTACGGTGCCGAGAACTTTTGGGGTCGCTGGCAGTCATACGCCAAAACGGGCCACGGTGGCAATGTCGCACTCAAGAGCCGCAACCCGAGCGATTATCAGGTCTCAATTCTGGAAGTTGTTGGCTCGGCAGCGACGGCAGAAAAAGTAATTGCGATAGAGCAACTCTGGAAAGGCAAATTGCAAAGTCGTGAAATGGGTTTGAATCGAAACTGACCGCAGGCGCCGGCGAGTTGTGCGGTTTGTCGTTGCTGGTACAATTCCGCCTATGACCCCAGAAGAAAAAGCAGAATTCGACCAAAAGGGATACTTCACGTACAAGGGATTTCGCTTCGAACAGCAGCCGCCGACAACGGCCGGCACCGGGGCGAAACGTCCGCCGACCAAGCGAGCGTGGCAAGCAACCAGCAAAAACAGGAAACACCACAAGAAAGCTGGGACCGTCGAAGAACTTAAGGCTTGGGTTGATGACCTGAAGGGGCAACTGGACCCATGAAGGGACTAATGGTCCTCATTCTTGGGGCCGGGGCGAGCAAACCCTACGGGTATCCGCTGGCTCACGAATTGGTCGAGGAAATCGCATACGGAAACCTCGCCAAAGACTCGCCCCTGCAAGGGAATTCGCAGTTTGACCTACTTCAGCGCAATCTCGCCACTTCAAAAGCGCGGTCAGTGGACATTTTCTTAGGGCGCGATTCGCAAAAGGACTTCCAACAGGTCGGCAAATGGGCAATCGCCGAAAAGTTGATTCGCTGTGAGCATCATGGGTCGATTTTCGGCCCGTCAAGCGTCGGTCTACCGCAGATGCGAACGGTCATTGACGATGACTGGTACGCCTACCTCTTTAACGCGCTCACCGCCAGATGCAGAACGCTTGATGACGTGGCGATTCTCCCGATTGCCTTCATTACCTTCAACTACGACCGCTCCCTAGAATTCTTTCTCCAGCATTATCTCCACAGCAATTTTCCCGACAACAGAGGGCGCGACGTTGAAGACCTGATTGGGCGCATGAAAATAAGCCATGTGTACGGCCGCCTAGACCCCTTCGGTTGGGAAGCAGAAGGCGGGCGACCGTATAAGTCCGATATAACCCCCGAGATTGTGACGAAAGCTGCCGCCAATATTCGGGTTTTGCATGAGGCAGACGAGGACGAGGCGTTCACGCAAGCGCGCCAATGGTTAGATATCGCCGATACCGTTTGGCTATTGGGGTTTGGTTATCATTCTGACAACATGCGGCGGCTCAATCTGCCATTCCAGCGACTCGACGACGCGCGCGGCAAAGCCGGTCTTATAGACTATCGTATTTACGGGACAACCTACGGGCTGACTAACGAGGAAATCCGGGGCATCGTGACCGCATCCAGCAACCAATGGGAGGCGGGGGACTCCGCTTTTAGAATTACAGACGCGCTTCGCAATAATAGGCTCTTCCACTCATCGGTCCGCGACATCGCCAAAGCGTACTAGCTCAATACTATTGCCACCCATTCGGTTTTGCGTAGGACGATAGGACCACTGAACAGAGGTGCGCAAGCACTACGGCGCTCCCTTCAAGTCCTGTTCTCCCGCCAAGGCTATCGAAATGACCGAGCCGGGAGCCGTGTAGTCCGCGTGCAGATTTGTGAGGCGAGCAATTCCGGTTCGACCGTCAGACAGTTTAACGCTGACGATAAACTGACCCATTGCCTTCGCCTGTTCGCGCTGAATGTCTGCCTGATTGCACGCCACTTCGGCCACACCCCACCAAAACGAGAAAGTCTTATCGTACCCATGCTCGAAAAGGTGCAGCGTTCCGCTATGCTCCTTCCCGAGCGGCTGTCCGTAGACGCCAAACCGCACAACGACAGTCGGCTTCGATTCCCGTAGCGTTCCCTGCATTGTTTGAAACTCCTATTACCAGCGAACCAACCAGACAATCCCGATGAATTGCCATGAAGACCAGACCCAAGAACGTCCGTTGCCAACCTTTCTAGCTCACGGCGCGCCCTTTAGCCGTGCTCTTCCGTGTCAATATCGTCAATCGTTTTCGGTTGTGGCTTCAATCTCGCTTTGACACTCTTTTCCTCTCCCTCGATAGCGCTCAGGATACACAAGGCCCGATAAACACGTTCGGCCTTTTGCCGAGAATCACAGGTTGCCAGCGGCTTCTTCGTCTTTTCGTCGATGACCACATAGCCGGCCTTCTTTTTCTCAATGCGTAGATTCATTAGCTAGCCCTTTCCTTTAGCGTGCAGGTTTACGCGGGACATTGTACCAAAACACGGCTCTTTCGCGATGCGCTGGGGGGCCACGGGGGGTTGCAAGTGCCGGGGTCGCGCCGGAACGTAAATACCCGCCCTAATGCCTGCCGGCGGCTTTGGCTTCATTCAGGCGGGGATATATCTAAATAGACGTGTTGGGAGACTCCCAAACAAATAGGTCGCCGTGCAGAACACGCTACGTCTGCCATTCCATACAAACCAGTCACGCCATATCGACGCATTCCAGACTTACGACGATAGTGCAAAATGGCAGTCATGCGCTAGCATGTAGAAAGATGCTATAAAACAGCGGAAAAACGCTGGAAATATCTATTCAAGCCGGCTCGCGAAACGTACGATAAAGCCTCGAAAGCCTCAAAAGAGGCAATGAAATCGCCCCGCAGTCGTGTGTCACCACGGCAACGGGGCTGACCAAACCTCGCTTTATGGGAGCAAGGCAATGGCTACGGCTATTTTGGGGGCTGCGCCGGTCTGTCGAGTTTGTTCGTGTCCACGAAGCAGCAACGCTCTTAGGCGTATCGAATCAGACGATTCGGAATTACGCCGATGACCCCGCGAACCGCGTTGAAGTGCGGCGCTCTCCCGGTGGTCACAGATACGTGGACCTGGCTGCAATCGCCCAAGTGTTCGGCTACGACGTGCCCGGTGAGCCGGACCAAGAGACCACACCAGACGGTGCGCGCCTGATAATTGGGTACTGCCGTGTGAGCACGTCCAAGCAAAAAACCGCTGGGAATTTGGATAGGCAGAAAGAAAGGGTTGAACAGTACATCCGTGAGAACTGGCCGGGTGAAAAGTACATCATCCTTTGCGAGCAACGTTCGGGAATCTCAACCGACCGGCCGGGACTGCTGAAAGTCCTAGACCTGTCCCTCGCCTCAAAGTGCAAAATTCTGTGTGCCGAGCACCCCTGCCGAATCAGTCGTGGGAGTTTTGCCCTAATCTCGCGCGTTCTTCAACGGTGCGGCGTGGAAATTGTGTTGACCAAAACCGGCGAGAAGGAGAACGACGCAAAATCGCAGGAAGAAGAGACGCTACACGACGCTATGTCCATGATTTACTGCATGCAGGCGCGGGCGTGTGGGCGACGTGCCCACGATAAAACCCGGTTCGTTCCCACCCAAGCCTTCCGCGACCGCGTTGCCGCTTTACACGGGCAGGGAATGCCAGTGGCCAGCATTTATGAGGCTATCGCCCGCGAGGGGCACCGTTGCACCAACACGGGGCGCGAGGCGACCCTGAAATCAGTCTGGCGTGTGGTCAAGGATATTGAGAGGGCGCGCCCAATGGGGTGCCCGAATCGGTGCGGCGGTTCGTCAAAGAGGCTTGCAGCATCGTTCCGACGCAAACGGTCCTCACCCGCGACGTGTGGGTGGCATTCTGCCGCTACGCTGACACGCACGGTCTGCCGCGCGTGAGCCGGAATCGATTGCCCGCTTTTATCCGGTCGGCGGTTCCATCGGTCCAAACTCGCTTGGCAAGCCATCATGCGGACGGATTTGAAGTGGTCGGTCTGGCACTGAACCCTTAAACCAATCCCCTGCCTAAACGTCTTCGACCCGGCGCTGCCGGGTCTTTTTATGCGCCCCACAATTTGTAAACTTTGTAGCCTTGACCAACCGGGAACGAAAAAAGGATCCCCGCCGGTGATGGGGATCCGTTTTCACTAAGGGGGAGAAAGGATCCCCGGCAAGCCGGACGCCGGTTGAGGCGCATTTATGAACCGACCCCGCGGGACGGGACACGTATTTGTAGGGTGTCGACAAGGTCGCCTTGCGACCGCAGGCACACCACTTCTTCCGCCTCAAAGATGGCGGGCCGGCGCCCGCCTGCAGCGGACTTGTCCCACCTTACGGCATCGGACGGGACACGACCGTGACGGGACACGAACGAGGAAGAATCTGTCCGGTGGGTCGGGACACTTTGTTTCACTCGGTAGTTGACCCACCGAGTAGTTGACCCACCGACCGGGACGGACACGAACGAGACCGCAGGAACGGGAGGTTTCACCACGAAGGCACGAACGCACAAAGAAATTGCCAAGACTTTGTGTCTTGGACTTCGGCGAGCTCCCTTCGGGTCTGACTTCGGCGAGCTCAGTCGAGTCGAGCCTCAGGGTCGAAGACAGTCGAGCCGTGACTTTGTGGTGAAACAAACCGCGCGGCGAAAATCCGGCCCGGATACGTTCGTTGACGCTCAAAGCGTGGGACCGGTGTCGCCGGGAATCAGAATGCGGCGGATCAGTTTGATGGGAATCCCGCCCTGCCGCACGAACTCGTTGTGGAACGTCTCGAGCTTGTAATCGCTGCCCTTGGCTTTGCGGTAGTCGTCGCGCAGCTTGTAGATCTGCAACTTGCCCAGCGTGTAGTAAAGGTAGGTCGGGTTGTAGGCGCCGCGGCGGGCCTCCTCGAACGCGACGGACGGCTCCGTGAATCCTTCCTGCTCGAAGACCTTCGCCCCCTCCGCGACCGTCATGCCCTGGGTGTGCAGCTTGATGCCGACCACGTAGCGGCAGTCGCGCAACAGCGCCTCGGAGAGCTGAGCCAGGTGGATCTTCGGATCGCCGTCGCCGTAGCCTTCCTCCAACGCCATTTGCTCGCAGTAGTGGGCCCAGCCCTCGACGTTAGTGCCACAAAAGGTCAGCTTGCGGGTCTTGGTCGGGTACTGCTTGCTGAACAGGAACTGAATGTAGTGTCCGGGGAACGCCTCGTGGATGGTGATGATCTGCATGACCGGGGCGTTGAACAGCCGCAGGTGCTCCTCTTTGTGCTTGGGGGTCCAGTCCTTCTCGGTCGGCGTGACGTAGTAAAACGCCTCGGTGGCCCGGGTTTCATAGGCGCCCGGCGTATCCATCGAGGCGTAGCTGCCGTTGCGAGCGAAGGGGGGCGTCTCCTGGATGGTGGGTCGGACCTCGGACGGGACCGCGACGACCTTCTTGTCCAAGAGGAACTGGCGGCACTTCTCGATCGTCCGCTGGGCCGAGGGGATCAGGTCGTCCTCGGCCGGGTGGTCGTACGAGAGCGCCTTCATCACCTCGGCCGGCGTCTTATTTGGGTCGATCTTTGCCGCGACGGCGCGGAAGGCTTCGTGATCGCGCTGCAGGTTGGCCTCGCCGATGGCCAGGACCCGATCGAGCGGGATGTCGACCAGCTCCTCGTAGAGCAACTTCTTGGCGAACGAATCGGCACCCAGGGCGTATTTGCCGTGAGATCGGGGCAGCAGGTCCTGCTTCATCCAGGCGACGGTCTCGGTGAGCGACTTCACGACGGCATCGTTGGCGGCGTTGAATTCCCTGAGAAGCTCGGCGTCATTTCCGGCGGCGTCCTTGGCCCAGTCACGCACCGTGTGCTGGAAGAAGCCGATCGAACCCGTGCCCGAGCGGATCGCCAGGTCGGTGAACTCCTTGGGCGGATTGTCGACGTTTGCCCGCAGGGCCGCGAACATGGCGGGAGCGGCTTTCAGGCGTGCGATGACCGATCGCAGCCGGGTTGCCGCGGGGGCAAAGTCGCGCTTCATGAGGCCGTCGATCGATCCCGCGGGCGTGCCGATGTAGCGCATCGGGTTGTGTTGCCACGTACGCAGAACTTCCAGGTCGAGCAGTTCGGATTTGAGCCGGCCGTCGAGCACTTCGGCGTCGATGGCTTCGTCCTCTGAGAGCTTGCCAGCCCGGAGCTTGTCGAGCCGTGCTTGGAAGGCGTTGAGGGCTTCGATCCGTTTCTTCACGGCCTCGGCAGAGCCGTCTTCCAGCCGGTCGTCATACTGGTGCAGCCCGGCGCCGGTGCCTCTCGACGGCTTTGCGTCGAAGGAGGCATTGAAGTAATCGTCCACGAAGACGGCGAAAGGCGATGCGTCATCTGCGCCCAGGACAGGTGCGCGGCACCACGGGCTGATCGCCAGGGCCACACCGAGCAGGGCCAACAGGGCAGGGTGCACGCGCGACATGGTAGGTCTCTCCGAAGTGGTTTTTCCGAGCGTTACCTTATCCCAGCGAGATTGGATTCGCCACCGCCACCTGGCAGCCAGTCTCGTTGTCGCCCCCGTGGGCGTGACTCGCGGCCCCCTCCGATGAATCACGAAGCTTTGTGCGCGAGACGTCTCGATCGGTGAATCCTTGGCAGGCCTGTGTGGTTTTGCAGCGTGCTTCGACTTGCTAGACTTGCCGATCGCGGCAACCTTCGGTTAAAGCGTTGGTTGTCGCTACAACCGGGTGTTACGGCCCGGTTGTCCTTTTCTGTGGCCAGGCGAACGGTTGTTGCGTGCAGAGCAGGGGGGAGAAAAAGCGATTATCCCTTGTTTCAAGGGTCCCGAAGGCGTAGCTCAGTTGGTAGAGCAACGGACTTTTAATCCGTAGGTCCCGGGTTCGAGTCCCGGCGCCTTCACTTCAAAATGGGCTGGTCTCTCGCCTGAGCAATCGGCTTATGTGAGTGAGATTGCAGTCTATGCCGATTCGCTGCGCAAAGTTGACGTGGCTGTTGGTTGCGATGCTGGCGATCGCATTCGGTCCAGTCGGCCGCGCTGCGGGGAATTCGGCGCCGCCGCCCGATTCGGCGGCCGCCTCGAATCAGCCTGACGCGAAGGCGGCGTCGAACGCCGCCCAATCTGCTCCGGCGCGCGGCTCAAAAGCGGAGCCGGTTGATCAGCTCGGCGATCCGCTTCCAGCCGGCGCCCTGCTTCGCTTGGGGACGTTGCGGTTCCAGCATCCGCGGTGCGTCCAAGACATGGTGCTCTCTCCCGACGGCAAGTCAATCGTGACGATCGGGGGCGATTTGATTGCGTGGGACATTGTCACCGGAAAAAAACGCTGGGAGGTCAACGCCAACACGGCCGGCTATGAAACGAACGGGCCTCGCTACGGCGATTGCGCCCTGGCCTTCGCGTCGCACGGCCGCTGGCTTTACATGCCCAGTCAGAAGGACAAAGTGACGATCTTTGATGTCTTCACCGGCCGACAGCGCATTTTGTCGATTCGCCCCACGCATCATAACTATCGATCGATTGCCGTTTCGCCGGACGGACAGAAGCTGGCGCTGGGAAGCGCCGAGGGGGTGCTGGTGTGCGACCAGCAGGGGACAACGCTGTACGAGATCGCGAACGATCTTCAAGTCTCCGTCGCCAAGGACCGGGGCGATCGGCTGGCATTCGGCGGTCATTACAGCACCGCGGTTTTTTCCCCCGACCGGAAAACTTTGGCGGTTGTCACCAGCGACAATCCGAACGTCGTGCAGCTTGTCGACTGCGAGAACGGCCATGAGTTGCGTCGCATCGCACTCGCGAACCGCCTGGTGCGGATGGCCTTTTCGCCGGACGGCCAGCGGATCGCAACGACGCAGCGCGACAACGCGGTGCGTCTGTATTCCGTCGCCACCGGTCAGCCAATTTGGTCGCACGTGGTCAAGCTCAACAATATTTTTGAGAACTACACCTCGGCCGTCGCTTTCTCGCCAGACGGCAAGATCGTAGCCACCGGCGCGACCGACAATCGACTCTATCTCTGCGATGCAGCCACGGGCGACAAGGTCGGCAGGTTCTCCGGCCATCACTGGTATCCGTGGTGCCTGGCGTTCGCGCCCGACGGCAAGATGCTGTATTCAGCCGGCTGGGACGGAACGATCCGCCGCTGGGACGTCGCCGCTCGAAAACAGCTTCCTCCGCCGACTGGCGCGGGCCTCAGAAGTCGTGGCTGCCTCCCCCGACGGACAGACTCTGGCTTACGCGGACGACCGGAACATTGTGCATGTGGTCGATGCCAAGAACGGTTCGGATCGGCGGACGTTCGAGGTGCCGGATCGCAGCTTTTCGGCGCTAGCCTTTTCACCGGACGGCACGCGGCTGGCTGCAGGCGGCGCGGGGACGAGCCCCGCAGAGGGAGAAGTGCACACGGAAGTCTGGGACCTTAAGTCGGGGGAATTGGTTTGCCGATTCCATTGGCCGCTGGGCCGCGATCCCCATTCGACCATCGAGGAGTTTGCCTTCGCGCCCGACGGCAAGCATCTGGCTGCGGCCGTATTCCGGCAGAGCGCAACCTATGTCTTTGATTTGTCCAACGGCATCCGCATCGCTCGACTTAAGCACAATGAGGTCTACGGCCTGTCGTTCAGCCCCGACGGCCGGACTTTGGCGACGGCCGGCTGGGATTCGACGATCGGCTTCTTCTCCACAGAAACGTGGAAGACGCTGCGTCAAACCAAGGTCGACGGCGGCGACGCCAGGATGTACGCCGTGCGTTATGGCAGGGAAGGAGGCTGGCTGGCGACCGCCCATTTGGACGGCACCGTTCGGACCTGGAACGCCGCCGACATGAAGCCGCTCAGAGCTTTCCAAGTGCCGGGCCGCTTCATTTATGGGGCTCTGAGCGCGTCTCCAGACGGTTTGTGGCTGGCCGCCGGCGGAATGAACGGTGAGATTACGCTCTGGGATCCGCTGACCGGTCAAAAGGTCTGGGACACCGGTAAGCATCAAGGCTACGTCTATACGGTCGGATTCGGGCGTGACAGCCGCACGCTCGTCAGCGGCGGCGACGACAAAGTCGGCTATCTCTGGGATCTGCGGCCGGTCGGAAATGTGCCGACCCACGACTGGTTCGAATTGTGGGACAGCCTGACCGGAAAAGACGCATCGGCAGCGTACCAGGCGCTGTGGGCTCTTTCGCAAAAGCCGCCAATCGCCATGACACTGATCAATCGGCAAGCTCCCACGTTGATCCAGCCGCTGCTTGACCACAAGGAAACGGAGGCCTCCGTCGCGGTCCGACGCGTTTTGTCGCTTTTGGCCCAGCTTGGCACGCCGGAAGGAACCCGGCTGCTGAAGGAATGGGCCGAGCGCGATCCGCACGGGCCTCTTGGCACCGCCGCCGCCCTTGCCCTGAAACGCATGTGACGAATCGCGAACGACAGAAGGGGCTGCCGCCAATACCGCAAATGCCCAGCGCAAGTAATAGCCCAGACGCGCGTGACTGGGTTGCACCGATCGCAGTCGGCGAAATCAAGAAATAATCGGAACGCGGATGTCCGACCAGACGTTGATCACGTTCGCCCCGTTCAACCAGCTCGCCGACTGCCGGTATGGCAAGATGCTGTTCAACAGGAACGACCGCTACATCGGCAAGTCGCTCAATCTGTATGGAGAGTATTCGGAGGCAGAGATCGATCTTTTTCGCCAGGTCGTCAAGCCAGGATCGCTGGTGGTCGAAGTCGGCGCCAATCTCGGCACGCACACGCTATTTTTTGCCCGCCAGGTAGGTCTCGAGGGCGCGGTCGTGGCCTTCGAGCCGCAGCGCGTTGTGTTCCAGAGCCTCTGTGCCAACATGGCGCTCAATAGCGTGACGAACGTGCAATGCTTTCAGAAAGCGGTGGGCGAGAAACCGGGAGAGATCCTCGTTCCCTCACTCGACAGTACCCGCGAGGAGAACTACGGAGGGCTCTCGCTCGAAGGCTCCCAACAGGGGGAATCGACGCCGCTGGTCACAATCGACAGTCTGAACCTCGGCCGCTGCGCTGCTCAAGGTGGATGTCGAAGGAATGGAACGGCAGGTGCTCGTGGGCGCCGCGCAAACAATCGCGAGATGCAGGCCGATTCTTTACGTCGAGAACGATCGGCGTGAAAGGGCCGCCGAGCTCGTGCGATTCATCGACGGTCTCGAATACGCGATGTACTGGCACCTGCCGCCGCTGTTCAATCCGGACAACTTTTTGCGCAATCCGACGAACGTGTTCGGGAACACGGTCTCAATCAACATGGTCTGCATCCACAAAAGCATTCCGCATCATCTCGACGGCTTTCGCCAGGTTCAGCTCGATACTCCAGCCCTGAACTAAACAGTTCCCGATTACGCGTGCAGGGGAGCAGGCTGCGAAGACGCCTACTCGTCGTTTAATCCTTTTCCTTTGAGAATTCGCGGCATACATTTTTCGATCCTCGACTCCCGAGTCTTGGATTGTTTGGCTGCAGCAAAATACAGGATGTATCCTCTTTGCCGTCCTGGCGTCAATGCGCCAAAAGCAGTTTTCAAGGCACGGTTTTTATCTAATTTCTTTTGCAATTCCTCAGGGACTTCGAAGTCTGCAGTCTTCTTAAGCTCCACTTTCAAACCGGATTTTTCCACTTCAATGGCTTCATGAATATAGGCTTTCAAGAACGGGTTCCAGCTCCGTTACTTGTCGAATATTGGTGAACCGAATCTGGCGCGCCGCCTGAACATTCTTCGTTTGTTGGACCAAAATACCTTTGGCATCCTTTAGCAAAGCACCTTTGACAAACAAGATCGCACAGTATTCCTTAAACACATGGATTAGAACGATGTTGCTCTTCTGGAAGGTGTAACAAGGAACACCCCACTTCAATTCTTCGGTGAGCGGACAGTCGAGAATGATCGCTCTCAATTTCTTCAATTCTTTTTGCCACTTGTTGGCTGTATCAAAATAAAAATCAACCTGAGGGCTCGTTCTATTCATTTGTTGATACTCCGAAATCAAGTGAGCCTAAAAAGCCGTAACCCGATGGCGTTAAGCGTCTGGATGATCGAAGGGGCCCGTTGCCGGTGAGGGCGGCTGTGACAGTCGCGGGATTCCGCCGGTGGCGAGTTCAAGCAAGGCTTGCACCGCCTCGGCGGCCAAATCTCGGACAGGACGAAGAGCGAGTCCTCGGTGGCCGACCGGAGGTCGTTCAGCCATTCGGCGGGGACGCGGTAATCCAAGAGAGCACTATGCGAAATGCGAGAAGAGAGGCGGTCTCGCGAATTTCGACCAGCGCGATCGCCGTGCTTGCCGTTACCTTAAGTGGAGGATAGGGGACTTGAACCCCTGACCTTCTGGCTGCCAGCCAGACGCTCTCCCAACTGAGCTAATCCCCCGGCTGTCTTCGGCGGCTAACCATAGCAGTTGAGTGCGGAGGATGTCAACGAGTTCGCGCGGCCGCCCGATTTCAACAAAGGGCGGCTGAGCCTGAGGGTCAGTTGTCGTTTCGATGGGCCTTGAGAGTTGGCGGTGCCGACTGTTCGAGAGTAGCGGGTAATCGCGACGGGTCGAAACGAATCGGATAACGACTCTTGTTCTCGCTCCACCAGTTCTTCCAGGCGAGAATGGTCGGCTGCCGTTTGGCTGGCGCGCCGCGCCACTCTTTGACCGACATTCCGTGATTTTGCTGGGTCAGGCGCTCGAGCGCCGCGGCCGAGAGACAGCGCACGTCGGGATCGGAATGGCTGAGCAAGCCGATCAGGTCGCCGATCGCCCAGGCGGGAGCCAGGTCCGACGCAATCTGCATCGCTACGATTCGCCGCCCTTTGTCGGAATCCGATCGCGGCGATTGAACATAACGCAACAGCGGCAAAACGCTGTACTCGCCGAGGCGGCGGATCTCATCTTCATACAGGTTCGAGACCTTGGACTGTCCTACCTCCGCCAGCAGGTCGTCGATCCGGTGGGCAAGCTCGGGGTCGGCGTGACCCTTGAGGACTAGCAGAGGCTGGATCCAGCTTGCGGCGAGTAGCCGGTCAGCGTCATGAACATTGTCGATGCGGTCTCGCGTTATCGTCGCCGTCTCATTCGGCTTGAGTTGCCGGCTTTCGTTACGCGCAGTGACCGACACATTTCCGGCCTCGGCTGTTACTCGCACGTTATCACCCGATTCCGCGACGCTGAGCAGGCACGCCGCGTCCGAAACCGTGCAGGAGTACCGGGACGCTGGACCGCTGGGCGGGCTGTGCTCAATCACCGCGGCCGACAGAGAGGGGTGAACTTGCAGTGGCGTCGAAGCCGTCGAACGGCACCAGATCTCGCCCCGCTTGAGTTCGACTTTGTCGGCGGAATGAAACACGACCTCGGTTCCGCAGTTCAACCGCACCACGCTGCCGTCGGAGGTCACCAGCTCGCACCGCGCGTTCTGATCAGTGCGGAGGGCTCCTTCCGAGGGACATTGAAAACTCGGTACGCGTGCGACCGGCTGCCAACTCTCGCCGTTGGGGTCGCGGAAGTCGACACCTTGTTGTGCGGTGGCAACGATCAGCCGCGCCACCGGGGGAGCCGCGGATGTGGCTGGAGGCTCTGTCGCTTCGGGAGTGGCCTCATGCTTTCCGGCAGTTTGCGGCGGTCGAAAGTTGCCCGGCGGAAAAATCAAAAGGGCCAGCACAAATCCGATGGCCGTCGCCAGGCTGATCGAAACCCAATTCGCCCGCGAAGGAATGGCGCGGGCCTGCGCCGCGGTCGTTCGCAACGGAAGTGTCCGGGTGAGTTCCTCGGCAATGCGTGCGGCTGCCGCGCAGGGCGCCTCAAAAGCCCCCTGGAGCTGTGAATGGAGTCCTCGCACGCAGTCCGCCTCGCTGCGGCAGTCGGCACAATGGCGCAGGTGCTCCTCAAGCGCCGCGTTCTCCACGGGGTCGAGCTGTTGGTCGATCCAGCCACTCAGGCGGATGCGCGTTTCTTCACAGTTCATGGGGCGCTTTCTTCGACCGGCTCAGTCGATCGCGGAGCAGGGCCCGCGCTTCACTCAGACGTGCGTTCACCGTGGCGGTGGAAACGTCCAGAAGCTCCGCCAGTTCGCGATAGCTCATCTCGTCGTAGTAGAACAACATCAGCACTTCACGATGGTTTTCGGAAAGTGATTCGACCTCAGCCATCAACCGCCGCACTTCGTCGGCCCGTTCGACGGCGGCCGCACCCCCGTCGCCGCGTGCCAACAGCTCTTGGGCGCTCCGCCGGCTTTCAGTTGAGTGAACGGCACCTGCGACTGCTGTTTGGCTTTGAGCCAATCCAGGCAGACCCGGTGGGCGATTCCCCGCAACCAGGGCCCAAACTTTTCGGGCGATCGGAGCGTCCGCAGGTCGCGAAACCCTCGGAGCAGGGTCTCCTGCGCCAGGTCGGCGGCAGAGCTCTCGCACCGCACGCGCGCGTGGCAAACGGCCATCACCCGCGGCGCCCACCGCGCGCAAGTTCGCCGTAGGCCTCCGGCCGGCCGCTGCCGGCCTGCCGTACCAGTTCCACGTCGGGTGCTGTGTCGTCGCCTCGACCCTGCACGGAGTCTTTGCTTCTCCTGATACGAAGTAGAGCGAGCCGCTGAACCTACTACGCGGCTCGCAGGGGATTTTCGGAAAAAGTTCAAAATTTCCGCCCCACGGGGCTATTGATCCATCGCGGTCACTCGACTGGGAAGTGTGCGGGAGTCAACGACCGTCGCCATTGGGTCAAGTGGGAGACTTTGCGATGCGGCTGCGTTCAGCAATGTGTGCTGGTGTGTTTATCGCGACGGCAATCTGGTTAACAAGCTCTTGGTGGGGCTCGCATGCCGGCCAAACAGCTTCTTCCAGTGGGACCAAGGCGGCACCCGCGACTGGACTTTCGGGCGACGGCCTGATCGTGCACGAATGGGGAACGTTCACCAGCTTTTCCGGTTCGGACGGCGTGCGGCTCGAA
Source organism: uncultured Planctomycetaceae bacterium (assembly GCA_963714075.1). Lineage (GTDB taxonomy): Bacteria > Planctomycetota > Planctomycetia > Planctomycetales > Planctomycetaceae > DASPSM01. Next base: position 6,148,606 of record OY970228.1, read on the forward strand.
TTTCGACCGCTGGCGGACGAGGATTTGCCGCCATTCGTGCTCGATCGCTTCCTGCAGTCAGGCGTCAGCAATCCGTTCGCCAAGTCGCAGATCCGTGTCCGCATGCGGATGGAGACGCCCGTGACCTACTTCTACACCAATCGTGAACGCGATGTGAACGTGCGCGTGAGCTTTCCAGACGGGTTGTTGACGGAGTTTTACCCGCCCGTTACCCGCATGGAGCCCTCCTACAAGCTCGGCGAGCAACTGCCCTTGGAGCGATCGTCGCTCGACTGGGGCCGAATTCATCTCATTCCACTGGATCGTTTGCAGGCCCATGTAGACGATTCCGTTCGGCGCCAGTTGCTCGAATCGATGCTGCAGAACCGGCTGACTCCCTATTCCGACGCGCGATACCACTATGGGCACGCGCGGGAAACCGACTCGGCTTTGGTGCACGTCCATCGCCCAAAACCTGAGCCGAACCAGCCGACTCTCGCCCCCACCGGCGACTTCTTCGAGAAGTTCCTGTTCTATCGCGGCGTGGGCAACTTCGACCTGCCGCTCAAGCTGACTGCGACGAGCGATTCGAGATTCGAGCTATCGAATTTCGGGCGTGATCCAATCCGCTCGCTGTTTTTGATCGACACAGACGGCCAGGCGGTTCGTTTCACGGCCTTCGAGCAAATCTCCGGCAAAGCCCACACGCGGCTCACCCAAACCGGAAAAGCGACCTCCGTCGATGTGCTGGTCGATGCCGTCAAAGACGCCCTGATCGAAGCCGGTCTGTACGAGAAAGAGGCGACCGCGATGGTCAACACCTGGCGATCGTCCTGGTTCGGCGAGGCCGGCACGCGACTGCTCTACATCTTGCCCCGTTCGGTGACCGACGCAGTCTTGCCGTTGACGATCAGCCCCCAGCCGCAGCAGACCGTGCGGGTCCTCGTCGGCCGCATGGAGATCATGACGCCCGAGCACGAATTGCGAGTGGCCGCTCTCGTAAAAAGCAGCTATGCAAAACGCCAGACGGCGAATGCCTCGGGGCAGGGGCCCAGTTACTCGGGACCCAAAGAACTAGCCAGTCTGGGCCGCCTGGCCGAACCGGCACTCGCCCGAGTGCGGACAATCAGCAAGGATCCCGAGATTCGCGCCGAGGCAGCCGCGCTGCTTCAACAAATGGTGGGGACGTCCGGCCGCTGAACCGTAGTCGTCGCCCCCTTGGGGAGGGACCGCCTCCGGTCAATGAGCCGCCGGCTGCGGGGGCGCGCCGTGGCCGGTCTTGGCGAGGGCCAGCTCTTTGACGGCCTTCAGGTCAAGCTTGCCCGTCCCAAGGATCGGGATCTCGGGCACTTCGATGAAGCTGTCGGCCGAGGGGAGCCACAGGTTCGGAATATCGCTCTCGCCGAGCTGCTTTAGGATCTCGTCAACCGATTTGGTGAGCGGCTTGTGCAGCACGATGATCCGCTCGCCCTTGTCCGCGTCGGGGACCGCGGTGACGGCGATCTGGACTTCTCCTTCGCCCTCCTCGTCGTTCGGATCTTCGACGATCTTGGTCAAGAGTTCCTCGATGCGGATATGCGGCACCATCTCGCCGGCGATCTTGGAGAAACGGCTCTGGCGGCCGGTGATGTGGATGAAGCCGTCGCTGTCGACCTTGCCGATGTCGCCCGTGTTGTACCAACCGTCGTGAATGACCTCGGCCGTTTTCTCCGGATTGTTGAGATAGCCGGCCATCACGTTGGGGCCTTTGATCCACAACAGACCCTCTTGGTCGATGCCGAGGTCGGCCCCCGTGTCGGGATCAACGATTTTTGCGACGACATTGGGAATCGCGCGGCCGATGGTCCCCTTGCGCTCCGCTTCGTCGGTGCCCGAGGCTGAGCGGCTCTTTGGGACGTTACAGGCGGCGAGCGGCGAAAGCTCGGTGGTGCCGTACCCCTCGGTCGGGAAGATGCCGAATTTCGCTTCGTATTCGTGGGCCAGGTCTTGCGGCAGTTTTTCCGCGCCGGTGATCACCAGGTTGACGGTGCGGAACTGTTCCTTCTCGCAACGCTTGAGGTAGCGCTTGATGAAGGTCGGCGTCGCCGCGATGATCGTCACTTTGTGCTTCTCGCACAGCTTGCCGATCACTCTGGCCTCGACCGGGTTGAAGTGATAGACGGCCCCTGGCTCGCCGGAGGCGATCAGCCACAGCGGAAACGTGTAGCCGAACGAGTGGAAGAACGGCAGCACGCCCATCAGCACGTCGTCGGTCCTGAAGTGCAAGAGCTGATTGGCCGCGATGAGGTTCGTGGCGATGTTCTTGTGCGTCTGCATCACGCCCTTGGGCTCGCCCGTCGAGCCGGAGGTGAAGATCACCGTCATTAAATCGTCGGGCTCGATGCGCTCGAGACCGAGCATCCTTTCCAGGATGAACGACGGCACAAAATAGGCCTTGAGCGCCGCGACGAGCTTTTGGCCGCGCGTCACCTTTTTCAGGAGATCTTCGAGCAGCACGACCGGGCAATCCAGATCGAAGGGCCGCTTTTCGAGGAACCGGGCGCTCGTGATCACGTGCTTGATCCCGGCTTCACGAATGCAGTGATTGACGTCCGGGTTCGACAGCGTGTAGTTCAAGTTGACCGCCACCCGCGGCATCAGCGAGACGGCCAGATTGGCGACCACGCTTCCCACCGCGGGCGGAAGTAAAATTCCGACCATCTTCTCGTCGACGCCGATCACATCGCGCAACAGCAGCTCGCGAAGGATCAAGCTCCCGGCCAGCAGCCGGCCTCCCTTTAACTCGGTGCCGCTCGAGTCGGCAACCTTGGGCTGAAACATGCATTTCTTGAGTCGGCGGATCGCCTGGCGCGGCGGCACCAAAATGCGGTCTTTCCTTGCCTCCACGGCTTCGACTCCCAGGTTCTGCACGGCTTGCCGAATTTGGTTGATGTCGTCGGGATCGTCCAGCGGCTTGCCGAAAAGGATGGAGATGGGGTAGGGCCAGTGGCGGGGCATCTTCCAGAAAAACTTCCCGCCGCTGTAACTAAAAATACTACCCCAAAGCTCGTCGAGATACACCGGGATGACGGGGCATCCCGTTCCGTCCACAATTCGCAGCAGGCCGCGCTGGAACGGTTGCAACTGGCCGGTGCGGGTGATTCCCCCCTCGGCGAAGATGCAAACCAGGTCTCCCTCCAAGAGGGCTTCCTTCGCCGCATCGAGCGACCGGAGCAACGCTTTGGGCCCGTCGGTGCCGCGGATGGGAATGACTTCCCACATTCGCGTCAACCAGCCGATCCACCAGCCGCTGACGTAATCGGACCAGGCGATCATGCGGATGGGTCGATTGGAAACCAACAGCAACAGCACGCCGTCGAGCCACGAAACATGGTTGGCGACCAGCAACGCGCCTCCCCGTTCGGGTAGATTTTTGAGCCCGCGCACGTGGAGCCGGTAGAAAAGCTTGCTCAGGATCCAGACGATGCAGCGGACCGTCGCCTGCGGAATCAGGCAGACGACGTAGATCGCCACCGGGACGGTGCCCAGTCCCGCCACCAGGAAGATCGTCGAGGCCGTCCATTGCAACGGAGCCTGCGGAGACTGCATCAGCCAGAACAATCCGGCAGCCACAATCATCAAGCTGTAGGCGATGAGGTTGGCGGCAGCCAGAATCGTGCCGCGGGTCCGGGGGTCGCTCCGCTGCTGCAAATAGGATTCGAGCGGAATATCGAACAGTCCTGACGAAATGCCCAGCGTGAAGAGCCAGACGCAGGACCACCCAAAGGCCCGGTGCATGGCTGATTCCGCCGCACCCACGACGGAGTTCCCCGTCAGGTAGAGCAAAAAGGCGCTCAAGACGATGCCGGCGGCCCCGATCGGCACGATGCCCAGCTCGACCTTTCCGCCCGACCAGAGCCCGGCCAGCACGCTTCCCAGACCAACGCCGACGACCAGCATCGCCAACAAAGGACCAATATTCTCCTGCCCGAGCGCGAGGACCTTCGTTCCGTAAGAATCGATATTCATCTGGGCCAGCGAAGCCAGGAACCAGAAGAAGGCGATGCCCAATGCCGTGCGGAACAGCGTGCGGTCGCGGGCCAACAGTTTCAGCTCGGCGTACGTGCTCTTCACCATGTTCTTTGGGAAACGTCGGGCTCGGTCGGCGATTGGCAGCGGGCGGATCATCAAACTCGCCCCCAATCCGAACAGTGCGACGCTGACAAAGGCCGTCGCCGCCCGGGCGACTCCCGCCACTCCCGGGTGAGCCAACAGGACCGGGCCGCTTCCCTCGAACAGTCTTTGCATCTGGACGTAGAGTGCGTTGCCGGCGACAAATCCGAGGGCGGACGACACGATGGTGACGAGTCCCATCAGCCCGTTTCCCTTGGTCAGTTTTTCGGGCCGCAGGATCTCGGCGATCGATCCGTATTTTGAGGGGGCAAAGAGCGCGGCCTGCGCTCCCATCAGTGCCACGACGACGAACAACAGGTGAATGCTCCCCAGCATGACGGCGATAGCGCCCAGCGTCACCAGCAGAACTTCGGCCACCTTGCAGGCCACAATGACCGTCCGTTTGCTGAAGCGGTCCGCCAGATAGCCGGCCGGCGCGGCCAAGAGCGCATAGGGAAGCGTGAAGCAAACGAGCCCAAGCGAGAGGGCCAGGGAGGATTCCATCATCTCCTTCCCCAGCGGCACGACGAACCAACGAAACATATTGTCGTTGAGCGTGCCCAGAAACTGCGTCAACAGCAGGCCGATAAAGCTCGGAGAAGCGAGTCCCGCGCGTCCGCGCGGCTGAGAATTGTCCGAATTCGCTTCCATATTCGGCTGATTCGAAGAGGGCGATGGCTCGGACGAGGACCGCCGGGCGGCGCTCGAGCGGTCTTTAAGCAGTTGTGTGTTCATGCCTCTGCAGGCGCAAAGGACCTCAAAATATCACGCAGAAACCGGACCCAAACCGCCCCAAAAGCTGCCGATGACGCCGGCAAATGTATTTTTGCGGGCAATCCGGAACAAGGCGGATGCCGGGCGGAGGGGCGATCCGTCTTATTCCTTTTATTCCTCATGGAACAAAGGTAAACCGGCCGCGGTTGTGGGTGGCGAGCGGCTTGAGCGACTTTTCGGCGCGCGGGTCGCCGATCGCAATTGTGTTCAGCTCCACGACGCTCTGCCGCAGAGCATTCAAGTCGCCCTGCACATCGCGGGGAAACATCCCATCGGTGAGCAAGAAAACCACGTCGGGCCTGAGGCCGAGCGCCATCGTGAGAGCCGGACGCGGATCGGTCAACCCCGATGCGGGGACGGAGGCGACCCATTCCAAAAATCTCTGCTGATTCTGGGGGTAGGCGTGTTCCATCGAGTCGGCCGGCATCGGAATGGGATGTTCGTTGAAAAAGATGATGAAGAATTGTTGTTCTTCCGTCAGACCCAGAATCGATTTGGCCAGTTCCAGTTTCAGCTGACCGAACCGGGTCTTCGCCTCGCCGAGGTAGGGGTGATTCATGCTGGTGGACGCATCGACCACAAACGCAATTCGGCGCCCCCCAGCTCGGACACCGAAGAAACTGGCTTTGTCGCCGCCTCCGTGACCCGCGCCGCCGCTCGAATCACCGTCCGCGGGCGGGCCATTTTGACCGATCGCCGCGCCAACAATGTCGGCCAGCCCACCGCGCGAACGTGAATCGCTCACCCATTGCGATCCGAGCGGTTGCGCGTGGACTGCGAGGCGAACCCGCGACGAGCGATTTTCGGGCGCCGCAACGGAATTCGCTCCGTCCGACGGGCCTGTCACGGGGCCGACCGCTCCGGCGCTGGATTTGTTGTCGGCCGTGGCCGGTGCCAGCTCGATCAGGCGTCCGGGAGCCAGCGGCGAGAAATCACCGACTTCGGCCACGGACATTCCGACTTCCAAAGTGTCGGCCTGCCGGCCCGAGGTGCGGAGTTCAACCGCGCAGAGAGCCGCGACGACCAGCACGATCGTATGCAGTCCGGCCGAGGCCGTGATGGCGTAGCGCCACGGTCGGGAACCCAGTTTTGGCGTCGGATTGAGTGTCGCGGACAATGGCAAACGGTCTGGAAGAGAATCTCACAGTGTCGGCAAACTCGCATCGAATTGCCGAAACTTCCTATTCTGCTTGTTTTATTATACCGCCGAGGAGTCTGCGAGTCGCAGGGCGGCCAGCCCGCAGGCGGGGTCAAATTGCCAGGGCCGGTCGGAGGCACGGATTGCGATTCCGCAATCAGTTTCGACCCCCCGAAGAATGCTCGTTAATGCGAATCCGGCAATCCGGTTATGATGATTGCATCGCTCTTGTGCCTGAAGGCAAAACGACATGGATGGAAGCGCACCGACGCCTGTTGGCCCCGCCGGGGTAAGTACCCTGCCAAAGTCTGATGGTCCGCCCGCCCATTCCCATGGCGCAAGAATCGAGCCGAGAACCGGGGAAGGGCCCGTCCTCTTCTTTGACGGCGTCTGCGGGCTGTGCAACCGCTTCATCGATTTCGTCATCAGCCGCGATCGGGGGGCCGTCTTTCGATTCGCCCCGCTGCAAGGAGAAACGGCCCGCGCTCGCCTGCCCGAGGCGGACGTCCGCGAGGTCAACACGATGGTTCTGCGGGAGGAGCAGGGCGTGTTTCGCAAATCAACGGCCGCGGTGCGGGTTCTCATGCGCCTGGGCGGCGTGTGGCGAATCCTCGGAGGCGCGCTGTGGTTGGTGCCGCGCCCGCTGCGGGACGCCGGCTACTCTCTCGTCGCGCGAAACCGGTACGCGATTTTCGGCAAGAAGGAAACTTGCCGCATCCCAAGCGCTGCCGAGCGCGGGCGGTTTCTGCCGTGAGAGCGGCCCTTCTCAACGCCGCGCCGCCTCTGCCGAAAGTTCGCGTCAACTGTCTCAACGTCACGCAGCGTTGATGAACGAAACCCTCACCGTTCGGCGTTGGTATCGCGTCTTTCCCGCGGGCGCCTGCCTGGCGCTTTGCGCTCTCCTCAGTTTTGTGCTGTGGCTGTGCTGGGTCGCGCCCGCGCGCGGGGAACTCTTTTCCTGCTGGCGTTTTCGGTTGGGTATGCGGTGGCCGTCGGATCGCTGGTTGTGCATCTCCTTTTCTGTTGGCGGCATCGGCTGCAATTCGACGCCGGGCGGATTATCAGCCGAGGGCTATTTGCTGTAACCGAGATCCGCCTGGCGGACGTGACGGATGTCAAATGGGTTCCCCACGGGTTCGGAGTCGTGGTGCTTAAGACGAATTTCGACAAAGTGACGATTAACTTCGCCCGCTATGCGCCCCACGCCTCGCTGCAAATCATCCAATTTCTGCGGGGCGTCCTGCCGAAGTCGACGCAGCAGGACTGGAACCGGTTTTGTCTCAGAATTGCCATTCCGCTACGAAACCCTGGCAGCGACACGAGGCGGTCGGAAGTCTTGTTCTCCCGCGTGCAGTTTGATCGGCTGCTCTCATCGGTTTTTTTCGCCGACCTGGCTTTCGCCGTGGGCTATTGGTGGCTTGTCGGGTTTCTGCGTGATTGGACGATCACGGCTCTGCCGTTGGCGCTCACCGGTCTCTTTTGGGTCACTGTTCGTTACCTTGTTCCGGTCCGGCTCACGACCAAGGTTGGCTGGTTTCCACTGGCATCATTTATCGACGCGCTTGTTGACCATCTCGCGTGGTCCTTCCGTTTGTTCGGTTTCGTCATGCTTTGTTGTGGACTTCTTTTCGGAATTCCGCGCGGGCTTCAACTTTCGGCCGCGGTACTTGTGATCGCAGGAGTTCTCGAGTTGGTTCGACGGTCGCTCAAGCATTGGAGGGATCACAAAGAGCGGCGAGATCAGGACCTTGCGCATTCCGAGACGGCTGTTCGCGAATGGGAGTTGCTGGATGGCATGGACGCAACAGCCGCAGTTGGAGGCGGCGCGGGATGAATAGGTCAACGAGGGAACCGTCGGCGAGGCACACTTTTCCCAAGCCGACGGCTCTGCCGTCGTCTTTTTGAGCGCACGAGAAACGACGGCAGAGCCGTCGGCTTGGAAGCTGAACGCGGCAATGATGCCATCAGCGACGCCTCCAACCGGACCCGGCTCGGCGCGTCACGCTTTTACCGGGATCCAGGCACCTCCGGTACGCAAGCCGGCTTCGGCGGACCGCTTACTTCGTGCGCGGCTCTTTGCGGACTGAACCTTCCGGCTGGATTCATTACACTACGATTTCACGCACCGACAATCTCGCATCTTGACCGCTTGCTAATGAACAGGGAGTCCGCTGCCCATGTCCATCGAGTCGAAAGGCGTGACCGGCCGCAATTCGGCTGCCGAGTCCAATCCGCCTACTGAGGCAGTCGCCGATTTCCCGGGGGCTCAGCCAACACGGCGCAGCCGGCTGCCGCGGTGGGTTCGCGTCGGAACGCCCATCGGCATCCTGGCAATGGGGGCCGTCGTCGAGGCGTTCATTTGGAACAAGTACCAGGAAGACAGCACCTTTCAGGTCATGTTGACCTGGTACACAGCTCCCTTTTTTGTGCTCCTGCTATTGATCTGGTGGACATTTCTTTCGGGATTGCGGTGGGGCACTCGGCTGGCCGGACTGGGCCTTCTCGCGGTCGCCGGGACCGCCTTCGGATCGACCTTCCGCCTGAAGGAATTCACCGGCGACATGGTTCCGCATTTCCAGGTGCCGCTGGCAGCAGTCGGCCGAGCAACGAGCCGCCGACTACTGGAAGAACGAGACGAGCGAAGTCGCGATGGCGGCGCCCTCGGGGAAAGCCGGTGCCGCCGGCGTCGAGAAACTGGAGATCGGACCGCAGGACTGGCCTCAGTTCAACGGGCCTCACCGCGATGGGCGCGCGGATTCCGTGCGGGTTCGAACGAGCTGGCAGGAGGAGAAACCGCGAAAGCTCTCCGACATGGAGCAGCGCCCCCCGCGGGAACTTTGGCGGCATCCGGTCGGGGCGGCATGGTCCTCGTTTTCAGTCGTCGGCAACTTTGCATTCACCCAAGAGCAACGCGGAGCCGACGAGGCGGTCGTCTGCTACGACGCGCAAAATGGCAAGCAGATTTGGGCTCACCTCGACCAAGATCAGCGTTACGATCAGGCGATGGCGGGCATCGGGCCCCGCGCGACGCCCACCGTTCACGACTCGCGCGTGTATACCTTCGGCGCCACGGGGATTCTGAATTGCTTCGCCGCGCGAACAGGGGCCGTGCTCTGGTCGAAAAATGCAGTCGACGAGGCCGGCGTCAAGCCGCTGCAATTCGGCATGGCGGGGTCGCCCTTGGTCTATGACAACCTGGTCGTGGTGAATCCGGGGGGTCCGCGCCAAGCGATCGACGGGACGCAGACGAGCGGCCGCGCCGTGATCGCCTACGATCGGCTCACCGGCAAGGAAGTCTGGGCGGCCGGCGACTGCCAGGCGGCTTACACGTCGCCCACTCTCGCGACGATTGGAGGCGTGAAGCAAGTTGTCATCTTCGATGCCCTGGGCGCGGCCGGCCACGCCGCCGCCACGGGCAAACAGCTCTGGCGCACGCCCTTGTGGACCAATGAGTTTCACAACAATTCGCGCAGCCGATTGTCGGCAAAGACGCCGGCGGAGAAGGGGCTGTCTTCTTGAGCAGCGGCTACGGGACCGGCAGCATCCTGTTCGACGTCAATAAGTCAGGCGACAGCTGGGCCGTCAACGAGCGCTGGAAGGCGCCCAACAAGTTCAAGCTCAAGTTCAATTCGGGCGTGACGCGCGACGGCGTCGTCTACGGATTGGACGAAGGCATCTTGGCGTGCTTTGATCTCTCCACCGGCTATCAACACTGGAAGCGCGGGCACTACGGCTACGGCCAGGTCCTGCTGTTTGAAAACGTGCTGTTCGTGATTTCCGAAGAAGGGGACGCGGTGTTCCTCGAGGTCTCGCCGAGCCAAGCCCAAGAGGTGGCCCGCTTCCACGCCATCGAAGGCAAAACCTGGAACCATCCGGCCTACAGCAACGGCCGCCTCTACCTGCGCAATGCGGAAGAGGCCGCCTGCTACGACCTGGGTCCAACGCAAGCGGCGTGGCGCTAGGCGAGCTTAAGGAGCCGCGCACGCAGCAAGCGGTTCTTGGCTTTCGGAAGCAATCAACCGCTTACTTCCATGCGCTGCTGATTCGCGCGCCTTCGACCTTCAAGGTCTGGCCGCGATCACGGCGTGCGGCCCGGGGGAGGTGTTTGGCTCTTTGCCCGCGAACTCGAGGTTGAATTGGTAATCCTTTTTCCCGGGAGCCTGGTGGTCGATGACAAACTCCGGGCGGGTTTTTTCGTTCACGTCGGGGTCATTGTAAAGATTGTTGAGCCCATCGGGGCCGACGAAATTCTGCGGTCCTTTGCGACGCAGAACGGCAAACGCCAAAACGAAATGCCCGGGACCGATCCCGTCTTCCGTGAACCTGAAGCTCCCGTCTGGTCTCACCAGGGTGTGGAGGTGCTTCTTATCGGGTTTTTGCGGATCGTAAAGCGTGATGACCAGACGCTTCTTCGGATCGTCGAAGCTGGGCGGCAGCCCGTCGATGGTCGCGTTGCCAGCAATTGGATAGAGCGGCGTCCCTGTCATCCCGGCCTGCTCGAGCGCAATTTTGATCCTTTGCTCGGGTGACTGGTGGCTGGAACAACCCGCGGCAGCCGCGAACACCAACAGCACCGACCACCGCCAGCCCCTCAATTCCCACCCGTTTCTCGAAATCATCATGTCGATCCCTGTTTGCGTACCGGAAAGGCGATTCGAGTGAGCGATTGCGAAACAGAGGAGCCGAAGGCACTGACGTGCCAATCGCCCGCCAGTGCCCTCGGCAAAGCCTCTTAGAGGAGAGTCGCCTTAGAAGTTGTCCGTCACCGGCTGACCGCCGTGGTAGCTGAGCAGCCTGGCAAACACGATGGCGCTAATGTTCTCGCTGATCATCCGGGCCGAGCCGTCGCACATCGCGACTCCGCCCGTGCCTGGATGAAAGCTGTAAAGCGCGTTCACACCGTTCTCGTTGGTGCAGTTAAAGAAGCAGGTGGGTACCATGCCGCCCGTCGTCCCGGTTCCGGTGAAATTGCTGCCGGTGATCGTGTGCAGCGCGTTGTGCCAGCACGCCCAGCATCCGCCGGGGTTGACGTCCGAGTAGCCAACTCCGCAGGCGCAGAACCACCAGGGACTTTGCTGGGTACTCGACATCGGGGTCTTGACGCCCCGGATCCAGAGATCGGGCTTCCCGGCGTTTTCAGTGCACAGGATGGTGGTCGAGGTTCCATCGGTAACCTGGTCGATACTCACGCCCGGGCTGCCGAAATGTCCCTCGCCTCTAAAGCAGAACAAAACGGAGCAATGTTGGGCCTGAGCACTCGCTCCGTCACCGTGCTTGCGGCACTTGCAGCGCATGTTTGGCGCCTCGAGCACGCAGCAGATGTAACACTGGATGCAGTGTTTGAGCGCGCCCACCGCCATGTAATCCGTGGCGCCCGACAGGCGATAAATATCTTGATAACACGGGCCGGGATGGCAGCAATGGTTGGCGCCGCAGCAATTTCCGAACATGTAGTCGTGTTCGCGGAACGGGTTCTGAAGTCGCGGAGACGAAGGGCAGACGTACGTCGGGACCACCTGGGCCACCGGCCGCTTCGCGGCACACGTATCGAACGCGCACTGTTTCGGGTTGAGCGTGTTCGTCTGGCAATCCCCGGAGTTGTGATAAGTCCAGGCTGCCTTGTAGCCACCGTCCTTGCAGCCGCACACTTTCCAGGGAGAGTAAACCGGCGCGTTCTCGCAGATCTTGTCTCCAGACGTTGTTCCCCTCCGCGAAGGGCAACAAAAATTCCAGCCAGACATGCCAGTTGAAGCAGTTCGCGGGGCCGTGGTAGCCGCAGCACCAACAGCAAACGCAGCTACTATAGGGTCCGCATTTTCCCGGCGCGCCCTGCGTCACGATCATGTACGGGGGCGTGAAGAGGCTATGGACGTCGTGGTAGTTGTGCTCCGCCAGGGCGATCTGTTTCAAGTTGTTGCGGCATTGCAGCCGCCGGGCTGCTTCGCGCGCCGCTTGCACGGCCGGCAACAAGAGCGCGATCAAGACCGCGATGATCGCGATCACGACCAAGAGCTCGATGAGCGTGAAACCCTTCCGCCTCGTCGTCATGGTTCGTCCTTTGCAACAGGGAGAACTGATCCAAGAAGCGCGAACTGGGGAAAAAAGCGATGATGGCCCGGCGTCTGAAGAGGGGGCGCGGCCTCCACTCCTCCGCAGTTGCGAAAATTTAGGCATCCGCGTTTTCTCCAGGTCAATCAACAAGAATTGGGGCGCGAAAGCAAACCCCTTGCATAAGAAACGCCTTATATTCGCCGGAATTAGCGTGACCTTCACACTTTCGATAAATGCTCTGAATGATTCCTCGCTGTCCGGTGCACAGGTGAGCCCTTCGACATTCAGAAGAATGACGAAACGTGGATGCCGACGCGCTGACCGGTCTCGATTCGCGAGCATGGCATCATTGCGGCTGAGCGCATCGGGCTGAATGCAGGCAACGCGTCTCATTTCGTTCGCGCCACTCAATGAGTGCGCGACTAGGACGAGCCGGCAGAAGCAGTTGCAATCGTTCCCGCCGCAGGACATGCCGCAGATGCGGCTGCGCAGCCGTCAGCAGACTCCGACAAACGCGCCGTGGGCAGCCGCAGCGTGAAGCAGCTGCCCAAACCAACACGACTCGCAACGCTCAACTCGCCGCCGAACAGGCGCGCCAGCCGCCGAGCGATCGAAAGACCCAATCCGATCCCATCGATCCCCTGCCGGCGACTCTCCTCGCAACGGAAAAACGGCGTGAACAAATTCGGGAGATCGGCTTCAGCAATCCCGCATCCGCGGTCTTTGATGCGGATGCGTACGGCACGGTCGTCGTGGTCAAGCGTAATCTCGATCGGTGTTCCCGGCGAGCTGTACTTGCACGCATTGTCGACCAGGATGTTCAGCAATTCCCCCAGCAGGGCCGGCTGTGCAAGAACGACACAAGGTTCCTCATCGTCACACTGGAGGACAATGTCCTTGGCGCGTTCGTTGACCGGCCATGACTCAGCCTGCATCGGCAACCACGAATTCAATTGCAGGCTTTCAAGAGACGCGAGCGAGGCGTCCGCATTCGCACGCGACAGAAACAGCAGCGATTCCACGATTTTGTTGAGTTGATGGCCTCGCTTGTGAACCGTGCTCAAGACCCGCTTGTACTCTTCGATCGGCCGTTCCCGACGCAACGCGACCTCGATTTGTCCCAGTATCACGGCCAGCGGAGTTCGAAGTTGATGGGAGGCTTCGCCGGTGAATCGTCGCTGCCGCTCAAACGATTCCTGCAGCCGATCGAGCAGAGCGTTAAATGCCCGGTTCAGCTGGCCAAGCTCGTCCTTGGTCGCAATGCTCGGAAGCCGCCGCTCGAGGTCCTCGGCGCCGATGTTCGACGCGGCAACGGCCATTCGGCTGACCGGCACCAGCACGCGGCGACAGACGATTCGAACCGCGATCAGGGCCAGCAGCAGAATTCCCGCGGAGAGGCCGGCAAGCGTGATTGCCAACTGAGTCAACGCGGCCTGAACCGGAGTGAGCGACGTGCCCAGGGTGATCCGCAATTCGCGATGGCTTTTTGCTTTTTTTCCTGGTTTGGGGAGCGGTGCGGGGTCCCCCTCGGCGCGAACCCAGTGCTGCCGAAGCTGCCAAGCACCCGATCTCCACTCGAGCGTGTCCCCCAGCAGGTGCGCGGTGCCCGGATCGATTGGCCGCGATTTGATGATCCCGTCCGTTTCGGGCTGTGGTGAACGGTCGAGGATTTGGCCTTGCCGATCTTCTACGAACCAGAGGACCGGCGAGCCGAAAGCCGACGCGCCGACATCGATCTGCCGTTGCGTGGGTTCCCATTCGAGCCCATGGCGAGTTTGTTCGCACGCGGCACAGAGCGCGCTCAGGGCGCCGTCGAGTCGCTCGTCGACCTGTCCGCGGAGGTATCGGCCGCTGAGGAGATACAGTGTCAGCGAAAAGCCCAGCAGGACGACGCTCAAGAGCGCCAGGACAAAGACGGAAAGTCGTGCTGTGAGCGTCAAGCGATCACCCAACTTCTTCGCCGAAGTAGTATCCACGACTACGAATCGTATGGATCAGTCGAGGGCCATAAGCTTCGAGCTTTCTCCGCAATTCCATCACGTGCACTTCCAGCGTGTTCGACAAGCCGTCGTAGCGCTCGCCCCACACTTCCTCGTAAATGCGCGTGCGAGTCAGAACCTCGCCACGATGCCGCATCATGAACAACAGAAGTGCCTCTTCGCGGACGGTCAGATTGAGCCGATGACCGGCCCGCTCAGCACGTCGGGTCGCCAAGTCCACCTTCACGTCTCCCACGGACAGCGACGTCAGCCGATCCTGGCGACGAGCCATCGCTCGAACCCGGGCCAGGAGTTCCTCAAACGCAAAGGGCTTGCACAGGTAATCGTCAGCCCCGCAGTCGAGTCCGGTGACACGATCCGAGACAGCGTCCCGGGCGCTGAGGAACAGGATCGGTGTCGTTCGATTCTCTTTGCGGAAGCGGCGCAACAAAGTCAGGCCATCTTCTCCGGGCAACCACCAGTCGAGAAGCACGACGTCCCACTCGGAATTGCTGAGTTGCTTCCAGCCTTCGTAGCCGTCGGCCGCGCGGTTTACAGAAAATCCCTCTTCGCGCAGACCGCGCACAATGAAGTCAGCAATTTCGGCATCGTCCTCCACAAGCAGGATTTTTGCGGACATTGCCACACTTACCCGTCGATTGCAACCGAAGAGCAGCGTTGTCCTCGCGCCGCGGCCGATCCTACTTGTTAGCGGCCTGCTTAGCGCTCGCAAGAGTGACACCCGCCGGCGCGTTCCTCTTACGTCGGTCGTCGAAACTGAACGGCCCCGGACCATAATACGCGATCAAGAGCGCACCGCCGCACATCGACGTATTCTTGAGAAAATTGGTCAGTTGCGTGTGTGCCGGGTCCGGCCCCTGCCAAAAGGGGTGCATCATGATCGTGACGGGCACCAGAAACAGGATCAGCAACCACGCGCCGAACCGCGTGTAAAGGCCGCAAAGCACGCTCAATCCACCAACCAGCGCAATCACTCCCGAGAGCGGGACGAGAATCTGAACGACATCATGCGGCATCCACTTGAGGTAAGCGGCGGCCTGGTCGATCGTCGTCTTGTCAAAGTGGTGCGGCGCCGACAACAGGAAGACCAGGACGAAGAGCAAGCGGCCCAGCGGCACAAGTAAACGCATGGCGTCACACTCCTTCCCCGGAAAGGCGCCCCCGTGAAAGTGGCAAAGATCATCGGTCGGTCAATGCGCCCAAGAATCGGACCGTAGCTGCGGGCTACTTCGATTTGGGCGCTTTGGCGTCGGCCGCTCTGACATCGGAGATCTGTTTGGAAAGCTCTCGGGCCTTTTGCCCGGCCTCTTCGGCTTTTTTGGTCGCCTCGTCGGCCACGCGTTTGGCTTCCTTGGCCTTTTCGGCCTGGGCCTCGGCCTGCTTCTTCGCCTCATCGGCTGCCTGGCGGGCACTCTCGGCGGCTTTGGCGGCCTTAGCCGCTTGCTTCTTCACGTCGAATTCCTCGACCTGCGCGACTGCGTCGGCGACGGCCTTTTCGGCTTCCTCGACTTTTTTCTTGGCGGCCCCCGTCGCCTTCTTGGCGTCGGCCGCTTTCTTGGCAGCCACCTCGTGTGCCGACTTCTTCGCGTCGACGATCTTTTGCACCGCTTTGAGGATCTTTGTCACGTCGGCAAGTTCGGTCTTCGCCGCCATTTCGGCCGCCACGGCGGTTTCAGCCGCTTTCTCGAGGTCGGGCAACTTCGCCGCGGCGCTTTGAGCCGACTTCTTGGACTCGGCGACGAGGAGCTGCGCGTCCTCGAGCGCGCGGTGACGTTCAAGCGCGGCGCGGCGCAGGTCGAGTTCGGGATCGGGCACGATTTCGATGCCGGCGATTGCCCCTTTCAGCTTATTGATCTCGTCCTGTGACGCCTTGGTCTCCCAGACAAACAGCTTCTTGAGCTTTTTCAGCCCGGCCAGCTGCTCGAGGCCCGCGTCCGTGACGCCCGTCGCATAGAGATTCAGATATTCGAGATTGGTCAGCCCCTTGAGATGCGCCAGACCGGCGTCGGTGATCTTCGTCCGCTCGAGATGCAGGCGGACCAGCGACGTCAGCTTGCCCACCGTTTGCAGCCCGGCGTCGGTCACGTCGGTGCCGCGTAAATTCAGGTGCACGACGTCTTTCAAGTCGGTGAGCGGCTTGAGTTGCTCGTCAGTCACTTTGCCGCCGCTGAGGTGATACGAGACCTCCAGCCGCGGATCGTTCTGCGCGAGTTCCATCACTTGCCCGCCCAGCTCCTTGATCTTCGCAATCGCCTTGACCTCAGCCGGCGAGCGTTTGGGCGTTTTGTCGTCGTCGGCCTTCGCCGCCACGCAGGCTGCCACGATCACCAGTCCGGTCGCCAGAACAAAAGCGCGTCGCATGACCAACATTCCCCCGACCCGGTTTCACTTTTTAAGACGCGAGAAATTCGCCTGCATTGGGATGCCCAGCTAAATTTGCGGCTTTTCCCCCGCTCCACCAGTCTAACACGCCGTTTGACCCGAGTGCAGCGATCCCACCCTGTCCCCCACCGCTTCGCGTGAGCTGGGGGAGGATTGCCGCGGGACCACTCGTCATTCGGCCGCGCCAAAGCTCCCCTCGCCCCAAATAGGCAAATTCACTACCGTACCCGCCCGCCATCGAGCAACGCGCCGGCCTATTGTGCGACTCGGCCGCGGGCGCGACGCATTCGACTGGACGGGGGCAGGGGGGTTCTTGCATGGCGAGCGAATCGCGGGCTCGGCATTTCGACACGCCGTTTCACATCCTGGGGCGGTGGGTCCTGGGCTTCGTGACGACGGTCGGCGACCTGTCGCTGTTCACCGCGCGGATGCTGCGGTGGATGGTGATGCGGCTGCCCAAACGGGCCGTCTTGCTGCAGTCGTTTTATCAGATCGGCGTCTTGAGCGTGCCGGTCGTGGTGATCACCGGCGCTTTCATCGGCCTGGTGCTTGCCGTTCAGACGTACGACCAATTGCACCTGATGCGGCTCGACACGCAGCTTGGGGCAGTAATCAACCTTTCGCTGGTGCGGGAGCTGGGCCCCGTGCTTGCCGCGACGATGCTCGCCGGCCGCGTGGGAAGCGCGATGGCGGCCGAAATCGGCACGATGCGCGTGACCGAACAGATCGACGCCCTGCGGACTCTCGGTGCCGACCCGATCCAGTACCTGGTCGTGCCGCGGTTTCTGGCCTGCTGCCTGCTGATTCCCTTGCTAAGCGCACTGGCCGATCTCACCGGCGTGTTCAGCGGCTGGTTCATCTCGACTCAGATCTTCGAGATCAACGACTTCCACTATTGGCTGCATTCGCGGCAGACAGTCTCGGCGTACGACGTTTACTGCGGACTGCTCAAGAGCATGTTTTTCGGGGCCGCCATCGCCATCGTCTCTTGCCACCGCGGCTTCCATTGCCACTCGGGGGCCCAGGGCGTGGGGCGGGCCGCGACGCAGGCGTTCGTGACCTCGTTCGGCGTGATTCTCGTGCTCGATTTCGTGCTGGCGATTTTCATGAACGAGTTCTATTACGTGCTGTGGCCGTCCGCCCTCGGAGGCTGAAGATGGGAATCTTCCGATCGCGTAAGACGACCGCGCCGCCGGGGGCCGCGTCTTCGACTATGGGACCGATGCCGGCCGGCCCGCGCCCCGCGGTACGTTCTCCGCGTGCCTCCGGGTCGCCCGCGGTGATCGAGTTGGCAGGCATCACCCAACGCTTCGGCAGCCAGCTCGTGCTGCGAGACATTTCGCTGACCGTGGAAGAAGCCGAAACGCTGGTAATCATTGGCGAGAGCGGTTGCGGCAAGAGCGTGACCCTCAAGCTGATGATGGCCTTACTCGACGCGACAGCCGGCAATGTCCTCTGGCGCGGGCGCCCCGTCGCCGGCATGCAGGAGCGGCAACGCGCCAAGCAACGGCTCAGTTACGGCTTCCTGTTCCAGGGCGCCGCGCTCTTCGACAGCATGAGCGTCTCGGAAAACGTCGCTTTCGGCCTGCGGCAAAACACCGACCTCTCCGAGACGAAAATCCGGGAGATCGTCCGCGACCGGCTGAAGGAAGTCGGCTTGAAAGAAGGGGTCTGCGACCGCAAGCCGGCCGATCTGTCGGGCGGCATGAAAAAGCGGGTCGCCCTCGCTCGGGCGCTGGCTCTCGAGCCCGAGGTCATGTTTTACGACGAGCCGACGACGGGTCTCGATCCGGTGATGAGCGACGTCATCAACGAGCTGATTCTTCGCACAAAAGCGCGCGGCCGCGTCACGAGCATCGTCGTGACCCACGACATGCGCACCGTCGAGCGCGTGGCCGATCGCGTGATCATGCTGCGGCCCGCCGCGCTGTTGGGACCGCAAGAACCGCAAATCGTTTTCGAGGGAACCGCACGGGAACTGAGGCAATCGCCCGACCCGCGAGTCGAGCAGTTCGTCAACGGCAACGCGGGAGAACGGATCGAGGAACTTTCGCTCTCGTGAGATCGAGTCCACGCGGTGGTTCTGCCCGTCGCGGCCCGATCGCGGAAGGCGCGATCAATCCGAAAGAGACCGAATCAATCCGAAAGAGACCATCAGATGTCCGAGCGTCAGTTGCAGTTTCGCGTGGGCCTCTTTGTGAGCGTCGCGCTGGCCTCGATCGCGGCTTTGATCTTCCAGTTTGGCGAGATCCAAAGATACCTCCGCCCGAAGTACACGGTGAATATTCGCTTTAAAGCGGCCAGCGGCATCGCCGTCTCGACTCCCGTCAGGCGCAACGGAGTCCTGATCGGCAGCGTCACGGCCGTGCAATTCGACGACGAAAACGGCGGGCTGATCGTCCGCGCTTCGATCAAGGACGGCGTGCCGCCTTTGGCCAGACGGCCGCGTGCGGCTCGTCAGTTCGCTGCTGGGCGACTCGGCGATCGAGTTCCTGCCCGGAAAAAGCAAGCAGGTCTTGAAGGATGGCGACACGGTCGAAGCCGAGCCGGCCGTCGACCCGCTCAACGTGGTCGCGCGAATGGAGCAAAACGTCGCCCTGCTGATCGACTCGTTCCAGCAGACCAGCCACGAATGGCAGACGGTCGGGCACAATCTCAACAGCGTGCTGCAGACGAACCAGGGCAATCTGCATACGGTCGTGGCCCGCGCCGCCGAGGCCCTGACCGAAGTCGCTCACACGATGAAAACCGTCGATCAGACGCTGCAGGACGCGAGCCGCCTGATCGGCGACCCGCAAACGCAAGAAAACCTGCGCAAGACGATGAACGCGCTGCCCGTTCTGGCCGACGAAACTCAGCGAACGGTGGCCGCCGTCCGCGTGGCCGTGCAAAAGATGGACGAAAACCTCAGCAACCTCAACGCGGTGACGGCCCCGCTGGCGAAAAACGGCGTCACCCTGGCCACGCGCATCGAGAACACGCTGGCCAACGTCGAAACGCTGAGCGAAGAGCTGACGCAGTTTGCCAAGATGGTCAACAGCCCAGAGGGCACGATCCACAAGCTGGCGGCCGACCCGCAACTCTATGTGAATCTCAACCGCTCGGCCGAATCGGCTTCGATGCTGTTGCGAAATCTCGAGCCGGTGATTCGCGATCTACGCGTCTTCAGCGACAAGGTCGCCCGCCATCCCGAGCTGATCGGAGTCAGCGGCGCTCTGCGCGGCAGTTCCGGTCTCAAGGACGTGGAAGACGCCACGGCCCCGCAGCGGACGCAGCAGCGGTAGCGGGTCGCGAGCATCGGATGAACTCGTCAACTGGGAGTTGTTGGCGACTCCCACTTTTCCCAAGCCGGCGGCTCTGCCGTCGTCTTATCGCGCAAGGCAGGACGACGGCAGAGCCGTCGGCTTGGGAGGCTGAACGCGGCAATGATTCCGTCATCAACGCATCCAATCGCAGCGGTCCTTGTGGTCGACTCCGACTGAGCCGGTCACTGGCCGATGTGGGCCTCGGAGCGCAGCGAGTCGGCTCGTTCCTGCAGCTTCTCCTGCGGAACGACTCCCTGCGGCGTCATCTGCCAGCAGATCTCGTGACGGTCATTGATCTGTCGGGGCAGGAAATTATCCGAGACGAAGTCGAGCGGCATCCACTGGTACCACGGAGAGGGAATCTTCACTAGCTCGGTCCGCGTTTCGTAACCCGGCTTCACCAGGGTGAGCTGTCGCGTTCCGTAGTAAGTAAACGGAACCGCCACCGGCGTGTTCCCGACTTCCTGGCCATCGAGAATCACCTGGGCCCCGGGCGGATCGGAGCGCACGATCAAGCGCCGATAGACGCACCCGCTCGATGAGAACACCCAGCAGCACGCAAGCAGGCCGAGCGCCAGCGCGCGGCCCTTGCGGCCGAAGAGAGCAGGGCAATGCGACCCCGGCCGGCAGGCTCGTGCGGGAATCGGCGCAATTGCGCTTGTCTGGCTGGGTTCAGACATAGTCCAACGCTTCGACCAGAACGGCGACGATGCGAACTGTACTAGGAAACGCGCCGGCAGCCCGGCCGTGGGTTGTAGGCCGGGCCGGGGAATCATTGCCGCGTTCAGCTTCCCAAGCCGACGGCTCTGCCGTCGTCTTCACGCGCAGGAACGACGGCAGAGCCGTCGGCTTGGGAAAAATGTGGCTCGCCAAACTTCCGCTCCAGGCTCGTTCATCCAACGCAGTCTCAAAGACTTGCGCCCACGATGCGATACGGGCGCGGGGGATTCTATTCGTCGATCCCGGGCGCTGCCAGACCAGTCGCACCGGGAGCACCCAGCGGGCAGTCTGTGACCGTATTCATTGCCGCTGTGGGATTTACACCACAAGAGCCGCCGAACGGCGCTTTACTTGGGAAATTACAGCCGGTTAAGATCAACCTGATGCGCTGGGATCAGCCGATCCGCTATGCCTCGGTCAGCGATATAGGCTTTCGCCGACGCAACAATCAGGATTCGTTCGCGGTTCGCGTCTGTTCCGATGCCGAGATTTGGCGCGAGCACGGGCACCTGCTGATGGTGGCCGACGGCATGGGGGGACATGCGGTCGGCGAGCTGGCCAGCAAAATCGCCGCCGACACCGTCTGTCACACGTTCTTCAAGACTCGCAACACCGAGGTTCCCGCGGCCCTCAAGCAGGCGTTCGAGACGGCCAACGCGGCGATCAACGAACGGGGCTCGCTCAATCGCGATTTCGCGCGAATGGGAACGACCTGCACCGCGCTGGTGCTCTGCCCACAGGGTGCCGTGATCGCCCACGTGGGCGACAGTCGGCTCTATCGCATTCGCGGCGAGCGGATCGATCAGCTGACCGCCGACCACAGCGTGCAGTGGGAATTGATGCGACAGGGACGCCTGCGTCCCGACGAAGTCTTCTTGCACGAGTCGCGACACGTGATCACCCGCTCGCTGGGGCCCGAGCCCGTCGTGCAAGTCGACGTCGAGGGGCCGTACGCGGTGCTGCCCGGCGACGTTTATCTCATCTGCTCGGACGGCCTGACGGGACATGTGCAGGATGCCGAGATCGGAATCATCGCCCGCGAACTCCCCGCGCAAGAGGCCTGCAGGATGTTGGTCAACCTGGCCAATCTGCGCGGCGGCTCGGACAACGTCACTGTCGTGATCGCGCGGGTCTCGGGCGCATCCGGCAGCGGTGCTGAGGACGAGAACCCGATCGCAACGCCGGGCATGGGACTGGGATGGATCATCACCATGTGGTTCGTGGCGTTGCTCTTTGCGGCCGGCGTGATCACCTTCCTGTTCGAGCATGTCGTCGAAGGGGTCTCCCTGCTTTTGGGAGCGGCGCTGGCTGGGGTGGGCGCATTCGCCTTCTGGCTCGAGCGGCGTTCCAAATCCCGCTCAACAGGAGAGGAGGGGATCGAGACCACCGTCTGGAGGCCCTACCGCACCGCATCGGCCCGACCGAGCGTGGCCTTCCTGAATCATCTCGCGACCCTGGAAGGCGAACTGGCCCGAGCAGCCAGCGAAGAGCGCTGGGCGATCGATTGGCCCGCGCAACAGGCGGCCCATGCCTTGGCCCGCGGCTCACTCGAATCGAAGAATTATCCCAAAGCCCTTTCCGAGCTCGCGAAGGTCATCGACATCCTGATGGCCGGACTGCTGCAATACCGCAAGCAGGTCCACCGCCAATCGAAATGGGGCAAGCCGTCGACCCCAACGCCGACCCCGCGAACCAGCCCGACTCCGGGATCGGCAACGCCGAACCCCCGATCTGAAGAGCTGCCCGACGAGCGGGGCGCCTAAAGCGGCGGGTCGCGATTTCGGGTTGTGAAAACAGGACGCACGGGGATAGACTCCCGCTCCCGTCTGGTGAGCCGCCGCGGCCAAGGAAGGAACGGGGAACAGGGGGGAGTCGTCGTGCTGTTTACGCGCACGATCCGGCGCACGATGGTTTGCGGGCTGGTCATCGTCCTGGTGATGATGATCCTGCTATCCGTCAGCGCGATCTACAGCCATTTCTCGTATCGGCAGATCTTCCGAGAGTTGGACGATTCCTTCAGCAAATGCCCGCGGAAACAGGCTTTGACCGAGGCGATCGCCCGGCTCAAGCCGCCGCTCAAAACCCGCGGGCTCGATCTGGCGGCCGCCCTCGATCGCCAGCACTGCTTTCAGGCTGCGTTGAAGAATGCCCAGGGCGAGGCGAACGATTATCTGCTCAAATTGCAACTTCTCCCGCCGCGCTCCGATTTCGAGCAGCGCAAACCGATCGCGCTCGGGATGGTCGGGGCGATGAGCAGCCTTCTCGCGGATATTGAGACGGAGGACGTTCCGGGGCTTGGGGATCCCGGGACGCCGCCAAAAACTGTTGAACGTCTGCGCGCCCGGGTCGACCGCCTTCAAGAAAGCTCCCATGACGTCCCCGACTTTCAGGCAGGCATCCCAGCGATGCTTACCAATGCGAGCGCCCTCTTTCAAAAAAACTTTCGTCTCGTGTCGTGGTCAGCGGGCCTTGCCGTCCTCTTCTTCTGCTGTCTGATCGTCTACGGCTACATCTGGGTCTTTGCGCCGCTGCGGAAATTGCATCAGGGGGCGCTTCGCGTGGCCCAAGGCGATTTCAACTATCGCCTCTCGTTCACGCGGCAAGACGAGATGAAAGAGCTGGCCGAGGCCTTCAACAGCATGACGGCCCGGTTTCAGGAGATCCGCGGCGATCTCGATCGGCAGGTTTTCGAGCGCAGCAAGCAGCTTGTGCGGTCCGAGCGGCTCGCGGGAATCGGTCTTTTGGCCGCGGGCGTCGCCCACGAAATCAACAATCCGCTGTCGGCGATCGCCATGGCGGCCGAATCGTTGGCCGAGCGCTTCGCCGAAGAGCCCGCGAGCACCAACCGGCAAGAAGCCGACGTCGTGCAGCAGTATCTCGAAATGATCCAGCGCGAGGCGTTTCGCTGTCAGAAGATCACACAAAACCTGCTCGACTTCGCCCGCGGCAACGGCGACACGTGCGCCTGCCACGATTTGACGGCGATCATCAATGACGTGCTGCGCGTGGTCCGCCACATGAGCCGCTACCGCGACCGCACGGTGCGTTTCACGCGGAATGCGCCGTGCCTGCTCGAGATGAACGGGCCGGAGATCCAGCAGGTCGTTTTGAACCTCGTCTCCAACGGGCTCGAGGCGATGGACTCTGGCGGCACCATGACGATTACCGTCACCGAGCAGACCGACCACGTCACGCTGATCATTACCGACGAAGGCTGCGGCATGACGCAGCAGGTGATCGACAACCTGTTCGAGCCCTTCTTCACGCAGCGCCGCAATGGACGCGGCACCGGCCTCGGCCTGTCGATCACGCACCGGATCGTCACCGATCATGGCGGAGCGATCCAGGTCGAAAGCGCCGGCCCCGGTCGCGGCAGCACCTTCCGCGTGCGACTGCCGCGCAAGGCTCTGAAGTCCGGCACGGCCGCCTAGCGGCGTAAGCCGTGCAGAGCCGCTCAGCGGTAAGTTCTGGCTGGACGAAACCCCCTAACCGAATCCCGGGAGGTTGGATCCAGGAGGATGTCGGACCGGCGGCCAGAAAGTAGACCCGCTTCGTTCGTGCTAAACGACCCGCCACGCAGGATATGCCGGTCGTTGGCACTGACCGCTGTCGTGGGAGCGTCCTCGACAACGGTGCCTGGTCTCATCCGGTACTCGCTGCTCAGATCAAAGCACATCTCGGCCGCGTTCCCGAGCATGTCGAACAATCCAAAATCATTCGGTTCCAAGCTGCCCGTAGGCCAGACATGGTATTGGCTGTTAGCCGCAAAGCGTGCGAAATGCGGTAAGAGTTGGTCGCTCGACCCGAAGTAGCGGCTCGTCACCGTCCCCGCTCGACAGGCGAATTCCCACTCGGCCTGAGTCGGAAGCCGATACCCCTGCAATTCCCAAAACTTGTCCTTTGCCTTCATTCCCGGACCATAGACTCCGCCCTTGGGGTCGTAGCACCATTGGTCTCTCGGAATCTTCTCCTGCTCGCTCAGCCAATCGCAATAGTGCACCGCGTCGTACCAACTGACGCCGATCCGAGCGGAGTCGTCTGTACGGCCGTAATAGGGAACCATCCCGTCGTTTGCCGGATCGAAGCTCTTGCTCGCCTGCTGAAAGGTTCGGTATTCGCCGTTGGTGACTTCATGCGCCGAAATCGCGAAGGTGCGACCAATGTGAACTCGGACTTGCGCGTCGGTTGCCCGGGGATTGGATTCCGGCGATCCCATCAGGAATTCGCCGCCAGGCACGATTACGTAGGCCTGTTTCTGGGTGTTGACGTACCACCACCGCTTCTGGCTCAAAGTGCGGGCTCGCACCTGCGTCTCGTCGCACGAGAGCTTCGTGAGGGCCGCATCGAGTTGCTTCTCCTGTCCCCATTTTCGGAGCAGCCATTCGCAGGCGCCATGCAATCCAGGATCGGGCTCGTTCTCGTAGACAGCCAGCAGCTTCGGGATGAGCGGTTGTCGCTCCGCGGCGGGCAATTGTGTCTCTGTAAACTGACCCAGCGCGAGCAGCAACGCCCTGCGGATCGTCACGTCGGGTTCGATTTCCCATCGTTCGAGGATCGCGTGCGGGTCGCCGCCTCGCGGACTTAGCCAATTCACGATGTAGCTGCGAACACTTGGGTCGGGGCTCGCCTTGAGCAGGGGCCAAACCTTCTCGGCGGCTCCGAGGCGAACAAGTACGACCGCCGCATTCGCCTGCCTGATTGCGAGACGCTCCTTTTCCGCCTCATTCGCTGCTGCCGACAGGTTTGTGGCGAGTTCCTGATTGGCCAGGGCGATGGCCTTCTGCGAGTGAGCGGCCAGCCTCTCGAAGAGCACCGGAAACTGAAATAACTCCGCGTCCGCCAGCAGGTCGAAGAGTTGATCCGGTTGATCGCAGGCAAAATCTGCCAGCGTCTCTGTGGCGTAGATTCGAGAGGCTCCGCTGCGTTTGGTGTCCCGAAAGATGGCCGCCAACGGCCTGAGCAGATGATTCCTTGCGGGGCGCAGCATTGGTCGCCAAGCCACGAAAGCCGACGGCTCCAGCGTCATCAGCTGGTTGGCGACGTCCGAGTTGATCGTCGCCCAGCGCCGGTCGTTCGCTGCGAAATCTGCCAACGCGCACGCGGCTTGAAATCGCGGTTGTGGTTTCTCTTGCGTATCGATCGCCACATTCCACAGCGGCTCTGTGACCTGATTCTTGAAGGGCAGGAGTGCGTTCAAGATCACAGAAAACTGGCCCGGCGAAACCTTGAGTAAGTCGTCCAAGAGTTCAGCAATCTTGCTTTGGTCCACCGGCAAGAGGCCCAGCGCCAAGTTGATTTTCTTCGCCGAGCCGGGCGCGGTCCTGCCATCTTCCTCCCGAAGCAAAGGATCCGCCCAAAGGCGATAGGGTTCGATTTCTTGGACAATTGCAGGCACTTCCGCAGTGTCAGCGACCATCAGTTGCCTGACGAGTGCGGCCGCCTGATCGGACCGTCGTTTTTCCTCGACCTGTCGGAGAATCGCGAGGCTGGAAAATACGAAAGCGATCAACACCGCCGCAGCGATGCCAACATGACGGCCGTGCCGCCGGCCGCTCGTCTTCATCATCGTCCGCTGCCGCAGCGTCCATTTCTTGTGGTCGGTCAGCAATCGGATGTTGACATCTTCCCACAGTGTGGGGAGATGCCGACGATTCGGCTTCGAGTTCCACAAGTTCGATCGTTCGGCTAACAGCAATTCCGTCCGGCCTTGCCGAGTTTCTTTTTGCTTGCCGGTCAACCAGTCTCGCAGCGAAGGAACCAGATAGTCGTGGGTCAGTTGGTAGTACTTCGGGGCGACAGCGGCTTTGGCGTTCGCCAGATCGGCGGCGTCACTTCCCTCCGGGTCGGTGGGCGTGATCAGCCGGATTTCGCCATCCAGCACGCGGATCAGATCGTCGAACTCCTTCGGGCGATCAAGGTAACCCGAGGCCTCGAGCAGTTCCTGGAAGGAGCGCATATGGCCCTTGATATCGGTGCCGGTTTCGGGCAGTAGCGCTTTGAGGACGGCACGAGCCGCTTTTTGATGCAGGCGGTGCTTCGGGTTGGCAGCCTGCGAACTGAACGTCTCTTCGAGAAAGGTGACGCCAACTCCTTCTGTGCCTCCCAGGGCTTCGAGAAAAGCAGGACTCCACAGCTTGCCTTTGATCATTTCGGCAAAGAGGGCCAATCGAACGCAGATCACCTTTCCCTCTTGCGAAAGTCCGGAGACAGCCTGATCCAGAAATCGTTGCTGGTCAGCCGTGATTTCCTTTCCGTCTTCCGGCAACGCCCCATAGGCCCGCCCGTACGCTTTCAGCACGCGCTGGGCATGACGGATCTCGAACAAATCGACCGCGGCGAAGTTCTGCCCTTGGACCAGCTCGACTTCCAGATCCCGGAGAAAGCGAGTGACTGCCATCCAGAAGTCGTCTCGGACCATCACGACACACTGAACTCTGCCCCCATCACACTGCCGCAGGGCGTGAACGAACTCCGCGTTCTCTTCTTTGCCTTTGCTGTGCAGCCACTGCTCGAATTGGTCCAGGACAATCAGCACCTTCCGGCCGAGTACGAGTCCCTGCCCCCGCCGCAGAGCGGCGAGCGTTTCCTTCAGGCCCAAATTATTCGGCAATTCGGGACAGCGCTTGCGTATCGCCAGGAGCAGCCGCGATTCGGTCTCTTCGCCGGTCGCCTCGACGTACACGGGCAGAACGTGGTCGGCGAGCCGAGGGACCAACCCGGCTTTCACTAAAGACGATTTTCCGCAGCCCGACGGGCCGTAGATCAAACCGACCGAAAAAGTTTCGTCAGGATCGGTCTCTTCAATTCGGCTCTTCCAGAAGCGGATACTGTCGGGCAGTCCGTCCCGGTCTCGCGGACCCGGCAAGAGTTCCAGGAAAAAGTCGGCATCATGAGCGTCGAAGGATCGCAAGCCCTTGGGCACGATCCTGATCATCCGGCTCTCGGAGGGAAGCCGTGCCGAGGCTGTGTCGCTCGGGAAATGGGTGTCATGGACCGCTTGATCGGTCACTTGCTTTGAGGTCGATCCCCCGAGGTTCGGTTGTACGGCGAGAAAATCGCTGAGATCGTGGGCGAGGTCTAAGGCAGTCGTGTAACGTTCCGTGGGCCGTTTAGAGAGAGCCTTCAGGCAAATTCGTTCCAACTCCTTGGGAATCGTGTCGTTGATTTGTCGTGGTGGGCGAGGCTCGTGTGTCGTGATTTGTTCCAAGAGCTCCATGTTCGTCTGACCGCGAAACGGCGGGCGGCCGACCACGAGTTCGTAGAGAACAATGCCCAGACTGAAGATGTCGGTGCGGCCATCGACTCGGTGACCTTCTCCGCGAGCTTGCTCCGGGCTCATGTAGGGAAGCGTTCCGGCGAACTTCGGTCCCTTGCCGATGTCCTCTTCCCGCAAGGCCAGTCCGAAGTCGACCAGATACGGCTTGCCGTCTAAGTCGATGAGAATGTTGCCCGGCTTCACGTCTCGATGCACCAGGCCTTTTGTGTGTGCGTAATGCAATGCGTCAGCCACGGTCGCCACGAGTTGCACGGCCTGGCCCAAAGCGAGCCGCGACTCCTTGATCTTTCTCGCCAAGTCGGTCCCTTCGATGTATTTCGAGACGACAAAGAAGGGGTGCTCGGCTGTGCCGCCCACGTCATAGACGGGAACAATATGCGTGTGCTCGAGATTGGCGACCGTCCGAGCTTCTGCCAGATAGAGTTCGGCATCCTCCGGTCGGGCGACTCGATCGGCGTGCGGCACTTTAACGGCCACAGCTCGACTCAATTGCTCGTCTCGAGCCAGGTAGACAAGGCCGAATCCGCCTCTGCCAAGCAGCTTCTCAACTCGATAGCGTCCGACTCGTTCAGGCAGGACGGCGGGCGCAATCGAGATGGCAGGGGTCGTTAACATCCCCTCGATAGTGCGGGTTACGGCTTCGCCGTCCGGCATTCTGCCTCCGGGATTCGAGATGGGGCGTTCATTTTAGCCCTGATGGCCCGCGAAGGCATGCTTTCGTCGTCATGTTTTCGCAACTGCGGCCAACGCGCCCCTCAGTCATCTGTGCGACCGATTCGCGGGGCCGTGGGCGATATTTTGTCTCCAACTTCTGTCGCGGAAACCGGTTGCCACGCCCGGGGCAATCTGTTATCACCCCGCTCCACAACTCGGGGGCGGCCGAACGGAATCGGCCGAAAAAGCACCAAGGAGAGGGCTGCTTGAACTCTGTGCCCGTCAACAAGTTACGCGTCCTGTTTGTGGATGACGAGCCCCCCATCCGCGACGTGATGAAGATCGAGCTTCCCCGCATGGGGCACGAAGCGACGATCTGCGAAGACGGGTCCGCCGCCATCGCCGTCCTCGACAAGCAATCCTTCGACGTGGCGATCGTCGACTTGCGGATGCCCGGCCTCAGCGGCTGGGACGTCATCGATCACATCAAAAAGACGGCCCCCGACACCGAAGTCATCATCAGCACGGGCCACGGCAGCATGGAAGAGGCCATCCAGGCGCTCCGCCGCGGCGCCTATGACTTTCTACCCAAGCCGTGCAAGCTGTTTGAAATTGCCAACGTGCTCAAGCGAGTCGGCGAAAAGCTCGCCCTGACGCGCAAGACCGTCGCACTCGAACGTCAGCTCGAGCGCGTCGAGGGAAGCCCCAGCCTGATCGGCGAAACCCCGTCGATGCGTCGCGTCAAACAGCTCGTCGACAAGATTGCTCCGACCGATTCGGCCGTGATGATTCAGGGCGAAACGGGCACCGGCAAGGAACTCGTCGCTCGCCGCATCCACGAGCTGAGTCTGCGGGTCGACGGTCCGTTCGTGGCCGTCAACTGCGGGGCGCTGCCAGAAAACCTCGTTGAAAGCGAGTTCTTCGGACATCGCAAAGGGGCCTTCACCGGGGCCGACGCGCCGCGAAAGGGCCTGGTCGAAGTCGCCCACTGCGGGACGCTGTTCTTGGACGAGATCGGCGACTTGGACAAAAGCATGCAGGTCATGCTGCTGCGGTTCTTGGAATCAGGCGAAATCCGGCGGGTCGGCGAGAACGAGTTCTTTCACGTCGACGTGCGCATCGTCTGCGCGACCAATCGCGACCTGCAGACGATGGTTGCCGAAGGAACGTTTCGCGAGGACCTCTTTTTCCGCGTCAATACCTTCGAGATTCATCTGTCTCCGCTGCGCGAACGCAAGGAGGACATTCCGAGCCTGGCCCGCACGTTGATTGCCCGCCATTTGAAGCGAGCCCAGGCGCCTCCCGACATCCTCTCGCCGGCCGCCCTGGAAGTGCTCTTGGCGCACGAGTGGAACGGCAACGTCCGCGAGCTGGCCAACGCGCTCGAGCACGCCGTCATTCTCTCGGACGGAAAGACGATTCTGCCGGAACACCTGCCTGCCAGCGTCACGGGGATCGGCGGCCGAAGCCACTCGATGCCGTCGCTCGGCTCGGGTCAGGGCAAGACGCTGCGGGAAATCGAGATGGACGTGATCCACCAGGTGCTCGACAAACACGCCGGCGACAAGCCCAAGGCGGCCCACGAGCTGGGGATCGCCCTCAAGACGCTCTACAACAAGCTCAACCAGTACCAGGCCAGCGCGGCGGCCGGTTGAGTCCTGTCGGCACGGCCTGGGCTGTCTGCAACACAACAGCAGTGCCGCTTTAGGCGGCGATTGAGATCCGGCGGCCGGTGGTCGCTTTGGAACCACCATTTTGCGTCGAAATGGCCCAGAATTTTCACTATCGAGTGGTTAGAAACCTCCCAAAACTGTTTCCTGAGCCGACGATGCTTTGCTCTTCAACTCCCACGCAAGGAGGCAACGATGCGTTGCTCCACTCTGCGGCGTCTCTCGCCGCTTGCCGTGCGTGTGGGCCTGTCGGGATTGCTGGTCGGCGTGTTGGTAACCAACTCAGCCAGTGCGCAGCAAGGTGATCGAACCGGCGCCAACCCGCCCCCTCGTCCGCCGTATGCCGCGCCGCAGCCCGAGGTCGCGCCGCAGCCCGAAATCGGTTGGGGGTACATTCCCGAGAATGGCGGTTCTCTTGTGAATGGAATCAATCGAAATCGGGGCGTCAATCCGCTCAACGACAACAGCGTCTATTCGATCCCTTTTTGGCCTTACGGAGCGTACAGTCCGTGCAGCTACGATGAGTGGGGCGAGCTCCACTGCAACACCGATCACTACGGCAGGGGGCCGGCGTACCGTACGTGGCCGATTTACGGCAATTGGTATTAGCGTGACGCGCCGAAGGGTCGGAGCAACGGTCTTGCCCAGACGCGCTCGCTGCTGGGCGCGCTAGGTAAGGGGGTGCGGGATGGGGGGCCGGAAGCCGCGGACCGGCCAACTCCATCACGCTAAATGGGCGGGTCAGTATTGCCGCACGACGCCGACGACGACACCCAGCACTTTGACGTTGCTGGAGTAAATCGGCTTCATCGTCGAGTTGGCCGGCTCGAGGCGGAACCGGTCCTTTTCGCGATAAAACCGCTTGAGAGTCGCCTCGTGGTCATCGACCAGGGCCACGACGATTTCCCCCTCCCGGCAGGAATCCTGACGGCGGACCACCACGTAATCGCCGCTGGCGATCTGGTCCTCGACCATCGAGTCCCCTTTCACCCGCAGGCAGTAGTGATCCTCGGGCTCGAAGAGGGGGCCGAAATCGATCTGTTCGGTCTGCTCGACCGCCAGGACCGGGCTGCCGGCAGCGATCTGCCCCGCGAGACGCAGGCTGGTTCGCTGCTGAGGCGATTCGGAGAGCTGGATCGCCCGCGACATGTGCGACTCGCGAGTGATGAGCCCCTTGCGTTCGAGGGCTTTGAGGTGACACATGACTCCGTTCGGCGATCGGATGCCAAAGTGAGTCCCGATCTCCCGGACCGTCGGGCCGTAACCGCGGTTGCGGATCTTGTCCTTTAAGAAGTCGTAGATCTGCTTTTGGCGGCTGGTGAGTGCGGGCTTAGTTTCAAGAAAGGACGTCGACATGCGCTCTCCTGCTCGCGGCAAGTTTTCGTGGGAGCTAGGTTGGGGAAAAATCATACGTATCGATCCTAATATACGGACGTGCATTCTGCAACCCGCAAATGGCAGATAAGCGGCAATTCTCCATTTTGTAATGGCCGACGCACGAAGGAGATCCAGCGACAAAACCTGAAGGACTTTTCGCTTTCGGCTCTCGATGCAAAGGGGGCTCGCGTTTTCACGCACGAACGTCCGAACAGTTAGTTATTAAACCCCTGCGACGCATGGAAGGGCCGCGCGAAAATTCGGCCGGCGCCACCGGGGCCCGGCCACGACTCCCCGACAGGCCAGTTGTCGTTCGCAGGGGGGTGCTGGTGAGTGTGGGCTCACGCGCCAAAGAGGGGTCAGATGGCTTTTGGCGCGCGTTGAAAAGCGCGCGAAGAGTGGCGCACTGAGTTCAATCCAATGGCTTCATCGCACCGGCTTGATCGCACCTTGGCGAATGGCCTGAGGCTAGACCTGCCCAGGTTCGGGCGGCATCTCGTAAGCGGCGGCTACTGGCGCTGCTGCGCACCCTCGTTGGCGATCAGGTAGCGCAGCTGGCCGTCGAGCGACTCGGGAGTGACGTGGGTGTCGACGGCGACTCCCTCCTGGTCCACCAGCCAAACCGAGGGAATGTCGTGCACGCCGTAGTACTTGGCCAGGGGATGCTCCCAGTGCTGCTTGTCTGGGTCGGCATAGAACAACTGGAGCCACCTGAGCCCGTTTTTCGCAATGAAGGAGTCGAGCACGGCCTTATCTTCGTCAAGGCAGACCCCCAGGATCGTCAGGCCGGAGTGTTCGTACGGGCGGGTGACTTTTTGCAATTCGGGCAGGATTTCCTGAAAGGCTTCTGAATCGCTCGCCCAAAAGACCACCAGCACCGGCTTTCCCAGAAGTTTCCCGTCCTTGAGGAAGCGGCCGTCGATCGTCTCGCCGAACAGTTTGACCTTTTTCCCCTTCAAGTCGAGACGCCGCAGAATGGCCGTTGCCTGATCAGCCTGAGGGGTTTTGGGGAATTTCTCCTGCAGCATGGCGAAGCAGTTCATGGCCTCGCCGTCAAGGTGATACAGCTCGCACGTCTGACCGGCCGCGGCCAGCAGGGGAAGTGCCTTAGCTTCGGACTTGGGAAATCGGGTGGCAAACATTCGGGCCGCAATCGCAAACGCCTGAATCTTGCGCCGGTCGTTCCTGGCCTGCCGCGCGTTGGTATGGGCCAATCGAGTCAGCCACCAGCCAGCCTCTTCCGCCGCGGCCGAGGTCGGATCGCGCCGGTAAAAGGCCTCGGCATCGGCCTGCAGGGCTTTGGCATCGTCCGCGCTGCCGCTGGCGGCGAGATCGAGACGGGCCTCGCAAAGGAGCTGGACGGCCCGGTTGAAGATGGGTTCCAGCGGTTTTTGGCTATGCGTCTTCTCGATCAGCTCGAGGGCCATCGCGATCAGCTTTTGGTTGCGCTCGGTCAGTTGAGGCGAGCCCGGGGGGACCGGCTCGTTCCGCAGCACGAGCATTTGCCCCAACAGCCATTCGGGACTGTCCTTCTTGGGGACCGCTTGCGGGTCGGCCGGCGTTTGATTCGGGGCGGTGGCCTGGTCCGTGGCGAACGGGTCGGACGAATTGCCAGCTACCGTTTG
Source organism: uncultured Planctomycetaceae bacterium (assembly GCA_963714075.1). Lineage (GTDB taxonomy): Bacteria > Planctomycetota > Planctomycetia > Planctomycetales > Planctomycetaceae > DASPSM01. The sequence goes on from OY970228.1 coordinate 6,181,709, forward strand.
GTTGCCAGCCGCCGTTTGGCTCTTCTGCCCGGGGGGCGTGGCCGGGTTGCCGAGCGCAGCGGTGGGCAGAGAGGCATCCGAATCGGCTGATTTGCCGCTGTCTTTGGCAGTGGCCGCGTCGGGGTTCGAGTTGCCGCAGCCCTCGAGCGAAAAGAGACAGAGCGCCGCTGAGGATCCGATGAGGGCCGCTGCAGCCAGCGCGGCGGTGCGGGTTGAGATCATGGGTCTCTCCATCCGTTGAGAGACGGGGAGACCGCAGTCCCCCCGACAGAAATCCGCAGAACGGCCGCGCACAATCTCCCTGCGCCTGGCGGCCGCACTTCGAGCGATGTTTTAGGCGATCGGGATAATCCTGGGAAGAGGAATCCCGCCCAGGAGGGGTCGCTAGAGCTGCCCGGACAGCCGCGCGAAGCCTTCCAGCGCGTAGTACTCCGGCAACCCCAGGTCGTTATAGATCTGGGCCGTGTTGCGCGTCCGTTCCTCGGCCCGCACCCAGAATTCGCGCTCGTCGTGGCCGGGGAAGAGGGCTTTGTCCTTCTGCGACTCGTGTTTGAAGATCGCGAGCTTCTTCCGCAGCATCACTTCGGGGCTGAGCGGGACGGCTCGCTCGATTTCGTGTGGCTCGTACTCCTGCCAGGCGCCGCGGTAGAGCCAGACTTCCGGCTCTAGCCCGTCCGCCTTCACCAGTTCCAACGCTCGCAAGACCGCTTGCGCACACACGCGGTGTGTGCCGTGGGGGTCAGACAGGTCGCCGGCCACGTAAATTTGTCCCGGCGCGATTTCCCGCAGCAGGTTGGCGATGATCGCGACGTCTTCGTCGGCGATCGGCCGCTTCGAGACTTTGCCCGTGCGGTAGAAGGGCAGCTCGAGGAAGTGCAGTTTTTCCTCGGGCACGCCGACCGTCTTGGCGGCGGCCGTGGCTTCGGTTTTGCGGATCAGCGTTTTGACGTTCAGAACTTCGTCGGTGTCAAAGTCGGCCGCCTGCTTGGTCACGATCGCGTTGTGCAGCCGCTGGCAGAGGGCCCGTGTCGAGTCGGAATGCAGCTCGAACAGCTTGTAAAATTCGCTGACGTAGTCGATGTGCCTGAGCGCGTCGTGATCGAAGACGGCGATGTTGCCGCTCGTCATGTAGGCGATGTGGACGTCGTGCGCCTGCTCGGCGAGCGTGGCCAGCGTGCCGCCCATCGAAATCACGTCGTCGTCGGGGTGCGGGCTGAAGACGATGATCCGCTGCCGCTCCGCGCCGCCGGGCCGCGTGCAGATGCCGTCCAACAAACCCTCGAACACTCGCTGCCGAATGGCTTCGGTCGGGCCGCACTCGCGCAGCAAATCGTGCAGCCGATTCGAGACAAAGTCGCGGGCCTCGAGCTTGAGCAGCGGCTTTCTGATCTTGCGACTGAGCCAAATGACGGCCCGCTTCTCCATCGCCGCGTTCCACCGCACCGGGCCGACGAGCCACGGCGTGCGGATCGCCGTCAGCTCCGACGAGCTCGCCTGATCGACGGCGAAAGTCACGTTGCGATGTGTCTGCAAAAAGCTGGCGGTCACTTCCTCCGACTGTGGCTCCTCGAGGGCCCGGCGGACGATCGGCGCTTTGTGCTCGCCCAGGGCAATGATGATGATTTTGCGGGAGGACAAAATCGTCCCCACCCCCATCGTAATCGCCTGCTGGGGGACGTTCTCCTCGCCATAAAAGTCGCTTGCCGCGTCCTGCCGCGTGACGGGATCGAGCGTGACCATTCGCGTGCGGCTGTCGCGCGGGCTACCCGGCTCGTTGAAGCCGATGTGCCCCGTGCGGCCGATGCCCAAGATCTGCAAGTCGATGCCGCCCGCCTTTTCGATCGCGTGCTCGTACGCTTCGCAAAACGCGTCGACGTCGCGAAGCGGAATCGTGCCGTCGGGAATGTGGATATTTTCCGGCGGAATATTCACGTGGTCGAAGAACGTCTCCCGCATGAAACGGTTGTAGCTGTGAATCGAGTCCTTCGGCATCGGCCAGTATTCGTCGAGGTTGAACGTCACCACGTTCGACAGATCGAGCGATTCTTCCCGATGCAGCCGAATCAGCTCGCGGTAAACGCCGATCGGCGTCGACCCCGTCGGCAAGCCTAGCACGGTCCTCAGGCCGGCCGAGTTGTTTTCGCGAATCAGGCTCTCGACGACGAGAGCGACGTGCTGATCGACCTCTCGGGCGTTGCCGAAGATCAGCGTGGGAACCTTCGTCTGGCGGAGGGCCTGCGCAGGGGCCGCGTGGGGGAACGCTTTGCCCGAGGAAGGGGGAGCGATATCAATGGCCATGTTCGGTAGGGTGATCTCTCACAGTTTGCGGTGTTGGAGCGATACAATCCTCAATCGCGTGCGTGATTGCGAGACGCCGGGACGGACGGAATTCGTGGTTTGATGCGTCCGCCTCCGAAGCCCCCGCGAGGGGGCGACCGAGAGTAGCCCAGAGCTTTAGCCCTGGGAAACACGGCAATCCAGAATCTTTCTTAGAGCCCCCGGAGGGGGCGACAGAGTATGTAGGCTCACAACTCTGTCGCCCCTTCCGGGGCTTCGGAGAAATCCTTTGGGGCACCGTTACCCAGGGCTAAAGCCCTGGGCTATCATCGGCGGCCCCTCACGGGGCCCAAAGAAGGAACGCTCCGAATTTGCACACGGTGACTCAGGACTCGCAAAACGCCTTGCGAATGATTTATTAGACATTGTTTCAGCGAGCGAATTCAATGGCAGGCGGCGACGCGATAAGCAAGTCTACGTCAGGCGCCGACGGGCCGCCGCGAATCCTGGCCATCCACGCCCATCCCGACGACGTCGAATTTCAGTGTGCCGGCACGCTGGCCCTCCTGGCCCAAAAGGGCTGCGCCATCACGATCGCCACGATGACGCCGGGCGACTGCGGCAGCGCCGAGCACTCGGCCGAAGAAATCGCCGAAATCCGCCGCGGTGAGGCCCGGGCGTCGGCCGCGATTCTGGGGGCCGAGTACGTCTGCCTCGAATTTCGCGACCTGTCGATCACCATCGACAACCCGAGCCGCGGCAAAGTCTGCGAATGCCTCCGCCGGGCACGGCCTGACATCGTGCTGACGGCCCCGCCGGTCGACTATATGACCGACCACGAGCTGACGAGCGTGCTCGTCCGCGAAGCCTGCTTTTCCGCCTCGGTCCCCAACTACTCGACGCGGCAGTGGTCGCCCGCCCCGCCGCTGGCGGGCATTCCGCACCTGTACTACGTCGACTCGATCGAAGGGGCCGACACGTTCGGACGCCCGGTGAAGCCCGACTTCATCATCGACGTGACGGCGACGTTCGAGACCAGGCAAAAAATGCTGGCCTGCCACGAAAGCCAGCGCAACTGGCTCCGCAAGCAGCACGGCATCGACGAATACATGCAAAACGGCCAGCGCTGGTCAGCCGCCCGCGGCAAAGAAATCGGCGTCAAATACGGCGAAGCCTTCCGCCAACACACCGGCCACCCGTACCCGAGCGACAACCGCCTGGCAGCGCTCCTGGGAATCCACAGCTGACGTAAAGTGTGACAGTTCGCGCCGGGTGCGAGCTTGCTCAGCCGTGCTCTTCGCCGAAGGTAGGACGCGGACAAGCTGCCCGCTCGTGCTTCGGTTCGTCGCTCATGCCCTCAGCCCCCGAACGGTCTAATCCCGCACAGCCATGCGAAGGTCCACGACAGAAAGAACACGCCAAGGGGTGCCAGAATGCTCACGCTCGCCCGCAGTTCCACTGGATGGTGGCGGAGTAACGATTGGCACGCGAGCCCGGAGCCAAGTGTGAGCACCCCGATTCCCCAGGAAGTCCAGCGGAGCTTCCGCTTATCGGACCTTGCCTGCACGTTCTGTTCGCTCATGGCATCATTCTAGCGGCAGATTCGCCTGTGGGTGCGAGGTGTGGTGCCGGAGTCGGTTCAGCGAGTTGGCAAGCTGCGTACGATTTCTTCGGCCCTTGCCGCGTCATTCTCGAACACAATGATTCGCGGAGACGTTGTCCAGCCAAGTCGCATCCCGTCGGTCCCTTGGAGCAGACCGCCCTCAACCCGAACGCGGATTCCGGCGTCTTCAAGCGCGTTCTCGATGAGAGCGGCCTCAATGCCGTCCTTCGCACGGTAGATTTCGACAAGGTTTGAATCAGCCATAGACTTTCTCCAATCGCCGTGGCACCCGCCTCGTTCTATCAGCGCCCTGCTAGAGAGTGAGATCGCGTCCTGGACGATGGCTGCGTTTTGGCATTGGACTTTAGTCGCGAAACATTCGCCTAGGCCAAGATCGGCGACTTAACATCCAGACAGCGCCACCAAACGCGATCGCCAGAGAGAGACAGCACCAGCGGAGAATCGGATCTGCACGCGGATCGAAGATCCAGAAGGCGCCAAACGCCCACAAGATACTGATGACAGGAACTAGCGCGATCGCCAGAAGAATTTGTGGCCACGACCAGCGACTTCGCCACTTGATGGCCGAAAGAAAGACAATCAGGGCGGCAACTCCGCCTGCAAGCCGCATCCGATCGGCACTGCTGCACTGGGGCCAAAAGGCATCGAGCGCTGCGTCCGTCAAGCCAATTCCGACGACAAAAGACAGCAGCCCGCCACCGAAAGCCAAGCCAGCCATCCCGAATAAGAAACGCGGGATCATGTGAGCGGCACCCGCAACGGGAATCCGCCTATTCCAGGCCCACGACTGTTGCTGCGGTTCGTGGCTCATGCTGTCATTCTATGCGGTTCGGCACGGGAATTTAGCCAAGCGTGTATCGCGAACGTGGCGGCGGCGGCTCGTATCGTTTTTCGTGGCCACACGCGCCGCACTGGTAAGTCTCGGTCGGCCCGAATTGTCCGGGCTCTTTGCGAAGCAAACGGAAAACGAACCATTCGCGGCAGCCGGGGCATCTCCCGAACGACGGCGGCTCGTTCATCAGCCAGCGAAAAGAACCTTCAATGATGCCCATGCCGCCATTCTAGCGGCGGCGATTCGAGGCTGTCGCGGTCGAAAGGGCGCATGGCGGAGAACTAGTCCGCGTCCTACCTTCGCGGAGAGCACGCCTCGAGCCACAGCGTCTCAGCGGTGGCGCCCAGCACCGCGAATCATGCGGCTGCGCCCTGAGAGCGTCGCCCCGTTACGTGATCGCGCCTGAAAAACAGCGCGGATTGCAGCCCCCGAATGGGGGCGCCACTCCTCTTGCAACCGGTGGAATATTGGTCGCGCACGATCCGTAAGCCCCCAGCGGGGGCGACACTCTTCGGCCGGAGCTACCAATGCCGGGTGCGTACTGCAACTTGCTCTATCACTTCGTATACAGCACGAAGGAAAGGCGACCATTAATTGCGCCGGCGACAAAGCCGCGTCTGCGGGAATATATTCGGGGCATCCTCAAAAAGGACGAAGGAGAATTGCTTGAACTCGACGGCGTCGCCGATCATGTGCATTTGCTCGTGCGGCTGCATCCCGCGTGTGCCTTGGCCAACGCGCTTCGCATGATCAAGGCCAACTCCTCCAAGTGGATGAACGAAACGGCTCGGCGCGGACCGAGATTCGCCTGGCAGGAGGGCTACGCGGCCTTCACGGTCAGCCAGTCACAGGTGCCGCGATTGCTGACCTACATCCGCGGCCAAGAAAAGCACCATCGCCGTGTCGACTTCCGCAACGAGCTCATTGCACTGTTGCGTCGCAACCGGATTGCATTCGACGAACGCTACTTGTTGTGAGGATGGTCGATAAACCGGCACCGAGCGTCATCAGGAGTTCGCACACCTCACTCAGCCGATTGACATCGATCGGAGTGTCGCCCCCTATCGGGGGCTTGGGATCATGCGCGACCAATATTCCACCGGTTTGCACCGGTGGCAAGAGGAGTGCCGCCCCCGTCCGGGGGCTGCCGTGGCCCCGTGCTCGGGGGGGGGGCACTGTGCGGCGGCGATAGACGCTGCCTGATCGACGTTACAGGATCAGGGCTGTCGCACCTCTGCGTCGGAGGTACTCTCCTCCGTTAACCCCGAAGGGGTGGCACTCCGCTTGCCACCGGTGCAAACCGGTGGTAGCCGATCCCCCCTCCACGCATTAAAAGCCCCCGATAGGGGGCGACACTCCGACCGACGTCAAAGCGGCCCGACTGGGCTCACTGACGGCCGCTGGCACACCCCGCGAACAATTCCGCCCACCCCCAACTATTTTCCAACTTGTTTCCACGCGCATAGAAACTCGGGCTTTTTCGATCGGGCCCGTTCTGGCAAGATGAGGGAGGACACCTTTATTTTACGCGGCACTGATCGAGGCTTCTCGCATGCAGACTGGAAATGGGCACGAAATTTGGATGGTGGGCGGACGGACTTACACGAACTTCAAAGAGGCCGTCGAGGCGCAAGATCGCCGGGTGACACACTTTATCCGCTTGGGCGGAGTCGGCGAGGAAGAACTTTCCCGGTTGCCCAAGCGGGTCATTCCCGAGGGAGCCACTGCCCAAAACTACAACCCGGAGCCCGAATGGCCCATCTCTCAGGCCATCGACGAAGTGCTGGGGAAGAAATTCCGGCTGTTCACGGGGGCCCAGCTCAACTCGGGCCAGCATGAGACTCGTTATCTGATCCCCGGCGTGTTGGCTGCCGGTCAGTTGGGGGGAATCTTTGGGCCGTTTAAGACGCTTAAGACATCTCTGGCGGCCGATCTCATGATTTCCTTGGCCAGCGGGACGCCGTTCTTGGGCCGATTCCCCGTAGCGCAGCCGGGGCGCGTGCTGTTTTTGTCGGGAGAGTCGGGCCTGCCGGCGCTCAAGTCGATGGCCCAGCGGATCTGCGCCGAGCGCGGGCTGTCGCTGGACACCTTGGAGAATTTTGTCTGCTCGCCGGACGTCCCCAAGCTGGGCGATCCCTTCGACATGATGGCCTTCACCGAACTGGTCGAGAGAGAGAAGCCGGTCTGCGTGGTGATCGACCCGGCCTTCCTGGCGCTGGGGGGCGGGCGTAAGGGCCGGGGCAAGTCCAAGAACCTGTTCGAGATGGGGCAATTGCTGCGGCCGCTGGCCGAGCTGTGTGAGTCGACCGGCTGCGCCGTGCTCGTCGTGCACCATTGCAAAGCCGGCAAAGCGGGCGATCCGGCCAGGCTCGAAGACCTCGCCGGCAGCGGTTTTGCGGAACTCTCGGCCCAATGGCTGTTGGTCTCGCGCCGCCGGCCGTTCGACCCTGCGTCGGGACAACACGGGACGGGACACCACGAATTGTGGCTCACGACGGGCAGCCGGGCGGGTGACCAGGGTCTGTGGGAACTGGACGTCGACGAAAGGCGCGGCGGAAACGTCGGGAGGTCGCCGGCGGAAAACGGCCCTTCGTCCGGTCACCTCGACAACAACCTCGGCGGACGAACGGTTTGTCGCCGCCCGTGAAGACTGCAACCTCCGCCGCCGCGCGCTGGCGTTCGAGCGTCAGTGCCAGCGCCTGTTAGAGCTGTTGGTTGCCTACCCGGACGGACGCACGGCCCGTTTTATCCGCGATGCTCTCGGCATGAGCGGCGATCGGATCAAGCGGGTGCTCGACTCGCTGATCGAGAAAGGGCACGTGGTCCGAATGGAAGACCGCCTCATCGACGCACGGCGGCCGATCATCACTTACGCCCGCGTGCAGGTGGTGGACCTGGCCGCCTCGGCGATCAAAGCGGGCGGCCTCCCCGGGCCTGATCAAAAAGTGTACGACATCGGGACGGGACTGTTTGTGGATCGCAAAGCGTCCCAAGCTGCCGGACGCATTACGTGCCTGAACGTCGAAGAGATGCGTCGGACCGTGGCCCTGGGACTGCACCGCCGAAGGGGCGCCGCAGCAGAATCGACGTGCGAAACATCTCCGGCGACGGAGCCGGGACGGGACACGGGACGGGACACAAGTGGGAACACGGGACGGGACATGGGACAAGAGTCGGGACGGGACACGGAACCCGAGAACATTTGGATCGCAGCGGGCATCTGACTGCGATGGACGAAATGCCGCCGGGGAAGAGACGGCTCGGATTGGCAGGGTCAATGAGGAAATCCTTGCCGCGTCGAGTTTCCCAAGCCGACGGCTTGCCGTCGTTCCGGATCCGAGGGCGCAGCCGACGGCTCTGGCGTCTTATCGTTGAGCGCGCCAATGACGACGCCAGAGCCGTCGGCTTGGGAAAAGTGTGCCTCGCCAACAACTCCTGCGGCGACTCGTTCCTCCGAGCCTCTTTCTCAACGACGGGCGCCCGAGATGCGAAATGTTGCCTGCGCGGGACATGGGACAGACACGGGACAAAAAGTCGGGACGGGACACGGGATGATGGCGGCCCGCTGGGGGTTGGGCGATTCATCGGGCGGGTTCGCTCGACAAGAAGCGGATTCTGAGCCACAATTCTGTCAGGTCGCGATTTGAGAGATTTGAGGAGTTGGATTGATGTCGGAGTCGCTTCACGCTGTCGCCCCCGCGCATGATGATCCTCCTTCGCCGGGCGAGGGTGGGCCGTTCAATGAACATCAGATCGAGCAGTTTGAAGAGGACGACGGGGACGCCGGACGGGCCATCGGGAAGATGCTGGCGATTTTCTTCCTGTACACCGTGATCGTGATGTCGGGCGTCGGCTGGTGGACCTTCCACCATCAGTCGCACTGAGCGCCGATCTCCTGCGCTCAGTCGCACTGAGAGCCGATTTCCCCGAGACGCTGCCGCGCTTCGTCGGCCCACGGGCCGCGCGTGTCGAATTTGAGGTAGCTTCGCCAATGCGCGGCCGCCTCTTCGGTGCGGCCCAACTGCAAGAGCACGTCGGCCGCGTGCCAGTGCGCGTCGGGATAGTCGGCGTGAACCGAGAGGGCCAGCCGCAAGGCGTCGAGCGCCGGCTCGAGTTCTCCGCGAGCGGCCAGCAGCGTTCCGATTTGCATCCAGGCTTCGAGATAATTGTGATCGGCCTCGACGGCCGCGTAATAGCGCTCCAGCGCCGCCTCGGCGCGGCCGATGCGGAAGAGAGCTTCGGCCAGATGGAAATGGATCTCGGGGCCGTCGGGCCGATCCATGAGCGCGAGCCGAAACGCCTCGATGGCCGCCTCGGGGCGGTGCGCGTCGAGATGGCGGCAGCCTTCCGTGAACCACTGCTCGGCGGACCAGTTTTTCTTCGCTTCAGTCGCGGATGATTGGCCGAGCGGATTCGCCTCGGCACTGTGGTCCGATTTTTGCGCGGCCGTGCGGAAGGCGAGGATCGATCCTTCTTCTCCTTCCAGCTCGTTCGTTGAAGAGGGCAGGGGAGTGGTGTGCGGCTTGTCAGCACCAAAAAAATCGAAGCATCGCTGGCCGGTCGTGGGCTCGAACAGACCGTGATCGTCCCTGGCGACGAGCCGCGCGTCCTGGGCGAGCAGGTTGAGCTGGGCGAGCGGACGATCGATGCCCGGCAGCAAATGGCGGATTTTGGCAAGACTGGCTTCCAACTGCGACCGCGGCACGCCCGCGTTGAGCAGCTCGTTGAGCCGCCGCACGCCGGCAGCCTCGGCGTAGTCGAAATACGGGAGGCGATAGACCTTTTTGACCGGACGAATCAGCCCCAGCCGCTCCCAGCGACGGATCGTGCCGATCGGCACATCGAGAGATCGCGAGAGCATGGCCGGCGTATAGAGGGCGTGAACCTCGCGGCAACGACCATCCAATCCCAAGAGCCGCAGCCAGTCCGACTCGCTGACGATCCGCAGCGGCAGTCCCTCTTGTTGCAGCCGCGAGGCGTCCTGCATGTTGATGCGACGGATGGCCATCCGGCTCGAGCGGCCAGCCTTCTTCGCCGACGACCAGCATCGTCGTCTGGCGGCTGACGTGCTGCGTGGCCGTTCCGCCGTGCTGTTGGGCCAGTTCGTGCGCCTGCTGGTGCGTCATCGAGGCCAGCGTTCCGGTGAACGAAACCCGCTCGCCCGCGAGGGTCGGCGAGCTTGCGAGCGGCAAGGGCGACTCGGGGGCCGGGCCTGGCGGCGCGTCGGTGCTCGAGCGGGTTTTGCTGATCACGGGTGCCATCCTGTCGCACGGTTTCCGACCGGACTCTCCTGCCGGATCCTCGATTCGGCGATCTTACCAATCCGAAACGGCGTGACGCTAACGACTGCGGCCGGCGAGTCCGCCGAAGGCGGAGTGGCAGCCAGCCGGTTCTTGCCGAGTTACGGATCCTCAACTATGGTTCATCGTCGGCGAAAGTGCGAAGCAGCCCAAAAGAATGACAGTGGCTCGCGGCGGCCAACTCCCAAACGAAGGAGCTCCCATGTCGGCAATCGAACGATCGGACCCGGAGATTTGGGCTGCGATCAAGCGGGAAATGGTGCCGGCAGAAGTCGGGCCTGGAGCTGATCGCCTCGGAAAACTACACCAGCGCGGCCGTGCTGGAAGCTGCCGGCACGATCCTCACCAACAAATACGCCGAGGGTTATCCCGGCCGTCGCTACTACGGCGGCTGCGAAGTCATCGACACGATCGAAGAGCTGGCCCGCCGACGGGCCTGCGCGCTCTTCGGCTGCGAGCATGCCAACGTCCAGCCGCACGCCGGCTCGCAGGCCAACATGGCGGTCTACCTCACCGTGCTCAAGCCGGGCGACACTTATCTCGCAATGAACCTGGCCCAGGGCGGACACCTGACGCACGGCAGTCCGGTGAATTTCTCGGGGCAGCTTTACAACGTGGTCGCCTACGGCGTGCGCGAGAGCGACCATCGCATCGACTTCGATCACGTCGCCAGCCAGGCCCGCGAGCACAAGCCGAAACTGATCGTCGCCGGCGCGAGTGCCTATCCCCGGGAAATCGACCATGCCAAGTTCGCGGAGATCGCCCGCTCGGTCGGTGCGCTACTGATGGTCGACATGGCCCACTACGCCGGGCTGGTTGCGGGGGGCGTGCACAACAGCCCCGTCCCCGTCGCCGACTTCGTCACCTCGACCTCGCACAAGACGCTCCGCGGCCCGCGGTCGGGATTCGTGCTCTGCAAGGAGGCGCACGCCAAGGCCCTCGACAAAACGGTCTTTCCCGGCATGCAGGGGGGGCCGCTCGAGCACATCGTCGCCGCCAAGGCGATCTGCTTCCGCGAGGCGATGGAGCCCAGCTTCAAGGACTTACGCTCGTCAGATCGTCGCCAATGCCAAGACGCTTGCCGAGACCCTGATGCAGGGGGGCATTCGCCTGGCGTCGGGCGGGACCGACAACCATCTGATGCTGTGCGACATGACGTCGGTCGGCCTCACCGGCAAGATCGCCGAGGAATCGCTCGACAAAGCGGCGATCACCGTCAACAAGAACATGATTCCCTTCGATCAGCGAAAGCCGCTCGACCCCAGCGGTATCCGCATCGGCACGGCGGCCTTCACGACGCGCGGCATGCGCGAGGACGAAATGAAGCGGGTCGGCAAATGGATTCTGGAGGTGCTTCGCGCCCCGAGCGACGACAAGACCCTGCAGCGAGTCCGCGGCGAGATCGGCGAATTCACGAAGAGCTACCCCGTGCCGGGGATTGCGTGAGGGAGAGCCCCAAGTCGCAGGCCTAGTGCTCAATCACCCGATCGGTCAGGAAAACGCTCAGACCGATCAGAACAAGAATGGCGCCATATACGGGGCTCAGTCCGCAATAGTGCACGAGCACCGCGGCTGCGGCTGTCATCCCCAACACGACGATGTTTACTGCGCTAATTTGCTTGAGACTGAGGCGAAGCAGGACCCGAAGTTTTCGGGGCGAACTCAGGTCGCTAAAGGCCTCCGATTCTCTCCAGCGCCGTGCGGTCCGAAGTAGACCGCGGCTTAGCCCGACAAGGATCAAGGCCGTCCCGCCAAGGGAGCAAGTGATGAGCAATCCGAACGAAATACTGGCTTGGAGATCGGCATCGATGGTCGCTTGGAAGTCACCTCGCGCCCGGTGATCTGCGATGCTCCTCATCGTGAGCGCGGTCGTCATCATACTGATCGCCAAAAGAAGCACACCGAGACTCACCAGCGGTAGGCGTGACCACCAACCTGCGCTCTTCCTGCTCGCGAGTTCGGCCATCGGCATCACCTGATTCAGAGTCCGATCCCTGGACGCCCATCGGCAGCGGCCGCCGATTAGCGCCCGCTCGAGCGATTGAGCGCAAGGCTTTCGAGCGGCACCACCGCGTTCATGCTGCCGGAGCGAAAGCCGTCCAGATCCAGCGACACGTATTTGAAGCCGAGGCTGTGCAGCTTTTCCGAAATCGACTTGCGGGCTGGTTCGGCAATCAGCCGTGGCAACTCATCGACCGAAACCTCGATCCGCGCCAAGTCGCCCGCCTCGTGCCGCACGCGGAATTCGCGGAGGCCGAATTGCTCTCGGAGAAACTGCTCGGCTCGATCAACCCGCTCGACCCGTTCCGGCGTCACGGCCAGACCGTAAGCAATCCGGCTCGAAAGGCAGGGGGTTGCCGGCTTGTCCCAGACGGGCAGCTCCCAGTGGGCGGCGAGTTGTCGAACATCCGCTTTAGTCAGGCCGGCTTCGATCAGCGGGCTGCGAACGGCGTGCTCACGGGCAGCCTGCATTCCCGGACGGTAGTCGCCGCGGTCGTCGAGATTGGCTCCGTTGACGACGACGTCGAATTCGGGCAAGTCGGCATGCGGTTGAGAAAGAAGCCGTTCCAGTTGCGTGTACAGTTCGGTCTTGCAGAAGTAGCAGCGATCGGAGGCGTTCTTCAGGTAGTCGGGGTTCGAGAATTCGTCTGTCTCAATCACCTGATGCCGAATGCCGATCTGGGCGGCAAGCGTCTCGGCGGCCTCTCGCTCGCCCGATGCCAGGCTGGCGCTGACGGCGGTGATCGCCACTGCGTTGGCCCCACAGGCCAATTGGGCGGCTTTGGCCACGACCGCACTATCGACCCCGCCGGAATACGCCACCGCCACCCGGCCGCAGGCACGCAAAATGTCGAGCAGCCGATCGCGTTTCGAGGTCAGAGCGTCGTCGAGTGCGGTCATACCTGAACTATATCGGCGTGCCCGGGCCACATCTATGGGCTGCGCGCAGTGCTCGGTGCAACAATGCGCCGTGTATTCGGATGCGGCTTGGTGTTGCGCGATTTTGCTTTCGATTAAACTCCGAGAAAGGCCATCGATTTGAGAGGTGAACACATGGACGCCTGCGCTCGCAAGTGGCTCCCGCTGGTGGCGGCCGCACTTTTGAGCCTCGCTCTCGACGCCGATCACGCGTTCGCGGCCGGGCTGACTGCGGCCCAGCGGAAGGAACTGTCCGCGATCCGCAGCGTCGTCACGAAAATCCACGTTCCGGTCCGTCGCGAGGCAATCGAGGACTCGGAAAAGAAGATCGGCGACGCCCAACAGCGCCTCGAAGCCCTCATCACCGAGACCTCGTTGCCTGCAGACGACCCGCATTTCGCCAGCGTCACCAAGTTGATCGCGTCCCGCAAAGACGCGATTGCCAAGGCGCGCGAGAAGCCTCAGCCGGGAGGCAAGAAGGGCGATCGGGCCGGGCGCAAGGCAGAGCAGGGGATCAGCTTCGTCGGACAGATCGCACCCATCATCAAGATGCACTGTCTCGATTGCCACGGGAAAGGCGCTAAGGGGGGCCTGCGGCTCGATACGTTCGCGGGTTTTGAGAAGGGAGGCAAGAACCCCCCCTTGCTGGTGATTGGCGACGCCAGCAACAGCCTCTTAATGGCGCGCCTGCTCGCTCCGAACGCAGGTCGCATGCCCAAGGGCGGCGAGCCGCTCTCGGAAAAGGAGTGCACAACGATCGCCGAGTGGATCAACCGCGGCGCCAGCTTCGACGGCGACGATAAGGCCAAGCCCTTGGACAAACTCGCGCTCGCGACGCCTGCGGTTGTGGCTGTTTCAGGCGGGATCGCCAAACCCAAGGCTGCGGCGCCCAGAATCGGCATCCGCAGTCCCAAGGGTGATGAGACGATCACCTTCACGCGGGACGTCGCTCCCATTCTGGTGAATAACTGCGTTCGCTGTCACAGCGGCAACGATCCCAAAGGCGGCCTATCGATGGAGACGTTCGAGCTGCTCTGGGCCGGAGGCAAGAGCGGCGCGGTGATCGATCCAGGGCAGCTTGCCAAGAGCCGACTGTGGCAATTGGCCGGCGAGCAAAAGCCCTTCAAGATGCCGCCGGGTGACGAGCGAATCACCAAGTCAGAATGGAGCAAACTGCGAACGTGGATCAGCGAGGGGGCCGCCTTCGACGGCAGCGATCCGAAACGCAAACTGGCGAGTCTCGTTCCCAGTGAAATCGAACGCCGCAAAGCCGAGCTTGCCCGGACGAGCGCCGCCGAGCTGCGTGAAAAACGGCGATCTCACAGCGACGAACAGTGGCGACGCACGTTCCCCAAGACCGAGCCCGTCCGCGTCGAGAACGATGACTTCGTGGCGCTCGGCAACGTGTCGGCTGACCGCTTGAACGAAGCCGTTCGCTGGGCCCAAGAGGGATTGCGGGCGCGCAGGAATTCTTGGGGGACAGTTCCAAGCCGGCGTTCAAGGGGGGGCTCGTCGTGTTCGTGCTCAAGGACAGAAACTCCTTCGACGAATTCAGCCAGACGGTCGAAAAACGCGAAGCTCCCGCGGCAATTCATGGCGCGGCCGTCGTGACGCCCGATCTCAAGGAAGCGTACGTGGTCGTCGAAGATCGCGAGAATCGCGCCGGACCCGACGGCGGGCGCACCACAGCTTCGCTGCGCAGCAGCCTGAGCGAACAACTGACTGCGGCACTCCTGAAGCGGGCCGACAAGAAACTTCCCGACTGGATCGTCTCCGGAAGCGGACGGGTGGTCGCGGCCGGGGGCAGCCAACCCGCGCTCTCGGCGGCGCAGTGGCCGGCGCTTTATCGGCTGGTCGGCTCGCTCGAAAAGTCAGATGACCTTTTGACCGACGGCACATTTTCGTCCGCGGCAAGTGCCGACGTCGGTGAAGCCGTGGCAGCTTTCTTGATCGACAAGCGCGGGAAGATACTGTTTGCCCGCTTCGTGCAACAGCTCGTTAACGGTGCGACGCAGGCCGAGGGGTTTCGCGACGTCTATGGCACAGAGCCGCAGGCCTTTGCGGACGAGTTTGTGGCGCGAGCCGCCCAGTCCGCTCGTGGCAACGAAAAGTAAGAGCACCGAAAAAGTCTCAGGAACACGATGGACGACGTGATTGTGATCGGCGGCGGCGTGATCGGACTGTCGGTCGCGCTCGAATTGGCGGGGCAGGGGGCTGCCGTCACCGTGCTCGAGCAGGGAGACTTTGGCCGCGAGGCGAGTTGGGCCGGCGCGGGGATTCTGCCCCCCGGCAATCTCGACGCGGCAATCGCGCCCGAGGCGCGGCTGCGTGCCCTGAGTCATTCCCTCTGGCCCGACTGGGCCGAAGCGCTCAGTGCGGAAACGGGCATCGAGACGGGATACACACGTTGCGGCGGGCTCGAGCTGCGCTCGGGCACGGAAGAGAACCTCGACGACCTGTCGACCGAAATCGAATGGTGGCGCGGGCAGGGTGTGCGCGTCGAGGAACCTGACTCGGACGCGATCAAGGAACTCGAGCCGCTGGTCAGCCCCGAGATTGTCGCGGCGTATCGTTTGCCGGAACTCGGCCAGGTCCGCAATCCTCGACTCTTGAAGGCCTTGCTCGCCGGTTGCGCCTCCCGCGGCGTGCGACTCCGCGCGGGAACACCGGTCATTGGATTGGAAGAGCAGGGTGAGGCGAGTCCGGAAGACCGCGGGCGCCGGATCGACGCGCTCAGGACGCACTCGGGTTCGGTACAGGCCGGTCGCTATCTGGTCACGGGAGGCGCATGGTCGCGCGGGTTATTGACGTCGGTCGGCGTCGACGTCGCGATCAACCCGGTGCGCGGGCAGATGGTTCTGTTGTCGCAGTCGCCGCGGATGTTCTCGCACATTCTGCAGACCGGCTCGCGATACATCGTGCCGCGCGACGACGGAAGGATCTTGATCGGCTCGACCGAGGAGCACGTCGGTTTCTTCAAAGCAAACACGGCCTCGGCGGTAAGTGAGCTTCTGGCCTTCGGCACCAGCCGGGTGCCGGCCCTCGCCCACGCGCGGTTTGAACGCTGCTGGTCGGGGCTGCGCCCCGGTTCGGGAGATGGCTTGCCCTACCTGGGTCGCGTGGCCGGCTTCGACAATCTGTTTGTCGCCTCAGGTCATTTTCGTAGCGGCCTGCAGATGTCGCCGGGAACGGCCCGACTGACCCGGCAGGCCCTGCTCGATCAGGAGACGGATATTCCCCTGGAGCCGTTCCACTCCGATCGACCGCAAACGGCGACTGCAGCCGCTCAAACCTGACGAGGCAACGATGCGAGCGGTCGTGCAACGTGTCTCGCGGGCGAGCGTCGCGGGAAGTTGGGCTTATCATGTTGATCCCCAGAACAGGCCCATCCAAATGACGAGTGACTGGTATGAAGTATGGGTTGATGACGGACTTCCAGCGCCGTATGTGCTGATTGTGTTTCCCGACAAAGAGTTGACGGGCGGTATCGTTGTCATTGATCCCAAAGAAAGGGATAAAGTCGTTCACACTGCCACTGATTACGAAAATGCGAAAATGTGGCTGCTGGAAGATGACTATAGACGAGTTGAAGGGCGCATGACGGCGGGTTAACACCGCGCCTCTCCCTGGAGCCGTTCCAATCCCCGATCGACCCCAAACGGCGACTGCGGCCGCTCAAACCTGACGAGGCAACAATGCGAGCGGTCGTTCAACGCGTCTCCCGGGCGAGCGTCGCGGTTCGCGGCGAAGTCGTCGGGCGGATCGACGCGGGATTGCTGGTTCTCCTGGGCGTGGCCGAACACGACACGCAGGACGACGTGATCTATCTCGCGGCAAAGATCGTCGGCCTCAGGATCTTCCCCGACGACGAAGGGAAAATGAATCGCTCGCTCTTGGAAGTGGGCGGACGCATGCTCGTGGTCAGCCAGTTCACGCTCTTGGGTGATTGCCGCAAGGGACGCCGGCCCAGTTTCATCGAAGCGGCGCGGCCCGAGCGAGCCGTCGAGCTGTACCGCGGCTTTGTCGCAGAGGCCAAGGGGCAGGGGGCAGAAGTCGAGACCGGCACTTTTCAGGAGCACATGGACGTCGAGTTGGTCAACGACGGCCCGGTGACGCTGATCCTCGACACGCGCGAGATGCGCGAGGCTGCGAATTCAAAGCAGTGACGCGCCCGTTTTCATTCCCCCCTGGCCTGACCCGACCGGGCCGCTTCCCGCCTTCGTCCCCCCGGTTTCCAACTGGTCTTTTGCCGTTTTGCCGCTTTTCGCTATACTTCGCCCCCCTTTGGCGGCCGCCGATTGGTGGGTGCGCGCCGCATTCTATTCATCCAGGCAGGGAAGCCGACCATGTGGTACGACCTTCTGACCCTTGGCATCTTGATGTACTCGATGTTTCGGGGCGCGATGAAGGGCATCGTCTGGCAGTTGGCGACGATTGCCGCGCTCTTGATGTGCTTTTTCTTCTCCGGATCGTTGTCGCACGTGATCGCGCCCTTCATTCGGGTCGAAGAGCCGCTCAACAAATGGATCGCCATGCTCGTGCTCTACCTGGTCTTCTCGTTCGTGTCGTTCGGGGCCGCGCGGGTGCTGCACGATGCGATTGAAAACATGCGGATCGAGGCGCTCGACCGGCATTTGGGCGCGCTGCTCGGCCTGGTCAAAGGGGCCATGTTCAGCCTGTTCCTGACATTCTTCCTCGTGACGCTGTCGCATTCGGCACGCGAGTCGATCATCAATTCCGAAAGCGGATACGTGGCCGCCGTCGCCATCGACCGGCTCGACCCGGTGATTCCCGGCGACCTGCACGCGTTGCTCGAGCCCTATCTGCGCCGTCTCGACGCTCCGGAAATTGAACGTGAACACCGCGACGAAGCCTACGCCCGCCGCAATGGAGACGATCGCGACGACCCGTTTGCCAGCGACGACCGCCGTGATGATGGGCGCGACGGGCCGCTCGACGGCCCCGATCGTCGCAATCTCGACGCGCGGCGCGACAGAGACGATCGCGCATTCGACGACACTCGGCGCGGGGACGATCGGCGCCTCAGCGACGACGGCCCCGGCGCTCCGGACCGGCGCGACGATCGAGTGCGGCGCGAGGTCGTGCCTGATCGGCCGCGTGACGGTCGTGACTCCGCGTTCGACGACGCTGCGCTCGACGCCCCCGGGCGTCGTGATCCGGCGCCGCGGCCGGCGCTCGATGGTCGATCAGACGTCCCCGACGACTTCCGCGATTCGGCGCGCGGCGATCGACGACAGGTCCGCGGCGACGATCGCCTGGATCGATCGCGAACCGACCTTGCGGATGACGATTTGGGCGCACCCAGCCGTGAAGAAAGCGACTGGCTCTCATCGCTGCCGGCTGCCGTTGACCAGGGACTCAAAATCCTGGCACGCAAAGCCTGGCGAGCGACGAAACCCGAGCACCGCGGCGAATTGTCCCGCCTGCTGTCGTCGTCGACCGTGCCCGACATGATTCGTAAAACCCTCCGGGATTGGCAGAATGGGCGACCGGCGCGTGGGCCGGCGGGGGACAGCCGCGACGAACGGGGGGCCCTCGAACAGCAAATCATCCGGTCGCTTGACAGACTCGGCGGCAGCTCTGATCGCCGAATGGCCGTCGAGGATATCGAGGCCACGCTGGGCGGCATCCCGGACGACGTTGCGCTCAACGTGCTGCGTGGTTGGCGGACCGACCTGCGGGATCAGAAATCAGACGGCGACCCCCGGGAAATCGATGGCTCGTCACTCGTGCGTCGCGTCCGCCGCGAACTCAGCCGAGCGGGGATCTCCGTTCGCAGCCTGGACAGCGCCACCCAGGACCGGCTCCGCGGTGGCGAGCTGCGATAAACGCCCGGCGAGCCGCTGGCGTGAGCCAGCGGGTGCTTTCTCTTTCCCCCCTAAACTATGGTGGAAAGCTGGGGGCTGGGGGCTTCGGCGGGAAAGGGAAGCGTTTTCGTGGCAGGAAAAGTCGAGCCGTTCAAAAGAGCCCATTTTTCCCGGCGTTTTTTCGGTTCGAACTTAACATAACAGACATTATCGGACGTTGCCGTAACGCCTGAAATCGGCCGCAAGCCCCGTCACTGCCGCAAGCCCCGTCACTTTCCGTCGCCGTTGCCATTGTGCTTTGCTGAGCTCTTGGCGGAGCCGGAGCTGCTTTCCGGCGCGGGACTCTTCTCCACCGCCGTTTCGATTGCCCGCTCCTCATACGCGCCGAACTTGCGGAACTTCTGGTAGCGTCGCGATAGGAGCGTTTCGGTTTGGATGACCGACAGCTTCCGCAACGCCTTCTGCAACGAGTGCTTGAGAGTGTCCGCCATCTTTCGGTGGTCGCGATGGGCACCCCCCAGCGGCTCGGGGATCACTTCGTCGACAATCTGCATCCGCAGCAGATCGGCACTGGTGAACTTGAGGGCCCGGGCGGCCTGGTCGGCCCGCCGGCCGTCCTTCCATAAGATGCCGCGCACAGCCCTCGGGACTGATCACCGAATAATAGGCGAACTGCAACATGGCGACGTGATCGCCCACGCCGATGCCCAGCGCCCCACCGGATCCCCCTTCGCCAATCACCACGCACACCATGGGCGTTCGCAAGAGCGACAGTTCACGCAGGTTGACTGCGATGCTGCTCGCTTGCCCGCGTTCTTCGGCACCGATGCCCGGATAGGCGCCCGGCGTGTCGATCAGGCAAATAATGGGCAGGCGGAACTTCGCAGCGAGCTTCATCTTTTCGAGCGACTTGCGATAGCCCTCCGGGTGAGCGCAGCCGAAATAGCACTCGTTGCGCTCCTTGATCGTCCGCCCCTTGTGCTGGCCGACGACCAGGACCTTTTGGTCTTCGAGCTTAGCGAAGCCCGTAATCATGGCCCGGTCGTCGCCAAAGGCGCGGTCGCCGTGCAGCTCGACGAACTCGTCAAAGATCAATTCGATGTAGTCGAGGGTCTGGGGCCGGGCCGAGTGCCGCGCGACCTTGACGATCTCCGACGGGTCGAGCTTGTCGTAAAGCTCCCGCAGCTCTTGCTGGATCTGGGCCTTGAGCGTGCGGATGGCTTCCCGAGCGTCGGGCGTGTCGCTGATGTGGGATTCGAGCGCGGAGAGCTGCCGTTCCTTCTCGTGGATGTGTTTCTCGAATCCGAGTTCCAGGTGCGTCGACGCCAAAAAGGAATCCTTCCAACAGCGGAGTGCGGATTAGCCGCGAGCCAACCCGGCATTCTTTCAAGCCGGCCGCGTCGTCATTTAACCGGTGGCAACTGATCCATCAAGGGAAGATCCTTGGCCGGAGCCGTCTGGGGCGTCTTCTGAGCCGGAGCCTGAGGTCGAGCCGGCTGCAGCGCCCCATCATCTGTTGAAGCAACTGTTGCTGCGCGGCGACGGCCGCCTGGCTGTTCGCCGGCGGCTGCTGAGGGCTCGGCGCCGCGGGGCGAACGGGCGCTTGAGGTGGGCCGGCTCCAGGCTGGGGACCGGGTGTCGGCATCCGCATTTGGCTCCCGTACGGAGCCGCGCCGTAAGGACCGGGAGCGCCGGGATAGCCCCCGGGTTGTCCGGGCATTGGCTGCCCGGGCATTTGTTGCCCGGGCATTTGTTGTTGCGGATAACCCTGCGGGTAGCCTGCCGCTGGATAAGGCATTTGGCCTTGCGGATAGCCGTGCTGCGGATACGGTGCGCCCCCAGGATAACCCGCCATCGGATACGGCTGCTGAGCGTACCCCGGGTACCCATACGGATTCGTAGGATAGCCGGGGTGCATGGGGACGGGCTGTTGGTGCATCGGCTGCGCCGGCGCTGGCCTTTGGGGCGCCGGCTGTTGTGCGGCCGGCTGTTGTGCCGGCTGCGGACGAGCAGGTTGCTGCGCCGCAGGCGCGGCGGCCGGACGTGCCGGCTGCGAACTTGGCGCCGCAGCTTTCGCTGGGGCAGCGGTTGCGGTCGCTTTCGCAGGGGCAGGCGTCGCGGCAGTTTTCGAAACGGCCCCCTTTGTCGCCGCTACATTCGCGGCCGGTTTGGCCGGAGCCTTTTTATCATCCTCTTTCAGATCGGGGTTTGCCTTGAAATACTGTTGTCGCTCATGGTCGGCGCGACTGTCGAGACGGCCCGCTTTGTCGAGCGTCGTCTTGTATCGCTCCGCTTCCGCATGCTTGCGTCGCCGGTCGACCTCGAGGACGTCCTCTTTGAACGCCTTGATGTTGCGGAACTCGGCCAGAACTTCGTGCGTGTCCTGCTGCCGCTTGGTCGCGTTCTTGGACAGCATCTTCAAAATCATGCGGTCCATTTCCGGCGTGACATTGGGATTGAAGGCCGACGGCTCCGGGATTTGCCCGATGAGATGCTTTTTGAGCAAATCGTCGGGGCTGCTCCCACGGAAGGGCGGTTCCCCGGTGAGCACTTCAAACAGGGTTACCCCCAGGCTGTAAATATCCGAACGTGGCGTGATCGGCTTCTTGAGGATCGCCTCGGGGGGGATGTAAGTCCGCGTCCCCTGGATCACCTTTTCCTTGGAGCCGAGCATCTGGGCGACGGCGCCGGCCGCGCGCGTCGTCAGCGAGAAGTCGATCAGCCGCAATTCAGACGCTTTGTTGAACAGGATATTGTCCGGCTTGATGTCGCGGTGGACCCACCCCTGTCCATGCAGATAGCCGAGCACCTGGCAGAGCTGTTCCACCAAACGCGAGAAGCGTGCCTGCACCGAGACAACCTCGGACTGAATCTGCATTTTGAGGTTCGGCGCGCGGAAGTAGTCCATCAGGATGTAGCCGCGCTTCTTGTTCAGGACTAGCTTGTAGAACCGGACGATATTCGGGTGGTCGAACCGCTCAGCCAGTTTGGCCTCGTGCTTCAGTACGGACCGCATGTTCCGATTGGGCCAGCGCTTCGGGCAGCATGACCTTCATGGCGTAGCGCCGCTCCCCGCCACCCCCCTTGTCCGTGGCCTCCCAGACTTGCGTCGAGCTGCCCGTCGAAATGTGGTTGAGCAACTGGTAGTCGTCGATGATGATTTCGTCGGCCAAAGCACTGCTCCGCACACAGACCGGCGCTCAGCTCGCGGCACTGTGGAACCGAGCCGCAAAAAATGCGGCTTCGCGATGGGGGCTCCACCGGCAAACCGTAAACCCCGAGAACTCTGGGCCCGCTTCTCCAAATTATAGCGGAGTCACCCGGCCCGAGGCACAACCAACCCAGCCCCGGTCTGGGACTTGGCCCGCAGCCGGCCTGCCTGCGGCCAAGCTTCGCTTCAAAGCCCCG
The DNA here is from genome assembly GCA_963714075.1 of uncultured Planctomycetaceae bacterium. Lineage (GTDB taxonomy): Bacteria > Planctomycetota > Planctomycetia > Planctomycetales > Planctomycetaceae > DASPSM01. Next base: position 6,203,897 of record OY970228.1, read on the forward strand.
TGCTGCTCGGCTTCTCGGCCGTCGGCTTGTCGCCCGGTTGAGCCGCTGCGCCTCGATGGTCTCCTGCTCCATTCGCCTTGGCCGTCGTCTGTTTGAGCACCATCGGTGACGATTTGACGACCGAGCCGTCTGGCAGCTCCTGCGAGGCCGATTCGATCACTTCGTCGCCGTCGCGAAATGGGCCGGTCACGAACGAACGGTCAACACCGACGGGCGCCAACGTCGCGATCGGCCACGTCGCGAACCGTGTTATCGCGCAGGACCTGCACCTTGTGGCTTCCGTCGCCGACGTTGCCGATGCAGCTATTGGGCACGTCCGCGATCGGCTCGCGGGGAACAAGAGGCGAATAGACCGTCTGCCCCACCTTGAATGCTCCGTCCGTATTCTTCAGCGTCACGCTGGCGAGCGCCGCCGAGGGCAACAAATCGCGGAGCGGCTCGAAACGAGCGGACAGCGGCAACAGGGCATCAACCTTGGCGCTGGCCGTCTGGTCCTCGACCTTGATCGTGAGATTTTGGCCGACTTGCGTGGCGGCACGATCGACGGGAATCTCGACCGTCAAGGCACTGTTGTCCCCCAGGGCGAGCAAGGGCTCGCCCATCCGAACGACCTGCCCCTCCGAAACCGAAACTCCCAAAACCTCGCCCGCAAATGGAGCTCGCAGGGTTCCCTGCTCGACCCAATAGGCGGCCAGATCCAAGTCGGCTTTCGCGGCCTGAACTCGCGCGTCGGCGAGTTGCCTCGAAATCGGCGGCTCCGCGGACCCGGCCGGATCCCCCCGCCCTTTGCCGCCCCTTGCTCCGCTTCCAGTTGGGCCGCTCGATAGAGGGCCTTGGCGCGGTCGAGCAGGAGTTGCTTTGCCGTCACGTCCATTCGCACGATTTCCGTCGCGGTCTCGATCTTTTGGCCCGGCTTGCGGAGAAGACTCTTGACCGTGCCGTCAAACGGAGAGGCCACTCGCACCATTTGTTTTGGTTCGAGATGCATCGAGATCTGGTATTTTTCGGGCGCCCGCAGGTGCAGGGGTTGCCGACGGATGACAATTTGCCCCGCGGTCGGCTGGGGCGTTGCAGAATCGGCGGCGTCCGCCGCCCCCTCTTCGTCGGTCTTGGCCGATTTGCCACGCTGTTGAGACGTCCCCTTTTTCGTGGACGGTTTTCGATCGCCCGAGGGCGGGGCGGCGACGACACATCGTCGCCAGGGCCGCGGCTAGCAATAGAGCCAAAGAGTGCCGCCAGGTCATCGTCGGAATTCCTCTTAAGTGTTACCAGGCCCTGAGTTCAATTTGTAAGTCGCTCCGGAATGGCGAGTCAACAAGGTTGCTCGATCCGAAGGCAACACCTATGTTACGATGCTGCGGACGGAACCGGTCGAGTTTGTCCGCTTCCGGTGCCTGACGCAGACGGGTGGGGGAGTTCCTGCCGGTCCATCGCACCGCTGCGGAATCATCGTCGCGAATATTAACCCCGCAGTCGGCTGGGGATGTTCGCGTCGCCCGAACAAAATCGCCGAATCTGAGCACAAACGCTGAATCTGAATGGGGAGATTGGGAATGTCGACTGTTGCCTCGTTGCCGTACAAGGTCGCCGATCTGTCGCTCGCGGAATGGGGCCGCAAAGAAATCGAGATGGCCGAGAACGAAATGCCCGGCCTGATGGCCCTGCGCGAGAAGTACGGGCCGAGCCAGCCGCTCAAGGGGGCGCGGATCGCCGGCTGCCTGCACATGACGATTCAGACGGCCGTCCTGATCGAGACGCTGATCGAGCTGGGGGCCGAGGTCCGCTGGTCGAGCTGCAACATCTTCTCGACGCAGGACCACGCGGCCGCCGCCATCGCCGCCGCCGGCGTCCCCGTCTTCGCCTGGAAAGGGCATGAACGAAGAAGAGTTCGACTGGTGCATCGAGCAGACGCTGTACTTCGCCGACGGCAAGCCGCTCAACATGATCCTCGACGACGGCGGCGACCTGACCGCGATGGTCCACGACCGGTTTCCCGACCTGCTCAAGGACATCCGCGGCCTCACCGAAGAGACGACGACCGGCATCCACCGCCTGCACCAGATGTTCGAACAAGGCCGCCTCGGCGTGCCGGCGATCAACGTCAACGACTCGGTCACCAAGAGCAAGTTCGACAACCTCTATGGCTGCCGCGAGTCGCTGGGCGACGGCATCAAGCGGGCCACCGACATCATGTTCGCGGGCAAGGTCGTGGTCGTCTGCGGCTACGGCGACGTCGGCAAGGGCTGCGCCGAGGCGATGCGCGGGCTCGGCTCGCGCGTGGTGATCACCGAAATCGATCCGATCTGCGCCCTGCAGGCCGCGATGGAGGGCTTCCAGGTCGCGACGATGGAAGAGGTCGCGCCGCTGGGCGACATCTTCGTCACGGCGACCGGCTGCTGCGACGTCATCCGCCGCGAGCACCTCGACGCGATGAAGCACGAGGCCATCGTCTGCAACATCGGCCACTTCGATTCCGAAATCGAAATCGCCTACCTGAAGAACCGCAAGGACATCCGCCGCGTCAACGTCAAGCCGCAGGTCGACAAGTTCGTCTATCCCGGACGGCAAAGCGATCGTCGTGCTGGCCGAAGGGCGGCTCGTCAACCTGGGCTGCGCGACGGGGCATCCCTCGTTCGTGATGTCCAACAGCTTCACCAACCAGGTCATCGCCCAGATCGCCCTCTGGACCGAGCCGGGCAAGTACCCCGTCGGCGTCCACATGCTTCCCAAGGAACTCGACGAAGAAGTCGCCCGCCTGCACCTGCGACAAGCTGGGGGTCAAGCTGACGCAGCTGAATGCGAAGCAGGCACAATACATCGGCGTGCCCGTCGAGGGGCCGTTCAAGCCCGACTACTACCGTTACTAGTCGCGAATTCTTGGCCCCCTGCCCCCCCGCCCATCCCTGCGAACGAACCGCGGCATTCGCTGCCGAAGACCGAGGACAATCCGATGACCCAGCTGACCGATCGCCGGGATTTTCTTCGCCAATCGGCAACGCTCGCCGCGGGAGCGGCGACCGCCGTGCTGACATCGCAACTCGGCGCCAGGGCGGCCGACTCGACCGAGCCGCTGTTTAAAATCTCGCTCGCCGAGTGGTCGTTGCACCGGGCCTTGCAGCATCATGAAATGACAAACCTCGATTTTCCGATCGTCGCCAAGCGCGACTACGGGATCGGGGCGTGCGAATACGTGAATCAGTTCTTCAAGGACAAGGCGCAGGACCAAAAGTATCTGGCCGAACTCAATCGACGGGCGGCCGGCGAGGGCGTGCAGAACGTCCTGATCATGATCGACGACGAAGGCGCTTTGGGCGACCCGGACCCGGCCAGGCGTCAGAAAGCCGTCCACAACCATCACCGCTGGGTCGACGCGGCCAAGACGCTCGGCTGCCATGCCATTCGCGTCAACGCCCACAGCAAGGGGACGTACGACGAGACGATGAAGCTCGTCGCCGACGGCCTGCGGCAGTTGGTCGAGTATGGTGCTCAACATCAGATCAGCGTGATCGTCGAAAATCACGGCGGCCTCTCGTCCCACGGCGACTGGCTCACCGGCGTGATGCGGCTGGTCGACAATCCCCGCTGCGGCACCCTGCCCGACTTCGGCAATTTCTACGACTACGACCGCTACAAGGGCGTGGCCGAAATGATGCCCTACGCCAAGGGGGTCAGTGCCAAGACGCACGATTTCGACGCGCAGGGCAACTGCGTCGAGACCGATTATCATCGCATGATGAAGATCGTGCTCGATGCCGGCTATCACGGCCGAGTCGGCATCGAATACGAAGGAAACAAGATCAGCGAACCCGACGGAATTCGCGCCACCAAGCGGCTTTTGGAACGCGTGGCTGCCGAGCTCAAAGGCTAGCAGCTTCGGGTGGCACTGGCGGCTTGCCCGCCAGTGTCTTCAACGCTTCAAAGAGAACACTGGCGGGCAAGCCGCCAGTGCCACCCAAATTCTGATCTCTACTCGCAACCGGCGATTGCAACGCGACGCCTCAACATACGGCTGGACTAAGCCGAATCGAGCCGTTGCTCCTCCGATTTGAGACCTCAGCGTGGTGCCGATGACAGTCGCCCCGGTTGCCGATCGGGTGTCGGAATATCAGCGTCCGCCTCGAGGACCGGCTCGCCCGTCTCAAACGGCTGACGACGATCGACAACCGCATCGCCACCGCCCGCGGCTTGATCTTTCTCGCAGCCGTGGTCGCAGCCTTGCTCTGGTACTCGTCCGAGAGCGGATCGCTCCGGCCGGTGATCGGCTTTCTCGTCCTGTTTGTGGCCCTCGTGCTCGCGCACGGCGCCGTCGAAGACCGCCTCGAGCAGGCGCGCCTCGCCAAGGCTTATTGGGAACGCTGCCTGCGTCGCCTCGCCGATCGTTGGCGGGGCGAGGGCACGTCCGGCGATCGATACGCCGACGAGGCGCACCTTTACGCCGAGCGACCTCGACCTCTTCGGCCGCGGCTCTTTATTTCGAGCTGCTCTGCCAGGCACGAACCCGCCTGGGAGAAGACACGCTTGCCGAGTGGCTGCGCACTCCGGTCGGAGCCGAAATCATTCGTCGGCGGCAGCAGGCCGTCGCGGAACTGTCGCCGCAGGTCGATCTGCGCGAGCGATCTGCCGTTCTCGACGCCGAGGTCCGCGATGATTTGGACCAGAACCGCCTGATCGCCTGGGTCTCAGAGCCGGCCCGACCGATCAGCGGCACAGTCCGCGTCGCCACGCGTCGTGCTGGCCGTGTTGTCGCTCGCCGCGCTCGCCGTTCTGTTCATCTGGAATCTGTTGGCTCCGTTTTTGTTCATGCTCATTGTGCAAGGCCTGGTCGCCGTCTCGCACGGACGACAGATTCGTCGCCTGGCACAGACCGCCGACGAAGCCGCCTCGGGGCTGGCCATCCTGTCTCAAGTGCTGGCGATCCTCGAGCAGGAGCAATTTCAATCGCCGAATTTGGCCGACATCCGACGCCGGCTCGATACGCAGGGACTTCCTCCCTCGCGGCAAATCGCCCGGCTGCAGCGGCTGATCGAGTACCTCAACAACAGCCTGCGGAACCAGTTCTTCGCTCCGATCGCCCTCGTGCTGGGTCTGCCCGTGCATCTCGTGCACGCCATCGAAGTGTGGCGCGGCGAGGTCGGGCCGCACATTGCCGACTGGCTGCGGGCCGTCGGGGAATTCGAGGCCCTTGCGTGCCTCGCCGGTTTCGCGTACGAGCGGCCCGAGCAACCCTTTCCCGAAATCCTCGACGCGGGGACCCGTTTTGAGGCCAGCGGAATCGGCCATCCGCTCATCCCGCGCAGCCAATGCGTCTCGAACGACGTTCGTCTCGACGAGCAAACGCGGCTGATTTTGATCAGCGGCTCGAACATGTCGGGCAAAAGCACGATGCTGCGGACGATCGGCACCAACCTCGTGCTGGCGCAGGCGGGCACCACGGTTCGCGCACAGCGGCTGGCAACGTCGGTGTTTCAGATCGGAACGGCGATGCGGATCCACGATTCGCTGCAAAGCGGCGAATCACTGTTCTACGCCGCCGTCAGCCCGGCTCAAAGCCATCGTGGGAATTCCGAGCAACGACCGCCCCCTGCTCTTCCTGTTCGACGAGATCCTGCAGGGGACGAATTCGCACGACCGGTTGATCGGCTCCGAGGGCGTGCTGCGCGCGCTCGTCAACCGGGGCGCGGTCGGACTGGTGACGACGCACGACCTGGCTCTCACCGACATGGTCAATCGCCTCGGATTCGAAGGCGGTCAATTTCCACTTCGAGGATTCGCTGGTCGACGGCAAAATGACTTTCGATTATCGCATCCGCCCTGGGGTCGTCCAGCAAAAGCAATGCGCTCGAGATCATGCGGCTGATGGGGCTGGACGTCTGAATGCGACTCAATCCGCGTTAATACGTCGCGTGCCAGTCGTACCAGAACGAATAGCTCGCCTGCTTTCGCGCAAAAAACGTGCGCCGCTCCCGCAGGTAGGTCGCCTTGGCCTTGTCGAACGACATCCAGCCGCCGGGAACATCTTCGCCCCATGGGCCGCTCGATCCGAAGGAAAAATCAAAACCGAGCGCGGCCGTCTTTCGCGAATCGGTAAACCGGTCGGCAATTCCCGAGAGACCCCGAATTTTCAGTCGAGCCACTTTTCTCGCCAGCCGCAGGCCGAGCTGGGCGGCGCCGTTTGAGCGCACGGAACTCCAACCGCTCCATTGATTGACCAGCTTGAAGCGGCGATAGCCGATATCCCGCAGCAACACCAGCATCGCCGTGGCCTCGTCGTCGGACAGCACGGCCGTGTCGCCCACGCATTCTGATTCGACGGAAATGTAGGTCGGAAGCGTGTTCCCTTTGAGGGCGTCGACGCACAGTCTGTCGTTGCCCTCGATATCGATTTTGAGATAGTGCGGAACGCCGTACTCTTCGAGAATCTGAGCAAACGGCGCAGTCGCAACGGCGACAGACTTGTGGCGAGTGCCGTCGCGCGAGGCGATTGACCGATCGAACGAACTCCATTCCGGGACGTCGGACACCCAGAATTCCATCGTCCCCGATTCCTTGGAAACGCCCACATTGAGCAAGGTCAGCCTTTTGTCCTGGATCTCTTTGGCGAATCGCGACCTCGCCTTTTCCACCATCACGGGATTCGCATCAATCGCGACGACGTTGTAGCCTCGGAACAGGTAGTACGCGGTGTCTCCGCCATCGAAGAGCCCGACGTCGTAGATCAAGTGGGGGTCGACTTTCATCAGCGAGATGACTTTCCGCACGCCCGAATCGCCTACAGGAACGAAGCTGAGCATTGTACGGCGAGGATCCCGGATTGAAAATTGGCCCTTCGTCGCGCCGCCAAACGATGGTCGCTTTTACGGAGAAACGCACAGCAGTTATGCTGACGATTGGTCGGGCCATTCCGCAACGAGTTCATCGCTTAAATTCATCTGACAAGTCAGTCATGGCGATGTCGGAGGGATCGTTGAGAATCGCGCCCGCCAGGACGAGGCTCGGCCGCTTCGCCGGAGCGGCCGCCGCGATGGCGGGCTACAAAGTCCGTCGAGGGCTTGGCGTTTCCGCAGGCGTGCTCGAGCAAGCTGCCGAAAAGTCTTGGGAGATCTCGCCCGGCATTGATGAGCGGCATGTTCCGATCTACATCCCCGAGTCGCACTTCAGGCGGATTCTGCGCAGTTCGCCCCCCTCGCAACCGGTCGCCGAGCTTATCGCGGCGATCCGCGGCGAGCGTCACCAGGGAGCCGCGACCCGAGCGTTCCTGCTTCGCGACGCACTCTTGTTTCGGCAGCACGTTTACTGCGGTCGTTACCGCGGCGACCTGTATTCGACGCTGGACTGCGCGCGGCTTGGCGAGCCGAGATGGCCGAAACCGCTCACAGCGTGCTCGCCTCGACTTACTCGGGGGCGCGCTGGTTCGGCCATTTTCTGCATGATGAATTGCCTCTCCAAGAGCTGGTGGCAAGCCTCGGAGACGGAGTCGGGCACCTGCGGCGAATCTTTAAACACGAACCCGGCTGGCGAGCCGCGCTTGGCGTGCCGGCCCCTCCCTCTTACGCGGTCTTACGAGCGCGTGAGTTGATTTGGATCGATGACCGCGGCCAGAACCCGACCAAGCGAAAACGCTACGAAGCGATGCGCTCTCGCCTTAACGCGCTTCCGCGCGGTCACGAGCGAGTCTTTCTTCGACGTCCCTCGTCGGGAGGTGAGGAACGACAGATCGTCAATATCGCCGAAGTCGAGGAGCGGCTGGTGCGCGAAGGTTTTCACGTGGTCGAGACGGGCGAGATGACCGTCGACGAGATGCTCAGACAATGCGCGGGGGCGTCGATGGTCGTGAGTATCGAGGGGTCACACGCCGCGCCCGCCTATTACTTTGCCCGCCGGCAGGGTTGCATCCTCTACATTTACCCGCCCGGTCGAGTCAGCGTTCAAATGCCCCGCTTGGCGGGTTTTTATGGGCAGGTCGGTGCCATGTTCATTGGGCAGCCGCGCGACGGCAGCGACACAGATTTTCGGGTCGATCCAGAAGAGCTGGTCCGCGAAATCGACCGCGCCGCCGAGTTCGCGACGCAGCAGCCACCCGCCTAGTTTGCGGTCACGCCGCTTCGGGCTCGTGATGCCCGGCCGGCTGAGTGAGAAGTTCGCCCTCCCCTTCCCCGCCCTTCTTGGCGATTAACGGGAAGCTCGGCTTGCTAACTGCCTCCGGGTGGACGATCGGAATTTCGATTCCGTGCTCAGCGAATGCGCGGTTGATCGCTGTGTGCAGCTCGTGGATCACGCGCGTTCGTTCTGTGAGATTCGGCAGGAAACAGCGCAGCACGAGTTTCAGGCTCGATTCGCCAAATTCCTCGAACGAAGCGCTCGGCTCGGGATCGCGCAGGACGGCCGGGTGATCGTGGGCCGCCTTGAGCAACACGTCCCGCGCCAACTCGGTGTCAGAACCGTAGGCAATTCCCACATTGATGACGATGCGGTTGATCGTGTCCGACAGAGTCCAATTCAGCGTGCGGCCCGTGATGAACTCTTTGTTCGGAACGATGTACTCTTTGCGGTCGCTATCGCCAATGGTCGTCGCGCGGATGCGGATACGACTCACCACTCCCGTCACGTTGTCGATGGTGACCATATCCCCGACGCGAATCGGTCGCTCGAACAAAATGATCAGACCGGCGATGAAGTTGGCGAAAATCTCCTGCAGGCCGAAGGCCAGGCCGAAGGTCAACGCCGTCGCCAGCCACTGCACCTTTTGCCAGCCGATGCCGACGGTGCTGGCGGCCGAAGCCAGGCCGACCACCACGATCGCGTACCGAGCGAGCGTGCTGTAGGCAAAGCGGCCCGCGTTGTCCATTGGCAGCCGTTGCAGGATTGTCATTTCCAGCAGGCCCGGGATATTCCGCATCGCGATCCAGGTGAGGCTGGCGATGGCCAGTGCGGTGACGACGTTTGCCAGGGTGATGGGAACGACCGTGTCTCCGACCGTAGTCGTCCAGATCTGCCATTGATTGAGGATTCCCATCGACGGAAAGACGTCGAGCCAAATCCACCAGAAGCTGACAAAGAGCGAGCTCAACACGCCCACGTTCACCAGAGTCCGCGTCTGCGCGCTCAACGTGGCCAGATCGACCTTCGGGACGGGCTCGCTGTGAACGGCCGCCACGACCGACGTGTCGGCGTTCACGGTCGAGCGCAGTTCGGTGACCCGCCGCTCCTTCATTTGCTGCATGCCCATCAACCGGCGATGGATCAGAATCCAACGCAGAAAGAGAGCACGTGTGTAGTAGCCGGTCAACAGGGCCATGCCGCTCAGATAAATGCGCCAGACGAACTGCCGGGCCGTGTAGTCGTAGCCGCTGACCACCAGGGCCGCGATCAACAGAGCGCCGATCGCTCCGGCCCAGCGTCCGACTCGCTCCAACCGCACGACCCACTCGTCCTCTTCGGACGGAAACAGCTCGCGCACGATTCCGGCATGCGGCCGCACGAGGCGGAAAATGAAGACGGCGATCAGCGCCATTCCCAGGGCGAACAACAGACGGTCCCACGCATTCCGCACGCTGTCGGGGTCGGCGGCATGCAACAGGTCAGACACAAACGTCAGGGGCAACCCGACAGCCATCACCCACCAGACGTCCCGCGCGACGACCCGCGCGGCCGCCGCGGGCCACCCGAAATGCGATTCGGCCAATCCGTCCGGGCGGCAGGTTCGGCGAATCAGATCAAGCGGCAGAAAGAAACAGGCCGTCGCGTAAAGCGCTTCGGAAACGGCCGACGGAAAATCGATGTCATAGGCCGAGGCGGACAGCCGCCGCGCTACGAAGGCCAACAGCGCCGCTCCCGCCAGCGAAGTGGCCAAGGTCAGGCCGAAGGCTCTCAGCGTCGGGAGAAATCGCGTGAAATTCGAGCGGTGCGCATCGTGACCCAGATTGCCGATCTCGCGATGGAACCGCCGACGAACGTACCAGAATCCAGCCGCCAGCTGCAAAAATGCACAGAACGCAAACGGATTGCCGCGCGCATCTGACCATAGGGCCGAGGCCACCTGAATCCAATTGGAGGGGCGCACGGTCCATTCGATGGCCCGTCCGCGAAAAACGTCGCCCGCGGCCAGCGGCCGGCTGCTACGGATCCAAAGGACGCGCTCATCGATGTACTGCGCGTACTCATTCAGCAGAGCGATCAGCTTCCGCTGGGTGAGAACCAACTCCAGGAGTGTGTCGCCATAGTTACTAAGGTTGCGAGTCAGCGTGTCGAGCGACGCTTGCTTGCTTTCGAGGACTTCGCGAGACGCCTTCTCCAGCACCCGCCGGCTCTCTTCGCTCATTTCCGGCGGCGCGTGCTTCAATATGTCGTGGATGATCGGTTCCGGATTGGCGAGGCTCGAGCGCAGTTCGTCGAGCTCGTACATCCGAAACTGCACTTCGTCGATCACCTGGCTGCTGGCGTCGACACTGCGCTGCGGCGGATCTGGCAATGCCGCCCGCTGCTTTCGAAGGAGCTGGCCGATCGGATTGGTGAGACCGACGCCGTCTGCTTTCTGCTTGATTTGAGCGAACTGCTTGGTCAGAGTTTCGAGCGCAGATTTTGCCTTCTTGAGTTCCTGCTCGGCCGTTTCGATCGGCTTGCTGAGCTTTTGAGATTCTTCGGCCAGCCGTACATTTTCCGCGGTCTGGGCTTGCAGAAGAGGATGCGCCTGGACTTCGAGCCGGCGGGCGGCGGCCACCGCACGGTCGGCCTCGGCGCGGCGCGTCTCATCCAGAAGTTCTGTCACCACCTTGATGTGGTGTTCCTCGAACGCGATTCGCTGGACCAACACGTCGCGCTGCAGGCGAACCAGATCGACGCCGTCCTCTGCGTCGTACTGGGCCAGTTCGGCGCGCAGCGACGGAGCCTCCTGCTGGATCGCCTGCATTTTTGCCTGGGCCACCGTTCGATGAGCCAACGCAAGCGCAGCCGCTTCGTCTTTCGACAGAGGCGCGGTCGCCTGCTTTCGGCTCTCGACGTATTCGTCGTGCAGAGCCAGCAACCGCTCGCGGATTTCTTTGCGACGGCTCGACCGGCGATTGGCTTCTTTCTCGAGCTGGGCTTGCTTACGGGTCAATCCGTCGCGCGAGGCGCTCGCCGCGGACAGCTCGGCTTCGAGTGTTGTGACCGAATGGGCGGGAGCGGACTCGACAGTTGCCGACGGGTTGGATCCCGGAGTGGGCGAAGCCGGAACCGTCGCCGCACGTTCGCGTTCGTCGCGTCGCCTCTTGAGCTCGCGCTTGGCATCTTCGGCGACGGTGGCCGCGCGATCTGTCTCCTTTTTCGCCGCGGCTGTTTTGGCGGCGAACTCCTGTGCCGCTTTGAGAGAGTCGAGCGTCTGCTGATAGAGGTCCAGGACCTTCGCGCGAGTCTCGTCGTCGAGTTCTTTCGCCTTGCGAACGTCCTTCCGTCGCGTCTCGATGATTTCCGCGGTGACCGGCTCCGTTGTAGCCGGCGCAATTCCGGCGAGCGGGTCCGGCGTTTGTGCGGCGGGCGCCGGCTTGTCGGCGGCGGAAACTCGCGAGAGCGGGATCAGAAAGGCGACGATCAGCCAGCCGGCCAGCAGCGCCGAAACCGCGCAGTGCGGTGCGGGCGCGTCCTTGCGAACTTTCACGCGGCGCTCCTTCGCCTCGTTTCGTCCGCAGACGAGCGGGCTCTTGCTTCAGAGCGCGAACCGCAAAACGCGGACGGGTCGGACGGGGGGCGAAGTGTAACCGCGAAACCCGTTTGAGGTCAACGCGATTGATCGCAGCCCGCTCAAGTCAGCGCTTGGAGAACTGGAAGCTGCGGCGAGCCTTCTTTTTGCCGTATTTCTTGCGCTCGACCATGCGGCCATCGCGAGTGAGGAACCCGCCCTCGCTCAACCGGGTGTGCAGCGACGGCTCCATCACCTGCAGCGCTCGGGCGATACCGAGCACGATCGCACCCACTTGTCCGGTCGTGCCGCCCCCTTGCGTGCGGACCCAAATGTCGACATGGCCGACCATCTCGGTCGCTTCGAGCGGTCTCTGCACCAGGGCGCGATTCCGCTCGACGCGGAAATAGTCTTCCAGCGGCCGATTGTTGACGGTCATCTTCCCGCTGCCGCGGCGAATCCGCACGCGGGCCACCGCCGTTTTGCGGCGACCGGTGCCCATGGCGACGCCGAACTTATCGATACGACCGCGAATCGTCGGGGCGGCGTGCGGCTTCGGCGCTTCTTCCGCGGGTGCCCCGCTACCCAACGTCAATTCGGGAGTGAGTGCTGCGGAATGCGAGGTCGTCTCCGGAGAAGTTTCCGTGGCGGTCGGGGCGCTCGTCTCCATGAATCGTCAGTCTCGTCTAGGGCAAGAGGTGTTCGGGAAAATTTTGCGGCTGCTGAGATTGATGCGGATGCTCGGTGCCGGCGTAGACCTTGAGCTTCTTCAGCATGTTGACCCCGAGCTTGCTCTTGGGCAGCATTCTCCGCACGGCTTCGGTGATAATCCGCTCCGGGAATTTCTCCAGCATTTGCGTTCCGGACTTGAAGCGGCGACCGCCCGGATAGCCGGTGTATCGTTCGTAAACTTTTTTAGCGAACTTGACAGTGAATTTTGGGTGCTCGGGGTGGGCCAGCGACTTGCCGCTGAAACGGACTTTTTTCGCGTTGAGCACGATGATGAAATCGCCCGTATCGACGTGCGGCGTGTAATCGGGCTTGTGCTTACCCATCAACACCGTGGCGAGGCTCGTTGCCAGCCGGCCGACGACCTGGGAGTCGGCATCGACGACAAACCACACCGGCGCAACGTCTTCCTTGCGCACGAGGGTCGTGCGGCAGCGATTCGAACGGGTTTGAACGGCAGTTTTGGGCATGGCACTTTCCAAGAGCGGTCCCGCCTGCGGCCGAGGTGCGGCGTCGCAATTGCGAGGACTCTCCACCAAACCGTGGAGCGGCTCCGCGGCCAGTCCGGCCAGACAAGCGCGGAAAACGAAGAGAATAATGAGTTTGCGGCGAACGTTCAACGGTAAGCGGCCAGAAAGTTGGGCCGACGCGTTTCGTCGCAAAAGCGAAGCGCCAGCCAGCTTACGTCCGAGCGGGCTCGACTCGCCGCTTTCAGGGGCCCAGCGATCGCTCGGGCAGGCCCGCGGGGCTTTAGATGTAGCTGAAGATGCTCAGCTGCATCGAGCTGGCGGCGGTCTGTAGCGTCGCCTCAAGTGATGTCTGAATCTGCGTGAGTTGAGTGATCGCCGTGGCCGTGTTGACGTTCTGCAGATTCGACAGCGAGCCCTGGAGGTTCGTCTGCATCGTGCTGGTCTGAGTCTGGATCTGCGTCAGTAACTGTTGCTGCGATCCAACGTTCCCCTGCACCGTGCTGACGCGCTGAAGTTCCTGCTGGAATAGCGGCTGCAACCGCGTGAGTTCGGTGTTGTTGTTCGTTTGCAGCGCCGACTGGAGCTGGATCAGCAAATTGAACACACCGTTGGCCTGCTGCGGATTGACGTCGGTCCCCACGAGCGGCTGCGTCGGATCAGGGCTCGACTGCGTCCCGGCCAGTCCGAGCGCTTGAGAAATTGGGTTACTTGTCACAGTCAGCTGTCCGGTGCTGACCCCGTCATTGTCGGTGATTGAGATCCCGTTGCCGACCGAGTTCAGGCTCGCGACAAGTTTGCCGGGATCGACGGCGTTGATGTCATTGAGCACGTCCTGCACGGTCTTGGCGCCCGTCAGATTGACCTCGACGGTTGTTCCGCTGCGGCGTTGAATTTCCAGATCGGCCGGAATGGGATTGCCACTGCTGTCGGTCGCGTTGACGGGAACCCCCTGCCCCAGATTCAAGCTGCTCAGGAGGGTCGAACCGGTCAGCGTGCGAATCCCCAAGTCCGTCGCCGTCGTGCCGCCGTTCTCGCCTATGGAGAAGTTGACCCCGCTCAATCGAGTCGAGATCGCCAGTCCGTTCCCCGCGGAGTTGATGCCGACGCTCAGATTGGGATCGGCGGTCTGCAGCGTGTTGAGCAGGTCCTGGGCGGTTGTGTCGCCCGAGATGTTGACGGTTTGCTGATCCGACCCGTCGGTGATGATGAGGCCGTGCGTCGTGTCGACGCCGCTTCCGCCATTAAAGGCCGACAGAGGCGTTTGCAGAGTCAGCAGCGGGTTCAGATCTCCGCCGGTGATCGACGGGGCCGCCGCGCCGGCGATGCCGAGCGACTGAGCCGTCGTCCCGCCGTTGAGATCGCTGACGGCAACGGTTCCCGTCGCGGCAGTGATCTGCAGCGAGTCGGCCGGCGGCCCGGCGGGGATTCCCACGGTGACGTCCCCGGGTGGGAACGCGTTTTGGATCGCCTGCTGCACATCGCTGACTGTGTGTGCCTGCGAGAGATTGATCGTCTCTGTAATCGGCGGTCCGGCGGTCGGAGCCAGTGTCACCTGAATCGAACCGGCGGGCACGCCGCGGCCGTTGTTCAGGTCTGACAGATTTGTTTGCGGCGTGACGGCCGGGTTGACGTCGGAGCTGATGGGCGTGGAAATGGCCCCGAAGGCGGTGACTCCGCTGATGTTGTTGGGCAAGACGAGCCCCGCCGACACTTGCGAATTGATCGAGTCCTGGTTGCCGGTATAGAGAACAGAGCCGTCCTGCTGGACCTGAAAGGGGGGCTGTTGGGATTCACTCCCGGCGAACAAGTACTGCCCCTCGAACGTCGAATTGGCCGTGTTGACGAGCCCACTGATAATCGAGCCGACTTGGACGGCAGCGGCCGAGTTCTGGGCCGCGGTGCTCGTGGCGCCGATTCCGCCCAGCAACAACGAATTGGCCTGGTCGATCGACGTGGAGAGGGTTTGCAGTGATGTGTCCGTATCGTTTAAGAATCCAAGATCGGTCGTCAAGTTGGTCTGGTACTGATTCTGCGCGGCGATGTCCTGGTTAATGGGGAGGATCGACGAAGTGGCTTGCGGATTCTGGCCCGGCAGCGAGAACGCCAGGCCGCTGGAGAGCTGCTGGTCGAGCGTCTGCAGCTGCTGCATCAGCGAGTTGATGTTGTTGGTGTTCTGCGAGGCGATCAGCGAGTTGGAAACCGACCCCATTCCGATTCCGACGATGGACATGGCAGTGTTCCTTCCCCTCCCGTCTCTTGGCCCGACAGCCGCCCTACATGTTCAGTAACACCTGGAACATGCTGTCGATCGTCGTCACGACTTTGGCGGACGCCTGATAGCCTTCCTGATACTGCATGAGCTGAATCGCCTGCTGGTCGAGGCTGACGCCAGAGGTTTGCTGCTGCTGCGCGCTGAGCGATTGCAAATAGTCGTTCTGGCTTTGCGAGAGGGTGGTTTCGGCCGACGCATTATTCGCGATGCCGGTGACGAGCGCGTTGTAGTTCTGATTGAGAGTCTCTCCGTCGAGCCCCTTCAGCGGCGTGTCGGCAAACTGCGAAAGAGCCAGGGCGTTGCTGCCATCGGTCGGTCCGTTCCCCTGCCCCGACGCAAACGTGTTCGGGTCGGCAATCACCGCCGCATTGACCCCGATGCTCGACGCGTTGTTCCCGGTAAAGAACGTATTGATCCCCAGCGAGGAGAGCGCGTTGCTTGTGTCGTTGGAAAATTGGACCTGGTAGCCGGAGCCCGCGTCGATCTCCAAATGACCGTCCGGAGTGACCGTCGCCGAGACGTTGGCAACCCCATTGATCTCGGCTGCCAGGCTGTTGAGCGTCGTGTCGCTGGCGGAGCCGGTGAGGTTCACGTTGATGGTCGACGTGCTGGCCAGTCCGGTCGACTGATTCACCACCTGCAGTTGGAACGACCCATTTTGCGGCGCGAAGGCGAGCCCTGCCTGGTTGAGCGCGGCCGTCGGATCGCTGACTGTGTTCGCGGAGGTGACGGAGGTGTAGCCGTCGGTCCCCTGCCCCGACGCATAGATCTGATTGAACTCCGAGATCATGTTGGACGTGAGCGTGTCGAGATTCTGGGTGAAACCGCCGAGCACGTTGTCGCGCCCATTGAGGACGGCAGTCAATTGTCCGGTCCCCGGCGAGTTCGCGGTGAGCGTTCCTCCGGTCGTGCCGAACTGGACGTTTAAGGTCGCGACCCCCTGGCTGCCTGAAGGAATCGTCCGGAGCGTTTGCGACTGCTCTCCCAGCACAACGTAGTTCGATCCACTGTAAACGTTGATGCTGCCGTCAGTATTCTCAGTGTAAGTGATGGGGATAATCTGCGAGAGCTGATTGAGATCCTGATAGCGCTGGTCGCGCAGCGTGCCAGCCTGGCTCTGCAAGAGCTGCGACGACTCGAGCTTCGTGATCTGGGGATTGAGTTGGACGATATTCTGAATCAGGCTGTTGGCTTGCGTGACGAGTTGTTGCACCTGCGTATTGTCGAGGGAGCGCTGGTTATCAATCGACGAGCTCAGTGAAGAAATCGAATTGGCCAATGTGGTTCCGGCATCAACCGCCTGTGAGTTCAGGGCCGCAGAGCTCGGCTGATTCGCCAGATTGCTCAAGGCACTGGCGAAGCTGCTGAATTGCGTCGACAGGCTATTGTCGCCAAGAGCCTGCAGCTGCTGCTGCAAGTTGGTGTAGACCGAATTGAGCTGGTTCGAGCTGTTGTAGTCGGAGGTCGCTCCCAAGAGCTGTTGCTGGAGAAATTGGTTGACCTGCTGCTTGACGCCGACTGCCTCAACGCCGGTGCCCTGGATCAGCGGGCTTACGCCGTAGCTGGGGCCCGGAGTGAGCTCGAGATTCTCGACGATGTAGCCGGGCGTGCTGGCATTGGCCAGGTTATTACCGGTCACCTGGATCCCGGCTGAGAACACGTTGAGCGCGTTGCCCGCGATGCCGAGAGCCGCTCCGAGTCCCATACCGGCAATCCTTTTCCCTGCGTTTGGCCGTCGCGACGAGCGCAGGCCTTTCGCCCCGCAACTTCAGGCCTGGGCGTCGAGCAGGGATCCCCCTGTCGACAGTTCAGCCACTGCACCCGGTCGCGCCAAATAGATCGGCGCGCGACGCCCTCCGTTGGCGATCAACTCGATGACGTCAGAGAAGAAACGCAACGATTGCTTGCAAACAATCCACAGGATCCAGCTTTCGCGACGATTGGCGTCGGCCACTCGCCGTGTCTCCTCGATTTGCGCGATCAACCGTTCGCGAAGCGGCTCGTCCAATGTCCGCACAACGCTGGAAAGCGAATCGGCCGGCAGTCCCATCTGGCGGGCTTGCTGCAGAATCTGCTCGCGTCGTCGCAGATGCACTTGGAGATCGGCGACCAGTGTCTCCTCGATTGTCGTGAGCTGATCGAGTCCCGGACCGTTCGCCTGCCGGATCGCCGCCCGCTTGTCGCGGTAGACGCCGGCAAGGGCCGCTTGTGTCTCCTCGATGGCGACCAGGAGGTCCTCGATGTCGCGCGCGAGCTCAGCCATTTTTCGCCCCCCACAGGCGGACCGGATTTCTTGCTGGAGCGGTTCCTTTCCTTTTATTCGGTAGAATCGATGGTTGCTCTTCCGGCCTATTTTTCCGGCACTGCCCGAATTGTCGACGCTCGCTGCCTAACTTTCGCTGCCTGCTTAGCTCGCACCGGCAAGGCTTCGCGCAAGTGCCGACGCCATCAATTGCTCAGCGCGCGACCGATCGCGCCAGTCCGGCCGCGAGGAGGAATGACGCAAGCGCCGGGCTGGCACCCAACGCCGGTTTGAGAGCGCCGCGAGAGACCAGCAGGCCGCCGGAGGATGACCGCAGCCGGCCTTAGGCGCGCTGGTGATGCAAATAGGCCTGATAGAGCCCGTCTGACAATTGGCTGCCGTGGCTATGAGCGAGGTCTTCAGCCATCTGCT
Source organism: uncultured Planctomycetaceae bacterium (assembly GCA_963714075.1). GTDB lineage: Bacteria > Planctomycetota > Planctomycetia > Planctomycetales > Planctomycetaceae > DASPSM01. The sequence goes on from OY970228.1 coordinate 6,221,695, forward strand.
GGTCGAGCTGCCCTTGGAAGACTTTTTCGGCCTGTCCGCCATCCAGATAAGCGGGCTTGCCGTGCATCTTGTGAAGCGACTTCAACATTTCCTTGTAAAACGTGCCGGCGACGAAGTCCTGAAAAGTCGACTTCAGGTCGCCTTTGTCAGTGTGCGAATTTCCGCTCAAACGGTTGGCCGCGTTCACGGCTCGGTCGGTCGAACTCTGATTTTGGGCCTGAGCGGTCTGCAGCGGAGTGATTGAAGGCATGGCTCATTCCATTCAGCGGATTGGCAGGCGGGAGATTGATGGCGGGAGCGAAGGCGGAGCTGCCAGACTTATTTTTCCTCGTAGACGCCGTGAAGGTTTCCGGAGCGGTACAGTTCGCGAACGATGCTGATCACGTCCTCATTGGACACCTTGAGGGCCGACAGCCCGTTCAAGAGGTCCTCGAGCTGTTGTTTTTCCTGACCCGAGCTGAGGCCGGCGAACGGGGCCGGGTCGGTGGGAGTGCCAGCGACTTCGACCTTGAGGTTCTTGTGCGAGATCACCACCGGGCTGATCTGCACGTCGCCGTGAATCAGCACGGTCTTCGATTTGGTGTTGATCCAGACGCGGGCCTCTGTTTGCGGGGTCATCACGTCGATATCGAGGAGCCAGGCAATGAAACCGACCGGATCATCGCGATAGAGTTCGGGGACGGCGACTTCGACGCGGTCGGGGCCAAGTGCCGTCGCCGGCTTGACGTGCAGCACCGGGTAAAGTTCGGTGTTGATCCGCTCCACGATGTGGCTTGCCACGCCGAACGTGGCGTGCGCGGCGTCGATCACGAGGGTCACCCGGTTGCCGTGTTTCATGTCGATGAACTGCGTGCGGAAGTCTCGCTCGAGGACGATTCCATTGGGCACCCGGCCGGAGGTCAAGACCTCGGGATCTTCGATCACGACCGGGCCAGACGCCAATCCGACGACCGTGAGATCGTTGACGTTGGGCATTCGGATCGGCGAGATCAGCAGTCGGCCCCCTTTTAGACTCTTGGCTCCGAGGGTCGACGTGACGTAGCAATCGAGCCTCTGCCCGTTGCTCGCGCCTTCTTTGGGAATCGTGGCCGAGATGGCCACCATCGCGACGTTGGCTGCATCCGTGAGTTCCTTGGCGCTTTCAACCGGGTTGTTCAAGTACCGCAGCGTCGAGGCGAGGGCCCGCATGGCCGCGGCATTCTTCCCGCCGTCCCCCGTGCGACTGAGACCGACGACCAGACCAATGCCGATGATCGGCGTCTCTTTTTGGCCGTAGATGGTGCAGATGTTTCGCAACTGGGTGCGGGCAAGCGTCTCGCGAGGCATCACCAGCGCGAAGAGCGCAAACCAAACGAGAATTGTCGCGATTCGGTGAGTGATCTTCATTTCGGTGAGCCAGTCTCAGAACGGTCCAATGCAATCGGACAAGTGAATCAGCTGCTTGGTGATCATCAAATCGGCGACGTACTCGCTCAGCACGGAGCCATCGGCAGAAACGCTCTTGGGATTGACCTTGCCGCTCAGCGTGTAGGCCGACAGATAGTTGTTGACAAAGCCCGACTTACGCATGCCGATGACCAGCACGCCGTTTGGCAAAATGTCGACGACCTTCGCGGTGACGCGGTAGTGGAACGGCTCGCTCTCTGCGACAGTCACTGTGAGGCTGCTGCCGACCTTCAACCGTTGTGACTCAGCTGCGCTCGCGTTGGCAACCGTAGTCAGTAGGGTCGCCAACACAATCGAGACCGTGATTCGGCACTGATGCCTCGCCATTGGTTTAGCCTCTATTAGAACGGTCCGATCCAGTCATAGAGTTGTACGAACCAGGCCCGCTTGGTCGAATCGTGCAGCTTGCCGTGCTGGTGCTTGGCAATGCTCAAATCGGCGATGTTCTCGCTGAGGACCGAGTCGTCCGGCGAGATCTTTTTCGGATCGACTTTACCCGTCAGCGTGTACTCCCACAGGTCCTTGTTGTCGACGATCGACTTATGCGCCTCGAGGACCAGGACGCCGTTGGGCAAAATGTCGACGACCGTAGCCGCGATGCGGTATTTCATCGATTCGGCCTCGGTGACCTGACCGGTCGACTGCAGCCGGCTTTGCAGCTCGCCGTCGATTTCCGGCGAGTTCTGCGCCGCGTTGTCCAGGTTGCCCTGCGCATTGATGCGAATGAATTGGGCCAACTGGGCGGTGTATTGGCCGTTGCGCTGCCGGTTGTAGGTCGATGTCGCTTGTGTCTGCGCGGCCTCCTTGACCGTTACGGTGATGATGTCGTGGACCTTCACCTCGTGGGGTTTTGGCGTCTCCACGAACGACCACCCAAAGTCGCGCACCAGGAGGGGCGGATGAGGCGTGAAGAAATCGCTGCGCCCGTCGTAGAGAGATGGGCCCGGCGGCCCCATCCGAGGTCCGGGCGGGGCTCCCGGCGGCGGCCCGTAGGGACCGTCCGGTTGATCGGCGCCGGGCGCGGTGTGCCACAGCGTCATGATTAATAAGGGTGCCAACAGAAAAGACCTCATCTCATGCCCCCTACAAAAAGTTGCCTAACGCGGCGAGGTTTCCGACGCTTCGTCGCGATTTGTTTGGATTCCGTTGTCGCTCGCTGTCGCGTTCTGCGCCGTACCCACTTCATCCGTAGCGGCCGCGTTTACGACGGCCGGCTTTCGCGGCTTCCGCTTCTTCGGCGTTTGATGTGCGACTGTTCGCACAGGTGCCGGCGCGACTTCCTCTTCTTGGTCGTTCCCATCGCCCTTAGCTGGACCGACGACGTCGCCCGTCACGATTTCCGCTTCGTGCACATCGGTCACTCGGGCGAGCACTTGCTCTCGGCCGGCGAGCTGCACCAATGTGATCACGTCTCCCTTTCCACCATCGGATTTGGATTTGAACTGGCCGCTGATGCGGATGCCCGCTTTTTTCCAGATGCCCGTCACGATGTCGTTGGAACGGACCAGCGGAATCGTGCGCACATCGTCGGCACGCAGCGGTTCGTCGGCGTGCAGACCCTTCTTGGCCTCCCTGCCGACAATGTCTTCGATCTTCGCCAGCAACCCTTCGGTGTTGTCGACCTGCTTCCAGGCCAGATCGTCTTCGCGAATCACCTCGCCTCCCGATACCGAGTGGGTCAGGACGGGGACTCGCGGCTTTTCGGAGACCACGCATTGGATTTGAAATTTGACTGTTCGACCTTGTGAGTCCTGTGTCCGGACTTGCACGTTTTGGGAATCGGCATTTTTGGGATCGACGGCCCCCAGTTCAAAACCTTCAGTCGCCGAGGCCAGAATGATCGGGACGTCGGCCGGATCGACGATCACGTCGAGAAACAGGTTCCCCGCCCCGCGGGTCCTGCCTCGCAACGATTGGCGCACAGATTGCGTCATGAGCTTTTCAGCCCGCCGCACCTGTGTCTGCGACACGTTGACGCGCGTTTTGCGTTTTGGCTGCCGCACGATGGGAACAACAGGTTTTGTGCAAGAGACGACGACCGCCGAGGCTCCCGAAAAGGACGCGTCAGCCGTGGAAATGCCCGTCGCTTCGAGCCGCGAGCGCATTTCATCGAAATCGAGTCGTGTGCTGCGGCCGGGCGCAGGGGCGGGCCCCAACACGGTCTGTTCCAAACGTTTGACCGTCTCTGCGTCGGCACCCGACACTGTCGCCACGTCTCTCAAGATCACTGTTGACCCCGAGACGCTGGCACTCGGCCGAAAGCAGATCTCGGTCGGATCGGCCTGAGCGACCGCGCAAGCGAAGACGAGCCCCACCGTGAGGGTCATCGCAGACATCTGTTTGAAGTAAGTCATCGGAGGGTCGACCTGTTCACGATGGGAAGTGCCGGACATCCATCGCCGATCTGCTCACAACGGCCCAAAACCGCAACGCCAAACGGAACAATCGGCGCCAAGACGATCGTTCCCTGGTTTGCTCGGCGTTGGTGGGACGCGTGTTAGTGAAGCGTGTGGCTTTGGTCACGATCGCTGCTCGCATTTTTTTAGAATCGACGCAGGCTCGTCAGCAGTTGTAACACCTGGTCACCGGCCTGCAGGACGTTACTGTTGAGCTCGAAGGCGCGCTGCGTTTTGATCAGGTCGACCAACGAGTTGACCGGGTCGGTGTTCGACGATTCGAGATAGCCCTGCTGCAAGAGTCCCCGCCCCTCGACCCCCGGGGCCCCAATTTGTGGAGCGCCAGAGGCATCGCTGAGCTGGTACAAGGTCTGACCCACGGCAATCAGCCCTTGCGGGTTGACGAAGTTGGCCAACTGGATATTGCCGATATTTGTCGAGGTCGTGGAAGGAGGTTGCGTGATGGAAACCACGCCATCGCTCGAGATCGTGATATTTTCGGCGCCGGGGGGAATGGTCAGGCTCGGCTGAAGAAATCGACCGATGTCGGGCGACGCGAGCACCACTTGACCATTTGAGTTGACCGCGAAGTTCCCCGCCCGTGTGTAAAGCGTCTGGCCGGTCTGCGGGTCCTGAATTTGAAAGAATCCCTGCCCCGAGATGGCCAGGTCCAACGGACCGTTGGTCTGGATAAAACTTCCCTGCGTTTGATCGATCTCGGTGCCGTTGGTGCGGACGCCCGTTCCGATTTGCATGCCGATCGGGACCGGCTGTCCATTGCTGTCTTGCGAGCCGGGAAGTTGCACGTTCTGGTAGCAGAGGTCGGCAAAGTTGAGTCGCGACTCCTTGAACCCAGTCGTGCCCGCGTTCGCCAGGTTGTTGGCGATCACGTCGAGGTTGGTCTGGAAGGCATCCATCCCCGTGGCGGCGGTGTAAAGGGCTTGAATGGTCATCGCGATCCTTTGGCGACGATTCGGCGTGGCGAATGCCCGGCGGAATGAGTTGCTCAGCGGAATTAGTGAGGAGCGGCTGACTGCAAGAGACGGTCGAGTGCGTCGTCCTGGTACTTGATCATGTTGACGTTGGCCTCGACCAGCCGTGAAGCCTGGACCATGTCAACCATTTCACCGACAGGCGTGACGCCCGATTGTTCGATAAAGCCCTGTTCCAATTGCAGATCGTTCCCCGCCGGCGAGACGGGGCTGCTCGCGCGGAACAGGCTGTTGCCGACTTTTTCAAGTTGCTGATCGGAGGCAGGCCGTACGAGGGCGAGCTTGGCGACCTGAGTGCGCGCGCCGTCAGTGGTGACCGATGAGACCATGCCGTCGCTGCCGATCTCAATTCGGGCCGATTCGGCCGGAACATTGATGCCACTTCCGGCACTCGACAGGACGTGCATGTTCGAGTTCTGCAGCATCAGCTCGCCGGTGGAGCTGAGCGAGAACTGGCCTTTGCGCGTCAGGAACTGCTGGTTGCCGTCGCTGACCTGAAAGAAACCCTGGCCGCTCAACGCGACGTCGAGCGCTCCGCCGGTGTGGACGACTGGGCCGTTGCTGTAATCGGTTACAACTTTGGCGAGGCTGACGCCGCCTGTGAGAGCCGACTGGTTGCCGGGGGCGTTCGAGTAGCCGCCGTTGTCGACGTCATAGGAGCGGTTGCTCTGAAAGATGGCCAGGTCACGCTTGAAGCCCGCGGTGCCGGCATTAGCGACGTTATTGGACAGGACATCGAGGCGCGTGGCCTGTGCCTGTGCTCCCTGGGCAGACAGGTAAAGTCCGTAGAGCATCAACGACTCGTTGCCGAAGACGCCCCCCTGTATAGATGAAGATCGATCTTAAACTGGTGCAAACTTTAGTTCGCCGGAAGAGATCGACCAATTCGCCGCCGTTGCCATCACAATGGGCAATTGGCGAATCTTACTGAAAATACACACGGCTGAGCCCGTGACAATTCGATCGAGGAAATGAGCGATTCGAGTCGAATGCAAGGGCGGCAAACGCAAAGGCAAAGGAGCGGGTCTAGGAACCCTAGTCGTCTTAGCGATCTGTGCCCGCCCCGGGAGAATAGCGAGCAGGGAGAATCGCAGACTCAGTCCTTTCGCCGGAACGACCACAGCGTTCTGCGCGTCTCGCCTTGCGAGGAGACCGTTTGGAAGGCGGGGTGAGGATGAGGCGCTGCTGCGCAAGCCGTGACGAGAAAGCGAGCGGGAGGCAACCGGGCTGGCGGTTCTCTGTACGCTAGGCCCGCGCTCCTCTGAATCCGATACTGAGCCATCGGTCCTTAGGCAGTCCATTGCGAGGACTAGTCGCAGATGGATTGTCAAAATAACCGCTGGTGCCGTCCGTATTGGCAAAAGCCGGGATCGGCCCGGAAGCCCCCGCTACTTTCTTTGAGAAGCACTCACGACTTGGTCTCTTGAGAAATCGAGACCGTCTGATTGCAGATTGAACGGTTTGCAAATTGAAATTACGCGCTTTGCAAATTAAACGCTCCGCCGCTTTGACGGCGCGTCGAGTGCTCAACAGATCAAAACGCGAAAAGCTGCTGCGTATCAACAAGTCAAACTTGGGCGGCTAAAGAATCTCTTAAGTGTCTGGCCCGCCCACTGCATTGGATGTGCGCTCTTTTCACTTGCTGCCAGATGAAGAAGCCTAAACTACACGTAAAGAATTTCTTGTCAACCGACTGCGCGACAGAAATTTTCAATTGCGCGACTTGCGCAACGTGCTGCGAGCGCATCTCAATTCGTCAGCGTGCCTTTGGACGAAGGCACATCTTTTTGGCGCGGGTCGAGACCCACGGCCTGCCGCAATGCGCGGGCCGCTCCTTTGAACACCGCCTCGGCGATGTGATGACTGTTCGCGCCGTGATGCAGGACGAAGTGCAGATTCATAAGCCCATTGGCGGCCACGGCCTGCCAGAAGACGTCGACCAGCTCGGCGTCGAACTCGCCGATCTTGCTCGTCGGAATGACAACTTTGTTAACGAACCAGGCCCGACCGCTGAGATCGACGGCCGCCGTCACGAGCGTTTCCTCCATCGGCAGGGTGACGCTGCCGTAGCGCGCGATGCCCCGTTTGTCGCCGAGCGCCTCGCAGAGGGCTTTGCCCAAGCAGATGCCCACATCCTCGACCGTGTGATGCTGATCGACGTGCAAATCGCCGCGAGCGTTCACCGACAGGTCGATCAACGAATGTCGTCCCAGCAGCGTCAGCATGTGATCGAAGAAACCGACGCCCGTTTCGATTTCGGTCTTTCCCGTGCCGTCGAGCGCCAGCTCGAGTTCGATCTCGGTTTCGGCCGTTTTGCGTTGGATTGCGGCGCGGCGCGTCATGCGAGCACGTCCTCGAGGGCCGACAGCAGACCGTTGATTTCTTCCTCGGTGCCGACGGTGATCCGCAGACCGTCGATTTCGGATGACGGTCCTCCTCCGGCGTCCACCGCCTCGGGAAAACGCATGTAGCGCACGAGGATCTTGCGATCTTTGAGCCGTTGGTAGATTTCGCGATGAGTCGGGCCGCGCCTCCGCCCTGCCCGCTTTCAGGTCGCGTGGCCCAGACAAAGTTCGCCTGGCTGTCGACCACGTGGAATCCGCATGCGCGCAGCGCACTGCTGAGTCGGTCGCGCGTCGCGCGAATCCGCTCGACGTTTGCCCGCATCCAGGCCTGATCGTCGATGGCCGCGTTCGCCGCCGCCAGCGAGAGCGTATTGCAGTTGTAACTGTCCTTCACCTTGCGCAGGCCGCGAATGACGTCGGGATGCGCCACCGCGAAGCCGAACCGCACTCCGGCCATGCTGTACGACTTGCTGAAGGTGCGCAGCAGAATCACGCGCTCCCCGGCTCCGCTCGATTCCTGAAGCAATGTCGCTGCGATCGGGCTTGTCGGCGAAATCTGCGTACGCGCCGTCGAGCACGAGCATGCCTGCGGGCGGGATTAGCTTGCGGATCTCGTCGCGCGACCAGGCATTTCCCGATGGGGAATTCGGATTGGGCACGAACATCAACTTGCTGCGCTCGATCAAGGGCCGCGTGAGGGCGTCGTTCCAGGACCAGTCGGCGTTGAGCCGCAATCGCTCGTGACGTCCGCCCTGCAAGTCGGCCAAGCGTCTCGTACAGGATGTAGCTGGGATAAGGAAACGTAACGAGTTCGCCCGGGTCGACGAACGCGCGGGTGATGAGCGTCAGGCATTCGTCGCTGCCGTTGCCGGGAAGCACCCAGTCCGGATCGACGCCGAACAACGCGGCCGCCTTTTTGCGGAAGGCAGTGGCCAACGGATCGGGATAAATATTGAGCCGCCCTTCGGCCGCCGCGATCACCGCCGCTCGAACGGCGGGCGACGGCGGATACGGGTTCTCGTTCGTATTGAGCTTGATCCAGCCCGCTTCCTGCGGCTGCTCGCCCGGGGTATAGCCCTCGATGCGATCGATGTCGGGACGAAAGAGGCTCTTTTCGGAGTGGACTGGGCCGGTGGACCGCGACGAAGACGTGTGCATGGAAACCGCGTTGTTTTCGCAGGGCGGATGCCGCGCGTCGGCCCGAATCTGCTCGCAATCGCCGGCGACGAATCCCGGCGCGAATGGATCTCTTAAATCGGCCGGTCCGCGCGTGTCATATTAGAAAAGCTGTCCCTCGTCAGGAAGAGACAGTTCAGACTCCGCTTCGGGTTCGGGCGCAGAGGAAGGTTCAGGCGATTTCGGTGCCGCAGAAGCTGATTTTTGTATGGACTCGGCCGGCTGCTTCTTGCGTCGACCGGCGCCCCCCTGCCCCGTTTCGAGCGTCGCGGCGGCATCGAAGGGGGCAATAACGGCGTTGCCGGCCTGGTCGAATCCGGAGAGAATCTCGATTTTCTGCTCCGCCTGCTCGAGCGTTCGATAGCAGTGTCGCAAGAGCGAAATTCCCCGCTCAAAGCCGGCGATCGACTCTGCCAGGCCCAATCTCCCTTCCTCAAGCAGCCGCACGAGATCCTGCAATTCCGCCAGGCACGCCTCAAAACTCTGTTCGCCAAGCTGGCAGCCACCGGATGTCGAGTCGGGCATAGTTTAACGCGGGTCCATGTTTGGAGGTGGCCGGCGAGGGCCGGCCTTCCCGTTTTTATCCGCGGGCGCCTCAGCGTTCCACTCTCTCAACGAGACTAATCAGCCGCCCCTCCCCCAAAACTGTCTCGATCCGCTCGCCTACGCGCGACGTCGTCGGCTGTGCGGATGATTTCTCCGGTCGACTCGCGCCGCGTCAGCGAATAGCCGCGACCCAGGACTTTGAGTGGGCTCAATGCGTCGAGATGAGCGCTCAGGGCTTGCAGCTCGTGCGACGCCGCGCTCGATTCGCCGGCGCATTCCGCCGCCCATCCGCTGTGACAATTCGTCGAGCTGCCGCTGTCGATCGCGCACCAGGTCGAACGGACGAGCCAGCGCCCGGCAGCCGGCGAGAGCGTCGAGCGTCAGCCGCCGTCGCCGCAAGACGTCGCGCACCGCGCTCTCGCATTCGCGCGGCGACGTGCCCGAGATCGGACAGGACGTCGGCCCGCTCTGGGACGACGAGTTCTCCCGCTTCGCTCGGAGTGAGGGCTCGCTTGTCAGCAACCAGGTCGGCGATCGTGACGTCGATTTCGTGACCGACCGCGCTCACTACGGGAATCGGACAGGCAAAGATCGCGCGGGCCACAATTTCTTCATTGAACGCCCAGAGATCCTCCAAGCTGCCGCCGCCGCGGCCCGCAGACGATGACGTCCACCCGGGGCAGCGCACCGCTGCACGCAGTCCGGCGGCGATCGCGGGCGCGGCCTGCTGCCCCTGCACGGGCACCGGCACGATCACGAGATCGCAGGCCGGCCAGCGACGCGTGATGACTTGCAACAGATCTCGCACGGCGGCCCCCGTCGGACTGGTCACCAGCGCAATCCGTCGCGGAAACCGCGGCAAAGGCCGTTTTCGTTGTTCGGCAAACAGTCCTTCGGCGGCGAGTTTTTCGTATCGCTGGCGAAACGCCAGCTCGAGCGGCCCGATCCCCTGCGGCACGAGCCGCTCGACGACGAGCTGATAACTTCCGCGCGCCGCGTAAACCTCGACCGGGCCGGCGGCGACGACATGCAAGCCGTCATGCAACTCAAAACGGACGCGCAGCCGCCGCACTGCGCCAGAGCACGGCGCGAATCTGAGCCGAGTCGATCCTTGAGCGTGAAGTAAATGTGGCCCGACGCGGCGCGGGAACAGTTGGAAATCTCTCCCTCGACGCAGACGTGCGGAAAGTTCATCTCGACGAGCGCTTTGAGGCGTCGCGAGAGTTCGCTGATGGAAAGGACTTCCTGCTCCGCCACTCCCCGCCCCCGCCGCTCAGCCGAGTTCCAGAGAACGCAGGTATTGGATCGCACGAGCTGCGTCACCGGCGCGGTCCTCGCCCTGCGTGCGATCGACGCAAAACCACCCGCGATAGTTGAGCTCGTAAATGACGGCGAGCAGTTCTTGCCAAGGGACCTCTCCGCGACCGAGAGGAACTTCGGTGGATGCGCCGTCCCCTTCACGGATCGCATCGCGGACCATCACGTGGCTGAGAAAGGTTCCCCATTCAGGCGCAGTTTCAGTCGGCGATCGACCGGCGGAAACGACTGATGCCGGATCGAAATTAATCCCGAGCGGACCCGCAGCGACTTGACGCAAGACTTCCAGTAAGGGTGCTGGCGACTCGCCTCCTGGACCCAGTGCCAGCGTTACACCGACATGATTGCCATGGCCCGCCAGGTCGCTCAGCACGGCGAGCGGAAGATCCTTTGTGCCTTCATTCTCGCCGGGCAGTCGGCCCAGCCGGACCGTGACGACCCGGCAGCGAAGTAATGAGGCAAAATCCATCGCCTGCTTGAGGGCGGAGATCCGAGCGTCGAGGCGATCGGGATCGAGGAGGCCGCGACGCAACGGGAAATCGAGGGACGCAATCGAAAGCCGCATCTCCTCGAGCCGGTGCAACAGCTCCCGGCGGCCGGTGGCGGAAAGTTCGTCCGGCTTGAGTTCGTTCCGGACGTCGAGCTGCACGCCAGCGGCACCGAGCTGCGCAGCCAGCACGAGTGCCGGCTTCAGCGGTTGGTTCAGGCAACGAGTGGCGATGGCGAGAGGCAGTGGTCTCATAGGATTTAGGCGTCTGTGCTAACCGCTGCGTAGTTCGGAAGGCTGGCCAACGGACTCAGCATTATAACCGCTAAAGCCGCGCCAATCGGCGCCAGTGGACCTCGCATCGAGACCTCCGCGCAATTCGGTCGATCTTGAGCGATGGTTACGACCGGAATCCTTTGCCATTTTGAGCGATGCCCACTTTATTCTTGTTGGCCTGCTTCGTCACGGCCAGCGCGGAGCCCGAATCTCCGCCTGCCGACGCTGCCGCGACGAGCAGCCCGGCTCAGGCGCGAGCCAGTCTCGACCGGCAACCCGGCCGCCGCAACTCGTGCGCGCGCTGCTGCCGATGACCCGTTCGAGGGGGCAGTCGAGGTCTTCAACTTCGGATTCGAACAGGACGAGGACCGCGACTTCGACCGGCAGCCCGACGGTTGGATCCGTCGCAAGGGCCCCGACTTTCCGCGTTATATCGAAGGCTCAATCGATCGCGAGCGCGGACACGGCGGCAAGGGCGCAAGCCTCTGCTTCAAGGCCAACGGCGGCCGCATCACGATGTACTCGAAGCCGATCGTCATCGATTCCTATCACTCGTATGTCTTTCGCGGATATGTCCGCACGCAGATGCTCGAGAACGACGCAGCCCTCGTCTCGATTTCGTTGTTGAACCACAAGCGGCAGCGCGTGCAGCGGTTTCTCACGCGGCCCGTCACGGGCACGTTCAAGGACTGGTGCCTGGTGACGATCGGACCCATCGTGCCGCACGAAGACGTGCATTTCGTGGTCGTCGGGTGCCATCTCCTTCCACGGCAGCCGGTCTGACATTCGAGGCGGCGGCCTGGTTCGACGATCTGTGGATGGGCGAACTGCCGCTCTTCTCGCTCGACAGCAACTTTCAGACGCATTTCCGCGAACACGATTCGCCCGTGGTGATCACCTCGCACGTCGACGGCCTCGATCCGCGGCGTGCCTACCGGCTGGACATCGCGGTGACCGATGCCGAAGGCAAGCGAGTCGCCGCCACGGCCTTTGACCTGTCGCGAAATCCCGCGCAGGGCGAGCATCCGCTCCGACCCAGAGCCTCACTGCGGACAAGTCCGCAGCCGCGGACAAAGCGACCAGGTCGGCAAAGCCGACCGAACGCCACACGATCAGACAAAAACCAATCGATTGGACGCTGGGTTCTCAGCCACACGGGTTTTATGCCGTAGAAGCCGTGCTGAGTCAGGGGGGCAAGCCGCTCCTCACTAAGCGGACGTCGTTTGCCGTGATGGACACGCTCTCCGACATGGTCGATCAAGGAGAGTTCGGCTGGACGATCCGGCGGGCCTCCGACATGCCGGCGCTCAAGGAACTGGCTGAACTGGCGTCTCAAGGCGGGATCAACTGGCTCAAATACCCGCTGTGGGGATCGGTGTCGGACGCCAACTCGACCCCCGCGACCTTGAATCTCGGCCCCGGTCAGACTCAAACCCCGACTCAAATCTCGGCGTTCTTCGAGGAACTGTCACTGCGGCATATCACGGCGGTCGGCCTGCTTGAACGAGCCTCCGGCCGAGCTGCGCAGCCAGTTCGCCCGCGACTGGACCGGAATCAGCGAGCTATTCACCATGCGGACTGAGTTCTGGCGCGAGTCGATCGAGAAGGTGATCGCGCGTTACTCATCGCACGTGCGGCATTGGCAGCTGGGCGAAGAGGACGACGAGAGTTTCGTCGGCATGTCGGCGCAGAATCTGTCGCAAACCGTGGCCCGCGTCAAAACCGAATTCGACCGCATCGGCCGCGACACGCGGATCGGCGTCCACTGGAACTGGGAGGCCCCTCCCCCCGCCGGAGTGACATTCGCGGCATCTTCTTGTCGATCAGCACGCGTCAGCGGCTCAAAGAGAATGAGCTGGTCTCTCGGCTCAAATCGATGGCCGTGGTCGACGCGCCCGAGCGCTGGGTGCTCGTGAAACCGCTCCCCAAGTCGGGGTTTACCGCGGACGAGCGCGGAAGCGATCTCGTCAAGAAAATGGTCGAAGCCAAAATCGGCGGGGCGGACAAAATCTTCATCGACGACGTCTTCGACGAAGACTGCGGGCTGCTCGCACCGGGCGGCTCACCCTCGCCGCTGTTTCTCCCCTGGCGGACGACGGCGATGGCCCTGCAGGGGGCCGAGTTCATCGGCTCATTGGATTTGCCCGAGGGGAGCCGCAACTTTGCCTTTTCCCGCAAGGGAGACGTGGCGATTGTCGTCTGGAACCACGAGCCGGTCGACGAAGATTTGTATCTGAGCGATGAATCGATCGTCACCGACGTGCTGGGGCGGCGGATCCGTTTGCCGACGAACGCAGCCGGCTTGCGTCAGAAAATCCGCATTGGGCCCAGTCCGCTCGTCATTCGCCACTTCCCGGAACAGATCGCCCGGTGGATGGCGGCAGTCTCGTTCGAAAAGGGCCGGCTTCCGAGCAAGACCGGAAAGCAACGGGAAGTGATCCACGGAGTCAACACGTTTCACCAAGGTGTGAGCGGGCAAGTTCGCATCATCGTGCCCAAAGACTGGAAGGTCGAGCCGCCCGAGGCGCGGTTCTCGCTGGCGGCCGGCGAGAAGTTCGATATCCCGATCACGCTCGAGCTGCCGTCGAACACTAGCCTGGGCAGCCAGCGGATCGTCCTCGATTTCGCCTTGTCGCCTTATGCGTTTCGCGTTTACCGCGAATACGAGGTCGGCCTGGGGGACGTCGATCTTCTCGGTCGTCGATTCGCAGACTCGACAACGGCGATCTGCAGATCAAGCAGCTCATCGTCAACAACACGAAGCCGGAAGAGCGTCTCAACTTCGAGTGCAACCTCTACATCCCCGATCGCAAACGGATGCAACGAATCGTCACCAAGCTCGGCAACGGACGCGACACCCAGGTCTACACGCTGCCCGACGCCGATTCGCTTCGCGGACAAGAGTTGCAACTTCGGGCCCAGCAGATCGGCGGTCAGCGAATCTTGAACCTGCGCTTCAAAGTCGGCGAGAATTGGGGCGCCACGGGACGCGGCGCGACAGCAGATCGGACTCCGTCGCGTCGGCGTGCAAAAATCCCTGAGCCCAGGCCGCTTCGCGGCGAACCGCCCCAATCATGACTGCAGCGCACCCGGAGAGTTCTTCGTCGCTCCGTTGAGCGCGATCCGCTGACTTCTGTATAGGCAGGCCGGCGAGGTTTTGCGAAATTCGCCGATTCGTTCCGCGAAATTCGGGGTTGAATCGGAAAGTGACGCTGCGCCGGCCGGGAGGCAGATTAATATTGCGGAGCCCATGACAGCCGACCCCACCAGCGAATCAACCGCCCCGCGCACGACTCTTGCCGAAGTTCTGGGACGCGCCCTGCGCCTCCGTTGCCCACGTTGCGGGCAACGCAAGCTCTTCGCCGGCTGGTTTCGCATGCACGAAACGTGCCCGCACTGCCGGCTGCGCTACGAACGGGCCCCGGGGTATTTCCTCGGATCGACCTACATCAACTACGGCGTCACCGTGCTGGCGGTGATGGTGGTTTATTTCGCGACGCATTTTGGCGTGGGGTGGAGCAATACGGCGCTAGCGGCCCCGCTGGCCGGTTTCTGCATGCTGTTCCCGTTGTACTTCTTCCGCTACGCGCGCTCGCTCTGGCTGGCGATCGATTATCACCTCGATCCGGCCGGCTTTGACCCCAATACGGAGTGAGAGCGGACAAAATTCCGGCGCACGGTGTCATGAGAGAGGCAGCGAAAAAACCGGCGCCGCGAGCTTACGGAAAGACCAGGCCAGGACCGCCGAGACCAGAGCCCGGAAGGGATTGCCCGCTCGGAGCGAATCGCGGTTGGGCGTCTTGCGTCGCTTGCACAGCCGGGTCGCTTGCTCCAACGACGGCTTGCTCGGCGGCTTCCTGCTGCAGGCGCGCGGCTTTTCGCGAGAGACGCCAGAAGCCGATGCTGAAACCGCTGAAGACCATAGCCGGCATGCCAATCATAAACAGAATACTGTACATGTAGGCTGTCGGCAGCCGGGCGTCCGACTCGTTGGCCAGCTTGCACATCGGGCAGGCTGACGCGGGGGTTGCGGCCGAGAGGCCCAGCAAGAGTCCCGCAGTGAGCGTCAGAATCCAGGTCCTGGTTCGCACGTCGATACCTCTAAGTCAGCTGCGCCGCTTGAGTCAACTACCCCACGCGGCGGGCAAGTGGTACAGCATTGCGTAAATGATAACGCCTGTGGCCGATACGTAAACCCAAACCGGAAACGTGACTGTCGCCCAGCGCCGATGCGACGCAAAGCGGCCTTTCGCCGCCAGATAAATCATCCGCAGCGCCAAGCCCGGCACGAAAAACGCCAGCACGATATGCGAAATCAGAATCGTCAAATAGGCCCCGCGAATTAAGCCCGATCCGGCGAACGCGCGCGAACCGCTTCCCGTGTAATAATGCAGCGCGAAGTGGTAGATGAGGTAACAGGCCAAAAAAACGCTCGAGGCCGCAAAGGCGCTCAACATGGCCCGCTTGTGCGCCCTCACACGGCCGTTGCGGATCATGGCGAAGCCGCCCAAGAGCAGCACCAGCGAGGCGGCGTTGAGGCTGCCGTTGATGTGCGGAAGCACGAGCACCCAAGCGGGGACGTTCAACGGGAGGCCCCCTTCGCCGCTCTCGAGGCGGGCCCAGGAGCGGAGGCCGGCGATTTGCGCGATCGGCCTTTGCCTTGTCAATGTAGGGCGCGAGATCGTGCTCGAGACGGACAATGTCGACGTCGTCGAGCGCGTTGTACTTCGCAACGACGACCCCTTTCTCGTTCACGCGCAGAATGTTGACCGAATGCAGCACTTCGTATCCGGGCTCCCGATCGGGACCGGTCATTTCCTTGACCGGCATTTTGAAGCTCTCGTTGATCAGCCGGTAGGTCTTTTCTTTGTCGCCGGTCAGGTACAGCCAGCGATTCGAGTCGGCGCCGAACGACCTGCGCGTAGCGATTGAGCACGTCGGGCTTATCGAAGTCGGGATCGACCGTCAAAGTCACGAGCCTGACGTCGGTGCCGGCCAGCAGGCGTTGTAAATCGCTCATCCGCCCGCTGACTCTGGGACAGGGCCCGGCGCAGCGGGTGAAGATGAACGAGATGAGCCACGGATGGCCCAAGAGATCGGCCTTCGTCACCTTGCGGCCGCTGCGCTCTGTGAAAGTGAAGTCCTGGATGCCCGATTGATCCCAGAGCGACGTGGTTGGCGGATTCTTGGAGGCGCCGGTCGCTGTAGGGGCGGCCGTCCCGTCCGCAGGGATTTGACTCGCCGCAGCCTGTGCCCGGGCATTCATCGTTTCGCGCAATTGTCGCGAAGCCTGCCAGACGAAATATCCCATCACCAGTGCGGATGTCCACAGAAAAGCTCCCAGCACGCGTCGCACGGTTCGGCCGGAAGTCGAGCCAGCGCCCTTTTGGTTTTCGGAACCGGTTTCGTTGAGTTGCTGCGACATATTGGAATTCAAAACCTATGAGCGCGCGTTGCGGACCGAGCGGCGGCCCGTCAGCCAGACGGCCGCCCCAAAGGCAACTACGCAAAAAATCGCGGTGACGGCCAGACACGTGGCGACGCTCGGCAAGCCAGCCTGCGCGGTGCTCCCGCCCGCGGCGGCTGCCCGCTCTGCGTGTGCGAACAGAATCCGCTGCAGACCGACGACACCATAAGTCAGCGGATTGATCCGCATCACCCAGGCCAGCCAGCCCGACTCGGGGACTGGAAAAAACGCGCCCGACAAGAGCCACATCGGCATCAGTAGCACGCTCATGAGAGCGTGATAACCCTGGGTCGAATCGAGCGGCCATGCCATGACGTAGCCGAGACCAGTGAGCGCGAAACCTTGCAGAACCAAGAACGCAAAAATCGCCCCGACGTCTACGATCGAGAGGGAAAAACTCATGTGTGGCGATAGGCCCACCAGCCACAAGAGCGGCCCCAAGAGCAAGAACAAACCGGCCTGAATCACGGCCAATGCCGTTCCGCCCGCGACCTTTCCCAACACGAGTGATGCCCGCGGCAAGGGCGCGACAAGCACCGCCTGCAAAAACCCTTCGCGCCGGTCTTCGATGATCGAAATCGTGGAGAAGATGGCCGTAAAGAGGACGATCAACACGGCCACGCCGGGTAGAAAATATTCCTGGTAGCTCATCCCGGCCGGTGCCCAGGCGGGCGCGCGAAACGTCCCGCCCAATCCGGCCCCAAAGAGCACCCAAAAAATAAACGGCTGGCCGAGTGCCCCGACGACCCGCGTCCGCTGCCGAAAGAAACGGACCAACTCGCGGCTGGCGAGCGACCAGGCGGGGAGCCAAAACCCGACGGCCGGCGCGGTCCGGGAGAGCAGTCCCGGCGCGTCCGCCGGATTTCGCGCTTCCACGCGTGCAGCGGCGGTCGTCATTGCGGTTCCTCGTCCCAAAACCGGTGGCCCGTCCGTTCGATGAAAACGTCCTCGAGCGTCGGCTTGCCGAGCGAGACGGTCTTCACCTCTTCGGGGAACGCTTCGACCAGGTCGCGGACAAATTCGTGCCCGCGGCTCTTGCCAATGCGCAGTGCCCCGCCGATTTTTTGCGGCGTCACTCCGAACCGTTCGCGAATTCGCACACTGAGTTCGTCGGGCTCATCGCACTGCACGGTGACGTAATCGTCGCCGAGCATCGACCGCAGCGCCAGAGGCGTATCGAGAGCGATCAAGCGGCCGTGGTCGAGGATCCCCAACCGGTCGCAGCGTTCGGCTTCTTCCATCAGGTGAGTCGTCACAAGCACGCGTCACGCCGTCTTCCTCGCGGAGGCCTCGCAGGTAGCGCCACAGATCGTGCCGCGCCCCCGGGTCGAGCCCCGTGCTCGGCTCGTCGAGCAACAGAACCTGCGGCCGGTGCAAGAGTCCCTTGGCGATCTCGACTCGCCGCTTGAGCCCGCCCGAGAGCGTCTCGGCGCGTTCGGCGAGCCTGTCCTTCAATCCTAGCTTGTCGGCGAGCAAGTCAATCCTCTGCCGCAGGTGCGGCCCGAAAAGTCCGTAGATCTGCCCCTGGTATTTGAGGTTTTCACCGACAGTCAGCTTGGGATCGATGCTCGGCGACTGAAAGGTCACGCCGATACGCTTACGCACTTCGTTGGGCTGGCCGGCCAGGTCGAAGCCGAGGATTCGCACCTGCCCCTCCTGAATCGGCAAGAGGGTGCTCAAGATGCGAAAGAGCGTCGTCTTGCCGCCGCCGTTTGGGCCCAGCAGTCCGAAGATCGCACCCACGTCGACCGAGAACTCGACTCCGTCAAGGGCGCGGCGCTCGGCGTACGAGTGGCTCAGGCCGCGAACTTCGATCGCCGGCGCAGGTCCCATCAGTGCGGGCTTTCGGACGTCGTCTCCAGCTCTGGCGTGTGCGAGTGCTCCGTCACGTGGGCCGAATTTTGCGGGACGTCGGTCGTGTAATAGTGGACACCCACGTCAGGCAAGAGGGCCAGGGGCAGACCGAGCGCCAGGATCACCGTGGG
The DNA here is from genome assembly GCA_963714075.1 of uncultured Planctomycetaceae bacterium. Lineage (GTDB taxonomy): Bacteria > Planctomycetota > Planctomycetia > Planctomycetales > Planctomycetaceae > DASPSM01. Next base: position 6,240,128 of record OY970228.1, read on the forward strand.
GCTTAGCAGCAGGAACTTCCAGCGGCCCTCGAATTTGAGGTGCATGAAGTACGTCATCACAAACAGGGCCTTGGCCGTGGCGACGGAAAGCACGAGCACAGCCAAGAGGAGATTGATGCCACCGATCGTATGCTTTCCCCTGATGTCGAGAACATCGAACATCACCGATAAGGCTGTCAGAACGCACAGCGCCCCGAACACGCCGAAATACCAAACGTGGTGCGGCGCGTGGGAGTCATGATGAACGTTCGTCGCATGACCATCGGTCATAACTTCGATCCTTACTCTGACGCAGGCGAGCCGCTCCGCCGACGGCGGATAAGCTGGCGGGTGCTTCGAGTTTGTACTCTGTGTTCTCTTCGTGTCAGCTCAGATGATGTAAATCAGCGGAAACAGGAAGATCCAAACCAGGTCGACGAAGTGCCAATAAAGTCCGCAGTTTTCGACGTAATCGGTCCAGCGGTGATCGAGCGAGATAACCCAGAGCGGAATTGCGAACAAAATCATCCCGACAATCACGTGGATCGCGTGAAAGCCCGTCATCAAGAAATAAGTCGACGCGAAGATGTTGCCGTACTTGATCGGATGATGGGCCTCGAGACCGCCCAGCAAGCCGGCAAACTCGGGATTTGTCTTGAGTTCCTCAAGTTTCTCGGAGAGCGGCACGAGCTGGAGCTTGAGCTCTTGATGTTGCGTGCGGAGCGCCAGGTATTCCTTATCGAGCGCCTTGAGCGCTCCGACCCGTTTTTGCACCTCGGGCGAAGCGTCCTTCATTTTCGCGTCGATCGCCGCGCGCTTGTCGGCCAGCCGCGCGGCTTCCGAGTCGGGCACATAGCGCGCGTACTGGCGATTCAGGGTTTTCTCAAAATCGCCCAGTGTCTTGGTCATCGCCTGGTTATCGTCTTCGGCGATGTGGCCGGGAAGAATGTCGTGCTCCCACTTGCCGTAATATTCGTAGCACTTGATCCCCAAGAAGACGCACGCCAGCGCAAAAGTCCCCGCAGAGAAAGCGTTTCGCGCGGGGGATGTTCCGCGCCACCATCGATTCGTGCGCCACGACGACCAGATAGCTCGACGCCAACAGCACGAACGTGTTCGTGCCGCCGGCCCAGATGCGGATATGGGTCACGTTGGGATCGTGTGGCCAGTCGGGCGAGCCCAGCCGCAGCACGATGTACGTGCCGATGAAGGCCGTAAAAAACATGATTTCGGTGCCCAGAAAGAGCCACATCCCCAGCTTCGAGTTGGGAATGGGCAGCCCCATTTTGAGGGGCGGAGCACCGTGAACGGTCGTTGCGTGTACGTGTGACATTTTCTCAATTCAACTCAAGAGCCGCTCAACTCAACAACCGCAGATGGTCCCAAGTGAGCACCGACAGCAAAAGCGTCGGCAAATAGACGAGCGACGAATACAAAAGTCCGCGGGCCGTGTCCCGCGATTCGTGCGCAACGAACCGGACCGCCGCCGCCAGATAGCCCAAGCTCAACAAGCAGCGCGGCGATCCGATAAGGTCCGCCAGCCAGGGCCACCTCGCCGGGCAACAGGCTGACCGGAACTAGCACGGCCGCGTACCCGCAGGCTAACAGACCCGCAACCGACCGAGGCCGGTCGTCTGCGGTCTCGTTTCCGCCCGGCAGCATCCGCAGCCCGGCCGCCTGATAGTCGCCGCGGTAAAGCCACGCAATCGCCAGAAAATGCGGGAACTGCCAAACGAACAGAACTGCGAACAACGAGAAGGCACCCCAGCCGAGTTCCGCACCCGACGCGGCCCAACCGAGAACCGGTGGCAGAGCCCCCGGGATCGCTCCGATGGCCGTGCTCAGCGCCGTGTATTTTTTGAGCGGGGTGTACGCGCCGACATAAAGCAGCAGAGTCAACGCCGCGAGCAAGGCTGTCGTCGCGTTAACTGTGAAAAAGAGCAGGCTCAAGCCGACCGAGGCGCAGACCCCGCCAAAGAGAGCGACTTCAGCCGGTTGCAATCGGCCGGCCGGTAGCGGTCGATTGGCCGTGCGGGCCATCAGAGCGTCGGTTCGCCGTTCGATCAATTGATTGAACGCCCCGCTGGCGGCCGCTACGAGGCCGATGCCGACCAGCACGCGGGACAGCGCCCCGACATTCCAGGTCCCTCCGCCGAGCGTATAGCCGACGAGGACCGTGAGCAGAGCCATCGCGGCAATTCTGGGTTTGGCCAGCTCGAGATAATCGGCCAGTCGCAATCCAATTGCCAGACGGCCGAGTTCAAAACGATTCTCAGGAATCGCTTCGACGGCTGCGCATGTCGACTGCGCGGCAGCGCACGCTCCTGGCGGCGATGCGTAAGGGGAAGCCACGTGTCCGCGCGTCATCTCAGGCTCCCCTCAAGCGTCTGCGGGGCGAACATCGGAGACACAAGCGCGGGAAGACTACGCTCGAGCGGCTGGCCAACCGCACGACGAGCCGATCCGATTCGCACCACCCGAAGCAGAAGATTAACCGAGAGCATGACCAGCAGCATGCCGACGACTGTATGCGACGTCAGCACGGCGATCTGTGCGGGCGAACGCTCAACGGCCACATAGCCCCAGGGAGCAAAACCGAATTTCTCGACCCAGCCAGCCAGGCCCAAAAGCACCTGTGCAAAGGCCGCGAATCCCAGCAGCCAGGCCGGACGCCGCAACCATCCGCACTGCGTTCGATGCGCGAGGACCACGGTCGCGATGATACAGGCCAGGGCGACAAATGCCGTGCCAACATGAGCATAAAGAGCGGTCCCCAAGTGGCGGACCAGTCCCCCGAGCGAATACTGAAGCGCCAGGACGGCGGGCGTGACGATGGCCATGATTCTGACAGCGCCAAGCCTACTCTGCAGCGACAGCACTGGCGGCTGGCTCCAGGTGCGGCTCAAGACCAGGGCAACCGACGCGATGAAGGTAAAAACGACCGCGGCCGACGCGCCGTGAAACATCGCAAGGATTCTCGCGTCAGCCAGCACTCGCCCGCCGCCCAGCAGGCCCTGCGTGATGACCGCCAGGAGCACGCCCACACCACACCAGCGCACCCAGCGCCTCGGCTCGAGCGTCAAGCAGGCCGTCGCGAACACAATGCTGATGCAGCCGATCAGAATGCCAGCCAGACGGTGGCCGTGCTCGATGAATTTGTCGCCGGCCGATTTGAGCCACGGGATAGGCAAACATCCCCTGCCCGTCCGATGTGGGCCAGTCGGCAAAGGCCATCCCCGCCTTATGCGACGTAACGAGCGCTCCGACCACGATCGGCAACAATGCCGTCGCCGCCGTGATGACGGCCAGGCCAAACAGCAGCGGACGGTAATGCGCGGATCGCATGTCGGGTCGAGTCGGTTTTATCGAATCAGGTCAGTCGCAGATCAATGAGGTCCCGTCCCGTCAGGACCGTGCGAAATATCGGGGGCGTCGTCGTGCTGCGCGCCTTTCTCGGGCGGCTCGGTCTGCGGCCAAAAATCACTCTCCGGATGGGCCGGCGACGAATACTCGTAAGGCCCGCGGTAAACGACGGGCGGCACATCGAAGTTGCCGTGCGGCGGAGGCGTCGGGGCGGCCCACTCGAGCGTGTTGGCGTCCCACGGATTCCGGCCGCATTTGGGTCCGAAGAAAATGCTGTACGCGAAATTCCCCAAGAGCAGGAACTGGGCAAATCCCATCAGGATGGCGCAGCACGTCATGAACTGGTTCATCGGCAACAAGTGTTCGAGATACGGATGGATATAAGGATCGGCGTACCGCCGAGGCATGCCGGCGATTCCCAGCATGTGCATCGGGAAAAACGTCCCGTTGAAGCCGATGAAGGTCAGCAGAAAGTGCAGCTTGCCCACGCCTTCGTTCATCATCCGGCCGAACATCTTGGGGAACCAGTAGGTGATCCCGCCGAAGACCGCGAACAGCGTCGAGCCGAACAGGATGTAATGGAAGTGGGCGACGATGAAGTAGGTGTCGTGGAAGTAGATGTCGACCGGCACGGCGGCCATGAAAATGCCGCTCAGGCCGCCGACGATGAACATCGACAAAAACCCGCAGCAGTTGAGGAAGACCGTGTTGAACCGCGGCCGTCCGCCCCACATCGTCCCCAGCCAGTTGAACGTTTTGACCGCCGAGGGCAAGGCGATCATCATCGTCGAAACCATGAACGTCATGCCGAGGGCCGGATTCATGCCGCTCGTGAACATGTGGTGCCCCCACACGATGAATCCCAACCCGGCGATGGCGGCGATCGAATAGACCATCGGCTTGTAGCCGAAGACCGGCTTGCGGCACATCGTCGCCAGCATGTCGGAGACCATGCCCATCGCGGGCAAGAGCATGATGTAAACGGCCGGGTGCGAATAGAACCAGAACAGGTGCTGCCACAACAGCGGCTGTCCGCCGCCGAGCGTCGGCAGCGTGGTTGTTGACGATCAGACCGGACGGGAATGAAGAAGCAGGTGCCGAACTCGCGATCGGCCAGCTGCATGAACCCGGCCGCCGTCAGCACGGGAAGCGCGAAGGCCTGCAGGATGGCCGTGATGAACATGGCCCAAATCGTCAGCGGCATGCGGAAGAGCGTCATCCCGGGGGCCCGCATGTTGATGATGGTCGTCAAGTAGTTGACCGAGCCCATCATCGACGAGAAGCCGACGAACGTCAGCGCCGATGAGCCAGAAGGTCTGCGCCGTCCCCGAGCCGGGAGCCGCCCGCTTGATGGCCGGCGAGCGTGGGATACACGGTCCAGCCCGACGCCGGTCCCCCGCCGCCGACGAAAAAGCTGGCCATGAAGAAGCCGATCGCCGGCCACATGAACCAGTAGGACAGCATGTTGAGCAGCGGAAACGCCATGTCGTCGGCGCCGATCATCAGCGGGATGCAGTAGTTGCCGAACGCGCCGGCCAGCATCGGGATGATCACCAGGAAGATCATCACCGTGGCGTGCATCGTGAAGAGCATCGTGTAGAACTCGGGGGAATCTGTCCCCCTTGATCCGGGAAGGCGATCCGCCCGAAGAATCGGCATGTCTGACCAGGGGAAGGCCAATTGCCAGCGGACGCCCAGCGCCAGCGCTCCCCCCACCATCAGCATCAGCATCGTGGTGATGAGGAACTGAATGCCGATGACCTTGTGGTCGGTCGAGAAGATGTATTTGCGGAGGAAGCCCAACTCAGTGGTGCGCGGCATGCTCATGCGCGTGCTCGACGGCCCCGCTTCCACTGGCCCCAACGGCCGGATCCAATGTGCTCACCGATCACCTCATACAACCGAACGCGACTCTCCCAAAGGGCCGGCAAAAAAAAGCCGGCTCCCGGACAGGTCGATTCGTATTTTTCTACTTCGCCGCCTGGGCGACACCTTCCGGCTTCTGTTCACCGGCTGCAGTCGGCGTCGCTTTCTTTGCTCCGTGCCCCGAGACGCCGTCGTCAAACTGCTCGCGCTCGAGACCTTTGAGATAAGCCTCGAAGTCGTCCTTCGGGTCGGCCTGAACGCGGGCCTTCATCTTGTAGTGCCCCCACCCGCACAGCTCGGCACAGACCCACTCGTAGGGACCGGGCTTGAGGACCTCGAAAATGATCGGAATCACCAGCCCCGGCACCGCGTCCTGCTTGATGCGGAGAATGGGGACAAAAAACGCATGCTGCACGTCGGCCGTGCGCAGATGAATCACCACCGACCGCCCCGTCGGCACATGCAGCTCGTTGACGGCGTAGAGATCGTCCGGCTCCGGCTTTCTCAGCCAGGCATCGACCTCGGGCAGGGTTTGGAATTTGCGCGTCGGGTTCGGGTAGCGAATCCGCCACTCAAATTGCCGCGCGGTGACTTCGGCAATCGGCGACAGCCGGGACTGCATCGGGTAATTCTCTTTGACGCGGTACGCGGCCCAGGTATCGAGCTGGTAAAACGCGATGAACAAGAGCACGCCCGCCGGAACGACGGTCCAAATGACTTCCAGCGCATGGCTGCCGTGAGTGAAGATGCGCCCGGCCCGGACCGTCCGTGTCGCGCGCGCCCCGCAAGAGCACATAGCCCATCGCGACTTGCGTGCCGATAAAGACCGACCGTCACGATGATCAGAATCATGTAAAACAGATCGTCGATGCGCTGTCCGATCGGCGACTGCGCGGCGCCGGGAAACCACCAGTGCATAGTGGGCGAAATGACGCCGGAGCCGACCGCGATGATCGGCCAGAGAATGAAGACGGAAGCCCACAACCTTTTCACGTCAGTTTCACCCTCCACCCACCGGCGAGGCCGAGGCAATCTTCGACTGGTTCATCTCAGGAACTCCGGAACCGCTCCCGTAGGGTAGGCTCATCGCATAATTGACGAGGTCCCAGATCTCTTCCTCTTTGAGCGCCGTGCCGAACGGCGGCATGGGCGTCCCCTTGATGCCGGAATAAATGCGGCGATAAATGTCGAGCGGCCGGCGGCCGCCGCGGTAGATGCCCGACGTCAGGTCGCGAGGCTGGATCGGATTGCCCCAGTCGTCGAACAGGCCGGGGACCGTCCGCTTCTTGTTCGTGCCCAAAATCGCCTGATAGTCCTCGGTCTGAGGGCCGTCTCCCTTCCCCGCCGGGCCGTGGCACTGCGCACATTTCGCCGTGTCGGAATGAAACAGTTTGCGGCCCCGTTCGCGCGAGTCGGCCGTATCGGCCGTGCGTGGAATTTTCGGGGTGACCAGGGCGTCGGGCTGCTCGGCTGCAGTCCACGACCCGCCGATGCGATCGGCCAAGTCGTCGGCAACCGCCGGATACTCGGAGTTGATGTAGTTCTCGAGGGCCGTCTCGATCGCCTCGCGGGACTCGCCGCCCTGCCGTTGTTTGACGTCTTCCACGGTGTATTGCCCGTTGGCGAATTCGGCGTCCGACTTCTCCTCAAACTCACCGCGCATCGCGAGCCAGCGGATGTACTCGACGATCGGGCCGATTTCTTCGTCCTTGAACAGCAGGAACGAGGGCATGTACGTGCCGGGGATTCCCTGTCGGATCGTGCGCACCAGGTCGTCGCGGCGCGCCTTGTCATTGCTCTTTGTGGAGGTGAATTTGAAGCGGCCCAGGCGGTAGTCGCGGGGCTTGATGTCGAAATAGCTTCCCGTCGGGCCCTTCCCGTCGCCGCTGACGCCGTGGCAATGCTCGCAGTGCGTCATGTAGAGCTTGTGCCCCTGCTGCAACATGGGGCCCACGACTGTGAACTTGTCACCCGCCTTGGGGGGGTCGAGCTTCCCCTTGTCGCCGGCGATTGCGGGAGTGACACGGACCGCGAGTTTCGACGTTTCGGGATCGTAGTGCTCGATCTCGTAGTCGAGGTGCACCTCGCGCCCTTTCTGGTCCCAAGCGGTGGCGTCGGAGTTGGAGCCCGACGTCCAGATCAACCCCGCGCCGCGCAGGTCCTCGGTCGCCATCGGGACTTTGGAATCGGCCTTGCGAGTCAACTTGATTTTGACCGGATCGGAAAAGTTCTGGGCCGTTTCTTCGACCACTCCGTCGAACGCGCCGAAATCGACGGGCAGCTTTGGCCAGACGACCAGGCGATTCGGCTCGCCGAAATCCTTGACCAATTCGGCCTCGACCGCGCCTGCGCCGGGCGGTAGAGCTTGAGCGTCGAATCGCCGACGACGAACTTGGGCGCGGGGGACTCGCCACAACCGGAGACGGCGACCACCGCCAGCAGCGAACTCAAGAGTCCCAGCTTGGCAGCACTCACGGCAGACAACCTCGAGGAAATCGACACAAAACCGCTAAACACTCGATGGCCTCTATTGCTCGAACTTGCCGGCGTCATAAGGAATGTCTTTGGTGGTCACTTCGCCCGGCTTGATGGTAACCGTCAGATTGCGATCGAGGTAACCACCGCCGCCGGCCGCCTCATGCCAGACCTGAAATTTCTGCTCGCCAGCCGGCACATTCTTGATTTCGTATTCGCCGTTGGGCGCCGGTCACGCGCCGCCCAGGGGTGATCCACGGGCATCTGGTAGGCCCGCATCCAGGTATGGATGTCGCACTTCACCTCGACTGGTTTCGCTTCAGACTTCTCGAATTGGTAGTCGATTCCGGTGCTGTTGTGAGGCGAAACCCCTTGGTTGAACACTTCGCTTCGCTGGGCATAAATGTGCGTGTTGTGCAGGAACGAATCGCTGTTGAGGATCTTCAAGGTCTGCCTGGTACGAATCACGAGAGCATGCGGAAAGAAACGGCAATCTTTCTGGTCGAACTTGACGGGCTCGGCTGGAATCGGGGGGACCGGCACGCCGGGGGGCGCCTTGGGAAGGAATATGAAGACGTTGGCGACCCCGTTCCCCTCGCCGAGGACCAGCTTATCGTTCGGGATGCCCGCTTTCGCGCAGATCGGCTCCTTAGTCTCGGCCTGCGCGGTGAGAGACTCGAGCTTGGGGACTGCCCCCTGGAAGATCACGCGGCCCTTCAGCGTGCCGAAGCCGCCGGCTGCTGCCGGCGCAGCAGCGCCAGCCTGGGCACCACCCGCAGCCGCGACGGGTGTCACCTCGGATTTCTCTTTGCCATGCCGGATGGTGATCGACGTGGGCGACGAAGCGCCGGTCGTCACGCCCTGGGCTCCGCCGCAGCCGGACAGGCCGGATACGGTCGAAAGAACGCCGAGCGCCGTAAATGCGAAAAGTGAGGAGCCTGTTTTTGTTGTCATGGACATACAGTTATTGAAAACCTCGAGTGGACGATGATTCAGTCGACGGCGGTCTTCGCTCTCGGGGGCGCGTTCGGCGCCCGGCCGCGCCGCTTCGGCTGCCCGATTTGGACGGCTCGGAGTTCGGGGTTGGGACCTCGGCGACCGATTTCTTGAGCGCCCCAGCTTCCATCAAACGATGGTAGTTGATCAGCGCATCGCGCGTGGCGATCACCTGAACGCCGTTGTCGGCCCCGAAATATTTCGCCAAATCACCCGCGGCCGTCTGGCTCTTGGGGAAGACCTGCGGCATCGATGTATACGGCGTGATCCACCGCGGACTATAAAGCCAGAGCATCAACCAATCCGGACGCAGACGGTCGGAAGCGTACTCCAGGTTTGGACCGCGGATGTCCTTCTTGGGATCGCCGACCTTTACCTCGCGGCCTGCCAGCGAATGGCAGTTGATGCACGCCGCGCCGTTGAAGACGTGCCAGCCTTCGCTCAGATAGTCGGCCTTTTGCGGGGCGAGATACTTTTCGTATTGCGCCGTTTGTGCGGCCAGATAGTCGGGATCTCGCTCCGGGATCTTCTGATAGGGGAAAGGCTCGCCGTCGACGGCCGCAAAATAGTTGGCGAGCGTCTGCGCTTCCTCGGCGCTCATGTTGAAACGGGGCATTCGCAGCACGGTCGTCTGTCGCAGCCGATAGGGCTCGCGCAGGAACTGATAGAGCCAGGGCGTCTGGACCTTGGTGCCTTCCTTGTACAGCGGCGGGGGGGCCATCTGCCACGCGAGCTGACGATTCAGGTCGCGCACTGGTCGAGAGCTTCTCCACGAGCCATTGCGCGAAGTCGCCGCCCCGCGGCTGGAATCGAATATCCGTCCTGGACGGTCGAGCCGGGTGCGAGCCGCGGCTTTTTCACGAGCAGGCGGCTTGCGGGAAAGACCGTCTTCCCGTCGACGTCAAGCGTCTCCCACAGGTCGTACGCGTACTCTTGATCCTCCGGTGGGTCGGTGGGATCGGGACGGTTCATGATCAATCCGTGGAACCGCATCACGGGAAGAGTCTTTTCGGCTCCCTGCAGCGTCACCTTTTGTTGCTCGCCGCGTCAGCGCCTTGCGCGGCGGTTTGAGCTTGAGCAACAAATCGCGAGCGGCCGGATAGTCGCCCGACTGCAGCGTGCTGGCCGTGATCTCACTGGGTTCAATCGCGTAATGAATCTCGGGCATCTCAATCATGTGGCAGCCGACGCAGTTGTACCGGTCGAGCAGCCGCTCTCCCTCGATTCGCGCCTTTTCGGGCCCCTGCGGCGTGAAGATGTATTCCTTGGCCGGCGGATCGGCGACCAGGCCGAGCACGAAGGTGGAGATCGCTTCGATGTCTTCTTCGTTGAAGGGGAACTTGGGCATCCGCAGCCGCTCGTCGTAACCCTTCGTCTCGGTCTTCAGATAGTCGTAGCTGCGGGGGTCGCGGAGCTTCTGCCAGAGGAAGCCGGCCCGACCGTGGTGGAGAAGATCGTTGTAGAAGTAGGCCGCCCGCATCTCGCGCTTTTGCTCGTCTCCCTTGAACTCGCCGGTTGCAGCCCCGCCGCCGCGGGCCGCCTTCATCGCTTCGACGACCCGCTCGTGCATCGTCATTCCGTTCGACTCTTTGTGCTCTTCGAGATACTCCTCGATGTGCTCGGGCGCCAGCCGACTCGTGTCCTTGCGGCCCCAGTCCTGCAGCGTCGTGCCGATCGGACGGGCTGTCTCGAAATTCGGGATGTCGTGGCAGCCGTAGCAGCCGTAACGGGAGATCGTGCGACGGCCGACGTAATTCAGCCGCATGGCTTGCCACTGCTTGGTGTCGGCGGCCTTGCCATCCGCGGTGGCCAACTCGACCTCGTCCCCCTTAATCTTCGACTTGGGGGTCGGATACTCGCGGCTGGCGAGCACTTTGTCGGTGTCGGCCGTGTTGAGTTGTTTGGAAAGGTAGAGCTTGACCAGTTCGTCGAGCGTGCTGTCGAACTGGCCGGGCGGAGTCGACGGCACCGCAAACTTCTCGGCCCCCTTCTGCAAGAGGAAGGCGGCGATGTCGGCGGCCGGATCGATCTGCTGCCCACCTTCCTGGTAAGGCTCCAGGAAGAGATTCGGCATCCGCGAGCGCTTGTGGTAAGCCTGCGGATCGCGAATCCAGCTATAGACCCAGGCAAAGCCCTCTTCGCCGGGCCGGATCTTCGCGTGCACGCGGCTCAACTCGGGGCCGAACGTCGCGTGTGAATCGGGAAACGCTTCGTGGCTGTGACAGGCGAGGCAGCCCCGCTTCGAGAAGAGATCCTTGCCACGCACCGGATCGGGCGCGTAACCCTCGATCGGTTTCGACTGGCGGTAGTCTTCCGTGTTGGCAGAAAGGTAATGCGCGATGCTCACAATCTCGATCGGCTGGAGCTTATCGGCCTGAGGATCGTCCAGGTTCGAGGTGTGGAAAAACTGAGGCATCCGCGTGGTCGGGCGAAACCGCTGAGGCAGCTCGACCCAGTAGCTGATGAACTCGGGCGTCAGCTTCTTGCCGACGTGACGCAGCGACGGGCCGACCTTGCGCATCGTGCCGGCGATTTGCGTCGGGTCGGCGGCGATCTTGGCCGCCTCGGCCTCGGTCGAAGGCTCGAGCCGCAGGTCCGGGCCGATCGGCCGCATGCCGTCAAAGCCCTGAATCTCGTGACAGCCGAAGCAGCCGTATTCTTTGATGAGGTTGTAGCCCTTGTACAACTTCGGGGCGCTGGCACCGAACGTCGGGTGAACTCCCAGTTCGACCACCGAGTGGTGGCACTTGATGCACGTCGACTCGCGCAGCCGCTCGGGCTGCATCGGGAATTCCCAAAAGTGATTGGAGCTGTAGTGATGCTTCTCGTGCCACTCTTCGTATTGGTACGGGTCGTTGGCGGTGTGCGAGGCGTCGTTGAACGACGTGCCGGACCCCTGCCCGTCGTGGCAGATCGTGCAGCCGTACTTTTGCAGCGGATGCGGGCTGGTTGCCGACAGGTAGAGATCGGGATTGGGATGCGTTGCAAAGGGATTGGGGTACTTGTTCTCGAGCACCATGTTGGAGAGACCCGTCGCCGCTCGGATGTCCGAACGGAAACGACGGTACGTTCCCCGCTTCGACGCGGTCGATTCCCGCGTGACAGGTGCGGCAGCGGTCAAACCGGGCCGTGCGGGCCATCCCCAATTGGATCGTTAAAGTCGGCAGCCAGTCCTGCGTGATCTTCAAGCGGCGAATTGAAGCCGTTGATGATCGGCCACTCCATGATCTGCTTCTTGAAGGCCGAAAATCCCGATGGGGTCAAGCTTACGCCAGAGCCTTCTCGCGCAGGTCGAGTTCCGTATTCAACTTGGTCAGGGCGGCGTTGGCGTCGTCGAGCGATTTGTTGAGCTTCTTGACGGTCGCCTGAGTTTCGTCGCGCTTGGCCTTCTTGTCCTGCATCTCGAGCTCGGCCTTGTCGACGACCGCCTGATTGTCGTTGAAGTCCTTCTGCAGTTCATCAAGCTTGTCCTGCGGCAGAGCGTCGCGTACTCCCAGGTCGAAATCGGCCCGCGCCTTGTCGCGATAGGCGCGCACATTGCGCACCTGGCGGCTGATGAGGTCGAATTCGAGCGTCGGCCTTGGCAAAGTCGCTGTTCGCCTGCTCGACCTCAGGCTGCATCGATTTCAACTGGTCCTCGGCGGCCTTTTTCTTGGCCCGCAGATCGTCCTCAGACGTTTTGTATTGCGGGCTCGTCTCGATCGCGTTGATCGCGGCGCGCTGCTTTTGGGTCTGCAGCTCCTCGAACTTGCGCTGGTAGCCGGTCCACTCCCGCGCCTGATCGGCCTGCATCATCCAGAGCGTCGTCAGCAGACAGGAGCGACGAGCTGACGGCGAACACGACGTGCACTTTCTTGACGTCGCGATAATACGATTCGGTAGCCGGCATCTCGTCTGAAACTCCGCAAGCGGATTCGCGAGCGAACCCGGCGTCTGCGCTCAGTCTTCAGCGCTCAGATATTAAAGAACCACTCCGGAATGCCGACGATGTACTTCAAATTCACCGTCCAGCGCAAAACCATCTTGATCGGCAAGGCGGCCATCCAGAGCAGCAGGTTGGCGAACACCATGTAACGGATGAAACCCATCCGCGCGTAAAACTTCGAGAAGAATCGGCATCCGCGCCAGAAGCGGCGGCATCAGGAAGAAGTAGCGCGAAGATCACCGCGAACCCGAGCCATTCCCGGAGGAAGATGTAACCCAACTTGGTCCACGCCCCGGCGTCGGCCGGGGCGACCGGCAGCGACGTGTGCATCCAGTTGAGCCAGAACATCTCCGAGAGGTTGACGTTGTTGAGCACTTCCAGCTTGTGGACGTCCCAAAACTCGTAGATGCCGAAAATGTTCCAGTTCGGGCCGCGGAGAAAAGTGCCGAGGATGATCATGGCGATCCACAGCGGCAAAAACCCGAACATGAAGGTGAGAATCGCGAACGACCGCTCCTTGATACGAGTAGTAGCCGTTCCCCTTCTTGTTGAAGTCGATGTAGGGAATGGCCATCAGGCCGACGATGATCAGGCTCGGGAAAGACGACGCCGGCCAGCCACGGGTCGTAATAGACGAGCATTTCCTGCAGACCCAGGAAGTACCACGGGGCCTTCGACGGGTTGGGCGTCCGCACCGACGAGGCCGGCTCTTCCAACGGCGCCTGCAGCGCGATGCCCCACGCCACCAGAACGGCCGTCAGCACCACCATGCAGATCAGCTCGGTGTAGACCAGGTCGGGCCAGACCAGAACTTTTTCGTTGTTCTCGGCCTCGAGCACCGGTCGGCCCTGCCGCGATCCGCTCGTCGTTCTCGACGGCCCGCTTGAAGTAGAGCCAGGTGAAGAAGCGCGACGATGAAGAGCATCGAAACGATCGGCACGTTGTCGGGCTTGCCGACGATCTGTCGGAAGTTGTAGTCGGTCAGACTCAAGCGCCAGGAACAACAGGCCCAGGTTGAGCAAGCGTCCAGGCGACGGTCGGCTTCACCAGCCACTTGCGCAGCGCGACCACCAGGCCGAAGCCGACGATCGAAATAGCGAAATAGACGGACCGGGCTGGCGACGATCGTGTTGACAATCGTTTTGAAGAACAGAGGCAGCCGGATGACGAAGCTGTCCGGATCGCTGTTGGCCGACCAGGTGCCCGACCCCGATCAGCGACAGGAGCGTTGCGTAGAGCCGCCCAGGGGGCGGCGCTCGGCACGTCCTGCGGATGGGTCAGCAGGCCGCCCAGCCCGGTGCGAAAATGCGACCCCTTTGCGGAAGACGTAGACCGCCCACGTGAAATTCATCGCGGCCAGGATGAGATAAATCCATCCCAGGCCGTGGATGACGTCGAGCGTTAAATCCGGATGAGGTTCAAGCATCCTCGTCCCTGTGCATTCTCACGATCTGCTGGGCCACGCAACAACCAATTCTCTGGGCCGCTCGAAGGCGGCAGGACTGTGTCAGCCGCCTCACAGGGGCTGGCTGATGCCTCCGTCTTTCCTCACGCGCCAGAAGTGAATCGCAATCAATCCGGCCGCGACGAGCGGAATCGCCACGCAGTGCAGGATGTAAAACCGATTGAGCGTCGCTTCGCCGACGAACCGGCCGCCCAAGAGCAAAAAGCGCGCATCGCTGCCGTTGGTGATCAGGTCGAAGCCCCCAATATTGAGTAATTGGTTGCCCGGTCCTTCGTGTCCCAAAAACGGCGTCGCGCGGGCCATGTTCGATCCGACGGTGATGGCCCAGATCGCCAGTTGGTCCCAGGGCAGCAGATAGCCGGTGAACGACAGCATGAGCGTCATCACCAACAGCAGCACGCCCACGACCCAGTTGAATTCCCGCGGCGGCTTGTAGCTGCCCGTCAAGAAAGACGCGATACATGTGCAGCCAGACCGTAATGACCATCGCGTGGGCACCCCAGCGGTGAATCTCCCGCATGATGCCCAAGCGTCGTCACGTCGCGGAGTGCCAGGATGTCGTTAAACGCCCACTCGAGAGTCGGGCGGTAATAGAACATCAACAGCACGCCGGTGATCGTCTCGACCAGAAACAAGAAGAACGTGATGCCTCCCATGCACCAGGTGTAGGAGAGGGCGATCCCCTGCTGCTTGATCGACACCGGATGCAGGTGCAGGAAGAAATTCGTCAGCATGACGACCACGCGGTTCCGCCGGTCGTACGGAGCCGGGTGGCGAAAGATGCTCTTCCAGATCTGCGAATCGCGAATGTAATCGCCGACAGACATGTTGGTTCAGGCCAGCCTTGAGATGACGAGTACTTTAGTCCTTAAAGCGCCTTGGGTCGCCCACCGCTTCGCGCGGCAATTCGCCGATCGCGACCGCCGCGCGGTGACGTCGGGCTTCCCTCCCGAATGACGACACTCAGGCGACCTCCACGAAGCTCGCCGGGTCGTTCCACTGACCAAGTTCCTGCTGGAACTTGCGGCTCTTGTCGACTTCGATTGCACCCGTCCTCCGCCAAGCGAATGGCCATCCGCTCGAGCGGTCGCGGAGCGGGTCCCTCGAAGTTGATTCCCGTGATGTAAAAGCCCGAGCCGTGGCACGGGCATTTGAATTTGCGTTCTCCTTCGAGCCAGTTCGGCGTGCAGCCGAGGTGGGTGCAAACGGTCTGCAGTGCGTAAATCAGATCCTTGCCGTTGAATTCGTTGTGCACCAGCCAGACGCCGTATTGGGCCGTCCACTTGGTTGCGACGCTTGCCGGCGGATAGTCCGACGGTGGACCGACTTTGAATTTGCTCGGCGGCTCGACCAGCACGTTGGGCATCATGAAGCGGGCCGTCGCCAGTCCTCCGATGCCCATCGTGGCAGTAAAAGCGGTCCAAGCGAGCCGGAACGGGGAGCCGAACAGCACCCACGCCAGTCCCGCGACAAATCCGCGGCGCGGTTCGACGTCTGCGGGTGCGGTCTTCTTGGCAGGGGGCTTTTGTGGAATCACGGGCGCGGCAGCTGCCGGCTTGACGGCCGTCGCGGTCGCAGACGCCGCGGCCGCAACTCCCTTACCTTCGCGGGCCGCTTTGAGCATTTCCTGGACGGAGGGTCGAGCCGCGCCGGCCGCGGCAACCACCGCCGCTGCAGCGGCCGGTTTCGCTGCCGCCTTGGATGGTTTTTCTCCCGCGGGATTGGCCGCGACCGGAGCCGCTCCCTTGCCGCTTTGAGCGCGGGCGGCCGCTAAGATGTCGCTGGTCGATTTGGCAGGTGCCGGGGCCGCGCCCCCTGTCGCTTGGGCGCGAGCCGCGGCGAGGATGTCTTTTGTCGAACCCCCGCCGGCTGCGCCCGCAGCTGCTGCCGGCGCTTTTGCGGGTGTCGCCTTCGGTGCGGCAGGCGCTTGGCGACGCAGTGGCACCGCCCGATTGAGCGCGAGCGGCGGCCAGAATGTCTTTGGTCGATTTCGGAGCTGCCCGAGCTTGCCGCCGGCGCTGCCGGTGCCGGAGTTGGCGCGTCCGGCTCTACCGCGGCCGCTTGAGCTTCGGCTGGCGCGGGCGCCGCGGCAGGCGTTTCACCCGACGTTGGCTGAGCGGCTGGCGCTTCTCCTCCCTGCCCCGCTTGCGCTCGCGCCGCTTTTAAGATGTCAGCCGTGGAGAGCTTCTTCGCCATCTCGCTCTTTCCATCGCAACCAGGGTGAACCCCAGCGGCGCCATTTGATCGGGCCGCAAATCAACATCTAGACGGGGCAGATGAGCTTCGAGGACCGAAGTGCAATTCAGCTCGTCGAAATGCGCGCACCGAGCCCGCCCGAAAACCGGGTTCGCTTTGCGGATTCTGTCACTGCTTTTGAAGACTGTCTACTCTGGGAAGCAACGGACAAAAAGATTTCCCATAACCAAGAAAGCCTGAGAAGAGCTAATTCTCAGCGCTGGGAAGAAGCCCTTTCCGCACGCCACCTTGTGATGCGGGTCGCGTCGCGTTCTACTGCTGCCGTCCAACAATTTTTCACCGTTCTGCGTAAGAGCGCGAAGCTGGCCGCACGTGGCACCTTCTTTTGCGTTGATTGACCAGATCGAGGCCTTGGTCCGCCGTGACCCGGCCGGCCGAGGACTGATTTCCACTGAGCCAAGGCTGGGGCCCCTCTGTTCCGGTCATCTCGCACAAGCGGCCGAGAGTCTCGCCAGCGCAGCCCGCGGCGTCGCAATCGTCACCGGTTTCTTCGTCCCCGATGCCGAGTTGCCGTCGGCCGAAACCGACGGACCTCCCGGCGCGGTGGTGTTAGCGACGGCTCTCGAAGCAGTCGGTATCGGCTGCACGCTCGTGACCGATTTGCCGTGCGCTTCGGCCGTCCGGGCCGCAGCCCGCGCGACGGCGATGCCTCTTGTACCGATCGAGATCTGCACACAACCAACCGAGTGGTTTGACGATTTCGTGAACAGTGATCGCGGATCGCAATTGACCCATTTGATCGCCGTCGAACGCGTCGGTCCGAGTCACGACGAGGAGTCTCTGGCACGTCAGCCGCGGAACGGGCCGGCTCCTCTGGCCGAATTCCGAGCGGCCGTTTCGGTTGAACATCGCGACCGTTGCCACAATATCCGCGGGAAATTGATCGATGACTCCACGGCGCGTCTACACCTCTTATATGAGGATGGTCCGCGAAAACGGCCTGACCTGAAAACGATCGGCATCGGGGACGGAGGAAATGAAATCGGCATGGGCTGCGTCCCGTGGGAGGATCTGGCGCGACGAATCGGGGGCGAGACTTCGGCCTGGATTCCCTGCCGCATCGCGACCGACTGGAATGTGATCGCGGGCACGAGTAACTGGGGCGCGTTCGCCCTCGCTGCCGCGACGTTGGTGCTCATGAACCGCGTCGATGCGCTCGCGCCACTTGACGAAGATTTTCAGCGGCGGCTCTTAGAGCAAATGGTGGCGGAGGGCCCTGCGATCGACGGCATGACGCGCCGTCGCGAGGCGACGGTCGACGGGCTGCCCTTTGCCACGTACATTCAAAGCTGGCTCGGAATCCGCCGTCTGCTGGGGCTGTAGCGTGGCGGGGCGCCAGCCTCGGCTGGGGGTGCTTCGTGAATTCCGCCGCGCTCCGAGCCCGAGAAGGCAGATCAAAACAAAGCACCATCGGGCTTACGCCCGACGCTCGCCGGGCAGAGCTGTTGTCGACGCACGTTATTGAGTTACGTCACGAGGAGCGCCAATGACTGGTTACACAGTGCACACCGGATCGTCGGTCAAATTCTCCGATGGCTGGGACAACATTTTCGCCAAGGGCGCAAAGAAAAAAGCTCCGAGCACGAAGGCCGCTGCAAAAAAGACTCCGGCCAAGAAGAAGGCCGCCGCGAAGAAACGCGGCAGTCGTTAGAGACTCTCTGACCGATGTTGGGAACGTCGGATCCCTTCGCGCCCAACGATCCGCCTGAAATTCATGCCGCCGGCCGCCCGCAGCCGATTAAGACGAGAAGCATCAGTCTTCGAGGAGCGCGGACATGGCGGAAGAACAGCTCGGCAGTCAGGCGGATGGGCAAGAATACGAAGAAATCACCAGCGACGAAGTCGACAGCGTCGTCGAGCAGTTGGAACGCCTGGCGGAGACTGTCCAGAGCGAGAACATCAAGTCGTATCTCGAGGACGCGATCAACAGCATTTTCTTCCTCGTTTACGAAGACGACGACTCCGCCGAGGCGGCCTGATCGACGCTGAGCAAATCAGCCGCGCTTGAGGCGCTTGGCTGCCTCGAGCGCAAAATAGGTGAGCACGCCGTCGGCTCCCGCGCGTTTGAAAGCCAACAGGCTTTCGAGCATCACGCGTTCGCGGTCGAGCCAACCTTTTTCGGCGGCCGCACAGAGCATCGCGTATTCACCGCTCACCTGATAGGCGAAGGTCGGCAGGCCGAAAGTTTCCTTGACGCGGCGGACGATGTCGAGGTACGGCATCCCCGGCTTGACCATCACCATGTCGGCCCCCTCGGCAATGTCGAGGGCCACTTCGCGAAGCGCCTCGTCGCCGTTGGCCGGATCCATCTGGTAGGTTTTTTTGTCGCCGCCCGCCAGGTTTGTCGCCGAACCGACCGCGTCGCGAAACGGACCGTAAAAGGCCGACGCGTACTTGGCCGCGTAGGCCAGGATCTGCACGCGGTCGAATCCGGCTTCATCGAGTGCGCGGCGAATGGCGCCAACTCGGCCGTCCATCATGTCGGAAGGCGCGATGATGTCGCAGCCCGCCTGGGCCTGGTTCACGGCTTGCTTACAGAGAACGGCGACCGTTTCGTCGTTGACGATCTGTCCCTCGCGCAACAGGCCGTCGTGTCCGTGGCTCGTGTAGGGATCGAGAGCCACGTCGCACATCACGCCGATTTCCGGACAGGCTTCTTTGACCGCGCGGACGCCGCGGCAGACTAAGTTGTCAGGGTTAAGGGCTTCGTCGCCGTCGGCCGTTTTTTTGGCTGGGTCGGTCGCCGGGAAGAGTGCAATCGCTGGAATGCCCAACTCGCACGCTTCGCTCGCAGCCTGAGCCAACAGGTCGATTGAAAGCCGATCGACGCCCGGCATCGAAGGAATGGCGGCGCGCTTGCCCTTCCCTTCGTGAACGAAGACGGGCCAGATCAGGTCATCGACGCTGAGCCGGTGCTCGGCCACGAGCCGCCGCGACCAGGCCGTCCGCCGATTGCGGCGCATTCGCGTGGTGGGAAACTGTCCCGGATTCTGCGGCACGCGCGGACCGTTCATTTCTGATGCAAGTCCCTCATGTCCGAAATCGGGTGCCACGGCTGAGCTCGCTCAGCCGTGCGTTTTCACCCAAGCTATCAAGCGCGCTTATTTCCACGGGCGCTTTCGCGACCTGCTTTAGATTAAGCGCTGAAGACACGGCTGAGCCGAAGCGTCTCAGCCGTCTCAGCCGTGGCACCCAAGCGTGGATCCATTTAATTCAAGTGCGGATGATTTCTTCCAGCGCGTCGGGAGCCTGGAACTGGAAGTTTCGGCTCTGGCTGAAGAACTCAATCGGGTTGTCGTAGACGATGCGCCGGATGAGACTTTCCGGGTGGCCGCGGCGGCGCATCTCGAGAATGAAATCGGGCACCGCCGTCGGCTTTGACGGGCCCCAGTCCCCGGCCGAGTTCACCAACAACCGATCGGGGCCGTACATCTCGATAATATCGACGGCCCGCTGCGGCGTGCATTTCGAGACGGGATAGAGCGTCATCCCGGCCCAGAATCCCTCTTCGATCACGTGCCGCACCGTGTGCTCTTCGACGTGATCGACGAGCACCCGGTTGCGATCGAGCCGGCTATCGTCGCAGAGCATATCCAGGATCATCATGGTCCCCTGGAATTTGTCTTCCAGGTGGGGCGTATGGATCAGAATCGACTGGTCGTGCTGCACGGCCAGGTCGACGTGCTCGAGAAAAATGATCGATTCGTTCGGCGTATTCTTGTTGAGACCGATTTCCCCGATGCCCAGCACGGTCGGCTGATCGAGAAATTCGGGAATCATGGCGATCACATCGCGCGACAGATGGACGTTCTCGGCCTCCTTGGCGTTGATACAGAGCCAGGTGAAGTGCCGAATTCCGTACTGCTGAGCGCGGCGCTTCTCGAAATCGGTGAGCTGGCGGAAATAGTCGCGAAAGCTGTCGACGCTGCCCCGGTCGAAGCCGGCCCAAAACGCGGGCTCGCTCACGCCGACGCAGCCCATCTTGGCGAGCTGCTCGTAGTCGTCGGTGGTCCGCGAGACCATATGGATGTGCGGATCGAAATAGTACATCCCGCTTACTCCTGGACCTGTGCCGGTTCGCTGGTCGGCGGCACGAGTCCAAACTCCTTCTGCCAGTCGTCGTCATAGGGTCGCGAGAAGATGAGTTGAATCTGCTCGGCCCGGTCGCCCGTCTCGTCCAACAGGACCTTTAAACCCAGTCGAATGAGTTGCAGGCGCCGATCGTCCGGGGAAATCCCGCCTCCGCGATCGAGCCGGTCAAACGAGGCGGCCAGTTCCAGCAGCTTGGCACGGAGTTCCAGGAACTCACGATCCAAAACGGCTTGGGCAGCCATGGGAGTTGCCAGCATCGAACGTCCCTCTCTGCGGCCGGTTGGCGCGAGGCGCTTGGCAGTCACGATCCCTCCTCTGACATGAGCGCCCGATTAGCGAAAGCGGTGTCCTGTCTTCCAGTTTCGGTCCGAAATCACCGCAAATCAAGCGGACCATCCCGGGTTTGACCGATGCACAGGAAGACGCAGGGGGGCCTCTTGGATTTTGCGGAAAACGGAAGCGCGCCGGATTCGGCCCCCAGCGCGGTGATCCTGTTTCAAACCGCTCTGGACAAAGGCTTTACACAGATTGATGCGACTCGGCAATCGCCTTGACCGAATCAGGGACGCCAGTATACTCCGGCACGCTTTGGGGCGAACGAGCGGCTGAGCCAACCATCGCCGGAGCCCCCACTTCCGATTGCATCGCGCAAAACGGTCGCTTTCATGCTGCCAAATTTTGACTCGTCGACCGTCGGATTCGTCCTGTTGGCGGTCTCGACGAGCTACTTCTTGACGGCGATCGCCAAAGTCGTCGCGCGGCGCACGGGCATGCTCGATCACCCCGATGGCCGCCGGAAGTCTCAAAGCGCCCCGATTCCGCTGCTGGGCGGCCTGGCGGTCTACGCGTCGCTCGTCACGACGGTTGTGGTCGGCCATTGGATCTATCACTGGAAGTGGCTCGTCGTCGACGCCGAGCCGGGGCATTTCGTTCCGATGCTGCTGATTTCGGCCGGGCTGTTCTGCGCGGTGGGCCTGTGGGATGACCGCATCAGCCTGCGTCCGCGGACGAAGCTCTTGCTGCAAATCGTCGCCTGTCTTCCGTTCGTCATCTGGGGGCGGTCGATTGAATCGCTCCACCTGTTCGATGCGCGGATTGGGATGGGCCTGCTCGGATCACTCTTCACCGTGTTCTGGTTGGTGAGCTGCTCGAATGTGATCAACCTCGTCGACGGCCTCGACGGCTTGGCGGGAACCATCGGATTGATTGTGTGCGCCGCAGTGGCCGGCTTGTGCAACATGCAGGGGCTTTACGGCCCTCTGGCCCTGTCGCTGGTCTTCGCCGGAGCGCTCTTCGGCTTCCTGCTGCATAACTGGCCGCCGGCCAGCATCTACCTGGGTGATTCCGGGAGCTTGACGATCGGCTTTGTGATCGGAGCCTTGGCGATCGAATCGTCGATGAAGAAAGCGACGGGATTCGCGCTGGCGATTCCGCTCGTCCTGGTGAGTGTGCCGGTCTTCGACACGTGTATGGCGATCGTGCGTCGCAAGCTGAACGGGCGCGGGATCGGCGAGGCCGATCGGGGACATATCCATCATTGTCTGCAAGATCGCGGACTTTCCCGCGCTCAATCGCTGTTGGTGATCTCGGCGCTGTGCGTCGCGATGGCCGCCGTCACGCTCGTCTCGGCTTACTTTCAGAACGATCGCTTGGCCCTCGGATTGTGCCTGACGCTGTTGGCGGTATTGATCGTCGGACGCGTGTTCGGTTACGACGAGACAGTTTTGTTCTTTCGGTACATTCAAGCGATGAGCACGCTGCTCGCGGGCAGCTCGGGTGTTTTCAAAACCCAACTCGTCGTCGATCGGATCGCGCGATCGAGCGGCGTCGAGCCGATCCATTATTGGAAGGAAATCACCGAGCATGTCGAGGCCATGGGGGGAACGCACCTCGATTTCGTCTGCTGGGACGAGCGAAACGACACGGTCATTTGCCGACTTCGGTGGGCCAGCGATCGGCAAACGGCCATCGAGCGGCTGACCGCCGACGAACCGCAGTCAAACCCGCGCGAGCCGGCCTGGCAATTCAACTATTCGGTGCCGGGGACAAGCGGAGTTCGCGCAACCCTGACATCTCGCGGCTCTCTGCAGAACAGGCTCAGGGGACAACGGTTGATCGACCTGTTTCGGCTGTTCGATACGTTCTGCCACTCCTGGACGCAGACTGCCCTGCCGCTTCCCTCCCTGGGCGGAAGTCTGGGCGAAGTCGCCGAGCCGGCGACGATTCTTTCCATGCCGAGCCCGGTCGAGCCCGTGTCGCACGAACTCGGCGCGCGTCGCGCCGCGTAGCGCGTCGAGCGGACTCCCGAGCACGAGCCGCCAACCACTCGTCTTGTCGTCGCGCCGCAAATCGCCGATAAAGAGGCCGGAGCCCGTGTCGATTGCCGGCGAGGATGATGCGCTGGCGGCTCCAGCGATCGGGACGGGACTTGAGGCGCGCGGTGGCGAAGTTTCTGGTAACGGGGGCGGCCGGCTTCATCGGCTTTCATACGAGCGAGCGGCTGCTGGCCCGCGGCGATACGGTCGTGGGCCTCGATAACCTCAACGACTACTACCGCGTCGAGCTCAAGCGCGACCGGCTCAACCAGCTCGTGCATCAGCCGGGCTTTTCCTTTCATCAAACGGATTTGGCCGATCGCGACGCCGTCGCTCGGCTCTTCGAGCGGGAGCGGTTCGAGGCGGTCATCCATCTCGCTGCCCAAGCGGGTGTGCGCTATTCAATCGAGAACCCGCATGCGTACGTCGCGAGCAATCTGGTCGGCTTCGTAAACATTCTCGAGGGGTGCCGGCGCGGGGGCGTCAAGCACCTGGTTTACGCGTCGTCGAGTTCGGTTTACGGCGCAAACAAAAAGATGCCGTTTGCCGTCCACGACCCGGTCGACCACCCCGTAAGTCTCTACGCCGCGACAAAAAAATCCAACGAGTTGATGGCTCATGTTTACAGCCATCTGTATGGGCTGCCGACGACCGGCCTGCGGTTCTTTACGGTTTATGGCCCGTGGGGCCGGCCCGACATGGCGCTTTGGTTGTTCACCGATGCCATTCTGGCCGGCCGATCGATCAACGTCTTCAACCACGGCAAGATGCGACGCGATTTCACGTATATCGACGACATCGTCGAAGGCATCGTGCGCGTGGCCGACCGCATTCCCGCGCCCAATCCCGAGTGGTCGGCGACCGCTCCGGACCCCGCTTCCAGTTTTGCGCCGTTTCGCGTCTACAATATCGGAAACAACCAGCCGGTCGAGCTGATGAAGGTGATTGCCGTCTTAGAGCAGCAGTTGGGCCGCAAGGCCGAGCTTAGTCTCTTGCCGATGCAACCGGGGGACGTGCCGGAGACTTATGCCGACATCGACGACCTGATTCGCGACGTCGGCTTCCGCCCCTCCACGCCAATTGAAACCGGTGTCGAACGGTTTGTCGGCTGGTATCGCGCCTATCACGGCGTTTGATGATCTTGCGGTCGCGGGCGGCCACAGCTCCTTCTTCTCGCGCAGTGCGCCCTGCTCGGATAACGGCGTCGCGTCGATTTGCCCCGCCAGAAACTGAGTTCACTTCGCGCGCTCGAACAACCGTCAAACTCGGCCCATCTTCGCTGACCGGGCGGAAACTGAATTCCTTCGTGCGCGAAACCCCCCTTTGAAGCTGAATTCTGGGTGCTAGAAGCGGCAGACCTAAACGACTGGTCCGAGTTTGCCGATAGTAACGAAAACTCCGGTTTTGAGGATCGGAGCGCATCGACTGCGCGGACCGCCGCAAAATCCGCAGCATTTGGAGCAGATCGTTCAGGGGGGTCGTCAGCCAATGGCCAGCAAGCATACGCGCTTCGAGCCGAAGTGTTTTCGCGTCGCGGGCGCAGTCGCCCGATGCCTCACGATTGCGGGACTGATCTGGGCCGGTGGCCCTCCGGCCGCCCGCGCTCAGGAGGGCTCGAACTCATCGGCCCCATCGTCTGAAGCCACTCACAAGGGAGGAACCGGCGCAAAGCCGGAGCCTGACGAACGCGTTCGCCTCAATATGCGGAATGCCTCATGGGCGAAGGTGCTCAAACGCATTGCGCGGCACGGCGGAATGGAAGTCGTGATGAAGTCGCCCCCGCCGGGCACATTCACGTGCTTCGATTCGTCGGATCACACCATTCCCGACGCGTTGCGACTGGTCAATCGCCAGTTGGAGCCGCTCGGTTATCGCGCCATTCCGCAGGGCAAATTCCTGGTCGTGCTCAATCTCGACGGAATGCGTGCGGGTTACAACATCCCGGCCTTCATGCGTCAGCCGACCGCGCCTCAGGCAACCTCTTCCGCCGCGTCGCCGCCGAGTGCAGGCGCGGTGCAGGTGTCAGCGACGGGTTCAGAGTCCGGGTCCGTGACAGCCGTGGCGCCGGCCTTGATGGAGTTGAACTCCGACGGAAATACCCCCGGCGCTTCGTCGCACGCCCCCGACGCGGCCCCAAGCGCCGCTGACTCGGTTCATCTCTCGGGAGACCCTGATCCCGCCGCCAAAGAGCCGGAGACAAAATCTCCCAAGGAAGAAAAATCGCCTAAGAAAGAAAAAACAGCCAAGGAGCTGGAAGACGAGAAGATCGAAAAAGCCGACACGACGCCCGAAATCCGCATCTTCTTCGTTTCCGCCACTTGGCGCAAGTTTTGCAAAGCCTGTGCGACCAGAGCGGGCTGAAGCTGGTCGCGAAAAAGTGTCCCAACGGCACCGTGAAATTCCGCGATTGGACGAAGCACACCACGGGCGAAGTGATTTCAGCCCTGAACCACGAGCTCGAAGACAGCCAATCGAATTTCCGACTCGTCCGCCAAGAGGATTTTCTACTCGTCGTCAACAAAGACGATCTGCGCGCCGAATACGAGCGGCCGCTGGTCGGTCGTCGGCGGCCCGTGCACTCGGAGGTCGAGACAATCACCGAGCGCCAGCAGCCGGTTGTCGATTCGGCTCCGGTGCAGCCTTCGGCGCCGGCCGGTCAGGTCATTCTTCCGGCAACTGCGAGCACGACGTCGGACGAGCCCGATCAAGCGCCACGAGCGCGCACGATCGAGCCAGTCCGCTTAGAGAGTGCCGACGCACCCGAGCTGCTGCCCGCTCCGACCTCCGGCGAAACGCCGAGTCCGGCTCCGGCCGCTGGGGCGACGCCTCGCGCAGCGTCCCGGGCCGAAGAGATTTTCGCCCCTTCCCCTGCTCCTTCTCTATCGGGCTCGCAATCAACCTCGACGTCCGGCGTGTCGGGCTCCGCCTTTTTGCCGCAGCATCGGCGCGTGGAAGCCATCGCCCGGCGGCTCTACTCGGCATTGAAGGGGCGTGCTGAGCTGCTCGACGCGGGTCCGGAGAATCTGCCAAGCTTTCGCCTGTTTGATGCGGCCGGCGCACGGGCGCGGGTCGCCTGTACCATCGGAATCGACACCGAGCACAACCGGCTCGTGATCGAGGCGCCCGCCAAGAAACGTTCCGCCCTGCTGCAGGTCTTTGCTCGACTCGACGAAACCGACTCGCTTACGGACGACAATCTGCGTCTCGTTTCGGCCGACGTTCCGCGGGCCACCATCGCTCAGAATGTCACTTCCGAACTCAACAAGTTTATCGTGCAGAATCAGGGCGCTAACCCTCCTATCCCCGCGCGGACCAGCGCCGGGCCGCGCGACATTGCAGGCCACGCCCGGTCAGCCCAATCTTTCGGAGCTGATCAAGGGACTCAAGGGTGAGGTGACGGTCGAATCGGTGCCTGAACTGGGAATTTTGATCCTCCGCGGCAACCCGACCGACGTCGACGCCGTGATGAAAGTCATCCGCGAGGTCGAGCGGCTGAGCGCCGGCGCGGCGCCGCAGATCACCATCCTGCCGCTGCAGTACGTCAACTCCGACTCGTTCGCCAAGCTGATGAACTCGGTCTACACCGACCTGCACGGGTTGCGGACGAGCGAAGCGGCGGCGAAGCCGCAGATCAAGTTTTACGCGATTGGGAAGCCGAACGCCGTACTGGTCATCGCGCCTCCGGCCGAGTTGCCGGGCGTGAGAGAACTCGTGGGACAGCTCGACAAACCGGTGATCCCGGAAACCGAGTTCCAGGTCTTCCCGTTGCGGCACGGAATCGCGGCCCAGGTCGCCAAGTCGGTGAACGACTTTTACAAGGGCCGCACCGGACTGGGAACGGTCGTCGAAGCGGTTTACGACGCGCGAACCAATTCGGTCATCGTGCAGGCCCGGCCCCGCGACCTCGAGGAAGTCGCCAAGTTGATCGCTAAGCTCGACGGTCCGACCGCCTCTCAAGCGACGGTCAAGATCTACACGCTGACCAACGGCGACGCCGCAACCATCGTGCGACTGCTGAATGCCCTGTTCTTGCCCGCGGGCCAGCAGCAGGGTCAAGGTGGGGCTGCCGCCACCGCGCAGACCAGCGAGACCTCGCCGACGATCCTGCGACATCACAGCCGACGTGCGAACCAACAGCATCATCGCAGTCGGAGCGCCGGAGACGTTGCAGGCGATCTATGCGGTGATTCTCCGCTTGGACAACACCGACGCGCACAAGCGTGAGACCGTCGTGATGAAGCTCAAGAACAACAGTTCAGACGCGGTGCAGAAAGCGATCAGCGATTTTGTGACCTCGGAACGAAACGTGGCCAATATCGACCCCGAGCTTGTCAGCACCGTCGAGCTGCTCGAGCGCGAAGTCTTCATCGTCTCCGAGCCGGTCAGCAACAGCCTGCTGCTAAGCGCGACCCCGCGCTACTTCCTCGAACTCAAAAAGATGATCGAAAAGCTCGACGCTCCCCCGACGCAAGTCGTCATTCAGGCTCTGCTGGTCGAGGTGACTCTGACCAACGACGACGAATTCGGCATCGAGCTCGGTTTCCAGTCCCCGGTCCTCTTTGACCGCAGCACGCTCTCTCCCCCAGTGACCTTGCAGACGACCACGTCGCAAAACACGAACACGACCGTCGCCAACAATATCGCCCTGAGCACCACGGCCTTCCCGGGATTTCAGTTCACCGACCCCAACCTGGGCACGGACGGTTTGGGAACCAATTCGATCGTCAACACCGGGACGGTCGGCACGCAGGAATTGACCAACTTTGGCGTCGGCCGCACCAGTGCCAATCCGACCTTCGGATCCGGTCTCGTGCTGGCCGCCAGCTCGGAATCGGTTAGCTTCCTTTTGCGGGCCCTGTCGTACAAAGAAAGCCTGCATATTTTGAGCCGGCCGATGATTCGCACGGTCGACAACCAGGATGCGCAAATCCAGGTCGGCAAGAACGTGCCGATCATTTACGGATTCACCACGACGGCTTCCGGCTCCCTGGCGCCGATTGTGCGCTACGATGGTGCCGGCATCATTCTCGACGTGCAGCCGCGGATCACGCCCGACGGCATGATCGTGATGAAGGCGGCGGTTGAAAAGAGCGTTTACGAGTCGGGAGGCGTCGTGCTCGTTACGGACTCGACGACCGGTCGAACGATTTCCTCGCCGGTCAAGGACGTCACCCGTGCCACGGCGACGGTCAGCCTGGCCAGCGGCGAAACCGTCGTGATGGGCGGCTTGATCACGACTTCCGACGACACCGTCGAACGAAAAGTTCCCTGGGTCGGCGACGTGCCGATCTTGGGTCAGCTCTTCCGTTACGACACGAAGACGACCGTCCGAACCGAGCTGCTGATCTTCTTGACTCCGCGCATCATTCGCAACGACGCCGACGACGAAATGCTGAAGCAAATCGAAACCGACCGGCTGCACTTCATGCTCGACGAAGCCGAGTCGATCCACGGACCGATCCTCTCGCAGCCCTCGGCCGACGGACTGATGCAGCAATGTCCGCCGCTGACGATGCCGCAATCGACACTGCCGAGCACGTTGCCGCCGGCCCCGGGTTCTCTCCCGCTCGCTCCTCCGGCTTCGATGCGGCCGAGTCAGCAGCAGGGCCTGCCTCCGGAACTGCCCCCGGCCCTCCCACCGGCAGCTCCGGGAATTTCCCCAGCTCCGGGGTCGCCGGTCTCTCCGGTCAGACCGGGAGTGGCGCCGCCGATGCCGCGCGAAACCTACCTCGATGATCCGAATGTGCCGACCACGCAGATGCCTGCCGCCACTAGCTACGACGTGCGACCGATGCGGGGGATGACGACGAACGTACAGTCGTTCAGTCAGGGTCCCGCGCAGCGCGGACTGGCGGGGGATCAGCCCGGGGCCGTGCGGTTTCCGACGCAGCCTATGGATGCCGACCCGAGCACGGCTCCGCCGGCGAACTCAAAATAAACGACGGGGGTCACGATCCCCCGGGGAGAATTCGCCATGATTTCCTTGAGTACCGAAAGCCAGCGCGGGAACCGAAAACTTCCTGCGTTTGTGGCGGCCCTGCTCATGCTGTGCGGGACAGGCTGCGCAAACCTCACACTGCTGAACATCAAGACCGAAAAGATTCCGACGGCTGACGCGGAACATCCTGCGATCGAAGTCCTGGCTGTCTGGCAGGCGGCCGAAGGTCCCGGCCCCAAGGGCATTCCGACGCGTGGCTTCGCCGGGCAGATCTTCTTCTTCACTCAAGATCGCGCGACGCCCGTTGCGGTGGACGGCACCGCTCGGGTCTACATCTTCGACGACCATGGGACCCTGCAAGACCAGGCGCGGCCACTGCATCAATTCGACTTCGACCGGGAGTCCTGGAAGGGACATTTGCAGATGCCCAAGATCGGGCCGACCTACGGCGTGTTCATTCCCTATCCGCGCGCCGACTTTCACCAGGCCGTCTGCTCATTGCGGGTTCGCTTCACGCCGACCAAAGGGCGGCCGCTTTATAGCGCCTCTTCGACGATCGTGCTCCCCGGTCCGGTGGCGAAGGCGGGAACCGACGCGGCGCAGGTCACTGCACTGAGTATGCTTGCGAAGAATTTGCAGACCCAGTCTCAATCCGCACGGCCCTGGCAACCTCCGAGCGTCGCGACGCAGCCGCCTAATATGGATCCACAGGCCGCAGCCGCGCAACAGACGGCACAAGCTTCGCCGACTCCGTACTCGAGCGGCACATCATCGCAGATGGAGAACGCTCAGTTCCAATACTCGCAACCCGCCAACGGGCCCGGCACTTACTCGACGGCTCAGGCGCCGCAGGGGGCGCGCGTCAATCCGATCATGCAAACGGCGGGGACGATGCCCCCTGCGGTGGGTGCGCCGACGGGGTGGCCGAATTCTCCGGGGAACGTCGGTGACGTCCCTGAGATGCGTGCCGCGGACGCCGTTCAGCCGTCTGGACGGATCAAGCTTCAGGCCGCCACCCCAATCCCAACCAATGGTGATTGGCCGTCGGGGAACGAAGGGGCTGGAAGCGCAGACGACGAGCGTTCGGCTGTCGGGTCGACCGGGCCGCCGATCTCTCATGTGAACCATCCCCTGGCCGACTGAGCCCGTGTGCTCCCCGATTTGAAAGTCCTCGATAGGAAACTATTACAGCGGCAGCTAGAATTAAGTCGAAGCTCTGAAGAGTGCCGCGAGATGCAGTGCATGAGATGCTAAGCTTGAGCGTCTCGGGGGGGAACGTCATGAAACGGCTCGTTTCTATCGGGCTCGGTGCCTTGCTCGTCGCAGTTTCGGCCCAAGGATCAGTCTTTGCCCAAGCCGCCGGCTACGGTGGCGGGGGCGGGGGCGGCGGCATGGGAGGCGCGGGCGGCGGCGGAGCCTTCGGCTCGGCAGGAGGCGCCTTTGGATCTTCGGGCGGTATGTTTGGTTCTTCGGGTGGCGCGTTCGGCAGCAGTTCGGGCAGCGGCAGTCTTTTGTCCTCTAGCACCACAGGCGCAAACGGAGCGGCTCAAGGCCCCGTCGGCATGAGCGGCGGCGGAATGTATGGTGGGACGGGCTACCAAACGCCGAATGCCGCTGGCAGGGCCGGCTCGAACTACGGTTCGCAGTCCGGAAACCGTTCAGGTGGCCAATACGGTCAGTACGGCGGCGGCCAAGGCCGGGGGGCGGGAGGCGGACGCGGACGCGGTGGAACGGGCCAGAACCAAGGGCAACCCGGGCAAGGCGGAACCGCCGGCAACAAAGACATGCAGGCCTGGTACGAGCCGCGGATCGATATCGGATTTACCGTGACCGGCCCCGCGCCGAGTGTCACCCAGACAAATATCGTCGGGCCGTTTCATTCGCCCGCGCTGACCTCTCGCTTCGGAACCGTCAACGTGAGCGTTCAGGGGGGCACGGTGATCCTGCGAGGCACCGTCAACTCCGAGGAAGACCGGCAGTTGGCCGCGCAGATGACCATGCTCGAGCCGTCGGTCTCCTCTGTTCAAAACGACCTGCGAGTGGCCGCGCCGTCCGCGAATCCGCCGCGGTAGGCGCGCGGTCCGCAGAGAGCGTCGCATTGCGATTGCGTACAAGTGATTGACCTGCCCCGCTTCGGCGGGGTTTTTTTGTGCGCTTTCCGCCGCTCTCCCACTGGGAAAGTGATCGCGCAATTCCCACCCGCATCCCGTGTTCACCACTGCCTCGAATCCCCGCCAGGCCAACGAGCACCGACATCGGACCAGACCCCGGAACTCAACCGGATTTTCCGCCGAGATTATTCGGCCGAAGGTTGCAAAGTAAGCCACGCCTGGAACTACCTGTAGGTCTTTTAAGGTTGGGGTGGTGGCGCTTGGGGCGCCCTTGAAGAGACAAACTTCGTCTTTCATCGGCAAGCCAGTTTCGTCCCATCTTCTAGTTTCTCAGACACTTAACTCGTCATTTGTGTCTTCGCGAGAATCGATGCGTGTCGCTCTGGCATCGGGGATTCCCTGAGGACTCTTTCAGGTAGGCCCCTAGTTGCTGAAACGCTCCTGAAGCAAGTATGGTCGCTTGTCCAATGTAAATCCTTTCTCTTGTGCAAATCTCGTCTCTAGTGTGTATGCGTTCCGCATGTTTGTTTTTAGTCCGTTTTTAGGAGTCTCATGATGACCAGTTTAGGGGCCCAGCGCACTCGGCGCGCTGGTTTCACTCTGATCGAACTGTTGGTGGTGATCGCGATTATCGCGACGCTCATCGCCCTGCTGCTGCCCGCCGTCCAAGCGGCGCGAAGCGGCTCGCCGCAGCCAGTGCCGCAACAATCTGAAACAGTTCGGTATTGCCATGCACAACTATCACGACACCGCCCGGATGTTCCCGATGGAAGCAACGGTGTACGGCGACAGCTGGGCTGTGAAATTGGGGGCGCCTCCGGGCACCCCGGGGCTCCCTCCGGGCAACATCTATGTCCAAGCAATGGCCAACGGATTCGTCGCGCTGACGCCGTACGACGAGCAGACCGCCTTCGCGCACGCCTATCAGTGGAACCGCGCAGTGAACTCCCAGACTGTCTCGGCTTCAACCAACGGCATCGGACTGACGCAAACCGCATTGCAAGCGGCCGGAGCCAGCGGGCTGTACCGCTGTCCGTCCGACACCTTCCCGGATGCGTTCCCGGGAGCCGGCGTCGCGTCGCAGGGTCTCTACGACGTCCCGATCAACTACGCTCTCTGCCACGGCGTCAACGACCAGATTTGTTGGACGACGCAGAATATTCCGGCGACTGAGCGCGGTGTGTTCAATATCAATTCGGCCACGCGCATTCGTGACATCACCGACGGCACGAGCAGCACGATCGCCATCGGCGAGGCCGCGATGTCTCCGTTGATCCAGAACCCGAAATTCTCGATTTGCCGTGGGCGCTGACTGCCTGGCGCCGGCCACGTGGCCGGCTGCAATCCCTCCCGCGTTGACGGCCATCGGCGTTCCCGCGACCGTCGCCAATGCGCCCCAGCCCGTGTGGATCCAGGTACTCGTCAATGACCAATTCCTCAACAGCACCAACAACTCCGTTGCTGCCCAATTCGTGCTGACGGGGGCACCCGCCGCCTGCATGATGGAACAATTGAACAAGAACCCGGTCACCGACGTCTTTGCTGACCTGGGCGGGCCTCCGGGCACGACCGGCCTGGCGTTTGTGACCAGTCGCTTCAATACGTGCCAGAGCACGTGGTCCTCGGGATTCGGTCCGCCGGTCTCCCTCGATTTGACCGGTCAAGGCAACGACAGTGCCGGCAAACCCAACCCGACGCCACTCGGGATCGGAAATCCCGAGATCGGCAGTCTCGCGAATTTCCGCAGCGATCATCCCGGCGGGGGTCTGTTCCTACTGTGCGACGGTTCGGTGCAGTTCCTCAGTGAGAACGTCGACATGACAGTCTATACCGGACTTGCCACCATTCAGGGTGGCGAGACGGTGAACGGCGCCGTCGGCGAGCCGTAAGCTTTCGCTTTGCGGTTAGACTTCTCGTGAAATTGGCGGGCTGTCGACGAATTTCGTCGACAGCCTGCCCTTTTTTATGTTAACTTCGCGCGAGTGACACGCGTCGTCCCCTGGTCCAGCCGGTCCGGTTGAGACTCATCTGGATTTCCTGCTCGCCTGGACCGTGGTGGTTTGCCGTGCCTCTCGCGCTAACGGGCTTTCAATCGGAGGAACCAGTGACGTGAGGAATGCCAGTTACATTGCAATTGTGTGTGGCGTACTCTTGGCCGTCCCCGGCTGCGGCAGAGGCGGAAAGGTCGCCGCGCCTGCGCCCGAAACGGACACCTTCAAGGACACCCAGTATTACCAAAGCCTCATGGGCATAAACTCAGTCACTTCCTTCGGAAACTTTCTGAATGGCCTCGGCCCGGCCGACCGCGTCAAGTACATCAACAAGAGCGTGGAAGACGGACCGCCAACGCGTACCTTCGGGCTGAAGGCGGCGTACGAGCGGTTTGTCAACGACCCGAATCCCGAGGTCGCGGCAGCGGCAAAAGAGGCCCTCTCAAAGATCCCGTCGAAGGAAGAACTCGAAGCGGCCAGAAAAGAGGAATTGGAATCGCTTAAGCCAGCGGTTAAATAGACCCAGGGAGAGCCCATTGCAGCCAGTGCGCCCTCTGGGGCCAGCCTGTTAACGAAATCGTTGGCGGCGTGGCTTCTTTCTTTTGCGATAGGTCGTTTCGAGGTGCCGATGGCTGCCTATCGCTGCGCCGGCGTTACCGGGCCATAACTGCGGCGTTCGGACGCCCGCGGCACGTTTCTTGACCAGTCGTCTTTCGACCCGGTCCTTCGCGTGGTCCACAACTTGCTCGCTGTGGGTGCGGCTTTGGGACAAATTGAGATGAGTTCGCGCGAGCGCGACGCGGCCATGCACTGAATTTGGGATTCTGCCCCCTTTTCTGCTTGCTTCCCGCACCGGCACTCGGCATTGTGTCCTGCTGCGCTTGGCGTTGCGAAGCGCTTGTTATTTGGGCCAACTTTTTCAAGGAGCATCATCATGAAACAGGTCACCTTCTTGTGTGTCATGGCACTGGCGTCGACTGGCTGGTGCGCCGACCCTCCCGCAAAAGACGCGGCGATTAACGGCAATTGGAAGCTCGCGTCAGGCGAGAGGTCCGGCGAAAAAATGCCTGACGATGTCTTGAAGAGCATTCACCTCACGCTCGCCAACGGAAAATATCTCGCAAAGGTGGGCGATCAGACCGATCAAGGAACGTACACAATCGACGCCTCGAAGACGCCACACACGCTGACGCTCACCGGCACCAGCGGCCCCAACAAGGGCAAGACCATGTTGGCCATCTTCGAGCTCGACAAGGAAACGTTGAAGGTCTGCTACGACCTGAGCGGCAAAGCGTTCCCAGCGAAATTCGAGTCGGCGCCCGAAACGTCCTCATTCCTTGCCACCTACGAGCGGCAAAAGTCGAGGAAACGGCCGATGCGCGCGAGCGCCAATCTCCCACAGCAATGACGCGGAACCACTTCGAATAGTTGCTCATCACGCCTCGAGGCGGTCGTTCCTCGGCGCGGCCAGGTCCGCCGACAAATCGTCGGACTTGCGGCGACGCCGTGGGAACGGCTGCTGAGAGAAGCGCGCGACCGCCGCCTTCGCATAAGTAGCGGCGGGCCACTACAAGATCGAGGTGGCGGTTTTCGTTTCGAGACGCGGGGGGACCTTGAATCGCGGATGGGACCGGGCAGCCGCTAGAATGATGGCATGACCCGGCTCCTCATTGTCGAAGATGAACCTTCGCTGCGGCGCAATCTCGAGCGCGGCCTCGAGGAGGAAGGCTACGAGGTCGCTCTTGCCGCATCGGCCGGCCAGGCCCGCGGCGCTCTGGCGCAGCAACCTGACTTGATCGTCCTCGACCTGATGCTGCCCGACGGCGACGGCGTTGACCTGTTGCGCGAGTTTCGCAGCACACAACACTGGCAACCGGTCTTGATTCTTACAGCACGGGATGCCGTCGAAGATCGCGTCGCGGGGCTCGACGCCGGGGCCGACGATTATCTCGTCAAACCGTTCTCCTTCGATGAGCTGGTCGCGCGATTGAGGGCCCTGCGGCGGCGGGCCCTCGAGGGTCAATCGGTTCTGTCAGTCGGGGGCCTCCAAATCGACCGTTTGCGGCGCACGGTCTCCCGCGGTGGCCAACCGCTCTACCTTTCCAATCGACAGTTTGACCTGTTGACTTATCTGATGCAGAACGCCAACTCGGTCGTCACTCGCGAAATGATCGCGCGCGATGTCTGGAAAGAGGACACGGCGACCTGGACCAACGTCATCGACGTCCAGATTGCCCAACTCCGCCGCAAAATCGAGCTGCCCGGCCTGCCGACGGTTTTGCACACCGTGCGGGGCCAGGGTTATCAGTTGGGCAACCCGCCGTAACGGCGCTTTTGGACATTCTCCTGTCCAGTCTTCCCCGCGCGCGGTATTCCATCCTCCCCGCTCGTCCATCAGGTCCGCGTCGTGCACAAACGCGCTCCGAGACAACGGGAGCTGATCGCCCGATGAGCCACTGGCTCACTGGCACTCTAAAATTTCCAAAAAAGTCGAAAATCGACATTAGCGCCACACCGGCACAATGCTGCCGCAACACCAGCGTAGCGCGCGGCTCTCCGAATGGGCTTCCGCCCTCGAAGAGTTGTTGACGTCCTTCGCAGCGCGAGTACATTGACAGCATGAGCACGCGGAAACAAACAGCAGTCGCCACTGTCGAGATTTGTTTGGTGCTGATCGCGCGCTCGGTTGACCGCGGGGACTCGCCTCCCCGGCTGCGGTGTCAGGTCGGCGCGATCGAAGTGCAAGGTGACGCCGGCGCGAAGTAGTTCTTCGCCCGTCTTTTGAAAGCCCATCGTTTTTCCTGCGAGGAAGGTGCGCGCATGAAACGCAGTGTCTGGATCTGCCGCGACCGGTGCGGCGACAAGTCTCGTCAACTCTTCACGTCCGAGCCCACCAATGAGGGGGGTGAGTGGTTTAGTTACATCAACGGCTCGAGCGAGCCGGGACGCCCGACAAATGTTTATTTACCGCCAAGTGTCGCGCTCTTCCTCGTGGGCCGCGAGTTGGCTCCGGGTGACAAGACGGAGATTCCGCTCGACACTGCGGTTGAAGTCGTGCCGGCCGCTCGAGCGTTTCGCCGGACGCGTCCCCTTCGACAAAGTGCCTGAGTGGAGCTCGAATATGGGACGCCTTACCAAACGCGACGTGCAACGCTTCTGGGCCAAGGTTGACAAGACGCCAGGGCACGGACCCAACGGCGACTGTTGGCTTTGGATGGCAAGTGACCGAGCCGATTACGGCTCATTTTCGCTCGGTGGTCGCATGATCCTCGCGCACCGACTCGCGTTTCGCCTGGGTGGTGGGAAGCAGAAACCGGGCTTGATCGTCATGCACACGTGCGACGTGACGCTGTGTTGCAACCCGGCCCACCTCCGTTTGGGGACCCAGTCTGAGAACATCCGCGACGCGTATGCCAAAGGTCGTAGGCGTCAACCGACGCGGTCGGTGCCGTTGACGGACGCTGAACTCTTGCAGCTCAAAGACGAATACGACCACGGTTTATCGAAACGGGCGCTCTCCAAGAAATGGGATTTGGACCACACGACGCTTCGGCGTCTGCTCAATCGTGCCCTAACTGTCACAGTGTCGACCCCGACAGCCGGGCCTGTGGTGGCCGGCCAGCCAATCGGCGCGACGATCGCACCAGCGGAAAGAAGGAGCGAGGCATGACGTCCCAGCCGCTCACGCTTGAATCCATTGTGATCGACGACGAGTTCGCATCGCTCATGCCGCGGTTGACCGACGAAGAGCGGACCCAGCTCCACGTCAACATGCTGCGCAGCCAAGACTGGCGACCGCATCCCCGACCTGACCGTCTGGAAAGGCCAAAATACCCTGCTCGACGGGCATAACCGGCTCGAAATCGCCAAATCGAACGAGCTGGCAATCGGCGTTACCGAAATCGACCTGCCTGATCGGGCGGCCGCTCGCAAGTTCATCATCGATTTGCACAAGGGTCGGCGGAACATGACCCCCGAGCAGCTGAGTTATTTCCGGGGCAAGCAATACGAGGCCGAGAAGAAAGAGCCGCACCGCCCCGATAAGGTGGCAGGTTCTGCCACCTTATCGACAGCCGGCAAAATCGCCAAAGAGCACGGCGTCTCGCCGCGAACGATTCGCGAGGACGCCCATTTCGCCAGAGCGGTCGATCGGCTCGCCGACGAAACCGGTCCGACGGCTCGACGGGCGGCGCTCGACGGGTCGCGTCCGAAATCGGCCGTCGTCGCCGAGGCCTTTGGCAAACGGGGGCCCTCGCCCCAAACGGCCAAGCGCAACGCGCTGGCCGAGCTGATCGCCGAGCTGCGTCAGAGCGTCCGTTCGATCGTCGCGCGCTGCCCGTCCGAGTCGATCTCGTTTCTGTGCGATGAGTTGGGGCGACTGCTCAAGGAGGCCCGTGGTCCCAAACGAACGGCGGTCGAAGTCAAAGAACCTCGCACGAAGTAAGCCCGCGAACGGGCGATTTTTACAGGCTAGCCAGGTGGGTGCCGGTTAACCGTCCCGCGGCCAGCCCGCAAAAAAGGGAGCGAAACATGAGTCGCCGCAAGCCTGAAGTTCGCTGGCTTCTCAGCGATGAGTTTTCAGCTTTGGCGCGGCTCGAATTCGAGCTGGCGCCCGATCCTTGGAACGAAGACATCTATCACGAATTCCTCCACGCGAGAAACCAGTTGGTGCAGGTCGCCGTCCTCAATGACGAACTAGTGGGCGCCCTGGCCTGCCGGCTGGAAAGCACAACGCTTTATGTCGAACGACTGATCGTTGCGCCCGGCGAACATTGGGCCGCGACGCTGGAACGCCTGGTCACAGCCATTCGCAACAAACTCAATCGAACGCGATCCTGCGCCGAAATCCTTGTTCACGAGTGCCACCACTCCCAGCTAGTGGCCCTGCACGCGTCCGGATTCGACGCAGTCTCAGTCGTGCGGAACCACTTCGGCAAACGTGATGGCATCGTGATGCGGCACTCGCTCTTTCGGAACGAAGACGCATTCCTGCCGGCGAACCGACTGACGCAGTTTTTCGCCCAGGAAGACAAGTAACGCATCAACTTTTTCGGGTGGCACTGGCAGTTTGTCTGCCAGCGTCTTTTTTGCACGTGCAAGCAGGCAACAGGTGGCTGGCAAACAACAGGATTGGATCAAGTGGTATTTCTCGCATTGGTCGGCTGATGCCGGCGTGCGAAGCGTGTCGCTGGAGGCCCGGGGCCTCTGGATCGACATGCTCGCGTTGATGGCACAGGCACCCCGTCGAGGCTACCTCCAACAGGCGAACGGCAGGCAAATGACCGTGGAGCAGCTCGCTATTTTGGTCGGCTCCTCCATTGCCATCGTCTCCCGACTGTTGCAGGAGCTTGAGAGCGCCGGTGTGTACTCGTCCGACGCGACAGGCACCATCTTTTCGCGGCGAATGGTCCGCGACGTTGAGCAGCGGGGCCGAGAGGCTGCCCGCAAATCATCATCCGCTCATGTTCCGGAGATTCTCCGCTCGCGGGGGGTAAGGGGGGATTTGTCTTGTCTTGAGTCTCTGTATTCGGGAATCACAAAAGAGATCCCCTTTCAGAGCCAGGAATCTCTCAAGGCGCTGGTGGATTGGTTGGAATACAAATCCGGGCGGGGCGAACACTATTCGCGAACCGCGTTCGCGGCACTCTTGAAAAAACTCGGCAGGTTGGGCGAACAGCGCGCCCTGCGTGCCATCGAGCACTCGATCGCCAGCACGTACCAAGGCATCTTCGAGGACCGGCAGCAAGCCAAGACGCTGTTCAACCCGGATCCGTATCAATCGTTCCTCGCCAAGGACGAAGACGATGCTGCGACGTGACGAATATGCGACCGTTCACGCAATTCTGTTCACCGCTTGCGGACGGCCGACGAGCGAGCCGATGATCACGATTTGGTGGCAACTGCTGCGCGACATTCCCCTTGAGGCGCTCACGCAGTCCGTTAAGCGCTGGCTGACTGAGTGCGACAACAGCTTTCCCACCATCGCCGCAATTCGCAAGCTGGCCTCCGAACATCAGCACGGCACCTTGCTCGCTTCGGACGAAGCCTTTTGGCT
Organism: uncultured Planctomycetaceae bacterium; assembly: GCA_963714075.1. Taxonomy (GTDB): domain Bacteria; phylum Planctomycetota; class Planctomycetia; order Planctomycetales; family Planctomycetaceae; genus DASPSM01. Next base: position 6,278,955 of record OY970228.1, read on the forward strand.
GGTGATCCAAGCGTTACAACGGCACTCGGCTCACTACGCGCCGCGCCAATTTTGCGGGGCGTTGCCCCCACTGGTTCGCCAGGCGGTCGAATCGTGCGGCGGCCCGGCGTGGATCGCCGATTTGGGCATCGACAACCGCACGACCTACGCCGCCCAATTCCGCCGCGCCTACGAAGCCATCGCCCAACGGGCCGACCGGACTCGACGCGTGCCCGAGTCGCTGCTGCCGCGGCTTGAGCCGCCGGCTCGACTGCCAGCGGTCGCGCGGCAGGCGGAGTCGCTGTCTTTATCGGCGCCCGTCAGCGTCGCGAACGGAGGCGACTGAGATGGGTGTCTTCCGCCAAATCGTCAATTTATTGTCCGGTGAGGCCTTCCACTTTCGCGGCGCCAAGATCTGTAACCGCACCGGCAAACCTGTGCGCCTTGAGGTCGAAACCGATGCGTACGAGGTCCGCAAGATTCGGCCCGAGGAGAAATCCACAAAAGAGGGTGACAGAGTCGGACCGTCTCCTCCATAATGAATCGCCGCATCCCGAGTGCCGATTCCCGACACTCCGTGCTCGCTTAAAGGACGTCTCCATGCGATCGCTCAAAAGTATCGCGCTCGGGACGACATTGGCGTTGGCCGCCGCTCCTCTCTTCGCGGGTGAGACGGTCGCCAATCAGGCGCTCGGTTTTCGCTTGTCTGTACCTGATGGGTTTGTGCAGGACCCCACGAAGGCTCAGGGCGACATCGTCTTTGCCTTCATGCGACCCCCGGGGCCCAGCGACAAGGCGAACTCGGCCGTGATGGTCAGCCGCATGCGGGGGGTGATTGGGAGGGAAAAGATCGATCCGAAATTGCTCGCCAAGGCGCCAAAAGTCTCGCTCGTGCCCGAAAAGTGGAAGGATTTCGAGATCGAGGTGATGCGCGTTCCCGAGGAAATCGGCGGAATCAAGGTCGTGACCTTCAACGCTCAAGTCCCCCTCAAGCCAGAGGCGATTCAAATTTCGGTTGTCGGCGAGGTCGCTCGGGAGAACGAACTGCGCAGCGTGCTGCGAACGGTTTTGGCGACCTTGGACGGTCAGACCAATTGGCTGACTACCGACGAACGCATCAACCGGGGGGCCACCGGCATCGCCAAAATGGCAATCACCATTGCCGTGCTGCTGTTCTTGGGGGGCCTCGTCTGGCGCGGGCTTCGGGGGCGAAAAACGACCGAGTCGACTGCTGCACCGGGCGATGCAGCAGAGCCGACACCGGAGTGAACGTTGATCGACGTGGTACAATCGCTTCCGACCGCACGTGGCACGAGCAACAACTCGGTCCGCCAATGCGGGTGCTCGACCCGGACAAGAGAGCGAACCCGCGCGAGGCATTAAGCTGCCCCGACGCCGTCGCGATCTTTGGGGGAATGTCTGATGACCGAAGCGATTCTGAAAATCAAGGCCGAAGAGATGACGACGATCCGGCTCGTGTTCGCTACGAAAGTCGTCCACGAAATTCCGATCGACAACCTGCGAGACTATGCCGGCGAATGTCAAGACGAACAGACGCAGCGCTACCTTCTCGCGCTCGGCCAGGCTCTGCGGTTCTTTGCGAGCAAAAGGACCGATCCGACGATCGAATTTGTGGTCCCCGGACAGCAGCCACGAATCGAACCGTCCCAAGCCGCAAGCTCATTCGCGCGGCACTAGGGATCAGCGCGATTTCTAAGCACGCCTGAGGACCGACGACAGATCAACGTAAGACCCCGCGAATCCGCGCGACGACGCGGACAATAAATGAACATCGCCAATAAGCGAATATTCAAGAGCATTGTGTTCGGCTTCACGTGCGTTGGTTGCGGATTTATCGCGACAACCCTCTTGCCGACGTCATCAATCTTGCTACACGCTGGCATCGCGGGCGTGGTCAGCGGGTTGGTCGCGGCAATTCTGTTGAGAGTACCGTGTTTTCGGGCTGGCTGACGAAGGCAGCCGCCGGGCTCCTTTGAGCGATTTAAAGGTTCATTTTGGCTCGTTGAGAACGAGACCGCCGCATCCGCGAATTTTCAAAAAACTGATCTTGAACGAATTACAAAAGTATGCGAAGATCAATTTAGACAACAGTAGACAATTTGGTAACGATGGAGACCCGTAAAGGGTCACAAGTCGCTTAACGCGAGCCATCGTCCTCACTCGTTGGATTTCTCGGCCGTTACTGCCGTAAACGGCAGACGCCGAGATCCCTGTGCTGGGCGATCGCTCGTTTCTTTTTGCGCGGCGCCCGACTCAGGCAGATTCCTGAGAGCGGGTCTTTTCATGCGCGAAGCGACGTTCCCGTGACGGCCGAGACTTGGATTGCGATCGGCACCTGTGCCGGCGTGGCGGTCACGTTTTGTATTCCCTTTGCGATCTGGTTTCAGCGGATCGACCGATTGGCGAACCGTTCGGAAGTGAAGATCGACCAGCTCGTCGAGGCGTTTCGGGGTTTTAAGGACGATTCGCTGCGCGACCGACGCGAGCTGCGAAGCGAACTGCGCGTGCTCGATCAAAAGGTAACGCACCACGGGCAGTGCATTTCGTGCTTGAAGATGACCGCCGGATTCGGCAGCAAACCGGGCCAGCCGCAGTGGCCGACCGACCCGATATTCGGCAGCCAGACCGACGGTGAGGACTGAGAGCGATCAGGCGGGAAAGGACAAGACGTGGACGATCGTGATGGCGTGTTGAGCCGCTTGGGCGGCGTGTTCTTGTGCGTGCTGACGCTGATCATCGTGATTGGCGACGGAGCGCTGATGGCGAGGGGCAGCCTGCCCGTGCGCTGGGGCGTCGGGTTTCTCGTGCTCTATCTCTTCGGGCACACCGCCTTCGTGCAGGTGCTCGGGGCGATTGCCCACACGCAGGACTGTGTGTCGAGCGCGAAGACCGATCTGCGACTGTTCCATATCCAGCACGACAACGATCTCCGGTCGCACCTCGGCCGGCTGGCGGAGGGGATCAATCGCGTTTCGGAATTGACCACGCAAGGCGTGAAAAACGATCTGCTGGCCGAACTCAAGCGCAAGCCCGACGCCCGCCCCAATCCCTCTGCCTCGGCAACGGGCGACACGCGGCCGAAGGGAAAGCGTTGAACACCTGGTTGTGCGTCTGCCTAACCTCGCTCGGCGTGCGCTGGGTCTGGACACACCGGAAATGAGTCTCTTCCTGCGGGCTAGCCGCATGGAAGCGAGCAAAAAGATGACGCGGCTAGCCCGCACAAACCGGCCCTTCGCCGGGCCCGCACAAACTGGTCGCACCTGTGAGCAAATTCTGGATCACGCGGGACCGGTACGAAAACCCGCTCTCGTACTCGATCTGGAGCATTGAGCCGGCTCTCGATCGGGACGGACATTGGGCGCGGCTCGATCCGAAACGAACGGGGACCGACGTGCGGCAGATCTGCTCGGCAAAAGTCGCCGAGGCTGTGCTCGGCCGCACGCTTCCGCTCGGCCAAAAGATTGGACCGATCGTCGGCCTGTTCAATCCGACACAGGGCAGAGAACAACCCACGCAGACACCGAAAACGCAATGACTGACTCGCTCCAAAGACAAAGCTTGATTCTGGCACTGGCGTCGATCGCGTGCGTCGGAATCGCGCTTTGGGCGCTCTGGCACTACAACGTTTTCTCGACGACCGAGGACGTCAACATCGTCGTGCAACCCTCGCTGGTGCGCTGGGTCGTGGCGATCGTGGTCGGTCTTGTGACGCCGCAGTTCGTCGCGGCGGGGGCGAGGGCGCTCGGCGTCGGCAGGGTCTGCTGCCGCCTGGCCGTGTTCGTCCGCAATGTCGAGACGATGCCGCAGAAGGTGGATGACATTCACGCGACGCTGTGTGGACCCACCCCCTGTCGGCCGATCAAGGAGGATCCGTGACATACGCCGACCTACGTGCGGCCAACGCACAAGCCTATTGCCGCCAGAACGCCGCGTTCTTCGGACTGGTGCCAACCTGGGGCCCGCTTTGGAACTGCGCGGGCCAGATGGGACCTGATCAATTCGGACGCGCGAGCGATCCGCAATCGCTTTTCAACCGAATCCACGACGCGGGCATTCAAGCGATCGCCGCCCAGCAGACGCAGGTCGACTGGTCGCAGACTTACGCCGCCATCAAGCCGCTGCTGCTTGCCGGCGTCGGCCGAAACAGCCGGCGCCGACACGACGAGGCGCAGCCGTTGATCACAGCGATCCAGAGCGCGCGGTGGGAACTGGCTACGAGCGCGGCCGAATACGACGAGAACCTGACGCTCACGAAGGAGCTGCTGGCCCGGCACATCCGCGACGCGTTTGCCCGCGCGGGCCTGCAGCATCTGACGCGGATCCGCAGTGCGCAAACAGCACTCGACGAACCGCACGCGACGGCCATCGATCCGTCGACGCTCTTAGCGACGATCATCACCGCCGTGCTCAGCGTCGTCTGCCCGCCGACGGCCGCGTTCGCGGCCATCTTGGAGCCGATCATCGCCGTGATCATCAAGGTTTTGTTCTCCAGCCTGACGACGCAGTTCTCGAGCGGCACGTACGGAGCATCGCCCGATGCGTTCAACGCTCAGTTGCAGCAGTGGGCGACGGAGGCGGCAGCACTGGGTGCAAAAGAACCGCGCACGCAATAAGCGGTCGGTCAGGCGTTGGAAACACGAAGTGGAAGTGAGCACCAAAAGACCAGAACTGAAATGCAAAAGCACCGCTTACTTCGTGCGCGGCTCCTAAGAGGGAATGATGAGCAAACTGTTCGCCACGCTTGTCATCGTGGGCAGCTTTGCCGCCGTCGCGGCACATCAGGCCGGCAGACTCATGCTGCCCAACTGGGTGAGCATCGTCCCGGTGACGCAAACGACCGTGGACAAAGACGCCGCCGACTACGGCGAGCAGTTCAAGCAGATTCACCTGCAGGCGGAAAAAGACGTTCTCGCGCACAAGTACAGCGGTCCGACGGCGGCCAAGGATCTACACGACTGGCTGTCGTCGGCTTGCGATGCGGCACGCAGCAAATCGTTTGCGGGCGTGAGCAAGCCGCTCGCCGACGCGATGACAGGACCCGACGCAAAACCGACCGCCTTCAACGAACGGACGGAGTCGTCGCCGCGCTCGTGAGCGCGGGCTACAAGATCAACCTTCCCGCGCCGACGCCGGCGCCAACGGCAGCCTGACCCAGCAGCGGGATTGGGAGCTCGCAAAGAGCCGCGCACAAAGTAAGCGGTGTCTTTGTTTTCCAATTCTCGTTTTCCAATACGTCAAACAAAGGCGAAGCACCGAAGGTGGTCATGCAAGCTAGCCGCATCGGCGCCGCCAAAACGCCACGTGGCTAGCCCGCAACGAAAAAGACCGCTTACTGCGTGCGCGGCTCTTTGAGCGAGGACTTATGACAGACGAATTCCTACCGACCCCTGAACAGATCCGTGCGGAGTGCGAGGCGATTCGCGCCGAGTGGAGCCGAAAGGAACGGGCCAAACGCGAATGCAAACGCCGCTTCCGAGCGCGGATTCCCCTCGTGCGGACGGGAGATCTGCCCGCGCACGTCGAACACTGCGTCCACCAAGAGTTCTGATCCAAGAACAATATGCCCGCATACCGAATGAAATTGTTTGCCCGGATCGGGCGCTGGCACACCCACCTGGAGGTCGACGCGCCACGTTCCGAGATGATTTTTGCGGCCGACGCCGGCGAGGCACACCGCGTGGCCGCCGCTCGCCGGCCCGATCGCGAAGTCCAGGTAGAACGTGTGCCGTATTTTGGTCTCGACGAGTACCGTCGCGAACGAAGGCCATAAGAGCCGCGCACGCAGTAAGCGGTCCGCCGGAGGCGGCCCATGCAGGCTAACTGAATGGGCGCCAGCAACGCGGAACGCGGACTTTGGCGAGCGCTGTCGAGTCTTTAGCCAGCGGAAAGACCGCTTACTTCGTGCGCGGCTCCTATCACTTGAGAAATCGTCAATGAATGTCAAGCGACCGCTAATTCGTGATCGCATCCGCGAATTGCGACGCGTGCGCGCGTCCGAGTTGCTGCCGAATCCGCGGAATTGGCGGCTGCATCCGGCGTCGCAACGGGCCGCACTCGAGGGCGTGCTGTCCGAAATCGGATTCGCGGATGCCCTGTTGGCTCGCGAGCTTCCCGACGGGCGGCTCGAACTTGTCGACGGCCACTTGCGAGCCGAAACCGCTCCCAACCAGATGGTCCCGGTCCTCGTGCTCGACGTGGATGAAGACGAAGCAAACAAGATTCTGCTCACGCTCGACCCGCTGACGGCGATGGCAGACGCCTGCCAAGAGCAGTTCGAATCGTTGCTTCGCGAGGTCGAGACCGATAGCGCGGCCGTGCAGTCGATGTTGGCCGAATTGGCTGCGGATGCGGGCATCGCGTCGGAGTCGCCGCTCCTGTCGACTCCCGACTATGTCGAACGATTCTGCATCGTGATCGAATGCGCGTCGGAAGCCGAACAGTCGGCGCTGCTTGCGCGTCTGGAAACCGAAGGACTGGAATGCCGAGCATTGATTGCCTGAAAAGCGTGCCGATCGAGCGGACGCCGCGGGTCAAACAGCTCGAAGGCCTGTTCGACGTGCCGCCGGCTCAACGCAGCGAGCGGCGATGGAAGGTCTCGCTTCCGATCGAGGAACGAGACTGGAACATCGGGCTGATCGTTGGCCCGTCGGGCTGCGGCAAAAGCACCTTGGTTCGAGAGTGTTTCGCCTGCCCGCCGGAGCCGACGTGGCCGAGCGATCGGGCGATTGTCGACGCCTTACCGCCGACGCTCGGAATCAAGGAGATCGTCTCGCTCTTGTCGAGCGTCGGTTTCTCGAGCCCGCCGGCCTGGCTGCGACCGTACCATGCGCTCTCCACTGGCGAGCAGTTCCGCGTGCGGATCGCGCGAGTGCTCGCCGAATCGAGTTGTCTTACTGTTGTCGATGAGTTCACGTCGGTCATCGATCGCACGGTCGCGCGGATCGGGTCCGCTGCGATTGCCCGGACGGTCCGCGCCGCGGGGAAACAATTCGTTGCCGTCACCTGCCACTATGACGTCATCGACTGGCTCGATCCCGACTGGATTTACGATCCGGCCGCGGACCAATTCACGTGGAGGTCTCTTCAAGGACGCCCCGGCATCGCGCTCAAAATTTGCCGCGTGCATCGTTCGGCTTGGCGACTCTTCAAGCAACATCACTATCTGAGCGGCGATCTCAATCCGTCCGCGCAGTGCTTTGTCGCGTTTGTCGAGGAGCAGCCGGCCGCCTTCGCGGCTGTGTTCAGCGGACCGGATTCGCGCGGCGGGCACTTTCGCGAACATCGGGTGGTCTGTCTCCCCGACTTTCAGGGAGTAGGAATCGGCAATGCGCTGTCGGAATTCGTCGCGAGCCTGTACGCGGCGCGCAAGCGATATTTCTCCCGCACGTCGCATCCCGGGATGATTCGCCACCGGATGAACTCGGCCGACTGGACCTGCGTCTCGAGGCCTGGCTTCAAGTCGCGGCACACTCGCGGTGCCCTCGCGAGAACCGGCAGCACCCGGCGGCTGGCGGCGAGTTTTCGCTTCGTGGGCCGACCGCGCGCGGACGAGGCAAGGCGGTTTGGAATCGTGAAGATTTAAACGATGAGCACGACAGCATGATGGCTCCGACAATCCGAGACGAGTGGCCGATCCCCGACGAGGTGCGCAAGCCGGTCGTCATGCGGCAAGCCTCCATTGCAATCAATGTCGAAATGAAGGTTGCCGACGCGATCGCCGCCGCCCGCTGTCTGACCGCCATGAATGGCCAGAACATCGCGGTCCGCAGCGCAACCGAGGCTCCGCAAATCCATGTCCCCGGCCACGCCGATGCCCTCATTAACCTCACTCCTGAGCAACGACGAGACCGACTTTCTGCTATCGCTGAGCGACTCCGAGCTCGAAGGCTGGCTGGAAGAATGTTCCTCAGCGGAAGCGGAGAGGACGCTGATCCAGCTCCAGACTCACAAACGCCCGAAGGAACGGGCGGAGGCGAGCCTGCATGAGTTCGTCAAACAGGCGTGGCCGATCGTCGAGCCCGATTGTCCGTTCATCGACGGCTGGCACATTCGGGCGATTTGCGAACATCTCGAGGCCGTCGCCGACGGGCGGATCAAGCGGTTGCTCATCAATGTTCCCCCTGGCTGCTCCAAGAGTCTGTTGGCCTCGGTGTTTTGGGCCTGTTGGGTCTGGGGTCCGCGGAATTGGCCCCAGTCGCGCTGGCTCTTTGCCTCCTACGGGCAGGAACTCCCCCTCGACGGCGAACGAATACGCGACAAAGCGCGGCAAGCGTATAACAGGGAGTACGAGAGCGTCTTCAGGAGCCGAATTCCAAAGGATCTTGAAACAGCCCTCAGGAGGATGACGGATCGCGCAGTGAGGCATAAGAGGGTGTTGGAAGTCGCGAAGATGCCGGGGCATGAACGTCCTGCGGCGCTTGCTAAGGACTCCGCGGAGGAACAGCGGATTTCGAAACTACGTCGGCAGTTTATGGACGAGGTCAATGAGCACAAAATTCTAGGATTCGTCAACTTCGTGAACACGAGCGAGACCGCCCAATCTTTGAAAACGCTGGACACGAAGCTACAACAGTTGCAGACCAAAATCGACAAATTTGAAGCAAACCTGTTCCCACGGTTGACCCGCGACCAGCTTGACGACGCGCGCACTTTCGCCCGTGTCGCTATGCGTGCCGATGAAGGCCGCCTCGAGGACTTGGAGAAAACGCGTGACGAGATGACGACCGCATCGCTCCTGAAAGAACTCGAGGCCCGTTCGACTCCAGAACTCGGAGCCGCCCTTCGGAGGTGGAACAATCCTGATGCGACTTTCAAGAGGCTCCACGAAATCCTGGAGTTGCCTTCTCGCGAGCAGAAAGTTGCGCGGCAGAAAGATGCGGAGGAAGACCGCAAGTTGGAAAAAATCTGGGCCGTTATTGACGAGGAAGTCACGTCGATGTTTGGGCCACTAGCGGTGCAAATTGATCTAGACGCCGCTAACGACATTCGAAAAAAATGTGGATGGCAGAAAGAAAAATGCGACAGACACCACGCAAGATCGAAAAAGCTTGAGGAATATTGGAAGGCGACTTTTGGGCGATAGACACTTGTCTCTGCGTCTCTTTGGAGGGCCTTTGGCGCGACGGAGTGGCGACTCCGTTAGCCGCCTGCACCCGGCGGCTTATGGTTGTTAACGAACAGTCGCCTACTGATCGTGCGCGCGGTTCAACCTTTGCTTTACCTCACGTACGTGAGCCGCATGTTTCTTGAATTGCGTCACAGTTGTCTCCACGAATTCGTTGATGGCGCCCAGGAAGTCGGCGTGCGCGTCCCGCTGGATGGTCTTCATCATTTCGACGGCGCTCGCTGTGTGATGACGTTTCTCTCCGGGGCGAAGGTCCTCGGGATTTGAATACCCCTCCTTCCTCGATTTCGTGTCCTCCACTTGTTTTTGGGCTTGCATGGCGGTGTCTGCAGATGCGGCAAATTGCCCAAGCGTTTCCATGTACTCTTGGAGCGTTTGTTTTGCCTTCTTTTGCTCGTCGGCGAGTTCGTGTGTCGATTCCGCGAGATGTTCTTGGGCTTTCTCTAAGCCTTCTTCCCCACCGGCCGCTTTTCGCCATTTCACAAACTCGGGATCGAGGTCTTCGGCCAGCCGATCGCTTGCCTTGTGACCGAGGGAGCCACTCAACAAGTTGCGTTGCTGCAGAAACAGAGCATCGCTGCGGTCGATTTTCTTGCCCTGCGCGATCTTTTTGAAAATCTCGGTCGCGGTCCTCTGGTCTTCCTTGCTCATCATCGACATGCGCGCTTTTTCGGAAAGCTCGCGCTCCTGCTCGACCTTGAGCTGTTCACGCGTTGCAGCAACCTGGTGCTCGGCCGCACGCACTTGTTGATCCATCGCGGCTAACTGACTTTGCAACTCTGCGGAGCGGTCCCTTGCGAGATCGCGCATCTCGTTGGCGAGCTTGACGGCTTTCTCTTCCCGCAAGACCTGTTCTTGCAGGTCGACTGGGCCCATATAGGTTCTGCCTTGACTCCCATCACTCGCGAGCTGCGAGGCTCCGCCTTGGGAGCCTCGGGGTTGCTTGTTTTTCTTGTCGGTTTCTCCGGCGAGCTTAGCTGCTTCCGCGTGCTCGGTCCCTTTCTCCTTAAACTTCTTCGCGTACTGGTCTGCCGCGAACGATCGATCGGCCGACGCATATTTCTTGTCTCGTTCCTGCAGTTCACGCTCGGTTGCGACATGTCCGGCGCCAAACTCCTTGAATCGGCCGGCGTATTGCGCACCGAGCTCCGCCATGCCGCCGGCTTCTTTTTGGTGTTTTTGCGATTCCTCAATCCGTTCGCGGGCCTCGTAGACAGAACGAACGTTCTGCTGATTGCGTTGCATCTGCTCGAGCGCTTGCTGGTGGGTTTCCTGCGACTCACCTACGACGAACAGGGCCTGGCACAACTGTCGAAGGCGTTGCCCGCGCCGCGGACGTGTCGGATCGTTGTGGAAGCCACCGGGGGCTATCAGCGAGCCGTGGTCGCTGAGCTGGTGAACGCGGGGCACCAGGTGGCAGTCGCCAATCCTCGTCAGGTCCGTGACTTCGCACGCGGTCTGGGGATCCTCGCCAAGACCGATCGGATCGATGCCTACGTCCTCGCGCGCTACGCCCAGCAAGCGGAGCCGCGGACCGTCGCTCAAGTCTCGGAGAAAGCCGCCGAACTCGAGCAACTGGTGGTCCGCCGACGCCAACTGGTCCAGCTGCAAACTGCCGAGACCAACCGCAAGCACGCGAGCTCCTCGAAGGCCGTTCGCACGAGCATTCAACAGGTGATCGTCGTGCTCCGCAAACAGATCGATCAGCTCGAGCAGCAAATCCTGGCCCTGGTCGAATCGGACGACGACTGGAAAGACAAAATGAATCGCTTGGGGAGCGTGCCGGGGGTCGGACCCGTCACGGCCGCCTCGCTCCTGGCCGAGTTGCCGGAGTTGGGTCAGGTCAATCGCCAGGAGATCGCCGCATTGGTCGGGGGGGCTCCCTTTAACCGTGACAGCGGCCGCTTCCGCGGCAAACGTTCGATCTGGGGCGGGCGCGCCTCGGTTCGCAGCGTGCTCTACATGGCGGCCCTGACCGCACGCACTCATAACCCGATCCTTCGAGACTTCGCCAAGCGCCTCGAAGCCGCCGGCAAGCCGTTCAAAGTCGTGATCACGGCCTGCATCCGCAAGTTGCTGACCATTCTCAACACGATCCTGAAGGACGGCACCTCGTGGCGACTCGAAAAATCTCTCGTCAACGCTTGAAAAGAAACACAGCCGCTTTGTGGTGAACTCACGCTTTCATTTCCCGTTTCCGCGTCGCCGTCCTCTTCCATGTGTTTGCGTTCTGTCTCGTAGTCCTCGCCCGCCTTGGCGGCGATCGTTCGATTTGACAGCACGCCGAGTTGCTTGTAGACGGCGGCCGCTTGGGCAGTCGCCAATTCGTCGCGAGTCGCTACATTCGGCGGAACGATCTGCAACTCGACGAGCTGAAGCAGTCGGTCGACGTCGTCGATCCCAAATTGCTTAAAACGCCCCGCGTGTGCGGCGATCGCCAGCACCTTGCGAAAGATCCGCCGGAAGCGGCTGCCGAAGAATCGTTGGTCAGCCTCGCGGGCTTTCACGAACGGACTCTCGGCGATCAGCGTGGACGAATAATTCGCGTTGCTGGCGTCGCCGGAGATCATGTATTCGGGCATGTTCCAGCGGGTGCCGACCGCCCGCATGATGTACTGAGCGGCCGCGACGGAGGACTCCTCCTGTCCGTCGGGCAGCGGCTTATATTCCTGCCCCTTGGGGACGGTGAACACGCTCCCTTTCTGAATCCGCAGTCGCCCCTTTGCCGCCGCCCCGGTGGTGACTGGGTTCGCGTTGGCGATGGCCAGGTTCTGCGCCATTTGCGGCGTCGTGCCGGGCGGCATCTGCGTGATCCAGGGGACGGCCGCCCGCATCGCTGAGCCGAGGGCCACCGCGTCGCGGAGTTTGTTTTCGCCGACCAGGTCAGTGAGCACCGCCCACATATCCGGGAGCCCGCGCTTCACGTTCCGGTCGGTGTTGACTTTGATGTGCTCGATGAGGCCGCTGCCGAGACGCAGTGCAAGTTCGAGGTCGTTATTCGGCAGGAAATCAAAATCTGTCCCTTCGGGGTTCCACAACACGTGGTACCCGACGACCGTCTCGATGTCCGAAGCGTACGTGACGACGCCGAACACCCAGTCGAGCGGCATCTCGACCGCGAGCCAGTCTTCGAAGTCGGTGGCGTTGCCCGGTTCGGTCACCCGCTCGGGCTCGATGAATCGCGTGCGGGCGATGCCGTTCTTGTCCGGATAAAGCGCGGTGAAGGCCTCGCCGTCCCGCCGCACCCGGTTGTGCAGCTCTCGTTCGCGGTCGCCGACCCAATCGTTGACGTCGCAGAACTCATCGATCACGTCCTGCACACAGGCCGCCAACCCGTCTGGCGCCTGGCGTCCTGCGCGAAAAGGCCGGTCGGCAACTTCGTAGGTAAACCCCTTGCCGATGACATAGTTGCCGAGCGCCTCGAGGGCGCCGATCGCCATTGGGGCGGTCTGAGCCACGATGCGAGCCGCCCCGCGAATCATCGCCAGCTGCGCTTCGGTCTGGAAAATCGGCCGATTGCGGCCGTGCCGCCGGTCGTCGACCAGCGACAGAGGCAAGAGCGGCTTGCCGAACCCGAAAGTCGGGTCGTCGATCAGAAATTCGAGGGGGTCGACCCACGATTCGCCCGCCCGAGACACATAGGCGTCGAAATCCCACTCGAGGAGTTCCCGCCCGTCGCTCGCGCCGGGGCCATCCGCAGAAGAGAACCCTGCCGGGCCCGGGCTTTCAAAGAGTTCGCGTGTTTGATCCACATCTCCATTCTGCCCACAAATTTCAATTCTGCCGAGACCGAGTTTCTATGCGCGTGTAAACAACTTGAAAAATAGTTTGGTCCTGAGCGGGGGCCTGTCGCGGGTCAATTCGGCCGGCGGTAGAATGAGGAAGTTCGCGGCAAAGATGTTTTGCAGAGCGTGGAACGTGGCTGAGGGCTTGGGGTTGGAGCGACCGAGCGTCGCCGCATTTCGTCGCTTTAGCGGATTGGAGATCGCTCATGAGCAGAGACCTGTCGTCTGAAGAGCTTAAAGATCCGTTTTCTAGAGCTATGAAGCGAGCCTTGGAGCCGCCCGACGTCTGGACGTCCCGCCAGCTGTGGATGATTCGGATTCTTGCATTTGCCGGGGCCCTCTATTCAGTCACTTACTTCGGCGGAATGCGTCAGCCGGCAGGGATCGTGCTTTTTGTTGGATCAGCCGTCGTGCTCTCGCTTTGCGAGCAGTTGAGAAAACTCAGCGATCGCGTCGAGCGACTGGAGTTCGACGTTATGGTTCGCGACCTGGGTTCACGGAAAGGACCAGATAGCCCAGCCGCGGATTAAAGGAGCGGGCCGGCGAGGCGGCGACTTGGCGGACGCAACGCCCAGGAGGCGATCGCCACGAGGGTCAAGATGAGCGGAGTCGCGATGTCGCCCGCGGAGTCGCCCACGGCGATGTGGGAGGCAGCCGCTCCGGTGAAGTCGAACACCGTGCCGGCGTAGGCCCATTCTTTGAGACGCGGTGTCCGCGGGGCGAGCAAGGCGATTACTGCCAGCACCTTCCACACGCCGAGGACCACGCAAACATAAGCCGGATAGCCCAGGTGCGTCATGATCTCGACCACCTGCGGCGGTCGCAGGAGGTCCCCCGCGCCTCCCGAACCGAGCACGGCGACGACGAGTACGGTCGTCACCCAATACGCGATCGTGCGGCCACGGGATGGTGCCGAGGCGACGGGAAGGCTGGTCATCGCGAGATCCTCGTGGTTTGTGAAAGCTTTGTAATCGACCTGGCAATGCTACAACGCCCAGAAGCCAGAGCCATCACCCAGATGGTTTGTGAAAATCAAATTACATCTTGCTTTTCGTTGGTGGGAGTGGCAGGCTGGCCTCGCGGAAGCCTTGAAGAAAGGCTTCTCCCGTGACTTCCGCAAGTCCCGGGCCGGTCGGCACGCAAGTCGATCGGTGAACCGCTCGCAACGTTTTTTCAGTCCGCGCTCTCTGAAGCGACAATGCGAGGAACCAGTGAATGGGCTATGTCGTCAATGCCGTCAGTGCCTCTGGCTGTAAGATGTGGATCTCGCCTCCGAAGGACAAAATCCACCGGGGTTTTGGACCTCGCCGAGATGCCGAGATCTTCCGCACGCAAAAAGAAGCCCAGGCGGTGATTGAAACGCTTGCCGAGAAATTTCGGCCCGTCGGATTCAACTTCGAGGTCGAGTCCGCGGGCGGCTGATGGGTCGCGTTGACTACCCCTGGCGGTGGTAACGAATCGTCATTTGGATCTGCTCCTTCGCATCTTTCGCAGAGATGGTGCGCAGCGTCCAATCGTGGTGATCGGCGTCTTTCCAGATGTCGACTTGACGCCAGGTCGTCATCTTGCCCGTTGAGTCATCGCGGCCGGTGACGGTGAGCGTGAAAGTTTTCGTCTGCGGATTGTAGAGCCCCTCGCCGGTCGAAAAGCTAGTCGCCATCGAGTCGACCCAGTTGAGCACGTATTTCTTGGCCACCGGGTCGTAGCCGATCACCTCGTGACCGATAAAGGGTGCCCCCAGAAAGGTCCCGTCGAAATCGGTGACCAGCCATCGCGCTCCCGACAGTTTGGCCGTCGCCTTCGCGGCGTTGGTGACAGCCTTCCCATCGCGGCCCGTCGATTCGATGGTAGCCTCCCAGCTGCCGACCCATTTCTTGAGGACGTCGATTTCGGGAGTCGAGCTGGCGGCCGCTTTGGCGTCTAGCTTGGCTGACGACGGAACCGGCTTCGTCGATTGTTGGGCCAAGAGTAAGCCGCCCGCGTTCGCCACGAGCGCCACAAATACGATCGGGTCGCTGATTTTCATCAGAAGCCTATCCTCAGAAGGATGCCTGCGATTGCCTTCGGGATACGGCCCGCATTGTAGCCGAAGTCGAAATCGCAGTGGCAATTTTACTTTAGCGGCACGATCGTCTTCGTTTTGTAGCCGCAATCGCAGTACCGGTACTGCACCCGCGTGTTCTCCTTGAGCAGCGTGCGCAGGCACCGGCAGTAAGTCTGGCATGTCGGGCAGATCGGGGCCGCTTGCTTGAGCTGCCATAAGCGCATCGGGCTGGCGACTGGGCTGGGTGGTACTTGTCCTTCGGGCTGATTGCTGGTGTCCTCCATCAGGCGGGCTCCTCGTAATTTGCGATGACAAGTTGGCGAACGAGCGTGACGGCCATTTCCAGCGCGTCGGGACCGTCGTCGAAGCGGCCGCTGGGGAGTTCTCTGAGCTGCTCGACGAGCAGGGCCGTCCCGATGCTGTTTCGCTTGAAGCGCAGGCGAAAATTGGCGAGCTGCCAGTTGAGGGCGCTTTGAATTCGGGCGTACTTGTTGACCGTGTGGTGGATCCCGTGGATGCCAACGAGGCAGCCGGCCCAAGCCAGCTTCTTGTCGAGTTCATAGGAAACCAAAAGCTGGCCGAAGTTCTCTTCGACGGCGATGCCGACCACCGCGCAGTCGTCGAGGAACCCGAGCACGTCGGAAAAGATGCGGCTCGCGGCAACGGTGAGGTCGGCGTGGTCCAGGGTCGCGTCGACATAAAGTGTGCCCGACTGGTGCAGGGCCACGCGCACGCGGGCGCAAAAATCACCCACGGCCGCTTGCGTCTCGGTTCGTTGCCGGGCGGAGCCTTTCGGGTCGCAGGCGACGACCTTGCATCTCAGCTCTTTGGCGGGGGGAAGTTCGTCGAACCAGATCGTGTTGTCATCGAAGTAGACATCGTGAAACATGGCCGTCGGCGAGCGACTGGGGGGACGCTGCTGCAGTTGGCCCTCGGCGTGGTAGCCGAGCTGGCGTTCCTTGTCGGTCACGGTGCGGGCATCGATCGCCCGGGGCCACAGGAGTTCGCCTTCGGTGACGCGGGGATCGGTCCAGCCAAGGGAGGTCGGTTCGGGCATAGCAGAAGCCTCATAGCGCATGGGGAGACAAAGATGGTCCAGGTTGTCGTGGTGCGTCTTAATCATCCAGCCGGCGAGATCCTCGCGATGGAGCCGCTGCATGATGCCGACTTCGCGGACATCGCGGGTCATGCCCCGCAGTGAGATGGTCGCCGCCCGCCAGGTGATCACATGCTCGCGTTCAACCTGGCTCTCGGCTTCGTTGACGTTGTGAGGATCGTCCCAGACGATGAAGTCGGGGTGCTCGCCGGTGCCGCGACCGTCGATTGACGTGGCGAGCCGCCAGCCGCCGGCCGAGTTCTCGAACTTGGTTTTTTGGTTCTGGTCGTCGACCAGCGTCACGCGGTCGCCCCACTGCGATTGATACCAGTTGCTTTCGAGAATCTTGCGGCACTTGAGACTGTCGCGTGTCGAAAGACCGCGCTCACCAGCGAGAACGTCGTCACGAAGTTCGAAGAGACGCTGAAATACCAAGGCACGGGCGGGCCGATCCGCGTGTGGATCCCCGTCGCCCAAGGCACCTGGATCCGGCAGCAGACTTCCGAACAGAGCACGTACAAAGTCGTCCAATCGGGCTCGGCGATCGGACTTTACGGGACGCCCCCCGTCCCCGCGCCGATCTGGCCGGATGCCGAAATCTTTCAAGAACGGCAGATCTCGCAGGGGTCGCCGCAGCGCTATGGCACACTCGATTTCCCCGTGAGCTGGTCCTACACCTTCGAGGCCAGCGGTTCACTCACCGGAACCCCCACCGTCGACTGACCCGGCGAAGCCGGTCGGATGGAATTGCAAATGACGAAGCACGAATGACGAAAGAAGCACGAAGCACGAACCGCAAGCGTGTTTCCTTTGGTCATTTAGTCATTCGGTCATTCCTTTGTCATTCGAGCTTCGTCATTTGGACTCAAACGAGAGGTAAGTCTCAGCAATGGCAACTCAACGCTGGCTCGGCAACGCGGCCCCGGTAACGCAGGTGACGACGCTCACCCCGGCCTCCCCGAGCGTCAACGACACCTTTACGGTGACTTGCAATAGCAAGAGCATTTCGTATCAGACCGCGGTCGGAACGGTGGCCGACGTTTGTAACGGGTTGGCCAATGCGATCAACAACAACGTCGGCAACTACGCGGAATTCAAGGAGTTTACGGCTCAGAACAACGCGAACGCGACCATCGTGCTGACGGGCAACACGCCCGGGCTTCCCTTCAGCGTTTCTGTCTCGGTCACGACGACCGGCAGCGCGACGTTCGGTCAGACCGCGACTACGGCCGCTACGGGCCCGAACGATTTCGCCAACGGAGCGAACTGGTCGACCGGTTCGGCTCCGGCCGGCGGTGACGACGTCTACTTCGATGCCGGGAGCGTCCCGTGCCTCTATGGCCTTTCGCAGTCGTCGATCACGCTCAACTCGCTGAGTGTCTATGCGGCGTACACGGGAACCATCGGCCTGCCGCTCTACGCCACGGCCGGATATCGCCAGTACCGCACGCTGGAGCTGACGATTTCGGCCACGACCGTCAACATCGGCCAGCAGGTCACGCCCGGCGTGGGCTCCGGTTCTGGACGGATAAAACTCAACGTCGGCTCGAACGCTTGCACGCTGAACGTGTTCGGCACGGGTCAGGCGGCCGACACCGGCATTCCCGCCCTGCTCTGGCGCGGCACCAGCTCGAGCAACAACGTCAACATCAACAAGGGCAGCGTGGGCCTGGCGTTCAACCCGGGCGATACGGCGACGGTCGCCACGCTCAACATCGGATACGTCACCAATCAGCAGAGCGACGTGCAACTGGTCTGCGGGTCAGGTTGCACGTTGACGACGGTCGTAAAACAGGGAGGCACGGCGGTTTTGAATGCCGGCTCGACGACGGTGAGCAACTACGCCGGCACGCTGACGGCCCAGTCCGGCGCCGTGACGACACTCAACTGCTACGGCGGAACGACGGTCGCCAACACCACGGGGACCATCACGACGATCAACTATTACGACAACGCGATTCTCGATTTCAGCCAGGACCAGCGGGCCAAAACGGTGACCAACACGATCAACGTCTACAGCCAGTCGCCCCAGATCCTCGACCCCTTCAAAGTTGTCAGCAGCCTCGCGCTGTCTCTCAACGGCACCGACGATCTGTCGAAACTGTCAGTCGGCGAAAAACTGACGTTGACGAGGTCTTGAGGAATCCCCTGCGGACGAGGAAGAATTGATGGCGACCGATGTGGGAGCAATTCTGGCGGCACTCGCGACAGGCTCGCAAGCCGGCGCGAACACCGGCACCGGCGGAAACGACAGCGGCATTAACCGAGTCGTAGGAATTACGCTACGACTGATCGCCGACCCTGGAAATGCAGCGGCGGTCAAGGAACTGACCAAGTCAGCGGTGCTGCCCGTAACGCCTTTCGGGAAATGGAGGAGCTTCGAGGAAAGGTGCGCTCTGCCGCTGGCGAATGGACAGCGTCAGTCGGAGATGCGCTGAGTTCGCGCTTGCAGCGTCGGGCTAGCGATCCGCCATATGGGGTCGACGGGATCGCAGCCAAACTCGAAGAGAAGCATGCCGGAAAAAAGCAATCGCCTCTTGGGCCCCACGAACCTCGGCGGTCCGGAACGGCACGTCCGGAGCACGCCGGGAATCGCGCAAGGAGTCAGAAGGAGGAGACCGGAGCCGGTCACGTCGAACAGTTCGAGAAAGGGGCAGACGAGCTTGGGGAAATCGGATCGCACCTAGTCGGACTCGCGAAGCGATTGTATGTACTCAGCTCGCCTGATGAAAAAATCGCTGAGGAGAGGAAGAAGAAGTTTGAGGCTGTCGAGAACATCTACGAAGTGGCCGAGGACAGCTGGAAGGTCGCGAAAGGCGCGAGCAATTTGCTCCGGAGCTTTTCGGGTGCAACAGCGGAGCAAAAAGGATCGCGTTTAATCGGAGCCGCCTCCAGATCCCCACGAGCAGTAGGAGCCGTTTCTGCCGCCCAAGTCGTGGTTGCTGGCGCCGCATCCGGCATCGGTGCAGAGGCACTGGATGGCACAACAACGATAGCTGCTACCGCCGGGGAAGGCGCCTTGTTTCTGGCTGCAGGCATCGCAGTGCACGACATTCTGGCGAAGCTTACTGGAAAATTCGAGACGCTGTCGGGCGTTGTGAGCGACTGGATCGAAATAACGAACCGCAACGTTGGGTTGGAAAGAACGATCGAGCGACAGCTTCAGGCTCGGGAAGACCGCCGCGAGTTTCTGCGACAGAAGGGCGAGGCGACAAAAGCCTACTACGAAGGCCGCGAACGCGTCGAGGAGGCTCACGAGTATCCCAAGCTCTCGTCATCGCCCACGGTCTACTATGCCCAGCTGTTGCAGGGCGCAACATTCCCAAAGGTCGTCGGAGCCCAAACTCTTCAGCCGATCGCCAATCAGACGAGCGCGAGCTTCGATTATGTCTGGTGCGACCAGACCTACTTGTTTCAAGGGACGATCGTCGCGGCGCTCAACGGAATCGTGATCGGCACGGTGACCGGCAGCGGATTCGAGATCGGTATGGCGGGCACGCTGACCAGCAACTTGAGCGCGGGCGGAACGGCCACAGCCGACGTGACCTACACAGACGGTCTTGGGAACGTCGTGAACGATACGCTCACGGTCAACGAGAACATCGGACTTCCCCAAGGCCAAACGGTCGCGTCCGGAACCGGTGTGTTCATCGAATGGGACAACGGTCTCTTTGGCTGGGTGGTTGTGAGCACGGCGTGCGGAAACAACAAGGGTGGGCAAGACACCCCGTTGCCGCGAGGAAAGTCAGACACTCCGATCTCGACCGGCGGGACAACGGGCGGATTCTAGGTGGCCAATTACTTTTACAATCCGTGCGCACCGTGCTGTACCGGCGCGTGCGGCTGGGGGCCTAATGCGTGGGAGAGCATATCCGAGGGCAGCCAGTTTTCAACTGCCACGTTCGCCGGATCGCCGTCGTGGATGATCAACCTCGGTACTCTTGCCATGACGGGCGGGAGCGGATCGTTTTATAAAACGACTGCATATCCGAACCCGAGCAACTCGAAATTGCCCGGCTGGACAAACGGATCGGCGCAGGTCTTCACGATCTTGCAGTCCACCAGCGGGACCGGGTCCGGAGTCTTTATCGGCAATGCTCGAGTGTTTCTGGCCAACTGGCAACAGAATCAGTACGTGCATTACGCGTGTGACCAATACGGAAATCCAACCGGCGCCGCTAACGTGATTTCCGGCGTCACGCCCAGCCCCGGCGACAACATCTCGCTGTGCATGATTCCCGTGAACCCAGGCCCAAATTATTCGGCTGTGTATTCGGTCAATGCCAGCACGGTATTGATCGAGGAGTCGATCAAGCTGCCGGCGCTTCAGACCGGGAACTCATTTAATAGCGGCCTGGAGGGATTTTATTCAGCGGCGTTTGGGCAGGCGTCACTAACCTGCGGAACGTCGTGCCCGAAGATAAATAGCTGCGGTCCATGTCCAGGCGGCGTGGCGCCATGCTGGGGCCTGAACGTCACTGGAATTTCAGCCAGCCAGTTCAACGGGAATTTCTGCTTGCGGGCGACGGGCTGCACGCTTGCGGATCAAAATGCGTTTTGGACCGTCACTGTGGGTTCCGGCTCTTCGACGCTCACGGCAGCGAACGGCTCGTCGACATCTGCCGCCTATACGCAGTCCGGCTCATTCGCGTGCAATGGGAGCAATGCCTTTACTCTCGTGAGCGCGACATCCGGCACGGGTTGGCCAACGACAATCACAATTGCGCCGACGAACTGCGCCGCGCCGCCTTGCACGGCGATAACCACATGCGGGCAATGTTCCTGGCCTACGCAGTGGACCTGCGTGATTAACGGAATCACGACGGCTGGACAATGCCCGGTCAACCCTCCGTTTTTCCCGCCGGGTATTCCGTACAGCGTACCACCCGATCCGCCGTGGAATGGAGATTGCGACCCGCTGTCGCCCGACTCGACGTGCGAAAACGTGATGAATGGAACTATCACGCTATCGGGTGGAACCGGGCCCGGAGGATGGGCCGGAGGGGGGCCAAATTGGAGCGGCAATAACGGATTTAGCGCGAACCAACTCTGCAACGTCAGCACGACTGGCGGCCAAGTCGGTCTTTACTGCATGAGTTCCGGAGCACTAGAGTTTTTTGGAGTTCCTAACTTAAACCCTCCGACGTCTTATTCGATTCCCACCACAGGGCTTTTGTTGCTGATCAGGGCGAGCGGCGGCCCGCTGGCATTCTGGGACGGCTCAACTTGGACCTGCGGTGGCCCGGGATATTACGTGCCCTACTTTTGTGCGTTCAGCGAAATCGAATGCTTGCAGCCGGTGACGCTCAATCAAGTTCCCTATACGCCCGGCAAGTTCCCGATCGGAAGCGGACTGATCAACAGCGGCACAGTTCCCGCCGGGGTGTCGCAAGCACCGATTTGCTCAGGATTCCCCGCTTCAATCACGATTACGCCGGCGCCATGATCGAACCCTGTAACCGCCGCGGCGAGGAAACCTGGACGGGATTTTTCCGCTGCGATTCTAATCGGATCATGCACCCCGAGCCCGGGGTAGTGGCCATCGGGACGTGTGGAATCTGTCCCTACCGGAATCTGCCGGACCGCGAGGGCGTCGAACAGCCGAAACCGGACCCGCGTTTCACGACGCCCTGCGCTCATCGTGGAGAAATCATTGAACGAGCCGTCTGCAACGTGTGCGGCATGAAGGGTCAGCCCTTCGACGTGTTCGCTTGCGAGCTGCACGGCAAGTGCATGGTGCGGCGATTTCGCAACGACCGGCCGGAGCTCAAGGTCTGCGTGTTGTGCGACGATTTTCGCGCATGACGCGACGCCGTTCGGTCACTCAGCGCGCAGCGCGGCCTGCACGTCCTTCGCCACCGTCGGCATGAACTTTTCGGTCCCGGCGGCGTTGAGATGGATGGCGTCCCACATGAACTGCCGCGCGTAGGCAAGCACGACGGGGCGAGGTGCGCTCACGTGCGGGTACGTCGACTCCAGCTCACGGCCCCAGCGCTCGAGTGGCGAAAAATCCCGGGCACCGGCAACCTCGTCCCAGATGGGCGAGAACAAAATCACCAGCGCGATTCCCGATTCGTTGCACAGCCTGGCGATCTGGCGAATCGCGGCGTCCCATTCCTCCAGAATCAATTTCGGGGGCGGCGGCTCCTCGACAAACCATTTCCCGCCATGCGCTCCGGTCAGCGCAAAATGACCGCGGGCCTCGTACGTGCGTCGCTGCAGCGTCCAATACGTCTGGCTTGTCAGGCCCTTGAGTGGGTCGCTGCGCACATCGCGCTCGGCCTCGGCCAACATGCCCGCAGCGCCGCGTTTGAGGAAGTAGTCGACGCTGCGCTTGAGGGGCACAACGCCCTGCACTTCCGGCCCATAGCTGGCCACAAAACGAGCCGGAAGCGGTCCGCCGGCGGCTCCCGTTTCAACCTCGAAGCGAAACGGCGTGAAGCACAAGACCAGAGCCCGCGGCAACGGATGATTTTCCAAATAGGCTTTTGCGGTGATCAGCGTTCCAACCGGGCCGAGGCTTCCCTGACTGCCCAGGTTGTAACCGCGCAAGCCGGTCAACCGCCGCGGATCGATCCCGGCCAGGCACGTGCTGTCGCCCAAAAAGACCACATCGTTGCTTTCGCGGTTCCCCAGAGCGTATTCGATCGGATGGGCGATCACCGCTTCATCGACTGTCGAAGCGCGTCGCGGCTCGAGGAATCTCAGCGCGGGCTCGGTGCGGCGCCCAAGCCAGTACGAGAGCGACGCGACGATGGCAAGCGTAACGACAGCCGACACGGTCACCGCCAGCCCTGGCGCGATTCCGAACGACTGCCTGATCCAGTTTGCCTTTCGCATTGCCATGACTGCTTATTTTATTGCGCGCCTTATTCTAGAGCACGCGGCAGTCGGACAACTTCGTGTCCCGTCGCCCAGGCGCCGGCGGGCCAATCGCACTGGTTATTTGTCGAGCACCGCCTGCAGGTCCTTGGCGACGTCCGGCAGGAACTTTTCGATGCCGGCCGAATTCAGATGGATTTCATCCCACATCAATGGCCGATCGTACACAACGACGATCGGACGCGCCACGACCGTCTGGGGGTAAGACGATTCCAGCTCTCGCGACCAGGCCTCGAGCGGCGACAAATCCCTGACCTTCACGACCTCTTCCGAAATGGGCGCGAATTGAATCATCAGCACCACGCCGGCCTCTTTGCAGATTTGAGCCAGGCGCTGAATTCCCTGAGTCCATTCCTTTCGAATCAGAACATTGTCGGCTTTGCCGAATCCCTTCGGCGGTCCGTGCGCTCCGGGAAGGCGAAAGAATCCCCGCGCTTCGCGGGTCTTGCGCTGCAGCGTGCGGTAGGTTTCGACTGCCAGTCCATCGAGGGGAAGATCCCGGACGTCCTCCCCCTTGCCCAGCAACCTCAGATCGTCGCTTGGCCTCCAGGTGGCGAGGACGCCGCGCTTGCAAAAATATGAAATTCGCTCAAACAGCGGACAGGCTTCCGACACTTCAGGACCGTAGTTCGAGACAAACATTTTCCAGACCTGGCCGCCCACCGTGCGCGCATCGGCCTCAAAACAGACGGGCGTCACGCACAAAACGACGGCCCGCGGCTTCGGATGATGCAGGAGATAGGCCTTGGCCGTGATGACGAAGCCCTCCGCCCCGATGCCTCGCAGGCTTCCCAAGTTGTAGGCCGAGAGCCCGGTCAATCGCTGAAAACGCACGGGATCGATCGAGGTTCGGCACGTGCTGTCGCCGAGAAAAATGACGTCGTTCGCCTCGTTTGTGCGAAGCGCGTATTCGACGGGACAGACTGCCGACGCGTCATCGAGAGAGGGCGGAACCCAGGTCGAAAAGAATCGTAATTCAGTGTTGATGGCCGCTCCGGCGCGATACGCGAGCGCCGCGAGGCCGGACAACGTCGCTACCGTTACGGCCAGGACCAAGAGCGTGAATGCGATCCGAAAGGAGTTGCCGCCTTGATTTGCCGCTCGCGTGGCCATGACCCTTTATTTTATTGTCCGCTCGAGCGTTGCCCATCGGCAGACCGGCTGCGGGCACAAGACTTCACTCGTCCTCGATCGCGTACACGACCTGGCTCCCGTCGTCGGCCCGCAGTCGAGCCGTCACGCGAAAGTTTGCGCCGCCCTTCGCCAGGCTGAGCCGCACGCTGCGGGGGAGCGTTTCCACGTCCTCGGCATCGATTGTGACGGTACTCGGCAATTGCGCCTCGGCCAGAGTTTCCCGGGCGACGGTCGAGCCGAATGGGTGTGGCTCACGCCAGGAGCGGACGCGCGTCGCGCGAAGGATGTCGTCGCAGAGCAGCTTGCCGATGTAGGCCGCGTCGCAGTCCAGCCTCCCAACCGAAGCTCGCAGCGCGGCCAGCTCGCGTTCGAGTTCCTTGATGCGCCTGTGGGCGGCAACCAGCGACTGCCATGGGGGAGCCATACGGGCGTCCTTTCAGCGGGACACCCATAAATATGGCAATTACATAATACAGAGTCAAGGACTATTTCTGGTCATCGCAGAATTTTTGCAGAAAGGCTTTGGAGGGAATCAGCGACTGGACGGGCACCGCGAGGGTCACGGCAATCAGCGGCAGATCGGCCAGGTTGGGCATGCGGAACCCCCGCTCCCACTCCGAGACTGTGGGCACGGTGACCGAGTACCCGTTCTTGGTGAGTGCGGCCGCGAACTCGGCCTGCGTCGCAAACCGTCTGCGGCGCAGCGCACCCAGTGCCGGCCGACAGTGCCCTGCCAGTTTCGCGGCTGATCGAGAGGTCTGCGACCCATGACAACTTATCTAACGGCCCATTGGGTCCGCGTTTGGTTCTTGTGGCGTTGGATCGTGGCTTTAATCGTCGACGCGTTTTTTTTCCTGGCACCGTTCGATGACCACGGTGCAGGCAAGTATCAGAACGTCGTCCTGTCCCGGCGCGATGTCGACGCCGTAAGTATCGGCGATGGTGAACCAGCTCTCGGAGACTTCGGCGACAACCTGCCCGCGATGCGTGAAGGTATACCTGTGGTCGGTGAAGTTGCCCTGAGCCTCCAAGTCGTTTGGACCATGTTCGTCGTCCACCGTGAAGCGATGGCCAAACAGCGTGAAGAGCGATTCCTTGACAACTGCCTTCAACTCGCCGCCGCGATGAATTTCGTAGGTCGGCCCCCACGAGAACCACTTCTGTTGCACGACGGCCAATTCGTTGCCATCCATGTCTTGAAACACCAGTCGATCGCGCAGCGTGAAGACCTTCCCATCGACAAAGAAAACGTCATTTCCTTCGGCGTCGCGGATCGTGAAATCAGCACCGAGCGAAAACAGTTTTTTCTTCATGACGTAGCGCATCGCGTCGTCCCACTCGAAGGTCGCGTTCGCTGGGCCGTCGGAAGCCGGCTCGCCCACAGTTCGGCCTTCAGGCGTTGTGGGCATTCTATCGAAAGGATGGGCCGGGGCGGTCCCCGTCAACCTAAAAAGCCGGGTTAGGCCCTCTGATCGGCACGGGTTTTGGAGGGCCGCCGAGCGTCTGGGCGAGTTCAGTGGCGTCCTGAAGGATTTGCGATCAGTTCCGTGATTGCGAACACCACCACGCAGCCACCAAGCAAAGCGAGCATCCAATCCTGCAAAATGCAACCGAGGGACAGCACGGCCACGCCGATGGCGAGCGCTGGCCAGCCGAGCAGCCTGTGCAACAGCGGCTTCTTTGGCTTACCCGTGCTCATGCCGTCATCTTACCGGCACGGGGGCGTGATCGGCGCGGAGCCCCTGTCACGTTGCCTGACTTGCTTGGAGTGGGGCGGCGCCGCTCATCCTGTCATTCTGTCGCGAGTTGCCGTCATCCGGCGGGGGTGGTTCTGGGCGTCGGTATCGCGCGAAAAACCAAAACCAGAATAGGGCGACTGGACTACAAACCGGGAGGCCTCGCTTGATGAACAGCCACATGTCGTTAGAGGAAGTGAATGGCCCGTCACGAAACTGGGCGTACCCAGCGGCCAAGGTGAAAACCAGGAGCAGCAGTGTGGCTGTTCCGAGAAATCCGCGGATCCAGTTCCAGCGGCTCAGCTCACGCCGAACGCTATCGAACGCGGTCCGCGGTTCGTCGCTCATGCTGTCACCTTTTGGGGTTTGGCACGCGAGTTCAGCCGCGACGCACTGCGAATACGAGAAGCGGAATCCCCACGGAGATCGCGATGATGAGCCAAGTGGACATCTCCCGCGTCATGAATACGTGCTTTTCCGGCTTGTCCAGTTCGTCGCACGTGCCCTCACGATACGCATGGCCTTTCGCGCCAATATCACGAATTACAAGCCGCGCGAGAATCGCGACGATCAGCGCAACGCCCGCGACCCGCGCCCACCACGGCATCTCAAAATAATAGGCAGCCATTGGGACATCCTTCGCTCTTGCCGCCATTCTAACGGCGGCGATTCGAGGCCGTCGCGGTCGAGAGGCGAGCGGGATGCCGCGGCGTCGCATGTACGGGTCGGCAGATCCGGTCGCCGCACCTAGTGAATCCGAGCAGTATCCCCCCAAGATTTTGTGGCTTGTTTTGACGAGATTGCGCGGTATCATGCGGCTAAACGATTACTGAACAAACGTATACAACCTTCCATGCCAAGGCAGGCAGCCTTTGTTCCGGCAGGGTCCGGGCCTGTAGCGGGCAGCAGAACGTGCCCGCACCCCCATCACTTCGACGATGGACCACTGCCTGTTGCCAGCACCGAGGGGGCTGCTACGATTCAACGCCTCTCAAGAAAGTGCGCACTTCGCGGGCCGGGCCGGTGCGGTCATGGATGGCAGCGGGCTTGAGGCGTCATTCGGCGCTGGGCATCGTCGAATCGGATTCGCCACGAAAACGAATCTAGCCCGATGCCGCGCGCTTCGCCCGTTTCTGAGCTTTTCGCCTGGCTCCCTCGCTCGAGCCTACGACTCCAGTCGCAAAAACCAACTTTCCAGCACGCGCGCCACACGTCGATCCCAAGTCTCGGCGCAATAAAATCCGACAGTCGGCAACGGTTGTACCACCGACGAATCACCATCTTGAAGCCCTCGATCCCCGCCTCTCGGGCGCACCGGGGGCTTTCGATTTGTTGGAGGGAGATATGGCGACACGGAAGCAGAGCGCACTTCAGTCTCGCGCGCGGCACGTCTCGGATCCGAGTGCGTGCCGGGCGGCAGACGACAGCCAGCGCTGGCAAACTTTCCAAAGCCGAGCCCTCCCATCTGTGCGGTCGCGTCAGTCCCATCTGCCGCGAGCCGCTTCTGGTTCTGCTCTTGCGTTTGCTTCTGCTCGTGCTTCGGCAAGAAGTTTTCAGGACGTTTACGACGCGCGGCGCTCAGGAGCCGCGGTCGTATTCGTTGGATTGGATCGACATCCAGGCGATTGACAACGGAAGCGGCGAGGCAGTTGACGAGCCCCTCCAAGGGTATGTGGGCGATGCGAGGAACGCAGAGCAGGACCAGAAGACGGAACGTGCCTGAGTCGGACGCAGGCAGAACCGAGCACAGACAGTTTTTGAGCGTGTGACGGCCGCCGCTTGCGGCGCTTGCTGCAAACTCTCCGGCGACTTTGAGCCCGAGCCGCGCGAACGCGACAGGTCCGCGTTGCGCAGACGACCGGTTTCTGGCTGCTGACGAGCGAGAAGGCGGACCAATTGATTCAGAAAGAGGAGGAACCGATGGCGTGAGAGCCGGTGCAGCTCGGAAAAGAGCGCGGCCGGCAATCGCATCACGAGAGAGATAAGAAATCGGTCGGCACCAAAAAAGGAGCCCTCGGGCGTGCGACCGCCCGAGGGTCCAGGTTGCCGGCTTTAAGTTGACCCCGCTTCAGGGAAAAACTCGTGGCCAACAACCGCTACGCTAACGCTGCGCACCGCAAGCGTCAAGAAAAAACCCGAAAGCCAAGCACGCCCCCTCCTCTGCCGGCACTGCCAGTGCCGGCGCGTCTCGACGAGTTGGTCGACAATCTCAATTGGGCACTGAGCGCGATCCGCAGGGTGGCGGAGTCAGAGAGCGGTCGCGCCCTCATCGACCGCATCGCTCGACTGGCAACCAGCGCGTGCATTATCGACGGACTGACCCTCGACTCGGAAGGCTGGGCCGCGCTCTTAAATCTCGCAAACGGACGCAGTTTCTCGGCCCTCAAGAATCGCCGACAAATTGCGCCGCACAAACCTGGCCAAACACTGATGTTTTCCGCTGCCGATCTGCTGCAGGCAAGCGTCCGGCCGCGCAAGGCGCCGGAGCGAAAGGGTCCCAGGGAGCCACGCACGAAGTAAGCATTCTTATTGCGGGCTAGCCGCGTGGAGGCAAGTGATGACACGACGCGGCTAGCCCGCAATAAAAAAGCCCGGTTATTCTCATTGCGGGCTAGCCGCGTGGAGGCGAGTGATGACGCGACGCGGCTAGCCCGCAATAAAAAAAGCCCGGAAGCGACGGGTCCCAGGGGGGCATAGGACTCCTGTCGCTTCCGGGGGCGATTGGCTCGAAAGCCGCGCGAAAAGATTTTGCAGGCACGCACGAGGGCGTGCGGTGCGTCTCCTTCTAGCCGGCGAATATTTTGTTGATCAGGTTTTGGCGAACTGATGTGAGCAGTCGAATGGCGGGCGGGACGATAAGGCTTTTGCCAAAACGCGTCAACACGGAATCTCTGTTTTTCATATTTTTTTGCCAGCTGCGTCGTTTTGCCGCTATCTCGCTGATTTTTCGGCAAAACTCGCCGATTCCTGGGCCGCCGCGCCGGCCTGGGAAACGGAACGCGGCAATGATTTCACCGTCGATGCGCCGAACAACGATCGCGCCTCGTCCGCGCCTTACTCCCAGACGAGCACGTAGGCCCGTAGCGGCCGCTGTTCGAAGAATTGCGGGTTGCCGATCGGCGGGGCGTTCCAGCGGGCGCCCGTCGGATTCGCGGGACGCGAATTGCCGCGGCTCCAGTCGACGACGACGGCCGTCTTGGGCGTTTTGCCGTCACCCGCCGCGACCTTGAGGGCTTCGTCCCATTCTTTCAGGGGGTAGATCTGTGCCTTGGGCCAGACCGACTTGAGCGCGTATTGCAGCCGCGCGGGAGGCCGACCCTCACTGATCACGAGGCACGCTTCGGCGTCGACATGATCGGGTTGCAGGCTGCGGCTGAAAGCCGTCAGGGCCTGGGAGTCGGGGTCGGCGGCCTCGAGCGCCGAAATACCCAGGCCAAGGTCGCCCAACACGAAGGCGACTAAGAGGCCCGCGATCAACAGCCACTCGCGCAGCTCGCTGCGCCGGCAGAACTCCTGGGCCGCTCGCGCCAAAAGCAGGGCCGCCGCCAGCGCGATGAAGGCCCCGCGCATCGACGCGTTCGGGACAAGAAATTCCGTGCGCAGAACGGCATAACCGCAACCCAATGTGGCGAATGTCAGGCAGACGAACTCGAGCAGGCTGACTCTGCGGCGAGTGACCTCATCGAGGGCCACCGCCGCTGTGCACACACAGGCCGCTGAGAAAAAGAGTCGCCACAAATCGGCGTAGAGCGACGGACTGCCACCATTGGTCAGCGAGGCCACAAAGATCGCGCACGAGGCGGCCAACCAAACCGCGAGGAAGCGCAATGGCCCTCGCGACTCGCTATTGCCGGGGCCGAATGTGCCGCGAGGCGCAAACGTTTCGGCGCCCAAAATCCACAGGCCGAGCACCGTCAACCCGGCGAGCGCTCCGCTGGCGGCCAACAATTGGGTGAAAACTTCTCGCGCAAACTGTGCGGACGGCAGCGGACCATCGAGGTAGAGCACGGCGCCCGACGAATCGGGCATCGCGAAGAGCCAGGATGCCCCGAATTCGCGGCCGTAGGAGTAAAGCATCATCAGCTCCCACCATCCGCCCGCCGCGAAGGCCGTCGCTGTCATCACTCCGAGAGAACGCACCGCATGCCAGGCCGACCAGAGCCGCCG
Source organism: uncultured Planctomycetaceae bacterium (assembly GCA_963714075.1). Classification (GTDB taxonomy): domain Bacteria; phylum Planctomycetota; class Planctomycetia; order Planctomycetales; family Planctomycetaceae; genus DASPSM01. Next base: position 6,308,923 of record OY970228.1, read on the forward strand.
GCCTCGCGGCGCCGCGCGCTCGCACCAGCTCGCCCCAATCCACCCGGCCGCGACTCGATGTACGGATCAATCCGCAACAGCAACGCGAGGAGCAAGACGAAAATGACCACGAGCGCCAGCGGCCCGCCGGCCAAGAGGCAGACTCCCAACGCGAGGCCGCCGACCAAGAGATCGACCGACACGATCTCGGTCGCTTGCCAGACGTGTCCGAAGAATCCCCAAAATGCGAACAACGCAGCCGAAACGGCGAGTGCTGACGGCCCTGCGTGTCGATACTGGGTCAGAAACGTTCCGTGAAAAGCGGCCAATGCGGCCGTGATGAATCCGACGCGGCGTCCCGCCAGACGCGACATGCAGAAATAACAGGCCGGAATGAGGCACGCCGCCGAAAAATATTCGAATAGTGGCACCGCGCGAGAATCGAACGGCAACCAACGCTCTGTCGCGGCCAAGAACCAGCTCCCCAGCGGAGGCTGGAATTTGAGCGCCGCGACGCTGCTCGACGCGGCGGGATCGACGGCGTCGAAGATGCTCGGCGCGGTGGCAAGCTCGAGCCCCTTCAATCGCCACTGGGCGTCGGGCTCAGACAACGTCGCCGATTGCAGGGCTACGATGCCCGGCACAAAGGTCAGCACCAGGACGAGCGGCGAAAGTGATGCCGCCCGCTCGAGGATGGGAAACACATCCTTCGGCCGGTGGGCGGCAAGTTGCAGCAGCCTGGCATCGTCGACAACAGCCACGATTAGTTCCCGATCCCTTCTTTCTTAGGAGCCGCGCACGAAGTAAGCGGTGTTTTATTGCGGGCAGGCGCGTTGCCTTTACTGGCGTCCATGCAGCTTGCCTGGCTGAACCGCCTGCGGCGGACCGCTTACTTCGTGCGCGGCTCTTTGCGATCGCGCTCGGCGCGCTTCCAGCGGATGATGTCGTCGAGGATCGCACCCAACGGCATCACGGGCTTGGTGCCGATCGTGTCATAAAGGCGAGTGACGTCGGGAACGCGACGCCGCACGTCCTCGAAATCGTCGCCATACGCGCGACGGTACGGAAGATAGTCAATCTTCACTTTCGAGTCGACCCGGCTGATGATCTCTTCGGCCAGCTTGCGGATGGTGACCGCCTCGTCGCTGCCGATGTTGAAGACGCGGCCGACGGCGGTCTCTGTTTCCATCAGCCGAATAATGGAGTCGACCACTTCCCGCACGTGGGCGAAGCAGCGGGTCTGACCGCCGTCGTCGTAAACGACAACTGGACCGCCGTCGAGCGCCTGATCGACAAACCGGGGAATGACCATGCCGTAGTGCCCGACCTGCCGCGGCCCGACGACATTGAAAAATCGCCCAACCACAATCTTGAGATTGAATTTGCGGTGATAGGCGAGCGCCAAGAACTCGTCGATGGCTTTCGAGCAACCGTAGGCCCAGCGCGGCCGCGATGTCGGCCCCAGATACAGGTCGTCCTCCTCGCACCAGCGCTCTTTCGGATTTTTTCCGTAGACCTCGCTGGTCGACGCCAAAAAGAACCGCTGCCCCCCCTGCCCGGCCAATCGCAGCAGGACCTCGGTGGGATAGATGTTGGTTTCGATCGTCCGCACGGGGTCATCGGCCACGAGCTTTACGCCAACCGCGGCCGCGAGGTGATAAATGACGTCGATGCCCCGCACGACCTCGGCCAGCACGACGGGGTCGGTAATCGACCCAACGCGCAGCTCGCACTTGGGATGCGAGACGATGCGATCAAGATTCCCCCGATTGCCGGTCGAGAGATCGTCGAGGATCGTCACCTCGTGCCCAATTTCCAAGAGCCGCTCGACGAGATGACTCCCGATAAATCCCGCTCCGCCGGTCACCAGACAACGTGCCATGCATTCCATCCTAAACGACGGGCCCCGGGAAATGCTGTGTGCATTCCAGGCGAGCGGTCCGCCGCGGCGGACCGGTTCGGATCAAATTGACGAACCTGTCACCATAACGAAAGTCGCCGGCCCGGTCATGTGACTCAGTTCTTGGGTAGCGGCTCAGCTTGAACGAGTTTCCGATCGGTCGAGCCGGCGGGTATGCACAAATTTGATCGCCCGCGCCCTCGGGCGCTCCGGTAGAATCAGGATATGAGGGACAGGCCACCTGACTACGGGCTCTCGGACCACGAGAAGCGAATCTGTGATCGCCTGGCCACCTGGGCCTGGGCGATCATCCTGGGTTTTGACGTCTCGATCGTCCTTGTGCTGCTTTACTCTTATCTGGCGCCGCAGCCTCGCCCGGTCGTTGTGACTGTTTGGACCTGGGCCACGCTGATCGGCGGGGCGGTCGGTTTCTGCACGCTGTTGATTTGGCTGAGCCGGCAGACGCCATTTGGTCAAGCGCCGGAACGCCCCACGGATGTGGCCTCCGAGCCAAACTGATCCGACAACCCGCAGAGGACAAGTCGGACGCTCTGACAGCGCTTGCCGCCCGGCTTCACCGACCAAGCAGATCGACGCAGACGATTTCCGCCGAGCCGCGCACATAGAGGCGAGCGCCGACGATAGCTGGGTGGGAATAGACGCCGTGGTCGTCTTCAAAAACCTTCCACTGGCCCGCGATCCGAAATTTGTCGCCAGTGGCGTCGACGAGCACGACTGCCCCGTCGATGGAGGTGACGAGCAGGCGGTCGTCGGACGCGATGATGCTGGCGTAGCCGGCAAAGGCATCGTGATCGGCGCGCCAGCGGGTCTTGAGGCCAGCGTTGAGGTCGAGGCAATAGAGGCCGCTCCAGATTCCGAAGACACGGTCGCCGATGACTACGGGCGTGTGGCAGTCGGGCGCGAGGTCGGGGTTGATCGCCAGCGGATGAGGATCGATCTTGCCGTCGGCTTTGAAACCGTAGAGCCGCGTGCCTTGATTCTCTGAAGAGACGAGCAGCCGATCTCCCACCACGATCGGAGTGGGTACGCCGAACTCGCGCGAGACGCCCATGGGAATCTGCCAGAGCCGTTTCCCCGTGGCCAGATCCCAACCGCCCAGCGATTGCGAATCGTGCCCCACGACCTGCAGCCGTGCTCCGAGCCGGGCCGCGATAAACGAGCCATAGCTGGGCGGGCCGCCGGGCGTTTTCCAAACCACGCGCCCCGTTTTCGCGTCGAGCGCCACGAGCGAGGCATCCGCGGCACCGGCATTCACGATCAGTTTTCCGTCGGCGAGGAGAGGCGAGGCGCAATAGCCCCAAGGGAGCTCGGCCTGGGGCTTGAAGTCCGTCTTGAGATCAACAGCCCAGACCGTATCGCCATCGGTGCGCTTTACGCACTGGACATGTCCGAACGCACCGGCAAGATACGCGAACTCGTTGTGGATGACCGGAGTGGCTCGCGGCGAGGTTCCGAAGTCGAGGTGTCCCTCGCAAGGAATCAGGTCAGTCCAGCGATCGTTGCCAGTTTTGGCATCGAGGCTGCGCCACGCATCGGCTTTGTCGCCCAACTCGCGATCGGAGACGATGACTTCGTCGCTGGTCGCGGCAATGCCGCCCAGGCCGCGCATGCGCAGCGGCCGGCGCCAAATGATGGTTGGCTTCTCCGGCAGCTTTGCCGGAAGCCACGGCACTCGACCCTCTCGCCCCGGGCCGCGCCAGCACGCCCAGGCGACTGCAATCACGTCATCCGCGGTGACCGGCCGCGTCGCAATCGTTAATTTTTTTTTGCCGCAACGTGCGACGAGGTCCCGGAACTGGCAGCCGGGACAAATCCCGATTTCGTCTCGAGCGCCTTGCAAAGCTGGGGGTGTTGACCGACCTCCAAGAGCGCGGCCTGGATCGTGTCCCGAGTCGATTGGGGCAGCTTGTCATTGACGAAAGCGGCAACGAAAGGCACGGGCTCGGTCTCGCCGATCACGCGGAGGTCCCCCTTCTTGATCGTCCCGCAACCCTCGAGCAGCGGCTTGGCGTAGCTCGAGATGACGGTGGCCGACTTCGTCCCCTCTTTAAAGAGCGCGAGGATGCGGGTCGCTCCGTCGCTGCAGGCCGAGCACGTTTCGGGCTTTTTGATTTTGGGCAGCCCCATGTCGACCATCAAATTCTGGGCCGCGAGGTGCTTTTCGTCGCAATCCTCGGCCCCCAGGATGATGCGGTATCCCTTGATATCGGCGATCGACAGGGCCGGGTCTTTGGCAGGGACCACCCACAGCCCCGTCTGCATCGTCTTTCCGTCGAGCCCGGTGAGAGCCGCGACGTGAACAACGCCGATGCCTGCCCTTTTGCTTTGTCGGCGGACGACCGAGTCCTTTCCGATAATGAGATCGGCCTTGCCGCCAGTTTTCTTTTCGAGCGCTTCGCGAACCGTCTCGCTGAAGACGACGCGGACCGGCCGCTTCAATCGGCCTTCGAGAAATTTGCCGAGCTGATCGTAATCGCGCTGGGCGTATCCCTTCACGCACGGACACGAAAGAGGCAACGCCAGCGGATCCATCACGATCACTGTGAAATGGTCGCTCGGAACGTCAGCACGGGTGCGCTCCGCGGCAATCGAGGGACCGGGCAGGAACGCTTGCGTCAGTGCAACGACGGCGGCGATCAGACTGAGCGAGAGAGTCTTCATCGGTTAATCCTGGGGGGGACGGTGCATTTCGGTGGAATGCCAAGGGCAAACGGCCTTGGCCGCCCTCATTTTCCCGACGGCTTGGCTTGCGCGATGGCTTTCGGCTTCTCTTCAAAGATATTGATGCGCGAGCCGGGCTTGTCGCAGCAGTAGACGTATTTGCCATCCGACGACGCGGCGACGGCTACGTTTTTGCACCCGCCGGAGAGTGGCCGCTTGGCGACGAGGGCTACGAATTGACCCTTGCCCGAGAATCGCTTGACGATCCCCTCCGACTCAGCGGTGAAGATGTCTCCGTTAGGGCCACAGCGAACGTTCATCGGGTTACAGCAGCCGCCGAAGCACATGGGATTGTCGCCCAGGCCGGTCGCCCGACCGCCCCATTCGCCGATCTTTTCCGCGTCGCGGTCGAACCGGGCAAACGAGTGACTGCAGTTTTCGGCAACCAGCAAATCGTTACCGAGCACTTGGACATCCATCTGCCCGCAGCAGCCGGCAAGCCCCTTCATGACCCGCTTAGCGTTGCTGAAATCGTGATCCGTCCGCCAGACCGAATACCCGTAACCTGTGTCTTCGCCGCAGACGACGAAGACGTCCCGATCAGACACAGCGATCGAATTGATGATTCGCATTCGGGACGTGATCTGTTGCACGATCGAATCGATGCTCTGTTCTTCTGTCTGGTCTCTTTCCATCATTTTGATCGATCGTTTCAGTTGCTCGATCGCGAGCGTGTCAGAGGCCGACCGTTTGTCTGTGGGCGTTTCTTCGAGGCGTTTGATCCGATTCTTGGACGCGGTGACGAAGGCCTTCACTGACTGGCGGCGCTGGTGTGCCTCTTCTTCGGCCCGTTTGCGGATCGTGCCTTTGTTTTTGAGCAATTCGGCGATGTGCGGCAGCTCGACCTTTTTGAGCAGCGTCCCGTCGGGCGAAAACTTGGCAACGGTCCCACTTCCTGCGACGTAAAGGGTCCCGTCAGAAGCGACGTTGATCGACTGGGCCTCAAAGTCGACCTTCCATTCCTTGATCGCGTCTCCGTCTTTCGACAGCACCTTGACACCGCTTTCACCCTTGGCGCCATCACCCGCGCCGTAACCGAACCCGGAGCCCACAAGCGCGATGATCTGTCCTTCTTTGTTCAAGCAGAACGAGAGGATGCTCATGCGGCCGTCGGCGCTGCGGACGACGACCCCTTTTTTGAAGGCGTGGGTCACGTTGCCCGCCTCGACCGGTTCCTTCTTTTCGGACGAATTCAATCCGAACAGCGTCTCAAAGAAACCGCCGTCGGCGCGGGTGGGTCGCGCACTTGAGAGAAGCAAGACGGCGGCCAGGCAGGCCCAGACACTACAACGGATAGCAAACCGCACGGCGACACAGCAGCGTCGAGGAAGAGACTTCATCCCGCGTTCTCCTGGTACGAGATGGCCTTCGGAGCGGCAGCAGCCGATCTTGCCCTTCAACCGGCCAGTCGATTTGATCGCGGAGCCGCGAAAGTCGGCGTCGGAAGGGGGAAAATCTTGCGCTTGCCAACATCATACCCGTCCGGCGCGCCGCCGCAAGTTTTTGCCCGCGGAATTCAGGTACGGCAGCACAAGCGCTAGATCAACTCGGCGATCGGCGACGGATCTTCCAAGACGGGTGTTGGCCGGCCCTGGTGGTCGAGCAGCTTGAGGGCCGGGTCGATGCCGAGGCATTTGTAGATCGTGGCGTGGATGTTTTGCGGCTTCAGCGGGCGCGCGTGCGGGCGATAGCCTTTCGGATCGGTCGAGCCGACGATCTGGCCGCCGCGAATTCCGCCGCCGCCCAACAGACAAAACATCGCGTCGCCCCAGTGGTCGCGGCCCGGTGTCCCCATGCTGCCCGGCGGACCGCCGTTGCCGCCGTTGTTCATGCGGGGCGTGCGGCTGAATTCGCCGCACAAGACCACGAGCGTGGTCTCCAGCAGTCCGCGTTCGTGCAGGTCAGAGAAGAGCGCGGACACCAGCGTGTCGACGATCGGCAGATTGTTCTCCATGCCCGACTGCAAGTTCCAGTGATGGTCCCAGCCGCCGAGGTGCACGGTCACAAACGTGGCGCCGGCCTCGACTAGGCGCCGGGCCAAGAGCGTTGACTGACCCCAGGTGTGCCGTCCGTAGCGTTCGCGCGTCTTCGGATTCTCGCGATCGATGCTGAAGGCCGCGCGGGCCTCTCTGCCCGAAACGAACTCGTACGCCTCGTGGTCGAACTGGTCGAGAGTCGAGAATTTTCCGATCGAATCGACTGTGCGCGGCACCTTGTCGAGATGCCGCATCAACATTCGCCGGTCTTCTAGGCGGCTAAGGCTCAGGCCGGGAACGAGATCGAGATTCTGGACTTGGAAGGTCGCGCCGTTCGGGTCGCCTCCGGTTTGAAACGGATCGTACTGTGCCCCGAGCCAGTTGCCTCCGAAATATCCCGGCACGAGGCCGATGCTCGCCGCAATCGGCACGGCGATATACGCCGGCATGCCGCGGCGGTTGGCTCCCCGTTCGCGGGCGATGATCGAACCGATCGACGGGAAGCGTCCCGACTGATTGGCCCCGTTGACCCCCAGCTCTTTGCTGGTCAGCATGCGATGTCCGCCGGCGAAGTGGTCGCCCGTTCCGTGGTACAGCGAGCGGACGATCGAAAACTTGTCCGCAATCTGGGCCTGCTTTGGAAACAGCTCCGAAATCTCGAAGCCGGGGATGTTGGTTCGAATTGGCTTCCAGATTCCGCGGATTTCGGCGGCAGCCTCGAGCTTGAGGTCGTACAGGTCGAGATGGCTGGGCCCGCCGTCCAGCCAGATCAGAATCACCGACTTCTTCGAGCCAGTCGCACGGCTCCCTGAAACAGAAGCCGACTGAGCCTTGGCCCTCAGCAGGTCGGCCAGTCCCAGTCCGGCCATTCCGGCAACGCCCAACTGCACGAAGCTGCGACGAGTCAGCCCGTCGCAGTAGCGCTCGGATCCGCCGGCATCAATGCGGAGAGTCATGCCACGATTCCTTCGCAAGCGTAGAATTTTGCGGGTTTTGGCGGGTCTTTTTGGGGAGGCAGGGGGCGCGGGGACTCTGGCAGGTCGGTCAACTAGTTACATAAGCGTATGTTGATCTATAGTGATAGCGATGGGCGCGATTTGTTGTCAAGCGCGGCGGTGGTTCCGCTCGTAAGACGCATAGTCCGATCCGTCGGAGAGAAATTTCCGACTTTTCTTGGATCCACTACAAAGCGCGCAGATCCTCTGCCGACATGCCCGCGTTAGTGTGAGTGAGGCCCGGATCGATGCGAACGCGTCGGACCGGGCGAGAAGTTTTTCGAACTCGCCTGTGTTTGAATTGAGCCCATGTTCGGATTTTAGAACTGTCTGAGTTTTCGATCCGGTCGAGACGCGCGGCCACGTTGCGCGAAGGGAATCTTGAAATGAATTACTTCAGCCGTCTGACCGACATTGTCACCTGTAACTTGTCAGAGATGCTGGCCCGCGAGGCCGATCCACCGGCCGCGCTCAAAAGAATCATCGCCGAAATGGAAGAGGGCCTGGCGGGGGCCCGCCGCAGTGTCGGGACCGCGGCGTCGAACGAGGAACGGCTCCGCCGGGAGATCGCCGAACTGGGGGGCCAAACCGATCAGCTGACCGACGAAGCCCGCGAGGCACTGCGCAATCACGACGAATCGGCGGCCCGCGTCGCGCTGATTCGCAAGCAGGAAGTCGTCGACGTGGTTGCCGGCCTCGAGCAACAGCACAAAGCGGCATGCGCCACCCGCGACCATCTCAACACCACGCTGCGGGCACTCGAAGCCCGTCTCTCCGAAGCCCGACGCCGCCAGCAAGAACTGCAGACGAGCGTCAAGGCGGCGGTCACAACGTCTTCTCTTGGATCAAGCGCCGGCCTCGAGGACGACGACCCGCGATCCCGAGCAATCGACGACGAGCTGGCCGCCCTCAAGCGCGAACTCACGGGCCTCTAACGAAAGAGCCGCGCACGCGTTAAGCGGTCTTCGTCGCCTGTGAAGGGAATCGACACCCCGCTCGTCGCTTGCCCGCCTTGACCCGCCGTTTGAGCGACTCCCGGGAGCCTACGACTGTGGGAGCTTGAGCTCGGTCGCCGCGTTGCACACCGATGACCGGTCGATCTACGCTCCCGCGTACGGCTGAAAACTGGTCGTGACCTGTTCCCGGCCCATTCACTAGAATTCGGTCGTAAGTCCCAATACGGACTTCGAGACCCAGGCCTCCTTCCCCGGGAGGCTCTTCGCTGCAAATCGAGTCGTTGCCTGGATTTCGCTTCCGCGAGCGCCAGGTGCGGACCGGAGTTCCCCGCACATGTCTAGCCGCACGCTTTCTCGGTCTTTTCTCAGAATCACTTCTCTGGGAGCCGCCATCGCCGTTGGCGTGTGCCTTGCGGGCCGCATACCGGTCGGCGCGGCCGAGGCCCGCAGCATTGAACAGTTATTGACGGCCTATCGCCCGATGCGGCCCGACGTCGAGATCGAAACGCCGCCCCGTTCGGAATTCAGCAAGTGCAAGGTGACCGTCGAGGCCCACGGCAAGAGCTCGGGCTGGGTGGTACTGGGTCCGGCCGGCCAGGTCCTGCGGCGGTTTGTCGATACCGATGGCGACCGCACGGTCGACCAGTGGCGGTACTACAACCACGGGCTCGAGGTCTATCGCGACATCGACACCAATCACAATCACAAACCGGACGAGCATCGGTGGCTCAACACCGGGGGCTCACGCTGGGGAATCGACTCTAAGGAAGATGGCAGCATCGATTCGTGGAAGGTGTTGTCGCCGGAAGAGGCCGTCCGCGAGGCTCTCTACGCGATGATCCACGGGGACGAAAAACTGCTCACCAGCGTGCTCGTCACCCGCGACGAGCTGCGGACGATCGGCGTGGCCGACTCGTACGCCGACAAGATCATGAACGCGATCAGCGAGCCCGGGCGCAAGATGCGCGACGCCGTCTCCGGGTCGAAATTTCTGGGCGACCGGTCTGCAACGACTCGCTCCGACAATCTCACTCCCGGCACCATCCCCGCCGAAGAGGGGAAAACGCATGACGACTTGATCGTCTACGAAAACGCGATGGCCATCGTCGAATCGCAGGGGAAGACGGGCCTCGTCCAAGTTGGCGAGCTGGTGCGAATCGGCGATGTTTGGAAGCTGACGCAAATCCCGCAGCCGATCGAGGGGCAAAACGCGCAGGTCATGGCCGGCGGCGTGCTGATGCAGCCGACCCTCGCCGCGGCCGCAGCAGTCGGCACCACTCCCGACAATACGCCGGCCCCCTCCCCCGAGACTCAAAAGATTCTGACCGCTTTGCAGGAGCTCGATCAAAAAGCTCCCCTCCCGACGTCCTCAGCCACCGAACTGGCCTCGTACAACGCGAAACGGGCCGACCTCCTCTCACAGCTGGTCAATCTGGCGAAAACGAATGACGAGCGGAATCAATGGATGCGCCAAATGATTGACAGCATCACCGCGGCCGTGCAGATCGGCGCCTTCCCGGCAGGGCTCGATCGTCTCAAGACGCTCGAGGCCGATTTGCGAGATGCGCCGACGAAGTCACCCTTGATTGCGTACATCGCGTACCGACGACTGCTGGCCGATTACATGACCCAACAAAAATCGGCCACGACCAATGCGAAGCAGCAAGAGACTCAAAAGTGGTGGCGTGAACAACTGGAAAAATTTACGAAGGACTTCCCGACCGCCGAGGACGCACCCGAAGCCCTGCTGCAACTGGCGATCGCGAACGAGTTCACCGGCCAAATGCCGGAAGCCAAAAAACGGTACACCGAGTTGGCGACCGCTCATCCCGAGACGAAGCCGGGCCGCCGTGCAGAGGGAGCCCTGCGACGGATCGATCTGAAGGGCAAGCCGTTCAATTTTTCGGGGCCGTCACTCGAGGGGGGCAAGATCAACGCCTCCGACTATCCAAACCGGATCCTGCTCGTCACTTACTGGGCGACCTGGTGCACGGCTTGCACCCAAGATATTCCCGTGCTGCAAGCGTTTTACGATCGTTATCACGAAAAGGGATTCGAGATCGTCGGGGTGAACCTCGACGTGACAGCGGCGCCCGTGCGACCCTATCTCAAGCAGCACAAGATTGCCTGGCCGCAAGTCTTTGAGCCCGGCGGAACCGAAAGCGGTCCCGCGACGGCGTTCGGCATCATTGTGCCGCCTGTGATGATCCTCGTCGATCGCGAAGGTCGAGTCGTCACGGTCACGACGTCGATCGACGAGATCAAGACGGCCGTCCCCGAGCTGATGGGCGACAAGAAAGCCGCCAAGGCGGAGTCGGAAACGCGCTGAGCGGGCGAGATCACCGAGACGCCCGGCGAGCCTGGGGCGTAAGCCCTAGGGTGCTTGGCTTTTGCCTTGAGCGGTCAGCTAGCAAAGAGAAGCACCCGCCAAGCTGTCCGCGCGGTCGTCTGTTAATCGACGAACACGCGATACGGAAGCAATCGCCCAGTGCCCGCGTCGAGTCGCGCGAGCGACAACAGGACCCCAGCTCCGTCGACGATGACCACGCAATCGCCCTTCCCGGCTTTTACCAAATCGCCGATCGCTATAGCCCGGCCCGCTTGCACCAGCGTGATCTCCTCGGAGTTCGCGATACGCTTCGGCAGTTCGGCGGCGGCAGTCATTGGATCGAGCAAAGCGGCGTCGAGTGTTTGGGCCGTCAATTGACCAAGGCCGACGGCGTCTTCGATGCGGTATGGCCCCACGCGCGTCCGCACGAGTGCCGACATCACGGCCCCGCAGCCGAGCGTGTGACCCAGGTCGCGGCCGATCGAGCGGACATAGGTGCCCGAGCCGCAATCGATGTCCAGCTCGATTTCGGGGTACGCAAACCGCGTGATTTCGAGGCGAAAGACTTCGACGGTGCGCGGCGCCAGTTCGACGCTCTGCCCTGCCCTTGCCCGTTCGTGCGCCCGCCGGCCGTCAACGTGCACGGCCGAAAAGCTGGGCGGCACTTGCTCGATGCAACCGACGAACGCCGGCAGTCGGCTTGCGATTTCCTCGCGCGTGATCTCGCGCGCGACAGGCACCTCGGTCACCGTGCCGGTGACGTCGTCGGTGTCGCTCTGGCGGCCGAGTAGAAACGTCGCGTGGTACGACTTCGACTGTTCCTGCACCAGTTCGATCAGCCGTGTTGCTTTTCCCACGCAGACGACGAGCACGCCGGTGGCCAGAGGATCAAGTGTCCCCGCATGGCCCGCTTTCTCCGGCCGCACCAGCTTGGCAACGTGATCGACCGCACGGCGCGATGTAATGCCGGCAGGCTTGTCGATGTTGAGAATCCCGAAGCGGCGGAGGGAATCCATTGCGTGCGATGGAGTGAAGGGGTGGCACTGGCGGCGTGTCCGCCAGTGGGCCTTGTGACGTGAGCCAGGACACTGGCGGGCGAGCCGCCAGTGCCACCCGAGGCCATGTGCTCTTTCTCGTCAGGCGTTCACGGCAACGCGCGACTGGTGCCGGTTGATCGCCGCTTCGACAAAGCCATAGAAGAGCGGATGCGGCTGTTGGGGCTTCGATTTGAATTCCGGGTGGAACTGCACGGCGACGAACCACGGATGGTCGGGAATCTCCATGATCTCAGCCAGCTTGAGCTCGGGATTAATCCCCGTGATGACGAAGCCAGCCGCCTCGAAATCGCGCTGATAGTCGGAATTGAATTCGTAGCGATGGCGGTGCCGTTCGCGAACTTCGCTTTGGCTGTAGCAGGCAGCCGCTTTCGATCCCTCTTCGAGCACGCAGGGCTGGGCGCCGAGTCGCATGGTGCCTCCCTTGTGCGTGATCTTCCGCTGCTCTTCGAGCATGCAAATCACCGGATAGGGCGTGGCCGTCTCGAATTCGGTGCTGTTGGCCCCCGACAACTGCAGCACGCTTCTGGCGAATTCGATCACGGCGCACTGCATGCCCAGGCAGATTCCGAAATAAGGAATGTCGCGGTCTCGCGCAAAGCGGCAGGCCTGCACCTTCCCTTCGACGCCCCGCATGCCGAAGCCGCCGGGGACTAAAATTCCGTCGACGCCGCCCAGCAGTGAGTCGGGATCTTGCGTCTCGAGGTCCTCGGCCTCGATTCGCTTGACCAGCACGCGCGTCGAATGGGCGAAACCCGCGTGATCGAGGGCCTCGTAAATCGACTTGTACGCGTCGCGGTGGTCGATGTATTTGCCGACGACGGCGATCGTCACTTCCTGTTCGGGGTGACGGATCCGGCGCATCAGATCCTGCCAGTCGTCCATCTGCAAGGGGCCGCACGAGAGCCCCAGCTTTTGCACGATCAGATCGTCGAGATGGTGCTCGGCCAGACCCGTCGGCACTTCGTAGATGGAAAACTCCTTGTCCATCTCTTCGATCACGGCTTTGGGTTCGACATTGCAGAACAGCGCGATCTTTTCGCAGTTTTCGCGTCCCAGCGGCCGCTCGGTTCGCACGATCAGAATGTCGGGCTGAATACCGATCTGCCGCAACTGGCCGACGCTGTGCTGCGTCGGCTTGGTCTTGGCCTCGCGAGCCGCCTTCAAGTAGGGCACCAGAGTGAGGTGCACGAAGAGGCAATTCTGCTTGCCGATGTCGAGCGGAATCTGACGGATGGCTTCGAGGAACGGCAGCCCCTCGATGTCGCCCACCGTGCCGCCGAGTTCCGTGATCACTACGTCGACGCCGGGCGTATCGAGGTTGAGCACGGCCGCTTTGATTTCGTCGGTGACGTGTGGAACCACCTGCACGGTCCGGCCGAGGTACTCACCTCGCCGTTCCTTTTCGATCACCTTGAGGTAAATCTGGCCGGTGGTATAGTTCGATTCGCGCGAGAGGGGGCTGTTGGTGAAACGCTCGTAATGCCCCAGGTCGAGGTCGGTCTCCGAGCCGTCATCGAGCACGTAAACTTCGCCATGCTGATACGGGCTCATCGTGCCGGGATCGACGTTGATGTACGGATCGAGCTTCTGCATCCGCACGCGCAGCCCGCGCCGCTCGAGCAACAGGCCGATCGACGCGGAGGTGAGCCCCTTGCCCAGACTGCTCACGACGCCGCCGGTCACGAAGATATGTTTTGTTGTCATGCGTGGCCCCCCAGGAGTCTTTGGTGACGAGCGAAACGACACTCCTGAACCGCACAAAAACAGCACCGGTTCAAAAATGACCCGGTCAAAAACGACACGGCAAAAAACAAGACGCTCAAAAACAACACTGGCGGACCAGCCGCCAGTGCCACCCAATCTCGAATTTTACGCGTAGGGCAGGCTAAGCTGCCGCGCGTCTCCGCATGCGTTCTACAAAGCGAGCATAGTCCTCCGGCGTGTCGATGCCAACCGAGCGTTGTTCGACCACCGCGACCTGAATTCGGGCCCCCATTTCCAGGACGCGGAGCTGCTCGAGTTTTTCCAGTTTCTCCAGCTTTGAAGGCGGAAGTTTTGTGAGTTCGAGCAGGAAATTGACCCGATATGCGTACAGACCCAAGTGTAACAGCCAAGGGGAATTTGTCTGCAAAAGTTCGTCCCACACGGCATCGCGGACGAAGGGGATCGTCGCCCGGCTGAAATACAGGGCCCGGCCGTCGTCCGCGCAAACGACCTTGTTGCACGAATGGTCGTCAAGCTCGCGACGGCTGGTGATGGGAGTGGCCAGCGTCGACATTTCGACGTTGGGGTGATCGTTTAAGGTTTGAACGAGTAGATCGATGTGATCGGGGTCGATCTCCGGTTCGTCCCCCTGAATGTTGACGACGAGCTCGGCGTCGCGACAGGAGCTGCGGACAACTTCGGCCACGCGATCGGTGCCGCTGGGATGCTCGCCGGTCATTTCCGCGCGTCCGCCGAATCTTTTGACTGCGACGGCGATTTCGGGGCTGTCGGTGGCGACGATCACATCGCTCAGCGATCTAGCCCGGCAGGCCTGCTCCCAGGTGTATTGCAAGAGGGGTTTGCCCGTCTCGGCCAACAGCAGTTTTCGCGGCAAGCGCGACGACTGCAGCCGGGCCGGGATGATCCCAAACACGCGCATCGAAAACCTCCGTGTTTTCAAGAACGGGCTCTTTTAGCAGATTCACGCGGGACTGTCAAAATGGGCAACTCGCAAGCGACGCGCGATGACCAAGGCCCTAGTCCTGAATGACGTTAGGCACACTGCATCCTTGAGCGGCTAGCTCAAAAGCGGGCCCCACGTCCAATACACGAAGAAGACGACCCACACACAGGCGGTCGCGGCGGTGACCCACGTCGAAGCGCCCTCGATTCGCGTGCGTCCCCAGTGGCCTATGCCGCGAATCGACGAGCGCACGAGCAGCACCGAAAAGCCGGCGATCGGCAGCGTCAGCGCCGCCATGATCCACAAATTGACCTCGGTCGCCGTGTAATAGGGACTGGGCGAGACATCTCCCAGGAAACGCATGGTCGCCAAAAGCGCGCCGCACATACCCAGAGCGCTCACGTTCACGACGTCTGCCAGGACGATTTCTTTGCGGCTTGGCGGTCCGCGTCGTGGCATTCGTCGAAATTTCCGGATCGCCCACGCCGCCGGCCAAATGGCAAGCGTCCACAGGGTGCCCAGCGTGGCGGCAAGCAATAACGACACCTGCACCGGGGCCGATCCGTACCAAGGGATTTCTTGCATCCCGCGCGATTCGCTCACATCGGGTGTGTCGGCGGCGATGTCGAGCGCGATACTTGCGGGACTCTGAGCGCCGGCTTTGTCGCCTGCTGGGGCAACGTTGCCAGCATCGCCGGTATGCTTCGCGATCCAATCCACCATTGTTTTCAAATAGCCGGGAGCCAGTCGCGATTCGGGCAGGGCCTCGAAAGGGCGGTCAGACACGAGCAATCCGTGCGTTGCGTGCGGAAACAGCCGCACCGAGTAGTCGCGATTGCCCCCCGCGTGCAGTTGGTTCGCCCAGATCGCGGCGCTTTCGCGCGGCGGAGTGAGCACGTCCGATTCGCCGAAGATGGCCAGCACCGGTTGACGCACGCGGCGAATCGCGGCCGGCGCATCGAGATACATGTCGAGCGGCTCCATCTCGAACAACGGAGGGATTGGAAATTTGCCCGCCTTGTAAAGTTGTTCCCATTGGAAGTGCATGGCGACTCCGCGTCGCATGGCTTCGAGCAGCCGACTGTCGCAGCCGAAAAACCGCAGGTACTGGGTGCGGCGCCACAGCTCTTGCTCGGCCGGCGAGACGGCCCCGCCGGAGACCGGGATGCAGAATGCAATGTGATTCGATTTGTTGGCAGCGACGGGAATGACCCAGCCCGCCTGGCTCACGCCCCACAGCCCGATCTGGTCGGGACGAATGTCGGGCCGGCGACGCAGAGCATCGACGGCCGCAACCACATCATCGGCCAGCAAATCAAAATCAGCCTGCTGCCAATCGCCGGTTGAATTGCCGGTCCCGCGCTTGTCGAACGACAGACAGGCGATTCCCGCCCGCGCAAAGCGATCGGCCATCGGCCAGTTGTCGAGCCCAATCTGCGGCCCAGAGCCGTGGACAAAGACCAATGCTGGATGCGGACCCTGGGAGGTCGGGGTGTAAAGGGAGCCCGATAGGATTGCGCCCGGTCCGTCGAACGAGACTTGTTCCTCACGCCACAATTCAACGCGCTCGGCGACCTCGGGCGCAGGGGGCTGCACGGCGGGCGACTCTGGCGCCGATCGTGCCGCAGTCCAGCGCAATCGCTGCACTTTTTTGTCCGCATCACGCTCGAACGCGAGTCGCGCGCCGTCGTCTGCGAAAAAGCTGTCGGGCCCGATGGGGACGATCTGCTGAAAGCGATCGCCAAGCGTGACGTATGCATAGTCGGAATTGCCCGGATTGGCCGGGCTGCTGCCGTAGCCGACAAAAAAAACGTCTGCCTCGTCGCCGGGCCCCGCGCCCGTCCCTTTGTCACTCTGTGCCAACCGGTAGTTACCCACGAACGCACGAAACTGGTCAAGCTTGAGGTCGCGAGCACGCTCGAGACGAAGTGAAAAGGGGGCGGCATTGGGCTCGGAGGCCTCGACGGGACCTGGGCGTAGCTCGACGTTGGCGTGCAGTCCCTCCCCCGTTTGCTCCAAGTCGAAATGCCAGTCCGTCTCGCGTTCCGCGATGCGGCCTGCGCGGATGTCGAAGGCCACACGGCCTTTCTGTGCCACGACGCGTGTGGCCCGCGCGCCGGCGATTCGCTGGCTGCGAATCGATACGTTGATTTGCGGCGTCGCCTGATTTTCGTCAATCCGAATCGCAACAAAGGCGGGGCCGAGTCGCTGCCGTTCGTACATTCCGACCCATGTTCCGTCGAGTCCGTAACCCCGGCCCGCTGACAATGGGCTGGGGCTTGCGGCAAGCGCAGTGCCAGACAGAGCGGTGCCAGAGGATGCGAGGCATCCGGCGAGTAACAGGCAGCGGGTTAAGTCGTTCACGACACTTCGAAAAAGCATCCAACCCCGTTTGGGCGAGAAAGTGCCGGTTTTTTCGGAAAATCGGGCGCAGGGCAACGCTTTTGCGCCTGGGACCACCCCGCCGACCAGTGTTGATTCGGTCATCAATGGGGAATCTTAGCTGGGGAACCCGGCGGTTTGCTAAGATTCCGACACCGGCGGGTCGATATCGTTCGCCGCCGCCGAGAAAAAACCCTCCGCCACGGATGATCGCTGTCGTTATGGCTGAATCTGCCCGCTCCGACGTCTCGGTCCCGCCCGGCGTTCGGCCCCGCCCCACAATTCTCATGTGCCCGCCCGACTACTACGGGATCGAATACGAAATCAATCCGTGGATGAGCCGCAGCCGCCAAAGCGATCCTGAACGATCGAGGTGTCAATGGGCCGCGCTCAAAACTCTGCTTGAGCAATTGGGTGCGGAAATTCGTCTGCTGGAGCCTGTGCGAGGATTGCCCGACCTGGTTTTCACCGCAAATGCGGGACTTGTGGTCCGCAACACAGTTTACTTATCCCGGTTCCGATATCCGGCCCGTCAGCCCGAGACCCCGGTCGATGACGTCTGGTTTCGCCAACAGGGTTTTGATTGCGTTGTAGTGCCTGATCGCTGGAGCTTCGAGGGAGCGGGGGATGCCCTGTTTTGCGGAGACACGCTGTTTGGCGGATACATCATCCGCAGCGATGCGGGCGCCCTAAACTGGCTCGCCGCACAGATCGACTGCCGCACGATCCCGCTGCAGCTGGTCGACCAATACTACTATCACCTCGATACGTGCTTTTGTCCGTTGAGCGAGACCGAGGCTCTCTATTTTCCGCCCGCTTTCGACGAATATGCGCATGCGCTCTCTCACCGAGCAAATCCCCGCTCTGATTGCCGTCGCGCCCGAAGAAGCGACCCGGTTTGCGTGCAACGCGATCGTTGTCGGCCGTCACGTGGTGATCAACACCGGCTGCCCTCGACTGGAGGCAGACCTCCGCCAGCGGGGATTCACTCCGCACAGCACCGAGCTGGACGAATTCATCAAGGCTGGCGGCAGCGCCAAGTGCCTGACCCTGCGACTCGACGGCGAAGAAGCGGCCCATTGGCCGTGACCGCTCAGGGCAAGTCCGGGTCGGCTCACACTCCCCGAGGCGGCTCGACGCGGCAGGCGGCGCAATTCCTTGCCGGCCGCCGATTTCCTGCCGTCAGAAAAGCTCCCGCAGCTTCGGACAAGACCTTGACATCGCGATTGGCAAGCTGGATGATCGTGAAAACTCCGTTTTTCTCGGTCCGCGCCCCGATTCAGGCACTGGAAGTCTACGATGGGTAGCAGCACGCAAAGGCTGGACATCGAAGAGGTCGGCGACGTCACAATCGCCAAATTCATCGACAAAAAGATCCTCGACGAAAACAACATCCAAATCATCGGCAACCAGTTGTTTGCCTTGGTGGACGAGGACGCTCGCACCAAGATTATTTTGGACTTTTCGAATGTCGAATATCTGTCCAGCGCAGCCCTCGGCAAACTGATCACGATGGAGAAAAAAGTGAAGGCCGCCAAGGGAAAGCTGAGGCTGGCCTGCATTCGGCCCGAGATCTACGAAGTGTTCGCCATCACCAAACTCAATCGTCTGTTCAAGATTTACGAGGACCAGGAGCGCGCTCTGGACGGGTTTTGAAGGTCGAATGCCAACCCGCACGCACCAATCGTTACCGACAAGAATCCTGCCGGGAAACGCTTTTGCCTCGTGAAGCGTCACTCCAACAAATTCTGACTCGGGCGGCTCTCTCCGGGAGCGCAGATTCGGCGAACCGCGGGTTCCCCAATCCGGCAACCGCGAACCGAGCGCTCAACGGGCGCCAGGCTGTTTCGCAGCATGACGTGGATTGAAGAGTTCCAGGTCCGGATCCCCAGCTCCACCATGGAGGGGCAGAAGGTCCAGGAGCGAATCATCAAGCTCCTGGAGGAGCTCGAGTTTCCCGCCCGGGGCATTTTTGGCGTGCGCCTCGCCCTCGAAGAGGCCCTGGTCAATGCCATTAAGCACGGCAACGGTCTCGACCCCAACAAAGAGGTCCAGGTCGTTTGTCAGGTCTCCAGCGAAAAAGTGCGGATCGTCATCGAAGACGAAGGCAATGGCTTTCGCCCCGACGACGTCCCCGATCCGACCGAGGACGAGAACCTCGAAAAGCCCTGCGGCCGCGGAATCATGCTGATGCGCGCTTTTTTGAGCGTCGTCGAGTACAACGAACGGGGCAACCGCGTGGTGCTCGAAAAGAACCGCAACGACGACGGCGCACCCCTGCTTTCCTGAGTGGTGCTGACGCGGTCCGAGTAGCAACCCATCTGAATTCGCGACTCGAACCGCGATGTCTGCGCCTACTTTGGCTCTTGGTTCATGTAAATCCTGTTGCCGTACAAGTCCTCGAGCGTCACGCCCGTGCCGTACGGCTGAACCTGCGGCTCACCGTGAAACGTGACCCCGGCCTCCTTCATGCGCCTGTATTCCCGCAGGCAGTCATCAACCTCGATCGCGAAGATCGGCTGCGAGCCCGCCTGCTTGCCGACAATCAAACGGTCTTCATCGGATTCCGCCAGATTGAGAGTGAGCGACAGGCTCTGATCGTCCGGCAGCCGCAGCGTGACCCACCGCTTGGGCCCGAAGGGCAAGTCCTCGGCGACGACGAAACCGAGTTTGCGGGTGTAGAAGTCAATGGCCGAGTCCTGGTTCTTGACGAGCACGGTCAGCAAAGAGATCCGGTTCATGATCACAACTCCCAGTTCGGGTCGTTGAGGCACACACGATCCGCTCCGCAGAGGACCATGGGCGGCACGCCTAGCGTGACCGACTCACCCATCCTGACCCTCTCGACCGAACTAGGATTGTAAGAACACGACATCTTGGCTTTTTAAATGATCCTGGAGCTGCCGCATCTCGCGCACGTATTCTGACGGCGTTTTGCCGGTGAACGCACGAAACTCCTTGATGAAGTGGGCCTGATCGAAGTAGCCGCAGTCGAGCGCCAGGCCGGTTAGATCGGTTTCGGCGTCCGTCATGAGGCGTCTTTGGGCCTGCTCGAAGCGGAGGATCCTCGCAAAGAGCTTGGGAGACGCGCCGACAACATTCTGAAACCCCCGCTGGATCTGCCGCATGGACGCATGGCAATAATCGGCCAGTTCTTCGATCCGACACTGACCTTTAGTGTGATAGAGCAGTTTGGCCGCGGTGCGAACGAGTTTTGGATCGTAGGCCCGTACGAGTGCCTTTTGGATCAGGAAGGTCTCCAGCGTCGTCGTCGCTTCCTCATAACGTCCTTCGGTGACCTCGTCCCGCAGGCGCGGCACCAGTGTGTTCCAGTCGGCGCCGAGGGCCGTCACTGAATCGCAAGGGAGGCGGATTTCATCCTCGAGCAGTGCGAGCGCCCCCCAGGCGAACAAACGTGCGGCGACCACCTTGACGGTGCCGTCGACTTTGATCGGCATCGTTTGTTTCTGAAACCCCACGAGAATGGCGGTCGGCAGCATGCGAGCTGGCGTCGTCGTCAACAGCAGATAGGGGCTGCCAAAGTTGAAGATCAGCTCGACACAGCCGTCGGGAGTAATGGACTGAACCGTGCCAACGGAGTAGGTCCCTTCGTGGGTCCACAAGCATCGGACCGTGTCTTCGAGAATCTGATGCGGCTTGCGCTCTTGGTATTTCACTTAGCCGAAATCGGGTTGCGTGCGAACCACGATCCCCCGCAGGTCCGATAAACCAACTCGTTCGACTCAAAGTCGAACGTAGCATGCCGGGCGCTTTCGAAGTGAACCTGAAAAGACCCCGAATTGGTCGTCGAGGGCAAGCAACCCGGCGTTACCAAATCAGACCTTCAACCTCACGGACGCCGGCAAGGAGAACTCCGCTCCCGACCCTTTTTCAGTCAAGCGAATCACAGCGCTCCCCGATTTTTGCAAAAGCAGCCGCGTCGTTTGCGCCGCTCGGTAACCCAGACGGCGTCACGCGCTATCAAGAGGCAGAGATCAGCGCGTTCCCGGGGCGATGCGGTTGCCGCGATGGGAGCCGCAGCAATCGCTGCACGATCCGGCGATCCAAATCGTCGGTTTGTCCGACGTACCTGCGTCCGGTCGATTCGCTGACGAGCAGGTAGACGGTGTATTTCAAGGTCCCCGAGGCGGTCTCAACTCGAACCAGGACTCATTGAACGCGGGACCTTGCAACTCAAGACGTTACGTCGCGCGGTCGTCATCACGGTCCTTCCCTGGGATGCTACCTCCGAGGCCAAGCCCGAACCGAAACCAACCCGGAAGGAACGCCGCGATCCGCTCAAACTGGGCCCGCCATTACCAGGCTCTGCTTTACGCGGGACGATTTGAGAGCCGGGCAGCACTAGCCCGCTACCTCGGCGTCAGCCGGGCTAGGGTGACGCATGTGTTGCGGCGGCTTAACTGACGACCGCCAAAAACACTCGGGGCAAGACGGCTATGGAACTTTTTCTGGCCGGTGTCCATGGCTGGGAGGCCGCTGTGCGGCGGCGAATGACCGGCGAAATGCCCGCAAAATGAAAAGTCGCTGAAACGCATCGGGAAGGGCTTGACGCCCTGTATATGCATTGTAGTGTATATACATGACATCGCAACTAGACACGTTCCAGACCCTTGCCGACCCGACGCGCCGTCGCATCGTGGAAGCTCTGCGGCATGGTGAACAGCGGGTCAATGAGCTCGTGGCCAGGGCAGGGATTCACCAGTCCGGTGTCTCCCGTCACCTGCGCATCCTCTACGATGCGGGCTTCGTTTCGATGCGGCCGGAGGGACAGCGGCGGCTTTACTCTCTCAAGCCCGAGCCTTTTCGCGCGCTCGACAGGTGGCTGGCTCAGTACCGCGACCTCTGGGAAAAACGCCTCGACCGACTGGAAGAGGCTCTCGAAAAGAAACGCAAGCGATCGAAAACCCCTCACCAGGAGCAAGACACATGAGTGACACGATCAGGAGTGCAGCGGCAGCCACCAGCCCTAAGTTCGTCATTGAACGGACGTATCGGGCGTCGGTGGACGAACTGTGGGAGCTGTGGACGACCAAGGAGGGCTTCGAGTCCTGGTGGCCGCCCGAGGGGTGCCGGACGGAAGTTCACACCATCGAAGCGTGCCTAAACGGCAAGCTGCAATATGACATGATCGCCGAGACACCCGAAATGGTGGCCGTGATGAAGGAGCTGGGGCTGCCGGCATCGCACGTCGAGCGTGCCCGGTTTTCCGAGTTCCGGCCACTGGAACGATTGGTGCTCGCGATCATGATGGATTTTCTGCCGGGTGTCGCGCCTTATGAAGGCACGCTCACGGTCGACTTCTTCCCGTCCGGCGAATGGGTGCGCATGGTGGTCGCGCTGAGTCCCATGCACGACGAGGAATTCACGAAGATGGCCTCTGAGGGTCTCGCGAGCCAGTTCAGGAATCTGGACAAGTTATTCCAAAGCCGAAACCAGTAACCCGGATGCGGCGACGGGATTTGAACTCCGTAACCAGCGGTGTGGTAACTGACTACCGCTGCTCACGGCGGAAACCGGTTGAAACCGACATTCGCGACGCCAACTGCTTATCAGGACGATGTCGATCAGGCGCTCAAGGAACTGGAGAAGGCGGCGAAGTGATTCTTCGGGGGCGACGTGCCATTTCCCCGAAAGACGCCATGCATTCCGGCCGAGAGCGGCTGGCTGCAGAGGAATTCTCAGTTTCCGTATATTGGCAACAATCTATATAGACGACAATCTATATAGATGCGACAACTGGACCAGGCTTTCGACGCACTTGCCGACCCCACCCGACGCGAGATCCTGGTGCATCTCGCCCGAGGCGAGGCCGTAAAAGCAATAAGAATAGGATCTCCTTTCGTGTTAGTGCGCCGCGACTGGCGGCAGCTCCTCAGGACGTAACTAGTCCCCACAATGAGAAAGCCCTTCGACGTTCGCGCCGAAGGGCTTGTTTCTGAAAACAGTCGAGGTGACGAGATTTGAACTGCGCAAAGGGCCCAGTCGAAGGCACTAGTTGCCTGGTCACCATGAGTGGTTCGACTTGAGTCCAGAAACTCCCCGACTTGGACTCGAACCTAGAACCTAGCGGTTAATCCGCCTACGGCGGACTCGCTCGATCGAGAGTGTCGAGCCACCGGCGACCGGCTCCCGACTTGAGCCACTTCTCTCGGGCCATCGTCGCGGCGCGCGTGGCAAGCTCCTCTTTGTGAAGCAACCGCCACGGTCCGGAATTGCGTGAGGTGAATTTGCGCGGGTTGTGGACTTTCGAGTTGTGCTCACAAATCCGGCGATCAAAATCGTCGGTTTGTCCGACGTACCGGTGTCCGGTCGATTCGCTGATGAGCACGTAGACGGTGTATTTCAAGCTCCCCGACTAGGACTCGAACCTAGAACCTAGCGGTTAACAGCCGCTCGCTCTACCATTGAGCTATCGGGGATTGTTCGATTGATCCGTCTCGTTTCTGCCTGCGGTTAATCCGCCTGTGGCGGACTCGCTCTACCATTGAGCTGTCGGGGAATCTTTTGGTCTTGCAGAGCGTCCGGCTCGCGGATTCGCACGGGGAAAGCGGAAGCATCAGCCGGGCGTCCGGATTGCATCAATAGATCATCATTGAAATCGTTGCAAGGGCGCGGCACAAGAAATTCGGCCTCTGGCAAACGACCCTCGGCCGAGGCGAAACGGGATGCGATCTCCGCGGCGCACATGCGTCAAATCAGGCCAGCAACCGGATCGCGGTGATCGAGGACATACTGCGGCCGGCCCCGATAATCGCGGAGCGTTGTGGCCGGGTCGATGCCAAGGACGTGATAGAGCGTTGCCAGGACGTTCTGGATCTGGATCGGGCTCCCGATGACTTTTTCGCCCCGCGCGTCGGTCTCGCCGATGATCTGGCCCGTCTTCAATCCACCTCCCGCGATCCACAGAAATCCGGCTTCGGGCCAATGGCCGCGGCCATCGGGCGTCAGATCGCCGATCCGCGGCGTTCGACCGAATTCGCCTCCGACCAACACCGCGACGTCGGAGAGCAAACCGCGTTCGTCGAGGTCGGTGATCAATCCGTAAAGTGCCTGGTCCAGCGGAGGCAGCATCCCGCGCAGAGTGCTGAAATTCTCGCGATGCGTATCCCATCCCGAGAAGCACTGCGTCACAACGGAAACGCCCGCTTCCACCAATCGCCGCGCCAACAGGAGCGATCGACCGAAACGAGTGCCGTTTGGGCAGGCGCCTTCTCCATACCGGGTGCGAATGTGTAGGGGCTCCTTGTCGATTTCAAAGGCCGCCCGCACTTTGCCGGAGGCGACAATCTCCAAGGCTCGACTCTGAAACGCATCGATGCCTTTCATCGTTCCATTTTCTTGCAGGCTGCGGCGAAACGTGTCGAACCCTTGAAGCAGCTCGTTCCGCTTTTCCAGCCGCGCAACGCTGACTTGCTTTCGGCGTTCCATGTTCTGGAACGCTTCCGGGTTGCTGCCTCCTCCAACGCGGAACGGCTCGTGTTCGAGGCCGACGTAGTAGGCTCGTTCCCAGTCGGGCGGGTTGTCTACGCTCACGTAGCTCGGAATGCCAGGCCTGCTGGGTCGCAGCCGACTCACGACGGACCCCAGCGCCGGACGCTGGGCCTCTCCCGGCACCGACGCCCGCGGCGATTCCTGCCAGGCGTAGCCGCTATAGAAGGCGTTGCCCGTGTGCAGGTTGGCGAGCTGGCAGCCGCGAAGAATCGCGAACTTGTCCGCGATCTTCGCCTGCAACGGCATCAATTCACAGATTTCGATGCCGGGAACGTTGGTGCGGATCGGACTGAACTCGCCGCGGTACTCGCGAGGCGCATCGGTCTTCATGTCGTACATGTCGAGATGCGACGGCCCGCCGCTGAGATGGACCATGATGACCGATTTCTGCCGCGCGTTTCCGGCCGCTCGGGATTCCGCGCGGCAGCGGAGCAGATCACCCAAAGTCATCCCGCCAAGCGACAAGGCTCCGGCCTGCAGAAAGCTGCGTCGAGTGATGCCGTCGCATTCGCCCGCCAGTCCGTGCTGATAGATCGTGAACATGGTCCTGACCTCAGGATCGAGCAACATATGCACAAATGCTGATGCGTCCCTCGCTTTGTAGCATCCGGCGTTGCGCCGGTCTACCGAGCGGAGCCGCACGTCAAATCAGCGGCACTATGTTTCGCCCTAGTCGCCTCAAGAGCTGAACACCGAAATGAACTTCGCGCTGAAAATCGTGTCGACCTCGGCATCACCCGTCGGAGCCCGAGCGGTTGCCACGCAAACCGAATTCGAAGGCAAGAAACGCATCGAACAGTCGTTTCGGCCCGAAGTATCCTGCTCCACGATTGAAAACCGCGACGAGCGACCTTGAATCGCGGCACATCGGTCCGAGCTTCGCTCAGCAATATCGCCCTCGAAAGGACATTTCGGATGGCCAACGTCAACACACTGCAACGAGCGCTCGACCATGCGACTCGATACCTAGAAGAGCTCGAACGTCGTCCGGTCAATTCGACGGTCGGACTCGACGATCTGCGAGCACGCCTCGGCGGCCCGTTGCCCGAAGCTGGCACGGATCCCGTGCAGGTCATTGAGGAGTTAGTGGCGAACACGGCTGGCGGCCATCTGGGATCGACGAGTGGCCGTTTCTTTGCCTGGGTGATCGGCGGGGCGGTAGAGTCGGCCCTCGCTGCGGACTGGCTCACGTCAACCTGGAATCAGAACGCCGCTCTTTTTGCCACAAGTCCAAGTGCCGCGGTTGCCGAGGAGGTTGCCGGATCCTGGCTCAAAGAGTTGCTCGGCCTTCCTGTCGACGCTTCGTTTGCGCTGACAACCGGTTGTCAGTTGGCGCACTTCACCTGCCTGGCCGCCGCGCGTTATGCCGTGTTGCGAAATGTTGAATGGAACATCAATGAGCGGGGTCTCTTCGACGCGCCGACGATCAGGACGATTGTGAGCGAGCAACGTCATGACTCAGTCGATCGGGCGCTCCGCTTTCTGGGCCTGGGAAATGAGAATATCGTCGTGATCCCAACAAACTCGACAGGCCAGATCGACGTCGAGAGTTTCAGCGCGGCTCTCGAGGAGGAACATGGTCCAAAGATCGTCGTGCTAAACGCTGCCGATCTCAACATCGGCGCGTTTGAGAACTTCAACGAGCTGATTCCTTTTGCCACGCGCCAAGGGGCCTGGGTGCATATCGACGGCGCTTTTGGACTTATGGCCCGCGCGAGTCGTTCCAAACGACCGCTCACTGCCGGCGTCGAGCAGGCCCACAGCTGGGCCACCGACGGGCACAAGTGGTTGAACGTCCCGTTTGACTGCGGCTTCGCGTTTGTTCGCGATCGGGACGCGCACCAAGCCAGCATGACGATCAGCGCAAGCTACATCACTCTCGAAGAGCAGGCACGCGACGAGATTGACTGGAACCCCGAGTGGTCGCGACGCAGCCGCGGCTTTACGGTCTATGCAGCCATCAAAGAACTCGGACGCACCGGACTGGAAGAGCTGATCGACCGATCATGCTCTCACGCCAAAGCAATCGTCACCGGCATCGGCAAGCTGCCCGGCGCGGAGGTGCTGTGGACGCCGAAACTTAACCAAGGACTCGTGCGATTTCTCGACTTGCGACCTGACGCGCACGAGGCCGATCACGACGCCCGAACCGACAGAGTCATTGCGGCGGTCAATGCGACAGGCGAAGCATTTTTCAGCGGGACAAGCTGGAAAGGCAAGAAAGCGATGCGCGTCAGTGTGGTCAACTGGCGAACTTCGGAATCCGATGTGCAAAGGGCCATCAACGCGGCGGCATCTGTGCTGGCGAACCGAGCGGGAACAGCGCATCATCGAGAGTTGTCGCCGTTTCAGTCTGGCTCGTGAGCGACTCGAGGTCCATTCCATGACACGCACTTGCGGTCGGCTGCTTGCGTTTTCCCTGCTCGTCGTCGGTGCGGCCCCTCATCCGTGCGCCGCCCAAATCACTCCGGCCGACGTCGTGTTCGCGCGGCTCTCGTCCAGCACCGTGCGGATGGCGTATGTCGAGCGAGGTGGTGACATGAGTTCCGTCAAGCCCCTGTTGGACGAGGCGGGCCGCAACGCGCTCGGAAATCCCGTTGCCGCGTATCGCGACTTTACGCACGCCATGTCGTTGATGAATGCTGGCAAGTGGACGCCGGATGCTGAACTGGCCACGGCTCTCGATTTCGCGATCAATGCCAAGGTGATTGCGACCGGGGAGCCGCTGCAGTGCCGCGCGACTTTCTTGTTCGACGCTCCCGCTGCGGAAGCGGCCCCCTATCGGCTCGAGCTTGCTCTGCTGAAGCCCGACAAGGTGAGTCCCGACGGACAGAAGCCGGAAGGTCTTAACTCAAACGGGACTGAAAGGATTGC
This sequence comes from uncultured Planctomycetaceae bacterium, assembly GCA_963714075.1. GTDB lineage: Bacteria > Planctomycetota > Planctomycetia > Planctomycetales > Planctomycetaceae > DASPSM01. The sequence continues at coordinate 6,336,294 of OY970228.1, forward strand.
GATTGACCCAGGCATCGTGTTGGGCGAAGTGAAGAATCGCCGTGAGGGCGAAACCGTCGGATTGATCTTCGACCCTTCCAAGCGAGTTGGGGCGGGTCTTCACCTGCTGCGGGCCACGCTGAAAAACTCGAAGAACGAAACTCTCTACGAATATTACCGCTCGTTTTTCGTGATCGAGGGCCTCAGTCGGAGGCTTGCCACAGCGCAGAAGACAATTGATCTGCTCTCCGACCAGAAAAGTCGGGCTGCCACGAGCGCGCACTATCTACTCGATACGATCCGGCTCGCTCAACTCAGCTATTTGGGCGGTGCATTCCAGAATCTGACCGGCTATTTGCACACTGTCTATCGAGCCCGGGGCTTTGCCCTCTCCGAGGCGATGGACTTTGACGCAGCTCTCGACAACGCGAGCAAATTGGCGACTGCGCTCAAGGAGGGCCGCGATCCACTCACTGGCGCGACAGGCGACCTGCGACTCGCCTATCGCTCGACGTTCGACGGCAAGCTCGTGCCGTATCGCGTCTATGTGCCGTCTAACTACGACACGTCGAAGCCGCATCCGATGATTACGCTCTTGCACGGCGCGGGCGGAGACGAGAACAACTTCTTCGACCGTTACGAGGGCCGCTGGCCCAAGCTGGCGGAGGAACGGGGCTACATCATCGTGGCGGTGAACGGTCGCGGCCCGTTGAGCGGCTATCAAAAAGCCAATGGCGCCGAGCGCGACGTATTGGACGTCACCGACCTGGTGCAAAAGTCCTACAACATCGATCCCAACCGGGTCTACCTGGCCGGCCATTCGATGGGTTCGGCCGGCACGTGGCTGATCGGTCTCTCACACCGCGATCAATTCGCAGCTCTCGCGCCCATCGCCGGATCGCGCCTGACGTCGCCGTTGGAAACGGCTCTCAACTCAGGCCCGAAGGTCCCCCTGATCATCGTCGCCGGAGTGAAGGATGCGCTGGTTCCCGTGGCGGGCTGTCGGGCCGTTGCGCAAAAAGCGAAGGAGTTGGGCTACGACGTCAAATACCTCGAATTCCCGCAGGGCGACCACATTTCCGTGGCCGTGACGTCGGTCAAAGACATCTTTGACTTTTTCGACGCCCACCGAAGCGCGACACACTGAGCGGGCGCGGCGAGTCCTCACGGGTTCATAACCGTGATTAAGACTTCTGCATGGCCTTGCCATCCAACTCGCGCAGAAAGGCTCTCAGCGCCTGCGGCGCGACCGGCTTCGTGAGGTGGGCGTCGCAACCCGCGTCGAGCGAGCGCTGGCAGTCGCGCTCTTGGCCGTAGCCGGTCATGGCGATGATGATTATCCGCCGGTGCTTCTCGCGCGTTCGCAGCGATTTGGCCACTTCGTAGCCGTTTAACTCCGGCAAACCGATGTCGAGGAGAATGACGTCGGGACGATAGGCTTGTGCCGCATCGAGAGCTGCCCGTCCGTCATGAACCATCCACACTCGATGGCCATCCAGGCGCAACAGCGTGGAGAGCATCTCCGCGGCGTCAATGTTGTCGTCGACGACCAGGATTCGAAACTGGGGACCGTTGGCCTGCTCGGCGTTCGTGCGAATGATCTCCGGCGCCGGCGCGAGCTCCTTATGCAGCGGCAAGCGGACGATGAATTCGGCCCCCGTTCCCAATCCGTCGCTGCGCGCCTCGACTTTGCCGCCGTGAATGTCGACCAGCCTTCGCACCAACGTCAGGCCGATGCCCAGCCCACCGCGCGAGCGCTCGAGCGACGACTCGGCCTGGCGGAAGAGATCGAACAAATGCGGCAGGATCTGCGGATCGATGCCGATCCCCGTGTCGCGCACCTTGATCACAACCTCGTCCCCGCGGGCCTTCGCGCGAAGCTTGATCAGCCCGCCGCGCTCTGTGTACTTGGCTGCGTTGTCCAGCAGATTGGAGATGATCTGCTCCAAGCGCACAGGATCGGCAAAGAGGGCCACTGGACCCTTCGGCACGCTGACCTCTAATTTATGTCCGTGTGCGTCGATCAGCGGGCGGGCCGTCTCGATTGAGCGGGCGATCACGTCCCGCAGCAGCAGCCGCTCCGGCCGCAATTGGATTTTGCCGCGCATCAACCGCGAGAGGTCGAGCAGGTCGTCAACCAGCCGCACCATGTGATCGACCTGACGGTCAATGACGGTCAGGGCCTTGTCGGCGACTTCCTCATCGACGCCGGGAGTGCGGGCGATTTCGAGCGCATTGCGCACGGGGGCCAGGGGATTGCGCAGTTCGTGGGCCAGCGTCGCCAGAAATTCGTCCTTGCGGCGGTCGGCCTCCTTGACCTCCTCGTACAGGCGCGCGTTCTCGATCGCGATCGAGGCCCGCTGGGCAAAGTCTTGGGCCGCCTCGAGATCCTCGGCACAGTACTTCCGCGACGTTCCCGAAAGGACAAACGTGATCGCTCCAAAGGTCACGCGATGCGTCGCAAGCGGCACGCAGATCATCGATTGAGAATCGAGGCCGCACAAGAGATCCCGGTCTTCGGGAGTCAGCGGCTCGGCGTACTCAAACGGGTTGACCGCGTCGGCCACCATCCGCGGCTTTCCATGCCGCAGGACGTTTCCCACGAGTGATCCCGAGCCGAATGTGTTCGGCAGACGTTTCTTGAGCCGTCGCAAAATCGTTTTCTGTTCGGAGTCGGTATGGTACACGGCCCAATTCAGCACGCACCCCTGCCCCCCCTCGGTGCTCGATCCGCAGAGATCGACGACGCACCAATCGGCAAAATGCGGGACCGGCAGTTTGGCGACCCGCGACAAGAGGCTCGAGGAATCAACCACGCTCGCCAGCAGATTCGTCGCGTTGACAAGAAACTTGGTCCGCGCGTCGGCCCGCTTGCGCTCAGTAATGTCGCGGATGATGCCGGTGAACAGCCGCTTGCCCTGCAGAACATATTCGCTGACGGCCAGATCGATGGGAAAAACCGTGCCGTCCTTGCGCTGGGCGATCATCTCGCGATTGATACCGACTACCTTGGCGATCCCTGTCTGGGCGTAGCTGGCCAAGTGGGTGTCATGCTCACTGCGATGCGGCTCGGGCATCAGCCTCGCGATGTTTTCGCCGATCATTTCGCCTGCCGAGTAGCCAAAGATCCTCTCGGCCGAGCGGTTCCACGAGGCAATCGTTCCCTGTTCGTCGATCGTGACGATGCCGTCGACCACGTAATCGACTACGGATCGCAGCCTCTCATTGGCTTCCTGCAGCCGCTGGTGCGCGTCCTGTTGTTCGAATTCGAGTTTTTTGCGCTCGGAGATGTCTCGAATGATGCCGGTGAAGAACTCGCGACCGGCTCGCGAAAACGAACTGACGGCCAGGTCGATGGGGAAAATCGAGCCATCCTTGCGGCGGCCGACGACCTCGCGGCCGGTGCCGGCAATCTCGGCCACGCGGATCTTAGGCTCGTCAGCGACCTCGGGTTGGTCCCCGCTTTCGCGCGGGGCCGACACCAGAAGGCTCACGCTCCGGCCGATCAGTTCGGCGGCCGAGTAATTGAAAAGTTTTTCAGCAGCCGGATTGAGCGTCTCGATCAATCCGCCGTCGTCGATAGTGATGATTCCGTCGTCGACGTAATCGACGACTGAATCGAGCCGATCGCGCACCTCCTTCAGCCGAATCGAAGACTGAGAAGCGGCGGCTCGTAAGAACGAGCTGTCGGTGGGGCTGCTGAACATGGCCAAAGCTCCGTCTCCGTCAGAGCCATGCCTTGCTATCGGCAAACAACTGAGAAGGGGAACGCCGATGGCCCGCAAAGGATGGGTTGTTCCCATCGATTGTCAAGGAATTGACCGCTCAATTCAAGGGGCTGCTCGAACGGTCGAATCGGGCGGCGCTCTGCCGCGCAAGATCTTCGCCGTGCAGCACCTATAAAACGCAGATGGCAGACCGGGTTACGTCGCGGCAGCGGTTGCCTATCCGACGCGCCACCTCCTCATCACGAAGCGGCTTCTCGAGACTCTATTCACTCGCTCCCTTCAGATGGGCGTCAAACCAATCCAAGGCAAGTTGTTGGGCTTGTTTGTGGGCCGCGAGGTAAATGCCGTAGTGCGTGATCTTCGGAATGACGACAAGCTTTTTCGGGCCGGTCGCGCGATCGTAGGCCTTGAGGCCGTGGTCCTTGTTATCGAATAGCTCTTCCTTCTCGGCCAGCACAAACAACATGGCGCACTGTTTCGCGCGGGCGACGTCTTCGACTGGTGCGTACTGCATCAGCTTCTCGCGGATCGGTGCGCCGCGCAGGTTGCCGATCACGCGGGCTCCTGGCGGAGGATAGCCGAGATCGCCGTGAGTGCGAGCCGCTGCCTCGTTGAAGGTCGTCTCGCGCGCCTCGCCGGCCAACGCGACAGGGCGCGAATCGAGGGCCGGGACCTGGCTGACCAAGGTCTTGATGCGCGGATCGCGGGCGGCGACATAAACCACGTGGCCGCCGGAGTAACTGCTGCCCCACAAGCCGATCCGCTGGCGATCACAGTTTGGCTCGCCGTAGACCCAGTTGACGGCGTTGAGAATGTCCGCCGTCTGGTCGATCGGGTCGACGACCTCTCGGACTTCGAGCACCTCGGCTGTAAACTTCGGCCCTACGCTCCGGGACGGCTGGGGTTTGGTCAAAATCACGCGTGAGTCACTGGCTCCCCAACCGCGGTAGTCGAACGTCACCACGAGGTAACCGGCCCTGGCGAAGAAAACCGCGTCGGATCGCAGATTGGCGGCCGTCCCGCCCCAACCGTGCGACATGACGATTGTGGGCAGCTTTTTCCCGGTCGACGACTTCGGCGAAAAGACCTCCGCAGTCAGCCGGGTTCCTTCGCTGATGATTGTTGCCTTTCGGAAGGCGATGTCGTCGGGTGGATGAAACTCGGCCGGCCGCTGTTCGGCGCGCGCTTGCCCATATGTTGAGACAAGGGACAAGACTGCGACGCAAATCAAGCGCAGAGTGCGTGTCATTGGGTGCTCCAACTCGGAAGAGCGCGTCCGGAAGGACTCGGAGAATTTCAAACCGCGATGTGTGGCGGACCTGCTCAGCAGTCTCGCCTTGGGACAACGAAAAATCAAAGCACCCGTCAGCTTACGCTGACGCCTCGCCTGAGTGACCTTGACGCGCTGGAGATTCTGCAAAAGAAAGCGGGGCCGATCGCGATTGCGATGGCCCCGCTTGTTTCGTGTTGCCGGAGGAGGCCCCGTATTAAACCCCAAGACTATGGAAGCCGCCGCAAGCCGGATGGCAATCGTCGTTTTGGAGGCGACTGTGCTCGCGCTCAGATCGAGACGACGACCAACGCTCTCGCGGCGTCGACAGCCTCAAGATTTAGACACCCGCGAATGATTGCCCCCCCCAACGGCGAACTCTGTACCCGCCTACGCGAAGGTTGTGACGGGCTTTCGCGGGAATTGGCTGAGCCGACGCGCATCTGCTAAAGCTTTGTTCGATAAAGCCTTACAGCAAAGGCAGCCCCACCGAGCCAAGGGCGTCAGCCATCGGGCGAGTCTTCTGGCAATTTGATGCTGCCCGCGCGGTGAGCGTGCCACACCACCAAAAGCCGGCGGCATTGCAGCCAAGAATCGCGCGTTATAAATCGGGCTTCCGCTCCGCCCTGGGAATAGAATCGCTGATTGGCGTGTCTCCAGGTGCAAGAGGCGCGGAGTTCTGCGCCGCCACGTGTCCGGAAGCACTGTCCGCGAATCAGCGATTCCTTGCGGCGGTCGGAGGCATTTTTCTGCCTTTAGAATAGTCGGGCGCGCGGATGGGCGTACTTTGCGGGCTGATCGGGCTCGTCGCAGTTCTGGTTGTCGTCGCAATAGTGGGGCACGGGCTATGGCTCGCGGGCGCCGCCATCTTCGGCAAGTCCCGAGAACCTGCCTCCCTCGACCGCTGCCCCGCTTGCGCCAACAAGCTCAACCCGGGCCAGATTCGTTGTCTCAAGTGCGGCTTTACGATCAACACGGCGCACCAGGCAACGCTCAAGGACGAGCTGGCCGCCACGCGGCGGCAGCTCGAGCGGCTCAGGAAGGCGAATAAAATCTCTGCCGCGACCTGGGAGCAGGTCGCCGAAGCCCTCCGCGACGACGTGCGCGAGCGCGAACTTGGATTCGTCCCGCCGACAGAGGAACTCGAAATCGTCGAGGTGGAGGACGCAGAGCCCGCCCCATTTCCGGTCGCTGCCGTCATTTCGCCTTCCGTTCCCGCGCTCGCAGAGAGGTTCGTCGCCGCGTCGCCGGTCGAACCGAGCGCCGCGCCTGCCGAGTGCCCGCCGTTTACTGCGCCCGAGTCCATCGAGCCGGCGCGAAGAGCACCTCCCTTGGACCCGCATTCTCCTGGCATTCATGGAAGAAAAAAATATCCGTTGGGGCGAGCTGATCAGCGGCCTGCTGATCGTGGGCAGCTCGGTCGGGCTGGTGATTAGTCTCTGGGCGACGCTCAAACAAGCCATCCCCTATTTTCCCGTGGCGGTCTTTCTGGCGGCGACGGCCGCCATGCACGGAGCCGGCCTATATACGTTGCGGCGCTGGCGTCTGAGGTCGACGAGCCGTGGGTTGTTGTTGATCTCGACGCTCCTCGTGCCGCTCAACGTTCTGGCCGCGATGGTGCTCAACGACAAGACGCCGCACGTATGGACCGATTGACTACGTCGCGTTCTCCATCGGATTGTCGGTTCTATCGGCGATCGCCGTCTCCGCGGCGCGGGTTCTGAATCGCCGCAATCCGTGGCCGACCGTCATCGCGGTGGTCGGGACCGCGATTGGAATGTCGACGATCGGCCGTCTTGCTCGGCCCGGAGCCGACTTGGGGCGAACGCTCGCCCTCTTTGCCCTTCCCTTCCTTTCATTTGTACTCGCCGCGATCGCACACATCGTGAGCCTGTCGGCAGGCCGAAGGCTAACCGTTCGCCGAGTGGCACAGTCGTTTCGCTTTTTCGCAATCGCTGCGTTCGGCCTGGCACTCGCGGGCGGACTCTTGGCCTCCAAGTGCGGCGACATTCGCGAAACGCTCACACTCTTGTCGCCGATGCTCGCAGCGGTTGCGGCGACACTCACCGGCGCCGGTTTGATCGTTCATCAGCGACTGAACGACCCGGAACAAGCCAGTTTTCGCCTCGCGGGGACATCGATCGCGCTTGGCGGTGGGGGCTTGGCAGTGGTCGCGCTGGCTCTAGCCTGGCCGCGGCCCGACTTGCTCGTGGCCGTCGGCCTGCTCGACGCCGTCGCTTTCACCGCGCTCGCCTGGTTCGCGGCATTTCCGGCGCTCAACGTGATTGCGACGGCCTCGTTCTCGCTGGCGCTTCTGGTTGGATACGAATGGGCGGCCGGCGCGATTTCCGTCCTCGGCGCGACGACTGAATTGCTGATTGCCCTCCTGCTGACGGCACGCTCGGCCCTCATTCTCTGCCTGTTGTCGCTGGCCGCTGACGGCGCCGGATGTTTGCTCGCGAGACTCAAGTTGCGCTCCAGTGCGATTTCCTATTTCACGAGCGCGCTCGTCCACGAAGCCTTCAGTGTCGCGATCGTTGTGTGGGCCGTCTGGAAAGACGTGCCTGACCAAGACCTGGCCACCGCGATCTTCGCGCTCTTGGCCGCGCGGTGGCTTGCGTCTGCATGGTGGATCAAGCGTCCCTACGCCAGCTGGATTGCCGCGACGCTGTTATTCGCGCGCGGCGCACGGACTAGCGATGAATGACAGCGTGGCCCAGCTGTTGGCGGCGCGTGGTTTGTATCCGACAGACGCGTGGAAGATGAGCCTTCTTGTCCACGCGACCGTCTGTCTGGCGTGCGCGGTGGTCGCGCGCCGATCCGGACGCGGCCTCCTGGCTTCGCCGGAGGAGCACGATCGGTCGTGGGTCGCGCCGTTCACCTGGGCTGCCATCGCGACGTCGGCGCTCGTCGTGCCGATGATACTCGACTTGACGAATGAACATTTCTTGACGCATTGTGCCTACGCGCTCTGGGCTTCGACGATCTGGTTCGCGATCGCACTCCTGCAAGGCTCAGAAGGCCTGGCGGTCGCGTCGCAGATCCTGGCGACGATCGGCGTCACCATTGGGGTCACCGGCATTTGCAGCCGACAACTCTGGTGGACGGGACAATTCTCCGATCCGTTGTTTCTTAATTGGCAGTTCGGCGCCTTGGCGGTCTGGAGCTGCCTCTGGATTGCCGCTCGCCGCTTGGGCCAACAAGTCGCAGCATTCGCGCGGATCCTGAAATGCGAACCGACCAGCGTCGATCGCGTTCTCCTCGGAGCCGTGACGGCCGCGCTCGTCGCGACCTGTTTGGTAGCGACGTGGCCGGGGATCGTCGCGGAGCTGCAGTCCATCACCTGTCGTGCGATCGGGCGACCGTACCTCGAGGCCGTGATGATTCCATTTGGAATCGCGGCCGTCTTCGCCGCTGCCCACGCCATGTTTGGGCAGCAATGGCAGAAAACGGCGGCGTCTGTGGTTGTCCTATGCGTCATCGGTACGATCGTCCTGTGCACGCCGCTCTATGCGCGAGGCTGGATCTGGCCGGGCCTGCCGTCGGCATATTCCCACGGCTGGCGCGGCGGAGCGTGGATTGCGCTCGCCCTCGCACTTCTGGCGGTGGGGGTCGCGCATTGGGAGCGGCCGAATCGCGCGACGCTCGCCGGCATTGCCCTCTTGTTGAGTGCCATTCCCTACCTCGTCGCCTGCCGTTGGGATGCCGACCTGCGAACGGCGACCGCCTTGCGCTGGACCTCGGCGCTCGCCGGCCTGGCGGTCGCGGCCGTGTGGGGCGTTCGCCGCATTCTGATTCCTGTCGCGCCGCAAGTGGGGAGCGAGCACGCGGAATCTGCGCCAAGCCAGCTGAATTTTCTCCGCAATACGCTGATCGCGGCGACGAGTCTGCCTGTACTGATCCTGGCCTGCCAATCGCTGGTCGACGTTGTGGGAGCCGGTCGCATTGCTCCCGCGCAGTCCCACGTGCTCATCAGCCCTTATCTCTCCTACACCGCGCCGTTGGGAATTCTGGCGGCGGCGTTCGTCGTCTACGCGGCCAGCGATCGGCGTCCGATTTGGGGCCTGGCGGCGACGTTTTTGGTCCAGTTCGCGATCGGCTTCGCCGCCGCCCTCTCGCTGATGCTCTCCAGCCAGCTGCGTACAGCAGCGGAGGTGACCCGCTTCCTGCAAGAAATGGGCCTGTTAGCCGTGATTGCCGCAGCTATCTGGTGCGGAATCGAGGCGTTCGCCCGGTGGCGCGCTGCAGAATCGGAAGGGCCCTTGTCGGCGTTGCAGGCACCGATCGTCACGCAGCTGGGATTTGTGGGTGTGATCGTTGGGCTGCTGACAGTCGGGGCGACGACCGGACTCTGGCTCCGCCCCGAGCTGCTGTACGAGGCAGTACGAGAGTGTGGCGGGCCGCTCGGCTGGCTGTTCATCGTATCGGCGACCATCGTTTGGGTCTGGTACCGACGCGGGAATTGGCCGCTGTCGGCGGTCAAGATTGGACTGCTGCTCTTCTCGGCGGCGGCCGTGTTTGGAGCCGCCTCGCTCGGCCCGTGGAACTCGGCTAGCAATTGGCTCTCGTTTCACACGGCGATGGCCGGCTGGTGCGCGGTGTTCGGGCTCGCCGCGGTCGCAACTCTCATGACGCGATCGGCCGAGCATCGCCGCGGTGCCATCGCAATCGCGGGCCGTGCTCTGATCTTGCTCCCCGTCGTACTCGCATTTGCCTTCAAGGCCGAGGTGCTCGATCCCCAGCGTCCGTGGTGGGGGGCCGGCACGATAATTTGGTTCTCCCTCTGCGTGATCGCGCTGGCCGTCGGCGCGGAGAGCCGGCTGCGATCGTACTTTTCCTTTTTGCTCGCAGTTCTGGGAGCGGCGTTGATCGGGGCGCGACCCTGGTTGTGGGCCGAGCGACCCTTCAGTGGGCAGCCGCTCGTCGATTTGGCAGACATCATCATTCTCGGAATGGGTCTGCACGGACTCATCTGGCTGGCGATCGAAGTCACGCACGAACGGCGCCGTGAACGGCCGTTCGATGAGCCGTCGAGCCTGCATCCGGTGCATCACTACGCCGTTACGATCGGCACGTTCTTGCTGGGTTTGGCCACGCTGCTCGTTCTTGCCAATCGGGAGCGATTGCCCGGTTTCTCGAGCGCGGCGCCTCTTGCCTGGGTCGGTCTCGTCGTCATCGCCGCGCTGGCCACCGGCTCGCTCTGGGAACGTCGGGCCGAGCACCCGTTTCCGATCTTGTACGCCCTGGGCCTGATTGCAATCGCGAAGGTCCTCGATTGGCGGCAGCTCGACTCCCGAAACTTGATCTTCGCCGCCGCCGCCTCGCTCGCCGGTTACATCGTGCTTTCGGGGGCAATGTGGAGCGTTCGCCGACCGGTGAAAGAGCTTGGACTACGGCTCGGGATGAGTCCGTTCGCAACGGACCGCGAGCGCGTCATTCCTTGGTTGGGGCCGGCGAGTCTGGTGATCGGGGCGCTGGTGATTGGTGTCGAATGCTGGGTGGTGCTTACCTTTAACGAAACCTCGCTGCGAATCGCCGGAGCGCTCGCGACACTCGCTGTGGGCGGCGGGCTCGCGCTTTTAACGACGTCGCGAGCGAGAGAAATCCTCCAAGCCACAGCCCTCGGCGTCGTTGCGATTGCCGCGGTGCAATTCGGCTGGAGCCTGATGGATCCGATCGGGACCTTACCACACGAAGAGCTGCGGCGGGTGATTCGGATGATGGCAATGCTCGGAGCGACGACGTTCGTTTACGGACTGCCGCTCGTGCGATTGGTTGCTCCGGGAAGCTCCTGGTTCGCGTCGATCCGCCCAGCGGCGATCGGTGTCGCAGTCATGACCATTTCGATTCTCGCCCTCGTGCTGGTGTTCGAGCTCTCGGCTTTCGACCCGACGGCGGGAACGCCGGTGACCGTGGGCGAAAGCGTGCTGGTGGCCTCGACTCTCGCGTTGCTCGCGGCGGGACTCATCTCCCTGGCCGTGCTGCCGGGTCGCGATCCTTTTTTCCAGGTGGAACGACAGCGTTTCCTTTACGTCTACGCGGCCGAAGTCGTCTGCGCGCTGTTGTTTGCCCACGTCTATCTGACGAACCCCGAATTCTTCCGGCGCCTGCTACAGCCTTATTGGCCACTGGCCTTGATGGCCATCGCCTACGCCGGGGTAGCGGTCTCGGAACTGTTCCGACGACTCAGAATCAATGTGCTGTCCGAGCCGCTCGAATACAGTGCGGCGTTTCTGCCTGTGCTGCCGGTCGTCGGCTTCTGGTTCATGGGCTCGGTTTTGAACTATTCGACGGTGCTGGTCGTGATCGGCCTCTTGTATCTCTTCCTGAGCCTAAGGCGAGGATCGTTCGTGTACCCCGCGGCCGCGGCCGTCGTCGGGAACGCGACCTTATGCAGCCTGCTTTACGACCACGGCGTTTCGCTCTTGTTTCATCCGCAAATGTTCATAATTCCGCCCTGCCTGACCGTCTTGGCCGCCGCCCAACTCAATCGCGACCGACTCGACGCCCGCTCGCTGGCTTCGCTACGGTACTTCGCCATGACGGCCATTTACGTCAGCTCGACGGGCGAGATGTTTCAACACGGCATCGGCACGACGCTCTGGCTGCCCATGGTGCTGGCCGGATTGTCGGTGCTCGGCGTGTTAGCGGGAATCGTGCTCCGCGTGCGGGCCTTTCTCTACCTCGGCACTTCCTTCCTCATACTCTCGATCGTGAGCATGGTCTGGCACGCCGCCCGCAGCATCGGCCATGTCTGGCCTTGGTGGGTCTTCCTGTTCGCCTTGGGGGTCGGGCTGCTTACGCTGTTCGGCGTCTTCGAGAAAAAACGCCCCGAAGTGCTAGCATTGGTCGGCAGCCTCCGCGAGTGGGAACGATAGCAGGGGTCTGCCCTTTGCACTTGGTGCGGCTCGCCCCCGTAATTAAGGCCCAAGACGAGGCGAGCCGCCGCCCGCGCGATGGCAGTAGTCGTTTTGAGGGCGACGCGTGCTCGCACTCAGCTTGAGCCGAAGACGACCAACGCTTGCCCGCCCAACGGCGAACTCAGAACCAGGGAGACGATCCGCTGGGATAGGCTCCCGGAGTGACCGGGTTTGGATAACCTAAGTTGCCCACTCCCGGACCGCTCGGCGCGTACGCAGCCCCAGTCCCATAGTAGTTGTAGTTCGGAGGAACATACGGGCTCCCGTAATAGGTCGGAGCGTAGTTGCCGGACGGGCCGGCGTTCGCAGGCCAGGAATTCACTCCGGCGTTATTACCCGGGTACGATCCGGCGGTGATCGCATTCGGATAGCCCAGGTTTCCGACCCCAGGACCGGTGGGAACGGATCCGGCTTGCATCCCCTGGCCATAGTATTGAGGAGCGTTCCCGTAGTAATTCGAAGTGTAGTTTCCGTTCAGACCCGAATTCAGCCCCGCAGAATTCAGCCCCATCGAATTTATCCCCGATGAGTTCAGCCCGACTCCGCTGTTATTGCCGTAGTACTCGCTGTAGCCCCGATACCCGATGTCATTATTCGCGTAGCCGCCGCCGTAGTTGGTGCCAGCCGGCCCCAATCCACCCGGGGAGGTGTAGAGTCCGGACGTGTTGCCCGCATAGACTCCGTTGCCTCCCGGCGTTCCGTAAGGGGCAAACACTCCTCCGTTCTGCGAGTTCCCCCCGGGCGTGCCCACCGGTGAATTGCCGACTCGGTTCATTCCGAAGAGGCTCGGTTGCCCGCCGAACATACCGTTCGAATTGGTGAACATCCCCGGCGAGTTGCCGCCAGGCGAGTTACCAAACATTCCGGGAGACCCGCCCGCGGGCTGCACGAAGCGCCCGTAACTGCCGACGTTGCCCCCCGTGGCCGTCCCGTCTCGAAATGCGGGACCAGTCGTTCCCGGACCGCTGGTAGTGGGCATGCCTCCGGGAGTTCCCTGGGTGAGGGCCGCTTCCCCGTTTCCCTGGAGGTTGCCACCGACTCCATTGGGGTTGCCCCCAGGTATGCCCGACTGTGCGCCCGGCGACGGAGCACCTCCCTGAGAGGTAGCCGTTGCCGTACCGGGAGTTCCACCGGGGACCCCAGTGGTCTGAGGGAACGCGGAGCCTGCCAAGCCGGTCAGACCCAGACCGGCGAACGCCGCTATCCAGAATTTCAAAATTGAGCGCCTCATTGCGATTTCCTCGTGGCGTTCGTCCTGAATCCGCTTCGGCGACGCCACATTGGGGAGCCGCAACTTTCATTCCGGAGCGTCGCGGGGCGTCGGAAGGAAGATGCCAAGAGCGCGTCGCGAGAGATACTTGTCCCGCGGGGCGCTGGTTGATCCGCGGCTCGTGGCAACTAGCGAACGATGCTTTCTGCGTGGGCCGGTTGCTGTGGCCGTCCCCGCATGCCGCCGCCAAAGAGTTTCATGGCTTCGGCGAGAATCTTGGTTCGGGCGTCGGGCGAGAGCTTGGCCGTCTGCCACTCTTCAAAGAATTGCCGCAGCATGGATCCGCCCATGCGCCGTTGGGCTCCCTTTCCGTCGGCCACGGTCTGAAACAGGGCGAAGCACATTTCATTGGTGGTGTCGTTCCCAAACAGCACCCGTTGTGGAGGCCGGTGTGGATTGAACGGATTGCCGGCTGAGTTGTCGTAATAGGCTTCAATCGTGACCCGGGTTCCCTTCGGCAGCTTCACCGGCTCGCGGTAGACGTAGCTGTCCTGCCAGAAAAAGTTCCAATCCTTGATCCAAATCAACGGCTTGACGCTTTTGTCGGGCAGCGTCGCGGTGATCTTCATTTCCTTGCCGATCATATGCATGTGCGGAAAGACCGAATTGAGCGTGCAATCAACAGGCAACGTTACCGACGAGCCCGTGCGGTACCGCGAATCTCCGGGCGGGATTTCGATCACCAGCGTGCCGAGCAGCAGAGGCGCGCGGGAAATGACACTCTTGGTCGGCTTCTTGGCGAGATAGAGCGCGATCTTCGACTGGTCGGTCTCCACTTTGCCGGTGGGATGCAGGTGCAGCTGAACGACCAGGTCAGCGCTCCTGTCGAGCGCCACGCCGACGTCTTTCGGATAGAACCGGGGTGTCATCCCGGGCGTCCAGACGCCGAGAATGCCGGTAATCGAAGCATCGATCGAGCCCGACGTGCGCCACCCCGGCTCCGGAGTCTCGGCGTCGCGAGCCCGAGCGCCGCCGCGCGTATCGATCGCCACGATCGCATGGTGTACGACGGCCGGATTGCCCGGCCGAAACTCGAAGCCGACGACCGTCTGGTCCTTGGTCAGATTCAACGGCATCACGAAATGCTGAAAGATGTCGGGACCGTCGGCCGGAACGCTGTAACGCACGGGGACGGGGACCACGAGATCGGGGGTACCGAGCCGCCAGCCGCTCGGAAATTTTGGTTGAGGAGGCAGATCGGCGGCATTGCCCTCGGGCGCTCCGCTATCGGCCCACGCCTTGACCAGCGCGATCTCGCGCTGGGTCAGTCGCCGCTCGTCGAGAAACTGTCCGTAGTGCACGTCTGCCCGCCAGGGCGGCATCAACCGCCGCTCGGTGACTCGCACCAAACCCTTCGCCCGCTTTGCCGCGTCTTGATACGTGAGCAACGAGAACGGAGCCACTTCGCCTGGACGATGGCATTCGGCGCAATGCGCGAACAGGATCGGCGCGATGTCGCGGGCGTAGGTGACTTTCGTCGCGCCGGCCATATCCTTCGGCGACTCGAACGGGCAGCCCACAGCGTCGGTCCGCGGCACGGCGATCGGTTTGCCGTTTGCCACGGCGGTGATCGCGTCCAACAAGTCCCGGTGTGCCGACTCGGTGCGGCGCTTGTCGATGTCGGCGTACACGTCATCGATCCGTCCGCGATACTGCACCGTGCCGTGCGGATCGACGACAAACGCCTCGGGCAAATGATCGGGCCCGAGCGACGCGGCCAACTCGCGCGACGAATCAAACAGAACGGGAAAGACGACATGAAATTCGTCGACAAATTTCACCGCATCTGCGCGAGTGGCAGCCGAATCTGAGACGACTCCATAGAACGCGAGCTTCTTCTCCACCGCTGCGCTCGCCAGTCGGTTGAGTTCGGGAATGTACTGCCGTGAGATCGGGCACTCGTTCGACAAGAAGACAAACGCCGTGCCGCGCACGTCGTTGGTCGACAGGGCGTGTCGCGCTCCACGCACGTCGAGCATCTTCAGCTCGCCCAGGTCAACCACCGTCGGTTCGCCCGCGATCGCCGCGCTGCCGATCAGCACGAAGGAGCAAACGCCCGCGAACAAATCTCGCCTTCGGTTTTGCATGCTCGAGTGACCCTATTGCCTTGGTCCAATCGGTTCGGTCTAAAAAGTTTTCCCACGCTCCCGGTGAGTGTACAGCCACCAGAGCGCTGTGGTTTCATCGTTTTCGTTTTTTTGACGTTGCGCTCTCGGAATGTATCCAAGCCGCCTCGCCTTCGCTGTCACCGCTCAGCATTTTGCCTGGGGCGCAGCGGCTCGATTCGGGGCTTCCGCGGAATTTGCAGTCCAATATCGTCGCCGGGCGGTTTATCGTCGAATGACCGGCCATCTTCGTCGACGCCGTTTGTTCCCCTCGAAAACAGCAAAAACCGGTCGACTCTCCATTCGTACCGTAGCCGTTCGGCCGTGCAAGGATCCGTCGGCACCGAGGCGATGTATTTCGGAACCAACATTTTGAGCCTCACGGGAAACGATCCGTGATCGGCGCGATACGCCACGAGTGCAAAGCCCACTTGCTCCAATATCCACCGGCGCGGGCCCGGTCCTCGGCCGCACTGCTTGCATTGATGGCGGGTAAGGAGCAGGCAGACGAGAACTTTACCCATCTGGCGACCACATTCCGCGGGCGTCGTCGTTTTGAAAATCGAGCCCGGTAGCTTGCTTGCTCTCGTCGGGTCGGCGGCGAATTCCTGGACCATGCCGCGAAATTTCTCGGCAATCATTTTCATCTGTTCGGGACCTTCCGCCGCCATAAACTTGTCGAACAGGTCTTTTCCGATGACCTCCGCCGCGTCCCGTTTCATCTGCTCCCCAAGAGTGTCGAAGGCCTTTTGGCGGTCTGTCGTTGGCAGCCCGGCGGCCACCGCTTCGGGCCGGTACTGGGGATCGCGGATGAATGCCTTGATCGTGTCGAGGTGGCTCAACCGTCCATAGCGGTCGAATACGTCAACTATGACGGGAAGAGGCGGAAGTGTGCGTAACCTGGCCTGGTAGGCCAGCGCATCGCGTGCATTGAGCTTTCCGTGTTCCATCAGGGCCGCGTCCCCCTGGAACGCCAGGGTTTCGATGGCGTACGAGACCAGCGCGCCGATCAGACAGGGCGACATCCCAATCAGCCGTCCCAGACGGTGGCAGGCAATCAAATCCTCTTCTGCGCCAGCGATGTTGCCCTCGTTCAATCGAAGCATGGCTCGCAGCACGAGCGACCGAGCCCACGTACGCGAGGCCTGTTCGGTCGGGAGCAGCGCGAACATCAGTGGCACCGCGGGCCGCAGCGCCCACGGATTGTAATAAGGCAGGCGGCGCGTCCCCGCGACCACCAAGGACAACGGCCGTTCGTTCGACTTCAACCACTCGTTAAACAACGGGAAATCGCGCGCTTTCCAGGGCTCGACCTGCGCGATCGAAGTCGGCCTGTTCCCGCTCGCTCAACGGCCGCAGCTCTTTGAAATAGTCGCCCTGCTCCGGTAACGGCTTGATTCCGAGGAGCTGAAAAAATCGCTCGCGATAAGCCCCTTTGAGATCCGAGGCGCCGAACGCCTGCACGAACGGGATTGCGGCATTGTTCTCCGTGGTGATTCCCTGGCTGACCAGGCGGCTCAGGGCTGCGTGATAGTCAACCCACCCGTCCTTGTCGAGTGGCTGCAAAACGTGGGTTGTCTCTTTGGATACTAAAATCTTGATCCGCGGAGCGCGATTTTCCGGTTGACGCCCGCTCTGCTCGGCGCTGGGGAGCGCGGCGGGACGGTCGTCGGCCCGGGTAAATGGATGATGTGCGATCAAGCAAGCGGCGACTAGGAGCGCGCGAAATGCTCTCGTGGACGCTGTGCCTCCTGACATCGTTCGGCTCATGGGCGCAGTGAGTTGCCGGACGCAGAATGGGCCAGCAGCTCGCGCAGCGACGTGCTGTAATCGACATAGGGCACGTGACAGGGCGGCCCTGCTGCATAATGATAGACCGACTGACGCGAGTCCAGCGGGAGACCGACGATTGTCGAGCCGACCGTTCCCCAGCCTTCGCCGTGCAGACAGATGCCCGGGTTGTCTGCGTCGGTGTGCGTCCGACAAATCGCTTTGGCTTGCTCGATCCAATTCGTCCAATTCCGGCCGCTGTGTCTCACCATCTCTTCGACCAGCGATTGCGTGCGCTGAACTCGCAAATCGTCCGATGCGTTGAGGTGTCCGTTGCCGATTGTGTGGATTCCCGGCTTGAGCTTGTGCATGCGCGACTCGTCGGCAACCTCGAGGATAAACGCTCGCGCCCGCCGCGTCGCCAAGAGAACCAAATTGAAACCGGCGTAGGCGTGGCTCGACAACTCGTTGCCCAGTTGGTCGAGCGCGCTTTTGACCGACACGCACTCCAATAAATCCCTACAGAGCAAACCGCGAGAACGCGGATTGGCCGGCACCGATGTCGTCTTGCGGTTGGTCACCGCGACGAGCAAACCGTGCTCGTTAACGCCGAGCCATGTCCCTCCCGCTCTCTCGTCGGCTCCGCCGAACCAGCGCGCGCCATTCAAAGTCGCTGATTCGAAGAGCCGCGGAGAGAGCGTTGTCCGCTCGTTCGATTCATCGCGATTCGTCAGCACGAAGATCGGACAATCGGGCCAGACGCGATAGACGACCGAGAAAACGCACATAAAGTTGAGCTTTTAAGAGCCGCTCGCAGTAGGCGGTGTGTTTGCTGGAGTACGAATAAGACCGCGTACGGCGTGCGCAGCTCTTTGGAAAAGCTATCCGCGCAGTAGCCGCGCGGCCCGGTCGCGATCGGTGGTGCTGTCGAATGCCAGGATCACCGAACACTTGGCACCCGCTCCCGAGGCCGTGACGCCGCGCAGATTGATGCCGGCCTCAGCCATTTTGGTCACGATCGTCTCGACGGTTCCCGGCTTGTCGGGGGCTTCCATCCGCAGGCCGGGCAAGTCGGCTTTCACGAAGCCGGCCGCGGTCGCCGCTTTGGCCTGTTTGGCACCCTTGAGCCCACCGAAAAAGACGTGACCGGTGCCGGGCTTGTCTGGCATTCTCCGGCCGATCACGAAAGCGAAATTGGCTCCCGCGTCGACGACCGGCTTCAGGCCGGCTGCCAGTCCTCCGATCGCATCGCGGATTTCGCCGGACCAAAACTCGATCTTCTCCACACTGTATTTCATGGTGCGCCTCCGAGTTGCAGGTTTTTGCAGTGTCTCTCAGCATGCGACGGGAGCGTTTGGCGGTCAATCCTGGATTTTGGACGGCCGTGAACGAGCGAGCCGCTTGCAAGCGGCCCGCGTTCTGACAAGCTAATATTTCCGGCGATCGAACGAAAACCACGTTAAGGGCCGTTTGCCGGATCGCATTTCGGAGTTTTGCCGTCCAGGCGAGGGGAATTTCGTGTCCGACCAGCTCTTCAGCCTTGCCGGAATGGCGACGCTCGGATGGGCGCTCTTGATCTTCCTGCCCCGCTGGCGGGTCACGCGGCGGATGGCCGAGCTGGAAGTCTTCCCGATTTATCTGGCGATTCTGTATCTGGTCGGGGTCGTTCCCCTCGTTGTCGCAGCTGGGCCAGGGATCATTCGCGACTTCGGCAACGCGGACGGCGTGGCCAATCTGCTGGCGCGGCGCGATGTCGCGCTCATCGCCTGGATTCACATCCTGGCCTTCGACCAAGTCGTCGGAGTACTGATCTACCGCGACAACATGAGCCAGCGTTACGTGCCGGTGATCGTGCAATCGCTCGTGCTGTGTCTGACGTTCCTGTTCGGCCCCGTCGGTTACCTCGCTTACTCCGTCCTGCGGATTGCGGCTCGCCGCAGGCAGGCGCTGTCCGCCGGACAGGACTCTCCGAACAAGGAACCAAGCGCCGCCGCGTTCGCTCAGCCGATGCTGCGCGACAACGTCACTCCGCGGTCGGCGCTGCGCCTGCTGTTTTCTGCCTGGTCGAGGGAGCGTGCCCTTTTCGCGACCGGAGCGACCGGTCTGGCGCTGGGAGCGATCGGGCTGGCGTCAATCGCCCTTCGCGGCCGGGTCGTTGCTCCCGAAGGCGACCTGATGAAAGCGGCCAGCTTTGACATAGCGGTCGGCATCTACTTGCTGACGATCGCGATCTTTGTGAACGCCACGCCGTTCACCCAGCGCGGGCGTCGCGTGTGGCGCGGGTGGCAAGTGACGCTCGGCTTAATCTCCTATGCGATGGAAAGCATCCAGATCGGCCGCGGAATCGATCCTCGATTCACCCATCGTGGCTCTCTGGCGGACCAACTGGGCGGCGGGTTCTTTCTGCTGATCGCCAGTGGCATCCTGGTGCTGTTTGCCATCCTGTTCACGAAATTTCTCAGAAGTCGCACGGCCCCGGCGGAACGGCCGCTGGTGTTGGCCGTTCGCTATGCGTGCGCGGCGATGATTTTCGGTTTTGGAACTGGTTATTTGATGACGGCCGTGAGGGGCTCGCAGTACGGAGTCGCGGGAAACATCCTGCCGCTGCATGCGCTGGGATTCCACTCCCTGCAGGCCCTCCCCTTGGTCGCGCTGTTCTTCATTTGGTCGGACGTCGAGCCGGCAATTTCTCGACGTTGGATTCATCTGGCAAGCCTGGCGTGGATCGGAGCCTGCGTGGCTGTCGCGTGGCAGATGTTCGCCGGCCGGTCGCCTCTGGAATTTTCCCCGGCAACGTTCGCGGCTGTTGGCTTGTTGCTCGTGTGGATGGTGGCGCTCGCGCGAGGCGCGTGGGCGTGGCGCTCGGCGATGCGCGGGCAAACTGCCGCCGCTCCTCCGCCACAGCCCGTGCTGGCCCAAAGCCGGTGAACGGCGTCTGACCGACTACCACGAGAAAGTCACGCTCAACGTTTGGGCCGCGCGGACGATAACCGGCTGCGCGAAGACCAGCTCGGTACGGCGCCTGGCCTGCCGCAGTTTCGCGCTCGGCGATTGGCCTTCCAGTTCAACGTGCACGCGTGGCGACTGAGCCCCGGTCGGAAGCTCGGTGAAAAACTCCAGGAGACGCACATCGCCGTGCTTCACCACGAGACGGTTCGTTTGGGACTGTCCCTGACGAACTTGCTCGATTGTCCCCCACCCTTCCGCGCCGGTGAAGAACGCCCGGAAATTCTCGACCTGCCAGCGAGGGGCGAAGCCGAGACGTCCCGCGGGCCCGTCGTACACGAAACCCGAGAGAGCGATCAGGCAGCCCCAACAGGCGAGCGCTCGCGCGTAGTGGTCGCCACACTCGACTTCGTTCCAGGGATTGTGACGCTTGCCGTCGTAACGATCGTCGAGGCCGCGAAGAATGCTCAAGCCCTCGCGAATCATGCCCCGGTGCAACATGGCTGACGCGACCTGGTACTCGATGCCCGTCCAGACCTCGTCGCGGTACAAAACGGGTTCGGCCATCCGACCGCCCTTCGGCCACGTGCACGTGAAGAGCCCGGCGTCACCTGGTCGCGCGAACCACCGTTGCGGCGGATGGGCCTGGCTCTGAGCCGCGACGTTAGGCGCCCAGTTGTATCGGTACACTGATTTCAGAGCGGTCGCAATTCGATCTGCGGGATATAGATCGCCCAGAGCCACCTGGTCGGCCCATGTCTGCCCGAAGAGTTGATCGGCCAGGCAACCGTCGCCGTATTGGAACTTCGGCGAATCGCCGGGCGGGATCCGCTGGACGAAGTATTCGCCGTTCCACAGGTTTTTGACTGTCCAGCGACTGCCGCTGCGCGCGATCTCGCGGCAGCGCTGCGAAAATTCCCGGTCGCCCATCAGGTCGGCCATCTTCGCCGCCGCCAACAGTGCCGCGAGGTAGAGCGCGCCCACAAACGTATTGGGGCCGACAAAATCGAGGTCATAGGTATTCCACTGCCGGTCCTCGAGGATGCCGTCATCGTTCTTGTCGCGGCCGAGCTCGTATTCCATCACCCGCTTAATCTTCGGCCAGTTTTTCTCGAGGAATTTGCCGTCCTTCGACATCAAATGCTCGCGATAACACTTGAGCACCGTGCCGCACTGGCCGTCGGCCGCGTAAGGTTGCGTCGGATTTTCCCCGCGGAATCCGACTCGCCCCGTTTTGGGATCGAAGCCGACGCCCAAGTCTTGCATCGTGCGAGCGCTGCGTTCCAAACCTGGAAATAGTCGCGCCATTCCCTGGGCGTAGTTCCAGACGTGCGTGCAGGTGCCGTCGCAGCAACCGACGCCCTCCCAGGCCCAAAAGCGGCCATTGCGCCGCCATTGCACCGTGTTGGTGGCCAGCGTGCTGATCGGCATCATCAGTCGAGCCAGCAGCCAATAGGGAAGCGTGCTGTCGAAATAAGTGTCGCGAAACAGTCGCGTGAGTTGCGTCAGGCGGTCGAGATTTTCCTGCAGGTGAGTGGCGACGCTTGACGCATCCCGGAACCAATTGCCGTACATCCGCCCATGCTCGCCGCCGACAAAGTGCCAGCACACCAGAAACGTGACTTCGTGCTCGGCGCCCGGTTCGAGGACGAATTCGCTCACCAAGCCAGCGTCAGGAGCGGCCGCACCAAGTGGAAACTCGGACGCTTGGGGTGCCGATTCAAGCGGTGTGACTTCGCCCGTTTTGCGAAACGGATGGAAGTCGGCCGCCGCACCGCGCGCCTTTTCGTCCAGCACGCTTAGAACCAGCGAACCGAAATCAGGTTGCTGATCGAGCCGAGGGAAGTGCATGCCTTTGGGCGGAGCGTCGGCAAATAAGATGTCGTCGACGTTGATGTGGCCCCAACCGCCTTTGGCCCGGTCCACGATCTGGATTTCCGCTTGATGTCCCAGCAGGTCGCTGACGTCCCAAAAATCCAATTCGAGCTTTTCATTGTCCTTGCCGGTCGAAGTGCGGACGACTTTCCCTCCCGAGACCAAATTTATGCACGCTTGGCCGGGCCGGTTCCCGCCGCCGACGCGGAACTGAATGTAAGGACGGCGGATGGTGAATTCCGGCGACGTCAGCGTGCCCTCTGCATCGTCGCCGTGCAGGTAAGTATTCACGAGCCCCTGCCCGCCATAACCGCTGACCTTTTGCTGATTGGGCAGAGTTCCGTGCGCGGGGCGATCGCCGAACGCCGCGCACGTCGCGCGCCATTTGCCGTACGAATTCTCCTCGAAATTCGCAAAAACCTCGGGCTCGCCGATTTCACTGGCCGCCGGTTGGGGTGCTTCCACAATCGTCATCACCAGGCTGGTCAGCCCGGGCGAACGCGTGATGCGATTGTGGCGAGTCGCGCGATAGCGTCCCACGTGCCGCTGACCGACGGGATTTTGAATCCAGCCTCCCAGCGCGGCGTGCACGCGTTTCTGCGAGACGTTTTTCACACGATAACGCAGAACGGTTCCCGGCGTAGCCGACTGCCGCGCGTCGAGCGGCACAAACGGACTGAAAACCTCGAGCACAACCTCGACAGGATTCGCGTCCCCCTCAGCCGTGCGATAATGGACCGTGCCGATCGGATACTCGCCGACGAATTCGATTCGCGGAAAGCCGCGGCGATCGAGCGTCCGATAAACGGCGCGCCCTCCTTCGGGCATAATCGCGAGCCCGAACCCCTGCTCGACGGGAGAAGGCGGCGTGTACGTGCGGTAACAGTTGTCTCCATAACCGGTGAAGCGATCGACGTTAAAAATGCCCCACTCCGCAAGCGTCCCGTCGCCCCGGAGATAGAGCTGTCCCGCGCAAATGCCGCCGATCGGCATTCCGATGCACGTCAGCTCATCGCCGGTGTAGACCTTTCGCGATCCCCTCGCCGATAGACCGTTCACCCAATTCGGATCGAGACCCTTGTCCGGCGGGATATGGTGCGTGCCCGACTTGATTTGCGCGGCAGGCGAGTCGCAGGTGCTGTCCAAGATTGTGAGAGCCAGCGTGCCCGCGCCGGCCGCAAGAAACCCGCGGCGCGACAGGTTGCCCGCGGGTTCGGGCGACGCGTCATCTGATGTCTGCAGATCGTCCGACATTCAAAGGTTCTCGCTAGCGTACTTGTTTATCGCGTGGCAGGTATGAGCGGGGTATTGCAGCTGCCTGGAATTCGTGCAAGGTGGTCTCACGCAGAACCCTGTTTCGCAAGAACAATCGTGCTGACAAACGAATGCATCGCAGCCGGCTGGCTTGCGAGCCGCTGCTTCAAGCGGCTCACCAATTGATCGCCGAAAACGCGGCACGCCTCGGCGTCGCCGGCGCGATCGAGCGCGGATGCCAGCGAGGGCACGAAGATCGCGCGAAAGAAGAGCGCATGCCTGGCCGCCAACGCCTCCTTGTCGCCGTCACGCTGATAATCTCCCCAGGCGGAGTCCTCGAGCACGGCAAACTGGCAGTCTTCCACAACCAGTTGTCGAAAGTGCCCGTTCCTGGCAAATGGAGCCAGAAGATCAGATTCACGCCGCGGATACGAGCCCAGTACCATCCGTGCGCGTTCCTCAGTCTGGATCAGGCCTTGATCGACCAATTCCGCAAGCACTTGATTGACGTGGTCGACTAGGGCCTCGAACCCCGATGCTCCACGTTCATCGAGCGCTGGCAGCACGACCACCAGGCGGCCCCCGGGCCGCAATTCGAGTGCTCGCAAAGACAGGAACGTTTCCCAGTCTTTGGCTGCCTGCAAGACGAACTCGGCGGGCGCCCCACCCGGGCTATGGGCAGCAAAGAAATGCCCGGGAATGGGTCCCGGGATTCGGCTGAGCCACACAGCCGCATAAGAACTCCAGCCCAGATGGACATAATCGGCCGGCAGCACCTGGCGATAGAACGATCGTCCGATCGCACAGGGAAAGACGTTTGGCTCATCCACGGAATATCGGTCGGGGTCGGCATCGAGCACTTC
The DNA here is from genome assembly GCA_963714075.1 of uncultured Planctomycetaceae bacterium. Lineage (GTDB taxonomy): Bacteria > Planctomycetota > Planctomycetia > Planctomycetales > Planctomycetaceae > DASPSM01. Next base: position 6,360,274 of record OY970228.1, read on the forward strand.
AAACAACGAATTGAAGTCGTTCGACGGTTGATCGACGTGATAGGCGACGATTGGCCGATCGGGACCCAGGCGGGACCGCAGCGTCTTGATCGCGACACTCATAGGAGCGAGCGAATTTTTCCCCTGCGACGATCCATAATCGGCAATCACCACGGGCTGGTCAGCGGGGTCGAGCCGAACGCTGCGAACGGCCTTCTCCAGGAGCGGCATCGCGAGAGCGGCCCCGCCCGCCGGAAGTTTCGCATGCTTGTTGTAGCTCCCCTTCCCTTCCATCACGCCATGGGGAAGTCTCGATTCGTCCGACATGCTGCTCTCCTGTTGTGGGAGCATTATCTCGCGCTATCGCAACAGCCTTCGTGCCGCGTCGCCTGATTGCCCGTTCAGTCTGTGTTGAGCATTCCACATCGCTTGGGGGTTCATACGGGCTTGCCTCGCTTCACAAACTGCATCAGAGCCGGCCAGCTTACACTGGCCCCTCGCCTCTTGACAGCGGCGTATCGCGATCGCAGCCTAGCTCGAATGAACTCGCCCGCGACTGAACTGCCACGCCGCTGGTATGGCGAGGTGACGCGATACGACTGGCTGATTTTGTTGATTGCGTCGGCGGGTTGGGTTTTCGATCAGTTTGAAAGCCAGCTCTTTATCATCACGCGCGATCCGCTACTGGCTGAGTTGCTGGGGTCGCAGAGTGACCAAGCAGCGGCGCATTTCTGGGGCGATGTGCTGCTCGGCGTGTTTCTCGTCGGCGGAACGGTCGGCGGCGTGATGTTTGGGAGCCTCGCCGATCGTTTTGGTCGCAAGTCAATGATGTCGGCCACGATTCTCGTCTATTCGGTCTTCTCCGGGCTGACCTACTTTGCGACCACGCTGTGGCATGTGGCGATTTTGCGATTTTTTGTCGCCATGGGCATCGGCGGCGAATGGGCGGTGGCGGCGGCATTGATCGCCGAGGTCTTTCCCGCCGCCGCGCGAGCGCGAGCCTCCGGCATCTTTCACGCGACGAGCATTTTGGGGACTTGGATGGCGGCGGTGGCCGGCCTGGCCGTTGGGGCGCAATGGCGCGGCGCGTATCTGATCGGCATTCTTCCTGCCCTGCTCGTGCTGTGGGTTCGCTCGGTCGTCCGCGAACCGGAGCGTTGGCGACTGGCGGGGGCGCGCGGCGAACGGATGGGAAGTCTCGGCGACCTGTTCGGCGATCGACAGTGGGCTCGGCGTGCGGTCCCCGGATTGTGCCTCGCCGCGGTGGGGCTGGCGACATTTTGGGGCGTCACCGTGGCCGGTCAGGATCTCATGCGAGAGCTGCTCTTGCGGCGCGGCGCCAACCTGGAGGCAGCTCGTCAGAGCGCCAAGTTCGCCTATGGCATCGTCGAGACGGCGGGAGGCGGCCTCGGTCTCTTGTGTTTTGGCCCGCTTGCCGAACGGTTGGGGCGTCGCGGCGCCTTTGCGCTTTATCAGGCGGCCGCACTCGCAGTTGTGCCGTTTACGTGTTACGTGCCGCAAACGCAGTGGCAAATGTTGTGCGCATTGCCCATCTTCGGCTTTTTCACCTTGGGGATTCACGCCGGCTTTGCCATCTACTTTCCGGAACTCTTCCCGAGTCGGCTGCGGGCGACTGGAGCGGCCGTCTGTTTCAACGGCGGACGGCTGGCCGCTGCACCGATGCTTTGGCTTTCGGGCGAATTGAAGTCGCGGATCGGACTCGAACGCGCGGTGACCGGGCTGAGCCTGCTGTTCTTGTTGGGAATCGCGCTGCTGTTGTTCTTACCGGAGACGAAGGGGCGGCCGCTCCCGGAGTGAATGCCAAGCACCCGCCAGGCTCACCGGCCCGGCGAGCGTCGGGCGTCAGCCTGGCGTAAGCCCGATGGTGCTTTCCCCGTCGCTCGCATCCGCCAGCACTGTTACTTTTTTGATTTGCTCCCGCGGCTGCGTTGTGTTAGGGCATAGATACTGAACTCCTCGCGCTCCGCTCGAAGTCACGCCGATCGCCGCGGATCGGCTTTCCGAGGTCGTTTGGCAGGAAGTTATCAACAGGGAGATGTTATGCGCTTGACCCTTCCGACATTCGGTTTACTGGTCGTTGTTGCGGCTGCTTCGCCGGCACTCGCCGTCCAGCCGACAGACGGATATTTCACGGCTCACGACGGCGTCAAAATTCACTACCTCGAGGCCGGCAAGCGGACGTCGCCCGGGGCACCGGTGGTTTTGATCCACGGTTACACGGGCACCGCGATCGGCAACTGGTTCACCAACGGCATTGCCGACGCGCTGGTCGGACGGCATTGGGTGGTCGCCATCGATTGCCGCGGTCATGGAAAGAGCGACAAGCCGCACGATCCCGCGAAGTACGGCCCCCAGATGGCCCGCGACGTGATCGAGCTGATGGATCACCTCAAGATCGAGAAGGCCCACATCGGCGGGTATTCGATGGGCGGATTCATTACCGGCCAACTGCTGGCGACGAATCCTGATCGTTTCATCACCGCGACCTTCGGCGGATCGGGCGTGCCCGAGGTCGAACAGGATTGGAAAGACAAAGTTCCGGCCGACAAGCCTGGACCCGATCCGAAAGAGGCAGAGGCCAGGAAAACACTCAGTGGACTCCCCAACCGGGATCGCGAGGCGCTTGCCGCAGTGCGCCAATATCCCTGGAAGCCGGGTGAGCGCGGCAAAATCGATCTCACCAAAATCAAGTTCCCCGTCCTGGCGATCAACGGCGAATTCGACGGGCCCAACGCCAAGACGCACCGCATGCAGCGGGAGCTGGTCAACTTCAAGAGCGTGGTCCTGCCAGGCAGGTCGCATCTGACCGCGATCATGCCGGGCTATATTCCGAAAGAGTACATCGACACTCTGGCGGCGTTTATCGACGCCAACGATCGCCAACCGTGATTGGCGCCACAGTCGGGAGGGCGAGGCTCCTGCCGAGCCGTCTTCTTATCGCGATTAAAGACCGGCTCAGCGGGAGCTTCGCCCTTCCGGTGCTGGTCGTAGCCGTGCTTTCGGTCCTGACCGCACCGACGTTTGGCGCCGCGCCGGCCAAGCGACTGAACGTGCTGTGGATCTGCGCTGACGACCACGCGCCTTACGTTCTGGGAGCCTACGGCAATCGACGGGCCCAGACGCCGAACCTTGACCGTTTGGCGGTTGGCGGAATGCGGTTCGATCGCGCGTTCTGCAATTCGCCAGTCTGCACGGCGTCGCGACAGTCGTTCATCACCGGCCGCTACCCGCGAACGCTCGGCGTCACCCAACTCAGCACGCCTCTGCCGGCCGGCGACAGAACGCTCGCGGATGTGCTCGAGCAAGCCGGCTACGAGACAGCCGCGTTTGGAAAGATGCATTTTAATAGTCAGCTCAAGCACGGCTTCGAGAAGCGTCTCGATCTGGTCGATTTTGCCGCGGCGGTTGCCGCCCGCGGTCGGACGAAGGTTCCGGCCGACGTCCGCGTCCAGCCGCCGTGGCATCCCTTCAAAGATCCGGCACGCATCTGGTTGAACGCGGCCGCTTTGCCGATGGCGTCTTTCGACGCCGACACGTCCGCGACTTATTTTGCTCAGCAGGCGGATCGGTTTTTGAGCGAGCCACGGGACAAGCCGTTTTTCCTGTTCGTCAGTTTCTATGAGCCGCATTCGCCGTTCTATTTTCCAGTCGAGGACCGCGGCCGGTTTGATCCCAATCAATTCGACGCTCCGACTGTTGAGCACCAAGATGAATGGCAAATCCCCGCCGTCTTTCGCAGTTTGACGCCGCGGGAAAAGCAGGGCATCGCCGCCGCGTACCACACGTCGGTTGCCTTTCTCGATCGCAACGTGGGACGCGTGTTGGCGGCCTTGGAGAAGTCGGGCCAGGCCGATCGCACGCTGGTGATCTACACCGGCGACCACGGTTATCTGCTCGGTCAGCACGGGCGATTCGAAAAGCATTGCAGCTACGAGGAGGCCATTCGCGCGCCGCTCTTGATCCGCTGCCCGGGCCGGGTTCGTCCCGGCTCGTCGACCGGGGCGCTGGTCGAGTTCATCGACATCTTCCCGACCGTGCTCGATTTGTGCGGCGTGCCGATCCCGGCCAACGTGCAGGGTCGCTCGCTCCGCAGAGTATTAAATGGAAAAACCGCGACGCACCGCTCGCAAGTCTTCATCGAATACGCCCCCAACGACGAAGCGGCCATCCGCGACGATCGCTGGAAACTGATTTTCGAACGCGGCCAGCGCCGCCGCACCGATGGCTACGACACGGGGCTGCCCCTGCCCGGCCGCAAGATCCGCCTCTACGACTTGGAAACCGATCCCACGGAGCTGCATGACGTTGCGACGCGTGCTGAAAACGCCGAGCGCGTGCGGCAGATGCTTGCACTTTTGACCGAGCACCTCCGCGCGACAGCCCGACAGCCGGCGCGAACAATGGGCTCGCACGACCCGCTCGAAGAGCTCGATTTCTTGGTTCAGCCTCACGACGTCACCTCGACTGTCGCGCGTTAAACGGCTCTCGATTTGAAAGAGCCTGTCGCTTTGATCGTCTCGCATCAGGCGGTCGGAGGGAAACATAGACCGTTTTCATCGCGATCGCTTCGGGGCGGCCGCGAGAGATCGACAAGGCGTCATCCCCGTGAGGACACCGAACTGCGGCCCGAGTTCACCAATACGGCCGATAATGAGCGCTTCCAAACCCGAGCAGTGGGTAGAAGACGAAGCCGAGGAACGTCAGGCCCAGTCCGAAGGCGGCACGCTTGCCGAAATTGTGAGCGATGTCGATCGACATCAGCAGAAAGACAAAGAGATTGACGAACGGAATGCACAGCATGAGCAGCCACCATAGGGGACGGCCGGCGAGTTTGAGCAGCAGAACCACATTGTAGACGGGAACGATAGCCGCCCAAGCCGGCTTTCCGGCCTTGGTGAACGTCGCGCCGATACCGGCCAGTGCGAACAGCGTCATGACGACGGAAGTAACCACCGCGACCAGACCCAGTTCGCGTTGCGAATTGCGGCTGAGGTAGGGATCGAGCGGCAAGCTCTTTTCCGTCGCGGCATCGGTCGTTGACGCCTCCGCGTTCCCCATTTGACCCACCACACTCGGTTGAGTCGGAGTGGCGGTCGGCGAGAGTCCCGCCAGGTTATTCCGCATCACGAGTCCCTGGATGACGGCCAGAAGACACATTCCCACGATCCCGAGCGCATAAGAGTACCACTCGGGCCATCCCTCTCCTTGGTTCGAGATTCGGCGCTTGCGGCCCTTCACAGGCAGACCGGCTTCGTGACGAGGTGGAAGCGCGCCGGCTTCCACCTCGGTCTCGGAGGTCTCGGTCCAGTCTTCGCCCGAATCAGGCGCCGCGCGGCCGACTGGCGCAACTGCGTTGCCGCGCGCTTGAGAACTGGCGCCCGAGAGTTGCGGGGTGCGCTGCTCGGTCACTGAGCGCGGGGGAGACGCCGGGCTGACGGGGGGCTGCGCGGCAGGCCTCGGCGGCGAGTCGCCCTTCGCCTGCGCCGAGGTCGAGGTCCGCTCGGCCTCCTCCGTCAGGCGGAATTGGTGTTGGCAACTCGGGCAAACCAAACCGCGCCGGATGAATTTTTCAGCCAGCTTGAGCTTCGCGCCGCAGGCCGGGCAACTGACGTCGATTGCCATGCGCCCCCTTTAGATCAACAAAGCCCAAGAGCCTCTTGCGGGTTCAGTATGGGTAATCAGGGCTGTCGCGGGCAATAGAAAAATTCGTGCTCGGTGGCGGCGGCGTCCCGCAATCGGCGAGGCCAGAACGTTTCTCTGGAATTTTGCTGCAATTGGCCCCAAGGGCTTAAGAGCGAAAGGCCGGAGGTTACGGGCCCCGGCCTTTGTGCGATCTGGTCATCGACCCTGGGAGATTACGTCGACGGTTGCAAATAAAAGGAGATCAATCGCTTGATCCTGTGCGGATCATACGTCGCGACTCCCTCGCCGATAAACCAGCGCGTGGGTTGGAACTGCAGGTTCTCGCCATTGGAATCGAGGATTCCCACGTGGGGCTCGAAGATTTGTCGATAGGCGTCGAAGTATTTCGCGATGGCCTTTTCTCCCGAGACTGAGTAGAGATCGACGAGAACGAGTACGAACCCTTTGTCGACAATTGGGCCAACTTCGGCATCTTCCTTCAAAATTGGGTAGAGCCTGAGAGACTCGGAACGCGCGTTATTGCCGAAGAGAATCAACACCTTCCTTTGGCCACCTTTGGCGACTTTGAGCGCGGCTTCGACGTCCGCGACGGCGTCAGCAAATGGGTCAAAGAGCGGCTTCGAGGGGGCATCTGGCTTTCGCCGCGCACTCGTCACCGGCGCTCTGCGGGGTTGCGCGGAGCCTGCCCGCACATTAAGCGCGAGGCGCAGGCCTGCCGTTTGGCCTTGCGGCGTGTGGACTTTCGTTCCTTTTGGGAAGTCGACCAGGAATTCCGAGGCCGGGATCGGCTGGTTGATGGCGAAAGCTGTGATCGACGCGCTGAGCGAACTGCATTGATAGCCGACCTCGCTGATCGATGATTCGCGAGACCCTTCGGGGATCCAGCCGAAGGCGGCGTCCTTTCGATAGCAAATGTCCATCCGTTCGTGGCTCCGATCGCCGAGGAATCGCTGCTTGCGCAGAACGATGAAATCGCGGGCCGGATCGAGCCAATAAACTGTACGAGTCGGCGACATCGCCTCCTCGGTCTTTTCGATGATCACGCAGGCAATGTCGCCGATTTTTCCCCGCAGCGGTGACACGCGGTACTCGTCGGCGTTGACGCGCCCCAAGTTCGCGTCAAAGGGGCGAAACATGACGAGTACGGGCTCAATCGCCTGGCTTTGCGCCTCGGCGATATGAAAACCGGGTCTGGTGCGTCCGATTCCAGTAATCGTCGGGTGGTTGAGCGCTCGATAGTCGCGGGTCATCGTTCCATCGAACGCGATGCGGGCGGGAGAGAAGCCGCTTGGTGCCGGACGCCGCTGAGCATTGGGCGACTTGTCCTCCTCGCGTTCAATAATCACAGACGCAATATTCGGCGGGTAGGGGTTATTGTCCGCGATGTACGCGAAACGGTTGCCGTCGATCAGGACCGTGTGGGTATCCTCTGTTTTTTCGCCATCGGGACTCACGTGCTCCTCGTGCCAGGTGAACTTGAGCGACTTGGCCTTCTCCTGCCGCTTGGTCCACGCGGCGACGATCGCGTCCATCGACGGGGCGGTCAGCTTAGATTCTTTTGCGGACACGGCGCTCTGGCCAGCGTCCGGGGAAATCAATCCCTCGGCCGACACGTCGCAGACGCGGGTGTCCAGCGGAGAGGAGAGAGCAAAGGTGTCGCCGGGAATTTTCTCGTTGATCGTGCACTGCGTAATCGTCGACTCGATGCTTCCATTTGTGTTCGGATTGCGTCCGGGAAGCTGTCGTTTCCAGCGCGAGGGGATCCAGCCGTGATCTTTGTCGCGTCGGTATTCGATGGCGACGGAGACCGGCGTCGAACGCGCTCGTCGTATCTCCCACCGAACGACGACGTCATCGCGATTCGTATCGACTGAACACATCTCGGAATGATCCATCGTGTCCATTTGGATTTGGACACAGCGGACTCCGTCGACCAGAACGTTCTCGCCGACAATCCGGCAGTTTTCGGGCGACCAGCCAAGCGCCGGAGCGAGCGATCGAAACGCGAAACACAACGGCTCAAAATCGAAAGTTTGAGGATCCAAACGCCGCAAACCGGCCAACTGGAATGCCGCCTGATTTTTGAGGCTCAGCTGATCCCACGCCACCAACTGCGGCGACTTGCCGGCAGCAGCCGGAATCTCCAGCCGGGAGACCCTCATCCCGTCGACGAGCTTGCGAATGCGTGCGGTCTGGGGCCAGTCCCTTGGTCCTTTAAAAGAGAGCTCGACGTACTCGTCGCGAATGCGGTCGTTCCCTTCGACCCAGAGCTGGGACGAAGGGATCGTGAACTCGACGCTCTCGGCACCGATTTCCGCACGCTCATCATGCAGACCGCCGACGACCGGAGGGTCCATATAAATGGGAAAGGCATATCCCTTGGGCAGGGCGACCCGGCTATCCCAGGAGCAACGAAACGATTTCACCCGATCCTGCCGGGCCCTCCAGGCAGCGAAAATGCGACTAAGCTGCTGGGCACGCTCGGCGTCGGTCGAGCCGGCTTTTGTTGTCCCTGTGCTGCGTTTGTCGGGCTTTTGAATCTCAGCGGCGTCTATGGCTTCGACCAAGAGCGCGGGCAAAACGATTGCCAGGGTCAGAGCGAACAGACTTGGGCTGGTACGCCGGTGTTGACAGGACACGAGAACCTCCTGCGACGAACCCTCGAAGTATTGGGAAAAGATCGACCGCCCCCAGCCTAGCGGCCGTGGCAAACGGCCCGCAAGCGGCCCGCGCGGCTTGTGCCAATTTTTTTTGCATTTTTCCGGGCTTGCGTCAAGGACCGTGACCGCAATATGCGGAACCGGAGATGGCGTAAACATCTTGCTCGCGCTTATTGGCGGGATCGAAGGCGAGGTCCCAGGCGCTCTCTAGACCGCGCAGTCGCCCTCCGTGGTTCTCCGCAAATCCGGCCAAACCGGCGACCGGCACCGGTCGAGGGGACCGGGACCGCGACGGAGTGGCGACGCGGGCTCAAAATTCTGGAAATTTCTGCCGCAAAGCGACTCCGCGTCTCGTCTATTAGGGGTGTGACGTCATCCGAAACTCCGTCCGAGCGGTCCGACGACCATCGACCTCGCCGATCACCGCGGCCGATTATCCTCCCGGCATCTTTGAGGCCGCCAGCCTGACTCGCGGCGCGGCCAAGGACGCTCGTCGCCGCCACACAAGCTGCCAGATCGCCCAGAACAGTAAACTCACACCCCCCGCAGTAGTGATCGCGAGGCCTTTCCACAAGCTCGGTGGATCGTAGGTAGACACGATCGTGTGTTTTCCAGCGGGTACCTGGAACCCTCGAAGCGCGTAATCGACGCAGTAAATCGGGGACTCAGCACCGTCGATTGCCGCATGCCAGCCCGGATCCCAGCGGTTGGAGAGCAGCACCAGGCCAGGAGTCTGCATCTCGACTTCAAGACTGATGCGAGTCGGCGTTTCGTAACGGACGCTCGCGATTCCTTTCATGGCCGAGGGAAGCGACAAGTCGTCCGTCATCAAGACCGTCTTGCGAGGGTCGAAGCCGAAACCAACCATCCGCTCGAGGGCCTCTTCATCGCTCTTGACGACTTGCGCTGATGTGGGAACGTAGGCACGCGGGAGGACGCTCGGGTTTTCGATGATCCAGTAATCGTCCTGATGCAAAAGGATCGGCAGACCGCTCGGTGGTGCGTTGCGGAAAATGAGGTAGCGCACGTTCAGCAGATCGGCGACCGGGTGGAGCTTAAGGCCATGTTCGTCCACCTTGCCCGCGGGCTCGGCCATAATCGAACGGCACTCGGGATAGTGCAACGAGCTTTCCTTGTCGCAGGCCAATTGGAAGAGCTTGAAGTACTTCAGCGGATCGACTGCGTCGTACCCGCGAACGTCCTCGAGGCCACACATCAGATTGATATTCGGAGGCAGGCACGCGACGCCCCAGATGCGTCCCTGCGGCAACGCCGCGAGCTTTTCCAGGATCTGGATACGGGGGAAATACAGGCTCACGTCGGCTTGCCGCCGCCCATCCCAGGCGAATCCGAAAAGCTCGAGCGGCAACAGCCCAATCAGCGCGAGGCGAGTCCATCGCGCCCATGGCCCCGTGCGAAACGTTAGCGTCCATCCGACAAGAACAACCAGGGAAAGCCCCGCGCCTATCAGGAAGTAGTTCGTAAAACCCTGCCTATCGAGCTCACGCGTAACGCCGAATAGCCGAGCGACGCACCAGCAAAAGGAGACGCCCGTCACCAATATCGGAAGACCCCACCACCAACGAAAACGCGGCGAGCCGCGCGCCAGCGAGTCGAAACCGATGGCCGCCAGAATCAGAAGTGCCTCAGATGTCACAAAGGTCCATCGGTTATACGACAGCGGCGCCAGCGGCCGGAGGGGCCTCGAACGCAAAACGTCGACGATGCCTGGAATGTTCAGCGTCCAGCCGAGAGTCACAACCACTATCAGCGTCCAGAAAATTGTTTGTCGTCGCAGGCTGCAATGAGACCACGCCAGCGGAGCGAGCCAAAGAGCGGCCAATAGTCCGGCGTAGGCGCACGAGGAACTCTCGACGAGAGCGATTCCAACTGTGCGAGTCCAGCGCGTTTGACCGCCGTAGACATCAGGCCGCACAATTGCTGGCAGTGCTTGCAGCCCTTCAGGCGGACGTTCCTCGAGCCCCTCCAATTGCGAGTCCATCCGGCCGCCGGTTCGCACGTAGTCGATGAACGGGAGGAGCGCGGCCGCCGAAATCGCGAAGCCCAAAAGCCATCCCGCCATGATCGCGGGTGCCGCGGACACGACCCGTCGCCAGTCCCTTGCCCACGCTGATTCGGCGAGCCGCCAAACGGCATAAAACCCGGTCGTCAACAGGACGAGCCCGGCGATCCCCATATGGCCGGCCATCAGAACCAGAGCGGTCAGCAAGGCTGTGCTCACGAGCCCCCAACCCCCCGGCCTTTTCATGGTCGCGTCGATGGCGATGAGCAGCCACGGAAGCCAGCAGGCCGGCGCGATCGTTGCCCAGCCGTGCCAGAGCGTCATGAAGCCGGTAAGCGGCGCGCACCAACTGGCAAGCGCGGCGGCCGGGTACGACAAGTGCAATGAGCGCCGCAGAAACAGCCACACCCCCAGCCCAACCGTGAGCGACTGCAACAGCGAGATCCACGCGACCGTCACGGGCGAAGGAAAAATATAATAAGGCACCTCGAACGGCGAGTAGCCCCAACCCACGATCGGAACGCCGCCGAAGTTGCTCGGGTTCCAGATCGGCAGTCGTCCTGCGCAGTTCTCTTGCAAAAAACTCGCGCGCGGCCGGGACCTGCAAGACGAGATCGCCCAACTCGTTGGTGTGCCGTACCTCGATCGAAGCGTTCTCCTTCGTCGCAGGAAGGTAGAGCCTCCGTGACCAGTCTTCCACCGGACCCGAGTGCGGAACCAGCAGGTCGACCGGAATGTCGACGGTCCGGCCGATTAGGGCGGGGCCCAGCAGAACGAATTGCGGAATCAGCCAGCCGGCCCACAGGAGAAGGAGGCCCGGCCAGCCTCGAGTCCAACTTGTCGAACAAGTACTCAAGCGGACCGCCGAGACCGACTCCTGCGCGACGGGTGATTCGACGCTCAAGCTGCTCGACTCCGTGGCCTTGCGCAGCCGATTTATGGCGCAAGCAACCTCTCGCCGCCCTAATTAGCAACCTAAAGGTCGGTCGAATGAGGGCCCCCATGCGGCCCGCCGAATCAAAAGGGAGACATAGAAGAGCACATTTTCGTTAAGAAACGGTGTGTGCGAGAATCTCAGGGGGGCGAATGCGTTGGGCCCCTGCGATGGAACGGCCCTACCTGCCATCCTGCTGAGCGCGTCGGTCTCGCTCGCAAATGGATGGGGCGAAACGCCGCGATTTCGAAGCGTTCGGCGCATTGGTTGCTGGCTACGAACGCAGCGTCCTGGCAGTGGCCTTGGCCGGACTGCCTGACATTCAGCATCTCAGCCAACGGTGCGATTCGGTCGCTAGGCCCCGATCATTCGCCGGTAGGTGACCAGCGAGAGAGCCGCCCCGACAGCCGCGAACGGAACAGCGTAGAGGCTGAATGACGCGCTCGTCCCTTGACCGCACACTTGGGCGATGAATCCGCCCACGACGGCGCCTGCGATTCCGACAATCAGCGTCAAAAGCAGCAATCCCTTTTCGCGGCCCGAGATGGCCAGACTCATGATGTAGCCGGCCACCATGCCGCAGACGATCCAAGTCACGATTCCGGCCACGTTCGTCGTCCCTTCGTGCCAGTGGCGCGCTCATCTCGCAATCGGTCCGGTGGCACAGGCGACCGTTATGCGGGCAATCCGCTATCGATTGCAATGGCCGACTTTCTCGATCGACCCCTGTCGCCATATTTGGGATTCGCTCTGGTGCGCAGCAGGTTCTCAATGTCAACGATTTGTTCTTGCAAGGCGGCTCGGGCCGTTTCCCCTTGATCGATGAACCTTTGGGCTGAGCAATGAAGTTGAAGTAGCCGAATCCAGAGTTGGTAATCCGCGTCGCCGGTGCCATCGTCGCCGAATGTCTGGGCTCGTGGGCTGCCTGAGTCAAGGACAGGGTCGGTAACGCGGAGGGCCGATGGTTCGCGAGACGCGACGAGCGCCTTTGCCTCCCGCAAGAGAAGTGCCGAAATCTTCTTCAGTCGCTTGTGATCCATTTACCACCGAGAACATGTTGCCAGCGAGAAACCGCTCGTCTTTCAAAGCCGACGAGCGAACGTTCGCCAATCTACGTCTACTTACGTCGCAGTCTGCTCGATCTGTCGGCGAGGTGTTTTTCCTTCGCCGTCGCTAATTCAGTTAATTCGCGGCGTTCGACAAACACGAGCCCTCCTTGGATTCGTGCGACAGGCCCGATCGGTTCCGACCAACGCAGAGACCGCTCGTCGATCGAAAATCAACGCAACACTTCTTTCCAGATTAGGCGAAATGGCTCCGCCAAGACTCTCAGAACAATCAAGCAAATCGCCTGGATCCAGTTCCACATTTTTCAGGCATCCGCCGTGGCTAAGAGACACCGCGCTAGGCGGGCTCGGACCTCAGCCGTACATCGGGAATCGTTACGAGCAACTTGATGAACGATGAACGCGACAGCGGCGGGTTGTAGGGAACAAGAAAACTGCAGCAGCAGGATCCTGCCTCCTCTGTGAACGGCTCGAACGTTTTGAAGACAAATGACTCGCTGAGGCCGTGGAGCAGTCTTTGTGCGTTCGCCTTGCTGTCGACCCGCACGTGACAGAAATCGCCGTTTGGGCGAATCCAGACCCGAAACGGCCTCATCGAATACCTTTCTTGCGAAGCGATGCCGCGTCGTCCCGCGATGAAGGCTTTCCGTTGCTGCGAGCGGCGTCACCCGACTTTTTTTGCCGTTGATCCTTAGTCAGAGTTGCGTCTCCGTCGTGTGAGCGTCGGCGCTGCCGGACCGACCGGAAAGGCATGCCGACCTTGCGCTCATAGCGCTCCGCGCGGAGAAACCAGAAGGCCAATCCGCCGGTGTTGTGGTAGGTGCCGGGCCGGCTGGTCGAACCGGAAACGGTGGCTCGGACCCCGAGCGACCCTTTGCGACCGGTCTTTTTCCAGCCGCGCACTTCCATGACCATCCGTACGATCACGCCGACGACCTGCCGCAGGCGTTTTGTCCGTCGCGGGTGCTGCTTGGCCAGGAATTGGTCCACCGGCTGGAGCGCTTCGAGTTCACGCACGACCCCAGCCAGTGCCGGACGGTCGTGGTGAATCTCCGACTCCTCCATCCGCCGCTGGTGGTCCTGGTCGTTGAAGAATTCGAGCACCTGATCGAAGGGCTGGTCCGCGTCGTTTAGAACGTCGGCAAACGTTCGCCCTTGTCGGTCGTCAAGAAAATCCTTCCGCGTAATCCGAACATCAGGCATCGTCAGCACTCCTCGATTTCGGGGACCGCCCACTTAGGTTCCAATTTTTGGAAGTACAATTTTTGTATCTGCAATAATTGTATCTCAAGAACGGCGACCGGACAAGCCCAAGGCGGGAAACGGCTCACTCGACGCGCATCGGCCTGCGCGGCTGCGCTTTGACTTCGCGCCCAGGAATGCTATAGTCCGACCAGTGCTTCCACTCGGCCGTTGCCCCTTGGATCACTGACAGGTCCAAGGGTTCTTTTGGAATGCAACGCGCGTTTCTGGCGTTTGGTCCTGCGATTCTCTTGCCGTAGGACTCCCGAATGTCTTTTCGTGAACTCGGACTCTCCGAGCTCCTTCTCCGCGCCGTCGCCGCCGAAGGCTATGCGACCGCGACCCCCATCCAATCACAGGCCATTCCCCTACTGCTTGCGGGACGGGACCTGTTAGGCAGCGCCCAGACGGGGACCGGAAAAACGGCCGCGTTCGCCCTGCCCGTTTTGCAGCGGTTGATGCACGCGGCGCCGCGGGCCCAAGGACGCTGCCCCTTGATCCGCGCCCTGGTTCTCACGCCGACCCGTGAGCTGGCTTCCCAGGTGGGCGACAACTTCCGCGCCTATCGGCGCGATACCGATTTGAGCTTCGCAACGATTTACGGAGGAGTGGGACAAGGCACTCAGACTCGCGCGCTTCGCCAAGGCGTGGACGTCCTTGTCGCCACGCCCGGGCGACTCATCGACTTGATGGAGCAAGGCTTCGTGGATCTGAGCGGCGTCGAGATCTTCGTCCTTGACGAAGCCGATCGCATGCTCGACATGGGATTTCTCCCTCCAATCCGCCGGATTGTTGCCAAGCTTCCCGCCCGGCGGCAGACGATCTTGCTCTCCGCGACGATGCCAGAACCGATCGTCGGCCTGGCCAGGTCGCTGTTGCGAGACCCCATCCGTGTCGAGATCGAGCCTGTCAGGGCCACGACGGATCTGATTGACCAGTCGGTCCACCATGTCTCGCGCCACGATAAGCCCAAGAAGCTGGCAAAACTCCTGGATGCGCAGAGCGTCGAGCGGGCCCTCGTCTTCACACGCACGAAACGGGGCGCCGATCGCGTTGTCAGGCAACTCTTCCTGTCAGGGGTGCGGGCCGAGGCAATTCACGGCAACAAATCCCAGTCGGCTCGCCAGCGCGCGCTCACCAATTTCAAATCGCGACGAACGAGAGTACTGGTCGCAACCGACATCGCGGCTCGTGGGATCGATGTGGAAGGCGTTTCGCATGTCTTCAACTATGATCTTCCGAATGAGCCCGAAACGTACGTGCACCGGATTGGCCGCACGGGACGAGCAGGCGCCTCCGGGGCGGCCGTGTCGCTGTGCGATTCCGACGAACGCCGAATGTTAAACGCGATTGAGCGATTGATTCGCAGGAAGCTGTCGGTCGTCGGGGCGCTGTCGACCCCCTCGCAGCCGGAACATTCCACGCGAAGCAGCCGGTCCGCTCTGCAAAAGCCGGCACCCGCGCCACGCGAATCTGATGCGGACGATCGCGCCCCGCGACGTTTATCAGAGGCCACCAGCGTCGGCCGTAACTTTGGCGGCCGGAAAGTCGGTGCTGCCGCAACAAATGGTCAACGCCCATCGGGCAAAGCCGCGCGGAACAAATGGCGCCCGTCACGTCGACGCCGGCGAACGATTGGGCTCAAATCGAAAGGAGTGTGACTTATTGCCAAACAACGAAACACAGTTGCCAAACGCCAACGGGAAAATGACAAGCGACGCAAGGCCGAGGATAAACGTGCCAAGCGTGCTGAAAGAAAAGCGGCCCCATTGGTGACGGAAAGTCCGGCCACACAGGAGCCCGAGCAGTCGCTTTAGATCCGCTCCGCAAGCCGACGCCAATCGCAAGCTTGCCGACCCGCGAGGACCACCTACGATGTCCGCGGGGGTTGTGGAAGTTCCACCTCCCATTCGTGGGCATGGGAACAGACGAGCCTCACTCGCAGGACTCGTAGGTTGCTGTCCTCACTCGCAACGGTCGCCGTCACGTTCGTTTCGCGGCAGACTGGGCACGTTGCATGAACGGCTGACAGATCTGTACGATCGTCCGTAACCTGATTTGTGGGCTCGACGACAGGCGCCGCCCCGTCAGCATGAAGAGTTTTGACCGAGCGCTTTGCGGTGGCGCCGCCTCGCAGACGGACCATCACGGATCCGTCGAACTCGTCCAAAAGCGCGACCACGGGCTCACTGACGCCTTTGATCGTCATGACAAGGCGATCGCCTCTCTTGATTGACATGGTCCTATCTCCGCGGTTGGATCAACCCACCCCGGCGTTCGAGACAACGCAACTCTACGTGTTCCGGGTCGTCGCAGCCACTCGTCAATCAAAATACTCCGATGCATCCGCGTCGGCCGAGCGCAGGCGCGCGGCTGAGGCGCTCAGAGCGACTGTGGTCTCGTGTGCAGAACTCCGCTTGTTGCTCAGGCTTTTACTCAGTCTGCGCCACGACTCGCGTAGACATCGCTATAATTGAAGCGGCTGACTTGTGAGAGCGATGCCGCCAGCATGAACGGCGGTGTTTGATCAGCGTGAATTGCGGCCCTGGTTTGTGCTCGAGTCCGCAGGATGCATCTGAACTTGCTCGACCTGGGGAGGCAAATGTGATGAATCAATCCGACCTTTTGACTTTGGCGATGGCCGCCAAATGCCGGGAGACGATCGAACAGTCAGGCCAAGCCGTTATCAATCTTCCCGCTGCACTTCGGCCCAAACATCTGTTGTGGATGTGCGCACAGATCGAGCTGCACGCGGAGAGCTGGCCGATGACGAAGGTGCATCGGTGGATTGGGTACATCCAAGGCGGAATGATTGCCAACCAGATCCTCGGTCTTGACGATGCCAAGAAGATGTTCGACATCGCCAAGAACTCTTATGGAGCCAGCTGCAACGACCCCGATCTCGTCGATCACCTGAACGTCGAAACCGCCTTCGAGATTGAAATCGGGGGACAAGGTTGAGTCGAGATTGAAGACCCGATCGTCGCCTTCGCGCAATTTCAGAGGTGTGAGTGAATTCGCCCAATGTTCGGCGAGTGTTTGTGGCCCTTTCAGGAGAGTTCCGATTCACTCGACCCTCGACCTGATGACAATCTTCGTCGGCCTGACCGACCACGAGTTTCAGACTGCACCGATCGAAATGTGGTGCGAAGTCTTCACCGCCTGGTCGGCGGCACACGGCCGGGCGGACGACGAATCGAGCGAACAACTTCGCGCGTACGAAGAGTTTTTGCGCGCTTCGATCTGGCACCTCAAACAACTCCGAGACAGCCCCCGCGACGAGTTGTCGGACCGAAGACGGGCCGTTCACGCCGAAACGATCCTGACGGGCCTCTTCGCACATGTTGCCCGATTGATCGCCTTCGCAGAGCGCAAGGTCGCCGGCGGCAAGATGCCGCGTCGGAAAGAATCCGCGGTCCTGGGGCGCGCGGAACTCGTGCGGCTGCTGGACGATGACACGGCGCTGCTCGACGAGGCGATCAAGCGTGAGCGCGCCGCACACCCGGGCGGTGAATAGCTGTCTGAACCTCTCGAGCCATCACCCGCTGCCCTGCCGAGGCAGGGTACGCGCCGATAGAATGGCTGCATGAGCGAGTTCACCTCTTCACCGCGCTTCGTCATCAAAGCGGTGAGCGCGACAGGGCTCGTTCTCTGGATTTGTCCCGCGCGATTTGCAGAGTATCGTGGCTTCGGGCCTCGCAAGGAGGCGGAAACGTTTTGCACGCAGGCCGACGCGCATTCCGCAATCGGCAAATTGCCGCAAGCCTTCGAGCGCGCGAACTTCGCCTTCACCGTCGAAGCGGCCGAATGAGCGCTTCTCGCGTCTTCGTGCAATCTGCCGCATTCGTGACGAATTGGATGGAATCTGCCGGAACGCGCACTTGATGTTGCTATGCTGTACAACATGCTCTACATCGTGAAAGCACTGTCAACGTCGGGCATCATTACGTGGGTCACTCCGTCTGAGATGGACGGTATCCGCTCCCTCTCGACTCGCTGCCGCGCCGACCTCTTTCCAAACGCCGGAGATGCGCGCGGCGCAATCGCGACGATGCCTCCGGTCTTTGAGGCAGCCGGAATCGAGTTTTCGATTGAGCGGGCCGACGGCGAAGCCTGGGACTGAAACGGGCACCGCAGGGCGAACGACGTCCAGACACTCGACTGTCATCTGTCATCGCGCGCGTTGCGCCGGCTAGAACGTCTTCTCAAAGAGCAAGAGCTCGGCATGTCGCGGATCGTCGCCACGATTTTTCCAGAGGTATTTCTCGTAATACCGGATGGCTCGATCGTTCGAGGGGCTCACATTTAAGTGGGCCCGTTCGAGGCCCAATGTCGCGTGAAACTCACAAAGGTACTCGTCGAGTTGCCTGCTCGCGCCGCTGCCGCGGGCGTCGGGAACAAGGTAGCACAGGTTGACGTAGCCGATTTGGGAGTTTTCCCCCGACCGACCCATTTCTAACTGTCCGATGATTTCAATGCCCCGCCAAAGATGGACGCAGCTTCCCGGCAATTCGTGCATCCTCTTGCGAAGCCAATCGACATATCCCTGGTCGCTGGTGTTGTCCGCGTAGAATCTGGCGGAAGAGCCGAAGCTGCAAACATAGGAATCCAGGCGAAACCGTACGCACAGGTCGGCGTGTTCGCCAAGATTGATCGGCGCAAAATAAAGCGGTTCCCCAGGGACAGAGCCTTCTCGGGAACGCGTCATGATGCGCAGCCGTCATTTCGTTGAAATCAGGAAATAAAAAAAAGCCGACGAGTCTCGCCGGCTTTCTGGTCGACTGGCTTTGTCAGCTTAGATCGCCCTGACGTTTTCGGCACGCGGGCCCTTAGGTCCGCGGCCCTCGGTGTACGAGACCTTCTGCCCCTCCCGGAGCCCCTCATAGCCCGATCCGTCGACGTTGGAGGAATGAAAGAACAAATCTGTGCCGTTTTCGGTCGTAATGAACCCGAAGCCTTTGTCCGTCTTTTTCTTGATCGTGCCCTGGGGCATTCTATCCAAATCCTTTAACAAGAGTTTGCGGTGTTTCCCCCGACGCTCGGGGTTATCCACCGCACGTTGATTCTATGTATTGCGACGCGTTTTACCAACAGAACATCGAATGTGCGACGCTCGCGACCGCGTCTCCCTGATACGCGAGCGTCCTGTCTGATACAATGACGTCTCACCCGTCTCACACTGTGAGGACAAACCGCATGGCGTCCGACCGTCATCCACGCCCGATCCGAGCGAACGAATTCATCCGCCGCGATTGCGTTCGCAAACTGAGGTCGGTCAAGACGAGCAACATGTTTATGGCGATTCTGGCCAGCCTGTTGGAGGAGGATTGGACGACGCCCAGTATCCAGGAACTGCGAATCACGCCTGATCACCGGCTTTTGGGTCGAATCGTCGGGGCCGCAACCTTTAAGGCATTTCGCTGCGCCGAATCCGGATTGATCCGCAACCTCCATGGAATTGCAGAAGCCGCGGGGCTCGATGGCGACGAACTTGGCTATCTGCTCGGTCGAGTGGCGAAGATCAAGGCTGCTTGAATTGAAGCCGCCGCGAAGGTCGCTTCGCCACCGCACGAAACAAAGCTCGCCCTTCCCACGCAAGTCCTATGGGAAGGGCGCGGCCTGATTGAACGGAGCAATTGTTAGTAGCGTCCCCCTCCGTAGCCGCCTCGCCCGCCACCGCCGCCAGAGCGTCCGCCGCCACCGCCACCGGAGCGTCCGCCGCCGCCGCCGTAACCGCCTCGGCCGCCGCCCCGATCTTCTCGCGGCCGGGCCTCGTTGACCGTCAGAGATCGACCGCCCGCTTCCTTGCCGTTGAGACCGTTGATCGCGGCCTGAGCCTCTTGATCGCTGCTCATTTCGACAAAGCCGAAGCCTTTCGAGCGTCCCGTATCTCGATCCATGATCACCTGCGCCGATTGAACCGCGCCGTACTCTTCGAACATTTCTTGGAGTTTGCTGTCGCTTGTGTCGTAGGACAGATTTCCAACATACAATTTCTTAGCCACATGGGCCTCCTCGGGAAACAAAACGCAACACGCTCACGTCGCAGCAGGGTCTCACGGCCATAAGCTGTCGCCACAAGCTCGGGCGTCGAACAGGGAAATCAGAAAAAACACGCCTCGCGTCCTGAAAGAGCCAAGGACCTCACAAGTGATCCAATGGGCAATGGCCGCGTGGAGAGCACTGGCAAAAAGCATAGCAATTCTCGACGCCAACTCCTAGTCAGACGGGGCTCGATCATCCGATTCGGCTCGCCCGATCTTCCTCCCCAATCAACAGGCCGTGCCAAACCCACCTTGTCGTGGCTCGCGGTTCGTCGATAATACGGCCTCTCAACAGCCGAATGGTTAACAGAATCCACGGAGAAGTGCCTGTGTCGACCGGAACAGATTTACTCCCGGATGCGACGCACACGCGCTCCGCCGGCCCGTTCGTCGAATCTGCGAGCGCGACCGATTACCGAGCCATGCTGGTTCCTTATCGCGAGCCCCGGCTGGGCCGCAGCCTCTTCCAACTGTCGTCTTCCCTCTGCCCACTCTTGGTGCTGTGGGTCTTGGTCGGATTCAGCTGGCAATATTCGTACGCGCTCGCGCTCCTCTTGGCGTTTCCGACGGCTGGATGTCTCGTCCGCCTGTTCATCCTGCAACACGATTGCGGTCACGGATCCTTCTTTAAATCGAAAGCCGCGAACGACGCGCTCGGCCGGGCCCTCTCGGTCTTGACCCTGACTCCTTACGACCGCTGGCGGAAAAACCACGCCATTCACCACGCCACGTCGGGGGATCTCGATCGTCGGGGATGCGGCGACGTGCACATGCTCACCGTCCGCGAGTACCGCAATCTTTCCGCATTTCAGCGGCTCGTCTACCGCGTGCACCGTAACCCGCTGGTTCTGTTCGGAATCGGGGCGTTTGTGTACTTCGTCATCGTCCAGCGATTCACGCGATTCGAACCTTGGCTCTCGAAAAAGGAGCGGCTCGGTGTCCACTGGACCAACTTGGGGCTCTTGGCACTCGTCGTGTCGATGTCTTGGCTGGTCGGACTGAAGCTTTTCCTGTTGACTTACATTCCGGTGCTCGTGATTGCGGCGTCGGCAGGATCCTGGTTGTTCTATGTCCAGCACCATTTCGAGTCGACCTATTGGCGGCGACACGAGGGCTGGAATTATTTTGACGCGGGCCTCGACGGCAGTTCCTACTACGAACTTCCCGCCGTGCTTCGCTGGTTCACCGCTGACATCGGTCTGCACCATGTCCATCACCTCGACAGCCAGATACCCAATTACCGTCTTCAAGAAAGCTTCGACGAAAATCCCGCATTGCAACGGGTCGTCCGGCTCACGCTTTGGGAAAGCCTGTCGTGCGCATCGCTAAAGCTCTGGGACGAGGAAAAATCGGCGATGGTCGGCATTTCGTCTTAGACTGACCCATGCGTTACGCCGGCTTCCGCCTCTCCGCCGCCTGCTTCCTCGGACAACTGCTCGTCTGTTGTGCCGCACAAGTTCTGTGCTCGGCACCGGCCGCCGCGGACGAAAAGCTGGCGCCTCAGATCCGCGAAGTGATCGACCACGCCCGGTTCAAGCACGCGCACTGGGGAATTCTGGTTGCCGATCGAGCCACAGGCGAAGTGCTCTACCAACGCGAGGCCGACAAACTTTTCCCGCCGGCTTCGACCACCAAACTGTATTCCGTGGCGGCGGCGCTCGACGCGCTGGGCAGCGACTTTTGCTTTGAGACGCCCGTCTTCCGTCGCGGGGCCGTCAACGCAGCGGGAGTGTTGGAAGGCGATTTGATCCTGGTGGCTGTGGGTGATCTCACGATGGGCGGCCGCACCACAACCACAAACGAAATCGAATACACGAAGGCCGACCACACGTATGCGAATCCATCGGGCAACGCAGTTCTCACGTCCGGCGATCCGCTCGCCGGACTGAACGCGCTGGCGCGGCAAGTCGCGGCGACGGGCATCCGCCAGGTCCGCGGACAAATCGTCATCGACGCTCGAGCGTTCGCTCCGGCCAGCGCCACCGGCAGCGGGCCGTCGCAATTGACGCCCATCATGCTCAACGACAACCTGATCGACTTCACGATCACTCCCACCACGAAAGGCTCGCCCGCCAAAGTCGACTGGCGGCCGAAGTCAGCGGCGCTTGAAATCGACGCCCAGATCGAGACGATCCCGGCCGGCGCGGAGACCAAGATCGATTGCCGCCCGGCCGGCGATGATCGATTCGTTCTGCGCGGTCGCATTGCGGCCGATCGCGGCCGGTTCGTCTACGTGCAGGAAATTGCCGACCCCGCGCGATGGGCCCGAACGCTCTTCATCGAAGCGCTCGGACGGGCGGGCGTCAGTGTCTCGGCCTCACGGTATGACGCGAATCCTGAAAAGCTGTTGCCCGAACAAGGAGACAATCGCGGGCTCATCCGAATCGCCCTGCTCAAATCGCCTCCGTTCTCGGAAAACGCGCGATTGATCCTTAAGGTCAGCCACAACCTGCATGCCAGCACGCTGCCGCTCTTCGTCGCGGTGAAACATGGCAAGCGGCAACTGGCCGATGGCCTGCGGCTCGAGCACGACTTCCTCAAACGCGTCGGGTTGGATGCCGATTCGATTTCGTTCGGCGGAGGCGCGGGCGGTGCGCCGGCCGACTACACCACGCCCCGCATGACAGTCGCCCTGCTGCGTTACATGTCGACCCGGCCCGATTTCCACGCCTACGAACGGGCCCTTCCCGTTCTCGGCGTCGACGGCACGCTCACCGACGATGTCACGGCCAAAAGTCCGGCCCGCGCAAAAGTCCGAGCCAAGACCGGCACGCTCTTCTGGGAGAATCAGCTGAACGACCACTTTCTGGTCACCAGCAAGGCCCTCGCCGGCTATCTGACCGCCAAGAGCGGTCGCGAATTGGTCTTTTCCTTCGTGGTCACCGGCGTCGACATCGACAAAGCGCCAGAGACCAAGACGATCGGCAAGGTTCTGGCTCACCTGTGCGAGATCGTCCAGCAAGCGCACTGATTCCCTGAACTCGGGATCGGATCCCCTGCTCTGCGAACGCGTCCGACCCGACGTCCCGCTCAGACGCGCGGGTTCGTTTTTCTTTTTCGTTTTGCAGCAGCCGAGGACGAATTGGAAACCGACGCCCCTCGATCGTCCAGGGCGGCCAGCATCCGCTTGAGCGCGACGAGCCGATAGCTCCCCTGCACCAACCGCTCGACTTCGGCCCAATCGATCGAGCCCTCGATATTCAGGCAGACCCAGCCAAATCGAGCGGCGTAAGGCGCCTCGGTGAACCGCTCGTCAGCCAGCAGCTCATCAACCCTGTCGAGCGGCGCCGAAAGGCAATGCAGGGCCGACCGTCGTAGCGGTCGAGCACGGCAAAAATCTTCTTGCCAGCCTCAAACGTCGGGTGCCCCCATTTCACGGTTTCCCGCACCTCCGGCAGTTGCAGGCAAACCTTGCGAAGCCGCGCCAGAACCAACGACTCTTTCATGACTCACACTGGATTTGAAGTGCGACCACTCGGATCCACTACCCCGCGAAGATGTCCCGTCAGGTCTTCCGCCCAATACTTTCTCCAAAACTCCGCGGCGACCGATGAGTCACTCATCGACCGTGCCGAGGTCGCGATTCGGGAATTGACACCTTCAAGTCGCCCAACTCGAGCAGAGCGGGCGATTCTGGCGTCACGTTGCCGACAACCTGCGGAGATTCGAACGCCTGTTCTCCGATGCCTACCGTAACCTCGGTGGACAGTTCCCACTTCCAGCCCGGAGTGAGGTTCTTGACGACAAACTCTCCATTCCGATCGGTCTTCATCCGGCTCCCGAAGCGCCAACTGGAAAACTTGCCCCATCGCAGGAAAATGCCGGAAGCGACCAGACGGTCGGCCAAGGGCTGTCCCGTCGATCGATCGATCAAGCGGCCGTGTGCGGAGGCGGTCGGACCGACCGGAATGACGACGTCCTTGGCGTCGGCCGTGATGCGGACGATCGCGGACAGGGATCGGTCTTCGGTTGCAGCGTAGACCAGCATCTCAACCGGAGCACGCTGAGTTTGAAACCTTCCCCTTATGTCGGAAACCGCGTGGAATTCGTCGGCCATGTGCGGGTCTTCCGCGGCCACGCCGTCGACTTTGGCGTTCGCTACACCTCCTTGCGGATTGGACTTCAAGACCACGCGACCGGCGAGATCACGACGATCCAGGGGCGCCGAACGGAGGTTGATCTCGAAGTCCTTCGCCTCCGTGATCGTGAAAACCGTGTTGTCCCGCCCCACTGCCCGCTCCGCATAAGGCACTGATCCGTTGGAATAGACAGTGGCGAGGTAATAGACGCCCGGCGCGACGAAGAACTCGAACCGCCCCTCGTCGTCGGTCTTCGGCCGTCGAATGATCTTCGGCGAGAGAGATTTGCGGACTTTCTTTGGATTTGGGATCCGCGCCTCTTCCGGCAGGAACCGATAGTCGTCATGGACGACCCATTCGTTGAGGGCGAGGTCATGCCCTGCGACTGGCCGTTTTTCACTTTCCAGCATCCATTGGCCGTACACCCGAGCAGCCGGTTGAACCGTCAGCTTGACCGGTTCGATCGGCTTTGCGGCCCGCACAACACACGTCCGTCGGGGCGAAACAAAACGGCCGCTCGTCGCGACGAACACGTAAAACATCTCTGGAACGACGCGGATCTCGAACCGTCCACGCTCGTCGCAGGTGGTTTCGCCTTGAAACGACTCGGATCCGAAACCCTCCCCCGCAACGGCGACCGCGGCTCCGGCCGCCGGCTTGCCGTCCGGAAATGAGACGCTGCCACGAATGAGTTCTTTGTGGAGCAGCACGACACGGATTTCATCTGACGTCGACTCCGGATCAAAACTGGGCCGATCCAACATCGCATAATCCGGCTTGAAAACGATGAACGGGGTTTTTCGCCGGTTATCGGCCGGAATGATGTGAAACGTCGCGAGGCCCGCTGCGTCAGTGGTTTTGGTAAACGTCTCCATTGCCTGAACGTTGAAGTCGCGCCCTTTCCGTGGCCGTTCGAGATACCACGGGGCCACGCGCACTCCAGCCAGTGGCCGCTGATTGCCGTCGACAATCCGCAGCCGCGCTGTTCGCGCTCCGTTCAAGACGAACTCAATTGACCTTGTGTCAGCAGCGAGCGTGTACGGATTGTTCGGCGTTTCGCCTGGACTGCGGTAGTTAAAGTAGTCCAGGCCGATCTCCGGCTTGGCCGCGAAGACGGAGTCCAACTCGACGTCGGTCGGAACTCTCAAAACGGCTCTTCCCTCTGAATCGGACGTTTCCGTCTCGACTTCGTGCAGGTGGGCACACGCTCCGACGATGGCTCCGGCGACCGGTTGTCCCGCGCCGTCGATTACCGTCACCGGGATCTCGCGCGGCACTTTCATCACCAACTGGACCGGCGAACCACTCGCTCCCGATCGAGGCCCCGTCTGTTCGGCCGAATACAGATAGATGCCTCGTCGCAGTCCGCTGCTCTCCTTCCCCACCAGCATGAGCGACGAAGGAGGCTTCGGCAGCGTAAACGAGAAATGGCCGTCGGACGCGGAGCGCGCGGTTTTTCCGAAAGGAAAATTGTGAACGGCGACCACCACGCCTTCCATGGGTGCGCCGGCTTCAGTGACCACCGTCCCCTGCAACTCCCAAGGAGCCTCCGTGGCGGCAGCCTTGCTCGAGCCACTCTTCTGCGACGACCGATCGGCGGCACCGACGGCGTGTGATGGCTCAGTCGTGGTCGGAGGTGCTTGGTTCTGGGATGGTGCCGACTCAGCGTTGAGCGGCCGAACGGAGACGCTGGCCGCGACCAAACTCACAACGGCCAGGCACCCGACAATGGCGACTCGAACTCGGCCGGAGCAGCGGAGCGTGATCCGATCGCTTTGATTCAGAATTGTCGAGATCCGCAGCGAAAATCCCGATGGGCGCTCCCAGATTCCGACCGCGTTGGAAACGACGATCCGCCGCACGCCCGCCAGGTCCCGCGCCAGGCGACCAGTTGCGCGGCGTAATCGGCCGGCCCGATTAGCGAGGCGGCGGCCGCATCGGCAAGGATTTCCTGATCCTGCCGCATGCGTCGGCGCAGCCACCAGTAAACCGGATGCGCCCAAAGTAGCGGGAACAGGCAGCGGTCGAGGGCCAACAGCCACAGGTCGCCATTTTGAATGTGGGCCCACTCGTGGCCCAGCACGGCACGCAGCTCGCCGCGCCGCGAACTCTTGGCAAAGCGCTCCGGCAGCACGATCGCCGGCAAGAGAGCGCCCGTCGCCACCGGCGTGACCAGCCGGGCATTGATCCGCAGCCGTGGCAAACGGCCTTCCCCGCCGACGATCGCCCGCAATTCGTCGACCAATGCGGGAGAAGCCGCGAGACTTTTCCGGACCAGTCGCGCCGCCTGCCAGGCGCCGACCGCCAGCCGAGCCGCCATCAAGACGGCGCCGGTGAGGAACAGAAGGACGGCGTCGCCAACAATCGTCCGCGAGTCAAATCTGGCGTCAGACGGACTGTCGATGGCGATTTCGGGCTGGGCAAAAACGTCGACCGGCGGCCGCGGATCGGCTTGCGGCGGCGGATCCATTTGTTCCGGACGAGCGGGCTGCTGAGATGCGAACGAAATCTCCGCAACCGGCGGCTCGGCCGCTGGTGGTTGGGTTGTGTCGACACGGACGGTCGGCTGTTCTTGCCTCGCGAAGAGTCGCCGCGGATCGACTCGCGGGCGCGATGCCGTTTGAGAGAGGCCTGCCGCGACCAGCAGGCTGACGAGCGTGCCCCACGCGAAGGCCATCCGCCGCGCCGGCTGCTTGATCAAGCACAAGGCGGCGCACGCCGTGATTAAGAGGATCGTTGCCGCCAGGTAAAAGTCGGCCAGCCAAAGGGCGATCGCTTCGATCCAGGGCGTCATTTTTCGGGCCCTTTCTTGCGCGGCGGTCGGGCTCGTTTGCGGGCCTCGGCGACCATCGCCTCGAGGCGGGCCAACTCCGCTTCGTTGAGCTTCCGCGAACCGAGCACGTGGACCAGGTATTCGTCGACGGCCCCGTCGAAGACCTTGTCGAGGAAGCCGCCGGCGAGTTTCCGCACGGTCGGCTCCCGGCGGATTTTTGCAGAGTAGGCATACGCCTTGCCGATCCGTTTGTGGCCGACAAGCCCTTTGTGCTCCATCACCTGCAGCAGGCTCAAGACCGTCGTGTAGGCCAGGTCGTTTTCGGCGGCAGTCATCGCCTGCCAGACGTCGCGGACGGTCGTCTCCCCCCGTTGCCAGAGGATCTTGAGCGCTTCGAGCTCCCGATCGGTGGGGATCAACTCTGACATGCCGGACGTCCTACGGGTTGGACAGTAGTTCTTCCAGCGATACTACTAGTCGTCCCGTAGATGTCAATACGGCTCTCGATTTTTTAGGAACCGCGTCGGCGTAAACGAGTCCGCCAGGACCGCCGTGGCGAAGCTTTGAATCCTCCCGGGCGGGGCTCAAAGCCGGTTTGGCCGCGGCAAACAGATCGCTAGCCGTCTGACGAGCACCCGAGTCATTAACTCAATCGTTTTCTGCGAACGCCGACAAACGACTGTTTGAGGGGAGCCGACGGCTTGGCTCGTCCCGGAATCTCATACGTTTTTTGACAGACGATTTTCGCACCGAGAACGCAAACGTTTGTGAGAATCGCTCTCGACTGAACGATGGCCGCGAACTTGGCTTGAGGGGCAGCGCGTCAAACGAACGTTTCTCAGCGCCGCGCTGGTTAATGGCGTTTGCTCAGGGTGAGCTCGCCGTCGAGGTGGCGAGCCGGTAGTTCGTCAGGATCTCCGCGGGCGTGAGACAGCGCGGATAGATTGCGACCTCGTCCAGTCCGCCGATCAAGAAACTCTTGAGATCGCGACAACCCAGCCGTCAGGGGCGCCCCTCCGTGTCGGGGCGTGACTTGATACGAGCGATACATTGTCGGCACTTTCGGGGGTCCATTCTTAAATACACCGTCTCGATAGATCTGCACGCCCGCGTTCCTGCCGGGCGGTTGGTACACAGCCACGACGTTGATCCACCTGCCGGGCGTGATCGGTTCCTCGAAATACGCTCCGGCCCCCAACTTGCCGTCGGGATTCCAGATGTAAGCGGAGATTCGGTTTGGTCGGCTCGAGTCTTTCTTGTAAAGGCGAAAGCCCCATTCGAATGTCCCGGTCTCGCCTTTGCCGAGCCAGTAGATGTATTCCGAGCCCCGCTCAACCGGGAAATTGAGCTGGTCGGGGCGCAACCAGGCTTGCACGGTCAATCCGGCCGCGCCGACGCTGAAAGCGCTGCTGTTGGGAATCTCGACGTAGGATCTGCCGTCGAGGCCGATCGCCGTGTTCGCGTCATTCCGGATTGCCCCGGGCTCACCGAATGTGGGGGAGCCATGGTAGATGCCGTTGATCTCATGGCCCGACAAATCGAAGGCCGTGGGCGCGTTCGTCTCGTCCAAGCGCCAGTACCCGACCGGCCTGAGGGACAGCACCTGCCTGCTGTAAGGCGAGTTGGCGACCGCGCCTTGGCGCGGCCGCCCTCCTGCCGCAACTGCCGCTCGGGCGCTCGGCATGACCATGCTGGCCAGCCCCGCGCTGCCAGCCAGTTTCAACCAGTCGCGTCGATTCAGATCGGAAGTGATCATGAGTCGCTCTTTCTGGATCTTGAGGTCCTTTGGAATTTGCTCGCGCCGACTCCCCAGGGACACTCCGGCCCCCCTGGCCGTGTGAACGAAGGATTGCGAGCCGTTCACTTTGGCCCTGGGGGACCGGAGGACTGTGGAAGCTTTGCATCGGCGAACAATCAGCGCGGGCTGTTTTGGCGTCGATTCGTGTTCCTTTTTTCCGCAGACTCGGAGCCTCCACGGTTGGACGCTTTAGGCACGAATTTCGGATTCGCCAATCGCTGAGCGGGATCCTCCCGAATCACGTGCTGCCCAAGTCCCGCCGTCGACACGGGGCGACGCGAGACGACCGGCGGAGTGCGGTTGGTCGTCAGCTCGCGGGACGCCCTCTGTTCGGTGCGATCCCTTCGGTCATCCGCGATCTTGGATTCCCCTCGGCCCTCGGCGCTCTTGCCTTCCCGTCGGTCGTCCGCGGTCCTGGAATCCCTTCTCTCATCCCCGGTCCTGGATTCCCTTCGGTCGTCCCTGAACCGGGACTCCGTTCTGTCGTCCCCAATTCTGGACTCCCGTCGGTCGTCGAATTTCGAGTCCCTTCTGTCATCCGCGACTCTGGACTCCCGTCTGTCATCCCTAAACTCTCTTCTGTCGTCTCTGGTTCTCGAATCCCTTCTGTCGTCTCTGGCATCCCTTCTGTCGTCGCGGAACTCTCGTCTGTCGTCTCTGCCATCCCTGCGATCGTCTCTGAAATCCCTTCGATCGTCGGCGAACCGGGAATCCCGGTTGAACTCCCGATTCGGCTCGTGTCTCGCAAATCTCGTTTCGAACTCGTTACGCCTGCTCGATGCTTCGCGGAAGCGGCGGAGAGAGCGGTCGATCTCGCCGCGCTCGTCCCGGCTCACTCTCTCGAATCGCAACGACGACGGGTCGGTGCGAGTGACGAACCTGCTGAACGGCTCGGCCAAAGACTTAAATCTTTCCCCTGAAGTGCGGGAGCGACTCACGAGATCCTCGAACGTTCGCGGCGGACGCAACCGGGCGTCGTCACGAAACGCACGAAAATCGGAAACGAGTCTCTCATGCCAGCCGATGTCCGTGTGATGGGCCCAGCTGGAAAAGGCGAAGAATGGATCGTAGCCGAGGCTGCTCATGTGAAACGCGAACCAGGGGAAGATGCCCGCTTGGACCTGGCTTGCTCCGAAGTAGTCGCCGAAGCAATAGCAGCCGCACGGCGAGTTCACGAACAAGAACTCGGTCAAGCGATGGGTATTGAGAACCACGCTGGGTGTGAAGACAAATCTCGGCGCGACAAAGCCCCGGCGGAAGATCACCGGCGCGAACAATACGCCACGCTGTGCGAGCTCGTAGTCAAAATAGCCGTCCACGAAGATATAACCGGCCGGAGTGAACACGTACCGAGCGGGAACCCAGACCCATCCGCGATGCACCGGCGACCATTGACCGGCGAGCCACACATAGCGGCCATGCCTGAAAATCCACGTGCCCGGAATCCAGGTGAAATTCGCGGTCGGCGGATTTCCGACCGGGCCCGATTCGAGAGAGGCCGGCGGTTTCGGCAGGAAGCGAGGTCCTGTTGTTGAAGCGGCAGCAGGATTGGGGGTCGCCAGGTTAGCGCCAGCGGGAACAGCCGTGGGAGGAGCGCTCGCAGCAGTTGCTGGAGGACCCACCGCGCTCACTGGATTTGCGCCGAGACCCGTCGGATTCACCGGCGCGGTTGCCGGCGCGTCGGCTGACGTGGGGACAGCGCCGAGAGTTGGAGACTCGTCTGCGACCGCGACGGGAGCACCGGCGGGTGCCGCGCCCGGCGCTGCGCTCGCGGGACCGGGAACAGCTCCGAGAGCTGTCGCATCACTGGCGGCCACCACCGGGGCGTCCGCGGAGGTCGGTGTATTTCCCGACGGTGTGGCGGACGCGGCGGCTAGCGGAGTGCCGCTCGAAATGGCCGGTTGAACGGATGGAGCATTATCGGGAAAGATCGCTCCTTCGCGGACCCAGCGCTCGAAGTCCGCGATCACGGACGCGGACAGCTTTTTGTTCGGCGGCATTTTGGGGTCGCCGGTGTAGCGCACGGCTTGAATTAGAAGACTCTTTTCGGGATCTCCGGCGACGATCGCGGGGCCTGAATCCCCTCCCTTAAGCAGAGCGGTCCGACTGTCCAGGCGCAGGTTATTGCGCGGCTTCGTGCTGCCGTGGCACTTCGCGCACGTGCCCAGCAGAACGGGCCGGATTTGCGAATCGAAAAATGCTTCGCGATTGTCTGTCCCCGCGGCGTTCGCCGAATTCGCACCGGTGGCCGTCCCGGCGGGGACCGTCGGGGACGTCGGGTCGGGCACAGTTGCGGGCGCGACATTGGCGATGGCGGCCGAATTGCTGATCGCCGAATTTCCAGGGCCGCTCGGTCCCAGTTGTTTGCCGAACGAGGCCAAGGCAACCGACGTTTCACTGCGACGCCAGTACCCCGAGACCCATTGGTAGCCCGTTCCGCTTTGCGTCCAATAGCCAGGCACCCAGGCGAGTCCCGGCGGAATCACCCGCCAAATTCCGCTCGTCCAAACGAATTTTTGCTGAGCGGCCTCAAAGCTCCAGTAACCCGGAATCCATTCCACGTTGTTCCCAGCCGGTTTTGTATCGGGAGGCAACTCCTCGATGGCAGCCGGGGGTTGGTTGGGGATGACCGGGTTGGGGCCCGGATTGAAGAGCACAGGCTGGCCGAACGCCTCGTGCACCGAGCCTTGCGTCAACACCTGGAGGTTCGGATCGACCTGCGAGGAAAGATCAGAAGCGGCGGGTGCGCTGGTCGACGCCGCTTTCGCAGGCGGCGCCGGCGGCCGCGGTCGGTGAGGCGGGATCCTGGGCGGCCAATAACCATTGGGACGGCGACACCGCCCAGGCGACGACGAGTGCGGACGTCGTCAGCAATCGAGCTATCTGACACCGAGTCATCGGAGTTCTCCTTTGTCCATTTTTTGGGCGACTCTGGCCCGCGGCGAATCGCATCGGGCGCACCGCAAGAGAACGTCTCTATCGCCGAACTTCGGCCCCGTTCTCCGGGCGCGGTTCGGGTCGAGTTTGAGGGCGGCCAACCGGCTTGCCGGCCGTACGCGTCTCAGCTCGTCGGTCGACGCCGGGCTGGCGCGTCTCGGCTCGTCGCTCGAGGCCGCCGGTCGGGCGAGTCGTCCTGCCGTTGCGGACAATGCTGTTCCTCAGAATTGCCTGTCCCCGCGCGCTGCCGAAGAAGGTGTGGACCCGCTCGAGGAACGGACGATTGAGTTGCCCGAGCTGAAGCAACCGCGGCAGTTCGGCGACCTGTGCGAACGTCATGTTCACCTGCAGGATTCGTGGACCCGGTTCAAAGACCGCCAGGCTTCGAGGAATCATCACGAATCCGCTGGGGTTGGCGACCAGCACGTACTCGCCGGAACCGGCGACGGAGAGCATGTCCTGGACTCTTCCGAGCACAACGCCACCGACCAGGACGGCCCTCGAACCGATGATGTGACTGCCACGAATCAGACTCAGACTCGGGACCCCGGCCACCGGGACCGCTTGCGTTCCGGCCGCTGGGACCGGTTGGACGGGGGCTGCCGGGAGGGGTTGGGCCGCGGCCGCCGGGTCCGGCTGGAGCGGGAGTGCTGCTGGGAGGGGCTGGGCTGCAGCCGATGGGTCCGGTAGGAGTCCGGCCGCGGGGAGCGGTTGCGCTCCGGCTGCGGGCAGGGGTGCGCCCGCTGCGACTGGTTGTGGACCCTGGGCAGCTCCAGCGGCGCCCGCCGGCGCTGGCGTCGCCTGGCCGAAGGAAACTTGAGTTCCCGTCAGGGTCAGGAAGCCGACGAGAGCGATCACGGTAGATGAGCGGGAGGTCTTCATAGTGCGTTCCTTTCGGGCAGCGAGTGCGTCAATTCCGTGGACGGAATGCGCGACCGTCATCAACAGAGGGTGGCATCACGCGGCAGATACGAAGGTCGCGTCTGCCACACAGCGAGTGAAATTGTGGCTAGAGGGACAAAGCGCCCCGGGGACCAGGCAACGATCCCCGAGGCGTGTCGCATCGTTTGACCACAGCCACTGAACTACCGTCGGTTCAACGAGTAGTCCTGGCTTTTTTGGCGACGGCCGGAGATGCGGACGGTAACGGTGAGGTGCTACCGCCACCCTGAGTCAGGCGAACGACGACCTGGTAAGTGCCGGCGTTGTCCCCGTACGCGAAATCCCAAGCCAGGACGTAGGCGACTCCATCAGCCTGGCAGACGGCACTACCGTTGGGGACCGTGTGACCCAGGAAATACAAAGGAGTGTTCGTATAGGACGTCAGCATGACCGGCAGACCGCGCGCCTGGCCAAAGACGTGCGGCAGGGTGGCGTGGTCACTGCCACCGTAGTAGATCCCACCCGCTTGAGGCATGATCACCACAACGCCTCCCTCGGAGAGCCCATACTTGTTCGATCCCGGCTCGATTCCGTAGGGATCGCGCCATTGTCCCTTTGCCGGATCCTTTGGCCGCGTTCTGCAAGTCCGTTGTCGCAGACTTGATGACGTTATCGAACTCCGTGCCGACGAACTGATCGATGGCGTCCTGAGTACCCTCGCCGAGGAGGCCGATGAGGCTGGCGAGTAACGGGTGGCCCGTGTCTTTGTCGAAAGTACAGACTCCCGTCGCTCGGAGGACCTCGACTTTATCTCCCGCCTTGAGTCCGCCGATCGCCACGCCGAGAGTGTCGGACGCGTTGATCGCGAGCCCAAGGAGGCACGCCTGCTGCGACCGGTCCCAATCGAATTCCACGCCCATTCCCGCCGCTGCGTTGCCCACCGTGATGATGCTCGAAGTGCTCGATTGATCCGTGGAAAGGCGGACGGCCGGCACACGTTGCGCCGTGGCCTTGTGTAACACTTGCTTCAATTGAAGGAAGCCATTCGCGGCTCCCGTCTTCGGAGGTGGGGACATGGTCCCGAGGGCTATCCTCTTGGCCTTATTGATCTGTCCTGAAATCCCTGCAAATTGAGCGCGGGCGCGGGCGTCCGGATTCTGGGTCTTTGTAGATTGGGCACTGGCCCGCGCGCCCAAAGCCAACGTCAGCGTGACCGCCAACCCTGCTCTCGCAAGGCGACCGAAACGAACGCGTGTCATGGGATCCTCTCGCTTTCCAGGACGTTGTCCTGTTTAAATGGGGTTCCGAATTTCCGTCCTCGATTGAGCCGTCGTTCACCCATGCGACATCCGAACACCGATCTGTTGAAAAAAATGGAAAACCCGCAAAAACGATTCGCCATTTCTTTGGCGTGATGCCTGCACCTTGACCAAATTTCACGTCACGAATTGTTTCCAGTCCCAGGCCTCGACGCGGGTATACTCGTCGGGATGTCGGACGTGTCGACCATCCTCGCGGCGATCAATCGGGGCGATCAGGTCGCGGGCGAGAAATTGTTGCCGCTGGTCTATGACGAACTGCGCAGGCTCGCCGCCCAGCGAATGGCGCAAGAGCGACCGGGGCAGACTCTTGACGCGACCGCATTGGTCCATGAAGCCTATTTGCGGCTGGTCAAAGTTCCCGAGCCGGGGCAGTGGGCCGGGCGTGGGCATTTCTTTGCCGCGGCGGCTGAGGCCATGCGACGAATCCTCGTCGAAAACGCGCGCCGCAAGCGGCGGCTCAGGCATGGCGGGCAGCGACACCGGGTCCCCGTCGCAGATGTCGCTGGAGACGACAACAACAGCCGCATCCTGGCCCTCGACGACGCATTGACGCGGCTCGCAGCGGAGGACCGCCAAGCCGCACAAGTGGTGGAAATGCATCATTTCGGCGGTTTAAGCCATGAGATTGTGGCCGATGCCCTGGGGCTGACCGTTTATCGGGTGCGCCAAAAGTGGACCTACGCCCAAGCGTGGCTGCGGGCGGATCTCAAGCACTGAATTGCCTGAGTTTTTCCGGTTTCTTCGACAGGTCGCTTCGCCGACGTCGCATGGAGAGATGAAGCGCTCAAGGGGAGTCCATGTCGATTGACCCCAGTCGCGTGCAGGCCGTCTTTCTAGCGGCCGTCGAATCGAAAGACCCTGCGGAGCGGGTCGAGATTTTGCATGCGCACTGCTCGGGGGATGCCGAGTTGTGTCAGCGAGTCGAGGCGCTCTTGCAAGCGCACGACCAAACCGACGAGCTGCCCGGCGCCGGGACTCTGGACTTTCTGCTCGAACGCCAGGCGACTGGCGTCGGTTCGACAACCGCTTCGTCGAGCAAGATCGTCGCGGGCCGCTACAAACTCGTCGAAGAGATCGGCGAAGGCGGAATGGGGTCGGTGTGGGTTGCGGAGCAAACGCAGCCCGTTCGGCGGCGCGTGGCGATCAAACTGATCAAGCCGGGCATGGACAGCCGGCAGGTGCTTTCGCGCTTCGAGGTCGAGCGTCAGGCCCTGGCGCTCATGGATCATCCGAACATCGCGAAAGTGCTCGATGGGGGAGTGACGGAACAAGGATGTCCATTTTTCGTGATGGAGTACGTCAAGGGGGTGCCCATCACCGAGTATTGCGACGAGGCCCGGGTAACCGTCCAGGAGCGTCTCGAGCTCTTCGTGCAGGTCTGCCACGCTGTGCAGCACGCGCATCAAAAGGGGATCATCCACCGCGATTTGAAGCCGTCGAACATTTTGGTGTGCCTGTATGACGGTCAGCCGGTCCCGAAGGTGATCGACTTCGGCCTGGCTAAGGCGATGCACCAGCCGCTGACGGAGCACACAGTGTACACGGCGCATGGCCTCATGGTCGGCACGCCCTTGTACATGAGCCCCGAGCAGGCCGAGTTCAATAACCTCGACGTCGATACTCGCAGCGACATTTATTCGCTCGGGGTGATTCTGTACGAGTTGTTGACGGGAACGACGCCTCTCGATCGGCAGCGGTTCCAAGAGGCCGCGTGGCACGAGATCGTGCAACTGATTAAGGACGAGGAGCCGAAGAAGCCGAGCACCAGACTCAGCGGGTCGGGTGCGTTGCCTTCGGTTGCCGCCCAGCGAAGCCTGGAGCCGGCACAGCTGACGCGCCTCGTGCGCGGCGATCTGGACTGGATTGTGATGAAATCGCTCGAGAAGGAGCGCTCCCGAAGGTACGAGACGGCCAACGGCCTGGCCCGTGACCTTCAGCGTTACCTGGACGACGAAGTGGTCGAGGCCCGGCCACCGTCTGCGACCTATCGACTGCGAAAGTTCGTGCGCCGCAACCGCAGCCTCGTTGGCGCGGCGGCGCTCGTCACGCTGGTGCTGGTCTTCGGCATTGCCGGGACGACATGGGGAATGATCCGAGCGGCCGCGCGGGCGGAAGGGGAGCGACTCGCCAAGCTCGACGCCGAGGAACAGAAAACCAAAGCTCTGGCAGCCGTCTCCGCCGAGAAGGCCGCCAACGAGCGAGCCCAACAGATCGAACAGAAAAGACAAGCGGAATACGAAGCCAACCTGGTGGGTCAACTCCTCAAAGCCGAGATCCGCGAAGTGCCGGGAATCGTCCAGGAAATCGAGAAGAACCGTCGCCGGACCGATCCCCTTCTTCGCCAGGAGTACGCTCTGGCCCCCGAGCAATCCGACAAGAAATTGCGCGTGGCCCTGGCGCTTCTTCCCGTGGATCAAAGGAAGATTGAGGAGTTGCGGGACCGACTCGTGCGAATCTCGCCGAGTGAATTTCTCGTCGTGCGGGACGCCCTGCTGCCTTACAAGGATAGTGTGGTCGAGTCGTTGTGGAACGCGGCTTTGGACCCCAACCTGGAGGCGCAGAACCGATTTCAGGCGGCGTGTGCATTAGCGACCTACGCACCCGACGATCGGCGCTGGAGCCGGCTTGACACGTTCGTGGCGGGTCGTCTGGTGACTCTGGAGGCTTCGGCGCTTGTTGCGTGGCGCGAGGCTCTGCGTCCGGCAAAGGGTCAACTGATCGACCCACTCACTGCCATTTTCCATGACACACATCAGGACACTTTGTCTCGTCGCTTCGCCACCGAGACTTTGACCGACTATTTATCCGGCCGTCCTGACGCGCTCTTCAATTTATTGGCTGACAGCGGGCGATTTCAGTTTGTGGTGATCTTCAACAAGCTGGCCTTGCATAAGCAGCCGGCAGTTGCCCTGGCTCTTCAGGAGCTCGCCAAACCTCCCTCAGCAAAGGCATCGGAGCGCGAGACGGAGGTCCTTGCCAAGCGACAGGCCAACGCGGCTCTCACCCTCGTCCGACTCGGAGCGCCTCAGCGCGTCTGGCCTTTGTTGCGCCATACCCCCGATCCAACAACGCGAAGTTACATCATTGATCGAATCGCCAATTTTGGAGTCGATCCGGATGTTGTCTGGGAGCGGCTGACCGTGGAACCAGACGCCTCCGCCAGGGCGGCTCTCATCTTGGTACTTGGCCATTATCCAGAGGACGTGTTTGCCACTCGGGATCGAGCCTCCCGGCGGTCGATGATCATCGAGATTTACCGGAATGATGTCGATCCCGGCGTGCACGGCGCAGCCGCATGGTTGCTACGACATTGGAATGCACAGGATGACATGAAGCAATGCGACCTAGCGCTCGCGACCGGAAAGTCGGAGAATGGCCGTCGTTGGTACCTCACCCATCAAGGTCACACGATGACCGTCATCACCGGACCCGCAGAATTTACCATAGGCAGCTCACCGCGTGAGCATCGTGTCGCCCTCAATCGCTCATTTGCGATCAGCGCGACTGAGATCACACTTGAGCAGATGCAGCAATGTATGCCGAAGTATGCCGGCTCCGACATCGAGACCCCGGCGAAGAACTGTCCCGTAAATTATGTGGCCTGGTACACGGCGGCCCAGTACTGCCGCTGGCTCAGCGAGCGTGAGGGCGTCACGGAAAGCGAAATGTGTTATCCGCCGATTGATCAGATTAAGGGGGACATCACGCTTCCTGAAAACTATCTTGAACGGTCCGGTTACCGGCTGCCGACTGTGGCCGAATGGGAATATGCCAGTCGGTCCGGATCGACAACAGTTCGTTTTTTCGGCTCGCCTTTGGAATTGTTGCCCAAATATGCCTGGTACGTGAAAAATTCGGAGGAACACACCTGGCCGGTGGGCACGCTGATGCCGAACGATTTTGGGCTCTTCGATGTCTACGGCAACGTTCTGGAGTGGTGCCAGGACGCATTCGTGAGGGATGACGACAAGGCACCCGCGGAGAAGATTCTGAATCGATTTGTGAGCCGAACCGACGACAGAGTGCTCAAGGGGGGCTCTTTTGGGCACATTGGCACCGTGACGCAATCGGCGGACAGGTCATGGATGTCGCCTGATCTTCAGACTGCGCCAGCGGGTTCAGAATTGCGAGAACGATTCGTTAGGGCGCGGTGGCACGAAGTCGGGCTGTCAATGACAGGTGGGACTTCGAGCGCGAGCCTTGGCCGCGGCCGCTGTTGTGACGGCTGGGCCATGTAAAGCTGTCGATCAGGGCGACCGAAAGCTCTTTCGCACCGCAATTCGCCGTCACGTGGTGTAGTCTGCGTTCAAGCGGACGTATTCGACAGTCAGGTCGCTGGTCCAAAATCGGACGGCTTCGTTGCCCAGCGCGAGGTCCAGCTCGATCAACACGTCGCGATTCGCGCGCAGGCCTTGCGAAAGGCTCTTGGCGTCGAAATCGGTCGGAGCGCCGGACCTGTAAAGAAGCACGCCGTTCACTTTGAGGCTCAGATTCTCCTCTTGGAACGGAACGCCGGCGTAGCCCGCGGCCGAAATGATTCGGCCCCAGTTGGGATCGCCGCCGGCGATTGCCGTCTTGACCAGGGGAGAATCGGTGATCGCCCGGGCGATGCGGATGGCATCGTCGCGCGTCTTTGTGCCGCGAACGTCGAGCGTAATGAAGTGGTCGGCCCCTTCTGCGTCGCGGACGATCGCTTGCGCAAGCTCCGCAGCCACCTCGTCAACCATTTCCTGAATCATCGCCAAATCGCCATCACCGAGCGCCGGCACTTGGCGGGCACCCGAGGCCAGCAGAAGCACCGTGTCGCTCGTGCTCATGTGACCGTCGACGCTGATGCAATTAAAGCTGCGCTCGACCGCGTGGCGCAGAATGGAATCCGCCTGCCGCGGATCCAAGGCTGCATCGGTCAAGAGCACCGAGAGCATGGTGGCCATGTTGGGGGCAATCATGGCCGCTCCCTTGGCGACGCCGCTGACGCGCAGATCATTGGCGCCGACCCGCCGCGAGCGGGTGGACAGCTTGGGAAATGTGTCGGTGGTCATCATCGCGGTGGCGGCATCGCGGAAATTTTCGGCCGACGGCGCGAGACGCAACGCGGCCGCAGGGATTCCGGCAGCCAGTTTTTCCCGCGGGAGGAAGCGCCCAATGACGCCGGTCGAGCAAACCAGCACGTCCTCTGCCGAACAGTCCAGTTGCTGGGCGACCTCAGCGGTCATCCAGCGCGCGTCTTCGTCTCCTCGCGCCCCCGTGCAGGCGTTGGCGTTGCCCGAGTTGACGATGACCGCGCGCGCCGTGGCGCGGGGCAATCTCGCCCGCGAAACCTTCACCGGCGCACCGCACACCAGGTTGGTGGTGAAGACGCCCGCCGCCGCCGACGGCCGATCGGCGACAAACAGGGCCAAGTCTGGCTTCGATGGATCGCTTTTGATCCCGCAGGCAACGCCTGCTGCGCGAAAGCCGAGAGGCAATGCGATGGATGTCGCCAAAAGCCAGACTCCTCAAGCAGATCGTAAATGAAGACTTGAACGCGCGGTGGGATCAGCGCGGCAGGCCCAATGTCTCGGGAAAGCCGTTCATCAGGTTGAAATTCTGCACGGCCACCCCCGAGGCGCCCTTGATCAGGTTGTCGGTGACCGAAATGACGATCAGCCGCCCATGCGTGACGCGGGCCGTCATGTGACAATAATTCGTGTGAGTCACGTCTTTGGTCGCGGGAAGATGATCGACGACGCGCACAAACGGCTTACCCCGATAAAAGGTCCGCATCGTTTCAAGCGCGTCGGCCTGCGTCAGGTTCGCTAGCGGACGGGTATACATCGTGCAGAGGATTCCGCGATCCATCGGCACCATGTGCGGCGTGAAGGTCGTTTCGACGGTCTGGCCGCTGGCCTGACTTAGAACCTGGTCAATTTCCGGCTCGTGCCGGTGATTGCCAACCGAGTATGCGGCAAAGCTCTCATTGCACTCGCCGTAAAGGATGTGCAGCTTGGGCATTCGCCCAGCCCCGGTCACACCGCTCTTGGCGTCGATGATGATGTCCCGCGGGTCGACCAGCCGGTTGCAGACAAACGGCGCCAGCCCAAGGATCGAAGTGCTGGTGTAGCATCCGGGATTTGCGATCAAGTCGGCCGGCGGAATCTTGTCGCCAAACAGCTCCGGCAGTCCGTAAACAGTCTTAGCGAGGCGGGCAGCATCGGTGTGGGAATGGCCGTACCACTTCTCGTAAACGGCCGCATCCCGAAACCGATAATCGGCGCTCAGATCGATGACGCGACACCGGTGAGCCAACAGATCAGGCACCACACCCATCGCGGCGACATGCGGCAAGGCCGTGAACACAAACGACGCGCGAGAGCCGACCTCCGCCGGGCTGAGATTCTCGCACGGGAGATCAAGCCGCCCAGCAAGCGACGCGTGTAAAGCCGAAATCGACGGCGACCCTTCCTGTCGGGTCGTCAGGGCGGCAATTTCCACCTGCGGATGATTGAGCAAAAGCTTGATCAGCTCCAGCGCGGTGTAACCGCTGGCTCCGACGATTGCCACCTTCACCATGCGATGTTCCGCTCTCTCCAGGCGCGCCGCCGGTTCTTTCGATTTTGGCCGATGTAGATGCCGATCAAACGCGGCTACATTTTACGATTGCTCAGCGATTGGACAAACAATCCGTCGAACGGGTTCGGCGTGCCCGGTTCGCCAGCGCCAGTCCTACAGCGGCGCGATGGTTTGAATTCACCGTCAAACCGGTCAAAATGGGGACGTTTTCGACGAAGTGTTGCGGGCGATAGGCATCGTGAAAGGCGAATGACAGATGGCGAACGTGAAGCAACTGGCCGAGGCTGCGCTGAACGAGGGGGCCGGAATTCTGCGGCTGGCCCCGAACTGGGTGCCGCGGTCGTTCCTGCAGCCGGGCAAGCGGATCAAGCTGCATCCAGCCGATTATTATGCGCTGGGCACGCACCGGGGTGGGATCGACGAGCGGTGGTTTGCCTCGACCACGCCGGCCACCAACGAGGGAGCCCCGCCCGACGAGGGCCTCAGCTACGTGGTGCTGGGCAAAGAGCGATTCACGCTGCGTGACGCCGTCGCGGACCTCGGAGCCGAGCTGGTCGGCGACTCGATCTGGAATGCCTATCGGCGCTGGCCCGTCTACTCGAAATTCTTCGACAACATGGGGCCGATCCCCCACCACATGCATCAAAACGATTTCCAAGCCAAGCTGGTGAAGCAGGAAGGCAAGCCGGAATCGTATTACTTCCCGCCGCAGCTCAACGCGATCGGCAACAACTTTCCGTACACGTTCATGGGGCTGGAGCCCGGAACGACCAAGCAGGACGTCATCCGCTGCCTCGAGCGCTGGAACGACGGCGACAACGGCATCCTCGATCTCTCGAAGGCGTACCGCTTGAAGCCGGGGACCGGCTGGCTGGTGCCCCCCTGCGTGCTGCATGCTCCGGGCAGCCTCGTCACCTACGAGCCGCAATGGGGCAGCGACGTCTTCGGCATGTATCAGTCGATGGTCGAAGGCCGGGCCGTCCCGCGTTCGCTGTTGACGAAGGATTTCCCGAAGGAAAAGCACGACGACGTCGCCTACCTGGTCGACGCGCTCGACTGGGAGGGGAACGTCAATCCGAACTTCAAGGATTCGCATTACCTCGAGCCGATTCCCGTCGCGGCGACTGAAAAAGAAGGCTACGTCGACCGCTGGATCGTCTACGGCAAATTCGCCGGCAAGCAACTCTTCACCGCCAAGGAGCTGACGGTCGACCCGGGCGCCAAATGCACGATCAAAGACGGCGGCGCGTACGGGTGGATCACGGTGCAAGGCAGCGGGCGCATCGGCAAGCTGCGGCTCGAGACGCCGGCGATGATCCGCTTCGGCCAGATGACGGAGGATGAAGTCTTCGTCAGCGCCGAAGGCCGCGGCTGCCGGCGTAGTCGTCGAAAACACGGGCACAGGCCCACTCGTCGGCCTGCGCTACTTTGGCCCCGACGCGCAGCCGAGCGCACCCAACGTCGGTGATCACAAGAAACGCTGACGGGGCAGTCCCCACTGCTACGGGGGCGGAACAACTATGGCCCATCAGCGACGCACACATTCCCCAAGCCGACGGCTTGCCGTCGTTCTCCAATTGCTATGACAGTTTGGTGGCTCATCACGTGGGGAACGTACGGATCCTGGCTACCAGGAGATCCCCGAGGTTTTAGAACATGGCATCGCCGCGAGTACGTGCCGCCCCCCTTTGGAAGAGCGCAGGGCGGCGAACCGATCTACGATTCGGCCGCTTATGCAGAGCGACACGAAGACACACGCAATCGATTGACTTCAACCCCGGTTTCTTTGACAGTGGCCGATCGTCGAGAAGCCTGTTCTGCATTGGTCGTTGAAATCGCGGCGCTGCGCATTGTTCCCGCGATTTTGACAGTTGCCAAGCGTCATGCACATTTCATTTCGCAATTTGGCGAGCTGGCAATTCGCCCAACGGTTGGTCGATTGAAAGCAGCAGCGACTCGTTCGATGAAAAGTGTTTGTTTCGACGCACCACAGCTTTGGGCGAAGGGCTGTCACATGGAGTCTCTCAATGGCGAAGATGAATTCGTGGCGGCGTATCAGTACGTGCAGCACCATGTATCGCAGGGTGCCGCGATACATAAATGGGACGCCAACATCGAATGGAAATCTGATGGTTGACTGGCACTGTAAGAAGAAACGACGGCAAGCCGTCGGCTTGGAAAATGTGTGCGCTGCCAGGCCATCCGTTGGTTGACTCGCCACCAAAGCCTTTCTGAAGACATAGGACATCAACATGATGACCACGCGCAACAACTTTCCCAAACTGCATAATGCGGCCTGGCCGGGGGTCGTTGGCAAGGGTCCTGATTCCGAGCCGCCGATCGAGCTGGACAAAATGCTCGACCTGACGGCAGCGGCGGAGGTCAACGGCACGAAGTTTGACGGCGTCGACCTGTTTCTGTTCGCGCCGCACGTCGACATCGATTCCACGGACGACGATCTCAAACGGCTCGCCGAGCGGGTCCGTTCGCGGAATCTGGTCATCGGATCGGTCGTCGCGCCCGTGTGGCCGCCGACGGGCGGCGGCTCGGCAATGGGCAACGATGCGGAGCGCAAGGCATTCCTCGATCAAGTCCGCAAAGGTTGCCGCATCGCGCGGCGGCTCCGAGAAATCGGCGCTCGGCCCTATGGCGTCGTACGCATCGACTCGGCGGCGGGCCCCGGCGACTGGTCGAAAGATCCCGAAACCAATCAGCGGCGCATCGCGGACACGTTTCGGCAGGCGTGCGACATCGCGGCCGACTCCGGCGAACGCCTGGCCGCCGAGGGGGAAATCTGCTGGGGCGGCATGCACAGCTGGAAGCGGATGCTGCAGCTCCTGGAGCTCACTGATCGGCCGGGCACACTGGGCTTCCAGGCTGACATGGCCCACACGCTGCTCTATACGCTCGGGCACAATGCGCCCGAGGATCGCATCCTGCCTGCCAACTTCGACTGGAAAGATGCGAGCGGCCTCGACAGCGCCCTCAAGACGCTGACCTCCGCGCTGCGCCCTGGACGATCGACTTTCACGTCGCGCAAAACGACGCGACTGTCAAAGGCTCGGGCTCGCACGATAAAA
Source organism: uncultured Planctomycetaceae bacterium (assembly GCA_963714075.1). Taxonomy (GTDB): domain Bacteria; phylum Planctomycetota; class Planctomycetia; order Planctomycetales; family Planctomycetaceae; genus DASPSM01. The sequence goes on from OY970228.1 coordinate 6,403,310, forward strand.
CCGGCCGGCACTGCCTGCCGAACGATCCCAGCGGCAAACTGAAAATCGCCCATCACGCGGGCTTTTGGCTTCGCGACGGTTACGGCAACTTGACGAAGCGGCTGCGGCACATCTGCTGGGACGGTTGCATGTTTTCCAATGAAACGATGATGAAGCCGCAAACGTGGAATGAGATCCTCGCCGCAATGGTCAGCGTGCGCGATGCGCACGGTTGGAAAGAGTAAGGAACGTCATGCCTAAACCACTCAATATCGCCCTGATCGGCTACGGATTTATGGGACGCGCGCACTCGAACGCGTATCTCCGTGTGAACAACTTCTTCAAGCTGGCACATCGGCCCGTTCTCAAGGCGATTTGCGCTCGCAACGAAGATGCAGCCCAAATCTTTGCCGATACGTGGGGTTACGAGTCGGTCGAAACCGATTGGCGGACGCTGGTTGCCCGGAAGGATATCGACGCAGTCGATATTTGCGTGCCGAACAACCTGCATCACGATATCGCTGTTGCGGCGGCCCGGGCCGGCAAGATGGTGCTCTGCGAAAAGCCCCTGTCGATGAATACCGCCGAGGGGGCCAAGATGGTCGATGCTGTCGAGAAGGCCAGCGTGCCGAATATGGTCTGGTACAACTACCGTCGCGTTCCGGCGGTCACGCTGGCCAAGAAGCTGATTGATGAAGGTCGCCTCGGGAAGATCTTTCACTACCGGGCCGTCTTCTTGCAGGATTGGACGATCTCGGCCGACCTGCCTCAAGGGGGCACGGGACTCTGGCGGTTAGACGCCCAGGCGGCCGGCAGCGGCGTGACCGGGGATTTGTTGGCCCACTGCATCGATACGGCCCTCTGGCTCAACGGCAAGATCGATAGCGTGACGGCGATGACGGAAACGTTCATCAAGGAGCGGCCGCACAACCTTACCGGCAAAGTCGAGAAGGTCGAGATCGACGATGCGTGCGCGTTCCTGGCCCGGTTCGGCAACGGCTCGCTCGGCACATTCGAGTCGACCCGGTACGCGCGCGGCCACAAGGCCCTTTACACCTTCGAGGTCAACGGCGAAAAGGCCTCGCTCAAGTGGGACCTCCACGATCTGCATCGCCTCGAGTATTTCGATCATGGCGACGAAGGAAAGCTCCGCGGGTGGCGGTCGATTCACGTGACCGATCATGGGGGCGAGCATCCCTACATGGATAAATGGTGGGTGCCCGGCTTGCAGATCGGATACGAGCACACCTTTGTGCATCAGGTGGCCGATTTCCTCGAGGGACTCGAGACGGGCAAGCCAGCCGAGCCGACGTTCAAGACCGCCCTCGAAACCCAAAAGGTCTGCGATGCGGTTTTGACCAGTGCCCGCGAGGGTCGCTGGACGAGAATTGCGTAGCTATTGGCAGTCGGCTGCCGGTATAATCGCAGCGTCCTCGGTGCGTTTCGGGGAACGGTTGCAAGGGGTCTCGCCACAATTGGCGGACGCCTTTTTTTTATTCGTCAGCGCAAACCCTGGCTCGAAACGCCGTATCCTCGAAATCCGCCGGTCGATCGCGTGACGTTCGGCCTGGGGAGTCTGTCCGTATGGAAAAGCAGCCGATTTCGCGTGAAGGATATGACAAGCTCCGCGATGAGATCCGCCGGCTCGAAGACGATGAGATGCCCAGGATTGCCGCACAAATCGCGGAGGCCCGCGCCGAGGGGGACTTGAGCGAGAACGCGGAATATCACGGCCAGCGTGAGGCTCAGGGGCTCTTGCAGGCCAAGATTAACCAGCTCAAGAGCAAGCTCGGCAATTGTTACATCGCCGACAAGTCGACAATGCCCAAGGGCGTGGTCGCCTTCGGCTCGACCGTCACCATCAAGGATTTGTCCGACGGCTCGCTCGAAAAGTATGAGCTGGTCGGACCGGGCGAGGAGAACTACGACGGCGAGGTTATGAAGATCCTCACCAGCAGCCCAATCGCGCAGGGGCTCCTGGGGACGAAGGTCGGCGATTCGGTCGAAGTCACCATCCCCCGGGGAGTGCTGCGAATGCAGGTCGTCGAAATCGCCGACGCATGACGGCTCTTGCTCGTCCCGCTGCCGAAAGCCCGCCCGATCGACCGAGTCGATTGAAACACCCGGCCTCGTAACCTTCCGCTTCGCCGCCAGCCGCCCTACCCCGCTGACCGCTTGCCTCGGAATCCAACTGCTGTCTTCTTCCTCTAGCTTTGAGAGCCTGCCATCGTGCGCCTTACGTCCTCCTGTGCGTCCGCCGTGTCACAAGTAATGCCACTGTCGAAGGGTATCAGCGCGGCGTTACTACTAGTCCCCCTGCTCTTCGCTCCGCTTGGGGCGCGTGGCGACGACTGGTTTCAGTTCCGCGGACCCGACGGCCAAGGGCATTCGACGGCGTCGGGACTGCCCATGCACTGGAACACGACCGAAAACATCCGTTGGAAGCGCGCGATCCCAGGACGGGGCTGGTCCTCGCCGGTTTGCGTGGGCAATCAGGTCTTCCTCACGACGGCCGTCCCGACCGATTCCACTCATTCGCTGCATGTGCTCTCGCTCGATGCCGTCACCGGGAACATCCTGTGGGACGTGGCACTCTTCGATGGTTTGCTCGCGGACCGTGCCCGAATTCACTCGAAGAATTCGCATTCCAGTCCCACGCCGGTGGCCGAAGGCGCACGACTCTACGTGCATTTCGGCACGCAGGGGACGGCTTGCCTGTCGTTCGACGGCAAGGTGATGTGGAAGACGCGTGAGCTGGTCTATCAGCCGAATCACGGCAGCGGCGGTTCGCCCGTGCTGGTCAACGGCCTGCTCGTGGTGAGCTGTGACGGGGCCGATCTTCAATTCGTGGCGGCGCTTGACGCGAATTCAGGGAAAGTGCGCTGGAAAAAGGATCGACCCCCGTGCAACGAGCTGAAAAAATTCGCCTTCGGCACGCCGCTCGTGATCGATGTTGGCGGAAGGAAGCAAATCGTCAGCCCGGGCGCAAACTGGGTCGTCGCTTACGATCCTCTGAGCGGAGAGGAGATCTGGCGAGTTCGGTATGAGGGGTATTCGGTCGTGCCACGGCCCGTGTACGGACACGGACTCGTGTATCTGGCAACGAGCTTCGATTTCTCGCAACTCTTGGCGATTCGTCCGGACGGCCACGGCGACGTAACCGAGACGCACGTGGCTTGGAGGCAGTCCCGCGCGATGCCCTCCACTCCCTCCCCGCTCTTAATCGGCGACAACTTGTTTGTCATCAGCGACGCGGGGATCGCGTCATGCCTGGATGCGAAGACGGGCAAAGTGCGTTGGACGCACCGCGTCGGGGGAAAGTTTTCGGCGTCGCCAATTGCGGCTGAGAATCGGGTCTACGTGCTCAGCGAAGAGGGAGAAACGACCATTTTTCGCGCGACACCCGACCGCTATCTTGAGATCGCCCGCAACCAGCTCGACGAGCAGGCACTCGCCTCTCCGGCTGTGATCGACCGGGCGCTCCTGCTCCGCACGGCCGGCACTCTTTACCGGATCGAGAATTGAGCGCATGTCGCCAAAGAATAGCGGCCAAGGAATAGCAATACCCGGCCCGTTTGAGATCCTGGTGTCGCAGGGCATAGGCCCGCGTCAGCCGACAGAAATCTCATTCACCAGTTGGACCGCCGGGGCCGCAGTCAAAATTGCTTGCGTGACAAGCTGCTTCGCGTAATAGGTCGCCGCCCGTCCGGTCACCACCATTCGACTTTCGCGCTGATGGATGGCCAGATCGCGAACCTGTTGCTGGGTCTGTCGGTGAACGAAGCGAATCAGCTCAGAAAAACTCGGTGAACTGGGTCGAGCCGACGTCTCCGTCGTCGCGAGCGGCATGTTTGCTCCAAGTGCATGCATAGGTAGGGCTTCTGAGCTGCGGGAAGCGAATGCCGTGCCAGCTCCGCGTAATCGTGTCACAGGCAACCCGCTGAGCCGTCGTGCGTCAAAAGGATTGGTTGCTTCGATCCGCGTTCCGGCTCGGCGGCATCGACGTAAACCTAGTTTCGCCAATCAACTGCCGCTCTCGCGGCCAAGGAACTCAAAGGTCACGCAAGCCAAAGACATCTTCCAGGTGCCGAGTCGAGCTCCCCATACCGCCAATCGCAGGGGTGTGCGCTTGTCGCAGATGTAGGCAACTGCTGGGGAGATCCGGGCACTCGCTCCAAGTGATGGTGCTGCTCAAGCGAACGAAAAATGGGCTCTGGCAGCTCAGCCGCCATGAGCCCTTTTGTTTCTCTCTGCGCTGACTCGCAGGCAACCAGATCACCCGCTGATCGCCGCCCACTCAGGCCGGAACGCCCCGGCGCTGACACGAGCCGGCAATCACTCAGCTCTGGGCTTCGACATGCGGACCATGATCGTAGCAATCACGATCGTGCCAGAGCGGAAGGCCCGCCGCATAGCGCGCGGCCAGCATCAAAACCTTGGCTTCGGAGCCGGGTTTGGCAGTTGTCGGGCGGATCGGGTCCACGCCTCGAGCCCGAAACTGTTCTTCGGTGTAATACTCGATGAGTCCGTCCGTTCCCTCGTATTCGCCTTCCTCGTCGCGATCCACCGTTTCGACGGCTTGATCCGCCTCGAGGTCGTCATCCTCAAAATCGAACGCCATTCGTCAGACTCCAACTGTATTTAAGGATCCAAGTGAGAAAGTCAGCCGCGCGTTAGTTGGCCTCGCTACCCCCGGAAACCAGGCTTGCACAGCATCGCCGTCGGCATCGCAAACTCAAGCGGTTCGAGAAACTCAGACGGTTCGAGACGGCAAACAAATCGACGCAGAAGGCGTCGCGCGGGCGGGCCGGAACTTGGGCTGGTCCATCAACCGATTCTTGGGACCTTAGTGCTGATTGTCAATAAAAAAAACGGCAAAAATGGGCCGAAAACTCGAACCGATTGGGGGCGCTAAAGGCTCCGATTCTCAATTTTGGGAGGCTGCGGTGAGGATTCGCGGAACGCCGGCTTTAGGGCGCTAGCGGACCCGCCGATGAGCGTCATAGCGCTTCAGCTTTTGGTAAAGAGTTGATCGCTCAATGCCCAGGATCTCCGCCGTGCGGGTCATGTTCCAGTTGGTGCGTTCGAGGGTCGCCAAAATGTGGGCTTTCTCGAGCGACTCCAAGGAGATGTCGCGATTGGGCTCATCGATCACGTTCATCGTCGGGTCCGATCTCGGCGTTCGCAGAGCCGTGAGGCGAATGTCCTCTTCTCGGACATGATCGCCCGCACAGAGAATCACGGCTCGCTCGACCACGTTTTGCAGCTCACGGACGTTGCCGGGCCAGTCGTAGGCAATCAGCGCATCGAGCGCGCCGCGGGTAAAACCGACGACCTGCCGCCCGGTCTTGCGGGACGAACTTTGCAAGAAGAACTCCGCGAGGATGGGGATGTCGGTGCGGCGTTTCCGCAACGGAGTGACGACGATTTCGACGACGTGCAAGCGAAAATAGAGGTCTTTGCGGAACGTCCCCCGCTCGACCTCGCGCTCGAGATTGCGGTTTGTGGCCGCCACCACCCGCACGTCGACCTCGACCCGCGTGCGGCCACCGACCCGCTCGAACGGATGCCCCTCCAGCACCCGCAGAAACTTGGCCTGAATGCCCAGGCTCATTTCGCCGACTTCATCGAGGAACAGCGTACCTCGGTTGGCCTGTTCAAACTTGCCGATCTTGCGCTCCGTGGCGCCGGTGAAGGCTCCCTTCTCGTGGCCGAACAGCTCACTTTCGAGCAGGCTTTCGGCCAGCGCCGCGCAGTTCATGGTGCAGAAGGGACGGCTCTTGCGATCGCTGCTGAAATGCATCGCCTGAGCCACAAGCTCTTTGCCGACGCCGCTCTCGCCTCTGATCAAAACGGTGGCGTTCGTCGGTGCGAACCGCGCGATGGTCGAACGCAAATCCTCGACCTCGGGGCTCTGGCCGACGATGTGGCTTTCGCTTTGCAATTGCTGGCGCAACGTTTCGTAGTCGGTGCGAATGCGATCTAAGCCGCGGGCCAGCGACTCCTTTTCCTTTAGGTTCCGCAATGCCACGGCCATCTGGTCCGCGACGGCGATCGTGAATTCCAGGTCCTCGGGCTGGAAAGGGCGCTTCGGATCGGTGCAATAAAGATGCACTAAGCCGTGAATCAGCGGCCCGAGCTGAATCGGCGCACAGATCACGCTGTCGGCCCGCACCTCGCCGAGCGCGTCTCGCTCGGAGATCCGAGCGTCGTCCCGCACGTCGCGGGCCAGAAGGGCCTCGCGCGTCGACAGCACCTGCGTCGAGAGGTAATTCGAGACCATATGATATGGGCTCTCACCGCGGGCGCTGTAGGCCACAACGGACAATTGGGAAGCCTGAGCCCCGTCGGCCACCGCCTTGGGCAGCAGCAAAACGGCCCCAATGTCGAAGTTAATTCCCGCCCGCAAACCGGAGAGCACGACCTCCGCCAGTTCCTTGCCTCCGGCGGCGGCCCCCATGTCGAGGGCCAAGCGATAGAGTGAGGCCAATTCGGTCTGTGCGCGATCGGGACCCGACGTGGAAACGGTCTCTTGCATTCGGTAACGCGAGCTGCGGGCCCGATGCACGATTTCGGGGTGCTCGGACGACGACTTGGGGTCTACGACGTCCAGAGACAACGCCGTATCGGACTCGTTGATCTCCTGAGGAACTTCCTTCGGCGGGAAAGGCTCGCCCAGGTTGAAGGTAAACCCAAGCTCGTAGGGTCCAATCTGGATCATGTCACCCGACTCGAGCTCCCGCTCGCCGACCACAGGCCCGCCATTGACAGTCGTCCCGTTGCGGCTGCCCAGGTCGCGAACGACCCAAGTGGTGCCGTTGCGATAGAGCTCGCAATGATTGCGGCTGCACAATTCGTCGCGCAGCACGATGCGATTGGTCGTGGCCCGCCCAATCGTCATGACCTGCGCGGGAGACAGCCGAAAAATGTCCCGCCAGGAATTGCCCTCTCGGACGACGAGGTACGCGTCGCGGGAGTCCGGAGTCTCAGGCACTGACTGCTCCGCTTCCATGGAAGCCAGAATAAACGACCTTCGCCGCGGCTGACAAGAAGGGGATTTCGCGTGGCGCGAGGTTCCTGCTCGATCCGACGCAGCGCGTCCGTCGCTCTAAATTCTAGCGCGCAGACGGTTCTTCAGTAAATTTCTGGCGCTTCAATCGACCTTCGGGCTGCTTGCACGCGTTTGCCAGGCCTGTCATCCTAAAAACCGACACGCTTGGAGCCTGGAGCAGGCGCCTGCGCCGCAGGCTCGTGAGTTGCAGAGAAAGGCTCGACCCTGATGCGACGATCTCGCGATTTCCGCTGGCTCTCGGGAATGGCAACTGTCGGGTATTGTTTGGCCCTCTGCGGCGGGGCGGCCCGGGCCGACAATTGGCCGCGTTTCCGCGGAGAAAACGGTTCTGGCGTCAGTCAGGAACAGGGCTTCAGCTCCCCCTGGAGTCCCGATCGCGTGCGGTGGACAGTCCCGGTGGCTGGAACCGGGCATTCCAGCCCCGTGATCTGGGGCGACAAGCTGTTTCTCACCACGGCCAGCGACACCGGGACGACGCGTTCGGTTCTGTGCCTCGACGCACAGACCGGAAAGCAGATTTGGTCCAAGTCGATTGCACTCAATGCCAATCCGAAGCACCCCAAGAGCAGTTGGGCCTCGGCAACTCCTGCTGTCGATGGCGAGCGCGTGTTCGTCGCGTTTGCCGACGTCGAGCGGTATCTGCTGTTGGCCTACGATTTCGACGGCAAACAACTTTGGCAGGCAGACCTTGGCCGCTTCGAGAGTCAGCACGGAGAGGGAGCGTCACCGATTCTGTTCGACGACCTCCTGATTCTGGTGAACGATCAGGACGGACCGAGCTCGATCGTCGCATACGACAAGCGAACGGGGCACTCCGTCTGGACGGTCCCGCGAAAATCGGGCGCGCAGTCGACTTCGTACGCGACGCCATTCATCTACCACCCCAAGCAAGGTCCGCCGCAACTGATTTGTTCGAGCAGCTTCTCCGGGGTTTCGGGGCTCGACCCGACGTCCGGCAAAACCATTTGGACCACGAAATCACTGCCGCAACGGACGGTCGGCTCCCCAGTGCTTTCTTCGGGCCTGATCCTGCAAACTTGTGGCGCCGCAGGACAGGGAACGCTGATGGTTGCCGTCGATCCCAACGGGCACGGGGACGTCTCGCAAACCGAAATCCGCTACAAGCGCACCAAGATGCTGCCGTACGTGCCAACCCCGCTCGCGTATCAAAACTATGTGTTCCTCTGGTGCGACCGCGGAACGGTCTGCTGCATTGATCCAACGACGGGCAAGGATGTGTGGGCCAAGCGCATTGGCGGCGACTTCAGCGGTTCGCCAGTCGGCGCGGGGGGTATGCTGTTCAATATGAACGAGCACGGCGATGTGATCGTGCTGGCGGCGGGTCCAGAATTCAAACTGCTTGGCAAAATCCCCTTGGGCGAACCGTCGCATTCGACGCCGGCCGTGGCCGATGGCAGGCTTTACCTGCGGACATTCCATCACCTGACGTGCGTGGCCGCCCGGCCGTAGGCCGAGCCCCAAAGCGACCCGCTAGGGCCTCCGCCGAGGCGGCACACTGCAAATCCAGGCGGACCGGATCAAGTCAAATTGGCTGTTGGGAGGCTCTGGCTTGCTCCGCCCCGGCGGGCGCCGTTTTGCCCATTTTTTTGATTTTTCAGGGCGAGTTGCCGCGCCCCCTGGGTCTTCCTGTGCTCTAAAATGGAGGACGCGCGGGTGATCGAAACGGAGTGGGCCGTCGACTAAAATTGGAGTGCCCACGCCAATTTCCGAAAATGTAACGGGCCGGGCCAGAGTCCTTGCGTCGAGGTTGCTTCCTTGTCGAGCCCCATGGTTTCGCTTTTTCTGGACGAGAACAGTCATGCCAGCTTGGCCCGGCGGCCCCTGTCCGACCTGCGGCGAAGACATGCCGCCAAATGTCCTTCATTGCCAGAACTGCCGCACCTTGCTGAATACCGATCTTGAGCCGGACAGCATCGAGATTCCCGAATTTATTCCGTTGCAGGAGATCGCCAGCATGGTCGAAGTCGAATTGAGCGGCTACTACGTCGCTTGCCCACATTGCAAACGCGAGCTGCGCGTCGGCAGCAAATACGTCGACGAAAATGTGCAGTGCAAATTCTGCGATTCACAATTCACAATGGACTTCTCCAACCCCAAGCTCAAGATGGCGGCCTTCTTCGCTGAGTGCCCGCATTGCAAAGAGGAGTTGCGCCCGATCCCAAGTACTTGGGCATGAAGGTCGCGTGCAAACGTTGCGGCGGCAAGATTCACTTCGTCGACCCGTCCGCCTGATTTTACTGCGGGCCAGCCGCGCGGACGCCAACCTGCAAATAGCCGCTTAGCCGTCAAAGAAGTCCGCGATACTCGGGCGGTTACCGGAGTGGAGTCGCAGAGCCGTTTGGCTGCCCGCCAGATGCGCCGGTTTCATTGCTTTGAGGCTCGGCGCTCGGTAAGCTTCTGTCCGGCGACACCGTGACGTCGCAATCGGCGGCCTGGGTCTTATAGACCTTCCCGGTTTCGTCGAATAAGAGCGCGACGTTCAGGTGCCAGCGACTGCCGTCGGGTCGGTTCCACAATTCGCAGTAGTAGACGCGGCGACTGATTCCAAAACTTCCTTCAATGCCAGCCGCCGCAAGCTTGCGAAGGGCGTCGTCGCGACGAGTTCCTTTCGGGACCACGTTGAGTACTTCCTTTGTCTGCTCGGAGTAAGTGAGCGGACAAGGAACGATCTGTGTCGAGAGGCTCGCACAGCCCGCAAGGACGCAGAGCGCAACGGCGCTGGACCGACGCAGGAACGGCATTTGCATTGGTGTCGCCAGAAGTCGGCGCGAACACGACAGCGTGCAGTGCTGTCGCACTCGTGCACTCGCCACAAAGCTTCAATTTGGCTGGGGTAAAGGCGACCACGGAAGGCTGCCGGAAGTGATTTCGCGGCTCGGGTCGCAGGAGTGTGCTGCTTCTAGCGGTCCCGGGCGGTTCCGTCAATGTGGTTACCGTTCGCCCGAAGGGACTTGGGGCCTGTTTTGTTGGCCGGGAAGCCTCAAGCGCTCTCACAAACTACCCAATTGAAATAGTCAGGGCTACATTGTCCATTCTCTCTGGCGGGAGAAAGCACGTGTTGTGGCAGCGCGTCCGGATGCACCCAAGATTCAACGGAAGAGACTGGACCTCAGATGAAAGCGATTTGCAGGGACGTTGTCGTCAGTGGGTTAGGAGCGGTGTCCCCGTTTGGCGCGGGCATCCTCGCGCTCTGGGAGCATGTGCGTCAGGGAAAAAGCGCGGTCGACTGGATTGACTGCCTGGGTGAGCTTGACCCACATTTCTATCCCGTGCGCTACGCTGCAGAAGTCAAAGGCTTTACCGCTGCCAATCACCTGAAGAATCATTGTCCAGGGCATCTGGGAAAGACTGCGAAGATGGGGCTCGTAGCAGCGCGCGAAGCGCTGCAGCAAGCTCGACTGCTCGACGAAAACGAGCACGTCCGCGATTCGGACTCGCGAGTTTCGGTCATCATCGGCAGCGGGCACGGCCCGTGCCACGAGACCGAGGGTGGCTACGAGGCCTACTTCCTGCGCGGACCAGCCGCCATCCGGCCGACGACGCTACCCAAGTGCATGTTTAACTCCCTGTCGAGCAATGTGTCCATTCATTTCGGTTTGACCGGCTCCAACCATGTCATCGCTTCCGCCTGCTCCTCGGCCACGACGGCGATCGGACTGGCATTGATGATGGTTCGCCATGGCTATGCCGACATCGTCCTGTGCGGAGGCGCCGATGCACCGCTCACGGTGCCGCTGTTTTCCGGTTGGACCAAGCTGCGTGTCCTTGCCGAGCACGAAGATCCAAAACTGGCCTCACGTCCGTTCGACCGCCGACGAAACGGAATGGTGCTGGGCGAAGGCGCGGCAATGGCCGTGATTGAATCGCGAGAGAATGCCGAGCGTCGGGGAGTCGAGCCGCTGGCCTGCGTGGCCGGCTACGGCACCGCGAGTGACGCACGGCACCTGACAACGCCGACCGTCGAAGGTCAAATTCGGGCGATCCGGGCTTGCCTGGGCGACGCGGAAGTCGACGCCGAGTGTGTCGATTATCTCAACATGCACGGCACAGCAACCCGCGCCAACGACGAAACGGAAGCGCGGGCCGTATCTGAAGTTTTTGGACCGCGCGGCTCCACCATGCCGGCCAGCTCGACCAAATCGATTCTGGGACACTCGCTCGGCGCAAGCGGAGCGATCGAATTCGCCCTCTGCATCCAGACGCTGCGGGATCAGTTCGTTCCGCCAACCATGAACTGCGACGATCCGGATCCGTCGGTCGGGCTGGACTACGTCGCCAACGAAGGCCGCCCGCATCGCGTCCGCTACGCGATGTCGAACTCGTTCGCCTTCGGCGGCAACAACGCGTCGCTGTTGGTCAGCGCGTGCAACTGAGGATCGGCCGGGCGTTCGGACGACACGATTCGGCCCAGTCAAGACTAACGGCGAGGCGCGGCACTGAGGGGAATGTCGCCCAAGTCGATGGGGTTCGTCGTCGTCTTACCAAGAAACATCGCCCGCGTGAGGGTGATTTTCTTGGAATACGTCGGCCGCGCAAACTGGTCCCCCGGGGCGGGAGCACTGAGCTTCAATTCGTATTCGGCAGGCTCGACATTGAAAAACTGGAAGGCACCGTCCTCGTTAAGCGTCAGGAGATCCCTGCGCAACGCGACCTGCCGAAAATTCCTGGGCAGCTTCGTTGCCGGGTCGGGCGGCGTCCTCTGTTCCCAGCAGAAAAGAACGGCGCTGCTCTGCGTCCAATCGACGGAGGCATCCTTCGGCAAAATAACGCGACCGCGCACATCGGTGCCGTCTTTCCCGAGTTGCTGCGAAAGGGCCTGTCCCGGCGCAAGTCTGACCGTCAGCATGGTCTGATCGCGGAACCGCGCTCCCGCCGGAGCGGGACGGTACACGATGCTTTCGTTCCACTCTCCCGCAACGCAGCGATCGAACCGGTACCTTCCTGCGGAATCCGTGGTCGTGTGGTTGAAATAACTGATTCCCGGGAACGAGGAGTCCAACGCGAAGGGGTCCCTCCGATCGAATTGAACCGCAACATGGCCGGCCGGTTTACCCTCTCTTAACAAGATTCCATCGACCTTCGCCCACGGCACCAGCGAGATTTTGCCGCTGCGGAACAAGTCCACGTCCATCAATTCGGCGTAGCCGGAGTCGTGCGAAATGAAGCACAGAAAGGGATCGCTGTTGGGAGCGAGGTGGATTTCTCCTTCGACGTCGGCACTCGTGAACATCGTAGCCGCCGACTGCTTCGCGACTCCCCCGGCCACCTCGAAGCCGAGAAAATCGTTCCGACGTTTCGTCACCGTGTAAACTTTCGCACCGGCCGCCGGCTGGCCGTCGGGAGTGTGGACCACAGCCGAAAATCCGGCGTCTTTCTCGAGGCGAAATTCAAGCGACACGGGCTTGTTGGGGAGCTTCTGAGCGTCGAGAACTTCGGAAACGCTCGGCCGATAGCCTTCGGCTTGGATCCGATACCGAATCACCCGCTCCAGTCCCTTGACCGAATCGTCAAAGCCTCCCGCCTTCGCGTGAGAAGAAGGCCGCTGCAGCTCCCATGACCAAAGGTCGGGCGGATTGACCTTGAAATGGGTGCCTTCATAAATCTGGTAGCTCTTGATTGGTTCGCCGGTGGCCGCGTCCAGAATCTTGGCGTGAATTGGAATCCGGCTGCGGAAGACGAGCGTATGCGGGGATCCGGCTGGGCCATAGTCGCCCGTCGGCAACGTTAACACGCCAGCGGAGTAGATTTGGTAACCGAGCGGCTGGCTGGGAGCATTTTCCCAGACGAAGACGCCTCGCGCGTCCGACCGGTTCTTGATCAGATCCCGATTGCCGAGAAAGTCGAGCACCTGCGCGTCGCCATCATAAGCGCCGTCTTGGGGCGGCTGCGGGTGAAAGCGAACTCCCGCGACGGGTTGTCCTTGCTCGTCAACTGTATGAAATTCGACGCGCTTGCCCTTGTTCAAAACGATGCGCAAGGGCTCCTTGAGCGGAGCCGAAAACTTGACGTATTCGAGGGCCCAATCGAAGGAGAAGATCGTCGCGGCGTGCTGGCCGGGTGAGATCGCCGTGATCGAAAATGCGCCCTTCGAAATCCGTCCGCGGGATGTTGGCGGGATAGTCCCGGTAGAAATTGCGTCCTGTCAGGAGCACCATCGCGCCGGAAACCGGTTTGCCGGCGGGATCGACGACGGTTCCGGATACGTTCGCCGCGGGCGGCAGCCGGCGGACATCTGTGAGCGCTTTCAATCCAGGGATCTCGGTCGCGCGGGACGCTCAGGCGCAGGCCCGCAGCCGCACTTTTTTCGCGATCAATAATCAGGCCCAATTGCCCGAGCTCCGTCGGAGCGCCCGACATCTGCCATTCTCCGGCCGCGTTCGTGTAGACCGTCTTGTCGAGGGCGTCGAAGCCTGCCTCGATGGTGGCTGCGGTGGGCGAATACGCGTAGACACGCGCGTTGGCGACCGGCCGCCCGTCGGCGTCTACGACTTTGCCGCCGATCTTGATCCCCGGCTTCAACTGGAATGTGTAGTGATCGGGCACTGCGAAAAAAGGTTGGTCCTTAGCCCGACGATATTCCTTGAAATGAGACAGATGTCCTGGCGAGTCAAGCTGAATCGTCATTTGATCGAGCTGTGAACTTTTGAGCGGGACAACCGCCTTTCCCTGTTCGATGGGGTACGTCTCCTCGAAGAAATCCCCCATGCGGGTATTGCCGCGCACGTGCGCCTCGCCGTGCGCAATCGGCCGTCCCTGCGCGTCGGTCACCAGGAACTGTGTCGATACCGGCGTCGTGGATTGGACGGGTTCGCTCTTCGGCTGCGGCGTGTCTTTTGGCGCGGCGGTGACCCAACGCACCGAGACGGCCAAGAGCAGCAATCCGGTCGCGAGGCACAGGCTCCGCCCCCTGTTCGTGAGCGGCCGCGCAAGGCTTTGGTGCAGCACAACCTGAACCCTCTGCTTGAGCGTGGAGCTCCGGCCGAATTCACTCGCCAGTATCGGCGAGGGTCGCGCCGGGGCGATCCACCTTGCCGCGACCAGCAGGGCGTCACAGTATTCGCCTTGTCGACCGGGGAAGTTTGCGATCACCCATGCGTCGCAGCACTGCTCCTGCGCTGTGTGCAATCGGCCACGAATCCACCGCACCGGAGGCAACCACCAATATGCGCATTGCACGAGCGCCTCGAGCCATCGGACTCGGTGGTCGTGGCGGCGGATGTGAGCCAACTCATGCGCGAGCACCATCGAGCGTTGTTCGACAGTGAGTTGTCGCATTAACGCGTGCGGCAGCAGGACGATCGAGCGGCCGAACCAACCCCAAATCAGCGGAGAAATCTCGGCATCTACGACGCGCAACCAGGGACGGTGACGGATTTCCGTCATCAGGCACAATTGATCGAAGGTGGACTGTAACTGAGAGTCGGGCTCGCGAGCTGCCTGGCCGCAGATCAAGCGGTGAAACCGGACAGCCCGGACGATCAGCACGACGGCAGCCAGCGCGGCCCCGCCAGGCCAGAGCCATATGAGAACGTCGAGCGTCCATCGCGACAGGAACCAGTCTTTGAGCGCTGCGAAGAAGTGCTGCTCGGGCCTAGTCGTCGCAGGAAAACTCGAGGCGGCTTCCGAGGCGGCCGCTGATCGCGCTGGCGGCGGCGATCCGGACGACCCGCTCGAGGCGGCGCGCTCCGGAAACGTCGCGGGCTTTTCCTTCGTGATCTCGGCCGGCGTCCCGGGTGAAATTGGCGGCGGTCCTGCTTCGGCGTAGTCCGACACTCTCGCTTGGGCTTCCGTCGGGGCAGACGGGAAGATCGCGACGGAGAATGGGACCACCGGCGGCATGACAAACTTAATCAGCACGACAAGCCAGAGCACGGCTTCCAAGTGGGCGTTGGGCCGCCAGCGAGCGATCAGCAATACGATCGCCGCGGCAAGCAGCGCCAAGACCGCGTTGGTGACCCCGATTTCGAGCAGCCGGGAGGACATGCGCAGCCTCCTTAGTGACGCTTCTTGTGGTGTTTGTCGATGAGTTTTCGGATCTCGTCCAGTTCATCGGCGCAAGCTCGGCCGATTCGACCAGATGGACCAACAGGGGCCCCCACGAACCGCGGGCCAGCTTGGCCGCGCCCTCCGCCAGTTGTGCCGCGGCAAACCTGTCGCGATCGATGAGCGGCGTGATCGTGTGGGCGAAAGAGGAGCGATCGCGCTGGACCAGCCTCTTTTCTTCGAGTCGCGAAACGAGTTTTTGCACGGTCGCCAGATCGGACGCAGTTTGCTTCGGATAAAGCTGACGAGCGATCTGCCGCGTGGTGAGGCGTCCCCGGTCCCAGAGCACTTGCAGGACGCTGAGTTCCGCGTCGGAAACGGCTGCGATTTTCACCCGCGCCCCTCAAGAATGCGCATCAAAGACATGTTGTCTTTAAGTATAGACACAGTGTCTTTTTAAGGTCAAGCCATTAGGACGCCGGGAGTAGCCATGCAAATGGAAACTGCCGCAGGGTGCCCCGATTGCTCGCGCATCTCGCACGGCCGAATGAGGAGAGGAAAACCGATGCCTGCCGAACCGCGAAAGGCGGTTGCCTGCGTGCTGGTGCACGGCGACGCCTCGGCGGGTGTTCGAGAAAACTCAGAACTGTCGCAGGAAGCGGATGTCGTTCTCGTAGAAGCGCCGAATATCGGTGATTCCGTGCCGCTTCATGCACAGGCGCTCGACGCCCAGCCCGAATGCGAAGCCGGTAAACTCGTCGGGATCGTAGCCAACCGCTGAAAGCACATGCGGATCGACCATGCCGGCGCCGCCGATCTCCATCCAGTCGTCACCCCACGGGATATCAACCTCGACGGAGGGCTCAGTGAAGGGGAAGAACGACGGCCGAAAGCGGATCGAAACGTCGTGCTCGAGGTAGCTGGAGAACAGCATCCGGATGACGGTCTTGAGCTGGGCCATGGTCACGCCCCGGTCGACCATGAGTCCTTCCATCTGATTGAACACGCAGGAGTGCGACGCATCCATCGTGTCGGGGCGGAAAACGCGCCCCAGGCTCACGACGCGCACCGGCGGCCGCTGCTGCTCCATCACCCGGATTTGCACGGTTGAGGTTTGCGTCCGCAACAGCACCGGTCCGCCCGATTTCGTTTTTGTTTGGCTCGTGGCTGCCGTATTTGTGCCGAGGTTCGCAGCCGCAACGGAGGACGTCGCGAGATAAAAATTGTCGAGCGGATCGCGAGCCGGGTGGTCTTCCGGGATGTTGAGCGCCTCGAAGTTGTGCCATTCGTCTTCGATCTCGGGGCCCTCGGCGACCGAGAAACCGAAACGCCCCATGATGTCCTTGAGTTCGTCCATCGTCTGGACGAGTGGGTGCTTTTTACCCAGGCGCAAGGGCGTGCCGGGGAGTGTCAGATCGAGTCCGCCGGCGATGGACTTGGGCCGCGCCAGCTCCTTTTGACGCGTTTCCAGAGCGGCTTCGACCTTCGTCTTGGCCTCGTTGAAGCGCTTGCCGACGACGGGCCGCTCTGCGGGGTCAACTTTCCCCAGCAGTGACTGGATGTCGCGCATTCGACCGTGCTTTCGGCCGGCGAATTCAACACGCACGGCTTCGAGCGCAGTGGCATCACCGGCTGCGACGATCGCGGCTAGCGCCGCCTGTTCGTAGGCGACAATTTCGCCGATCGGATCGATCTGGGAGTCCATTGCGGGATCGACGTCCGAAGCGGGCCTCGAGCGAGTCAGGCGGCCGAGCTCTGAGCGACGGCCTTCTTGGCGATCTCGACGATCTCGCCGAAGACATCCGGCTCATGGATGGCGAGTTCGCTGAGAATCTTGCGATTGAGTTCGACCCCAGCGAGGCTCAGGCCGCGCATGAAAGTCGAATAATTCAGGCCGTGCGGTCCGCACGCGGCGGACAAGCGGGTAATCCACAGGGCGCGATACTCGCGCTTCTTCAGGCGACGGTGCGTCCACGCGAAAGCGCAGGCGCGGAGCACCGTCTCCTTCATGCTGCGCAGCAGCTTGCGACGGCCGAGAAAATTGCCGCGAGCCTCTTTGAACAACCGTTTCTTGGAGCGGTGCCGCGCTTTTCCTGCTTTTACTCTCATGGCCTGTCTTCAATCAATGCGTGGAGGCAATTTCAAATGAACGCGGTTACGGTGACGGTTGCAGGGCGTAACGGATCATCGCGACCTGTTTGCCTTCAACCACCCGGTCAGCTCGCGCCTGGCGGTTCCGCTTGCCTCCCTTGTGGGCCAGCTTGTGGCCGCGGAAGGCCTTCTTGTGCTTCACCTTGCCCGAGGCGGTGACCTTGAATCGCTTGCGAATTCCCTTGTGTGTCTTTTGCTTTGGCATGCCGCTGATCCGAATTCTCGAGCCGGGAAGACGCGTACTTCGATACCCGAGAGCCTCGTCTCAGAGCCCTCGGGGAAACCGCCTCCCCACGGCGGGAATCGCGGATTATAGCGATCGCCCCCCAAAGCTTACCACCGATCCTCGGGAAAAATCCGGGATTAGGCGTGAGGGGCCGACGAATGGCCGGCTGCTCGCCCAAATCGGACGCGATGCGGGTTACTTTGGAGTCAACACGCACGACATCGAGCGGCCGGAGTCCATGCGGGGCAAGGCCTCGACCTTGGAGATATCCTCGAGCGCCGAGATGACCTGCGTCAGGATTTCGCGTCCCTTTTCGTGGTGCGCGTTTTCGCGGCCACGGAACAGCACGTTCACCTTCACCTTATCGCCGTCTTCCAGGAAGGTGCGGGCCTGCTTCACTTTGAAGCCGATATCGTGCTCGCCCGTCTTGGGACGCAGCCGGATCTCCTTCAATTGCTGCTGATGCTGCTTAGCGCTTTTCGTCTGCTTTCGCTTTTGTTCGTACTTGAACTTACCGAAGTCCATGATTTTGCACACGGGGGGGCGGACATTGGGAGCGACTTCCACCAGGTCCAGTCCCGCCTCGACGGCCATTTTTTGCGCCTCCGCCGTGGCCAGAATGCCCAGCACTTCGCCGGCGGCGCCGACGACGCGAACCGGAGAAATGCGAATTTGTTCGTTTACGCGATGCGATGTTTCGATCGTTACAGTCCTCTCGGTGACCTGAGAAAATGACCGCGGCGGGTCTGTGACGCGCTTGATGCAAACCGCAGGCCGGCGGTCCGATCATATCGCGAGGTCGCCCACCGCGTTCGGAAATTCGACGTAAATCCACTTCTACCGCTCATTTGTGCCGCCGTCAAGAAGCGCAAAATTGACGACCGGTCCAGGCGCCGGACGCGTCTGTGCCGACGTACGCGGCGCGAAGCCAGAGCGCTTGCAGAACCTGCGAAATTCGCACCCAGGGAAGCGCCAACGCCTGATCGCGCCACCGATCACTGGCGATTGCGGCCGGCTGGCGCGTTGGCGGCAGGCGGTTTGGCGGCAGGCTTCGATGTCGGCGCAGGCGCAGCCGGCGTTGCTGGAGCCGGAGTTGCGGCCGCTTGGAACTCTTTGAGCTGGGCTTCGATCAAGTCTTCCGTTCGGGCGATCGACGAGGAGATCTGAATCGCTTTGTGCCCTTTGAGCAAGCCGGCAGAACCGCGGAACAGCGGGCGACCTTCGATGTAGACCTCCAAGGGCTGTTCGCGACCCTTTTCGGTCATGATCACATCTCCCACCGAGAGGCCCATGATTTCCTGGGCCGTGAGCCGCGTGTCGGCCAGGCCGACCACCATATTCACCTTTCCCTTGCCGACGCCGGTTTGCAGGTTGAGCTTCTGCCTGGGATCGGCCGTCCGCTTGGTGTAGGCCGACCAGGTATCGGACGACAAATTGCCCATCAGGGGCTCGATCGTGTTGAACGGAATGCACAGGTTCATGATTCCGCGAATCTCGCCCATCGTGATCTCGAAGCTGATCAGCACGATCACTTCGTTCGGCGGGACGATCTGCACGAGCTGCGGATTCGATTCGACCTGGGTGACACGGAGCTTGAGCTCGCAGACGCTCGCCCAGGATTTTTCGAGTCCCTCGATCGCACGCTCGATGATCCGATCGATCAGCCGCAGCTCGATCTCGGTGAGCGGACGGCTGGGAATCGAGTATTTGGCCGATTTGCCTCCCCCAAGCAGCCGGTCAACGATCGGAAAGATGATCGACGGCGTGAGGTCGAGAATCATGTGTCCGTCGAGCCCCTCGGCCCGCATCACGTTGAAGCAGGTCATGTTTTCGAGGCTGAAGACGAACTCGCCGTACGTGAGCTGGTCGACGCTGCTGAGCTTCACTTCGACGATTGTTCGCAGCATGCCGCTGAGCACGGCCCCGAACTCGCGGCTGAAGCCGTCATGCATGGCCTGGAAGGCGCGCATCTGCTCTTTGCTGACGCGCTCGGGACGCTTGAAGTCGTAGACGCTGACCTGACCGCCGTACGCGTCGGAACGGCTCGTAGCCGCGCTTTGCTGGGGTTCGCTGCGTTGCGGGCCGGTATCGAGCGCAGCCAACAGCGATTCGACTTCCGACTGGCTGAGAATGTCCGCCATCCCTGGCCTCCTGCACCTGCAATTCGGCAGGCACAGTTATGGGCAGGCTCGGCCTGCCGGAAATAAACAATTCGGCAGGCCCAGCCTGCCCGACCGGTCTGTCTATCGCAAAATGTGGGGTGGCTGGGGTCGAACCGTCTTCGGTTCGCCCCCAGAGAGAGAAGCACTGGGGGCGGCGAAGACGCCGACCCCAGCCACCCTCAGCCCGACATTTTTCAGTAGACGCGCCACTACCACTTAGCTCCGAACTTGTCCGCTTCCGTGGACCACGTATTTGTAGCTGGTGAGTTCCTTCAGACCGCAGGGACCGCGAGCATGGAACCGATCGGTGCTGATGCCGATTTCCGCGCCCAGCCCGAATTCTGCGCCGTCATTGAACCGCGTGCTGGCGTTGACCAGAACGGCGGCCGAATCGACGCGGGCCGTGAACTCGCGCACCGCGGAAAGATCGTTCGTCACGATCGTATCGGTGTGATGCGAGCCGTACGTTTCAATGTGCTCGATGGCCTCCGCGAGCGAGTCGACCACCTTCACCGACAGAATCAGGTCGAGATACTCGGTTCGGTAATCGTCCTCGGTGGCCGGCCGCGCGTCGCTGACTAAAGACCGCGTGCGTTCGCAGCCCCGCAGCTCGACGCCTCTCGCCCGCAGGCTCTTTGCCACCTGAGGCAGAAATCTGGACGCGACGTCGCGATGCACCAACAGCGACTCGGCCGCGTTACAGACGCCGGGGCGCTGGCACTTACTGTCGATCAGGATCTCCTCGGCCATCCTCAAATCGGCCGAGGCGTCGACGTAGACATGACACACTCCGTCGAAATGCTTGAGGACCGGCATGGTAGCCTCGGCGGTGACCCGCTCGATCAACGAGCGCCCGCCGCGGGGAATGGCCACGTCGATTTGGTCTCGCAGCTTGAGAAAGTGGCCGATCGCTTCCCGATCGGTCGTCTCGACGAGTTGCACCGCGTCGCGAGGCAGTCCGGCCGCGCCGAGCGCTTCCGTCAGCAAATCCGCCAGGGCGCGATTGCTCGACCGCGCCTCCTTCCCGCCGCGGAGGATGACCGCGTTGCCGCTCTTAACGCACAAGGACGCCGCATCAACGGTCACGTTCGGACGCGATTCGTAGATGAAGAAAACGACTCCGAGCGGCACGCGGACGCGAGTCACCAGAAGGCCGTTGGGTCGCGCGTTGCTTTCGAAGATCTCGCCGACCGGCTCGGGCAGCCCGGCCACCTGCTCCAGTCCGAGGGCGATGCCTTCCAAACGGGACCCGGTCAGCCGCAGGCGATCGATCAGAGCGGCGCTCAGACCCGCCTTTTGGGCGGCCGAGCAGTCGCGCTCATTGGCCTCGAGCAGCGAACTCGTCCGCTGGCGAATCAGCTCGGAGGAGCGCGTCAGCCAATCGTTCTTCTGCCCGCCCGTGGCGACGGCCAATTGCCGGGCCGCTTGCCGGGCGCGCGAGGCGACCTGCCGGGCATATTCCGACAGATCGGTCGAGGCCAAAATTTCAAGAACCGACGTTCATATTTGGCAGTATCGGTCAACGCAAAATCTGTGTCAACGCGGGTTTACGCGCCGAAAAGGACGAAGCACGAATGCCGCCTCAGTCTGCCCTCGGTGGGACGAAGAAACCACGAAGCCTGAAGCACGAATGAATGGCTCGTTATTAGGGATCCTGTCCCGTCCCAGTCCCGGTGTCCCGTCCCAGTCCCGGTGTCCCGTCCCAGTCCCGGTGTCCCGTCCCAGTCCCGGTGTCCCGTCCCAGTCCCGGCGTACCGTCCCAGTGCTAGTGTCCCGTCCCGGTCCCAGCGTCCCGTCCCAGTCCCAGCGTCCCGTCCCAGTCCCAGCGTCCCGTCCCAGTCCCAGCGTCCCGTCCCAGTCCCAGCGTCCCGTCCCAGTCCCAGCGTCCCGTCCCAGTCCCAGCGTCCCGTCCCAGTCCCAGCGTCCCGTCCCAGTCCCAGCGTCCCGTCCCAGTCCCAGCGTCCCGTCCCAGTCCCAGCGTCCCGTTCGAGTCCCAGTGTCCCGTCCCAGTCCCAGCGTCCCGTCCCAGTCCCAGCGTCCCGTCCCAGTCCCAGCGTCCCCTCCCAGTCCCGGTGTCCCGTCGCCGTCACGGTGTCCCGTCCCCGTCACGGACGTAGGTGCCGCGTCGGCGGCTCTGGGCCGCCAGTGCTCAATAGCGAAGCTGTCAGCCAGAGCACGTCACCGGCACGAGAGGCTACAGCCAACATCGACGCCGCGGACAATCTCCAGGTCCGGGCGCACCGCCACCATTACGGAATGCGGGTCCGCGGTCCAAACGGGCGCACGCCGAACACGTTCAAGAGACGCCCTTAAATCCATTTTACCAGAGGTGATGCAGTCCGGATCACGGATTCCGAATCCGCGTAGAAACGAAGTCCGAAATTCCGACGCCGCTAAGTCCACCGCTAGAATGACGGCATGAGCTGGCGATTACTGGCTTGGTTGTACGGCAGCACCGCGTTTCTCGCGGCCGTGGCCTGGGCGGTCCTTTGGTGCGTGTCCTGGTATTGCTCCCCGCGCGGCTGCGTGTTGCCGTTGCCGGTTCACAAGCGATGACGGCATGAGCGACGAACCGAAGAAACCGTGGGAGCCGCCAAAATGCCGCGTCTGCGGTCAGCTCGCTACGTGGAGCTTCTGTGACCCCAGTCCAGATGGCGGACGGCCTGAGACTTTGCATCTATGCGAAGAGCACGCCCGCCAATACAACGAGACGATACAGCAGCCGCCCAGTCACGCAGACTGACCCGCCGTGCCAATTCGCAACTATCGTCCAGGGTGCAACGCCACAAATCCGCGTAGAAACGAAGTGCGAGATTGCGATCCCTCCGGCTCCGTCGGGTAGTGGGACTATTTCAAACTGTCCGACTACCCGCCGAATCCGCCGCTAGAATGACGGCATGGAGAAATACTACAGGCGTGCCCGTCGCACCGGGGAGTTGCCGGGATTTGCGGCACTTATTCTGATCGCGTCTGGCTATTACAGCTACCGCTTTTACCGTGAAGGCGATCCGGAGGGCGCGATTTGGATGGCGGCTGCTGGCGTGTCAGTTGCCGGCGGCTGGTCGATTTGGTGGTTCTTCTGTTCGTGGCGACCCCGTCGCCGGAGGTGACGGCATGAGCGACGAACCGAAGGAATCCACGGCGCACCTCAACCATTGGCTGATTGCTGCGGTCTTCGTTTTGGTCGTCTATCCGCTCTCAGTCGGCCCCGTAGCTTTCATTGCAGGAATAACCACCGGACGTCGTCCTCGTGGTTTAGTCTTCGACGTGCTCTACACACCGCTTGAGTTGACCGCGCGGGCCGTGCCTGCCATTGGCCGACCGCTTGAGAGCTATTTCGACGCCTGCTACGAAGAGGGCCGCAGTTTCCACCGCCACTGAAATCCCGTGCCAATCCGCGTTTGCCGTCCAGATGCGCCCCCACTACCCGGCGTGCACAAACCCGCAAATCGCGTTGAGGATTGATGAGAGTTCAACGGGTCGACGTAACCGCGATCCGGAACGCACTTCGATGCGGTCGATGAAGGGGCGTTTTCGGCAGAGCACCCACTGGACGTCACGCTCAGGGGCAATCAAACTTGTGCACTTCGACGCGTCCGTTGCGCTCTTCGATCACGATGAGTTGATTCATGCCCCGAGCGACGCACCGTTTTTTCAGGATCGGCAAATACTCGTCGAGCGGCGGCTGCGGTCGCTTTTCATACGGAGGGGTCGCGTACGGATAGTCATATTCCTCGTACCCATACACACTCCACGGGTCGTCTTTGGAGGGCCAGTAGAGGCCGTCGAGCATGGCGATTCCTGACAGCGCCGGAGCGACGAATGGCCCGACTTTGGGAGAATACGCAGTGTGCAGCAAATCCCAAAACTGCAGGTTTGTTTTGGGGATATACAGCAGGGTGCGGCGCTTTTCCTCAAGCGGCAACCGGCCGAGGTCCCGCAAGACCCTGATGATGCTTTTGTCTGTTCGCATCCGCTGATCGACAGTGGCCACCTGGCGGTCGAGAATCTGCCGCGCTTCCGAGAGGTTGCCGTTCCAGGCCGCGTCGAGTGGGCTCGTCGCAGACGGCGACAGTGCCAGCGACGCCTTCAAGATGCCCGCCACGCCGCTCAACAGAACGGAGGTGTTGAGCGCCAATGTCCCGACGACGAACACGCCTAGGAGCGACGCCCAGACCTGGCGCACGGTGATCCGGTCGAGCCAACTTGTCTGCCGCGTGTTTGCCGGCTGGAACGGACCGCGAGCGACCGTGGGCGTCGCCAAGTTCCCGCGACTTGCGGAAGACGCGGGTCGTAACACAAACGCCAACGTCAGCCCCAGAGCAAGCCAGTGTTGATCGTCGGTGAAATAATGCACGCTCGAATAGTCGCCCAACAGGATCTCCGGCACCGATCCCACCGCCGCGATAATGAGCACGAACTCCACGTCCAACAGTCTGCGTTCGCGAAAAGCTGCCCAAACTTCGCCCAGCGTTCGAGTCCCTTCTTCCCGCAGCCGCAGCGTCACGAAGAGCAGCGTCCACGCGTAACAAAAGAGCCAGTAGTATGACCACCACGTGAACCCGACCAGGGCCTTCAGCAGGCTCAAGGGGGCGAACCCGGAACGCCGGCCGTATTCCGGCGTGTAAATGAACAGCCAGTCCCAGTACAGGAATATGAGCGCGTAGATGAACGACGCCGTCATGATCTTGTAGCGATAAAGCCGGAGCCGGACGAAGAACCACACGGCCGCAGCCACCAAGAGCATCACCACCGAAATCTTGAGCAGTCCGACGACTGATGGCAGCGCGCACAGAAAGACGAAGCCCAGCAGAACGTCGATGCGTCGCACCTGGGGCGCAGTGGCGATGTCGCGCGAAAGAGCCGATACGGCGGCAATTCCAAGCAGGGCCACCGCAATCGCAAGCCCGTAGGACTCGCTGGCGAAAATCGCCGCGGCGCGGGTCAAGGGCTCCGCGGGGACTCCGCGCGGGAGGACGCCGATCACTCCTGCTGCCGCCAGGAACCAGAACAAGAATCCCGGCTTGCGGAATCCGGCTTCGCGACTTGATGGCTCGGGAACCCGACCCGATCCGCGCCAGATTTCCCCCACTGAAACGGCAAACGTCAGCAGGCTGAACACCACGAACGGAGCGAAGATCACCGGGTAGGCCAGGTTATAAAAGTCGATGACGGGCAAATCGAGAAGATTGGAAACGCGAGCGAAGATCCAAGGGCTTCCGAAGTGGTACGGCACGAACGGCAGCCCGTCCAACCCTGTGCTGCTGACGCCGTAAGTACGCAGCATATTGGCCAATGTTGCCAGATACAGCGTGTCGATATGGGCATAGCCGTTGCACAGGTTTTCGACAAAAAGCGGGTTCTCGAAGCCCTCACCCCAGACGGAGCCTGCTGCATAAAGGCCCAGGAGCAGTGCGAACAGGCAGAGCGAAACAACGCGGAGCGCGACGAGACTCCGCGCATGCTGCACAAGACGCAGCACCAGAGCCGCCGCGCCGAGAATCGCAAAAGCTCTCGCAAACACGCACGCCGCGCCGCTGTGCTCCACCCCACAGCCGACCACTAAGGCGAGCCCC
Organism: uncultured Planctomycetaceae bacterium; assembly: GCA_963714075.1. Taxonomy (GTDB): domain Bacteria; phylum Planctomycetota; class Planctomycetia; order Planctomycetales; family Planctomycetaceae; genus DASPSM01. The sequence continues at coordinate 6,428,480 of OY970228.1, forward strand.
GCCAGTGTCAACGGAGCATGTCCCTGCCACCACACAACCGCCGCCGGGGCGTCGGGAGTGCGAAACAGTTTGCGCACTGCGTAAGAGAAGTGGATCAAAAACCAGCTGAGGCCCACGAACTCAGCCCACTGCAGCAGCGAGTTGTCAGAAAAGCCCTGACGGCCCAAGAAACCAATCGCGGCAATGACGGGACCCATCATCGACGCGCAAAAGGCGGCCTGTGCATAAGTTGCTTCGACGGGGCACTCGTCCGTACGATCTCGCATGGCCACAATCATCGGTAGGATTTGAAGCGGCTGCAATCAACCAAACTTGTCTGATGCACAACGATTGGGCCATCCTCCTGGTCTCGGCATCGTGCACGCTTCTCGGAGCAGCTCATGGGTGACGCGCGGTTCTTCGGAACCGATTTGATCAATGTCCCGCGGCTTGCGCATCCGCGCTTTGGAGAACTCGCGTCTCAACTTTACGGAGTGAAATCTGCGGCAATCGAGGCGCGGATTGGAAACGCAACGGGCCGAGGGGGGACGGCTGGGAGAGATCCTGAGGAAGCAAGGGCTGCTTGACCGAGAACAGGTCAAGGGCATTCTGCGTGCTCAAGCAAGCTGGGTGGCCCGCGAAATAAACAAAGACGCCCCGCCGATCTTTCCTTTCAAAGAGCCGTTCGCGCTCTGTCTCCCGGCCTATAACGAGCAGGACAATATTGAAGACACCCTCGACGCGGCGTGCGCAATTCTTCCGGAGTTTGTCGAGCGATTTGAGCTCGTGGTGGTCGACGACGGCTCAAAGGATCAGACCGGGCCTGTCCTCGCGAGATTTGCGGAACAGGAACCTCGGCTGCGGATTGTCAAACATCCCGAGAACCGGGGATACGGCGCCGCGCTAACGAGTGCTTTGAGAGCGTCGCAAGGGGATCTCGTTTGCATCCTCGATTCTGATGGCCAGTTCAGCCTGCTGAATCTGCCCGAACTTCTCTTGAGAACCGACACGGCCGACGTGGTGATCGGATATCGCAAGAAGCGTGCGGATTCGCCGATCAGACTGTTGAATGCCTGGGCTTGGAATCGCCTGATGCGCGTTTTGCTCGGCATCACCGCGCGAGACTTGGACTGCGCGTTTAAGGTTTTCCGCCAAAACACCGTTCAGAATCTCTCACTGACCAGCCGCGGTGCCTGTATTAGCGCTGAAATCCTGGTCCAGTGCCTGCGATGGGGTCTCAAGATTGCCGAGGTTCCCGTTGATCATTACCCGCGCAGCCACGGTGCACCGAGTGGTGCCGCGCTGCGGGTGATAGCGAAAGCTTTTCGCGAGTTGCCCCACCTTATGAAATATCGATGGGCGCCAGGGCTGCGCGAGTCGCCATCGCGTGCGATTGACTGTGAAGCGAGGTCAGCCGGGGACAGCCCGACTTAAGTCTCGCGATCGGTGTGCAATCAACGATGACGATGCCGATCAGAACGGCCAGCCCGAATAGAGCTTGGCGCGAAAGTCGTGCCACTCTTCGCGGTGATTGACGCCATCGGGTCGCTCGACCATCTCGCAAATCCAGTCGTCCATGCGCCGCAGCCGCTGGGCCATCAGCGTGACGACGATCTGCGTGATCTTGTAGGCCGCGGTCGGATTTTTCGTGTGCAGCTGTTCGTAGCTCTCGCGCGTGATTCGCAAAAGTTTCACAGCCGTCGAAGCGCGAACCGTGGCCGAATGCGGGGCCTTCTGAAAGAACGACATTTCCCCAAATGCCGAGCCCGATTCGAGCGTGGCCAGGGTGTGCTCCGTCGGGCCCTTGTTCTTCTTGACGACCTCGCAGGTCCCCTTCAGCAGGATCCAGAGCGCCTGCTCCGACTTCCCCTCGTGCAGGATGACGTCCCCCTTGGCATAGGAGCGCTGCTCGAGTAGAGCCAGCGTGCTTTCATATTCCTCGGCCGTGAAGCCGTCAAAGATCGGTGAAACAACGGTCGTGGCATTCGTCATGGACGGCCCTTTTTGGAGCGACATCGTTTAACAAACAGGACGAGTCTTAGCCGGATCAGCGCTGGAAAATTCGAGGAAATTGGCCCTGATTGTGAAACGCATCCAAAGTTGATCATGAGATTCCCGCCAGGACCGTCGCCCGGCCCACGCGGCCTATTCCGAGCAAGTACGCTGCCGTGCGCAAGGAAACGCGCTTGTCTTCGGCGATCTTCCAAACCTTCTCAAAGCTTTCGAGCAGAATGCGGTCCAGCTCGTTGCGGACGCGGGTCAGGTCCCAACGAAAATGCTGTCTGTTTTGCACCCACTCAAAATAGCTGGCCGTCACCCCGCCGGCATTAGCCAGGATATCGGGTAACACGAGGATTTTGCGCTGGTCGAAGATGGTGTCGGCGTCGATGACGGTCGGATTGTTCGCCGCTTCGACGATGTAACGAGCCCGCACATCCTTTGCGTTGTCCTTGGTGAGGACGCCGCCAAGCGCGGCCGGAATCAGAACATCGACCGCCAAGGTCAACAGTTTGTCATTGGTAATCGACTCGCCCCCCGGGAAATCCCGTACGCTGGGGTGATCGCGGGAGAACTGCAGGATGGCCGGAATATCGAGGCCTTGCGGGTTCCAGATGCCGCCGTCCTTATCGCTGACGGCGACGACTTTCATCCCTTTCGCGTGCAGGAACTGCGCACAGTACGAGCCGACGTTCCCGAAACCCTGGATGGCGACACTGGCCCCAGCGATCGGCTGCTTGACACGCTCGAGCATCGCGGCCGTCAGGGTCGCCACGCCGCGGCCGGTGGCCTCTTCCCGCCCTTCGGATCCATGCAGCTCGAGCGGCTTGCCGGTCACGCACGCCGGGTTAAAGCCCTTGTACTTCTGGTACTGGCTCATGAACCAGGCCATCACCTGCGCGTTGGTCCCCATGTCGGGCGCGGGGATATCGCTGTCGGGCCCGACCATGTCGTGGATGGCATCGACGAATTTCCGCGTCACCCTTTCGAGCTCGCCCTGGCTCAGCTCCTGGGGATTGATTGCGATTCCCCCCTTCGCGCCGCCGTAGGGGATATTCACCACCGCGGTTTTCCAAGTCATGAGCGTCGCCAGGGCGCGCACCTCGTCCGCGTCGACTTCATGGTGATAGCGCAGGCCCCCCTTCATCGGCCCGCGGGCACTGTCGTGCTGGACACGGTAACCAATAAACGTCGCGATCTCGCCGTTGTCGCGCTCGAGGGTCACTTGGACCTTGAGTTCGCGCTCCGGGATCAGGAGCAGGGCCTGCATGTTTTTCGACAGGCCCATCAAATTGGCAGCGTGATCGAAATAGCGAACGGTCGACTCGTACTGGCTCATCGAAGCTCCCTCCGGCCTCGCGAACTCACGGATGACTTTCGCTGATGCCGGATTTTATTGAAAGCGCGAGTTTGAGTGAGAGCTCTCGGCGCGAGCGAACTAGTGATTCCAGAAATGGCTCGGCCCGCTTTCGCGGGCCAAAGGTCGACTCACCTCCCGTGACCTGAATTATTAGACTGTCTGTCGATTTATTGAACGGCGTTAACGATTGAATCATTCTAGCGATTGAATTGCGCCCGCGAAACAGGATCGAGGTCGTCCTGAACGTCCGCGCGTCTCACTTCAGAAGTCTCTGGTCGCAAGGGCTCCCGAGCCGTGAGCCGGCGGCCCGGGCGAATTTGCCCGTCTGCCCGCCACGGCCCAACGACGTTCGTAACCAGGAAGCGCTCCAGGACGCGAGCATACAAATCATGGCCTGTCGCTGAAAAGCGAGCGGCGCTATCCCGATACAGGCGTTCCGCGTGCTCGGCCCCGGAAAACGCCGGCGACGGGTCGCAACAGAGGATGTTCTCCCTCTGCGAATAGGCGGCGAGCGAGTCGAAGGGGAGCCGGTTTTTGTACAGGACATGCGGCTGCAGGCCGGCCCGCTCCCGAACGCCCGGGCCGTTGCTGGCCTCGGCCGAAATCTGCCACGGACAAGGCACGACCGCCAGCACGAACTCCGCGTTCGCCCGGTGACAGGCGCCGGCCATCTGCCCAAGAACTTCGAGCGTCTGGTCGATGTACACCGACCAATCGGGCGCGTCGTCTCGCATCCAGGCGTAGGCACCCTGCGGCGCATCGATGTCGCGCACATCCTCGGCCTGATCCTCGGCGCCGACCAGGTGCCCTACACCCCGCTTGGCGTGCTGCCATAACAAGAGCCGTTCGACCCAAAACACTTCCGAGGTGGTCCGCTGTCGCTCGAGATCAGGGTGGGGACAGTAGAGCGGTTCTTTGCCGTTCATCCGCACGTAGCGCCGACAACGGTGATCGTCGGCCACGTTGGACATGTCGAAGTTGAACACGACGACATCCGGGGCCAGCGCCAAGAGTTTGTGCCTGAGGGCCAAGAACGAAAGCAGCGGCCCCGTTTGCGGACAGCCGGCGTTGATCACTTCGAGGTTGACCGAGCTGGAGGCCGGCAGCAGCTCCTTGAGTCGCGCGCAGAAGGTTTCGTCCTGACTGGTTTCGGGGGCGAGCGTCGATTCGTCGCCCAGGCACAAGATGCGATAGGTCCCTGCCGGTTTGGGGACCTCGACCTCGGGTCCACGCAGCCCCAGGCTATTGGTCCGCCAGTGGACTTCGGTGCCCAGGTCCGGATCGGTGACAGTCACGTGCAAGTCTGGCTTTAAACTGTGATGCACCGTCCACGAAGGCGAGCACGCGCTTTTATCGGCGCGGCACACGGCGCACTCAGCCCACGACTCATACACGTGCAGCCCAAGCTCGGTGCCGCACACGCAGAGCCCTAGGGATCCGATTGCCAGAATGAGGTGCTTGAGAAATGCGAGACGCGAACGGACCATCCTTGGCCGCTCCAAACGATCAGGGCCAAAAAGGGGCCGGGATTGTAGAGAGCTTGCGAAAGGCAAGCAAGACGGGTTAGCGACCCTCTCTGTCTATCGCAAAATGTGGGGTGGCTGGAGTCGGCGTCTTCGCCGCCCCCAGTGCTTGGCTCTCTGGGGGCAAACCGAAGACGGTTCGACCCCAGCCACCCTCAGCCTGACATGATTTCAGTAGACGCACCACTCCCTCAAACGTGGTCGATTTCGTGGAAGTGCTGCGCGGACCGGCAGTGCCGCTCATCGATTTTGATTCGATCGACGAGCGGCTTGATCATCGTCAGCTCTTGGCCTTGATCGACGACCTCAAACAATTCGCGGCAGACCGCGTCGGCCGGCATCCAGCCGCCGATTCGTCCAACGCTTCGCTCTTTGGCTAACGCGATCACCGCCGAATAGAGGCCGCGCTCCGTTTCGTCAGCGGCTTCCGGCAATGAGAGGTCTCGGATGATGACTCCCTGTGGCCTGCTTCCGAGTCGAACATAGCCGATCCGTTTGCCGCCCATCTCGGCGAAATAAAACTCGTCCTCCTGACCTTGAGTGAGCAGATAGCGCCAATACTCGGCCGAACGGGCGATTGACAGCGGGTGCCGAGCGTGACCGCGGTCGTAGAGGTCGCAAAGAGTGGACAACTCGTCGGCGGGCTGAAATCGACTCAAAGTGCATGACGAAGACGATTTTGTTCCCCCTTCCGATGGGTTGACCCATCCCTGGGCCGCGGCGCAGCGACGATATCCGAGTCGCTCGTAGTACGCCGGAGAAATGTCCGAATAAAGCATGCTGAAGGTCTTGCCAGCCTGCCGCTCGCGGGTTTCAGCAAAGGCGAGCAGGCGGGGGGCAAACCCGCGGCCGCGGAACTCGGGGAGCGTGTGCACCGAACCGACTGCGCAGGCCCGTTCGACGGTTCCATCGATGCGGACGGAAACGTGAAAACACCCGCAAGCCGCGACGACGCGGCCGTCGAGTGTGCCGACGTAAGTGATCGAATTGTCGAACTTCGGATTGGCCAGCCGACGGCGGAGGTGCTCTTCGGGATCGACGTGGCTGGGCCAGACGTCGTGAACGTTTCGAAAGGCTTGTGCTCGCTCGTCCGGACTGGCCTCGTGCAAATCCAAGTTGTCACTCATGGCGCCTCGCGATGTGGCAGGTCGTCCAACGTTCGATCATAATCCGACATCTTAAGAGCCGCGCACGAAGTAAGCGGTTCTTGGCCTTCGTTTATTTTTCTTTCAGCGTTTGTTTGTTTTCTCTCAGCGTTGCCAGGAAAGCTCCGCCATGAAATCGCCATCGGCCGCAGTCCCGCTGCCTCCCATCAATGCGTCAGCCGCCGTCCGACTCGTGTCCGAGATGATGGCCGTCCCGGGTCGCAGCGGACAAGAGCGGAAGATCCACACGGCCGTCCGCGCCCGTTTGAAAAGTCTCGGCGTCTCGTCCTCGGCCATTGTCGAAGATGCGGCCCAGAAACGCAGCCCAATTGGGGGCGAATGCGGCAACCTGATCGTGAAGCTTCCGGGAACGGTTCGTGGGCCGCGGCGGCTGTTGATGGCGCATCTTGATACGGTCCCGATTTGCGTCGGCTCGCGGCCCGTTCGCAAAGGCGATCTCATCGTTTCGAAAGATCCCAAGACGGCGCTGGGCGCCGACGACCGCGCGGGGGTCAGCGTCCTCTTGACCGCGCTCAGCGAAATCCGGCGGCGCAAACTGCCTCACCCGCCGCTCACCTTCGTTTGGCCCGTGCAGGAAGAGGTCGGCCTCCTCGGCGCCCGCTTCATGGACTTGAAAAAGCTTGGCGACCCTCAGCTGTGCTTCAACTGGGACGGGGGACCGTCAGACGTCGCGACTGTTGGAGCCACGGGGGGCGTCGAGGTGAACATCCGGATCGTGGGGCTCGCCAGCCACGCCGGTGCGCGGCCTGAGCATGGCATCAGCGCGATCGGCCTCGCTGGGATGGCCATTGCCGACTTAGTGGCCGGCGGATGGCACGGCCTGGTCGTTAAAGGGAGCCGAACGGGAACCAGCAACATCGGCATCGTGTCGGGGGGAGACGCCACGAACGTCGTCGCCCCGGAACTTGCGATCAAGGCCGAAGTGCGCAGCCACGACCCGGAATTTCGCAAACAGATTATCGCCGCTTACAAAACGGCCTTCGAGAAGGCGGCCAAATCGCTCAAGAACGATGTCGGTGCGACGGGCCGCATCGAATTCAATGTCTTCGAAAAGTACGAATCGTTCCGAATCGCTGTCGATTCACCCGTCGTGCAAACAGCGATGCGGGCGATCGAGCTGGCGGGTAAGACCCCTGCGATTCGCACCACCAATGGCGGGCTGGATGCCAATTGGCTGACCGCGCACGGCTTCCCCACGGTGACGCTGGGATGCGGGCAGCAGGACGTCCACACGGTGGCCGAAAGCCTGCACATTCCCAGTTATCTTGACGCCTGCCGCATCGCACTCGCGCTCGCAACCGCTGCCGTTTAAAACCCTTTTTGACGGCTGCTATTCTCGAACGCGCGCGGAAAAAATAGAATCAGCCGCTCAGTTTACGTTTGGAAAGCGCTGCCCGCCCTGCTATTTTTTAAGCATTGATCCTTTTCACACCGGCATCGAGCGTATGGCAATGGCGGAAGCAGCACTCCTTGAAGATTCGCTGGCGGGACCGCGACTCCTGGTCAATCGGCACCTGTCGGACTACGTCGATCGGCTCGGCCCCGAGTGTCCCGATCGTCTGCGCGAGGCGATGGCCTACAGCCTTTTGGCAGGCGGCAAGCGGCTCCGGCCCCTCTTGACCCTGTTGGCATGCGAGGCCGCTGGAGGCGACTCCCAAGCGGCGATTCCCGCCGCCTGCGCGGTGGAGATGATCCACACCTATTCGCTGATCCACGACGATTTGCCCGCGATGGACGACGATTCGCTCCGCCGCGGCCGGCCGACGTGCCACATCCAGTTCGGTGAAGCCCTGGCGATCCTCGCCGGGGATGCGCTTTTGACTTTGGCCTTCGAGGTCCTCGCTCGCGACGTGCGTCCGCCGGCAGTCGCCGCAGCCTGTTGTGCGGACCTCGCGGCCGCCGCCGGGGCGACGGGGATGGTGGCGGGGCAGACGGCCGACTTCGAGGCGGAAGGAAACGGCGTCGCCGGGATCGAACAACTTCAAGCCATCCATCGCCGAAAGACTGGACGTCTGTTGCGGTCCGCTCTCACAATGGGCGGCCGGATTGCGGGAGCCTCGCCGGAAGCCCTTGCCAGCCTTTCCCAATACGGCGAAAACTTTGGCTTGGCGTTTCAAATTACCGACGATCTCTTGGACATTGTCGGCGAACAAGAGAAGATGGGAAAAGGCGTCCGCAAGGACGCCAAGCTCGGGAAGTTGACTTATCCGTTTCTGCTGGGGATCCAGGAGAGCCGCAAGAGGGCCCGCTCACTGATCGCAGAGGCGTGCCGTGCGCTCTCCGGGTTCGGCGAGGCGAGTCAGCGCTTGGAAGCGCTGGCGCACTTCGTTCTGGAGAGAGACCATTGATGAATTTTGAGATTCTGCCCGGAATTGATTCCCCAAAGAATCTACGTTCACTTAGCGACCAAGAGCTTGTCCGGCTGACTGCCGAAATCCGCGAGGCCTTGTGCAACGTGGTCTCGACGCGGTCGGCCCACTTTGCCAGCAACCTGGGAGTGGTGGAGCTGGCGGTCGCGTTGCATCTGGTCTTCGATTTCTCGAAAGACCGCCTGATCTGGGACACGGGTCATCAAATCTATCCGCACAAGCTCCTCACGGGACGCTTCCGCGAGTTCGGGACCATCCGCCAGAAGGGCGGACTGATGGGTTATCCCAACCCCGAAGAAAGCGCCTACGACCTGTTCATGACGGGGCATGCCGGCGCCAGCGTCTCGACTGTGCTGGGACTGAAGGCGGGCGACGATCTGTTGGGCGATGACCGCCGTGCCGTCGCCGTACTCGGTGACGGTGCACTTCCCTCGGGCATCGTCTTCGAGGCGATGAACAATGCGGCCGGTCTCAAAAAGGACATGGTCGTCATTCTCAATGACAACAAGATGGGGATCTGCCCGCGCGTCGGCGGTCTGGCCCAGTATCTCGACAAGGCGCGGGTCGCTCCGTTTTACGACGGCCTCAAGCGCGACGTCTCCTGGCTCCTGAATAAACTGCCAGTCGTCGGCGAGACGGCCGAGTCGATGCTGGGGCATTTCAAGGACGCGGTCAAAACATTCCTGCACGGCGGAATGCTGTTCGAGGAAATGGGGTTTCGCTACATCGGGCCCGTCGATGGCCACGACCTGGACAGCCTGCGGAGCTACCTCGAGCTGGTGAAAAACCTCAAGGGCCCCGTGCTCTTGCACGTTTTCACCGAAAAGGGGCACGGTTTCGAGCCGGCCTCCCTCGATCCGGTGCAGTTCCACACGCCTCCCGTGTTCCAGCGCGACGAGAACGGCGTGATCGTCTCCCTCAAAAAGAGCAGTAAGCCCGCCTACACCGACCTGGCCAGCGAAGCCATTCTGCAGGCCCTGCGCCGCGACTCGCGCGTGACCGTGCTCACAGCCGCCATGTGTGAGGGGAACAAACTCCAAAAGATTCGCGACGAATTTCCCGAGCGCTTTTTCGACACGGGTATTTGCGAGGGACATGCCGTCGCCTTCGCGGCCGGCATGGCGAAAACGGGTCTGCGGCCGATCGTCGACATTTACAGTACTTTCTTGCAGCGGAGTTACGATCAGATCTTCCAGGAAGTCGCTCTGCAGAACCTGCCCGTGACCTTCTGCCTCGACCGGGCGGGCCTGTGCGGCCCCGACGGGCCCACACATCACGGCGTGTTCGACAACACTTATCTCCGGGCGTTCCCAAACCTGGTGATGATGGCTCCCGGGGACGGCCAAGAACTGGGCCCGATGCTCGACTTCGCGCTCGGCTTGGATTCCCCGGCCTCGATCCGATATCCCAAGTGCAACGTCGAAACCGTCGAGCGGGCCGTCGCGCGCATCGAGCTCGGGCGCTCCGAGATCATCGAGTGGGGCACCGACGGGACATTCGTTGCCTTCGGCGCCCTCTTGGGTCGCTGCGTCGAAGCCGCCCGCCAATTGAGAAAAGAGGGGCTCGAGGTCGGCGTGATCAATGCCCGGTTCGCCAAACCGCTCGACGCCGAAACCATCGTGCGGGCCGTCGAGCAAACGGGTTTCGTGCTGACGGTCGAGGAAAGCGCGCTGTGTGGCGGCTTCGGCTCGGCAGTCCTCGAGGCTGTGAGCGCGGCCGGTGTCGACGCGAGCAACGTCCGCTGCCTGGGAATTCCCGACCACTTTATCGAGCACGGCGAACGCGACGAGCTGTTGGCCGACCTCAATCTCGACGTTCGCGGCCTGGTGGCGGCCGCCCGCGCCCTGGCCGACGGCGCGACCGTGGTCAACGACTGACGGGCGGGTTCCGCAAAGACCGCTTGCCGCAGGCTGGCGGAATCGACACAATCCCGCGCAATGATCCGGCAGCCTTTTACCAAGATCGTGGTTCTCGCCCTCTGGTTGTCGGCGGCCCGCCCACCCGCTCCGGCCGCCGATCCCGGGCCCTACACGCTCAAGGAGTCGCCCGCCGATTCGCGGATCGAGAGTGTCGATGTCCAGGTGAAAGTCGCGGGCACCGCCGAATTCGCGATCGAAAAGGGTCAGTTTCTCTCGCACCCGATCGCGGCAGAAGCGAACTTGAAGTTTCGCGAGCGCTGGCTGTCGGGCGCCGGAAGAGACGCCGAGGCCCTGCGTTCGCTCCGGCACTACGACTCCCTCTCCACCGAGATTAAGGTCGCCGACCACGCCACTCGCGCGCAGCTCTCGGCCGACCGCCGGCTGATGGTCGCGCAGGGACGTAGCGAGGGAATCCTGTTCTATAGTCCGCTAGGTCCGCTGGCGGCCTCCGATTTGGAGCTTTTGCGCGCCCCGGCCGATACCCTCTGCCTCGTCGCGCTCTTGCCCCCGCATCCGGTGTCCGTGGGCGACACATGGACCCCGCCAACCTGGGTCGGCCAAATGCTCACCGACACCGAAGCCGCCTCGAAGTCTGAACTGAATTGCACGCTCGAATCGGTCGCGGACGACAACGCCAAGGTGACTGTGACCGGAACAGTGGCGGGCGCAACCGCCGGCTCGTCCGGAAAAGTTGAGCTGCACGGTTGGTACCTGTTCGATCTGAAGGCCAAACTCCTCACTCACGCCGAAATCGACCAGTCGGAGGAGCGGACCGTCGGGCCAATTTCACCCGGACTGAAAGTCTCCGCCAAGACGGTCGTCGCCCGCGCCCCGTCGACTGACTCCGAGAGCCTGACGCAGGAGGCGGCCTCGGCCGTCCCACTTGACCCGCCCGTCGCGCTCACGCGGCTGCAGTTTCACGCACCGTGGAACATTGAGCTCACCCACGATCGGGATTGGCACATCTTTCAGCAGAATCCCCAAATCGCCGTCCTGCGGCTCATTGATCAAGGTAGTCTGATCGCCCAGTGCAACCTGACTCCGATCCGGGCGGCCACCGCGGGCCAGCACGTTTCCGTCAACCAATTCCAGGACGACATTCGCACCAGCCTCGGCCCCCGCTTCAAGTCGATCGAGAAGGCAGAGCAAATTCCGACAGACGATGGCCGCTTTCTTTACCGGGTCGCAGTCGCGGGAGAAGCGAACAAGAATCCGATCACGTGGATTTATTATCTCTGCGCGGCCCCAAACGGATCGCAGACCTCATCGGTATTCGCCGTCGACTCTTCCCTAACCAAGCGACTGGCTGACCGCGACCTCGAGATGATGATGAGCCTCAAGTTCACCGACTCCCCCGTGCAAGCCGATAAGCGCTAGGGCAATAGTCCGAGGTCCAAAGGTCCAAGGTTGCAGAGCCCCAGCGCCGCCTTATCGACATTGGCCTTGGACTCCTCAAACGCCTCAAGATCGGCGCCACCGCTACGTAACGGGCTGGAACGCACTTTCCGACCCGCGGCCTGGCCCTGGTTCTTGAGCTAAGGTTCAGACGCGCCGGGCTAGCTCGAAGGAACTTTGGAGGCAGGGAGTGTTGTCGATCGCTGATTTCGAACTGCCGGCTCGTGTGTCGGCCACGCTGTTTTGGATCTGGGCCGGCGCAACGTTGATATTTGCGACGGGTCTCGGATTTCTTGCCGGCATCGCCTATGCGAACCGGGCGACAGATCGGGGACTGCGCAAAGCGTCCAAGACCCTGTCGTCGCTCTACGCCCTGGTTTTGGACTCTCTCGAGAACTCACGAAGGATCGTGGCGCTGCTCGAGGGCTTCCCCAAGATGGCGCTGACCCCCGACCAGGTCGACCAGCTCGACTCGAAGCGCGGCTCGCTCTTGGACCTTGTCGGCCGCATCATCGGGACCCAGCGCACGGCATTGGCACAGGCCGATACCCAGACCAAGAACCGTCCCAAGCCAAAGCCGTTCAAAATGCCCTGGCAGCGCAGCACGTTTGATGCGATCACGAATTTTCCCGACCGGGCCGCGTTCGACGCAAACCTGGCCCTGATGCTGGAAGCCGGGACGAAGGCCGAGCAACCAAGCGGCCTGCTGCTCGTGCGCATCGATCGGATGGATCAGCTCAAGTCGCGGTTTGGTATCGCCGGTGCAGATGCCTTCGTCAAAGAGCTGGCCGCGGTGATCTCGCAGTCCATCCGCGAGCAGGATTTGGCCTGCCGGGTGGCACCCGATTCGTTTGCCGTTTTGCTCCCAAGTGTCGACGCGGAAAGCGGACGAAAGCTGTCGCAGGCAATCCGGGGCTCGGTCCGAGTCCATAATTTTCGGATGCACGACGGCGGCCCCGAGGTGCTGGTGACCGCGAGTTTCGGCTATACGGCCTGCCCGCCCCACGACTCCGCGGAGGCCGCGCTGAACCGCTCCGGTGACGCCCTGTCCCAGTCGACTCGCAAAGGCCGCAACCAGCTGCACGTCTACGAGGGCGAAGCAGTTGTTCACTGTGCGGCCACCTAGTGCTGCTTTTTTGCCGCATTTCGCCCGCAATCTCGCTGGAACTTTCCCGCACGTGACCGGTTCGCCGCGTAAGTAGTTCTAATGGGGCGATTTTCGGGAGGATTTCAAAGCTCTTTTCCTGCTGAATGCCGGGCTGTGGTCCCCGCGAAAAACACATCGTGGGCGTCGCTAAAGGGTTTAGCGGGCCGTGAGTTCCACCAAAGCGCCTCTTGTCACGTTTGGCCTGTTCCGATACGATCCCTTGGGCGACGGATCGCCACAGCCTAGCAGCCGTTTGAAAGCTGGCAGACCTGATGTCTGCCTCGGAAAACCGGCAGACCGATTGTCTGCGTCGTCTTGGGGAAAAATGTCTGCTCGTCCCGGGGATCCTGAGCGGTGACTATCGGGGCGGGCGGATCGAGGTCGCGGGTGCGAATTAATTTTTCTTCGGCTGCCAATCCCCTTTTCATTTCTTTCGCCATGGGATGAGGATCTATGCGGTTCCCAGCAACTTCGCGCACCGGCAGCACTCTGATCGCGGTCACGTTGGCCCTGGCGGCCTCGACGATTTTCGCTCATGAGGCTGCGGAGCCCCGACCGGCGGAATCGCGGACGGCCATCCTCGTCTGCAAGCTGATTGAAGAAAACCACATCAGCCACCTCCGCATCAACGACGAAGTTTCGGTCAAGCTCTTCAAGCGCTATCTCGAGTTGCTCGATCCGCGGAAGCTGTACTTCACCCAGGCCGACGTCGATGAACTGGGTCAGGACAAGGCGCGGCTCGGCGACCTGATGAAACACGGCAACGTCGATTTTGCCTACAACACGTTCGACCTGTTCCTGAAGCGGGTGGCCGAGCGCAAGGCTCTGGCCGACACGCTCGTCGACGCCAAGCATGACTTCACCGTCGACGAAGGCATGATCATCGATGCCGAAAAACTCCAGTGGGCCAAGACCGACGACGAAATCAAGGAGCGCTGGCGCAAGCAGATCAAATACGACCTGCTGCAGTTGAAGCTCGAAGACACGGCCGACGCCGACGCCCGTACGCGAGTCAAGAAGCGGTACCGTCTGAATCTCGAGACCTGGGGACAGATGGATGACGGCGAGAAGCTCGAGCTGTATTTGACCGCGCTCACCCACTGTCTCGATCCGCACTCCAGCTACATGTCGCCCCAGACGCGGGACGAGTTCCGCATCTCGATGGAGCTGCGGCTCGAAGGAATCGGCGCGGCCCTGCGTGAGGAAGACGGCTACACCGTCGTCAAACAGATCGTCCCCGGCGGCGCCGCCGAAAAAGACGGACGCCTCAAAGTCGGCGACAAGATCATCGGTGTCGACAGCAAGGGAGAGGGCGAAATCGTGCCGGTCGTCGAAATGAAGCTGAACAAGGTCGTGCGCCTGATCCGCGGTCCCCGCGGCACGAAGGTGCGACTGCAGGTCAAAACGGCCGAGCACATCGACCTCAAAAACCCGGCCAAGAACAAAAGGAGCCAAGTCGCTGTCTACGCACTGACTCGGCGGACCATCGAGCTGACTCAGCAAGAGGTCAAAGGCCAGATCATTCAGGCCGGCGATCGGTTGAAGGGCAGCCCGGGTCGCGTCGGAATTCTCAACATTCCGTCGTTCTACCGCGACTTTAACGGCGCCTCCAGCGGCGAAGACGACTTCAAGAGCACGGCCCGCGATGTGCAGAAGGTGCTCGACAACTTCAAACGCCAGGGCGGCGTCGACTTGTTGATCGTCGATCTTCGTAACAACGGCGGCGGCGCCCTGAGCGAGGCGATCGAAGTCTCCGGCCTGTTCATCGAGTCGGGGCCGATTGTCCAGGTGAAGACGCCGGGCGGCGATAAGGACGTCCATCCCGACACCAACCCCACGGTCGCTTATACCGGTCCGATGGTTGTGCTCACGAATCGCCTCTCGGCTTCGGCGTCGGAGATTTTTGCCGGCGTGATCAAAGACTACCGCCGCGGAATCATCGTGGGGGACAACTCGACCCACGGCAAAGGAACAGTCCAGAATGTCATGCCCGTCGGCCAGTCAGGACTGGCCGGCCTCTTCAATCCGGAGGACCGCGGCGCCCTCAAGCTGACGATCAGCCAGTTCTATCGAGTCAACGGCGACAGCACGCAGAACCTCGGAGTTCCGTCGGACGTCGTGCTGCCCAACCTCTTGGACCACATGGATCTGGGCGAATCCTCGCTCGAGAACGCACTGAAATTCGACCGTGTCGAGCCGGCCGACTATCAGCCGTGGAACCGGGTCAATCCCGAAATGGTTTCGATGTTGCAGCGGCGGAGCCAGGCCCGAGTTGCGACCGATGCGGAATTCCAGAAGCTCAACAAAGAGATCGCGGTTTTCGACGAGCGAAAGAGCCGCAAGCAAATCTCGCTGAACTTGGAAACGCGAAAGAAAGAGCGGATTCAGGACAAGCTCGAAGAAAAGAAGGCGGAAGAAGTCACGTCGGAGGAAACAACCGATGGTCCAATCTTCGCCTCTGGCTACTACAATAACGAAGTGCTGCGGATCGCCCTCGATTACGTGCAGGTGCTCCATAGCATGGCGACCGCCGGCACCAAGTAGCACCGGTCAATCGCCGAACTAACAAGCCCTTCCAGCCCGCAGGCTTCGGTCTGCGGGCTTTTTTTGTGCCGTGTTCGCCTCGCTCATCATGGCCGGACGCCGGTTACATAATGCCCTCATCTGGTCTAAGATGGTTGGATGCCGGCGATCGAAGTCCGCGAGCTGTCGAAAACTTACCGGGTGTATCGCAAACGGGAAGGCCTGCTGGCCTCAGTGGCGGGCCTCTTCCGTCGGGAATACAACGCCGTCGCCGCCGTCGATCGTGTGAGTTTCTCGGTCGAAACCGGCGAGATCGTCGCTTTCCTCGGTCCCAACGGCGCGGGCAAGACCACCACGCTCAAGCTGCTCTCCGGCCTGATCTTCCCCAGCGGCGGCGACGCACGCGTGCTCGGCTACACGCCCTGGAAGCGTGACAATGCCTTCCGCCGCCGCTTCTCGCTGGTGATGGGGCAGAAGAATCAGCTCTGGTGGGATCTCCCCGCGCAGGAATCGTTCCGCCTGCACCGGGAGATCTATCGCGTTGAGCCGGTTCTTTTTCAGCGGCGCCTCGACGAGCTGACCAGCCTCTTGGAAGTCCGCTCGCTGGTCGGCCAGCCGGTGCGCGAGCTGTCGCTGGGCGAGCGGATGCGGATGGAGCTGATCGCCGCCCTGCTCCACGGCCCCGAGGTGCTGCTTCTGGACGAACCGACGATCGGCCTCGACGTCGTGTCGCAGCGTCGCGTTCAGGAGTTTCTCAAGTTCTACCAGGCCGAGCGCCAGATCACCGTGCTGCTCACCAGCCATTACATGAAAGATGTGGAAGCGCTCTGCAAACGGGCCATCATCATCAACCACGGCCGGATCAATCACGACGGTCCGCTCGAGGAGATTCTCGACCGTTTCAGCCGCCACAAAATCATGGATCTGCAGTTTGCCGGCAGCGAGGTCCCGCAGGATCTGTCCCGCTTCGGCACGATCGTCGAATGCCAGCCGCCCCGCGTGCGACTGGAAGTCCCCCGCCAAAACATCCCGAAGATTCTTTCGGACCTGCTGTCCAACTACAACATCGAAGACGTCGGCGTGCAGGAGCGCCCGCTCGAGGACGTGATCGCCGAGCTGTTTTCGTCCAGCTCATCCCCGTCGTCCCCCGGCGCGGAAGCGGCAAATGGCGAAACAACGCCGAGCGTACGCCCCCCGAGCGACGGTATGAGCGATCTCGAACTCGAAGCCGAGCAGCCTGTCGACCGTTAACAGGGACCCCGACCAATCATGATGGCCCAGGCCCTGCGACTGCGGTGGACGATCCTCACGACCTGCATCGAGGAACGGCTGGCCTACCGGGCCGACTTCGTGTTCGGCACGCTCGTGCGGTTTCTGCCGACCGTGACGCAGATTTTTCTGTGGGGGGCGATCTTTTCGGCGGCCAGCGTCGATCCGGGCGCAAGCTCAACGGCTACACCTACCATAACATGATCGCCTACTACCTTCTCGCGCTCGTGTCGCGCGCTTTCTCGAGCATGCCGGGGCTGGCGGAAGGCATCGCGCTGGAAATCCGCGACGGCACGATCAAAAAGTATCTCACGCAGCCGATCGATATGCTGGGCTACCTCTTCTGGCATCGGATGGCGCACAAGCTGGTTTATTATTTCATCGCGACGGTTCCGTTCGCGTTCGTGTTCTGGCTTTGCCGGGGATATTTCGACGGTTGGCCAGACGCGCTGACGACCGCGGGCTGGGTGATCGCGCTGCTCCTCTCCTTCCTGCTTGGATTTTTAATGGAAGCGTTGATCGGGCTGATCGGCTTCTGGTTCCTCGAAGTCAGCTCGCTCGTCTTCATTTACATGATGATCACGTTCTTCTTGTCGGGTCAGATGCTGCCCCTCGACTGGCTGCCTGCCGCCATCACGCGCCGCTCGAGTTCCTTCCTTTCAAATATCTGGCGTATTTCCCGGCGGCCGTCATGCTGCATCGCTACACGCACACGCAGCTAGCCATTGAGCTCTTGGTGCTCGTCGGTTGGGTGGTGGTGCTCTTCGCAGCGTGTCGGGCTGCGTTCGCCCTCGGCCTGCGGCGCTATGGAGCTTACGGCGGCTGACGAAGTGTTGGGCTGAAAAATGTCGGGGCCTCAACAGACGGAGCACGCCGCCAACCAAACGCGCAAACGAGTCTACACTTCGCAATTCTGGCTCGCGTACGTCGCCAACTTCGCCTTGGTCGCCGCCAATACCCTGATGTACCGCTTCGCGGAGCTCGTCGCCTTTCTGGGCGGCAGCGAGCAGGCGGCCGGCGCCGTGGTCGGGACCGGCTTCGCGGCGGCGCTCTTGGTGCGACTCGTGATCGGGCAAGGCGTCGATCGCTACGGCACGCGCGCGATCTGGGTGCTCTCGACTTTGTTCTTTATTGGCGGGGCGGCATCGCTCTTGCTTTGCCACCGGGTCTCGGCGGGGCTGTACCTGGCACGAACCCTCTATGCGGTCGGCATGGCCGGGATGCTGACCTGCAGCGTGGTTCACGTGCAGGATCTCGTGCCCCCGCACCTCCGGACCGAGGCGATCGGCATCCTGGGGACCAGCGGTTTCTTGGCGATGATCGCCGGATCCAATCTGGGCGACGGCATCTTCGCGTTTTACCCGCTTGGATACGCACGCTTCGCCGCCTTATGCCTGGCGGTCGTCGCACTGGGTGTGTTTTACCTCGCGTGCGTGCTGTTCTTCATGCGCGGCCACGTGCACATCCATCTGCCGAACGCGCCACCCGCCGTGAAACTGTTGATTCACTATTGGCCCGGTACGGTCGTCGCCGTCGCGATCACGATGGGAATGGGTTTCAGCCTGACGACCGTCTTCCTGACCCGGTTCGCGACCGAGCGGCACATTGAGGGGATCCGCACGTTCTTCACGGTCTACGCGCTCGTGGCCCTGGTTTTTCGCGTGCCCGGCACGCGCTGGGCTCGCAGGATCGGTCGCCACAAAACGATTTTGTTGGGACTCGCCGGCAACGCCCTCGGGCATCTGTCGCTGCCCTTGGTGTCGCGCGATTGGCAGTTCCTGCTGCCCGCTTTGGGGTGCGGTTTCGGACACGCGCTCCTCTATCCGGCGATCGTCTCACTGGGCGCTGGAGCCTTTCCGCGCCGTTACCGCGGCCTGGGCACGACGCTCGTGTTGGGACTGATCGAATTCGGAACGGCCGTTTCACCTCCAATTCTCGGGGCGATCATCGACCACTGGGGCTTCGACATCATGTTCGATCTGGCTGCGTTCACAGGCTTTGCCGTGATGCTCTATTACAGCCTGACCAAGGCGCGTCAGCCTGACAGCGACAACGACCCCGAGCCAGAGGTTTTGCTGGATGAGCCCGAGTTCGTTCCGTTGCCCGCACCCGACTCGGCTGCGATTCGTTAGACAGTGGAGCAGGTCCGCTTCGAGCCGCGCGCGTCAGCAAGCGGGCTATCAGACCACCGCTTCTTAACCCGCTCCCTCACGGTCGCGGCTCTCAATGCCGCACGGCAAACC
Organism: uncultured Planctomycetaceae bacterium; assembly: GCA_963714075.1. Classification (GTDB taxonomy): domain Bacteria; phylum Planctomycetota; class Planctomycetia; order Planctomycetales; family Planctomycetaceae; genus DASPSM01. The sequence goes on from OY970228.1 coordinate 6,447,371, forward strand.
GCGCGAGGCTTACGCCGGGCGGCGATAGAACGGCAAACTGACGAGCGTCGCCGGTTCGCGCTTGCCGCGGATGTCGACTTCGATGGCCTGTCCGGTTTTGGCCGACCCTTTGTCGATGTAGGCCATCGCGATTGGCTTTTGCAGTGTTGGCGAAAATGTGCCGGAAGTCACTTGTCCGATCTCTCGTCCGTCCAGGAACACGGCCGACCCTTCACGGGCGATGCGCTTCCCGGCCAGCTCGAGCCCGACGCGCTCCTTCCGAATCCCTCCGTTCTTGATCGCCGCCAGCGCCGCCTTACCGATGAAATCGCCCGCGTTGAGCTTAACGGCAAACGACAGGCCCGCCGTGAGCGGATCGATCGACTCGCTAAGCTCATGACCGTAAAGCGCCATGCCTGCTTCGAGGCGGAGCGTGTCGCGAGCGCCGAGGCCGCACGCCGCCAGAGCCATCTCCTTGCCGTCGGCGATCAGCCGGTGCCAGACGTCGGGACCGTCGGAGGACGCGACCACGATTTCAAAGCCGTCTTCGCCCGTGTATCCGGTGCGGCTGACAAGTGCCGGCCTGCCGAAGACCATCGCCTCGCAGCCGGAGTAGTACTTGAGGTCGGAGATCTCGACGTTGATGTGCGGATGCAGAATATCGAGTGCCCGCGGTCCCTGCACGGCCAGCATGAACGTCGCGACAGTCTGATCCTCGACGTGCGCGTGGAACCTGCCCTGGTGGCTCGTAATCCAGTCGACGAGCTTGAGACGGTTCGAGGCATTCACCACGAGGTAGTAAAACGCATCGAAGCGATAGACGAGCACATCGTCGAGCACTCCGCCCGACTCATTGGTCACGAGCGAATACCGGATATCGCCGGGCTCGAGTTTTGTGACGTCGTTCGTCAGCAGGTGGTCGAGCAGGCCGCGGGCGTCATCCCCGCTGAACTTGATTCGCCCCATGTGGGCGATGTCGAACAATCCGGCAGCGTGACGGACGGACTGATGTTCGTCGATGATCGAGCCGTATTGCACCGGCATTTCCCAGCCGGCAAAGTCGATCATCCGACCGCCGTGGGCCACGTGCCAGGGATAGCATGCCGTTCGCAACATCCGAGCGCTCCGAGTGCCCCCACCCACGGGGCAAATTGCGTTCCGAGGCCCGTACCGAATCGACTCAGATTGTCGGGTGGCACTGGCGGCTTGTCCGCCAGTGTCTTCAATCTTCGTACGTTAAAAGAGCGCACTGGCGGACAAGCCGCCAGTGCCACCCCAACGTTACTTGCCGCCGCCGAGAGTCGACTTCAAATATTCGCGGTTGAGCCGGCCGATGTTGGAAACCGAAATTCCGGCCGGGCACGCGGCCTCGCATTCCTCGGTGACGGTGCAGCCGCCGAAGCCTTCGTGATCCATCTGGGCGACCATCGAGACGACGCGCCGCCGACGTTCCGGCTCCCCCTGCGGCAGCAAAGCCAGATGGGAGACTTTGGCGCTGACGAACAGCATGGCCGAGGCGTTCTTGCAGGCCGCCACGCAGGCTCCGCAGCCGATGCAGGCGGCCGCATTCATCGCCAGCTCAGATTCATCTTTTGGCACGAGGATGCAGTTGGCTTCCGGCGCGCTGCCCGTGCTGACCGAGATGAAGCCGCCGGCCGTCATGATGCGGTCGAAGGCCGAGCGGTCGACGACCAGGTCGCGGACGACCGGAAAGGCCAGAGCACGCCACGGCTCGATAACGATCGTGTCGCCGCTGCGGAACCGCCGCATGTGGAGTTGGCACGTGGTGGTTTCGGCGTCCGGGCCGTGGGCCTGGCCGTTGATCATCATGCCGCAGGCACCGCAGATGCCCTCGCGGCAGTCGTGGTCGAAAGCGACCGGCTCCTGTCCTTCACGGATCAGACGCTCGTTGAGCACGTCGAGCATTTCGAGGAACGACATGTCGGGCGAGACGTCGTCGAGCTGGTAGGTTTCAAACCGGCCGCGCGCCTGGGCATTGGGCTGCCGCCAGATCTTCAAGGTCAGCGAAAGAGTCCCGGACATGATTACTTGTAGCTCCGTGACGCGAGGGGAATCGCCTCGAAGGTGAGCGGCTCTTTATGGAGGACGGCCGGCTTGTCGACCCCCTGAAACTCCCAGGCCCCGACATAGCAGAAGTTCGCGTCGTCGCGTTGCGCCTCGCCGTCGGGCGTTTGATACTCCTCGCGGAAATGCCCGCCACACGACTCTTTGCGATGCAGCGCGTCTGCCGCCAAGAGTTCGGCGAACTCGAGGAAGTCGGCCACGCGGCCGGCGTGCTCGAGATTCTGATTGAACGACTCGCCGCTCCCGGGCACCTTGACGTCCCGCCAGAACTCGTCGCGCAGTTCACGGACGCGTTCAATCGTGGCTTTAAGCCCCGCTTCGTCGCGCGACATGCCGCAGCGACTCCCACATCGCGCGTCCCAGATCGCGGTGAATGCTGTCGACCGTGCGATGGCCCTGAATTGAGGCGATCCGCTCGACCCGCCCTTTCGCATCCGCGAGCGCCTGTGCGAAAGCCGGATGATCGGTCGAGACCTTGGGCAGCTTTCGCGCGGCCAGGTGGTTACCGATCGTGTAGGGGATGATGAAATAGCCGTCAGCCAGCCCCTGCATCAGGGCGCTGGCGCCCAGGCGGTTTGCGCCATGGTCGGAGAAGTTGGCCTCGCCGAGCACGAAGAGTCCGGGAATCGTGCTCTCGAGATCGTAGTCGACCCACAATCCCCCCATCGTGTAGTGGATGGCCGGATAGATCCGCATCGGCGTTTTGTACGGATCCTCGGCCGTGATCTTCTCGTACATCTGAAACAGGTTGCCGTACTTGCTGCGGATCGTTTCGACGCCATCGCGGCCGATCGCATCGCGGAAATCGAGATAGACCGCGTACCCGGTCGAGCCGACGCCAAAACCCGCGTCGCAGCGCTCCTTGACCGCCCGCGACGCCACGTCGCGCGGCACGAGGTTGCCGAAGGCGGGGTAGCGCCGCTCGAGGAAGTAGTCGCGGTCGGCATCGGGGATTTCGTGCGGCGGTCGCGGGTCGTGCTGCTGCTTGGGCACCCAGACGCGGCCGTCGTTCCGCAAGCTCTCGCTCATCAGCGTGAGCTTTGATTGGTGTTCACCGCTGGCCGGAATGCAGGTTGGATGAATCTGCGTGTAGCAGGGATTGGCGAAATATGCCCCCCGCTTGTGACACCGCCAGGATGCCGTCACGTTGCAGCTTTTCGCATTGGTCGAGAGATAAAAGACGTTGCCGTAGCCACCCGTGCAGAGCACGACGGCATCGCCAGCGAACTGCTCGTACTTGCCGGTGACCAGGTCCCGAGTGACGATGCCCCGCGCGACGCCGTCGATCACGACCAGGTCGAGCATCTCGCGGCGCGGCATCTGCTTGACCTTGCCGGCGGCCACCTGCCGCAGCATGGCTCCATAGGCACCGAGCAGGAGTTGTTGCCCGGTCTGGCCGCGTGCGTAAAAGGTCCGCGAGACTTGGGCTCCGCCGAACGAACGATTCGCGAGCGTGCCGCCGTACTCGCGGGCGAACGGCACCCCCAAGGCCACGCAATGGTCGATGATCAGATTGCTGATCTGCGCGAGGCGATAAACGTTGGATTCCCGGCTGCGGAAGTCGCCCCCCTTCACCGTGTCGTAGAACAGCCGAAACACACTGTCGCCGTCGTTCGGATAGTTTTTGGCGGCGTTGATGCCGCCTTGGGCAGCGATGCTGTGCGCTCGCCGCGGCGAATCCTGCAGACAGAACGAGAGGACGTTGTACCCAAGCTCGGCAAGCGACGCGGAGGCTGACGCGCCGGCCAGACCGGTGCCCACCACGATGATCGTGTATTTGCGCTTGTTGGCCGGGTTGACCAGCTTCAGCTCGAAGCGGTGCCGGTCCCACTTCTCCTCGACCGATCCGCTGGGGATCTTGGAATTGAGTCCGTTGCCGGTTGCCTGAATCATCGCCGTCCGTTTTTCTGTCGGTGTCTTTCCGTCGCCGTTTGCCGTCAGCCGTCACTTACTGAGCGGCGGTCATTCCCGGCGCCATCCGCGCGAAGAAAACAAAACTCGCGAAACCGATCGCGATCACGCAGGCGAAGATCACGCCGACCCACTTGATCAGGGCCGCATACTTCGGATGCGTGATCCCCAAAGACTGAAATGCGCTCGCGAACCCGTGCCACAGATGAATGCCCAGGATGATCACGCCGATGACATAAACGCCGGAGGTGAAGTTGTCGTTCAGAATGCGGATGGCCTTGGCGAACGGTTCCTCGCCCGGCGGCGTGGTGAACCAGGGCCACTTGTGCCAGGTGAACTGCAGCAGGTGGACGATCAAGAAAAAGAGCACAATTGCGCCCGAAGTGAACATCCAGGCCTCGGGATGTACGGGAGAGCTGGTCGTGTGCGGAGCGGCGTCCAGCTTCGAGCGTTTGAGCGCGTAGCCGTGGCCCCGCGCGGATCGGTTGTCCTGCGTCACGCAAAAGGCCAGCAGGATGTGCGTCAAGAACAGGGCGTACAGGATGATCTCGACCACAAACAGCAGCGCCGGCTGACTGTGCAGCGTGTGCGCGTATTTGTTGTACGCGTCGGGGCCGACGTAGAGGAGCAGATTGCCCGCCAGATGAGCAACCAGAAATCCGCAGAGCAGCAGTCCCGTGAATCCCATCACGAACTTCTTCCCCACCGAGGAGGAGAGGGCTTTCACGAGCAGGCTCAAAACGGCCTCCTTCAAGGAGTTTCGAGGCGCGCCGGGCGATTTGCCGGCAGTCTTAAGCACCGGATTATAGGGCAACGAAGGCGAGTTTCAATCGAGTCGCCTTTCGCGCGGCCACACGGCGCGCACGGCTCGAAAGACTCTTGGAACGCCACGACCGTACGGCCGATGCGCCTATTGTGGCAGCCGCATCCATTTGCGAGCATTGTGTGTGAGATGGAGACGCAAACCGAGTTACCCGCCAACGTGCCGCCCAAGACGCCGCCTGAGGAACAATCGCCGGCTCCCACCCACTTTTGGAAACTCGATCGCGGCGATGTGCTGCCTTTCTGCATCTTGATCGGCTTCAGCACTTGGCTCTGGTCGCACGCCGGCGCGAATCTCGGCAGCGGAGCCGCATTCCTCGGAGCCGCGATCGGATTGGCGATCGCTTTCTTGGTCCGCGCGTTTTGCTAAACGCGGCAGGGCGCGGGGAATGCAGAGCAGTTCCCATCTTGCCCACTGCCGGCATCCGAGTCTTCACCGGGTGGAGCGCCATACGCCAAGAGTCTCCATTCCGGTGAAAGCGGTTGTAGCGACGGTGAGCAAGCTTTCCGGGGACTCGCCGAGAATCGGTGACTTGGCTCGGATTCCGACTGGACGCGATTTCGCGAGGGACCTAGCTACTCATGTTGCCGGATTGGGCGCCTATGTTCCGTACGATCCAAAACTGGCTGATCCCCGACGCTCTGCGGAAGGACCGCGAGGCCTTTGGCCGCGCCAACCGCGTGATCGCGTTTGATCTGGCCCTCTGTTTCTTTGGGCCGATCTTTTCGACGATCTTCTGGGTCCTGGGCGCGCCGATTTCCAGTGCCATCGTCGACGTTGCGATGGCGTCGCTCCTCGTGAACCTGGTCTATCTTCGGACCGCCGGAAACCTTCAGCTTTGCGGGCACGTTGTGACCTCGGTCGCCTGGTTCACGTATACCTCGTTGGCCTGCTTTAACGGCGGGCATCATTCGGCGCCCGCGATGTGGTACGTGACGGTTCCCGTGTTTGCAATTGCTCTGTGCGGGACAAGAGCCGGCGTTCTGTGGACGTTGGCGAGCGTTGCCGCGATCGTGACGTTCTACGCAGCGCGAGAGAATGGGTTCACCTTCCCGGATGAGGCAACGGTCAGCGGCAAACGTTTCCTGGAGTTTTCCGGGCTGCTGGGAGTGTTGACCTGCGTCTATTTTCTGATGTCCCTGTTCAAGTGGATGGAACACAACGCCCAAAATGCGATCACCAACGCCCTCACCGAAGCACAGGCGGCGGATCGTGCCAAGAGCGAGTTCTTGGCCAATATGAGCCACGAAATCCGTACGCCCATGACGGCCATCTTGGGATTTGCCGACTTCCTCGATGACTCAACTTTGGACCGCGCGGCGCCTTGGATCGGGCGGGGCGCAAGAGGCGCTGCAAACGATCAAGCGGAACGGCGAGCACCTCCTGGCCATCATCAACGATATTCTCGACTTGTCGAAGATCGAGTCGGGCAAACTGGTTATCGAGCAGGTCCGCTGCTCGCCGCGTCAAGTCGTGGCCGACATCATCGAACTGTTGCAGGTGCGCATCGCCGCCAAAGGGCTTTCCGCGACGACGCATTTTGACCCGCGGGTCCCCGGGCACGTCCTCACCGATCCCACGCGTTTGAGACAGATCGTCCTCAATCTGGTCGGCAACGCCGTCAAATTCACGGAAACCGGAAGCGTGCAGGTGATCATCCGCTGGCGAGACCAGAACAATTCGCAGCCCCTGCTGCAAATCGATGTGGTCGACACGGGTATCGGAATGACTCCCGACCAGATGTCGCGTCTCTTCCAGCCCTTCACCCAAGCCGACTCGTCAACCACCCGGCGGTTCGGCGGGAGCGGGCTCGGCTTGGCTATCAGCCATCGCCTGGCTGAGATGCTTGGCGGAACAATCACCGTGAGCAGCGTGTGTGGCGCGGGTTCGACATTCCAGCTGCTGCTTCCGGCTCCTCCGCTCGCGGAAGAGGCTTCCGGCGACTCTTTGAAATCGTATGATTCGGCCCTGCGTCGACGACAGGAGGAAACGAGCTGTCAACTCCTCATAGGCCGCCGGCTCCTCTTGGCCGAAGATGCACCAGACAACCAGCGCCTCATCATGTACGTGCTTCGTCGGGCCGGGGCGGACGTGACGTTAGCCGAGAATGGTGCCGTCGCCTGCGAACTGACGCTTGCCGCCCACCACGAGGGCAAGCCGTTCGACGTCGTCCTGATGGACATGCAAATGCCGATCGTCGACGGATATCAGGCCGTGATGCGGCTGAGGCAGGCGGGCTACAACGAGCCGATCATTGCGCTGACGGCGCATTCCATGGGATCGGACCGGCAAGTTTGCCTGGAAGCGGGCTGCGACGATTTTGCAACGAAGCCGATCGACCGGGCAAAATTGATTTCGCTGATTGGCGATTACTGCCCACAGAATTCAGGACTGTGAGCGGAGTCCACGCCACCCGGCTGAATCGCGGCGACCACAGTGCCCGCAAAGCCGGCGCTCTCCCTGCGGACCCAAGGAGCGCTCAGGGGCTCGTTTTTCATCGATCGCGTCAATCTCGCGATCGCGACGGCAGAGAAAAAAGAGACGGGCACACCGCGGCAATTCGGAGCCTGTCCCCTCTTTGCGGTTTTATTCGACGCGGTTTATTCGACTGACGAGTTCGCGTCCGACCGGCGCGGCAGCGCGGCCGCGACTTTCGCAGGATCACTCTGCGCAGGATTACTTCCCGTCTTTGCGGGCCTCTTGGACCATCTGCGAGATCCGGTCGAGGCCGTCTGTCTTGACGTCGACGCCAGAAATATCGAGCAGTGCGGCGACCGCATGCTCCATCGAGCCGTCGAAGAACGTCTTGACGATGTGTTCCAGAGCCGTCTTTCGCGCCTTGTCGCGCGACTGGGCGGGCAAGTAGACGTACCGCGCGCCCTGCTTCTTATGCTTCACATGCCCCTTGCGTTCCAAAATCCGCAACAGGCTCCGCACGCACGAGTAACTCGGCGGATCAGGCATGTTCTCGAGCACGCCGGTCACGTCGGCCTCTCCAACGCGATACAGAGTGTCGAGAATCTGGCGCTCGCGGCGTGCCAGATACAACTGCGATTTTCGCATGATGATTCAACCCGCTTTCCGTTTCGACCCCAGCCCGCCGCGGCAGGTCCCTGTGGTGCGCCGAGGAGGGGTCACCCGCTGGAAGGAAATTAGCACGCTGCACACTATCACGGATTGCCCCCGCCGGTCAAACCCTTATTACCGGGGACTTGTCCAAATTGTGCAGTTCTCCGATCGACCGATTGGAGAAGGTGCTACGCCAAAAATCTTTCCCAGGGTATCGCGACCCTAACCCGACATCAAATCTTAATTGGAAAAAAAACTGCTCGAATTCTAAATGCCAATTATTTGGCCGGGAGCCGCCAGTTCCAAGCCTGTCCGCGGCGATTTGACAGAGCGATTGGCCCGGTACTCTCGCCCCCTCCTTGGCGTGGGTCGTCTTGCGAGAATCGGCTAGGGCCGCGATAATAAATACATGCACAAGTCTGGATGCGTGCACAAGACCGGTACCAATTGTCGTCCGCCGCTGACACGATCAGCCCACTGCATCTCATGCCTGCTCCTCCTCTTCGCACCGGCACTGGTCGCTGCAGAAACGACCACTTCCCCGCAGAAAGCCGGCCATCCGCTGACCTTCGAACGGGACGTCCGCCCCATCCTCCGCGCGCACTGCCTCGACTGCCACGGCAATCAAAACGTCCGCAAAGGCAGTCTGGACATGCGTCTACGTCGGCTACTGGTCAAGGGAGGAGAGTCCGGACCGGCCATTTCCCCCGGCCAACCAGACGAGAGCTACCTGCTCGATCGCGTCAAAGCCGGAGAAATGCCTCCCGGCGATCAGAAGCTGTCGTCGACTGAGATCGCGGTGCTCGAGACTTGGATTCGGGAAGGCGCCCGCACCGCCCAGAAAGAGCCCGCCGAAATCAGCGCCGCAGCCCTGATCACGGCCGAGGATCGCGACTTCTGGTGTTTCCGGCCGATTCGGCGGCCACCAGTTCCACACTTCGCTCCAAGCGATCGGATTCGCACGCCGATCGACGCACTGCTATTGGCCGCGCTAAAACCCAAGCGGCTCGCCTTTTCACACGATGCCGGCCGGCGGACGCTCATTCGGCGCCTCTCGCTCGATCTATTGGGTCTGCCTCCTGCGCCCTCCGAGGTCCAAGCATTTCTGGCCGACACGTCCCCAGACGCCTACGAGCGACTGGTTGATCGAATGCTCGCCTCGCCGCATTACGGAGAACGCTGGGGCCGCCATTGGCTGGATGTCGCGGGCTACGCCGACTCGGAGGGCTTTGACGATCAGGACGTTCCGCGGCCCGAAGCGTTCCACTACCGCGACTACGTCGTCCGTGCGTTCAACGCCAACAAACGGTTCGATCAATTCGTCGCCGAGCAGCTTGCCGGGGACGAGTTGCTCCCGCCCCAAAAGGGGGATCTCACTCCGGAGGCGATCGAAAAACTGAGCGCCACGGGCTATCTGCGGATGGCGGCCGACGGCACGGCTAACTCCAACACGCCGGCGGCGGCGAACCAAAACATCGCGGACACGATCAAGATCGTCTCGACCTCGCTCTTGGGGGTATCGGTCGGCTGCGCCCAGTGCCACGACCACCGTTACGATCCGATTCTGCAGGACGATTATTACCGCTTGCGGGCCGTCTTCGAGCCAGCCCTCAACTGGAAGAACTGGCGCGTCCCGTCGCAGCGGCGCGTCTCGCTCTATACGCAGGCCGATCGGGCCCGCGTGACTGCCGTGAACCAAGAGGCGTCGGCCGCAGCGGCGAAGGTGGCCGAGAAGGAGCGCCGTTACGTCGCAGAAGCTCTCGAAAAAGAATTGTCGAAGTTCGCGCCCTCGGTCGCCAAAGAACTCAAGGCCGCGCTCGACACGCCGGCTCCCAAGCGTACAGCCGCGCAGAACCAATTGTTGAGTCAGCACCCCAGCGTCAACATCTCGCCAGGCCTTTTGTCGCAATACAATCCGGCCGCCGACGCCGAGTTGCAGAAGGAGCGCGCCAAAGTCGCGGCCATTCAGTCCCGCGCTCCGGTCGAAGACTTCCTCCGAGTGCTGACCGAAAACCCGGGCGAGCTTCCGCCGACTTACCTCTTCTACCGGGGCGAGTTCGGGCAGCCGCGACAAGAGGAAGAGCCCGGCGACCTGACGGTTTGCGTGGCTGAGGGTGGCACCGGCACCATTCCCCGTCGTGATGCCGGACGGCCGACCTCCGGCCGGCGTCTGGCCTACGCGCAGCGGCTCATGTCGGGCAAGCATCCGCTGGTCGGCCGCGTGCTCGTCAACCGGATTTGGCTGCACCACTTTGGCCGAGGGCTTGTGGCGACGCCCGCCGACTTTGGCCGGCTGGGCGAACGCCCGACCAATCCAGAACTTCTCGACTGGCTGGCGGACGAGTTTGCTGCCAGCGGCTGGAACCTCAAGCGCCTGCAACGGCTGATCGTGACTTCGACAGTCTATCGGCAAAGTTCGGCACGCACGCCCGAGCGCGACGCCGCCGACCCCGACAACCTGCTGCTGTCGCGGATGAATATTCGCCGGCTGGATGCCGAGGTCGTGCGCGACTGCGTGCTGACCGCCAGCGGCTCGCTCTATGACCGCATGTCCGGCCGCCCTGTCCCGGTAAGGGAAGACGCCGTGGGCCAGATCGTCGTCGGCGTCGACACCAAGGTTGGGGCCAACGAGCCGGGAGCCGAGGTCCCGATCGGGGCTGAGGAATTCCGCCGCAGCGTCTACATCGAAGTCCGCCGCAGCCGGCCGCTGGCTCTGTTGCGGACATTCGATCTGCCCGTCATGGAGACCAATTGCGATCGACGCGTTCCGTCGACGTCGGCGCCCCAGGCGTTGATGCTGATGAACAGTGAATTCGCCCTCTCGCAGGCGAACCGATTCGCCAAGCGGCTCCAGCGCGAGGCGCGGACCGATCCGCGGCTCCAAGTCGCCAGGGCGTTCGAGATCGCGTTTGCCCGCTCGGCGACGCCAGGAGAGATCGACGAATCAGTCGCATTCCTCGCACACCAGTCCCAAGAACTCAAACCTCGCCCAGCCGCGGCTGGCACACCAAAGCATCACCCTGCCCTGGCTGAACCCGCCTTGCAGCCGCTCACCGACTTTTGTCAGGCCCTGATTAGCTCGAACGAGTTTTTGTACAGCGATTGACGAAGAACCGGCGGCCTGACACCCGCCGCTCGCCTAAGACGTGCGTCCCTGGCGAGCCTGGGGCGTAAGCCCCAGGGTGCTTGTTGCTGATTCTCCGTTCCGTGCCCGTCGCTTTGTCAGAAAAAAGAAACGAAGCACCCGCCAGCTGACGCTGGCGGCTCGCCGGGATCTAAAAAATGATCGAGACTTTCGCTCCGGCCACCCGCCGGCAGTTCTTGGCCCGCAATGCGATGGGTATCGGTAGCGTCGCGTTGGCCTGGCTGCTCAAAGAAGAACGCCTGCTTGCCACGCCGGCGACTGTGCCGAGGAAGCCGCCGACGTTCGACCTCAAGCCCAAAGCTCCGCACCATCCGCCGCAGGCCCAGGCCATGATCTCGCTCTTCATGCACGGCGGGCCGAGCCATATGGATCTCACCGACCCGAAACCGCTGCTGACGAAATTCGACGGCACCGATTACTCCGGCGAGGTCGCCTACAGCTTTGTCCAAGCGGCCAGCAAGAAGCTGATGGGGAGTCCGTTCCGCTTCCGCAAGCACGGCCAATGCGGCACCGAGCTTTCCGAGCTGTTGCCACACACAGCGAAAATCGTTGACGACATCTGCCTGGTCCGCTCGATGCACACCGACATCAACGGGCATGAGGCTTCGATCTGGTACCTCAACACGGGCCGCGCCCAGCCGGGACGCCCCGCGTTTGGTTCGTGGCTGACGTACGGACTCGGTTCTGAGAGTCAGAATCTTCCCGCCTATGTCGCCATGCCCGATCCGGGCGGCGTGCCAGTCGACGGCGTCCGCAACTGGTCGAACGGCTGGATGACGCCTCTCTTCCAGGCGACCGTCATCCGCGCCCAGGAGCCGCGGATTTTGAATCTCGATCCGCCGCCGCATCTCAAAGGAAATCTGCAGCGCGAAAATCTCGATTTTCTGGCCCGGCTCAACCAGCTGCATCTCGAGCGTCATCCTGGCGAAGCCGACCTCGAAGCCCGCATCGCCAGCTACGAACTGGCCGCCCGCATGCAATCAGCCGCGACCGAGGCCCTCGATATCACGAAGGAGACCAAAGCCACGCATGAACTCTACGGGCTCGACCGGCCCGAAACGCGCGAGTACGGCACTCGGCTCTTGATCGCCCGGCGTCTCGTCGAGCGGGGCGTGCGGTTCGTGCAGATTTTCATCGCCGGTCAGATTTGGGACCTCCACTCAAATCTCCGCGGCGGCCTCCCCGAGTGCTGCAAGAAAACCGACAAGCCGGCCGCAGCCCTGGTCACCGACCTAAAACAGCGCGGCCTCTTGGACACGACGATCGTCCATTGGGGCGGCGAGATCGGCCGGTTGCCGGTGATTCAAAGCGGGGGCGACCCCCTGCAGGCCGGCCGCGATCACAACGGCCAGGGCTTTAGCGCGTGGCTGGCCGGCGGCGGCTTCAAACCGGGACTGGCTTACGGAGCGACCGACGAATTTGGCCACCGGGCCGTGGTCAATCCCGTCGGCCCGAACGACTATCAGGCGACGCTCCTGCATCTCTTCGGCCTCGACCACGACCGGCTGGCCTACTTCACGAACGGTCAAGCTCACACGATCACGGATGGGGCCAAGTGCCGGGTCGTCCGCGACATCCTCAAGCACGGCTGACGCCGACCGGGCTGACGCGCCTTGCGGCCGCAATGCTCTTAATACCGGTTGACGGCAAACACGCCGAGCCGGTCGAAGATAAACGCGTCGACGTCGACGGTCTCGGCAATCCGCGCAGAGAGGGGCGAATCGAGACCGTGACCCGTGTCGGAACTCGTTCGCAACAGAATCGGTTCGCCCGAAGCGTTGGCCGCCTGCAGTCGGGCGACGAACTTGCGCGATTGCATCGCGTCGACGCGGGGATCGTTCGCTCCTGTCAAAAACAGTGCGGCCGGATATTTGATGCCGTCTTTGACGTGATGGTAGGGCGAGTAGGCGTAGAGAGCCTGGAACTGGGCAAGATTATTGACGGTGCCGTACTCGGTGATGTTGAATGCGCCGTTGGGCGAAAACTCTGTCCGCAGCATGTCGTAGATGCCGACGTGCGAAACGACGCACCGCATCAGGTCGGGATGCTGCGTCAGCGTCGCCCCCATCAACAGGCCGCCGTTGCTCCCCCCCTCGATCGCCAGGTGGGCGGGCGACGTGTAGCGGCGGGCGATCAGGTGCTCGATCGCGGCGGCGAAGTCGTCGAACACGTTTTGCTTGTGTGTGAGATTGCCCGCCAGGTGCCATGCCTCACCATATTCGGCACCGCCGCGGATGTTGGCGATGGCAAAAACGAATCCGTGTTCGAACAAGACGTGCCGCACCGCGCTAAACGCCGGCGTCATACTGATGCCAAACCCGCCGTAGCCGTAGGCAATCGTCGGATTGAGTCCGTCGAGCTTCGTCCCCTTGGGAACCAGGATGTTGACGGGCACCTTGGTGCCGTCCTTCGAGGTCGCGAACTCGCGCGTCACTTCGATATCGTTAAAGTTGACCGGCGAGACGGTCGCCAGGGCGGTCTTCTCCACGCGATTCTCGGCTGCATTGAGGTGGTAAAAACCCGGCGGCACCAGGTAAGACGTGTTGCCGAAGAGGACGTCGTTTCCTTCCAGTTTGACGACCTCGTGGACCGAGGAGACGGGCAACTGCTGCGGAGCCGGCAGAGGATGGCCGTCGAGGTCGAAGACCCGCAGCTCAGAAGGGCCGCCCAATTGATATTCGACGTAGAGCCGATCGGCCGTCGGCACGATCTTGGTCCGGCCCGAAAAGTCGGTCACGATCGCGTCGGGGCTCTCGGGCACGATCACCTTCGCGCGGCTGATGTCTGGATCGGTGAGCGAAATACTCTCGATGCGGCCGCGCGGGGCCCCCTTGCGTGAAACCAGGTAAAGCCGATCGCTCGGACCAAAAACGACCTGAATGATCCCATCCTTGAAGTGCGAGAGCTGCTGCCACGTTCCGGTAGGCGGGCGGAGGTAATGCTCGAATTCGCCGCCGTCGCCGAATTGCACGGTCGCCAGGGCATAGCCGGTGCGGTCGTCGACCTCGATCTGCGATTCGGCCACGCGCGGAAAGCCCTGGCCCAGCTCATAGCGGTCCGACGCGGTCCGCGTCCCCAGGTGGTGGAAATAAATCTGCTGATAGAAGTCGAGATCGGCAGCCGGCCGCTCGCCGGCGTGCGGATGTCGCGTATAGAAGAAACCGGTGCCGTCGGGAAGCCACGCCAGATCGCCGCCGGCTGTCCCCGAGTTCACCCGTGGGATGACCTCGCCTGTCTGCTTGCCCGTCGCCACGTCGAACACGTGCACGTCCCCCGATTCGGTTCCGCCGTGCGAGAGCGACACAGCAAGCAGTTTGCCGTCGGCTGACGGGACGAACCAGTCGATGACGGTGCCGCCCTTCGCGTCCATCGCGTTGGGATCGACCAGTACACGAGCTTGATCGACCGCCTGGGCCGACGGCAAAACGATCAACATCGGCTGCTGCTTCGGAGGTTGCCGCTTCAGGGCGAAGAGCTGGCCTTTGCGATACTGCACTCCTCCATAGCTGATCGTCTTGGCCTCCATGATTTCGGTGACGCGGCTGCGGAGGGCCGGCACGTTTGGCAGATGATCGAGGAACTGCCGGGCGTAGGCGTTCTCTTTTTCACTCCATTCGCGCACCTCCGCATCGTTCCAGTTTTGCAGCCAGCGGTAGTCGTCGGTCACCGTGACGCCGTGATAGGTATCGGTGACGGGCCGCTTTGGCGTGGCAGGGGGCTGGATGGTGAAGGCCGCGGAAAAAAGTGTAGCCAGGCCGAGAAGGAAGGTAGGAATTCTCATAAGTTCGGCATTTCTTTCGAGCGTTGAACCGGGCCAACCAGCACAGTGGTGGCGGTTTGATGTTCCCCGAACTGCTTCTTATGTTTAGTTGCGGCGAACAAAGCAAGCGCTCGGGGATTCCGCGTTTTGAAAGCCACCAACTATGAATCCGCATCGCTGGTTGTCGGTGTTTCTGATCCTTGGGCTCGCGGGCCTGACGCGAGCCGCAGATGAGCCGAAAACGGTGCGTCATGTCCGGGTTTTGCTGCTCGGCGATAGCACGTGCATCGGCTCCGTGTGTCGAACCGTCGCACCGCACGCCGATCAGTTGGAGCAGGTCATCGAAAAGCTCCTGGCCGCCGAAAAAGACCTGCCGCCGGTCGAGGTGCTGAACGAAGGCCGCGACGGGGAATTTGTCCGGCGTTTGTTGACGGACGGACGCTACGATCGAGAAATCGCCCCGCTGAAAGATCTCGACTTTGTGTTGATTCGCTACGGGCCCAACGATCGGCACAATCTCAACGATTTCTCGCACGAGTTTCCCGACGATCTTCGCGAGCTGCTCAACCGGCTCCGCAAAAACCATCCCCGGGCGTCCCTCGCGTTGATGACAATGATTCCGTTATTCGGGGCGAGGGGAGACCACGAGATCAATCACATCGTTTACGCAGTTGCGACCGAGCAAAGGCTGCCGGTTTGTGACATTCACACGCGCTACGCCGCCGAGCTTAAGTTCGGGCCAGACATGCTCAACTATCGCCGGATGCCTCTCAACGGCATTCCCGAGCGATTCCATCCGCTGCTTCGCGAGTTCGTCCAGAAAGGCGGCGACGTGGTCGTGCTCGACAACCGAGTCGACGCTCATCTCCGCGACGTGCCGGGCTGGTTTGCCGACCGCCATCCGAACCTGGCCGGCTACCATGTGATCGGCGACGAGACGGCCAAATTCCTCGCCCCGCTGATCCGTGCGAAGGTCGGTAAACAATAGTCAGGCCGCGGCTCGCTCACTCCAAGCGGCCGAAGTGCATCGACTTCTTGTGGTCTTCCGCGCGAAACACTGCCGGGTCGGGAGTGCCGGTGACTTGCAGGAATTTTCGCTCGTAGCGGTCGAGCACGCAGCGCACGCCGCCGATCACTCCGTTCTGATCGAAATCGGTCGTTCGTAGCGAGCCGAAGACGTCGAGCAGCACGGTCAGTTCGTAGTCACCCGCGTCGGCGTTGGCGACCAGGAGCGCCGGCCGCAGCACGTTCGCATTCGATTCGAAGGCGACGCACGCGATCGGAGTGCGCCCGTCGGCCGGCCCGTCCGCCAGGATGTAGACTAGAAAGCCGCACAATTCGTGCTGCCGGCGAGTTTGGAAGACTTGGGAGATTGATTTCATAGAACCACGAAGAAGAGAACCGGAGGGCTGATCCGCCACGGCGGACCGCTCGCCGGTTCGGTGACACTTATCGTTCGAGATAGGCCCGCCAGGGGTTCCAATAAAACTTCGACCAGCCTTCGCTGACGCCGGTGAAGTCTTCTTCCGGCACGTTCGCGTGGACCAACTCGATGCGGCCGGCCGCACCCTCGGGCCAGAACGAAAGCACGAGCGTCGAATCAATCGCGTCCTGCGGAAAATTTTTGGATCGCCATCGCTGCACGATTAGGCGGTTCGGAACCACGTCGAGAATGCTGCCCCAAATCGCCCCGTTAAACGCCCGAAAGGATCCCCCCGGTCGCGGCTCGATCTCGACCGGCAGACCCGTCAAGGCCGCGTGCAGCTTCGCGTCGACGTACATTTCATAGAGCCGCTCCGGCGCAGCCGGCAGCGATGCGGCGAGGATGATGGTTCTCGGCATACGTGCGGGTCCATATAGTATGCGACAATCGGCGGGCGGCAAGTTCGCCGTCTTCCTTCCGGCGACACGACTTTACTGCCCAGGGGACGAAGTCTCCATGCGGAAGAGCACCTAGATGGCGACTGCTTCTGCCGCGCGCGAGCCGCAACTTGCCCTTGTCTTGGGGGGAGGTGGCGCACGGGCCGCCTACCAGGCCGGCGTGTTGCGCGGAATTGCGCTCGTTTCCCGGAGTTCCGCGCGCCGCTCTTGACCGGGGTCTCGGCCGGAGCGATCAACGTGGCTCACCTGGCGAACTATGTGGGGCCATGGACGCGAAAAGTCGAAGATCTGGTCGGTCTCTGGCGGAGGCTCGAATTTGACGACGTCTTTCGCGTCGATGCGATGGCCGTGGTCTGGCGGGTGACGCGGATCGGCCTCCGTTTGTCGGTCGGTCTGCCGCCCGGAGTGGCCCGTGCCCAGAGCATGGTCGACACGCGGCCGCTGCGGGCCTTCTTGATGCAGAATCTGGGCGTCGAGTGGGGGCCGCTCCCGGGAATTCCAAAAAACATCGCGTCGGGCGAGCTCTCGGCTGTGGCGCTGACGGCCCTCAACTACGACACGGGCGAGACCGTCACGTTTATCGAAGGCAAGGCCATCGAAGACTGGGAACGGCCGCTCCGCAAGGGGCTCAACATCCGGATGACGGTCGAGCACATCATGGCTTCGGCCGCGCTGCCGCTCCTGTTTGCCCCCGTGTCGATCGATCGCGAGTGGTACGGCGACGGCGGCATTCGCCTGGTCGCGCCGCTCTCGCCGGCCGTGCACCTGGGCGCCGATCGCCTGCTCGTGATCTCGACCCACTACGAAATGCCTCCGTTCTGCAAACTGAGGAAAAAGGGCGCGGGACCTCCGTCGCCGGCCGTCGTGCTCGGTGCGCTCTACGACGCGGTGTTTCTCGACCAGCTCGACCAGGACGCGCTGCAGATCGAGCGGATCAACACGCTCCTGACCAAGCTGCAGCCCCAGGATCGCGACGGACTGCGCGAAATCCACACCGTGGTCATCCGCCCCTCCGAAGACATCGGCATGATGGCCAACGACTTCGAGGCACGCCTGCCGCGGGCCATCCGCTATTTCATGCGCCGCTTCGGCTCCCAAGAGGACGAGGAACAGGATTTGATCAGCACGATTCTGTTTCACCGCGATTACATCGAAGAGCTTTTGAAGCTGGGCGAGCGCGATGCCGAGAATTACGCCGAGCCGATCGCCAAATTCCTCGCGAAGTAGCGCAAGTTCGAGATTAGACAGTGTTTGAACATTGCGCGGCGGAATTTGAGTTGAGCGACACTTTACCGAAGCCGACGGCTTGCCGTCGGATCCGGCGCTCGAAGGACCGACGACAAGTCGCCGGCTTGGGAAACTGAACGCGGCAATGATTCCACAGTGGGTTAGTGCAACCCAGCCACCCCCCCTCGATTCGATGGTTCACTTCGTATCGTGGTGGTGGACGAAGTGCTGCGAGACGCGGATGCCGACGAGCACTGCGACGAGGACGGCCAGATAAATCTGCCCGGTCATCGCCTCGATCATCGCCAGCGTGCGGGCGGTCGGATGGACCGGCGTGATATCGCCGTAGCCGACGGTCATCAGCGTGCTGCAACTGAAATAGTTGAGCAGCCAGTCGCGCCGGGCCGGCGATTGGAATTCCGCTTGCAGTGCGTCGTGCACGTGGAACGAACCGGCGTGTGCCAATTCGACCAGCGAGTAGGCGATCCCCCAAATCAGCGCGATCAGCAGGTACCCCGCGAACGCACCCAGAATATTGTCGAGCGTCACCGTGTGCTTGCGCAAAATGGCGGCGATCAGCAGCGTCACGATCAGCCCCAGGAAGGCGATCTCGGCCACGCGGCCCACCACTTCCAGCGGCCCGCCCGAAGCCTTTTGGAGCAGCTCGGGAATCCGCGCGGTGAGCCAGGTCACGCCCAACAGGCAAGCCGCCCACCGCTGCCACGCCGCATGACACAGAACCCGAATCGCTGCCAGAAAGAACACCAACATGACCGCCGCAAAAACCACGTGCCCGACGTGGTGGTACGCGACGAGCGGCCGCACGAGGGTTGCCGCCAGCAGGCAACAGAAGAGAACCGTGAACGGCCGCCGCGGACGCCAGAGCATGCCCCGATTTTCCGGTGTCAGGCGGGCGTCGTGTTCAGCTGCCACGAATTGAGGCCCCGACTACCAATTCAGCACCGGGGGAAAGAACTCGTCGATCAGCCCTTGGCAGTACGGCTGCAGTTCTTTGACGTCAGGCCGCTCGCTGCTCTTGGAATACAGATCGAACGGGCTGAATTTCTTCACCCAGCGAAACATTTCGCGGTCGTGGTCGTTCATCAGGTAGCCGTACGCCCCCTCGCGGTGCCCCGGATAGAACGAGTGATACCGGATCATGTACAGCCCCTCCTCGGGGATGTAATCCTTCACCACGTGGTACAGGTACTCGTCGTGCCCCCAGGACATCAGCACGTTGTCGAGGCCGCAGCCTTCCTCGTAAATGCCAAGCTTTGTCTGATATTGGGGAACGTCGGCGTCGGGATTGGCGGCGAAAAACTCGGGAAAGACGATCGTTTCGGAGTACTGGCAGCCGACGGGAAACGTATCGCCCACTACGGCCCACTGCGGTTCGTCGAACAGGCACAGCACTTTGCCCAGGTCGTGAATCAGTCCGACGAGCTGGAACCAGCGCGGGTGTCCCGCCTCGCGAATCGACAACAGGGTCTGCAACGAATGCTCGATCTGCGGTAGCTCGGTATCGGGATCGCTGTCGTCCGTGAGCCGGTTGAGGTACTCCATCGCCTCCCACACGCTCATCTGGCGTTTTTTTCGCGGCAGATACTCGGACATTTTCTGCCGCACGAAATCGACCGACTGATGCGTGTGATTCAGCCGATAAAACTCGCGCACGCTGGGCCGGACCGACGCTTCGTGATCGCGGAACGCCGCCGGTTTTTTCTCGGCCACCGCGCCCTGCCCGGCCGGCTTCGGATAGCGTCGCAGCAGGTCGTCCTCCCATTCGTCAAAGCTGGAAAGGGGCGAGTGCGGATCGATGGGAGTTTTATCGGCCGAGTCGATCATCGTCGAATTTCCGGGTTGAGAAGGGCTAAGCCGCAAGAACCTGAGTTTCCTTGCGCGCGGCTGCGGTCGAGTGCCACGTCTCGTATGCTAATGTCGGCTGTTTTACCTGACAATTGCAACATTTTGCCGCCTTGTGAGGCGGCCGAGCGCGAGTTGTCCGCATGTCGAGTGCCGATCGCCAACGCGAATTTGCCGTCGAGGTCGTGCGCCGACTGCAGGAAGCGGGCTTCCTCGCGCTCTGGAATGGCGGCTGCGTCCGCGACTTTCTGATGGGCCGCGTACCGAAGGATTACGACGTCGCCACAGACGCCCGGCCCGACGACGTCCGCAGCTTGTTCGGCCATCGGCGCACGCTGGCGGTCGGGGCCAGCTTCGGCGTGATCATCGTCCTGGGTCCCAAGCCGGCAGGCAACGTCGAAGTGGCCACCTTCCGCACGGAAGGTCCGTACCTCGACGGCCGCCGGCCCGAGCACGTCGATTTCGCGACTCCCGAAGAGGATGCCCAGCGCCGTGACTTCACCATCAACGGCATGTTCTACGATCCAATCTCCGAGCAAGTGCACGATTACGTCGGCGGCGAAAAGGACTTGGCGGCGGGCGTCGTGCGGGCGATCGGCCGGCCGGCGGACCGGATGACCGAAGACAAGCTGCGGATGCTGCGAGCCGTCCGCTTTGCCGCGACGCTCGATTTCCAGCTCGATGCCGCGACGGCCGACGCCGTGCGGGCGATGGCCCCCGAAATCCACGTCGTCAGCGCCGAGCGGATCGCGCAAGAGCTGAAAAAAATGCTCGTCGATCCCCATCGTCGCCGGGCGATTGAGCTGGCCCATGAAACCAATCTCTTGCTCGAGATTCTGCCCGAGCTGAAACCGGTTCTCGAAGCGAGCGACGGTGTCGTGTGGGAAGCCGCGCTGCGGAGATTGCGTTTGCTGCAGGACCCGAAGTTCGAGCTGGCGACCGCCGCCCTGCTGGCGTGCGTTCCGAATATTTCTGGCCGGCAAGGATCCAAACGAAATGCGTCGAGCGTGGTGCAGGGCGTCTGCAAGCGGCTGCGGCTCTCCAATCAGGAGACCGACACGATCGAGTGGCTCTTGGCCCACTTGCCCGACGTTTTGGCATCGACCACAAAGTCGATGGCCCAACTCAAACGAATGTTGTCCCATCCCGACGCCCGCGACCTGCTCGAACTGGCCCGCGTCGACCGCCTCGCCGCCGATGGCGATCTCTCCGGCGTCATGCATTGCGAAGAACTCCTCCACCGCACGCCGCCAGAGAAACTCGATCCGCCGCCGTTCGTGACGGGGGACGACCTAATCGCCCTGGGCCTGAAACCGGGCAAGCAGTTCCGCGAGATCCTCGACGCGGTGCGGGAATCCCAGCTAAACGAGGAACTCACGACGCGCGAAGAGGCGATGAGTCTCGTCCACCGGCTGATCGCGAACCCGTCCGGAGAATCGCCGTGATTAGAACCGACAAGCTCAACAACGCGCTTTATGCTCTTCAAGGCGTCCTGATCCGCGCGCGATCTCTGGCTTATGAAGGCGCGCCTCACGAAAAACTGGCGACAATATTGGATGCAGCCGAATACCTTCCGTTCCTCATCGCCAGCAAAATCGATGAGACCGACACTTTTCGGGCGTGCATCGCAAATGTGGCGACGGAGTTTTCGTGTGGATACGTGTTGAGCCGCTTTGACGAACCCGCTCCGCCCGGGTGGTGAGGGTCATCTAGATCTCACTCCTTCGGGCGCACGACCTCGGCGGCGAGGATTTGGGTGCCGCGGGTTTCTGGCAGAGTCCAAATCCAGAGGCCGGTCGAAAGGGCGAAGAAGGCGCCGATCGAGATGCCGATGCCGAGGTCGCGCCCTGTTCCGTCGTGGCCCGTGCCGCCGGCCGCGTGGACGGCGACCCAGGTGATCACCAGGGGCGTGAAGAATTGCACGCCGCGGGCGAGGTTAAAGGCGGTTCCCATCGCCGTGTTCCGCACGCGGGTCGTGAACAGCTCCGAGAAAATCGGGCCGTAGCCGGAAAAATTCCCGGTGCCCAGTCCGATGACAAACATGCAAAAGAGCGCGAATTGCGGAACGACGGCGATTTGTGTCCAGAACAGAGTCACCGAGAAGAGGCCGATGGCCCAGAGGATCGAATAGAGCGAGTAGGCGATCCGGCGGCCTTTCCAATCAGCCACGAGTCCGAATGACGCGTAGCCGATGACGCCGCCGGCTTGCGTGACGAGCATCCACAGTCCCGAGGTGGCCATCGAAAAGTCGAGCTGCTTGTAGAGATAGCTCGGCATCCAGATGTAGGTGAACCAATACGCCGACATATCGGTGAGGGCCAACACCAGGCACAACAGAAACAAGCGGCGTATCGCGGTGTCGGCTTTGAGCAGCGACAAAAATTCGCCCCGAGTCGAGGCGTCGTGCTCGGGGTGCCGCTGCCATTCTTCCCAGATGTCGGATTCGGGCATCGAGCGGCGGATGCGAATCACGAGCAAAGCCGGGAGCACCGAAATGAAAAAGCAGACTCGCCACCCCCACGCGTTGCCGCACACCTCGGTGAAGAACGGCTCGGCAAACGCACCGACAAGCGTGGCCAGCGCAATGCCTGCGGGCGCTCCGGTCTGCATTAGGGCCGCGTAGCGAGCACGCGTTTTCGCGGGAAAGGTTTCGCCGATCAGCGTCTGGCCCGTCGCCCATTCGCCGCCGACCCCCAATCCGGTGATCACGCGAAAGGCCAGCAGCGTCCACAGATTGGGGGCCAGTCCGCAGCAAAACGCGCCGAGCGAATAGGTCAAAATCGTCGCGGAGAGAACGGGCTTGCGGCCCCACCGATCGGCCAGCCAGCCGAAGAACAGCCCGCCGACGGCCGTCGCCGCCAGGCTGACTCCCATCAAGAGCGAAATCTGGTCCTGTGAGAGCCCCAGCTCGCGCTGGATGGGCACCACCAGGAACGAGAGGAGCATCAAGTCGTAGAAGTCGAACAGCCAACCGGCCCACGCCATCCCCAGGATGACATAGTGCCGCGAGTCCGGCTTCTCGCTTTGATTGAGGAGCAAGCTTTCCCGTCAATTCTTGCCAGTCCAATTGCGAGCAGTGCGGTCGTCTATGAGCGGCTCGCCGAGCTCGATCACCCAGGCGAGCGTCAGGTCAGCCCGATGGTGCTTCTGATTCCGCGCGGAGATTGCGAGCCGCTTTAGTTCTTGACGGTGGTCTCACTCTTCGCCCGGTTCTGCACGCAGTACAGTCGCTTCGAGGTGCGGATCAGCAGCTTGTCCCCGACGATCACGGGCGTCGCCATGCACATATCGTCTTCGGCCAAGGCGTTCGTATACAGGCTTTTGAACTCTGGACCGGTTTCCACGACCGAGGTCACGCCGTCTTCGTTCAGGCAGAAGAGTTTGCCCCCGTAGGTCCAGGGTGAGCTGGTGAAGGCGTTCCCTTTCGCCAGCCGCTGCTTGTTGAAGACCAGCTTGCCAGTCTTTGCGTCGAAACACATCAGGATGCCGCGGTCGAAGAGCATATAGAGATTGTCGCCGACGATCAGCGGCGTCGGATGGTAAGGGCCGATCTTGCGATACCAGACGATGTGCGGGTCGAGCGATTTGGTGTCGATCGGATCCTTGGGCGTCACGGCTGGCTTTTCATCCTTTTCGTCGTCGGGGGGCGAAATGTCGCCTTTAGCACCCGGGCGGATCGCGTAGATGCGGTGCTTGCCCCAGAGCACGTGGCCGGAGGTCACGTAGAGCAGGCCATCGTGGGCGAAGGGCGAGGGAATCGACAGGATCGATTTGCCTTTGATCTTCCAGAGCTCCTTGCCCGACAGATCGTACGACGTGACCCAGTTAATCCCGGAAATGACCAGCTCGGTGCGATTCGGAGTCTCCCAGATAAACGGAGTCGAATAGTTCGTTTTCTCGTGGCGGCTGACCCTCCAGATCTCTTTGCCCGTGCGTTTGTCGAGTGCGATCAGCGACGACTTTTCCTCGTTGTCGTCGGCGTAGTAGACGCGATCGGCGTACACGACGGGAGACATCGAGGTGCCCCATCCATAGCGCGTGTCGCGAGCCGGGATGGGCACCGTCCACAGCGGTCGGCCATCGAGGCTGTAGCAGAACAGGCCCAGGTTGCCGAACAGGACATACAGCCGCTCGCCGTCGGTCGTGGGCGTCTCGGAGGCGAGCGTGTTCTTGATGTGGTGCGGCTTAGTGGGGACCGCCTCGGCGGCGTTCTGCTCCCACACGATCTTGCCGGTCGCCAGGTCGAGGCACAGCGTTTTCCAAATGTGGACGCTCTTCTCACGCGGATACTTCGTCGCGTCGACGTCTTCGAGGTACAGGCCCTTTCGGGGCTTGCGGTCCGGCTCGGTGTTGATGCAGGTCGTCAGATAGATGCGACCGTTCCAGACGATGGGAGACGACCAGCCGAGCCCGGCGATGTCGGTCTTCCAGGCAACGTTTTCCGTCGCCGACCAGTGTTCGGGCGGATGCATGCGATCGCCAGGCGACGTTTGCCTCCCCATCAGAAAGTGGGGCACGTTGGCATCCGCCGCGCGGAGATTTGCGGTCCCCAAGAAAACGAGTAACAGCAGAACGGCGGTTCCAGCCGCCGCAAAACGCAAGCCGCGCGACATGACGGACCTCGACGAATGTGACTTGTGAATGGCAGAAAAGCGTCGAGCGAGACCGGACCGATTTGAGAACCGAACAGCGTTCGGTCGTGTCTCGCGCATTGAACGATCATAAGCGCTCGGCCTGCAATCGCCAGCCTCACACTATCCACGTGAAGTCGTGACCGTTCTGCGAGGGCAATCACCGCTTCCGGAGATGCGCGGCCTGCTCCTTGGACACCAGGATCGGCGTGACGCCCACAGCCATGCCGATATCTTTGAAGTGACTCGAATTGCAATAGGCGACGATCTTGTCGGCAAGGTCGGGGCGGCACCAGACTTCGACACATATTCTTTGCGAGTCGTTGAAGAGG
The DNA here is from genome assembly GCA_963714075.1 of uncultured Planctomycetaceae bacterium. GTDB lineage: Bacteria > Planctomycetota > Planctomycetia > Planctomycetales > Planctomycetaceae > DASPSM01. The sequence goes on from OY970228.1 coordinate 6,472,077, forward strand.
CCGGCTTCGGTCGGGTGCTCGCCCTTGCCGTGCGCAGGCCACCAGGTCCAGCCGGTCGCTCCGAGTTGTTGCAGGTCCGTCTGCAGACCCTCTTTGAGAACGATATCGCAGATGATGCGAACGGCCCGGACTTCTGTGAGTGCTTCCGACATAGTTCGACCCCTTGCGGCGCGACTCCCTTGCCAGTGAGCTAGTTCTTTGGATTCGGTTTGCCCGGGACGACCGGTGTGTTCGGATCGCTGCTCCACTCGGCCCAGCTCGGGTAATAGTTGCTCACGTCTTTCGCGCCCATGAGTTCCAGCCCGAACGCCATCACCGAGGCGCGGCCGCCAGATTGGCAATGCGTCGCCGTGGGACGATCGAGGGCGATGCCGGCTGAGGCGAAGACTTTCCGCAGCTCGGCCGCCGACTTGAAGCGCTGAGTCTCTTTGTCGATAAGGTCGATCCACTCGAGTTGCTTGGCGCCGGGAATCGCTCCGGCCCGCTTGTTTCGCATTTTTTCGAGGCCGCAAAACTCGCGCTCGGAGCGCGCGTCGACGATTTGGAGCTTTTGAGTGTCGGCACCAATTGACCCGCCGCCGAGCGACTTCAGGAGCAGTTCCTTGGTCGCCAGTCGCTCGGGGTGCGGTTGAGCGACGAACTCGACCGGCCGAGGCGAAGCCCAAGCGGACTCACCAGGCCCGCCGTCCCTCCAAGCCTTCCAGCCGCCGTTGAGCAGCCGAACATCGTCGACTCCCCAGTAGCGAAGAATCCACCAGATGCGAGCCGCGTCCCGATTCCGCATGTCGTCGTACACAACCACCTTCGTCGTCGCGCCAATACCGAGCGTTCCAATTCGGCGGCTCCAATCCGCGGCATGTTCCCCGTGGCCGAAGGCCTTGGCCCACGTATCGTGGTCAACCCGGATCGCATTGGGGACATGTTCGCGCAGAAATTCACCAACGGGCCGAGCGTCAAGAATTACGAACTGGGCCGCGAATTTTGGGCTCGCAAGCGCCTCGGCGTCGATCAGCAACTCAGCCCGGGGATAAATTTCCTTGTCGGCACAAAGCCCGCTGTGCGCAGTGAATGCCAGGCCGCTCAAGACAAGCAGCGACGCTGTGGCGCGATTCATGTTCGATCTCCCGGCAATCGGTTCATCAGGCTCTAAACAATCGTATCCGAGCGGAGAGAACCGCGACAACGGGCGGTGTGCTTGGGTTGGCCGCCGAGCCAAGCGATGCCTGCCACCGTGTCCTTCCACCTCGTCACATGCCAAACGCGCGCTGCGCGGCCCATTCGAACAGCCGCTGAGGCAAGAACCGTTTGAGCGGGACGACCATCCGCTGGCTCAACATTCCAACCGAGTAGCGGGTACGGGGACGGGGGTCGTTCAGGATTCGGCCGACCAGCCGCGCGACGGCTTCGGGGCCGGGGGCGTTGGTTTCGTCTTGCTCCTGTTTCTGTTTGCAGCGCCTCGAATGCCTCGCGGTAGGCGTCGTTGGTTTCGGCCGCAGCAGCGATGCGGCGGCGAGTCGTGATATTGGTGCGGAAGTCGCCAGGCTCGACAAGCACGACGTGAATTCCAAAGGCGCGGGACTCCATCCGCAAACTTTCGCTGACTCCTTCCAGGGCAAATTTGCTGGCGCTATAGAGGCCGCTGAAAGGCAGTCCAATGATTCCGGCCAGCGAGCTGATGTTAACTACATGCCCTCCGCCGTTGTTGCGGAGCGCCGGCAGGGTCGCCCGGCAGACTCGCAGCACGCCGAAGAAATTGGTCTCCAACTGCGACTTGGCCTCTTCGATCGACGTGTCTTCGACGGCTCCCATGATGGCGATGCCCGCGTTGTTGACGACGGCATCGAGCCGGCCGGCCTTCGCAAGAACGCTTTTCACACATTGCCGGACCGAGTTTTCGTCGTCGACGTCCATCATCACCATCTCGAAGGCCGCGCCCGCCTGGACCGCCGACGGTGCTCCGCGCCCGGTCCCAAATACACGCCAGCCGCTACGAGCCAGATGTTCGGCGCACGCCTGGCCGATTCCGGATGAGGCTCCGGTGATCAGCACGACTTTTTGCGAAGATGGGCGATTGGTGATCGACGCGGACATTGGCCCTCCGTCTCGGCGCGGATCAACGCGTCATGGCGCGTCGGGGTCGCTGCTGGTGAGCACGGATGCACCGCGCACGGACGCAATTTCATATACGCCCTTCGATTTTCGTTTCACGTCGCGGCCGTCTTCGGTGACAAGCGTGGTCGTGCCCGTCGGCGTCCACTGATCCGGTTCGCCCGCGGCCGCCGCCTGCAAAACCAGTTCGCGATAGTATTGCACGATGACTTTGCGGCCCGTGGCGTCGGCAGCCACAAACGTCGACACCAGTTCGCGCCGCTTCTGGGCCATCTGGCACCTCTTTCCAACGTGGTGCGTCACAGCGAGCCGCCAGTATCCGCTGACGGGTGCGCCGGGCTCATTGTAGCTTGCAACCACTCGGCAGCGAGGCACAAGATGCAGTCGCACTTGGGGACAGAGAAAATGCCGATTCAACCGTTCGACCAATCCGGGATCGTCCGCGGAACCGATGGAATCAAGCGGTACGAGGGACTGTTTTCGTCCCTGGTGACGATGCTCCGTGCGTCAGTCGAAAAGGTGCCGCAATCCGAGGCGATCGTCGAAACCGGCGGGCCGCGGATCACCTATCGACAGTTGTGGGATCGCTCGGCCCGGATCGCGGGGGGACTTCGCCAAACGGGAATCGAGCGCGGCGATCGGGTGGCGATTCGACTCGGCAACGGGCTCGACTGGTGTCTGGCGTTCTTTGGGATTCAGCTCGCCGGCGCGATTGCCGTTCCGGTCAACACGCGCTTCAGCGAATCCGAGACGCAATACGTCATCGACGACTCGGGATGCAAATTCGTTTTCGCGCCCGGCCGCGCCCTGCCCGACGGCAGTCCGCTCGCAGTCGACGACGCAGCCTTCCAAGACGTGGCCGCCATCTTTTACACGAGCGGCACCACGGGCTTCCCCAAAGGAGCGATGACCACTCACGAGAACTTTTTAGCGAACATCGAGACGTGCCGGCGAGTGTTTCCGCTCCCCTTCGACGGCAGCCTGCGATCGCTGATCTCGGTTCCACTGTTTCACGTCACCGGATGCAACAGCCAGTTGTTGCCAACGTGCGCGGCACTCGGAACCACGGTGATCATTCCGACCTTCGACGTGCAGGCATTCCTGCGGCTCATCGTCGAGGAGCGGATCAATTCGCTGGTCTCCGTTCCGGCGATTTACTGGCTGGCGCTCAATCAGCCGAACTTTTCACAGTTGGACGTAACGGGCGTGAAATACGTTGCCTACGGCGGAGCGCCGACCGCTCCGGATCTGGTCGTGCGGATCATGGAGGCGTTTCCGCACGCGCGCGTCGGAAACGGATTTGGACTCACCGAGACCTGCTCTGTCGCGACGTTCCTGCCCCACGAATATTCGTCTAGGCGGCCCGAAACGGTCGGCTTTGCGGCCCCGGTCGTCGATTTAAAATTGGACGAGGCGGATTACGAGCCGGGTGTCGGCGAACTGCTGATCCGCGGGCCCAACGTCGTCAAGGGTTACTGGAACAAGCCCGAGGCGACCGCCGAAGCCTTTACCGAGGGCTGGCTGCACTCCGGTGACCTGGCGCGGCTCGACGGCGAAGGTTTCGTGCAAATCGTCGATCGCGCGAAAGACATGGTCAACCGCGGCGGCGAGAATGTTTACTGCGTCGAAGTCGAGAACGCGCTGGTGGCTTATCCGGCCGTGTTCGAAGTGGCCGTTCTGGCCGTCCCCGACGAGATGATGGGCGAAAAAGTCGGGGCGGTGATCGTGCCGAAACCGAACGTTCGGATCGACGTCGCGGACCTACTCGCCTTTGCCGAAACACGGCTGGCCGATTTCAAGATTCCGCAGTACGTGGTCGTCCGCAGCGAGATGCTGCCGCGAAACCCGGGCGGAAAGATCCTGAAGAAACGGCTGCGCGACGAAGTCGAGTGGGGCACGGCCGTCCGGTAGCTAAGCAGGCAACCCCCCGCCAGACTTGCTCTCAGGGTCGATCCTTCGCCTGCGATCGCCTTACTGCGGCGGAGCCGGGACTTTCGCCCACGGATCGCTCGAGTAATCGGGCGATTGCCCGGTTCCCGAAACGCTCGCCTTCGGCAACGCGGGATCGAAGGTCCCAGCCGCGCGTGTAGCCATGCCGCTGCCATTGGACGCGGTTGCGCTGCTTTGCCACGATGCTTGGGCCGTTCCCGAGGTCGGTTGATTGACGCTTCCGGCGCTAACCGGGCCAAAGCCGTTGCCCGACGATGCGACACTTGCGGGTCGGACTTGTCCGCCCGGCGTCGGACGGTTTGTGCCGGCCGCGTTGCTCGCAACCTGATGGCTCTGGAGCTGGTCGAGCATGGTGCGAGCCGGCTCGAACTTCGGATTGATCGACAACGCGACCTGGCACTGCACGGCCGCAGCGTCGGGCTTGCCTTCCTGAGCCAGCAAGAAGGCCACGTTGTAGTGCGCCTTCTCCGGTCCCACGAGCTGATTGAACACGGCTAGACCGGCATTGATATCACCGGCACGGACCTCGGCAATTGCCAGGCGATGTTTGTAGGCGGGAACCTTGGGAGCAGCGGCGATGGCCGCGTTCAGATCCCGCAGGGCTTCGGGCCAGCGTTTTTGCGAGGCATAGAACTGTCCGCAGGCCGCCAGCACTGCGGGGTCTCCCGGCTTCATTTTCAGGGCCCGCTGGAAGCCGGCTTCGGCCTCCTGCGGCTTGTCGGCGAGCTGGTCCAATCGAGCCAATCCGAGCACCGCCTCGATCGAATGCGGATTTTCAGCCAGCGCCTTCTCGTAGGACTTGTGGGCCTCACCCGGCTGGCCCACCTGTTCCTCGAAATGCCCGTACGCGAGATGCAGCGCGGCCGGATCTTTGAGGTTCCGCTCTGCCTTCTCTTGATCAGAGAGCATGAAGGACGGCGTCGCCGGGCTCGGGCTCGTCGATACACTGGCGTTGCTGCTCGCGCATCCCGGCGCAATTGCGGCCAAGAGACATAGACCGAGTCCAAGATACGGGCCTAGTCCCAGGCAATTGAGCCTCGGGTGACTCGGACCATCAGGGGCCGAGGTTGCCCGTAACCGAGCAGACATGTCCAACCTCCGTGTTGGAAACCGCCAGAATTGACCGATGCGTGTGCCGCGGCGAGTAATCCGTGGGGATCGTCGCCGTGGCACACGGTTTTATGCTTAAGAAGCGTTGGATTGGTGATGGGAGGAGCGCAGGTCACATCTGAACGAAAAAGCGGCGCGCAGCTTCCGCCATCAGCTCTTTTGAAATGACAACTTCCTGCCGTCTGTATCGGCAGATTGACCGCACGATCTCTAATAAATCCCGCGGATCGCTCGAGCGTGGCGTTTTTCCCCGGTCGTAGAACTCGTTGTACAGGAACTCTACGCAGGCTGGGTCGAATTCGATGGTCCGCTGCTGGCAGCAAAGCTTGAAGATGTCGGCAAACAATTCACGATCTGGCGGCCCGACCATAATTTTGTGCTGAATTCGCCGAAGGAAGGCTTCATCAACCAGCTCACGCGGATCGAGGTTGGTCGAGAAGATGATCAGCTGTTCAAAGGGGACCGAGAATTTCCTCCCGGTCGCGAGGGTTAAGAAGTCGACCCGCTCTTCCAGCGGCATGATCCAGCGATTGAGCAAGTCTCGCGGGCTCACGATCTGCCGGCCGAAGTCGTCGATTAAGAACACGCCGCAATTTGCCTTGATATGCAGCGGGGCCGTGTAGAAGTTGCTGGCCGAATTGTAGCGCAGGTCGAGCATTTCGAGCGTCAACTCACCCGCGGTGATCACGACCGGCCGACGCACGCGGCGCCAACGCAGGTCGAACGGCGGCGAGTTCCGGGAGAAGAACGGATCGGTGATCGATCCTGTTTCGTTCTCGCTGGCGATCTGATCGAGCACGTCGGCGTTGTCCGTCGGCCGGTGAATCGTCGGATCAAAGACGGTGATGATGCTATTTTCGGCGTAGATCGCGTACGGCACGTAGATGTCGCCGCCGTACAAGTTCAGGAAATTGCCGAGAGCCTTGGCGATCATCGTCTTGCCGTTGCCCGGCGGACCGTAGACGAAGATTGACTTGCCGCTGCAAACGGCCGGGCCCAGGTCTTGCAGCACTTCGTCGCGAATGACCAGGTTGCCGAAGGCCCGGTGCAGCGCTTCGGCACTGCATTCCGTGCCGGTCACCGTTTGCCGGCGGCACTGCGGAGCGTAGGCGTCCAGAGGCACGGGAGCCGGTCCGACGTAGCGGCACAGCTCGAACGCCTCGCGAGCCCGTTTCCGGCCGAGATCGGTCAGGTTGAAACGGTACGAGACCGGCCCGACCAAATCACCTGACGTGACTTCGATGCACTTGTCGTCTTTGAGGAATCGCAGGCCTTCCTCAACGACGGCAAAGGGCAGCCGCATCTGGCGGGCGAACTGGATCCCGAGCAGATTCCCCTGCAGATAGAGCTGTTTGAGAATCAGGTCGGAAATCGTGCCGAGCGTCAGGCCGGTCTGCCGCAGCGTGAGAGGAGCTGGCGGAGCGGTGGCGGCCGCCGCATCGCGCGGCATATCTGCGGCCGGTTTGCCGCTGCCCGATTCCGCATCCCAGCCCGCTGACTCGCTGAACAGTTTGTCGTAGAGATCCGCGGCGTTCGAGGCGCTCTGCGGCTCGGGGTCGACAACTCCAGGAATCGGAAGCGCCAGCGACGGATTGGGGGTCGGCGGCTCGGTGCTCCTGCGATCGATCATGAGACCAGTCCAAGATCACAATGTCCAAAGTCCAAGGTCAGAGGAGGCCAAAGTCCACGCTTGCGATTGTGACTTTGGACTTCCGGACCTTGGACTTTGAAAATACTTCCAGCCGTCTTAGTAAGCAGCGCCTCCACCCGGGGCTCCGCCGCCGCCACCGCCCGCGCCGGGCGCCGTAGAGGCTGCGCCAGCAGCACTTGCCGGGAGCGGAATTCGCGGAGTCGGAATCGTCTGCAATTCCTTGCGCCGGATCGTGTCGGCTTCGATGGCCGGACGCGACGGCGGCATCGCCACCCGCCACTGAATCGGCGGGATATTGTTGACTCCGGCGATCAGGGTGGCCATGTGGCGCACGTTATTCATCCGTTGCTGGCCAGCCGCCGGATCGTCGACCTGCTGAATCCAGACGCTGCGATAGTTGGCCGGCGCGTAGTCCAGAATCCACCGCAGGTGCGATTTGCCCGGCTGCGTCAGCTCGTTGGTATCGGGATTGAAGTAGTATTCGTAAAGCGTGGTCTCACTGATCCACCCATTGGCTTCCTGCGCACGCGTCATGTCCATGACGCACGCGCGATCGGTGCACAGATAGGGCCACGGCCAATAGTGCTCGGCGTGGTAGATGTGCGGCCACGTCATCGGCGGACATTTGGGCCGCGGATACGGGGGCCACTCGAGCCCCTTGCACTCGAACTGCCGTGCGCCGACGGGCTCCTGGTTGCGCATGGCCCACCAGGCTTCGCTGTGCCACCGCGGCTCACAGCCGTTGCAGTTGGAGTTGGAGTCTTGAGCGAAGGCCGACGCAGAAAAGGCGGCCACGAGACAAAAGCACGCGACCAGCGCCGCAGGGCGCGCCACAACGAGCATGATATCCCCCCTCCGGAACAATCGAGGCAAGCCGCCGCGGTTCCGGATTCCAATCGCCCCCGGAAGCGCCCGTCCGACCGACTTTCGTCTCTCGCAGTGACAGGCCCCGTCTGCGAGAGTCAATCGCCCCCGGAAGCGGCAGTTCGCGAACTGTCGCGGCGTGCGTGACAGTTCCGTGTCCCTACTATCGGCAACCCGATTAAGCGGTCATAACGGGAAAACGGCCTGGGTTGTCGTTTATCGATTTACCGCGCCTGCCGAGGGCGCACAGAATGAGGTCGCGAGTCGAAGCGCGACGGTCGCTTCGGATCGGCGCCGCGCGCGAACCGACCGCGCACGAAACTACGGGCGCGAAACAGGTGCAGGTGCAGGCGGGGGACAGATCAGTACGAAGCTTTCACCACGAAGGCACAAAGCCACGAAGGAACATAAGAGGCGGGATTTTTGAGGCCTGAATCCCTCGAATCTCTTAGTGCCTTTGTGACTTCGTGGTGAGTCATCCGCCTGGCTGCTGGTCGGGCAGCTCGACGAACACGTCGGTCCCCTCCACCTTCAGGGGAAATCGCGATTGCTCGATCTGCGGATTGAGACAGTGGCGACCGGTGGTGACGTCGAATTGCCAACCGTGCCAGGGACACGTCACGACCGGTCCCTCCAGAGTGCCTTCGCCCAAGGGACCTCCGAGATGCGGACAAATTCCGTCCAGCGCGTACAGCGTCCCGTCCACGTTGTAGAGCGCGACGATACGCCCCTCGACCGTAAGTTCGCGCGCGGACCCTGGCTCGACGTCACCTACAGCTGCCAATCGATGCCATCCCGCCATGTCACAATCCGCCGACAAGGAACACAGAGTAACCAGTGCGGATTATAGTCTGGCGATCGCAATCGCCCGAGCCCATGATCAGGCGGCGGCCCGCCTGCGACGGACGCGCTCCTTCGGCACGCTCTTCCAGCGCCGGTGGACCCAAAAATATTGTTCGGGCGCGAGCGCAATCGCCCGCTCCAAGGCCGTCGTAAAACGCTGTGTCACCTGGCGAACTGCGTCCGGGCCGTCGAACTGCTCGGTATCGATGAGGTCGGCATAGCCGATCTCGTAACGCACCCAGCGGTGACGCTCGAAATCGTCGGGCAGGCGGATCGCGTATCCGACGGCGATGTAGGCCCGGTATTCAATCGCCAAAAGAGCGATCGACTTGAAAGTCGAGGCCGGCTTGCCGAAGAAATCGACGAAAAGCCCCGTCGAGCCCGCGTCCTGATCGCCCATCAGTCCGAGGTGCCCGCGACCCTCGAGTATCTCGAGCATGTTGGATCCGCCGCCTCGCTTGGAGATCAGAGTGTGCCCCGTTTGGCGACGGAACCTTTCAAACCAGCGATGCAGGTAGGGATTGTCGAGATCGCGAGCGACGACCCCCATCGGGAAACCAAACATCCCGAACGTCCCGCTGGCGATCTCCCAGTTGCCGAAGTGTCCGCTCAAGATGATCACGGGCCGGCCGCTGCATAAGAGGCGCACCGATTCGTCGCGGCCTTTGAACTGCACGACGTCGGCGCAGTTATACAAGCGGAGCTTGCGGCGGACCTGCACGATCTCGACCACGACGCGAAACAGGTGCACCCACATCCGTCGAATGATCTCGTCGACCTGGCGGTCGGTATAGCGCTTGCCGAATGCCTGCCGGATGTTGTCCCGCGCGACGGCGTACCGCGTGAGTTTTTTGGGAAGAACCCGATGGATCACCCAGGCCATCGCTTCGGCCAGGCGGATCGAAGTCCGCACGGGCAGAATGTCGACGACGCAGACGATGGTGCGAAAGGCGACGTACTCGGCGACGTGCCGCAGACGCTCGGCGTTAAATAGTTGGCGAAAGTCGCGCATCCGCATTCTGGGCAATGATCAGGCGGAAATTGTGGGTCGGACGAAAAAGTGTCGCCACAATTCTCAATTCGGTCAATCCGCGTTTCGGCCGCCCCAGAACGTCACATCGCCTCGATCGCCATCCATCGCTGCTGCTCAAACGACTCCAGGACTTTGTCGGCCACAAGCTGAGCCGAAGCGCCGGCGTCGAAGCCCGGGACGGCGTCGCGGCGTTCGACGATCGCTGAGACGAATTCCCAGACCAGGTCGTAGCGGAAAACCGTGCTCGGCACGCCTTGCGTTGGGTCGCGGGGACTGCCTGGGGCGACGAGGAATTGCGCGGGGACCGGCACCGTTTGCAGCGATTGGCCGTGCTTGCCCATCAGGATCGTGTTCGGCTCGGTGAGGCGATAGACGGCCGAGCCTTCGCTGCCGTTGACCTCGGCCCATTCCCAACCGAAGCCGTTGTTGTAGTGCCCTTTCATCAGCGTGCTCCCCTCCCACACGCCCACGGCCCCGTTCTTGAAGCGCCCGATCAACGCCGACCAGTCGTCGACCTCGGACGGTGGGCAGGGCTTGCCGTCGCCCGTGCGGTCGCGCGGGGCAAAGCGGGCGACTGCTCCGCAGACCGCTTCGATCGGCCCCAGTAGAATCCTGTGCGAAATCGATGCGGTGAATCGTCATGTCGAACAGGTCTCCGGCCCCCGCACGTTGCTTGATCTGCCGCCAGCCCCAGCTCGTTTCGGGCAGGTCGAGAAACCGCTGGCTGCGGAAGTGCCGCGGCGTGCCGAGCGATCCGGACGTGAGCAAGTGCTTGAGATAGCGCATCGAGGGAGCGAAGCGATAGGTAAACGCCGTCATGTGCCGGACGTTTTTCGCCCGGGCCGCCTGGCACATCTCGCGGGCCTCGACGAAGTTGAGCCCGAGCGGCTTTTCGCACATCACGTGCTTACCGGCCGCGATACAGGCCAGCGCGATGGGCCGATGCGTGTCGTTCGGCGTGGCGATGACCACTGCGTCGACGTCAGGATCGGCGGCGATCGCCCGATAATCTGTCGCCACCTTGATCGGTCCCCATTGAGCCTGGCGCTCTTCGAGCAACTCTGCGTTCGGATCGCAGACAGCCGTCAGCTCGGCCCGGGGGTCGAGGCGGATGCCTGGCACGTGATGATAGTCGGAGACGGCCCCCGCCCCGATAATTGCGATCCGCACCTGAGTCGGCATATTGTGTCTTTCATCCCATTCGAATCGCGCGAACCCGAATCCAAACCACAGATTCGGGAGCGTACGGCTTGTCGAATCGCCCGTAACGCACGGGTATCATACGCGACACGGGACTCCGTGTGACCGCCGGACCGATCGCCGCCGGCAGCCTGCAACAACCGGATGCGACTTGATGCCGCAGTTTGATCAACTGGCACCGACCCACCAGTACTCGCCGCAGGCGCCCGCGAGCGGGTCGAGCCCGCGCGACCGCGTGTCGCTCATTGAAGCGGACGAACACGACCGGACCAATGACGGCTTGATGTCATCCCGACAGCGCCTGCAAATCGTCTGCAGCATGCTTCTGGTCGGCTTTGGCGTGTTCTACTTTCGGAATGTCTTCGTCGAGGGTTTCTTCGGCAAGCTCTGGCGGCTCTGGGCCTTCGCGTTTGGCGTTTTGGGGCTTTCCGAGATGCTCTTGGTGTTTTGGAAGCCCACGACGCGCCGCCGGCTGCTGGTCATCGAGCTGCTGATTTTCGGCGGGACAGCCTGTTACTTCTCCGCGCTAATGCATTACTCGGTCCTCAGAAATGTCAACCTGAATCCACCACTCGCAAATTGGATCGTGTTCAGCGTGATGACCAGCACGACCTGGTGCTGCGTCCTGGCTTTCACGTACGCGATGGTCGCCGCCGAATCGCGGCGTCGCGCGGTCGCGATGGTGACGTTGCTTTCGGGGGCGCCCGCGGTCGTCGCGATTTACGAGTGGACGCAGTCGCCGGTTTTCGCAGAGGTGGTCAACGGCGGCATGCTGACCATGATCGTGCTCACGTCCGTCTTTTGCTGCGGCGTGCTCGTCTATTGGGTGTATCGTCTCGATCGGCTGAAAAAGGAGGCCGCTCGGGCCCGGCGATTTGGGCAGTACCGCCTCAAACGGTTGATCGGCCGCGGCGGGATGGGCGAGGTCTACCTGGCCGAGCACACGCTGTTGAAGCGACCCTGCGCGCTGAAGCGGATTCGCCCCGGACACGACACGGATCCCGTCACGCTCGCTCGCTTTGAGCGCGAGGTCCGCGCCACAGCTGAGCTGTCGCATCCTCATACGGTGGAGATCTACGACTACGGCCGGGCCGGCGACGGCACGTTTTATTACGTCATGGAACTGTTGTGGGGACTCACCTTCGACGACCTGATCCACAAGCACGGCCCGCTGCCGGCCGCGCGAGCCGTCTATCTGCTGCGGCAGGTCTGCGAGGCGCTGGAAGAGGCGCACGCCGCCGGCTTGATCCACCGCGACATCAAGCCCAGCAACATCTATGCGGCCCGGCGCGGCGGCGAATACGACTTCGTCAAGCTGCTCGATTTTGGATTGGTCAAAGGGGTGATGCGCGCCGATCAACCGTCCCTCTCGCGCAGAAACGGTGGTCGGATCGCCCCTCTACATGTCGCCGGAACAGACGATCAACGAGCGGACGTCGGACGTCCGCGCCGATCTCTACTCGCTCGGTGCGGTGGGATACTTCCTCGTTGTCGGCCATCCCCCGTTCATCGCGGAAAATCCGCTGGAGATCATGATCTCCCATGCCCGCGACGCCGTGCAACCTCCGTCGCAGCTCGCTCCCGACCTGCCGGCCGACGTCGAGGCCATCCTGCTCAAATGTCTGGCGAAGGAGCCGCAGGAAAGGTTTGCCAGTTCGGCGGCGCTCGGCGAGGCCTTGGCGGCCTGCTCGGTGGCTGGGCAATGGACCCGCGGCGACGCGGCCCGCTGGTGGCAAGAGCATCGCGACTCGCTCGTCCCGGGCTCGGCGACGGTGACCGACACGGGATCCTTCGAACTCAAAACAAATTTGCAACTCGATGCTTCGCAGCCCGTCTGACAGAGCAGCCGTAGACAAGGAGAACTCATGCACCAATTGAATCGCCGACGATTCCTGCAAGCCGCCGCCACTCTGGCAGCCGTTCCGGTCACGTCAGTTCGGGCCATGGTCCGCGAGCCGCAATCCAAGCTCGGGTCCGACGAGCTGGCCGCGCTCGACGCGCTGGGCCAGGCCGAATTGGTGCGGCAGAAGAAAATCTCGCCGCTCGAGCTGGTCAATTCGGCCATCGCGCGGATCGAAAAATTCGATCCGGCCCTCAATTCGATCATCACGCGGACGTTCGAGCTGGCCCGCAAACGGGCGGCGCAGCCGCTCGGGCCGGGTCCGTTCGCGGGGGTGCCGTATCTCGTGAAGGACCTCGAGCCGGTGGCCGGCGTGCGGCAGACGTTTGGCTCGGGCGCCTTCAAAGCGAACGTGGCCACTTACACCTCCGAGGTGATCCTCCGGATGGAGCGGGCCGGCCTGATCCTGGTCGGCAAATCGAACACGCCGGAGTTCGGCCTGCTTCCCGTCACCGAGCCTCGGGCTTTCGGACCGGCGCACAATCCATGGAATCCGGCCTACTCGACGGGGGGATCCAGCGGAGGCGCGGCCGCGGCAGTGGCTGCCGGACTGGTGCCGATCGCGACGGCCAGCGACGGCGGTGGGTCAATCCGCATTCCGTCTTCGTGTTGCGGATTGTTCGGCCTCAAGATCAGTCGCGGCCGCAACCCCGAAGCGCCCGGCGTCAAAGACGACGGACTTTCGGTGACGCATTGCGTGGCCCGCTCGGTGCGCGATAGCGCGGCCCTGCTAGACGCCACGCGCGGGCCGACCGTCGGCGAGCGCTGGTACGCTCCGCCGCCCAAGCGGCCCTACCTACAGGAAGTCGGCGCACCGCCGGGCCGCCTGCGGATCGCCTTCACGACCAAAGACTTCGCCGGCACCGCCTTGCATCCCGACTGCGTGCAGGCGGTCGAGTCGACGGCCAAGCTTTGCGAAGAACTGGGACACACGGTCGAAGAGGCCGTCCCGCAGTTCGACGGCCGGCTGTTCGGCGAGTCGTTTCTCGTGTTGTGGGCTGCCGTCGCCGGCCGCGCGGTGAAGACGGCGCACAAACTCTCCGGCGGGAAGATCACGGTCGCGGACTTCGAGCCCTGGACGCAGAAACTCGTCGAGGCGGACGCGAAGCACGCCCCGTCGGACGTGAGCCTCGTCTGGACGGGCATCGCGCAACAGGCCAACCTCGCGATGGTGAAATTCCTGACCAAGTACGACGTCTTATTGACCCCGACTCTGGGCAAGCCGCCGGTCAAGATCGGCGAACTCGATCAGACGTGGCCTCTCGACAAGCTGATCCCCTGGCTCAACGCCTACGTCCCCTTCACGCCGCTAGCCAACGCAACCGGCCAGCCCGCCATGTCGGTGCCCCTGTTTTGGAACGCCGACGGCCTGCCAATCGGCAGCCATTTCTTCGGCCGTCACACGGACGAGGTGACTCTGCTGCGCCTGGCCGCCCAGCTTGAACAGGTCCGGCCCTGGACAAAGCGTCGGCCCCCGGCGGTCGCGACTCGGTGATTCGCGCCTACGGAGCGAGAAATCTACACAAAGATGTCCCGTTTGAGCGTCTGGGAATGCGCCGACAGGTAAAGCGGTCCGGAAGGGCATTCAGACCAGCTCTGACCGCGGGTACGATAGTCCGCGGAAGAAAAAAGGGGAGATCAGAATGACGAAGATCTTCGTGCAATCTGCGTTGACGGTCGCGTTCCTGCCGCTGCTGCTAAGTGCCGGGGATCGGGAGATTCACGGTCGCGCGATTGACGAAAACGGCAAGCCGGTCGCCGGCGCGCACGTGTCCTGGTGGTGGAGGGCGAACGCATCCGCGACGCTCAAAGATGCGAAGGGGAAATCGCTCCTCGACACGCCCGAGGGTCAGAAAGCCTTCTGGGGCAACGTCGGGAAAATGGAACCCTGGCACGCACCGGCCACGACCGATGCCGAGGGCCGGTTTTCGTTCTCCTTTGCCGACGGGCCTCACGTCCATCATTTGATGGCGATGAACGCTTCGCGCACGCACGGAGCCTTGGTGCTCTTGCCGAAAGAGAAGTCGCAAGCGCCGCTCGAAATTCGCTTGGTGCCGTTGACTCGCGTCAAAGGCTCGCTCGAGGGCCCCGCCAAGGGCGAGCGCCCGGAATGGACTTTCGTTTATACGCTCGTTCCGGAAGATGCCGAGCGGCCGCTCGACACAAACCGGCTGGCGGGTTGCGGGTCGTACGAAGCGCGGTTCGAGATGGTGCTCCCACCCGGCCGTTATTCATTCAATGCGTACACGTTTAAAGGCGACGAGAAGGCCGATGTCGTTCCCGACCCACAAGTCGTAGTGACCGGCAAGGTTCCTGTGATCGACCTGGGGATACTGCATCTGTCGTCGTTCAAGCCGACGATCACGACGCTGAAAGAGCGTGCGAAGGCCGCCGGTGCCTGGAGCGACTACACGAAGCACTACGGCGAGAAACCGCCGCAATGGCATGTGGTCGATGCGCGGGGCGTCAGAAAGGATGTGCAGATCGCGGACTTCAAGGGCAAGTGGGTGCTGGTCGACTTCTGGGGCCTGAGTTGCCATTCCTGCCTGGCCACATCGATGCCCAAATTGATCAAGTTCTACGAGGCGCACTGCGCCCAGCGCGACCAGTTTGAAATCCTGGCGATCTGCATCGATGAGGAGGGAGAACTACGGTCGATCGACGAAATGGAAAAGAAGCTCCGGCCAATCGTGGAGCACGTGTGGGGTCAATCGTTGCCGTTTCCCGTAATGCTCGATCCCACTTTCAAAACATGGGAACGGTACGGACTGCCCGGATTGGGAACGGTTGTCCTCATCGATCCCGAAGGGCATCTCGCCAAGGGAGATGAAACAGTCCTCGCCCAGAAGCTGAAGAGCCGGTAGGGCAGGCTCTGCCTGCCGATGGACGAACGTGGATCGAGTTCGCGGCAGGCGCAGCCTGCCCTACAGGGAAACGCCGATGCGACCCGAGCGCTGGATCGTTGTCTTTGGAATCCTGGCCGGGCTGTTGGCAGCGGCGATGGCCGTGTTGGCCTTTCGGACCGGCGTGACGCAGGAGTTCTTCGAGTTCATTCATCCGCCGCAAGAGTACGCCGACAAGCTGGTCGAGCAAGCTACCGCGCTGCGCGTCGCGTTCTCGCTCGACAATCTGTTTTTGCTGGCTTACTCGGGCTTTTTCCTCTGGTTTTCGATCGAGCGACGCGGCAAGGCGGATCCGTTGGCGATCAACGTGCTCATCGGGTCCCTGCTGTTGGCCAGCCTCCTCGACGCGGTCGAGAATTTCCACATCCTGGCCATGCTGAATCGGGCCGAGGCGCACCTGCTGCCCAGCGAAGGGGAAATCGAGCTGCAATACATCCTGAGCGCCGTGAAGTTCACTGCCGGCTACTTCGTGGCGGTGATGTTCGGAATTCTCTATCCGCGGGACACGATTCTGGCCCGCGTGGTCGGGGCGAGCACGGCGATCGTGTTTCCAATTCTCGGCGTGCTCGTCTTCACGACTCCGCCGCCCTGGTCGGATCTATGCGGCCTGGGCCGGTTTTTGTTCTTTGTGCTCGGCTTTTTCCTGAGCGCAATCGTCTATTGGAACCGCCGGCCCGAGGAAGCAACCCCGTAGGGCAGGCTGAGCCTGCCGATCGTCTGGCACATTCAGGGTGGCTGGGGTCGGCGTCTTCGCCGCCCCCAGCGCTTCAAAATCTGGGGCGAACCGAAGACGGTTCGACCCCAGCCACCCTTTTCATTTGGCGCGAAGCTCTTCTTAGCCCGTCAAGATGAGAGCAGATCGACCAAGTCCCTTCGATGATTCGGCGCGCCGCCGATGTTAAGATGTCAGCCGCGCGACTCAAGCGTCCCCATTCGGGACCTGTTTCCGTCACCCCAGAAAATCTTGCCGAGGAGATCGTCGATGTTGATTCGAACCGCGAGCGTGATCGTCGGAGTGTTTGCTTTTGCGGCCCTCGCATCCAATGCAGCCGAGAATCACCGCAAGGCGACAAAAACCGACTCCCCGGGTTTCGAGCGGTTCAAAGAGCTTGCAGGGGAATGGGTCGGCGTGTCCGACAAACCGGAACATGGGGCAGGCGCCCTGGGAGCCGTCTTCAAGGTGACCTCGGCCGGCTCGGCGGTCGAGGAGACGATGATGCCCAGCACGCCGTACGAAATGATCAACATGATCCATCCCGACGGGGACGACATCGTACTGACGCATTACTGCGCGGAGGGCAACCAGCCTGAGATGAAGGCCTCCAGCAAGATCGAGGGGAAGGACGTCGCTTTCCAGTTCGTGCGGGGCGGCAACATGAAATCGATCAAAGACAGCCATATGCACAGCGTGACGTACACGTTCGTCGACAAAGACACGCTCAGGACGAAGTGGGTCAACTGGGAGAACGGCAAACCGGCCGGCACCGTCGTGTTCGAATATAAGCGGAAGAAGTGAAACGCGATTCTCGATCAGACGACCGCAGGCTGCGGGCTCTTCCCCTCGCGCAGCCAATCGAGCGCAATCGGCCACGCCGCAGCGCGGCTCGCGCGGAAGAATTCGACGTGTCCGAAGCTCGGGACGTTGAACCGGCTCGGATCAAGGCACACAGTCTGCTTGGGCGCTGACCGGAAGAGTCGCAGCAGGTCGGCGACGTTTTGCGACGTGGCAATCGAATCGTCGGTCGCGTACAGCGAGAGAATCGGCGCGCGGAACTCGTCGTAATAATGACGGGAGATGCCCCGGCCGAATTCGTTCGCCACATAGCCGGGCCGCAGGCACCACTGCGACCACTGCCGCGCGACGCCCGCCGGCAAGTCTTCGCCCATCCCGATGGCCCGCGATGGCGAGTAACCCAATCCGAACGCCGTCGCCGGGAGATAGACCCGCAGATACCCGTAGGCGAGGATCCGATACGGAAAACGAAGTCCTCCCACGTAGCCGCTCGAAGCCGAGACCATCAGCACGCGGCGAACGGACGCGTGATTGGGCATCAGTCCCACCAGTTGGCCCCCGGCACTATGGCCGACCAGGTCGATCGCGTCGGCTCCTGTGCGCTGTTTGAGCCAATCGGCGGCAGCCGGCATGTCGAGCTGGCCCCAATCCTGCTTTCGCGCGGGGACAGTCGGACGTGCGCCTCGCGAAGCGACGCGCCGATTCCCCGATAGTCGAACGTCAGAACGTCGAGCCCCTGCTGCGCGAGCCAACGGGCAAAAGCCACGTAAAACCGCTGCGGCACGCCGGTCGCCGTGCACAAGAGCACCGGCGCCGATCCCTTCGCGAGGGTCGCGGCGAAGAATCGACCGGAGAGTTGCGTGCCGTCGGCTGCCGCGAACTCGACCGGCTCTCCCTTGATGGCGGTCGCCTCAAGCGCGTCCGCGGATTCAGCACTCATCGAGGTCCTTGCAGCAGGTAGGGCAGGCTGTGCCTGCCGAAACGCGTAAAGGATCGGCGGCAGGCACAGCCTGCCCGACCCGGTCAGCGTTGCACGTCATAGTAAAAATGGTCGGCATCTTTCTGCGATCGGCCGGAAAAGATCCGCCGCACGAATCCGGGATTGAGCACCAGGTACCAATCACCGAACTGGTCAAACTTGCGGCACGACGTGACGATGTGCTCCTTCCAGATGGTCTTGAAGCGCTTGCCCTGCTGTTTGCCGTAAGCCTTGAGGCGATTGGCGAAATCGAGATCCTCGACGCTGACGCACCGTTCGTCGAATCCGCCGATCGCCCAAAAGTCTTCGCGGAAACACCAGAACAATCCACCCGACACGCGGTGCTTGACCGCTATCGGCAACAGCACGATGGCCGTCGCCGCGATCCCGATCGACCAGCGTTCGGGCCAGATCATCACGCCGCCGCCGATATATTTCCCCGCGCGGAGCAGCCGCTCGACGGCGACCAGCATCCCGCGGCTCATGCGGCTATCGGCATCGATCGTGACCAAGATCTCGCCGGAGACTGCTTGAACGGCCGCGTTGCGGATGCGAGCGATATTGCGGGCGTCTTCGTGGACGATTTTAGCGCCGGCGGCGCGGGCGATTACTTCCGTGCGGTCGGTGCAGCGGTTGATCGCCACGACGATCTCGACGTCGTCGCGAAACGGCTCGCTCGCGGCGACGATCGAATCCAGACAACCCGGCAGAAACCTTTCTTCGTTCCGGGCGGGAATGACAATCGAGAATCTCGGCATGGACTATGCCCCATGAGCAGCGTCACACATTATCATTCGAGCGTCAACAAGCGGTCGAGAGCCAGCAGAAACCCCGCAGACCATTGAGCCGCCGACCGCAAGGAAGCGGCTCCGAATCACTGCAATATCACTTATGCCTGCCGCCGTCGGTACCGACATTGACCGCGCCGCTTCGCTGCTCGTCCAAGGCGGCCTCGTGGCCTTCGCGACCGAGACCGTTTACGGTCTGGGCGCCAATGCCTATGACGTCCGGACCGTGGCGCGGATTTTTGAAGCCAAGGAGCGACCGCGGTTTGATCCGCTGATTGTGCACCTCGGCCACGCCCATTGGTTGTCGGACATCGTAACGTCTGTCACACCGCTGGCCCAACGGCTGATCGACGCGTTTTGGCCTGGGCCGCTGACGCTCGTTTTGCCCAAGACGGATCGCGTTCCGGATCTCGTGACAGCGGGGCTGCCGACGGTTGGCGTGCGGATACCATCGCATCCGTCCGCTTTGGAGCTTTTGCGGCGGGCAAACGTGCCCGTCGCGGCGCCGAGCGCAAATCTGTTCGGTCACGTCAGCCCGACCATGGCTCAGCATGTGGCCGAGCAATTGGGAGAGCGGATCGACTATGTCCTCGACGGCGGCGCGTGCACCGTGGGCGTGGAATCCACGATTCTCGATGTTTCGGGGGAGCGTGCGATTCTGCTGCGGCCTGGGGGACTTGCGGTCGAGGTCCTAGAAGCGGAGATCGGTCCGATTCGCATGCCAGCCTCGACGTCCGACACCAGTGAGGCGCAAGTCTCGCCGGGCCGCCTGTCACGGCACTACGCCACGCGCACGCCATTGAAGATCGCCGAGCGCGCTCAAACGCCGCCGGTCGCGCACCGCGTCGGATTGTTGACGCTCGTCGCAGAACCGGGCGACGAGCGCTACGCCACAGTTGAAGTTCTGTCGCCGCGAGGTGACCTCGCCGAGGCCGCGGCTAATCTTTTCGCAGCCATGCGACGTCTCGACGCGCGTGGACTCGACGGCATCGTGGCCCGGCTCGTTCCCGAAGCGGGTCTCGGCCGCGCGATCAACGACCGGCTGCGCCGCGCGGCCCGTCGGTCGGATGCATCTGCCTGCTAAAAACTCTCCAAGTCGGTGTCCGATTTCATGTGTTGACATGCACCCCGCGCGTGTTAGGATGACCACCGACGTGGGTGTCGCTCTGGACTCGGCGTCTGGAGTGGAGAATAGGGAAAACGGTGCAAATCCGTTGCGGTCCCGCCGCTGTAACCGGGGACGAAAGCCGCAAATAACCACTGTCCTGCCAGGCCGCGATGATTGTCGTGGTCAGCTCGGGACGGGAAGGTGCGGCCGGTAGACCGATCCGGAAGCCAGAAGACCTGCCCATTCGTCGTTTCGCATTCGGGTCTTTCGAGGAACGAAGACACGCGTTCTTGCGCCGCCGTGCGCCTCATTGAAGGCGCGACATCGCGGCGATTCACATCCACCGTTGCTTGGCGTTTGCGCCTGCGCGCGCGCAGCGTGCGAATCGCCGATCGCCGCGGTCTGGATTGGAAGAGCATGCACCTCTTCGCGAAGCGATGGCCCCGTTTGCCGCGCGGGCTGCCGGATCAACGCATCCGGACGGCCCCAGACAACGAGGACTTGTCATGTCAAAGAGAAAGCACTTTGGTCACGCGCCGCCCGGTTTCACGCTGATCGAACTGTTGGTGGTGATCGCCCTCATCGCCGTGCTCATTGCGCTGTTGCTGCCGGCCGTGCAAGCGGCACGCGAGGCGGCGCGGCGCACCCAATGTCGCAACAACCTCAAGCAGATGGCGCTGGCGGCCCACAATTATCACGACGTCAACAGCCAATTCCCGCCGGCGACAACAGTGATCTACAACGCCGGCACATTCTGCGGCCCGCCCCCCTTCGTATGCACCTGCGGCGTGGCAACCGGTTACTCGCAGAGTTGCTTCTGCGGTACGTTGTTCACAGTTGGGACGCCCGGGAGCGTTGGCCGCAACGACTATAACTTGCACACATGGCCGGAACGGCTGTTGCCGTTCGTGGAAGCCAACACGGTTTACAACCGAATTTGTATGAACGCGCCGATTTTCTCCCCGATCTGCCTCTCGGGCGTTCCGTGCCCGACAAAGTACACCTTTGCGAATTCCGGCTGTCCGTGCCTCGATCCGTGTGCCGTCACTCGGCCGGCGGCAGCCGTCATACCGTCCTACGTCTGCCCCTCGTCCCCGCGAACGCAAAATCCATTTGTCGAGGGAAACGCTGTTTACGAATTTTGCCTCATTTACTGTCGGACTTGTTTCGGCTTCAAGCGCCTCCACGGTGCTTTGGATTACCAAGGTTTGTGCGATGTGGATGCATATGCCAACGCGTTTTACGGACACACGCTCGGCACTCACAGCACCGCTAGCGCGCTGGTCGGTTACATTGGGCCCAAAGGCCTGTTTAACAGCTTTCTGACGAATTCTTGCGGCTTATCGATTGATCAGATCACCGACGGGACCTCCACGACGCTGTTTTGCACTGAGATGGCGGGCAGGCCAGATTGCTGGACACGGGGAGGCAAGACCACTTTGCCCACGCCCCTCTCCGGTCGCTCCTTTAACTCAGGCGGCGCCTGGGCGTCTACGAACGCTTTCAGCTATTTCCTAGGGTCCGATTTTACCGGCCTCACCGTGCCAAATTGTTTTTCGAGCACAAACTGCCCGACGCCAGTCTGCTTCATCAATTGCACGAACGAGATCGGTTACAACGCCATTTTCAGTTTCCACCCGGGCTCGGGCGGAGTCGCCCTGTGCGACGGATCAGCCCGCATGGTGAGCGAGAATATTTCGATCGTCACATTCGTCGCCCTGATGACGCCGCGCGGGCACGAAGCCGTACCTGACCAGTTCTGAAGTCAATCACCGTCGCCCACGACCTGCGGTCGGCCTCCCTGTCTTCCAGGGCGGCCGACTTTCTTAGACACAATCTCTCCGCGTCTTTGAGAGAGTGGAGCTGATGGAATGACACTCGTGACTCTGAGTAGCTGCGCTCCCCGGCGCAAGACCGCAGGGGGCGTCGCGGCGACGCTCATCCTCCTAGTGTCCTTCGGATGTGAAGGACGCCAGTCGACAGCGCAGCGCCTCGAGAAAGCCTATGAAAGCGCCGGAATGGACCCGGTGAAGGCCTATCCGTTGGGCGGGAGGATAACCGTTGACAACGAGCCGCCCGTTGCGAAGTCCGAGACGACGCGCCTCGTGGCGATCGCCTACGATGCCGCGACGCCCGATGTCAAAGCAAAGAGCAATGCACGTGCCTTCGTCAAGCCGGATGGGTCGTTCGAATTGCCGCCGCTTCCGCCTGGCAAATACGTGATGCTCTTTGCCCAGCTGGGCTACAATCCGAGGATGGGCTTCGTCGGAGCCGACGGACTCAAGAATCTCTACAACGACCCCGACGTCAACTCGAAAAAAGCGGAGTTTCTGATTGATCATCAAGCCCCCGGCAAGACGGACTACACGTTCAATCTGTCGGTCGCCGGCGAGACTCCGCCTGCCGCACCGGGGCCGAAGGCGTTGGTCGGTTCCGGGCCGCGCCGTGCGCCCGTGCAGAAGTAGAGGAGGATTTCACCTAGTATGCGTTCGTGGTTAGGTCATTCGGACATTCCTTCATCCCGCCAAGGGGGGACCGAGGCGGCATTCGTGCTTCGTCATTGGTGTTCTGCGATACAATCTCAGTTGCATTCGTCCGATAAAGTTTGATATTCAGACGATCGTTACCGGGTGGCGGACCTCGCTTGTCTCCCGATGGAGGCTGCCGCCCGCGTCGGAGTTTCTCATGCAAGTTCCCCGTTTCGTTGTCGTCTGCCTGCTGATCATCGCGCCGGCCTGCCTGCGGATGTTGAGCTTCGAGTGGAATGTCGTGCCGATCGGGGCGCTAGCCCTCTTCTGCGGAGCGCATTTCCGCAACCGCACGCTGGCGCTCGCGATTCCCCTCTTGTCGATGTTCGTAGGCGACGTGCTGCTCGCGCTGCAGACGCACAATTCGCAGCTCTATCTGTTCCACTCGCTGATGCCCTTCGTTTACGGCTGCTATGTGCTGAGCGTGGCGATGGGGATCGGTCTGCAAAAATACTGGGACGGGTTGGACGAGGGAATCGGAGACCGCCGAGGCGGATCAAAAGCCGGCATCGCTCGAAAGTGGTCGGGTTTTTGGACGCGGGTCGTCCCGATCGCCTCGTTGACGATTGCCGGCTCGATTCTGTTCTTCCTCGTCACGAACTTCGGGGTTTGGTGGTTCTTCGACACGTATCCGAAGAACTCAAACGGCCTGCTCGCCTGCTACGTGGCCGGGATCCCCTACTTTCGCGGAACGCTCTGTGGCGATCTGATCGGCTCGGCGATTCTCTTCGGCGGCGATTACGTGCTGCGCTACGACACGATGGTGGCGGCCGAGTCGCAGCGGTTTTGAGGTCGGCGTGGCCCTGAGAGATCGCGATGCCTGAGCCGCGACCCGAACCTCGCATTGTGTCGCTGATCGCCAGCGCGACCGAGATCGTCGCCGCGCTTGGATTCGGCCGGAACCTCGTCGGACGGTCGCACGAATGCGACTTTCCGGCAGAAGTCCTCGCTCTGCCGGCTTGTTCCGAACCAAAGATCGACGTCCACGGGACGAGCCGCGAAATTGACGAACGGGTCAAGTCGCTGGCGGGCGCGGCGGTCTCCGTTTATCGCGTCTTTCCGGACGTGCTCAAGCGGCTGGATCCGACCCACATCATCACGCAGACGCAGTGCGAGGTCTGCGCGGTGAGCCTCAAGGACGTCGAGCAGGCGATGGCCGAGATGATCGGCATCGAGCGTCCGCCGCAGATTGTGTCACTGGCCCCGATGGCGCTCGCCGACCTGTGGACCGACATCCGCGCCGTCGGTCGGTCCATGAACGCGGCCGCTCGGGCCGACGCGCTCGTCGCGTCTTTGCAAAGAGAACTCGACGCGATTCACGCCCGGGCGGCGAGCGGCGGGTGCGGGTACCCGTGGCGAGCCACGGGTGCCGCCGGTTCTTCGACCTGCGAGTCGCGTCCATCGATCGCCTGCGTCGAATGGATCGATCCTCTCATGTCCGCCGGCAACTGGGTCCCTGAGTTGGTGGAAATCGCGGGCGGCCGCAACCTGCTCGGCACGGCGGGCAAGCACTCGCCCTGGCTCGATTGGGAGGAGCTGATCGCGTGCAACGCCGACGTGATCGCGATCATGCCGTGCGGTTTCGATATCCCGCGCACGCGGATGGAGCTGCCGCAGCTCACCGCGGATCCGCGCTGGCCCAAACTGCGAGCCGTGCGCGATGGCCGGGTCTATCTCACCGACGGCAATCAATTCTTCAACCGCCCCGGCCCGCGGTTGGTCGAATCGGCCCGCATCCTCGCCGAAATCCTGCATCCGGATCTGTTCGGCAATTCGCTGGAGGGCACGGGCTGGGTGCACCTCGATCGCGAATCGGCATTCACCCTCTCCCATTCCCATGGGAGAGGGCCGGGATGAGGGCCGTTTTAGCCTTGTAGGTTGGGCCAAGACCCGTTTCGGGCCGCAGGCCCACCGTCTTATCTAATGCCCGTGCTGAACATGGCGTGCCTTCGTCCACCGCTGGCGGACTCGACACACCCTACGGCTACAGGCACCGCAGAAATGCCACCAGGTCCTGCTTCTCCTGGCCCGACAGCTTCAGCGTCAGCACGAGGTTGAAGAATTCCACCGTGTCTTCCAGCGTCAGGCAGCGACCGTCGTGGAGGTACGGCGGGCTGTCCTTGATGCCGCGGAGCGTGAAACTCTTGATCGGACCGTCGCCCGCTTCTTGGGTAAAGCGCTCCAACTGCAGGTCATGCATCTGCTGGTCGAGGTAGAACGGCGCCGGGTGACAGGCCGCGCACTGCGCCTTGCCGAAAAAGAGCTGTTCGCCCCGTTTCTCGCTGTCGGTGGCTTTCTCCGGGTCGAGGTGGCCCAAGAGGTTGAGCTTCGGCGCGGGCGGGAAATCGAGCATGTTTTGCATTTGGGCCATGTTCGTCACCTGAATGCGATCCAGGATGTTCATCCCCTTTTTCAGGGCGTGAATTGGGTCACCGTTGAAGTAGGCCGTGCGCTGCTCGAACTCGGTGAAGTCCTCGACCGAGCGGCAGGCTGCGCTTTGAGCCGTGAATGTGCTGGCGATTGATGCCGCGGAGGCTCACCGTGTCGAGGCGGATACGGCGCTGTTCCGGCCGGCTGTCGGGCGTGATGTGGAATTCCCCGCTCGTGTGTCCGTTGACGTGGCAATCAAAGCAGGTCACGCCCAGGCTCGGTTGGGCGGACTTGCGATCCTCGGTCGGGTTGAACTCCTCTTGCGGAAACGGCGTCAACAGCAGGCGCAACCCATCGAGCTGCACCGGCGTGAGGATGTCCTGGAACAGGCGGGCGTAGTTGTTGATCGACACGACCTCCCCCCGCGAAACGTCCCCCAGCTCGGGGCGGTTCTGCAGAAACATCGCCGGCGGAAACTCGGGGAGGAAGGCCTCGGGCAGATCGAAGTCGACGTCGTAGCGCTGTAAGCGCGGGAACATCTTGATCTGCATTTGCGGAAAGACCTGGCCGCCCAACCCGCCCCCTTGCACGGGATGAGGCAGAGTCTTGTATGGGAAGATGTTCCTTTGGCGGATGTCCGCGGGACTCATGGCTGCAAGGGCGTCCCAGTCCACCCCCTGCGGCAGCCGGGCCGTCGGTCCCACGCACAGCGGCTTGCCGCGCGACATTTTGACCGTCGGGTCCAAACGGGGCTCGAGGTTGTAGCGGCTCTCCAAGAGCTTCCGCTGCATCTCCATCGCCTTCGGTTTGGCGGCCACGAGCGACTTGTAGACGTCGTCGAAGGTCATCCCCGGCTTCGTGGCGCCGACCGGATCGCGATACAAGTCGAATCCCGTCATGCCGCCATGGTCCGGTTGGTCGGAGATCGCGTCGGACGAAGGGACGGCCTTGGCCGGGGCGAAAATATCCGACAGGTCGTGCTCTGTTTTTTTCTGCTCGGGCCGCTCGACCGGGACCGACGCCGGATTCTGGGCGTCGAAGACCGCGTCGCGCCGCTCGGGGGCCGACGCGCCGGGCTGGCCGGCTGGCTGCTCGCCTTGCTGAGCCGGGACCGAGACTGCAAACGCGAGCACGACAAACAGGCCGGCCGCCGCCGTTTCTTTCGTGAGGCCAAATCGCTGCGACATGACATCTCCTTTCAACAAGCGCACGTTGATCGAAGGGGGTTGGGGAGGGCAACTTGTGTGCCGCCTGCTTCCCGCGTTGTGTCAGCGCTGACCTGGTGCGGCTCTAAAGATGAGACTCCACGGTGGACAAGCGAGTTTTCAGTTGACGCTGCCGTCCCCTCCGGTCGCCGTGGTTTTGACCCGACCAAACGAGGTGACCGCTCAGGGGTCGAATCGGAAGCCGCGAATGCAGCCGCGCCTGGCCTGTCCGTCGCGTGGTCGCCGGGGGCGAAAAACGCTAGGCTGAGAACATGCGGCGACCGTGACCGAGCGCTTCGACGAATTCGATTGCCTGGATGCCTGCCCGCCGCCACCCGCCCTGTTGCCTTCAAATACCCCGGAGACAAATCGTGTTGCGACGGCAAACCTTGTGTTGGACCGGCGTCCTCGTGCTGTGGGCTCTCCCGCTTTTGGCCGACGACGTGCGTTGGCAGCGGATCAATCTCGACAAAACGTTCCGCTCCGAAGGGGTCGCTGCGTTTGATGTCAATCACGACGGCAAGATCGACGTCGTCGCCGGCGACGTCTGGTACGAAGCCCCCGATTGGAAAATGCACGAGATTCGCAACATCGGCAAATACGACGGCTCGAAAGGTTACAGCAACAGCTTCGTGAATTTCGGCTACGACGTGAACGGCGACGGTTGGGTCGACCTGATCCTGATCGGATTCCCCGGCGCTCCCTGCTTCTGGTACGAGAACCCTAAGAACGAGCCGGGACACTGGAAGGAGCACCTCATCTGGCACAGCGCCTGCAACGAGTCGCCCTGCTTTCTCGACGTCACCGGCGACGGCAAGCCTTCGCTCGTGATGGGCTCGCAGCCGGAGAATCAGGTCGGTTACTTGCCGATCCCGCCGCACGACCAGGTTGACAACAAGTGGACGTTCTACGCCCTGGGCCATAAGGGCGATCCCAAAAAGCAGGGGATGGATAACGGCGCGAACCGCTTTTATCACGGTATCGGCGTGGGGGACTTCAATCGCGACGGCCGCGGCGACGTGATCATCCGCGACGGTTGGTGGGAAGCGCCCCAGGACCGCACGCAGGTCCCCTGGACCTTCCATCCCTTCGAGATGGTGCAGACCGATAAGACCGTCGGCACGGAGTGCGCGAACATCTGGGTCGACGACCTCGACGGCGACGGCGACAGCGATCTGATCTCCAGCTCGGCCCACTCCTACGGCGTCTGGTGGTGGGAGAACCTCGACGGCAAACACCTCAAGCAGCACGTCATCGACCGCTCGTTCTCGCAGACGCACGCGCTCTGGTACATCGATATGAACGGCGACGGCCAGAAGGACCTGGTGACCGGTAAGCGCTACTTCGCCCACCAGGGGCACGATCCGGGCGGGCACGAGCCGGTGGTGATGGTCTGGTACGAGGTCAAGAAGGGACACGGAGCGCCGCCGCAGTTCATCAAGCACGAGATCGTCGAAGGTCGCGACACGGGCATCGGCACGCAGTTTCAGGTGCTCGACATCAACGGCGATGGCCGGCCCGACATCGTGCTCTCGAACAAAAAGGGCGTGAATATCCTGATCCAGCGGCCGTGAGGCCTAAAACGCGAATGACGAAGCACGAATGAATGACGAAAGAAGCTCGAATTGAAGATGGGCATGACGAATCTTGTTCGCAGTCTGTTGCTCGCCGCGTTCGCGCAGGCATTGATTTCTGGGGCCGCCGCGGGAGCTGACAAACAGGCAAAGACGGGCGCTGCGCCCCGTCTGGTGATCAACAGCTTTCACGTCGGCAACAGCCTCACCGGTAACGCTGTGCGGTTTCGCGACTTCGCCAGGACCGCAGGGATCGAGAACCGCTCGTCGTGGTTTCTGATCGGCGGCGCCTACACCGTGAAGCTCTGGAAAGCGAAAGAAGGGCCCGACAAAGAGCGCTTTGCGAAGGAGTACGCGAAGGCGGCTTTCCCCCTCGATCAGTTCACCCTACAGCCGCGCGACTTCAACCTCGACGAGGAAGTCGAATACGAGCGGAAATTCATCGACTTCGTTCGCCAGAAGTCGCCGAACGTCCAGCCCTGGCTCTATGCCGAATGGGTCGAGCGCGATCGCAAACGGCCAAGCGACAAAGCTCTCGTCCCCAGCTACCAGATGAAAAAGACGTTCCCGGCGGCGACGTGGGAGGAATCGATGTCGGCGATGCTCTTGTATGTTGAGGAGGTCGAGCATCGCCTCAATGCTCAGAACCAAGAGGGGGCTCGGAACCAACACGGGAAGCCGGCCCGAATTCTTCCTTGCTCGCTGGCCTTGGGTTGGGCGCGGAATTTGATCGACAACCACCAATTCCCCGGCGTGCCTCCCGGCGAAGACAGCTTTTATCACACCTTCTTCGCCGACACGGTGCACGTAAACCCCGCGGGCTGCTACCTGGTTGACGCGGTCTGGTATGCCGCGTTCACGGGAGAATCGCCCGAGGGAAAACTGAAACCCGTGGGCACCAATCTCACCCCGGTGCAGGCCGCCGTCATTCAGCGACTGGCCTGGAAGATCGTCCAAAACTATCCCGACTGCGGCCTTTATCAGGAAGGGACCACTCCCGCCGCCGCTCCGACGTTTTCAGTCCCATCGCAGTCCATCGCCAAGCCGACGCCGGTCTATTTGAACTCCACGACGCGCGGCGCTTCGTACCGCTACACGCTCGACGGCACGGTTCCCGCAAGAACTCGCGGCTACGTCTACTGCGGCATCATCACCGCCCGGCCGGGAATGACTGTCAAAGCCGTGGCCTACAAGAGCGGGATGGCCGACAGCGGAGTGGCCGAGTCGAGCTACTAGGGCCGGAAATGACGAAATCCGAATGAAATGACGAAGGAATGACCGAATGACCTAAGCTCGAAGGAATTCCTTAGTGTTTCGGGCTTCGTGCTTCTTTCGACATTCGGATTTCGTCTATAAATCCCGCCCGATCGACTCGGCCGTATAGCGCTCGACGCGGATCGTGTCGGACCAATAATTCGCCGGCAGTCCCGTCTTGCGCTTGAGGTGCTCCAGAAACTCGCGCGGGTTGCTCACGGTTTTCCAGACCGACGGCAGCAGCGTTCCCCGGCGGCCGCCTTCGATCAGCGTCAGCCCGTCAATGCCGGGCCGCATCTGGGCGATCAGGTCGGCCTCTGACGTGACGTGCAGCTCTTCCGGCCGGCTCAGGAGCGACAGGTGAATCTCCAGCCGGGGGAATTCGTCGCGCGTCAGCTTACCGAATCGTGGGTCCCGGAAAGCA
Source organism: uncultured Planctomycetaceae bacterium (assembly GCA_963714075.1). Taxonomy (GTDB): domain Bacteria; phylum Planctomycetota; class Planctomycetia; order Planctomycetales; family Planctomycetaceae; genus DASPSM01. Next base: position 6,501,383 of record OY970228.1, read on the forward strand.
GCCGCGTACGCATTGCGGGCGACGTTGACGACCAGCGGCTCGGTCGCCTCGAGCGAACCCATACAACCCCGCAATCGCCCCTCGACGTGCAGCGTCACAAAACACCCCTGCATCGCCCGCAGCCGCTCGGGATAGTTCTCCGCCGCGACCGGCACTTCGTGACCTTTCTCGAGTGCCGCTTCGATCGATTTCAAGGCGACGTCGAGCAGGCTCTGGCGCTGGTCGGCCGTCAGCTCGGTCATCGTGTCTTCGAGGACGAACGCGCCGTAGCCGACGACGCGGTCACGTGGGCCGGCCGTGTCGCCCGAGTTCCGCAGGTCAAGCTTTCGCACCCGCAGCCCGTGAGCCCGCGCCGCCCGCAGCAGACCGCCGATCGGCCGGAACCCGCAGCAGCGCTCGCCGCTCAGCTGGTCAACGTCGAGCGATTCGATGAAACGGGACGTCTCGGCATCGACTCGGGCCGCCGTCTCGTAATCGTGGAAGTGGCTGAGATCGGAGCTGACGACCAACAGAGTTTCGTCGCCCCCCCACAACAACTCGAGGACGGCCGACACCTCGTCAGCAGTCACCTCGCCGACGGCCAGCGGCACGAGTTGAAAGTCCCCGAGCACCTCCTGCAGAAAGGGGACGTGCACCTCGAGACTGTGCTCGCGCGCGTGGGCCGCGTCGTTGACAACGACAAACGGCAAAGTCAGCGCCCGTTCGACGGCCTCGCGGTCGATCGGCACGCGGCCCAGCGGCGTCTGAAACTCGTCCGCCGTGGGCAGCGCCATCCCCCGCAGCCGCACGTAATGGGCCGGCCCCAGCAGAATCACCCGCCGGATTCGGCCCCGCAGCCCGCGGAGAGCCGCATGGGCCACGCCGGCGATCGGACCCGAGTAGACGTAGCCCGCATGCGGGGCGATAATTCCCTTGGGTGGCGCGTCCGGACTTGGGACCGACGACGCCAACAGGCGTTGAATGGTCGCCCGCAATTCGTCCGGGTCCGCCGGATAGAACCGACCGGCGACCGCTGGCTCGCGTACGACACTCATCGAACGTACCGCCGCTCGCTGATCTCAGTCTGTCTGCGATCTGTCCTCTCGATGCCCGCAGCAAGTTCGACCTGCAGCGGATAGTAATCGTATTCCCGCACAACCCGGCGAAGCAAGACGTGCCGCTCACCGATCCTTCCGTCGTTCCGACTAAATATTGGCACCGGCTCGAAGACGGCCGCGTGCAGTGCGACGTCTGTCCGCGCTATTGCAAGCTGCACGAGGGGCAGCGGGGCTTCTGTTTCGTCCGCGAGTGCCGGGACTCGGCCGTCGTGCTGACGACTTACGGCCGCTCGAGCGGTTACTGCATCGACCCGATCGAGAAGAAGCCGCTCAACCACTTTCTGCCCGGCACGCCCGTGCTCTCGTTCGGCACGGCCGGCTGCAACCTGGGCTGCAAGTTCTGCCAGAACTGGGACATCAGCAAGAGTCGCGAGGTCGACACTCTGGCCGATTCCGCCTCGCCCGACGCCATCGCGCGGGCGGCGGTCCGTCTCGGCTGCCGCAGCGTCGCTTTCACCTACAACGATCCGGTCATCTTCATGGAGTACGCGATCGACGTCGCCCAGGCTTGCCGGGCCGTCGGCGTAAAGACGGTCGCGGTGACGGCGGGAGAAATCTGCGAAGAACCGCGGGCCGAGTTCTACGCCCACATGGACGCGGCTAACGTCGACCTCAAAGGCTTCACCGAGCGGTTCTACCACGACATCTGCGCCAGCCACTTGCAGCCGGTGCTCGACACGCTGGTCTACTTGAAGCATCACACGAACGTCTGGTTCGAGATCACGACCCTGTTGATCCCCGGCGAAAACGATTCCGACGCCGAGCTCGACGCCGAGTGCAAGTGGATCGTCGAGCAGCTGGGGCCGGATGTCCCCGTGCACTTCACGGCGTTCCATCCCGACTTCCGAATGCTCGACAAGCCCCACACGCCCCCCGAGACCCTCACCCGGGCGCGCAAGATCGCCCGCGCCAACGGCATCCGCTACGCCTACACGGGCAACGTCCGCGACAGCGCCGGCGGCAGCACCTGGTGCCACAACTGCGGCCAGTGCCTGATCGAGCGCGACTGGTATACCCTGGGCGACTGGCACATCACCCCGGATGGCCGCTGCGACAAGTGCGGCACATCAGTCCCCGGCGCGTTCGAACGCGAGCCTGGCGCGTGGGGTGCGCGGCGGCAACCGGTGGTGCTGCGTAACTTCACCGCGCGTCAGTGAGTTCCTAGTGTCCGCTCTCACTAACGATTCTCCAAAATCTCGATCACGCGCTACTTTACGTCGATTGCGGCAACTTTCGGGACCATAATCTTGCCTAGTGAACCAGTTACTGAGCCGAGTAATCATGGGATCATTTGAGCCCAGGCAATTGAATTGCCGATCGAAGCCTAGACGCCTGACCGCGACTGGGCGACCTTGAAATAAGGTCTCGTCGGACCCCATCGCTCCGAGGCCGTTGCTCGACAGATTTTGGGTGGATATCCTGGAAGCAACAGAAGATCCAGCGATCGCCCGAACCTGCAGCAATCTCGGCTCAATCGTTTTTGTCGCACGCAGCGATCAGCACACGAGGCTAGTAAACGCCACCTACGCGCGTCTCGAAAGAAGGCGATGAGAATGTCAAGCAACCTTCAATCGCTGGAGTACTCCGCGACCGGACCTCCTCTCCCACCCGAAATGGTTGATGATTTACGAACCGTCGCAAAGCTCAACGACTCCGACCTTAAGAGGTTGTGCGACGGGATTACTCACGTACAGGGCGTCCTTACGAACGACCAACTGGAGGAGCTCACCAAACAGATCTTTGAAGACGATGCTGTTACAGAGGCTGTGACGCGAACTATCAGGAACATTCCGCCAGAGATTAAGCGCGACATTTTGGCGATTGTCGACCGCTGGCGTCACGTCACGCCGAAACGATTGGAGCGATTTCCCGATCGCGATTTTGAGTCGCTCCAGAGAAATCTTGAATTGCTGGTGCAGGATTATCCCGGTGTCGCACTTATGCGAAAAGCAGAGCGCTTAGTGCGAGATACTGGGAATGAATTTAACGATGTCCTTTTCATTTGCGACCTTCGACCTATTTTTAATGAGGAGCACAGCCGAGTCGAAGGATTCCTTGCGATCGTGAATCTCCGCCTTAGGTATCTCAGTCAAAATGGAGACACAGATGTTTTCGAACTGGCCCTCACGGAGGATGAGTTGGAAACACTGATCGAAAAAGCACAAAAGGCCATCCATAAGTTGAGCGTCCTGAGAGATACTGTCCACGATCTCAAAACCGTTCGCGCTTAAGGCACTAAAGATGAAGGGTTCAATCCATATCAGCAATTATCCGATTTCTGCGCTCATTAATTCGCAGAAAGTCGCAATCGCTTGCGAGCAGTTCACATGGGGCTATCCCCTAGAGGTTCACAGCGGGGCGATCGATCAATCCGACGTCCACGAATCGCTGCTCAGCCTTCAGTTGAATACGCAGCAGGGATTGTGGAATCTCTACGGAGTTCAACAAAGTGATGTCTCGGCCGAGGAGGTGCGCAAGTTCCTCGAGGATGTAGAGCGCCGACATAAGTCCCGCGTTCACTGGTCGACACGCCGTCCGTCGATCGTGATTCCAACTAGCGCATCCAGGACCGTCTCGAGCAACACTCCCGTGGGCAGCCCGGGCGAAGCTCCACTCAGCACTCCCATAGCTCGGGATTGGAGAAAGTCCCCGGATCAGTTGCTAACAAAACTTCGCGACCAGTCCCTTAACCTTAGCCAACGAATTGAGGCGGTTCTCTTCGCCGAAGTGGCACAATTCAACTCGACGGAAGCCTCCGAACTGCTGCCACTCCTGTTTGATTTCGTCAACAAATACCGCTTTGCCGAGGAGGCGTCTGTCAAAACGGCGGTGGGAGCGGCAATTCGAAAACTCGCGATGGGGCTTCCAGACGCTCAGATCGAGCAATATGCGAATTTGTTCCAGTCGACCGATACGGACGCTGTGCCACCCGAACTTGAACTTGAACTGGCCAAGGCAATCCTCTGGCGGTTAGCCGTGCTGCCGTCAAGCTTGGCACACGAATTTCCTACGTTAGAGGGCCGCTTGCTTGGAATCACGAACGACTACATGAAACGACGTTTCGTGCTTCAGAAGAACTATGCTTCAACAGTGCTACACGCGTCCTTGTGTCTGTTGTTGCTCGCAGAACGCCATCTAGATACAGTGTTGCAGAGTGTTAAGCAGGTAGGTTTAGGGTGGTTTAGCGATTTGTTCAAGCAGCGACTTTCAAGGCTTCGTGATGCGTTAACCAAGACTGGCGATCCTGCAGCACTCCCGGCGGTAGAGCGTTTGGATCACGCCATTTCCGCGCTGGGTCGCTCAACGAAGGCAGACCATGCCGGCTTGGCGGTTAGACAAAACCCAGAAACTGGTGACCAAATATGATGTTGGGGGCAAGGACTGCGAGCCCGATCTTATCTGCCACGTTGTTCTTTGCGATGTCGAATCTCCCATCGATGTCAGTGCTCTGAATCCTCGAGTACCCGCGGTCCACATGGGCCCGCCGCTCAAAGAATCCGAGAGTCGCTTGGATGCTGTCGGTACCGGTGAGTTGGACGCCGGGAGCCCCGAGAAGGGCGAGCGACGTCGGATAAAAACCTTCGTTGACGACCGCTTTCTCGAACGTCAGGCTCAAAAAGAGCGCCTCGCGATGGTGGGTGAAGAGCTGGATCCCAAGAGTGAGTACATCATTCATCCGCTGGCAAGAGAACCGGACGGTGATTTCCCTCTTTGGCGATTCAGCTGCACAGGCTTCGTGTTGTACGCGTACGCTGAGGCAGGCATCGAGCTGATTGATAGAGGCAGCGTTCCGATGGTAACGCTCGATTTTCTCAAGAACGCCTATCCGTGGCAGAGGCGAAGGCTAGATGACCCCGATTTCCGAGAAAAAATGGGAATCGGCACGGGCGACGCTTGGCCGGTGATTTTGGGCGGCTATGTGATCCAATCACTCAATCGAACTGCCGACGAAATCCGGCGAAGCCCCTACGCTCCAAAGGCCGGCGATGAGTTTTTTCCGGCTCGTCCACCGCTTCCGGTGGAAAACGCAAACGCTGAGGAATAAGTCTCGCGGTACCGGCGCCCGTCCCCAATCGGTGCTGTTGCGTAATTTCTCTGCGCGTCAGTGAGTGCGCAAGTCGGCGAGTCAAACACCATCGGGCTCACACCCGACGCTCGCCGGGTTTATGGCGCCTGGCGAGCCGTCAGCGTGAGCTGGCGGGTGCTTCGCTTTGCCAGTCGTTTGGCAACGAGGTAAAGCAGTGCCGTGGCGCTCAGGAACAAGACAGACCAGCGAACGTACTGCGCGGCAGCGAACGACAGCCCGAGCCCTGTCCAAAGTGCCACGTACGCCGCCAGGCACACGGGGCACTTGGGCATCAGGACCCACACGCCGATCGACGCCGCGCCGCCGGCGCATTCCCAGAAGTTCCGGGAATGCGTGCGGGACGCGGGTCGTGGCTCATGTCCGCCGCCGTGACAACAGCACGCGCCCTGAGTGCTCGGCGCTAGCACGTTTAACGGCGGAAGGTTCACTGATTCTCGCTGTGGCAGCATGATCCACCGATCTGCACGGTCGGTTGATACTTGTCATGGTGCCGCAGCCAGGACATCGGCGCGGGCAGGCTCCCCTCGTCGCGTCCTTTCGGAGCACGGTCGAGCACGACGTACGTGGTTAAGAAGGCGTCGAGGCCGCGGGCGTAGGTCGAGTAGGTGTGATAGATCGTCCCACTCGTGTCCTTGTAAAAGCAGCTCAGTCCCGGGTTCTCCTCGGAGTATGGCGGCTGCGTGCCGAAGTTGTAGTTCTTCTCCTGACTGGCCACCTCGTCCTTGGTGAACGAGACGGCAAAGTCGTGGTTGAAGTCATTGCCGGCGGACGAAACCCAGGGGAGCCGCCAGCCCATTCGCTTCTTGAACGCCTCGATCTTCGGCAGGGACGCCCGCGAGACAAGGACCAGCGACACGTCGCGGGCCGCGAGGTGCTCGAGCGTGCCGTCGAGGTGGTCGGTCACGTAGGAGCAACCCTTGCAGCCCTCGACCGAATCGGGCCCCAGCATGAAGTGATAAACCGCCAGCTGGCTGTGTTCGCCGAACAGATCCGCCAGGCTCACCGGGCCCTGCGGGCCGTCGAAGACGTAGTTTTTCTCGACCCGCGTCCAGGGAAGCTGGCGGCGCAGGCGGGCAACCTCGTCGCTGAGGCGCGACAGTTCCTTCTCCTTCGCCAGAAAATCGGCGCACGCGCGCAGCCATTCGTTTTTCGACACGACCTTGTGACTGACCGTAGCAGTGGAACTCATGAGCGAGGTCTCCTTGGGGGTTCACTAGTATTGACGAGAGAGAATGACGAAGCACGAATGCCGCCTCGGTCCGCCCTCGGCGGGACGAAGGAATGACCAAATGACCCAAGCCCGAAGGAACACATGCTTGCGTTTCGTGCTTCGTGCTTCTTTCGACATTCGTGCTTCGTCATTTCATTCGTACTTCACGCACTATTTCTTCTTCTGCGCCCGTTGCTCGGCGCGCTGCCGAATTCGTTCGCTCAAATGCGCCCATCCCTTGGGCAGGCCTTCGCGATGCTCGGACGAGATCATCCCCAGACTGCGATGCAGGAAGGCCAGCTTCGTTCCGCTCCCCTGCGCCGTGAAGCGGTACTGGATGTGGTTGATCGCCGCGTACGACATCATCATCGGCCCCCAGATTTCCAACAGGGTCGGCGGCTTGATGACTTGCACGTGTCCCCACAAATGCCCGACATTTTTTCCGAGGTCGCGATACCACCGGCCGCCCGGCCAGGCCTCGAGCTTGAAGGACATCGACGTCCCGTCGGGCATCTGGTTTTCCGGCCCCAGTTCGTCGAGCATCGACTCGAAGGCGATTTCGATCGGTGCGGCGATCTCGATCTCTTTTTTGATCTCGAAAGTCTGAGGCGCCTGGGACGTCTGAGGCATCTGCGATTGTGTGGCGGTACTCATGATGTTCCTTTCTTACCGGGGGGTTGTCCGGACGTGTGCGGCACGGCCTGGGCGCGTGCTTCGGCCCGCGCCTTGATCCGGTCGAGCTGACGCTCCCAATGTCGCTCGAACGTCTTGACCCAGTCGTAGATGGGTCGCAATCGGTCGAGATTGAGCACGTACACGCGATGTTGCCCTTGCTTGGTGACCGAAACGATGCCGACTTTCCGCAGAACGCCCAAATGCTTGGACACGGCCGGCTGTGGCAGGCCCAGCGTCACGACGATCGTCCCGACGACCAGCCCGCGCTCCTTCGAGAGCAGGTCGATGATCTGCCGCCGCTGCGGAGCGGCGATGGCGTTGAAGACGTCGGAGGTTGCGGAAGATCGAGCCATGCCCGCATTATATTCCCAATATGGAATATATCAATCGAAATTTTTCGCCTTTTTCTGAAGGGAAAAAAGTCGCGTTCCGACTGACGCTTAGGGCTCGGCGGGAGAGAATCCGCAGCTTCTGAACCGCCGCCGATTCTGCTAGCTTTGGATGCTCGAGGAAAATCGATGCTCAAAGACCTTCGCCGGCAGGCGATTGCCGCTTCGCTGTTTCGACCCGGTACGCTTCGGCAAGCCGTCGATCGACTGGGTTTCGTGCAGGCCGACCCGATTCGCGCGCGGCTCGCGCCGAGGATCTGATTTTGCGGCACCGGGTGAAAGACTATCGAGTGGGAGATCTCGAGCAGCATTATCATCGGCTCGGTCTCGAGGAAGATCACTTCTACGCCCACGGATTCATGCCCCAATCGACCTGGCGGCTGTTGCCCTCGAGGGCCAGGCGACGACTGACCGCATTGGAAAAGCGAGTGCTCGAGATCGCAGCCACTCACGAGCGAATTCACCCGAGCGATCTGGAAGTCTATTTCGGCCGAAAACGGGCGGTTAATGGCTGGGGCGGCCTTTCGAAAGCGACGACTCACGCCCTGCATTTCCTCCATCACCATGGTTTTTTGAGAGTCGCCGGACGCGAAGCGGGGATCCGCGTCTATGAGGCGACCCCGCAGACTCGCGATCCGCTCGAATCCAGCGAGCGCTTCCGCCAGCTGATTTTGATCGTCGCATCGATTTTGGGCCCGCTCTCAGAGCGCAGTCTTCGCGCGACGTTGGGGTTCCTGACAATCCGCGGGCAGGCGCTCAAGTCCTTGCGATCGGCCATCCCAACATTAATGGAATCGGGCGAGCTGGCCCAGGCGACCGTCGACAGCGAACGGTATTTGTGGCGAGTGGACCGCATCGTGCCGAACAGCCCGAACGAAACGGTGCGCTTTCTCTCGCCCTTCGACCCACTTGTTTGGGATCGACGAAGATTCGAGTCATTCTGGGGCTGGCAATATCGATTCGAGGCTTACGTTCCGGCCCCCAAACGCAAGCTCGGCTACTACGCGATGCCCCTGCTCTGGCGCGACGACGTGATCGGGTGGGTCAATGCCTCGAACCAAGCCGGGAAAGTGACGGTCGAGCCTGGGTTTATCAAGGCGAAGCCAAAAGAGGCGGCGTTTCGACAAGAATTCCAAGCGGAAGTGGCTCGTCTGCAGTCCTTTCTGCAGAAACGCACAATACGCTCGCGTTCGTGAGAGCAATGGGGTGGCACTGGCCAAATTGCGCCTTCGATTGGTGTGACTACTGCGACTCAACATTACGCAACCGAATCTCCACGTCTTTCGGTCCATCGACTTCGGTATCGATGTCTCCCGCTTCATTCCGGAGGTGGCAAACTCGCACGACTCCGTGGGGCGTGGGAAACGTTCCCTCGACCCGCGACAGGGAACCTGGGTGCGGACTGATTTCAATCGCTCGACAACCGGGTCGAATTGGCCGAATCCCCAGCACGTGCTCGCTCAACCAGGCAGTCACCCCGCACGACCAGGCGTGGCACAGGCTCATCCCCACGCCGCTCGAACGGCGCCCGAATCCGTGGGGAAGCTGGCGTCGGCCGTCTAACACAATTTCGTCGATGCGCCCCGTGTTCGCGAGCCAGGATTGGTCGAAGTCTTCCCAGAAGGTTGTCGCCCCCAGATCGAGCATCGCGCCCCAATAGTTGCGGATCAATTCCAAACAGCCGGCGTGGTCGTCGGCCAGCGCGGGCTTCCAGCACGGGGTAAGCCAGAAACGGCGTGAGTTCCGCCAGCGGGTCGACGGCGAGCACTTCGTGATTGATGCGAACCGGGTCGCCGAATCCCGCGAGGGCCATCAAGGCGCTGGCTTGTTTATTTCGCGTCGGCTCGGGAACGCATTGCTTCAGCTTTGAGAGGCACGCACGGCATCGCCCGCTCATCCCAGTGTCGCCGAGCCAGCCGCAGAGAGCGATGGCCGCTTCCAGGCCGAGCACAAACAGCGATTGAAAACCGGCGTGAATGTCACCTTCCCCCTCCGTGGCCCAGTCGAGGAATCGCCAGCCGTCGAGACGCTCGCAGCCGGCTCGATCGACCGATCTCTCGAGCTTCGAGAGGAGGCGCGCCAGGTAGGTTCGTTGTTGCTCTAGATACTTGTGGTTGCCGTGATACAGATACCAGCGCTCCTGCGCGAGGATCCACCAAAGGGAGTAGGCGGGAATCCGGTTCATCCAGGAGGGCTCTTCGATCCAGCCGTCCAGCGTCGTGTCGCGCACCTCGTCGAGGCTCGCCGGCACGATCGGCTGCTCGCCGAAGACCGTGCTGACCACCATTGAAGCCGGAAAGAGATCGCCCGCCCAGACCCGTCGCCCGCGCTTGATCCCGTCCCAGAGCGCGGCCTGCATGCAGAGATGGACAGTCGCCGCCCCCACGCTCCAGATTTTGTTCAGCCGTTCGTCGTCGCAGCGAAAGGATCCCCGGTATTCGAGGTCGCGTTGAGTCGAGACGGCCCGGACCTTTCGGAGACCAACACTCGCACCCGCCTCCAACAGCTCCAGGCGGACGAATCGAAAACCGGTTTCGCCCAACTGAATTTGGGAGTTCGACCGGATCTCCCGGCTCTCTTCACAGAAAGACAGTCGACCGGCGACCTCCGAGACCGATTCTCCGAAGCGAATGCTCAACGTCGACCCGGCAGGGCCGATCACGTCGCCGACCAAAATCTCAACGCCTCCACACAACTCTCGTCCGAAATCGAGGATCAGCCCGCCGGAATCGCCTTGCAGGACAAACTCGCAGCCGCCGGGAAGCGAGGTTTCACTCGCCTGCCAAACGACTCGGGTCGGCGAAATGCGACTTGTGACGAATGAATCCGACACGGGAAGCACTTCTTTTGACTCTAATTCCGATGCTTGGAACGCCGACCCGAGTCACCGATCCGACGCTTCACGCGATTCCGCCAACGGTCTGCGACCGCTGACGAGAAAAAGCGGGATCCCGATCAATAGCGGAACAATTCCCAACAGACACAACGCCCGCGCGTACACAACGCTGGCATAGAGCATGTAACCGCAGGCTGCGATGAAAACCAGCGGGACGAGCGGATAAAGCGGCGTGGTAAACGGACGCGGGCGGCCTGGATCCGTTCGGCGCAGCACAAGCAAGGAAACGCCGGTCAGCAGGAAAAACAGCCAGAACACGGGAGAGGTTCCGGCCACGAGGGTGTTGAAGCCGCCGCGGTACTCGGCCCAAGGCAACTCGGAGAGGCCGATCGTCGTCAGGCCGCGATCGACCGCAGCTCGGCCCGCGTCGGTGCCGACTCCGACGATCAAGACCAGCGAGACGGCCGCCTGCGTCATGAGCGAGGGGACGGGCGAATGGAAACGCGGATTCCAGCGCCCCATCCAGGAGAAGAGGCGGTAGTCGGCGCCGAGGCGGGCGTGCAGACGCGAGCCGGTGAGGATCAGGCCGCTGACGGCACCCAAGGCAGAGACCATCACGAGCAGACTCATTCCGGCCGCTCCGTGCCCGCCCAGCCAAAGTGCGAGGACGTCGGCTGCCGGAGCCTGTGAATCACGCACCCCGGCGAAACCGAGCGCGTGCACATAAGCAATGTTGACGAGCACGTAGACCGTTGTGACCAACAGCGTGCCGAGGATCAGCGCCCGCGGCATATTGCGGCGCGGCTCGCGGACGTCAGCGGTGACCAGGGCGGCGTCGTTCCAACCGCCGTACGCGAACAGCACCAGGATCATCGCCAGCCCGATTCCCGGTCCGCCCACCGGTTGGCTGGCCTGCCAGGAGGACGCGCTCCCCTTCCACAGACCGGCTGCCAAAAGCGCCGCCAGGCCGAGCACCTTCGCGACAGACAGCAGATTCTGCAGCGACTTCCCGGCCTTCAATCCGAGCACGTTGAAGAGCGTGACGACGGCGACCGCCGCGCCCGCAAACCAGACCGCCGCTCGGGCATCACAGCCAAATAAGCGCACCGCATAGTCGGCGAACACGTACGACATGGCGGCGATGTTGCCGGTGAGAATGGTGGTGAGCCGAGTCCAGGCGAACAGGAAGCCGGCCAGCGGACCATAGGCCTGGTTGAGGTAAATATAGTCCCCGCCGGATCCAGGATAGGTCGTGGCCAGTTCGCCGTAGCAGAGCGCGCCGACGAGCGCGACCAGCCCTCCGACGGCCCAGACGGCAATCCCCTGCCACGCAGTGCCCACGTTGCTGAAGACAGTCGGCGGCACCTGAAAGATTGACACGCCGACCACGATGCCGACGATCACGCTGACCGCGTCCCACAGGCCGAGTTCCGCCGGTCGCTGTCGTGTGGGATCCTTCAGCAGATCCATCGCCCATCCTCAACCAGAGCCCGGAATGCTTCCAAAGGGCCTACATTGTGGTTCTGATGGCTCAGCTTGGCCAGCCCGGGGAAATCGCGTGTATAACAGTGGATCCCACCGACGTCTCAACCTGCCAAGGCTCACCCTCATGAATTCCGACGTTCGTTCCCAATGTGTTTTTCTCAAAGCTCTGGTTGCGTTCGCGGCGACCGCGGCCCTCGCGGACGGTCGGGGCCAAGCACGAGCGGGAGAACCCGCCGGCCCACTCTTCGCCTACGTCGGAACCTTCAGTTCTCCGCTTCGCGACATGTTGCCAACCCAAGTCGATCTGCCGCCCGGCAATGGTCGCGGCATCCACATCTTTCTGGTGAATCGTGCCACGGGGGGGATGACACCGGCTGGCACCTTCGAGTCGGACTCGAGCCCGAGCTGCCTCGTGCTGAATGCCTCCCGAACTCGTCTTTATTCGACCAATGAGACAGCTCGAATGGGCAAAGATAAGCAGGGCACAGTCAGCGCCTTTGCCGTTGATCCAACCCACGGGAGATTAGAGCTGCTCAACAGCGTTGGTTCCGGAGGCGCCGGTCCGACTTATGTGAGTCTTCATCCGTGTGGACGGTTCGCGCTGGTGGCCAACTATTTTGGCGGCTCCGTCGCGGTGCTGCCGATTCTTCCTGACGGCCGCCTCGGCGCTGCCGTCGACGTCAAGGTCGACGCCGGCACACTTGGCCCCACGCGGACACCGAACGCACCTCCGGGGAGCTTTGCCTTCAGCGGACACGATCGGGCTCACGCACACATGATCGACGCCGACCCCTCCGGCCGTTTCGTGCTGCATACGGATCTGGGCCAGGACAAAATCTTCGTCTGGAAATTCGACGAACAGAAGGGCGTACTGACTCCGGCTGATCCGCCCTCAGTCGCGTTCCCGCCCGGAGACGGGCCGCGGCACTTCGGTCTTCACCCCAACGGCCGATGGCTCTACTCGATCCAGGAAGAAGGCTCGAACATTGTCTCGTTCGACTTCGACGCGGCAACCGGTCGGCTCACCGCGCGGCAGACGATCTCCACCCTGCCCCCGGGTTTTGGCGGCAGCAACTTCTGTTCTGAAATCCTCGTCTCAGCCGATGGCCGCTTCGTCTACGCCGGCAATCGGCTGCACGACAGCATCGGCATTTTGTCCATCGGACCGAATGGCACACTGACGTTGGTTGGCGAAGAATGGACGCGCGGGGATTATCCGCGCAGTTTCAATTTCGACCCCGCCGGCCGGTTCCTCTACTGTTGCAACCAGCGCGGCGACAACATCGCCGTTTTTCGCGTCGATCGCAACACAGGCGGCCTCAGCTTCACCGGTCATTACACCCCCGTCGGCAATCCGTCGAGCATCGTTTTCCTCAATGGGAAAAAGCCGGACTGAACTCACCCCGCGGCATCGCCCCTGCCGCCCGCAAAGTCGACAAACTCGAATCGACCGTTCCCACCGACGCGCGATCGGCAGTCGACGGAATCGCTGCGTCTCCCCTGCGTTCGGGACCGAGCTAGAGTGACTGCGGAGCGCGTCTGCCGCGTGCGGCGCGTGGTGAAGCCACTTAAGCAGGCCTTCGGGGAACGATCGATGACCGAGGACTTCCGCGTCAAGGACATCCTTTCGCTTTGCGTCGATTGGAACAGCATTTCGTCCACGCGTGCGGCAGTCGACCAGTTCGTCGACGCGGTCGATGCCGGACACGATCCGTTCGAGGACCGTCGCTCCGCGAAACGCAAGCCCGCGATGATCGATGTGATCGCCGTGCCGCTCGACGCCGAATTCAAGGCGTGCGGCGAGGCCTTTTTGTCGCTGACGCGCAACATCTCGCACGGCGGGATCTCGCTTTTGTGCACGGAGGAGATCAAGTCTCCGTACTTGTTGCTGCGGATGGAAATGGCCCGTTACCGCTGTCTGCAAGCAGTGGTCCGAGTCATCCGCTCGCGGTCTTTCTATCAGTTCAACGAAGTCTCTGCCGCTTTCGTGCTGAGCGCAGAACACAATTCCTCGAGTGCGAGCCCCAAAAAGTCGAAAGCTTCCGGACGCCGCGGTGCCAAAGCCGCGTCGGACCGCCGCCGGGCGAAGAAGTCGGTAGTCCCCCGCAAGCCGGCGCGGGCCATTTGAATCGAAAGGCGCGCCGATGATCGACTGGGCAACCCTGCGGGCGGACGGACTGAGCAACTTCACCCTGTCGGTGATGCCGCCGACGCTTTCGCTGCCAGCCCTTCCGCACGCGGTCACTAAGTTTCTCGAGCGCTCGGCCGACGACAGCGTGCCGCTGGACGATCTGGCCCGCATCGTAGAGACCGACGCGGGGCTGACGGTCGAGCTGCTCAAGCGGGTCAACTCGTCCTCGAACGGCCTTGCGGTTCGCGTGAAGTCCGTTTCCCAGGCGCTGGCCCTGCTCGGCAGACGCCCGACCCGGATGTTTCTAACGACGATTGGAACGGAAGGCGCCATCCGCGCCCGTAAGTCGAAACTGATCAATCAGAATTCGTTCTGGAACGTCTGTCTGCAGCGAGCCCTGTTTGCCCGCGAGGTTGCCCGACTGCTCTCGACCGACGTCGATGCGGCCTTTGCCGGCGGGCTGCTCCAGGACTTCTTGCTGCCGCTCTTGACCAACGAGCTCTTCGACATCTACCTCGAATTCGTCGGCCAGGGCCAGACGGCTCCGGAAGCCCTGGCCCAGTTCGAGCAGTCGCGATTTGAATGGGACCACGCGATGGCCAGCGCCTGCCTGGCCTGCCAGTGGAATCTGCCGGACGAGCTTGTCTGCTGCATTCTCTACCATCACGCCGGCTTGCGGATTCTCTCGCATCCGAAGCTCGGCCGGTCCGCGGTCGCCGCCGCTGCGCTCGCCGCCATGATTCCCGATCCGCTCCACGCCCATCGCGGAATGGAGCAACTGGCAAAACTCGAAGCAATCTGGCCCGACTTCGATCTGGAAACCCTGGCCGAAACAGTCGATCGCCAACAGGAAGAAGCCGCGGTCGGCGTCCGCAACGATTTCCCGCTGTTGCGACGCGTCAAAGCGCTCAAAGGAGAGCGGCCGCGAGCAGAAAGCGACCCGGCCGAGCCAGCGATAGAAGAGCCGCGCACGAAGTAAGCGGTTTTATTCGCTGGCTCAAAGCACAGTAGGAGCTCAGTCCGCTTACTGCGTGCGCGGCTCTTCGAATGCGGCACGCTCAGGCCCCAAGAGCATTGCGGACGAGAGGACTTGAACCTCCACCCTCTTACGAGGACTAGCTCCTGAAGCTAGCGCGTCTGCCAATTTCGCCACGTCCGCGGAGCGTGCTCTCGGTCAATCCTCAAAGACAGACAATCGGCGTGAAGTGGAGCGGAAAGGAGTTGAACCCTCGACCTCTGCATTGCAAACGCAGCCACTTCGAGATGTAAGTTACATGGCAGAAGGACTTGCGACAAGCGATCCCGCCGCGTGCACAGCGGCTTGCATCAGAAATCGGGATTCCGATAACGGGACGGCCCTCGACGTGCGGGCGGAATCCAACGCGCTGTCGCTGTCAGCGACCGTCATTGTGATCGGCCGCAGCGCCCGTCGAACGCAACGGTTCGCTTGGAATGCTGAACATTCCGCCGCCGCCCATTCCACCGCCCCCCAGACCACCGCCGGCGCCGCCCAGACCACCACCGCCAGCGCCCCCCAATCCGCCGCCGGCGCCGCCCGTGCCGCCCCCTATACCACCGCCGCCGCCGGAGCCGGCTAAGGCCTGCAGCTGCTGGGGACCCATGATCAGGTCACCGACGGGGTACATGCGGATCGACAGCTTTTCATTAGCTTTGTCGACAGTGGTGATCTTCAACACCTCGTCTTCGATGACATAAGTGAGCGGTTGGGACATCTGTTCGAGCAAGAGCTTGAACAAATTGCGCAGCTTGATTCCGGGATAGCTCCCGTGAACCTCGGCCGACAAGTCGACGTTGGCGTCTTCGAGCGCCTTGGTGTCGGGTACGATGGGAATTTGGTAGCGGGCCGCGATGAAGTCGAGCGCCTCTTTCAGCGATTGAGGCTCGATATTGAAATCAACCTGCTGATCGAGCGCCTCGCTAATCCGCTGTTCGGGTTTGCTCTCGGAACGAAGATCGACTTGCGCCCATTTCTTCCGCCGCTCGGTCAAGGCCCGCCACACTTGGGCATTAGGCCACTGGATCGGTGGTTCGTCGGGGAACGGGACGTGGGCCAACTCGACCAGGTAGAGCGCCTCGAGGAGTCGATCGGCCCTCAAGCTTCGCAGCCGATAGGCCTTGTTCAATTGACCGCCAGCCTCGGAATTCACGAGTGCTTGCGTGGCCGGTCCATTTCCCGGACGGAGATTGATCGCTTCGCGCGCGACCGATTCGGCCTGCTCGTACGCATTATCATCGCCATGAACAGCCTGCACGAGCAGTGCACGGCATTGGTCGATGAGCTCGGTCAGCCGTGTCTCCTCGAGCGACATTTGTTCGAGCGATTTGCGACGGGCTTCCACCTGTGCGAGCCGCTCCGCGTTGTTGAGCCGATTGATCTGTTGGTGCTCCTTAATACTACGGAGCTCTTGGATCGTGTTCATCAGCCGTCTGGAGAGTTCGTCCCGGACCTGCGGTTCGATGTCGCCGGCGGTGGTGACGATGCCCTGCTCGCGCTTCAACAGCGCGATTGCCGAATCAGGGTCGGTCGCGCCAGATCGTCGAGCTTCGGCGATCGATGCGGTGACTTCGTTGCTCAACTGCTGGCCTCGAACGGCCATCAGTTCGCGGTACCTGCTGACGGAGCTCTCTTGCGGCGGACCCACGCGCTGCCCCAATTGGCCGGCCGGCGCTTCCGGGACCGGCGGCCCGGCGGGCGGGCGAGTGGTCGGTGGCGTGCTCTCGGATCCCCCTTCGGGTGCGACCTGCCGCAGAATTTCGTGCGCCGCCGTTTCTATTCGCAATCGGGCCGCGGCGGCCGGCGAGGACGCCGCCTGAGCATTAATCCGATCGAGAGTGGCCACGACTTGGGGAATCTGCTGGCCGGTCGCCAGCGAGGTTCCCATAAGATCCGACACGCCCGCACAAACAAGAATGACAAGGGTTGCGCTCATGGCAAGTCTTCCGAAAGATCGTCGAAACTAAGCAGATGCCAACGAACCGAGCGGCCCGACCTGCGCCCCGTGCCCAGGGGTCTCGGAGACAATGGCAATTTTATACCAGAGGCAGCCCGGTGTCGATTACCCAAGCCGCGACACATCGCTTACGCGCAGCGAGATTCGCCTCACCTAGATGCGAAACGTTCCGGCCCCAAAATCCGATCAGCACCCATTGGAAAGGGCGATCTTTGGCCGCCAAAGCTCGCATTCGGGGCGAACCGCCTTTAGCATTCCCGACTCACCTAACGGAGCAACCCAGAGCGTATCGTCGCAACGTCGTTCGCTGACAAAAAAAACGGCCCGTTGACTGCTCGTGTCAACGGGCCATGTGAAAGTGGAGCGGAAGGGAGTTGAACCCTCGACCTCTGCATTGCGAACGCAGCGCTCTCCCAACTGAGCTACCGCCCCGAAGACCGTAAGGCCAAGCCGCTTAGGGCCGATTCGGATTCTTGCAGGCCAGACATCTTGGGTCAAGCTTCCCCTGGCACGCTCGTTGCTTCGTTTCGAATGCATTGCACAGCGACTCAAACCCAGTCCTGCCGATCCCGCTCTGCGAAGCGATCCGCACTGCGTTTCGGTAAGATGGGGTTTCGCTAAGATGCGAGCACCCGGCCAAATTCTCCTGAGGCTCCGCCATGATGCACCGCCTGTCGTTTGTCTCGATCTGCGTTTGTTCCCTGTTTGCGACGTCCGTTTACTCCGCCGATTGGAAGCCCGCCGCCGGCCCGCTGATGACCCGTTGGGCCAAGGATGTGACACCCGCGAATGTGCACCGCGAGTACCCCCGCCCGCAGCTCGTCCGCAACGAATGGGAATGCTTGAACGGCCTTTGGGACTATGCCATCAAGCCGAAGGCCGAGGGCCAGCCGTCGTCTTTCGATGGCTCGATTCTCGTCCCCTTCCCCGTCGAATCGGCGCTGTCGGGCGTGATGCGGCGCGTCGGCCCCGAGAATCGACTCTGGTATCGCCGGGCACTCAAGGTCCCGAAATCCTGGGCCACGAAGCGGGTCCTGCTGCATTTTGACGCCGTCGATTGGGAAGCCACCGTCTGGATCGATGGCAAACAAATCGGCGCTCACCGCGGCGGGTATTCGCCCTTCACCTTCGACGTTACCGACGCTGTCTCTCCGGACCGCACGCATGAGCTCGTCGTGGGCGTCTGGGATCCGTCTGATGCCGGCACGCAGCCGCGGGGCAAGCAGACCAACAAACCTCAAGGCATCTGGTACACACCGAGCTCGGGCATCTGGCAAACGGTCTGGCTTGAACCCGTGGTGAAAACGTACTTCCAAGACGTCGTGTTCCAAACGGGTGGAGCGCCCAACTCGGTCATCTTGACGGTGACATCCCCCGATGCCGCAGTCACGCTCCCGATCGAAGTCGACATCTTCGACCGGCCCCCCGAATCGAACGGCAAGCCGGAGAAGATCGCCTCGGCGGCTGGCACGTCCGCAATTCCCCTCGTGCTCACCGTCCCCAGTGATCTCACAACCTATTGGACGCCGGACACGCCACAGCTCTACGGTGCAACCGTGAGACTGTTCAGCGCCGATCACAAGCAGCTCCTCGACGAGGTTCAGAGTTATTTCGCACTCCGCAACATTGACGCACTTCCCGGCGCAAACGATCGGGTCACGCGAATTCGCCTCAACAACAGGCCCGTTTTTCTGATCGGCCCGCTCGACCAGGGGTTCTGGCCAGACGGACTTTACACGGCCCCTACCGACGAGGCGCTGCAATCGGACCTCGAGACCACCAAGCGGCTCGGCTTCAACATGGTGCGGAAGCACGTCAAGGTCGAGCCGGCTCGCTGGTATTACTGGTGCGATCGGCTGGGGCTGCTGGTGTTTCAAGATATGCCCAGCGGCGACAAATCGGCTCCCGAGACCACGTCGAGCAAGGCGGAAATTACTCGATCGCCCGAATCGGCTAAACAGTTCGAGGCAGAATTGTTGGAGCTGATCGCATCGCGTCGGCAATTTCCGTCGATCATCGGCTGGGTGCCGTTTAACGAAGGCTGGGGGCAATTCGACACGGCCGGCGTCGTGCGGACTATCAAAGAACACGACGCGCGGCGGTTAGTGACGCCGGCGAGCGGTTGGAACGATTTCCCGGTCGGCGACATTCACGACGTTCATTCGTATCCCGGGCCCGCCGCGCCGAAAGCCGATCCGGCGCGGGCCGCGGTACTCGGGGAATTCGGCGGCCTCGGCTTGCCAATCCCGGAGCACCTTTGGATGTCCGGGGGCAAGAACTGGGGTTACCGCAAGTACAAAACTCGCGACGAACTGACGGCAGCCTACCTGAACCTGACGGCCAAGCTGGCGCCGCTCGTCGAATCGCGACTTTCAGCCGCTGTCTACACCCAGACCACCGATGTCGAGACAGAGGTCAACGGCCTGATGACCTACGACCGAGCGATTATCAAAATGGATCCCGATAAGCTCTACCAGGCCAACCGCTCACTGATTGAGCTGTCCAATCGGCTGCCGCAATGAGCGCGAGGCAAGGTCCGAACGTTTGCGATTCGGGTGGCACTGGCGGCTTGTCCGCCAGTGTTCTCTTCGCAGCTCGCGCGGAAAACCACTGGCGGACAAGCCGCCAGTGCCACCCGTGCACCACGTGGCGCCGGTTCCGCTTCCTGCGCGCGGCACTGGCCGGCGCCGTCGTCTGCGCGCTGGCCGCTTCGGCCGTCAGCGCAGACGACGAATTCCCGCCGGAGCTGACGCGCTTCGAGCCGGCTGCTCAGAACCCCGTGTTCACACCGGAGGGACCTGCACACTGGGACGTCAAAATGCGCGAGCGTGGCTGGATCCTCCGCGAAGGTAGCGCCTGGCATCTGTTTTACACCGGGTACGACGGCACGCGCGCGGGGATCAAGCGACTTGGCCACGCGACCTCGGTCGACGGACTGCACTGGACACGCGACCCCCGCAATCCCATTTACGGTGAGCACTGGGTCGAGGACATGATGGTCGTCAAGCACGGCGACACCTATTACATGTTCACCGAGGGGCTCGACGATCACGCCCAAATGCTCGTCTCCAAGGACCTGATTCACTGGACGTGGACCGGCTTCCTCGACATCCGCAAAGCGAACGGCAAGCCGATCGAGAAAGGACCCTACGGCACGCCGACCGCGTTATTCGAGAACGGCCGCTGGCTGCTGTTTTACGAACGATACGACGCAGGCGTCTGGCTGGCGCAATCGAGCGATCTCAAGACATTCACCAACATCCAGGACGAGCCTGTTCTCCGTCCGGGTCCGGACAAATACGACCGCAAGTTCATCGCCCTCAACCAGATTCTCAAATATCGCGGCCGCTACTACGCCTGCTACCACGGCTCGCCAGGCGACTCGAAGCCGGCCATCTGGTCGAGCAACCTGGCCACGTCGACCGATCTGATCCACTGGAAAAAGTTTCAGGGAAACCCGCTGCGCCCCCTGGCGGAGAATCGCTCGAGCAATCTGCTGATCGATGACGGCAAGCAATTCCGCCTCTACACGATGCACGATGCCGTTTGGGTCTATTTCCCGAGCCGCAGTTCCAATTGAGCTGGCAAGTCGTGGTGCGGTAGAATCGGCAACATCGGCAAGGGTTTGCGCCATCAGCCATTTCTCCCGTGAAGCCCCAATCGGGCAGACAAATTGAGGGCCCTGCGCGGTCATCATCGTGGATGGGTCCGCGCGGGTCGGGCAAACGCCTTGGGGCGAGTAGGCGCCATTACGGGGTCAATCGTGCGAGCAATCCCCGCTTTGTTACGGAATCGAGTTCTGGCAATTGCCTTTCTGCTCGTGATCGCCTGCTGCGGCTGGCTCGTGATGGATTCGGCCGCCGCTCCGCTTGCCGGCGGGAACGCGACCGATTCGCACGCTCAGCCCCCCGCACGCGACGACCCGGTCAGTCTGCTGGCGGCAGCCATCGACCGGCAGATTGCCGCACGCTGGACCGAAGAAAATGTCCCGCCGACGACGCCTGCCGACGATGCGGAGTTTCTGCGCCGCACCTTCTTGAACATTGCCGGCCGCATCCCGACCGCCTCTGAGGCCGAACAGTTCCTCGATGACGCCGGCACCGCAAAGCGTCGCCTGCTCGTTGACCGCCTGCTGGCGAGCGCCGCGTATCCGACCCATCTGGCCGACTTACTTCGCTCGGTAATTGTGCCGGAAGCCAACACCGATCCGATCTTGCAACAGCAATCGGAGGTCTTCGAGCGCTGGCTGCGGATGCGAGTCGCGCAAAACGCTGGCTACGATCAGATCGTCAGAGCGCTGATCACCGCCGGCCCTCGTTCCGCGGATTCTGGTTTCTACTTTCTGGCCAAGGGCAACAAGCCCGAGAATCTGGCGGCCGGCGTGTCGCGCGTCTTCCTGGGAGTCCGCATCGAATGTGCGCAATGTCACAATCACCCGTTCGCCAAGTGGCGCCGGGAACAATTCTGGCAGCTCGCGGCATTTTTTGCCGGCGCCCCAACCGACTCGGCCGAACCGCCGACAGAAGACACAGAGCTTGTCGAATTGCTGATCCCGGACACGGCCAAAAAGGTATCGGCCCGTTACCTCGACGGAGGCGCGCCGGCTTGGCCCGCGACCGGAAATCATGATCCTCGGAAAGCACTCGCCGACTGGATCACCTCCCCGCAATCCCTATTTCGCCCATGCCGCGGCCAACCGCGTTTGGGCACACTTCATGGGAACAGGATTGGTTGACCCGGTGGATGATTTCGACGAGTCGAATCCGCCGAGTCACCCAGAGCTCCTGGATCTGCTGGCCGACGAATTCGTGCGCCAGAAATACGACGTGGGATTTCTGATCCGCGCGATCTGCGCCAGCCACACGTACCAGTTATCGAGCGCCCAGACCGACCCGCGGCAAGCCAACCGTCGCCTGTTCGCTCGCGCCGCGGTCAAGGGGCTGACCCCCGCGGAACTGGCGGCGACGCTATCGCAAGCGATCGGCGAATCGGACGAACCGGCCCCAATGATGGCGGGCCCGGCGTTCCCCGGACGTGACTCGTCGCAGTTGCGAACTCTCGTGATGGAGCTGTTCAAGAACGAGAACGCCGATCCGGTCGACAGCGAGACAACGATCCTGCAGGCCTTGGCGCTGATGAACAGTCCCGTCATCGATCAATCGACCGCCCCCGGCCGTGGGAGCACGTTGGCCGCTCTGCTCGATGCGCCGTTCCTCGACACCCGAGGCCGCATCGAAATGCTCTACCTCTGCACTCTCAGCCGCCGGCCGACCTCGGAGGAATCACAACGCCTGATTCAATATGTCGAACGCGGCGGAGCACACGCAGCCTCAAAGCCGAAGCTGGGGAATGTTTTTCAGCAGATGATTACGACCGATAAATCGAAGGCGCGTAGTGACCATGAGATCGCCTTGGGCGACATCTTCTGGGCGCTGCTCAACAGCAGCGAGTTTCTGACGAATCATTGACGACAAACAGACCTAGGCGAGCCGCCAGCGTCCGCTGGCGGGTGCTTCGTATTTATATTTCTCTGACGCGTCCAACCCCATTCACTCAGGTGACGCATGGTTTCTCGTCGTGATTGCTTGCGGATGGCCGCGGCGGGCGTGTCGTTTGCATCGGTTTCCGGCTGGTTCGGCTCGTTTGCTGCTGAAGCCCAAAAGCATCCGCAACGCAAACGCTCGTGCATCCTCCTCTGGATGCCGGGCGGACCAAGCCAGCTCGATACTTGGGATCCCAAGCCGGGACATGCCAACGGCGGTCCCTTCAAGGCGATCCCAACCTCGGCCTCTGGCGTCTCGATTAGCGAGCATCTTCCCGGACTGGCGCGGCAGATGAATCACGCCGCCGTCATCCGTTCGATGAGCACCAAGGAAGGCGACCACAACCGCGCCACGTCCTTGATGCAGACCGGCTATCTGCCGCAAGGGCCGATCCGTTACCCGTGCTTTGGCTCGCTGTTCTCCAAAGAGCTGGTCGACTCGCGGTCCGAAATGCCTGCCTTCGTGAGCATTGCCCCGTCGTCCTTCTTCCGGACCGGTCCTGGCTTCTTGGGACCGCAATACGCGCCCATGGTCGTGGGGGGCGAACCGCCAGCCCCTCCGAAGCCCGACAAACCCGAAACGGATACGCCGCAGGAACCGGCGTTCGACGATTTCGGTCCTCCGCTCAGGGTGGCGAACCTCGGCCGCCCCGTCGGCGTGTCGTCGCGCCAAGCCGAGGCGAGGCTCGACATCCTCAAGAACCTCGATCGTCAGTTCGCCGCGAGCCATCCCGCTCCGCCGATTGCCAGCCATCTCTCCGCCTACGAGCGGGCCCTGCATTTAATGAAAGCGAAGGGGAGCGAAGCCTTCGACCTTGACGAAGAGCCACAAAGCCTGCGCGTGAAGTACGGCCGCAACCAGTTTGGTCAGGGCTGCCTGCTCGCCCGTCGGCTGATCGAGCGTGGCGTCCCCTTTGTCGAAGTCTCGCTCTCCAACGGTGCGAGTCCGCTCGGTTGGGATACGCACGTCGAAAACTTCAAAGCCGTCCAATCGCTGAGCGGGATCCTCGACGCCGGCTTCGCGACGCTCGTCGCCGACCTGGCCGATCGCGGATTGCTCTCCTCCACGCTGATTGTCTGGATGGGCGAATTTGGCCGCACGCCGAAGATCAACCAAAACAATGGCCGCGATCATTTTCCTGTGGCCTGGTCGACTGTGCTGATGGGGGGCGGCATCCGCGGCGGACAGGCAATCGGCAAAACAGATCCCGACGGGATGCGCGTTGCCGCGCGGCCGGTTTCGGTCGGCGACTTTCTCGCCACGATCTGCGCCGGACTCGGCATCGATCCGACGAAGCAAAACGTTTCCAACGTCGGGCGGCCGATTCGAATCATTGACCCCAAGGCGTCGCCCATTCGGGAAGCCCTCGCATGAGCGCGCTGCCGAAGCCCAGATCTGGCGCCACGCGTCTTGCCGCGGCGCGACTCTGCTTGCGCTGGGCACGCTCGTCGCCGCTTCTCCGACAGCTCAATCTTTCGATGATCCCAAGAATGCCGCCCCCCCGGGCCACGCTGAGAACGCGGCAGAGACCGTCGATCTGATTTGCCTCGCCTCGAAGCGGCCGATTCTGATCCGTCTGCACACCTCGGTTGATGGACAGTCGATTGCGGAGTTTCACACGGCAATCGCCCGGCGGCTTTTCGACACGCTAGACGCAGACAAGAATGGCTTGCTCGAAGGCAAAGAACTCGCCTCGCTGCCCACGCCGCAGATGGTCGCAGGCGCGGGTCGAGAGTCCGGCACACTTCCCAACGCGGCCGCTTCGATCACACCTCTCGCCCCCGAAAACGGTAAAGTTACGCCGGACGCATTTGCCCGATTTCTGTTTCCGCGCTCCGCGACCCCGCTCACCCTTGCCTCACCGGCTCGTAGCGAACCGACGATGAACGGGCCTGTTCGGGAAATGGCGGCCGGCCGGGAGGGTGGCGAGTTGTCCGCGCTCCTCTCAGCCATCGATGCGAATGGCGACCGCCGGCTCAGCGCGGCCGAACTTTCCCGCGCCGATGACTTGTTCCGACTCTTCGACCTGAATGACGACGAGCAGATCTCCAGACCGGAACTCGACACGCTCCTGGCACTCGGAACGACTTTCAATTTCTCCCAAGGAGAGTCTCCCAAGCTTGCGGTTCCACTCGAGCCGCTTCCTCGCACCTCCGACAAAACGGCGCTAGTCCGGAACCTTATCGAATCATTCGGTGCCCCATCGAAACCCGGAGAGCAGCCTGTCGGAAAAGGTGACAAAGGCAAGCCGCCGAAAAAGCCCCCCGGAATTCCGGCCGAGTGCATCGTCGGCGCCGACAAAAACGGCGATGGATGGCTCGACGAATCGGAGCTGGCAAGTTGGCTCGCCCATCCTCAGCCGCAGTGCGAATTGTCGGTCGAGCTGATCGCATCGTCCCTGCAGGAGCCGCGCGTCAAATTGCTCTCCCTGCCTTCGGTCGGCAAGACGGCTTTATCCGTCGAGACGCCCTCCCCCGGAAAACTCGTGCTGCGCGTCGAGACGGTCCCGCTCGAATTGCGGGCGGCCGAGCCCAGCCGCCGCGTTATCAGAACGAGCCGTTACCGGGCTCTCTTCAAGCGGGCCGATCAGAATCAGAACGGCTACCTCGAAAAATCCGAAATCCCCAACTTGGGACAGGGCCTGGGGTCGGTCGACTTCGAGGCGATGGACCGCGATCACAATGGGATGGTGTTTGAAGACGAGTGGTTGGCCTACCTGCGACTGCGCGACACATTCTCGGACGGCCGCCTTTCATTAACAATGGCCAGCGAATTCATTGATCCCATCGCAGAATTCGATACCAACCACGATGGGAGGCTCAACCGTGCCGAGTTTGGCCGCCTGCTTGCCGCCATCGCCGCCTGGGACCGCAACCACGACGGGTTCGTGACGCCCGACGAGGTTCCGAAAACCCTCGTCGGGACGTTCCACCTCGGACCTCTGCGGGCGGCCGTAGCACGCAATCCCCGATATTCTCGCATGAAGTCTCCGCAGCCATCGCAGCCGCCGAGCGAAGGCCCCGTCTGGTTCCAAAAGATGGATCGCGACCACGACGGTGAAGTGTCGCTGCGCGAATTCCTCGGCCCGCTTTCCGTTTTTCGTCGCCTCGACACGAACGGCGACGGACGTCTCGACGTTCACGAAGCGCAGGCGGCCCAGAAATAGCGGCGCCTCCAAGACGCCGTGTTCTGCCGCGCAGGTCGCGATCAGCTGACCTTGGATTTGCGTAGTTTTCCGACTATATTCGCCTCGATGGCGCGGTTTTCCCGAGACCTCGCCGAAATCGACGCCGGAGAGATGGCTGAGTGGCCGAAAGCGCCGGATTGCTAATCCGGTATGTCGGGAAACCGGCATCTCGGGTTCGAATCCCGATCTCTCCGCTTAGGTGTACGCAGCAATGACCGGATTCCCAATCCGGTACTTTCGCGTAGCTGAAATGGGAGGGCACAAGTCGAGCGCCGAACGGTGGTTGATCGCTCTCGATCCGGAGCGCGAAAAATACCTGTACAACGGCGTCAGAATTTAGACCCGGGAGGGCTTTGCCGAGAGGTAACGACCGGCACGGACTCAAAGAGGCCTCGGCCTCCGTCGAACTTCCGAGCAACCCCACCCCGGGCCTTTTCTTCAAAAATTCTGTTACAGCTTCTCAGATTAATCTTGAAATCTGCGCGCGCCCGTGCGCATCATCGCCCCCGCTGATAGTTCGACGTCCGCGGGATCGCGACCAAGCTAGCTTCGCTTATTCAGGCGCAGCACCAGGGCCGAGACCTCTCGAACGTCACAGAGTTTTGTTTCGTTCGATGATGGTCGGCCAAGTCGAGCTGGCTCAGCCGGCCTTGGTGTTTTCGGGGGTGGCGTGCCGTGAAGACGGCAGAAACTTCCTAGTGAGAGCGCACGGCTCGCCGTGCGCTCTCACTAGCGCCCATCCGCCGCGTTCGTCCATCCGTGGACGTGCGCGCCGGGATTAAATCCCGCTGAAAATTCCGCGTCGATCGCCTTTTTTGCAGCACCATTAACTAGCCGCCTCGCAACCAAAGGAGAGCGGAGGCCGGCTGCTGCACGGAGGAGCTTCGGGTGCGCGGGGACTGGCCCATGATTTCCTTATTCGCCCCCTGTCTGCGGGAGTTTTATGCCTCGTCCGTGAAGTCGGCCTCGCATGCGGGCCGCACTCACGAATACTACGAGGACTTTCTCGACTGCTGGGAACGACTGACCGACAATCCGCGGATCTCGAAGATCACCGAGGAAACGATCTGGGAGTTCCGCGAGGCCATGCTTCGCGCCGGATATGTTTCGACGACCGTCAACAGCAAGCTGCGGGCTGTCCGCCGAATTCTCAAACTGGCCGCCAAGCGCAAGTGGCTCACAATGCCGGACGTCGAGATGCTGCGCGAACCGGAGCCCGACCCACGCGTCGCCGACGACGAGCAGTTGGCCGCCATTTATTGGGCCTGCTCGATCGCCCGCTGGCCGATCGCCATTCCTCTCGACAGCACGAAGCATCGGGCCCGCGCCTGGGAATGCGAGGAACTCAACCCCGTCGAATATTGGCGCTCGAAATTGGTGACCATCTTCAACGTCGGCCCGCGGCGCAACGAGTTCTTGAAAATGCGGCTGGTCGACGTCGACTTCGAACGCTCGACGCTTTCGCTTCAATCGCCGAAGACCGGCAAGTGGCGGCAAAAGCCGCTGCATCCGGCGGTGATCGAGCACTTCCAACCGATCTGGGGCAGCAGCAAACGCGATTTGATCTATGGGAAACCCAAGTCGGGCGAGCAGCGCTATCGGCAGTGGCGGGAGATTCAGGAGCACGCGGGCATCAATCAGCCCTTCTTCGACTTTCAGGCGCTCCGCTCGACATGCGGCACGGGTCTCTTCGAGCAGTCGCCGGGGGCCGCTCAAGAAATGCTGGGGCACAGCTCGCTCGCGACGACGCAGCGCTACTATGTGAAGCTCTCGCGACATCTCAAAGAAGTGGCGGCGATGCGCAAGCAGCCGCTCCCGTTCTACGGGACGCAGGGCGTCTCTCTGCCTTCGGCAACAATCAAGATTGGGTGATCATTTGCGTAGGGTGGTCTGCGCCGGAGCTGACGACTCGCTCCGGCCCTGGTCCGTTCTGGGCCCCGGGCGGCGGCGCGGATCGCCGCCCGGGTTTGCGACCAATCTCGCTCGTCGCGGGGATTTGGGCCCGCGGGTCTGAAGCGGTCACCCGCGGGTTTTTCTTCGCGTTTCACGCCGAGCGCCGTTTCGTCGGTGCCGAACCGTTTCGGTCGCGCGACCGACGTTCGACCACGACTGCCCATCTCGGGCGACGCCCGGCGATTTCCTTTCCGGTGAATTTCTTCAGGAGGAAGTAGCACATGCCGAGCTGCAGCGTCTCATTTCCGTTTTCCGTCGGCGACCCCGTCAACTTGAAGGCCGTCCCGCACATCGGCGGCACGGTCAGTTCGATGACCGTTTTCGGCGGCAGTGCCCAACGGGCAAAAGTCCGGCACTTCGACGCGGAGGGCGACTCCGTCGATCGTGAATTTGACATCACCGATCTCGCTGCCGGCGCGCCCACTCCGCTCAGCGAGCCGGCCAAGCCCACGGCCTCGGTCGGAGCTCCGCCCTCGGCGACCGCAGTGCCTCCGACGCCCACTCCAAAAACGGCGGTCACCGTCGCCACGGCAGCGGCGCCTCCGAAAACGAGCCCAACGCCGGCCGCACCAAAGCCCTAGCAGGAAACTTTGCTCGCGCGGGGGCTTCGCACGATGAACCCGTTCTGGCGACTTGTTGTCGCCGCCGCGATAAGGCAAACGCCCTCGCGCGAGCAATTTCATTCAGGTCGGTGCCGGCCGTTTCGGACGAAGCGACCGACGCCGGCAATAGGAAACGCGACCGCGCGACGGTCGGACAGCCGCAGACGAAAGGACGGTGCACCCATGGGCTCCAGCCGAGAACAACTTGGAAGGTACCTCATTTTTTTTTGGTGCTCAGGCTTTTTCGAGGCAAAAGCGCAACCAGCCCAACGTCCGTCGCGCAGCCGGTCGCAGGACCGGCCAACTCACAGAGGAAAATCCTGATTAGGGTGTCAACCGGCGTATTGCCGCCGGGCGGAGGATTGCCGAGCAGTAGACCGTGGGGAGACTGCCGCACATGGCTCAAGCCTACGGACGCGACACCCGCCATAACGTGAAGGCGACACCTTGCCTGTAGGTCACCGGGTTGTGCGGTGAAAACGAGTGGTGTGACAGCCGGGAGAGACCGGCGCTTTTCAACTTCGGATTTGAATCGGGAAGGCAAGGATGCTCGTTCTCTCGAGGAGTCCGAATCAGTCCGTCGTGATTGACGGAGGGATCAAGGTGACAGTGATTTCGGTTCGCGGAGAAAAGGTGCGGCTCGGATTCGAGGCGCCGGATCACATCGGCATCGCCCGCGAAGAGATACTCGGCGAGTTCGATGAAGTTCCACCCATGACGCTCGACGAGCTGGCCGAGGAGCCAGATCTGGGCGTCTGGTCGCCAAGCTGAAGGAGTTGTTAGCCGTGGGCGAGAAAACGGGAATCGCTTGGACCGAACACACGTGGAATCCCTGGCGCGGTTGTCACAAAATCTCGCCCGGTTGCGAGCTGTGCTACATGTTCACCGAACAGCGGCGCTATGGTCGTGATCCCGAAACGCCCGTCCGCACCAAGACCTGGGGCGATCCGCTCAAGTGGCAACGCCAGGCCGAGGCCGCCGGTCGCCTAGAAATGGTGTTTACCTGTTCCTGGTCGGATTTCTTCATCAGGGAAGCCGACCTGTGGCGCGAGGAGGCCTGGGCGATCATCCGCCGCTGTCCGAATCTAATCTTTCAGGTGCTCATGAAGCGCATCGAGCGCGTGCAATCCCATCTTCCCTCCGATTGGGGCGTCTTCGGTTATCCCAACGTCTGGCTGGGCGTCAGCATAGAGGACCAAAAGCACGCCGAGCATCGGGTTCCGCAGCTGGTGGAGATTCCGACTGCTGTCCGTTTTCTGTCGTGCGAACCACTACTGGGGCCGATCGATCTCGAAAGCCTCGAGACGGGCGATGGGGATTTTCTCAACTGTCTGGCTGGCGGTTGGCACGACGGGAACGACGACACGGGATACCTCTGCGATCCGGTCAATTGGGTGATTGTCGGCGGTGAGAGCGGGCTCTCTTCGGACAATCCGCGGCCGTGCGGGCTGAATTGGATCGGCAAAATTCTCAGTGACTGCACTCAATGGGTTGTCCCGTGTTTTGTAAAGCAGCTGGGGCGCCGGCCGTTTCGTGGAGATCGCGAGCCGTGCATCGTCGACGGCGACGTGTGGAATACAACACGATCCGACCGCACAGTGCGTTGGGGTATCGACCACCGGCACCGGAAGCGATTCAGCCCTGGAAGTCCAACCTCGCTACGCTCGGCTGGACTTCCAGGGCTGAGACGACCGAAGAACTAACATAACGACTGGTACCATCCTGGGGGGCACGTCAATTAATGATCCGCGCGTCCAAGGCGCGTCGGTGACGGGGAGCGTGCGGGCCGGATCTGCGGTCGCCTCCGAGGCGGGCAAAGTCATCAAGAAGACCGTGATGGAGTTGGGCGGATCCGACGCCTTTATCGTCTGCGAAGATGCGGATATTCCGCGAGCCGTGGCCGCGGGCATTAAGGGGCGTTTTCATAACGCGGGCCAGGTCTGTCTGGCTGCTAAGCGATTCATCCTGGTCGAGAAGATCGCTGACGAGTTCGAGCATTCATTTGTGGAGGGTGCGAAAGCGCTACGCGCAGGTGATCCATTGGACCCGGCATCGAATATGGGACCGATGGCCCGTGTTGACCTGCGTGACTCGCTCCACGAGCAGGTGAAGGGAAGCATTGCGAAAGGCGCCCACGTTCTCTGCGGGGGAAAACCACTTGAAGGAGCGGGAGCCTTCTACGCACCCACGGTATTGAGCGGCGTCACCCCCGGAATGCCCGCCTTCGATGATGAAACCTTCGGCCCTGTTGCGGCAATAACTCGCGTTCCCAACGTTGAAGCGGCTATCGAGGCGGCCAACGCGAGCCAGTTCGGACTCAGTGGTAACCTTTGGACGCGAGACGTTGATCGAGCACGCAAGATTGCCCGCGATTTGTACACCGGTGGCGTCTTCATCAATGGCATCACGGCATCGGATCCTCGGGTCCCCGTTGGTGGAGTGAAGAACAGCGGCTACGGTAGAGAGCTTTCTCACTTCGGAGCACATACATTCGTAAACGCCCAAACTGTCTGGATTGAAAACGTTTGATCGCGGCTGCCGCTTCGACAGCGGATCTCGGGCACCGAAGAGGCCATTTCAAGGCCGCACTGCGAGGCGGCAAGCAGGAGCCTAAACATGAGCAAGGTACCATTTCTTGGGCTGGGCGCGATGGGGTGCGCGGAATCCAGTGCAGCGCGACGCCAGTGCCAAGCTTGCCGCAAAATGCTCTTGTGTTCTCAGTTATGTCAGGCAATGTTGCCATCCCTCACTGCTCCCCTTGCTTGGGTTGGGTCGTGAACGTGTAGAGGATGATCTTCCAGTCGCCCTCCATTCGTCGAAGGACGAAGATTTCGCGGTTGAAATCGAGGGTCCTCGACCCATCCTTGAGATGGAACTCCGTCTGGCCGATGGGGTGGTGTGTCCGCACAATCGCGATGTCGCCGTGGACATCCACCGCGTCGTATTGGAAGTCGGTGTTGAACTTGATGGATTTGAAAAGGTCGTCGTACGGCTTCGCCATGGCGTCAACGCCGATCACGGTTGCCTTTTCGTTCCACTCGGCGACGGCGTCCGGAGCGAACAAGGGGCGGATCTTGGCAAAGTCCGAGCTATTCAAGCCGTCCTGATAGCATTCGACGACGGCCTTGACCTTCTTTTGGACGGCAGCCACGCGAGCGTCGCGCGAGTAACTGAAGGCCCCAGACGGACCGCCGTCCTTGCTCTTGTCGTCGGCGGAACACGAGAGTCCGATCGAGAACAGGAGAAAGGTGACCCCGGCAGCCGCGATCGACGAGTACGCTTTCATGGTGGTCTTTCCTGCGGATGAGGCAGCTTATTGCTTCGGAGGCGGGTTGATGACGGAAAAGCTGTACCGGGCGATCTTCCAGGTCCCGGACGCTGTCTTCTTGAAAATGAACAGTTCCTGATTGGCCTCGGGGATTCTCGCGCCGGTCGCGTTGATCTTGATCATCCCGGTCGAAGTCGTGCGCGCGAACGCCCACTCGGGAGTCAGCTCGACCACCTCAGCTACGTGGAACGTGATGTCCAGGCCAATCGCCAGAAACAGGCCGACGTAGGCGCTCCGCACCGCGGCGGAGCCGACGGCCGGGGGCGACTCCTGCGCCATCAGCACGCCGTCGTCGGTGTAAAGGCGTGTGACAGCCTCCGCGTCGGCTGCCTTGAGCGCCGCCGCGTAGGTTGTCAGAACGGACGCGATCGCTTTTTGATTTTCAGTCACGGTGATGCCCTCGTGAGAGAATCTTGGGACCAGACCGGCAGCCGCCAGCTACGCCATGATCTTCGCTGCGATGTGTTCAGCCGCCATCAGCGTTGTCACGTTCGTCGCGACCGACGGAACGTCGGGAAGGATCGACGCGTCGACAACGCATAAGTGTTGGATGCCCCGGACGCGGCCCTGGTCATCGACAACGGCCGTTGAATCGTGCTCACCGCCCATCGGCACCGTCGCGGTCGGGTGGTGGTAGGTGTCCAACGTGGCCGCCAGACTCGCATCTATTTTGGCGCACGAGTCCGCCACCGGTCCGGGTAACATCTCACCATGAATGAATTCCGAGAGCGGCTTTGTCGCCGCCAGGTGGCGCGCCAACTCAATCCCATCGACAAGTCCCTCGCGATCTCGGTTCTCCTTCAGGAAAGCGAATTCGATGAGCGGCGATACGCGCGGGTCACGGCTCTTTAGCTTGAACGACCCGATCGAGGCGGGGCGCGTATTTGCGATGCCCATCACGAAGATCGCGCCAGTCGGGGAACTGGCTGGATCGCCATAGTGGGCGGGAACCACGTGCAGATCCAGGTCATCAGGCGCAGCCATTTTCGTTCGAGCCCAGAGGATCGCTCCCACCGGCGGGATTCCAAGGTTCATCTTCGACTTGGTGCCGGCCCAAACCGTAAAGTAAAACGGGTGGTCTTGCAGTCGTCGGCCGACCGGCAGATCCGCAATCACGTCAATACGGAGCCGGCGTAGTTCGTCGGCGGGGCCGATGCCAGAACGCATCAGGATCGCAGGGCTGCCATAAGTCCCGCCGCACAACACAACTTCTCCCGCGCGGACCTCCTCGCCACCCAGGAGCCGGACTCCAACCGCGCGAACCCCCTCAAGTATCACCGAGTCCACCTCTGTGCTGCCACGGACAGTCAGATTCGGCCGAGCGCGTGTGTCCGTGTCCAAGTAGGTCATCCCGGTGTTCAGCCGATCGCCCATCCGCGTGTTCATCGGATAGGGCCCGGCGCCGAACGGCTCGCGACCGTTGAAGTCAGAAACGCGGGGAAACCCCGCCGATACGGCGGCATCCACAAATGCCCGCTGCATGTCTGACGTTTCCTCGAACCCGAGCTGGTGTATCGGGAATGGACCTGATCGGCCGTGTAGAGCAGCGGGACCCGCGCTCGTGCGTTCCGCCCGCTGGAATGCCGGAGTGAGGTCATCCCAGGTCCAACCCTGAAGCTTGTATTCTCGAGTCCATCGGTCGAGATCACTCTTCGGGCGCGCATCGCCACGGCCCCGTTGATCGCGGAACTGCCACCCAGTACTTTGCCGCGCGGAACTGAAATCGAGCGACCGATGAACGATGGCAGGCTCGAATAGTTCCAGTTGTGAGCCGCGTCACCACCGATAATGCTCTGCAGGCGAACCGGATCCGGGTAGGCGGGAGGGGCATACGCCTTCCCTGCCTCGAGCAGCAGCACGCGACGGGATGAGTTGTCGCTGAGACGGGCGCAAGAACGGCTCCGGCAGAGCCGCCGCCGACAATCAGAACATCGTATTGAGGCGCCCCGCCCTGAGGCGGCTGTGCTCCACTCGCGCCAGGCCGCAGCATGGCCAGGCCACCTGTCGCGGCTGCCATCTTCAGTACACTGCGTCGCGACACCATTCCCCGCTCTCTGATGACGTCGTTCATGCCTAGTTCCTCGACTCGCGAAGGTCTGTCCCGCGATTAGCCGACGTCGCTCGCTCGCTACGATTTTCTCGGGGGATTCGTCGGCGAGAAGCTGTAGCGCGCGATCTTCCACGCGCCGCCTGGCTTCTTATGGAAGATGAACAGCTCTTGGTTGCCTTCGGACGACTGTTGCCCGGTCGCATGGTCAGTTTGCGTTCCAGCGGAATTCGTACGCGCAAACGCCCACTCGGGGTTCATGACCACCACTTCGACCACGTCGAACTTGACGTGTAGTGTGACGGCCTTGAACACGTCCTCGTAGGCCTTTCGAATCGCCTTCGCGCCGACGCACGACGGGCTGTAACACGGCATGAAAACGCCGTCCTCGGCGTACAGCGGCATGACCGCATTGGTGTCGGACGCGTTCAGCGCTGCGGAGTAGGAGGATAGCACCTCCCGAATTGCAGCGGCGTCCTCTGGCCGAGCGCCACTCGCGTCTTCCGACGACGGTGAGCGACGCTCGGACGGCGTCTGCGCTTGACCCACTTTGGTAGCCGGTAACGCGATCAGAAGCCCAGCTGTGATGCATAGCGCCAACTTGAGATGACTATCTTTTCGCATCCGAATGCTCCCAGTTGTTGTTCTTCTCTCTGGATCTCAGCGAGAGACAGAAACGGCGTTCACGCGACCCTCCTCATTCAAGCTAAGCGTGCGGGGTGATCGGCTCCCGCACGATGTGTTGCGCCAGGCACGCGCGTCGAAGACGACCATGGCGCCCCAGCACTCGAGTGCACTGAATGTGGCCTGAGAGGTTGGCAAGGACAGATTTGAGTCGTAAATTGTCTGTGGCGACAGATTTCTGTCGCGGGTCGCGGAACATGATCGAAGCCAACACCACTTCAGTCGTACAGCAGTACCTCGATGAGCTGGCGGGCGACGCGCCGCCGGAACCGATCGTCAGGGCTTTATTGGACAAGTCGGCTCGTCGCCTTTACCTCTTATGCTCCACCTGGTTGTTTCAGAGGTATCCGCGTTTGGCGCGCCCTCCCGTGAATCTAGCCGCCGATGAAATGCTCAGTGCATTGGTCGAGCGTCTGCTGAAATCGCTTGGTTCCGCACGTCCGCAAAACGTTCGCCTGTTCTTCGCCCTGGCGAATCGGCACATTCGCTGGGAGTTGAATGATCTCTCCCGGCGCTTAGATAAACAGCCGCTCGTCGTGGAGATGGGGCCGGAAGAGGTGCCAGCCCCGGCAAGTGACGGCTCGGGATTGTCCGAGGATGGCTGCCGAATGCTGGCGGCCATCGACAAGCTGCCGGACGACGAG
The DNA here is from genome assembly GCA_963714075.1 of uncultured Planctomycetaceae bacterium. GTDB lineage: Bacteria > Planctomycetota > Planctomycetia > Planctomycetales > Planctomycetaceae > DASPSM01. The sequence goes on from OY970228.1 coordinate 6,536,253, forward strand.
CGGGAAGCCTTCGATCTTGTCCGCATTCAAGGGCTGACGCATACAGAGGCCAGTCGGATCCTTGGCGTAACACCTCTGACCGTGAAACGGAGATTGAATCGCGGCTTGCGGCTCTTGGCCAACGAGTTAAGCGATCTCCAGCCGCCCGAATAGCGGTCAGATGCTGCCGTGAAAGGATGAGCAAGGCATGGCCCACGACTCTCGGGTCGCGCAGCTGCTCGACGACTTATTCGACGAACGGCTTACGCCGGAAGAGGCCTGCCGCGACCATCCGGAGCTCTTGAAGGAAGTGCGCAAGCAGTGGCAGCGGATGAGCGCTCTGCAGGCGAAACTTGAAGGTCGCTTCCCTTCTGAGCGCGCGCCGTTCCGAGAAGATTCGCAGACGGCAAGATTGCTTCTTGGTTTACCGCAAATCGCCGGCTATGAGGTCGAATGCGTCTTGGGACAGGGCGGCATGGGCGTCGTCTACAAAGCCCGTCACCAGAAGCTCAATCGAACGGTCGCCATCAAGATGCTTCCGGCCGGAACCTATGCGGGACCACACGAGTTAGCCCGATTCCTTGGGGAAGCGAAGGCGGTGGCTGCACTTCGGCATGCCAATATCGTTCAGGTTCACGACGTGGGAGATACGGAGGGCCGGCCTTATTTCACGATGGAATTCCTCGAAGGCGGTAATCTTGCCCAAAAGATGGCCGGGCAGCCACAACCGAGCCTCCAGGCCAGCGAAATCGCTGCCGCGCTGGCCGACGCGATACAGGTTGCGCATCAAAACGGAATCATCCACCGCGACCTCAAACCCGCCAACATCCTGCTCACGGCCGATGGAACACCCAAGATTTCGGACTTTGGCTTAGCCAGGCGATTCGAGAACGATGATGAACACCTGACGTTCAGCGGCACTAGACTGGGAACGCCCAGTTACATGGCGCCCGAGCAGGCCCTCGGCAAACGGGGCACGATTGGACCCGCAGTCGACATCTATTCGTTGGGCGCCGTGCTCTACGAGTTGTTGACGGGAAGGCCGCCGTTTCGCGCCGAGACAGCGGTGGAGACCGAGCGGCAGTTGTTGACGGAAGAGCCCGTGCCGCCAAGAACGTCTGAACGCCTCCGTCCCGCGGGATCTCGAGACGATCTGTCTCAAGTGTCTCGATCGAAATCCTGACCGACGATATGCAACCGCGGATGCTTTGGCGGCCGACCTCCATCGCTTTGGGCGCGGCGAACCGATCGCGGCTCGTCCAGTTTCTTTCCCAAATCGCATTGGACGACGGGTCCGCCGTCGTCCGGCTCTGTTTGCCGCGCTATCGCTGGGACTACTGATGATTCTGTTCGCAGTTGGTGGAGGGCTATGGCTGGTTGCCGATCGCCGAGCGAATCGGCGTGCCATCGAAAGCGATTTGCAAAGTGCGGCAAGGTCGCAGCAGCAGTCAAATTGGTCCGCTGCTCAAGCGGCGCTTGAACGTGCCCGCGGCCGGATGGGAGGTCGCGGTTTCACCGAATTAAGGGAGATTCTAGATCGAGCGGATCGCGATCAAGTGATCGCTGCTCGACTAGATCGGATCCGCTCGAATCGAGCCAGCAGTGAAGAAGAGGAAATCAACAATTCGCGCTGTGTCGCCGAGTACGAAGCGGCGTTTCGCGATTCGGACATTGCAGTTCCAGGCGAAGATCCAACGCTGGTTGCAAGCCGAATCGGACAATCAAACATCCAGGCGGTGCTAACCTCTGCTATCGAGGATTGGGCGGCCATAACGCCGGATCAGGCCCGGCTTAATTGGCTGCTCCAAGTTGCTCGCCAGGCTGCACCCGACCCGACGGGATGGCGTGCCCGTGCACTGACGTTCAAGGTCTGGTCAACACAATCAGATTTGGCGAATTTGATTGCCACGGCAACGGTTACGGAGGATACCGTACCCTTGCTGCTGGCGCTCGGCGAGAAATTCGGGCGGCTAGGAGGCAACCCAGTGGCACTGTTTGCGACGTGCCAAAAAGTGCGATCCGGCGATTTTTGGGCCAATTACTCGCTCGGCTCCGCATTGAGAGAACACGGAAACGCGACGGAGTCGATGCGCTATCTGCAGGCCGCCGTGGCGAACCGGCCCGACTCAGCCCTGGCGTACAATCAACTCGGGATCGCGTTGACAGACCTTCGGCGCGTCGATGAGGCAATCGAAATGTTTCGGGCAGCCAGGAAATTGGCTCCAGCGACGGGGCCATCCTTGTCAAACTTAAGCATGCTTTTGTCGCGCAGCGGCCGACATGCCGAAGCGATTCCATTATTGCGGGAGTGCGTCGCGCTCAAAAAGGTCGAACCGCGGATCTATCCGCGGATCTATAGTCACCTCGGCTACTCCCTGAACGCGGTTGGACAAAGAGATGAGGCATGGAAAGATTTCAATCAGGCGATCGGTCTCGATCCTCAGATCATCACCGAATGGGACACGATCCGAGGTCAGTTCCTTCAACAAGGGCGCGGCGATGAGGCGCGGGCGCTCTGGCGCACCGCTCTTGCGGGCGATCCTCCCCAACACGCAGTTTGGGATGGATACGCGGAATTCAGTCTCTTTCTTGGCCGCGAGGACGAGTACCGTTGGGCGCGTCGCGAACTGCTGAAGCGATTCGGCGGAGCCACCGAACCCCACATTGCCGAAAGAACGGGCCGGGCTTGTCTGTTCCTCCCTGGAGCCGATGAGGAATTAAAGCAGGCATCCGCGCTCATCGGCCGGGCTTTGGCTGCCGATCCGTCGAAGCTCGAAAACTGGGTCCCTCCCTTTTTCAAATTTGCGAAGGGGCTTTTGGCGTATCGGCAGGGCCGCTTCAGCGAATCGGCGGACATCATGAAGGGCGATGCTGCCGGCGCTTTTGATCCAGCTCCGGGTCTAGTGCTCGCCATGGATCAGTTCTACATGGGCCAAAAGAGCGAAGCCCGACAGAGCTTCGACAAAGCCCTCAAGAAATTCGATTGGCAACCGACCAAAGCTGATTTCCGCGAACCCTGGATGTATCACATCCTCCGCCGCGAGGCGGAACGGCTTATCAAGCCGGGCACGATGCCGTAACACCGCGGCGGATGGTCTAACTCGCTCCACTTTAGCGACCAGAGACGCCGAACGATTCTTTTGCTCGCCTGGACAACCGCGGCAGGCATCGGCGGCTTGCTATCCGTAAGACGCTGAGGTGATGAGTCCCATAATCCCAAGCGTTTTCTCAAACCGCGCGGAAAACGACCGATAAATTGCCGCCGCGGCGATGCTCAACTCACGTTTGGGAGGCCGCACCATGCCGACGTACTTGAGGACGACCAGTGTCCTTTTACGATTTAACGAATTCGAGCAGATCGGCGTTGATCTGATCCGCGTTCGTCGTCGGCATGCCGTGCGGAAAGCCCTTGTAGGTTTTCAAGATCGCGCCCTTCACTAACTTGGCGCTCAGCGGACCAGAGGCGGCATAAGGGACGATCTGGTCATCATCGCCATGCATGACCAAAGTCGGCACGGTGAACTTCTTCAGATCCTCGGTGAAGTCCGTTTGGGAGAATGCCACGATGCCGTCATAGTGCGCCTTAGCGCCGCCCATCATGCCCTGGCGCCACCAATTCTGAATCACACCCTGCGATGCCTTCGCGCCCGGCCGGTTGTATCCGTAAAAAGGTCCGGTCGGCACATCCAAATAGAACTGCGCCCGGTTTGCAGCCACCTGCGCTTGAAAGTCGTCGAAGACTTCTTTAGGCAGACCACCGGGATTGGCGGGAGTTTTTACCATCAGTGGCGGCACTGCGCTAATGAGGACAGCCTTCGCGACGCGACTTTCGCCGTGGCGCCCGATGTAACGAGTGACCTCCCCACCGCCCGTCGAATGCCCGACATGGATGGCGTTCTTGAGTTTGAGATGCTCAGTGAGCGCCGCAAGGTCGTCGGCGTAATGGTCCATGTCATGACCGTCACCGGGTTGGCTGGAGCGTCCGTGACCTCGCCGGTCATGTGCGATGACTCGATAACCGAAATTTAGGAAGAACATCATTTGCGCGTCCCAGTCGTCGGCCGAAAGGGGCCAACCGTGCGAGAAAACGATCGGCTGGCCGCTGCCCCAATCCTTGTAATAAATCTTCGTGCCGTCTTTCGTTTTGATCTTGCCCACCGTTGTAACTCCTTTGAATGCTTTGCGAGGTTTGATAACTCGGACGCTTCGGTGAAGAGCGAACCACTCAGATCAAATGCCTTTCGCCATGCCGCTGGTGAATGGGACCGCGCGTCACCGACCGATCTCAAACGCAACCAGAGAAATGTCATCCTGAGGGCCACAATCTCCGGTCCAAGTTTCCGCTTCCCTCAAAGCCTTCTGTACGGAATCATTGAGCGATTGCGACGCACCGTCCTGCACCACCCTCAGAAATCGGTCCTTGCCAAATTGCTCTCCCGCTGAATTCATGGCTTCGAGCAGTCCATCGGAGTAAAGCCAAAAGCGATCTCCCGGCCGTAGGACCACTTCTGCGTCCTCATATTCCGCCTCGTCCGAAATTCCTAGCGGGAGACTGGAGTTCTCGAGAATCAGGGGTTCGGATTGACTCCTCAACACAACGGGGCTCGGATGTCCGGCGTTTGCGTAGCGCAAAGTGTATGAGACGCGGTCCAAGATGCCGTAGAACAAAGTGACGAACTGCTCGGAACATTCCGGACAGAGGTGCGCGTTGAGGCGCTGAATGACCTCAGATGGGCGCGCCAAACGACCGGGACGGTGGCCCTGCGCCGGCGTTCTGAGCAATGACGCGTCACCGTGAGGAGTCAGAAAGTGGCTGACGGTCACTGAGAGCAGCGATGCTGCAACGCCATGACCGCTCACGTCCAAGACGTAAAGGCCGATGTGCTGATCGTCGAGTGGAAAGAAATTCAAGAGGTCGCCCGCCAGCTCTTCACAGGGCCGGAAGGTCCATGCGAGGCGGACGGGCGCAGTGTCGGGAACCGCCGCGGGGAGAAGTCCTTGTTGAATCCTGGCGGCTGCCTGCAAGTCACGTTTGAGCCTCGCATTCGTCGTTGTCAATTCCCGATTGAGCGCCTCCAGTTCCTCGCCACGCAGGCGCAGTTCGGCCTCAACGCGCTTGATCTCCGTCAGGTCGTGCCAGACGACGATCATCGCCGGTTTGCCGGCAATCTCGACCGGGTTCAGCGTGACCTCGACGGGGAACGCTTCTCCAGTAAGTTTGCGATGCATCCACTCGAAGCGGTGATAGCCTTGCGTCCTAGCGATGGCGTCCATCACCTTGCTCTTTTCCGCGGAACGGACGCCGTCGGGCTGAAACTCGGGGGACAGCGCCGCCGGGTGCTGCGCAAGGACCTGAGCTTTGTCGTTCGCTTTCAGCAGCTTAACGCAGGCATCGTTGCAGTCAGTCGTGCCTGTCTCATCGAATATGAGGTGCGCATCTGACGAATGCTCGAAGAGGATGCGGAAGCGGTCTCCGGGAGATGGATTGCCAACAGGTGTCATTGGACATCGTTTCCCAAAAACACTCTCCATCGATTGGGCTTCGAGTCGCCCACTCGGAAGAACGCTCCCCGTGTCTCGCTCCTCTCGGATTGGTTTTACCGCAATGGCAGACGGATAAACATCGCGGCAAAGGACCTTGGGCAAAGGTTCACGAGAAATCAGCGCGGCTCGTGGGAGATCCTCGACATGGCCGCAGTCTCGCTTACTCGATCCTTTTGCGAATGTCCGGAAAAACGACCGATAAGTGCCGCCGTGACAGGCACCGGGAACTCATCCGTTTTTCGGCACACGCTCCGCGTGCCGACAACTCATACGTTTTGGCGGACCAATACGCATGTTCCTACTCACCACGGAACCTTCCAGCCCAGGTAATCCAGATACTGAAGGCCCGCTGTTCCGGCCTGCGCGTCCATCGTATTCGCGAGGTTCGGTATGCTCTCCTCGATGCCGAGACGCGCCTCGGGGCCGCCCAGAGCGGTCCGCACCCAGCCCGGGGCCATGAGCAACAAGGTTCGTGGATCGCCGGAGTGGCGGGCAGCGAAGCTGCGCATGAGCATGTTGAGCGCTGCCTTGCTTGCACGGTACACCTCATAGTTTCCGTTCTCATTGTTTGTGATGCTGCCCTGTCCCGAAGACATGATCCCGATCGTGCCCGTTGGCAGCACGAGGTCCTGCAAGCTCTCGGCGACGCGCATGGGACTCAGGGCGTTGGTTACCATCATACGTATGAATTCGTCGGTCGAAACGTCGGCGACCATTTCACGAGTACCGACGCCGGCATTGACGAACAGCATGTCGAACTTTCTCGATGCCAGACGCGCTCGCAGCGCGGCAACTTGATCCGGATAGTTTATGTCCACGGTCTCTATTTCGAGTCGATCTTCGGCGCTTCCCGCTAGATCGTGCAGTTTTGATGTGGTTCTGGCCCGCTCGGTGGCCACAACGTGCCAGCCGCGCTTGAGGTACTCCACAGCCAAGGCGAAACCGAGCCCGCGGGACGCACCAATGAGGAGGAGCTGTTTGTTAGACGGTAGGTTTGCCATTGCAATTCTCCTTGGCCTTAGCAAGCTATGAATGGGCAGAATGCGTGTTCGTCCAGGACGGGGCACATCTGACCCACATTTGTCCCAAGGATAGCGGGCCGTGAATCATTGCCGAAGACGCATCGGCCACACTTTATAGTTGCGTTGAACGCCATGCCCGGGGGATGCTGCTTTCGACGTATGCCTCATACTGACCTGAACCTGTTGACCGCGTTGGACGCTCTGCTTGCTGAGGGTAGTGTGGTAGGCGCGGCTCGGCGCTTGGGCCTGAGTGCCTCGGCGATGAGCCGGACGCTCGCGCGACTACGGACGGCGACGGGAGACCCGTTGCTCGTGCGCGGGTCGAGGCATGGTGTCAACGCCACACGCTACCGAACTTCGGGGGCGCGTGCGTGATCTGGCACAGGATGCCCAAGCCGTGCTGCGCCCGGCCGTTGCTTCTTTGGATCTCGCCGAGTTGAAACGGAGCTTCACAATCCGCTCCAACGAGGGTTTTGTCGAGATTTTTTCCGCACGACTCGTCGCGGCAGTAATGGCGGCGGCGCCGAAGGTGCGACTTCGGTTCGCGCCCAAGCCCGATAAGGACGCGCGAGCGCTGCGAGAGGGGCTGGTAGATCTTGAGATCGGCGTGCTCGGGGAGTCGGGGCCCGAGATTCGCTTACAGGCTTTATTTCGCGATCACTTTGTCGGCGCAGTTCGGGACGGCCACCCGCTGGTTAAGAAAGGCAAGATCACCCCCGAGCGATACTCGGCGTTTGGCCACGTCGTCGCTTCGCGCCGTGGTAGCGCCAACGGTCCCGTAGACGAGGCACTGGCTGCCCTCGGCCTCACGCGCACGATAATCGCTGTGGTACCCAGCTTCCGAGCAGCTTTAGCGGTTGCGAGCGCATCCGATCTAGTGGCGCTGGTGACTCAATCGTTCGTTAACGCGACACAGGGATATCAGGCCAAGTCTGGCCCCGTGGGAGTCAAGAGCTTCTCATTGCCGGTTCGCACCGAGGAGATCACGGTCTCACAAATGTGGCACCCACGCCTCGACGCCGATCCGGCGCATCGCTGGCTGCGAGGCTTGGTGCTGGCAACCTGCCGCGATCCTGGGCGATAGATGTCCAGTACCAGGCCGACGAACCTCGACTGTGCCTCGCCCATGAGTTGCTCCGCCTCTGGCTTCAGTCGAGAGGATATCGCTGAATCCCCGTGGGCGTTTCGTCGTTTGACGAAACCGGATGGCCTGGGCTGTTCATCACGGCTCCCCGTCAGGACGACGGCAAGCGCGTGACGGTCCTCGCGATCCGCCCGACTAGCTGATCCACTGCAGCTTTGAATCGAGCGACTTTTTGAACATCTTCGTTTTCGGCCATGGATTTCGCCTCGGGTCAAGAGTCGACAGGTCGATGCGACATTCTAGTGCCATTTGACCTGGGTGACTCTCGACCCCTCAACCTTTGGCTCCTTGCGACCCGTTGCGAGACAACGATGCTGAGGTCGTTGATACGGAAGGGACCGCGTCGGTCCGAACGGCGCTGTTCGGTCCCAGAAACGCAATCCTTTTCCGCGACCGCCACTAAACGACCGATAAGTGCCGAGGTGGCAGCCGCCGGAAACTCATCCGTTTTTCGGCACGCGATCCACGTGCCGGAAACTCATACGTTTTCGCGGAATCCGGCCTCGGGCTGCGACAGCGGATCAAACGCGCTGAAATCGGCGGCAGAATTCGAACGATTTTTGACGCTGCGGAAGCGCATGGCATCCGATTTGCTGAGCATGTCGAAGTCGGGGCGCATGTAATTCGGGCACACTGGCCGTCAAATCTTTCGCCGCTGAATTTCACGTTTTAGCGGAATGCTGACTTGGGCCGCGCGAGCGGAAAAAACGCCCGCACTCGGCAGCTGAACCCGAAAGTTTTCGCAAGCACGGCAGGGAAAGGCCGCTTTCAACAGAGTGCAAAGCGGGGAAGCCGCACCAGTTCGTCTGATCAAGAGATCACAGCAATCATCGAACGCGGTTTTTTAAGATGACCCGTCCGACGGAAGCGGCAATCCCTGCGAATTCATTTTTGGTGGTCTCTCGCCTGACATGACGGGCAAAATCGATCCTGAGGGCCCCTAGGAATGAGCGGGAAATCCGAAAACAGCGCCCTGGCGTGGGCGAAGACGGGTGTTGCCGGTCTGGACGAGGTCCTCAGCGGCGGCCTGACGCCCAACCATCTTTATCTTGTGGAAGGGGTTCCCGGTTCCGGAAAGACGACGCTGGCGCTGCAATTCCTTCTGGAAGGGGTTCGTTGTGGCGAGCCCGTTCTGTATGTGACTCTTTCCGAGACCAAGGAGGAGGTCACAGCGGTGGCCGCGTCGCACGGCTGGTCGCTCGAGGGGGTTTCGATTCGGGAACTCGTGCCGTCCGCGGAGAGCCTTCGACCGGACGAGCACTACACGATGTTTCATCCGTCCGAGGTTGAGCTGCCGGAGACGACGAAAACCATCCTCGAGGACGTCGAAAGCATCAAGCCCTTCCGCGTCGTCTTCGACTCGTTGTCGGAACTGCGGTTGCTGGCCTCGAACCCGTTACGGTATCGGCGGCAGATCCTGGCGCTCAAACAGTTCTTCACCGGAAGAAACTGCACGGTCCTGTTGCTCGACGACCTGACCGCGACCGATCGCGATCTTCAAGTCCAAAGCATCGCGCATGGGGTCGTGGCGCTGGAGCAATTGAATCCCGAATACGGAGCCGACCGCCGTCGCCTGCGCATTGTGAAATATCGCGGGGTCTCTTTTCGCGGAGGCTACCATGACTTTTGCATCGAGCGCGGCGGGCTGGTAGTGTATCCGCGCTTGGTCGCCGCCGATCATCGTCACGAAATTCCGGCCGAGCGACTCTCGACCGGGATCTCATCGCTCGACTCGCTCTTGGGCGGAGGCCTGGATGCAGGCAGCAGCACGCTGATTGTCGGGTCGGCGGGAACCGGAAAGTCGACTCTCGCAGCCCAGTTCTGCGCGAGTGCCGGGGATCGCGGACAAAACGCGGCAATGTTCGTCTTCGACGAAAGCATCCAGACCCTGTTGAGACGTGCCGCCGGGCTGAAGATCGATCTGGCCAAGCATTACGAGTCGGGCCGGGTGACAATCCAGCAGATCGATCCGGCTGAGCTTTCGCCGGGTGAGTTCGCCTATCGGCTCCGCATCGCCGCAGAGAAGCACCGAGCGGCGATCGTCGTGATCGACAGCTTGAACGGCTACCTGAACGCCATGCCTGAAGAGCGATTCCTGGTCATTCAACTGCACGAGATTCTGATGTACCTGGGCCGCCAGGGAGTCGCGACCGTGCTCATCGGGGCTCATCAGGGGCTGATCGGCACGCAAATGATCACGCCCGTGGACGCCAGCTACCTGGCCGACTCGGTGATCTTGCTGCGGTATTTCGAGGCGGAAGGCGAAGTGCGGCAGGCCATTTCGGTGGTCAAAAAGCGGGGCGGAGCCCATGAAAAGACCATTCGCGAGTTTCAGCTTAAAGACGACCGGATCATCATTGGCGAACCGCTGCGCGACTTTCGCGGAGTGCTGACCGGCGTTCCCAAGGTGTTGGGCGGGACCAGTACGCTCGCGGGGGGGCCGAAAAGGTGACCCCTTCTGCGATCGGAGAACTCGAGCGCCGCATCCTTGTGCTAGTCACGACGACCAAGGATGCCTCGTTGACACGGGGCATTCTGCAGCGAGCGGGAATCGCTTGTACGGTTTGTGGGGACCTCGACACAGTTGTCCGAGAGCTGGAAGCGGGTGCCGGCGCACTCTTGGTGGCGGAGGAATGCGTCAGCTACGAACGGGCCGGGGATTTGATCGCGCTCATTCGCCGTCAGCCCACCTGGTCGGACCTTCCGGTTCTGCTTTTGACCCGGCAGGGAGCAGATTCGCCGGAGGCTATGCAGGCACCCGATACCCTAGGCAACGTGACCTTACTCGAGCGGCCGACTCGCGTCAATTCACTCGTCAGTGTCGTGCGAGCCGCTTTGCGAGCTCGTGAGCGGCAGTACCAGGCCCGCGCACGACTGGCCGAACTGGAACATGCCACCGACGCGATCTGGGAAAGCGAAAAACGCCACCGCATGCTCGTCGAACAGGTCAAGGACTATGCGATCTTCATGGTCGACCCTCAGGGCCGACCGACCAGCTGGAACGAGGGCGTCAAGCGCGTCTTCGGCTTTGACGAGTCCGAGTTTCTCGGTAGCGAGATCTACTCCCAGATTTTCACACCGGAAGACGTCCGCAAGGGCGTTCCCCAGCGCGAACTTGAAGAGGCCACGACGAACGGCATCGCCCGCGGCGATCGCTGGATGCGAAGAAAAGATGGCAGTCAGTTCTGGGCGTCCGGAATCACCACAGCGCTGCGGGATGCCCAGGGGACTCTCGTGGGGTTCACCAAGGTCAAGCGCGACCTCACCGATCGCAAATTGGCGGAAGACGCGCAAAAGCGTGCCGAGCGGACGAAAGACGAGTTCCTGGCGACATTGGCGCACGAACTCCGGAATCCTCTAGCGCCGATTCGGAATTCACTGCACATCATGCGACTGGCAGGCGATAACGATCCGACGTTGCGACGCGTCAGCGAGATCATGGAGCGGCAGGTCGATCATATGGTGCGCTTGGTGGACGACTTGCTCGAAGTCTCGCGGATCACACGCGGTCAAATCGAGCTGCGGAAGGAGCGGATTGAACTGGCCGCGGTCGTGAGCCGCGCCGTCGAGACGAGCCGCCCACTGATTGACGCGGGGCGGCACCAGCTCGCCATTTCGCTGCCGACGGAACCGGTCCTAGTCGACGGAGACCCCGTGCGGCTGGCTCAGGTCGTCTCGAACTTGCTCAACAACGCCGCGAAGTACACGAACCAGGGGGGCCAGATTTCGCTCAACGTGCGGAAAGAGAACGGTCAGGCTTCGATCTCCGTGCGCGACACGGGGATCGGTATTCCTGCGGCGATGCAGCCCCTGGTGTTCGAGATGTTTTCGCAAGTCGATCGCTTCTCCAGCCGCTCACAGGGCGGATTAGGAATCGGTTTGACGCTAGTACGAAGCCTCGTCGAGATGCACGGCGGTGAGGTCCACCTCAAGAGTGAAGGAACGGACCAGGGAAGCGAGTTCGTCGTTCGGCTGCCTCTGTGCACAGAGGCAGGGCACGCCGTCAAATCGGCGGCTCCGCGGATCGCTTCGACCGTCCTAACTCGGCAGCGCGTACTCGTGGTCGATGATAATCGCGACGCGGCAACCAGCATGGGCCTGTTGCTCAAAATCCTGGGAGCTGACGTCGAGGTCGTCAATAGCGGTCCGGCAGCGTTGTCGGCAGTCGAGTCTTACCATCCGGCCGTTGTGCTGCTCGACCTGGGAATGCCCGAGATGGACGGCTACGAAGTCGCCAAGAGAATCCGCGAACGTCCCGAGTTCGATGACGTAATACTGATTGCCCTGACCGGCTGGGGCCAGGACGAGGATCGCCGTCGGGCACACGAGGCAGGTTTTAACCATCATCTTGTAAAGCCTGCTGACATTAGTTCCTTACAGGAACTTTTGGCGTCGCGACGATCGGACGCGGGAAACCGTTAGCACACCCGCAGTCGAAATCAATGCCACCGTTCAGCTGATGGCGTCAGCGCGACACCGAGATGCAACCTACTGACTCTTCGCGCGGCAGGCGAATTTGGTCGTCACGCCCACCGCTTTCACCGTAATCTCAAACCTTTTCCCGGACCGCCCATTTAAACAACCGTTGGTGCCGCTGTGACAGGCTTCTTCTCGTGGCCGCTGTCACCGATGCGGACTCTGCTGGAGCGGAGTTCTCCAAGTCCCACGCCAAAAGTAAAACTCAAATCCTTCGCGAGTCATATGCCCAATGGAGTAGGGCTTGTCGCTGCTTGCGACGGCAGGCGAGATCGCCTGGGCGGCAGTTCTTCTGGATCTGTGCGACGTGCCGACGAATGGCTCGCCAGCGCTTGATTTGGCGTTCATCGTCAGGACAGCGCCTTCCCAGGAAGTATCGACAATACCATTGAAACCAACCTCGCGGGTCTTCGTGGTAGATCCAGCCACGTGCCCGCCAGACCGACAAAGGTTGGGATGCGTTCACGCCAAAGTAATTAAGTTCTGGGTCGTGGCGCTCGCTACAAAGTTTGGCTTTCGTGAACCAGTCCGCAGGGAATTCGGCAGTGCAGTCAGTCATGTACTTCCCGCCGAATACACCAAGTGCGAGCATTTGTTTGGGCGTAAGCTCCGGGCGGAATCCTGGGTGAAAGCCCTTTCCTGGTGGCTCCGTCAACTCGTAGACGTAGCCCTGTTGCATTCGATCGTCGACTTTAATTCGCAACGTTCTGCGATTCATCACAGGCGACGACCACAATCGGGTTTTGAAGGGAAGGCTCGGCCTACACTTGGCATACATTTTCGGCTGCCACCGAGCACTGTAATAATGGCCGACATTCTAGCCGGTAAGACCTATTTTTGCGGCGGTTCTGGAGGGGTTGTCGGGGGACTCTCAGGCGGATTTCTTGTCGCCGCAGACTCGGCCGAAGTCACTGCGTATTCCGGGAAACTCAAGCCTTTTTCGGGGACGCCACAAACCACCCGTTATTTCCAACCCCTCCAAACGGCACCGAAGAACATGTGCAGACGTTTTCTGAAACTCGCCGACTGATCGCGGCGCAAATCCCGCCGACTTTTGGTGCATCAAAGCAACGTTTGCGGAATTGCTGGCCCTCACTGCCGATTCCGGTGACCTAGCTCTAGCACACGCGCTTTCGGGTGTAACCGAGCGACACTGCTCAGTGCTCGAGACTCGGCCCCGAGGTTCGGGTGGGCGCCTCCGCTTGGAGGCCCGAAAGACCGCCGCGATTAGTGGTACAGAGCTCCGCCCGGGAGCGTCCTGGGGGTGGCATCGAAAGTGCTAATTAACGTCGGACGCAGAAGATGCAAGCCGTGATCGCCCGGAGCGCGCCGGGGGAAATGAATACAAATTTGGACGAGATGCCCCACCTTCGCGGCAGGGCCGGCTCAGTTCACTTCTTCCCGGTCCAAGCCGGTGTGGCCCAGTTGCGGCCTGGCTGGTCTACGCGACGCCGGATCGCCGGGCAGCGGTTGAGGTCGGAGTGAAATGTAGCCGGCTCTCACGGCTCGGCTGGAGATAAACAGTCTCAAATGTTGTTTTGCGAACCGGAAAACTGGATGGTCGAGACCGGCGGGGCAGTGAGGGGGAAAGCGCCGTGATTCGGCCCAAAGACACGCCTCGGTCCGATCTGCGTGCTTTGCTCGCTCGGGGCGGGGAGATGGCTGAGCGCATCCGGGGTTTTGACTGGCGCAAACCCCCCTGGGACCCGTCGAATCGTGGCCTCCAGCGCTGCGGACGACGCTGCGCATCATGCTGGCGAATCGCTTTCCCCATGTCCTGTGGTGGGGGCCGCACTTCATCCAGTTCTATAACGATCCATATCGTCCCGTTCTTGGCGAAAAGCACCCAGGACGAGCCCTGGGAGTCCCAGCTTACGAGTGCTGGCCGGAAATCTGGCACGTGATTGGACCGCTGATCGAGCGGCCTCTTCGCGGCGGTCCGGCGACCTGGGACGAAGATATTACTCTCGAAATCAATCGCCATGGTTTCTTTGAGGAAAGCCATTTCACGATTGCCTACAGCCCCGTCCCCGACGAGACGGCCGAGGACGGCATCGGCGGCGTGCTGGCGACGGTTCACGAGATTACCGACAAGGTCATCGCCGAGCGACGCGTGGCCGTGCTGCGCGATCTCGGCGCTCGGGCGAGTGACGCCAAAACCGCCGAGGATGCCTGCGCCCTCGTCGCCGAGACTCTGCTCGCTCACGACAAAGACATCCCCTTCGCCCTGCTCTATCTGATCGATCCCAATGGATTGGCCCGGCTGGCCGGGGCGGCAGGGCTCGAGATGGGATCGCCGATGAGCCCCCGCTTCGTCGATCTTGCCGCGCCGGACCCAGTCGGCTGGCCGTTGTTCGAGGCGCAACACAGCGAAGGGCTGCAAGTCGTCGAGCGGCTCCACGAACATTTTTCCGATGTGCCTGCCGGACCGTGGTCGGATCAGCCGGATACGGCCGTCATCGTCCCGATTCCCGCGAGCAGGCCCCACGCGCAGGCTGGTTTTTTGATCGCTGGCGTGAGTGCGCGGTTGAAGTTGGACGAGCGCTATCGCGATTTTCTCGTCTTTGTCCGGACGCAGATTGCGACGGCGATCGCGAACGCTCGGGCCTACGAGGAGGAGCGCCGGCGCGCTGAGGCGCTGGCCGAAATCGACCGGGCAAAGACCGCATTTTTCAGCAACGTGAGCCACGAGTTTCGCACGCCGCTCACTTTGATGCTCGGGCCCGTTGAGGATCTGCTGAGGGGCGGCCACACCGAGCTGCCGACGGCGGTGAGAGGACAGCTCGAAGTCGTCAATCGCAACGCGCTGCGGCTGTTGCGGCTGGTGAATTCGCTGCTCGACTTTTCGCGAATCGAGGCGGGCCGCGTCAAAGCCGCTTACCGGGCGACCGATCTTTCGCTTTTTACGAACGAACTGGCCAGCGTTTTTCGCGCGGCGATCGAGCGGGCCGGATTGACGCTGACAGTCGACTCCCCGCCGCTGCCCGAGCCGGTCTACGTTGACCGCGAAATGTGGGAGAAGATCGTTCTCAACCTGATCTCCAATGCCTTCAAGTTTACGTTTGAGGGCGGGATTACCGTCTCACTGCGCTCCGTCGGCGATCGCGCGGAGCTTGAAGTCGCAGATACCGGAACCGGCATCCCTCCGACCGAGATGCCAAAACTGTTCGAGAGATTCCATCGTGTCGAGAACGCTCGCGGGCGCACTCATGAAGGGGGAGCGGCATCGGCCTGGCCCTAATCCAGGAGCTGGTCAAGCTGCACGGCGGCTCGATCGCTGCCGCAAGCACGTTGGGTCGAGGCACGACGTTCACGGTGGCCATTCCCCTCGGCTCGGAACATTTGCCCCCCGAGCAGATCGGCGAAGCTCGGCCTCTCGTCTCACCAACGCAGGCGAGCACCTATATCGAGGAGGCGCTGCGCTGGCTACCCGACGCGCCGTCCGAGCGTGTCGATTCTCGCGACAATGCTTCGATGCTCGTCGCTGCCAACCGCGACTCTGCCGAGCGCGATCAACGGGCGCGGGTTGTCGTGGCTGACGACAACGCCGATATGCGGCATTACGTCCTCCGTCTTCTGAGCGATGACTATCACGTGACGGCCGTGTCCGACGGACAACAGGCGCTGACTGCCTGCCTTGAATCGCCCCCCGATCTGGTTCTGACTAACGTCATGATGCCGCGACTTGACGGCTTCGGACTGCTGCGCGCCCTACGCGGTGACACGCGCACCCGCGACATCCCGGTGATCATGCTCTCGGCCCGCGCGGGCGAAGAGAGTCGCGTCGAAGGCATCGACGCGGGCGCGGACGACTATCTCATCAAGCCTTTCAGCGCCCGCGAGTTGGTGGCCCGGGTCGCCGGACACTTGCGGATGGTTCGCATTCGGCGCGAGGCGGCCGCCGCGCTGCGCGAGGCCGACCGGCGGAAGGACGAGTTCCTCGCCACGCTGGCCCACGAGCTGCGCAATCCGCTCGCGCCGATCCGCAACAGCCTGCACCTCCTACAGCTCGCGGGAGACGACACCTCCGCCCAAGAGTACGTCGTCGGCATGATGGAGCGGCAGGTCAACCACATGGTGCGACTGATCGACGACTTGATGGAAGTCTCGCGGATCACGCGCGGCAAAATCGAACTGCGCAAGGAAATCATCGAGCTGGCCGCCATCATTCGGGCCGCGGTGGAGACGGCCGCGCCGGTGATCGAATCAGCCGACCACCAGCTGGCGATCAGTCTTCCACCGCAACCGATGCTGCTCGCGGCCGATCCCGTACGTCTGACACAGGTCATTTCCAACCTGCTCAACAACGCCGCGAAGTGCATCGACAAGGGGGGACAGATCTGGCTCACCGTGTGGCAAGAGGGCGATTGCGTCGTCATCTCGGTGCGAGAACAACGGCGCGGGTATTCCGTCGCAGATTCTCCCCCGCGTTTTCGATCTGTTCATCCAGGTCGATCGAACGTCGGGCCGCTCTCACGGCGGCTTGGGTATCGGGCTGGCGCTCGTCAAAAGTCTGGTGCAAATGCACGACGGCAGCGTCGAAGCACGGAGTGGCGGTCCCGGTCAAGGGAGCGAACTGATCGTCCGGCTGCCACTCGTCGAATCGCCTTCTCCCGAACGCCGCGACGCCGGCACGCCGGCGCTCAAAGCAACGACGGCGCTCAAAGGCGAATTGTCGTCGTCGACGACAGCCGCGATGCCGCCGACAGCCTGAGCCTGCCTGACCGTCACCAGCGAACACGACTGCCTCGGGCCGAGCAATGAGGCTCGGTTCATCGGTTGATCACATGACCGTGACCGAGATGCGCACACAAAACCCCGTTGCCTATTTAGGCGAGGTGATCGCCGGCCGGAAAAATTCTTTGGACGATTTGTAGAATTCCGGTCCGGCCATTCGACGACACAGTGAAGGCAGAGTAACCGGCCGGCCCGAAGACCGTTACAGGTGTCAAACAAGCCCTAGGCGGGCCAGAGCATGGCTTCGCGTATGGCGGGTGGGAAGCTCCATCCATGACCTCCTGCGAGTAGAAACCAGTGTGAAGGAGGATTTCAAATGAGAAAGCTGAAACTCATCGAACATATCTCGCTGGACGGCGTGATCCAGGTTACCAGCGGTCCGGGCGAAGACGGCGACTTCCCCTACGGCGACTGGACCGCGCCGTATCGCAGTCCTGCCGGGTTAACGATGGTCCTTCCGGAATGGGGCGAGCGCTTCGACGTGCTGATTGGCCGCCGAACTTACGACCAGTGGTCGGGATTCTGGCCTAATGCACCGAAGAGTCCGATGGCGGACCGCCTGAATGCGGCGACGAAGTATGTCGTCACCCACAGGCCGGAGAGCCTGGAATGGGGCCCGTTCGAGGGCGTCGGACCGGACCTCGTGGAGGGCGTTCGGGCCATCAAAGCGAAGGGCGGCCCGGACCTGATCCTCTCGGGCAGCTCGACGCTGACTTCGGCGCTGCTCGAGCATGGGCTCGCGGACGAGATGCTTCTGCTGGTCAATCCTGTCCTGCTGGGCAAAGGGAAACGCTTGTTTGCGGAGGGAACTCCGCCACGCGCATTTGCGTTCGAGAGCACGAAAGCTTCGCCGACGGGCATCGTCGCCAACAAGTACAAGTTCGCTGGAACTTTGCAGAACCTGAGATAAGAATCGCTCGATCTCGGTGCCAATCGAAAGCGTCCACTCCATCGGGGCACTGGCAGGAGCCGCACCTGCTCCTGAGGCAGCACCGGCCTGTGAAGGTCATTTCCCCATCCACCAACCTGCCGACTCGCCCCTGCAAGCGCGCTTCAAATCCCGTCGCCAATTCGGACGGAGGCGAATTGTTCTCCGCGCAAAAAACTGCGGGGCAATTCGCGCGACCGAATTCGGCCCCGCCGCACGGGATCAATCGTCAAACGGCTCTCGATTCCATGTTTGCGGGCCCGTTGACCAACTAAGATTCGACGCACGACGCCGACGCGACGGCGGCTGGCCACGGGGTTACGAGTTCCGACGGATGAAATCAGTCCGACGGTTGAGCTGACGATGTGAGCCCAACGCCGAAGTGCGAACCGCTCACTCTCCGCGCGGCGGCGCATTTGGTCGTGAGAGCCGCCCTCCCGTAATCTCAACCGTTTTCGCGGACACCCCGAAAAACCACCGATAAGTGCCGCCGTGCTAGCGCGGGAAACTCATCGGTTTTTCGGCACACGCTGCGCGTGCCGAAAACTCATACGTTTTGGCGAACAATACGCATGTTCCTACTCACCACGGAACCTTCCGGCCCAGGTAATCCAGATACTGAAGGCCCGCTGTTCCGGCCTGCGCGTCCATCGTATTCGCGAGGTTCGATATGCTCTCCTCGATGCCGAGACGCGCCTCGGGGCCGCCCAGAGCGGTCCGCACCCAGCCCGGGGCCATGAGCAACAAGGTTCGTGGATCGCCGGAGTGGCGGGCAGCGAAGCTGCGCATGAGCATGTTGAGCGCTGCCTTGCTTGCACGGTACACCTCATAGTTTCCGTTCTCATTGTTTGTGATGCTGCCCTGTCCCGAAGACATGATCCCGATCGTGCCCGTTGGCAGCACGAGGTCCTGCAAGCTCTCGGCGACGCGCATGGGACTCAGGGCGTTGGTTACCATCATACGTATGAATTCGTCGGTCGAAACGTCGGCGACCATTTCACGAGTACCGACGCCGGCATTGACGAACAGCATGTCGAACTTTCTCGATGCCAGACGCGCTCGCAGCGCGGCAACTTGACGACGCTGCGAAACGAGATGGTCACGCGGGCTGTCGGACGCCTGGCCGATCAGTCAGCCAAGGCCGTCGACACGCTGGTCGGGCTGTTAGGTGCCGAATCAGAATCGGCCCGGCTTGGCGCGGCCCGGTCTATTCTGGAGTTGGGAACCAAACTTCGGGAATCGACCGAAATCGAGGAACGCTTGGCGGCTCTTGAGCAGAAAGCTAAAGAGCGAGCGCACAAAGAAAAGCAGGGGAACGGTTTTGGGAAACGCTGATCGTCGGCTCTCGCAGCTCGAAACGGGGTGGGGCGACGATGAAGCGATCGGCTTGCCAGACCAGCCTCGCGTTGCCGGGCAGTCGCGCGAATTCGGCATTCTGCAGCTGCTTGATTGGTGCTGGGTTGTTACCGAACACCCCAAAGCCGACGCAGGGGAGCGCGAGAACGCCGGTCGGACGGTCGAGCTAATCGCGACTCGTTCTGTCATTGCGGGAACGGAGCGGAGGGACATTTACAGGGGGCAAATCGAGTGGTGCCGGAACCAGTTGCGGCAAAATGGCCCGCACCCTCCCTACTCTCGGCAGATCGTCGACTTGCAAGCGGCAATCGCAGCCGACGACGATACGCCATTGTGACAGTCGGAGTTGTGTCAGAAAGTTGTAGACTTCGAGACCCGGACGAATGGGCAATCTCAATCAACGTCTTGCCCGACTTGAACGCGTTGTCGGAGTGCAAACGGACACGGAAGCCGACGGCGTAGTCGTGTGCATGCCTTGGGAGGATCGGAGTCGGGCTCTGGCCGCGATGCGCCACGTCCTGGAGCACCAACCTCACGAGTCGATCGACGTAAAAGGCATGGCGATCGCGCTTTTGTGCTGGGGCGAGGGAGTAACCCCGCGCGAACTTGTTCTGAGCTTGCTCGGAGACGGTCCCGGGTCGGATCGGATCGTCGTTCACAAGACCGCCTTGATAACCCTGCCGCACAGCGAAAGAGTCAAGCAAATCCCCGCGTTATGCAAGCGGCTCGGTTGGGAGCCACCGGCTAAGGGATCGCGAGGAGGAAGGACGGATGAGCCGTAGCATTCGCGCTCGTCTGGATCGTCTGGAGGAGGCGCACAACAGCCCAGACGCCGACAGGCTGCCGCCGCTCTTTTGGGCAGCGATCTGTGGCGCGGTTCCTCCCGAACAGCTCGACCCGGATACGCGCGGGTTTCTCGCAGCGCTGTTTGAGGATAGCCGCAAAGAACCGGACCCGAACGAGCAATCTGAAGGCGCGACAACTAGTTAGGCTTCGACGCCAGCCGTTTGGCTCGTCTCCATTCCCAAGGCGGGATGGGCTCGGCATCCGCCCACAACCCGCGCCGATGCTCGCGGGCGTCGGCTTCCGCGGCGGTGAACTCGCCGGCCTTGTCGTAGGTCACGTAGCGCCACGCGAAGCCGTCGCAGACCATTTCCACGTTGACGAAGCGCTCGCCCAGGTAAATCCGGCCCACCTCACGGTGATCGCGGCGTTTGTCGCGACGCCACTCCCACGGCGGCTACGGGTTCCGATCGACCCACAAACCGCGCCGATGCCCGCGGATAGCCATACGAATCCCCTGCGTTGCCGCTCCAGTTGTCAGTAGTTTTGTACCTGACGTTCAGTCGGTCGCAAGACGACAATCTGAGGCAGCCGATGTCGCCGGATGGTTATCTTGCGGCTGGATTCCCGCTCTGGATAATGAGAGGGGTTGCAGCATTGTTCTGGCTCCAAGCTGAGTCCGCCGATGCGACCGCAAGACTACGCAAAGTATCTCTTCGAACAAAGGCGTGCCGAGCCTTTTGCAGAGGCCATTGCGGCCATTGCCAAGTGCACTGAAGCGATTGGCGTCGATCCAACATCAGCTTCGGCTTACTGCAAACGTGGCTGGGCATGGTCTTGCAGGGGCGAATTCGATAAGGCGATTGATGACTTCACCGAATCAATCCGCCTCAATCCAACGGACGCCATCGCCCTCCGTTATCGGGGCAAGGTGTGGGTGAGGAAAGGAGACGACGACAAGGCGATCGCCGACTTCACCGATGCGCTGAGGCTCAACCCGACCTTGGATGATGTCTACGCCGACAGAGGTTTCGCTTGGATCCGCAAAGGTAAAGTCGAGGAAGGCATCGCCGACTGTGTCGAAGCTCTTCGCCTAAACCCGAATAATGGCTCAGCATTCGCTTGCCAAGCGAGGGCCTGGAGGAGCAGAGGGGAATACGACAAGGCAATAGCCGATTTGACCGAGAAGATTCGACTCATTCCAACTTTGGCCAGCTTCGGCTACTCCGAACGGGGCTTAACATGGGCAAGAAGGGGCGAATTCGATAGAGCGTTTGCTGATTTCAACGAAGCTATTCGTCTCGGCCCTCAGTTCCAAGTCTCCTGGGATGGCCGGGCATGGCTGCTTGCCACATGCCCCATGTCCTATGCCCGCAACGGACCATCCGCAGTCGAGGACGCGACACAAGCGTGCGAGCTGTCCAGATGGAAGAA
Source organism: uncultured Planctomycetaceae bacterium (assembly GCA_963714075.1). Lineage (GTDB taxonomy): Bacteria > Planctomycetota > Planctomycetia > Planctomycetales > Planctomycetaceae > DASPSM01. The sequence continues at coordinate 6,557,656 of OY970228.1, forward strand.
TTCGTGGAATTTAACCACCCTGAGCGCTGCCTATGCAGAAACCGGGGACTACTCGAACGCCATTGACCTGATCAAAAGAGCGATCTCGATGGACGGTGGATCGACGGACGACACGGAGGGAATCCTTCGGGGCACGATGTTGCAACTATTCGAAGGTCAAACGCCCTACAGAGATGAGCCGCAAAAGTGGCGCTGCTACTGGGACCGCCTCAGGCGACCGCGAGGCCGTTGATTGGACGGAAGCGATACGGACCCAGGCGACGAAGATTGCAGCGTACCGGAGTCGGTGACACCCTGCCTGCCCCAAAACTCCGCGTTTTGCCTCAAAAGTCGGCGGAATATTTATTAATTGACAGACCCAGCGGCCACGAAGGGCGGTCGATTCAGTGGCGCTAGTGCGTCAGAATTCGGTTAGGCGGCGCTTGCGCGGAGAGCCACGCCACTACCAGCGGCAGGATCACAAGAACGACCCAGCCGGCGAAGACGATCATAGATTCCGGCTCTTCGGCGTGAACCGACGCGCGACCGATAAAGCCCCTCACGGCCGCGAAAAAGTTCGGGAACCAGATGGCGGGCAGCCCAAGGAGCATGCCCAGGGCGATGCCGCCGTACGCATTCTGCGGGAATACGCCCCAAGCTGTGAGGCCCACATACAATCCTGACACCAGGAGACTTGCCACCCTCGAAATGATCGCCGGGTCTAGCATTTCAGCCTCCATTTCCCCCCGTCACTACGTCGGGCGGGGCTTTTTCTTTGCGATCTTTTTCCGAAGTGGCTCCTTCGGATCGACGGCGAGTAAGCCCTCGACGGCTCGCGCTCATTGGCTCGCCTTTTCGCCTCAATCGCGTCGCGGTGGCCGTCCGTCGCGCTTCACTTCTCTCCCGGGGGCTTCTTCGTTGGCTTCTCCGGAGCCGGCGCTTTGGGCTCACCCCGTTCAGGAGCGTGTGCAGTCGGTTCAGCAGCGGACGCGGAGTTTGAGCCGTCGGGGGGCCGAAACACCACTGTTGTTTTTAACTCCGGAGCCGGCTCCGATTGGCGGCTGCGAACTTTCACGATGACCGTCGCGTCACGGTCAGTGAATCGCAGCACGAATGACTTGCCACACTTCGAGCACTTGACCCGCCGCCCCTTATATTCAGCCGGCGCGTTCAATTTGGCTTCGCAGTACGGACACTCGAAGGTCGGCATGGCGCGGCCCGTCGATTGCGGCCTACGGATGCCTGCCAGCATGAGCGACAGTGCACCGGGAAGCAAGGAAAAAGCAGCCGCGACAAATCGCCCAGGAACGCATCGGATGCGAAACGAGACACGGGAGAGGTCCAGGCGGAGGCGCAAAGGCTACGGACCATCCCCTAACGTCTCCCGCTTCTCGGCCTGTTCCCGCTTGATCGCATCGTAGACTTCTTCTCGGTGGGGCATCATCTCGATCGGTGATTCGATGCCGAGACGCACTTTGTCGCCACGGATCTCGATGACTTGGACGATGACATTATTGCCAACGAAAATACGCTCATCCTTTTTTCTCGAAGCGACCGCCCATCCATTCGCCGTGTCCTTGGCGGCTGCTGACGAGCCATCGAGCGAAACTCTTAGCTGGGCGCCAGGACACGGAGTTCGGCGTTCGCACCGCTGATGGCGCCTGCTTCCACGACGATTTGGCGCTCGCCAATGACCACTCTCTCGTTCTTCTTGCGTGATAGGACAAGCATCGGTGCACTCCTTTCCGGAAAAACGCGACAGCCTACCGCATCTCGACATTGATGAAGACGACCAGTAAGGGGATCTCGCTTCTTTCAGCAACAAAAGGCCGAACTCAGCAGTCACTTATCGGTGCCCCAATGTTCGGGTGGCCGAATTTTAAAGCCAAGGCGGCGCTTCGCCCTCTCGTAGGTGGCGAGTAAGGAATCCGTGCCTGATTTCGACTCGAATTTCTCGGGGAAGGACTTGCCACTCAGGTCGTAGCAGACCTTCAAGTTTCCCTTGTCGAGTTCATAGATCGCGAGCATCTTCTTCCCTTTATTCGGGCCACTCGTGCCGACCAGCGTTAACTGTTTAGGGGTCTTGCCGCCGTCGACCGTATAGGTGCCCTTATCGACTTGGCGGTCGAGTTTCGAGAAGTATTCGCCGTCGTCGAACTTGAGCAGAACGGTCCTCATTGTGCTTTCGCTCATCGCTTCGCCCTTCGACACGCCCGAGGTCATTGACCAGTAGCCGTAGATCGCATTCGAGTCCGCTTTGTCGTCCGCCAAACAGGCCGTTGCCCCAAAGATCAAGGTGGCCGCGAAACAGAATGAGGTGACGGATTTCACGATGCCCCCCCCAAAAAACTGGATTCAAGGACCTACCAAACGTCCCGTGCGCAAAAGACACGATGTGCGCAGCACGCCGCCGGAAGCGAGCCAAAAATCGGGAAAATGCAGCGAAGGCCGACAAGCCCGCGAGAATCGGCGAAGAGGCGCGACTGGAGCAGTCGACGTGAAACTGACCGTGACAAATCGCTCAGGAACACATCGGATGCGAAATGGCTCATGCCGTCATTCTCAACGAAAGTTGGCGATTGGCAGTGGGGTGTTACCCGCTTCGGCGCGTCGCTCTTTAGGATCCGCCGAACGAGCGCGCGATTGTGGGCATAATCCTGCACGGCACCAATCGCCGCCCAGAGAATCAAAAGAGACTCCATCGCTACGATCGCGACCAACACGTATTTCCGGGTGCGAGACTTCATGCCGTCATTCTAGCGGGGGATTACTGCATGCCAGACAATTTTCGCGACTCGACATCTGTGGGCGCTCAAGCCCGAGCTGCCACTCGATGCGATCCTGTTCCGCTTCCAATCGCTCAGCGTCCGCGCCGTACATCTCGCGGTCGAGGCCGGTCATTGCGTGGATTTCGTTCAGCCGTCGCTCGTTGGCTTGCCACTGGGATTCGATGGTGGCGCGGGGGCCGCTGCCCTCAGCCAGCATGCGGACCCATTTACAAAGTCGGGGCGGGGTTGCTTCAGAACCATGCCGTCATCCTAGCGGCGGCGGGCGTCGCGTCGCGCTGGTCAAATGAAAAGCCCGCAGCCGGAATCGGGAACCAGCTGCGGGCAGGGGGACGGATTAACGTCATCCGTCTTCGCCCATGATCCCGGATCCTCTGCGCGAACCGCAATAAGTATTTTCCCCTCACTCGGATGATTCTGGCGGCTTGTCGCGCTCGAGCTGGGCTGCGAGGGCATCGGAATCGCGAACCTCATGCGGTCGCGCTTTCCCCAAGAACGTCTCCAGCGTCATCTGGGGCGGATAGACAGAAGCTGCCACCTCGTCGAGCGCAAGATGGGTGACGGTGAAAATCGTATTTTCCCCCACCTTCGCACACAGGTCCCAGACGACTGTGCCCGCCGGCCAGATGACTTTTCCAGCGTCTGCTTCCGGCACATGACTTCGGCCCATCGCTTATCGAGGAGCCCCTTCGCTTCGCGCTCGCTGCTTGGTTTGTGTGGAATCATCGCTCAGCCGAATTCATGCTCGCGCCCATTCCGCGAACGGTCCGCCCGGACAGGGCGATTCACTGGCCTTCCGGGCATGACAGCCACGGTACACGCGGAGCGTGTCGCCAAAACTGTAATCGGAATTCGCGCGCTGCTCCTCGACGATGCGTCGGATTTCGGCCTGCATCTTCTCGAGATCCGCAGTACAAGATCGAGATCGCGGCGCCCGGAAAAACCGACTGGATCTTCAATCTCGAGGTCCCAGGGGAGCAGCCAATCGAGAGTCTCGGCCCTCACGCCGTCACAGAACTCAAATGAGAGTCGCGACGCCCCCTCGGGAAGCTTAATCAGAACGCGATAACGACCTGAGAATCATCGCAGGAGGATACCAGCCCTACTTCAACGGCCGGTGCAGCACCGTCTTCGACTCGACGTGCTTGAGCAGCTCCTCCTTGTTGAGGAAGTACGTCGGCTTCAGCTTGCCGGGGCTGAAGAGCTTCTCGGCCTGGTCGTCGAAGTGTTTCGAGTCGGGGTGGTCGCTCTCGCCCAGCGGCAACAGCGTCCACGATCGCGGCGGGTTGGTCATCTGGACCAGCTGCGTCGAGGTCTGGCCAGCCCAGGCCAGGAAGGTCTTGTGGTCCGGGCGCTCCTTAAAGCCGACGGCCCGCGGCGTCGCCATGCCCTCGATGGAACCGCCGCCGACCGGCCAGGTCCGCTGGCTGCCCTCGCGGCCGACGCGGTAGATTTCGCCGTACTTGACGTCGAGGCGCCCCCACTTCTTTTTCAGCTCGGCGGCGCCGTCGACGACGGCCTGGACGAGCTTCTCGGCTGGCACCTCCGGCGGGGTTTCAGCTTTGTTGTCGGCGGTCCGGATCCGCCGGTCCTTCCAGACCTGGTCTTTCCAGAACTGGTACGCGACCGCGCCCACCGAGTCGGGATCCAACCGGCGGTTCCAGCGGACGGCCAGCTCGTACAGCTTCGCGACGTCGCCGTTCTTGACCTTGGCGTCGGCCTTCGCCCAGGCGTTCACCAGCCGCGCCTGCCACAGTTCGGCGTTGTAGACCTGCGGGCACATCGCCAGGTCGATCGCCTCGGGCACCGTCATCCGGCCATTGAGGTCGAGGACCTGCCGCACCATCGCCGCCCGCTGGTGCATCGGTGGTGAAAAAAAGCCGTTGTCCTGGTTGTATAGGTACGGCCGGCCGGCATAGCGGTCCGGCGTCAGCGGACAATCGCGGGTCATGAACTCCGGCAAGCAGTTGCAGTTCTGCATGTACCCCTGCCAGGGGTTGGTGAGCTGCAACAAGTCCTCCAAGGGGTGCAGGCCCAACCACTCGGTCTTCGGCGTGTTGCCGGGCACCGGCCGCTTCCAGTCGTAGCCGGCCGGGCGCACCGGCACCCGGCCGTTGCGGACGTAGTAGATATCTCCCTCGACCGTCGCCACCATGATGTTCAGTTCCACCAACTGCAGCATGGCGAGGGCCTGCTTCATCTCGGCAAGGTTTTTCGCCGTGGACATCGCGTAGGACTGTTCCAGCATGCGGTACTCGTCCATGTAGGGCAGCTTCAGCGCGTAGCCCTTGCCCTTACGGTGCGCCACCACAGGCCCGTGGCGGGTGTACTCGATGTCGAACGCATGCTCCTTGACCCCGCCGGCCTCCTTGACGCGGATCACCTCGTGGCGGACGGTCATGTCCTGCCACTTGCCGTCGTACTTGTATTGGCGCGGGTGATCGGGGTTCAGCTCTTCCACGTAGACGTCCGCCGCGTCGGGTCCGCCGGTCGTCATCGCGACGGAGCAGTAGCGGCTGTGGCCCAGCGACGGGACGGGCAGGCCGGGGATGGCCATGCCCGCGAGCTGGAGTTCGCCGCCGTAGAGGCGCTGTTCGTAGAAGCGGAACGGCCCGTACCAGGTCAGATGAGGGTCGATCAGGGCGAATGGCACGCCGTCAGCCGTGCGGCCCGCCGTGACGGTCCATTCGTTCGAGCCGCGCGCTGGGACTGGGTCGGGCATGATCCCGGCGCGGACCAGGTCGCCCCCCGCGTCCATCTCGGGCCAGCCCCACATGCTGTACCTGCCCAGCGCCACGATCTGCCACGGGTGCAGCTCGGGCGCCCAGGGCGGAACCTCGGAGGGGTGCTCCTGCATGTACTGCTTGATGCCGTCCTGATAGGCCTCGCACATCGCCCGCGTCTTGGGCGACAGCTTCGGGAAGTTCTCCTCGGCGATCGCCCGGTGCCGCCACACCCGCTGGCGGTAGTCCTCGCGAAGGTTCTCCAGACCAAAGGCCTCGCTCATCGTTCCTTCGCAGCGGCGGTACTGCTTGAGCAGGTACTCAAGCCGGTCCTCCGCCTGGGCGTAGCCGGCGCCGAAGACCGCGCCCTCCTCGGTCTCGGCGAAGACGTTCGGGATGCCGAACTCATCACGAAGGATCGTCACCTCCTCGCCCTTGCCGGCGTCCGCGGCCGGGGCCGGCACGGACCAGAGGCCCAGCACCACCAAGATCCACACTGCCACGGCCAGACTGACCCGGAACATAGCGCCCCCCTCTCGAGTGATGGTGCCATGTTAGCGTAAAGCAGTTCTGGCAAGCTCATACCTTTTTCGGACGGGCTGAAAAACGACCGATAAGTGCCGCCGCGACAGGCACCGGAAACTCATCCGTTTTTCGGCACGCTGTTCCGCGTCCCAAAAACTTATACGTTTTGGCGGAATGCGGCCCTCAAGCCGCGAGAGCGGATCAAACGCCCTGAAATCCGCGGCAGAAATCGAACGATTTTCGGTTCTCGCCGGGACAGATTTGTCTCGGGCAGTCTCTCATGCTCCAGTATGAGCTAGCGCGCCGCGGATCCCGGCGTGGCATCCCACACTCGGACGGTGCCGTCCGACGAGCTACTGATCAGCCGCTGGCCATTGGGAACAAAGCGAACGCTTTGGATCCCCTGAGTGTGTCCGTGCAGAGTGAGGATCTCCATCCCGGTTCCCGCGTCCCAGACCCGGACAGTCCGGTCGAAACCGCCGGTCGCCACCCGACGCCCGTCAGGACTGAAACCGATGTCGAGTACAAGGAGATTATGACCGAGGAGTTCGGTAATCCGGCCGGTCGCGACGTCCAGAATCAGCCCGTCGCCGCTTAAGTTCCTCCTACCTCCTACAATTCCCAGTCGCTTGCCGTCGGGACTGAAGCGGATGCGGAGAATCTGTATTTGACTGAACTGCGTGGATGCGATTTCACGCCCGCCTGCCGCCTCCCACACCTTCATTCGACCCGTGGGATCGACACCGGCCAGATGTGACCCGTCGGGGCTAAAAGCCAGATTGTGAACCCGGCTTGTCAAACCTTTCAGCGTGAGCCGCTCGGCTCCGGTTTGGGAATTCACTATTCGAATCTTTCCTCCCGGAGCCGAATAGGCGAACGCTTCTCCGCCCGGCGCGAAGGCGGCGGTGCACACCCTATCGCGATCGAGCTGCCAAGTGTGGACTGCCGAGCCGGTCGCGGCGTCGTAAATCACGATTTTGTTTTCGCCAACGGGAGCGACTAGCCGTGTGCCGTCGGCGGTCCAGTCGAAATTACCGAAGTTTTTGCCGTCATCGATCTCGATCCCCTCTCCCCTGAGTGCACCCGTGATCGCGTCTGTAAAATGCCACCGTTGGTCCGCCATGCTTCGCCAGAGCAGGGTGCGCGCGTCGGGACTGAGATGCTCAGGGCCAACATGCGCGGTCGCGAAGATCGCAACCGCGTCGTGTCCTCCGGAGGTGTCCCAGATGCGGATGGTTCCGTCGACACCTGCAGACGCGAGAGATGTCCCATCGGGACTAAAGGCCAGCATGAGAATTAGACCGGCATGCCCCTTGAACGTCGCAGCCTTTTGCCCGGAGCTGGAATTCCAGATTTCGATGAGACCTTCGGAACCCGCGGCAGCGAGCTGTTTACCATCTGGGCGATAGGCCAGACAGTGCGCGTAATGAGCGGCGCTCTGACAGGTGATTCGCTTCTCGTGCGACGCGACGTCCCAGATGATCGGACCACCTTCGCTGGCACAGGTCGCAAAACTCTTTCCATCCGGGCTGAAAATCCCTTGATTTATGAATCCTTCGCCGGCTTTCACTGAGAACAGCTCCCGAGCTGTCCCTGAGTCGACAACACGAACGGAGCCGTCGCCGTGGACGATTGCTACCGATTTGCCGTCGGGGCTGAAGACGGGCGAATTTCCCACAGTACCGGCGTTCTTGTCGAGAATCGCGATCTCTTCACGGCTCGCCAGGTCCCAGATTTTTGCCCGCCAAGTATCCCAGGGGTTGGTGTCAATTACTGATTCTGGAACCGACAGCGAAACGAGACGTTTGCCGTCCGTGCTGAATGCAACAGCGGCGTATATTTCTCTGGCACGCGATTTCAGGTCGAACCGTTGGCCTGTGAGCACGTTCCAGACCTGAATTCCGTCGATTCCGCAGCCAGCCGCCAGGCGCGTGCCGTCCGCACTCAAAGCCAGGCTGGCAACTTTGGGGGAGGGCGCATCAAGCGCCAGAGAAAGCGCCTCACCAGTGGCCACATTCCAGAGCTTGATTTCGCCGGGTTCGTTACGCTGCGTCTGCATCGCGCGCTGCGGGCGTGACTTACCCGAGCTAAACAACCGCCTACCGTCCGGCGTAAAGGCGACAGACGAGACAAGCCCGCCGTGAGTGTTGATCGTCAATCGGTCGGAATGCAACAGGCGATGGAGGTAATACCATTCAAAACTCCGCAGGTCGCCTTCACCGGGCTTGGACGCGTGCTGTTCAACCAACTGCCGAGCACGCCCGAGATTATTGGCTTCCCACGCCTGCTGCGCCAGGTTCATATCGCCGAGGTAGTTCGCACGACGCAGGGCCTGATTGAGGGTTGCCAGCTCATCGCGTTGCTTTTCGGCCTGATTCTTCGCTTGGTCGGCTTCGCGCTTTCGGTCGTCGGCTGCTTTCTCAGCGACCGTCGCGCGAACCGCCTGCCAGGTGCTGATGACAATTCCCCCAACGAGGGCTAACGCAACGATTGCGGCTGTACCCAAAGCCGCGCGGTTCCGACGCGCAAACTTGCGAAACCGATAGGCCACCGTGGGGGGACACGCCTCCACGGGCTGATCCGAAAGGTATCGCTGGATGTCGTGCGCCAACCCGTCGGCCGTCTCATAGCGCCGCGAGCGATCTTTCTCGAGCGCCTTCATCGTGATCCAATCGAGGTCTCCCCGAAAGATTCCTGAGAGCCTGGCAGGGTCGGCTTTCCGCTGGGCCGCGATCGTGGGCAGGGATTCTCCCGAACGAGAGAGGCGGGTGCTCGGCTTCGGCGGTTCCTCCTGGCGGATGATGCGGATCAGCTCGTCGTAGGCCGCCTGGCTTAGCCGCTTCCTGTCGAAGGGCGTTGTCCCCGTCAAGAGTTCGTACAAGACAACTCCCAGCGAATAGATGTCGCTGCGGGTGTCGATGTCGAGGCCGCTCCTCTCCGCCTGCTCGGGGCTCATGTAGAGCGGTGTGCCGACCATCTGGGCGACGCGCGTGTAAATCGTCCTGTCGGTCAGCGGTTGATAGAGGGCCTTGGCCACGCCGAAGTCGATCACTTTCACTACGGGCCGACGATCGTGTTCCATCACCAGCACGTTCGACGGCTTGATATCGCGGTGAATGATCCCCTTCTGGTGGGCATGCTGAACGGCCTGGCAGACGGACACGAACAGTTCGAGGCGCTTGCGCAAAGTCAGTCGATTGTTGTCGCAGTAGTCCGTGATGGGGATTCCCCGGACCAACTCCATCACAAAATAGGGTCGACCCGCGGCGGTCGCTCCCGCGTCGAGGACCCTTGCAATGTTAGGATGGTCCATGAGAGCCAGCGCTTGCCGTTCGGCCTCGAAGCGGTTGATCACGTCATGAGTGTCCATCCCCGGTTTGATGACCTTGAGGGCGACCCGGCGTCTGACCGGACTGTGCTGCTCCGCGACAAAGACGAGGCCAAATCCTCCTTCTCCGATTTGCTCGACGAGCTTGTAAGGCCCAATGACGGCTCCGACGAGCTGAGACGGATCCTCACCAATCACCGTTGCGGCCGGTGACGGGGGCAGCTCGCTGGCGGTTCTTCTGGGCTCTTCCATGCAAGACCTTGGATTCCCTCCCAGACTACGGCGCGCCGCGCCGACTCTGCAATACGCCCGAATCTCTTAGCGGTTAAAAACGCGCCTGCGAGTGGACGTCGGGAACGGTGTCGATGGGGGGACTGCGACGCCACGGGTGAAGGGAAAACCCAACCGTTTTCCGGGAGCGGCGTTAAACGACCGATAAGTGCCGCATCAGCGCACGGCAAAAAGCCACACGTTTTTCGGCACGCGTTTTCGTGTACCGGGCAGTTCATCGTAGACAAGCGGCAGCAACTGGGCCGCTGCGCGGGGATCGCCGGCATCGATGCCGTTCAAGATGCGGGTAACTTCGCTCACGCCGGCTTAGTATAACGCCGCGTCGACCCGCGGGTCTTCGGCTTGGCAGACTTAGATCGATCGTCCACAGAGCTCTCCCGCCAACGGCGTGGCCTCGGACTCTTCTTCGCAAGCCGCTTGAGGCGGGCTTTCGGGCAGCTAGCTTAGCGGGATCATTCGACGCCATCAACCCAACCCATTTCTCTGACACGCCACAAAACCACCCAATTGCGGCACTCCGCGGCGCGAGCAGGAAACTTATGCGTTATCTCGGGTACGCGCCTGGCGCGACGGGCGATGGCAAAAGTCTCTTCGGAGCGCAGCGTAAACGAAAACGCTTCCGCACACCTCCGCTGGCCTAACGGGAGATCGGATGTCCGAAACCCGGTGACGCGTGTCGCTGCGTTCGATCGTCTACAGAACCTTCTTGACTGCCGGTGGTTTCCAGGAGCCGTCGATGATCGATGGATCGTGTTCCTTGGGCCAGTAAAGCCGCAGCATCAGAACGAACTTGCCCTCGGGAGCGGGCAACCAGTTGGACTCCTGATCCCGGCCTGGAGACTTGTTTTGCAGGTAGAGCGTCACGGAGCCGTCGTCATTCTCCTTCAACTTGTTCCGCGCTGAGCGTGTAGCGGTTGAGCGGGTTGTCGACGAAGAAGTATTCGCCGTTGTACATGGTCAACGACCAGAAGCCATCGACCGGCGGCATCTGGCCCTTCGGAAAGGTTAGGGTGTAGCGGTTCGCTCCGTCGTAGGGCTTGCCATCCACGTCCATCTCTGAGGTCGGATAGACGGCATCCTTGGTCCGGTTGCAGCCCAAGCCAAAGTAGGTAATGGTGGCGCGCTGTAGGTAGTCGGTGCCGTACTGTCCGCCCGGGAACGGGAAGACCCACCCGTTTTCGATCTTGCCCGCGTCCTTCATGTGGACTGCGATCTTTTCCACGCCAGCCTCCGGGACGCGCTCGAGACCCTTCTGCGCGGCCGGATCGAGCTTGCTGATGTCGAAGTCCTGACCCGGGACGAGGCCAATCTTCGCCAGTTTTTCGACCATCGGTGCGTCTTCGTTGGCGGGCGGATTGTCCTTCATCAGCGCCGCTAATAGCTTGAAGTACTCGCCGGCCTTCATCTTGTTGACCTGGTCGCGCACCGGCGTCTTCATATCGATGCTCGGATCGACCTGGCCGCGGGGCGGCGTGTAGTCCTTGCCGTAGGCACTGAGGGGCACCAGCGTGTATTTGTCCTGAATCGAGTGAACGGCCTGATAATCCTCCGGCGTGCCGGTGCAGTACGTGCGGCCGAGGATCCACACCATGCTGGTGGGCGACTTGAGTTCTTTGACTCCCGTAGGCAAGTCGCCCTTCCAGCCAGGTCCGGTGATGGCGTAGGTCTGGGCTTTGTCGCCCGTGGTGCGCTTCCCCGGGACCTCGAACACGTCGGTCCAGCCGCTCAGCATCGGCATCAAATAGTAGCGGTCGCCTTCGTCCGGGATGCTCAGGGCGTAGGGCTGTTTGGAAACGTCGAGCCAGGCCGACGAGTAGAGGGTGTCTGCATTAGGCGCCGTCACGTCCTTGAACGCCGCCGAGGGGTATTCCTTTGCGTTAACGAACTGGCCCATCGGCCCCCGCATTCCTTCCACGGTGGCCGAGTTGGTCATCACCCGCCGCGTCATTTCCATCGTCACCAGCGGATAACCGTAGACATACGCGTCCGTCCCAATCGCGAACGCCGCCTCCTCAGTCAGAGGCGTTCCCTGCTGGGCCATGACCGGAAGCGCGGTCAGTGTAAGGGTGGCGACCGTGCACAGCATTGTTCGCATCGTCATTGGTATGTCCCTCTTGAGGAATTTGGTCACGGCGCTCGCCGAGGCGCTGCACGCTTCGTCGTTAGTCGTTGTCAGTGGGATCGCGACCGATCGACGACTCATTCGCATGCGTCGATCCAAGGTATCTCGGCACAACAGCCGCGGCCGAAATGCGGAAGGTCAGGCCCGCACGACAAGAACGCGAGGCTCAAGCAAGAAAATGGACGAGTAATTCCGTCAGAATCGCAAAGACAGGCGTTCACTGCCAAGAATGCTCGTCGTTCATCAACGAGCGCTCGGCAGTCTGCTCTGCTTACGGGCGAATGTCAAGTTTGCGTTGCCGAAGTTCCGATTATCGGAGGCGCTCACTGCGCTGAGGCGACGGCAGCGTGTCAAAAACTCGAACCATTTCTCGTACAGCCAAAAAACCACCGATAAGTGCCCGGTGACACACAGAAACTCATCCGTTTTTCGGCACACGCTCCGAGTGCCGAAAACTCATACGTTATCGCGGAGTCGTGCCAGGCACGACGACCGACGAGCCAAATCTCTTCGGAGTGCGGCGTAAATCGAACATGTCTTGAACAGGTGCCCTGGGTTGATTTCGCCGAGGCGAACGCTGTCCGAGCTAATCCACAAGTGAGGCTTGCGGCCCGGCTCGCAGCTGGAAACGGCTGAGGACAAATGGCGGACGCACCTGAATCGCAAGAAGTCTCGCGAAGGTGAGAGGGGCGCCTTCGAGATTGCCGCGTGTGTCTCGCATCTGAATCTCGGGTACTTCATTCCTGAGCCAATCGTTTTGATTTGACTTTGCCGCCCCATCGGCGCAGACTGGCGGGCTCGCTAACGAACGGCAAGCTGTTTGGCACTGATTGCCTTTCTCAGTTCGTTCAAGTCCGATCCTTCAATTGCGGCGAGTGTCTCTCTCAGTGTGAGTCGGGCGTCACGTCGCGTGGCATCCCGTACTGCGGAGCGGCTCGGAAGGCCTTCTTTGAGCACAAGATTCCCGCGGGATCGTGCCGGTTTGCGCCTTCGCCCCCGTAAGCGGTTCCCTCGACAGGGGCGCCATCGCGGGCCGATTGTTCGGTTGAACTGACTTCGCTTCTGTTTTGAACCAAACGCGAACAACGGTTGCCGCTGTTGAGTTCTTTTGGCCTCCAGCGGCCTTTCGCGGTTGGGCAGAAAGGAGGACCGAGATTCCAAAAGTCGTTCGCGCGGGCGCGCGTATGAGGAGATCGCGCCCGGCAACTTCAGATGTTTCAGCTTTGTTGTCACGACACTTGCGGGCCAGCATCGTTGTCTGATCAACAAGTGAAGGAGACTGGTGATGAGGACTCTGAGCATTACGTTCACGTTGGCGGTTGTCGTCGGGCTTCTGCCAAAAACCGCCGCTGCAGACCAACAGGCGTCGGAAAACAAGGAAGGCGGCGCCGAGCAGATGGTCGTGGGCCTGGTTGACCTTAGCCTGACCGAAGATCAAGAGACGAAGCTCGCGGACATGCGAAAGGAACTTCGCCCAAAAATCCAAGAGTCGGCCAAGGAACTGGCTGGCCTGGTCAAGGACGAGGTGGACAAGGTTCGCGAGGTTCTCACTCCCGAGCAAAGGGAGAAGGTCAAGGCGCTCCGTGAGGAACGGCGGGAGAATCGCGCAGAACACCTGGCGGAGCGGATCGCGCATCTGAGGGAACTCGAATTGTCAGACGCCGAACGGGCGCAATTCGAGGAGATCCGGGAGGAATATCGCCCGAAGCTCGAGAAGCTGATGAAAGAGCTGGCGGGAGTCCTCACCGACGAACAGAAGAAAACCCGAGAGGAGGGCCTGAAAGCCGGCAAGCCCCGCCGCGAAATCCGACAGTCCCTCAATCTTTCCGCGGAGCAAAAAGAGAAGGTCGAATCGATCGGCAAAGAGCTGGTAAGCGTGGTCCGGGAAGAGCTGGAGAAAATGAAACCGATTCTCACCACCGCGCAACAGGAAAAGCTCGAGGAGCTGAAGACCGAGCGCCGCGACCGGGCCCGCGATCGCCTGGCATGTGCTATCGTGAACTTGAAGGACCTCGATCTGACCGAGGAGCAAAAGTCGAAGATCGCGACCATCAGGGAAGAATATCGACCCAAAATCCATGAGGCCGGCAACAAGCTGCGTGCTGCCGTCCGAGACGCAGTGACTCAAGTCATGGAGATCGTCAAGAGCTGAGATAGGTGCTGCTGGACCACGACACCGCGCTCCAACAAGCGCGGCGTCGTGGCTTTGTCATCCTCGTCGTCTGGTTGTTGCACAAGTAGGTCCGACACCGAAGCCGCGATTGCCCGACCGCAAACGCGACCTGGAGCGAATTCTCCGGCGTCTTTTGCAAAGCCAGCCGTTTTCCGGGGTCGACATCAAACCACCGATAAGTGCCGCCCTGACGGGCACCGGAAACTCATCCGTTTTTCGGGATGCGGTTCTGCATACCGGATACTCATACCTTTCGGCGGAATGCGGCCTCGGGCTGCGAGAGCGGATCAAACGCCCCGAAATCGGCAGAATGAACGGCTGGAATCAAGGGCGTCAGCAGGCGTTTCGATCGCCCTCTTAGCGAATTCCGTGATGCAAGGTCCGGCCTTATGGTTGCGTTGCCCGGCCCGTCGGATCATCCGGCTCGGGCAAGAGCACACGGATGAACACGCTTGGCTGTTTGGACCGCCCGACGAGCGGCAGTTACAAGCTGGCCGGCGAAGAAGTTGCGACGATGTTGCGCGAGGAGCGCGCCCACATCCGCAACCGACGCATCGGTTTCGTGTTTCAGAACTTCAATCTCCTGGCGCGCACGTCGGCGTTGGAAAACGTTGAATTGCCGCTGTTGTATACGAAGGGCGTCTCTGCGTCGGAACGTCGCCGCCGAGCGATTGAAAAACTGGAATTGGTCGGACTGGCCAATCGACTCGAGCATCAACCGAATCAGCTCTCCGGGGGACAGCAGCAGCGAGTGGCCATTGCCCGCGCCCTGGTGAACGAGCCGGCCATCCTGCTGGCGGACGAACCGACCGGCAATCTCGATTCGAAGACCAGTCGTGAGGTGGTCGTCCTGTTCCGGGAGCTGAATGAAAAGTCGGGCATCACGATCATTCTGGTGACTCACAACCAACGGATCGCCCGCGACGCCAAACGGACGGTCGTCATGCGCGATGGCGCAGTCGTCTGCGACACGACCGATTTCCACCTGGCGGCCAAAGTAACTGCAGGAAGACTTGGGCGGTGACGGCGAATAACTGTTTTTCGCACGTCGCTTGCCCATAATCTCATCCCTCCCGGACACGCTGAAAAACCACAGTTTCTCGGACCGCTCCGCCGAGTACCGAAAAACGTCGCTTCGGGGTTTCTGAAACTCGGCGACGACCGTTGGCGAAATCTGCGGCGAAATCCGCCGCATCAAAGCAACCATTTTTGAAACAGCGGCCCTTTGCGATTCCACTTAATCGGATTCGGCCACGTGAGCCGCAGCGACTGGATGCGGCAAGCAAAACGCGGCTATGCTCAGGGCTCACATTGAGGGCTTCCTGATCCGTTATGGCCGACGTCACGCGAACTCCTCTCCACAATCGAACTGGGCGAACCTCAGGCCTCCGAACAGCTCTTGCCACTGGTCTACGAAGAATTGCGATGGCTGGCGGGCGAGAAAAGTGGCCCTGCGATTGCATTTTGTTCGCAATTGCTTTTTTCGTATGCGACGCGAAGGTCGTTTTCCATCTCTCTGGGCTGTGTGAAGGATCACGAAATGCGAGACCGGCGAAGAGGTTTCACACTCATCGAACTGTTGGTGGTGATCGCCGTTATTGCCGTGCTGATCGCTCTAGTCCTGCCGGCCGTGCAAGCGGCCCGCGAAGCGGCCCGGCGAACGCAGTGCCGCAATAATCTGAAGCAGATTGGGATTGCGGAGCACAATTACCACGACGTCAATAAGTGCTTTACGCCGGCCTTTCTGGTAGTGCCGGGGCCGGTCCTGAGCCCGATTTTCAGGAGCTGCAAATGCTGCACGGCGAGCTACGATTGTCCGAACCTGCACGTGTGGGGGGAGCGGGTGCTTCCCTTCCTCGAAGCCACCACCGTCTACACGCGCATATGCATGAATAGTTCGATCGAGTCCCCGGTCTGCTTGACTCCTCTCGGCCTTACTAAGTACACGGCGCTCAATTCGGGTAAATGCGGCTGCCCACTCCAACCCACCTGCTCACTCAAACGTCCAGTCGCCGCGGTGGTTCCCTCGTTTGTCTGTCCCTCGGCGCCCCGGTCTCAAAACCCATTTTAGAATCAGGATCTCGATAACTGCTTCATTAGTCAGACTGTGGCACCCGGCCTCTTTAACAGCGTCTGGGCGGGGGCTAGCGACTACACGGCCGTCAACGAGTACGGCGGTGGGCTCAATTGCGCGTACAACGCGGTAATCGGCTGCAAGAAGAGCTGTCAATGCCTCAGCAGCCAGGGGGTGATGAACAACAACGCTTTCAATGGTGCCAATATCAGCATCGACCAGGTCACTGATGGCACGTCGACCACGCTTCTGTGCGCGGAATTGGCCGGGCATCCCGATCTCTGGCAGCGCGGCGTGAAGAAGATTGCGGCAGCACCGCCCGTCGGAAATCTCGCGCAGGGAGCCATTAGTCCGCTCACGACGAACGCCAACTGGGGCGGCTGCTGGGGCTGCCTGGGCAACGCGTTTAACAATTTGAGCGGGTCGACGTTTGACGGAACGATGTTCAGCGGTGGCCGTACGACCGGCGCCTGCTTCATCAACTGCACGAACCAGTCGTTCATGGGTCTTTACAGCTTTCACCCAGGATCGTGCGGGTTCTTGATGTGCGACGGCTCGGCCCACATGGTCAATGAGGACATCAGCCTCGTCGTCTTCTGCCGCCTGATCAGTTACCGCGGCCGCCGGGCTGTCACCGACTCGTCGTTCTGATCGGGACGCGACTTGGTTCTGATGGATGTTTGCAAGTGGGGGCCGCGGCGCTTGGCGACCCCCGACTTTTTGCTCGAAGTTATTGGCTCGAGCATAGCCCATTGCGCGGGCACCCGCTGCAGACCGAACGAGGCCCGGGGTTCTTAATTGGGAACTGGCCGAAGGCCCCGTCGCAAATCCGGGAAACTCAACCGTTTTTCGGGATCGCCATCAAACCACCGATAAGCGCCGCCGTGCCCGCACCGGAAAGTCATCCGGTATTTCGGTACGTCGTTCCGCGTGCGGGATTGTCATACGTTTTTGCGGAATCGGGCTGCAGAATTCGAGATCGGATCAAAGGCCGGGGAATCGGTGGCAGAATTCGAACATTTTCTGATTTCAAGTTCTGTCACCGCGACACCTGGAAAAATCGACAGGCCCAAGGGACACCAGGGAATAAGGTTCCGGCGGACCTAGTCGGAATTCATGTGTCATGAGGAAGGTCACGCGTCGATTTGGCGGCCAGAAACCCCGGACACAACTTTTGAAGGGCCATCAGCAAAGACTGGACCACTGCCCCGTGAGCGGCCGAGAGACTCCGTGCTGGCGGAGTCGTCACTTCTGTCGCCGGGCCATGTCAGCAGCTTCAGCATCTTCCACTCAATGCCGCTGCCCCTGAAATCGGCATAGGCGACCGTCGCGGGGCCCAGAATTCGCAGGCAATCGGGTCCCTTCGGAGGAAAGTATTGATGTGTCCGTCGGCGGCCGACTGCGGAGTGGCTACGAAAAATATCTTCGGCCGAGAGATGAACTCGCCGAGACGCTCGTCGAGTTCGGGAAACATTTTATCCGTCAAATGCTCTCAGTTTGGGCCAATCGCTGAGGCGCTGTCCTCTATGTTGGCATGTCTTTGCAAATCGCAGGAAACCGTGTGCGCAGACGCATTTCAGGAGAGCGCGACTTGGATCATAGACCCACCTACCGGGTACCTTTAACATGGCGCTCGAGATGCCGCCGAAACACGTTGCGTCGAAACGGACCATGCGGAGCGTCCGTATGGAACGCCGAGCCATCACCGTAGAGGGAATCGTGCAAGGCGTGGGGTTCCGACCCTTCGTGTACGCGCTGGCGTTGCAACTCGAGCTGCGCGGGTTCGTTAAGAATCAGTCGGGTCGCGTGCTGATCGAGGCTGAAGGAACTTCGGCGGCTCTCGATCGTTTCACTCGAGAGCTGCGCGAGAAATCTCCTCCCCTGGCGCGGATTGACGCGCTGTCGTGCGAATCTCAGGAGGCCCTGCGCGGCGAGAATCGTTTTCGCATCGAACCGAGCGACCACTACGCCGGCACTCCGATTTTCATCTCGCCGGACGTGGCCACTTGCGACGCCTGCCTGGCGGAACTGTTCGATCCGTCGGACCGGCACTATCAATATCCGTTTCTCAACTGCACAAACTGCGGTCCCCGGCTGACGATTATCAGGGGGGCGCCCTACGATCGGGCGCGGACGACCCTGGCGTCGTTCCCGATGTGTCCGGCCTGTGCGGCGGAATACAACGACCCGGGCGACCGCCGATTTCACGCGCAGCCAGCCGCCTGTCCCGCCTGTGGACCTCGGCTGTCGGTCTGCCAGCCGAACGGTGAGCCGATCGAAACGAGCGATCCGCTCGCTTTTTTTATCGACGCATTGCGGCGCGGACGCATCGGGGCGCTCAAGGGGCTGGGTGGATTCCATCTGACTTGTGATGCTGCCGCCGAAGACGTTGTTGGCGAGCTGCGCCGCCGCAAGCACCGCGATGAGAAACCGTTTGCCGTGATGGTGCCGGATCTCGCGACGGCCGAGCGATTTTGCCAGATCGATGCGACCGAGCGGGAGCTGTTGCGGTCGCCGCGGCGGCCGATTGTGCTGCTCAATAAACGGAAGTCTTCGATCGGCGGATCGATTTGCGAGGCCGTCGCCCCGCGGAATCCTCGGCTGGGCGTCATGCTGCCCTACACTCCCCTGCACCACCTGCTACTCGCGGGGTTCCCTTGGGGCGCGCTGGTGATGACGAGCGGCAACCACTCCGATGAGCCGATCGCCTACGAAGATATCGACGCGTTCGAGCGGCTAGGGGAAATTGCGGACCTCTTTCTGGCACACGACCGTCCGATCCACGTGCGGTGCGACGACTCGGTCACGCGGATTGTCGATTCGCTCGAATCTCCCGTGCGTCGCTCGCGCGGTTACGCGCCGCAAGCGATTCCGCTGCCGTTCGCCTCCCCTCGTCCGATCTTGGCGGTCGGCGGGCAGCTGAAGGGCGTATTTGGCCTGGGTCGCGGGCGGCAGGCGTTTCTCAGCCACCATCTCGGCGACCTCGATCATTGGCAGGCGTACTGCGCGTTCGTTCGGGACGTCAGCCTGTACGAGGACTTGTTCGCGGTCGCTCCCGAATTGATCGTTCACGACTTGCACCCCGATTACGCATCGACGAATTACGCGCGGGAACAGACCTCCGCCGCCGAAATCCCATTGCTGGCGGTCCAACATCACCATGCCCACGTGGCGAGTTGCATGGCCGAACACGGCCTGGAAGAGCCGGTGATCGGCGTGTCGTTTGACGGGACCGGTTACGGAACGGACGGCGCCATTTGGGGTGGCGAATTCCTGGTGGCCGATTACCGGCAGTTTCGCCGAGCCGCCCATTTGCGATCTGTCGGACTGCCGGGAGGCGATTCGGCCGTGCGCGAACCGTGGCGGATGGCGGCGGCCCACTTGTTCGACGCCGGCACGTCGTGGGAAGTCTTGGCGGGCCGCGTCGATCGAGCCAAGCTCCGCACGATTGCGACGATGCTCGCGCGACGGATCAACACGCCTTTGACTTCGAGCGCCGGGCGACTGTTCGATGCGGTCGCGTCGCTGGCCGGCCTGCGCGACACGGTCAGCTACGAAGGGCAGGCGGCGATTGAGCTGGAATGGCTTGCCACCGAGGCTCACCGGGACGGCATTTATCCGTTCGAGATCACCGGCGGCGATTCGGCCGGCGCGGGGGAATCGGACTCCGCCCAAGAAATCGACACGCGGCCGCTGATTCGCGCTGTCGTTGCCGACGTTCAAAACTGGACCGACCCGCGGCGAATCGCCCGCCGGTTCCACTCGACGATTGTGGAAATCATCGCGTCGACCTGCGCGGGCCTTCGCGAACGAACAAAGATCGATGCGGTCGCGCTCAGCGGCGGCGTGTTTATGAATGCGCTGGTTGCCAGCGAAAGCGCGACCCGGCTCGCCGCGGACGGCTTCCGCGTGTACCGGCACATCCTGGTTCCCCCCAATGACGGGGGGCTCTGCCTGGGGCAACTTGCGATCGGCGCGGCAGTCCTGGCGGATCGCCAACTCGCGGCCGTCGGGGCAGCCAATGCGGCGGCCGCGGCATTGAAGCCTCTCAATTCCACATTAGGGGCATCGGAATTGCAGCAATTGCGCGCGTCGTTCTCGTCGATTGTCGCCTCGCCGCAGAGTCACGGCGGTCGCCACCTAACATCGCGTGAGGGATGAACTCATGTGTCTCGCCATACCCGGGAAAGTCGTCGACCTGTACCGGAAGCACGACGTCTTGATGGGCAAGGTCGATTTCGGTGGGGTCGCCAAGCGGGTCTGCCTGGAGCACACGCCTGAGGTCCAGCCGGGCCAATATGTGATCGTCCATGTCGGTTTCGCGTTGCAAGTGGTCGACGAGGCCGAGGCGAAGCAAGTCTTTGCGTTCTTGGAAGGCATGAACGAGCTGGGCGAGTTGCAGACAGACGAAGCCTGAGGAGGCGAGCATGAAATACCAGCAGGAATATCGCGATCCGGTCGCCGCCCAAAAACTCTGCCAGGCGATTGCCGGCATCGCCACGCGGCCCTGGACCATCATGGAAGTCTGCGGCGGGCAGACGCATTCGATCGTGAAATACGGCATCGACGAACTGCTGCCTCCGCAGGATCGAGCTCGTGCACGGGCCCGGCTGTCCCGGTCTGCGTCACGCCGCTCGAGCTGATCGACCGGGCGATTGCCATCGCCGCCGAGCCCGACGTGATCTTTTGCTCGTTCGGCGACATGCTTCGCGTGCCCGGTAGCCGTCGCGACCTGTTTGACGTCAAGGCCGCCGGTGGAGACGTGCGGATCGTGTATTCGCCGCTGGATTGTCTGAAAATTGCCGAGCGACAACCCCGATCGCACCGTGGTCTTCTTCGCCGTCGGCTTCGAGACGACGGCGCCCGCCAACGCGATGGCGGTCAGGCAGGCCAAGCGGCGGGGAATCAAGAACTTCGCGGTGCTTGGTCTCGCACGTGCTCGTTCCGCCGGCTATGCGGGCCATTCTCTCGTCGCCGACCAATCGCGTGCAGGGATTTTTGGGAGCGGGACACGTCTGCGCGGTGATGGGCTACGAGGAATACGAGCCGCTGGCAGAGCAGTTCCAGATTCCGATCGTGGTGACCGGCTTCGAGCCGCTCGATCTGCTCGAAGGAGTTTATCGCTGCGTGAGCATGCTGGAAGCGGGCAAAGTCGGCGTGCGAGAACCAGTACGCCCGGGCCGTCCGCCGCGAGGGCAACCGCCCGGCTCGCGAACTGGTCGACGAGGTGTTCGAAGTGGGCGACCGCAAGTGGCGCGGCATCGGCACAATCCCGCAAAGCGGGCTGAGGCTGCGGCCCGAATACGCCGAATACGACGCGGAAACGCGGTTTTCCGTGCAGCAACTGGAAGTGCTCGAATCGGATGTATGCATCAGCGGACTGATCCTGCAGGGAATCCGCAAGCCGCACGAATGCCCCGCGTTCGGCAAGACCTGCACGCCGGAACGTCCGCTCGGCGCGACGATGGTCTCCTCCGAGGGGGCCTGTGCCGCTTACTACAACTACGGTCGCTTCCGCCGATCGACTCCGGTCCCGGTTTGAAGTCTCGTTTTGACGGCCCAAGTCATGAGCGATCCCCTGGATGTCGATTTCGACCGCATGAGCTGTCCGCTGCCGCTCACCGATTACGATCACGTCCTCTTGGGGCACGGCAGCGGCGGCAAACTGACGCGCGGACCTGATCCGGCGAGTGTTTCTGCCCGAGCTCGGGCAACGCCGTACTTCACGGCGCTGGAAGACCAGGCGACCCTTTCCTTTGGATTGGCGGCCGGCTCCGCGAGCAACGGCCACCCCGTTCCGCGGCTGGCCTTCACGACCGATTCGTTCGTGGTCCGCCCGCTGTTTTTTCCGGGGGGCGATATCGGCAGCCTGGCCGTGCACGGGACCGTGAACGACCTGGCAGTGGGGGGAGCCACGCCACTCTATCTTTCGGCGGCCTTCATCCTCGAGGAAGGCCTGCCCATGGACGACCTGCGGCGGATCGTCGCCTCGATTGCGCCAGGCGTGCCGCGAGGCCGGACGTCCAGCTCGTCACCGGCGACACGAAGGTGGTCGACCATGGCAAGGGGGACCAGATTTTTATCACGACCTCCGGCATCGGGATCGTTCCCGCTGGCCGCAAACTGTCGATCCGCAATGCCCGGCCCGGCGACCAAGTGCTCGTTTCGGGGACGATCGGCGACCACGGGATCGCCATCATGTCGGTCCGCGAAGGGATCGAGTTCGAGACGGTGCTCGAAAGCGACTCGGCACCGCTCCACGATCTGACGCGAGTCATGCTGGACGCCTGTCCGGAAATCCGCTGCATGCGGGATCCGACTCGCGGCGGTGTCTCCAGTGCGCTCAACGAATTGGCCGCCGCGTCGAAGGTCGGAGTGCAGCTCGAAGGAGACGGCGCTTCCCGTTCGTAGGGAGGTCTCGGCGGCATGTGAAATGCTCGGTTTGGATCCGCTCTACGTCGCGAACGAAGGAAAACTCGATCGCCGTCGTCCCGCCCGAGCACGCGGATCAAGTCTTGAGCGTCATGCGACAACATCCTCTGGGACAAAACGCCGCTCTCATCGGCGAGATCGTCGACGAGCATCCCGGAATGGTCGTCATGCGATCGGTGATCGGCGGCGACCGGGTCGTCACCATGCTGGCAGGAGAACAACTTCCAAGAATCTGCTGACGATTGGCCACGCACCATTTCGCTCCAACACCTCAAAAGTCGCGAGGAACAGCGCAATGATTAAAGGCAACGGCAGGAGCACAGGCCAGCCAATCCAGGCTAGGCGGGCGCCGGACGTCAAAGAGATTCACGTCATCTGGATGACCGGAGGACTCAGCTGCGACGGCGACAGCGTCTCGGTCACCGCCGCCATGCAGCCCAGCGTCGAAGATGTCGTGATGGGGGCCATTCCCGGGCTGCCCAAGGTCCACCTGCACAACCCCGTCCTCGCCTATGAGTGCGGCGATGACTTCATGAAGTACTGGTACATGGCCGAAAGGGGTGAGCTCGATCCGTTCGTTCTGGTCATGGAAGGATCAATCCCCAACGAGAAAATCAAAAAGCGAGGGGTACTGGGCAGCGTTCGGGACGAACCCGAAAACAGGTCAACCCATCACGACGTGTGAATGGATCGACCGGCTTAGCGCCCAAGGCCCTGGCCGTCGTGGCGGCCGGCACGTGCGCGACCTACGGCGGCATTCACGCCATGGTCGGGCAACCCCACCGGCTGCATGGGACTGGCCGATTACCTGGGCTGGAATTGGAAGTCGAAGGCCGGTCTGCCGATCATCAACGTCCCCGGTTGTCCGGTCCAGCCCGACAACTTCATGGAGACGCTGCTCTATCTGCTCTACCAGGTCGCCGGTCTGGCCCCGATGATCCCGCTCGACGATCAGCTGCGGCCGAAATGGCTGTTCGAGCACACCGTGCACGAAGGCTGCGACCGCGGCGGCTACTACGAAGAGGGGCAGTTCGCGCACGAGTACGGCAAGCCCGAATGCCTCGTGAAGCTGGGCTGCTGGGGACCGGTGGTCAACTGCAACGTGACCAAGCGGGGCTGGATGGCCGGCATCGGCGGCTGTCCGAACGTCGGAGGCATCTGCATCGGCTGCACGATGCCCGGCTTCCCCGACAAGTTCATGCCGTTCATGGACCCGCCCCCGGGTTCGATGGTCTCCTCCAATCTTTCGAGGACTTACGGCAGCGTGATCAAGGCCTTGCGGAAGATCACGCAGCGCACCGCCAACAAAGAACCGAAGTGGCGTCACCCGGGGAACGCCCTGACGACCGGTTACACGCCGTCTTCGTATTGACCGGTCCTTGAACCGGCCGGGCCTGATCCGGCGGTGATGCCGATCAGGCTCGACTCGGACCCAACACGGGACCTCGATGTCACCTGCATTTTCAGCCCCCACGCGGCCGCATTTTTGAGGAACCAGCAACTCCGGCCGGAATGAGTCCTCCGGCCGACAATGGAGAATCGACCATGGCGACTGCTATTCTTCCGAAGACTAAGGCAGACACGGAGTCAGGCAAACTCGTCGAAATGAACTGGGATCCGATCACCCGGATCGTCGGCAGCCTGGGCATCTTCACCAAGATCGACTTCGCCAAGAAGGAAGTGGCCGAGTGCTACAGCACATCGTCGATCTTCCGTGGCTACAGCATCTTCATGAAGGGCAAGGACCCGCGCGACGCCCACTTCATCACCAGCCGCATCTGCGGCATTTGCGGCGACAACCACGCGACCTGCGCCGTGCTACGCGCAGAACATGGCCTTCGGCGTCGAGCCGCCGGCGCTGGGCGAATGGATCATCAACCTGGGAGAAGCGGCCGAATACATGTTCGACCACAACATCTTCCAGGACAACCTGGTCGGCGTCGACTTCTGCGAGCAGATGGTCAAAGAGACCAATCCCGGCGTCTGGGAGAAAGCCAGAAACGACCGAGTCGCCCAATGCCGCCGCGCACGGCTACAAGACCATCGGCGACATTATGACGGCCCTCAATCCGTTTACCGGCGACTTTTATCGCGAGACGTTGCAAGTCAGCCGCATGACGCGCGAGATGTTCTGCCTGATGGAAGGCCGGCACGTCCATCCGTCGACCTTGTATCCGGGCGGCGTCGGCACCGTCCCCACCGTGCAGCTCTTCACCGATTACCTCGTCGCGGCTGATGCGGTACGTCGAGTTCATGAAGAAATGCCTGCCGCTGCACGAGGACTTGTTCAACTTCTGGTACGAGGCGCTGCCCGGCTACGAAGAGGTCGGCCGCCGGCGGATCCTCTTGGGCTGCTGGGGTTCGTTCCAGGATCCGGCCGTCTGCGATTACCAATATCGCACGATGAACGAGTGGGGCAACGCCATGTACGTCACCCCCGGCATCGTGGTCGACGGCAAGCTCGTCACCACGAACCTGGTCGACATCAACCTGGGGATTCGCATCCTGCTGGGCAGCTCGTACTACGACGACTGGGAGAGCCAGGAGAAGTTCGTCGAACAGGATCCGCTGGGCAACCCGGTCGATCGCAAGCACCCGTGGAACCAGACCACAATCCCCAAGCCCGCAGAAGCGCGACTTCAGCGGCAAGTACACGTGGGTGATGTCGCCCCGCTGGTTCGACAAGCGGACGGGCGACCACCTGGCCCTCGACACGGGCGGCGGCCCGATTGCCCGCTGTGGGCGACGGCGCTCGCCGGCAAGGTCGATATCGGCTACATCAAGGCGACCGGCCAGAGCGTGAAGATGATGCTTGCCCAAGACGGCGACGAAGCCCGAAGTCGAATTCGAATGGAAGATTCCCAAGTGGAGCAACGCCATCGAGCGCGACCGGGCCCGCACCTATTTCCAGGTCTACGCGGCCTGTTGCGGACTGTACTTCGTCGAGCAGGCTCTCCGTGAGCTGCACGCCGGCCGCACGGAGACCTGGGCTCCCTTCAAAGTTCCGGACGAAGCGATCGGCTGCGGGTTCCACGAGGCGGTGCGCGGCGTTCTGTCGCATCATGTCGTGATTCGCAACGGCAAGATCGCCAACTACCATCCCTATCCGCCGACTCCCTGGAACGCCAATCCGCGCGACATCTACGGCACGCCCGGCCCGTACGAGGATGCCGTGCAGGACACGCCGATCTTCGAGGAGAACGGCCCGGACAAGTTCAAGGGGATCGACATCATGCGGGCGGTCCGCAGCTTCGATCCGTGTTTGCCCTGCGGCGTGCACATGTACCTGGGAGACGGCCGCACGCTAGACGTGCGGCATCAGCCGATGTTCGGAGTGCCGAACGCCTGACCGGCAGAGTTTCCTTCAGATTATGGCAGGGATGCGATCGGTCAGAATGACGCGACGGATCTGGGATCGAACGGCTGTTAGGGATTGATAGCATGCTTGAGCCGATGGCCCTGCCCCAGGGAATGGACCGGATCGAGGAATTGGTCGCGCGGCTCGAAGCGGCTCCCGATGCGAGCCTGCGTGGCGACGCCCTGGCGCTCGTGCAGCTGCTGCTCGACCTGCACCGTCAGGGACTCGCCCGGATTTTGGAGCTGGCGGGCCAGTCGGAGCCTGCCGGGCAGAACGGAACCGGCCAAAATGGGGCAGGTCCAAACGGAGCGGGCGGAAGCGGGCTGATCCAGCGGCTCGGCGCCGACGCGTGCGTCGCGCCGCTTCTGATGCTGCACGACCTGCATCCGGTCGACCTGTCAACTCGCGTCGAGCAGGCGTTGGAAAAAGTGCGTCCACTGCTCCGCTCGCACGGCGGCGACGTCGAGCTGACCGGCCTGGAGGATGGAGTCGTGCGGCTCAAGCTCGAAGGAAGCTGTCACGGCTGTCCTTCGTCGACAGTGACGCTCCGCAATGCGATCGAAGAGGCGATGTTCGAGTTCGCGCCCGACATCACACGACTGGAAGTCGCCGGGGTCGTCGAAGAGCGGCCCGTCTCTGGGTTTGTGTCCCTGGAGGCCATCCGCCTCAAGTAGCGTCTCGCCCCGTTGGGACCGACCATGTCCGCTGGCTTTTCCTCACTGAAACAGACTCTCGGTCGAGTCCGGCAAGCCGCGACGACGCGCGAACCGGTCGAACGTTGCGAGCTCTGCGGGCTGGAATTGGCCTTGCAGCACAGGCACCTCGTGGAAATCGCCACGCAACGCCTGGTCTGTGCGTGCGAGGCGTGCGGTGTGCTGTTCTCGGGCCAGGCGGCGATGACATTTCGCCGCGTTCCCCAACGAATCCTGTTGCTCAACGACTTCCAGTTGAGCGACGCCCAATGGGACAGCCTGTTGATCCCAATCAATATGGCGTTCTTTTTCCAGAGCACGCCGCGGGAACGACCCGTCGCGATCTATCCCAGCCCGGCCGGGCCGATGGAATCGCTTTTGGATTTGTCCTCTTGGAGCGAACTGGTCGACGCCAATCCCGTGTTGCGAACGATGGAGCCCGACGTCGAAGCGCTGCTCGTCAATCGCATCGGCCGCAATCTCGCGCAGGGCGCGTCGAATGCCGGCGGCGAGCCGCTGCATTGCCTCGTGCCGATCGACGAGTGCTACAAGCTCGTCGGGCTGATCCGGGCGCACTGGCGGGGCCTCTCGGGGGGGCAGGAAGTCTGGCGCGAGATCGAACGGTTTTTCACCGCTTTGAGAGAGAAGTCCAAATACGCGACCCGTTGATTTGCGATCCGAAAGCACGAGAGCGACATGCCGGAGCTGACTTTTTCAATCGACGCCGCCGAGCCGATTCGGTTCGCCGCCGTCCCGACGCTGGCCTTCCGACTCACGGTTGAGCAGGCCCCGGACGGAGAAGCGCCGGACGGACTGCCGCCCGCCCGACTGCCGATTGAGAACATTTTGCTGCAGGCGCAGATCCAGATCGACGCGACGCGCCGACGTTACAGTCCTGCGGAGCAGACCGGCCTCCGCGATTTGTTCGGCGACATTGGGAGCTGGAGCCGGACGTTGCGGACCATGCATTGGACGCATGCGCCGGTTCTGGTGCCGGCCTTCGACGATCGCATCGTGGTGGACCTTGCCGTTCCCTGCACGTTCGACTTCAACGTGGCGGCGACCAAGTACTTTCACGCCCTTCAAGACGGGGACGTGCCGCTGACCTTCTTGTTCAGCGGAACGATCTTTTACCGCGACGAAGGCGGCGGACTGCAGGCGACGCGGATTCCCTGGAGCAAGGAGTGCCAGTATCGGCTGCCCGCCAGTGTCTGGCGGCTGATGATGGACGCGTATTATCCCAACACGGCCTGGCTCTGCCTCGAGCGCGACGTGGTCGAAAAGCTGGCCGCCTTCAAACGAAGCCGCGGCATTCCGACTTTTGAACGGCGCTCGAGGAATTGCTGTCCCACGGCCCTGACACTGACGCGGCCGCGCGAATCGCCGCAGTCGGCAGCGAGCGAGCCGGGTCATGAACCTCGAGCTGACCAAAAAGATTGCCGACGCAGTTCTCTACGAGGGTTACATTCTTTATCCGTACCGCGCGTCGGCGATCAAGAACCGTCATCGGTTCAATTTCGGCATCCTGATGCCCGCGGAGTGGGCCGAGCGTCAACAGGCCGGCGAAACGGGGCGGATGCAGACGGAGTGCCTGATCGAAGGCGAGACTCCGCGGATGGACGTCCGGATCCGCTTCCTGCAACTGATGGCTCGGGACGTCGCCCGCGTCTGCAACGTTCAATCCGGCTCCGATGCGGGGCCGACCGGCGAAGCGGATGAGGAACTGGAACGCGAACCCGAATGCGAAATTGCGCCCCAGCTCGAAGTCGACGGTGAGATTCACCAAAGCTGGGAAGAGGCCGTCGAACGCGAAATCGTGGCGGCCGATTTGAGTCTTCCCGATCTGGTCGACGCTCCCAAATCCGTCCGTTGGGCGAGCGGCGCTGAGCAGACGAGCGTGCCGCTAAAAAGCACCGACGGCCGCACCGTCGGCGCGATCATCCGGCGGCAGCGGGCGATCGAAGCGCACGTGACGATTCGTGCACAGCCTTTTGGCGAGCGACTCTGGAAGGTCCGGATCGAAGTCGAGAACACGACGCCGCTGGACGCGGACGCCCCGCGGAGCCACGCCCAGCTCGGCGCTTTGGCCTCGGCGCACGCCTTTCTGACCGCGCATTCCGGACAGTTTGTCTCGCTGCTGGAGCCTCCGGACGAATTGGCCCGATTTGCGGCCGACTGCAAAAACATCGGCGCGTGGCCCGTGCTGGTCGGCAGCACCGGTGAGCGGGACCTGATGCTGGCCTCGCCGATCATCCTTTATGACTATCCGCAAGTCGCGCCCGAGAGCGACGGAGACTACTTTGACGGCACCGAAATGGATGAAATGCTTGCTCTCCGGGTCATGACGTTGACCGATGAGGAAAAACGGGCGATGCGGGGCCTCGATCGCCGGACCCGCGAGATTCTGGAACGGACCGAGGCGCTGTCGCAGTCGAGCCTGATGCATCTGCACGGCACGATTCGCGAGCTCAAACAGGTTGGCGACTCCTGACGCGGGCCGAGGCAGCGATTACGCGATTTGTGGGAAATTGGATTTGCTCATGAATGAGTTCGATTGGAACGACCTGGAGGGGCCCCAGCGGCAAGAGAGCGTCCGCGTCTTTGGCGTGGAGCTTCGCACGGGCGACCAGGTGCGGCTTTGGCCGAAAGCCGGGGCCGACATTATGGATATGGCTCTCGCGGGAAAAGTCGCGACGATTGAAGCGATCGAAACCGATTACGAGGGCCAGACGCATCTGGCCGTGGTCATTGACGACGACCCGGGACGCGACCTGGGAATATTGCGGCAGCCGGGACATCGCTTTTTCTTTTCGCTCGCCGAGGTCGAGCCGATGAATCTGCCCGACAACCAGTCCGCTGGCGGCGAACAGCCTGAAGCACACCGATGACGGACACGCCAAAAATCCTGGTCGCCGGAATTGGGAATATCTTCCTGGGTGACGATGCGTTCGGCAGTGACGTCGTTCGCTCCCTCGAGGGGCGAGTCTGGGCGGCCGGCGTGCGCGTTGTCGACTTCGGCATTCGGGGGCTTGACCTAGCCTATGCTCTGTGCGACGAATACGACCTCACCGTGCTCGTCGACGCAATGCCCCGCGGCGGCACTCCGGGAACGCTCTACGTCATCGAGCCGGACCTCACAGAGCTGAGGGAGGGGACGTCTCCCGAAGCGATCTTGGACGCTCACTCGCTCGACCCCCTGCAGATCCTCTGCATGGCCCGCTCGCAAGGCGCGGCACTGAGCGGCATCGTCATCGTTGGCTGCGAGCCGGCCGACCTGGGAGGCGAAGAAGGCCGGCTGGGCCTCAGCGAACCAGTCGCCGCCGTGATGGAGGAGGCGATGGACGTCGTGACGGCATTGGTACGCAATTTTCTGGATCACGGAACGATCGATAGCCGTTCGTCGCTCGACTCTCCGCGAGTCGGCGAGCCGACCGCGACGGCCCAATCGTCGGAACGAGAGACGCATCAATAAGGAGTTCGGTCATGGCCTGGAATCAAGAGTCGCGCGGTCATGAGATGGTTTATTTGGCTTCGGGGATCGCCATCGGCGCCATCGGGGCCAGCCTAGTGTTGAGCGACAACGGCGCCCGACGCAAATTGACTCAGGCCATGGGTATGGAAACGCCCAAGCAAAGCAGTTTTCTCTGGCCTTGGGGGGCGCTCATCGCGGGAGGCGTGGTGGCCGCCGGCCTGGCGAGCATCGCTCCGGAAATCGCGCGGTACATCAAAATCGACATGATGTGATGGACCGCGCGCCGACTGAAATGACCTAACGGTGCATGAGCTTTCGATCGCCTGCAGTATCATCGACCTCGCGTCGGAGGAAAGCGAGCAGCGCGGCGGCGTCGCCGTGCGGGCCATCCACGTCAAATTGGGGCACCTTTCCGGCGTGGTAAAGTCCGCGCTTGTGTCGGCGTTCGAGCTCGCGCGGGAACAATCGCCTTTGGCGGCGACCCGGCTGGTCGTCGAAGAGATGCCGATCGTCATCTGCTGCCCGATTTGCGATATCGAGACGACGCTCGACTGGCCTAAGGCATTTGAATCGGTGCCGTCGTTCTGCTGCTCTCGGTGCGGGGTCCCGTCGTCCGACGTGCGCGGCGGCCGCGAGCTGGAGGTCACCGCATTGGAGATCGAAGAATGACCGCTCAAACCCGCATCGTCGAGATCCGCACCAAGATCCTGAAGCAGAACGACGTCGCGGCCCGGGCGTTGCGTCAGCGATTTGAAGAGGCCGGAGTCTATGCCGTGAGTTTTGTGTCGAGCCCCGGTTCGGGGAAGACGATGCTCTTGGAAAAGACACTGCTCCTGCTGCGCGAGCAATATCGCGTGGCGGCGCTGGTCGGGGACCTGGCGACAGACAACGACGCTCGCCGCCTGGCCCGGTCGGAGGTCCCTGTGCGACAAATCACCACGGGCACGGTTTGCCACCTCGAGGCCGAGATGGTCCGTACGGGCCTGGACGACTGGCCCCTCGAGGATTTGGATTTTCTGTTCATCGAGAACGTGGGCAACCTGGTCTGCCCGGCCAGCTACGACTTGGGAGAAGCCCTGCGAATCGTTCTGTTTTCGGTGACCGAAGGGGAAGACAAGCCGCTCAAGTATCCGACGATCTTCAACACGGCCGACGTGGCGCTCATCACCAAGGCAGATCTCGCGACCGCCGTGGAATTCGATGCGGACGCGGCCTTCAAGAACATTCAAGCCGTCCGGCCGGGAATCGAGGTCTTGACCGTCTCGGCCAAAGGGGGCGAAGGGATGAGCGCCTGGTTGAATCTTCTCGAAAGTCGCCAGCGAGGCGCGAATCCGTCGCGGAAGTCCGACGCGCCTCGTCAGTCGACTCAGGCCTAGATCAGTTGAGCCCCAGCTGCGTGAAGACGGTATCGTTGTGGGCCTCCTCGGTAAGGCATGTCCCTCGCGGGCACCGACGAGAACCGGCACGTGCGCCACCGAAGACATAGGCACTTTTGGATCCCCGGGCGAATGCGCAACGACGGCCTTCTCTACATCCGCGCGTGGTTGGCCAGATGCCGCCATAGCCCGAGGGCAAGTGGACGCCGCGGCGGTGAGAATCGCTGTGAACTGACAAGCCATCGTTGAGCTAACGTTACGGGCAATCGGACTCGAATCCATCCCAGTGCCGACTTCCCTCACGCGGTTTCGACACCACCCAAGATCCGGGGCCGCTTTCAAGAACTCAAACGTTTTCCCGGACACGCCGAAAAACGACCGATAAGTGACTGCCGCCCCAGCACCGGGAACTCATCAGCATTTCGGTACTCGGTTCTCAATACCGGATTCCCATGCCTTTTGCCGGAATCCGGCCTGCAGCGGGCAGACGTGCCAAAATGCCCAGCGGCGGGCGGCGAAATTCGAACGAGTTTCTCGACGGGTCTGGCGGATTTGCGTCGGATCCGATGTGCATGAATCGAAGACGCATGTGCGGTACGATGAATCGCGACAACTCGTGCGTGCTCACTGTCTGGCGATTGAACTCGCCGGCGAGCAATTCTGTCGGCGACAAACGATGGCCGTTCGCAGAGGCAAAATCATGCGACTCGGAATGCGAACTTGGACTTGGTTGTCTCTGATCGGCGTGTTGACCGTGTCGCCGTCGAATGCCGCGGAGGACTTGCCGGGTTGGAGGGCCACGGGCCGCCACGGAGCCGTCAGCGCTGGGGGCGCCGAGGCGGTCAAGGCCGGATTGGAGATTCTCAAGCGCGGCGGCAATGCGGCTGATTCCGCGGCGGCGACAATTCTCGCTTTGAGCGTCACCGACTCGGGCAGTTTCTGCTTCGGCGGCGAGGTGCCGATTCTCGTATATGACGCTCGGCGGAAGGTCGTGGAGGTCCTCGCGGGGCAAGGAGCCGCGCCACGCGTGGCTACGCGCGAATACTTTGCCCGGCGCGGAGGCATTCCCGGAAAAGGACTCGACCCGGCCGCGGTGCCGGCGGCCTTCGATGCAGTGGTGACGTTGCTCGATCGTTACGGCACGTTGCGACTGGCGGCGGTTGCCGAACCGACCTTGCGGCTTCTCGATCGCGGGCGGCTTCCCTGGCATCCGCTCTTGGCGCGTTCGCTGCGGCGACTGATCGGCGCGGAAGCCGCAGCGGGCGGTGATCGCAGCCGCGGCCTGCGTTTGGCGAGCGACTATTTCTATCGCGGTCCGCTCGCCCGCGAACTGGCCACCTGGTGCCGGCAGCATGGCGGGCTGATCTGCTACGAAGATCTCGCCACGCATGTGACTCGCGTTGAGGAACCGCTCTCTGTCGACTACCGAGGATACACGGTTTTTAAATGTGGTGCCTGGACTCAAGGGCCCTTCCTGCTGGAGACTCTGCAATTGCTGGAGCCGTTCGACCTGGCCGCGCTGGGACACGACCAGCCAAAAACGATTCATCTCACGCTCGAAGCGATGAAGTTGGCCCTCGCCGATCGCGACGCGTGGTATGGTGACCCGTTGTTCGTGGACGTCCCCATCGAGGCCCTGTTGTCGCCGTCCTATGCCAGCCTCCGCCACCCGTTGATCGACCGCGAGCACGCATCGCTCGAACAACGTCCGGGCGATCCGCGTCGAAGCCGGGCGTTGCTGCCCGACATCGAAAAGCGGCACGGCCTTGCCGGACCCGTTCACGACACGACGACCTGCGTCACGGCGGATCAATGGGGAAATGTCGTCGTCGCCACGCCCAGCGGTTGGAGCGGCGTCCAGGCCGGAGAGACGGGAATCTGGTTGGGGACGCGACTGCAAAGCTTCAATACTTGGGCAGGACATCCCAACTGCATCGCGCCCGGAAAGCGGCCGCGGATCACGCTGACTCCCACGTTGGTTCTCAAAGGAACCAAACCGGTTCTGGCCGTCAGCGTTGCAGGTGGTGACGGGCAAGATCAGACGGCTTTGCAACTCGTCCTGAACGAGATCGACTTCCGCCTTTCGGCGTCGGAATCCGTCCAGGCTGTCCGCTTCGGCACCCGTCATCATTTGGGTTCGTTTCGCCAAACGCCTCCCGTGTTGGGGAGTCTGCTGATCCAGGCGAATGCTCAGCCCGCCACCATCCAGGCGCTCGTGCGATTGGGGCACAAGGTCGAAACCGTCCCAGGCGCGTTGTGGGCACCCAGCGTGATTCGCATCGAGCCGATGGGTGAATTCGATGCGGCCGGCGACGCGCGTGCGGGACGTCACGCCGCTGCCTTCTAGAATCTCCCGCACTTCGAGTTGTGCGTTCAACCGTCTTCATCGAGGTTCGTCACAAGTACGCGACAACTCCGTTCGCGCGGGGCGGAAAGTTGAACCACGCGAGACGTGCCCAACAGGGCTGGCGCTATCGAATACGGTAAGCCGCGCCGCGTGATTTGGTGTTGAGGGCGACCGTCGGCTGGGTAAACGCGCTTTCAAGAAAGTCGTTGCAGATTTGTAAGCTTCTAAGAGTGCGGGACCGACCTGCCGCAAATCTCTTCGAGGTCACTCTGCGGGTTGGTATGATCCGTTCTTGCCGCACCGATTTAAATATCGAATGTCCAGAGGGTCCGGTGTCTGGGAAACGTGACCAGCGTTTGCTCGATTACGCTGTGGCCGTGTGCGTGACGGCCGCTATGATTGCTGCCCGCGAGGGCCTTTCGGGCTGGCTTGGCCGATCGGCTCCCTTTCTGTCTTCTATCGCGGCCGTGCTGATCGCCTCATTTCGTGGGGGGCTCGGCCCAGGGTTGGTCGCAACCGCGTTGAGTGCTGCTGCGAGCGACTTTTTTTTCGTGCCGCCTCTTTTCAGCCTGAGAGTTGAAAAGCTGATCCACGGCGCCGATTTGATCATGTTCGTCGCGATTGGCGTGCTGATCAGCTTGCTCTGTGAAAAGCGGCTCCGCCTGATACGACAACTTCGCGAAGCGGACCGCCGCAAGGACGAGTTTCTCGCCGTGCTCGGTCACGAGCTGAGAAATCCGCTCGCGCCGATCAGTAACTCAATCGCACTCTGGCCTCTGGTCGAGAATGATCGAGCCCAAATGAAATTGCTGCGTGAGACAATGTGCCGGCAAGTGGGGCAAATGGTCCGTCTCATCGATGACCTGATGGATGTCTCGCGGATCAATCACGGCAAAATCGAGCTACGCCGCCAACCGACCAATCTTGCGATGGTCGTCTCAAATGCGATCGAGACACACGAATCCTTTATCAAGTCTTGCGGACACGAACTCTCCGTTGCGATGCTTTCGACACCTGTGTTTGTCGATGGGGATTCGGTCCGCTTGTCCCAGGTCGTCGGCAACATCATCCACAATGCCGCAAAATACACGGGGTGCAATGGGTCGATTCACGTTGTGTTGGAACGCCGCAGAAACGATGCCGTCGTGCGCGTAAAGGACAGCGGACAGGGAATTCGGGCGGACATGGTGACTCGGATCTTCGAGATGTTTGAGCAGGTTGACCGCGCGTCAGGCCGTTCCCACGGTGGCGTGGGGATCGGGCTGACCCTGGCCAAACGGCTAATTGAGCTGCACGGCGGATCGATCGAAGCCAAGAGCGAAGGGCTCGGAAAAGGCAGCGAATTCGTCATCACGGTGCCTGCCCTCTCCGGTCCGTACGACGGCCAGCATTTGGCGACAACGTCGCCGGAGGACATGCCGAGATTACAACGACATCACATTCTCGTGGTGGATGATATGGAAGAGTCCGCGACCACGCTCGTCTCGCTACTGCGAGCCATTGGGCAAGACGCGTATGCGGCTCATAACGGACCCGCCGCTGTTGAATGGGCGCATGAGAACAGGCCCGACATAGTCATTCTCGATGTCGCGATGCCGGGAATGGACGGTTTGGAGACGGCCCGACGCATCCGCGAAATTACGTTTCACGACCTGATCCTGGTCGCCTTGAGCGGCTACGGTCAGGATGAAGATCGCCGACGCGCACTCGCAGCCGGGTTCGATTACTATCTCACTAAGCCTCTCGATGTCGCGGCGCTTCGGGAACTGCTTTCCACGCGGTTACGTCCCGAACGATTGAAGCCACACGTGCTGTGAGAGGATTTAGCCTTGAGAACGGGCTTTGAACACCCGAGGTCATTTGAGGCAAAGATCACTCAACGCCGCCTTGACCGCTCACGGCACAAATCCGTCTTTCAATATCCTTGGTTGCGGCAACAACGCCTCGCCTCGTGAGCCAAGCGTTCTAGGGTTTTGCGCTCGAGGTACAGTAAGTGATCGCTCACAAGAGGACCCAACACAGGTAAGTCCGCAGCCTCGATGACGCGAATTAACTCTTCACGAGTCATCGCGGTGACGGCCCCGATGGGAATCGCGGCTACAGCAGATTTGTCGAGCGCTTCATTCCACCTTACGCTTGGGCTCGTTTTCGTTTCTTGGATCTTGCTCCGCGCCTTCCGTGCCGTGGGCTGACCATTGCCTCGGTCTAACACTTCAGCCTCCTATAAATTCTACGCTTGCCGGGGACGTCATGTTTGCACATGCGCCACTTAGTTGCGTCGCTGCGGTCTCGAGTCACGCTCTGCCAGAGCGCAGCGAAGAAATTCGGCTGATTCGCCAAATCGGGCACGTCATTTGTAGCGACTTATGAATGGCGCCCACGACGTCGGTGCCGGATGGGTTCTTCGATAACGGGGCCGCGCAGCGACCCATCTGCCGGAGTGGAAGGCAGTCTTCAGCCTGGTCAATCCGGCTCAAGTCTGAATCCCGAAGACGAGTTAGCCAGGAGAAAGTGATGAATGCGCTTCGTTGGAAGGAATTACTTGCGATTGGCATGATCGGCGAAGGGGTGCTGGCCGCACTTTTCCCGGTCGAGCACTTGAACCTGTGGCACGTCGGGCCGAGTCCGCTCAGAACGGCTGTGCACTTTTGCGAACAGCGGCCTCAATGCACCCGGTTTCTTGCGGTTGCCGAGGCAGGCTTCGGAATTTGGCTCGCACGGCGGCAATTCAATCAGAATCGGCAAGAGATTCGGACCGCCCGGGACTACAGGTTACGCAAAGGAGCGCGACCGAATGAAACGATTGCTTAACACCTACGCCGCATACAGCACCGGGTGTGCGGTTGTCTGGGGCCTTATTTTGGCACTCATTGCATTGAAGGCGGGCAGGAACACGATTCATGCCTATCTGTTGGTTTTCGCTGGATGGGTGATCGGGTGGCTTTCGGCGACGATCGCGCGGGCAGTTTACCCGCCTCCTCGACGCTAGCGGCCAGGCGAGAGAGCGGCCTAAAGCGCTCAATCATCTTTGCCTTTTGGAACATGCGCGAAGTCCGCACAAAGTCGTCTCGGGATCGGAGAAATGGTCATTTCGACCGAGGCGGCTCGCTTGAAACGAAGGACATCGAAGGTGAAACGATAGATGAGGCCGCCAATTCTGAGAGAGGTCAGGTCGATCAGCCAATATCACCTGATGCCTTGCGCCCGGAGATTTGTCCTTGGTTCGCGGTCAACTTCAGCAACAATCCGTTGTCGACGAAAGGCTGATAGCGCGCGCAGCCCCAAAATGATTCGTCCGTTCTGGTCGACGACGAACGTTCCGTGCTTCAGATCCTCATTGTGGTCGCCGATCGCCGGCGAGTAGACGCCGTATTGCTCCTCGACCTTGTTGCCCCGATCGGAGAGGACCGGAAGTGAAAGTGGCGACTTTGAGAACCGGCGGGAAAGTTCCTTCCGCTCTGCGTGTCGGACGTCGGTTGCACGCTTATCGCACGATTTACCTCGCTCAGCCGGAAGAAAACGTCGGTATGGCTGGACAGACGGCGCACGACGATTCGAATCATCCGCTCTGGGCTTTTCGTTTAGCCGGGCGCCCGTGAGGGTTACCTTCGGCTTAACTTTTTCCTTGATTCAGTGGCAATGTGAACGGGAGACACTGGCGGTGCGCATTGCACAGGCGAAAGCCCGACTCGACGATTCAGTCACGAAGCACATGCATCAGGATTTCGCCAGGCTGCGCCTGAGCGGAACCGTCGGGGAAGCGTTGGACGGGGTGCGTTCGCACCCGCCTGCCGGCCGGATTATTTACTTCTACGTTGTCGATGAAGAAGAGGTAATTTGTGGCGTGGTGCCGACCCGACGTCTGATTCTGAGTCCCCGAGATCGGCCGCTGGCCGAGATCACCATCAAGCAAGTCATTACGCTGCCAGCGGCGGCCACTGTGTTAGAGGCCTGCGAGCTTTTTATTCAGCACCGCTTATTGGCCCTACCGGTTGTCGACGAGAAAGGACGCATGCTGGGCGTCGTCGACATGGAGCTGTACGCAGACGAACTGACCCGTTTGGACGATGCGCAGGCGCGCGAAAATCTGTTTCAGCTGGTCGGCGTTTACATATCCGAGGGGTGGCAAGGGACGCCCGTCTCTGCCTTCCGGAGACGATTTCCTTGGCTCGGCTGCAATCTAGCAGCCGGCATCTTGGCGGCCTTCCTCGCCGGAATTTTTAGGGCCGAGTTAAACCGCGTCGTGGCGTTGGCATTCTTCATTCCTGTTGTCTTGAACCTTGCGGAGAGCGTAAGCAGCCAGTCCGTCAGCCTTGCCCTGCATGCGCTGGGCGGCCAAAGGCCGACCTGGCGCTCACTTCTCGGAAAATTACGCGACGAACTGGCAACTGGCACGCTTTTGGGCGCCGCGAGTGGGGCTGTCGTCGGGCTCGTCGCCCTAGTCTGGCTTGGACTGCCGCGCGTCTCCTTATGCCTCTTGGGCGGTATCGGCGGCGGAGTCGCCGGCGCGGCAGTGCTCGGGATTGCGTTACCGATGTCGCTGCAGTTGTTTCGCCTGGAACCTCGCGTTGCTGCGGGTCCTGTCGCATTGGCGGGCGCCGACATCCTCACCATCCTGATTTATTTGAATCTGGCGCGATGGTTGTTGGCATGACGTGGACGCATGAATGAAGACGGGGCGATCGCACGAAAAACCTCTTCGCTGTTGCGGCCTCGCCGCCGCGGCGTAGGCGTCTCCTGCCGTTCGTTCTCCCCCTTAGTCGGACGCTGAAATCTGGTCGCCGTCCGCGGCGTCGTCCCGCAAACTCAACCGCTTTCTGCAAGCCGCAGGAAACGACCCAATTCCGGGAATAGGCGGCCTCGCCTCTTGGCGCATCACCTCCGCGGGCCACGTCCGGTTCCGGACAGCCACGAATCAAGACTCGCAGCATTTTGGCTCCTGATTTTTGCGAT
The DNA here is from genome assembly GCA_963714075.1 of uncultured Planctomycetaceae bacterium. Taxonomy (GTDB): domain Bacteria; phylum Planctomycetota; class Planctomycetia; order Planctomycetales; family Planctomycetaceae; genus DASPSM01. Next base: position 6,596,287 of record OY970228.1, read on the forward strand.
TTGCATTCCTGCCCGCAGGCCTGCCAGAATCATCGGCGGCTGGATGCTGATCCTGGGGTTCTCCTTTAGCACCGGCCACCTGGGAACAAACCATGAGCAAGAAAGACAAAAGGCAAGCAGGTGGAGCCGACACTGCAGAACGATCAAGGTCGGAGGAGAAACTGAAACGTAAAGACTACGAAACCAGGCTCGATGAACTGCACATGGAATTGGTGAAGATGCAGTATTGGGTCAAAGCGACCGGACAGAAGGTGGTCGTTCTTTTCGAGGGCCGGGACGCTGCCGATAAAGGTGGGGCAATCAAGAGCATTGCCGAACCGCTCAATCCTCGTGGCAGCCGCATCGTGGCGCTCGGCAAGCCGTCCGATATCGAAAGGACGCAGTGGTACTACCAGCGTTACGTGGCCCATCTCCCCGCCGCACGAGAAATCGTCCTATTCGACCGAAGCTGGTACAACCGAGCCGGAGTGGAGCACGTCATGGGGTTCTGCACGGAAGAGGATTATGCCGAGTTCTTACGCTCATGCCCGGAATTCGAGCGAATGCTCATCAACTCAGGCATCATCCTGGTCAAATATTGGTTCTCGGTAAGCGACGAGGAGCAGGAGCGGCGTTTTCGTGACCGGGCCGGCAATCCTGCTCGACGTTGGAAGCTCAGCGAGATGGACATTAAGGGGCGGGAGAAGTGGATTGAGTTCTCGAAGGCCAAGGATGAAATGTTCCGCCACACCGATATCAAACAATCGCCGTGGTATACGGTCGAAGCCGACGACAAGCGGCGCGCACGGCTGAACTGTATCGCACATCTTCTCAGCAAGATTCGTTATGAGGACGCTGCGCCTCCGCTGCTGAAGTTGCCGACACATAGAACCCGTGACGAGAGCTATGTCCGTCCGCCAATGGGCGAGCAGAACATCGTGCCAGACGTGACGTTCTAACTTACCTCCCTTCTGCTTTCCCAGGTGGCCTCACCAGCGGGCCGCAACGTGGGGACATGCGGTCATCTAGCTGAAGCACGCGATATTTTTAGCTTACCTCCTTCCAGATTCTTTACGTGCGGGATGTGAGGGTTTTGGATACCTTGCATTTGAGGAGGACCGTGGGGATCAAGCGGAAGCAGTTCGCAGAGGAGCAGATCGACTTCACGGCCCCGGTGTTGGCGCGACGCTGAACGATTTCGTCAAGTCGGCGACGGGACATTTGAATCCGTCCGGTTTGACGGCGAGCAAAGAGCACCGCATTTTGGAGATCAGCCGTTCGGTCGTATTGCCCATCGTCAATGCTTGAATTCCGGAGCGCGCCGATGTCCCCATCACCACGAGATCGATTCGCAAATCCTCGATCCTGCGCAGGATTGTCTCGTCGGGGTGCCCCTTGGCCACGTGGATCTCGACATCATCCGGCAGGCAGTTGCAGTCGGCCGCCAGCAGCTGTTTCTCTAATTGACGCGTAGCCTCAATGCGTCGCTCTTCGCTGAATTGTTCGTAGAGCTCCTGCGCTTCGTGGCCGTACCAAGGCGGCGGAGGGCCCGGTCCTCCTAGCACGTGCAAAGCGTGCAGTCGGGCGTCGACAATTTCGCCGCAGGTGACGGCAACGCGCAGGGCCTCCAGCGACACGGCACTCAAATCGGTCGGAATGAGGATGTTGGGATGCCTCCAGTCGGTGCCGGGGCGTGTGATCCACACGGGGCACGGACAACTCCGCAGCAGCTTCATTCCGGTCGAGCCGAACAGGAATCGATCCGTGCGGTTGAGATCGCGCGTTCCCACGATCACGAGGTCGTGTTTCTCGCTTAAGACTTCTCGGCAGATCTCTTCCCAGGGAGCGCCGAAACCGAGCTTCGCGCGGGATTCGACTCCAGCGTCGCGGGCCCGCGCCCGCAAGTGCCCTAAGAGTTTTTTCGCCTCTTTTTCGACGCGCGAATGATCGAACTCGGTCTGCACCGTATCGTGCAAATACGGATAAGCGTTGAGGCTCGAAAAAACTGTTAGGTTCGCCTGCGCGTAACGGGCGAGCACGAGTGCGCAGTTAAGGGCTGCCTCGTTAGTAGGCCTAATCTCGATGTCGGCGGACGGGTTGAGATTCGACAGATCGACGCCGACCAGAATGTTGCGAAACACCTGCATGGGCTTCATTCTACCGACAAGTGGGTTCGATCAATCAGCTCGTTCAACGTAGAAAAACCAGTCCGGCGTCTTAAAAGGCTCGCGCCAATTTGACAATCGCGGTTTGTGCGTCGTGGACGGTCTGAAAGACTCCGGCCATCGACCGGGGGGCAAGCGATCGAAAGCCGGTGTCGTCTGCTTCGCTCAGGCCAGCCGACTGTGCCCGTGTATCATTGCTATCGGATCGGCGACGACAGACTGATTGCCGAAGCGAAGATCGTGCCACCCACGTCGCAGAACCAGGGCCAAATCGAGGACGACCTGCGGGACTTTGTGCCGAGCGTCCTCGATTGTGACGACGCCTATGGCACCCGGCGCTGCGAACAACTGATCCGCAACTTAGAGCGGGTCCCTCGGCGCCTCGGTCGCATTGCAGCCCTCTCCCGCATGGGGCGTAAGCTCGATGCGGCTCTACGCCGGCTCCGCGTTGTAATCCGTCACGGTCTCGACGGCCGCGATCGTCTCAATGTCGCGCGCCACGATGCTCTCGAAGGTGTTGGACGAGGCCCAAGCGACCCCGCACATGTCGGCGTCGGACGCACGATTCGGCTGCGCTGTGACGACCGAGCTTATGCTGAGGTGCGACAAAGATCGGGTGGAACAGGCTTAAAACGTGTGCGAAAACGCACGGTTTGGACGAAATCGCGCAGTCAAGCGTCGGTTCGCGTGGCAAATTGCGGGCATTAGCTCGACCGAGTCATTGGAACGTGCAGTCAACAGGCTCTGTGCGTTGCTCTCAAAGATGCCGCAGCGTAAATGCGATGCACGGGTTGTGAAGCTCATCTGCACGATGCGCCCTGCGCGGCGGAACAGGAGTTGCTAAAACCCCGAGTCGGCCTTCCGTTCCCTTCGCCCTGCAATCCGGCATTTTGTAAATCCGAGAGTCCCACGATGAGGAAGGATTCTCATGCCCACCAACCCGCGCAAGTTGGATTCGCTGCAGGCATTTATAGATGAGCATCAAAGGCTAACGCGCCGGATTGCGGAACTCCGTATGTGGTGGTCGGAGCTCGACGAGCTTGGACTCCGCAAATTTGGTGAGATGGCGTTCCGCGTGCAGGAGCTGCGGGATTTGTTGGCCGAACATTTTGCGGAGGAAGAATCGGGCGGATATCTCAGTTCGGCACTGGCGGCGGCACCTGAGTTGACGGCCCAAGCGGCGATGCTCGGCAAACAGCATCCCCAGTTTCTCGAACGTCTTGATCGACTGATTGCTCAGCTGCGCGCTTCTGAGGAGACGTCGAGCTATTGGCGAGCCTCACGTGCCGAACTCGAGCAGCTCATCGTTGACCTCCGTCAGCACGAGCATCAAGAAAACGCCCTCGTCCATGTGGCTTTCCAAGACGACGCCTGTGACTAAGCCGACAAGTCCCGCGAAATGCGGTGTACGATCGGTGCGGCGCTAATAAGAAGCCCCATGGCCATCGAAGAACGCGTTCCACGTTTGCTGGCCGAAGAGACGACTGTCGTTCGGCTTTTCGACGACCGGTGAAATACGACCCATCTGCAACGCCCGGTCTCGCATCGGAAAGTCACGCGTGTTTCGGCACGGGCCTCTGTCCGGGAAGGCGTACGAAGTGCCCGCGTGCAATGAGCCGAGGCGCGCAAGTGTCGAAATTGCAGGCAGTTGCGAGGTTCGATTCTTTCGTTCCCGCGCTGGTGCCCTTTCGAACCCAAAGCGCGACATGTTGTAAGACTGCACGGGGCTTTGCGCATTTCCTGATTTTGCTGGATCGCATCAGCCGATTCGAATGGTGCGGCACATTCTCGGTTCGTTTTGCGGAGGTAGGTCTCCTATGAGAACAAAGCTGAAGTTTTTGGTTTTGTTCTGCGCGAGCATTGGCGCGGCATCGCTGATCGGACGGGCTTCCGAAAGGGAGGACCGGGGAGGTGGCGATCCTTTAGAACTTGCAACCCTGATGCACGCAAAGCTTGCAAGCTCCCAAAAGATCACCGAGGGGCTCGTGACGAAGGATTTCGAGATGATCCGCAAGGGTGCCGAGGAATGGCGCCGGATCAGTGCGGCGACGAAATGGTATTCGCACAACGACCCAGTCTTCGTGCAATACCGCGCAGAGCTCGCCCGAAACGCTAACAAGTTGATCCGGGTGGCGGAGGAAAAGAACCTCGACGCCGCGGCCTACACCTACGTCAACTCACTCACCACCTGCATCTCGTGCCACGAATACTGCCGCGACGTGCTGCACGTGCCGGCGCGAAGAAATCCACGAGCCGTGTTGCCGATTCCTGTGACCGATGAAGATCCGAGCGCGTCGGCCCGACGAGCCGGAACGCGCTAGTCGCCGCGTCACTTGGCGCGGTCTGTGCGAGTGGCCTGCAACGGATCCCCCTCGCGCTCGATCGTCAGACGCAGAAAATGCGTCGCGCAGCTGATGCACGGATCGTAGTTGCGGATCAGATGTTCGCAGCGACGGGTGGCCTCGGCATCGTCACAATCGAGGACGCTCGGGACAAAATCCCGCAGGTCGTCCTCGATTTGACCCTGGTTCTGAGACGTGGGAGGCACGATTTTCGCCTCGGCTATCAGTCCATCGTCGCCGATCCGATATCGGTGGTAGAGCAGACCTCGCGGTGCCTCGGTCGCATGGCAGCCCTCTCCGGCATGCGCCGTGAACTCTATGCGGTTCTGCGCCAGCTCCGCGTTGTAATCCGTCACGATCTCGACGGCTGTCTCGAAGGCCGCGATCATCTCGATGCCCCGGGCCACGATGCTCTCGAAGCTGTTGGACGAGGGCCAAGCGACCCCGCACGTGTCGGCTTCGCGTCGCGCGATGGGGGACAGTTGATCGAGGCATAAGTTCAGACGGGCCAGCGGCCCGCACAGGTAGTGCTTCTCGTGCGGCAGTAGGACGCTGTGCAGAGCGGTGCTCTGAGGCACATGGCGTTCCGAGAAATGCTGCTCGTACTCCTCGACAGCGATGTCAAGCCCGCCCGAGGAAACGACGCGCCCCTCATTCATTGGGTATTCGTCTGGGTGCTTCAGCGTCACGCATTCGTAGGGCTGGTTGAACGACGGAAAATCAAAGCCAGCGACGAGCCGGAGCGTTTCGACGGCCGCATTGAGTCCCCATTCGAGGTCGGGCAGGAGGGCCTTTAGGGCATTTCGCGGCGGTGCGCGGTAAAATCCGCCCACCGTCACATTGATCGGATGGATGGCACGTCCGCCGAGAATTTCGAGCAGCATGTTGCCGATCTTCTTCATGCGGAAGCCGCGTTCGACCGCATCCCGATGATCGACGGCCATGCTGATCCCGCTTTCGTATCCCAAGAAATCGGGCGCATGGAGCAGGTGGATGTGCAGGGCGTGGCTTTCGATCCATTCGCCGCAATAAAGCAAGCGACGCAGGGCGCGGATTTCGGGCGTAATGGTTAGGCCCAGAGCCTTTTCCAGGGCGTGACAAGAACTCATCTGGTACGCCACGGGACAAATTCCGCAGATGCGGGAGGTGATGTCCGGCACCTCGTGAATTGCGCGACCGCGGAGAAAACTCTCGAAAAATCGCGGTGGCTCGAAGATGTTCAGCTCGACATGCTCGACCGCGTTGTTCCTCACTGTGACGCGAAGGGCCCCCTCGCCCTCGACACGCGTCAAGGCCTTCACTTCAAAGCGTCGCTCTTTGGGCATGTTTGCCTTCCGGCTTTCTCAGCTCTGTGCGCCTTCGATTGCGTCGCTCGCGGCTCGGAATTCGGGCGCATAACCGTTGAAGTTTCGCACGAGCCGAACCAACTCGCCGGGGCGGGCGCCGTGTGCTGTATAATAGTTGCTCAGGCTGACGAGGTTGGGTTCTTCCTTCGGCCCGAAACAACCGAAACATTCGCGGCGATAAGCCGGGCAGATGGCCCCACAGCCCGCTTGGGTGACCGGTCCCAGACAGGTGATCCCGCGTGCGACGGCAACGCACACGGTTTCCCGGCGTTTGCATTCGATGCAGACGCTATATCGGGGGACGCGTGGCGTGCGCCCGAGGACAAACGAGGTAATGACTTCGACAAGCTGCTCTTTGTTGATGGGACAGCCGCGCAACTCGAAGTCGACTTGCACGTGATCAGAGATGGGGGTGCTGGTCGCGAGCGTCTGAATGTAGGCTGGCTGGGCATACACCTGGCTAATGAATTCGTCCACGTCGGCCCAGTTGCGCAGAGCCTGAATCCCACCGGCAGTCGCACAGGCGCCGATCGTCATAAGAAATCGGCATTGCCGACGAATCTCGTGGATCCGCTCGACGTCATGCGCGGTCGTGACCGAGCCTTCGACCAGCCCAACGTCATACGGCCCATCGAGCGCTCGAGTGCGTGCTTCGAGGAAATAGGCGACTTCCACGCGCTCGACGATTTGGAGCAACTCGTCTTCTGCGTCGAGCAGCGAGAGCTGACACCCGTCGCACGACGCGAATTTGAAGACGGCCAGGCGAATACGATCCGTCATCGCGAATCCTTAATCGTCAGAAATCGTCGATCGCCAGAAACGGTTCCAACAGGTCGTAGCGAAAAACGGGCCCGTCTTTGCAGACAAATGTGGGGCCGAACTGGCAATGACCGCACAATCCGACTGCACAGTTCATATTGCGTTCCATCGACAGATAGATGTGCTCGCGGTGCACGTCGCGGTCGAGCGCCTCGTAGATCACGAAGCGCATCATGATCTCCGGTCCGCAGGTGATGAATCGGGTCTCGGCCGAATCGAGGTTGAGGCCGTCGAGCAGAGTCGTCACCACGCCGATCCGGCCTGTCCACTGGGCGTCCCCCAAATCGACGCTCGTGCGGACGTCGACACCGGCAGTCCGCCACTCGTCGTATTCTGGTGTGTACAGCAGATCAGCAGGTGTGCGCGCCCCGTAGAGCAAAGTGACTTGTCGATATCGATCGCGATGGCGAGCGATCTCGTAGATTGCCGGCCGCAGCGGCGCCAGTCCCAAACCGCCCGCGGCAATCACCAGGTCGTGACCGCGACATGCGTCAAGCGGCCAACAGGAGCCAAACGGCCCGCGCAGCAGAAGCTGGTCGCCGACGTTGAGCCGCGCCAACGCCCGCGTGACGTTCCCCACTATGCGAACTGTATGCAACAGCGAGTCCGGGTGATGCGGGTCTGAGCTGATCGAAATGGCCGCTTCGCCGATACCCGGAAGGTAAAGCATGTTGAACTGTCCGGATCGGAACGCGAAGCGCCGCCGAGTCTCGCCATCCTCGAGCGCGATCTCGTAGGTCGAAACCGCGTTGATTTCCGGCCGCACGGCAACAAGGCGGGCCGGATACAGAATCCACGCGTCCAAACCGTTCTGGGCAGGGGGGGCACCGAGCGCGCTCATTTCGGCGACTCTCCGCGAATGGCGGCGACCTCTTCCGTCAAGTCGATGCCGACGGGACACCAGGTGATGCACCGGCCGCACCCGACGCACCCCGATGTGCCGAACTGGTCGATCCAGCTTGCCATTTTGTGCGTCAACCATTGGCGGTATTGCGAGGCGGTCGACTTTCGCACGATGCCCGAGTTCATTGCGGAGTGTTCGCTCGAAAAGCACGAGGCCCACGAGCGCTCGCGGCGAACGTGATCGCCCGTGAGGTCAGCAACCTCCTCCACCGAGCTGCAAAAGCACGTGGGGCAGACCATAGTGCAGTTGCCGCAGGCCAGGCAACGCTGGGCGACTTCAGACCATCGCGGATGGTCCAAATTGCCGAGCAGCAGGTTCCGGATATCAGTGGTATCGAGCTGACGGAGACGAGGTTCATCCGGGCTCGCGGGCTTCGCCGATCGAACGTGCAACTGCCGCTCGAGCTCTTGGGGGATTCCTTTCGCACGGTCGATCTCATCTGTAGTGGCCGGCGAACTGGGAACGTTCTGCATTGCCTGGGCACCGCGCGCCGAGCCGATCTGCACGAAGAAGCGGTCGTCGGTCTCGGTCAGCGCGAGGTCGACGCTCGTGCGAACCTCCGGACCCGTCCCCATCGAGTGACAGAAACATGTCGCGGCCGCGCGTCGGCAATTTACGGCGACCAGAAACAACTGTTCACGCCGGGCGCGATAGGCCGGATCGACATAGGCGCCGCGCAGGAACACGCGATCCTGGATGTCGAGCGCGTGCAGATCGCAGGCGCGCACACCGATGGCCGCCAAAGGCGCCGTCACGACGGCCGGAGGTTGCGACTGCCACGACCCAGCGTTCCGCGTCAGTTCCAGCAGCGTTTCGCGCGGCGGGAACAAGAAGTTCTTCAGCGAGTGGGGGCCGACGACAAAATCGAAATAACCGGCGTTCGAATCTTCGCGGAGCCGATACGTGCCGCCGTCCTGAACGTCCAGAACACCGATCGGCAGTTTTTGGACGTCGGCGAGATCGTCGTAAACAATCGCCGCATCCCGCACCTGGGGGCCAACCACGCGGTAACCCAGGTCCAGGAGGCTCTGAATCAAGCTCTGAAGATCCGGCTTCTGGATCGAGACCCATTGTCCCGGTTGGGTGTCCCGGTGAGCCATGTTCCTCCCTGTTTCAGTCGAAGATTGGCAGCGATCCGATCGTGATTTTGGTCACATCGGAGTAAACGTGCTACCGAACCGCCCGTTCGTCAGCAACCGTTGGCATCTCGTCGCCGTAGACGTTGAGCAACTGCAACCGCGTCGCGCTCAGACGTTTCGCGAGGGCAAGCGCCGTCCGCTTCATGAGTTCGTAGCCGAATCGAGGTTCGGCCTCGCAGAGTGCCAGGCACCCGGCCGCGTTGAGTCCGACGGCAAGAACGTCGGTCAATGCTCGCGCAGTGGCGGCCATGCGTGGCTCTCCGAGAGCGGGCGACAACCCGAGTAGCTCGCCGGATTCTATCGTCAGGATCCGCTTGCAGCCGACCGCTGGCGCACAAATCTCCAGCGAGACGGTCCCCTCGAGCAACAAATAGAACGTGGTTGCCACGTCCCCTTGACGAAAGACCAGACTGCCCGCGGGGACTGAGACCGTTTGAGCCAGGGCGCGAGTCGAGCGAGAAATTCGTCGGAAACGTCCTTCAGGAACTGCACTCTGCGAAGCGCGCTGATCACAGATTGAGTCATATCGCTTGCCCCGCTGCTCTCTCCCGCGAGCCTCACTGTTCGAAGTTACGAGTTCAGAACGACGATCGCGAGATTATTCGAGGACGCGCCATCGCGACAAAACGCGACGCACCTCGGATTCCAGTTTTCCAGCGGCCCGCCGCCCTGCCTCACTCATCTCGGGGGCCCTCGAAGGCTCGTCGATCTCGACGGCCAGGACGACCAAGTTCTCGTACTGCCTCCCCAAGGCGCGAGCCAGGCACAGGCTTTCGGCAATACTCCCTCCGTGAGTGAATCCGCTGCAACTCCCGGGTTTTCCCAAATCGTGTTCTCCGAGTTGAATAAGTGATCCCACAGCAGCGCCCGAACGGCAGGCGTCGAGAATGATGACCTTGCACCCGGACTGCAGATAGTCGATCAGTTCCCATGGCGACGCAATGCAGTGCACCGCATGCGCCAATTCCGTCTGCAATCGCGCGGCAACATGCCAGGCGACCCGATCGTCGCCGTGCGGGCTTCCAAGGGCGAGGATTTGGATCGCGGTTCCGTCAGGGATGTCTTGACCGAAGCTGTGTTGATCGTAGGCTCTGACCATGCACAATCCGTTAGACGCCTAGTGTACGGGCAGCTCGCGAGTCCACAATGCTCGAGAATTCGCGCCCCGAGCAACTGACGGTTTGATCATACACTCTTAATGAACGGCGATCTTGATCGCGCGGGCGTGATTGTGGCAGCGGACGCAAAACATCTCGCATTCGACCCAGGCCAGCATCGCTCCATCGATGTTCCCGGCGTTCGCTTTTTCTTCGAGCCTTGAGACGCGCTGGGTGAATTCCGCGCTGTATTGGCGATAGAGCGCGTCGTTGGTCACGCGCCATTTCTCCGCGGTGCTCATCTTGTTGAGCGTCCGGCGCCCTCGCTGATCAAGCGGTAGTTCTCGGTCGTCAAACCCTCGAGGATTTTGGTCGAGGCATCGAGCTTCATTCGCATGAAGGGACGGACTCCGCGCATGCGCTGCGGCGGATCCTCGGCCCGGCAGCCCAGCCAGAGTCCCAGTGCACAAACCGAAAACGCTACGACGAATGGCGTCCCTTTGGATGCAAATCGCATGACTGCTCCTGTGTCCGATCGATCGACATTGTTGAACCCGGCGGGCCGGCTGAGGAAGCGCTGCCGCCAATCCACGTAAGTGTACTCGTTTGCGTTAAGGCCGCTGAGGGATCCGCTCGAGTTTTTGCCTAGACGGGGAAACTCCCCTCCTTCCCGCACCGGCACGCGTAAGTGGAATAGGACACTTGCGTGCCACGGAAAGACGGGGCCCGTTGTTCCCAGTCACTCGCCACACAGGGGCTCGTGGACAAACGTGGACAGCCCGCGGTGCAGAGCCTGCTGTATTTGCTGCAGCCGCTCATGCATCTTGTACAGATCGCCGTGCTTCGCCGCGTTCGATTCGTGGCTCTTGACGAGCGGCTCGTCGAGAACAGCCGGGCGACGGTGCTCGACCATCGCGCGCTCGTCGGCCACCAACCTGTTGCGGTGCGCCCCGACCTCGTCGCCGAACTCTTCGAGATCCTCGGCGTACTGCTGGACCATCTTTTGCAGCCGCCGGTATTCGCGCACCATTTCCTCGACATGCTTTTGCCACGATTGCAGGTAGAAATTCCAGCGGTCGATGTCGTGAAACCATTGTTTGTGGTCGAACTGAACTTCGGCAGCGGTTGTGGTTGTCATGACCATTGTGCTCCTCGCGCAAACTCGCCTAGCGTGCGTAACAGTAAGTCTGTGACACCGCGAAATGGTGCTCATGCGTCGAATCGGGACGCTGTAGCTTGCGGTGATGAGTTCGGTAATGTTCGGCCGCGGGCTTTGCTTCCATAGGGGACCCCGCTGAAGTCAGATCGACGACGATGCGATTCTCCGCGATGTCCAGGTCACTCAGCTGCTTGACGAGCTGTTGAGCCAATTGCTTGTCGTAGTAGGAATAGGCGTGTCCCGTGAGGACCAGCCCGTGCGCCTCGATCCAAAGTCGCAGATCCTGAACGCGATAGCCGACCCGCAGGCGCAGCGCCTGTTCGATGCGACCAAGGTCTTCAATGAACTTCGGATTCACCTGTTCGTCCTCTGGGATTGCATAATCGGTCATTTCTTCGGCCCTCTTCGATCACATGTTTTCTAAGAGCTTGAGTCGCCCACCCCTACTTGCACTTCGTGTGCCATCGCTGATTGAGCGTTGTCATCGCCGAAACTCGGCCGCAAATCGTGACAGATGTGCTCAATCGCAGCCAATGAAAGCCAGGCGTGTGCCGGACAGGCGTGCGGATTCGGACGATCATGTTGGATAGTGAGTCGCATCCGCACGGTTACCGCCCTTTCCGCTCCAAGTCACGATAGGACGCTGGCGGAGCTGAATTGCTCGGCTCGTCGCAGCCATCTGCGAGGATCTTCAAAACCACAGCCAGTTTGGCCATTGACTGGTGGTGGCTGCGCTTCAAGCCTTCGTGAGTCTGCCGCAGGTTCTCATGTGTTCGGCACCCGTCTTCGTGGGTCTTGGCCAAGCGTGCCTCAATTTCTCCCAGTCGAGAGCTGCTGGAATGCTCACGATCGGCGATGAATCGCTCGTGCTGACGCACTCCTGCTTCATGGTCGTCGATCGCTTGAGAATGCTCCTTCAAGGCTCGAACGCAGTCACCCAGCGCGATCTCGAGGGCGTGGAAAAGCTCGGACTGCTCCTTGCGCCACTCGTCCAGGTCTTCCTGCCACATCGGAATATCGCTTTCCCAATGTCTGTGGTCCGCGTGGATTTCCGCCCTATTCATGGTGGTCATGGCCGTCTCCTTTGGTCGCGCGTTGTTGGTTCCGATTGATCATTACGGACTGGGGGCTGTCGTGGCCGCGGTCGGCGAAGCCGAGGCAGGCGTTGCCGCTTGCGAGACCTGCCGCTGGGCCACGAGGTGAAAGACCGTGTAATCTCGCAATTCCTGAGTTGAATGAAATTCAAAGTGCCGGCCAATTCCGTGGTGCAACAGGGCCCGCGTCGCCGGGGTGAGATAGGCGTGCGGCGATTGACGCGCCAGATCTTCCAGGAAAATGTTGAAATTCCGCATTGTGGAAGCCGTTTTCCGGGGCCCGAGGTGCTCGTAGCTCATTTGCTTGTGCACGAACCGATAAACTTCCCACGGGCGCTCGCAGACCATCCATAGGATCAGTCCCTGGCGCCGGGCCGTCTCTGTCACCGCGCGGTGCGGGTTCGGGGCGGCATGCAGAACGATCTGGGACTCTACGGCGAGGCGTTGGCCGTCGTCCATCGGCACGCTGCCGGCGCTGAGCAGCGATAAATCGCTCCAGCGAACAAGCCGTTTTGGCTCGCCATGAATGCCAAGCAATTCGAGCCCTTCGGGCCTACAGCGAGGATGATGAATTGCGACGGCCTGGTCGAGCGTCGGAATCTCGATCGTCGATAGGGCGATCGCGCGGATCCCTCGCTCTCCCATTTGCTGCACCACACGCCGCGCGACTTCTTCCGTCAATCGCATTGGAAGAAGCCCCGGCGCCAAGTGTGCGGCCCGCATCGCGTCGTCCGGATGCAGCCCGGCGATGGTGGTCAGTACGTCGGTGACTTCCGTCGGATCGTCAATGTGGGCAAACACGGCGACGCGAAAGGTCTCCCTGCCGCGTTCTTCCGGTGGCTCCGGACGTGAAGCGTCGATTGTCAAGGTCGTGCTCATGCGCCTTTCTCCAGCTTGGCCAAGAGACCTCGCAGCAGCTTCTCTTCGGCGAGAACACGCTCGCGGAAATCGGGGGTATGCGTGCGATGGACTTCCACACGACTCTCTCCAATCGCGGTCTGTAATGTGCGCAGCAAATATTGCTTTTCGTCTGAAGTCAGCGTGATTTGGATATCGGCCACAGCATCTCCTCTCGCGTCGTGCTTTTGCATCTCAAGAGTGCGGAATGTCGCCAGGCCTGAACCGATGCAGGCTCCAACCGACAACCGGATTTGCACCTTTTGTGCCATCGGGAGTTTTGCCTCAACCCAGCTCCTACGGTTCTCACTCGGAGCGTCTATTCGTTTCTTCATTTCCACGCGGCGCAGGCGCAAGCAGAAAAATCGCTTGGCATCTCGCGTCTTCGGCGGATAAGCCTGAAACTCGCGGCGGGATGCACCCTCTCCCGTGCGAATCTGTCCAAACCGTGCGATTCCGCACACCACAAAACGGACGGCCGACCCGCTCCCTTGCGACGCCTTGCTGCGGGGTTGTTCCCCTCTGCCGTGCAATCGCCACTAACGAACCGGGGAGAAATGCTGAGCTTTCCTTCGAGACGGTTGCAACGGCTCCCTCCCGGAACGGGCGCGGCACCGGAACTGCTAATAGCGTGGTTGGCGTCGTCCCACGCCGATGAGTGGACCCAAGGCCCAGGGCTCGGAAGCTATGAATCAGAATCGACGCTTACAAAGGTATTGCGGAGCCACACTCTGTAGCGCAGTGCGGGGAGCACGGACCATGAACTGTTTTCGCAAGATTCTCGTCGCAGTTGAGCCGTCGAACGTTTTTGCTCAAGCCGGGGATGAGCTGTCGGGCCCCAGCCAGCACGCGCTGCACGAGGGCCATTTGGTTGGCGGGCCAAACTGGCGCCGAGCTGACGATTTTCTCGACCGTGGTCCTGTCGCCGTTCATCGAGGATTTGCTGCGGGAACAACTGGCTGAAGGTTCGGACGCGCCGACTCGCGCGATGTACGAGATCCTCGAGCGTTGCGTCGCTCAAGCGAAGGAGAAAGGTGTTCAGGCTCGATCGAAGGTCGCGGCCGGAATCCCTTGGCAGGAGATTTGTCGGCAGGCGCAATCAGAAGAGTACGACATCGTCATTGCGGGAACGCGCGACTTAGGACACGTCGGCCGGATCCTTTTCGGATCCACGGGGATGAAGCTCTTGCGCAACTGTTCGGCTCCCGTGTGGATTACGCGCCCGGGCCTCAGAGACGATCGGTTCGAGATCCTGGTCCCCAGCGACTTCAGCGACGCCTCACTCAACGCGCTGCGGTTTGCGCTGGAGATCGGCCGGTTCGGTCACGCTTGTATCCATTTGCTGCATGTCGTGGATGAGCCTCTCAGCCCGCCGACGTGGCACGGTTACGTTCCGCCTCAGATGGTGGAAGACTACGTTGCAAGCCGCCGGGCCAACGTGAAAAAGAAACTGCATGACCAACTCGGGCAGGCCGGCGATCGGTCGGCCGAGGTCGGCGTGCACGTGCACGTCGTGGAGGGCCAGCCGGACGAGGCGATCTTGCAGGCCATCGACGACTTGAACATCAACCTCGTCGTGATGGGAACGGCAGCCCGCTCGGGGGTGGCGCGCGTCGTTCTGGGCAACACCACGGAGCGGCTCATCTCGCACATGCGATGTTCGCTGATTGCCGTAAAATCGCCCGAGTTTGAATCTCCACTCTCGTTAGGTTCGCAAACCGGCGCAATGCCCGCGGCCCAATCGATGTCGCCGGCTCGAACCTTCTAGCGATTGAGAGAGCCGATCGGGGGTGCCTCGCGGCGCTACTCGCCGCCGCGCGACGGGTTCCTTCGTTTCCCTGCTGAGAGTGCGTATTGTCATCGAATGCAGTCTCTGCAACGATGACGGGAGCCCCCAGTTTGCGGATTATTCAGTTTGGTGCTCAGTGGGAGACGCTGCAGCGACGTTCATCCACTCCTTGCAGACGGCCGCTGCCTTTCCGCACCCCGTCACGTCGATCGAACTTCACGAGACGCATATCTCCTGGGTCCTGTTGACCGGGCCGTTCGCCTACAAGATCAAGAAGCCGGTCAACCTGGGGTTTGTCGATTTCACCTCCCTATCCCGCCGCCGGTTTTTCTGCGAGGAGGAGCTGCGCCTCAATCGGCGCCTGGCCTCCGATCTCTACCTCGATGTGCTGCCGATTTGTGGACCGACCGTGCACCGCGAATTGGCGGAACAGGCACGCCGCTGGAATGGTGCGTGCGCATGCGGCAGTTCGACCAGGAGTGCCTGCTGACTCGGATCGTCAGGCGCGGTTTGATCGACCCCCGGCAAATCGATGCGTTGGCGCGGCAGATTGCCGAGTTCCACGCGAAGATTCCGGTGGCCGCAACTGAGAGTCCGTTTGGCACTCCGGCCGCGGTCGCCGAGCCGATTCGCGCCAACTTTGAACATCTCGATCGGCTCGATGCTCCGGCCGAACGCGAGCTCACCCGGCGGCTACTCCAATGGTGCGAGCGAGAACTGCAACGCCAAGAACAGGTACTTGCGGCCCGCAAGAGCGGCGGCTTCATTCGCGAGTGCCACGGCGACATGCATCTGGGGAACATGATTCTGGATAAAGAAAACATCACGATTTTTGACTGCATCGAATTCAATGAGTCGCTGCGCTGGATCGATGTGATGAGCGAACTGGCCTTCTGCACAATGGATCTCGAAGACCACGGCCGGCGATTTCGCCTGGCGGTTCCTCAACGCGGTGCTCGAGTGGTCTGGCGATTACGCCGGACTTCGGGTGTTCCCGTTGTATTTCACGTATCGCGCTCTGGTGCGGGCTAAAGTTGCTCAGATCCGCCGGAATCAGACGTCGCTTTCCGCGGAGGAAATCGAGCAAGCGTCGAACGCCGTGTCGAACTACTTGAATCTGGCCGCCCGCTCGCTGGAGAGCAGACCGCGATTTTTGGCGATTACCCATGGGCTCTCTGGCAGCGGCAAAACGCGGGGCACGCAATCGATTCTCGAACGCTCAGGCGCGATCCGCCTGCGCTCCGACGTGGAACGCAAGCGGCTCGCCGGCTTGGGACCGCTCGACGACACCGGTTCCGAATTGGCAAGCGGCCTTTATTCGCCGGAATTCAGCCGGCGAACATTTGCTCGGCTCGCCGACCTCAGTTCGACGATCGTTGATGCCGGATTTCCGGTCATTCTGGACGCGACCTTTTTGAGACGAGCGGAACGCGAAGAGTTTCGGAGCTTGGCAGAGTCACTTGGAGTCCCGTTCGTGATCCTCGACTTCCCTGCCGAGGAGGCGACCTGCCGGGAAAGAATCCGCCGGCGGATGCAGGAAAAAATCGATGCGTCCGAAGGGACGGAACAGGTTCTGGACCGACAATTGCGACTGCGTGAGCCACTCAGTGAACAAGAGCAGCGCCTCGCCGTGCGATTCGATCCTGACCGCCCCCAAACGATCGAAACGTTGATTGCGCGGCTTTGCCGGGCGGAATGAGATTCAGCGTGGACCCAATCGATTGACCGCGGTCCGTGCTCGTCGCGGAGGCTCGCTCACCCCGCTCGGCGATCGCCCGCCGAGGCGCGAATGGCGCCTCCGCAGCTGGCTGATCAACCGAGCAATTCCGTCCGATGCGAACGCTGCTGGGAATTAGAGTCCTGATCCGTCGAGTGAGGCGACGCAAGGCCAGGTCGCCTAGGGTGACGCGGCTGGTCGCGCTGCCCCCCGTCCCGAGACTTGCCTCTGCTCTGGTCATTCGAGGACAATTTTGGGAGACGACCGCACGAGCTGCAGCGGTTCTCTGAATGAAGATGGCGGAGAGCCTTGCTTCCGCATGGTCAGATCAACTCGGGACGCCGCCTCGTCGAATCGCCAGGTTGAGTGGTGACTCTGCTTGTGGTGCATGCTCCATGGGAATGACCTCTCATGTCGGCGCCTTACGGTAACCGGGTTTTTGCGGTCGAAGATGATCTCGATACGCAATCGAACCTGCGCGACATCTTGTCGTTGGATGGCTACGACCTCGAGGTCGTCTCCACGATCAGCGCAGCACTGCGCCGTCAGGATTTGAATCAGTTTTTCGCATTCATTCTCGATCGCCAGCTGCCGGACGGCTCCGCCGACGATCTGCTGCCATACATTCGAAAAGCCGCGCCCAGCGCGGGAATTCTGATCGTGACCGGCCATGCCGACCTGAGTGGCACGATCACGGCGCTCCGGCACGGTGTCGACGACTACATCCTCAAACCGATCGACGCCGACGCGCTTCGCGGCAGCCTGATTCGCATCCACCATCTTCGCGAGGCTCGTAACAAACTCATTCAGGCAGAGCGGCTTGCGGCCATCGGCCAGATGGTGTCGGGGATCGCACACGAGAGTCGCAACTTCCTTCAGAAGATCTCGGCATCCGTCGAGACCCTGCAGGCGCTTCCGTGCCACGAGGATGCCGACGTTGGCACGGAACTCAGCGTCATCGCCCGCTCTTGTGACGGCCTTAAGTGCTTGTTGGACGATTTGCGCGAGTATGCCGCGCCGATTCAACTCGACCGGTCCCGGCGGGATCTGATAGCGATCTGGCGCGCAGCGTGGATTAGTGTGGTCAGTGCCCACCCTGAAACGGAGGCCACTCTCAGCGAAGCGCTCGAAGCAAAGAACTGCTGGTCTTCGGTCGACGGATTTCGGATGGAGCAGGTGTTCCGCAACCTGTTCGAAAACGCGATCGCTGCCGGTTCGGAGCCCGCGCGTGTCACCATCCGCTCCAGCAACGGCTCGGTCGATCGCTTGAAGATTACCGTCTCGGATAACGGGTTAGGGCTGAAGGTCACGCCCGCGTCACGCGTATTTGAGCCATTCTTCACCACCAAGACTCGCGGAACCGGATTGGGCCTGTCGATAGTCCGCCGAATCGTAGAAGCCCACGGAGGCACCATCACGGCCCGTAACCTTCCGGAAGAGGGGGCCGTTTTCGAGCTGGAAATTCCCACAGGGATTGATGCGGTCTCCGATTCGACGTTGTCATGAATTATGGATAATGAACAGCTTCTAAGCCGATATCGCGAGCTGCAGGAGTACGTCGGCTGGACTGACGACGACGCCGCGCGTGTCCGCAAAGCCGGACCGCTCGTGGAGTCCCAGCTCCCCGGTCTCGTTGACGACTTCTATACAGAGATCGAGCGGCATCCCAACGCAAAGAAAGTCTTCATCGACGAAGCCCAGGTGGCGCGGCTGAAGGTGTCCCTCAAAGTTTGGCTCGACCAGCTCTTTCGAGGGCCTTACGACTCCGACTATCTGCTCCGCCGGTGGCAGGTCGGGCGGCGGCATGTCGAAGTGGGGTTGGATCACATCTATGCGGCCGCCGCTCTGTCCCGATTGCGCCAGGGCCTGGTTCGAGCGGTGCGCGCAAACTGGCCGGCGGATTGGGGCGACGTCAGCGAGACGATTGACTCGTTGCGGACGCTCATTGACTTAGACTTGGCGATTATCGAGGACTCTTACGCGATTGCCTACCAGGAGCGGCTGCAGCGGGGAGAACGGCTGGCCGCGATCGGCCAGATTGCCGCGGGCGTCGCCCACGAACTGCGCAACCCGCTCAACGTGGTCAAGACTTCGGCCTATTTCTTGTTGAATACAAAGTCTCTTTCGCCGGATCGCGTCTCTGAGCATCTCCGCCGGATCAATCGGCAGGTGAATCATGCCAACGACGTGATTACGGCCTTGGCCAGCTTTGCGAAGCCGCCGGATCCTCATTTGAACTCGATCTCGGTCATCGAGTGCGTGAAGGGTGCCCTCGATCGCTATCCTTTGCCGCAGGGAATTAGCCTCGTGAGCGATTTGCCCGTGACGCTGCCCAAAGTGAACGCCGATGCGACTCAGTTGGGTATCGTCTTCGGGAACCTGGTTCGCAACGCCTGTGACGCGATGCCAACCGGAGGGACGTTGACGGTGGGCGCCACCAGTTCCGACGGGATCGTCGAAGTCTGCGTCTCGGACACGGGTCTGGGAATTGACCCCGACAACTTAGTGAAGATCACCGAGCCCCTATTTTCGACCAAGGCCAAAGGGATGGGACTGGGTCTGTCGATCACCAACGCAATCCTCACCAAGATCTCGGGCAAGCTTCAAGTCACGAGCGAAATGGGACGCGGAAGTACATTTACCGTTCGAATACCGGTCGCAGCGGGCACCTGAGAGCACGGCGATGAAGGACGATACCATCCGCTCGATTCTGATCGTCGACGACGAAGTCGATGCGTGCGAGAACCTGCGCGACATCCTAGTCGATCTAGGCTATCGCGTCGGCATCGCTCGGAATGGGCTCGAGGCGATCGAACAAATGGGCCGGTCCGACTACGACCTTGCCCTGCTGGACCTCAAGATGCCTGGCATGGACGGGGTTAGCGTCTACCGCGAGATCAAGCGGATGCACCCGGAAACCGCCGCCATCGTGGTTTCGGCATTTTCTGGCAGCGAGCTGGCTGAGACGGCCCTGGAGGAAGGGGCCGCGGGCGTGGTTGCCAAGCCCGTTGATGTGCCCGAACTCTTGATGGCGATTGCGACGTCGCTCGCTAGCCCCTTGGTGCTCGTGGTCGACGATGATGCCGACTTTTGCCACAACTTGTGGCAGATCCTCAACGGAAAGGGATATCGCGTTGCTTTAGCGCACAGTGCGGGCGAGGCCCACCGGCAGCTTGCCGCAAAGTCTTTTGCCGTTGTGCTGATCGATTTGAAGCTGCGAGGCTCAGAGACGGGGGAAGATGTGTTGCGAATTGTCGCCGATACGAATCCCAAGGCCCGGCGCGTGCTGGTGACTGGTTTCCGCGAGGGCTCGCTGGAAACGATTCGCAACCTGCTGGACCGCGGAGTCGACGCGGTCTGTTACAAGCCGATCGACGTCGACAATCTGATGGACATGCTCCGCCGTCGCCAATCGGATCCCGCTGCACCGATCACGGATGCTTGACCGAAATACCTCGCAGAACCAGGACCGGACAGTGCGCGAGGCGAACGACCCGTTCCGCGACCGAGCCGATCAGCAGCCGGCTCACTCCGCTGCGGCCATGCGACGGCATGACGATCAGGTCCGCCTTTTGTCGCTCGGCAAAAGCGACAATCTCTCGACCGGGATCTCCAAAGACGACCGTGAAGTCGGCCTTCTGAAATGGGCTCGGCGCGAATCCGTCGCGGAACCCCCGCTCGGCGTCTTTCATCCGAGCCTGGTTGTCCACCACGTCCCAGACCATCCCCGGCTCAGCGACGGTGAGGATGGGCAGCACGTGGATCACGTGAATTTGTGTCAGGTCGGCGACCAGATCGCGAGCGACCTGCAGCGCCTGCCCCGATTGTTCGGAAAAGTCGTAAGGTACCACGATACAGCTTTTGGGAAACCAGCTCACGATTTCGCTCCTCGTTGGGGGAATCGATTCGAGGAAAGAACCGATTTTTCGTTAGGGGGATTTCGCAATTCGAGTGCCGGTTCTAGCACTTAAGGATTGTTGACCGTAATTCCCGAACAAGAGGCGCGTCCTTCGTTGCTTTTTCGCCTTCGATCTGCAAATCAGGGGGGTCTAAGGGCTCCGCAGCAGAATCAAAGCGACGGTTTTTTCAGGTTTTGGAATCGCAACCCGATGGAGAGTTTGGTGTGCGGATTCGCACGCATTGCGCGGCTTCGCCCGATCCGCGCCGATTTTCTAGCTTGGTCGCACATGGGATTGCTCCCGGAGAGAGAGATTCCTCCAAAATTGATTTGTTCAAATTGGCGCAGTTCCTGCATTGTTTAACGTCCGCGCGAAATTGAGGTCTCAAGTTGAACGAACCTGCCGAACACGAGCCGCCTCGAATCGACCTGCTGATTGCCGATGACGACGCCGACTTTCGGGGGACCGTTGCGCGTCGGTTCCGCCGCCGCGGCTGCAACGTGCAAGAGGCTACAAGTGGCTTCGAAGCGTTGGAATTGCTCAATAAACGCAATTTCGACGTCGCGCTGTTGGACATGATGATGCCGGGAATGTCCGGCGTCGAAGTGCTGGATCGGCTTGCCGCGGAGGGGCGCGACGTCGAGGTCATCCTGTTGACGGCCCAGGGGACGGTCGACTCGGCCGTCAAGGCGATGAAGCTCGGCGCCTACGATTATTTGACCAAGCCGTTTCCACTGGCTGAACTCGAGATTCTCATTGAAAAGGCCTGGGAGCGATCGCGGCTCACCAAGGAGAACCGCCAACTCAAGGCCGTGCTCGAGCGGGGTCAATCGGATCCCATCATCCTCGGGCAGTCGGACGCAATGCGGGGCGTTTTTCGGCTGATCGACCGGGTCGCTGCGAGTGATAAACCCGTTCTGATTCAGGGTGAAAGCGGCACGGGCAAGGAACTGGCGGCACGGGCCATCCATCGGAAAAGCGGCCGCGCAGATCGGCCCTTGGTCATTGTCAACTGTGCCGCCATGCCGGAATACCTCTTGGAAAGCGAACTGTTCGGCCACGAAAAAGGATCCTTTACCGGCGCCACGACGGCCAAGGCGGGACTGTTTGAAATCGCCGACGATGCGACACTGTTCATCGACGAGGTCGGCGAAATGCCGCCGGCGATGCAGGCAAAGCTCTTGCGCGTGCTGCAGGACGGTTCGATGCGTCGCGTGGGCTCGCTTCGCGAACATCGCGTTAACGTGCGCCTGATTACGGCGACCAACCGGAATCTCGCCGAGGAAGTCCGCGCGGGCCGCTTTCGCGAGGATCTTTATTACCGCATCAACACCGTGGCGATCGAAATGCCCCCGTTGAGAGAGCGACACGAGGACATTCGGCAGTTCGTGGAAAAGTTCCTCGGTCCGAGATGGGAGATCGCTCCCGACGCGATGGAAAAGCTCGAGACTTATCGCTGGCCAGGGAACATCCGACAGTTAATCAACGTCATCGAACGGGCGAAAATCCTCGCGGACGACCAGGTGATCATCACCTCCGATCTTCCCGCCGAATTAAATGCTCCGTCCGAGGCGGCGGGAGCGGGAGGCGGGCTGGCGTCGGTCGACAATCTCCAGTCTCTGCAAAAATCGAAGGTAGTCGAGATCCTTGAGCGCGTGCACGGGAACAAAACACGAGCGGCCCGGTTGCTGGGCGTCACCCGCCGATCTCTCTACCGGCTCCTTGAGCGCTATGGTTTGGACGACGAAGGAACCGGTGATTGACGAAGCCCGCCGGCTTCAATGAGTCCGACGCTTTACCGTTGCCTGCGGAGGCCGGCGAGCGAACAGATCCGAAACTCGTGTCGCAGACCTGATTGTGACGGCCGAAGAAGCGATGCCATAAGCAAGTCTGCTGAGGCCGGTCCTCGCGAGCGCTCTCAGATACTTCCTGTCGCGTAGTAAACTTGCGCTGACGTTTGGGCAGATCAAGAACACAACCGGCGGCGGCCGAATTGCGGGAGTCTCACGATGAGCACGCACAATCTCGACAAGATCTTTAAGCCCCAGCGGATCGCCGTGATCGGGGCCAGCCCGCGGGCCAACAGCGTCGGCGCAACGGTCCTGCACAATCTTGTCAATTCCGACTCGGACGCCGTTGTTTATCCAGTCAATCCCAAGCGAGAGTCGATTCACGGGATTCATACTTGGCCACGCATCAGCGACGTTCCGCAGATCCCCGACCTGGCCGTCATCTGCATCCCAGCCGCTCATGTGCCCCAGGCCGTTGAAGAGTGCGGCAACGCAGGCGTGCGTGGAATTGTGATTCTCTCCGCTGGTTTTCGCGAAATGGGAGAACGCGGCCGCGAACTTGAGCGACAGACCGCTGAAGCGGCCCGCAAGTTTCCCGGGCTGCGAATGGTCGGGCCAAATTGCCTCGGTGTGATTGTTCCGGGCCGTCGCCTGAATGCCAGCTTCGCACGCCAGCTCCCGTCAAAGGGGCACGTCGCTTTCATTTCGCAGTCAGGCGCGCTGTGCACGGCGATTCTGGATTGGGCCGAGCAAAAAGGTCTCGGCTTCTCTTATTTCGTTTCCATTGGCAACATGCTCGATGTCGACTTCGGCGATCTGATCGACTACTTCGGGCAGCAACCGGAAGTGCGCTCGATCATCCTCTATGCCGAATCGGTGACCAACGCCCGCAAATTCATGTCGGCGGCTCGCGCGTTCGCCCGCGTCAAGCCGATCGTCGCGTACAAGTCGGGCCGTTTCGCGCAGTCGGCGAAGGCAGCGGCCTCGCACACTGGCGCCATGGCCGGCGAAGATGCGGTTTTCGATACAGCCTTCGAGCGAGCAGGCATCGAACGCTGCTACGAAGTCGACGACATGTTCGAGTGTGCCGAGCTTTTGGCCTGGCAGCGCCCTCCCGTGGGACCTCGGTTGGCGATCGTGACCAATGCCGGCGGCCCGGGCGTCATGGCGGCTGACGCGCTCTTGGCCCGCCATGGTGAGCTCGCGACGCTTTCGCCCGCGAGTCTCGACGCACTCAATGCCGCGCTTCCCGAATTCTGGTCACACGGAAATCCGGTCGACGTGCTCGGGGACGCATCGCCAGAACGCTATAAGACAGCAACCGAAATCGTTCTTAAAGACGAGACTGTGGACGGGACGCTGATTATTCTAACCCCGCAAGCGATGACCGATTCGACGTCTTCCGCAGGGGCGATCGCCATGCTGGCCGCCGGCTCCAGCCGCCCGATCCTCGCCGCCTGGATGGGAGGCACAACCGTCGAAGAGGGGAACGCCTGCCTGAATAAAGCAGGCATTCCCACGTATCAGAATCCGGGTCAAGCGGTCCGCGCCTTCATGCATTTGGTCTCATATGGCCGAAACCGTCAAATTTTGTATGAAACGCCACGCGAGCTGCCCGTCAGCTTTTCGCTCGACCGACAAAACATCCGCGACCGTTTTGCTGCGACTCTGAGCGGAGGCGAGACGCTGATCTCCGAGCCGATTTGTAAGTCGCTGCTGGCCGCTTACGGCATACCGACGACCAAGACGCTGGTCGTGGCTGCGGCTGACGACGCCGTCCGGGTGGCCCGCGACATCGGGTATCCCGTCGTGATGAAGATCGTTTCGCCCAACGTCTCGCATAAAACGGACGTCGGCGGCGTGCGGCTCAACCTCAAGACGGACGACGAGGTGCGCTCCGCCTTTCGAGAAATCACCGCATCGGTCGCGAGGGCAGTCGTCGGCGCTCAAATTGATGGCGTAGCCGTTCAGGAAATGATCCACGAGCCTTCGGCGGTGGAACTGATTCTCGGGGCAAAAAAGGACGCGACTTTCGGCGCCGTGCTGCTCGTTGGCATGGGAGGCATCACGGCTGAGTTGCTGAAAGATCGAGTCCTGGAGCTGCCTCCGCTCAACGAGCGTCTGGCCCGACGGATGCTCGAAAAACTCCGCTGCTGGCCGCTCTTAACCGGGTACCGGGGCCGTCCGCCAGTCGATATCGATCGACTGCTCGAAGTGCTCGTGCGGTTCTCGTACTTGATCGCCGAGTTTCCGCAAATTCAAGAATTCGATATCAACCCACTCATCGCGTCGCCGCGTCGGGTTGTCGCCTTGGACGCCCGGGCCGTTCGCGACGAACGCAATTCAGAGCAGACCGCGCGCCCTTTCGAGCACCTTGCCATCCGTCCCTACCCCGAAGGCTTCGACCGACAGGCCGCCCTGAAAAATGGTCTGCAGGTTCGGCTGCGACCCATCCGGCCGGAAGATGAAGGGCTTTGGCACGCGCTCATGGCGAGCTGTTCGTATGAGACGATCCATGCCCGCTTTCGGTATATGTTCAAAACGACAACCCACGAGATGGCGTCGCGATTCTGCTTTATCGACTACGATCGGGAAATGGCCATCGTCGCCGAGGTCGAGGAGGAGGGAGTCCGAAAACTGGCCGGCGTCTGCCGCCTGGTGAGGGATCCGAGTTACGATACGGCCGAATACGCGGTTTTGGTGGGCGATCCGTGGCAAGACCAAGGTTTGGGGCTACGGCTCACGGAATTCTCGCTCGAGATCGCGCGCCGTTGGGACCTTCATCATGTTGTGGCCATCACGGGGCGTGATAATAATCGCATGCTCTCGACGTTTCGACACTTTGGTTTTGAGCTGGCGAATGATGCCGACGAAGGCGTCGTCCGCGCCACGAAACAGATCGAGCCGAAGTAACTTGACGCATCGCCGTCCCTGCACGGAGCGACCGTTGCTTGCCGATGGCCGACTTGCGGAGAATCGTGACTAGCGGCACGTCGTGAGTCACTGCAGGCTGGCGATGACGGTCAGGGGGCTGGTAGCAGTGGTCGCACAATCAGGCACCGATTTCTTCGCCCCGATTCTTCGATGTACTCTGCGTCCATAAATCCGCACGTTGACAGGTCCACCTGACTGGCGTCGATAGCGTGCCGACTTCCGCACGGGCTGTATTTAGCTTTTCGGGCCTGGACACGCCGCTCGGGCAACAGAGCGATCGGCAAAAACCCCGAGCACGATCGCCAGAAGTCTAAGCGGGCGTTCGCGTTGATTCCGGCTTCATCGGCTTGTCTGATTTCGGCGCCATTGGTTCTTCGAGGATGCCGAACTCAGACAGTTCAAGAAACGTAGACTTCGCGAAAAGTGTCGAACGGCACTTTGTCAAGTTCCTTGGTTACAATAGATTTGCGGCTTGCTTAAATTTGAGGGCCAACTTCCGCGCTGCCTAATTTGGCGAACTAAATCGCGTCCACTGTACTGTCGATCCGGGGGTTGCGGGTTCGAATCCCGTCGGCCTCGCCTCTCAAAAACAGCTGCAAATCAAGGGATTTGCGGCTGTTTTCGTTTCCAGCGTACCTACATCGTCCCGCTTGCTTGGTAACGATTTGGTAACGGCACGCGGCTGGCATTGCGAGCACATTGCAATTGATCGTCGACGATCGAGCGTTGCGAATTGGACACTTGTCGGGGGACCTATTTCTCGTTGCCTTGGGCACTCTCCTCGCTGACGGTGGTGACGGTGCGGAATCCCGGCGTGTCATTCGGCGTCACTCGTGGCCGTTGGTATCGGCTGGTCCACACGCTTACGATTCAAGGCGAGGAAAGGGCATCGCAAGCAGATTGGTCGCATGTGCGGCCGGGTGTGCGTTGGGTGTGTCGGATCCGACGCACGTAGCGGACACGGCCGATGCCCAATCTGAATCGGTCGCCGACAGGAGCCCAGTCTCTGTTGCCAGCAGTTTGGCCGCAGAAACTTGAGTTCCGGTAACCTGGAATCCGAGAATCCGACGAGTTCGCGGTATTTTGTTTTCCTTGATGAGTTTCCGGGAATGCGGATGTCCCGAGGGGCTGCGTTTCGGCACTGGCTGGCAGAGGAGCGGAATACGAACGTTTTTCGAGAGGCTTTTGGTTAACAGAAACGGCGCGTACGATGGCCATTTGAACATATGGTGCACACAACGCTGCCGCGGTTTGTCGGCCACATGCGGAATTCCGACACCAGTGCCATTCGCGGAGTGGGATGCCTTGGCAATCGACTTCGCACCTACGTTTTAGAAGTCATACTCAGAACTCGGTAACAGGAGAGCTCCGATCTTCACAGCTCTCGTGTTTTTGGCTGCTCCGGAGGCGACTGGTTCCTGTCCAGAGAAAGAGTGTTCATGTCACATCACTTTGATACTCCAACCGCCAGAGAAGACCCGCGGATCTGCGTCAACGATTTTTATTTGTTCGATGGGGCCGCTGGCACGACCGTGATGGCCATGACGGTGAACGCCGATGCGGGATTGTCCGCACCGGATACATTCCGAGATGAGGGCCTGTACGCTTTCCGCTTCGACCTGAACGGCGACGCGCGGGAGGAGCTGACGTTCAAGTTCCGGTTCGGCGAACCGCGTCATGCCGACGGAAGCGAGCATCGCCACATCCAGGACTGCCAGGTTCGCATGGCAAGCGGCGAGGATGCCCTTCACGGCCTCGGCGGCGAGTTGCTTGTCGAAGGCGAAACCGGCGAAGTCGTCGGCCGATCGGGGATACGGGCCTACGCCGGACTGGCTCCGGACCTGTTCGCCGATCGATGGCGAGGCGCTGCATGTCTTCATGACATCGTTCTACAAAGAGCAAAAGTACAACCCCCAAGCCTTCGTGAATCGAAGGAATTTCTTCGCCAATCGGAACGTCTCGGCGATCGTGCTGGAAGTCCCCAATCGCCTGATTGGGGAAGGCACGGTCCGAGCCTGGGCGACGGCTTCACTCGTCGGTCATGCGCCGGAGGTCCAGGTGTCACGCTGGGGGCTGCCGATGATCACGCACATCTTTCTGAGCGATAACAGCAAAGATCTCAAGGAAGCCTTCAACCGTTCCTTGCCTTGTGACGATGTGGCTCAATTTTCGGAACCCATCGCGGCGTTTGTGCGGAATATGACAACGTACGCGAACACGTCGGGTAACCCTGCTGAGCACGGGAAACGTATCGCCGATGTTCTCTGTCCGGCGACGCTGCCCTACAAAATCGGCACATTTGCCTCCTTCGATTACGCCGGGTTCAACGGTCGCGCCCTGGGAGATGACGCCATGGACGTGATGCTGACTCTCGCGGCCAACCAGGCGCTCGGTGACGGCGTCGCTCCCGACCGCCAGCGCATGCGGGGCGAGTTCCCCTACTTCGGCGAGCCGTACACCCGCGACGAACAGCAAGGCATATCGCCCGCGGCACAGCGTACGACAAAGTGACATCGCATACGAAGAACTACTTCTGAACGACCTTGTACTTCCATGCGACGGGGAGTCATGAGGGAGCAATCATGAAACTCACAGGCAAGAAGGCTCTCATCACCGGCGGAAATAGCGGCATCGGCCTGGCCACTGCCCGCCTTTTCGTTGCAGAAGGCGCTGAAGTCGCGATTACCGGCCGGGACCAGAAGACGCTGGACGAAGCAGTCGCCGAACTGGGACCCAACGCGCGCGGCTATCGCGCCGACGTTACTGTGGCGGACGATCGGCAGCGACTCTTCGCGGATCTTGCCAAGGATTTCAGCAAGCTGGACATCGTCTTCGTCAATGCTGGCATCTCCGGCCAGACCGCTACCGGCTCGACCGACGAGGCGATTTTTGAGAATATCATTCGTACCAACCTCAGTGCCGCTTTCTTTACGGTGAATTCGGCTGCCCCTTTGCTGAACGAGAACGGCAGCATCATCTTTAACGGATCGGTACACAACCATCTGGGCCAAGCCGGTGTGGCCGCATACGCGGCCACGAAGGGTGGCGTTGTCTCCATGGCGCGTTCCATCGCCGCCGATCTTGCACCGCGCAACATTCGTGTGAACGTCATCGCGCCAGGCGCGACGAAGACTCCCATTTGGAATCGCGGGCCACGCGCTTCTATCTCTGCAGATGAATCCGCCAAGCTGGACAAAGCCATCTCGTCCAGGATTCCGCTGGGCCGCTGGGGTGAGCCCGAAGAACTTGCCAAAGCCGTACTTTTCCTTGCCTCAGATGACTCCTCCTACATCAACGCCATCGAGCTGGTAGTCGATGGAGGCGCGACGGGCGCACCGTGGGGAGCCCCCGTTCTTCACGACTAACCTCGGAGAAGTCATGGCAACGACCAAAATCGCAAAGCTCGAACCGGTCGACCTGAAGCTCGAAGTCGTGGTGGTCGGCGTTTCCGACCTCGACCGCGCGAAGGCGTTCTACCAGAATCTTGGCTGGCGGCTCGACGCCGACTTCTCGAATGGCACCGATTTCCGCATCATCCAAGTGACGCCACCTCGCTCGCCGGCTGCGATCATCTTCGGCAAGGGAATCGTGTCGCCCAAGCCTGGATCGGTGACGGCCCTGGTTCTCGCCGTGGACGACCTTGATGCCGCCCGCGATGATTTGATCGCGCGCGGCGCACGCCTGAGTGAGGTCTTCCACTTTTCCGGAGGTCCATTCAGCTCGGTTGAGAACTCACGCGTCGGCGGGCGCGACCCGGAAGGTCAATCCTACCGTTCGTTTGCCTCGTTCGAAGATCCCGACGGCAACGGCTGGCTGTTGCAGGAGATCAAAACGCGGCGCCCCGGCCGCGAATGGACGTCGACCGGAGCGCGACAGATTGACGTCGCCACCCTCGCAGAGCTGCTTCGCGAAACGGAAGAGCACCACGGTCGCTACGAGAAGACGCGCGCCGACCATCACTGGTGGGACTGGTACGCAACCTACCTGAGCGCGCGCCAGAACGGCAGCAGTCCGGAGGACGCGGCCGCGGCCGCCGATCGCTACATGGACGAGGTCCTCCATCTTCGTCCCCGTTGATGCTCGGGTGCCAAGTAGGCCATAAGACGGCGAATCCGAGGAGCGCACTTCCGACGCACACCTCTTGGGCGTCGCCCGATGACGATCTGCGGCCAGCCCGGCGCGAGCAGACGCACGATGACCTGCCACGCCGGCCGGTTGACCGACCCTATGGGGACGATCGCTTCGGTCCGCGCGGAAGCGGCTGTTTCACCAACTCAAGCGTTTTCGGCGAATAGCGAAAATCGACCGATAAGTGCCGCCGTGCTAGCGCGGGAAACTCATCGGTTTTTCGGCACACGCTGCGCGTGCCGAAAACTCATACGTTATCGCGGAGCCCCGCCGGCGCGACGACCGATGAGAAAAGTCTCTTCGGACTGCCGCGCAAATCGAACCTTTTCGGGGACACTATGGGACGGGTCGGCCGCAAGAAGCGCGCTTCCCCTCGCCCATCATCACAAGGGCCGCCGCGCAGTCCCTTTAAGGGCTCCGGGGCAACGGTGGTGGAACCTTAGGGCTGAGCCGGCGGGCCGATCAGCGGCGTGCGCACTGGCTTGGCCACGCCATAGAAGACCACGACGCCCTGACCGGCGCCGAGAGTGGAAAGCGGTTCGGCGACTTGACCAAGGGCGGCCTTGTAGTCCTGCCAGTTGTTGGAGATCCACACATTGCCTGCTGGATCAATGTCGATATCCACCTGCATTTGCAATCCGCCGCCGACATAGCCGCCCGGCGGCGAGATGGCATCGCCCGGATTCATGCCCGGGGGATTTTTATCGGTCTGGAAACCGCACAGTTCCACAATGCCGGCCGAAGAGGTGCTGAAGTTGGAGATCCAGACGTGATCGTCGCCGTCCACGGCCACAGCCCACGGTCCTGTCAGTCCCTTGCCATACACAGGCGAGACGGACGCTTGCCTGCCATCCGGGCGCAGGACGGAGACACTGCCGCCTTCCCAGTAGCCTGAGGTCTGCGCCGCCATCGCGGGAATCAACACCTTAGTGAGCCGATCAGCCGGGTCGGGATCGCCGTCTAAGTTCACTTTGAAAGCCGCCAGCATTTCATAGAGCTTTAGGCGACCCCGCTCGGAGCTGCCTAACCGATTGGAGACCCAGACGTTGCCTTGACCGTCAACGGCTAGGCCACTGGGACTAAATCCCACATCGAAGGTTTCCACCTTGGTCGGATCGGCGGCCGAAAAGCGCGTCACCCAATGGCCCCCGGCGTTCGTGACCCAAATCCGGTTCTGCTGGTCAATGGCGAGATGAAACGGTGCCATCAGCTTGTAGGGGTTAAACAGCGGATCGCCGGTCGGGTTCTGCATGAGCAATTCGCCCTTGGAGGCGTCGCCCTTAGGGAACCGCACGACCTGCATTTTGGTCGCGTCGAGCGCCCAGATGTCGCCGTTGGGCGTGGCAATGATGCCCTGCATCTTGCCGAGCTGGCCGTTGAAGTTGTAGCCCGTGGGCGGCGAGAGTGGTTTGCCAGAGTTGTCGAATTTTGAGATTCCCGCGCCCGTGAAGCTTGAAACCCACACATTGTCATTCCCATCGAGAGTAAGTCCGAAGCCTGGCCCCATCAGCCCGCCACCCGTAAAGCCCGAGGTCATCGGCGAAAGCGGTTGGCCATTCGGGGCGAACTTCGTGATGTTGCCCGACCAGAGGATGGACTGGTTCTGGGCGCCGACCAGGAAATTGTCGGCCGCCCAGCAATTGCCTTGGCCATCAATCATCAGCTTGCCGGGAGCACTCAGCCCGCCACCGGTGAACTTGAGCGGCAACACCCACGCGCTCGGAGGAAAATTCAGGTAAGGCTGAAACGGCGCGGGCCGCAGGAACTTGCCCTGTGGGATGGGATAGAAGGCAGCCAACAATTCGAAAACCATTGCCGGCTGATGCCAAGGATTGTGAGCGATCATCTCCGCCGCCGTCAGCGTGTCTGTCGGGACATTTCCGGCGGGGTCCGTCGCTGCCGCAAAGAAGCGGCTGCTCGCATCTGGTGTCACCTGCGTGATGCAACCGGCCAGCACGTCGGCCAGTGTCGCGAAGTTTGCCATCGTCGGCGTCTGCGCCTGTTCAGCGCGTCCTGAATGGCGCCGCCATAACCGCCCGTCTCGATGTCCACGAAGTTGGCCACGTTGCCGGCGGCGATGCGCAGGCCGAGCTGCTTTCCGCTCAACACCTCGCCCTTGAGGAATTGCGCACAGGTCCAAACCGACGCCACCGTGGTGAATTCATTGACCGTGACTCTTCTCGGAACCGATGTCCCGAGCACCGTCAGGAGCGCAATGGTGTCACTGGCGCCTTTGTTCACGGCGGCTTTCGGGGTGCCGCCCTTGGCGATCACGTATAAAACGCTATCCGCCGGGGCTGGTTTTGCACTCAATTTGAAAGCACCGTCGGCGTCCGATTTCCCTTGGGCCAGTTCCTGCGGAGTGCCGGTGCTTGCCGCGTAAAGTGTCACGGTGGATCCGGCGATAGGACTGCCAGCGCCTTGGACGTTGCCCACGACCTCAGCGGCAATCGTCTGAACATCCGCCAACAAGAATGCAGCCACGGCTACCGGTAGAGCTAGGCCGCGAGCGAGCATTTCGTGCATCACTTTGCTCATGATTCGTTCTCTTCGTCTCTGCGATTTGTAAATCCGTCTGAGACTTGCGAATCCTTCTGACTGAGGCGCGCCATTTTCGGCTCGACGCTCCACCGTTGTCCAGCCGCGCAGCCCGCTTTTTGGCCACCTCGCGAGAGAGGAGAACCAGACTTCGGTAAGCAATTCGACCAGTCGGTCGCGCGAATTGGTTGAGCCGCTGAGTCGCATCTGCCAAGCGGACGACTGGATCCGGATGAACGAGGACCTTTTTTGCAAGCTCCCAACTCTTCCGGAGAGCCTCCGCCTGCTCGGTCGGCTCCTCGATGACGTTGAGCATGAAGCCGAGATTGACGAGATCGGCCGTTGACCGAACCGCATCAGGGCTAGAACCCGCTCGTGTTCGGGGTGCGTCGCTCCGCTGCTAAGCATTTCGAGAGAAACTGCGCGGAAGCAGGTCTTCCTTCGCTCAGATTCGGGCCGCGGGTCGATTGCAAAAAATCATCACACAGGCAACCGAACGCGGACGGCACACTGGTTAAGATGTCGATTGACAGCCAAGTCCCGCGTGCCTATCATTTTGGATGTTGGCCGAAATCCATGCCGGCGAACTTGTCCTCAAGTGAGCAGCTCCCTTGCTTCCGTAGGACCCAACGAAGGATGCATGACATGAATAGACTGAATGGAAAAATCGCCGTGATCACAGGCGGAAACAGCGGGATAGGCTTGGCCACGGCCAAGCGCTTCGTGGAAGAAGGCGCGCACGTCGTGATCACTGGCCGACGAGAGAAAGAGCTGAAAGAGGCCGCAGCCTTGATCGGGAGAAACGTCACGACGGTCGCTGGCGACATATCGCGCCTGGAGGATTTGGACCGGCTCTATGCCGTCGTGAAAGAGAAGCACGGCCACATCGACGTCCTCTTCGCAAACGCTGGCTGGGGTGAAGTTGCTCCGCTCGAAACGGCGACCGAGGCTCATTTTGACAAGACCTTCGACCTAAACGCAAAGGGAACGTTCTTCACAGTGCAAAAGGCCCTTCCCCTTTTCAAAGATGGCGGCTCGATCATCCTGACCTCTTCAGTCGCCAATGTGAGGGGAGATGCAGCGTTTACCGCCTACGCTGCGAGCAAGGCGGCTGTGCGCTCTTTCGCCCGCGGCTGGACGGTGGAACTGAAGGATCGCAAGATTCGTGTGAATTCGATGAGCCCTGGCCCAATCGAAACTCCGGCTTTGGAGAACGCGGGCCTCACCGCTGAACAGGTAAAACAGGCCGCAGCCCAGTTCGCCACGGAAGTTCCGCTCGGCCGCAGAGGCAAGGCCGAGGAAGTCGCCGCTGCCGTCTCTGTTCCTCGCTTCCGATGAAAGTTCATACGTCACCGGCGTGGATCTCGCCGTCGATGGAGGCATGGCGCAGGTCTGACCCCGCGGTCCCGTGGCTGGCCCTCCAGCCCCGCCAGTCGCGGGACTACGCTCCTCACTAGTTCTACCACACGATCGCAGAAACATTATGAGCTATGCAATTGTAGGATTCGGTAAGATAGGCCAAGCCTTGGCCCACGCCTTCGCCCGTAAAAAGATCGACGTTATCGTCGCGAGCCACCGGCCGCCCGAGGCGTTGGCACCGCAGGCTCGGGCGATCGGGCCCACGGTCGTCCCCAAGTCGCTGCGGGAGGCGCTCGGGGCCGACACAATCTTCTTGGCGGTACCGTTCGGGGAGCACCGCGAGCTTGCGAAGGCCCTGCCGAACTGGAAAGGCAAGACGCTCATCGACGCGATGAACTCGTTTCCACTGCCACCGGAGGAACTGGACGGTCTCCCGTCCTCCGCCTTCGTTGCGAAGTCGTTCGCCGGCGCCAAGTTGGTGAAGGGTTTCAATCACCTGATTGCAGCCACCCTGGCTACCGATCCGGCCGTCGAGGGCGGGCACCGGGTCGTCTTTCTGTCGAGCGACGACGAGGACGCGATCGCTCCCGTGGCGGATTTGGCCAAACAACTCGGGTTCGCACCCGTCAAGCTGGGAAAGCTCAACGAGGGTGGCGCGCTGGTACACGCACGCGGCCGCACTTGGGGTCAGCTTATCTTCCAGGATCTGTTCAAGAAGCAGCAGTAACCGAGCTACGACCGTGTGATTTGGCCCGAGTAGTACGATTCCAAAACGTCCGACTAGATCGAACAAGTTTTGATTGTGGGGGAAAAGGAGATTTCGATGAGCATCGAAAAGAATGTCCAGATTGTTAAGAATTTTCTTGCGGCACTCGGCAGGCGCGATAAGCAAGGTCTGCTGGCGTTGGTTGCCAAAGATATTGAGTGGATCATTCCGGGCCAGGACTGGCCGCTGGCCGGCACGCACCGCGGGCACGCAGGATTGGCAGATGTGCTTCAGAAGGCTAACGAAACGGTGGAAACTTCACACCCAGAGCCCCCCGAATTCGTAGCGCAGGGCGACCGGGTTATGGTCGTCGGCGTCGCTACTGGGAAAATCAAAGCCACGAATAAGCCGTTCAAGGACGATTGGGTTTTCGACATTACCGTTCGAGATGGCAAACTGACGAGAATACGGGAGTATATCGACACGCAAGCATTGGCGCGGGCATCTGAGATGGACGCAAGCCCTCGACTGAGCCCGAAATAGTTCGCTCCGCCTTGCGCCCGTGTAGGGGCCGCCGACCTAGATCAGACAGCCTGATTCGGGCCTTCCATCCGGGGGCCCTGCCACCAGACGGGCTGGACAGCCCTTTTCATTCGGCTGATGGAAGAGTGTACGAGGGGCTGCGACGGCAGCACACACGTCGAACGACAGGGTTAGTCCTTAAGAACGACTGATTGCGTTAGCTATAGAGGCCGGAAACCGATCGCAGAATGCGTTCGTTGAGCAAAACAATCGCCTCAAGAGATTAGACAATGTCAACGACCAGCATTGCAAAGGCGCTGACCGTGCTTCAAGGCATCGGAAACAGGGACCAGGACCTTGCAATCAAGTACATGCACCCAACGAAATTCACTCAACACAATCCGCTCGTGTCCGACGGCATTGACGGAGTAAAGGAGTGGATTCGTCGACTTCCACATGAAAAGAGTCCCCTCAAGACGGTACGAGCCTTTCAGGATGGATCCTACGTCATCGCTAATACGGAGGGAGACATACTCGGCCAGAATGTCTTCTTCAACATCTTCAGGCTGGAGGACGACCGGATCGTCGAGCAGTGGACCTTTTCGACAAAAGCCGCCCCTCCCAATGAGAGCAGGCACACTCAGACCGATGGGCCAACGGAAGCAGAGCACGAGCAGGATACGGAAAAGAACAAGTCGATCATTCGGAATTACTACGAGACTGTTCACGTCTCTGGAGACCACGGCAAAATCCCGCAATACAGTGCCGAACACTGCATCCGCCACGAGCCTGGCGTCAGCGACGGACTCGCGGCGTTTTTACGTGACCTCAAGGCTGCCACTGAACACGGAAGGGCCTCCAGAAGCATCGATGAGATCAAGTTATTGTTGGGACAGGGAGACTTCGTTTTTGTAGCCGCCAAGGGAACAGTTAAGGGCGCGCCTTGCGCCTATATCGACCTATACCGTGTTGAAGGCGACAAGATCGCTGAGCACTGGGGATTTCAGGAAGAGATTCCCCCGCCCGAGCAACGGAGAAACACAAACGGAGTGCTTTAACTCGGTTTTGGCGCGTCGCGTGTATGAGCAATGTTTGGCATCATACAGCATCCATAAATGGTGTGTAACAATAGGGTGTCAACGCAATCCATCCGTTCCGGAGGCATTTTGCTTGGACCGCGGCGGTGGTCAAGGGGCATTCGCGATGAGAAAGTCGAGAGTCGAAGCGGCGAAGACGCGGGAGCGGATCGTGGCCGCGGCGGCGGCGGAGTTTCGCCGTCACGGGATCGCGGCGACCGGCCTCATCGACCTGATGAAGGCGGCCGGCCTGACCCACGGCGGGTTCTACAAGCACTTCGCCTCTAAGGGCCAGCTCGTCGCCGAGGCGTGTGCGGCCGCCCTTACGCCGTCCGAGCTGGCCGCCCTTTTGCCGCCAAAGGCGGCCGCGACGAAGAAGGGTCGGGAGGGCCTCAAGGCCAGGGCCGCTGCCTATCTGTCGGCCGGCCACCGGGACAACCCACAAGCCGGCTGCCCGTTCGCCGCGCTCGGGAGCGAGCTGGCCCGTGCCGACGACGAGACCCGGGCGACGCTGACGGCCGGACTTCTGCAGGGGATCGACGTGTTCGCCGGGCACTTCGACAACGTCGGGCCCGACGAGGCGAGGCGGCGGGCGATCGTCATGGCGTCGCTCATGTCCGGGGCCCTGACACTGGCTCGAGTGGTGAACGATCCGAAGCTCTCGAACACGATCCTGCGCACCGCCGTGGACGCCGTCACCCGCTTATACGCCGAGGAGTGAACCGCCGCCGAATCCCCCCAGCCGCGGGCAGCCGAGCGGGACCGCGCCTGTGTGCGGCGGTGATTCGCGTGAGGAGCTACTTGGCCGGGTCCGCGGAGAATCCCATTCAGGATTCGGTTCCTCACACCGGCGCCCGTTCCGTCAACTGAATGGGTGTCACGGCCGTCGTCACTCCGCGAGCCGACCATCAGCGCACAGGGTGCGACCGACCACCCCGCGGGCGGCGTCCGCACAAAGGAATGCCACCACGGCAGCGACATCGGCGTGCGGACCCGCCGCCGGTCGCCTATGCAGCGGGCGAGTGGCCTGTCGCTCGAAACACTGCGACAGCGGGTTGCGGACGGATGATCAGTCTTGCTCCTGCAGACCGTCGGAGGCGCCTGAGTCGTGCCCCTCCGCTGAAACTAGGCTCCATATGCCCTGGAAATGGCGGTTTTAGCGCGTTTGGGGCGCGTGTGGTAAAAGAGCGGCAGAGGGCCGTTTCGCGCGTGCACGACCAGTTCTGTGGCTTTTGCGGGCAGATTGGCCGGTTATGTTTCCCTGACCGTCGCCCCTGCCTTTGTGTGAACAGGATTGGGGGGGGCGCCGGTGAAGCTCAATTCCGCCAAACTGCAACGTGCCGAATGAGGCACTGAGATAGCGTTTGGCGGGATATTTGGCTCCCTGCGCTGGATATGTGGTGGAGCGGCGCTTGTGGCGGTTGCTGTCGGCCGCTTGCCGACGGCTGGAACCGTTCCATCTCTCCTATGCAGAGCATAGGGAAGATGCCTGGCTCCGCCGCGTCCTCGCTAATCACCGCCGCGAAAAGCGTGCGGGTTGCGGCGTCGCTCCAAGATAATAGGTAAAAAAAACGGGGCCACGGGGCCGCCCCGCAGGGCGGCCCCTGTAGCTATGCTGAGCGTCGCCGTCGCGACCGCCCGTCGGGCCGAATCTCCCCCCTGGCGGCGGCGGCCTCGTCCAACATCTTGCGCACGGTCGTGATCGTGAGCCGAAGCTTCACTTTGATCTCCGCCAACGTGCAACCCGCTTGGTACATGCTGTCGGCCAGCTCTACCTGCGCTTTCCGCCGGTCGGCGAACTTAGGCACTGCCAGATCTCGGCTCGTATGCCACCACGCGATGGCATCCCGGACGGTCGCTTGGGTGGTGCCGAAATGTCGGCCGATCTCGGATTCCGAGTCCCCTGCCTCCCACATCCGCTTCGCGTCGTCGGCAATCCGCTTGTAGAGGGGAGTTTCCCGGCGTTTCCTCTTGGTCCTGTTCTTTCGCTCCGGAACGGGCATTCCGTGCCGCTCATGCCAGAGGTTGTACAACAGGGTGACGCGACTTGGACAGAGGTGCAGCCGCTCTGCGATCTCCCAATTGGCAAGGCCCGCGTCGGAAAGCTCCTTCACCCGATCGGACAGCTCGTACTTCGGGTCGGGTTCGACAAACTCGATGGTGATCTTTGTGCCAGCGGCGTCTTGCCCGGCCGGGGCAGTCGGGGACTCGGACCCGTGCGCCCCGTTGATGGCGTTAACCACGCTACGCGTCCGCAGGACGAAGTCACCACGGAGAAACGGCCGCTTACGCCCCGGACGCGAGACCTCGCTCACCACTACGTCGCCAATCAGATTTCCGAGCGCGATGGCCGCGGCCGGCGTTCCAGTCGAAAGCACTTGGTGCAGGTTCCTGAGCTGCTCGTCCATCCACTCAGGGGTCGGCTTCGGCGGCCGGCTCGTCGTAGCGTTTCGTAGCTTCGCGATGCTGCGCACGATCTGCTCCTTTTCCTTACGCCGCTCGGCGAGCCTCTTCTTAACGTCCGGGTCGTCGAGGCCGTCCTCGATTTGATCGACCATTCGGGCGATCTTTTGCTCGACTGCGGCAAGCTGTTTTTGGGCCGCGCTGAGCTCCGCCGGGACTGTCGACTCAAAATCGTTCCAGGCCTTCAGTGCCTGTTCGTGTACAGCTCGTCGCCACGGCTCATCAGTCAAAATCCGCCGGTCAATCTCCTCGAGGATCAAGCGCTTTGCGAGGTCCCGCGGCAACATGGTTCGACAGCCGCATAATCCGTTGCGGAAGGCCGGACAGATGAGATATTGACCGCGGGCTCCTCCCACATAGAAGGCCGACGCGCACCCAGAACATCGAATTCTGCCTTGCAGCAAGTGACGCGGACCCGACGCACCTTTCGGCGAGCCGGTCAGCTTGCCTTCATCGCCTCGAAATGCCGCACAGTCCTCTTCATTCTTGTCGAGAAGGCGCTGCGCTTCGGCAAACGTTTCGTCGTCGACAATCTGCAGTTGAGGGAAGCGCCGGATCCATCCCTGAGTTTCCTCCTCAGGCCGAAACTCTTTGTAAATCTGGCCGGTCAAGGGATCTCGGCAGTTCGTCGTGATCCCCCATGGCCAGATGCCGATGTACTTGATCCTCCGGAGCAGGGCCCGGACGCCAGCGCGGCCCCAAGTAGTCGTTCCTGAGCGATGATCCTTGGGCGCGTTCTGCCGATTAAGTTCTCGGACAATCCACTGGATCGGTTGCCGATCCCTGACATACCAATCGAAGATCCTCCGCACCCATTCCTCTTCCTCCTCGACAATTACGTATTTCTTCGGCGGACGGGCATTGCGACCCTTGCCTCGGAGCGGAGCGCCTTCGATCGGGACCGATGAATATCCGAAGCAGTGGTCCCCGAGGCTCAGTTCTTCAAGCAGGTTCCCGATCAAGCCGCGCAGCACGTTTGCGCGGAGCGTTTTCAAATACTGCTCATGCTGCAACCCAAGGATCGTGGCAAGAGTGAACCAGCCGTCGTTGGCCGAGTCGATGCCTTCGCTCACGCTCACGACGCGGACCCTGTACACGTAAACCAACTTCTTCAATGTCGTGATCGTGATGACGCTTTCGCGCGAGGCGACTCAAGTCGAAGAAGTACAGCGTCCTGAACCGCCCTTCCTCGGCGGCTTTGAGCATGCGATCAAACCCGTCCCGCTTGAGCTTTGTCCCCGAGACCGCCTCGTCGGCAAATTGGAGGTCGTCGGGAATGTGGTTGCCGTCACGTTCCGCCCGTTCACGGCAAGGCCGCTGCTGATCACCGATGCTCTTTGCGTCCTGTTGATCGCTACTGAAACGCGAGTAGGACGCGGCTACGTCTGGGCAGAGGATGTCGGCATCGGCCTTCCTATTTCGCCGTCGAGCGCAGCACGGTGGCGCCGGCAATATCCCAATCAGGGCAGCCGGACTTTTCGTATCCGGCGACAGTGGAAAAACGGTGCTGGAAATGACGCCAAAGATCGCCAGACAACCACAAAGGGCCAGAAGCAATCGGGAACCGCGCTGCGTGCAAATGACTCGCGCCGGCAGTGCGAAATACTTTCGGCGTCTCGAGAGACGCCTCCATTGATTCCGAGCCTCTCTGCGGGCTCGCTTTGCAGCCTTTCGGTGTCGTTTGCCCTGGTGAGATCGACTAGTGCGTGAACGCATAGCTGCAAACACCTTTCCGAGGTGTCTGCCGCGAACAGGACGTCTGTCCCAGTGGGACAAAAAGGATGACTACGGGTGAGAATCCGTGATCACGGATGGTCAAGGATGACCAACCCGATCTCAGTGGGCTATTTCGACTTACGATCGTAAGCTCGATTGCAGCCGAGAGATGGGACTCGACCTACGTCGAATCCCGATCTCTCCGCCTCCAAAGAGCCGAGGCTCGCAAGTTGCAACCTGTAAGCGACTTGCGAGCCTTGGTTTTAGCACATCCTGCGGTTGTCCCGGTTTTGTGCAAGTCACATCCCGAGTGGCTACAGCCGAGGCCGGGATGCCACCAATCACTGTCCTGCGCACAACGGCCCTTGATTGAGGCTCCGTTCTGCGACGCTCGGGGGCTTCGCCCAGTCGCTCGGAGGTGCGGCCATTGGTAACCGCGTGGTGATAAGCGATTCAGTCAATGTCGCCGATCGCGCACGAACTCTCCTGAGCGAAAAACGATCTGAACCCTCTGCGGTCGCGCTCCCGCCTATAATTGCAAACCCTATCAAAACAGACCGGGAAACCCAGAGAATCAAGTGCGAGCATGACTGCCGTCGAGGCTCTTCATCGGGCTCAGGATTTGCAACGACATCGCGGCGCCGAACGTAGCGTTCATTCTCCCGGAGGTGCGTTATGAGCTGCCATCATTTGCAGGGTCTCGTTCCGACTCCGCCCCGGACTCAGGGGTGCGAAGAGTGTCTGAAACAGGGCACGCCTTGGGTTCATCTGCGGCTCTGCCTCTCCTGCGGTCACG
Organism: uncultured Planctomycetaceae bacterium; assembly: GCA_963714075.1. GTDB lineage: Bacteria > Planctomycetota > Planctomycetia > Planctomycetales > Planctomycetaceae > DASPSM01. The sequence continues at coordinate 6,636,661 of OY970228.1, forward strand.
TCGGCTGTTGTGACAGCTCGCCGGGCCGCCATGCCACGCGACATTTCCACCAGTCGCACCATCCTGTGATGGCTTCCTTCGAGCCGGACGAGCGGTGGGCCTGGTGCTTCGTCGACGAGGAGCAGCTGCCTGTCCCTGAGCAATTCGTGCCTTACCTCCCTGCGTAAATTCTGAAAATTGCTCTGGGGAAAAGGAACGACGATGGAAAGCCGCGAATTGCGAAGCATCGCCTTTCCCAAACTCAGCGAGGCCGAATTGGCGTCGTTCGGGAGCTGCCCGCTGATGGTGCTGAAGCGTTATCGGGCCGGAGAAACGCTGTTTGAGATCGGCGATCGCAACCCCAACTTTTGCGTGGTCAAGTCGGGCGAAGTGGAGATCGTGGACGTATCGGGAGATGCACCGAAAACAGTCGTGGTGGTCCACGAGCCCGGCGAATTCACCGGAGAGGTGGCGCAGGTAACCGGTAGTCCCGCGCTGGTCAGGGCCGTCGTCCGCCGCGACAGCGAAATCTACGAGGTGTCACCCGAAGCCCTGCGACAGCTCCTCAGTCACCACCCCGAGCTGGGCGATACGATCCTGCGGGCGTTCATTGCCCGTCGGCAACTGCTGCGCGAGCCAGGGACCTTCGTGGGCCCGCGCGTGATCGGATCGCGCTATTCGCAGGGCACCTTCCGGATCCGCGATTTCCTGAGCAAGAACCGAGTGCCCTTCACCTGGCTCGACCTCGAGGCCGATCCCCAGGTCAATGCCTTGCTCAAACGGTTCGAGTTGAGCGAAGCCGATACGCCCGTTGTGATGTGGGGCGGCAAGTTGCTGTTGCGCAACCCGACCAATCGCGATCTGGCCGATGCGCTCGGCTTGCGCCATGAATTGGAACAGACGGTCTATGACCTGGTCGTGGTCGGGGCCGGGCCGGCCGGGTTGGCAGCCGCAGTTTACGGCGCCTCCGAAGGCTTGCGAATCGTCGTGCTCGAGCGGACCGCACCGGGCGGTCAGGCGGGTCGTAGCATGCGCATCGAAAATTACCTGGGCTTTCCCGCCGGCATCACGGGGGGCGAGCTGGCGGAGCTTGCCGTCATGCAGGTGAACAAGTTCGGCGCGCGCCTCTCCATTCCCACTCCCGTCGCGACGCTGACCTTCGACAACATGTACTCGGTGCTGCACCTCGACGGAGACGAGACAGTCACCACCAAATGCCTGCTGATTGCCACCGGGGCCGACTATCGCCTGCTGAACGTCGAGGGCTGCGAGACCTTCGAGGGCCGTGGCGTCTACTACGCCGCCACGCCCATGGAGGCGCAGATGTGCGGCGGGTCGGACGTGGTGGTCGTCGGTGGCGGCAATTCCGCCGGGCAGGCCGCCGTCTTCCTCGCCGACCAGGCTCGCAAGGTCTACATGGTGATTCGCGGTGACGACTTGTACAAGAGCATGTCGAGCTATCTGGTGCATCGGATCGAGCAGACCCCCAACATCGACGTCCTTTGCAACACCGAGGTCAAGCGGATGTGCGGGGACGGCCACCTGAGCGCCGTCGAGCTCATCAACAAAAAGACGGGGGAGACGCGAATGCTGAAAGTCCCCGCAGTGTTCAGCTTTATTGGGGCATCCCCGCGGACCGAGTGGCTCCCGGCGGAGATTGACAAGGATGAGAAGGGCTTCGTTCAAACCGGACCGTCGCTGGCGCAATCGCACAACTGGATCGGTGTCCGCCCGCCCTTCTTGCTCGAGACCAGCCAGCGGGGCGTTTTCGCCGCAGGAGATGTTCGTTCCGGTTCGGTTAAGCGGGTTGCGTCGTCTGTCGGCGAGGGGGCGATGGCGGTTCAGTTCGTCCACGAATGTTTGAAGGAAATGTAGACCCGCGCAGCCAATTCGTCTGGTAATTTAGTTGCTGGAAATCTGCTCGCACAAATGCAACCTGATCGACCTACTACAGAGATGAGCAATTATGAACCTTCCTGTCGCGATTCAAGAGCGCGCCCCAGTCGCGCGCCGCTCGTTTTTGCAGGACGTGACCGCCGGGCTGCAGACCAGCCCCAAGCGTTTGTCGTGCAAATATTTCTACGATCAGCGCGGCTCGAAGCTGTTCGATCAGATCTGCCAACTGGACGAGTATTATTTGACGCGTTCGGAACTGGCCATCATGGACCGGTTTGCGCCCGAGATGGAGGCGCAGATCGGCCCCGGCGCGATGTTGGTCGAGTATGGCAGCGGAAGCAGCGTTAAGACGCGATACTTGTTGGATGGCTTGCCGGATCCCGTCGCGTACGTTCCCGTGGACATCTCAGGCGACCACTTGTACGAGACCGCGCGAGAACTGGCCCGAGATTATCCTCGAATCGAAATCCTTCCCGTCTGCGCCGATTTTACGCAGGACTTTGCTTTGCCACAGTCGCTGCGGGCTACAACGCATGCCGCGGTGTACTTTCCGGGTTCGACGATCGGCAACTTCCTGCCAGGTCAAGCAACCGGGTTGCTCCGTCGCATTACGCGAATGTGCGGCACGGGAGGCGGTCTGCTGATTGGAATCGATCTCAAGAAAGACACGGCGACGATCGAAGCCGCCTATAACGATCGACTCGGTGTGACGGCGGAATTCAATCTGAACATTCTGCGCCGCATCAATCGCGAACTGGGCGCGGACTTTGACCTCGATCAGTTCTTCCATCAAGCGCGTTATAACGACGAATTCGGTCGAGTGGAAATGCACCTTATCAGCCGCCGCGCGCAGGCGGTTACTTTCGGAGGTGAAACGATCGAGTTCGAGCCGGGCGAGTCGATCTGCACGGAGTATTCGCACAAATACACCGTGGATGAATTCGCCAGAGTTGCAGCAACTGCCGGGCTGACGCTTCGCCGTGAGTGGACGAACGAAAACAGGCAGTTCGCTGTGTTGCACTTCGCCGTCCTGAAAACTGGGGCGTCGTCCAACACTCTGATCGACTCGCCTTGATCGGAGGGCGCCGGGCGCTCTCAGCCGCCAACGACTTGAACGCCTTTCCAAAACGCGATTCGCCCTTCAATCTGTTTCGCTGCCTCCTTCGGGGTCGAATAGTACCAGGCCGCGCCAGGATTGGTCCGTCCGTCAACGACAAGGTCATAGTACTGGGCGGTCCCCTTCCAGCCGCAAACGGTCGTGAGACTGCTCGCGGCCAGGTACTCGGCCTTCACGCTCTTCGGTGGAAAGTAGTGGTTTCCTTCGACAATCACCGTGTCGTCACTTTCGGCAATGACGTGGTCGTTCCAGATCGCTTTCACCATCGGTTCATCCATTTCTTTCGAGGCGCTTATTCCTGGACAGCCGCTTGGCGCTTCAAGCCGCGCGGCACAATGGCCCATTCGATCGCGTCGATCGAGCCTTGCAAGAGCAACGCCAACAGAGCCGCCGGAATGGCTCCCGCCAGAATCAGCGACACGTCATTCACACGAATTCCGCGCAGAATTGGCTGGCCCAAACCTCCGGCGCCGATGATCGCGCCCAGCGTCGCGAAACCGACGTTTTGCACGGCCGAAGTGCGAATTCCGGCCAACAGCATCGGCAACGCGATCGGCAGCTCGATCTCGACCAGCCGTGCCGTAGGGCCCAGACCCAAAACGGTGGCCGATTCGATCGTTCCCCGCTGAATCCCCTCGATCCCCGTGTAGGTGTCTCTCACGATGGGCAACAAGCAATAACAAAAGAGCGCGGTCACCGCGGTCACCGAACCTTCGCCGATGCTGCGATAGCCGAGCGCGGCGACCAACGGCAGCAACAGCACCAGCAGGGCGAGCGAAGGAATCGTTTGCAAGAGTCCGACTGAGGCCATCACCAGTCGGCCGGTTCGCGGACGCCGCTGACATAAAATTCCCAGTGCGACTCCCACGACGATCGCCGGAAAAAGCGACCGCCGCACCAGGTCGAGGTGCTCGACGATGTGCCCTGCAATCATCCGAGTTCGCGACGTGGTTTGCACGTCAACATGCAGCCCGAATTGCCGGCTGAGAAAGTCGGCTGCCGCTTGCGTTTCCGTCTTGCGGCCCGCTTCGACCTCGTCATTGAGCGACTGCATCGTGGCCTCGGACACGGCTCCCTCCAGCCGACGCATGGCGGTCGTCAGCTCCGGCACGCGCTCCGCCGTGTCGAGCCGATAGAGCCAAACGGCGTCATAGCGGGGAAAGAACGACGCGTCATCCTTGAGCAACACCAGATCGCCGCGACGGATCATCGCATCGGTCGAGTAAACGTCGATGATGTCGACCTCGCCGGCTAAGAGTTGGCGATAAGCGACGTCATGGTCGACGCCGACGACGTCGCGCTGCTGCAGGTCGTAGCGGCGCTTGAGAGCCGGCCAGCCGTCGCCGCGGTCGAGAAATTCGTGGGTCAGCGCGAGCCGCAGTTCCGGCAATCGTTTGAGATCCGAAATCCGCGAAATGCCCAGTTTCGCTGCCCGCTTGCGCGTCAGCGCCAACGCGTACGTATCGCTGAAGCCGAGCGACTTGGAAACGCCGATGCCTTTTTGGCGCAGCAAGTCGTGCATTGTTTTCTCGTCAGTGGCGTTTTGGCCGGCGAGAATCTCGGCGGTGATCGTGCCGGTGTACTCGGGATACACGTCGATTTCACCGGCCACCAGCGCGTCGAACACGATCCGCGTCCCGCCGAACTCGCGATAATGCGCCACTCTGACGCCGGCCTCTTCGGCAACAAGCCGCAGCATCTCTCCCAAAATGACCGACTCGGTAAACTTCTTTGACCCCACCCGCAGCTGTACGGCGCGGTGCGGAAGCGGAGCGAGGCCTGCAATCAGCAGCACCGCCGTCACCGCGATCAATTTGACGAAGGATCGGTTTCTCAAGGCGTGACGACCTGCGAACTGACGAATTCGCGGACGAATTCGTCGCCCGGATTTTCGAGAATCTCGGAAAAAGGACCCTGCTGCACGATGCGGCCCGCATTCATCACACACACGCGATCCGCGAATCGACCCGCTTCCACGAGGTCGTGCGTGACCAACAGGACCGTCGCCGCCGTCCGCGAAAAAACGTCATTGAGATCGCGCTGCAAACCGGCCCGGATGAGGGGATCGAGAGCACCCAGCGGTTCGTCCAACAGGAGAATTCGCGCATCGAGGAACAAGGCCCGCATCAGGCTCAGTCGTTGACGTTGCCCGCCCGACAGCTCGTTCGGGTATCGGTCGAGTCCGCTCGTCGGAAACTGGGTCATCTGCACCAACTCGGTCAGCCTGTCGTCGACCTTTTTGCGCGGCCAGCCGTCGTGCCGCGGCATCAGCGTGACATTTTCGACGGCGGTTAAGTGCGGAAACAGGCCCCCTTCCTGAATCACGTATCCCAGCTTACGCCTCACGGCACTCACGGTCTGATCGGTCAGTGGAATTGAGTCAACCGTGATCTGACCGGTGGTCGGCGAAACCAAGCCGGCGACCATTCGTAAGATCGTCGTCTTGCCGCAGCCGCTCGGCCCCAGCAGCACGACCACTTCACCCGGCTCGATCGAGAGATCGAATGGATGAACGACGATCGTTCCCTCGAAAGATTTTGAGACTCCTCGGAATTCAAGCATGTCGGCGTCCGAAGTCGAGCGAGTCTGGCGGTGACGGCGTTCCCCTCACCCCCAACCCCTCTCCCGCAAGGGGCGAGGGGGGAAGAGAGCGTCGGTAGAGGCGCGCGAACGAAAGCGCTGCGTGCAAATCTTCTCCCCTCTCCCCTCGCGGGAGAGGGGCCGGGGGTGAGGGGGCCTTACGAGTGTCGCACGATTTCGCACTCTCACTTAGCTTCGCCATCGCGGGCCAAACGGATACCCGTGAACTGCCACCGCGCCTCTGGCTGAAAGAAATTGCGATAGGTCGCTCGCACGTGGCCGGTGGGCGTGGCGCAGGAGCCGCCGCGCAGCACATATTGGTTGCACATGAACTTGGCGTTGTATTCGCCCAGCGCACCGGGGGGGAGCACATAACCGGGGTACGGCGTGTAGGGACTCGCCGTCCATTGCCAAACTTCGCCGTACATTTGCGCGAGGCCGGCGCCATCGCCGTTGCCCGACGCGGGGTGATACCGGCCGCTTTCGGCGAAGCTGCCTTGCAGGTCGAGACCCGTGGCGGCGTGCTCCCATTCGGCTTCCGTCGGCAATCGTGCGCCAGACCAGCGCGCGAACGCATCCGCCTCGAAATAGCTGACGTGGCACACCGGTTCGTCGGCATTCAAGCCGCGCAATCCGCCGAGGGTGAACTCATGCCAATTCCCATCCCGCTCGACCCAATACAAGGGCGCCGTCCATTGCTGGTCGCGCACGATCGACCACCCGAGCGACAGCCACAGACCCGGATGTCGGTATCCCCCATCGTTCATGAAGTTGAGAAATTCACCGGCGGTCACGAGCCGATTTTGGATCTCGAATGGCTGCAAAAACGTTTTGTGCCGCGGACGCTCGTTGTCAAAAGCAAATGCGCGGCCTGCGTGCCCGATCTCTACAACCCCACCGGCAAAGGAGGACCATCCGCTTGTCCTGGCGTGAGTCGTATCAAGGTCGGGCGACGATTGCCGATACGTCGGCCAAAGCGGATTGCACGAATACGCGTGCTTGAGGTCGGTGAGCATCAGCTCTTGATGCTGCTGCTCGTGGTTGATTCCCAGTTCGACGACCCGGGCCATTTCTTGCGAGTCATCGTCACGCAGACTGTTCAACAAACGAGCCATCCGTTGGTCGACGGCATGTCGGTATTCGAATACTTGGGCCACTGTCGGCCGCGTCAACAGTCCGCGCCGCGCGGGGGAACGGCTCGCCGACACTGTTGTAGTACGAATTGAAGAGGAACTGAAAGTCCGCGTTGGCCGGCCGGTAGTTCTCTTCCTTGCGGGCAAGCACGAAAGTCTCAAAAAACCAGGTCGTATGCGCCAAGTGCCACCGCGTCGGGCTGGCGTCGGGCATCGATTGCACGACGAAATCCTCAACCGCCAGCGGCTCGCAGAGGCGTTCCGTGAATTGGCGCGTTTGCGCGTAGCGTTCGGCGAGATTTGCCAACATCGGCGTGCACTCGGCGTCGTTGACCGCAATTGAGATTCGAGGCGAGCGGACGCCCTAAGGGTCCGTCACTGTCACAAGCCCGACACCGGCATGAATTGTAGCAAGAGACCACCAGTCGTCCCGAGATTGGCGGCGCAGACGGGACGAAGTTGGTCAGGTCAGGGTTTCGAGCAGTGCTGCGGCCTCCACAAGATCCGGCAGAGTGAATCCTTCCGAGTAGGTGCCGTAAACGGCCCAGAGCGCCTCGCGGGCCTCGGCACGGCGCCCTTGTCGTTGCCAGAGCCGGGCGAGACTCGTCGTGGCCCGCAGGACCCACGCCCGGCTCTGCTGGCGACGGGCCATGTCGATGGCTTTACGGAAGGAATCCTCGGCGGCACCCGCCTGGTCGAGTGACTCGGCCAGCAGGAGTTCCCCCTTCAGGCGATAGAGTTCCGCCTCATGGCAACGGTCGTCGTTCTTCTCGGCAACGGCCATTCCTTCGTCGAGTGCCTTGTGCGCCTCTTCGAATCGCGCAGATTGGGTATACGCATCGCCCAACAGACCGAGGTAGCACGGAGCGCGGACTTCCGCCCCGGTCGCCCGGAAGTCATCAAACCCCTTGATGAGCAGCGGCAGCACTTCCTCTCGCCGCCCTTTCAGGAGCAACCCCGCCCCTTTGTGGAGCGTTCCCAACGCGTGCCAAAGCTGAAAGCCCTGCTCGGCCCCGAGTGTCAACTCTTCGTCGGCGGCCGCTTGGACCTCGGTTCCGAGCCGACAGTAATGGGAGAGAAAAGCCGTAAAGTCCACGGCATGGCCGAGGCTGTACGCGTGGCCGATCGTTCGAGCCAGTTCCCTCGCCTCGCGATCCATCTTGAGGGCCTGGTCGGGATAGCCGAGGTGCCACAAAGCCAGCGAGAGATAGTTCCGGTGCGTCACGCCCCCGTTGTGGCCGGTATAGGCGGTCCAGAACTTTGTGCGCTCGCGGTCGTCGTAGGCAGCCAGTGCTTTCTCGCAGCTCGCACGGGCCCCCACAAACTGGCCGCGGTAAAACATTGTGGCGCCTGGCATGAACAACGCTTCCATCAGCATGCCGGGATCGTTCAAACTTTCGGCCAGCGCCATCCCGTCGGCGGCCAGCTGCTCGGCCTGCCGCAGATCGCCGCGCACGAGTCGCCACTCCCACATGCCCAGCATGATCCCGAAGAGCTGCTTGGGATCCCCGATTCGCTGGCAGAGTTCGCGCGCCCGCTGCAGGATCGGCCCAACTTCGGGCGCGGCGTAACCGCGCACCGCGATATAAGCGGGTCCCAGAGTGGTGAGGAACTGCAGTTCGCGGCCATCGCGCTCAGGGCTCTCCCCAAGCGTATTTAATAGTGCGAGCCCTTTCGTCAGGTGGCCAATCGCCTCGATGTCGGCCGACCGCTCCTTCGACCGCAGGCCGGCCTGGAGCCAGTAACCGGCGGCTTTCTCGGCGAGGCCCGCTTCGGTGAAGTGGTGCGCCAGGAGTTCCGGTCGCTGCTCGACGATTTGCGGGAACCGGGACTCCAATGCGACGGCGGCGCGCCGGTGGAACTCCTGTCGCCTGTTCTTGACCAGCGAGTTGTACAAGGCATCTTCGAGCAGTGCGTGCTTAAAGAGGTAGGTACACGCGGGCGGCCGTCCTTTCTGGAACAGAATCTCCGCCCGTACCAATTTTTCGAGCTCGGCGTGGAGCTCCGCTTCGTCCAGGTTCGCGACGGCGGCCAGCAGCTCATGGCCGAACTCGCGGCCGAGCGTGGCGGCGAGCTGGGCCAGTTCCTGTTCGCCTTCCATCCGATCCAGCCGCGCATTCATGAGATCTTGCAGCGTGGCGGGAATCTGATGCGCCGGAAGGACCGGGGCTGGCGGCGCCCCCCTTCCCCGTCGGCGCGCCCGTCTCCTGCACCATTTTGGTGAACTCTTCAACGAATAGCGGCACGCCCCCCGTTCGGTCGTAGACCTGCTCGATGAGCGCGTCCGAGAGCGCGCCCCCGACTTCTTCCGCATCAATTCACCGGCCTGACGGCGCGTCAGGCGGTTGAGGGCCAGGCTGGTCTGGTGGGCGACCGACGGCCAGGGCGTCTTGAATTCGGGGCGGAACGTCAACACGGTGAGGATTCGGTCGTGCAGACCCTCGGCGATAAATTGCTCCAAGAATTCCAGCGTGGAGGCATCCATCCAATGCAAGTCTTCGACAATCAACAGAATCGGCCGCTGCGCGGCGCGCGCGTGCAGCCACTCGACCATCGTCCGGAAAGTCTCTTCCCGCTGCCGAGGTGGCGACAACGAAAGCGGAGGAAAGCGGTCCGTGGTTGGTAGTGACAGCAGTGACGCCCACAGTGGCACGGTCTCCGGCCGCGCCAGTTCGTACTGTTCCAAGTAATGGACCAGCCGGTCGAACCGGGCCTGTGGCGAGTCCTCTCGGCCGAATTCCAGGGCTCGCTCGAAAAAGTCGATGGCTGGGTACAAGCCCGTGTTCTGAAACTGGGGCGAGCAGCGCCACTCGATGACGGGCGAGTCTGTCTCACCTTCGACGATCCCGCCAAGAACATGTTCCTTGAGCGTGTAGACCAGACGCGATTTGCCGAGGCCCGGCTCGCCAATGAGCAGCACGATTTGACCCATGCCCTCTTGCGCCTGCTCCCAACGATCCTTGAGCAAGCTCGTCTCCTGATCGCGGCCGGTGAGCGGCGAGAGTTCGGTCGGCGCCGACGCCTCGATCAAGCTGCCGGCCCAAGCGATTCCCTCCACTTGAAACAGCTCGACCGATTGAGGCATGCCCTTGATCTTTTTTTGGCCCAGGCTGGCGCATCGAAAACGACCGTGGAACAGCCGGTGCGCGTCCTCGGTGCAAATGACCTGGCCGGGCACGGCGACGTCGCCCAGGCGGAGGGCCGCATTTCGCGCCTCGCCGACCAGCGAGACAGCATCTCCCTTTGTCTCCACGACGGCCGGCCCCGTGTGGATCCCGACCCACGGATTCAGTTCCAGCTGATGCTTGCGGCGAAGCTGGTCGCCGAGATCTTTCAGTTCGTCGAGCATGCGGAGGCCGGCCCGAGCGGCGCGACGGGCGGCGTCCTCATACGCGACCGGGTAGCCGAAGCAGGCCAAGAACCCCTGTTCGTTGCATTGCACGACTGCCCCATCGAGCCCGCGCACGGCGCTGCTCGCAGATCTGCTCGAACATCTGCAACACTTTCGCCTGGTCCTCCGCATCCAGGGTTTCCAGATACGCCTCGGACTCGAACAGCTCGGTGCCGCAGACCAGAACCGTCACCTGGCGACGGGCAGCCTCTCGGATTCGACGCCGGGACGAGGACAGCACCTCTGAGGCGTGCTGCGAAGTGTCCCGGTACGACATGCCCGTCGGAATTCCGGCCGCCGACTGTCGTAACGACGAGGGTGGCGTCGCGGATTCCGAAGTCGTTTGGAGCACTCGCCGCAGCTCATCGGCGAAGTCGGCCGCGGTCGTATAACGGTCCTGCATTTTCTTGGCGAGCGCCTTGAGGCAAATGCGTTCCAACTCTGGCGGAATCTCTCGAGCAATCTGGCGGAGAGGTTGGGGCTCGTCGTCGCGCACCTGCCGCAACAGTTCGTGCGACAGCTCTGACCGGAATGGGATGCGCCCGCAGAGCATCTCGTAGAGGACCACGCCCAGGCTGTAGATGTCGGTGCGGCCGTCAATGCGATGGGCCGTTCCGGCAACCTGCTCCGGCGCCATATATGCGGGCGTGCCGGAGACAATTCCCAGTTCGCCGCCGCCAGCCGACAAGTCGTCCAGCGCGAGGCCGAAGTCGACCAGCACCGGGGCGCCGGCAGACGTGAGGATGATGTTGGCCGGTTTCACATCGCGGTGAATTGTGAGCTGGGCATGTGCGTGAGCGAGCGCATCGGCCACGGCGCTGACAATCGCCACGGCTTCTTGCCAGCTCGGCGAGTGGCGTTTCAACCAGCGAGCCAGATCCTGCCCGTCGAGATAGTCGGAGACGATGAATACCTGGCCGTCCTGCGTTCCGACATCGTGCACGGCCACGATTCCGGAGTGACGCAGCCTGGCAAGCCGGCGAGCCTCCTGAAGCAAGCGATCGGCCTCCGCGGGCGGCACCTCGGCACCACCGCGGAAGACCTTGATTGCCACGGACCGGTCCAGTTGGCTGTCGTGGCCAAGATAGACCGCGCCGAATCCCCCCTCGCCCAAGGTCTTTCGCACCTGATATCGGCCGAAGGCAGCGGGCGGGGGACTGGGAGGCTGTGTGATCGCTGGTCCGGTTACCGCTCCGGGAATAAAGGTCTGTTGGGAGCGCGACGTCTCCGCCGAAAACTCAAAGATTGCCGGAGGTACGGCACCCAACTCGGGGGCAGGCAGATCGGGCGAATCGGGAGTTGTGGGATTGTCCATCCCGTTCCCTCCCACGGAATGCTCGGGTGACTCAGGTTGCGCTAACGACGGAATCCAACTACGGTCGGCAAACGACTCGGCGGCCCGCGATCAATCAGTATATCCGGCTGACGCTTCCAGAGGTGATTTTGGACCGCACCAATTAGCCCCGCGAGGGGCGGCACTCCTCTTGCCATTGACGCGAGCCAGTGGGACCAGGGTGCTCGCGTTGACCGAAAAGCCCCAGCGGGGCGACACTCTTGGGTCCAGGATGCGCGCCGCCCCCTCGCGGGGGCTCGGACCGGAAGAAGGGGATCGGAGGCGGCGCCTGCCTGAGACGCCGACCGGCGGGCCTGGCACGGGGGACCTCCGAGGCACGGAAAATTTTCCAAGTTGTTTACACGCCCATAGAAACTCGGGATGGGCAGCGGCCATTTTTTGCGGTAGGCTGGCGATAAGGCTCGTGATGCGCTGCGACGGACAATCGCGGTAGGCGCCGACTCGTCGTTGCGGATTGCCGGTCCGGTCTGTCACGCGCGGTCCAAGTCTGTCCGGTGGGGATAAGATCCCCGCCGGTGACAAAAATTTCATCCCCGGCGGTGATGGGGATCCTTTTTTCTATAGGGGGGAAGGATCCCCGGCAGGATGGCCCGACGCGGGCTCAGGGGTACTTTGACCTCGCTACAGAAAAGGTGGCAGGTCCTGCCACCTTATTAACCGACCACGCTACGCCCGAGGATTCCCCGGCGCAACCGGCATTCGCCGCGATCCTCCGCGGCGAGGGGGCCCGAGAAACTCCGGTGGGTGGGGATCATTTTTTGATGAATGGGAAAGGTCCCCGGTGCGCCAGCCTGAACTTCCCCAGGTTTCGTGGGCGCGGGTGATGGGTTGTTCCGTGCAGGCAATGCCCTTGGAGGAGTTGCCTTCGTCGGAGCCGGTCGTCGGTCGCTCACCCTCGGTGGCGACTGACGGCTGGCGGAGACGATGGCGACTCCGGACGTTGCCTTTGTGGGTGAGGTTCGAGGGAGCATCAAGCCGCTTCCTCGAACCTCGTCGGACTCTGGTAGCCGATCGCCGAATGCCTCCGCACCCGGTTGTAAAAGACTTCGATGTACTCGAACAGGCTCTGCCGCGCTTCCTCGCGCGTGGCGTACCGCTCTTGGTGCACCAACTCCTTCTTCAGCGTCGCAAAAAAACTCTCCATCGGCGCGTTGTCCCAGCAATTCCCCTTGCGGCTCATACTGCACGTGATCCCACGCGACGCCAGCAGCCGTTGATAACTTCCGCTGGCATATTGGCTGCCACGATCCGAATGCGCCAGAAGTTCCACCATCGGCAGCTGCCGGCCGATCGCCATCCGCAAGGCCTCGTTCACCAACTCGCTCGTCAGCCGCTCTCCCAGCGACCAGCCCACGACCTTCCGCGAGTACAAATCCTCCACCGCCGCCAGGTACAACCAGCCTTCGTCGGTCCACACGTACGTGATATCCGAGACCCATTTCTCGTTGGGACCACGCGCCTCGAATTGTCGATCCAACACGTTTGGGGCCACCGGCAGCCGATGATTCGAGTCGGTCGTGTGCCGGAACTTTCGGGCCGTCGTCGCTCGCAACCCGCTCTGCCTCATCAATCGCGCCACCGTGTTCTCGCTCACCCGATGTCCCTGCGCCACGAGCTCCCGCTGCATCCGCGGACTCCCGTAACTCCGCTTGTGCCTCTGGCCATGGATCTCCCGCATCGCTTCCAACAGCTGCTCCTGACGCTGCCGGCGCCGGCTCACCGATCGCTTCCGCCAGGCGTAAAACCCACTGCGAGCCACACCCAGCACCGAGCACAGCACGCTCAGCGGCCACACCCTCCGATGTTCCCGGATAAACCCGTACCTCACTTCTTCTCGTTCGCGAAGAAGGCCGCCGCTTTTTTTAAAATGTCACGCTCCATCAACAGCCGCTTATTCTCCGCACGCAGACGCTCCAGCTCCGCACGCTCGTCGCCGGGAAGTGAACCTGGGGATGGACCCGCGTTGCCGCCCTCCGCCCGCCGCTTCCACTTGCCCAACAGATTCTCGGGAATCCCCAAACTCCGCGCCGCTTCCGCGATCTTGTAACCCTCCTGCGTCACCAGTTTGATCGCTTCTTGCTTAAACTCTTCCGTGTACGTCCGATACTTCCGACTCATCTCTGGGCCTCCTCTTTGAAGAGATTACACTCTTCTCTGAGCGCCCACGATTCCTGGGGAACTCCAGCCAGACGGATTGACCGACGGGACACGTTCATGGGACCGGGACTCGTTCATGGGACGGGACACGGTCATGGGACGGGACACGGTCATGGGACGGGACTCAGGACGGGACGGGACGGGACACGTATTTGTAGGGTGCAGACAAGGTTGCCTTGCGGCCGCAGGCACACCAGTTCTCCCGCCTCAAGGATGGTGGGCCGGCGCCCGCCTGCGGCGGACTTGTCCCACCCTACGGCATCAGGCGGGAACCAACGGGACGGGACGCGAACGAGACAGAGTCTATCCGGTGGGTCGGGACACTTTGTTTCAATAGGAAGTTGACCCACCAAGTAGTTGACCCACCGACCCCGCGGAGATTTCGTGGGAGCGGGTGAACGAACGGGACGGGACACTTCTCAGGCGATGGGGCGGCGGACCGCTTACTGCCGTGCGCGGCTCCTGAATTCCGCAGCTACCCCAGGAGGCCGTCGAGAGTCTGCCGCACCTTCGTGGCCAGATCGAATGTGGTAAACGGTTTTTGCAAGAGCTGCGGACCGAGGTCCGGCAGTCCAAGCCGGCGGAGTTCGCCGTCCCGATAGCCGGAAGCAAAAAGCACCTTAAGTTTCGGGTGCGCCTTCTGGGCTTTTTCCGCCAACGCCACGCCGTTCATGTCGGGCATCACAACGTCGGTGAGCAGGAGGTCGATTTTTCCCGGTTGGCTGCGGAGCAGCTCGAGCGCGTCGGTCGCGTTGGCCGCCTCATGCACCTGATAGTTTTGCACCCTGAGCAGGCGGCCCATGAGACGTCGGACCGGAGTCTCGTCTTCGACGACCAGAATCGTTTCACTTCCCCGCGGGATGGCTTGGGGCGCGGCATCGACCTCCCACGCCGCCAGCCCGCTGGTGACCGGCGGCAGGAAGATTTGGAATGTCGAGCCTGCACCTGGCTGGCTCTCAACGGCAATCTGACCGCCGCATTGCTGGACGATTTCCTGCACGGTCGCCAGTCCCATGCCGGTCCCTTTGCCCGCACCCTTGGTGGTAAAAAAGGGCTCGAAGATGCGAACCCGGGTCGCCTCATCCATGCCGCAGCCGGTGTCGCGGACGGCCAGAAGGACGTACGAGCCGGGGGCCGCGTGGGGAACAATCTTTTGTCCCCGAGCGAGTTGAACCATCTTCGTCTCGATTGTGATCTGCCCGCCCGCCGGCATCGCATCGCGCGCATTGACGACGAGATTCATCACAATCTGCTCGATTTGAGCCGGATCGGCGTGCACGTGCCCCAGATCGGCCGTCAGCTCCGTTCGCAGCTCGATCGCTTCGCCGACGAGGCGTCGCATCATTTTCTCCATCCCCTCGACGTGGGCGTTGAGGTCGAGGGTGACGGGGTTGTAGATTTCCTTGCGACAAAAGGCCAACAGTTGCCGCGTGAGGCCCGAGGCCCGCTTTCCCGACTCGACGATCTCGGTCAGCGATTCGCGAATCGGCGCCTCGCCGGCGACTTCCCCCAGCAGGAGCTCTCCGTAGCCCAGGATCACGGTCAAGAGATTGTTAAAGTCGTGAGCGACGCCCCCGACGAGTCGTCCGACCGACTCCATCTTCTCGGATTGTCGCAGCTTATCGACCGACTCCTGCAGCGTGTGTTGAAGCCGCCGGCGCGACAGGAAGGAACCGATTTGCTCGGCGATCGCCGTCAAGCAGGCCAGCAATTGGTCATCCGGCTCGAGGATCTGTTCGGAAAAAAAGAGCATCACGCCGACGGCGCTTTGACCAGAGACCACCGGAATGCCGAGCGCGTCATCAAATCCACAACGAGCAGCCAGTCCGGCGCGATCGAAGGTGCGGTCGGAGGAGAGCTTTGCGAACCACCGCGGCTTGCCGTGACGCAGCGCAGCTTTCGCGAGATCGGCGGGCTCGGACGGATCCCAATTCCGTGTTTGGCTCTCGAAATCGACCGCGTTTGTTGCCGAAGAGTGCCAGCTTTCCGTGAGTTGCACCGACGAGTTGCCGTCGTCGGTCGCCCAAAACTCGCCACAGCTGGAGCCGAGATGAGAGCCGATGAGAGACAGAACGGCGCTCAGTGCCTGATCGCCCGACTCGGGGTCGGTGAGCACGCGCGTGACAGCGTGTACGAGCGAAAGTCGCCGCTCGGCTCGTTTGCGCTCGGTCAGGTCGGCGAGGACGACCAGCACGGCTTCGACGGCCTTCTCGGGACCAAACAGCGGCGACACAGACATTCCCACATCGAGCTGCTGGCCGCTGGACGATTGGACCTTGGTTTCCACGTGAGCCGTCGCTTGGCCGGCGATGGCTCCCTGGATCGATGCTTGAAAGATCTCTCGTTCGTCATTTCGGAGGATCGCGAGCGGGCGGCCGAGCGCCTCGACGGCCGGCTTGCCGAAGAGACGCTCCGCGGCGGGGTTCCACCGCGTGACGTTGCCATCGCGGTCCAAGCAGCAGATGGCAGTTGGCGCCGACCGCACGAGCGCGTCGTTTGCCCGTTTCGATTCCGCCAGGAGCTCGTGTTGGCGCACAAACGCGAGTGCCGGACCGATTTCGCCGGCGGCTTTTTCCAGCGTAAACGTGTCGACTTCGCGGAGGGCGCGGGCGAAGCAGCCGGCGACGATCGCGACGACCCGATCCTGCAATACGATGGGGTAAAGAAGAATGCCGACGATGCCCCGACCTCGAATGATTTTTTCGAGCGCATCGACGGGAGCCGCGTCGCCGGTGGTCACAAACGCACTCGGCGCCCTCGAGCTGCGAACCTTCCGCACTTCGTCGATCAGGAGCTCGAAGAAAGGACCCGGTGGGGAGGCCTTGGTGTTGTGCGAGGCAGCGCCAAATTCCGGATCGGCGTGACGTTCATCGACCGTCCAGATCCCGACTTCGATCGCCTCGAGCGACTTTGCCAGGACGTTAGTCCACGCCTCGAGGATCGATTTCTGCGAAAACACACGGCCAAAGGGGGCCCAAATCTCGGCCCGCAACGAGGTGACGTAAGCTCGGCGCTCGGTCCGCAGCTCCCCCTCTTTGCGCTCAGAGACATCAAAGGCGGTGGCAAACAGGCTCCGGTCGGCATCGCGGCGGACTTGCCAGTACAACCACTTGTGTGTTCCGTCGCGGCAACGCACGGGAGCGTCGACACTGCGCGGCTCCCGATTCGGCCGATTCGCGCAACATCGCGGCGAAGGGCGCAGCATGGTCCGGGTGCACGAAATGCGTGAGCAAACGGCCCAGTACCGTGTCGCTGGCGTAGCCCAGCAGGTCGGTCCAGGCTCGGTTGGCCAGCACGATGCGGCCGTCGGCCGACGTGACGACCGCGAGCGCCGCCGATCGCTCGAGCAGACCACCGCTTTGCTGCAACGGCCGCGCGGCGATCGCTTCCTGCGTCGAGGGTGCTTCGAGGATCGTGCTCATCGACTTATTGGACGAGGTAGACGTCCATCGCAGGAGGAAGCAATGTGGTGGGGCTCAGTTTGCACTGGAGGACGTTCAAACAGAGCATCGACCCAGTCGCGAATCGAAGGTCGTAGGTTCCATTCGCGGCAAAGATCGCTTGTCCATATTTGGAGTAGATGGCTCCGCTGAGCGTTCCTCCCAGGATCAACGTCTCGTCGGCCAGAGACGATCGGTCGACGGTCGATGCGCCGCTGGTAGATGAGCAATCCATTGAACGGGCTGGTCGGGTCGTTGAGGCCGGAATAGCTGCTGCCGAGCAGCGAAGCGATGACGACGCTGGGAATCAAGTTGGCCGCTCCCGAAGGGGGAACAGCGTTGCCGTCGCCGTTGTCCGGTGCGCCCGATGCGGCCGAATAATTGGCCGTGTTGGTGATATAAAACGTCACGCCGTTGGCCGTCACTGTGCCCGCCACAACGCTCAGCGCAATTTGGGTGACGGGATTGACGCTGCGGATGATGTAAACGCCGGGGTTGAAGGTCACCGAGCCGCTCACAATTTCGATCCAATCGTAGACGCCGGGGTTGAAGGTCTTGGCCGGCAGCAACGGCAACCCGATGACGGTCACGCCACCGTAGGTGGTTCCGATGACGTTTTTGCTGTCGGCGGCCGTCGTCGGCGCGGGGACGCTGCTGAACGGATCAGGGACCGGCAATGCATTGCAGCGCAGCGGGCTGGCCTGGCCAGGGGTAATGCTGCCAAAGTTTTGCGGATTGTCGACTCCGCCCACCACGCGAATGTCCTGAGCCGCGACGCTCGTGAGACTGATCAATGGTGTGCACGAGGCCGCATAGGGCGGGGCCGGCCCGGAACCTGCGAGATTTCCGTTCTGGTCGACTCCTCCCCACTGATTGTTGTCGAGGACTGCTCCGTTCACCTGAAGCTGGCCCAGTCCCAGTACCTGCAGCCCCCCCAAGATGGGCGGCAGCGTCAGCGAAAGGGGGGCAACCGGTGCCAGGTTCACCGTGATTCCTGGCGGATTGGGATCGAGCAGGCAGATCGCACCGCCCGCCGTCGCCGCTTGAGCACCCGCCGTCGAAGTCGCCTGAATCGTCTGCACCGATGAGCCACCCAACACTTGGATCAGAAATGTGCTTGCCTTTCGCGTGACGACCACTTGCGAGTAACTCGAGTTCCCCGCATAAGGCCCAGTCGTGGGAGGAACGCTGAGCGCGACCGTGGCATCGGACAGCGAGTTGTCGCCTTGCACGGACGTGGTTGCCGCCGCCTGCGCATCGGCGACGCTTCCACCTTGGTAGATCGTCATTGCGGCAGCGGTCGCAGCCGCGTCGGCGGCACTTTGCAGGTTGCGGTGTGCCGCGAACAAAATGCTGGTGTCGAGAACAAGCCCCGCGATGCCAATCAACATGGGCAGCGCGATCGCCAAAATGACGAGCACACCGGCAGAGCGGCGGTGACCAAACGTTGATCGTGCCCGATGACGCGAAGGACGGGCGCCAGCACGGTCAAGGTTGCGATTACGAGTGGTGGAGTGCATCTGTTCGCCTCAGTGGAATGTGCTCATCAATGATCGACGGCCATCGTGCAAACGGCTTCGAGCGAGATCGGCTTGTTCCCCAACACAAATGGGATCATGGGGCTGTATTGATAGGTCAGCGTCGCTTGCACCGGATCGTCGGGCTGGTTCGTCCCATTAGGCCACTCGAGCTTGTAGTTCACCTTGGCGAGCGGCAGAGTTGTCAGATCCTGTTGAAAGCTCTGGCTGTATTGTGAGCCATCTCCGGCGTTCCCCTGGACCGTGGAGGGACCCCACATCGTCTCTTGCGGTGCTGATTTTGAACCGTGAACGACGGCCTGACGGCAAAATTGTTGTGCGCCATCACACAGAAGGTTGTAATCGAGAACCATCAGCCCAAGGTCGAGCATCACAAACAAGATGAGCAGGAAGACGCTCAAAACGATGGCGGCCTCGACGGCCGCAACTCCCCGGCGCCGCAACGCCTCTGCCCGCCAGTGGCTTCTGCGCCGTCTCGAGTGAGCGCACTGGCGGGCAAGCCGCCAGTGCCACCCAGCGGGGATAGAATTTGCGACTGTTTGTGCTGTCTGCTCACTCATCGGTATCGCCGCATCCCCACGGTATGGGTGATCGTGAACTGGTGGGGAAGGCCGGGCCACTGTGTGATCGTGCTGAACTGATAGTTCGCCGTGACTGTCGCGAGGTTGAATCCCCCCGTTTCCGGCGTGGCATTCACGCTGACTGAAAGCAGACTCGAATTGAACGACGGGTTTCCCTGCACCGCGTTCTGCACTTGTTGCGTCACCTGGCTCTGCCACGAGGAATACGTGTAGTTGCTATATCCGTGCGTCGCCCCGTACTCGGCGCCCGCCCGCGCCGCGCAGGAAACCATCGTGTAAATCGAGACGGCACGCCCCAGTTCGACGCAGCCGAATGCCAGGAGCAGGAGCAGCGGCAACGTCAGCGCCAGCTCGGTAGCGGCCGCCGCACGTCGCCTCTTGCGACCAGCTCGGCAATCCGAGCTCGTCTGTCTCGTCATCCCGCGAGGCTTTCGCGATGACATGCGCATTTACTTGCTCTCAGCGGCTGCGTGGTGTTGTGGTGTCGAGAATGTTCGGACGATCTGAACCGCTGCCGGGCCCACAAGCACGATGAAGATTGCGGGAAAGATGAGTAACAAGGTCGGGAACAGGATTTTCACGGAAGCTCGCTGAGCCATCTCTTCTGCTCGCTGCTCGCGTTGTTCGCGAATCGTTTCCGCGTGGGTCCGCAGGGCGTCGGAGATGCTCGTCCCGAAACGCCGGGTTTGCTCGACCAGCGTGCTGAGCGTCGAGATCGCGGCCAGATCGGAACGCTCGGCAAAATTGCGAAGTGCCAGATCAGGAGTTGCGCCAAGCTCGATCTGCCGTTCAACGATTCCCATTTCTCCCGCGAGAGCGGGATGCGCGACGGCCAACTCCTCGGTCACGCGTTGCAGGGCCCCGTTCATGCTGAGTCCGGCTTGAACGCAGGTCACCATGAGATCGAGGAAATCGGGCAGCGATTTCATCAACGTCGAATGGCGTCGGGCTTTCCGTCTTTTGAGCCACAGGCCGGGTAGGATGATCCCGATCCCGCCGACGACGCCCGCATAAAGGAGAATCCGCTCGGGGTGGCAGAGACCCAGGGCGCCGAGAAACAGGGCGACGAACACCGGGACGATAATCAGCGCGATCTTGACGGTCAGAAAGACTCCGGGCGCCCACGTCGCATAAATCCCGGCGTGCATCAGTCGCGCCTGAAGCTGAGTCCGTTCGCGCTTATCGTTCGGCAAAAGCTGCGCTGCAAGTTTCGCGACCTTCGCACGCACCGAGTTGGAGGCCGGCGAATCCGATCGGACCAACCGCGTCTGTGCCGATGGCGTGTCGCTCGAAAGCTCGACGAGCCGATCGTCAACCCGTCGGTCGCGTGCCCAGATGGCGTGAAAGGCGAGATAGGTCAGGCCACTGACGGCGAGGAATGCGCACACCGGCACCGTCAACGAATCCCAATTCATCACAGTCAACGAGTGCCAGTTCATCGTTCATTCCGCGGGTTCGATGGTCATATCCGAGCGTGTCACGAAGACCGAAGCTGTCGATGCCGGTAACGACCGCAACCGCCGATCAGTACTCGAAATTCACGATCTGACGAATCCACAGTGACCCAAGTGCCTCCGAGGCGAGAATCGTACACAGCAACTCCGGACGGTCGAGCAAAATTTGGGCGTAGGGTCGATTGATCAGCACCAGGCCCACAAACGCGGCCAGCGGCAACACCGATAAGACGACCGCTTGCAGGCGTCCTTCGCTCGTGGCAGCCTTGATCTTCCCGCGGAGCCGCGTGCGCTTGCGGATCACGTCGGACAAGCTTTGGAGAATGTCTGCGAGATTCCCCCCAGTGTTTCGATGGACAAGCAAGGCGACGACGAACATCTGCAATTCCATCACGCCGGTGCGTCGGGCCAGTTCCTGCAGCGCGACGTCGTGGGGCAAACCGAGATTCTGTTGCTCGCAACAAGCCGCCAGCTCGGTCGAAATGGGCGGCTTCAACTGGTCGGCCGCCAGTTGCATGGCGCCTGACATTGTCTGGCCGGCCTTGATGGCTCGAGCCATCAAGTCGAAAGTTTCGGGAAGCTGCATGCAGATCGCATGCATGCGAGCGGCGCGGGCCGCGTACACGTAGCCAAACGGCGCGACAAGGCCGATCGCCGCAAAGATAGTTCCAACCAACCAAAGACCCGTCAAGGTCGTCCCGACAACGGCACTGATGATTGCCACAGTCAGAGCAATTTGCACGATCCTGAAAGGACTCGTGTTTAACCCTGAGTGCTCGACGGCCGTCACAAAGCGTGTCCACATCACGGGGACGTGTCGCGACGTCTCCGCGTGGAACAGCTTGAGGTCCTTGAAAAGCTCCGACTTCCGGGCGAGGCGTTGGCGCTCGTCGCCAAACTCCTTGTCGATCCGCGCCTTGATCCGTGCCTTGTCCCGCAAGATCACGTCGGAAATGACCGAAAATACGCCGACGACCGCGAGCACCGCCGCGACGAAGGTCGCCAGCTTGACAACGATGGGATCCATCAACGTTTACTCGCGTGCGAGATTGAGGCCAGGCGAGTTGTTTCCAGAGTGCGCCGCTCGAACAGGTTCGCATCGAGGCCGTTGCCATGGGCAGCCAGACGTTCGAGGCAGGACGGTCGAATCCCCGTCGCGCGGAAGTGGCCCTGGGCAACTTTGTTCTCGTCGACGCCGGTCTGCTCAAACGTGAACAGATCGTGCATCGCGATGACCTCTCCTTCGGCTCCCGTGACTTCCGAGACCTGAACGACTCTCCGGATCCCGCCGCTCAGCCGGGCGCACTGCACGACGATGTCGATCGCTGAAGCGATCTGACGGCGAATGAACCACATCGACAGCTCTTGACCGCCCATACTGATGAGCATCTCCAGGCGGCTAATGGCCTCGCGGGTGTCGTTGGAGTGGATCGTCGTCATGCCCCCTTCGTGGCCCGTCATCATGGCCTGCAACATGTCGAATGCTTCCGCACCGCGACACTCGCCCACGACGATTCGATCCGGCCGCATCCGGAGTGCATTCCGCACGAGTTCCCGCGTGGTGACCTCTCCCCGCCCCTCGAGATTCGTGGGCCGGGTCTCCATCCGCGCAACGTGCGGCTGTTGAAGCTGCAGCTCGGCGGCGTCCTCGATGGTCGCTACGCGCTCGTCGTCCGGAATGTAGCCCGACAGCATGTTGAGAAACGTGGTCTTTCCGCTGCCGGTTCCGCCAGAAATCACGATGTTCAAGCGGGCTCGAACGCAGGCCGCCAGAAACTCGATGATTTCGGGAGTGACCGATTTTCGGGCGATGAGATCGGCCGCCAGAAGCGGCTTGGCCGAAAAACGCCGAATCGACACGAGCGCCCCATCGAGCGCAAGCGGTCGGATGACTGCGTTAACACGACTGCCGTCCGCTAGCCGGGCATCGACCATGGGACTCGATTCGTCGAGTCGCCGGCCGACTTTACTGGCGATCCGCTGGACGATTTCCACGAGATGCTGTTCGTCGTGGAACGTGACGCTGGTTCGCTCAAGCCGGCCGCGGCGCTCGACGTACACCGTGCGAGGACCATTGATCAGAATGTCGGTGATCGTAGGATCGCGGAGCAAGGGTTCCAGCGGGCCGAGCCCCAAGGTCTCGTCGACGACCTCGTTGACGAGCCGCATGCGCTCATCCTGGCTCAGCAGTTCCGTGCGGTCCTCGCAAAGCTGTTCGATGCCCCGCCGGAGCTCTCGTCGCAGTTCATAGTCGTCGACGCTGCCGACCGACGGCATGTGCAGACCGCTGACGAGCTGCTTGTGGATCTCCTTCTTCAGCCGCACAAAACGCTCTTCGGTGCTCTCGGTGCCAGCCGTCAAGCTTGTTGGTCGCAAATCGAGCGTTTGAAACATCGATCGTTCCTGAATTCAGAGGACAACACGCCGGGCAGCTCACTTGCCCTGCGCGAGCTCCTGCGCACTGAGTGAGAAAAATGTTCGGAATTTCTTGGACAAACTCGCCTTACCGGCGCCATTCCCAGCGGCCGGACGTTTGGGCTCCGCCACGATCGTGGCAGCCAGCGCATTGATCGCCTTGCTGATCGCCGAGGACGGCGATTCCAGCACCACAGGGACGCCGCAATTGGTCGATGAGTTGGCCGCGCTCGGCATCCTCCGGCACAGAGTGCCGAATCTTCATCCCGAGGGCCGATTCGACCTGAGCGGCACTGATCTCCTTTTGTCGACCGGAACGGGCCGCGACGAGCAAGACATTGTCGCGATCGACGCCGTTGCGCTCGAAACACGACAACGCGCGCCGCGCCTTCGTAGCGCCGCAAAGTCGAGCCGCACCAGAAGCACGACGGCGGTGCTTTGCTGAAGCGGATAGGCAAAATCCTTCTGCCAAAAGGCGTCCAGATCGGCGACGACGTGCGAGAAGAGACTTCGGCCGAACCGCAAGGCTTTTTGCAGCCCGTCGAGTGTGACGTGCCTGCCATCTTCCCAGTTGTCGGGCCCCGCAAGAACCGAAACTCCGCTCTCGTGCTCGGCAAGCGACTGCTCGAACATCTTTTGATCGAGCTTGTCGATGTTGCGGCACAGGTCCACGATCGAGTGGCGCGGTTTGAGATTCAGAGACGTCGCAAGGTCGCCTCCGTGCAGATCCAGGTCGAACAGGCCGCAGCGCCCGTGCTTTTTGGCCAGCGCCACAGCCAGGTTGGCGGCGACAAGTGTTCGACCGCAACCTCCACTGGCAGAGACGACCGTGGTCAACCGACCTGCGGGCGACCTTCCAGGTTCGGCGGAGGAGAGGCGACCGAGCGTTACGGAGAGGTCTCGCTCGAGGTCGCTGGTCTCGTCCAGATACGAGGCCGCGCCCGCATGCAAGGCCCCCAGGATCGAGTTGGGATCGCGCGGACCAACGACGACCACATCGACGCCCGACAACTCGCGCAGGTGTTCCAGGGCGACGTGGCACCGCTCGGCGTCGTCGGAAAGGACGAACAGGATCAAATCCGGCTTTGGATAAAAGCAGGAAACCGCGTTGGCGGCGGCCTCGATCGGCAGCACATTGGCCAGCGGACAGTCGCAGCCGTTTTGGGCCAAGAGATGACGAAGCCGGGTCGCCTTCGTCTGGCAATCGCTTACGACCAAGATGACCATCTGAGATTCGGTCCCTCTGCGAATCCGTCCGCGTCGGAGCGGTCGGCGCGTTTGTGTTCGCTTACGCAAGGCTGCGTAATTCGGCAATCAAAAGTAGAACGCGACCCGGGGTGAGGTGATTTTGCAACGCGGCAAGAGAGGCAAATGTCGCAGCCTTCTGCCGGAGTTGCGAGCCGCGACGGTCGTGACGCGGGAATCGGCCGAACCGAGGAAACCGGGCGTGCGCAATGCGCACGGCCCGTTGCGCTTCGGCCTCAAGGACTTGCGAAGGGAACGGAACAGATCGTCAGGTCGAGCCAGCTATCTGCGTTCTCCGGATCGTCCGGATGGTTACCAGCGGCATGCCGGATTTGCTCGAGAACACTGAAGAAGGTCGCGAGGAGCACAGGATCGAATTGACGCCCCTGCTCGGCCCTCATCATCTTGAGGACTTCTTCCTCTTTCATCGCACGGCGATAAGGGCGATCGCTCGTGAGAGCGTCGTAAACGTCAACGATTGACAGAATCCGGGCCGCCTCGGGAATCGCGTCGCCAGCAAGTCCCGCCGGATAGCCAGTTCCATCCCAGCGCTCGTGGTGGCACAGCGCGATCTCACGGGCCATAAGGAGAATCGACGAATTCGACCGGGCCAGCAGTTTGGCGCCGATGACGGTGTGCTGCTTCATCACTTCGTATTCGTCTCGAGTCAAGCCCGCGGGCTTGCGAAGAATGGCATCTGGCACGCCGATCTTTCCAATGTCATGCATCGGCGCGGCCATTCGAATGCGCTCGACCTCGGCTGGCGCCCAACCGGCCGCTCGCGCCAGGATTTCGCTGAACACAGCAGTCCGCACGATATGAGCGCCCGGTCTCGAGATCGCGACATGCGGCGGCATGGACGAGACGGTGAATTGTCTCTTCGTGCGCCAGCCGGATCTCCTTGGTTTGCTCGCGAACTTGCTGTTCGAGTCCCTCTGTGTAGCGGCGTCGTCCAATCCGCAGACGATGCAGTTCCAGTCCATGATTCACTTGGGCGAGGAACTCCTCTGCGCGGGCCGGCTTCAAGAGATAGCCGAAAGCACCGGCGTTCAGTGCCTCAATCGCCGATTCTGTGTCCCGGTTGCCCGTCAACATCAGGACGGGAAGATCCGGATGACTCTGCAGGACATGACGCAACAGGTCGATGCCGGATCCGCCCGGCATATTGATGTCGGCGGTGATTAGATCGATCGATTCGGTCTCCAGGCAGCGCCGGGCCGCAGCGGCGCTGTCCGCGCGCACGCAACGGTATTTGTGGCTGGTGAGCCACATCGCCAACAAGTTGCGGACTGGAGCTTCGTCGTCGACAACGAGAATCGTTGCTTGGAACTGCCCGCCGGCTGCAGCGGAATCGAGACTCATTCAGGCTGTCCGGGTTTCTCTGGAACTGAAATGCTGGATGATGGTCAATGCGAGCAAGCCTAGGTCACACGACGTGCGGATCAATGCGTCTGGTCCGTTGATAAGGACCCTCGAACACCAAATGCCGCAATCCGGCCATTTCTTGGTCGAATTAATCGTCGCTCTCGTCACGAAGGGTCCAACCGTTAGACTCGCACTTTGGGCCCTGAGCACGCTTCGACCGGGCGTTCGGACGCTGGGGGGCGATCGACGCGAGAAGCTCGTCCAAAGGGGCCGCAACCAACGACTTGGAAGCCCATGGCATCCGAACGATTGATCGTCTCGTGGGTTTTGTTTTCCGCGACGGCTGTGACATGCCTCCCTGCCGGGGCTCTCGGCCAAGGGCTGGTCCTCGATACTCCCGACAAGGTGTGGCGCGATTTCCGCCCTGACGCGCCGGATCTCGAGATCGAAAAGATCCGAAGCTGGCACGAAGAGCAGGCTGACTTCGAAACGCTCCGTTTCACGGCCGAACGCGAATCAGGCGGCCGGGTGCGCGTTTTTGCGATCCGCGGTGCGCCGAGCAATGGTTCACGGCTCCCCGGAATTCTGCACATCCACGGCGGCGGACAGACGGCATCACACGATTGGGTCCGGTTTTGGACGAGCCGCGGTTACGTGTGCGTGAGCTATGACTTCACGGGTCCCTGGGCAGAACGCAAGGAATTCACCGACTGGGGACCGATCAAACAGGCCAATCTGGCGCAGGCGAACGGAGGACTGCAGCTGCGGCCAACGCCGCGCGCATCAAGCTGGTATCACTGGGTGGTCGTCGCTCGCCGGGCCCTCACGCTGCTCTCGTATCACCCCAAGGTCGACCGTGATCGGCTGGGTATCTTCGGCGTGAGTATCGGCGGAACTCTCTGTTGGCTGGTGGCCGCCACCGACGATCGCGTTAAGACGACCGTCGCGATCTACGGCTGCGGCTACAACTTTGATGGCGCAAAACAGTCTGGGGTTTTCCCGAACCCGAGCCCGGCGTGCTGCTATTTAACCGGGTGCTGGCGCCGGAAGCCTATGCGGGTGCGATTCGACGTCCGCTCCTATTGCTGGATGCGACGAACGACTTCCATGGGTGGATGGATAACGCGTGTGAAATCCTCTCGCAGGTGCGGGCCCCGTCGCGGCTTGCTTTCACGCCGCGATACAACCACCATATCGACGGGGCGCAGGGGCGAAACTTGCCCGCGTGGATGGATTGGCAACTGCGCGGCGGCCGGCCGTTTCCCGCTGTACCGAAACTCGAGCTGCGCGTCGGTCACGACGGTGATCCGCTGGCTTATGTGCAGCCAGCCGACGAGTCACAGGTGACTGACGTCGAGGTGTTCTACACCCTGGGCGAGAAGCCGCCGCCGAACCGTTTCTGGCGCCGCGCGGAGACCTTGAAATCGAAGCGGTCATGGCAGGCTCGCCTGCCCGTTCTGAAGAGGGGCGATCCGCTCCGCGCCTTTGCGAACGTCTCCTACGGCTCGGGCGTCTGCTTGAGCACCAATCTGACGCGATCGATCCCGGACCGACTCGGTGCAACCCGCGCATCGCTGGCGTGGAGCGCCTCGCCGGCCCCCGAGCCAACGGTACCCGGAGCGCCATTTGTCTTTGCGACGGCCAACACAGATCCCGATGTCTCGCCCGCCTATTTCTTGAAATCCGACGATCCGAGCCGGCCGGCAGCCGTCTGCATCAACCCCGCGGTTTTCGGCAAGCGCGTCAACCTTGCGATTGTCTCGCACTACATCGGCGACCCGGCGTACGCGGGACACGAGGGAGATTTATTGACGTTTGAGTATCAGGGGGAGTTCCTGCGGGACACCCAATCGAAGGCGGATGGATCGCCCTCTGCCGATGACCCCGGCGGTCCGGGGTTCACGATCCTGCTAATCGCCCACGACTGGACGCCGCGAGCCCAGAACTACATGGCCCGAGTTTCGACCACGGGGCCTGCAACGGCTTGGCGCCAGGTCTCGCTCTCAGCCCGGCACTTTGTCGCCGCCGACGGAAAACCGTTGCCAAGCTGGCGCGATCTCGACAAGATCGAGATCCGTGGCATCGGATCCAAGCAAAATCCGCCGAGGTTCGCTCAATTTCGATGGGCAGTCCGATAACGCACGCGGTCGGCGATCGGAACGCGTCGTCTAAGATCGTCGGTGTTCTTGGCTGACTCCGATCACCTTGAGGGACAAAGTCAGCCGAGTGTGATACATCCGTATTCAACGGTCTATTTTAGAAGCGTTGCCTGGGCTGCTGTTGGCGAAGGGCCCATCTCTACCCAATGCCGACTCAGTCCCAGGCAACGCCTTCAACTCAATAATTCAACGTCGTTGCGACGCCGTCCGCTTTCTCTCGTGCTCTATTGCTCCGCGCGAAACTCCCGATCAATCGAAATGACCATGCGCGCGATCTCGGGCAATTTTCGGCTATTTTCCTTCGAGATTTTCTGCAGCCGCTTGTAGGCCTCTTCCTCGTCAAGCCTGCCGCGACGCATTAGCACGCCCTTCGCGCGCTCGACCTGCTTTCGTTCCTCCAGCGACTGGCGCAGAGAGGCCGCCACATCGCAGATCGCTCGATGCTCGCGAAAGCGGCGCATCGCGACAGCGACGGCCACTTCGAGATCGATTTGCTTGATTGGTTTGATCAGATACGCGAGGACGCTGGTGCGCAGCGCTCGGCTGATCAGGTCAGTCTCCCCGAACGATGTCACCAGAATCGCCGGCGTGGCTTTGCGCCGATTGATCGCTGCCGCAGCTTCGATCCCATCGATTCCGGGCATTTTTACGTCCGTCACAATCAAGTCCGGCGCATTCTTGGCACACGCGTCGATCAACTCCTGCCCCGAAAAGCAGCTGGCGATCACCGTGTGGCCCATTCCCTCGAGGATGTCTCGCACGAACTCCAGGATTGCGGGGTCGTCGTCCGCGACGGCGATGCGTAAGCCTGACTCCTCCGTAGTCATGGAATGGCCCTCTTGAACACGACCACAACGGCCGTTCCCGGGCCGTTGGACAAATAGATTCTCACCTCCATGCGCTTCCACGATCTGCCTGGCAATCGTGAGACCCAATCCCAGGCCGCGCTGTTTTGTGGTGTAGAACGGAACAAAGACCATGTTCTTTTGTTCGTCGGACAGTCCTGGTCCGTTATCGCGAACGACGATTCGCAGAGCGGGGATCCCCGAGACCTCACAGTCCTCGTATAACGCATTGATTTCCAGTGAATTTGGACAGGCTGCCAAGGAGTTCTCGAAGATGTTGCGAAAAACCTGCCGGACGGCAAATGCGTCAATCTCGCAGATCGTGTCCTCGGTCTCTTGGCTTTCAACCAGCTCGACGTTCGGCATCTCCGGCTGAGTCAGCGCCTCTTTCCAAGCGGCCCGCACGACGGTTCGCGCATCGAGCGGAACCGGTTGCAGAACCCGGGGTCGCACAAATTCCAAAACTGTCTCATGCAAACGATGGAGCTCCTCCGCCCCGGATGCGAGCTTGGCGATTCCGCCTTGGACCTTCTCGGCATCGGTCGCGTGCTTCTTCAATTGATGCACTGCCGCTTCCATGCGCTGCAATGAGTTGCGGCTCTCATGTGCAATCGTCGAGACCGCCTGGCCAATGGCGGCCAGCCGCTCCATGAGTTCCCACTGAGTCGTGGCTCGGTCATGCGAAGTGTTGTCTTGGGCCAGCAACGTCCACAAGATGCGCCTCTCAAAGCGCATGGGAGCGAGCGTGGCTTGAACCGCGACGGAATGTCCATCCTTTCTCAGCAGGCGAAACGGGCGAGGCGTTTCGAGCTCAATGCCGATTCCCTCGGCTTCGTCAGCTTGAATGGCGGCCAAGAACGAGAGTTCGCACTCTCTCGGAAGCAGCGACAACATGTCGCGGCCCAGCAATTCGTTAGGCCCATAAAGCAGCAGCCCTTCGGCCGTCGGATTGGCCGCCTCGATGCGACGATCTTCCCCGAAGGTCACGATGGCATCGTTGCCGGTCGAGCGGACCGAATTCGTGAACGGCATTCTCAGAACTGTGGTCATGTTTCTCGCACGCACCCAGGCCCGGCTATCCGTGTTCCGGGCGGTCCTGTGTCAGCTCAAGGAGTTGGAACGACTGGCCCAAACAAATCGTCGGACGGCACATTCGCAAAATCGACGTAGAAGCGAGTAACCGGTTGCGAATTGGATATCGGATCGCGATCGACAACGCCGGGATACCAGTAGCCTCGGGGTGACTGTCTGAAATCTTTGAACGCGACCTCGCGTGAACTCGAACGAGGCTTGCTCGCACTCGCCTCCGATGGTCCGTCGAGATTCGTCACGATTCTCAGTGCCACATCTCCATGATTTGGATCGAGCAAGTAAGTTTTCGGTAAGTCATGGTGGCCCTTCGCCGTCGGCAACGGCAGGACATTGACTTTGATTAATTCCTCTCGGGATCCTTCCCTTGCAGGCATAACCGCGGTTGAGCCAAGGTGAAAAATCGGACGACAGGATCGCTCTGGGACGTAGGTCGCAAAGCTCTCTGCTAGCGAGTCATCTGTCGCCTTAAACGCATGGAAGGGCCGACCACCCGTGGCCAACTCGCCATTCTGCTGGAAACTTCCGATCAAGCGGCCGTCGCAGATGATGAGAGGTGCGAAACGTAAGACTTTACTTTTTGCATGCCATGCGCTGAGTGCCTGATCGGGATCCTTTGGCAGAACAAAGTCGGGATCAGCGACGTCGACGCTGTCGATGCGCCATTTGTCGCCGTGTCGCAATACGCGTTTCACCTCACACTTTTGGAGCGGCCGCGCACCATCAAAAGCTGACGTTACGCTAAGGGCGGTATAGTCATCAAAATTTTTTCGCCCATCCTGCAATGTCTGAACAATCGGAGCGAGCTTGCCGGATGGGTTACTGTCGACTCTTTGAACGTCGACAGGAACACCCAGCGCCTGCAAATCCAGCGGGCCGGTCGACGGATAATCGAACTGTGACGTCGCATGGGAGTCGCCCTCGACAATCGTCAACGAGCGCGGCAGCGACTGACGCTTGTCGACCGTCAGCAACAGAGTGCTCGGGGCTCTGTCCGGCGAGTGAATTTCGATTTCGTATTCGTCGCAGGGAATCCCATCGATCATGCGGCTGCGCAAGGTCCAATGCTCGATCGGCTCGTTTGGAAGCAACGAAGGAGCTCCGGGAGAACGACGGAACATCGCCGCAAACCCCGAAGCCGACATTAGGTCCTGACTGAGATTAGGGTTTTCGGGTTGGAAAGCGCGATCGAGGACCTTTTGACCACCATCGTAGCGGAAGAAGACCTCTTGCTTGTAATCCTGGAACAGCACGCTCTTTCCGATCCTCGCTGCCACGATATCTCGTTCAGGCGAGACCCAGATGTCGCCCTGAGACACGCCGTCTCGCTCGATCTTGGCATGGATCCAGGCTTGTCCGCGGGCCTTTCGAATGGCAGACGCCCAGGCTGGCTCGCCGTTGGACAACCAAAGTCCGGCGAGCACAACCGCAGCGACGGCCGCCCCAAAGATCGACCCCGCCAGCACCCGGCGATTCGGTTTGGCGCGACTCACCTGAACGGCCGAGGCTGCATTCAATAGGCGACGGCGCAAGTCAGCGGCGTACTCCGGCGTCGGACCGATCCGGACGCCACCATTGGAAAGCGCTTCGTCGAGCACTTTCTTTTCCTCTGCGCCGAGTTCTTCGGACTGACTGCTCATGGTCTTGCGCCTCGATGTTGAGGCGCCGGCGCGAAATAGGGTCCTAGCAGCACTCGCAAGCGAGTGCGCGCTCTCGACAGTGACGACTCGACGGCCTTGGCGGTCGTTTTCATCGCTGTCGCGATTTCCTGAACCGAACGGCCATCGATGTATTTCTCTCGCAGGACATGTTGGTGTGACCGAGGCATTGCGACGAATGCGGCACGGACCAGTCGCACCCGCTCGACTCGCTCCATCACTTCCTGCGGAAGCAACAGAGCATTGTCCGGTGGCTCCGTCCCTTCCGTGAAATCGTCGACAAGCAAGACGGTTGAACCGGACAAACGACGAAAGTGGAGCGCGACCTGTCGCCGGGCGATGCCAAAAAACCAGTCGCGCAGTTCTCCTTTTTGCGGGTCAAACTTTTCGATGCAGGAGATGGCCTGCAGCCAGATTTCCTGATTCAGGTCGTCGCACGAGCTTCGGTCCCCCTCCATGAGGTGACTGACGAACGCGTAGATCTCGTGAAGGTGAGCGTCATACAACGCCCCCCATGCGGCCCGATCGCGACGGACGACCGCCTCGAGAAACGCGTCGTGAGGCAAAGCTGGCATTGTGCTGGGGTGCTCGGCTCCGGTTAACCAGGTCGGCCCATCCTGAAATTGCGCCGCAGCGCAAATCATTCGGGAGAATCCAAAAAATTAAACAGGAAAACGGTGGGGCTTACTCAGCACTAGTCGCCCGTACATCCCTACGGAGTTTCTGCCAACGCCCAGCTCATCACGTTGAGGGCGACCTCGTGGTTGAGGAACCGTGGCCTCGCAACAGAAATCGCCGCATTGTCTAACCGCGCAGGTTCCGGCGGCGCCACCACACTCCCCCGCCGGCCACGATCAGCGCAGCGACATTTAAAATCAACAGCTGCCGCCAGATCGAGCGGAAACCGGCTCCCGATCGAAAGGGCTTCACTTCGCCGTCGATGATGGGATTGGCACGAGCAATCGCGTCGTCAAGCAAATGCTCCCCGTGGGGAACAAGATACGATTTATTCGCTACCAGGTCTTGCACGTTCGTGCCGGGCGGGAACGCCAGCTCGAATAAATCGTCCGTCACTGTGTTGACGTGAATCTCTTTGACCGTGACTGTGTGAACTTCCGTCAGCACGCCTTGCGCATTGGCCGGCTCCAGCGTCCCGCCAAAGTCGATGCGATAACACTCGTGAGGCAGCCAGATGTCCTCGGTACACGGGCGAATGTCCTTGTTGACATAGATGAAAGCCAAGACTGGAGGTCGGCTCAGGTTGGTCATTTGAAACCACACTCGGCGCCGTACCGAGAAACCAGCCTCCGCGTCGATCCACAGGGTATCGGGTCCGCTTGTCACGACATGACAGGGAAAGCCGTCGACTTTCTGAAGAGTCGGCAAGACTCGATACGCGGTGGGAAGACTCAAAGCAACGGGCACATACCAGGCCGACTCGCGCTGCCTGGCGGCTCCCGCGCCGGTCGGAATTGAAATCGAGTCGAAGTACCACATATGGCGAGACTCGACTGCGTCGAGCTTCGCCCGATGGATATGCCCGATCGAGCGAAACGGCTCGAAACTTTTCATCGCCGCCCCGTTGTACGCGTACACGAATTCGGGATCAGGCCTTGGGCGACGCTTGGATTTCGAGTTTATTGTCGAACTCGCGGGTGGCTTCTTGGAGGGCGTGGTATTGCGAGTGTGCACAAATCGTTTCTCGTCCTTCATTGCGATTCGCGCCTCGAACGCATAATCGTCAGGCACAGCTTGCTTCTGCTTCTTTTGCGCGAGGACGCGGGCCGACTGTCGATATCGATGCAGAGAATAATCAAAGGAAACCTCGATATTCTCGAGCGCCCTGCGCCACGCCATCTGACCGTCGTACAGGTCTTTGAGCGAACGCGTCGACTTTTCCGTTGTGGGGTCTACGTCCTGCCATCCGAGATGTTCTAGCTTCTTTTGGGCCTCCTCGTAAGTGCCAAGTTCTCCGTTCAGACCAATCAACTGCCGAGGCGCCTTCCAATCCTCGGCTGGCACTGATCGGACGGAACTCAATATCACCAGGGCGGTTGCCGCTCTGACGGCCCACCCTCCTCCAGTTGCCGCAGTTCGTGTTTTCGGAACCAACAGTCGACCTCCTACCTGTCAAACTCGAGGAAGAGAGTCACGCAGACCCCTTTATGAACCTATCGAAATTGTTTCCAAGCTGTCGACTGCGTTCGATTGTGATCCCGTTAAGGGATTTGCGCTTCGTCCCGCGATCCTTCGCGCGTCGTGAGAAATCGTGAAGAGTCGCCCTGTGAGCGATTGTCGTCGGCCTGGGCACTTTCCTTCGACATCTGTGGATTTTGAATAGGAATCAGAGTGCGCTGCAGCACGCAGGCGGCGTGGGAGTAGGCACAATATTCTTTTTGGATCGTGCCCACGTCGGCGCGATCGAGACTGTCGGCCAGGAAGCGAATCGCGCGCGATGTACAAGCAATCGGCGGCCGACAAGCACCGGGCGCAATACCAATCCACTCGAGTTGATGGCCCGTAATCCGCACGAGGTCAATCCCACGGATCGGTAACCCATTCTGGGTGTCCGAGGCTTTTGCGGCAATCGTCGCCCATTGCGGGCTCCAGGATCCGTTCGGCAATTGGGAGCTTTCGAGGATCTTCCTCGAGCGGACCAGATAATCCTCGCACTGCCGTTGAAGGTCTCCGTTCAAGTGCTTTGCTGCGGGGGAACCAAGAATATTGGCGAGGGCGAACTGTTTGTGCGTTCCTCCACAAGAGCCGCTATCCAGCGTAAGGGACAAGAGCTCCTTAACAATGGATTCGTAGGAGCATCGTTCACCGAATCGGTTTTCCCATTCCGGCTCGTCAGGCAAATAGCTGCAATAGGCGACCAGCGTCCAACAGAGCTCTTGGCTGTTGTCAAAACTCCGCCGCGAAGCCTCCAAGAGTTCGCCGATCGAGACTCGTCCGAAATCAGTCTCAATCGGCAGGCTCAGGGGTGCGCCGATCTGGCCGCAGGTCGCGAGAAACTGGTCGACGTGGTGCTCGTATTCTCGGTGCTCACGAGCATTCTGGACGGTTCGCTGTCGTACCTCCCAACCGTAGGCCGACCGAAAAAAGAGCGGCGATGATCCGGGAAATATCCGACGAAAGCCGCTCTGGACGAGCAACTGATCCACATCGCGTTGCAACTGGGAGTTGAGCGGGTAACTCCCTTTCAAACCGTCGAAACCCCAACGGTGAAAATGGTCGGAGGCTCGCAGAGGCTTCGCGGAGTCATACTTGGCCAAGGCCTGCAGAATCTTTGATCTTTCCGCGGGTGCAAGTGGCGGAGTCAAAGACGAGGACCCAGGCCGCGTATTGGATGCCACATCGTGCGATGCAAGAGCCGTGGCCTCTCGAAATCGAGACGATAGCGCAGAGACAGTTCCCACAAGAGCGGCTAAGGCCAACACAAACATGAGCTTTGTGCGACGTGTGACGCTCATGGCAAGCTTCTCGCCAGGGTCCCCGTGGAGCGAGCCGGCGGCAATACGGCAAGCCGGATACGATGAAGGGTCGTTTGGCCATCGACAGTGACCGAAACGGGCAGCGAGACTTCTCGTCTCTCTTTCACTAAAGCTACTTTCGAGTTGAGCTCGACCGTGAATGAACAGTCTTGACGGACATACCCCGGCATCTGAGTCGACGAACCGACGCGCAGGTTGCGAATGATGAGCAAAGATTCCAAGCCGGTTCCACTCAGAGGAACGTCGACCTTCAACTCCGATGCCGATCCCTTCAGGAACACATTTCCCACGACGCTTGCTTTTCTTGACGCCGGCGAAGACGCACCGATGGCGTAGGTGTAGTCTGGAAAGTTGGCTCCCAACTGGACGGCGTGAACACTGAGCATTTCGGCCCACGGCCCCTTCTCGGCCTCAACGTAGACTCGAGCATCCGCTGGCCCGGCCTGATGCGGTCTGGATCGCATGACCATATGGATGTTCGTCGATTCGCCAGGCTTCAGGGCTTCTCTTTCGATACGGGCTTCAGTGCAGCGGCATGTCGGCGATCCCAGATGCAGACGAACTTCGGAATCACCCTGGTTCTCGATACGGAAGAGGGCTTCGGCGGCTCCGTCAGGCGGTAGTGCCCCGAGATCCGCCTCCGTGTTCCAGGCCACCAGGCGACACAAGTCCTCTGTTCTTGGGTCGTGACAGCGAGGTGCCAGTGGGCGCATGAGAACTCAGCGGCGTCGCGGTACAGCCTGGCGCCACACAGCTCGCTCCAGTAAGTCCGACGAGGAACAGCATCGAACGGAGTTTCCAAATCTCAAGATGCCGACGCACCAACGAACGACCGCGCGGAAAAACACCAAACGAGATCGTGGTTGCAAACAAAGTGCATAAGGCCAACTCGAAGCAACTCTCGGAAACGGCTTTGCGGCGGGTTGGCGCGACGAGATAGCCGCTCCAGCAGCGCAGGAATTGGTTCCGCGGAACCGTTTCAATCGAGGCAGCGTAGTTCGGCTCGACATACCGCACGCTGCGGTCGTCGACTCGCAAGACGAGCAAAAAATGGCCCACCGCATTGCTGGCCTCTCGACGAGGAAGCATGTGGGCAATCACAGGCATTGCCATGCAATCGAGGTCGCGCGGCTTGGCTTTCAGGATCGTCGTCCCAACGCCAAGTCCCCGGAGCCCTTTTTGAAGAGCGGACAAAGACGTGCCGCCGGTCTCAATCGGAATTGCGCTTGCCGCGTCGCCGTAGTCGATATTGCGACCGAGAAGGCGCGCCAGCATGTAGCCGCAGGCAACGCCGCAGCTCTCGGCCTCGCGCCAGTGCTGGCTTTCCGACGACCCGTGGCTTGCTACAGAAGGCCCTCTGACGTCGGAGTCGCTTCCCGGTCTTACCGACTGCCCATCGACGACGGCGGCACCAAAGATCGAAACGCCAACTGCTACGACTGCGAGCGAGCAATAGAACGTCAGCCGCATGCTGCCCCCTTCGAATTCCAACGCACCCTCGGAATCAGCGCGCAGGCGCTCAGACGGCGTGCGTCACCGAGACAGATCCACGGTAGTTGAACGGTGGGTTACGTGCCGCTGCAGCCCTCAGTATCGAGTTCCACAGGCGAGGGTCCGCATGGGATATCGGAAGCATTCAAACACTGGCAACAGATCACTGGTAATCCTGCGACCGAACAAATCGTCGCAGTGCACGTCCCTTGGGGAGCGTCATTGCATTCGATTCCGATCAAAGAGCCCGTGAATGTCCCGGATCCACTGTACGTCGTGGTCGGAGCACACAGATATGGACATATTCCACTGCAGTTCGAGTTGCCCGACGTGCAAGAGTCGCTACCGGTATTCGTGCAAGCCCCGTTGGCAATCTGTTGGTAAGAGCCGCATGTTCCTCCGCGAATGCTCGCTGCCTCCCACGATGGCACCTCGACACCTTCCCCTGACGGTGCGCGGCCGATCCCCAGCAGGACAGGCGTTCCGGAGGCGATCAACACACTCGCGAAGACGAAAAGACGTGTCATGGCTATGTACTCCCTCCCTTAGCAACAATCTATGAGCCCTAACGAAGCGAATTTGCGTTCGCCCAAAACTCCTGACTGAGGTCAATCGGATTGAGCCGCGCGCCTAATTGCAGGCGGTCGATCCGATTCCAGAATCCCTTCGACACTCGCCTTGCCCGCACACGACCGGCGCACGAATCCAACTGAAGCGTCGAGCTCGATGGGAGTGGCCGGGTTGCGTGGCGCGCACTCGCCATGCGCTCCCGACCGTGAGAATTTTGCGCACACTTTGCCGCGCCTGGTGACAGGCTCTACAGCACGAAGATGCGCTCACCGAGAGAAGCGGGCCGAGGTGACAGCCAATTCGTCAAAATCAACTGCACCTGCACATTTCCGTCCAGCCGTTGGACGGAACAGGCAACATCGTGATGCGGTGGAAGCAAAAAGTCAAATCAAAAATCTGAAAAAAAATTCAGGCAGGTGGACATCAAACGCCGGCGCACACAAAGGTGCGACACATTTCGCTGGACACCCTGTGGGGGAGTTCCAAGTTTGTCGACTCTGGGGGGCAACTGATTTCCTCCGATGGTATTCGAACCCCGGTCGCGCACATAATTCAACGCTTCCCAAGGTCGATTTCGTCTGTACTGTCTTTACGGCGACTTCCTCCCCATGCCGTTCAATTCCTTGACCTTCATCTTGTTCTTTTGCGCGGTGCTGCTCATCCATTCGTTGCCGGTGCCATCGAGCTTTCGCAAGCTCAACTTGCTCTTCGCCAGTTACCTGTTCTATGCAGCCTGGGAACTGCGCTATACCACGCTGTTAGTTTTTTCGACCCTCGTCAACTTCGGCGCAGCCGCACTGATCCAGATGTGGGACGAGCGGGTTCGCGCACGGCGAGTAGTCCTGTGGGCTAGCGTCGTGCTGAATTTGGGTTTACTTGCCGGGTTCAAATATGGCCAGGAATTGCTCGTCGCCTGGGAGGTACTCGGTGAGCGGTTTCGACTCGCCTATCCACCGCCCAAAGTCACAATCTTGCTGCCGATCGGGCTTTCTTTTTTTACCCTTCAGGTGATGTCCTACACGATCGATGTCTACCGTCGACAACTCAAACCGGCATCGCTCTTGGATCTGGGTCTTTTTGTTTCGTTCTTCCCCGTCCTGCTTGCCGGGCCCATCCTCCGTGCTGGGCAGTTCCTCCCGCAATGCGCCCGACTGCGACGTGCTACTGGTCCGGAATTCTCCTGGGGGCTTACCCTGTTCACGCTGGGACTGTTCCTCAAAGTGACTTTGGCCGACCATTTGCTGTCGCCTGTGGCGCGGCAAGTGTACGACGTCGCTGTCCGTCCCGATGCACTCAGTTCTTGGACCGGGACACTCGCTTTCGCGGTTCAGGACTATTGCGACTTCGCCGGCTATTCGAC
Source organism: uncultured Planctomycetaceae bacterium (assembly GCA_963714075.1). Lineage (GTDB taxonomy): Bacteria > Planctomycetota > Planctomycetia > Planctomycetales > Planctomycetaceae > DASPSM01. Next base: position 6,674,972 of record OY970228.1, read on the forward strand.
CTGTGCCTTGGGCATCGGCCTCTGCTTGGGTTTCGTGCTTCCGCGAAATTTCAAGGCTCCCCTGGCGTCGATCGGCTTTCGCGATGTGTGGCAGCGCTGGCACATCACCTTGGTCGCCTGGATGCGCGACTATGTGTTCAATCCGCTCGGCGGCGTATTCAAGGGTTACGCGCGAGCCGCCGCGAACGTCATGATTGTGATGCTCCTGATCGGAATTTGGCACGGCGCCACTGCGACTTTTTTGATCTTCGGCTTCTTGCACGGCACGTTTCTGATCGGCGAAATCGTTTTGCAAAGAACGCGGTTGAGAAGCCTGCGCCTCTGGAGGCGGCCGATCGGCAAATTGTTCCTGTGGGCGGTCACTGTCACGCTTTGTTTGATTGCATTCGTCTTTTATCGCGCGACGAACCTCGACCAGGCCGGTTGGATTCTGGCATCGATGGTCGGGCACTACCACAAATCGTCGAGTTTTGGACTCGCTGACCGCGATTTGGTGATCGCGTTAGTCGTTGTTGAGTGCCTCTTCATTTCCCATTGGCTGGTCCGCGACATCGACCTGGAAACCGCAGTCGCACGCATCCCGTGGTGGAGCGTTTCAATCGGACTTGCTCTGATGCTCGTAGCCATCACGCTCAGCACCGGCGAATCGCAGGACTTTTTGTACTTTCGGTATTGAGGCGACCCGCGTCCTCGATTTTGCTCTTAAGGAGCTTATGGCATTCGTTATCCGCCTCTTGCATCGGTTGACATGACCCGACTTTCGTTCGCTCTGAGACTGACATGTCTTTCGTCGCGTCCATAACGCCGCCAAATTTCGGCGGCCTCAGCGAGTTACCCAAATTGCCGTGGCCTCGCGTCTACCTGACCGCGCTCGTGATTTTCGCGGCGATCATCGGAGGTTTGGAGGCCTACTGGCGCATCCGCGGGAATGCTCCCGGTGCTCCCGATTCAGCCGATCTGTGGGCTTATCACCGATCATTCGTTGTGGGAAACGATCCGAAGCTGATCGTGGCGATCGGGACTTCTCGTATTCGAACCGATCTCCGACCGGATGTGATGCGACAGTGCCTTCCCTCGCATCGGTTCGTGCAGCTCGGAATCAACGGGGCATCGAGCTCGCTTGGTTTGCTCGCAGAAATCAGTCATATCCCTCGATTCTGCGGAATTGTCCTTTGCGACATTCTCCCGCCACTCATGGCCCCCGAGCACGACAACGATCAGGTTTCCTTCACCCGCAGGTCGGTGCGCAAAGCTGATGCACTCAGCACGTACCTGCATGGCGTACTGTGCGAACGAATGGTCGTGCTCAATGCCGATCTTACATTGAGGCAATGCATGTCTGCCCAAGATGGGCCGCGTCCGAACGAGGACGGTCGGCGTCATCACACTCACGCCGATCGGACTCTGGACATCGACTACACCTCGCCCGAGGTGCTCAAGGCGGCTACCGAGTCAAGAACTCCGCACGTACGCTGAAATCTATGCGCAGAGAGACGCTACAAGAGCATCGACGAATTCAAGCAGGCTGTCGCAGGCGTTGCCGACTCAGTTGCGCGGATCCGCCGCAACGGTGGTCACGTGGTCTTCTTGCGGCTTCCAGCGTCTGGGGCGCGACTGGAATTGGAGGAATCTGCCTTTCCTTCATCGGTCTATTTTGGCACACTGGCGAGCGTGACAGCAGCTCCATGGATTGATTTTCGCGACCTGTCACGCGACGGGGATCTCGACTGCCCTGATGAGTCACATCTCTCGCTGCAAGGCGCCCGAATCTTTACGATACGCCTCGTCGAGCGACTTCGTCTCAGCGCTCCTCTCAAGGAAGAATCTAATGTCCACGAATACGCCGAGTAATGATGGTGAATTAAAATATGCTGCTGCAATAATCATCGCGATTGTCGGCCTAATCATTCCTGCAGTGCTGGCGATGGTGCTCGCACGCCAAGACTGGAAAGCAAGCGACATTGCCACAATCGTCGGAACATTCACGACCGCGGTCGGCACTCTGGTCGGTGCGATCCTCGGCGTTCAGGTCGGTGCAGCAGGAAAGGAGAAATCGGAAGCCATCGCACGACGGGCGCTTGCCGCGTTGCCGCCGGAGGTGGCGCGACAAATCGCGCTGTGAGTCGACTTTAGAACGCTCCTGTGAGCCTGTTCAGCGGAGTTTGGGCCGTTTCACCGCAAGTTCAGGCTCGGGTAGTTAATTCCCGGCGCTGCTTGGCGCTCGCGGACGCCTCGGACACAATGGCTCTCAGCGGCTTTTTTTCCACCCCACCCAATCCGATGCTTGCAGAACGCCCAAATTCTGAAACCAAACGGGTTACTCGGGCGTCGAACAGGGAGAACCAGGAAGTCAGCCATCTGGTGGCCGTCCGCGGAGTTCGATTAGCCACGACATAAGGACAATTTTCGCTCCTCCGTGCGTCTACAGGAAATGGGAGCGCTTCGGCCGGTAGGGCAGCATCGGCCGCCGCATCAGAGCCGCGAGGCTCAGGATCGGTCGTTTCTTGGAGGAGATGGCCTCCCGATGGTGAATCAGCCAGTTCGACACCCCCAAAAGCAGTAGAGAGTGCATCCGATGGACCAGGTCGTGACTTCGACTCCGTCCGCCGAACGGCTTAGCGAAAACGACGTTCAGGCAATCGACAATTTGCGCTCGATCTATTCGCGATTACGCAATGAACTTGGCCGCGTGATTATCGGCCAGCACGAAGTCATCGAGCGGCTGGCCCTCTGCCTGTTTGCGCACGGCCACGCCTTATTGCTCGGGGTGCCGGGTTTGGCCAAGACACTGCTGGTCAGCAAGCTGGCCGAAACCATGTCGCTCAAGTTCAGCCGGATTCAGTTCACCCCGGACTTGATGCCCATGGACATCACCGGGACCGATATCCTGCAGGACCAGGCCGGCGGCAGGCGGGAGTTCCAATTTATTCACGGGCCGGTCTTCGCAAACATCGTGCTCGCCGACGAGATCAACCGCGCCCCACCCAAAACGCAGGCCGCGATGCTCGAAGCCATGCAAGAGCACAAAGTGACCGTGGTGGGGAAGCCCTTTCGCCTTGAACCGCCGTTCGTCGTGCTGGCCACGCAGAATCCAGTCGAGCAGGAAGGCACGTATCCGCTCCCCGAGGCACAACTCGACCGGTTCATGTTTTTGATCGAGCTGGACTACCCCTCGGAGGCGGAAGAAGTCCAAATCGCACGCACGACGACCGGCGACGCGCTTCCTGAACTCAATCACCTGCTCACCGCCGCGGAAATCATTCAACATCAGAATCTCGTGCGCCGTGTCCCGGTGCCCGATCACATCTATAAGTATGCGGCGCGGCTGGTTCGCAAAACGCGCCCGAACGGGGCCTCGGCACCAGCCTGGCTCAAGCCTTTGGTCGCGTGGGGCGCCGGGCCGCGGGCGGTTCAATACCTTGTGCTCGGAGCCAAGGCGCGGGCCGCGCTCATGGGAAGCTACATGGTGCGGTTGGAAGACATCCAACATGTGTCGGCGCCGGTGCTGACGCATCGCGTGATCACGACGTTCACCGCGCAGTCAGAAGGGATCGACGCCCGGCAGATCGTGCGTCGCTTGATCGAAGAGACCAGCACTGAGGAGTGAGGGGTACGGTGTTTAAAGATCGCCGCACCCGCAGTTTTCTCGATGCGGCCGCCCTGTCACGCTTGGCGGCCGTTCCGCTGTTTGCTCGGCGCCCCATGCAGGGAACGGTCTCCGGTCGCCATCCGAGTCCGCACCGTGGTTCGAGCGTGGAGTTCGCCGAGTATCGCAAATACGTCCCCGGAGACGATCTGCGCCGGCTCGATTGGCGCGCCTACGGTCGCTCCGACCGCTTTTATGTCAAGGAATTTGAGGCCGACACCAACCTGCGTTGCTGCCTGGTTCTCGATACCAGCGGTTCAATGGGTTTTGGACCCACGGGCGCAACGAAATTGGACTATGCTCGGCGAATCGCCGGCGCACTCGGCTATCTCGCTTTACAGCAGGGAGACGCAGTCGGGTTGTCGTGCGTGGCGGGCGGGCTCGTGCGAAACATACCGCCCAAGCGCAATCCGGCCCACCTGATCGCGCTCTTCGACCTGCTCGAGGCGGCCAAGCCGCATGGCGAGACTCAGCTTGCGTCCGTGCTGCACGAGCTGGCCGAAACGATTCGGCAGCGCGCGCTGATCGTCATCATCTCCGATCTGTTCGTCGAACCCGAGCTACTTGGAAGCTGTTTCCAGCATTTGCGGTTTCGCCGGCACGACGTGGCCGTTTTCCACCTGCTCGAAGCCCAGGAAATGCAATTCAACTTCCGGCGCCCCATGCGATTCCTCGACATGGAGGGTGGGACCTCGATCTTCGCCGACCCGACCGAAATCGCCGACCGCTATCACCGCGCACTCAACGGATATCTCACGGAACTGCGACGGGTCGTATTGGAATCGGCGGTCGACTATCACCGCGTGCTGCTCGACGAAAGCTACGAACGGGTGCTGACGCGTTTTCTGGTCGGCCGCGCCCACGTAAGGGGCTCACGATGAGCTTCCTGCAGCCCTTGTTGTTGGCCGCGCTCCCGCTCGCGCTCTTGCCGGTCATTATTCACCTGATCAACCAGCGGCGGTATCAGACAGTCCGCTGGGGAGCGATGATGTTCCTGCTCACGGCCAACCGCATGGCCCGCGGGTTCGCCAGGCTCCGGCAGTACCTGATCATGGCCGCACGAATGCTGGCGATCGCTGGTTTGGTTTTCGCTGTCAGCCGTCCCCTCGCGAGCGGCTGGCTTGGATTGGCTGCCGGCGGTCGCCCTGACACCACGATCATCGTGCTGGATCGGTCCCCGAGTATGCAGCAGAAGGGCCCCGGCGGCGGAGACTCAAAGCTTGCAACCGGAGTGCATCAGCTTGCCCAAACGCTTGCGACCCTCAAGTCCGCCCATTGGGTCTTGATCGATAGCACGACGAAGAAGCCAGTGCAGCTCGACTCACCTGAGGCCCTGCTGACTTCCGCGTCAGCCGAAGCGACCAGTGCCGCGACCGATCTGCCGGGCCTGCTCGAGGCTGCCTACGAATACATTCGAGCCAACAAATCGGGCCGGACCGACATCTGGATCTGTTCCGATCTCCGGAAGAACGACTGGAGTCCCCAGAGCGGCCGCTGGCAGTCCGTTCGAGAGTCGTTGCTCTCGCTGCGTCAAGGCGTCCGGGTCAATCTGCTGGCTTATCCGGAACACGCCGAAGGCAATTTGTCCGTGCGCGTCTCCGACGTCCGCCGTGTGCAAAACGGCCCCGGCGCCGACCTCGTGCTCTCTGTGCGGCTAGCGCGAGAGGGTGACGATCAATCGAGGGCCTCGATCCCGCTCCGCTTCGAGATTGACGGCGCCCGGTCCGAAGTGATGGTCGAAATGGATAAGACACCTTACGACCTCAAAGACTACCGCATTCCGCTCGAGTCCAAGCAGCCGCGCAGTTGGGGCAAAGTCACGATCCCGGCGGACCTCAACCCGGCCGACAACGATTTTTATTTCGCCTTTGAAAAACCCGTGCCGCGTCACGCCATCATCGTCGTCGAAGATGTTCAAGTCGCGAGATCACTCCAACTGGCGGCTGCCATTACTCCTGACCCGGGAATCGCTTGCACGGCCGAAGTCGTTCCCGCGGAGCAGGTCGCCAATGTCGAGTGGGAGAAAGTTTCGCTCTTGCTCTGGCAAGGCCCGCTCCCGGATGGCGACGCTGGTCGCCATGTGCAGGATTTTATCAAGCGCGGCGGCTACGCAATTTTTCTTCCGCCAAGGGTGCCCGGCGATCGCGAATTCCTGGGCGCGCAGTGGAAGTCGTGGGTCGACTCGGCGAGCAAAGACGCACTGGTAGCGAATTGGCGCGGCGATCAGGATCTTTTAGCCAACACGCAGAGCGGCGCGCTGCTTCCCGTCGGACAGTTGCAGATCCACCGCTACTGCCGTCTGGCAGGTGACTTTACACCGCTAGCGGGTCTGCAGGGAGGATCGCCGCTTTTGGCTCGATCGACGCGAGACCACAGCGCAGCCTATTTTTTCGCGACGACGACCGTCCCCTCCGATTCGTCCCTCGCGACCGACGGTGTCGTGCTTTATGTCCTCGTGCAACGGGCGATGGCTGCCGGGGCTTCGGCCTTGGGCACGATTCAACAATTAGCGGCCGGCGAACCGCTCCCCAACAATCTTCCCGACTCGTGGCAACGGCTGGCCGGTCCCGATGACGCTGTGTCGGGCGCGTATCCCGTGCACTGCGGAGTCTACTTGGCCGGCGATCGGCTGTTGGCGATCAATCGCCCTGCGGAAGAAGACCAGGCTCCGATTCTTGATGACGGCCGCGTCGCCGATCTGTTCGCCGGATTGAACTTCATTCGCGTCGATCATCGGGCTGGCCACATTGGGATTCTGATCGAGGAGATCTGGCGACCGTTTCTTGCCGCGATGATGGTCGCACTGATCGTCGAAGCCGCGCTCTGTTTGCCCCGCTATGTCGCGAAAGCCGGGAGGCCGGCATGAACGCCTCCCGCTCGCTGACATTCTTGTGGACGCCGACTTCGCTCGCGGTATCGATCGTCGCAGTGCTGGTCGCGGCCGGCGTTTGCTTTGCGGCGGCACGGCGCAGTGGTTTTCGGCGGTCCTTCGTTTTGCTCGAGGTGCTACGATTTGCCATCGTGTGCATCGCCGCCTTGCTCTTCAATCAGCCGGAGTGGATCGAAGAATTCCGGCCCGAAGGGAAAGCCTCGGTCGCCGTGCTTTGGGACGGTTCGCCGAGCATGGAGACTCGCGACGTCGTGCTGCCGGGACGCACCGGGACGGCTCCGATCGCGCGGCACGAAGCGATCACCGCCTTGACCACTCCCGGTTCGTGGAACGAGTTGCGGGAGCGGATGGATGTTTTGATCGAAGGTTTCGCGACGGAAAGGCCGGGGCACGGCACCAATCTGTTTGATCCACTCAATCAGGCGCCCGACAAATTCCGCAACCTGCGCGCTGTAGTTCTCGTTTCGGACGGCGATTGGAACGTCGGCAAGCCCCCCGTGCAGGCGGCCGACGTGTTGCGACAGAAGGGAATTCCCCTGTTCGCCGTCCCGGTGGGGAGCCCCACGCGGTTGCCCGACGTCGAGGTGCTCAGCGTCGATGCGCCGACCTTCGGAGTCGTCGGCAAAGCAGTGCGGATTCCGTTCACGATCGAAAGCTCGCTCTCGCGCGAATACGTCACGACGGTCACGCTGAAGACATCGAGCGGCGAGGAGCTTTCCAAGGAAGTGCACATCGCCCCGATGGGCCGCACCAACGACTGGATCCAATGGAAGCCGACGGCGATCGGCGACTTTACTGTCACGCTGGACGTGCCGGTCCATCCCGAAGAGACGCTGACCGACAACAATCGCCGCGCCGCGCCGATCGCCATCCGTGAGGAAAAACTGCGCGTGCTGGTTGTCGAGTCGCTTCCGCGGTGGGAATACCGCTACCTGCGCAACGCCCTGTCTCGCGATCCGGGCGTCGAAGTCGCCTGCTTGCTGTTTCATCCCGGGCTCAGCAAGGTGGGTGGAGGGAACAAGGATTACATCAAGGCGTTTCCCACGCGGCTCGACGAACTCTCCAAGTTTGATGTGGTCTTCTTAGGGGATGTCGGAGTCGGGGACGGGCAATTAACCGCCGAGCAATGTCGGCTGCTCAAGGGTCTGGTCGAGCGGCAGGCAAGCGGACTCGTTTTCATGCCGGGCTGGCAGGGTCGTCAGTTCTCGCTCATGGAGACTGAGCTCGGCGACCTGTGTCCCGTGGTGCTCGATTCGTCGCAGCCAAGCGGCTGGGGTCTGCGCACTCCCAGCCACTTCGAGCTCACGGAGCTCGGCCGACGGAGCCTGCTGACGAAACTCGCCGACACGCAGGACGACAACATGGAAGTCTGGGAGGGGCTGCCCGGCTTTCAATGGTACGCGCCGTGCTGCGTGCCAAGGCCGGCAGTGATGTGCTCGCCGTTCACAAGGATGTGTCCAACGAATTTGGCCGGCTGCCCCTGTTGGCGACTCGCACCTTTGGCGCGGGTAAGGTCCTGTTTATGGGAACCGACGGCGCATGGCGCTGGCGCAAAGGAGTCGAGGACAAATATCACTACCGCTTCTGGGGACAAGTCGTGCGCTGGATGGCCTATCAGCGCAACATGGCCAAAGGCGAAACAATGCGGCTCTATTACGCGCCTGATCAGCCGCAGATTCGCCAAACCGTGACGTTCGACGCGAACGTGATGGAAAAAGGGGGCGAGCCACTGCACAGCGGGCGCGTGACCGCGCGGATTACTGCTCCATCCGGCAAGGCCGAGACGGTGCGGTTCGCGTCAGCAGGCGAGGAATGGGGTATGTTCTCCGGCCGCTACACGCCAGAGGAAGCGGGCAAGCATCAGGTCCGCTTGTCCTGCGCCGAAACGGGCGCCGCGCTCGAAGCCTCGTTCTTTGTGCAGGGGGACGCGGTTGAGCGTCCTGGTCGACCGGCACGTCCCGAGGTCTTGGAAGAGCTGGCCCGCGTGACGCACGGTCGCGTTGCCGCAGCGGACCAGCTCAAGCAAATCGTACAATCTCTGGCCGAACTCCCCGAAACGCCCCCGTCAGTCCGTCGCGTCCCCTTGTGGAGTCATCCGCTGACAATTGCTGTTCTGGTCGCGATGTTGGGAGTTTTTTGGTCGCTGAGGAAAATTGTGGGCCTGATCTAAGATCCTAAATACCTGTAGTCTTCCTGAATTCGGCTAAGATCACTTGCTGAAGTCGTCGCACGGTTCGGTTAAAGTATCAGCAGCGATACGAGGCGCCGCGGCAATATCGAGGAGAGTCCGATGAGCCTTGTTCGAACGACCGATCGTCTGCAACTGCCGGAGAAGCTGCAGGCCCAGTTGTACGATTTCCGCCGGTTGGTCTGGACGATCAAGACGATCGAGGCGGTCTGCGGAGCCGTCGCAGGGGTCCTGGTCGCATTTCTCGCACTGTTTATCCTAGACCGCCTGGGCGAGACCCCCAACTGGGAGCGATTCTCGCTCTTCGCCCTCACGGTTGCCAGTTGCGCGTGCGTGCCCCTCGCCCTGCACCGTTGGGTGTGGCGCAACCGGCGTCTGGAGCAACTGGCTCATTTGCTGACCCGCAAACACCCGCACGTCGGCGATCAGTTGCTCGGAATCATCGAACTCGTACGCAACGACTTCGAGCAGGCGCGCTCGCGCGCCTTATGCGTCGCGGCAATCCAACAAGTCGCTGAAGACGCACAGCGCCGCGATTTTCGCGACTCGGTCCCCAATCCCCGACATCGCCTCTGGACCGTCCTCGCGCTTGTTCCGCTCGCCGCGGCCGTTGCACTTGTGGCGATCTTTCCAGCGGCCGGAGTCAACGCTTCGGCGCGACTCCTGGCACCCTGGCGGCCGACGCCCCGCTACACGTTCGCCAACGTGGAACGACTGCCCGATCCGGTCGTCGTGGCGCACGGCGAGCCGATTTCGCTCGCGGTCCATCTCGCTGAGAAGACGGTCACGAAGCCTGGGGAAGGCTTCGCCCGAGTGAACCAGCAAGCCAACGTCGTCGCGCCGCTGCGCGACGGCAGCTATGCCTTCGATTTACCGCCGCAGATCACGCCGGCCGCATTGCAGCTTGCCGTGGGCGACTGGCGACAACGCGTGCGCATCGAACCAATGGCGCGCCCCGAACTCACCGCGGTCACCGCACAGGTTTCGCTCCCGGCTTATCTCGGACTGCCCAAAGTTCAGACCAAGGATGCTCGTGGCGGGACGATTTCGCCAGTCAACGGCAGCCGAGTGCAAGTCCACGCGACCGCGGGCCGCGAACTGGCCAGCTCGCATGTGAACGGTCAGCGGCAAGAGCCAACCGGCAGCACGTTTGCCAGCCCGGCAGTCGAGGTCAAAGGAACCAGCAAGCTGCAGCTCGCTTGGACGGATCGCCTGGGCCTGACGGGAAAGGAGCCGTTCACCCTCGCAATCGCCGGTCATGACGATGAACCCCCTTCGCTGATCTGCGAAGGGTTGCCGCGGCAAAAGGTCGTGCTCGATTCCGAAATGCTGAGTTTCAAGATTCACGCGCGTGACGATTTCGGCGTCAAACGCGTGGGAGTCGAGTGGCTCGGACTCGAAGAGGCGGCCGTCACCAAGCCCGCCAAGGGCGAACGCGTTCTGGCAGCCGGCGGCAACGACAAGGAGGCGCTCGACGTTGGCGGAACGTTTTCGGCCAAGTCGCTGGGGATCGAGCCGCAGCTCATCCGCGCCCGCGTCTTCGCCGAAGACTATTTCCCCAATCGCAAACGGGTTTACGCTCCGGCGTCGTTTCTCTACGTGCTCAATCCCGAGCAACACGCGATCTGGCTGACCGAGCAGCTCAACAAGTGGCATCGCCAAGTCGCTCGAAGTCCGCGATCGCGAGATGCAGCTCTACGAAACCAACAAGCAGCTCCGCGCGCTCTCGCCGCAGGAACTCGATAAACCGGAAAATCGCCGCCGCATCGAAACGCAGGCGGCCGCCGAGTGGGGCAACGGCCGGCGGTTGTCGAACCTGGTGCGGACCGGCGAAGACCTCGTCCAGCAGGCGACGCGCAATCCCGAGTTCGCCATCGGCCATCTGGAAAAGTGGGCCGAGATGCTGCAAATCCTCAAAGACATTGCCGGCAACCGCATGCCTTCGGTGGCCGATCTGCTCAAGCAGGCCGCCCAGGCTCCCCAAATGGGCAACGGCAGCGGCGGCAAGAAAACGGGCCTGTACGGCCAGGTGAAGTCGGTAACCGAGGGCAAGCCCGGCAGCACGGCAGCCGGCGACAAGAAGCAGGTCACGGTGCCCAAAGTTGTCGACCAGGAATCGTCGCAGCAGCCGTCGGAAAAAAAGAAGGAGGGCAAGCCCGCGCCGCCAAAAAACTCGCAGAACACGCACGTGGGCCTGCCCATGACCACGTTGGCTGGCAGCGGCGCCTCGTCCGATAAAGAGCCCCCTCCGCCGCCGGCCGCCGCCAAGATGGACCAGGCGATCAAGCAGCAAGAAGACCTGCTGGCCGAATTCGACAAGGTGGCCGACGAGCTCAAGCGCGTGCTGGCCGAGCTCGAAGGGAGCACGCTGGTGAAGCGGCTCAAGGCGGCCTCCCGCTTCCAGTACAAGGTCGCCGGACGCATCGGCGACCAGGTGAACGAGCTCTTCGGACGGCGGCGGCGTGACCTGGCCGAGGCCCAACTGACCGCGCTGGGCAAGATCGGCGACCAGGAGAACAAAGAGGGGGAAAAGATCTCCCTCATCATGGACGACATGGACGCGTATTTCGATCGCCACCGGTTCGTCAAAATCAAGTCGGTGCTCGACGAGATGCGAAAGCAGGACGTCGTCGGCAACCTGCGCGAGCTGGCCGGCGACCTCAAGACCGAAAAAGGCCTCTCGATCGCCCAATGCGAGTTCTGGTCCGACACGCTCGACCGCTGGGCCGAGGACCTGGTCGATCCCGCCTGCAGCGGCACGTGTAACTGTAAAGGCAAGGGCTGCCTGCCTCCCGCGCTCGATTCTCGAGGTGCTGCAGATTCTCGAGGGCGAGATGAACTTGCGCGAAGAAACGCGCGTGGGCGAACAGGCCAAACCAACGCTCTCGGCGGATGATTACAAGCACGAGGCGATGAAACTCGCAAAGACTCAAGACGGCCTGCGCGAGCGCGTGGTGAAGGTCGTCGCTCGGATTCGCCAACTGCCTGACGCTGAGTCCGACTTTGCCAAGGAACTGCATCTCCTCGAAACCGTGGAAGGGGTCATGGCAGAGGCTCGTGACATTCTGGCCCAGCCGAACACGGGCAAGCCAGCCATCGGAGCTGAAACCGACGTCATCGAGCTCTTGTTGCAGTCGAAGCGATTCAATCCCAAGGGCGGAGGAGGAGGCGGCGGATCAAACCCCGGCGGAGGAGGAGGCGGGACCACCCATGACTCTGCGCTGACCCTCTTGGGTACCGGGGTGAACGCGAAAGAGGTCCGCGAAGATCGGGGCGTCTCCCAAGCGACGGGCGAACGCGGGTCGACTTTGCCCGAGGAGTTCCGGGCAGGGCTCGACGAGTATTTCAATCGGCTCGAACGCGGCACCGGCGACAAGGCGTCGACTCCATGAGTCGGGTCGTCGTGCTCCGCGGATCGGTCGTGTTGATGGTCCTCGCGTTGACCATCGTTCCGCGAAGTTCACCGCCCCCTAGCCCGAATCTTGGTGACGGCAGGTTCGAGGAGGATCCTCTTGCTTACCGGGAACGCATCGTCCGCAGTTTCAACCACAGAGTAGTGATGTAGTTGGGCCAGCGCTGCGCATCGAGGTCAGGTCGATGACGAAGATTTGTGCGCCGATAGCCCAATGGGTGGACCAGTCAGGGAAGGCGCAGCCAGTGCCATGAGACTCGCCGTGCTCCGCAGTGCGTTTGTCCTGATCGTCCTGGCCGCGACCGTCCGGGTGCGCGCCAGGAGAAGACCTCGATTCCTTTCGATCGGGCCGATACAGCGGTTGTTCGAGCCCTCGCGGCCAAAGCCGACATCGATGTACTCAACGTGCCGCTCCAAGATTTCATGAAAGCTTTGGCGAAGGATCACGGGATCACGATCCGCCTGGACAAGAGCGGACTCAAGCGGGCCGGTGTCGCTCCCTCAATGCGGATCACGGCGTCGTTCAAACAGGTCCCGCTCGGCCTGGCTCTACAGCAAATCCTCCGGCCCCTCAAACTGCAACATCGCGCGGCCGATGGAGTCGTCGTGATTGAAGACCTTGGGTTGCCGCTGGACGCAGCTCACCCTCCGGGTAGCGGTCCGGTGGGTCCCCAAAAAGGAGGTCAGGAACTCATCGAGCAGCTGGTCGCGCCGATGCGCCAGCGCCCGCGGTAAGAGTCGCGCCTGCCATCCGCGTCGCGAACGTGAACAGACTCAACCGGCAATCGTCACTCCACGAACTACGACTGATTCTGCAAGTCGAATTGAATTTTTTGCAGGGTGTTTGCACTCCGACAGCCGAAGAGATGCAGCAAATCAAACAAGAAGGACTTAAGCAAATCGCAGATCTCGCCAAAGGGCGGCTGCCCGACAACAACGGTCGGCGAGTCGTCAACGATCTGCGCCGATCGGTGCAGCAAAAGCTTGTCGAATTGGTACGAACCCGTTTGTCTCCCGAGCGAGCCACGCGTTTCGAGAGCGAGATCCAGATGCGAAGCGCGAACCTCCGCCATGCGTGCGCGTGCAATCTCGTCGTGGCACTCGACCAGGAACTGTCTTTAAGCGAATGGCAGCGGCAAAAGCTCTGCACCGAACTGGCAGACAATTGGGACGATTCCTGGACAACGACTGTCGTGCTGGGGTCGACGAACCCATTGGGCTTTCTTCCCAACGTCCCGGACGAACTGGTCGTTCCTTATCTGGATGCCGGGCAGCGCACACTTTGGAACAGCTTGACGAAGAGAGGCAATATGGTATGGGGCGGCGCGGCGGCCGCCTTCCTGGGAATGGGTCCGCCCGCGTTGGAAGACAAGGAGTAAGCATCACGATGGGCCGGATGCGCCGCAATGTGTCGACCTTGGCATTAGCAGCGGCGCTGCTCGGCGGCGTAAGCACGGGTCTGCTCCACGGACAGGACGACGATGATGACCTTGTTGAAGTGCGGGGCGAGCAGAATGCCCCTGTGATATTCCGGAATGTTGGGCGAGTGGCAATTTCCGATCGCAACATCGACAGCTGGATTTATGGAAACGAGTCCCGCGGTCGCGACTGGCTCGAAGCTTCGCTCAAGCAAAAAGTGAACGAGATGGGCAAGGCCTGCCGACTCTCGGATAAGCAACTGCAGAAGTTGAACCTTGCCGGCGAAGGTGACATTCAACGCTTCGAGACTCGAGTCGCGGAAATCAAAGCACAATGCCAGACGGGCGAGATACGCCCGAACGAGTGGAATGGCGTTTTCCAAAAGACGCAGCCCTTGCGCATGGAACTCCAACGGGGTCTCTTCGGTGGCGGCTCGTTGTTTCAGAAGACGCTCTTTACGGCCCTTGGACCCGAGCAGACCGCGCGCTGACGAGCAAATCGACCGTGAACGACGAGCGTACCGTTACCGGGCTCGCGTCGAGTTGTGCATCGCGCAATTCGATGCGATCGTGGGGCTCCGCGACGAACAGCGCCGACGGCTCATGCAACTGATGCTCGAGAAAACACGGCCCCCAAAAAACTTCGGCCAATTCGATCGTTTTATCGTGCTGGTCCAAATGAGCCGCCTCCCTGACAACACCTTGAAATCGGTGTTCGATCCCGGACAGTGGCGCGAGGTCCAAAGACGACTGGTCCAGGCAAAGAGGATGATGCCGGCGCTCAAACAAAACGGCGTGGTTTTCGACGACGAGCCGGATGCCAATGAGGGCGACGGCGGTCCAGCTGCCATTCGGATCGAACGACTGCGGAATTGACGGGAATTTTCGATCGCGTGCGCAATTATCGCGGGAGAATTCGGAATGTTTTTGAACAAGGCCGGGCCAACGGACGCGAAGTGTTTCCAACTCCGCAAAGTCCGCAGCGTGGTCGCGATTACTGCGATTGCCGCCCTGGTCGGAGCAGCCGGTGGTCGGTTGGCGGCTCAGCCGCCAGGCGGTCGCGTGGGCGAGGTCGTCCCGCGCGACGTGCGTGAGATGTATGACCGCGGCTTGAATTTCCTCGCCACCACTCAACGCGAAGACGGCGGCTGGCCCAATTCCATGCAAGAAGGGGCAGGCACCGTCGGCATGGGGCTGATGGTTTTTCTCGCCTCCGGTGAGGATCCGAATTTCGGAATCTACAGCGTGCACGTCCGGCGGGCGCTGCGCAACATCATTTCAGGTCAGGACGCCGAGACCGGCTTCTTGGGCCAAAGCATGTATCACCATGGGTTCGGCATGCTCGCCCTGGCCGAGGCCTACGGCACGGTCGACGACCGCAACCTCTGGCCGGCCGGACAGAAACAACGTTCGATCGGCGCCGCCCTCGAGCTGGCGGTCCGCGCGGCAATCACGTCGCAGAAGAACAATTCCCAAGGCGCCTGGCGCTATTCCCCCGATTCCACCGACGCCGACACTTCGGTCAGCGGTGCCGTGCTGGTGGGCCTGCTCGCGGCCCGCAACGCCGGCATTGAAATCCCCGATCAGTCGATCGACAAGGCAATCTCGTTTTATCGACAGATGACATCCCCCTCTGGGCAGGTGGCCTACGCGGGCTTGGGCGGATTCGACGAATCGCTCGCGCGAGTTTCTATTGCGACGCTCGTGTACGCGGTTGCCCGACGCAAGGATCTGTCCGAATACAAGTCGACGCTCGGCTATCTGAAGGACCGAGTCGAGGGCTCGCCCGATCAGGGACGCGGCTACGAGGACTACACCCGGTACTACCAAGCGCAGGCCCTCTTTCAGGGAGATGTCGACGCATGGGATAAGTGGAATAAGCTGCTCGTGCGGAAACTGAAACAAGTCCAACAAAAGGATGGCAGCATCGAAGGCCAATTTGGGCAGTCGACCTCTACGTCCTTTTCGCTCTTGGCTCTGGCCGTCAATTACCGATTCTTGCCGATTTACGAACGCTAGGACTCGAGTCTGATGCCCAATGTGACTTCTTTGCGCTATCCCTCCCTTTTGTGGTCTCGGCGGGGCCGCCCGCTCTTAGGGACTGCGCTGGGTCTGGTAACTGTGGCATCTTTTGTTGCCGCGACGTCGTGGGGCGCCGAAATCTCGCACTCTTCCGAGGCAAGCGCTGTTCTTTATCTGAACAGCGGCTACGTCCGCGGACAACTGCGAGATTCCAGCAAGCCGGAATTCTTGAGCTGGCAGGGTACCGACTTCGTCATCCCATTTGAGTTCGACACGCGCCAGATCGACGCGGTCTACTTCCCCGACCCGATGAAACCCGAGCGGCCTCTTGGCGACTATTGCTTCGAACTCTCTGCGGGCGACGTCGTCTTCGGCTCGCTCTTGAGCCTGACGGACCGCGAGGCCACGATCGACAGTCCGCTGGTGGGCCGGTTGCGCGTGCCGCGCAACCAACTCCAGCGCATGACTCGCAAGCTCGACGACGGGGGGATGGTTTACCGTGGCCCGAATGGATTTGCCGATTGGAAGCTGTCTTCGACAACCGCCTGGCACAATGAGCAGGGTCAGCTTTGGACTGATCAAAACGATTCGTCCGCGACGAGTACGTTGACGCTGCCGCCGCGCTCCGCGATCGAGCTTGTTCTCTCTTGGAGCGCGAAACCGAATTTTGCGCTCGCGTTGGGAATGGGCTACCGCATCGAGGCCTGGCAGCGCGAGCTGGTCCTCGTGGGCGAGTCGGAGCACCAGGCGGACCTGGCGTCGCTGCAACCGCTCGATTACGAAGCCGGCAGAATTCATCTCTTCATTTATCTGGACCAGCAGACAGGGGAATGCATCGTCTACTCCTCCAAGGGAGCGCCGCTGGCGAATATGAAACTGGCGGATTTCCGCAGTCGTGCGCAGGCCGGATTGCGGTTGTCCAACAATCGAGGCGATATCCATCTGGAGCAGTTGCGAATCGACCATTGGAACCGCGGACGTCCCATGGCAGGTGAGGCAATCGACAAACCCCGCGTTTGCCTCGCCGATGGTTCCGTCAAATATGCCGATGTCGCAAGTTTCGACGGCGGATCGAAGACCTTCCTCGTCCGCGGCGCCAAGGATCCGCCCATCCCGGCCGATCGCGTCGTGGACATCTTCCTGGGAAAGACTGATCAAAGTCCGCGTTCGCTCACGGTCGATTATCAGGATTCCTCTCGATTCAGCGGCCGCCTGCTCAAAATCGAGAAGGACAGGATCTGGCTCGCGACACCGGCCACGAACGAACCCTTGTGCCTGCCACTGAGCGGGCTCCGTTCACTGATCGCCCATCAAGCAGGGACAACGGAAAAAAAGAGCCAGGCGGAGCCGGCGGGCACCTTGGAAATGGAAGGCGTTCGCTTGCCCGGCAAGCTCGTCGAAGGGCAAGAAAACGCAAATGCCAGTTGTCTTGTTTGGCAGCCGCGCGGCAGCGCAACGTCGAGTGCGCTTAAGCACGCTGTTAATGGCCGGATCGTCTTCCGGGAGGTGCAAGGACGAGTCGTCCGCGCAGAGCGGCGACAGAGTCGACGCGACGGACGAAGGGGAGAGCCGATCAGCGTTGACGGCTCAAGTCCTGAAGAATCCCAATCGCGGCAAGGGTTGACCAAGGCCCTGTATCTGCGCACCGGTGACATGGTGCCCTGCGAGATCACGCGGATCGATGAAAAAGGTGTGACCTATAAGACGCCCCTTTCGGATTCGGGCACCATCGCCAACGATAAGATCAAGGCGGTCGTGCTGACTCTCGACGGCAGGGGCCCGGTCGAACTCACCAAGGAGAAGCGCGACCGTCTGCTCACGCTGCCGCGGATGCAAAGAGACAATCCGCCGACGCACCTGATCCGATCCTGCGACGGCGATTACCTGCGCGGCCGCGTCGTCGAAATGGATGAACGCAAACTCATGGTGGAGGTGCGGCTACAGACCAAGGAACTGCCGCGGGAACGCGTCTCGAGAATTATCTGGCTGCATCCGGATGAGCTGGCCGGAGCGTCCACCGCAAAGAAGAAAAGCGATGTCGGGCCCCAGCCGCGCGTGCAAGCCGTCCACGACAACGGGACCCGCCTCACCTTCCACCCCACGCGGTGCAAGGACTCGATTTTATCCGGCATAAGCGACGCGCTCGGACCGTGCCGCATCGGGCTCGACTCAATCGACCAGTTGCTGATTGGTAATGCGATTGACGAAGCCGTGACGAAGACCGCCTACCAGCAATGGAAGCTGCGCAACGCCGTGGAACCGAAGTTCGTGGCGGCCGAAGCCAACGCCGCTCGAGGTGCCAGTTCGTCAGGTTTAGACTCCGCGCTGGTAGGCAAGGCCGCCCCCGATTTCGAGTTGGAGATGCTTGGAGGCGAAAAATTTCACCTGATAGACCACAAGGGGAAGACGATTGTTCTCGACTTCTGGGCCACATGGTGCGGACCCTGTCTGCAAACGATTCCCCACGTGGCGCAGGTCCACCGGGACTCGGTGGCCAGTGGAGTAAAAGTTGTCGCGATCAATCTCGAGGAGTCGCCAGAGGAAATTCAAAAGCTTTTGAAACGACTGAAGCTGGAACTTCCGGTCGCGCTCGATCGCGACGGAGCCATTGCCGCCCGCTACGGAGTAAGCGCCATCCCGCAAACGATCATCATCGATCGTGAAGGCAAGGTAGTCCGTCACTTCATCGGCGGCGGAACCCATTTCGCCAAAGACCTCGCCGATGCACTCCATGGAGTCGCTACGGCCCCTCCTGCAAAAGGTGCGTCGCCCTAGGCGAGACCCTCGAGCAAGAGATCGACGCCCGCGGGTTTCCACCGGACAGTCTGAATGTATCCGGAGCCAGGCCGGCGGGCAGAACGCTCGCTCGTTCTACATTAACCTTCAGCGCGCAGGGCGGACTTAAGTGCGTCGGTCTTCTCAGAGAGTAAAGCAACCTGCCGCTCGAAGGACGTACGGGCCACGCGGATGCGATCCAGGATCTTTTCGCTGCTGGACTGAATCGTCTTGGTCCAGCGTTCGACTTCTTCGAGCGAGCCGGATTGTTTTTCCACCATCAGGATGGCCCGCTCGATCTCCGTAAAGTCGACTTTTACTTCCTGCGATTCGATCCGTTGGCGGACGCACAGGCGCGGGCCAAGTGCAGCGCCGCACGAAAGAACGGATCGGTCGTCGGATCCTCGGCGTCCCACGCCACAAAGATGTCATTACCCAGCCGCTGCAGCGGGTCCATGCCTTCCGGCGCCGTCCGCTTGGAATAGACGAACACTCCGACCAAAGCACCGCGGTTTTGGCGGGCCGTCTCGATATATTCGCGTGCATCTGCCAGCTGGTACTGCTGGACTTCTTTGGCTTCGACGACGATCCGCTGCCCGGGTGCCGCGCTCTCGGGCCCCAGTTCGATCACCGCATCTCCCTTCTTGCAATTCTTGATCAGTCCGGTCGTTGCGCCGACTGAGCTGGCAATGTCGCCCTTGCCCTGGGCCTCGTGCTGAACGAAGGCGAAGGCGGCTTGATCGAACTCGTCTCCGTGCCGCGTCGATCGCTGAACCTCTTGCCGTCGGGTCGACATCGCCGCCAGAGCTTCGCGAACCTCGGATTGAAAGCGTTGGCTGTCCTGTCGATGCTCGCTAATGAGCGACTGCAGCTCATTCTTCATGCGGGCCAGGGCCGAGCCGTCGTTGTCGAGCGAGAACTGGCTGGCGATTTTCTGATGGGCGTCGTCGACGCGGTGGACCAGCTTGCTGAGCGCGGAGTCTTTTTCATCGAGCGTAAACTCACGCACCACCCGGTCGATCTTCAGATGCAGCTCGCCCGAGAGTGAACTCTGTTGCTGACTCAGCTCGGTAATGAATCGCGATAGCGCGCCTTCCTTGTTGTCGAGCGAAAACTGATTCAATACTTGCTCGCGTTGGCTTGTTAACTGCTGTTCGACCGCCTCGCGAATGGCCCCGAGCACGCCGCGCGACTGATCGGGACTCAGCACGCGCATCAGAGGGCTCTCCGAGCCGACGTGAGCTGAGAGGGTCTTGGTCAACTGCGAGTCCTGGTCGCCGATCTGTCGGCGCAACAGCGACTCGAGTTCTCCGTCGCGCCCGATTAAGCGGTCGATCCGTTCCTGCAGCCGGCCGTCCTTCGGATCGAAATACTGTTTGAGCGAATCGGCCACGCACTCGTGAACAGACTGGGCATGGCTGCCCAATCTCTCGTTCAGCTCCGACAGCAGCCGTTCGCTTTCCCGGCGAACGAGATCGGCGTCGATCTGTCCTCTTGCCTGCCGCAGCGCGAGCACGCCGATGCGCAGGGCATTCAAAGCATATCGCTCGCGCGGCTCTCCCTCCTGAAAGGTCAACAGCTCGCGGATCGTGTCCGGGTCGTTGACCGTCACCTCCAGCGGAAGACCGAAGGGCAAGCGGCCCTCGGTGTCTGCGACGCGCGGAAAGAGTTCGCGCGGGCCTTTGAGGGCCTCCGACATGGCATTCTCCTTAATCGCCTGCCATTACGTTCCATCAGGCTGACCGTCAGCGTATCTCAGAAGCGGACCGATAGGCAACGCATGGACACCAAAGACGAGGGGTCCGCTGTTGGCCGTTCGCTCGCGCGATGTTGCGACACGCAGATGGGGAACGTATCTTAAATACATTGACATCCGTTGATGTTCCCGCCTTGCTGCCTGCCGGTCCTCCCGCCCAACTGCTTGGTCTGACAGCGGATGAAGCTGCCAATGACCCGTCCGCCGCTCACGTTTCGCTGCTTGGTGGTCGTCGCCGTATGCTTGGCGCCAGGCACGCTCAGGGCAGGCGGTCCGCCGTTCCCACCAAATCAGATCGAGTTTTTCGAAACCAAGGTCCGCCCGGTGCTGGCGGGAACGTGCCAAAAGTGTCACGGGAGCGCGACACATAAGGGTGGCTTGCGGCTCGATTCCCGAGACGCCGCTCTCAAAGGGGGCGACTCCGGGGCCGCCGTTGTTCCCGGCAGCCCCGAGGCCAGCCCGATGATCGAGGCGATTAACTACCGGGGGCTCGAGATGCCGCCGACCGGCAAGCTCCGGCCCCGCGAAATCGAGGCGCTCGTCGAATGGGTCAAGATGGGCGCGCCCTGGCCCAAAGAGAATGCAAAATCCGCAAGCCCGTCGCGCGGTGACTTCACAATTACGGACGAAGATCGCAGGTATTGGGCCTTCCAGCCGATCGGCCAT
Source organism: uncultured Planctomycetaceae bacterium (assembly GCA_963714075.1). Classification (GTDB taxonomy): domain Bacteria; phylum Planctomycetota; class Planctomycetia; order Planctomycetales; family Planctomycetaceae; genus DASPSM01. The sequence goes on from OY970228.1 coordinate 6,695,745, forward strand.
CCACAGCCGCCGGCCGTTCGCGGCCAGGGTTGGGCAGCTAACCCGATCGATACGTTCATTTTGGCGCAGCTCGACGCGAAGGGAGTGTCGCCGAATCCTCCGGCCGAGCCCCGGATGCTGATTCGTAGGGTGTTCTTCGACCTGATCGGCCTGCCGCCGACTCCCGAGGAAGTCGACGCGTTTGTCGCCAATCCATCCGACGAAGCCTACTCGCGGCTCATCGACGAGCTCCTTTCACGCAAAGAATACGGCGAGCGATGGGGGCGCCACTGGCTCGACGTGACGCGGTTCGCTCAGACCAACGGTTACGAACGCGACGCCGAGAAGCCCGAGTCGTGGCGGTATCGCGACTATGTGATCAACGCGTTCAACGCAGACAAGCCGTACGATCGCTTCATCATCGAGCAGCTTGCCGGCGACGAACTCGATGAGCCCACGGCCGAATCGATCATCGCCACGGGTTTCTACCGGCTGGGAATCTGGGACGACGAACCAGACAACCAGGCGGCAGCGGCCTGGGATGAAGTCGATGAAATGGTCCGGACCACTGGGTCCGCCTTTCTCGGGCTGACGTTGGGTTGCGCCCGCTGTCACAACCACATGTTCGACCCGATTCCGCAGGAAGATTACTACCGATTCGCGGCTTTCTTCCGCAACGTCGAGCCCTATGGCAAGGCAGCGAGTCGCACGCACCTCGCGACGAACGACGCCGGCATTTTCACGCCGGTGGCAACGGCCGCCGAATTTGGGGCTTGGCAATCGCGGCGAGTCGAGCTGGCACCGCAAATTGCGAGCGTTGAAGCCAAACTCGCCAAACTGCCGAAAGGTACCAAGCGCTCGGAACGCCAGCGGGTCATCAACGAACTCGCGCGGCTCAAGCAACAGCAAGACGCATCCCTGGAGAAAGCACTCTCAGTCCGCGAGTGCGGCCCTCCCCTGCGTGAGACGCGAGTGCTGATCCGCGGCAACGTCGCCACTCCGGGAAAGCGTGTCGACCCGCGGTTCTTGGCAATCCTCGGCGGCAAAGCGCCTAAAGCAATTCCCGTCTCGTTCACAGTGCGGGCTGGCGCGCACTCGTTGAAACCCATGCTGGCAGAGTACGGATTGCAGCCGACGATGGGGCTGCGACGTGAACTGGCCAAATGGATCGCCGACAAGGATAACCCGCTCACGGCGCGCGTGATGGTCAACCGCATCTGGCAGGAATATTTCGGGCGCGGCATCGTTCGCTCCGCTGACAATTTTGGCCGCGCCGGAGTTCCGCCCACACATCCCGAACTTTTGGCGTGGCTGGCGCACGACTTTGTCGACGGCGGTTGGCGAGTGAAGCGGATGCACAAGCGGATCCTGCTATCCAAGGCCTACCGGATGTCTTCCTCCGCGACGAACCAGAGAGGCCTGGCGATCGACGCCGATAACGACCTCTTCTGGCGACAAAACCTCCGGCGGCTCGACGCCGAAGCAATCCGCGATTCGATGCTGGCCGTCAGCGGACGCCTCAATCCAGCCGCGGGCGGACGCGGCGTTTTTCCCCCGTTGTCGAAAGACGTGCTGGCCACGCAGTCGCGGCCTGGCTTTGGCTGGGGACAAAGCAGCGTCGAGGAGCAGTCGCGACGAAGCGTCTACATTTATCTCAAGCGGACCCTGATGGTGCCGTTTTTGGAAGCGTTTGATTACGCGAATTCCGCGGAATCAGTCGGCACGCGCCCGGTGACGACGGTTGCTCCACAAGCCCTGCTCTTGCTCAACAGTGAATTCGCCGACGCCCAAGCACGTCATCTCGTCCAGCGGATCCGGCGCGAGGCGGGCGACGTCAAAAGCCGGCAGATCGAGCGGCTGTTTCGCCTCGCCTTGGGCGGGTGCCAACCGCGCGAAGCGAAGATCGCGACCGAGTTGCTCAAACGAAAACCCGGCTCGGACGGTGCAGCCGATCCGTTGCAGTCGCTCTGCCTCGTGGTCCTCAATTTGAATGAATTCGTCTACTTGGACTAAGGCCGCTCAGCTCGAGCGAGAAGTCTGATAGAATCCGGCAGGTGACTGAATGAGCGACGGTTCAAACAAAACCGGAAGTCAGGCCCGCGGATTCTGTGGACGGACGCGCCGCGAATTCCTTTGGGAAGCGGGTGCCGGGTTTACTGGAGTTGCGCTCACGGCCCTGCTCGATCGCGACGGGTTCTTCAGCGGACGCGCCGTCGCCGGCGTGACGCCGCCGGGCCGTTCGCTCGACCGCCCCCTTGCCCCGCTTCCTGCTCCATTCGCGGCCAAAGCTAAACGCTGCATCTTCTTGTTCATGTACGGCGGTCCGTCGCAGATGGACCTCTTCGACTACAAGCCCGAATTGCAGAAGCGGCATGGCAAGACCGTCAACGTCGAAGTGCGGCGGGGCTATGTCGTGCCGCAGACGCTCTTGGCTTCAAAACGCCGCTTCGCCAAACACGGTCAATCGGGACAGTGGTGTTCTGATGCGTTCCCCTGCATCGCCAGGCAAATGGATAAGCTGGCCGTCATTAAGTCGCTGCAGATGGACTCCTTCGCGCATGCGTCGGCCCTGATCCAAATGAATTCAGGCCGCTTGCTGCAGGGACATCCCTGTTTGGGGGCGTGGGTGAACTATGGGCTCGGGACGCTCAACGAAAATCTGCCGGGCTTCGTGGTGATGCTCGACCCGCGCGGTGGCCCGATCGCCGGCGCCGCCAATTGGATGAGCGGCTACATGCCGGCGGCATACCAGGGGACGGTGCTGCGATCCACCGGCCAGCCGATTCTCAACCTGGCTCCGGCCAGCCGCATCGATCGAGACTGGCAACGGGCTCAGGTGCAGACGATCAACGCTTTCAATGCCGAACATTTGGCGTCGCGTCCGGGCTATTCCGAGCTGCAGGCCCGAATCTCCGCGTACGAGCTGGCGTTTCAACTGCAGTCGACGGCGCCCGAGGCCCTCGACCTGTCGCTCGAAACGCGGGCCACGCAGGAACTCTACGGCCTCCACGATCCGAAGCCGCCGCACAAGCTCTCGCTCGGCAGCGGGCCGTTCGGCAGGCAGTGTTTGATCGCCCGGCGACTGATCGAGCGAGGCGTTCGGTTCGTACAGATTTATCACGGCGGCGGCCACAACGATGAGAATTGGGACGCGCATTCCAACGTCGACAACAACCTGCAAATTCACTGTCCCGAGATCGACAAGCCGGTCGCCGGCCTGCTGACCGACCTCGAGCAGCGCGGGTTGCTCGACGAGACGCTGGTGATTTGGGGTGGAGAATTCGGGCGCCAGGCCGTCTCGCAGCAATCGCTCGGCCGCGATCACAACCCCAAGGGCTTCACGTATTGGATGGCGGGCGGAGGCATCAAGCCAGGGATCAGCTACGGCGAAACCGACGAGATCGGCCACGAGGCGGCCGTCAACCGCCGCCACATCCGCGATTTGCACGCGACCATTCTGCATGCGATGGGTTTCGATCACCGCAGGCTGGCGTTTTTCCACAACGGTTTGAATCAGCGGCTCACCGGCGTGATCGAAGCCGAGCCAATACATGAGATTCTGGCATAGGCCCGCCTCACCCGGCGGCATTATCTTTCGGAGTTCCTCGCGATGCACGACCGAGTCCTGAACACGCTCGCTGCGCGCGCCGTTTTGGCGGCCGCCGGCATTCTCACGCTAGCCCCCGGAACGCGCGGGGACGACCCGCCGGCCGAACACCCTCTCAATGTTCCGCCCCCGGGGTTTGTGGCGCTCTTTAACGGCAAAGATCTCACCGGCTGGAAGGGGCTCGTACTGAACCCCAAGCTGCGTCCCACCTTGTCGGCCGAAGAACATGCTGAGAAGCAAAAGGAGGCCGACGAGCGAATGCACAAGCACTGGAAGGTCGTCGACGGCGCGCTGATGTTTGACGGCGCGGCGTTTAACCTGTCGGGCCCGCTTTGCACCGTGAAGCAATACGGCAATTTCGAGATGCTGGTGGACTGGAAGATCAGCAAAGGGGGCGACAGCGGCATTTATCTCCGCGGGTCACCCCAGGTGCAGATCTGGGATCCCGATGATCCCTCGCAGCAGAAAAACGGTGCCGACAAGGGCTCGGGGGCGCTTTGGAACAACGCGATAAACGAGCGGTTCCCGCTCGTGCGGGCCGACAACCCGATCGGCGAGTGGAACAGTTTACGAATTCGGATGGTCGGCGACCGCGTCAGTGTCTGGCTCAACGGCAAGCTCGTCACGGACAACGTGGTGATGGAAAACTACTGGGAACGCAAGAAGCCGATCTATCCCAGAGAACAAATCGAACTGCAGAATCACAACCATCCGCTTTATTTCCGCAACATCTTCATCAAGGAGCTACCTTAGGATGGCGTCGGTCGATTGGTACTATCACCGCCCGGGCTGCACGACTTGCGGGAAGTCGCAAGCCTTTTTGCAGCGGAAGAAGCTCGCGGTCAAGAAGACGGTCAACGCCGCCAAAGTGCGCTTTGAACCTGCCGAAGCGCTCGAGTTAGTGCGTCAGGCTTCTCGAGTCGTCGTGGCCAAAGGGAAAAAAGTGCTCGACTTTGACATGAAGCGAGATCGCCCAGACGACGAAACCCTGCTCGCGCACATCATTGGACCGAGCGGCAAGTTGCGGGCGCCCGTCATTCGGCGGGGTTCGACTCTCTTGATCGGTTTCGCCGAAGACGAGTTCGCGAAGGTCCTCGGCTCGAAGTAGAATCGGCAAAAAAAACCGGCCGGCTCACTCGGCCGCTCGCCACATCCGGGAGCCGGCAACATGGAATTGTCCGGTCGAGTTGCCATCGTGACTGGAGGCGGCCGGCGGATCGGCCAGGCCATCTGCCTCGCGTTGGCCGACGCCGGCGCGTCGGTTCTGATCCACTATTCGCATTCGGCGGAGGAAGCGCGGGATACGCTGGCGAAAATTACTACCCTGGGCGGCGATGCTGATTGCGTGGGTGCGGATTTCCAGAACCCCGCCGTTGCGGCGCCCAAAGTAATCAACGCTGCCTACGAGCGCTTCGGGCGGGCGGACATTCTCGTCAACAGCGCGGCGATCTTTCAACCAGGAACGCTCGCCACAACGACCGATTCGGACTGGGATCGACACTTTGCGATCAATCTCAAGGCTCCTGCCTTTCTTTGCCGCGAGTTCGCGGCGCGCCATCAGCCCGGACGGCCCGCCGCGATCGTGAATATCGCCGACTGGCGCGGCCTTCGTCCGGTGCCCGGGCATCTGTCCTACACGCTCACGAAAGCCGGAATTGTGACGCTGACGCGTCTTTTGGCGATCGAGTTGGCTCCGGATATCCGGGTCAACGCGGTGGCGCCCGGCGCGATCCTACCGCCTCCGGGAGCTGGCCCCGATGTTCTCCAACGGCTGGCGCAGCGAGTCCCGCTCAAACGGCATGGCGGGCCAAGCGACGTGACCGATGCCGTCCTCTATCTGCTCCGCTCCGATTTCGTGACCGGCGACGTGCTTCGCGTGACCGGCGGCGAAGATCTCGTGTAAGCGTCGTCAGCCGTTTTGGGACTGGCATGCGCCTGCCGGGGCGTCGAAAATGAGGTGATGCACCCGACGAACGCGTGCTGCGCCGCGAGCAAAGCCGATGTCTGACAAGATCCTCATCAACGGCCTGTTTCTACGCACGATCATCGGCATCAACCATGATGAGCGCGAGCACAAGCAGGACGTTTTGATCAATCTGGCTCTCGACGTCGATACGCGGCCCGCCGCCCGCACCGACCAGATCGAGGACGCGGTGAATTACAAGAACGATCACCAAAAACGTGATCGACCTCGTCGAAAACTCTCGGTTTTTCCTCGTCGAACGCATGGCCGACGAGATCGCTCGATTGTGCCTGCGCGATCCGCGCGTCGAGGGTGTGCGGGTCAGCATCGAGAAGCCGGCCGCCTTGCGGTTTGCTCGCTCGGTCGGTGTCGTGATCCGGAGAACTCGGGCGGATGTCTGATCGCCGGTCCAACCGCGCGTATCTCTCGCTCGGCTCCAACATCAAGCCGGAACACAATCTCCCGGCAGCGGTTCATGAGCTTCGAGCATTCGGCCGCGTGCTTGCCGTTTCGAGCGTTTGGGAATCGCCGCCGTTCGCTGCTGACGTCACGACGGATCGAGCCACTCGTCCGGCAGGTTCAAATTTCCTCAACGCCGCGGTGCTCTTGGAGACCGATCTTTCGCCTCGGGATTTGTATGACCAGGCGATCGCAGCGATCGAACAGCGGCTTGGGCGGATCCGCGATCCCCACGACAAGAACGCGCCGCGGACGATCGACATCGATCTGTCGCTGTTTAATCACCATGTGCTTGAGTTCGCGGGCCGGCGGAATCCCCGATCCGGACATCGTCAAGCGGCCCTTTGTCGCCGTTCCGCTCGCCGAGCTGGAACCCGACTACGTGCATCCGACCGAAGGGCGGCGGCTAGCCGACATCGCCTCGCGTTGCGCGTCGAACTCGGGTTTGCGCCCCCGACCCGACGTCAGACTCGAAGAGAGCGAGTGACCCGCGGGGCACTCGCGAAAAACTCGCCCATCACCACCCGCCGAGCGGCCACGAATAGAAGATGTTGGCAGAGTTAGGCGTGCCGTATGTATTGTCGAACGAATACGGCGTGACATACCCGTATTGGGGGACTTGCGATGCGCTCGTGCTGGGATAGGGCATCTGGTTGAGCATTAGCCCCAACGTCGCCTGGCTGCGATACGAAGGATTGGCCGCATACTCCGCCCAGCTGAACGGAATCGATCGATAGATGTCGCCATAACTTGCACGTCCCGACGGCGCGGCGGAGTGCCGAGGACCGGGAATGATTCGCAGTTGCCCAGACGGTGCCGATCCCTTTTCGGTCGCCGGAGCTGGCTCATATGTGTTGGGCGCCGGTTTCGCGCCCGGCTCTTGCGGCGCCGGAGCAGGTGCCAGCTTTGGCGCCGCCGCTTGGGCCAACGTAAGCTTTGTCGCCGGCAGGATGCGGATTTTCCAGGAATCCCGATCCTTGTCGGCCGCCGAGGCCTGGGTCGCAAGTGCGACCAGCACGCACAACGTGACCCACCTACGCGGAACCGAAATCCGCCGGACGCGCCCCATCGCGTTGTGCACACGAGGGGCCGCCAGGCGGACTGGAATCCCTGAAGTCTCACGCACCGTCATGGCAATTCTCGGATAGTTGAAGGGAGTTGTTGTTTGATCTTATTTTGTCGATTGTTCCTATTTTATCTATCTTTACTAACGGTGGTCAATGCGTGATTTGCCGCAGTTGGCCTCAATTCGTCGCAGCTTCGAGCCGTTGACCGTCCTAGATCACTGCGTCTAAAGTAAATGCGGGTCGAGATTTGTAGCTCGATCGCTCTTTCGGTTCTGAAATGGGACACCGAAGTTGACTGCCAAAGCGTGGGGGGGCCGGTTTCAGCAGGCCACCGATCCGGGGGTCGAACGGTTTACCGAATCGATCAGTTTCGATCGCCGACTGGCCGTCGTCGACATCCAAGGCTCCAAGGCCCACGCGCAGATGCTCGCCCAAGTTGGGCTCATCACCAGCGACGAGTGCCAGACGATCTCCGTCGCGCTCGACCAGATCGCCGGCGAAATCGAGGCGGGAACCTTCCCGTTTCGCACCGAGCTCGAAGACATCCACATGCACGTGGAGCAGGCGCTCATTGCCCGCACCGGGGACGTCGGCCGCAAGCTGCATACCGGCCGCAGCCGAAACGATCAGATCGCCACCGACCTGAAGCTCTTCGTGCGCGACGCGGCCGCGCGAATCGACAGGCTTATCGAAAGTCTGCAGCGCGCGTTTATCGCCCGCAGCTCGCGCAATCTCGACGTGATCGTCCCCGGCTACACGCACTTGCAGCGTGCCAAGCCCGTGCTGGTCGTCCATTATTGGCTCGCGTACTGTGAAAAACTCGAACGCGACCGGGGCCGCCTGGCGGACGCCCTCAAGCGGCTGAACTATTCCCCGCTCGGCGCGGCGGCCCTCGCGGGCACGACGCTACCGATCGATCGAGAGCTCACGGCGCGGCTGCTCGGATTCACGGCACCGGCGGCCAACAGTCTGGACATCGTGGGTGATCGCGATTTTCTCGTCGAATTCCTGTTCGCCCTCTCGCTAGCAGCCCTCCACCTGAGCGGCTGGGCGCAGGAATGGATCGTTTGGTTCTCCACCGAATTTGGATTCCTGAAGCTCCCCGACGCGCTGACCACCGGCTCGTCGATCATGCCGCAGAAACGGAATCCCGACGTGCTCGAGCTGATTCGGGGTAAATCGGCCCGCGTGGTCGGCGCGCTCACGCAAGCTCTGTTTTTGCTCAAGGATCTGCCGCTGGCCTATAACCGCGATCTGCAGGAAGATAAAGTTCCCCTGTTCGATGCGTGCGACACGCTCTCCTCCTGCCTCGAGATGGCGGCCCAACTCGTCGCCGGCGCCGAGCTTCGCCGCGAGCGGATTGCGGCCCGGTTGGAAGAGGGCTTTCTCGACGCGACGGCGCTGATGGAATACCTCATTCGCCGCGGAGTTCCCATGCGGACCGCGCACGAAACGGTGGGCAGGCTGGTGGCCGCGTGCGAGGCCGACGGCTGCCGGCTCGCGCAGTTGCCGCTAGACCGACTGCAGTCCGCTTGCGACAAAATCGGTCCCGACGTCTCGACCGTGCTGGGGGTCGAGAACGCCGTCAAGGCGCTTATCAGCTATGGCTCGGGAGGCCGCGCCCGGTCCTCGAGCAGTTGGCCCGCTGGCAGGCGAAGCTCGGAATGCATGCGTAACATCCGCCTCACGCTGGCGTACGACGGCACCGACTATGTCGGCTGGCAGCATCAACCCAACGGCATCTCGATCCAGTCTGTGGTTGAAGCAGGCATCCGCGAATTCAGCGGGGCGAAAGCCTCGCTGATCGCGGCCGGTCGCACCGACGCTGGCGTACACGCGCTCGGACAGGTCGCCAATTTCCAGACTGAATCGGCGATCCCCTGCCAGGGCTTTCGCGCCGGGCTGCAGGCGTATTTGCCGCGTGATGTGCTCGTGGTCGACGCCGACGAGGTGCCGCTCGATTTTCATGCGACGTACGCGGCCAAGCGGAAACGCTATCGCTACATCATCCACAACGCCCGTGCCTCCCATCCATTCCTGCGAAGTCACGTCCACGAGTATCATGCCGCACTCGACGAGCGCGAAATGCACCAAGGCGGACAGGTGCTCGTCGGCACGCACGACTTCTGCGCTTTCGAGACGCAGCATCCGAACACGGCCAGCAGCGTGCGAACCGTGTTTGAGCTGTCGGTAGGCCGCTTTTCCGAGTGGACGGCCTGGAAGGCGCGCACGGCAGACTGCACCGACCCCTCGCCACCGCGCCGAAAGGGTAGGAGACTTCATTTCCATCGATGTGGTGGCCGACGGATTCCTCTATAACATGGTCCGCACGATCGTCGGCACGCTGATCCGAGTGGGTGAGCGTAAATGGGACGCCCAGCGCGTGCGTGAAATCCTCGAGCGCGGCGAACGCCCCCAAGCCGGTCCGACTGCCCCCGCGTGCGGCTTGTATCTGGTGCGCGTCGACTACGACGAGGCACGAACGTGAAATTTCGCGTCGTGCATTTCATCACGCGGCTGATCATCGGCGGCGCACAGGAAAATACGCTCCTGACGGTCGAAGACCAGCACCGGCTGTACGAGGACGAGGTCACCTTAATTTGCGGACCGGGGCTGGGGCCGGAAGGATCGCTCGTCGAACGCGCCCAAAAGGGCGGGCTCGATCTGCGGATCATCCCCGAGCTTCGACGGAGCATCAATCCTTGGCGCGATTGGCGCAGCTATCGCCAATTGCTGAATCTGCTGCGGGAAATTCGCCCCCAAGTCGTCCATACGCACAGTTCCAAGGCCGGTATCCTGGGTCGCCTGGCCGCAGCCCGCCTGGGGATTCCCGCGGTGCATACGATTCACGGCGCAGCGTTCCACTACGGGCAAAATCCACTTGCGCATCGAAGCTACATTCTCGCGGAAAAAATGGTCGCGCGGCACTGCGCGAAATTCGTTAGCGTGTGCGACTCGATGACCGATCAGTACGTGAAAGCCGGCATCGCGCCTCGCGAGCGGTTCGTCACCATTTACAGCGGAATGGAAGTCGAGCCGTTTCTCAATCCGCCACGACCGCGCGAAGACGTGCGGCGTGAATTGGGACTTGCCCCCGAGCACGTCGTTATCACCAAGGTCGCCCGGCTGTTTCATCTCAAGGGACACGAGTGCGTCATCTCCGCCGCCGGCCGCGTGGCCAAGGAGCATCCCAATATACGCTTTCTCTTTGTCGGCGACGGCATTTTGCGCGAGCAGCTCCGCAGTCAAATCGAACAGGCCGGGCTAAGTGCCTTCTTCGTCTTTACGGGGCTCGTTCCACCGCAGCGGGTTCCCGAGCTGATCCACGCCTCGGACGTGATCGTCCACGCGAGCTACTGGGAGGGGCTGGCTCGTGTCCTTCCCCAGGCGTTGATCGCCGGCAAGCCAGTCATCAGCTATGACGTGGACGGCGCCCGAGAGGTCGTGATTCCCGGTGAGACCGGCTATTTGCTTCCACCTCGTTCTGTCGACGAGCTGGCGAGCGCACTGTGCGAACTGGCGGCAGACCAGGCGCTTCGCGATCGGCTGGGACAAACGGGTCGCGAGCGATTCGTCGAGCAATTCCGCCACGAGACGATGACTCGGCGGATTCGTGAAGTCTACGCTTCGCTGCTGCCGGGCTAAGACCGGCCGGCTCTGCGATTCAAAGAGCCGCTTCCAGAAAACTCACCCGGAGTTACCGGAATGCGGTTTGCTTACCTATCCTCCCTTGTCATCCCATAGGTCAAATGGTCACACTGGTAACTCAACAGCCGTCACCAAGCTCGAAATCGAGCATTCCGGCCAGTTTCGCGCAACAGAGGAGTCATCGATGCCGCACAAACTAGGGTTCTCTTTCCGGGTTGGCTGCTGCCTTTTGATGGCGAGTGCCGCTCTAGCGGCCAGCGCGTCGCTGATTCCAGCCCGCGCCGCCGAGGGGCCGGTGATCAGCAGCCTCGACGACGTTGACGGCGATTACCCGTTTCAGGGCGAATACTACGGAGCCTTGGCCCGAACCGGCGGCGGCCCCTGGGAAACCATCGGACTGCAGATCGCCGCCCACGGGGCCGGTGATTACATCGCCAGGGAATACCCCGGCGGCCTGCCCGGATTGGGCTATAAGGGTGAGCCTCCGACGCTACTACGCGGCCGGCGCGAGCCAGACCGTTTGAGAATTTTCGGCGGCAACATGGCTTTCATCGTTGCTGACAACATGGCGTGGCGGATCGACGAGAACCAGGAGATCCATAGCTGGATCACCAAGGTCAACCGCGTCAGCCCGACAATGGGGATGTCGCCTCCGGTCGGCGCCGTCGTCCTGTTCGACGGACGAAACTCCGAGTCGCTCGTCAACGCGCAGCTCACCGCGGACAAGTTGCTCAAAGCAGGGGCCTCGAGCCGCGACACGTATCAGGACTACTTCCTACACGTCGAATTCCAGTGTCCCTATATGCCCTGCGCTCGGGGACAGGAGCGAGGAAACAGCGGCGTCTATCTGCAGTCGCGCTACGAGATTCAGATCCTCGACTCGTTCGCCCTAGTGGGAAACTCGAACGAGTGCGGCGGCATTTACAACTTCCGCCGACCCGACGTCAACATGTGTCTGCCGCCGCTCGTCTGGCAGACGTACGACATCGATTTTCGCGACGCGCGCTGGACGGTCGCCGGGTCGTGTCCCGGATGCCCGCCTCGTGAAAGCGAGAAGACCGAGGACGCGATGGTCAACGTCTGGCAGAATGGCTATCCCATTCACGAGCAGATCGCCATCCCGCATCCGACCGGCCATGGCCGGCCCGAATCGCCGAATCTACTGCCAATCCTTTTCCAGCAGCATGGCAGCCCGGTCCACTTCCGTAATATCTGGGTGGTCGTGAATTCGAAGGACACCAAGCACTACGTGCCGCAGTTGCCGCTCAAGGTCTATCAGTTCCCCGGTGAATCCTACGGCACGGTCTGGCTGCATTTGCCGCACGGGCATTGATCGACTGGCGCGAGTGGTTTTGAGGCGTCCGACGGTCGCACGCACCCAGCCCGACTTGCGATGGGCGCGCTGACGACATGCGTTCGCGTGGCCACTGGGCATTCGAGCGGTTCTCAACGTTTGCGGCACGGCGGTTGCATCTATCCGCGGCGGAGTGCCGGCATCGGAGAGTTCGAAACGCCGGCGCGCCGAGTTCGCAATCACGTCGGCAGACGCCATGTCGAGGCTCCCGCATGCGGCAGAGCCTTGCGATCGCAAAAACGCGCTCATGAAGGGCAGCAGACATTCCCTGTGACAGCCTCAAACCGCACCCAAGCGAAGAAATCGAAATCTTCCAAAGCCTCGAACGTGAAGAAGGCGCGGATTGATCCGGAGGACGGCGCCGCCCCTGAAAACACTCGTGACGCTGTACCAATTCGGATCCTCGTGATCGACTTGGGTGGTACCAAGGTGAAAGTGCTGGCGACGGGACAAACTGAAGTGCGGAAGGCTGACTCCGGACCGGAGTTTTCTCCGAATAAGCTGGTCGAGACGGCCAGAAAGTTAGCGAAGGGCTGGCAATACGAGGCGATCTCTCTGGGCTATCCCGGTTTGGTGGGTCCAGCCGGTCCGAGCTCGGAAGCCGGCAATCTCGCCCCGGGTTGGGTGGGGTTCGATTTCGCCGCGGCCTTCAAGATGCCAGTTCGCGTTTTGAACGATGCCGCCATGCAGGCCCTCGGGAGCTACGAAGGAGGCCGCATGCTGTTTCTCGGCCTGGGAACCGGACTTGGTTCGACGCTGATTTCCCAGAACGCGATCGTACCCCTGGAGCTCGGCGGCCTTCGCTTTTCGAGAACGCAAACGCTAGGTCAGGTCCTAGGGCGCGAAGGGCTCAGGCGGATCGGGAAAAAAGCCTGGCGCACGGCGGTTGCAACCGTCGTTCACGAATTCCTCTCAGCGTTCGAAGTGGAGTATGTCGTGCTGGGGGGCGGGAATTCGAAGGAAATCAAAGACCTGCCGGCGGGCGCACGTTTGGGACACAACCAAACGGCGTTTCGCGGCGGTTTTCGGCTCTGGAACTTGGAGGACGTCAAGACCCTTTCGCCTGGAGAGATCCCCGATTGTCCGGGGCCCCAGTCGCCGGCCGATTGGCGGATCCTGTAAGGCTTCAAGACGTAAATTTTCATCAGGACTGTGCGACGCCGTCGAATGCCGACTCTTGGACTTCATTCACAAAGAGCCTGACTTGCCCGATGCACACGAGATAGGCGTTCCTTTACCGTGCGGCAGCTGCCAGCGCGTCCTCGTTGGCGAGTAAACGATCAATGACTTCGATCACGCCGCGGCTGGCCGGCTGGTCGGTGACGAGGGCGGCCGATTCTTTCAAGAGAGGGACGGCATTGCGGACGGCGATCCCCAGTCCGACGGCCCCTAGCAATGAATGGTCATTCTCCCCGTCGCCGATTGCGACGACTTCCGAAGGAGGCACCATCAGCCGCGACAGGGCGGTCATCAACCCGGTCGCCTTGTTGACGGCCGACGGGAGGACCATCACGGCCCCCTTATTGAAGATCACTTGCAGCTCCAGGCCCAGGTCACGAATGGTTTGAAGAACCACGTTCTCGTAGGGCTGGACGGTCGCCACAATAGTTCGGCCCACGGAGAGCGGGACACCGCGTTGTTGAAGCAGTTCGACGAACGGCTCGGGGGGAGGCGGTGCCAGGGTCTCTTCGACTTGAGTCAGCGGCTGGTACAACGTGGCACCGTTTTCGGTGACCACGTATTCAAACAGTTTCAATTCCGAAAAGCACAGCTTCAGTTCGGCGAGCTCTCGTCCTGTCACCAGTACCAAGACACGTCCCGAAGCCTGGAAGCGACGGAGTGCTTGGACGGTTTCGGCGTTAACCGTTCCATCGTCGGCCAGCGTCCCATCGTAATCGGTTGCCAAAACGTGGTATCGCATTCCAGGTCCGCAAATACCTTTACGAAGGTCCCTCGCGAAGTCGGGGACGAACCTGTGCAATCGGCGGACCAAAGGCCCCCGGCGTTCATACCATGAAGACTGCGGCCACTTTCCGAGCCGAGCGTCCTGTTGTAGAAGTGAAGTATGGCCAAGCACGTTCGCCTTTCACCCCAAGTCACTGAGGTGGCCCTCGCGCATCTCAGCGCGTCCGACCCCGTGATGCGGCAGTTGATCTCTTCAGTCGGCCCTTTTGGTCTGAAGCCGATCAAGAATCGCTTTCGCGCGCTCGTGCGGTCGATCGTAAGCCAGCAGATTTCCTCCAAGGCGGCCGCCTCGATTTTGCGGAAGCTGGAAGCCCTGGTCGAGCGGGACGGCGGCGTGTCGCCTGAGTCGATCTTGCGGTTATCGGTCGCGCAGATGCGAAAGGCAGGTCTGTCGCCTCAAAAGCAGACGTACCTGCATAACCTTGCCGAGCTGGTCCACACCCGGAAAGTACGCCTTGATCGGCTCAGCCGCTTGCCGGATGAGGAGGTGATTGCCGAGCTCATCCAGGTGAAGGGAATCGGGAAATGGACCGCCCAAATGTTTCTCATTTTCACACTCGCGCGGGCCGACGTCTTTCCACACGATGACCTTGGTGTCCGCGCGGCCATCAAGCGCTTCTACCAGCTGGACGAACTGCCCGACAAAGAGACTTCGCACCGCATTGCCGAAGCGTGGCGACCCTACGCCACGGTTGGAAGCTGGTATTGCTGGCGCAGCCTCTCGCTGCCGAAAGAGCCGGCTTGAGGCGCTCGCTGACTGCGGAGAATTGACGACGATACGCCGGATTGGCTCAAGGCAGAGCCCGGCGCCGACCGATAAGGCGCCTGAGCCGGTCGCCGATTGGCGCGCCATCGTTCTATCGGCGCGCAGTTCCTCGTCGCACCGAGGCATCGTTCTCGTCCGGACCAAAATTGGGCCTGTCGCCGAGAACCAGCCGGAGAATCAAATTGAAATCGCTGCGCTGGCTGCTTGCGATCGTGCTACTGGTCTCTGCGGGCGATGGCTTCGGCGCGGGAGAAAAGCCTCCGAAAACGGCGAAAGAAAAGATCCCGGCCGGACCACTGCCCAGTTTCGATCTCGTGACCAGGCAGGTAAAGCAAATCCTGGCGCTGGATCCTGAATACCAGGAGGGCGACCTGCTGACGGCCCCGAAGGTCGAGCGGATCCTGGCTAAGCTCGAACAAATCAAATGGAAAGTTGCCGACCGCGGGGAAATCATCAAGCTCTTGCTCTCCGACAGCGATTGGATGGCCGTTCGACTGTCGACGCCGCTGGGCAAGCATTTCATGCGACGCATCGCCACCATGCCCGGCGGCTACGACCGCGTCGACCGGCTGCGCAACATGCCGGATGGCGAGTACCAGGTCTCGGACTTCATCGAGAGTCCGGGCGGCTACACGATGATCGAGTACATGACCACCACGCAGGAGGGGAAGAATCTCGGCGAACTCGTGTCGGAAGGAGTCAACGGAGAGAATTTCAACAAGCCGACCGGCCGCATCTACACCGAACGAGAACTGCTGAAGCGTTTGAGAATCAGCTACGACGCCGAAGACGCTCGTCGGCATGGGCTCGATCCCAAGCCACCGACGAAATCGGGCAAATCGGCATCCAAGAGCAAGTCCTCCTCCAAATTCCCCTCCAAGGCCAATCGGCCGAGACGTGTCCCCGCGCCGAACCGCCCGACGAAGAGCCGGCGATGCCCCCGGTCTCGATCGACGGACCGCCTCAGTAAGGCAATTTCGCGGCGCCGCCTCGAACTGAACGGGGTTCGGTTCGGATTCTTGCTCGGCTCTGTCGCCTCTGATAGCGTAGATCCGGCTGTCGGCACGAAGCGCTCCTGTCAGGCGACTCCTCTCTGCGGATTCAGACGATGCAAAGACCTCGGGCCGTGGCGCCCTTGATTGTGGTTGGTCTCGCAATCTTCGCTGCCGGTGCCGCCCTGCTTTCCGCCGAGCCTCCGCCGGTTTCCACAACCAAGAAAGACGCCGACCCGAAGAGCAGCGAGGGGAGCAAGAAGGCGGCCATCGGCCGCGTGCACGCCGGGGACGCGGAAGCGCCGGTGAGGCTGCCCCGCTGGTGGAAAGCCGGCGATCCGGTGCCGATCGTCAAATCGAATTGCGTGCGCTGTCATCTCACCGCGGGGCGAGAGCTGACGGCTCCCGCGCAGGATTTCGCTCGCAGCGTCCACGATCTGCATGGGATGACGTGCTCCGACTGCCACGGCGGCAACCGCGACAAAGACGAGTCAGCCCACGAAGCGGAATTCGGCTTCATCGGCACGAAGCTCAGTGCTCACATGGCCGGCTGCGCCGAGTGCCACGGCGAACAGGCCGCGGCCGTGAAGTCGGGTCCACACTACTGGGATTTCTCGAAACAGGTGAATCTCAAGTATCCCGTCTGCAGTGACTGTCACGGGCACCACGACGTCGAAAGGCCGCCTGCGGAATTTGCGCTCAAGACCGTCTGTCGCGAGTGCCATCTCAACTTCGAGCACGACATGCCCGCGTTGGCCGAGGTGGTCATTGAAAACGACCGTCTGTGGGGCGTGATTCGCAAGGTTCAGGACCGCAATCTCACGAATGACAAGCCGGTCCCCGAGCAGTTCCACCACGACCTCGAGGCCGCTCGCCACCTCACCGCCACACTGATCCATCCGGCCCGCAAGATTTCCGAAAAGCAGGTTGGCGAACTCAATACCCAAGTGAAGGCCGTGCGGAGCCGACTCGAACAATGGCTCACTGAAGACGCGGCTCATTCCCCGGCAAAGCGTCCATCGACCGCCCCCGCTTCCAAGGCTTCTTCTTCAACTCCAACAGATCGATCGAAAAATGCACCCTAACTGCCCTCGGTTCGGACGTCGTGATTTCTTGGCGGCGGGCGGTGCCCTGGCAGTCGGCGGGTTGATGCGCTCCGCAGTGACGGCTGGCGAGTCCGCTGTCATCACGCCGGCAACGGTCGCTTCTCCGATCGATCCGAAGCACAAGGCGCTCGTAGGAATCGCGCGCGGCTCGAGTATCGAGGACTCGGTCAAGTCCGCCGTCGCGCTCGCCGGTGGGCTCGACTTCATCAAACCGGGGCAGACGGTGCTGATTAAGCCAAACGTGACCGGTGCCGCAAAGTTCCCGACGACGACGAATCCGGAAGTTCTGTACGCGGTGATCAAGCTGGTGGCGGTGCGCGGACCGAAGCAGATCTATGTTTCAGACCGCAGCTTTTCTCCGGCGTTCGTCACGACGGCCCCCAAGACGATCGACGTGATGAAATACGTGGGACACATCGCGGCGATCGAAGCCGCCAAAAAAGATGTCAAGGCGCCGGTGATGGCGCTTGGGCTCGAAACTGCGGGGGCGGAACTCGAGCGCCTCGGCCGTCCCAAGGGCACGCCGCTCTGGCGGCGGATCAAACCGACCAACGCCAGCCACTGGGCCAACGGTTTTGAACAAGCCGAGCTGCTGTTCGCCGTCGACCACGTGATCAATGTGCCGGTGATCAAAACGCACTTTCAGGCCTGGTTCACGATGTCAATGAAGGCGTTCGTGGGGATGAGTCATCACCGCACGCGGCTGGAATTCCATCGCTCGCTGGCGGGCGATTTCAGCCTCTTCCGGCAGAAGGCTCGGCGGCGGCGCCGCCGCGGTATCATGCCCGATGTGGCTGCCGAAGACGCGGCCGTCGCGCCGTTCGTCAACCGCATTGCCGAGCTGAACCTTGGTCTCACGCCGTCGCTCAACATTCTGGACGGCTCGACGTCGTTCGTGTTTGGCGGCCCCTCGCAGGGCGACACGGCCACGCCGAAAGTGATCGTCGCCAGCACAGACCGCATCGCGGCCGACGCGACGGGAATTGCCGTGCTCAAGAACATTGGGACTGAGCCGCGATTGCAGAATCGTTCAATCTGGAGCAATCCGTTCCTGCGTCACGGCATCAAGATCGGCCTGGGTGTCGGCTCACCCGAACAGGTCGTCCTGAAAGACGCCGGAATCCCCGCGGCGGAGATCGAACGCATCCGCACTCTGCTGATGCAAACGGCCTGATTTTGGCGAGCCGGCGAGCGCTTCGCAGCTTCGGTCAGTCCTTCGTCGCCCAGGCGTCAGCGTACGAAAGGCGATACGCTTTGTAGATCGCGGGAAAGTTCGCCTGCAGCGTCTTGAGTGAAATGTCGCTCGCGAGTGGCTTCCCTTTTAAGGTGAAGATCGAAAATGTCACCTTCCGAGTGCCGACATAGTGCACCGTCAGGATTTCGTTCCGCCCTTTGAGCGAGACGATGGCGCGCGTCTTCGGAGGCGCCGTGCTGCTCGATTTCTCCGGTGGGTTCTTGTCGCCGCTGGGGCTTGAGCCGTCAGGGTTGCCAGCTTCCGCCTTGGCTTGACCGCGTTCGCCAGTGAATTCCATCGTGCCGGTGTTGCCGCCGAGATCGAATTCGAGCTTCCCCTTGATTGTGCTCCCCTCGAGCTTCGCCTTGTAAACGCCCTTGAATTTCTGCCCGTCGCGCTCGGCGTCGATCTTCCAACTCAGTTGATCGCCCTCGAGCTTCAAATCCAGGGCCGGATGTTCGCCGAAGCGTCCGGTGTAAGTTCCCTTCAGCTTCTCGCCTTCGGCGGAGAGCTTAAGCGTCGACTCGATGGGGTTGCCGTTGGCACCTTCGAGCTTGAGCTTCCAGGTGCCGATGACGTCATCGAGATCGGTCCCGCGTTTGGCCGTCCAGGGGAGTGGGAGAGAATTGTCTTCGATCACGATATCGATGTTGCCATTGATCTCGTCCTTGCTGAGCTTGCCGTGAAACTTGGCGTGAATCTTCTGCTCGTTGAACTTTCCCTCAGCCTCGAACGAGACCTCGCTCTTCTCGAACTTGCCGTTGGAGATCGGCACCGTCTGCCCGCTGCGGCGGTAGGTGCCGGTGAGCTTGCCGTCTTTGTTCGTGAGCTTGAGCACGCTGCGATTCGTTTCCCCTTCGATCTCGCGAGACCAGACCCATGTGCCGGTCGGATCGTTTTTGTCGCTCGCGCAGGCTGCCACCAATTGACATCGCAACAAGTGCACAGGCCATCAACACCCGGACCGCACGTCGCAAGCTCATCGTGGTCCTCCCGAAAGAATCGCCCCAGTCGCAGACGCGGCGGCAAGTCTTCCCCGCCGCATTCGTGTCGAGAAAATCGTAGCTCGCGCTGCCGGTCCGAGCAATACGAGTCGGTGGACGCGCGGACACGCCGATCCGTCAAATTGAATCCCCTTCTCCGCTCTTGTACGATCACGGCGTTGTCCGACACAACGCTTCGCTCGATGCGTTCGACATCCGCCTGCGAGAGCCTCCATGCGATTTTTCGCCGCACCTTCCGACGCTCGACGCGTCCGTCCAATCGTGCTGTTGCTGTTCGTTCTCTCGGGTGTCTGGCTTACCGACGGTCGTCTTCCCGCCCAAGAGAGATCGCGCCCGGAGCGCGTCTATTACAACCTGCTGAATCCGTGCGGCGTGGCGATTCAACCCGGTACCGATTTCGTCTTCGTCTCTTCGCGGTTCGGCATTTACCGCTACGACCCCAACTACAAACAGCCTATGGAGCATAAGGCGGGCATCGAAATCGACGGCTATCCCAAGCAGGTCGACGAATTCGGCACGGGTCCGAAATACGAGATCGGCCCGCTCGGACTGGCCTTTCTCGATCGCAATCACCTGGTGGTGGGCGACGGCAGCCGCAAGAAGGGAGCGGAGCTAGTGCGGGTTTACAAGCTTCCCGCCACGCCGCCCTCCCCGGACGAGTGGATCAAGGAAGATGCCGCTGAGCTCACACTCGGTCCGATCAAGGCTGGTCCCGACTCGTCGGCTGGCGAAGGTGATTTCTTTGGCGTGGCAGTCGGTCAAGACGCGATCTGGGTCACCTGCCACGGCGACGAGACCAAGGGCTGGATCGCTAAGAGCGAAGTCAAGGATGGCAAGCCCGGTCCGCTCAAGCTCTCGATCGCCACAAAACCGGCCACGCAGGTCGCCGCTCCGGGGCCGATCACGTTCACTCCCGACGGGAAGGAACTGGTCGTCGGGCTGATGGGCGATCTCAACTCCGACGAGCGTGACAGCGTGATCGCCTTCTTCGACCCGGCCGACGGCAGCCTCAAACGAAAGATGAACGCAGGCCTCTACGACGTGACGGGTCTGGCCTACAGCCCCAAGACCAAGAAACTTTACGCGACCGACTTCGCCTGGAAAAAACCGATCGAAGGTGGGCTGTATGAACTCACCGCCGATGGCGACAAAATGAAAGCCACGCGGATCGTTGCCTTGAACAAACCCTCGGCGCTTGCCTTCGATCCGTCCGGCCACCTTTACGTCACCGTCTTCGACGCCCAACTCGATCCAGGCGAGAAAGCCCGGGCCCCCGATCCGGGCGGCCTGCTCTACATCAAGCCGGGGCTCTGAGGCATGATCGTCGCTCAATTGCTGGACGGGCCATCTGGTCCGGCTTTCGGCCGAGTGATAGCATTGATCGATGATCTTCGTTCTGGATAACTACGATTCCTTCACCTACAACCTCGTCCAGCGGCTAGGCGAGATTGATGCGAGTCTGGATATCCGTGTCGCGCGGAATGATCAGATTAGCCTCGATCAAATCGAGGCGCTAAATCCCGAGCGGATCATCATTTCGCCCGGCCCTTGCACGCCCAACGAGGCCGGCATCTCCAAGCAGGTCGTCGAGCACTTTGGACCGCGTCTTCCCGTCCTGGGCGTCTGCCTCGGGCACCAATGTATCGGCGAGACATACCACGGCCGCGTGCTGCCGGCCCAGCGATTGATGCACGGCAAGGTCTCGAACATTCATCACGACGGCCTTGGGCTGTTCGCCGGGCTGAAGAACCCGTTCTCGGCCACGCGCTATCACAGTCTGGCCATTCCGCTTGACTGCGTTCCCGCCGACCTCGAGTTGTGCGCGTGGACGGCCGACGAGGATTTTCCCCGGGAGGTGATGGGTGTGCGTCATCGGCGGTTCCCAGTGCATGGCGTGCAATTCCACCCAGAGAGTTTCCTCACGGACGGGGGCATCGATTTGTTGCGGAACTTCTTGGACCTACGGACCGACGGATGTTGAGCGCAGCCGACGCCCTCGACGCCATTCTCAGAGAGGCACAACCTCTCGAGCCAGTCACTGTCGAGCTGTCCGACGCGCTGGGACTGGTGACGGCCGAAGACGTCATCTCCGACGTCGACTCTCCGCCCTTCGACAAGGCGCTGATGGACGGCTACGCGGTACGCTCCAGTGATCTAGCTGCATCCGATACGCGGCTGCGTATCGTCGAGCACATCACTGCTGGAATGGTCCCCTCGAAACCTGTGACAGTCGGCACGGCGACACGAATCATGACCGGTGCGCCGCTGCCCGAGGGGGCTGACTGCGTGATCAAGGTGGAAGACACGCGGATTGAGATGGCTGATCCATCCGCGGCCGGCCATTCGGTGGTCGGGGGGACAGTCGTCGTTCGCGGTGCGGCCCGGCCGGGGATGCATATCATCCGACGCGGGACATCGATGAAAACCGGCCAGGTAGTGCTTCCGGTCAGCCGGCTCGTTCGGCCCCAGGAAGTGGGTGCGCTGGCTGAGGTGGGGAAGGAGCGTCTGACCGTCCGTCCGCGTCCGAAGGTGGGCATTCTGGCGACTGGCGACGAACTCGTGCCAATCGGGGCCAGACCCGGCCCGGGGCAAATTCGCAACTCGAACGAGGCCATGCTGGGGGCGCAAACGCGGCGGGCGGGCGGCCAGCCCGTCCTACTGGGAGTTGCGCGGGACAATCCCGCCGAGCTCCGCGAGCGCATCGCCGCCGGCAGGGCCTGTGAGGTGTTGCTCCTTTCCGGCGGAGTTTCCGAAGGCACCCACGACCTGGTCCCTTCAGCATTGGCCGAACTCGGAGTGCGGAACGTCTTTCACAAGGTGAATATCAGGCCCGGAAAGCCGCTCTGGTTCGGCGCTTGGCAGGGGAAGCAGGCGGGAGGCGACTCGCTGACCTACGTCTTCGGGTTGCCGGGAAACCCGGTCAGTAGTTTGGTCTGTTTCGAGGTGTTCGTCCGCCCCTGCCTGCGGCGCCTGATGGGCGTCGAACCAGCCCTCCCGCAGCCGTTACGTGCCCGCCTCATGCAAGAACACGTTGCCCAGGGAGAGCGTCCCACGTACAATCCCGCGCGCCTCGGATGGGGGGACCAGGGTCCGCGCGTCGAGCTGGTGCGCTGGCACGGCTCGTCGGACCTGCAAGCCATGGTCGAGGCCAACGCTCTCGCCATCTTTCCGGGCGGCGAAGCTGCCTACGAGCGGGGAACTCTCATCGACGTCATTCCATTTGATCGGTCCACGGACGGATCGGTCTGAACAATTGAGTTGAATAGCCACTTTCCAGGGACGGGAGCCGATACTTTGCAGACAACACCCCTGACTCGTCCCCGCTCGATGTCGACCTCCTCTGCTTCTCGCGAACCGTCGGTGCACTCGATCATTCGGGCGGCCCGCTCGATGGACGCACCGGCCTCGTCGCGACGCGTGTGGATCGCGGCCGGGGTTTCCGGGCTCTTGCTGTGGGCCAGTTTTCCGCCGCTCGACTGGGGACCGCTCGGCTGGATTGCCCTGGTTCCTCTGCTGCTCCTGGTACGACCAGAGAAGCGGCCGCCCCGCGCCGTCATGGCCACCTACCTCACCGCCTTCGTGTCGCAGATTTTCATACTGCAATGGTTGCGCTACGGCGATCCGAGCATGTACCTGGCCATGCTGGCCTGCGCATTTTATTTCGCATTCTATTTCCCCGCTTTCCTGCTCTTGTGCCGGGGTGCCGTGCATCGTCTGCGCCTGCCCCTGGTACTAGCGGCCCCGACGATCTGGGTCGGTCTCGAGTACTTGCGCGCCTATCTGTTCACCGGCGCGTCTTGGTACTACATCGGCCACACGCAGTACCGTTGGCTCGAGCTGATTCAGGTCAGCGACCTCGTCGGCGCGTATGGAGTGAGCTTTGTCGTGATCAGCGCGTCGGCGGCGTTCGCCGGCATTTTGCCCGCGTCTTGGTTGTCCACCGGTTTGAGCGCGCCCGCCAGCGCGGAGTCGGATCGCGCGTTGGGTTCAGTTGGGGACGCAGAGATGCCCAGCCGCCCGTCGCCGAGCGTCCGGCTTCGGGACGTGCTGGCTGTCTCTTATGCCCTGCTTCTGGTTGGGGCCTGCCTCGCGTACGGCTACGTTCGTCGCGGGCAGGCGCAGTTTCACGAGGGGCCGCGCATCGCCTTAATTCAAGGAAATTTCACTTCGGCGGTAAAGCACGATCCGAGCGAGGCGGCGTCGATCTTCAACCGCCATTACATGTTGACCGGGGCCGCGGTGAAGTATCAGCCCGATCTGATCGTCTGGCCCGAAACGATGTATCGCGATCCGCTCTTCATCGCGTCGCCGAATCTATCGGACGCCGATTTGTTGCGGACGGCCCCCCGCATCCCCCCCTACGCGTGGAAGACGTCTCAGGCCCCTCAGCAGATGCATGACCTGAGCCTGCAGGCGGGCGCAGGAATGATCTTCGGCGTCGACACCCTCGTTGCCGACGGCGGCGCCTTGCAGCACTTCAACTCGGCAGTGATGGCTGTCCCGAACGACGCGCCCTGCGGCGCTACGACAAGATCCATCGGATGATCTTTGGCGAGTACGTTCCGCTCAAAGATTATCTCCCTTTGCTCAAAACCTTCGTGCCTTATGGCTCCGGGTTCGAGCTGACGGCCGGCGACCGCGCCGTGGCCTTTGATTACAAGCAGTGGCGGTTGGCTCCGACGATTTGCTTTGAAGACACGGTTCCCCAACTGATGCGGACGCTGGTGGCAAAGCTTGAAGCTGCGTCGGGAGGAACCAAGCGAGTCGATTGCCTGGTCAACGTCACCAATGACGGCTGGTTCCACGGATCGGCGGGGCTCGATCAGCACTTGATCTGCGCACTGTTTCGCTGCGTTGAGCTTCGCAAGCCGATGGTCCGGGCGGTCAACACCGGGATCTCGGCCGTGATCGACGGGGACGGATTGGTCGTCGAGCCTGACGTCTATTTCGATGCCGACGCGCAGCCCCCCAACAAAGGGCGCACCTCGATGCGCGATCCCAAGACGGGGCGGTGGAATCGCACGTTAAACGCAGTTCTGGTCGACTCGATTCCGCTCGACAACCGCACCAGCTTCTATCTGCGTCACGGCGACTGGTTCGCTGCCGGCTGCGGCGTGCTCGCGGCGCTGGCCGGATTGCTCGCGGTGCTGCCGGCCACGTGGGTCCCGCGACGTTGGATCCCGCGCACCGCCAGCGCATAGTTTTTCTAGCAATGCGTTCGCGAGCGTCTTTCGCCCCGCCTCTTTGCATTGTTCTCTTGCCGACGCGTCGCCAAAGAGCGCGTTTTCTCTTGGACAGCGCCTCGCGCGGACGTTTAGCATGGAAGAAGGCGCGACCATCGATTGTCGCTCGCGCCGCCTGCATCCCAGGCAAGACGTCTTATGTCCGAACTCTTGTTTGAACGCGGCCTTTTCGCGACCCTCGCGGCGTCGCTGATCGTTCCCGAACTGACGACATTCTTGATCTTTGTCTTCGTGGCGCTCAGCCTCGCCAGCCTCGCGGCCCGTCAGGTCTGGTCTTTCGTCCGCGTGCCCCTTGCGACCCGACAAGAGGGACTCTCAGCGGCTTCCCGACCCTCCGCTCCAACGGCCTTCCGCATCGTCGGCGATCCAGTCGTCCCGCCCGCCGAATAGCGGCCCCGACCATCCATTCTTGCTTTCTAGCCTCGGCCCCTACAGGTTATATTGATCACATCACGATATGTTTATCTGTCGAGGCCGCGCTCCGAATGGGGACTTTCTTTCGGCTGGTGTTGGCATTCGCATTGGTCGGCGGACCGCTCGTTCTTAAAGCGGCCGACGGGCACAAACAGACGGATGACCGCGAGACCTTCTTCGAGACGCGGATCCGCCCCGTTTTGGCTACCAAGTGCTTCCGTTGTCACG
Organism: uncultured Planctomycetaceae bacterium; assembly: GCA_963714075.1. Classification (GTDB taxonomy): domain Bacteria; phylum Planctomycetota; class Planctomycetia; order Planctomycetales; family Planctomycetaceae; genus DASPSM01. Next base: position 6,720,774 of record OY970228.1, read on the forward strand.
GCGCATCGAAGGCTAATAACGGGTTCCGCCTCGATCGTCGTGAGGCATTGATCCGCGGGGGCGACTCGGGGCCAGCCCTCGTTGCGGGCCGGCCCGATCAAAGCTTGCTGATCCGGGCGATACGTCAGGTCGACGACCTGAAGATGCCGCCTCCGCCAGATAGCCGGCTGCCTGATGTCGTCATTGCCGACTTCGAGCGCTGGATTCGCGACGGAGCCGCGTGGCCCAAACGAGACGACTCATCCTGGAAACCCGCTGACGGCGCACCGGCCGGACAAAGTCGTTGGGCTTTTCGGCCGGTCGTAAAGGGCGATCCGCCGAATGATCCGAGCGGCTGGTCCGCGAACGCCGTCGATCGCTTCATCGCACAAGGTCACCGTTTGCAGGGACTCAAGCCGGTGGCGCGGCGCCCAAACGCGCTCTCCTGCGGCGCGCCTACTTCGATTTGCTCGGCCTGCCCCCGACTCCCGAAGAGATGCGGGCCTTCGTGGCGGACGAGTCTCCCGCCGCATTTGAAAAAATCACGGACCGGCTACTCGCTTCGACCCAATACGGCGAACGTTGGGGCCGCTACTGGATGGACGTCGCCCGCTACGCCGATACGGCGGGCGACAATGCCGATTATCCCGTCCCCGAAGCCCGCCTGTATCGCGACTATATCATTGATTCATTCAATGCCGACAAGCCGTATGACGAATTCCTGCGCGAGCAGATCGCGGGCGACCTGCTGGCGAAACGGGGCGATCCGAAGCGCTACGCCGAGCAGGTGACTGCGACCGGGTTTTTGGCTCTGTCGCGACGCTATGCCACCGCACCCTATGAGCTGTGGCATCTCACTCTGGAAGACACGATCGACACGGTGGGCCGTGCCTGCCTCGGCATGACCCTGCGGTGCGCGGTGCCACGATCACAAGTTCGACCCCGTGACAACTGCCGACTATTACCGGCTGTACGGCGTCTTCGCCAGCACGCGTTTCCCGTACGCCGGCTCGGAAGAGCTAGTATCGATGAAGTTCGGCCGGCGGGCGTTTGCCCCGCTCGTGCCGGAATCGGCGGCCACTCCGCGCCTGGTGGCCTATCAGCGGGAGATCAGCGGCGATCGCGAGGAACTCGCCCGGTTGCAAACCTCGCGCCCGCGCAAGGGTCCTACCGCATCCCGCCTCAAGTCGCTGCAAAAACGGTTGCGCGTGCTCGAGCGGAGTGGAACTCCCGAGGCGCTGCCGGTGGCCTACGCGGTGAGCGAGGGCACCGTCGTCGATGCGAGCATCCAACTGCACGGCGAACCGGGCCAGCCCGGCGCGATCGTCCCCCGAGGCGCTCCGCATTTTCTGCCCGACTTTCAAGGGACCGCTCCCGGTGCCAACGAAAGCGGGCGTCTCGAGCTGGCCGATTGGATCGCCTCTGGACGCAATCCGCTCACGGCGCGCGTGATGGTCAACCGAGTCTGGCAGCATCATTTCGGGCGCGGAATCGTGACGACGCCTTCGAACTTCGGCACACGCGGCAGTCCGCCGACCCACCCGGAACTGCTCGATTGGTTGACGGCATCATTCGTCGAGCACGGCTGGTCGATCAAGTGGCTGCACCGGGTCATCATGAATTCGCGGACCTATCAGCTTGCCTCGACCGATGACGTCCACAACGAAACGGCCGATCAATCGAATCGCTGGTACTGGCATTTCGAGCGGCAGCGCCTCGACGCCGAAGCTATTCGCGATGCGATGCTCGACGTGGCCGGAACGCTCGACCTGGCCCGGCCCGGCAGGCATCCGTTCCCCGATATCGCGGATTGGACCTGGACGCAACATTACCCTTTCAAGGCGGCCTACCCTTCCGACCATCGCAGCGTTTATTTGATGACTCAACGCCTGCATCGGCATCCCTTCCTCGGGCTGTTCGACGGCCCCGACACCAACACGACGACCGATGTGCGCTCGTCCTCGACCGTGCCGCTGCAGGCGCTGTTTCTGATGAACAGCGATTTCATGCGCGACACCGCGGCAGCCTTCGCGCGCCGGGCATGCCGCGACGCGCCCGATCCCCGCGATCGAATTCGCCGCATGGAAGAGCTGGCGTACAGCCGATCTCCGACGTCGGATGAAAACGCGAAAGCAGAAGAGTATCTTGCTCAGTATCGAAATCTTGCCTTGACCACCGGCCTGATCCTCAGCCGAGCCGACACCGAAGCGTGGCAGAGCTATGCCCGCGTAATCCTCACCGCCAACGAGTTTTTTTACGTCGACTGATTCCTTGTAGGCAGGCTGTGCCTGCCGAAAAAGTTTGCGCCCACCTCAGTCGCGGCAGGCAAACCCTGCCCTATGATCTGATTGTCGTGCGTTGAACAATCTGGAGTGACCCGACATGCGCGAATCGGCGAGAACGCCGCGGCGTGACTTTTTGAAGTCGGCCGGGCTCGGCTTGGCGGTCGGCGGCGCGGGACTCTATCAAGCCCTGGCGCGTGCTGCGGAAGCCAAGGGCGGACACCCACTGGCGCCCCGTCGCTCCAATCACCCCGCGCGAGCCAAGCACCTGATTTTCGTCTTCCTCACCGGTGGCTTCTCGCACGTTGATACGTTCGATCCCAAGCCGCGGTTGGCGACCGACGCCGGCAAGAGCGTGTCGGCCGTTCATCTGCGCGGCACCGACGTTCTACCGCTCATGCCGTCCCCCTTTTGCTTTTCCCATCACGGAGAATCCGGACTGCCGATCAGCGAGTTGTTCCCGCACCTGGGAACCGTGGCCGACGAGTTGTGCGTTGTGCGGAGCCTGCACACCGACATCATCGAGCACTTTCAGTCCGTGCTGGCCATGCACACCGGTTCGGCGACCGTGCCGTTGCCGAGCATCGGAGCGTGGGTCAGTTTTGGATTGGGAACGCTCAACGCGAATCTGCCGTCGTACGTCGTTCTATGCGAGCATCCGCCCTACGGCGGCTCGCAGGTATGGGACAGCAACTTTCTTCCTCCTGTCCACCAAGGAGTGCGAATCTTTCCGGGGCCGAATCCGCTGCCTGATTTGGTCTCTCGCGCGCCGAGCCTTTCGCTTCACGAGCTTGAACAGCGGATGCTTCGCGACGTCAACGAGCTGCACGCCGCGGCCCGACCGGGGGATCTCAATCTTCGCGCCCGCCAGACGAGTTTCGACATCGCCCGCGGCATGATGCGGGTCGCTCCCGAAGTTTTTGACCTGTCTCGCGAGACGCGTGAAACGCTTGATTTGTACGGCGTCAATTCGGGCGACAACACATCCTTCGCGTGGCAATGCTTGATCGCCCGGCGGATGGTTGAACGCGGCGTCCGCACTGTCGAGCTGATCGACACCGGGGCGAACAATAACTGGGACGCGCACGGCAACATGCAGGACCATCGGCCCAAGGCCCTTCGAGTCGACCGGGCTCTGGCCGCTCTTATCAAAGACGTCAAGCGGCGGGGCCTGCTCGACGACACGCTCATCGCCATCTGCACCGAATTCGGCCGCACCCCCTGGACCGACGGCCCCAAAGGTAAAGGTCGCAACCATTATGCGGCCGCCTTCTCCTGCCTGTTGGCCGGCGCGGGTATAAAAGGGGGAACGACCTACGGCCAGACCGATGAGCACGGGGCCCAAATTACGGCCAACCCGGTCCACGTACACGACTATCACGCAACGATCCTGCACGTGCTGGGCCTCGACCACGAGCACTTGACCTATCGCTATGCCGGCCGCGACTTCCGCCTCACCGACGTCCGCGCCCATGTCGTCCGCGAAATCTTGGCCTAGATCTGTCTGGCAGGTTGTGCCTGCCGCTGAGAGATTTGGCCGTCAAGTTTTCGGCAGGCACAGCCTGCCCGACAAGACTCCGGCCGCCCTCCCGCGTTCCGGTTTCGCGCTCGTTGACCTCATTGCCGTCGCGTGCGCGGTGGCCCTTGTTACCGCGCTGGTCGTTTACAGCGTCCAGCAGACGCGGATTCGCGCCCGCTCCTTGGGTTGTCGCGACAACCTGCGAAAAATCGGCGTCGCCTTGTCGCAGTACACGGACATCCATCGCACGCTTCCGACCGTGACGCTTTCCGGATCCGACTATCGCCTGGCCCAGGGCCCCCTTGCCCTGCTGGTGCCGTTGCTCCCTCGAGACGAGAGTCCGTCCACCTTGTCGGCAGCCGGAAGCGCCGCGACCTACGATTCCACGCAACCCTGGTTTCGGCAACGCGAGGGATTCGCCGCGGCGGTCGTGCCGACATACCGCTGTCCGGCGTCGAGGCATCGCGACCCGGTCGAATCGATCGAGGCCGCGCGGACCCACTGTCCCCTGGGGACGCTGCTGGCGACTACGGACTACATCGTCTGCAAGGGACCGAACGATTCGTGGTGTTTAGATGAGGGCATTTCCAACGTCCGGTTAAAGGAACGCGGAGCTTTTGAGATCGGGCGACCCGTGCAGCCCGGCGATATTGTCGATGGGCTCGCGCAAACAATCGTCGTCGGCGAGGGGACCAGTGATGGAGGCGCCGCAAACGAGACCGACCGACAGTGGCCGCTGGCGGCCAAGGATCGCTTCCCATTGACGCTCAAGGACCGACAGACGATGGGGATGCTGCCCGCGTTCAACTATTGGGGCTGGCCACTACTCAACACGTCCGCAGAGCAGCGGCGGACACAGGTGTTTGCAGCCAGCCTGTTTGGCACCACGGCGGTCGAATTGAATCGGCGACCGGTCGTCGAGACGATCCTGAACACCAACAAGCTCGACGACTGCAACCCCCGGTACAAGAACGGTTTTCATTCGGTGAGCAACTTTCGCAGCGACCACGAAGGGGGCGCCTACTTTCTCTTCGCAGACGGAGCGAGCCATTTTGTCTCGGAGGGGATCGTTCCCGAGGTCTACCGCGCACTCTCATCGATCGCCGGCAGCGAGAGCGTCGATTACATCAACTGAGCAATGGCCAAGAGTCACGCGATGCACGCGCACGAAGCCGAATTTAGTGCTCGAGCACTTCCCGGTCGGGTTCAAGCTCGCTTTATTCCCGGCGAATAATCCCGCGGGACCGCTGCGCTTTACCCCGACGCGATTTAGTCTTTCCGACCTGAGACCGATTTGCTAATTTCCCGGCAGCCGCTGCCGCCTTGCCAATCCTGCTGAAACTCCCCGATCACCGCGTTTTCACCCCAGTCTGGTTGCCCTGACACGGCTTCTGTATTTTTCCATTTCTCCTGGCTCCCCACTAACTGAAGCCTGGCTATGGCTCCTCGTTTGCGGAAACGCTCAGCGCCCGAACTGACTCAAGTCTGCTTTCTCGGCATGACGACATGAGAATTTTGGAGAAGTGTCCGGTCGTTTGACGGCGTGCTGCCGGTCCGTACCGGGCAGCAGTCAAAGAGACTGGACAGTGGCCAAAAGGAATTGAGCCATGCACCTGCGAAAACGACTACTTCCCGTCTGCGGAATGCTCGTCCTGAGCTGCGTCTCGAATACCGGCTGCCAAACGACCGACAACAACAATGCCGTCGGGGGCGCGGTTGTCGGCACGGGGCTCGGGGCACTGACCGGAGCGATCGTCGGCAGTGCCTTCGGTCGTCGCGACGCAGCGGCTGGAGCGCTGATCGGGGCTGCCGCCGGCGGCGTCGGCGGCGCTCTGATCGGCCACGCCCAGGACGAAAAGAACCAGCAGACAAAAGACGCCATCCAGGCTCAATATCAACAGGCCCAGGCCGCCGCCGAAGCGCGGGCCCTGCATAACGACGACATCGTCTACATGGTCAAGACGGGCGTGAGCGATCAGTTGATCATGAACAGCATCCGCGAGCGGGGCGGCAGTTTCGACACCAGCCCCCAGTCGATCGTGAACTTGAAATCCAACGGTGTCGACGACGCCGTGATCTACGCGATGCAGACCACGCCTCCCCCGAGCGCCACCGTGCCGCCGCCGGGTGGAGTGTACGGTCCGCCGCCTCCGGGAGCAGCCGTCGTCGTGCGTCCGGCCTGGGGATGGGGCTGGCGCGTACTAGTCGGCTGCTGACGCCACTCGCGATTGGGACGGCCTCGGCGCGAGCGGTCGGGACAGCAAGCGCTTGAACTCGGCGATCACGAACGGCACATCCATAAACGGTTCCGAGCCGACGTCGGTCCAGCGTACGAGCCCGTCCGGGTCGATCAGAAACGTTCCGTGCAGCGCGATTCGCTCGAAGTCGTCATACGCGTGGTACGACTGGAAGACCTTCAACTCGGGATCGGCCAGCATCGCGAACGGAAACGGGCTCGGCTTGTAGCTCGCGAGCGACTTTTTGATGCCGTCACGATTATCGGAGCTGACCGCGAGAACGGTCCAACCGGCGTCGGCCAGAACGGACTTTTGCCTGGCGAACGCTTCGAGCTGTGCCTCGCAATGCAGGCAGCCGGCCCCCAGGAAAAAGAGCAACACGACGGGCTTGCCACGGTAGCTGGAGAGGGAGTGTTGGCGTCCCTCGGCATCGCGCAGTGTCCAATCCGGGGCGGTCCACGGTTGCCACACGCGCGGACCCATTGATTCCAGCGGCCGCCGCCCCGCGAGACTCTTTTCGATCTCCTGCGGCAAGCGCCAATCGGTCGGAAAACCGAACTCGCGGGCAATCGGGACCAGCCGCGCAAAAGGAGGCGCGTCGAGATCGGCCGTGCCAGCCAGCGCTCGCAGCTTTTGAAACTCGGCACGAGCTTCCTCGATCTGCCCGGCCGCATAGAGCATCTCGACGAGATTGGCCTGCGGTCGGACCTGATTGATGCGCTCTCGCGCGTATTCACGAGCCGACTTGAGCGCGGCGCCCGGGTCGCCGGCTTCGAGCTGTTTTCGCGTCACGAACGCAAAGTCGAGATTGGTCGATTCGTCCGCCATGTTGACCAGCGCCCAGTGCCCGTAACACAGAAACGCCGCAGCGACGACGCCCGCGAGCCCCGCGAGAGCCGCCGGCATCCAGCGGCCGCGCAAGAGCCACAGCGCGACGAGTTCGCCCGCGAAGAGTCCTGCGAGTCCCCAGACGAGCAGCGAGCGGCTGACAAAGAAGCCGGTGACAATGCGGCGGTACGATTCGAGTTCGGCCAGCCCATGCTGAATGCCGACGAGCGGCCTCGCGAAGCGCTTGTCCACGGCGTGCAATGCGCTGTGCGCTGACGCTCGGAAGTTCGTTCTGCCTCTTCGATCGCCGAGTGTTTGAGGGCGAGTTGCTCGTCGCGCAATTCCCGCAGCGCCTTAAGTTCGCTGTCCCCGGCCGCCGTGTCCCCTTTGCAGTAGTAGGCCACGCCGAGGGCCGTGTGCACTTTCGCTTGCTCCCGGGGAAGGCGGGTCAGCTCAATTTCTCCTGTGCGGCACGCCTCGATCAGATCGTCCCAATATTCGTACCGGCGAAATAGCTGCAGCAGCCGCTCGCGGCCGTAGTAAGCGCTCGAACCGTGCGCTTCCTTCGGCTTCTCTTTCTTTTCGTCGGCCGAAGATTCCTGTTCGGGCGGCTCGAGCACGTTGAGCAGCGGATGTCGCGGCTGGTCGATCATCTGCCGGGCGATTTGCTTCGCGTCGTGCACGCGGCCCAAATGCATCAAGGTCCGCACGAGCCACTCGTTGTTGTGAGCGTAAAGCTCGACCTGGTCGGGCAGAATGTGGTCCCGCATGATCCGCGCGTTCTCGGTGCGCAGGGCCGCCTCGAGCTGCCAGGCGGCCTCGGGGAAGCGCTTGAGCGGGAAATAGATGTGAGTCGGCATGTGCCACATGTGGCCGATGGCCGGCGCCGTCTCGCCGCATTTGGCCGCCGAGTCGAGACCCGCGCGGTAGTTGTTGCCGTCATCGAGCAGATGGATCACCGCGTGATGAATCGGATGCAGGGAATCGACGGCCAGAATTTCACGGGCCAGACGCAGCGCGATCTCTTTATCGGCCGGCTGCACCGCGCCCAATTCGAGCTTGTGCCAGAGTCGCCAAACCTCGAAAGCCTTGGCTTCGAGATCGTCGGGATACCTGGCAATCAAAGCCTGATACCCCGCGTCACTTCCGAGGGCGTCGAGATACATCTGCTCGCGCAGCGACAGGCCGGCCTTGTGCCTGGCGGCCTCCGCAGCAAACTGCCGGGCGCGGGCTTTATTCCGCGGGTTGGCAAGCGACATGCCCCAATAGGCGATGCCGCACGCGGGATCGATCGCGGCTGCCTGCCGAAAGGAGCGCTCGGCCTCGTAGTACGAGAACCCGTGGAGTTGTCCGATGCCTTGCTCGATGAACTTCTGGACGCGGGGGTCCTTGGACGTTACCGGAAAATGGATCTTTCCCGTCCCACCGATGAGGTAAGCGCTGTGTCGCGGACCGCGATCGAAGACTTCACCGTAATGCGAGTGTCCGGGCAGAAAGCCCTCGTCTGCGACGGCCCAGCCGCACGGCGCACCGCCAACCAACGTAACCACCAGCACGGCTTGAAAGACGGCGCGACGCATCGAGAGCGGACCTGCGCGAAGAGCGGAGACTCGAACGGAGAGGAAATCGGCGGGCGGCGACCCCGACTTCGTGTATAGCCAAGCCGTTCGAGAAGTGTCAAACCGCCGATTCACTCTCGCCGTCAGCCCGAGCCCCTGGCGGTATCAATCAATCCGCAATGTGCGTCAGCGCCTTGGGGCCCGGCTGCGCAGGCGCTGTCTCGCCCGCGACGTTCAAGTTGAACGAGTAGTTGGTCTTGCCAGGCGCTTGGTGATCGATCGTGAATTGCTCTTTTTTCCCGTTTACTTCCGGGTCGTTGTAGAGATTTTTCAACCCGTCGGGACCGATCCACCCCTTTCTTTTGTTCCGCTGCAATGCGGCGAAGAGCAGCACGTATTTTCCGGGCGGGATTCCGCCGTCGGGAAACTCGAAGGCTCCGTCCGATTTGACGGGCACGAAGGCGCCCGTGGCAGCACCATTCGAGTTGGAAGCGTCGTAGGCCATGATCACGACGCTCCATTTCCTTGACTTGAGTTCCGCGGGCTGACTATCGACGGTAACCGTGCCGGCAAGCGGGTAGACGGTCGCGAGTTTGATGCCGGTGCTTTCGGCCGCTTGTTTAATGCGGTCGGCGGTCGACTGCTGTCTGGTGCATCCGACAGCGGCCAAGCAAGCGCACACTGCGGCGATACAAATACTCCTCGCGAAAATCGAAAGATGGTGACTCCGACCCATAACCGACATCATAAACTCATAAACTCCAATTGCGCGGACGCAAATTCAACGGAGAAAAACGCGGCCGCCCTCAGGAAACGCATTTCCCGAGGGCAGCCGCAATCCTGAAATTCGATCGGAGGCTTTCCCCAGTCGCCGTCGGTCTAGAAATTGTCAGTCACGGGCTCGCGGCCGCGCGGCGTCAGCAAGGCGCCGAACACCAGCACCGAAATATTCTCGCTGATCATGTGAGCCGAACCGTCCAACATCAGCACCCCGCCCGCGCCGGGATGAAAGCTGAAAACGCCGCTGGCACCCTTTTCATTGCTGCAATTAAAAAAGCAGATCGGAGCCGGGCAGTTGGTTGGGCTGCCGCAATTGCCCGAGGTGAGACCGGTGAAATCGGACCCACTCATATCCTCATCGGCGACGTGCTCAGAGGTCCAGCTGCCGCCCGGGTTGGGATTGAAGCCGTGGATTTGGGTCGGCAACAGCTGCTTGCCGGCACGCGTCCAATAGTCGGGCTTCCCCGCATCTTCCGTGCAGAAGATCGTCGTGGATAGGCCGTCAGTCACTTGATCGAACGACAGCCCGACAAAAGCGTCGGACCAGATGGCCTGGCGCCCACTTTTACAGTGCCCACACTTGCACAGGTTAGGTTGGCCTTTCGCGTAGCGGTAGTAGTTCCAAAGGTTCCCGCCCAGGCGGCACCAACCCACGTAATCCAGGGCACCGGACAAGCGCGTGAAATTGCCCAGACAGCCGTGGCAGCACTCCCAACATTGATTGCGCTCGAGGAACGGGTTGTTCACGCGAGGTGCCGAAGGACAGACATAGGAAGGAATCACCTGCGCGGTCGGTCGGGTCGCGGCGCACGGATCGCACGGTAATGGACAGGAGCAACCGGGTGGGCAGGGATACTTAGCGACGCCGGAATTCTTATACGTGTAATTTGCCCCGCCCGGAATTTTCCCCACCATGCAGATCGGCGAAAAGTTCGGGGAGTTAAAGCAGATCTTCCTGTAGACGGTGTTGGCTTCCATGAAGGCCAGCAAGGTCTCGGGCCAAACGTGAAGATTGAGATCGTTGGCGCAGGACCAAGAAAAGGGCCGCCGCAGGCACCGCCGCACCCGCAACACCAACCCGTCGCGATCCCGCAACTGCAGACGGAGTGGCAGCAGCTGTTGTACAAGACAGGGAGTGCCATCGGCATTTGCTTGTTGAGTTCATGATAGCCGTGGAGCGCCAGACCGATTTGTTTGAGGTTGTTGCGGCACTGCGTGCGACGGGCCGCCTCTCGCGCGGCTTGCACGGCTGGGAGCAACAGCGCGATGAGCACCGCAATGATGGCGATGACCACGAGCAGCTCGATCAGGGTGAACCCTTTCCGCCGATCTCTCATCTTCGTCCCTTTCCAAAGAAATGATAAAATTTCAGCAATGCCCAGGCGCGCAAAAATTGGCGCGAGGAATCGCCCCTGTCCAATAACGACCTTCCCGATAACGAAACGACTAAACCTTCGCCCACAGCCAAGCGCCCCAGTTTGGCAGATTTCTCGTGTTTTTCCACTAGAAAATAAGTATTTTTACCGAGACACGCGTAAAATTTTTGTTCATCACAAGGCCCCCGCGAAATACTCGGACTTGGGAGCGTTTCGTGAACAGCATTAAGTGATCAACCTCGAATTTGCACGCAATCCGTGCCGGCGCTCAGGGAGCCCGCGCCCCGCGGCGTGTCATGAGCGGTGAATGTGCAGTCAGCACCTCCCCGAAACAGCATCCCGCTCATAGGTCGCTGCGGCGCGCGGCGGACGCAAAAACGCAAGAAACAGGCCGGGCTTAAAAAATCGATTCCTGTGCGGCGATTTGTCGACACCGGTCAAAATCTCTGGTGTGCAGCGCAGTCAAAGCGCGCGATTCCGCACGCTGTTGTGCGTGTCGGCTCAGTGTGGTCCCCTCCCGGATGGCAGCCTGGATGGGGCTGTCCCGAGTCCGGGATAATTGGATGGCGAGATCATCCGTCCCCCGCTCGAACCGACCGCAGTGCTCTGAGCTCAGCCGCTTTACTCTCCACCAGGTGCGCGTCTATGTTGAGGGTTCGCCCCCGTTTTCCCCTCTCGGCTGACTAAGACCGTCCCGGCTGTCGAAGAATGACGTCCTCTCGAAAGGTCCTGTTCGCACTCGCTGTGCTGGTGCTGTGCGCGATTGGGGCCGGCAGCTATGCCTGGTTCAATCGGGGTCGTCCGCCGGAAGAGATCGCCAAAGAGGCCGCAGAGGCCAAAGCGCGGCAGGTTCGCGATACGAAGGCCGCCGAACACCTGGTCGAAGTTAAAAACGAGGCGCTGGCCGAACTCGAAAACGGACAGTTTGCCCAGGCAGATGCCGGGTTGCTCAACCTGGCGACGGCTGGGGCTCGCGACCCGATTGGCCGAGACTGGACGATTGAGCGCCTGATGGCTGCGGAAGCCATCGATCTCAAGCGCGATCCCACCGCTTATGAGGAGGCTGTCGAGCGGGCGCAAACCGCGTTGAATCTGGAAACGGCGCTCGAGCCAAAGTCGCCCGAGCGCCATTACCTGGCTGCGAAGCTCGGCCAGGCGCGGGGATCGTCAAAGGTGCGCTTGTTCGAGCAGCACATTGCCGCCGGGACTGCGCTGGGCGACCCGGTGCAGTGGGGCGAACTGTATCAGGCGCAGTGCGCCGGAACCGATTCGAACCGTGCCGAGAGCGAGGCGACACTCAAGTACCTGAAGGACCTCGCTCCCGACAATCTGTACGTGCAGCTCGAGTGGCTGGGCCTTCAGGCGCGTCACAAGGACCCCAAAATCGCCGACACATTGAACCGCCTCCGAGCCCTGCTTCCCATCCTGGCCGAACAGGGAAGCGATACGGCAACTCGCTTCGGCCGGCTGCTCGACGAAACTCAAACCGCGGCGAAGGCGGCAAATTGGCAAGCCGTGGAAAAAAATGTGGCGACCCTGGCGGAGACGGCGCATGCTCTTCCTGAGGTGGACGCGGATCGACGTCGCATCGAGCGCGGAGTGTCTTGGCACGTCGTCTCCGACTTTTCCCACGTCTACTACCAAAAGCATCACATTGACCGCCGCCTGCCCACCGCTGACGCGCCTGTAAAATTTCGAGAGCTTGAGCTTGCGGGACCCGCGGCGAAGGTCGCCGACGCGCGAGACGCGCGATTTGTCGATTTCGATGCGGAGGAGCGGCTCGAGATCGCCGTCCTGCGCGGCGCAGCTCTCGAGATTTTCGCCCGCGACCGGGACGATCAGTGGGTCTCAGCGGCCTCGGCTCCACTGCCGCCCGGGGCGTACGATCACTTTCTCACCATCGATCACGACTTTGTGCTGTTCGGGCCGGCCGGCGTGGTGATCGTTGAGAATCGCGCCGAACCGAATGGAAAGACGCGAACGCTGCTCCCCGTTCCAGCACCGTCGCTGGCAGACGTCACCCAAGGCGCGCTATCGGTCTTGGCCCTCGACCTCGACGGCGATGGTCTGACGGACCTGGTCGTCGCCTGCCAGGTTCCGAAAGCGCCCGGTGCCTCGCTCCACGTGCTGCGGAATCAGGGAAACCGCAGCTTTCGGGACGGCACAGCGCGGTCGGGGCTGTCCCAAGCCACGGTCGGAACCGGATCGCTGCTCGCAGTGGACTGGGACAACGACCTCGACGTCGATCTGCTGGCGCCTGGAGTGCCTGGTCCCTCGGGCTTGCCGACAGGCATCGCATTTTTCAAGGGTCGTGGCCTCGCGCGCTTCGGCCCGCAACGCTTTCCTGTGAAAGACAAAGACGTGCTGTCGGCGACACATCTCGCCGTGCTGGACGCGGACTCGAACGGGTCGTGGGATTTGCTCGCGAGTAATCCGCACGGAACATTCCTGCTGTTGACTTCGTCCACCGAGCACGGACGCGTCGACACGATCGGCGTGGAAGCGATCTCCGAGTTCTCGTTCGATCACGTCCTGGTTTTCGACTACGACAACGACGGCAACCCGGACCTCATCGCTTGGAATCAGCAGGCCGTGCACTGCTTCCGTGGAAGCGCCGAAGGACACTTCGAGCCGGCGACAGACCTGTTGCCGGCAGCGCTCTCGATGGGCACGATTTTATCGGCCGATTTTGGCGACTTCGATCGGGACGGCGACAGCGATTTGGTCCTCGTGAAAGCCGAACCCGGGAGTATCGCGGGACGTCTGGTCCTTTTGCGGAACGAGGGGGGCAACGCGAACCACTGGATCGACGTGCGTCTCGACAACCGGCCGGCCGACGCGAAGTCGTCGGGGCAGAGTCGCATCCCGCCTTTCGGCCTGGGATCGACTCTGTGCCTCAAGATCAAGGGGCTCTCGCAGACGCAAATCGTTCAAAAGCCGGTGACGCACTTCGGCATCGGCACCAAGGATGCGGCCGACGTGCTCCGCGTTCTTTGGAACACGGGGGTGCCGGCCAACGTGCTCAATCCGGCCAAGAATACGACCGTGACCCAAACTCCGTCGTCACAATCGGCGCCGCCGGCACGGCCGACGCCGTGACACTCGCACCGACGCCTGCGACCGCCGAATTGGCGGCGTCGTGCTCGCTGCTTGCCACGAAGTACGTTCCGTAAATCAGCACGGCCCAGCAGACAACGAAGGCCACCAAAGCCGATCGCAAGAGTCGCTGCCGCGGCAAGAGATCCATCCCCGCCACGCACAACGCGGCGAAGACCGGCGTTAGACCCAGCGTGTAGGACGCCTTTTCCGCGCTGTAGACGGGAACTTCGAGGTTCAACAGGGTAAACGCCGCCAGGTACAACAACAGACACGTTCCCGCAAATCGCAATGAGCGCCGCAAACTTGGGTCGCCGCCGAGCAACCCGCGCAGCCATCCCACCGCCATCGCAGCCGTGAGCAAGAGCGCGGGCCAAGGTGCGGCGAGCAACAGGGTCTGATTCCAGGGAGGTCGGGATTCCCAGGAACCCATCGAGCTGAGGTTGCCGTCGAGCCAGAACGTCGAATAAAAGCCGTCCCAAATCGAATAGAACGCCGCGTGGATCGGGTGCAGCAGCGATTGGCCGAACGAGGCCATTTGCCTGGGAGTGCGGTATCCGGGATCCTGCCACCAGAGGATGCCGCTCACCGGATCCCATCCGCCGACGAGCGGTTGACCGAACCGCAGCCAGTTCCGGACGTAGAACCATCCCGAGATTAGCGCCGCCGTTCCGAAACAGCGTGCCAGCGCTCCAAGCACCGCCCGCAACCCGCGCGTGCGATTGGTCACGAGAAGCGCCACGGCAACGATTGGCAGCAAGAGGACGGCCGACATCTTCGCCAACAGCGCCAGCCCGAGAATCAATCCGACCCACCATTGGGACCGCGGCCGCTCTGCGATTGCCGGCTCTCGGCAGACCTGAAAACCCCAAAGCAGTACTGCTGCCGTCAGTGCGCCCGAGAGCGGCTCGTTGCTCACGAACTGGGACATGTACAAATTCATCGGCAAGAGGCCGCCGACGATCACCATCAGCGCCTGGAGATCGTCACGCCCCGGAAAGATCACACGCCCGGCGCGAAAGCAGATCTCCACTTGCGCTATCCCGCACAAGAGCGGCACCCACCGCAGCCACAGCAGGGCCGTGTCGCCGGAGACGAGTCGCGAAAGCAAACGGTAGAAGCCGGCCGAAATCACGTAGAACAGCGGCGCTTGAAACATCTCAATTCCGTTGGCGCATCGGGAAGCTGGGCCCGATCGACGATGAAGCGGATGTAGTCGACATGTCCCGCCAGATCGTAGCCGAGTCCAGCCGGCAGCTTCATGAAGTTGTTGGCCCCCAAGAGAAACCAGGCGGCAAGCACCATCCAACGACACCGCGACGCCGTGAACCACCCTGGCATTCCCGAAAAATCGGTTTGCCGTCGGCCGATCCAAATCAAGCCGCCGCAGAGGGCAAGATAGAGCGGACCGAGCCACATCAACGTTGAAGCCAGGGCGCGTGCGGGCGATTCGAATCGGTACGAGAATTCCGGCAACTCGATCTGATCGACAGTCGCGACGGGTTGCCAGCCGGCCTTTTCGTGGAACTCTTCCCAATCGGGGCCGGTCCGCAGGTCGAGCGAATCGCAATAGGCGAGCAAGGCGCTTGGGCCGAACGTGTTTTCCACCGCAAACTCGAGCGTGTGTTGCCCAGAAACAGGGACCAGCGGCAGCACGACGTCGTGCGGCTCTTTCCAGCTTTCCCGGCTGGGGTCCGACTCAAAGATTGGGCGGCCGTCCCAGAGCATTTTGAACGACCACCAGGCGCGCACTGTCACGACATGCGGACGGCCGGTCGCCTCGGTCGTAAATTGTTTGCGAAAAATGACCTGTTCTTTGGTCGCACCCCAACCGCCGAGACTGACGGGCCGCTGACGGCGAATCCAGGAGGCGCCGTGCTCGGAAACGAGCAGCGTTACCTTCGGGGCGATGCGGGCCTCCGCATACAGCACACCTCCCACGCACGCGATCGCGATGCCGCACAACAGCAGGAGTCGGCGCAGGCCAAGCAACGGACCGTCTGAAGGTCGACGCGGGAGCACGGGTCTGCGTGGCATGGAGGCGAGCAAAACCTAACGGGCGGGTCGGCCAATCGACACGCTTGCAAGTCTATCCGAAGGCACTTTGTCGCAGTAACAGGTCCCGATTCGCCCTCCCCTCAGCCGGGCCAAGCCATCACCGTGCTGGTTTGATGCCACCCTGGGCGGGCCCTCGCGCTGATTTCGCTGCCGGCACGAAGTCCGACGTGCCAGCGGTTGGCACCTGGTGACGGCGCAGCTATTCTGGGGTCAGAGCATCTCTCGCCAAGCATAATCCCCTACGATCGTCCGAGCCTTGGGAGCCTGGTTCATGGGTCTGCGTGTCGGCACAGCGGCGGGTCTCGTCCTGGTTTGTTCCTCGTTCGCGCTGGGTGCGGAAGAGTTTCACTATCCGCTCAAGCCGGCGGTGGCTGCGAACGGGGCGGTCTACGTCGCCGACCTCAAGTTGCCGGGCATCGTCGTCGTGCAGAAGGGAACCATCGAGAAGTTCTTCACTGCCACCAAAAAAATCGGCTCACCGCTGAGCCGGGTGCGCTGTGTGGCCCTCGACCGAAACGGCAAGGTGCTTGCCGGGGACTCGGCGACGCGAGAAGTTTACCGCTTCGACGAGCCGGGCAAACCGACTCCTCTCACGAAGGGTGCCCAAGCCGGCATTGGGATTCCGATGGCAATCGCGGTCGACAGCAAGGGAAACATTTTCGTCGCGGACCTCGAAGCCCAGGCCATCTGGAAGATTCCGCCTGCCGGCGGAACAGCGGAAAAATTTGCCGACGTGCCGGCGCCGTGTGGAATGGCAATCGACGACAAGGACATACTGTGGGTCGTCTCTCGCTCAAAGCGGCAACTCTTCCGAGTCTCGCCCGATCGCAAGGTCGAGACGGTTGTCGGGAATCGTCAGTTCCAGTTCCCCAACGACGTCGCGCTCGACGGGCACGGCACGGTTTATATCAGCGATGGCTACGCCAAGACGATCTGGAAGCTTGCCAGCGGCGGCAAACCCGAGAGCTGGATCGCCGATAAGCAGCTCGTCAATCCCGTCGGCCTGGCCTGGCACGACGGCAACTTGCTGATTGCCGATCCGAACCCGCAGGCAAAGACTGGCCAGGTCTACAAGGCCGACTCTGCGGGCAAGCTCTCGCCGCTCGTCGGCAAATGATTTGCGAGTCTCTTACAAGCAGCCGCCGATTGACCGCATGATCCAGCGATCGACCTGCGCAAGAGTGGCCGTGATGAGGCTCGGCCCGAGGCCGGCGCCCGCACGGCAACTTCCAGACCAGCCGCGTACAGGAGACGGCCCACCTGCTCGGCCTGTGCATGGCTCGGTGCGTGTTGCCCGTCGGCGACGATCAGCGCGTGTTTGCCGCTCAACGCGCGAAACTGGCGCAACGGCCGACGACCCCACGGAAATCGTCCGCCCAAGACGGCGACACCGGCAAACCATTGGGGCCGCGTTAAGAAAAGGTCCCAGGCCATCGTGCCCCCCTCGCCGGCGCCCACCAGAAAAACACGCTCGGTATGGATGTGAAAGTCGCGCCGCATTTGCCGCACGCTCGCGTGTAGTTGCTCCTCGAATGCGAGCCCGGCGTTTCGAGTGCGGCTCCAGCCGAACCCATCGTCGCCGTTCATTCGCGCCGTTCCACGCAGCGCCAATCCGAGATAATTCCGCATGCTGATCATCGGCAACGCTTCGACGATGTCGCGCTCACTCTTGCCCGACTCGTGGAGCCAGACAATTAGCGGGTAGGCGTAGTTTGGCTCGTAATTCTCGGGCACGAACACCCCGCACGGATGTGCCTGCGGGGCCGGGCGTCGACAAACATCGTCGCAGACTTGGGTCTGTGTCTCGGACGAAAGGATGATTTCCGCGGGTGACGAATCGCAACCGGACGCGCGGTCGGTCTCGGCGGAAAATTGAAGCTCCGGCGCTATCGCGTCTGACCAGGAGGGTTGGGAAAACCGTGACGACGTCATGGACGATTCCTTTCCTCGGCGACGACCCGCAAGAGGTCGTCGTTGGGCATTGAAGCGACCCGCAAGCGATCGCTCGTAGCTGTCGCGGCGACTCGCAAACGGTCGCCGCTCGGCGTTGTCGCTCCCAGCAGCGGGTCCGTGCGCCCTGGGCGATTTCTTCCATCGGGAAGTACTTTCCCGGACACGCAGTAGCCTTGATGTCGCTGTGTCTGATGATGTTGGCAGTCTCGATGCCGTAGCGAACTCGCAGCACGCGGGTCAAACGCCGCAGCGAGGCGATTTGCGCGGGGCTCGGCGGCCCTTGCTCGAAGTTGCCGACCACCGCAATCCCGATGCCGTGCTTGTTGTGTTCGTCTTCTCCCGCATGGGCGCCTTGCAGTTGCTGTCGCCAGCGGAAGGTGGGTGCGATCTCGCCGTCGCCCATTCCGTTTCCGTTCCCAACCACGAAGTGATAGCCGATGCCCATCCAGGGATTGCCGTTCTTGTCCCGGCGCTGGAGATGGGCTTCATGGATGCTTTCGACGCTCCCGTGGGAAGACGCGGTGTGATGCAGAACGATGTAGCTCCAGTGCCGCGCCGGAACGCTCGGCTTCCAAGGATCGATCGCCAGTGTCGTCGGCCCGTACGGATCGAAACGGCCGTCGATGGCGGCCTGCGATTCGGTGCTGGCAACAGGGGCGTACGACTGACCATGCGGGGAGTTGCCGGTTCAACGTCGGGTGGAAGCGTTGCCGACGGCATCCGTCCTGGCTGAAAGCAACCCAGCATCAGTGCGCATGGTGCTGTCAGCCCAAGGATCCCTCGCCCCCTGAGCGCCAACGCCGTCTCCCAACCCTGGGAATCTGACCGATCCTTCGGACCCGCCGAAAGGCAAATCCATTGCCGCGACGGGCTAGGCGCTGGACTGTACAGGGAGCAGAAAACCGTGTCAACACGCACCCTGCCCCGCCCGGACCTGACTTCCCGATCGGGGCGGCCCGAAGCGAAAACTCACCGGGACCGATCAAATTTCGCACAAGTGCGCAGCGATACGGCCGGAATTGTCTGCCCAGTTTTCCGAATCGCACGTGCGGCGCGAATGAAGCGAGGGGCCTGGGAAGTTTGGGTGCCAAAACACACCCTCAGCGAATCACGATGGCGTCGCACCAGTCGGCCCAGTCATCGACGTCGGCGAGCTCGCCGTATTCGACAACGAGAGCGAGCTGGCGCTTTCCGGTTACGTCGATCGGACCGACCGGCAGCGGGCGCGAGCTGCCCGTTAGGAGTGGGCTCGTCCAAACGCGCACGCGATCCACGTCGACCGCAAACCGCACGCTCCCTTTTCCGGCGGCGTAGTCGTCGATCGCGGCCGTTGCCTGAAATGACCGGAACTGTCCCGCCAGGTCATAGGTGATGCGACTTTGGCTGCGTGTCCCCAGTCCTTTCGCGTATTGCCTGCCGCGGACTAAAAGTGGTCCGCCGGCCGCACTCTGATCTGGGGCGGGAGGAATCGCGATAGAGGAACCAAAGTAGGGTGCCAGCCGGCTCTCGGCCGGCTGGAGATCGGACAGATAGGTCGTGCGCCCGTCTAGGAACCGAATCGCGACGACTGCGGAGAGTGGCAACTCCAACGTCGAGGCCAGCAAGGACGACAATCGCAAAGGGCCACCCGGGTCGCGATTCGCATTCCAGCCCGTCAGTTGCGAGCCGTCGCCCAAGGTGACCGCGACTCGCGGCCGGTGCGGCGCCGGCAGGCTCGTCAGGTCAGAGCTAAAGGCGATGCCCCGCACGCGCGGCAATTCGATCTGCAAGATCTTTCCAGCCTGCGAGAGCTTGAGGGCCGCCTGATCGAACGAGGTCAGATCGCCGGCGAGGCGGTCTCCGTTGAGCAAGAGAACCGTGTCGGACTTTTCCCGGCGACCAAAAACCTGGCGGAAAGCCCGCGTCTTTTCCGTGGCGCCGTCTGGAAGATTGACCAGAATTCCGAAGACGGCAGCGGCCGGAATTTGGACTGGCGGCAAATCGGGATAAGACTTCCATAATGCGACGAGAGATTCGTCGCTCATGCTCGACAGGCCGGCAACCATTCGGTCGCCGTTAGCCAATTGAATCAGTGATGCCCGCGGAGGCGGTGCGCCATGATTCGGAAATTCGAGTCGTACGACGTCGGCGGTCGCGAAGTGCAGAGACGAATCGCGCCCGATCACCAGCTCGCTTGGGGAAATCGATCGCACGACACCGACCTGGCGGGCGCCGTCTGCCAGATAGACCGTGGCCGTGTCGGCTTCGCCGTCGGCTCGCACCACCCTCGCCGCGCCGGCCGCGAGCAAAAGTAGGGTGGGACACGCCCGCCAAAGGCGGGCGCCGGCCCACCGTTTCAAAACGGCCCAAGATGAGGAAGCACGAAAGCAAACTCGATCCGCCCTTCGCGCACCGAAGGAATGACCAGCGGACTTAAACTCGAGAGAGGACAGCTCTTCGTCCTTCGCGCTTCGTGGTTCCTTCCTCATTTGGATTTCGTGCTTCAGGGGAATTGGTGGGCCTTCGGCCCGAAACGGGCGTTGTCCCACCCTACGTCCAAGATAACGTTTATCGCTGAAAGATCGGCAAATAATTGGTGGGCGTTTGCAGGATCAACAGGGCCATCGCCGTGCCCTAGTCGTCGCCGTACGAGGACGGTCGCGCCAGCCGCCGATCACGACTAGTTACGTTGGGCCGACGTCCCCCTCCTGGATCTGGGCGTGGTACAGCAACAAATACAGCAGGAACCGGACAGACTCTTCTTGTCCCTCAGTTTTGAAGGAAACAGTGACGCGGCCTTGTTTGTCGAGCTCACAGTGGATCGCTTTGCGAAGTGATTCGCGCAGTGGGTCCAGGTCCGGAAGGTCCCCCGCCGCCTTGCGGAACTCCCAGCATCTGCGCACACGGTCGAGGACCCGTTCGGCCGAGGAACCGCGTGGCAGATAAACGACGCGGGCCTGGTCGTTCGCCAAAGTCCAGGTCACGCCTTCAATCAGCTGCTGTGGGCTCGCCGGAATTTTGCGGATCATCCAGACGGGAGCCGAGCGGTCGATGGTTGTCCACTGCGGAAGGCTGTCGGGGAACGCCCGTCCGCGCGGAGCCGTATCGATGCGATTCAGCAGCTCTTGCAAATACCCGTCGTGGGTGGCGCACAAGATCGTGTCAGGTGCCAGTCGCAGAAAGTAGACCAACGGGTGGCTGCGAGCTCGGCTCTCACCGGAGGCGAAACAAAAGACTTCGCGGCCGGCGATTTTTCGGATTTCCTTGGCAGTTTTGCGAAGATTGCTGGTCCATTCGACGCTGGCGTCCCCCAGATCTCGCTCAAAGACGACGACCGAGCAGCCTTCGGCAGAGAAGCCCCCCATCGAGCCGACCGGCCGCGGGCAGCGCATTCCATTTAAAGCGATCAGAACCTTTCGGCCGACCAATGGCTCGTGGTCGAAATCGAATCCGTCGAATCTTTCCGAAGCGAGCGAGGGCATCAAAATGGCCCATTTGCCGAACGCGTCAACGGAAACCCGCGGCACCGCAAAGGACTGGGCAGCGACAAGAGTCTCTGTGTCTTCGGGGAACCAAGGCAGCAGGCGACGCACTTCGGTCGAAGCATTGCGAGTCGTGGGTTCATCCGCCGAAATAATTCCTACACCAAAGAGCGCGATCACGGCGACGAGTGCCGCCCGCAGGAACCGCCCCCTCATCGGCTTGAACACGAGCGTCGTACTCCTCTGCGATCCGCCGCGACGGGCTTAAACCGGATCATATCGGGCTGCTGTCGGTGTCCCAAAATCGGGTAGTGACACCATTTGACAGTATTTTCTGGCGAAATTGTCTTCGGCGGTTGGCAAGGGAGTTCAGGGAGCAGCCCGATCGGTATCGACATTCCGGCCTTTAGGTCGCTTCAGCCGTTCGGCCCAATTCCGCGACAAGGCGATTTGGCGGTCGTAGCCGCCCAGAGAGCCGCGCAGACCGATAAACAATAGCACTATGCCAGTCCACACCGTCGATGCGGTAAATCCCGTGCGCGTTTGCCACCCCGAAAAATAGGCGATTCCGCACACTCCGAAAGACAACAATCCGGCAACAATAGCGAAAACCCAGACGATCTTCCTGCTCATTCCGCCATTCTAGCAGCGCATGAAATACCCCTCCCATTTCTGGGTCTCCGTTTTTAACGGGTCGCGGACCGCTCAAAGTTCGGGAGAATTCTGTCCAACGAGGCTGACGACCTCGCTTTTAAATGGTTCGGAGGGACGTCAAGCTAGGTAGGTGCTGAGCCCGCCGGAACATCCAAAGAAATAAAGAATACCCAAAATCGCCCAGGGTGATTTATCGCTGAAAGATCGGCAAATAATTATTGGGCGTCTGCAGGATCAAGAGGGCCATCGCCGTTCCATACTCGTCGCCGTATGAGGACGGATCGCGCCAGCCGCCGCCTGAATTGCGGAACGGGAACGGGCCGTGAATCAGCTCGTCCCGAATGTCGGAATACCACTGCTCGAAACGCTGGCCGCCGGCGTGCCACATCGCTTGAGCCGCGTAGTAGTGACTGTAGAAGTAATGGTTGGCCGGCTGGTGAAGCGTCGAAGAGGGGCGATAGCGCTCCAAATACGAGAGCCCCAATTCGAGCGACTTGCCCTCGTAGATTCCGGCACTATAAAGCGTGACCACGCCCGCAGCGGTCAGGCCGAAGGTCACGGCCTGCCAGCTAGTGGTCAATTGGTAACGAAATCCGCCGTCCTGAGTCTGGCACTTGCGGACGTACTCGGTGCACCGGTCGATGGTCTGCTTGGGAACGTAGATGCCGCTGTTGCGAGCGGCGCGAAGTGCCATCATCTCGCAAACGGTGACGGAGAGGTCCGCGTCCTTCGAATCGGGCTCGTAGCGCCAGCCCCCCTCCTTATTCTGCGAATTCACGATGAGCCGCACGGCCCGCTCGAGATTGGTCCGCACCTGCGGGTTGCGCGTCATGCCGTAGACTTCGCCCAAGAACAACGTGGCAAAGCCGTGGTCGTACATCGGGCCGAAGTGGCCTCCGGTGTTCCCCTCGTCATAGATAAAGCCGTTGGGCTGACAACGGGTCAAAAGAAAGTCGATTGCTTTCTGCACGTTCGTCCCGTACTTGCCGCGACCGGGCGTGCTTCCGGAAGACAAGAAAGCCATTCCGGACAACGCGGTAATCGCCACGCGCCGCCGCGCGCTGGCGCTGGAGCCCAACGAGCCGTCGCGCGGAGATTGCCGCGCGGCCAGATACGCGAGGCCACGATCAATGGCCGCTTGAGTCTCGGGAGTGACCAGCTTCTGAGCCTCGGTCTCGATCGAGCGATCGATGCGCTGCGGCGTCTGGGCGAACGATCTTTGCCCGGAGGCGCTGAATAAGACTAGGCCGATAATGAGCCGCGGCCAGAAAAGTCGGCTACTGCGGGACGGCGTCGGGATACATCTGGCTGCTCGGGCCAGGACCGACGGGTTGGCCAGGTGGCGCCACCAGCGGGCCGCCTGGCGCGGGACCAGGAATAGGACCACCGGGGGCCATCGGAGCCGGCGGATTGCCGCCAGGCGCGACGCCGAGCATGCCTTGAGCGGCGCGCGTCCGCCGCGGCTCACTCCAATCTTGCATGAAACCTGGCGGCCTGGCGCCCATGTCAGGTGCGATATCGGTTTCCGGGAGAGGATCGTGAGCATTGAACGACCGCGCATCGGTGTCGCCCGGACCGGGAAAAATCGTGGGCAGCCGAGTATTCGGAGAACATCCGCCCGCCGCAATCACGAGCGCGGCCGACAGTGCGGCGACAAGACGTACAGCGTGACGGTCGACCATTTCACGATCCTTCGCAACGGCCGGCAAGTGCCTGGCAGAATCCCACCGCCGCAGTCGGTCTTTGTCCGTCCTCCGCATGTCCCCGCGATGATTTTACCGGCGTTGTAAAATCGGGAACAGGCCGGTTTTGGACGCCGCCAATCGCTCAATTTTCTCTCGCCCGGTCAACGTCGCGGGGAGAGCCTGCTTCTTTCGCAGCGGCGGCCCCGCATTCGGTCCAAATACGACCATTCGCCGCGATTGAGCCACAGTCAGAAAATCTCCGGCCAGAACGAGGTTGCCGCCGGATTCGGTATAACGCGCCAAAAGTGGAATTCGGCGCCGCAGCCGGCCGGTCGCCTGGTCGACCACATAAATGTCCTCCCGCGTCGGCCAGTAGACGACGTTGCCCGCAAGAATGCCGCGACCGAAGCCGAAGGATGCGGGATCCGTAAAGCCCACATGCCAAACCACCTCGCCGGTCGCCAGGTTGAGTCCCCAGAGGATCTCGCCGCTCACGAAGAGCAGGCCGTCCTTGGTCCCCAGCAGATGATCAACGCCGCCCGGCAGTGCGCGGCGCCAGAGCGTCGTACCGCACTGAGAATCAATGGCAAAGAGTTGGTTCGAATCTCCGGGCGCGGCGACGACGATGTTTTGGGCAAACAGGCAGGGCGAGTTTTCGCGCCGCTCTTTCTCGTTCGGCGAGTTGTCTCGAACGCCGCTTTCGTAGGTGACGACCCAGCGGAACGAACCATCCTCGGCATCGACGGCAGCAATGGCGCCCAGCCCGGTCGCCAGATACACGCCATCGTCCCCTGCCGTGAGCAGTTGCTGGCTCAACAAGCTGCCATTCTGGGAGATGTCTTCGACGGCCGCGCAAACGGATCGACTCCACAAGCGCCGCCCGCTCTCCGCCTCGAGACAGACGACGTCGCTCTGCATGCGGGGACGCCCCTTGCGGACTGCGATGTAGGCGTGACCCTGCTCGACGAGCGGCGAACCCTCGAACGCCGACTGCGGATCGAGGGTGGACGCATCGACTTTCCAAACGAGTTTTCCCTCTCCGCGGTCCAAGTCGAGGCAGACTATGGAGCTGTCGGATTCGTGCAGTGTGCTGCGCGGACGGGCCGTCGTGGGGTCGCCCATTCGCGCATACAGGCGCCCATCGGCGATCGTCATCGTGTAGCGGGGGGCTCCCACAATAACGAGAGACGGCGGCGGCGCTGAGACGTCGGGCGTCACTGAATAAATTGCCGCGTTCTCGAGCCGATCGTCCCCCCACGCGGGCTTTCCCGTGCGCAAGTCCCACGCCAGGACCTGCTCGGCTGTGTTGACGAACAAGAAATTCCTGTAAACGACCGGGAACACGCTGAGGGCCTCGCGTTCGTTCGCCAGTAGGCGGACCGGCGCGTAGAAGTCCGGGGGCAGCTCAACCGACCAACGCGCGGCTCCGACTTCGATCTCTCGCGGAAGCACGCCGTTGCGTGCCGCATTCACGGCAAACGTCGACACGGCCGTGTCGCGCGGCGGGAATGACCAGCTCCGCGCGCGCTCGGCGACCTGGTCAAGCAGGTCGGCCAGGTTCCCCTCACGGTCGCCCAGACGCCCACGCGCCTGACCAAACCGGCGCCGAAAGCCGGCCCGTTCTGATCGCGACAGATTGGGGTCTCCACCTACGACGCTCGCCATGACGAGGCGCGCCCCGATCTCGGCGGGATCAGTCTGCGGATCGGGGTATCGCAGCGCGGCGCCCAAAGGCTCCGGCGTCGACGAATCGCGCGGCAGAAGCAGTCGCGACCAATAGCCGCGAGCCGCAGTCAGGTCCCCCGACTCCCACGCCCACTGACCGAGTGTTAAGAGAGCCTGCTCGGCACTGCGGGCGACGAACATTTTACGCACCAGCGATCGCAGGGCCGCTTGATCGTGGTGCCGCACGGCTTCGTCGAGCGTCGTCTTTGCCGAATCGTCGAGCGTCTTGCGCGCGACGGCAAGGCCTTCCGCGGGAAGTGCGGCCATTAACATTTGCGAGTAGAGGCCGACGCTGAGATAACGTCCCGGTCCGACGGAAATCAACGAGGCGGCATCGTTGGCAGCGACCTGGCGGACTAGCTCGATCCCTTCGCTCCAGCGTTTTTCGCTTAAGTGCACGCGGGCCAATTCGAGTTGGCGCTGCGCAGTCAGATTCGTTTCGACAGCGACCGATTCGCGGAACCGCGGTTCAACTACGGGAACGGCCGGCGCCGGCCCCGCGGGCGGCGCGCCGAGGGATTTCGCTGCGCGGGAAGAGGCTGCTGGCTTTGTGCCGTTCGCGAGTAGAGACCAGACAGAAACAGCAGCGTCAGACCGATTCGCGCCCAGAAGCGGTCGCGTTCTTGTTTCTTTGCGCTTGCTGCTGGCGCGCCCACCGGCCTATCCCTCGCGGAGCTTGTAACCGATGTAAAACAAAATGATTCCGACCACCGTGAGAATTGGCATAACGACGAGCGGAATGCCGAAATCCAGTTGCCAGAGGATCAGCATCGGCAGCAGTGTGAGGGCCGCAAGCTGCAGGAGAAAGCCGAGTTGCCGTCGCATGAGAGTTGAGTAACGCTGATCGCACGGTAGTGTCAAAAAAGGGGCAAGCCCCGCCCTACGTTCCTACTTCTTCTCGAAATTGGCCACTGGCACCGAGATCGAGGCCGCATTACCGAGCTGTGTCGTCTTTCCCGCCTCGATGGTCGCCGGTATCGAGCGCTTGCTCCCGCCAAACACCCACCCGGCCCGCTCGTGCCAAATCGCAAAGTTGTGCTCGCCAGCCGGGATGTTCTCGATCTTGAAGCGGCCCTCTTTGTCGGTAATCGCGGCGTACGGATGATCGATGATCAGCCAGCGCGCTTCCATCCAAGTGTGAATATCGCATTTGACGGTGGTGGGCATTTTTTCCGGCAGGCTGAACTGCCATTTAACGTTGCCCGAGCGGTCGTTCGCCGCAATTGCCTCGTTCTTGCCGTCCTGGCGAATCGGATAGACGTGCGTGTTGTGAGAGATCGGATCGTCCGACAGGATCTCGATTGTTTGGTCCGTACGAAGGATCAGGGCATGGGGAAGGAACCGGCAGCCCTTTTGATCGAACTTCACGATCTTGTCTTTGCTCTCTTTCAAATCGGCAGGCATGCCGGCCGGCGGCTTTTGCAGGTAGACAAAGACATTGGCGATTCCCTTGGTCGAGGGATCGACGACCAGCGACTCGTCCGGCACATTCTGCTTGGCACAAACCTCGGGATTCTTTACGGTCGTGTCGCCCTCTTTGACCAGGGGCGCTAACTTCGGTGCTTCCCCTTCGAGGACGAACTGCCCAGCAAGCGTTCCCGTGTCGGCCGCATTCGCGCGGCTGGCACTTAGGGCCAGCGCCATGAGGCCGGTTAGAGCAATTCGCGGGGCAAGACGGTAAACACACATGGCGGATCCTCAAGCGGATTTCGGGCTTCAAACGCCCGATGATTCGACAGTTTGACTGACGTCGATCTTATCGAGTCGTCGTCAAAATCCCCAGTCGTAGCGGTCGATGTTCTCTTTGGTGAACTTGAGCGGCTCCGGCGACATGATGACGGTCGTCGCATCGCGCGGGCTGAACGTCAGAGGCGGCGAACCGTTAACCGACTCGCCCGCTTTCGGCGACTTGCCCTCGACCAAAGCCACGGCCAGGCGGACCGTCAAATCGCCCAACTGGCGCGGATCCCAAAGGTAGAAACTTTCGAGCACTCCCTCCTTGAGATACTCCTTGTTCGGCTTGGGCGTCGAATTGCCACAGAGCGCGACCTTGCCCGCCTTGCCGGTGCGCTTGAGCGCCTCGGCCGCCCCGGGGACGGAATTCGAGTCGAAGGCGATCATCCCCTTGAGATTCGGATGGACGTTGAGCAGCGTTTCGACCAGCTTGCGCGACTTGTCGACGTCCTCTTCCGTCACGACCGTATCGACCTTCACGAGCTTCGGATATTTTTCCGTAGCCCGCGCCTCGGCATAACGGCGCCACGTATTGAGATTGTCGGCGCTCAGACTGGCAATGACGACGGCCCATTCGCCTTCCTCGTGCATCTGCCGGGCGATCTCGTCCATCAGCGCTTCGCCCAGACGCTTGTCGTCGACCTGGTTCACCATGAAATCGCGACCACTATCGGGAGCGTCGCTGTCCCAGGTCAGAACCTTGATCCCGCTCTCCTTCGCCTGCTGCACAAAGCGCTTAATCGCTTTGGGCTCGTTGGGCGCGATGCAGATGGCGTCGACCCCCTGCCGAATCCAGGTTTCGATGAACTTGTTCTGATCGCTGGCGCTCGGATCGGTTGGACCGTCGTAAATCAAACGCACGCCCAACGCGTCCGCCGCCTTCTTGGCCCCCTCCTGACACGCGCGAAAGTACGCGATATTCGTCAGCTTGGGGAGCATCGCGACCACGAGCTGATCGCGCGGCTTCGCTGCCCCTCCGACGTGCGGACCGCCCGAGCCAGTCGCGGGCGAATCCTGCGTGCAGCCAGCTAGCGCAAACAGCACGAGCGCGACAGCAAACAAACGGACCGGCAAGCCGCTTCGCCCCGGCGGATAAGCTGGCGGGTGCTTCGGATCAAGAGGCAACGAGACGCGATATTTCCGACCAAGCGCGCTGATCATTGCCATACCGTACAACGCCAACGCGTCCGCCGACAACGCTCATTGCGACGAGCGTTCGCTCGGCCGCGCGAGCCGCGCATTGATCCACACGCCGAGCACCAGCAGCGAGCCCAAGAGCACGAACCGCAGATTGCCGAACTTGAACGGCATTTTCTCCTGGATCCAAAAGTTCGAGCCGCCCGCCTGCAGCCCCTCGACCAGAACGGCCACGAGCAAGACCCCCAGAATCGAGCCGCTCAGCGTGCCACGTCCCCCCGTCACCGCGGTTCCCCCCAACACGACGGCGACGATCACCTGGAGCTCGAGTCCCATGTAAGACGCCTGGCTGGCTGAGCCATCGTGGGCGGTAAAGCAGACCGCGGCCAGAAAAGCGAGCACACCGCTCAAGGTGTAAACCTCAATCAGTCGCCGGCCGACCGGAATCGCCGCATAGCGGGCGGCGACGCGATTTCCACCGATCATCAGGATTTCCCGCCGCCAGCGCAAGGCGCGAAACCAGCCGCCACCCAAAATCAAAACACCCCCCACGAGGGCCAGCGCACCCGGCAATTCGCCCAGCCGCGAATAACCAGGCACGTCAAAAAACGGGTTGTACTTGGCTCCCTTGAGCACGGCCTCGCACAAGCCTCGATAGAGGAAGAGTGTGCCGAGCGTGGCGATGATTGGCGGAACGTCGCACGCCGCGACGAGTAGGCCGTTCGCGAGCCCCAACCCGGCTCCTAGCGCGAGCCCAAGCGGGACCGCCGTGAACCAGAACTGTGGTCCCGGCTCGAATTTCGAGAGCACGCACGCCACGAGAGCCGTCATCGAAGCGACGGAGAGATCGATCCCGCCCGAGATCAGAACGACTGTCATGCCCAGCGCGAGCAACAGGACCGGGACTGCGTCGATCAGCAAATCGTTGGCGTACGCGCCGAATGTCGGCAAGAAACGGGAGGAGCGCACGCCTGAAAGCGGAGCTAGCAGTGCGACTTCGACCACAAGCAAGAGGGCCAGAACCAAGAGTGGCGGTGCGAAACGCCTCATCGCAGCTCCTCCATCAGCTTGCGCCGACGACCGAGCGCGCAGTCGATACCGATGACAGCCAGAATCGCCGCACCCTGGACGGCCGTTCGCCAGTATTCATCGACGCCTGCGTAGAGCATGGCCGGCCCAAGCAGGTACAAAAACAGCCCGCCCAGCGCGGTCCCTGCGGCGCTCCCTTGGCCGCCAAAAATACTTGTTCCCCCGAGCACGTTCGCGGCGATTACGCTCAGCTCAAAGCCGGCTCCTAAGCGGGCCGGCTCGATCGTGATGTGATTGGTCACATCGAGCAGCGAAGCCAACCCCAAAAAAAGTCCGCCGACGAGAAACGCGCCGAACAGAATTCGCGCGGGATCGAGGCCGCTCAAGCGGCAAGCCGCCTCGGAGTTGCCGAGCGCCAGCCAGGTTCGCGGCGTCTTGGCGAAAAATTCCCCCCACAGGGCGACCGCCAGCGCTGCCAACAAGATCCAACCGGCGTAGACCTGCCCCGGGCGATGATAGGCCTCGCCCGTCAGAGTAAATTGCTCGCCGAAGCCGCGCGAGGCAACTTCCGCCAGGATCAATGCGATTCCTCGGTAGAACGCCAGACCGGCGAGCGTGACGATGATTGCTGGAATTCGCAGCACGCGGATCAAGAGCCCGTTGCAAGCTGACAGCCCGAATGCGGTGAAAAAGCAGGCGGCAAAGCAGCCGGCCGGTGCGACCCCGCGAGCGTGCAACACGCCGAACACGGTGCCTGCGACTGCCAGAATCGAGCCAACCGAGAGATCCATCGCACCGCAGCAGATGATTCCCGTTTGTCCCAGCGCGGCCAGAACTGTCGGAGCGACATTCGGCGCCATGCGCCCCGCCTCGTCGGCGAATGATGCTCCGCTCGCTGCTGCTCTCCGCCAGATAAAGGCGAGTAAGAGTGCGTCGGCCGCGACAAGGAACACGATCCGCCGCCGCACCGCTTTCGGCATCCGCCGCCAGAAGGTCATGATGAGCGCGGCTCCGCACGGAGTTTGACGTCGCCCGCCGCCTCGCCCGAATAAAGTCCGGAGGCCGCGAGAATCACGTTGTGCGCCGTCATTTCGGTCCCGTGCAGCTCGGTTTCGATAGTCCCCCGATTCATCACCAGAATGCGATCGCTCATTCCGACAATTTCACCCAGATCGCTCGAGATGAACAGAATGGCCTTGCCACGGGCCGCCAACTGGTCGATGAGTGCGTGAATCTGCGCCTTGGCTCCCACGTCGACGCCGCGCGTCGGCTCGTCCAGGATCACGACCCGCGGATCGCGTTCGAGCCAGCGCGCCAAGAGTGCCTTTTGCTGATTGCCGCCGCTGAGCGTCGCGACAGGCTGCTGCGGACCGGCGGCACGAATTGCGTATCGCTCGATCGCCTCACGAACGCGCGTCCGCTCCCGGCGTCCGCGGATCATTCCCCATCGCGTGAGCTGGTCGGAGAAGCCGATACCGATCCCAGCCTCGAGCGCGTGGTCGAGCACAAAGCCCTGCCGCTTCCGCTCCTCTGGAATATAAACGACCCCCCCGCGGAGCGCATCTCGCGATCGCGTGGGACGCCATTCGCGCCCGCTCACGCGCATAAGGCCGCAGTCAATCGGATAAAGCCCATAAATGGCCCGTGCCAATTCCGAGCGTCCGGCCCCGACCAGGCCGGCGAGGCCGACGATCTCGCCGCCGCGCACCGCCAGGCTGACGTCGCGAAACAGACCGCTGTGGGAGACTCCCTCTAGCTCCAAGAGGGGCGGCCCGAGCGGTCCGCTCCGCGTGCGCGGATAAACCTGTTCCAGCGGGCGACCGACCATGTCGTGCACCAGCCGCGCCGAGTCGATCTCCGCCGTGCGATGGAGGGCCACCAGTTCGCCGTCTCGCAACACGGCGATTCGGTCGGTCAGCTCGAAGATCTCGTCGAGGCGGTGCGACACGTACAAAATCGCGACCCCCTGCCCACGCAGCCGCCGCAGATGTGAAAACAGTCGCTGGACCTCTGGCTCGCTCAGACTGGCCGTCGGCTCGTCGAGGACCAACAGCCGCGCCCGCGCGCCACGGCGCCGGCAATTCCGATCTCTTGCTTTTCGGCCGCGGTCAACTCTTCGACCATACGGTGGGTTTCGATTGACACTCCGAACTGCGTGAGCCTGCGGCCCCCCTCCGCGTGCAACGCCGGCCAGTCGACGCCCCCCCACGCGCGCCGCGGCCACCGTTCGCCGAGCAGCAGGTTCTCTGCGACCGACAGATGCGGGAAGCACTCCAACTCCTGCTGCACGGCGGCAATGCCGGCGGCCAGCGCATCGCGCGGCGCGGTAAAGGCGACCGCCTTTCCCGCGATGATGATCTGCCCTCTGTCCGGCGACTGCACACCGCTTAGCAACTTGATGATGGTCGATTTGCCCGCGCCGTTTTCGCCAACGAGTCCCAGGATCTCGCCTGCGTCCAGTGACAGGTCAATGCTCTTGAGCGCAGCCACGCCTGCAAATGATTTGGCGATGTGTCGGAGCTCGACTAGGCATTCGAGCATGGGGCAACCCTTAAAGACTCAGCATACAGTTGCCGAACTGCTGACGACGCGTGATCAAGGTTTGCGAGTGCGAGCTAACACGCGAGCGACGGCCGCACAGTGTTTTGAAATGAGATGAGCGTGCTCGTGTCGCTGATAGACATCCCCCCGCGGATGCAATATCTCAGAGTCGTTGAAATCGCGGATCAGATCTTTGTCGTGGCTGCACAAAAGACGAACATTTGCCGTGCGCGCGAGGGCGATGATGTGCGGATCATCAGATCGGCAGCATTTTTCCTTAAGGACGACCTTTGTGGCAGCGTCGACGTCGCAGTCGGGGATCGTCCGCGCGCTTCCTCTACGATCCAATTCAAGGAGAATCCCGCGATAACGTTGCATGCCGAGATACTCACGGCGCAGTTGACCACCGTAGACGATGCGGGCTGCTGAACCGACAAGCTTCTTTTTTAGCGGGGCGAAGTCATCGTGCGGAGGGTCACGAAACGTCAGAGCAAGGACGTTCGCGTCAATGATAAGGCACATTAGGAATTCGCGCGATTCAAGAGGTTGAGTTCTTCGTGGAGAAAGAACTCACGATAGGCAGGGGGAGGGTCGAGCACGTTGCCGTGCTCATCCAACTGAATTGGATGAACGGCAGTTTCCGATTTGGGCTTGTCGAAGAAGAGGATTAGAACATCGTCTGAGGAAATGCGACCTCTCGCCACCTCTTGCCGAACCCGATCGACCAGATAGTCGCTATGTGTCTCCACGGCAAGCGTGCGGCTCGTTCCCGCAATCAGATCGACGAAGAAGGTGCCAAGAGCGGCCTGAGCCTTAGGATGAAGATGAACCTCGGGCTGTTGCAAGAACATGACCGCGTGTGGGTTGCTCAGTATGCACTCGACGATTACCGGCAAAGACTGACTCACGCCGTAGCCGACGTCGATCAGATTAGCTGTGTGACCGGAAGAGGAGACCTCAATCCGAAAGGGATCGGCAAGGCTCTTTCCAAGCCGCTTTACGGACAATCTCTTAAACAGCCCCGAATCTTTACCAAACTTTACCAATGACCGCCGAAGACGGCGGACTGCCTCCGATTCCCTTGATCGCGCCAGGAGTCGGGAGATGACCGTCGGAATGTGGTCCCCCTCGGGACTAGCGACTTCACTCAGCTCATCGTAAGTCCTGCGCGGCTTCGAGCGGATCGGTGCGAACGAAAATGGTTGCGGGAAGGGCGAATATGCGTGAAGCACAACGTCGTCGATCGCGCTCGCTCTATCGAAGTCTTCCTGCCAGTCGTCAAGCGACTTGGCATTATGCGGGCGTCGAAAAGATTGACCAAGTGACAAAGGCGGAAAACTTCGGCGAGCTTGGGCTGGATCAAATTTCGCCACATGGTGCTCAACCTCATTCTTTTTGTCCGACCTATCTTTACGAACCGTTGGGATTTCGACATTGGCAACGCCCCTATCAACGTCCGCGCTGAGCGAGCCACCGTCTGTTCTCGCATCGACTTTACTCAGCTCGATTTCGCCAGCTTGGTTCGTGTACCGCGCCGTGACCTCGCTTGCACCAGTGAAAGGCGGTTCATCTGCTCTGAACCCAATCGCAAAGGTTTTCGCTTTAGCATGCCCCTTGCCTTGGTTCGACGCGATCGTATTAAAGTTTCCAAGGCTATAAGGCGCCGTATTGAATGGAGGCGCCGCTGGAAAGCGTCGGTCGAGAACTGCGGCCGCGATCGCCAAGAACGTCGATTTTCCAGAGCTGTTCTCTCCCACAAGGAACGTGAGACGTGCCAGCGGAACCCAACGCGGCTTTACGAAACTGCGCACGCCTTCAAGGTAGATTTCGACTGATGATTTATTGGCCATTCGAATCCGCTACGTCGTCGCGTCCTAAGCGAAGTGCTAAAACTGGTTCGTCAAATCTAACATGCTGCTGCCGCTGATTTCGAGTGCGCATCCCGAGCGGCGCGCTAAGTCGCAGTGGGTGCGTTCCTACGTATCAGGTTTTGATCGATCGGCTGTCATCGCTAACGCGCCGTGTACCACGACTTCCTCGCCCAGCTGTGGAGGGAGAATTGCGTATGAGTCGCGAAGCGGCGGGAAGACGTAGGTGCGAACGTGGCGACGCAATGGCTCGAAGAAAATCGCTTCGCCGGCTAAAGAGACGCCACCGCCCACGATCACCACTTCGACCGCCAGCAGCGTGATGACTTGGGCGATCGCCCATCCGAGCGTCCGGCCAGCTCGATCTATCGCGGCTTGCGCCAGACGATTGCCGGCCGCCGCTTCTTCCGCGACGATTTTCGCACTCAGCCGCTGCGGATCCTTTTGGCAACGCTCCAGCAGTTCGACCGCCTGCGGGTCGTTTGCGGCCGCGGCCGCGAGAGCCTGGCGGATCG
The DNA here is from genome assembly GCA_963714075.1 of uncultured Planctomycetaceae bacterium. Lineage (GTDB taxonomy): Bacteria > Planctomycetota > Planctomycetia > Planctomycetales > Planctomycetaceae > DASPSM01. The sequence goes on from OY970228.1 coordinate 6,754,790, forward strand.
CTGCCTCGATCCCGGGCCCGCTGCCGAGCGATTCGACCGTCTGTCTCGGTTCAGTCGCGTCTAGTCCGGGCCGCATGTGACCGATCTCGGCAATCGCCGGACGCTGCGAGCCGTATAACGATCCGTCGAATACAAGTCCTCCGCCGACTCCTGTACCGACCGTCACGTAAAAGACGCTCCGCTTGCTGCGGCCTGCTCCAAAGCGAGCTTCGGCCAGCGCGGCCATGTCGCAGTCGTTGCCTAAATAGGCCGGCACGCCAAATGTCTTCGCGCACCACTCAGCCAGCGGGAAATTGTCCCAGCCTTCCACTTGATGGCTGGTGGTCACGATTCCGGCCGTCGCGTTGATCGGCCCGCCGAATCCAAAAGCGATGGCTCGGATGGGGAATTCAGAGAACAACTGCCGACCAGTTTGTGCGATCTGCTCGAGAATGCCTTGAGCCCCGCGGCGAGCATCGACGTCGAGCCGGCGAAAGGCCGTAAATGGCGGCCCCGTGCCCTTCCCCACGCCCAACTGCAACTTGGTGCCGCCGATTTCGATTCCGAGAAACATCGTCTGCCTTCAACCACGAGCTTGCCGAAGCAGCGCCCGGCGAGCCTCGGGCGCAGCCCGAGGGTGCTTGATGTTCGTTTGACCTTCTTCGCCGCACGCGCGGACACGCTCAGAAACAAAGAACCGGCCGGCCTACACTCCGCCTTCGGCGGACTCGCCATCGGATCCATAATGGAGCAGCGAAAAAACCTCGTACGGCGTGAGTCGGTCGCGCCCCTTGAGAGAATCGAGTTCGATAATGAATCCGGCGCCAACTACGGTTCCGCCGACTCGCTCGACGATTCGGATACACGCCTCCATCGTGCCGCCCGTCGCGAGCAGGTCGTCGATCATCAGCACGCGCTCGCCTTTCGAGATGGCGTCGCTGTGCATTTCCAGCGCGTCGGTGCCGTATTCCAGCTCGTAGCGAAACGAGAGTGTGTCAAACGGCAGCTTGCCCGGCTTGCGGATCGGGATGAAGCGAGCCCGCAAGGCGAGCGCAAGCGGAGCGGCGAAAATGAATCCTCGCGCCTCAGCAGCCAGGACCGAATGGATATTCGCGTTTCCATAGTGTTCCGCCAACGCATCGATGGCGTATTGGAACGCTTCCGGCGCGCCCAAGAGCGGCGTGATATCGCGAAACAGGATGCCCGGTTTGGGAAAATCAGGGATCGAACGGATGTATCGCTTCAGATCGAGCACCGCGCTCATGGACTCCCCTGGTGAGTGGTTGTGGCAGGTTGCTTTGCAGACTCAGCTGGGTTGGGCGCCGCCGACTTTGTCGTCTTTTTGTCGCTGATCGACGTGCTGGCTGCCAGATTGCGGCGGGCCCGTTCCACGTCGGCTCGTGCGCTTGGATCGTCCGCATAGATGGCGATCGCGCCGTTCCAAATCTCGCGCGCCTCGAACGTCTTGCCTTCGGTGGCTAGCTTATCCGCCCGGGCCAATGCATCGACGAGGAACGACAAATCCCGCGGATGCTTCTCGTTTCGTGCGCGGAGTTCGGACAGCAAATTTTCGACCCGATTTCGTTCGGGGCTTTCCGCCGGAAGGAGTGCCGCAAATGCAGACAGTGTTCGTTCCGCGCCGGCCACGTCGCCGTCATCGTGTTGATGCCGGGCGAGCGTCACGACCCGATCAACCTCGGATCGCGGTACGCGTCGCCAAGAGCTGAATTCGCCAGCGGCCTCGTCGGATTGCTCGGCACTCCGCATGCGCGCGCTTACGAGTCCGTAGGCAATAACCAGGAGCGCCACCGCCAGAAGGCCGACCAGCACCCAGGTATTCTCAAACACTCGCCACAGGCTGCCCCGCTCCTTGCCGGCCTCGATCTCGGCGCGAAACAGATCGCGCATCAGCGTGCCGTGACCGCCTCCCGACACAGCCGAGCGGTGAGGTTGCCCGGCGGCGTTCAGCGTCGACGCATCGTCCTGCGCCCGTGCCCCAAAGTCATGTCGCTGGTCGAGACCTCGACCTTTCTGAGCACCTCCTGCAGGCGGCGATTGACCACGAAGGCATCGGCCGGACGCTTATCGGGATCCTTTTCCATCAACTGGCAGACGATGTCGTCGAGCCAATGGGGGATCTCCGGCACGATGGTCCGCGGGCGATCGAATTGGCTGTACTTGTGCTTGTGAATGACGTCGAGGGTCGTCTTCCCGGAAAACGGCGGACGACCCGTAAGCATCACGTACATCACCGCGCCCAGCGAATAGAGGTCGCTGCGCTTGGTGATGCGGCGACCTTGCCCCTGCTCGGGCGACATGTACTCGGCCGTGCCGATGATTCCGCCGGTCACGGTCAGTTTCGAGCCGGCAAAGACCTGGGCGACGCCAAAGTCGGTGAGCTTGATGTCCCCGTCGGGGGTCAGCAGCAAATTCGACGGCTTGAGATCACGATGGATGATCCCCGCGTCGTGAGCACTTTTGAGGGCGACGCAAATCTGAATCGACAGATCGATCGTTTCGCGCCAAGGGATGCGCTTTTCGCGACGCAGCCGGGCGGTCAGCGTCTCTCCCGGCACGTACTCCATCGCGTAGTAGTACATTTCGCCGTCGACGCCGTGATCGAACAGCTCGACGACGTGCGGGTTCTTGAGCTTTTTGAGCGCGTCGATCTCCCGCATGAACCGTGCGACCAGTCCCTCTTCCCGGGCCAGGGAAGGCGACAGGAGCTTGAGCGCCACGATCCGCCCGGTCTGCTCGTGACTGGCCAGGTAGACCGTTCCCATCCCGCCGGCACCGAGCTTGCGCTCGACCAGATAGGGCCCGATGCGGGTTGGGTCGGTTCCGACGGGGGCGGGAGATGACACGTCGCGTTGACCTGACTCGAACTCACAATTGCCGAATGCGAGCGGCCGCAAGCTCGGAGCCGAAGTCCGCCCTCTCACGGTGCTGGTCGCGCCAGGTTCATGATGCCACAATTAGAGGGCCGTGTCACATGCCGGCGCCGATTCGACGGAGTTCCCCTTGCGACGCGAACCGACACCCGATTCACCCCACGCCGAAAAGTCAGCCGCCCTGCTCATCGCCCACGGCAGTCGCCGTCCGGAGGCCAACCGCGACCTGGTCGATCTGGCCTTTGCCATCCGCGGCCGGACACATTACCCGATCGTTGAAGTCGCCTATCTCGAGGTGGTCGAGCCGACGATCCCCCAAGGAGCTCGCCGCTGCGTGGAGCAAGGAGCAACCCGCGTTTCGCTGCTGCCTTATTTCCTGTCTGCGGGAGCGCACGTCGTCGAAGATTTGGAGCGAATCCGCGCTGACCTGGCCCTCGAATTTCCTGCTATTCGGTTCGTACTCTGTCGGCCGTTGTCACTGCATCCGCTGCTGATCGAAATCGTCGTCGATCGGCTCAAAGAGGCGGAGTCTGAAGAAGCTGGATAAACGAGCCGTTTTAGGAAAAGGCTCCGGCCCCTGGGACGCAAGGATTTTCAAAAAAAACCTCTCAGAGTCGCCCGTTTCTGGTTCAGGCGCGAACGATTGGCAGCCGAAGGAGAGCGATAGGTTCCTCATCGTCGGCCCATTCGGACGCTTGAACATGAATGTGCACTGGTCGGAATCAGAAATCTCCAGCTATCGGATCGAACCCGTTCAGGCCAAGCCTGCCGGTATTGTGTCGGATATCCTGCGCTCGGCCCATCGCATTCGCGGTGTGCTCGCGGCCCACTTCGCCGAATTCGGTCTCAGCGACGCGCGGTTCGCTGTATTGCAAATCGTCCGTGACGCGCTGCCCCGCGGCTGCACGCAGACAGAACTGGCCGAACGCCTCCAGCAATCCGAGTCGAGTGTAAGCACGTTGGTGGATCGGATGCGGGCAGGCGATCTGCTCTATCGGTTACGGTCAAAGTCGGACCGCCGCAAGTGCCTGCTCGTCCTCACCGATCATGCCCGAGAGACTCTCGACAAGCTCGAAGCCTGTCATCACGAGCGAATGGCTGAGCTGTTGAGCTGCTACAAGTCCGAGCAACTTCGCGATCTGGCCGTGCTGCTCAAGATCCTCGACAGCGAGCTGACTCGCCGCGAGCTGGCCGGCACCGATCCGCCCACGCCAGTCGCTTCGGCCGCCACGGCGGTGATTCCGCATCCGCGACTGACGGCAGAGGTCGCCGAGCAAAGCCTGCGGCCCGCCGGCTGACAAAAAGCTCGATCAAACACTCCGCCGCGGCGAAGCAAGCCGCGGCTTTTTTATTGTCGACGCGGCGGAATCCATTCGCGTCCAGCGTTCGCCAATTCAAGCGAGCAGAGCCGACACAGGAGCAAGCGATTGACGCCGATGCGGTTGCAGCTCAACTTAGTCGGAAAGGGATCGCAGGCGACCAACGTCTCCCATTAGGGAGCGTCGATCGAAATGTCCCGCTTCTCGACCTGTTCCCGCTTGATGGCGTCGTAGACTTCCTGGCGATGGACGGTAATCTCTTTCGGCGCCTCGATGCCCAAACGCACCTTGTCACCGCGGATTTCGATCACCATCACGGTGATGTTGTCACCGATGACGATCTTTTCGTCCTTCTTGCGGCTGAGTACCAGCATTGCTTTTCCCTGCAACGGCGAACGTGTTGATCAAATTCAACTCCCCCAAGCATAAACGATGAAATAGGGCAATTGGGGAACGTGAAGGGCTTTTCCGCCGGAGAGGGACGACCGCTTGCAAACTTTAGGGCCTCTTCCGGGCTTGCCCGATCCTCGGGTCGTAGCGAATATCGCCGGGAGAGCGGCCGTTGTCAGGCCATCGAATTGCGTACGTAAACTGCTGTAGCAAAATGAGATAGCGTGAACGTGCCGAGGCGGTCGAGCCGACCAAAGCCTTACCTGACCCATGCGAGAGGCTTTACGGGGGATCCCGAATGAGCACTCCCGCGGCCTGCGCGATCGCTTTCCTGATCGCCTACCTGGTTGGCTCGCTCCCCTTCGGATTCTTGATCGCCCGATATGTGGCCGGCGTCGACATCCGCAAGAGCGGCAGCGGCAACATCGGGGCGACCAATGTTGCGCGCGTTCTCGGGAAGAAACTGGGAATCGCGGTCCTCGTTTTAGATTGCCTCAAAGGTGCGCTTCCGACCCTGATCCTGCCGGCGGTCCTGACCGATTCGACCACGCTTCGCCTGCATCTGGCAGTGCTGAGCGGGACTGCCGCCATTCTCGGGCACATGTTCCCCTGTTGGCTCAAGTTCCGCGGCGGCAAAGGGGTGGCGACCGCTTTGGGCGTCGCGCTGGCGCTGGCCCCACTCTCTACGGCGGCGGCGTTTGTGGTGTTCGTTCTCTGCGTCGCCCTCACGCGGATCGTTTCGCTCGGATCAATTCTGGCCGCGTGTACGTTTTGCGGAGCCGAGCTTTGGCAGTTGAACCCGACCCCGTTCGGCGATGAAACTTGGAGCCTGGCCGCGTTCAGCACTCTGGTGCCGCTCTTGATCATTCTCCGCCACCGCTCCAACGTTGCTCGTTTGTTGCGCGGAACGGAGCCAAGGTTTCAGTTCGGCGGAAAATCGGAACTCACGGTACCCGAACAACCTCCCGGTGCGGAACCCCCCGAATAGAACACTGCAGGAACACTGGCGGGCGAGCCGCCAGTGCCACCCGACGTCGCCGCCTCAGCTCACGACAATGTCATTCGTCAGCGTCGCAAATCTCCCCGCAAGGTCGAGCGCCGCGTGGGTGGCGAGCTGCTTGAGATAGTAAGTGGTCGTGCGCCCCGAAATGATGACGTCGGCTCCGGCGACGGACACGTTCAATCCGACAATCTGACCGCCAGTCCTCGACTGCACCAAGCGCGTGATCTCCTCGGCGAGCGATTCCGCCAAGTCCTCCCGAATCGAAACGACCATCGTCCGTCCTCCCTGAGTTGAACGCCCGATCGCCCAATCCTGGCAATCGGCGGCCACTTCCTTCTCGCGTGATTCGGTTATTTCAGGAACCGTCCCCAGTTGTCCGGGGCCGATCGAGTTCGAGAGAGAGGCAGAACGAGGTGTGCGGACCATGCAGCCGACAGAATGAAAGAAGGCCGAATAAATCCAGCGATGCAGTGGCTAAGGATGAAATGGCTGACGTTCCGGCAGACGACGGTGATCCCTCCATTGGCAATCGTCCGGGGCGATCCACAAGCTAGGGTCGCGGCAGGTGTTCTCAAACTCTAATCATGTATAACCCTGCACGTCAAATCGAAACGACCGATCGCGCGAATTTTGGCCGCCCCCCGGTCGGTCACTATAATCCGGCATCCAAATGCCCCAGGGAGCCGTCATGGATCAGCCGTCGCTCGAGTTTCTCAAGGCGCTGCTCAATTCTCCCAGCCCGTCCGGCTACGAGCGGCCCATTCAGGACGTGGTGCGGAAATTTGTCCAACCGTTCGCAGCCAGCGTCACCACCGACTGGCACGGCAACGTGATCGCCGCCGTCAACCCCGACGGACATCCTCGAATCATGCTGGCCGGTCACTGCGACCAGATCGGCCTGATGGTCAAACACATCGACGACAAGGGTTTTGTCCGCGCGACGACCATCGGCGGCTGGGACACGCAGATGCTCCTGGGGCAAAAGCTCCACATCTGGACTGCGAAGGGCCCGGTCGTCGGCGTCATCGCTCGCAAGCCGATCCACCTTCTGCCCCAGGAAGAACGCAAATCGGTCCCGGAGATCAAGGATCTCTGGATCGACATCGGAGCCGCAAGCGGCGACGAGGCGCGAGACGTTGTCGCCGTCGGGGATCCGGTCACGCTCGAGCTGGGTTTCGACACGCTGCGCAATGACATCGTGGCCGGCCCGGGCATGGACAATCGCGTCGGCGTGTGGGTCGTCATGCAGGCGCTCAAGCGAGTGGCAGCGGCCAAACCGCAGGCGGCCGTCTTCGGCGTCTCGACCGTGCAGGAAGAAATCGGGCTGCGCGGTGCCCAGACGAGCGCGTTCACCGTCGCCCCGCAAATCGGAATCGCCGTCGACGTCACCCATGCCACCGATTGCCCGACGATCGACGAAAACCAGTTCGGCCGTGTGAAACTCGGCAAAGGCCCCGTCATCTACCGCGGCCCGAACGTCAACCCGATCGTCTTCCAGCGGCTCACCGAGCTGGCAAAAGAGCACGAAATCCCCATTCAGCCCAACGGCATCTCCGTCCCCGCCAGCAACGACGCCAACGTGCTGCAAATCACCCGCGGCGGCACGGCGGCCGGCATCGTCGCCATCCCCAACCGCTACATGCACAGCCCGGTCGAAATGGTCTCACTCCCCGACCTCGAACACGCCGCCGAGCTGCTCGCGCATTTTTGCCTATCGGTGACGCCGTCGAGCGACTTCACCCCGTGACGATGCCGGATCGGATCTGTGCGTTTTCTGTTAGCTCCAAAGGGGCGAGATCCTAAAGCCCAGGTCGGATCGCAGCGCAGGCCTGGAAGACGAACCCGGTCATTAGGTTTCTCAGCCCCAACGCGGCGAGACAAATTCCGGTGTCCCGTCCTAGTCCCGGTGTCCCGTTCTGCTCGGAGAGGGCCGGGATGAGATTCTGCCCGGAAAGTCTGGGTTACTGGCGAAAAATCCGCATCGGTATTGCTTGACTGAGCCGGTCTGAATATCTTGAGGGGCATGCTCCGCACGGCAAAGGTTTTGGCGGTTCTCTCGGCGCTCGGCATGGCGTTGCCGCCAGCCTGGTGTTGCAGCATTGTGAATCTCGAAGCGTCCCTGTGTGCGCCGGCAAAGACGGAGAGGTGCGAGCATTGCTGCAAGTGCCAAAGGCATTGTTGCCAGCCGCGACCGGCATCTAAACAACCGCGCCGGGCTCCGTGCCCAATCTGTCCCGACTGCCCCACTTGTGAATTGTGCTGTAAGCGGACCCCGGTGCTGCCGGCGAAGCGCGTTGAGCAAATTCAAAAGTCTGTTGTCCCCGCCCCGGTCGTCCTTTGCGAAGCTGTGGCAACGGTTGTCGCCCCAGAGTTCGGCAACCTGCCGCTTTCGCCGCATCCTGAACGACCGCCAACCCACGTTCTCCAATGCGTTTGGCGTTGTTGATCCGCACAGGGAGGGCTCTCTCTGTTGCGGCAGGTGTGCGCATTGATTGCGGATTTTCCAACGTCATTTCTTGGAGATTTTCCATGTTGGCAAAACTCTTTATCAGCGCTGTCGTCAGCATCGGGATGCTGTTCCCGGTCGCGACGCCGCAACCGCAGCACGCTGCGAACGTGGCTTGCTGCCAAGCGGGCAATTGCACAGATTGCCCGTGCCCAGACTGTCCGCTTTGTCCCGATTGCTGCTGCTGTGACGACTGCCCGTTGCAGTCGGCCTCTTGCAGCACGAGCGGGTGCCACGCGGGCGAGGGATGCAGCAAGTGCTGTGCGGCTTCGCACTGATGGCTTGACGCCTGTTAGTTGATGGCGCTCCCGGCGGAAAACTTCCGCCGGGAGTTTCATTTTTACCATCCGATTTTCGTGCAACCGGGACCGATTTGACCGGACGTGATCGCGAACTTCGCCTTAAGCATGCTGAACGTCGTTTCGGCGTTGCTCCGCTTGCGGCAATGGCCCAGAAACTGGTCAGGGCGGAAATTGAAGTAGGGGAACATTCGCGCCCAAAGGCCACCGCTGTTGCCATTGTCCGTCGACTTGAACGGAATGAACGGGGTCGCCCGGCGTCCCGTCCCAGTCCCGGCGTCCCGTCCCAGTCCCGGCGTCCCGTCCCAGCCCAGTGTCCCGTCCCAGTCCCAGTGTCCCGTCCCAGTCCCAGTGTCCCGTCCCAGTCCCAGTGTCCCGTCCCAGTCCCGGTGTCCCGTCCCAGTCCCGGTGTCCCGTCCCAGTCCCGTCCCAGTCCCGGTGTCCCGTCCCAGTCCCGGTATCCCGTCCCAGTCCCGGTATCCCGTCCCAGTCCCAGCGTCCCGTCCCAGTCCCGGTGTCCCGTCCCAGTCCCAGCGTCCCGTCCCAGTCCCGGCGTCCCGTCCCAGTCCCGGCGTCCCGTCCCAGTCCCGGCGTCCCGTCCCAGTCCCAGCGTCCCGTCCCAGTCCCGGCGTCCCGTCCCAGTCCCGGCGTCCCGGTCAGCTCGGAGACGGCGGGGGTGAGGGCAATCTCCTGCGCCGTTATCCCATCTCGCGAGGGCGCTGGGTCAACTACTTTGTGGGTCAGCTACCTATTGAAAGAATGTGTCCCGACCCACCGGCCAATCTCTTTCCACCTCCCGCGCAAGTTCGCTTTCTCAAAGCCGCCGTACCACTCCCGGTGTCCGTCGCAGTCCCCTAGCCGGTCCGCAGGGCGCACCGGTTTCGCCTTGGCCAGCCGCTTGGTCGAGAGGCACGCCGGCCGTCCCCGGCGCGGGGCCAACACTCCATCCTACCACCCGCAATTCAATGCGCGGAGACCGAGTTTCCACGCGCATGTAAACAACTTTGGAAATTTTTCGCCCCAAGGGGGGTGCCACTCGGTAGACCATGCATCGGCCCCAACCGCAAAGCCTGGCAAGTCCTCACCAGTTCGCGATCGTGTCGCGCGATTCGAGCCCCCCTCCGCATCCGGCCACTGCTCACTGACTTGACCTTCGAGCCTGCACTTCATACGCTTAGGCATATATGAAAACGCTCGGTGCCAGTCGCATTGGCTCAGTCGACCGGATGTTTCGGGCTTTCTCCGATCGGACCCGGCTTCGGATTCTGCATCTGTTGCTGCCCGGCGAATTGTGTGTCTGCCATATCGTCGACGTGCTCGCCCTATCGCAGCCTAAGATCTCGCGTCATCTGGCCTATCTGCGACGCACCGGCTTGGTGCTCGCTCGGAAGGAAGGCTTGTGGAATTACTATCGCCTCGCGCCCGCCGAGAGCGCGTTCCATGAACAGCTCCTGCAGTGCCTGGGGACCTGCTTCCGCGAAGTCCCCGAGCTGACGCAGGACGCGCAACGACTCAAGAAGAGCGTGGCGAGCTGGAGCGCGGCCAGCCGGTGCTGCTGATATTTTTTTCGTCATTATATACGTTTATGCAGATATAAGTCAAAACTCCCGGCGAGGTGCCCCATGCCAGAAGACCCGATGTCATTTGACGTTGAAAAGATCGTGCAGTCCCGATACGGGGCGGTCGCCCAGAGCGGGCTCTCCAGCGAGCGCGACGACGTGCGTCAAGTGGCGGCCGCGTTTGGCTACAGCGAAGACGAGCTGCGTTCGATTCCAGCCGAGGCGAACATGGGGCTCTCGTGCGGCAACCCGGTTGCCTCCGCCAGCCTCAAGCCGGGCGAAGTGGTCGTCGATCTGGGGTCGGGTGGAGGGCTCGACGTCTTTCTGGCCGCACAGAAGGTCGGCCCGAGCGGACGTGCCATCGGCATCGACATGACCAGGCAGATGATCGAACTTGCGCGAGGCAATGCGATCAAGGCTGGCGGTGGAAAGCCACCTTCCAACGTCGAATTCCATCTGGCGATGATCGACGACCTGCCGCTAGCCGCCAACACAGCCGATTGCGTCATCAGCAACTGCGTGATCAACCTGGCGGCCGACAAGCACCGCGTGTTCCGCGAAATGGCCCGCGTGCTCAAGCCGGGCGGACGATTGGCAATCAGCGATATCGCTCTGAAGAAACCGCTCCCTCCGGAAATCGGCCGCGAGATCCTGGCCTATGTGGGCTGCGTGGCGGGTGCGGTTCCGATTGAAGAATACCGTCAGGGACTGCTCGACGCTGGATTTGCCGCCGTCGAAATCGTCGACACCCGCGCCGATCTCAATGTTTATGCCAAGATCGAGGGCCAGGCCGGATGCTGTGCTCCGAGCAGCGACAGTCAGTCCGGATGTTGCGCGCCGCCGATCGCCAGCGAATTGCCGGTCGTCACGGAATCCGCGACCGAGTTCCACAACCGGCTCGCCGAGCTGCTGCGGCGCTACAACGTCAACGACTTCGCCGCCAGCGTGAAGGTCTTCGCCGTCAAACCCAAATAGCTGGTCCCCTCGAGTGGGACGCATTGAGGAATCTCCCATGTTCCGACGTCGATTGGCTGGCTTCGCGATCTTGATGACAATCGTCAGCACGGGGGCCACACCGGTGCATCCGGAAGTGCTCAACGAGAAATTGCAGCGTTATATCGCGGCCCGGATCGGGGAGTTTGCGAACATCCCGCAGGAGCGGCGGCAACAGTTAGGCAAACTCGCCGCCTACATTCGCGATCACGCCCGACTCAATCAGCCGGCGCGGCTGACGTTCATTTGCACGCACAATTCGCGCCGCAGCCAGTTGTGCCAGGTCTGGGCAGCAACTGCGGCCACGTACTACGGCGTGCCCCACGTCGAAGCTTACTCCGGCGGGACGGAGGTCACGGCCCTTAATGGACGAGCGGTTGCGGCGCTGCGTCGTGCGGGTTTTGCGATCGACGACCCGAAGACAACGCAGAATCCTCGATATCGCGTGTCCTGGCACGTCGATGGACCTGAGTTGGTGTGCTTTTCCAAGGTCTATCACGACGCATCGAATCCCAAGTCGGATTTCTGCGCCGTGATGACATGCTCTCAAGCCGACAAGTTGTGCCCAATCGTCCAAGGCGCGTCGAAGCGGATTTCGCTGCCGTATGACGACCCCAAAGCGTTCGACGGCACGCCGCAAGAAGCTGGCCAATACGACGAACGGTGCCGACAAATCGCCCATGAAATTTTGTTTACGTTCTCGGAGGTGGCGAAGTCCGAGCGGTAGGATCGCGGCAAAATGAAGCGTAAGGACGCTTATGAACGCCCCGAGTGTTTTGCGATCGTTGACGAAACACCTGCGTCGCGAAAATTACGCGAGCGCAGTGATGTTCGCAAACAACCAGTTGTTGGACGGCCATTTGGACAACGCCTCGCTCATCGCCGACGCACTTGATGAATGGGAATCCGCTTCGAATCGCATGCCACGTATGGCGGAGCATGTGCTTTGCTTCAGGAGCGTCTATCGTTCGATGCTTTTCGAGGACTTCTTGCGGCGTGCGATCGGGACTTATATTCACGAGCAAGCGATACCGCCGATGGCGATCGAAGTCCCCATCGCTGGCCAAGAGGCGAGAGTCGCGCTTCGCCTGCGTCTTGCCGGAATGGACGGGGAGGCGATGGATGCGTGGTTGGAGCGTCAGTGGCAGCTCACGCAGCAGGTCACACAACAATGGGCCGCTCCCACGCATGACAGAGGTGCTCGTCCGCTGCTGGAGCGGAGTTGAGGCGATCGGTCGCTTGGGCATTTGGAGCGTCAGCCAATTCGCGAAGCTTGCGCCGATCGAGCCGCGTGAACTGGCCCCTGCTTGATCTCCCAGCGCCGGTTCATTTGCTCATCGAGGGGCCGAAGCTCAATGGCCAGGCCGAATGGAAGGACCGGATGCTTGGAAAGCATCGCGATGCCCTCGTTCAGGTCTTTGAGCGCCAGGACGACAATTCCGCCCAGAAATTCCTTGGTCTCGGCGAAGGGGCCGTCCGTGACGATGACCTGGCCGCCTTTGGCCCGCAATGTCTTCGCGGTGCGCGCGCTCTTCAGCCCGATGCCGCTCAGCCATTGCCCGCTCTTCACACGCGCCTCATCGAAGGCGATGGAGCTCTCGAACATGGCGGCCCGCTCGTCCTCTGAAATCGAGCCCCACCCGTTTTCATCGAGATAACCAAAGCTCGCGAATCTCACCGATTGCGGATCCGCGACGGGCGCACTGGGGCGCAATGCCGCGAGCGACGCCGCCTGACGCTGGAGCGATTCTTCGTCGATCGGCCGAATCTCGAACGTCGCGCCATAGTGCAGGCCGGGATGTTTCGAGACCAGCTCGACAGCCTGCGCCATGTCACTGGCTTCCAAAACCGCGACTCCGCCGAGTTGCTCCTTCGTTTCGGCGTAGGGACCATCGGTCACAAGGACCTTGCCCTTGTGCCAGCGCAAGGTCTTGGCCGTTTGGCTCGGTTGCAAGGCCGTTCCCTCGGCTCCGAAGTGCCCCTCCTTGATCAGCTTGCTGTCGTAAGTGAAGCAGTCCTCAAACATTGCGTCCTGCTCGGCCTTCGACATCGCACTCCAGTTCTCCTGACTGTAGCCCAAGAAGGCAAACTTCATCGGTGGCTCCTGATTTCGCTGTGCTGAAAATGCGTTCAAACCCTTGATGCCCGCCCTCTAGTCGAATGCCGCGGAGTCAGATCGACATCGCTGAGTGTTTTTATTCGTTTCCGCGCGCCGCAGGCGCGCAGATTGTCGCCGTCGGCGCTCAGTTTTGTCAGTGAAAAGCAGAAGATCCCTTTTCGTCCCCCCCACCGAAAAACAAAAAGACCGGCGAGCCCCCTCGTGCCCGCCGGTCTTCTTCACCAACACTACCTGCTCCCCGCGCTCAGCAGCTCAGGGCGTCTTCTTCACCGCGATCTTCTTGCCACCTGAAGCAGTCGCGACTTTAGGAAGGACGACGCTCAGCACTCCGTTTTTGAACGAGGCGTCCACTTTCTGGCTGTCGACCTCGGCCGGCAGCGCAATGGATCGCTGGAACGAGCCGTAGGATCGTTCGATCCGGTGGTAGTTCTTGTCCTTATCCTCTTTCTCGGCGTGCTTTTCGCCGCGGATGTGCAGGTGGCCGTCCGACAGCGTGACTTCGATGTCGTTCTCGCTCAGGCCGGGGAGATCGGCGGTCACGTGGACGGCGTCGTTCGTTTCGGCCACGTCAACCTTGGGCGTCAGGCCGGCTTCGTGCAGTCCCCCCTTGCCGAAGGGAGCCAGATCAAAGCCCTCGAAGAAGTCGTCGAAGTAACGCCGCATCTGGCTTTCCAGCGCCGTGAACGGATCGTGGCTCTCGCCTCGTCGGCTGAGTTCGTGTTCTCTTTCTCGATTCCGCCAGGGAACCAGTTCTCGAATTCTCATGACTTTCACTCCTTCGCTCACCTCATCTTGTTTCTTTATGCTCGACGACGATGGGTGACCTAGCGTGCGACGACGTTGATCTTCTGCCGCGCCGATCTGGCCGTTTTGGGCAGCTTAAGCTGCAGGACGCCGTCTTTGACGCTGGCTTCGATGCCGTCTCGGCTGACGTCGTCGGACAGCGTGAAGGTCCGCTCGAAGTCGCCGACGCCGTATTCGGTTCGGACCGGCGTATGCCCCTCGAACGAGGGGAGCTCAACGGTGCCGCGAATCGTCAACACATTCTTGTCGAGCGTGATATCGAGATGACTTTCATCGACTCCGGGCACGTCGGCCAACACGACCATTTCGTTCGGGGCGTCGACGATGTCGACTGCCGGGCGATAGACGGGGCGCTGTCCGGCTCCGTTGCCGCCCGCAGAGGCTTCTTGTTGATTCATGGATTGGTTCCTTATTTTGTTTCTCTCGCGAATTTCAGTTGATCGATCCTGTCCCGCGGATTAGCCGGCCTTGATCGTGAGTTTTTTCGGCTCGTGTTCGGGCCGACGCTCGAGCTTCAGCGTCAGAACGCCCTTCTCGTAGACGGCTTCACACTTGTCGGGGTCGACGTCGAAGGGAAGCTCGACGGTCCGGCGGAACGGCTCGAACCACCGTTCGCGACGCACATAGGACTCATCTTTGGTCCCTTCCGATGCCCCGGCCCGACGGCCGGCAATCGTCACCGAGTCCTTGTCGACATGCACGTCGAGTTGCGATGCGTCGATGCCGGGGAGCTCGGCCGTCAGCGTCAGGCCTTTTTCGCTCTCGAGCGCATTGATCGCGGGAAAGGCCGTTGTTTGGCGAAGATTGGGCCACCACTCGCCGTGTCCCGCCAGCTGATCCAACTCATGCCGCAGGCGATTCATCTCCCGCCAGGGGTTCCAACCGGTTCTCATTCTGCTCATCGTTTTCCTCCGTTTCTCGCGTGGCCGCGGGCCGATTCGGGCCGCGGATGCACCAATTGCTGCTACCCTAAAAAGCAAGGGCTATACCAATTCGCTGCAAGCGTTGACCGCCACCAGTGCGAGTGCGTAAGTCAAACGCTGGATAGATCTTCGCCATCTTCCGGCAATCCGCGCGAAATGATTCGTCCGCGGCCCGAAAATGCCAGATTGGCAGCGATGAATTGGATGTACTTTTTGGCACGTTTGCGCTGTGCCAAATTGGCACCAGTGATCGGGTCGCTTTTGTAGCGTTGGCGCGGCAAGGAAGCTTCCCATTATTTGGGCGGACCGATCAGCACGGCTTTACCGCGGATCGCCGGCGAAGATCTCGCTTCGGACGCGAACTTAATGATTCCTGCCGGATGCGGCCGGGAAGGCGAGTCGATCTTCAAGAGGTGCGGCACCGGAGAAGGGAATCTCCGCCGAGGTCCCGGCCTGAATTGGCGGCTCGCGGTTGCCGGAATGTACCCCCGCTATGACGGGATTTGCCGGTTCGCGTTCGCTGGATGAGCGCAGACGGCGGCGACTCGCCACGGATGCCGAAACCGTCGCCTTCGAGGCAGCCACCGATCCCGCGCCGCGACGGGTCACCCCTGCAAAGGTGAAGCGCCGTCGCCGCGGCCCCGCGCATTTTCCACTGCGGAAAGTGATTTCGATCCGCTATTGGAAATTGGCGGCGATAATTTTCCTTGCGACGCTCGCGGGCGCCGGCACCCTGGTCGGAGGTTGGGCGGCCGCAACGCATGGCGAGCCCCTCGGCCCCGGCTTCGTCCTTTTCTTTCGCTTGGATGCAGCGCGACTCGTCCGTGGATTTGCCGCGGTCGGACTGTTGCTGGCCGGGCAGTTGGCGCTCTTGATCGGTTGGGTGCGGTCGCAGAGCCTGCAGGACTTTAACGGCCGCTATCGAGGTTGGGTCCTGTGTGCGATCCTGGCGTTTCTCGGGACGATGGCTCTGGAAACCCAGCTCACCGCGGCCTGGAGCGCGACGGCAAACTGGCTCTGGCCGGCTCCGTTTTCGCACAAGTCCATTCTGCTGTGGCTTGTTCCGACGGCCCTCTGCGGAGCGTACGTGCACGCGTATCTCGTGCGCGAGATGCGAGATTGCCGACTCAGCCTGACTTTTTTGTGGCTCGCGTTCCTGCTGGGAGGCGGCACGGCGGCGATTGTGCTGGCTCGTCCGCTCCCGCTCCCGCAACTGCAAGCACGTCTCATCGAATGCGGCGTCGCGCTCTTGTTTGTCATCTGCATCTTCTCGAGTCTGCTCTTTCATGCGCGACACGTCGTTTACGTTTGCGTTGATCCGCCGTCGATTCGCCCGTCGCGCTCGCTGACTTTGCTGCGAGGGTTCCGACCCTGGGCGATCTTCAAGTTCGGTCGTGCGAACTCGAATCGCACTCGCAAGCCGGCTGACGGCAGCACGGTCGCGTCGCTCAAACGGCGAACGCCGAAGCGCGTGCGTCCGCTACGCCGCAAACCAACTCCGCCCGATTCGGAATCGCCGGAAGACGTCGGCGCGAAGGTCGGCCTGCCGAAGCAATCGCCGGCAGCCGAGCGCCCGCGAACAAACCCCTCGGGCGCCGGCGATGCGCGGCCCGCTCAGCCCGATTTGTCGAATCGCCGTGTCGTGTCCCAGCCGGCGGCGATTACGAGAAAATCGCCTCCAGCAGTCACGGAAACCGACGCCGCCGCTGACGAGGGGGGCGGTGCGACTCACGGCGAAGGCCAGGGAGGATCCTTCGACGGGCTAAGCCGCCGCGAGCGACGCCTCCTCAAGAAACAGATGCGCTCCGAACGGACGCCACTCCGCCGCTCGGCCTAATCTCTCGCGCTCCGGCGACCCAACGTCTCCGCTGCCGCAGGCACCCGGTCCGGGGCCGTGCCCTGGCCCTGCCCTGGCTGGTTGACGCCGGTGCGGGCCGCCCGCAGAATGCTCGTTAAGTTTGTCGGGGACTGTGCCCCCCGCACTGCTTAGTCACCACGCGAACTCGCTACTTCGAGGGGCTTTATGTCGCAATCGGACTGGCCTGAAGAAGGTCGTGGGCCCGACCACGCGAACCGTTCTGGGCAACGACCGCCGGACGATTGGGGCGATCAGCCCACGGGCCCGCCCAGCGGCATGAGCGGCGGGATGAAGGCCTGCCTGATCATCATTTGCATCCTGGGGGTCTGCTGCCTCTTGTGCTGCGGCGTCGTCGGATTCTTCGGTTATTCGATGGTCCCGAAGATCTCCCAGGCTCCGGCCGACGTCGATGCGGCCCGCGATGAGATCGCGAAGATCGACTTGCCTCCCGGTCTCGTGCCCAAGAATTCGGCCAAGATCGACAACATGTTCTTTTCGATGGTCATGGTCGAATACGAAAACCCGGGGCACGCGAGCCTGATGCTGATGCAAATGCGCCCGAAAATCGGAGGCAACGATGCGATGCTTCCCATGCGTCAGCAGTTCGAGCAAAAGCGCGTCACCCACGTCAACGACATCGGCCAGATGAAGAACAGCAAGATGGAAACCAAGCAGATCAAGATCAAGGGCCACGAGTACACTTTCACGTTCACCAAGGGCGAGGAGGAAGGCCCCGGTTTGCGGAATCGCGGCCTTGGGAAGGCCGGCCGCGGAAAGGCTGGCAGGGCCGATAGCGGTAAGGCCGACAAAGTGGGCGAGCCGGAAGGCGCCGACAAAAAGGCGGTCAAGAAAGTCGAGCGCGAAAGCATAGCGGGCGAATTCGAGGGCAAGAATGGCTTCGCGGTAATCAATATCGATTTCGACGACACCTACAAAGAGGCCGACATCGTCAAAATGCTGGAGAACATTCAGTGACGGGCCCGCGCGTCTCGCGGCATTCCCAATCGGGGACCGAGTAGCTCCCCTCAAACGGCACACAACGCGCGAATTGCCCGCCGCTCTGATACGACCCGTCGCGCCGACACCGGCACCACCGCAGGATTGCCAGGATCCCGTCGCCGGCCGACGGATCCTCGGCAGGGAACCGCACGATCACTTTGCGCGAGGCCAAGGGGTACGGATGGAAGAACGAAAGCCCGCCGAGTGAGAGGTCTCGCGCCCGAACCACAAAGGCCCGTTCTGACGGCCGCTCGGTGACGTCATCGAGCGGCGTGATCAACAGCGGCTTGTCGTACGCGACACGGTGCCAGCGCCGTGAATGCAGCGACCCAAAGCTCGCATGCCAGCTGGCGACGACGGCACCTCGCAGCAGGCATTCCACTTCCGGAATTCCGCGCAAGATCGCCAAGACGCCCTCATCAGGCGTACCGGGAGCCCGATCGTTCCCTGCAAGCAAGAACCGGCGCGGCGCTTACGGCGCGCGCATCCGCCGGTTCCAGCAATGCCTCGAGCATTCGGGGGCAGCCCTTGTTGGGCGTTTCGGGCGTGACCACCAAGAGTGGCGCACAAGAGACCTGAGAAAGCCTAGGTCACCCCGCGAACTCGTCAAATCGATTCCCGGAGCCCGGCCTTTGTGCTAAAAAACTTTCACATAAATGCCGGAAAATTGGCAACGTGCTATTGCGTTAAAAATTGCGCACTGCAAGACTGAGACCCAGCGGGCCGGAAATCGATTTCAAATGGGGAACAGCATGTTGGAATCGACTCAACTCGCCCGCAGCGGTTTGGAGCGGGAGTTCGTCACGCTCGAAGCGCTCGGACTGACCCGACCGTCCCACGTTCTCCCAGCCGAGTATCTCCGCGCTCTCACGGCCGAGGGAGTATTGGACGCCGCCGCAGCCGACCAGGTTGCCGCCGCGTACAATCGCGTGCGCTACTCGTCGGTTGCTGACGACGATCCAGAGGTGTGCGAAGCCGTCGCGGCGCTGAATCGGGTCGCCGAGCGGCTGGCCGCCATGAGCGCGACAGATCGGCGGCAGGTCGCGGCGCAAGTTTGCGAGCGGATCCAATCGCTGCCTGCGGCGCTGGCGCCCCCCCGGGAGCGCGACACCGAGCCCTTGGGCGGCGCATGCGAAACCTCAATCGCGGCTCTGCGGCAGCCTGAGCGGGCGCGGCGGAATCAAATCGCCCATGCCAGGGCCGAAAACGCTGTCGGCGCCACAGCGCTCTCCGACCCGCTTGATCCATTCGTTGCCGAATCGTCTGCGGCCGCTCGCAAACTTTCGACGCGGCCGCGGGTTCCGGTCGAATTGTCCGCCGTCGTTGCTCTGGTGACGTTTTTTGGCGGTTATTTTTTCCGCGACGGCGTCAACAAGACCCTGGAAGTCGGGGACGACGGAGCCACGAATTCTGGCGCCAACTACGTGAGCGCCCGCGACGCCTGGAAAAATACAGAACTTTGGATCGACGGCATTCATCTCCGGGCATACGAAGAAGCCCGGCTCCAGCGATACAGCAAAGCCCGGGTCGCATTCGAGCTGGCCCTCGCTTACAAGCCCGATAACACCAGCCTGCTAAACGACCTCGCGTCTCTTCACTTGACCGCCGATGAAGCGGGCACGACCAACCCCAAACGGGCGTTGGAATTGGCAGAGCGAGCCTTGGAATGCTCCCGCCTGCCGGCAATCCTCGATACGGCCGCCGAAGCCCAGTTTCAATGCGGCAATCTCCGCGAAGCCATCCGTCTGGAGGGCGAGTCGCTCACCAGGGCTTTTGACTCGGGGGACGACAGGAGCGAGTTCCGCGCCTACCGCGAAAAGCAACTCAAGAAATTCCAAGACGCCAATCAGATCCGCACCGCGCAGACCGCTGCGGCTTCGAGCGGACTCGGTGGACCGGGTGGCGACCCTGCAAAAAGCGGCATGAGTGGGTCCCTGGCAACGCCCCGGCCAATAAGCCAGCCGGCTCCTAATTCCAGGGCGAATAATTCGAGGGCGGACGGTCGGTTCCCGCGCCAGGTTCGGTGGCCCCGGTTCTCGAGTTTCGTCCAGTCGCCCTTGCAAGATGCGGCGATTCTCCCGACAATCCGGGACTCAAGAATTTTGTCCACAATTGGCTAATCAATCCGATAATCGCACGCACGGTTTTGGAGTTCGGCGGCAATGGCTCACAAGAAGGGACAAGGATCGAGTCGCAACGGACGTGACTCGAATGCGCAAAGACTGGGAGTCAAAAAGTTCGGCGGCCAGGCCGTCCTCGCGGGCAATATTTTGATCCGCCAGCGCGGCACGAAATGGCACCCGGGCCGCAACGTCGGCCAAGGGAGCGACGACACGCTTTTCGCCCTCACCGAGGGCGAAGTCTATTTCGACCGCGGTGGCCGCCGAATCAACGTGCGCCGGCCCGAGAAAGCGTAGCTTTGTGCGATCCGCCTGCAGCGGACTGAGCGCACAATTTCCTTAAGAACGCAGCCCGCCGCCCCTCACGCAGCAACGAAAAAAGCCGCCGGATTGCCCTCCGGCGGCTTCTTGCGAACGTCGCACCGTTCGCGCGGCCCGCTCAGTTATGGCGTGACGTTCCCTCCCATCGAGTCGAAGTCCGCGACCAATTGGCTCCAGTCGAAACCGTTCGGGGCCTTTCCCGTCGACTGGTTGAGGGCGTCCTGGCTGACAACGGTGTAGAGGTCGCCCCCCACGCTCTGATCGCAATACTTTGCGATGGCGGCGTCGGTCAGCAGGCCCGATATTCCCCAGGTCGCGATCTTGACGCCGGCAACCGTGTAGCCGACTCCGGCGACGCAATGCCCGTTTTGTGGAACCGGCGGGCCGGCGACATTCCAGACGAAGCCCGAGACCGACGGGAAGGGCGTGATCCATTGGTTGGGCATCTCGAAACCGAAATAGAGGTTCTCGAAGAGCCAGAGCGCCGTGCGGTACTCGTTGGGATCCGCCGGATTCACCGCGAGCCAGCCTGCGATTTTGTGAGTGCTGCCGGCCGGAGCACCGTTGCTTTGCCAGTAGTTGAGTGCGGTCTGCTCATCGCAGCCCTGATCGGTCGGGTTGTAGGGTCCGTCCGGCCCCGGCACGAGGACCGCATTGGGGTCGTATCCTCCGATTGCGCTATACAGGGCGATGATGTCGGACTGGGAATACAAGTAGGGAGACATTCCCGCATTTCCCGTCAACACGCCGACGATGTGTGCCATACCCGCGATCACACAGTCGCCGAGCGAGTCGTTTAGGTACATTTCGCCAATGGCGCTTGAAGCGGCCGCTGTGTAGTCGCAGGAAGGCGGCGGCGCGGGCATTGCCCGCATGATGTAATTGCGCAGGCTCAGGCGAGGGCCCCGCGCAATGGGCCTCTTTCGCCCCATTTTGAATGTGCGAGCTCGGCTGGCTGATTGACCGGCGGGAGAGCGGCCGGTCAGAGACACCAGTGCGGCGCTCGGCAACGAGCCGGCTGCCGCCGTCCCGCAAAGCTGGTCGACCAGAGCACGCAGTGAGTCGAGCAGGTCGGCGGCCTTGCCCAACACGGGTGACAAGCTCGCCAGGCCGCGCAGAACGGAGATAATCTCGACCACGATCGGCCGAACGCTCGCCCATTTCTCGCAGGGCGACCCCGGTGCGGCCGGCGCCGGAGGCCCGCCCTGCGTCGCGGCACGCAACCTGTTCAATAACTCATCTGCGCGTTGCCCCGACGCGGCGACGTTACCCCCCTGCGGGCAAAGAGCATCCAAGATCGCTTCGATGGCCTGAAGGGCTTCGGCGGCGACCTTCGCCTGCGGGAAGATCAGCGCGAGGCCGTCCAACACACTGATCAACTCGACGACCGTCGGCCGTAGCGCGATCCAGGTTGCGCACGGGCTGACAGCCGCCGCGCTGGGATTTGCGTTGATCGTCTCGAATTGCGCGAACAGCTGGTTCAGTCTCTTTTCGTCGATCATCGGGGGCCCTTCCTTCAGCGAATCATCGCGGTGGTGGAACTGGTTACTGTGCCCGAGATGGTGGATTCCGAAACCCGAGGGCACTGAGCGGAACGCCTGCGCCGGGACTGTGCCCGACAGCGGCCAATGCGGCGCTCAGAGTTACCGATTCTGCGCAGATTCGTCGCGGATTCAATCACCTAAACAGGTGATGTCGCGGGGACGGCGGAGGGAAAAAGGGGCGATGGCTAGCTGATCGGGAACTGGATGTGGGGTCCTCGATGGGCAAGGATTGCCGCGCTCGGGGCGCAGGAGGAGCGTCGGCTGGCACGGATGACACTCCTTGGGGTGCCCGCGGTTGAGCTCGGTCAGCCGTGTCTGCAAAATGCGCCCGGAAGGTGGGCCGCAATTCTCGATCGGTCCGACTTTGCTAAGTCACCGCCGCACTGCGGGCGGGTTGAAAGCGGACCGGCAGGCGACACGGGCCGAGAACGTTGAACGCCTGGCGCGGTTCCCACGTGTCACTGGCCAGCTCGATGTCCTCGAGCCGCTCCAAGAGGTCTGTCAGGCCGATCCGGGCCTCGAGTCGGGAGAGCGGCGCCCCGATGCAGAAATGGATCCCGTGCCCGAACGCGATGTGCGGATTGGGATCGCGCGTGATGTCGAAGCGGTTCGGCTCGCGAAATTGCCGCGGGTCGCGGTTTGCCGAGCCGATCATCGGCAGCACGAGCTTTCCGGCCGGAATTGCCTGGCCATGCACTTCGACCTCGCGCTTGGTCGTGCGGAAGACTGCCTGCAGCGGCGAACGATAGCGCAACACCTCCTCGATCGCCGAGGGCAATAGCTCCCGATCGGCCCGCAGTCGGGCGAGCTGATCTGGGTGTTCGAGGAAGGTCAGCATCGCGTTGTTGATCAGGTTCGTCGTCGTCTCATTGCCGGCCACTAACAGAAGTTGGAAGAAGCCCAGCATCTCCTCGCGCGTCAGCCGCTCGCCATCAATCTCGGCCGCCATCAGCGTCGACAACAGATCGTCCTGCGGCTCCCGCCGGCGCTCCTCGAGCAAGCCGGCCAAGTAGGTCGCCATTTCGGCTTTGACGGCTCCGACCTCGCCGGCAAGCTGTGCCAGGTCGCCGCTGCGCGTGACGGTATCAGCCAATTTCAGCGTCACGTCGCTCCAGCGCTTGAAACGTAAGTAATCCGCAGGCGGAATCCCAATCAACGCCGCGATCACCCGCAGCGCCAGCGGCACCGAAAAATCGTCGGCCACATCCAGCGTCGGCGCTGAGCCGGCGGTCGAGCGACCCGTCGCCGGGAACCCGGTGGCCGAACGACTAATCCCTCGCTCGATCGCCTGGTCCAGTAGCTCTTTCGACAACTGCCGAATGCTCCGCTCGAGGCTCGCAATGACGCGCGGGGTAAAGGCTTTTTGAATCAGACCGCGAAGCTTCGTGTGCCGCGGCGGATCGTAAAAGATAAACCAATCCGGCGGCGGTCCCGAAGAGCCTGGCGGCGTGGCGCGCGAGCTGAACGTTTCGGGATCAACGAGCGCCCGCTTGACCCCCTCGTAATCGAAGATCATCCACAAATCGAGCGGCTCATGATAAAGGACGGGAGACCGACTCCGAATCTGCTCGTAAACGGGATAAGGATCACGCCGCATCTCGGCAGAAAACAGATTCAGCATGGCCATGCGAAAAGCCTCCCGCGTGTGTCACCGGCGACAGAGAGCCGCCAACAGAATGGCCCGAACACACTCGCGGCCCGTTGCCGCAGACGATGGCGACGCGGGGGAGCGAATCGCGCGCCAAAAACCGCGCCACTCGCCACCGGCCCGTTTTCTTCAACGAGCGCTCCCGGCTTGCAAACGCATCCGGCGGTCGAGATACTTTCGGACGCGCGACTGTATTGTTCCGCGCGCACGCACCCCTAGCTCAATTGGATAGAGCATCGGTCTACGGAACCGAAGGTTGCAGGTTCGAGCCCTGCGGGGTGTACTTGAAAAACTTTGTCTGGCAAGGGTTTAACGCCGTGGTGTGCAGAGCCAGAGCCGCACATTAGACCACGCATTAGATCCGGAAGACCCTATGGGAAACGAACCGCGTAAGGCCATCCCCGAATCGACGATTACGGCCGTGTTGGCAAAGAGCAAGCGGCGCTGCTGCCTTTGCTTCCATCTACGCGACGACGCGTCTGAAAAAACCGGTCAGATCGCCCACTTGGACCAGGATCGAACCAATGCGGCCGAAGACAATCTTGCGTTTTTGTGCCAAGAGCATCACGACCGATTCGACTCGACGACAAGTCAGACCAAGGGACTGACGGTCGGCGAAGTGAAACTTGCCCGCGAAAAGCTCATTGCCTTTAACCAGGCGAAAGAGGCCGCGGCCCACCAAGCGGCAATGCCGCAGTCAGCAACGGCTCCGCAGCAACCGGGGCTCAAACTTCCTGATTGGTACGACGACCTTGCTCGTCGCCAGCACGAGCAGAGTCTCGAATACAATCGGCAACAGGACGAATTAGCGATCGAGTCGCAGAGAGCCTTTATGCGGCGAGTTTACGGAAGCTGAACCACGCCAAGGTTGGCGCGTGATAACTACAAAGGCCCTTCAAGAACACCCAGGCTTCGTTTGGACGACGCTGCTTAGCTCTTTCGCGTCGATCGCAGCGGTGCTGGCCTCGTTACTCTGGAATCTAACGTGGTGGGTGTCCGTACCTATCACGATCTTCTGCTTGGGGTCGCTGTGGTACGCCTGGACCCAAAAGCAGTTGACGCCGGCCGAGCAGCCTGTGAACCAACCGCAGGAATTAGGGTCGATCGTCGTCGATCCGCCGTTGGTCGGCGATCCAGGCGGATCGAAGTTTCTAGCGGTTCAACCTGCGAAAAACGATGCCTTCATCGAGTGGGCTTATGGGGACGCATTTTTCTCAGCGCGACATGGGCAGGCGTACGGAATCGAAGGCGCGATTGAGGTTGGGGCAATCGTCGAAGATTGGGTCAACTGGCAATATCACAATTACGTTAACCACCATCCGCAAGAACAGGGTCAGTCGCTCCGACACGCGTACTACAAGAAGGCATGCCAAGAGCTATTGAGTGGCCGCATCGTCAATCCTCCCGCGCTCGCGATAAAAATCGGCCGATGGGTTGAGCAACAAGTGATCCAACGAGCGAGCCTATCCTAGCGCAACTGCTCCAGGCGTCTGGCCGATCCTCGGTTCGTACACCCGCGCCGCGGCCTCCTTGAGACGATTCGCCATCCCGATGTAACGCAGCGTGGTCCCGAAGTCTTTGTGTTGCATTCGGACTGGCGACTATCCAGAACTCGCCAAGTGAATGGGCCCGTGGGGTCGATACCACAGACTCATTTCATCTCAAAGCAGCAACCCACGTCCTTATCTGGTATTCCCGAATTCTCGATCGAGAATTGTTCGGAACATCAGCGTCCCGGCCGGCGGAACAATGCCGGCCGGAAAGCACTGTCGAAAGACGCGACAAATCTCCTGTCGCCCTCTGTCCGTCATCGCGAGACGTTGCAGTTGTTCGTAGCGGGTTTGTCGGTCCATTGTTCTTTTCTTTTCTGCAAAACACACCGAACAAAACGGGCGACGGCGCACTCCGCCATTGCCCACACCGCTGTATCCCGGATCTTACTGCAAGCAGTCACTCTGTCCAGACGACCTTCACGAAACTGCGACTTCCAGTTGCTGCACCTTCGGCACATACACCTTCGCCGCAGCGTCCTTGAGCTTGTTGGCCATGCCGATGTAGCGCAGCTTGGCGCCGAAATCCTTGTGCCGCATCTGGCGCACGATGTATTGGGCGATTTTCGACGAAGACTCATCGACCGATAAAGATAACGTCCAGCAGCTGCCCACCGCCTCCGGCAGCGGGTTCGCGCGTGATCACGATCACGTGATCGGTCTTGTCATCCAGCGTGCAGGTTTTGGCGCGGGGTTTGGTTTTCACGGTCTCTTCCACCGCAAATTCCGTGGGGCTGTTTTCCTTGATGACGCTCAGCGTGCCGTTGCCGTGCGAGCTAAAGGCCTCGCTGGTGTGAGGATTGAAAACGGCACCGTCGCTGCCGCCGGCTAGTGGCAGGGTCGTGATGATTTTGCCGTCGACCGCACTCAGGATGACACAAGTGGGCGTGCCCCCGCCCCCTCTTGCGCCGCGACACATCGCGAACAGCACATGGTTCTTCGTATCGATGGCCAGGCCCGCCGGCCCGTTGCCTTTGTCGCCGAGGTCGAAATGACCGGTCACCTTGAGGGTCTTGGCGTCCACGACGGCGATGTGGTGCGCGTTGGCCACGTCAAAATAGAGATGTCCCTCGCCGTCCGAGACGCCCTGCTCGACGGCCGCGTTGGCGCCGTCCGGGCCGATGGCCTCCACCTTGCCGACAATCGAACCGTCCTTGGAATCGACCACAAGCAGGTTGGGCGCACCGTGACTCAGAATAAAAAAGTGGTGAGTCGGGGCGTCGAAGACATAGCCGTCCGCACCCGGCGCGGGAAGGGTCTTGATCGCTTCGAGTGTCTTTGTGTTGAAAAAAGTCGCGGTACTGCCGGAGACCAGGCCGGTATGGTTTTCCGGGTCGATCGCGACGCCATGCCCGGACGCATTGGCCAGCGTGCCCGCGAGCTTGTAGGTATCGAGGTCGAAGACACTCACCGCGTTGCCGCAGGCGACGTAAACCCGGCGGTTGAGGCTGTCGGCCGTAACGTAGTCAATCCGCCCGGCGGCAGGAATCTGCGTGGTGGCAAGAATCTTGTAGGGCTTGGCCGCGATGTCGTCGGCCAGAGCCACGTGGGCGAGGCCTAAAAACGCCGACAGGCCGACAGCGGCCACAAGCAGGGTGCTGGGCTTTGGGGGAACAGCTTTCATTTGGGTACCTCGTGGGCGCCGATGAACACTTGGTTATTGATCACGCGGCACGCGGCATTCTAATAAATTTCAGAAACTCTGACGCTTCGGAAATTCGCAGGGTGGCCAGGTACAACTCGTTGTGCCACCCCCAGACAGCAGCGTTGCGCCGGCTGATCCTGGCAGGTCTGCTGATGCGACTCAGCGATCAACCTTCCCCGGCCCCCACAACGCCCGGCCCGGTTTCGCGCCCGTGTGTTCGCCGTCCTTGAGCACGGGGACGCCGTTGACCAGCACGTGACGCATTCCCACCGCGTACTGATGGGGCTTCTCGTAGGTGGCCCGGTCTGCAATCGTGTTCGGATCGAAGACCACGACGTCGGCGAAATACCCTTCCTTCAACAGGCCTCGGCCGTCGAGTCCCAGATTGGTCGCGGGGAGATGGCTGAGCTTGCGGATCGCTGCCTCGAGAGTCAGTAACTTTTCGTCGCGGACATATTTGCCGAGCAATCGGGCAAAGTTGCCGTAAGCGCGCGGGTGGGGCATCGATTTCAAGAAGACGCCGTCGGGCGACTGCGCCGCCTCGTCGCTCCCCAAGCTGATCCAGGGGAGCGGGACCAGCTTGCGGATGTTGGCGTCGGCGGTGATGAAGTACGCCGTGCCGATGCTCGATTGGTCCTCGGCAAGCAGGTCGAGCAGCATCTCCACCGGGTCCTTGCCATGGTCGCGCGCGATCTGCGCCAGATTCTTGCCCTGCAGAGGTTTGAGCGCGCTGTGCTTGAAGCTGATCAGCAAAATATTCTCGGGCGAGCCCGCGTTGTGGTAGAAGTTGGGCCAGTCGGTCTTCTGCGTGATGTCGTTGATGATCCGCTTGCGGCTTGCGGGATCGCTGAGCCGGCGGCGCATGGCGACCTCGCCTCCTTCCATAGCCCACGGCGGGATGCAGGCCGTGAGGGGCGCGGCGCCGGCCGTGTAGCAATACATGTCAGCCGTGATCGGCAATCCCGCGCACCGGGCCGCCTCGACGCGGGCGATGGCGGCGTCCATTTTCTTCCAGTTGTTTTTGCCTGCCGCCTTGAAATGGTAGATTTCGGCGGGGATTCCCGCCTCGCGGCTGATGCGAATCACCTCGTCGATGCCCTCTAAGAGCCGCTCGCCTTCGCTACGCATGTGAGTGATGTACTTCCCTTTGTGCCGGGCCGCGGCCTTGCACAGGGCGATGAGTTCCTCGGTGTCTGCGTAATAGGCGGGGGCATACTCGAGGGCCGAGCCGATTCCGAGCGCACCGTCGCGCATCTCTCGGTCCACGAGCTGGCACATCTGCTCGAGCTCGTCGTTTGTCGGCTTTTTATTCCCCAGTCCCAGCACGTGTTCGCGCACGGTCGTGGCGCCCAGGAATGAGGCCACGTTCTGGGAAATCCCTTTTCGCTGCAGGAAATAGAGGTAATCGCTCAGGGTTGTCCACTCGATCTCGTACTTAATGTCGAATTGCTCATTCTTCATCCGCTTCTTGATGGCCGGATTCACAGGCCCCCAAGAATTTCCCTCGCCCATGATTTGCGTGGTGACGCCCTGTCGGACTTCGCTCTGCCCGCGGCCGTCCGCCAGGAGGGAATCGGTCGACCAGCTGAGCATATTGATGAAGCCCGGAGCTACCGCCAGGCCTTTGGCGTCCACGACGGTTTTTGCGGTCGCCTCGGCCAGATCTCCCACGGCAGCAATGCGATCGCCGGTAATTCCGACGTCGACTCGGCGCGGCGGATCACCGGACCCGTCGTACACCGTGCCGCCGCGGATCAAGACATCAAACTGTTTGCCAGACGACGCCCGAGCGATCGGCACTTCCAAGTAGCTGGCGTGCTCCGGGTCCTGGTACAGGGCCACGTGGGCCGTCCGCGCGTCTGCTCGCGACTCGGCGGCCACCTCGCCTCCGCTGTTGTAATTCTTTTCCAAGTAGATCGAGTTCGGCGACGAGAAGACGAGGCGTAGCCGACTTCCCTTCTCCAAACGACGCGAGAAGAAGTTGAACGCGTCGAACTCGTATCGCTCGATTGCCCCGGGCTTGACCAATTTTTCCTGACGCAAGGATTCTCGGTAGCGCGCTCGTTTGAGGTCGTCCGCCAGGGCGATGCTCGTTCCGTCGGGCTTGATTTCGTAGACCTTCACGGCGAAATCCGTGTCCGGCACATCCAGAGCGATCCAGGCGACGAGCTTCAGATACCCGGTGATTTCCGCGGCTTCCGGGAACGGATCGCTGTGGAAAATCAGGCCGTTGCCGAAGAGGTTGAGCGCGCGGCGCTGATCGGTCACTTCATTCTTGATCGCCTCACGCTCCAGCTCCGCCGGGCGAACGTCGAGCGGATCGTACACGTACGATGCGGGCGGCGACTGACTGGGCTTCGTGCGGGTGAGCGTGCCGGAGTGAAACGCGTCCGTCGGCGCTCCGTGCATGCTCGCGAGATAAAACTTCTCCGGTTTCGTCGCGATCGCTTGGAGGCTGTCGGCATATTTCCATGCCTCCGCTCCCGCGACATAGTAGGCGACGCGCTTTTCGAGGAATTTTGGCTTCGCGCCCCCTTTCATCGTCCAGTCGTACCATTCGCGGTGCAGTTTGTTGAGGTCGAGAAGACAGGCGGCGCCGAACTTCAGGCCGCCCACCTCTTGCGTCGGTGTGCGCGTACCGGCGTGGTCCCACGGGCCCATCAGCAGATAGTGACCCTCTCGGCCCTTGTCGGAGCCGTACTGCATGTGCCGGCGATAGAACGTCATCGCCCCCTGTTGGTCGTCATCGTAATTGCCGGTGATCGTGAGTATCGGGATCCCAATTCGCGCATAAGCGGCGGTGTCCGGAGCCATCGCGTCGAGATACTCGTCCGGCGTGCGATGCAGCAGCCATTTTTGAAAGTGTGGCGACGGATTACCGACGAGCGTGTCGAGCTTTTGGAACGGAATGTGATTGAGATAGCGCTCGCGATACTTGTCGATCCAGAAACCCGACTCGCCGAAGAGCTTCGCGTTGGGCGTCGCACCACTGGTGAATGTGAGCCATTGGACGTCGTACGAAACAAAGACGTTGTGCGGCGCCGGAAAATCAATTCCCGGGTGCGCGGCCGCGGCCGGGACGATGGTCGCCAGATGGGGAGGGAACTCCTTGAGCGTCGCCCATTGGTTGAACCCGGCGTACGATCCGCCCCACATGGCCACCTTGCCGCTCGACCACGATTGTCTCGCCAGCCATTCCACGACGTCGTGCCCATCATGGGCGTCGTTGGCGAAGGGCTCGAACTCGCCAGCGGAATTGCCGCGTCCACGGACGTCGACCAGGGCGAAAACGTAGCCGTTCCGCGCGAAGTACATCGCGCGCTCGTGATAGGTGTCGCTGATGTAAGGGGTCATGGTGAAGATGGCCGGCAGAGCTTCCTTGGCATCGGTCGGTCGGTAGAGCGTGGCGTTGAGTTTCACGCCATCGCGCATCGGGATCTTCGCTCCCCAGATGATGTCCACCCGCTTTTCGGCATTCGCAGGGGTCTCGGCGCCGAGGCACACATTGCAGACACCGACAAACGCCAAGATCAGGACGGCCCGGCTCAGGAAAGTGCTCACGCAATCGTGCTCCGTTGAATTGACACGACACCGATCTTCCAGCTTAACGCCCGGATCTTGGATTGTGTTGCCCAGATCGCGCGTTATCCCGCGAAGGACCGAACACAACGCTCGTTCTGGCTGAACGATCCGCGAGTTCCAGTCCGCCGACGCGATCAGCGGCTCTTTTCAAGCTCTTGCCGCAATTGTCGCACGAGGTATTGTGCGACGAGCGGCAGCTTTGAGCGCAGGGCGTTCGAGCCTCCGAACCAGCCCTCCGGCTCGGCGAACACGAGGTGATACTCGATAAAGAGGGCGCCTGTCGGCTTCGCCAGTTTTGTGACCTTGGCATAGCCGCCATAACCAGAATAGGGCTGTCGGCTGCCGAGTGTGCGGCGGCCCGACTCGTTGCGCGAGACGGGTCGCCAGCCATTGGGAAATTGAGCATCGTTGGCGAACCGCGTGTCGAGGATTGAGGCAGTCAGGATCGAGTCTTGAGTCTCGCTCGTGGCGGCCCTTGTCGTCATCCCAACCCGCACCCGGCCTAAAATGCGCAATTCGTCGGCAAAATAGTGCGGCTCGTCTTCGCGACCGGGGGGTTTGAGTCCGCGTCGCAACAGATCGCCGGGAGTCAGCGGCTTGATCGTCACGCCGTTTTCCGTGTCGACGTCTGTCCCAGAGGGCTTGGCCTGGCTTTGCAGACACTGGAGGTCTCTGACAGCGGCGAGGGCGCCATAGGCGACGAACGCAACGTCGAGGCGGCAGCACATTCGTTGCGGCGAATCCTCGTCTTTGGAAATCTTCAGGATGATCGGGGCAACGACCGATCGGCGCGTCAGCTCCTCCCAGGAGTGGCCGGCGTCGGGAAGGGATTCGATTGCCCGGCGTTGCTGGGCGGCATTCATTCCGTCGGCTAGTGTGGGGGGGACCAAGCGTACGAATTCGTGCGGACTGATCTCGACGCCCTGGCCGATCAAGGCAGCGAAAACCGGGTTTTCGGCCCAGCACGACTGCGGTAGGACGACCGCGGCGCAGAAGCAGAGAGAGATGATCAACGGCTTGCCCATGGCAAATCCAAGTTATCACGGAACGGTTGGTCATTCCAAGCTTGCGGGGCGCCGTCGACGACCCGATGCCGCCGGACGGCCCTGCTCTTGCCTGATCGCAGCCATCGGCCTGTTGGCGTTCGCCGCCTGCGCTTTTGGACAATCGAATCGTAACGTCGACTGGCATCGCGTCGGCAACGATCCGGGCTGCATGCGCTATTCCGAGTTGGCGCAAATCAATCGCGAGAATGTCAGCCTGCTCAAGCCGGTCTGGACCTATCACACGGGCGAGTTGGCCGGCCGGAGGGGCAAGACCATCGAGTGCACGCCGATCGTGATCGACGGTGTGATGTACGTCACCACGGGTTACCTGCGCGTCGTCGCGTTGCATGCGGCGACCGGGCGGGAATTCTGGCAGTTCGACCCGCTGAGGGATCATCCGTTCCGCCACAAGCCAACGTCCGGCGGGGTTAACCGCGGATGTGCGTACTGGTCCGACGGAAAGCGCGACGGCGAGCGACGGATTCTTCACGGGACTTCCGACGGTCGACTGTTTTCTCTGGACGCGAAGACCGGTCGGCTCGACGCCAGATTCGGCGACCAGGGAATTCTCAATCTACGCCGGGGGCTGGCTCCGAACGTGGCCGGCCTTAGTTACGGGCCAACGTCCGCGCCGGCGATCTGGAAGGATACGGCCATCGTCGGCGTGTCGTGCGGTGAAGGGCCCGATCTCTCCGCGCCAGGCGACATCCGCGCCTTCGACGTCCGAACCGCCCGCGAGGTCTGGCGCTTTCGCACCGTTCCTGGTCCGGGGGAATTTGGTCACGAGACTTGGGAAGGCGATTCCTGGAAAGACCGCGGCGGGGTGAACGCCTGGGGCGGATTCAGCATTGATGTGGACCGCGGCAGGGTCTTCGCCGGACTCGGATCGGCGGCCTTTGACTTTTATGGCGGCGACCGGCACGGGGCGAACTTGTTCGCGAACTGCACAATCGCGCTCGACGCCAAAACAGGCTCGCGCGTGTGGCACTTCCAAACGCTGCATCACGACTTGTGGGATCACGATTTGCCGGTGTATCCCAACCTGGTCACGGTCTCTCGAAACGGGAGGAAAGTTGACGCCGTCGCCCAGGTGACGAAGACGGGTTATGTCTTCCTCTTCGATCGCGAGACGGGCGAGCCTCTGTTTGACGTCGAGGAGAAACCTGTCCCGGCCTCGGACGTTCCTGGTGAATTGGCGAGTGCGACGCAGCCGGTCCCCGTGAAGCCGCCGCCGTTTGCCGCACAGTTCCTCGACGAGAGCAACGTCACCAACATCGGCGCCGCAAACCACGAGTCGGCGCTGGCCCGGCTGAGAGCCCTCCGCAGCGGACCGGCCTTTCAGCCGCCGAGCCTTCAGGGAACGATTGCCATCCCCGGTCTCTTGGGGGGAGCAAACTGGTCGGGCGCATCGTTCGATCCGACGACCGGCCTCTTTTACGTCAACTCGAACAATGTTCCCAACATCATCACGCTCGCCAAAGGGAAGGACGGCAAAACGTGGCAATACGGACCCTACAACCATAAAGGCTATATCGAGTTTCGCGACCACGAAGGTTATCCCGGCATCAAGCCGCCTTGGGGTCTGTTGAGTGCGATCAACCTCAACACGGGAGACTTCGCCTGGCGGGTGACGCTGGGGGAGTACGCCGAGCTAACCGCTCGCGGCATCCCACAAACGGGAACAGAGTCGATCGGCGGCACGATCGTGACCGCAGGCGGGTTGGTGTTTATCGCCGCGACTAAAGACGAGCGCATCCACGCCTTCGACAAACAGACCGGAAAGCTGCTTTGGGAACACCCGCTCCCCGCGGGCGGATATGCGACGCCGTCGACTTATATGGTCAACGGCCGTCAATATGTCGTGATTGCGGCCGGCGGCGCGGGCAAAATGGGAACGAAAGCCGGGGACGCGTTCGTTGCCTTCGCGCTCCCCTGACCGCAGCGTCAAGTCGCTCTCGAGGCGGAAACCATGTCTGGGCACTCCGAACGCTACATCCTGGCGACGGGCAGCGAGGAGGTCGAGCGCCTACGGTTGCTCCAGGAAGTCTATGGACTGAACACCGAGGCGCTCTTGCGTCGCGTGGGCCTCCGCGACGGCGCGCGGATCGTGGAGATTGGGTGCGGCAACGGCAACGTTTCCTGCTGGCTCGCGGAACAAGTGGGGCCGCGCGGGTCGGTTGTCGGAATCGACAATAGCCCTGACCAGATTGTGCAGGCTCAAAGACAAGCGGACGCTCGTGGCTTGCGGAACGTTGAATTCCGTGTCGGCGACGCCTGCTCACCGGGGCTGGCCGAAGAGGATTTTGACATCGCGTATGCCCGGCTGATCTTGATGCATCTGGCGGATCCTGGAATGGCACTCAAGCAAATGCGCCGGTTAGTGCGACCAGGCGGTCGGGTCGCGTGCGAGGAGATGGATCTCACCTGCTGGATTTGCGATCCGCCATCGGAACTCGTCCGTCGTTTTTACGAGTTAAATATCGCACTCGGCGAACGGCACGGTGGTCACTTTCGGCTCGGCCCTTCGCTGCCGCGATTGTTTTTGGAAGCGGGCTTTGCCAGGCCCGATGTCGGGACGAATTTTCCCCTGTCGCTGCGGGGCGAACAAAAGCGGCTGTTGGAGTTGACGTTCCGCGAGTTCGCGCCCGAATTAGTCCGCGAAACACTCGCGAGCCAGTCGGAAGTCGACTCGATCGCTGCCGAGTTGACACGAGTGGCCAACGACGAAACAACGCTGCTCGGCTTTCCGCTGTTGGTCCAGGTCTGGGCGACGCGCGACTAGCATCCAGACACTGATTTAGGGGGCGGCCAGCTGTTTCGGCGCGGCGGTGGTGACGATCCGACACTTCGGCAGCAACGTCTTGAGCTTTGCGACGCGACTGGCCATGACCGTCGTGTCGCTCAGGTCGAGTTCTTTGAGGTTTGTCAGCGGTGCCAGGTGCGTGACTCCTTCGTCGGAAACAGAACTCTTGGCCAGGGACAATCGTTCCAGTTTCTTCAACCCGGCCAGCTCCACCAAAAAGAGGTTTGTGAGCTCCGGGCACCCGAGGCGCAGCTCGGTGAGCTCGGAAAGGTCCTGCAAGTGCATGAGACCAGTCCCGCGAACGGCGTCGCCGTCCAGATCGAGTTGTCGCAGCGCGGTCAGACCTTTCAGGGAGGCCAAGCCTGCATCCGTGACGTGAGTGTTCGCCAGGTTCAGCTCCCGTAACGCGACCAGCCGCTTGAGCCGCTCGAGATCATCGTCGGCGATCGTCGTGCGAGACAGGTCGAGGCCAATCAGCGCCTCCAGCCTCGGATTCATAATCGCCGTCAACAATTCGTCGAGTTTGGGCCGCGACCCAACCAAGCGCACCCGAGTGATCTGAAACGACTCGATGGGGAGCTCGCCGATCGCTTTGACGGAGCGCTCAGTTCCTGATTCATCGAGACGCACGTCGACCCGGCCACCTGCCGCCAAAATGGCGCGGGCCGTGAGGACGTTCGGCTCGGACCAGGTGATGCTGAGGTTCGGCGAAGCCGCCTTGAGAATCTCGAAGCCCCGAGCCGAAACGTGCGTGTCGCGCAGGTCGACGGAGCGCAGGCTCGGCAGATGCAGCAATCGCGGTATTGCCGTGTCGCTCACTCGAGGCAGTCCCTTCAAGGCCAGGACGCGGAGATTCTGAAGCCCCTGTAGGTCAGCGAGTCCCGCTTCCGTGACCCGAGTTTCACTGACATCGAGCAATGACAGCCGCGTCAGGCCTTTCAGTTGCGCGAGGCCCGCGTCGGTCACGCGAGTCTGGTCCAGGATCACCTGACGCAGGTCGTGCAAAGTCTGGAGATTCACGAGCCCGGCATCGGTCACCGGTTGATGGCTCAAGTTCAAGTTTCGTAGCTTCTTGAACGCGCGGAGGTGAGCCAAGCCGACGTCGGTCACGTGCGTTCCGGGCATCCAGAGGCTCTCTAATTTTGTCAGACCCTCCAGCTGCGCCAGCCCAGCGTCGGTGACCTGCGTGTACGACAACGCGAGTTCGCGCAGGTTCTTGAGTTGCCCAAGCAGCTCGACGCCGGCATCGGTCACCTGGGTCCCGTATCCGAGCCACAGGCTCTCCAGCTTTGTCAGGGGCAGCAACCGCTTGAGGCCCGCATCCGAGACTCGCGTCGCTTCCAGCACAAGGCTCCTGAGTTCAGTCAAACCCGCGACGTGTACGAGTCCGGCATCTGTCACCGCGGTGTTGTTGAGATTGAGATCTTTGAGTCCTCTCAGACCCGCGATGTGCGCCAGACCGGCATCTGTTAATCCTGTCCGGTGTAGTGCCAGGCTCGTTAACCTGGTCAACCCGCCGAGGTGGGACAGTCCGGATTCGGCGAACTTGGCGCGTTGGAGCGACACGTCTTCGAGATTTGTGAGTCCGCCGAGTCGAGCCAGGTCGGCATCACTCAGCACGTTCCCTTCCAGCAACAGCCGGCGTAGGTGAGTGAGTCCCTTCAGGCGCAGCCAGTCGGCGGCACTAATCGCGGTGCCGGACAGATTGAGGGAGACGAAGCGGTCCATTCGCGGATCACCGAGTGCAGTCAGCGCCGCTTCGTTTGGAGCATGCGCGCCGGCAAGACTGGCGCCCGTGATCTGGAACGGCTCCGACGGGAGCTCAGCGATCGCCGTCACCGAACGGTTCGCCGCAGCGCCCTCCACACGAATCTCGACCGTTCCGCCGGCGGCGAGCACGGCTTTGGCGGCTGTGGCATTTGCGTCGCTCCAGGCGATGCGCGCCAAACCCGGAAGTCCCGTTTTGAGAGCTGCGTATCCCCTGGCCGAAAGGCGCGTGCCACTCAGGTCGACCTCCGTCAAACTCCGCACCTTCACCAGCTGAGGGACCACCGCATCGGTTATTTGCGGCGTTCCCTTCAGACTGAGAAACCGGAGATTCTTGACCCCCTGCAGGCCAGCCAGTCCCGCCTCTGTGACTTGCGTTCCTCCGAGGCTGAGGTCTTCCAGGTGAGCGAGCCCTTCCAGGTGTGCGAGGACGGCGTCCGTCACCTGCGTCCGCTCCAGGTTGAGGTTTCGCAGGTTCTTGAGAGACGGCAGGTTCGCAAATCCAGCGTCTGTCACCCGCGTTGAACTCAGCCCGAGTCCCATCAGTTGCTCCAAGCCCATGATGTGGGCCAACCCGGCATCGGTCACGGGCTGCCCGCTCAGATACAACGTCCCCAGACTCTTGAAACCGTGCAGGTGAATCAAACCGGCGTCGGACAAGTAACGTCCGCGCAAGTAGAGGGACTGCAGCTGCGGCAAGTCCTCTTCGAGTTGCTTCAGTCCAGCGTCCGTTACGTGCGTCCAGCTCACGTTGAGTTCGCGCAGGTTTTTTAGGGACTTGAGCTGCGCGAGCCCGGCATCGCTCAATTTCGTGGAATCCAGTTCCAGGACTTGAAGCTTTACCAGGCCGCCGAGGTGAGCCAGACCCGCATCGGTCACCGGCTGCCCACTCAAGTAGAGGGTCCGTAGATTCTTGAGACCGTGAAGGTGCACCAGAGCTGCGTCGGTCAGCGAATTGCCACGTAGATAGAGATTCTCAAGTTGCGACAAGCTCTCGAGCGGCGCGAATCCCGCGCCCGTCAGAGGGGCCCAGTTGAGGTTGAGTTCGTGCAAGTTCTTCAACGGACTGAGATGCACGAGCCCAGCGTCGGTCAGTTGGGCCCCATCGAGCGACAAAAGCTCGAGGTTTGTCAGCCCCTCAATATGCTTGAGTGCGCCGTCCGTCACCGACGTGTTCCAAAGGATCAGGCTCTTGAGTTGAGTCAGGTCGGCAAGATTTGCGAGCCCGGGACCTTTGATCTGTCTGCCGCCCAGAATCAACTCGACGAGTTGCCTCAGGCCGCGAAAGTGCACCAGGTCGGCATCGGTCAACGCCCGGTTCTGAAGATTGACCATCGTCAATTTGAAGTCCGAGGCCGGCAAAGCGTTTCCGGGCTGAAGTAGAATCGACGGCGCCGACTGCCCCACCCGAACTTTCACCGTCCCGCCTTGAGAAAGTACCCACGACGCGACACCGCGGTCCAAGTCGGGAGCGGCCACAACTGGCGGCAGTCGATCTTTCGTCGTCGTTCCCCCGAGCCGGGCTTCCGGCTGTTTTGGCGGGGCGGTCGTGAGGGATGCGACGGCCTTCGCCAATTCTTGTCGTGCTTCGATGACCTTTCTGTCGCCGCGGCGGAGCGTAAATTTGTCGGTCTTGAATTTGGCCTCGCCCGTGGGCTGCTTGACCGTTACCTCGAGTTGATGATCGCCGGCCGCAAGAGTGATTTCCGCCTGGCCCCGGCCGTCATGGATCACTACCTGGTTTTCCTCAACTTGGACCGTGGCCGCGGGATCATCGATTTCGATGACGATCTGGCCCTTGTTTGTCGCGACTCGGATGAGTTGACTGCCAAAGAAGAGAGCAACAACTGATAGCACCACCGCAAGGCCCAGGCCTACGCCCATCGTCCATTTCTTCACCCGTTTGCGACCTGCCCGGTCATCGCTCGGTAAGTCACTCGAGCTTGGCTTCTGTGTGACGGGTTGAGCTGGGAGCCCCTGCTCGATCCAGCGCAACTCGTCCACCACGATCTGCGCCGTTGCGGGACGATCGTCGGGACATTTTGACAAGAGCTTGACGACCAGGTCGGACAGCGCCTGCGGCACCTCGGGATTGACCGCTTCAAGAGGCGTCGGGTCCTCGAGGGCCAGCGATCGCACGAGCGCAAACAGGTTGTTTCCACCAAATGGCCGCTTGCCGGCAGCCATCCGATACAAGAGGCATCCCAGGCTGAACAAATCCGCGCGCGGATCGACGGCATCCCCCGCCAACTGCTCGGGCGCCATATACGCCGGCGTTCCGATCAGTAATCCCCGGTCCGAAAGTGCCGACTCGTCCGTCCAGGATTTCGCGCAACCGAAATCGAGAATCTTGACCTTGCCAGCCGAACAATGGTCCTGTGATAAAGAACTGCGCCCGACCGTCTGGCCTGT
Organism: uncultured Planctomycetaceae bacterium; assembly: GCA_963714075.1. GTDB lineage: Bacteria > Planctomycetota > Planctomycetia > Planctomycetales > Planctomycetaceae > DASPSM01. The sequence continues at coordinate 6,792,870 of OY970228.1, forward strand.
TGAATCCGAACCCTGCCCGTCCTCGGCGACGGATTCCTCTGGGATGGGCTTCTCGGCTCCTTCCAAAAAGATGTTCGCCGGTTTGATGTCGCGGTGCAGCAGGCCCCTCGACTGGGCCGCCGCGAGGCCTGATGCGATCTCGCGACCGATCCGCACGACCTCTTGCACGCTCAACCGGCTTTCGCGGACGAGGTGATCCTCGAGGGTTTCACCGCGGAGCAATTCCAGCGCGATGAAAGGCGTCTCACCGTGCATTCCAACCTGGTAGATGGTCACCACGTGCTCATGCTTGAGCGCCGCGGCGCTCTGCGCCTTGCGCAGAAAGCGATCGGCGCCACCCTGCCTGGCCGCGATGAACGGGTGCATCAATTTGAGCGCGACGTGCCGCTTGAGGTGGACGTCTTCCGCCTCGAACACGACAGCGAACCCGCCGGCCCCCAACACGCGCAGCACTCGGAACTCGCCGAGTCGGCCAATTTCATCGTCAGATTGCGGCGGGGCGAGCTGGCGACTGATTTCCGTCATCGAAAAGGGCAGTCCGCTGCTGTCGGACTGCGTCTTGTCGTAAGCCCGGCCCCAGGTCGCCAGGGCACCTCGGAGACATTCGACCGGCAGATAGAGCGTCTTCGTGGGTTCGCACGTCACGCCGCGGCTGGCTCGCACGGCTTCGAGAAGCTCGTCGGAATTCACGCAATGCTCCAAAGCGCTCCAGCACTTCGGACACTGCTCGAGATGCTGTCGAATCCTCTCAGCGGTCAAGTCCGGAAGTTGCCCCAACACCATCCGCTGCAACTCGTCGCGGCTGGGGCAATTCTGCGGTTGCGCCATGGAATGGTCGCCTTTAGCACGTCTCCTCCGTGAGCGGCGGCCCCGGCGTTGGACTCACGGACGGAGAAACAGACTTCGGCGGAACGGACGACACCGTTGCACCCGGAATTTTGTCCTGCAGCGTGTCACCGTCGATGAGCCCCGTCTTTTCCAGCGCGGTGGGAGAGACGGGAAGCCGTGTTCCGGAATCGGGTAGTTCGATCCTCGCTGTCGCCTGCGTGAGATCAACGCGAAGCTGCAGTTCACCGATTGAAACCACGTCGTCGTGCACCAGGATGGTGGAACCCGCCCCGATGCGACGCCCATTCACTCGTGTTCCATTCTTGCTGGCCAGATCGCGAACGCGCAGGGTGTAATCGTCGAGCAACAGCACGCAGTGATAGCCGCTGATGAATTCGGTGTCCGGTCGCAGATCGCAATCTTCGGCCCGGCCGATCAACAGCTTTCCGCGGGGAACCTGAATCGTCTGTCCGGCCGTGGGGCCGTTAAGCACAGTCAGTTTTGCATCCATCCGGGCCCCCTGCTTTTCCCGCCGATTCTCTTCCGACAAACTGGCCGGGCCGATCAGATTCTGTCCCAGCCGTCACCTGCGCGGCAATGCGTAGTTCTACCTACCCCAGGCCGGCGCCTGCAAAGCCAACCTCCTTGCCTGAGACCGAGACGTGGAAGCACCGAGTTTGAGATTTCGGAATTCCCGGGGCAATTGGCGAATGTAAACCCGAACGTCGCTGCTCGGCACGCCGCGCGGCTGGGATTTAACTCCGAAATCGCGGCGTTCCGCTCTTGGGCACTTTCCTCACCCGCATTCCTCCAAGATCATGACTAGCACAGCCACTGCCCTCCAGGAACGAGAAAAGGCCCAATATGCAGAAAACAGTCCTGATCACCGGCGCAAACCGAGGCATCGGATTCCAAACGGCCAAGGAACTCGCCGGGCGCGGATTTCGGGTTTTCGTTGGCGCTCGCGATCAACGATCCGGCGCGAACGCAGCCGCCAAGGTCGGAAGCGATGCCGACGTATTGGTCATTGACGTCGGCGACTCGCAAAGTCTCTCAGCCGCCGCACGCGGTCTTGCCGACAAGACCGACCGGCTCGACGTCCTGATCAACAATGCGGGGATTTATCCCGATCGCGGCGTTTCGATTCTCGATGTTACGCGGGACCAGATGGTCGAGACATTTCAGACGAACACGTTCGGGCCGATCGAAGTGACGCAGGCGTTTCTGCCCCTCTTGCGGAATTCTGCGGCGGCCCGCGTCGTCAACGTCTCGAGCGGATACGGTCAGCTCGACGGTCTATCTCCCTCGGTGCCGAGCTACTGCTTGTCCAAACTGGCGCTCAACGGCGTCACGATTATGATGGCCCGATCTCTTCGGAACGAGCGCGTCTCCGTAAACTCGGTCTGTCCCGGATGGGTGCGAACGGACATGGGGGGCGCCGATGCCGATCGCTCCGTCGAGGAGGGAGCGGCGACGATTGTTTGGTTGGCATCCGAAGCGCCCGCGAGTTTGACCGGCAAGTTCTTTCGGGACCGGAAAGAAATCCCCTGGTGAGATCGAGCGGAGCCCGTGCGCAAAAGCACGGGAGGACGAGTTTAGTCTCGTCCTCCCGTTGCAATTGCCTGGTTGTCCACACCGATCAGAGCTGTTTATCGGCGGCCGTGCCCACCGCGACCGCCATGACCGCCGCGACCGCCACGGAACCCGCGGTGCCCGCGATATCCGCGGCCCCAACCGAAATCGTAGCCACCGTAGCCACCGTCGTCGCAGCTGCTGCAAATCGGGTAGCCGTAGACCGACGCCACAGCGCTGGAGTCGCAAACCGGAGTTTCGCAGACCGAGGCATACCCGGGATAGAAGTAGCCGCTGTAGCCGCCCCAACCGTAGTTGCGATAACCGAAGTAGCCGCGGTTGCGGTAGTGTCCGAAACCGCGATGTCCCCGGTGATGCCCGTGCATGCCGTGTCCACCGCGACCGCCGTGGCCGCCGTGGCCACCGCGAGCGAAGGCCTCGGAAGACGAAGCCGACATTGTCATAGCCACGATCGCGAACATTGTTGCCGGAACGATGATCTTGGAGATCTTGGAAAGCATTGTTAACTCCTCAGTCTTCTGGCAGATGTTATTTTTACGGTTCACCCGGTCCTGCCCTTGTCCAGGCCCCCGTTTCATTTCCAACACTTTGCCAAGCGGACCATCTGCCGATTTGTTACACGGCTTTTTTCGCGCGGCTTTGATTGGGCATATTTGCAGCCGGCAGTCATGCCGTTTTTGCCGACCTAAGCCACTGTGGAAAAGACAGTTTTCCGCGACGCTGCTGAAGCGCGGCGTTGCAAGCGGCAGGACGCGCGGTGTCTTCGAGCTGACTGATCTCAAAGAAAGGCCGCACTCGGAACGTCGTCTCAGAGAGGCCTTCCCAATGCACGGGAGGCGGGGCCGGCCCCATCTCATTTTCCCAATGAGACTTAAGGCGATCTGCCGGACCGGCGCGGCGTCGGCGAGAGAAATTCCGGCTTTCCTTATGTAACAGTTCCCGACGGGCTTCGCTTGGAGAAGCAGACACTCACGGCTTCGCCATTCGAACACGACCTCATGCCATCGGGAGACAATAAGATGAACCTCAGCGTCACCAAAACACTGGCGGTCGCCTGCGGCTGGGCCCTCTTAGTGTCCACGCTTGGTGGAAGTGCGTTCGCTCGTGGATCGTCTGGGGGCCACTCTTCCGGCGGAAGCCACTTCTCGAGCGGTCGGGGTCAAACCTCGAACAGTTTCACGCGTACCACGCCGACGAATTACACGCAGAATTTCAACGGCGCGAACCGCATCAATAGCGTCAACCACATCAACAACTTCTCCAAGGTGAACGCGACCTCGAACTTTTCGAGGACCGGAAACTTCAAGAACAGCTTTAACGGGAAGAAAAACTCGTTTCAGAAATTTGCGAAGAAGGGTTCGAAGGGTCCCTTCTGGAAGAAATACAGCGGCTGGGGCAAGTTCTGCGGACCTTGGGGCTGCGATTTCGGTTGGGGCTGGGGATGCTGGGACTCACCGTGGTGCTGCGGCTGGTGCTGGTATGAGCCGCTGCCGGTCGTCGAGTACTACAACCCGTATTGCAGCTGCTCCGGGTCCGTCGTGGACGGAATCGATTATTCGACGCCAATCGCGAGCCTGACCACGAACGCCGTTGAGGGCGACGGCTCCGACGCGTTCGCCGTGGCCCGTGAGGCGTTCGCACAGGGAGACTTGGACACCGCCTTGAAGGCGATCTCTGTCGCCGTTCGTCAGGCACCCCACAATCAAGACGTCCACCAGTTCCATTCGCTGGTGCTGTTCGCGATGAGAGACTATTGCAAGTCGGCCGCCGTGGCCCACGCCGTCCTCGAAGAGGGCCCGGGCTGGACTTGGGACGCCTTGCAGACCTGCTACGCATCACCGGAAATTTACACCGAGCAATTGCGGCAGCTCGAGCACTTTGTCGGCGAGCACCCGTCGAATGCGAACGTCCGGTTCCTGCTGGGCTACCACTACTTGATGCTGAATCACGGCGAGGCCGCTCAGCGTCAGCTCGGACAGGCCGTCGAGCTCGAGTCGAAAGACAAGTTGGCCGCCAACATCCTGAACGGCCTCAAGAGTGAGGCGACGGCAAAGACCAACCTGGCCAAGAGCGACTCGACAAAAGTCGAGCAGACCAAGATCGAGCCGACAAACACTGTCCCGACAAACACTGTCCCGACAAAGACCGTCTCGGCAAACACTGTCCCGACAAAGACGGAACTGCCGAAGTCCGAAACGGCAAAGACAGAGACGGCGAAGTCACCGACAAAGGCGGACCTGGTCGCCGACACAACCGATTCGACGCCCGGCGCGACCGCACCGGTCAACGAGCAATTGGCCGTCGCCGTCGACGCGCTGCCGCTCAGCGGAACCTGGAAGGCCAGTCCGGCCAAAGGCGTTCAGATCGAACTGACGCTGCGGACTGACAAGACGTTCGACTGGAAATTCACAGCCAACGGCAAAACGCAGAACTTCCCAGGGAAATACGAACTCGGCGACAAGTCGCTGGTTCTGACCCGCGACGACGGCGAGTCAATGGAAGGCTCGTTCGAGCGCCACGGAAACGCCGGATTCAAATTCCGCATGAAGGACGCCGAAACGGACGATCCGGGCCTCAACTTCTCGCGGTAACTCGCAGACGAATCAGCAGGGCACAGAGTTCTGCTCGACCACAAGGCTCGCCGGGCGCATCGCATGCAACCTGGCGAGCCTTTTTCAGATCCCGACCTCTGAATTGGGAACAGAATCTCGCGCGCGGCGAGCGGTTACTTGACGGCCAGTCGATCCTTTCGCAGCTTCTCTCTGCGCCTCGCGGTCCTTCTTGAGCTGATCTCGTTCCGCTTTCGCCCGCTTCTTCTCGTCTTTCTGCTGGTCGTTCATTCCCTCGTCGTCGGTTTGATAAGCCATCGGGCGCACTTGCTCCTGGTCGTCTTCCCACGGGACGCGACGCCGGAAATTCCGGCGTTGCTCGATTGTAGCAACAAAGGAACGCCGATGTCCGCTCAACAGCCGCCAAAGTGCTCGCTCGGGTCGGAATCCTCTCCGGACCCGGTGGCCTCGATGCCCTACGTCAATTGGGACGTGGCGAGCTTGCTGAGCTCTCTTTCTCGCACTCTTTGGAAATGATTCATCCACGTTGGGTTGAGTCGGAAGGTCACCTTTTTCACCGTTCCGTCAGCCTTCGGTTCGAATTCAATCAAGAGTCCCTGCTTCGCGATCACGTCGAAATTTCCTTTGCCATCGCGGCATGCATCCCAAAACCGTTTGCTGCCGATGCCGTCCGCGGGATTCGCGCCGAGTCCCTCAGCGACCTCGTCGACGGTCACGGTGGTCTCGGGGACGCGGTCCTGATACATGCGTTTGCGAAGTGCGATGGTCCAATTCTTCCAGCCTTTGTAACGACGTGGCATTAAGTACGGCTCCGGTGATTTGAAAAACTGCTCGGTTCACGGCCTTGGTTCAAGTTCAGTGCGATCCCCAATTGTATGCGAAATGGACGATCTTTGCTGTGCCAAAGGGCCACCTTTCCGCCCCAACTCAAATTACCCAAGCCCATCGCACCTCGGCCCGTCGGCCGCGTGACCGCCGCCGAACGGCGAGCTTTCACCTTTAATATCGACCATCTCCGGGAAGGAACGAGCACCCAAACAATTGAGACGTCTTAAGACCCGTCAGCCGCTTGTGTTGTGACCGCCAGGAAAATTCCCGGCCAAAACCCCTCGCACTGGACACTCGGCCTCATGTTGAGAACGCGTCGATCAGCAAGCCAGGCGACTCATTTTTGTCAGATCTGACATCCGACGTGCCGCGTGCTCACGTGACGGGCTGTTGCATCGACTGGACGGCTGCCTGTCAGATCCAAATATCCGAAGTGCAATCGCCGCCGGGCAAGCGGACCTGGTGCGCCGTCCCGTCCCAGTCCCGCTGTCCCGTCCCAGTCCCGCTGTCCCGTCGCGAGTCCCGCTGTCCCGTCGCGAGTCCCGCTGTCCCGTCGCGAGTCCCGCCGTCCCGTCGCGAGTCCCGATGTCCCGTCGCCGAGTTCTTCCGCACACCTGCCCGCCGCTCCCGGTACAATCGCGGCATGTGCAATTCCCACCAGCCGCCGCGGGCAGGTGAACGGGGTTGTTAGCCCCCTTTGAGGTGATCGGCTTGCATCGGTATGCCCGCCGTCTTCGAATCTGGGAGACCGACTTCGGCCGCGACTCCGGTTGGGTGATTGAACGCCAAGGAGAGACTATCGCAATCTTGACGGAATGGCGCTCGGAAGAAATGTTCTGGGACAGTTATCTTCTGGAGATCGTTGCTGCAGACAGTGGTCTGCGCGGCAGATGCTCACAAAGGAGTTCTGGGCACGAGCGGAATCCGAGGAGCTGGTATGGCGCAATCGGGAATTCGGCGACATTGCCAAGTATGCTTTCCCGGGCCTCTCGCCGTTTCCTGAACCAGGTCGTCTCATCATGCGCGGCTTGTATCTTTCGATTGGCCACCCGTGGCCGTGGGACTGGATTGTGTTGTGGTTTCGGCGTTGGTTACGTCGAGGCCGGAGCGAACCAGTCGCTGAACTTGACCGGGGCCGCATTTCGCCAAATTAAGGACCCTACCGATTCGCCGATCACGATGGAGCGGGAGTCCCGTCCCGATGCCTTCGGAGTTGCCGGGGATCTTTGTTCCCCCTTAGTGAAAAAGGATCCCCACCACCAGCAGGGATCTTTTTTGTCGGCCCAAGCGGGGATCTTCCCCACCGGCCAAAGGCGGGTTCGATCACGACATATGTCCCGTCCCAGTCCCGGTGTCCCGTCGCCGAGTTCTTCCGCACACGTGTCCGCCGCTCCCGGTACAATCGCGGCATGAGCGACGAACACGCAAAGACAGTCGAGCCGCGCCCATTCAACTGGGGAAAGCCCGAGAAGATTACGTTTCTTTTTTGCGTGAACCTGCTTGCACTTTACGCACCCGCACTCTTCTGGCTCAGGGATGAGCCGACATCAAGTCCGGCGCTCGGGTACCTGTGCTCCCCGTTCTTGCTTGCCCTGCTTTTAGCGGGTTCGAGTCATCCCCTGGACTGGTTTGTGCTCCTTTTCCTCGTCGCACTCATACTGCTCCTCATCTGGGCATCCGTCGCCTTGCACAATTCATGGAAGGCTTGGGTCGCAATCCCAACCATCGTTTTCGTCTACTCTTTGTTGCAGGCTATGGCGGTCGTATCGGTACTCCACGGCCTCAATTCCCACGGGTGAAATAGGGAGCGTTCCGGAGTTTTTGTGCAGCCGCCCGAGTTTTTGTGCAAACGGGCGTTTTTGTGCAAAGCCCGGTGTCTCGTCCCAGTCCCGGTGTCCCGTCCCAGTCCCGGTGTCCCGTCCCAGTCCCGGTGTCTCGTCCCAGTCCCGGTGTCCCGTCCCAGTCCCGGCGTCCCGTCCCAGTCCCGGCGTCCCGTCCCAGTCCCGGCGTCCCGTCCCAGTCCCGGCGTCCCGTCCCAGTCCCGGCGTCCCGTCCCAGTCCCGGCGTCCCGTCCCAGTCCCGGCGTCCCGTCCCAGTCCCGGCGTCCCGTCCCAGTCCCGTCGGATGATTCACCACGAAGACACGAAGGCACAAAGAGAAACAGACCTCTTTGTTCGGTTTGAGCTTAGTGCCTTCGTGCCTTTGTGGTGAAAGTCTCCTGCTTTCGAAAGCAACAAAGCCATCGCCCGATGACGGCAATGGCTCGCGTTAAGCGACTTGTGACCCTTTACGGGTCTCCCCTGCGCAATCTTCTCCTTCTCTGTCCTACCACGACGCCCTCATCCGTTCAAGATGAATCCTCTGCGATCCGGGCCTGAGTCGCGCGCGATCCGGCCGTAATTGTCGAGAGCGGACATGCGGGGAATTCCGCTAACCGCCGCCGGTGCGCCGATGGTTGAAGGGGCGCTGTGTCTTGGCGGGCGACTGAGTCTTGGGACCGCTCACCGAGCCCGTAAAGAGATTGGTCTTCGGCAAGGACTTGGGGCTCTCCGCGGTGTTCGTCAATTGAACCCGCTTTTCCGCCTCGGCGTGCTTCTTCTGAGCGACACGCCGTTCCCGTTCTTTCTTCTTATTCTCTTGTTTCTTCTTCGACATCAGCTCTCGTTCCTGGTTGACGGGGGTCAATCGTTGCCAGTGTAATCGCTGGGCCGGCTGGGCACAAAACCGTGCGGCCGGTGGCCGGGACGCTCCGCTCGCGGAAGCCCCGGAATTTGCTCGCTCTGTTACGTTGTTAAGAATCTTTCCGTCGGCGCGCGTTACTCCCTCCACGAAATCGGACGTCGAAACACGGCGCCTTCCACAGCGCGGGGCGCCCCCGCCACCCAGTCGAGCAGAATCGGGGAACGGCTTACGTCGCGTCGAGTTTCTTGTTGAATCGTGAAAGATCGACGAGAGCGCGGACGTGCGTTCCGGTGCCGATCTGAGACACTCCGTCGTGCGCGTCGACCGAGAATTTGATGAATCGGCCGTCGATAGAGTCCAAACGGGCCTCCGCGGTGACGGTTCGGCCGACGGGAGTTGCCGCCAGGTGTTTGACGTGAACCTCGTATCCCACCGAAACCCAACCTTTCGGAAGGTGCTCTTTGATGGCGTTGCTCGCGGCGACTTCAATCAGATAAATCAGGAACGGCGTGCCGTAGACCTCCGGCATCTCGGGATGAAAATGCGCGACAGTGATTTCTCGCGTGACGACCGTTTGCTGGCCGCCGGTCATGCCAGGGCGGAGTTTTTCGGCAGGATCCATGATGTTGGGCCAAGCAACAGTCTTGTACGGCGGGCTATGCCTGCCGCGAGACGAGGATCAATTCGAGAGCGGCAGGCTCAGCCTGCCCTACAGGACTGGTCTAGGAATTCTGTGAGCATCGAGACTCGCCAAAAGCCGAGACGTTACTTGTTGGAATTGCTTGGGATGATTGCTGCGCGTGAACCGGATGTGTTCATAGACGCTTGTCAATTCGCCCACATACTGTGTGTCCAGGTTTTCCTCCACCAGTAGTAGTGGCGTCTTGTCCAGAGCGACTGCGACGCCTGTCTCCTGGTACAACCACACACTGGACGCGTAGCCCCCGCTCTCCAACTTGCTGCGCCCGGTAAGTAAACAAAGAAAGAAACGAGATCGTCGAATTCGCTCGATGATTGATTGCCGAAATTCTTCTAGCCCCTCCGCGCGACCTTCGAGCATCGAAAATCCGCTTGGTGTGAGAATCCGATCTCTTATAAATTCCACGATTTCTGTGTCGTCTTCATTAAACTGGTGGGCAACAAACACAGCGTACGGCTCTTCTTGTTGATAGATGAGCGGTCGATCGGCCTCGTCTATTCTGCCTTCTGCCGCAGCGCACAAACCCTTGGACGTCAATACGTAACAGCGTACGTTGACGAGTGACAGATTGAATTCAAATAAGTAACCACACAAATCCAACCAGCGCAGTGCAGAATCGATGGTCGATAGCGAATATTGAGCCAGGAGGGATCGGTATAGGTCACCCGGACTCGCAGCGTGCTCCTGATTGAACCTGCCCTGTGGATGGAGTGCTTCAATCTCGAAGTGCCAATGGCGGCCAACGAGGGATCTGAGAATTGCAATGCATGTAGATTCCGAAATCACGATCATTCTACTCGTTGCGAGTATCTGATTGATCCGTCACCTTCCTAGGAGTTGATGACGGCTACAGATTACACCGACCGCTTGACCGAATTGAAGGGTGCCAATCGCACTCTGCAGCGCAAAATCGCGACCGGCGAGGGACTTCATTTCTGCGTGCACTTCGGCTTCGGCGGTTGGCGTAAGTTTGACCATCGAATCCGCGTAGGCGATGGCGCCGATGATTCCGCCAACGGTGATTTGCAGCGATTGTCGAGCGAAACCATCCGCGGCTGACGTGGGCTCCGGGAGAGCGCAAAACCGTTCAGCAACCTCAGCCATCAGCTTAGCAGCAAACTGCGAGCTCAGTCCGCCCATTGACTGTGCGTGGTTTCTGATCGATTGGCAACCGATTGACCATAACGTGTTCTGAAATTGATCCACTGCGAACCCCCAGACGTTTCCGCTTGCCGCCGACGCGAGTTGTCGAATGTGGTCATTCGGGACGACAGGACGCAAATCGCGGCTCGGCCGAATTAAACTGCGATTGCCGCTTAGCCGGGACTCGAGTCCCGAGACGTGACGATCGAGCGCAAGGCGTACGTAGAGCAAAAATATTCCAAATGGCCATAGAAATAGAGGAGCCACATTGTGTGATCGGCGCCGTTGGGCGACTGAAGCCAGCGAAAGCCGAATGTCTCACCGAAGTTGGTAGGAGTCTGTTGCTCTATGAGCGCAATGAATCCCCGAAAAGTCAGGTCTATTTCTGAGCCAAGGTCGGCAAGCTGGTGAAAGCGGCCGACGGCCAAAGCGTTAACGCCGTGATCATCGGGCAGGCGATGTTCCTTGACCTTGTAAAACAGGCCCTTGACGATCCGCTTTGCCACACGATCGAGGCGTTGACCGTCGAACGCCATTGCCCGCTGACGATTCACATAGAGGCCTGATTCGGTGACTCGAGGAAACACGTCGGAGTTGGCGAGCAACAAGGCTCTGAATCGACCGGACTCGGGCTTGTTAATCCTTTTCCTAACGGATTGCACGACCGCGTCGCGGTTAGGCTGCCCTTTTGCCTTTTCAGTGATAGTTAGAGCAGCGCGGAAGTATTCGTCGTCTTTCGAAAGTGCGCCGTTGCACTTCCGGCATGCGGGGACAGTCCATAGGTTCGACGGATACGGTTTGTCGAACAGGTTCTTGGGCGGGATATGGTCCTTTGTCCGCGGTTCCGCTTCTCCGCAGTAGATGCAGATTTTGGGCCTGATGTCATGAGTGTTCATTCGTAAGCCTTGGGCCTGCGCACTTGGACGCGCGGCTCTAACGGAGTGTGTGGGCAGCACTAATCCGGGTCGATCGTTCAGATCCAAATATCCGAAGTGCAATCCCCGCCCGGAAAGCGAATCTCATGCGCTCGCACGGGACCTGTCGGTTCCTTACCGAAGTCGACGAGGAAATTCTCGTTTACCGTCAGGCTGCCGTCTGGGTTGCAGTCGAACTGCATCAGGTAGGAGCCGGCTTTGCCGAGGTCGGGGTAGAACTGGTTGTCCCAGGTGCTGTAGAGCGAATTGGTCATGTAGAGCCGCTTGCCGTCGAGGCTCAGGTTGAGCATTTGCGGGCCGCCGTTGAGGTCGCGGCCTTTCACCGATCGCTTTTTGCCGAGCACGCCGCCGACCCAGACTTGGGCGGTCAGCTTGGGATGGGCCGGGTCGCTGACGTCGTAGCGGCGGACGTCGCCGTGCAGCCAGTCCGAAAAATAGAGCCAGCGGTCGTCGAGCGAGAGGACGAGATCGGTGATCAGTCCGGGGACCGGGAACGGCCAGCCCTTCTGTTCGACGGGGTCGACCTGGATCACTTTTTCGGCCTTCCAGGTGCCGCCCGCCTGGTGCCAGTGCCAGATCGCGCTGCTGAGTGCGGCTCCGACGAATCCGTGCTGGCTTGCGGGGTCGTGGTGAAAGCGAACTTCGAGCGGAATCAGCCCTGCCTCGCCGAGGTCGACGGTTTGCATGATCGTCCGCTTTTCCCAGTCCCAGAAATTCAGGCGACGGCCATACTTGCCGGCTGCCACGTCGGGCGGCTTGAAGCCGTCTTTGATCGTGTTGGGAGCCCCCCATTCGCTGCTGACCATCACGTTGTGGCGGGGCTGATACCAGAAGTCGTAGTTGAAGGTCATGCCGCTCTTGGCGGGGTCCCAGCGGCCGGCGACGTTGAACTTGTCGTCGAGCAGCAGGAACCCGCCGGGCAGGTCCCCCTTCGCGTCGCCGAGCATGGAGATCATGATTTCGCCGGTCGGCAGGCAGTGGACCGTGTGCGGACCGGTGAGATTGGTCTTCGAGATGATTTCTTCCGGGCCGATCACCTTGTGCATCTTTGGCCGGCGGGGGTCGGCGACGTCGATGATGTGGATGCGAGTCGACTTCAGGCCGGGCACGACCAGGAACCGCCGCATGTGCTTCGCGTCGCCGTGACAACTGCTGCAGGCGTTCCAGCCGAAGTGATGCAGCTCATCCCCGAGCTGGGGCATCGGCACGCGTTCGATCACCTGCGAATAAGTCGAAGACGCAGGGTCGAGGTCGACAATCGCCAGAAAATCCGGCTTCTTGACCGACGTTGCCGCGTAAGTCGCGGTGACGAACGCGATTTTTTCGCGTTCGCTCTGCATGGCGGCCTTCGGCGACGCGTAGGTCGCAGGAGCGGAGCCGCTGTGCTCCTGATGATGGTTCGCCGCCATCCCCTGACGCCCAAGCGTCGATGACGCCGCGGCGGCAACTGCAGCGGTCAGAAAATCACGTCGATGCATGGCCAACCCTTCCGTGACGACTGGGAAAAAAGCCCTGGGCCGTGAGGAAATGTCGCAATTCGATGGATCGATCCGCGCGCATTGTATCGCTCGAAAAAGTCGAGTCAAACTGCCGTCGCTCGCCCGGCCGCGCCACGGTCACCGGGTCGCGGGCAAGACGCAGCATCGCACCAGAAAACCGGTAGTTCCGCGTTCCCCTGCGGGTTAGACTCAAAGCATTGCGCGGCGCGCGGGCTCTGGACAGACGATGGATCCGTGGAAAGCGAATCGGCCAACAACGCAGGCATCGACTCGACGGTGCATGAACCGGCCGGCTCCCCGTTCGCGCGTCTGGTGATTCGCGGCGCCGACGGAAAATCGGTCACCAAGAACATCCTGCGGCCCACCACCCTCGTCGGCTCGGTCGGCCCGTGCAACATTGAGCTGATCGGACCCAGCGTCGGGCCATCGCACTGCGTGTTTGCCGTCGAGGGAGACGGGCTGCGCGTCCACGATCTGCGGGCCACGAGCGGAACATGGCTGAACGGTCAGAGAATCGACGTGGCGCCGCTGGGTGCGGGGGACGTGGTTCGGGTCGGCGAGTTTGAGTGCCTCGTCGAGACGAATCTGCCTCGTCAGATTGACACCACCAACTTTGCCGCCGGCTCGGCGCGGCTTGTGATTGCCGGTGGCGACGGCCGCAGCGTCGTCAAGGACGTGTTCCGCCCCACGACGCTGGGAGGCAGTCGGCCTGGCTGCAACATCCAGTTTGCCGGGCCCGACGTGGCGGCGGCCCATTTTCTGATTACGGTCTTTTCGGGGCGGCTGCGGATCCGCGACCTGCGCACGCGCTTTCCGACGCGAGTGAACGGGCAGGCTGTCAGTGTCTGGACGCTGGGCGACGGCGACGAGATTGAAGTCGGCCCGTACCGCGTCCGCGTCGAGACGAGCCTGCCGCGCGCCGCGGAAAGCGCCGACGACCAGCTCGACCCGCGTTTTGGCCCGTCACCCGCCCTTCTTACGCAAGAGGCAGCTCGGGTCGAACGGGAGCGCGCCGAAATTGCCGCCGCACGACAGGCTCTCGACGCCGAGCGAGCCGATCTGGATCGCCTGCACGCGGAAATCGAGCAACAACAAAACCGCGTGCGAGAGGAAGCGGATGCGCTTACGACCGCCCGAGCCAACTTTGACAAGGACCTGAGCGAACACGCGGCCCAGCGCACCGCTTTAGAGGCCGATCGTGACGCACATCGTCTGGCCGCCGAAGCGCTCGCCACGCGCGAAACAGCGTCGAACGCAACGCGTGTCGAGCTAGAGGCCGATCGACACTCGCTGGCGAACGAGCGGGCCGTCCTGATTGCCGATCGGACAGCGATCGAAACTTTGGAGGCAGAACTCCACGCGCGCGAACGTCAGCTCACCGCATCGGCCCAGGAGATCGACCATCGGACTGCCCGTCTCGACGGACGTGAGACAGACCATCGTGCCGCGGAAGGTCGGCTTGCCGCGGCGAACGCCGACGCCCAGAAGCGGGAGCAGGAGTGCCGTCGGCGCGAGGACGAGTGCCGGTTGCGCGAGGACGAGTGCCGACTGCGGGAGGCGGCGCTCGACTCTGGTTCGGCCGGACTGGCGTCTGAAGCGGAACGGATCCGTCAGCATAATGAAGCGGCCACCCACGAGCGCGCCGCGCTCGATCGAGATCGAGAAGCTTTGTCCAATGCCCGCGCCCGTATCGATTCCGAACGGGCCGAGCTGGCCGCGCTGCGGCGACAACTCGAAACCGATCGCGCCTCGCTGACTGCCGCGCGACACGAACACGACGACAATCTTCGGGCTGCGCAGTCCGAGCGAACGGCACTCGAAAAACGCCAGCGTGCGTTCGAGACGCAGGCCAAGGAGCAACAGCGTGCCGCGAAACAGTTGACGCAGCGCCAAGAAGAGCTGACGGGGCAAGCGGCCGTCCTCGACGCGCGTCGTGACACGCAGGCACGCCTCGATGCCGAGACAGCCGCTCGCCGGAAGGAGCTGGAAGCCGAACGCTCCTCACTGGCCGAGCTGCGCCGGGCACTCGAAAGCGAGAGAACCGAAGTCGAGAGTGAAAGAACCGCCCTTAAACACGACACGGCGCTTCTCAAAGAAGAAGCAGCCGAACTGCAGGCCCGATCGGCGGCTGTGACGCAGCAGCGGGATGAGCTGGATGGACGCGAGCGCGGACTCTCCGATGCCCGTCGTGCCCTCGAGTCGGAGCGGAAAACGCTGGCCAGCGATCGAAGAAGCTTCGACCATGCCTCGGCAGCCCTGGCGACGGCGCGGCAGACACTCGAATCCGACCGAAATGCCCTCGAAGGCGATCGGCGCCAACTCGAAACGGCCCTCGCGACCGAGCGCAACGCGGCGGCGGACGACCGCCGCCAGCTCGACCAGGCCGCGGCGGCACTGACCGCCGGACAAAAGGCGCTCGAATCGGATCGCAAGACACTCGTTTCGGATCGCAAGACACTCGTCGGCGAAAAAAACCGTTTGACCGCGGAGTCCGCAACGCTCGCGGCTCGCGCGGCCGACCTCGAGCGACAGGCGGCCCAGCTTTCTGTTCGCGCGGCAGACCAATCACGGATCGATGCGGAGTTGACCGAACGCGCGACTCGGCTCTCCGCCGGTGAGGCCAAATTGGAGCAGTCGACGTTAGATCTGGCGAAGCGCGCCGCAAACCTGAAAACGGATGAGGCGCAGGTAACCGCCCTGCGCCAGGAAAACGACTCGCGGCGCGATGCCCTTGAACAGCGGTTACGCGAGGTCGAGCAAAGCGAAGCCGAATTGGGCCGAAGTCTCGCCGTGCTCGGCCAGGAGCACCTCGAGCTCGAAGCGAAACTCGAAGAATTCGAACAGCAGAAGGCACGGCTGCAAGAAGAGGAAGCGACCCTGCGCGCCACGGAGACCGAAATTGGCCGGTTACGCAATGCCCTCGAGCGCGACCGGGCCCAGTTCAACGATCGGCAGGCGCAGCTCGTTGCGGGTCAGGAAGCGCTCGCATCAAGCGAGCGGGCCGTGGAACAAGAACGAAAACGGCTCGATCTGGTGCGCGGCGAGATCAATGAGCAACGCCTCCGAATGGGCGACGATCGCGCGGCGGCCGAGGCCGCGCGGCAGGAGCTGGCCAAAGCCCAGCTCGAACTCGACGAGCGCGAGCGCCGCATGACCGAGTGCGAGGTCGATTTGTCGACACGCCAAATTACTCTGGCGGCCGAGTCCGAGCGACTTGATGCCGAGCGCGAGCGGCTCGATGAATGGACCAGACGCTTGCGCGAGGAGCAGGCCTTTGCCCGGGCGGCCAAAAAGCAGTTTCAAAGCACGGTCGATGAATTTCGATCGGAGAATCGGCGCTTCCAAATGGCGATCAGCGCGATCCGGGCCGATCGGGATCGCCATCGTCGTCGCCGCATCGGTTCGAAACAGATTGCCGAGGATCGCTCCCTGGCCCAGATCCTCTCTGGCGAGGGGATTTTGGACGACGCTCAGGCCGAGTGGTTTGCGTCCGATCAACTCGGCGATTCACGGCTTGGGGGCTTCGAGCTTGTCGAATTCCTGGCAAAGGGCACCGAGACTTGGATCTGCGAGGCGATCGCTCCCGAGACAAAACAACGAGTGGCTTTGAAAATCCTGGCCCGGCCGCTGGCCTCCGATGCCGACGCGCGACGGCGACTCGCGGCGGAGACCCGTCTCGGGCAGACGATCGAGCATTCCGCGGTCGTCCGCACACTGGCGGGCTGCGCGGCAGACGAAGCAAGCCCCTTCTTGGTCCTGGAACTCGTTCCCGGAATTTCCCTCGCTGAGCTGATTGCCTTGCACGGCGCGCTCCCCTGGAGAGAGGCCTGCAACTATGCCTTCCAGGCGGCCGTCGGATTGGGTCGGTTGCATGAGGCGGGCATCGTGCATCGCGGCGTCGAGCCGGCGAATCTTCTTGTCGACCGGGAGGGCGGACTGAAGGTCGCCGACTTCGGCGTGGCCGACGCCGCTTTTCTCCGCGGCGATACGGGCCAACCGTCCCCTCCGTTCGAGACATCGTGTTACTCATCGCCGGAACTGCTGGGGGGAACTGCCACGGGTGATCCGCAGACCGACGTGTTCAGCCTGGGATGCACGATTTATCACGCGCTCGGTGGTTCGCCGCCATTTGCAGATGCTCCGGGCAATAAGGGGGGGGGCGCCGCTACCTTCGCGACGCCGGCCCCCTTGCGATCCCTCGTTTCCGATTTACCCTCGGAGGTCGTGCGGATCGTAAAAAGAATGATGACGCCCGATCGCAGCAAACGATTTGCCTCGATGAGCGACGTGGCGCGGGCTCTCGGTCCGTGGGCCCGACGGCAGCAGGCCTATTTCGATCGGCCTTCGATCGTGGCCCAGCGCTCCCTGGACGCCCGCGCACGACTGCGGGTGATCGCCCGTCAATTCGCCGAACGCCAAGGCGCGCCCGAGTCAGCGACCGAATCCGACGTTGCTCCGATCGGGTAACCGGCCCGCGCGACTCTGAGACGCCGGCGGGATGCCCCCTCACCCCCAGCCCCTCTCCCACGGGGGGAGAGGGGAGAGGATTTTGGCGCAACCGGTGAATATGCAAGTGGCGCGAGCGCTCACATTCTTCCCCCCTCTCCCCTTGCGGGAGAGGGGTCGGGGGTGAGGGGCATCCCGCCGACCGTACCGACGTCGCACGCGTAGCCCGCCCGCCCTTCTCAGCCCGCCCCCTGCTCGGGCGTTTGGGGTTGCCAGTAGAACTTGTAGGCGTCGCCCAGTTGCATCCGCGTATAGCAGACGATTTCCTGCGTGTGCCCGTTGAAGTGCGGAATGGTGTGGAAAACCGCGCCCCAGCCGGTGACCACAATGCCCTGAATTGTTCGCTCGCGCGCGAGCTCTTCGGGGCTGCTTCGAGCGAGGGTCTGTTTTGTCGCGGCAACGACCTGGGCCAGCTTTTCAAGGAGCACCGACTTCGGGATCGGTCCGCGCTCGGCAAACTCGGCCGGCCGCATACGGGTGTCGGCCACTCCGCCGATTCCTGAGACGATCCACTGCTGGAGGTTCCCACAAAGGTGCAGGATCAAATTGCCGATCGAGTTCAGCGACGCGCCGGGCCGCCACCAGAATCTGTTCGTCGGAGAGCTGGTTGACGCAATGGCTGATTTTGGCAGCGCACTCGTCGAGCAGTTTGTTCGCCTCGATGAGCGCGGATCGCGAGACATCGTCGGCAGTCAGCGGCATGGAATGACCTCCCGAATGGGTGCAGGATGATTGATCGCGATTTTCGACACGCTTCGGACGGCGGCGGTTCGCCTCGGGAGCCATGACCGGCGGCGCTATCGAGCTGCTGTGTAGCAGTCCACGGTGTGGTCGTTCACTAATCCGACTGCCTGCATAAACGCGTACATGATTGCCGAGCCGACAAAGCTCATGCCCCGCTTCTTGAGATCCTTGGCAAGGGCGTCGGACTCCGGAGTTGTTGCGGGCACGTCCTTCATCGACTTGGGGCGGTTCACCTTCGGCTTGCCGCCGACAAACCGCCACAGATAGGCGTCGAACGAGCCGAATTCCTTTTGGATCGCCAGAAAGACCTGGGCGTTCTTCCGCGTCGAGAAAACTTTGAGACGATTGCGGATGATGGCCTCGTCTTTAAGCAGGGCTTCCAGCTGCGCGTCGGTCATCCGCGCGACTTTTTTCGGATCGAAGTTTTTGAAGGCTTTCCGATAGCCTTCGCGGCGCTGAAGGATCGTGTACCAGCTCAGCCCGGCCTGCGCCCTTCCAGAATGAGCATCTCAAACAGCTTTTGATCGTCATGGACGGGCCGGCCCCACTCCTTGTCGTGATAGTCCGCATAGTCGGGCTTATTCGCCGGCACCCACGGGCAGCGAGTCTTGTCCGTCATTCGATCCCTTCGGCCTCATGATCCGCGTCGATTCGGAATGGCTTCATCTTAATCCCAACTCATGGGGGAGAGGGGAAACAGAAGAGTTGGGTCGAGTCAATCGGATTCAAGCTCTCTCCGGGTGGCACTGGCGGCTCGTCCGCCAGTGGTCTTTTCGAGAGGCGCAAGAAGACACTGGCGGACGAGCCGCCAGTGCCACCCATCGGCAGAAAACGGGCTCGACACCGGACCGCGGTCGCTGAAACCGCGGCCCGGGTGAGCCCGAAACATACAAGACGGTGCGTCGCGTCTCCCGTGAGTTGCCTCACAGCAGGTTGACGATGCGCTCCGTCAGGCCCTTTTCGCCGACAACGACATTCAGCTTGCCGGCGCCGGCGATCTTTTCCAGGACTTCCAGCTCACGCAGCCGCATGAGCGTCGGGTTGTCCGCGAGCAGCTTGGCCGTGTTGGCCTGGCTGCGGATGGCCGCCGTCTCCTCGCGGCGGGCGATCAGGTTGGCCTCGGCGGCCTTCTTGGCCTCCGTCACCTTGTTCATCAGGTCCTTCATGTCGCCCGGCAGGATCACATCCCGGATACCCACCGAAGCAATCTCCAGACCCAACTCACCCGCCCGACGGCGCACGCTCTCCTCGAGGTCCTTCGCCACGGCGTCCTTGTCCGTGAGGAACGTGTCGAGCTCGCGAGCGCCGATCACGCCCCGCAGCACAAGCTGCGTTTCGCGATAGAGCGCCTGACGCACGTCGTCCGTCTGGCTGACGGCCTGACGCGCGTTCACGACCTTGTAGGTCACAACGGCGTTGAGCCGCAGCGTGACCTTGTCGGCCGTCATGATCTCCTGGCCGCTGACGTCGACCATCGTCTCGCGCAGGTCGACCTCGACCACGAGGGCCTCGGCCGGACCCTTCCAGAAGGCGTACTCGCCCGGAGCCAGCGTGTCGACATAGCGACCATCGACGAAGAGCACGCCTACGCAGTCGCGCTTTACCGTGCAGACATCAAGCAGTCGCTGCGCCGTCGCCGAGCGGACGATGACCTTGAACTGGTCGTGCTCGAAGCGCACCTTCCGCGCGTCGAGCACCTCGACGTCGACCTTCTTCTGGCCCGTCCAGTACGCGTACTGGCCGCCGGCGAGAATGTGGGCGAAGCGGCCCTCGATCCACACAAGTGCCCGCTCGTAGTCCTTGAGATCAAGAACCACGGCGCGCTCGCCGAGCGCACCCGACTTGACGATCAAGTCGAGCTTCTCGTGCACGAGCCACGTGTCGCGCCGCGACACGATGTCAACTCGCACCTTGCCGAGCGGGTCGATGAACCAGTGCGTACCCTTCTCGAGCAGGCCGCGGAACTCGCGGTCGCGGAAGTAGAGACCCTTCTCGTAGCTGCGGATCTTGTAACGCTTGAGCAGGAACATTACCCACCTCCTTCCCGGAGGTACGAACAAAAAACAAAGACACCGCTTACTTCGTGCGCGGCTCCTTAATGCGGAAAGATAAAGACGCCAATGCGGAAGGATAAAGACGCCGTCAGAGGGAGAAACGTTCGCCGATCACACGCAAAAATGCGGAAGACGCTTGAGCCGCAGACTCGATCGGCGTCGACGCGTTTCAATCGCTTTCGTTCGGAGGCGTGCCGCCGAACCCGTCAGCGATCCCGTCGACGCGCCGTTGCCGAACGAGCGTTGCGGCGGAATCTGCGCCCTGCAGGGCATTTCTCCGTGTTGCCTCCGACACGCGGCGGACCCATCACTTCAGCACCGCTTTCGCGGCACCTCGGCCGGAATCCAGAACGTGCCCGAAGCCGATCGATCAAATGCTCTCCCTCCTTCAGCGTTGCAGCGGAGATCGAAGATCTCCGCTGTCTCGGTTTGCCACCATTTGGCGCTCGGTACGGGATTCGAACCCGCGACAGCCAGAGTATCAGTCTGGTGCTCTTCCATCTGAGCTAACCGGTTTTGGCGACGACCGTTTTAGAACCCATGTCCGGAACACAGAGAGCCAATCCGCGATTCCGCTACGAACGGATCTCGGAACTCCCTGCGCCGCTGGACAGTCGGCACCACGGAGCTTGCTTTCAAAGAGACGTCGGTGGGAGTCGAACCCACACAAAGCCGCTTTGCAGGCGGCCGCCTTCCCGTCTGGCTCCGACGTCGATTCCGTTTCGATTCAGCTCGCGAAAAGTGTCCTCGCCAGGATTCGAACCTGGTCCTCGACCTTCGCGGAGTCGCGTGCGATCCACCACACTCCGAGGACGATTGCAATTGATGTCGCTAAATGACCGCGATTGCGAGGTGCCGGATTCCCCTCACCCCCAGCCCCTCTCCCGCAAGGGGAGAGGGGAGAAGAGCGTCGGCATGGGCAGCGTCTGTGCAACCCGCGTCGCGTGCGAATCTTCTCCCCTCTCTCCTCGCGGGAGAGGGGCTGGGGGTGAGGGGCCTTCCGGCGGCGCCGACAACCTGACACGTTCATTCAATGCCCCGCCGAGGATTCGAACCTCGTCCGGCAGCTTCGAAGGCTGCTATGCGTTCCAGCACACTCGCAGGGCAATTCGTAAAACACGCATCAAAAGAGAAGGAAGCTGTAAATGTCTCGACCTGGATTCGAACCAGGCCCCGGACCTTCGGACGGTCCGAATGCGTTCCGTTACACCATCGAGACAAATCATTCGAGTACCACAAACAGGGCCGACGGCTGGATTCGCACCAGCATCATCCTGTTTACAAGACAGGCGCCTTTCTCAGTCGGGCCACGTCGGCAATTGCGCGAAACAACGCAGCACGAGCGCGAGGAGTCGAACCCCGTGAGGCGGTTTTGGAGGCCGCCGGCTCTCCCGGGAGCACGCTCGTGTAAGGCCCGCGGACGGGCGTCCATGGGCCATGCTTCTCATTCGAAGAAGCTCAACTCTCCAGCGGGACGTTCCAATACGCCTCGCTGATGAACTTCGACCAGCTCTCGATCCGCTCGCTCGTCCGTGCGTAGAGCGGCTTCCAAGCCGGCCGCACCGGCGCTCGATGCAGCTTCATCCGCGCCTGCGTCGGCGTGCGATCGGCCTTGCGCTTGTTGCAGTCGATGCACGCCAGCACGCAGTTCTCCCACGTCGAGACGCCCCCTTGCGAGCGCGGCACAACGTGGTCGATCGTCAGCTCGCCTCCGCCCGGCTGACGGCCGCAATACTGGCACGTCCAATGGTCCCGCTTGTGAATGTTGCGACGGCTGAAGCTGACCGCAGCGACCGGAACCCGGTTGTACTCGGCAAGCACGATCACCTCCGGCACGCGCAGCGTCGACCGCACCGCCTGAATGAAGTCATCACCGTCGGCCGGGCGCAGCCGCGCCCAGTCGGCCCACGTATAGAGCCGATAGTCGCGCGGATCGACAACGCGCGCCGCCTCGTTCCACAACAGCACCAGCGCGCGAGCGACGGTCGCCACGTTCACCGGCTGCCAGTTGCGATTGAGGACCAGCGCCGGGCGCTGGAGCGTTCGCGAAGTCATTGTTAGTAACCTTTCCACGCTAGGGCGTCTGAACGGAGTCGAACCGTCACCTTCTGGCTCACAACCAGACATGCAAAACCGCTACACCACAGACACCGCCCACGGGCGGCTTGTGCCTCCGGCAGGGAAGGCTTAGCCGACCGATACACTCGTCACGATTTCACCGCGCACAAGTCGATTTGCCTCGACCAGGATTCGAACCCAGAACTCCTTGTTAGAAGCAAGGAATGATTTCCGTTTCACCATCGAGGCCCAATCCCCAACGCAGCGGAAGGCAAGGGATTTGAACCCTCATCCGCGCAGGGCGGAACCGCCTTAGCAGAGCGGCCCGGCGAACCGTATCCGGCTACCTTCCGTTTTTTCCCTCCGTTGATTCAGAGCGATTCTGGGCCTCCGACCGCCGGCACCCCTCACCCCCAGCCCCTCTCCCGCAAGGGGAGAGGGGAGAAGAGTGTCGGCGCTCAAACGCCCCAGCGCTCAAACACTTCAGTGGACCGCCGGGGAATCGAACCCCGATTTCCTGGTTGCAAGCCAGGCGTCTTCCCGTTTGACGAGCAGCCCCGTTCAAATCTCCTTGCGAGTGACCGAGGTGGGAGTCGAACCCACAAAGTCACGGCGCTCTCGACACCGCCGCTTTTCCGATTTGCGTACCCGGTCGTTGTTGGCGTTTCCCTTCTCATCGGTCGATCAGTAGCAGGTCCGGGTGTCGCACCCGGCGATTGGAGCTTATGAGGCTCCACTGGGCACTGGCCCCCCTGCGTCGTATGTCGTTGGCTTCTTCGAGTGACCAAGGGGAGAGTCGAACTCCCAAGCCCATGCGGGCACGACGGTCTGAGCGTCGCGTGTCTGCCAGTTTCACCACTTGGTCAAAGCGATCGCGAGTTCTCTCAGCTCCCGGCGAGCCGCTAGCGTGAGCTGGCGGGTGCTTCTGAATTTCACCGCTTCTGGTTTTCTTGTTTCTGGTGAGGTGACCCGTGCGGGAATCGAACCCGCCCTTTGCGGCTTGAGGGGCCGCCGTCCTGTGCCGATAGACGAACGAGCCAAATTGTTCGCGCCGTCAAAATTGACGGAGCAAAACTGACCAGTGCGTCGGGCAGGAGTCGAACCTGCATTGCCCCGCGGGCGGGTGGGTTACAGCCACTTGGGCACGCCAATGCCCAGCCGACGCGATTTTCCTGATGAGTGGCACGAGTGGGAGTCGAACCCACAGGTCACGAAGGTTTGAGCTTCGCCGCTTTGCCGGTTTGCGTACCGTGCCCCTCTCGGTCCCAAGCGTCCTCGATGGGATTCGAACCCACGATCTCCACCGTGACAGGGTGGCGGGGACGGCCGAGCTCCCCTACGAGGACCGATGTTGCCGGCTTGTGCCTCCGGCAGGCAAATGAAGCACCCGCAGGCTGACGCCTGCGGCTCGCCTCAATTCCTCAGTAATCCCGGATGGACTCGAACCATCGTTGCCTGGTTGTAGGCCAGGAGTCGTTGCCGCTGGACCACGGGATCTTTTCGTTCGGTGCTGCGACGGGAATCTGGAGCGAGCGGTTTGAGCAACCGCCGGCTCCCGTTAGTCGCCTTGTCTATTTGTCATCTGATCAAGCGGAAGCCGTGGGACTCGAACCCACAATCCGCGCGAAGCGGACACCTGTTTTCGGGACAGGCCCCTCATCCGGCCGGATGACTTCCGTAAAACTTGCGAACTGCCCTCTCCAGTTGCGGGGGCTGGAATCGAACCAGCGGCCTCCAGGTTCAGAGCCTGGCGTCACTACCAGCAGCAACTGCCCCGCAGTAATGAGTCATCGCGAATCGACAAAGTTCGGGGAGAAGGATTCGAACCTTCATCGCCTGCTTCAAAGACAGGAAGCCTACCGTTAGCCGATCCCCGAACACGCAGTTGTTGAATCGATTGCATTCGCTCAAGTGCCCTGCGGGAGTTGAACCCGCCTTGCCGGCTTGGAAGGCCGGCGCCTTTGCCGCTCGGCCAAGGGCACACTTTTTTCATAGCGGAAGCCGTGGGACTCGAACCCACAAGCGAGTCGTGCTCGCCACCTGTTTTCAAGACAGGTCCCTCATCCGGCCGGATGACTTCCGTCAGATCCATACGAACAACTCGTTCGGTGTCATCAGCTGCGGCGGCAGGAATCGAACCTGCGTCACGGCGGTTAACAGCCGCCTGCCCGTACCAACACAGGCCCCACCGCAATCAACGTTTCAATTTGGAAGCACCCGCCAGCTCACGCTGGCGGCTCGCCTCGGAAAAAAAGCACCCAGCGGGAATCGAACCCGCACTTCCGCCCTGGCAAGGCAGCACGCTGCCGCTACATCATGGGTGCGTTTTTTCGTTCCTGGTCGAATTGTCAAAGATCGCGAGCGCGGACCGGTCGTTCGCACAAACCAAGCGCGACGGCCATAGGGGCCGTGCCAACTAACGCAGAGCACAGGGTGGGACTCGAACCCACGTTTCCGCATTACGGGTGCGGAGTCCTCGCCGCTGAACGACCCGTGCTTGTCGTTGCCGAACTCGTCGTCATCTTGCGAGTGGGACCAGAGGGACTTGAACCCTCACCGACCTGGTTAAGAGCCAGGCATGCTGCCGCTAACACCTTGATCCCGCGCTTGCATTCGAGTGGGGCCGGAGGGATTTGAACCCACGCCTCGCAGATTAAAAGTCTGCCGTGCTGCCGTTACACCACGACCCCGCGTGCGGCCGTGGCTCTGTTTCTTCCGGTGACGACGAATCACTTTTTTTGCCTCCGAAAAAAGGGACCAAAAGAGTCGCTCGGGGTGGAGTCGAACCACCGTTTTCGCCTTATCAGAGCGACGTGCTTCCGTTGCACTACCAAGCGCTTTGATCTCCATTTCCCAAGTCGGGATGACTGGAATCGAACCAGCTTCTTCGTGTTCCCGAAACACGCGGGCGCCCGGAGCCCTTCATCCCGTTGTTTTTGCCTCGTCGCCAAAGTGACTCGTGCGGGATTTGAACCCGCGTCGCCGCCTTGAAGGGGCGGAATCCTCCCGTTAGACGAACGAGCCGTTTATGTCTCCCCGGCATCCGCGCACGCTGAGCGCAGGTGGGTCGGGAGGCGCTCGAATCCTCGTCCCCTGGTTTTCAACCAGGTGCTAATCCGTCTCAGCTACCGACCCAATTCGTGGGCCTCGTGAGCCGGTCCTCGGCAAACAAAAAGGCCCGATGTCTTTTTGTGACGCCGGGCCTTAGATCGCCTTCTAGTGGATGGGCCAGCGTCACAAGTGCAAGGGATATGTGAAGGTATTCACACGCTGCGGCGTATCTTGCTTGGAGATACGTCGCTGCATGGCGGAATAACCCACATCCATGCGTTCTTGGACTGAACTGGGCCGCAAGAGTGCCATTGAAGGATTACTTCCAACGCTGAGTTTGGTGTCGTAGTCGCGGGAAAAGTCCGCGACAGGTCTGCCGGCTTAGACGCGGGTCGACCGCCGTTGGTTCACGCAGATTTTGAAATTTTTTGAGCCGCCGGGCGGAAGAGATCCGCTTAAGCCGGCAGGGGGTGCCCCGGCAGATGTCGGCTGCGAAGGGGCGCCTACCTTAATCCTTCTTGAGCCCCGGTATTCAGAAGATCCGTCAGACCACGCGACAATTCACGATGGGATTCCTCACTTCAGCCCCAGCTTTTTACCCGCCATCAGAAGGCCGATCATTTCGCGAAGACGCTTCTCTTTCGTTTCCTCGCGCTTGGCCGAATCGACCCAGCCGATGTAATTTCGCTTGCACGACGGGGCCAGCTTCTCGAAAAACTCCCGAGCGCGGGGATGTGACTTCAATTCCTTCTCGATATAAGACGGCAGAGCCGTCACGGAGGGGCGGGGCGCGTCGCCATTGCGGTCCGTCGGCGCCCGCTCGAGTCCGGCCGGCGCCAGCAGGCCTTGTGCCTTGAGTTCGGCGTAGCGGCGGCGATTGATCGTGGACCAACGGCTATCGGGTTTGCGTCGAGTGAATTTCCGCGCGTAGCGGTCTTCGTCCAGGCGCCTCACAAGGCTGTCGATCCAGCCGAAGCACAGGGCTTCGTCGATCGCATCCCCCAGGTCGATCGACTTCTCGCCCGTGTGCTGTTTGTAGAACACGAGCCAGATCTCGGACTCGCTGGAATGGTTCTTTTCGAGCCACTTACGCCATCCCTTTCGAGTGCGCACCTCCAGCGTTTTCAAGGTTTTTGTCGCCATCAGCACGATTCTTGTAGGAAAGACCGACGAATGCCAGCGGCAGTGTGCCCCCTCACCCCCAGCCCCTCTCCCGCAAGGGGAGAGGGGGGAAGAGAGTCAGCGTTGGCGCGACTCCCCACAACGATTCCCCGCACGCCAATCTTCTCCCCTCTCCCCTTGCGGGAGAGGGGCTGGGGGTGAGGGGTCATCGACGAGTGACCCAAAATCGCGCACCGTGATTTATGCCCGTCGGCGCTCCATGATCTCGCGCACTTCTTTGGTCGGATCGTCTTCGACCCGGCAGGGCGTGTCAAAAATCATCGTCGCGCGCTTGTCCGCGCTGTAAGCCGGCCAGTCGGGCAATCCTGCATGATTCGGATTGCCGTTGCGGGCCAGCGACGCCCAGGCGCCGGCCGTCGCCGCTTCGAGCTCGTGCATCGGCGGACTGATCGGGCCGACCATGCTCTCGCACAGGTCGATGTGGTTGAACGCGAACGGGATCTCCATCGTGTGGGGCGAGCGCAGATTCATGACCGGCGTTTCCCACGCAAAGACGTAGAGATACGTCGGCCCTTTGCCGAGCGCCGCGCGGCGTTCCGCCAGGCGGATTGAACTCATCGCCTGGATATCTGTCCCGATGTATGTCGACAAATCATAGGGGCTCGCTTTCGGATACTTCTTCCGATAGCTCGCCACGACGTCGGGTGCCGCATCGCCGAGCCCGCGCTTGGCGTTTTTCAGCAGACCTTCTTCGTCGAGCTTGCCGAAGGTCGGCGAGTCGACGTCGTAGACGGTGCGTTCCGTGCGCGTGTAGCCGACGATGACGGGAACGTCCTCCGAAATCGCGGGCGCCCCGGGGTCGAACGGCTGCGTGGGAAGCGTCTTCCCGTCGACCACGGGCCGCGTCCCTAAACCAGGGCGGCCGCTCGCCAGATCGCCGCGGACCGTGGACGCATCCGCGGCTGCAATGAGCTGATCGAGGGGCACCTTTTGCAGGTCGCGAGCCTGCGCGGCAGTCAGGCCCAGCTTCTTCAACACGCGCTGGGTAAAGTCGTTGGCGCTTTCGGGCGTGCCGACCCGCAGTGCGGCACCGCTCTCGATGGCTGCGCGATGAAACAGCCCTTTCGCCTCAGGCATGGCCAAGAGCGTCGAGACTTTGGCCCCCCCACCTGACTGTCCGAAGATCATCACATTATTCGGATCGCCGCCGAACTGGCTGATGTTGTCGCGAACCCATTTCAAGGCGGCCACCAGATCGAGCTGCCCGGCATTCCCCGAACCGGCGAAGTCGGGCCCTGCCACGTCGTCGAGATACAGATAGCCCAGGACGTTGAGCCGATGATTAACGCACACGACCACAACGTCCTGATGTCGCGCCAGGCCGCCGCCTTCGTAGCCCAGGGCGCTTCCACTTCCCTGCTCGAAGCCGCCTCCGTGGAACCAGACCATCACGGGCCGTTTAGCGCCGTCGTTGAGCCCTTTAGTCCACACATCGAGGCACAGGCAATCTTCGCTGGGTCCCACCTTCGACGCCGGTCGCAAAACGCCGAAGAACTCGAGCTGTTTCGCCCCGCGCGGCCTGCGCGATTGGGGAGCGAAATGCCCGTACTCGAAAGCGTCGCGCACCTCCGTCCATGGCTCTTCTTGTACGGGAGGAAGGAACCGCCGCGAGCCGCCGGTCGATGCACCGTACGGGATACCCTTGAAGACGTGCACACCCTGCACCGTCTTGCCCCGCACCTTGCCCGATCGAGTGGAAACGGATGGCGTCACGGCCGCGGAGCTGTCCTCTGCGTGGCCGCGGCGGAGCACACCGGGAACCAATCCGCCCAGAGTCGCGGCTCCGGCGAATTGCGCCGCGGTCGCCAAAAAGAGCCGACGGTCGACTTCCAAACAACGCTCGCTGTGCAACTTCGTGGACATACCCAGCTCCTTCACAAGAATCGATTGTTGTTGCCCCATATTCTTTCTCCCCCCCCCCCCGTGCGGGCCCTTGCGCGAGACCTACTCTCTCTTTCTCCCCTCTCCCCTTGCGGGAGAGGGGTTGGGGGTGAGGGGTCATCTTCCGCCTCGCTGCTCGTTTCCGCGATGCCCTCCCATTTGTCCAAGATCTTGTTCTTCCGCGGGCCGATGCCGAGTCAACAGCCGGCCCCCTCACCCCTGGCCCCTCTCCCGCGAGGGGAGAGGGGAACAAGAAATTCTTTGCGTCTGCCAATCCTTGAGCACGATCAATCGAACGTGACGAAAACAGTCCCCTCGCTGGCCCCTTTCCAGTTGGGGACGTGCAACACGCGGCCGTTGAATTCGAGCGTGCTCGACTCAGACTTGGCCGTCGGCAGGTACACGTCGGCCGCCGTGATAAAGGGCATCCTCCACAGCGGACCCTCGGGGAGCATGGCATCGGTCTTCTTGTTTTGATTCGCGTCAAAAACATAGAAGCCGACCTTTGTTCCTCCCTCGGGGGCGATTTTATCGGTGGCCAGCTCGACGCCGTTGACTTTCAGGCTGTCGCGGCCGGCGACGATCGCTCCGTTGAGCTGGGAGACGATCAGGACCGACGAGTCGTCGCTCAGGTTGAGCGCCTTCTCGAGCCGCGCCGTGTCGGCCGCTTTTGGATCGCGGGTTTTCAGATAGACCAACAGGTCGGTGTGCTCGTACGGCTCGCGATAATAATGCACGGGCCGCGCAGCGCCGGGCGCCTTCAGACAGAATTCGTAATGCTGCGCCGGCTTGGCGCGGAATGGACCCCAGCGGCCCTCCTTGTCGACGGTGAACGTGGCGTCGGAAGCCTGGTGGATTCGGCGACCGGTCTCGGCCGCAACTTCGTAAATCTCCAGCGTCCCGCCCGACACGGGCACGTTGGCAGGAAAAAACTTGGCGAATCCGGCGACCGCGACTGGTTCTTGCGGCCGGATATCGAGCGACTTGGGTGCCTGGCCGCTATTGAAGAACGAAAAAACGTGCTCGAACGATTCGGTGCTCGTCGCCGCGCCGACGTGGTCGGGCTTTTCGAGCACCGCGTGCTGGGCCCCTTCTCTCGCCGTCCCCGCGCCGGCGATCTTGTCCCCTTTTGAACCGACCACAATCGTCAGGACGCCCCCCTCGTTGCCGGCGGCCCGCCCCGCGATGTTGGCGTAGTGCGCGACCTTGGCCGCCCGCTTGGGATCGGAAAGATAATCTTTGCTGACGCCGGTCCCGCGGGAATGGCCGATCAGATCGATCTTGTCAAATCCGGTCCGCGCCCGGACCGCGTCGATGAATTTGTCCAAAGGCTCGGCGCCGCCGGTCGGCCCGGTCGAGTTGTAGTCGTAGACATTGATCCACGTCGGCGGATAGCCGTTGCTCTCAAAGAGTTTGGCCGCGCGTTCGTACTGCTCACCGGAGCCGGCAAAGCCGTGGACGAAAACGATCGGTCGCAACGATTTGTTTGCGCCAGCGTCGACATCCCCGCTCCATCGCAGGCCCTCGTCGTCGGCCAGAGCGCGGGAGCCGATCACGATCAGCGCCAGGCAGACCACACACGTGATCGCACGTTTGTAACCCATGGGTCGTTCCTCCGGTGGATTGCGCCAGTGAGCTCAGAGCGGGCCCACAACACAGGTCATCGCGGACATGATTTCCATAAGAATACAGTCCCAACCGCCGCTCCGCACCAACATTACAAATTGTCAGCCTTCGCCACTCTACCGGCGGTAATGCCGCTCTAAGCGGGCAACTGTTTTCCTTCCCGCCCCCGCAGTAGAATGACCGCTCCAGCAGCGTCGAAACTACAACTGCAGACGAAAGGATGTCGCATGAAAACCTGTTCCTCTCTATTGCTGTCGGCCGCAATCGTCGTTTTTGGTTCTTGCAACGCGTCGTACGCGCAAACCGAAGGCATGCGAGCGGTCTGCGTGCTCGAACCGATCGCAAAAAGCGGCGTGACGGGGACGATCCTCTTCGAGATGGTGAACAATCACGTCCACGTCAGCGGCAAGATCAGCGGGCTCACGCCAGGAAAGCATGGCTTCCACGTCCATCAGTTCGGCGATCAGAGCGACAGCGAAAAGGGGGATTCGGCGGGCGGTCACTTCAACCCGCACAAGATGCAGCACGGAGCCCCCGATGCTCGCACGCGTCACGTCGGTGACTTGGGCAATATCGAGGCCAATTCGGAAGGAGTTGCTATGATCGATCAGGACGACAAGCTGATCAAGCTCACCGGCGGCGATTCGATCATCGGTCGGTCTGTCGTCGTGCACGAGAAGGCCGACAACTTCGGACAACCCACAGGCAACGCCGGAGGACGAGTCGCGGTCGGAGTCATCGGCTGGGCGAACCCGAAGACGAAATAGTGGGTTGCGTTGACGAGCGGTCCGCCGTGGCGGATCAGCCTGCCGCTGCTTTGGATCCCGCTCAAGCGGGCGCAATCAGCGCAGTCAATGAAGCACCCGCCAGCTCATCGAGGCGGAGCGGCTCGCCAATGGTTTCACGGTTGGGCGGAATCATCCCTTGATGACGCCGATGGGGCGCAGCGCGCGACCTTCTTTGCCAAGCCCGCACGGTGGACGACTTCGACCACGAGGTCGACATCCTTGTAGGCTTCCGGCTGCTCCTCGGCCAGACCCTGCCAGGAGCGGGCCTGGGCAAAGACCCCGCGCTTGCGCAGCTCTTGGTCGATCTTGCGCCCTGCGCCTGTTTGGCGGCCGCCGTTCGACTCAGCAAGCGTCCCGCTCCGTGGCACGCGCTGCCGAAAGTCTGCTCCATGCTGCCGGGCTGACCCAGGAGCACCCAACTTGCCCGGCCCATGTCGCCAGGAATGAGCACCGGCTGACCGAATTCGAGATACTCATGCGGAAGCTCGGCGTGCCCCGGTGGATAGGCCCGCGTCGCCCCTTTGCGGTGCACCCACACCCGCTTCTGCACGCCGTCGACGTCGTGTTCTTCGAACTTGGCGATGTTGTGCGCCACGTCGTAGACCAGCTCGAGCCCCAGCTCGCTCCACGGACGCCCGAAGATTCGCTCAAAGACCTCGCGGGCCTGCCACATCAAGAGCTGACGGTTTCCCCAGGCGAAGTTGGCCGCCGCTCGCATCGCGCCGAGATAATGCTGTCCTTCCGGACTGTGAACGGGGGCGCAGGCGAGTTGCCGATCGGGAAGTTCGATCCCGTATTTTTCCGGCACTCCGCGGAGGGCCCTGAGCGCATCGTCGCAAACCTGGTAACCCAAGCCGCGCGAGCCGGAATGAATCATCACGCAGACCATGTCTTGGGCGAGTCCAATCGCCTTTAGAGCCGCCTGGTCGAACACGCGATCGACGACCTGCACTTCCAGAAAGTGATTGCCCGACCCGAGCGTGCCACATTGGTCATGTCCGCGATCGAGGGCCCGATCGCTGACAAAATCGGGGCGAGCGCCGTTCAACCGGCCGTGGGCTTCCGTGAATTCGATGTCACGACCCGTCGCGAGACCCCGCTCTTGCAAAAACTGCGGCCCGAGCTCGAGCAGCTGACGCAGCTCGCGGTGATCGAATCGGTACTTTCCACCTCGCCCCGCTCCGGTCGGGACGCAGCGAAACAGTTCCCGTACGAGGGTCTCAATCGCGGGCCGCACCTCGTTCGCCGTCAGGTTGCTTCGCACCAGCCGCACGCCGCAGTTGATGTCGTAGCCCACCCCGCCCGGCGAAATCACGCCCCCCTGCTCCGGGTCGGTCGCACAAACGCCCCCAATGCAGAAGCCGTAGCCCCAATGAATGTCGGGCATCGCCAAGCTGGCCCGCTGGATGCCCGGCAGAAAGGCCACATTGGCGACCTGCTCGGCTGCTTCGTCCCGGCGAATCAACTCGATCAGCGCGTCGTCGGCGTAGATCAATCCATCGACGCGCATCCCCGGCTTGTAGGACTTGGGAATCCGCCACAGGCACTCGTTGACCCGCTCGAGCGGCCCTCCAAATTGCTTCGATCCCACAACGTGTCCCTTCTCGCGCCGACGCGATTCCTCAGATATCCAGAATCACCTCGGCCTGCCAACCGTCAGGCGTCTGCTCGACTGTGAGCCCGTGATAGGTCACGGCTTTAACCTCATGCGCGAGCGCATGCCGCGCCAGATCGCAGGTCTCGCCTCGCACTGTCGCCGACAGCCCCATCTCGTCGACGACCGTCTCGAACTCTGACGCGAGGAAACGCTTGGACTCGAACAGAAACAACAGCTCATCCAGCCAGTCGACAAACAAGTACTCGATGTCCCGGCCCGCGACGTGCAACGTCAACTCTTCACGAGGTTCGACCGAGTCGGGATCTGACACGATCACCGACAGCAAGGCTCGCCCGGCCTCTGCAAAAAGACTGTTCACGTCCGCGGCGTGGATCCGCAGGCCCAGGTCAGCCGTATGATCGAAGACCTCAAACATGGTGAGCCGTCACCCAATGTGTCCAGAGTCCGCCGACGCGCTCATTATAGATCGGCAGGCAGTCAGGCGAACGCGCTGGCAGCACGGCTGCCTGTGCGCTATCCTGAACTCCCCTGCTGAAGAGGAGCCCATGGACCTGCATCTTAAAAATCGAGTGGCCGTCGTCACTGGCGGGGCGAACGGAATCGGCCGGGCCGCGGCGCTGGCGTTCGCTCGCGAAGGAGCAAACGTCGGAATTTGGGATTTAAATGAGAACGACGCTCAGAAGGTGGCCGCGGAAGGCGCCCGGCAGGGCGTGCGCACAGCCGGCATAGAAGTGGACGTCGCCCAGCAGGCTTCGGTTCGCGCGGCATTCGACAAAACGATCGCGATGCTCGGGCCGATCGATCATCTCGTGCACGCCGCGGCCATCGGCTCGGGACGCTTCGGTTTTCCGTTTACGAATCTCGAACCGTCCGACTGGCCGCGGGTGTTGGAAGTGAACATCTTGGGCATGGTCAACGTGGTGCACGTCGTGGCGCCGCACCTGTACGAACGGCGGACCGGAACGATGGTGTTTATCGCCTCGGTTGCCGGCCAGATCGGTTCGCAGACTGATCCGCCTTATAGCGCGTCGAAGGCGGCCAACATCAACTTCGCCCAGTGCCTGGCCAAAGACCTGGCGCCCCACGGCGTGCGCGTGAACTCCGTCTGCCCAGGCATGGTGCCGACCGCGCTGAACAGAGGCGTGTGGCAAGCCTGGCACGATCAGACGCCGCCTGCGGAGCGGATGACGTACGAGGATTGGGCCGCTCGTAAAATCCAGGCCGTCGTGCCGCTCGGCAAGTGGCAGACGCCGGAAGCCATCGCCGACATGATCGTGTTTTTGTCGTCCGATCGGGCGGAACATGTCACCGGTCAGACGATCAATGTCGACGGTGGATTCGTGATGCACTGGTGAGTTCGCTCAATCTGAGTGAATCCGTCATGACTCGGCCTCGCATCGCGGTGGAGGGGCAACTACTTGCCCGGCAACAGCCTGCACGTCCCCTGGGCGACGGTCAGCATGAACTTTTCGACGCCCCCCGCGTTGAGGTGCGCGCTGTCCCACATCAACTTCGGCGGGTAAATTTCCGGTACTCTCTGCGGGTCAATTGCGACACCCTCTGCACGCAAGCTCTTGCACCAGTCGTCGATTGGGGAATAGTCTCGGGCGGAGTTGGCTTCTGCCGAAATTGGCGTGAAGAGCACGAGCAGCCGGATTCCGCGGTCTCTGCATTCGGCGGACAGGTCGCGGACAAATGGCGTCCACTCTTTGCCAATCCTGACCGTCTCCCGCGGACCGTTGTGGTGGTCGGCACCATGTTCTCCGGGCATCGGAATGAAGCCGTGGCCGGCGAGAAAGTCTCGTTTGAACGTCCGATAAGTGCTCCCTTCCTGACCCATCAGCGGCACATCGCGCAAGTCTGCCGCATGGGCCGTGAAGGCTCCCGAAATCCCGCGGCGGATGAAGTACTCGATGGATTCTGGCAACGGCGGCGACTCGCCTCCGAGTGCGCCATAGTTCAAGAGAAAATGTCGGGTGACACCGGTGCTCCAGACATCGTCGGTCGCAAAGTCGAATGTTATCGGGCTGAGGCAGAGCACCACGATTCTAGGCGACCTATGGTGCTGCAAATAGATTCTGAGCGTTGCCAAAATTGCACGGGGCTGAAGCCCAACGATGCTTCCGAGGTTGAACGCACGCAGACCGGCGAGGCGTTTGGGGTCGATTCCGCATCGGCACGAGCTGCCGCCGAGGAAAATGACGTCGTTTTCATCGTTGGAACGAAGCGCGTATTCCGTCGGGCACGATGTCATCGCTTCGTCGATGGACGGTGCCCTCTCGGGAGGCAGGAAACGGAGTTCTGAACCCATGAGCGCACATCTTGCGCATGATCCTCCGATGATGAACGTTAATGTTGCAAGCACCGAGCAAATTGCTAGGGCCGAAGAACTCAGCCTGCCTGTCCGGAGCCTCTGCGCGTGACCGTTCAGGATTGTCGATTGTCCTCGAATTCGGAGCATGAATTACGAACCGGTGGCCGGATTACCGTGAGCATGAATTCCAGCGTGAGACGATGCAAGAGGAAATCAGTGAGCGGACTTTGGCAGCCTGCCGTTTCGCTCGTAGAGAGGTGCGCCCCGCTTCGCGGTTGCAGCCGTGCGACACGAGCCGATCGACGCCACGCTGCGGTATTATGGGGGGCGGAATGCCGAAACGAGCGGCGACGCGCCTTATCGGGCTTTGGGTGACACTTTGGGTAACACGCCAGCGGCTGAGTCTTTAATTTAGCGGTAAGCCAGCGGATTAGTGATGCACTGGTGAGTTAGCTCAATCTGAGTGAATCCGTCATGACTCGGCCCCGCATCGTGGTTGTCGGCTCGATCAACGCCGATCTGGTCGTCCGTTGTTCCCGGCTGCCGCGACCCGGCGAGACGATCTCGGCGCGCGACGTCTCAGAAGTCCCCGGCGGCAAGGGTGCCAATCAGGCGGTGGCCGCCGCCAGGCTGGGCGCGGACGTCTCGATGATCGGCCGGGTCGGCGACGACGCATTCGGCCAGCACCTGATCAATGGCCTCCAAGAGAACGGCATTGACGTCGAGCTCGTGCAGGCGACGCCCGACTGCGCAAGCGGGTTGGCTATCGTGGCCGTCGAAGACAGCGGTGAAAACTCCATCATGGTCGTCCCCGGCGCCAACGGGCGCCTGACGCCCGCGGACGTGAGGGCTGCCGGTGAGGTCATCCGTCGAGCCGACGTGGTTCTGCTCCAGCTCGAAGTGCCGCTGGAAACGACGATCGCCGCCGTCAAGCTGGCGCCGAATACAGCACGCCGGTGATTCTCGACCCGGCGCCTGCCCCGGCAGTCGAAGACGAACACTCGACCATGCTGTCCGAGCTGCTGCAGGTGGAGGTTGCGTGCCCGAACGAAGCGGAAGCGCTGGCTCTCACCAACGTGAGAATCGAGACAGTGGAGGACGCTGAGCGCACCGCCTGCTGTTTGCGATCGCTCGGTCCCAAGTATGGCATTGTGACTCTCGGGGCGCGGGCGCCGTGCTCTGTGAGCCGGACACGAGGCCACTGCTCGTTCCCGCGTTCAACATCACCGCCGTTGACACGACCGCCGCCGGCGACGCCTTCGCAGCCGCACTCGCAGTCCGACTGGCTCAACGAGCGCCGATGTTCGAAGCCGTGCGCTTCGCCTGCGCGGCCGGCGCCCTCGCGGCCTCTGAAAGGGGCGCGCAGTCCGCGATGCCCACCGAGCGAGCAGTCGCCGCGTTGATGGCATCTGAGAGTGCACGCCAATAGAACGTCGATGCGGAGTAACCGAAATGTCGTCTCTACGAATCACGTTGCTCCTGCTCGGTTGCGAAATCCTTACTCGGGCACAGTTCAGTTCGTACGCCGTGGCGGCCGAGGACAAGGCGCGGTCAAAAGCGGGCGGCGCCTTTGTCGGTTCGAGAGCCGGAGATGCGCGTCAGGTTGTCGGTATCAAGCTGTGCTGGTGTCCGCAGGGACACTTCACGATGGGCAGTCCACGCACCGAGCCGGAGCGGCGGCCGGGAGAAAATCAGGTTGAGGTGACGCTGACAAAAGGCTTCTGGACGGGTGAATACGAAGTCACACAGGGAGATTGGAAGCGGATTGTCGGCAAGTTGCCGGGGCCGCTCACTCCGGATGGTGGCGACGGCGACGACTTCCCGGTCTACAACGTCAACTACGCGGAGGCGATCGATTTCTGCCGGAAGCTGACCGAGAAAGGACGGGCGTCGGGAGAGCTGCCGAGTCGGTGGGAGTTCCGCCTGCCGACAGAAGCGCAATGGGAATACGCGTGTCGCGCGGGAACGACCACCGCCACGGCTTTCGGTGACAAGATCAGCAGCAAGCAGGCGAACTTTCGGGGCAACAAGCCGTATAACGGGGCCGAAGTGGGCCCGTCGCTCAATCGGGCTGCCAAGGTCGGCAGCTATCCGGCCAACGCGTGGGGTTTGCATGACATGCACGGCAACGTCGTCGAGTGGTGCCGTGACTGGTATCATGCGCGACTGCCGGGAGGCACAGATCCCGATTTGTCGAACGTGCTCGGCACAAAAAACCGGACCGGCGACTATTCGCGATCTCGCCGAGGGAGTGCCTGGACCGACGACGGCTGGGCCTCGCGGTCTGCGTTCCGGCAGCGATTCGAGCCCGAACGGCGGGCCGACCACATTGGATTTCGCGTCGTCGCAGTCGAGTTGTAGTCGATGCATCGGCCCACAAAAATGGCGGCAATCCTTTGATCCGTTTATCCATTGCACTGTTGATCGGCGCCTGTCTGGCGCGCACCGCGACCTGTGCCGACGACACAGCCATTGCGTCCGTCGAGACGTACGGACTCCACCACGTCGACCGCAAGAAGGTCCTTGACGTCGCCAACCTGGGCGAAGGGGATCGACCCCCTCGCTCGGTGCAATGGAAGGCCATCGCCGGACGATTGGAAAAGATTCCCGGCGTGAAGCGGGCGGCGATCGTGGTCATCACGACCCCGTTCGACACCGCCTCGGGTGGCACGGTTGGCCGGCCGGTCGTTTATATCGGCATACAAGAGTCCGACCAGCCCGACGTGACGTTTCACGCGGCCCCCACGGGCAAGGTCACGTTGCCTAAAGACGTCGTCAAACTGTATGCGGAGCGTGAGCGAACCTTTCTCGATTCCGTCCGGCACAATGATTTCAACGAGGACGATTCGAATGGCTACGCGCTCATGGGCAATGCGGCGGCTCGTGCTGTCCAGCGGAAGTTTCCGCCGCTGGCGGATCAGCACTACGATCGACTGCTCGACGTCTCTGGAGAACTCGAAGTACGCCGAGCAGCGGGCTATGGCGGCCACCATCATCGGCTATGCGAGCAACAAGAAACGAGCCGCGAAGGACCTCGTCATCGGCACCCACGATTCCGACGCGCTCGTGCGAAATGACGCCGTGCGTGCGCTCTCGGTCCTGCTCACTTACGCGCGAGCGCATCGCGAGCTGGGGATCGAGGTGTCGACGGATTGGTGCCTGGATCTGTTGGAATCGTTGCAATGGACCGATCGCAACAAAGCCATGGCGGTTCTCGACGCGGCAACCGCCGACCGCGACCCGGCGCTGCTCGCCAAACTCCGTCAACGATCCTTGCCGGCATTGATCGAGATGGCCCGCTGGAAATCACCCCACGCCATGATGGCCTTCCTGCTCGTCGGCCGAATCGTCGGCCTGACTGACGAGGAAGCCACCAAGGCCGGGAAAGGCAGCGAGCGTGACAAGGTGATCGAACAGGCCCTGCGAACCCAGACGTCAGCACAGCCGGCGGGCTCGAAGTAACGGTCGCGGCGTCGCCGATTCGTCGTGACAACCGCTAACCTGACGGCTACGATCACGCCCGTGCCGCCCGCCGTCGTCTCGGTGGGCACGAGAGAGTTCACGTGGGGAGCCCGACATGGACATCATTTGGTTTCTGATTATCGGCATCGTGGCGGGGTGGCTCGCCGGCAAGATCATGAGGGGAGGAGGCTTCGGCCTGATCGGGGATCTCGTCGTAGGAGTGATCGGAGCCGTGCTTGGGGGCTTCCTCTTCGGGATGCTCGGCCTTTCCGCAAACGGCCTGATCGGCAGCCTGGTCACGGCCACGGTGGGTGCGATCGTCCTGCTCTTTCTGATCCACCTGATCAAGCGGGCCTGACTGATCGCGAGCAACGCTGGTCTACCGGCGGCGATCGCCCGCCCGCGTGATCAGCTCATTCGAAGGCAGACTTGGATCGAGCACTTTGCGAGCTGACTCAACTCCTACGACGGGCAACTTCGACGGGTCGAGCAGGCCGATCTGGACTAGCACCGACGCCTGATCCCAGTAAATCCTTTCACAAACGATTTCGTCCCCGCCGAGCTGCACGACCACCACGGTGGGAACGTCGACGTGCCGTCCGGTCGGAGACACGCCCGGGAGCATCCAATCCATCTCGATGTCGTGCGTGAAACTGAAAATGATCTCGTCAATCACGCGCTCCTGGCCGACCGTTCGGCAAACCGACGTGATGCGCGTGTCGGCAGGCATTTGGGGAATAAAGTATCGGCCGTAAAACTCCAGCATTTCGTCGCGTCCGCGGCCGCCGGTCATGACGGGAACATGGTTCACATAGTTCTCATCCGACATCGTGTCGACGGTCTTCGCCGCATCACGGTCGGCGAACTCGTAGCGCATGTGCCGCTCCCACAGTTCAACCAGGCGGCGCTCTTCGGGCGTGAATAAGTTTTCCATGGGGAAGTTATCCTGCTAGCAGCAATAGCGGTCCGACGCCGCGTGAGAGCCTCCCTCAGCTCGCCGCGACGTTAACAAGCAAATCCGCGCGCAGGCACGGGCTCAGGAAAAGCAGCAACCCGATTACGAGTTGACCAGTTCGAGAAAGCGGCTTGCAAACTTGGGAGCCGTTCCCGAGTCTTCGTGCTTGAAGAAGACGTACGCTTCGTCCCAGTTCTGCGATTTGGCCTTTTCCATCCACTCGACGAGCCGCTGCTTGGAATACTCCTCGCGCCGCAGACGCAGCATTCCCCAGCGTGCCGTGTCGACCAGGTCGGGGGACGGCAGATCCTCCGAGTCCGCCACGCAGAGGGCACAAGATTTCGCACGCAGGCGGGCGAAGACCTCGTCGTCGAACCAGCTCTCGTGTCGAAACTCGAGCGCGATGCGTGCGCCGGTAGGAATCACATCCAGAAAGCCCTCGAGGCGCGGGAGATCCTTCTTGAAGTTCGGCGGCAACTGAAACAGCAGGGGCCCCAGCCGCTCCTTCAGCACCGACGCCACCTGCAGGAATCGCTCGGTCGGCTCTTCGATGTCCTTCAACCGTTTGAAGTGCGTGATCGACTGCGGCGCCTTGAGCACGAACCGGAAGTTTTCCGGCACTTGCGTCGCCCACGCTTCCAACACGCTCGGGGCGGGCATGCGGTAAAACGTGTTGTTGATCTCGACCGTGGAGAACCGCTGAGCGTAATAGCTCAGCATCTCCTTGGCGGGCAGCTTCTCGGGGTAGAAGCTCTCCTTCCACTCCTTATAGCTATACCCGCTCGTTCCAACGAAGAATCGCATGGAGGATCGGCGCCCGGCGAAGTGTCAGATTGTGCGAGAGAATGGCGACAAATCCATTGTGCTGGCCGCAGTCGAGCGTCGCAAGCGCCTGCCGGCACAAAATTGCACGGCCGAATCGAGGCCCCCGACTGACTTCGGTCCAATCCGTCGCACCGGAACGGCCGACACAACCGTGTTGCACGACGGGTCGCCTCCAAACAGCCGAAAGCCAAAAACCACGCCTCAATCATCCTGAATCATCGAAGGCGGGACCGCCCCAAGAAACGTGCGCACCCTACCCCAGCCACCCCTGACGCCGGTCATTGCAGCCGCGCAGAGGCCGCGATACATTCGAGCCGTCGCGTCCGGCAGTGCCCTGTCACGCGGGCCGCGTAACGCACTCGTAGCTCAATGGATAGAGCATCGGTCTTCGGAACCGAGGGTTGGGGGTTCGAATCCCTCCGAGTGCACTTTGGGTTTGGCCCAGCGATCGCGGGACCGATCGCGGCCAAGCCGGGCGTTATTGCGAATCGGGGCTCGACGCGGCCTGCGCGGCTTCCCATTCCGCTTGAATCTCCTTCGGCTTGAGCGCCACGACCGAGCCGTTCTCGATCTTTTGGCCGCTCGTCGCCTTCGCGAGATGGATGAGACGCTCGGTCGGCGTGCCGTCGTCCAGGGTCCAGAGCCGAATCACGGCATCCGCGCTGACCGTGACGAGCTGGTTTCCCCCCTCGCGAAACCCCACAAAAATCACGCGATCGGTGTGCTTCAGCGGCGGCGAGACCGCTTCACCGGTTTCGGCATCCCACACAGCGGCCGTTTTGTCGGCGCTCCCCGTTGCGATTAACGTGCCGTCCCCACGGATGGCGCAACAGAGAACGTTCCCGCGTTGTGAAACTGGGGCCGAAATCTGCTTTCCTGTGGAAAGCTCCCAGGTTCCGGCATCGCTCTTCGTACCAAGGGCGACAAAACGCGTTCCATCGTCGCTAAAAAATGCGGTCGAGGAGACTGTCTTGCAGCTCCTGAGCAATTCGCCCGACGAGGCATCATACACGGTCGCCGGAATGGAACGCCAAATCGCCAGGAGGAATCGGCCGCCCGGCGTCAGCCGGATATCGTCGACCTGCGGTTTGATCGTAGGGTTGTCGTTGGAAGCGTGACATTCCGAGAGCAAATTACCGGACCTAGCATCCCAAAGGCAGAGTCGTTCACCGCCGGCCGTATAGATCTTTTGCCCGTCGCTGCCGTAGAGCGCTCGCTTCAGGCCATCGCCATGTGGCAAGCTCAGCCGGCAATCGCCGCCAGCGACGGAAAAAACTCTCGCCGTTCCGTCAGAGTTCGCGGTCGCAATCGACTGGCCGTCCGGCGAAAAAACGACGTCGTTGAGCGGCCCACTGCCGCTGATCACCTTGATTTCTTTTGGCGGCTCGGAAACGTCCCAAAGATGAAGATCTCCGTTCTCTCGCGCGAAGACGAGCCGATCTCCATCGGGCCGAAATGCCGCATGCCCACCCGAAGAATCGGCCAAGGGCATGACCATCAACTTTGGGCCACTCAAATTGCAGAGTTGCGCAGATCCACGACTGGCCATCAATAACCACCGGCCATCAGGGCAGAGTTGGACGAGGGATGGCGCGCCAAAGTCGGTGCAGCGCTCCTCTGCCTTAAAGGGTTTCCCTAACGTCCATTCGCGCAGAATGCCGTCGGTTCCCGCAGCCATCACGCGTTGCCGATCTTCGGTCAACGCCACCCAGTTGACCTCTCCGGCGCAAGACAGGGGCGGACCAACGGATTCGCTATTCGTAAAGTCCCAGACCCTAACGGTCCGATCGTTACCGCCGGTCACGAGCATTTCGCCGGTGCGGGAAAACGAGAGTGCCCTGACGGCTCGTTGATGACGAAGGTCAACAGGCACCTCGCTTTTGGTCTTGAGATTCCGCACGTGCACGCGACCGTTTGCGCAACCCACCGCCATCAAGTTTCCGTCGCCACTCAGCGCTAAGTGGAGGACAGGGCTTCCTAACCGAAGCTCGAATGTCCGGGCGCCGGATTTTGCTTCCCAACCTCGAACCGTCCCGTCATCGCTGCCCGAGAATAGCTCGCGGCCGTCGAGCGCGAAATCAACGCAATTCACCGGGCCCTCATGTGGGAGGGCCCAAACCTCATTGCTCCTGCTAACGGACCAAAGACGGACCGCGCCGTCCGACCCGGCAGTCCCTAAAAGTGAGCCATCGGGGCTGAACTTCAACTGGTTGACGGTCTTCCGATGACCAAGAATCGGACCATGCTTAGTCATGCCCGATACGTCCCAAAGTCGTACTGCGCCACCTCGCGTTGCCGTCGCAAGCAGCCGGCCCGTCGGATCAATGTCCATCGAAGTTGGCAGTCCCTCACTTTGAAAAACGAGCGGATCACCCGCCAACCCGTCCGTGCGCCAGATGCGCACATTGGCATCGTTGCTACTGGTGGCTAACCACTTGCCGTCGGGGCTAAATGCGCATTGCCACAAGGGCTGGGGATGCCGCAATAGCAGACCGGGATCATTACGAACGCTCAGATCGAGCACCATCGCCGCCTTGGCTGTCGACGCGATCGCCAGCAGCTGCCGCTTGGGGCACGGCGCGACGGAATTGATTGGACCACCCGCAAACCACACGCGCGCCAGCCGCGGTCCCGCCATGGTGGTGATGAGCCGCACCCGGTGCGCTGACCCGGCGTGGGCGTCGCCCTCCGAAAGCTGTTCCAAAGCGGCGGCAAACCAAGTGAGGGCAGGCATGGGATTGCCCGCCTCGACGCTTTCGTTGCCTTTTGAGACAAAGAGTTTCTGCAGTCGTATGCGATTGGCCTCATCGGATCGAAAGGCGTTTTCCCTCTCCTGGTCAAGCCGCCGGTTGGCAACCGTTTGGAGAACCGGAAGGCTGATCGCGAGAATCGCGGCGACGCCAATCAGAACCGCAGTCTTCGGGTGGCGGCGGCTCCAACGCCAACTTCTCGCCACCGGCGAGATCGGTCGCGCCCGGACCGGGAGCCCCTCCAAAAACCTGGAAAGATCGTCATTCAGCTCGCGTGCCGACTCGTAGCGGTCGACCGGCAACTTTTGCATGCACTTAAGGCAGATCTTTTCGAGGTCGCGCGGCACCGCGCGATTGGCCACGATCGGCGAAGGAGGTTGTGCATTGATCACCTGCTGCAAGACGCTTTGCACAGTGCCTTGAAACGGTCGCTGGCCGGTCAATAGCTCGTAAAGCACGACGCCCAGGCTGTAGACGTCGGTTCGCGCGTCGACGTGCTTCCCTTCAGCCTGTTCGGGGCTCATGTAGGCGGGGGTTCCGAGGATTGCTCCGTCGTGCGTGATGACGGCCACGCCGTCGCGGCGTGCCAGGCCGAAATCCATCAAGTACGGTTTACCGCGATCGTCAAGCATGATGTTCGACGGTTTGACATCCCGATGGATCACACCGCGTTCATGCGCATACTGCAGTGCGTCGGCGACCAAGCGAACAACTGTCGCCGCTTCGCGCGGGTCGAACTGCCGGCAGGCCAATGCTTTGCTGAGCGTCGAGCCAGAAACAAACGCGGAGACGATGAAGGGCCGCTCCCGCGTCCCACCGATCTCGAACACCGTGACGATGTGCGCATGGCGCAGGGCTGCGGCGCTTGCGCCTCGCGGATGAAGCGCTCCTGTTCTTTCTCCGAGCCCAGCACTCCCTCTTTGGGGACTTTCACGGCGACGACACGCCCCAAACCGGTGTCGATCGCCCGAAACACGGTGCCGAAGCCCCCCTGGCCGACGACATCGACGAGTCGAAATTTGCCTAGTATCCGAATGGTTGGCAGTTTGGCTGGAGGCGGCGCCTCATGAGCGGAGACTGTCACGCCGGAGAAATTGGCCTCGGAAAAAGAGTCGCCAGGAGATGTTCGCGTTGCAGCGATCACTGAAAGATCGTCGCCGCTGACTGTTTCGACCGCCGCCGCGCCGGATTTGTCGGCGGGATCAATCCCCTCGGAGTCGCTCGCGACATCGACAGGGTCACGCGGTGAGGGAGCGACTTCGCGCGCTTGCCAGCGGGCCTCAACGCGCAACAGCGCCAGGATGGTCTGTTCCTGCGACTGAAGCTGCGGAAACTCTCGCAGATAGTCTTCGGCGCTGCGGCTTTGACCCGCTCTCAAACGGCACTCGAGATCAACAACCACTAGCGCCTGCAATAGAGCACTGCTGCGAGACCCAACGTCATTGCAGTAATCGCAGATGGCCGGCTGCTCGCCACGTTGCCAGGCGCCCTCAAAGCGCTTGACAACCTG
The DNA here is from genome assembly GCA_963714075.1 of uncultured Planctomycetaceae bacterium. Taxonomy (GTDB): domain Bacteria; phylum Planctomycetota; class Planctomycetia; order Planctomycetales; family Planctomycetaceae; genus DASPSM01. The sequence goes on from OY970228.1 coordinate 6,836,972, forward strand.
CTCGATGTCAACCGCAGAGATGGGTGCTTCGGGTGACATGGACAATCTACGCGCGAACTCGAATTAGCCACTTCGCAAAACGCAAGCCCCTCAGAGGATCGAGCCGTTCGAATCAATACTTCCCGATGCAACCAACTGCTTCAGGGCATCGAAACCCGATCAAGTGCCCGGAGGCTCAAACGAACTTTCTGATGATACCGGCTCACAATCGCCGGTGCAGCGCTCGTGGCATAGAGCGATTCCGATACGCCAGAGATTGCCAGATTCTGCTTGCTTCGCAAGCCTCCTAACCGGTACACTGCCCGTACACTACCTGGTTGAAAAGACACGCTGAGCGCATTTCCCACGGTACAACCAACCATGAGGCTTCGGCCATGAATTTGCCGCTTCAAATGGGTGCTGTGTTGAGAGGCCCCAGATCGCCTGCGTTTCGACACGTCAACTGGTCCGGGCAGGTTCTCCCGGCTGCCAACCCGTGTACGGGGGTCACTTGTCCGCCGGGAACGACGTGCTGCTGGTGCCAAGGCACTGGCGATACCGCCTGCTGTGGCACGTGCCTCGATGTCCCCGGCTCGACATGCCCTAATAACAACGGCAAGCCGGGATGCCAAAACCCCTGAGGATCGATCTGTAGCAGCGTCTCTTGACCGCGGCCACCACACCTGAGGTTAAGCCATGAATTTGCCACTGCAAATGGGCGCCGTTTCGCGATATGCCACACTGCTCTTCCCGCACTCGAGGTTCTACGGTTCCAATCGAGTTGGTCCGTCCGGTTCTTGTTATTGGATCGGCGAGTGTACCTCGACTCAGACCTGCTGCACCTGCGCAGGAAACAACACGGAATATGCGTGCTGCGGTTCCGGAGAGTCGTGCCAATGCAATAACAACACACCTTCGTGCGGAACGTGAAAAGAGCTTCTCGCACGTCTTGCAACGTTCACCCACTGCAACCGAAACATAAGGCTTGAGCCATGAACTTACCGCTCCAAATGGGTGCTGTTTCTAGAGGTCCGAGACTGTTCCCAAGCTTGCGATACATTGATGGCGACGGCCACGTGATTCCCGCCGACTATGGCAAGCACAAGTGTCCCAAGCACATGGTCGAATGCACTTGTGCGGGAAACCCAAACGACTGGGCGTGCTGCCACTGCAAAGAGTCTTGCCTGTGCACGGGCAGCATGCCTGGATGTGCACTTTGACCGATGACGACAATCAGTGGGTTTGCGAGCACCAGGGACCAGATTGAGGCGTCAGCAGTCCGCAACGAGTTAAGTGCGACATTCAAATTCGGTCGAGCGGCTTTCGCCGCACGCGCTTGGCACGTAAGGCCGCGCGGGTTTCGCACGGCGGCCTGGGCCTATCGGCTTCTTAGACCGTGTCATCTTTGGCGACTCAATCGCGCGGCGACAGACAGGGCATCTCGCAGCCTCATCGGTCTGCCGATTTCCCAATTCCGGGCCTGACGGCGCTCTGGGCCGAGACGCTGGGCTATCCCGAGATCTGCATCGCCATCCTGGACGCCCCGGTTGATCGCGCCAACCCCTGCTTGGAATCGACAAAGATCGAGCAGCGTTGGTTGGGGCATCATGGGCACTGTTCCGCGCATGGAACCGAAGTCGCCAGCGTGATTTTCGCGTCGCACGACAGCCCCGTTTGGGGCATCGCCCCGAAGTGCAGCGGAGTCAGTGTTCCGATCTACGACTGCGATCCCGAGCGTTCGCCGTCGACCAACCAACATCAACTCGCCCGAGCGATCTACGAGGCCCTGGCCGCCGGGGCTCACATTATTAATGTCAGTGCCGGGCAATTAGTTCCCGACGCGATCGCAGAAGCCGAGCTGGCGGACGCGGTGCGGGCCTGCTCGTCGGCCGGCGTTTTGATTGTTGCCGCCGTGGGCAACGATGGCTGCGACTGTCTTCACGTTCCCGCCGCGTTGCCCTGCGTCTTGGCCGTCGGTGCGACGCGCTGGGACGGCACGCCTTTGCCCGGAAGCAACTGGGGATCGACGTACGGAAAACAAGGACTCCTGGCACCGGGAGAGGACATTCCGGTCGCCGCCACGCACGGAGGGGCCGAACTGCGCACGGGGACGAGCTATGCGACCGCGATCGTCTCCGGCGTCGCCGCTTTGTTACTCAGTCGCGAACGAAAACGCGGTCGCCCGATTCGACCTTTGTTAATTCGCAAAGCCCTCTTGGCAGCGGCCCAGTCTGTCCGCCAGACTGGCAGTGAGAACCCCCGATTCCTGGCCGGTCGTTTGAATATCACTGAAACAATTCACCTGATTGACACCTGGAGTACCACGATGACCCACGAAGACCTCGATTTGGCTGCCCAGTGCAATTCCCTATCGAACAACGGCAACGACGTTCATTCGGCGGCGGTCACTCCGTCCAGTGAACCAGTCGCCACGCCCCTCGAACCGTCGCGATTACAGACCTTTCCCGCGCCCCAGCGGGAGTATGTCGACGCCGTGCAGCCCTCGGCCTGCGCCGCCTGCCGCGGCGAGCGCCAACTGGTCTACGCCTTGGGTCAACTGGGCCATGACTTTGGCAACGAGGCCTGCTTGGACGCATTCAAGCAGCGGATGCAATATGAGTGGCCGGACGCGAACCCGCTTGACGAATCGCAGCTACTCAAGTTCCTGGACGTCATGAACAGCCAAAAAACACCGGAACCGTGGCACGTCAGCGCCCTTCTTTGGACCTTGGAGGTGGGCGACTTGCCGCTCTACGTCATTCGACCAGAAGGCCCGTTTGCTCGCGACGCCTACGACGTGCTCCAGCGCTATTTCAGGGAGCAATTTCCGCATAAGAACGAGAAGGGCGAAAATGTCGCGGGCGTCGAGCGGGTTGCGGTGCCGGGCGTCATCACAGGGCAGGCAACGCTCTTCAGCGGTCAGCAGGTCCCCATTATCAATCCCGACCTCCGGGGGCTGTGCAATTGGAGCGCAGAGGCCTTGATCGGCAAACCGAACGGTAAGCCGAGCCAGCCTGCCCGAGAGTTCTTGGACCGGATTTATTTTGAGTTGCGAAATTCCGGGCGCACGTCACCCGAACGAGCACTCAATTACGCGGGGACCAATCTCGTCGAACCCAAAGGAATTTTTGCGAAGGAGGCGGCGGCCAAGCGCGCGCTGGACACGATTCGTGTCGAGCGCAGCACGACCTATCGCCCAGGCTCCGATTGTTGGGATATTACTCTTGCCTTCTTCGATCCGGAGGAGCCCCTGAAGACCGCCCGGTCGATCCACCGCTACACCATCGATGTCAGCGACGTCATTCCCGTCTCTGTCGGTATCCCCCGCTCCTGGAAGGCTCGGTGACGACGTTAAGAAAACGCGGCGCGAGGTTTTGTTATGGAGCCAACGCGGATCGTCTCGAAATAAGCGGTCACGCACAGGGCTCGCGATCCGCTCTCACAAAACCGGCGCTAGCTCGTTTCAAGGCGGCTCACGCTCACAGTCCGCGCCGGCCGCGTGCCATGAGCTAAACAGGCCATGCGCCTCAGGTCCGCCGCTGCTTCCGCGGAAGAATTGTTGCTTCCCACGGCACTCCGAGCGCAGAATAGTCGTGGCCAGAGGCGCCGGGGACGGGACGAACGGGGAAAATCCGAATCATGCAAGATCGGATCGAAAAAGCTTCGGGTTCGACCATCACGTTGACGTTAAAGAAAACAACCGTTGGGCGGGCGCCGAGCTGCGACCTGGTGATTCCACACCTTTCCGTTTCGCGGTGCCATGCTGAGCTTTCGGTCATCGGAGCCTCGTTGGCTGTTCACGATTTGAAGAGCCGCAACGGCACTTATGTGGACGAGCAGAGAATTGAGTCGAGCGAGGTTCATCCGGGACAATTAGTTCGTTTCGGGTCAATCACCTTTCTGATCGCGACGAACGCCGCCGCTATCGCCAACGAGGACGTCGAGACGCAAAGCTTGAGCCAGGCTCGCGATTCGATGCTTGCCGAGGTTGAAGGCCTGAACTTGACGGCAGCCCAACGTCGAGTCTTCGATCTCTTGTTGGAGGGACTCTCCGAGAAGCAGATTGCCCGTAAACTCAAAATCAGCCAGCACACTGTTCACAATCACGTGCGGAAGATTTACGTGGCAGCACGGGTTGGGTCGCGGCCGGAGTTATTAGCCCAGTTCGTCTCCCAGAAGGCATTTCATCGAATCTGCATTCCAAGCGACTTCGCGGAGCGACAGTCGGAAGCCTGAAGGCCAGCTCAACGCTCCCCGTGCAGTCACAACCTGTGTAGTCGCCCTTGGATCGCCGCATGATTGACGGACCGCCTCGGTCGGCGTATTGATGAGGAACGCCGCGAGTCGAAGCTGGTCCACGATTGAGAAAGGCACGTCCGATGCACTTGAAAAGCGCTTTGGCGGGAATTGTTCTGGGTGCAATGGCGGTGACGGCCGCGGGGGCCGATGCACCGAAGGCCGAACAGCACGGAAAGGTCGAGCTGAGGTCGGCCGGTCCCCTGGCTTTCGGCCCCAATGGCGTTCTCTTCATCGGCGATCCCAAGGGGGCGGCAATTTTTGCCGTTGAGACCAACGAGACCGCCAGCCCGAACTCCGGACGCTCCAAGCCGTCGGTCAATGTCGACGGCATCAATCAGAAAATCGCCTCACTGCTGGGGACGAGCGCGGACCAGATCCGCATTCAGGATGTGGCGGTCAATCCAGCCAGCGGCAAAGTGTATGTTTCGGTCGCACGCGGACGAGGAGCCGAGGCTCTGCCGGTGATCGTCCGGGTCGACGCCGCAGGCAAGATCGACGAATTCGCGCTCGACAACGCCACGTTTTCCAAGGCCGCGCTTCCCAATCCGCCAGAGGACAAGGAGACCGGCTCGGGACGGCGGAGACAAAATGGCCGCAACGTCGCGATCACCGATTTGGCCTTCATCGACGGCACGGTCATCGTGGCGGGGCTGTCGAACGAGGAGTTTGCGTCCAACCTGCGAGCGATTCCGTATCCCTTCAGCGACGTCAACCGGGGAGCAAGCATCGAGATCTTCCACGGCAGCCACGGCCAGCTCGAGACGCGCTCGCCGATCCGCACGTTCGTTCCGATTTCGTTCGGAGGCAACCCACAGATCATCGCCGCCTATACGTGCACTCCGCTCGTTCGCATTCCCGTTTCGGACCTCCGGCCTGGAGTCAAAGTCCGCGGGACGACGGTTGCCGAGCTGGGCAACATGAATCAACCGCTCGATATCATCGCCTATCAGAAGGACGGCAAGAACTTCCTGTTGTTGGCCAATGCCGCTCGTGGGGTAATGAAAATCAGCACGGATGGGCTCTTGACCCGCGACGGAATTACCAAACCGGTCCGCGGAATTGCCGGCCAGCCTTATGAGACGATCAAGGGCTGGAAGGGGGTCAAGCAACTCGACCAGCTCGACGACGCAAATGCCATCGTGCTGATCGAGCAGGACGGCAAATCCGACTTGCGGACCCTCCCCTTGCCGTAAGCGTTGGCACAGCTGGCGCCTCGTCGATGATTCGTGTTTCGTCTCGCCGCTTGGCCTGCGCCGGGTCTTGCGGGATCTGGTTCGCGGCCGCCTCGGTTTGCAGCATACTCGTGGCAGCAGATCGAGGTGACGCGCCAGCCCTCGTGCTCGCGCCGGCGAAGACTTCGCAGGCCTGCTTCGAAGTGCGGGGGCTACCGCCCGACGTTGCAGCCGAGTTGCGAAGGGTTCCGGCGCGCGACCCGCTCTGGCCGAGCATCTTCAACATTCACGTCGCGGCAACGGCCAAGGGCGACCAGCCGCCGATGTTGGGCTCGTACGAGCCGACGAGCGATGGAGTTCGATTCCGTCCGCGTTTTCCCCTGGAACGCGCGATTGAGTACCGTGCGGTTTTCGATTGGCCGCGGGGCGGAAGTCCCCGAAAGTCCGGCGTCGAATCGGGTCGCCATTTTCGCCTCGCCGAGACCTTCGTGATTCCAGCTTCACGCGAGGGTCCGCCGGCTACGGTTGTGGCAATTTATCCTTCTGGACGCGAAGTGCCTGAGAATCTGCTTCGGCTCTACATTCAGTTCTCCGCCTCGATGAGCCAAGGGAATTGCTACCGCCGCGTGCACCTTCGGGACGAAACAACCGGGACCGAGGTCCAGCAGCCCTTCCTCGAATTGCCGCAGGAATTATGGAGTCCGGACGGCACACGGCTCACGCTTTTGCTGGAACCGGGGCGCGTCAAGCACGATCTCGTTCCGCGCGGGGAGCTGGGCCCGATCCTGGTCTCCGGTCGGACCTACACCCTCACCGTCGACTCAAGCTGGCCCGATGCCGAAGGACGGCCTCTGGGCGCTGGGCGCGCAAAGCTTTTCGGGCGGTGAAGGCCGAGTCCAGGCAGTTGGACCCCAGTGCATGGAAAATTGAGACGCCGCCCGTCGGAACGCGCGAGCCGCTTTCGGTCCGTTTTCCGAAGCCGCTCGATCGCGCCCTCTTGGAGCGCGTGTTGCAGGTGCTGCGTCCGGTTGAGGTGGAAATCGCGGGGACAATCCACATCACCGACGCGGAGACGCGCTGGACCTTCGAGCCGCGCGAGCCCTGGTCGGCAGGGCACTATGTGCTCGCAGTGTCGACGCGCCTGGAAGATCCGGCTGGCAACAGCATCGGCCGGCCTTTCGAAGTCGATCTCAAGCGATCGCCGGCGCCGTCGCCGGCTCCCGCGGTCGTTCGACTTGAGTTCGACGTGCGCGAGCGTCGCTAGAAGGTGCCTAGACCGCTCGAGGTCCCACTCTTGAGGGTTTGAATCCCCTCGGCGGCAGAGATCCCGAGGAGCATCGAGCCCAACACTCGATTGACGGGCGCGAAGACCTTCGCCAAGAAGTTGTCGGTCGCGATCAGATCGTCTGCCTGCACATAGACACGGTCGCCCGGTAGGAGCTGGTAATTGGTCGTCGCCACGCCATCAGCCGTGATCGACCGCCAATTCACGCAAAGGATCTGCGGACGCCCGCCTGTCTCCGGGCAAGGACGCGCGATCCAGATTCGCTTCGACGATACCTGCGGCAATCCGTTGATCTGTGCAATCGCGTCCAGAACGGTTTCGTTTCCCGTGCACGGCAAACGGACGATCTGCTGACCGTAGCCACCCCCGTCTGCGATGATGTAGTAGACCTTGCTGTTGTAAGCCATCACATCGACGCTCACGACTGGATTATTCAGATACTGCGAGAGGTGCATCTCGACGGCCTGCCGAACCTCGGGCATCGACAGCCCGGCGACATACACATCGCCGTAAATTCCGAGGCCGACAGTTCCATCCGGGCGGACCAGATGTTGTCCGGCGACGACTTGCCGGCCGGTCATGTCCGTCAACACGACCGAAAGCTTTGGATCACGCAGGCCGCCGGAATCGTGCAGAAACTTCTCAATTGTGGCCTTGGCTTCGTCGATCGTCAGCCCGCCGACAGAGACCTTCCCATAGGCGGCGCCCAAATCGACGGCACCGTCCGACTCCACCGTGTAGGGGCCGTTGAGGATTTTAGCCTGCAACTCGGGTTGCTTGGCTGCGAGCTGCAAGAGGCTTCCTGAAGCTTCATCTCCTATGTCTAACGGGAGTCCCTTCAGGAGACGAATCGTGACCTGGTCGCCTGAGCGCAATCGCGTGAGCGTTCCGCGCACATTGTAAACGGCATCAATCAACAGAATATCGGGGGGCATCACCCGGTAGGGGGCGAGCGACGTGCGGTTCTGCTCCCGGGGAATTGTCGGATCACAGGCCGCGAAGCGATCGGGCAGCGGAGCCCGGAAGGGAGACACGCATCCGGTCGTGGCGACGACACAGGCGCAGACAATCAGTCCGCAGTACAAGCGGACCGGCTGACGCCACGCGCGAGAGCGCAGAACGTCTCCATCGTCCATCGTCGGCTTGCTTTCGATGGGGAGCGCAGGTTAGTTTGAGGAAGCTTAACTGGCTGGAAGTGGGTGAGGCGAAACAGGCTGGAAGGCTTGCCGGAATGCCGGCATCCAGGGATGGCGCCGGAGTCCGTAAGGTAGGTCGTAGGGAAGCGAACAGAGGGGACCGGCCTTATATCCCATTACGCATTCGCTGCCAAGACTTGTTTGCGACGCGCTGGCGCGGTGCTGAGGCGAGTTTCGGCGGCCAGCCGTCCAACACATGATCGCGCCCGTAATTGCGGCGCACGGCGCGTGATTTTCCGGCGCACGTAAGGTGCAGGGCTCCTTCTGTTGGCAAACTTTGGTTCGATTGGAAATTGCCATTGCTGGTGAGGGTCTGTCCTCCTTTACCTGAGGCCATTTGATAATGTCATTCAAAGTCGGCGTTGACAGGCTGGGGCGATGCGTGGCAGAATCCCGCCGCGCTGAATCTCAACATCTCGCAAGCGCCCGCCTCTCCCCCTCCCTTCTCGCGTCGATATCGCTTCCCCTCGAACAAAAGTTATCCGTTCCTGCCGTCGCTTGTTCGGTCGGCGGCCTCGGGCCGCGGACACCAATACGACGGGAGTCCGCCCATGCCGGTACTTGATCGAGAGCCCGCGGTCTGGCCCGAAGATCTCTTTGCGCAGCCCGGAGCTTGCGGGGTCCGCTGAGTGGCGCGCCTACCATGTGCGTCCCCGGAGCGAAAAGGCCGTAGCGCGCCATCTGCGCACTCACAACATCTCCTACTATCTGCCTCAGATCGAGCGGAGACGGCGCTACCAGCGCCGCGAAGTTCGCTCTCACCTGGTCCTTTTTCCCGGATACGTCTTTATTCTGCAGCATGATCCAGAGTCGGCGCGGCGCATCGATTACAAGGCGATGATCCGGTCCTTGACCATCACGGATCAGAGTCAAATCGACCGCGAGCTGCGCGACATCCATCGACTGATTCAATCCGGACAACCGCTGACTCGCGAGGAGCGGCTGCAGACTGGCAGTCTGGCCCGGATCGTCCGCGGTCCACTCGCCGGATTGTGCGGTCATGTGGTACGCAACAAGCGGGGGCAGAAATTCGTGCTGAACGTTCAATTTCTGCAACAGGGAGTGTCGGTCGCCATCGACGTGGCAAGCATCGAGGCACTTTGAAGTGCGGAGATGGACGCCCTGCTCGACTCGCTCGTGACGACACGCAATCGTTTATCTCTTTCAAGGAACCGAATGATGCGAAATGGATGGATCCGCGCGACTCAGCGGCTTGTCGCTCGAACGGAAATCGCGTGTGTCGGACTGATGGTCCTGATCGCCGGCGCCCCGACCTCATTGGCTCAGCTTCCAGCCGGCAGCACCTTTGGCGTCCCGGCCAGCCAACAAATCAATAACCCGGCTGTCAGTCCGTTCCTGAACCTGGCTCAACCAGGGATCAACCCGGGAGTCGCCTATCAAACGTTGGTTGCTCCGCAACTGCAGTTGAGCAATGCCGTGGCGCTTCAGCAACAGCAAATCGGCGTGCTTCAACAGGCCGTGACGCCGGGACGCACCTCGACCCAGCAGGCACCCGGCACGATTCTGGCAACCGGGCACCCCACCTCGTTTTTGAACACCATGGGTTACTTCCCCCAACCCAATCTGAAGCGATAACGCCGCCCACCTCAATCGAGGCGTTGACTAAGTCGAGGCGGCTCGGACGTGCAAACCGGGCCGCCCTTCAGTTCGAACCGCGCCACGCAGGGGAGCCGACCGGATCGCACTGCCAGGTCGCGACCAGTCTGCAACCGAACTCGCGGCTCGGAGATGGAATGGAAAATGCCCCATAAAGCCCGTATCCCAGCACTCACGCAGACAGACACGCAAAATAGGTCGGATGAGCAGACTTGGTAATCCACATGGGGGCCGACTGAGGAAGGTGCCGATCTGTTGCGCCAAGTTGCCTTGACGTATCCACATGAAAATTTGTAAACCCTCCCTGACTGTCAAAATACGACAAATGAGTTGATTTTTCCGATTGCGAAGACAAGAGGAACAATTTCCGGCCACTCGTACCTAGCCGAACAGAAGAGGCGCGAAGAACGGATTACTTCGTTAGTACGGGCAGCCAGCGCAGGGCCAAAGCTTGCTGAAATGCCGCTCTCGGATGGAGAACTCCGTCCCAGCGGTCAGGACTTGGACGGAGTTCCGGGTTCAGGCAGGAGGAATCAAGCAAGGTTATGGCCCCCGAATTTCGAACGGATTCGTTGAAGGCTGATTCACCGGAAGGCGGGCGTCCGAGTGTTGCCGCCCCGGTGAACGTCGCGAAATGCGGTCGCTTGGCGGGCTGCTCCCGTGCGGTGTGTGCGCGCTCAGTCGAACACTCTGAATTCGGCCGCAATTCGTTTCGCCGTGCGCTAAAAAAATCGCACAACAGCGCTGGGATCGGCGCCGCTTACGCTCGCTTGAGTGGTCCGAGCCTCTCCCGCTCTCCTGACCGGTCGTGCCAAGGGGCGTGGTATTTCGGAATTTGCGGCCCTCGGCCCTGTCGCCGTTTTTCAACATTTCGTCAATTTTCAAAAAACTGACAGAATCGCCGCCCGTTTGGTGGCCCATGTATCCACATGGCCTAGCTTTTTTGATGGAAGGAGACTGACCGCGCATCGAAGGGACGCACGCTCGGCCCTCTGCGGAGCGCACCGCAGAAGGAAAGCAGCGTGGTCGGACACGTCTATGAATCGCTCGTCGATCTGACGCTTGGTTGTGGTTGCAATTCACCAAACGGCCAACGCGTGAAAGCACATCGCGCAGAGTTCGGCGTGCGATGTCGGGTGTTTTGTTTTTTCCGGGCCTGAGGGATGACTCATGATTTCTCCATGGCGCGCGATTCTGGCTCGCCTCTCGAGTCCTCGGCTCTTTCGTGTCCCGCGCTCTCGCCGCAGGGCACGTCGCACGCTCAGCCGCTCGCTCGAGGGACTTGAATCGCGCGTGCTCCTCAGTGGCGGCACGATCCCGGGGCTTCCGTACAACGACAGCAACCTGTCGCCACCCGGTCTGCAAAACGCGACCGCCATGCCGAATCTGCCCGTGTTCAACGTGAAGAGCTACGGCGCAACGGGCAACGGCACGACGGACGACACGGTCGCCATCCGCAACGCGATCAACGCGGCGGTCTCTGACGGGGGGGGAATCATCTACTTCCCGGCGGGCACTTACGCGGTTGATAACCAACCGGGAGACACCTTCTCCAATCCGCTGTTCCCGGCGATCTTCACGATCACTACGAGCAATCTCGTTTTCATGGGAGCTGGAGCGAACAATACCACCCTGGCAGGATACATGCCCGGGCTGAAGAACCCGGTGACCACCTGGGTCGACACCGGCAACTCGTACTCCCAGATCAGCCGCTTCGGAATGTTTCAGATTAATTCAGACAATGCGCCGCTCACCAACATCCAATTCCGCTCTCTGAATATCGACGGCGATGCCGGCTACACGGGCAACTCGACGGTCGGCGGAAATACCACGACCGGTGACGGGTGGGACCTGTCTCACAAAGCCATAAACATGGGCGGCGAAAACACGATCAACAACGTGCTGGTTTTCAACTGCACGATCGACAACTGGCGCGGCGAGGAAATCTACGGCGGCGGCAACCTGATCGAGACCGTCAACATTATCAACGACGATCTCTACGGGACGAACGGCGATGCGGTCAGCATCTCGGGCAACGTCCTCATCGCCAGCACGACGATCGGAGGGACCGCGACTGGCGACGACGTCTATAACGGCGTCGAGGATTTCGCGCTTGGCGCACCGCAAGGGACGATTATCGAGAATTCGACGATCATGGATAGCTCCAACGCCTCCGACCCGCATGGGAACGGCGTCGCCTATCTGGGGTTGGCGACCTCCGCATTGACTGTCACGAACACGACATTTGAGAACAATCAGTACGGCATCCTCTTCTCAGAGACGGCCAACAACGTGACGGTCGAGAACAGCACGTTCTCCAACAACGTGCAGGGGATGATCGATTCAATCCTTGGTCTCTATCCCCAATACCCGACAGGTTTCAGCAATTTTCTGATTGAGGGAAACACGTTCAACGATTCGGGCTCGGGCTTCCTGAGCCAGGCCTACAGCGCCAGCGATGGCCCCTTCCCCGATCTTGTGCTGATGAACAATACGGTCACCAACGGCAGTGTCCTGATTCAGGGCGCATTTCTCGGGCCAAACTGGTCGGGCTTTGTCGTCGAGGGTAACACGATCGGATCCGGCGGAGAGGATGCCACCAACTGGCAGGGAGACGTAGGGCTCTGGTCCGACACGACCCGCCTGGCGGGCAGCACTCCGGGGATGGTGGTCAATGACTTCGCCTCGGAAACGACCACGACCATCGCCCCCGACTCGGATCTCGTGGAACTCAACTACAATCAGAACAGCGGCTCGACGCAGCTCGTCGCGATTAGCAGCTCCGAGCTGGCCGACCTTCCCGTCGGATTCGAGGTCACGCTCGTCCCCGGACAGCTCTCGAATTGGGCTCTGCAAGCCAACTCGAGCTGGAACACGTTCTCGAGCAACGTCACCATCGGGACCGGAGTGACAATTCGCCTCGGCTCGAATGGACTCTTTTCTCTGGTCTCTGCGACTGCGGCCAGCAAGCTGGCCTTCACGCAAACGCCGACAACCGGCACTGCCGGCACGGCCCTTTCCCCCGCGGTGCAGGTGTCGGTCGAGAATCCGTCGGGCAGCGTGGTCACCAGCGACAATTCGCTGGTGACGCTGACGATTGAGGGGGGCACCTTCGCGGGGGGCGCCACGAGTATCACCGCCCAGGCGGTCAGCGGCCTGGCCACCTTCAGTAATCTGATCATTGATGCAGCCGGCATCTATAACCTCATTGCCAGCGATGCCAACTCCTACGCCGGCGCGAGTTCGGGGTTGATCACCATCAATCCGGGCGCGGCGAAGAAGGTCGTGTTCACGGAAATGCCCCCCTCGGGGGTCGCCGGCCAGGAACTCGATCCGCCTGTAATCGCCGCGGTCGAGGATCAATTTGGCAACGTCATTTCGACCGACAGCTCGACGGTGACCCTCACATTGAATGGGGGCACGTTCGCCGGGGGCGGCAATACGGCTACCTCCTCCGCTGACGACGGCGTCGCCATTTTCAACGACTTGGTGATCAATTCGGGCGGGTCTTACACACTGACGGCCAGCGATGGCTCGCTGACGGGGTCGACGTCGGGCAGTCTGTCAATCACCGGGGGCGCGAGTTCTGAGCAACTCGTCTTCTCCCAGGGGCCCTCCAGCGCAACCGCGGGAGCGGCTCTGAGCCCGGCTGTGCAAGTCTCCGTCGAACAGACCGGTAGCGTTGTCACGAGCGACACGTCGACGGTCACGCTGACACTGAACGGTGGCATGTTCGCGGGCGGCGGAACCACGATCACCGCGCAGGCCGTCAATGGCGTGGCGACGTTCAGTAACCTGATCATCGACGCGGCCGGTGCTTACACGCTCAGTGCCAGCGACGGCTCGGACACCGGGGCGACTTCGAGTAGTTTCACGGTCAGTGCGGGTGCCGCCAGTAAGCTGGTGATCACGCAGTCGCCGGCGTCGGGAACGGCGGGACAAGCCTTGGGAACCGCCCTGACGGTCACTGTGGAAGACGCGTTCGGCAACGTCGTCAGCTCAAACACGTCATCGGTCGCCGTGAGTGTGGCGAGCGGTCCCGGCGTCGTCGCGAGCACCGGCACTGCATCGATGGCCGCCGCCAGCGGAGTGGCCGCTTTCAGCAATCTGATCTTCGATACAGCCGGCACGTACACGCTCAGCGTCAGCGACGGTTCGCTGACCGGCGCGACCTCCGGCAGCTTCATCGTGAGCCCGGCCGCGGCCAGCAAGCTAGTGATCACGCAAACGCCGACGAGCGGCACCGCAGGTCAGGCTTTGGGAACGTCCCTGAAGATTTCGATCGAGGACGCGTTTGGCAACGTCGTGACCTCGAATGCGTCGACAGTCAGCGTGACCGTGGCGAGCGGACCCGGCGCCTTCGCCAGCGGCAGTACGACGTCGGTCGCCGCCGCCAGCGGAGTGGCCAGCTTCAGCAACTTGATCTTCGACACGGCGGGCAGCTACACACTCAACGTTGGCGACGGTTCGCTGACGGGTGCGACTGCCGGCACTGTCACCGTCAGTGCGGCTGCGGCCAGCAAGTTGGCGATCACCCAAACACCGACGACCAGCACCGCCGGCCAGGCGTTGGGAACCGCCCTTAAGGTCGCCGTCGAAGACGCGTTCGGTAACGTCGTCACGTCCAATGGCTCGACGGTCGCGGCGACGGTCGCAAGCGGACCCGGAGGCTTTGCAAGCGGCAGCACCACATCCGTGGCTGCCGCGAGTGGCGTGGCCACTTTGAGCAACTTGATCTTCGACACGGCGGGCAGCTACACGCTCAGCGTCAGCGACGGTTCGCTGACGGGGACAACCTCGGGAAGCTTCACTGTCAACCCCGCTGCGGCGAGCGCCTTGTCATACGTCCAAACGCCTGCTTCCGGAACTGTCAACCAGGCTTTGAACCCGTCTGTTCAAGTCGCCGTGAAGGACCAGTTCGGCAACGTTGTGACGAGCAATAGCTCGACCGTCACAGTCGCGATGGCGAGCGGACCGGGCGGATTTGCCAGTGGCAGCACGACAACCATGGCGGCCGTCAACGGCGTCGCGACGTTTAGTAACCTGATGTTCGGGACAGCAGGAGCCTACACCCTGAGCGTGACCGACGGTTCGCTCTCGGGGGCGACTTCGGGCAGCATCGCAATCAGTGCCTCGACCGCCGCCAAACTGGCGATCACGCAAACGCCGACCGCGGGCACGGCCGGTCAGGCGTTGGGAACGGCTCTGAAGGTCGCGATCGAGGATTCGTCCGGTAACGTCGTGACCGCAAATGCTTCGACCGTGACTGTTGCTGTGGCGAGCGGCCCCGGTGGTTTTGCAAGCGGCAGTACGACGTCGGTCGCCGCCGTCAGTGGTGTGGCCACGTTCAGCAATCTGATCTTCAATACGGCGGGAACTTACACGCTAAGTATCAGTGACGGTTCGCTCACGGGCACCACATCGGCCTCGATCACCGTCAGTGCTGGCACCGCCAGCAAGCTGGTGATCACACAGACGCCGGCGACCAGCACGGCCGGCCAAGCGTTGGCGACGCCCTTGAAGGTGACGGTAGAAGACGCGTTCGGCAACGTCGTGACCTCGAACACCTCGACGGTCGCGGCCGCCGTCGCCAGCGGCCCGGGCTACGCCGCGAGCGGCAGCGCAACCTCCGTGGCTGCATCCAGCGGCGTGGCGACATTCAGCAATCTGATCTTCGATACCGCGGGCACTTACACGTTGAGCCTGAGCGACGGCTCGCTGACGGGCGCGACGTCCGGCAGCTTCACGGTCAGCCCGGCTGCGGCGAGCAAGTTGGCGATCACGCAAACGCCGACCACGGGCACGGCCGGTCAGGCGTTGGGAACGGCCCTCACGGCGTTGGTTGAGGATACGTTCGGCAACGTCGTCACGTCGAACTCGTCGACGGTCGCGTTGGCCGTGTTGAGCGGTCCGGCCTCCTTCGCAAGCGGGAGCACGACTTCTGTGGCCGCCGCCAGCGGCGTGGCCAGCTTCAGCAATTTGATCTTCAATACAGCAGGCTCCTACACACTCAGCGCCAGCGACGGGTCCCTCACGGGTGCCACGTCGGGCAGCTTTACCGTCAGCCCCGCCGCGGCCAGCAAACTGGTGATTAGCCAAACACCGACGAGCGGGACGGCCGGCCAGGCTCTGGGAACCTCGCTCAAGATTTCGGTCGAAGACGCGTTCGGCAACGTCGTCTCATCGAACGGCTCAACGGTCGCTGTAACCGTTGCGAGTGGCCCCGGCAGCTTTGCGAGCAGTAGCACGACGTCCGTGGCCGCGTCCAGCGGCGTGGCCACATTCAGCAATCTGATCTTCGATACGGCCGGCAGCTATACGCTGAGCGTCACCGACGGTTCGTTGACGGGCGCCACCTCCGGCAGTGTCACCATCAACCCGGCGGCAGCCAGTAAACTTTCGATTACACAACTGCCCTCGACGGGCACTGCCGGCCAGGCTCTGGGGACGGCGCTCAAAGTTTCGGTCGAAGATGCTTTCGGCAACGTCGTCACGTCGAACACATCGACGGTCGCCGTGACCGTCGCGAGCGGCCCCGGCGCCTTTGCCGGCGGCAGCACAACGTCTGTTGCCGCGGTGAGTGGTGTCGCCACCTTCAGTAACTTGATCTTCAATACGGCAGGAACCTACACGCTCAGCATCAGCGACGGCTCGCTCACGGGCACCACAACAGCCACGATCACGATCAGCCCGGGCGCCGCCAGTAAGCTCGTGATCACTCAGACGCCGGCGAGCGGCATAGCCGGCCAGGCTTTGGGCACAGCGCTGACGATTGGCGTAGAGGACGCATTTGGAAATGTCGTCACGTCGAACACATCGACGGTCGCTGTGACCGTCGCGAGCGGCCCCGCTGCCTTCGCTGGCGGCAGCACGACCTCCCTGGCCGCCGTCAACGGCGTGGCCACATTCGGCAACCTGATCTTTAACACCGCTGGCAGTTATACGCTCAGCGTCAGCGATGGTGCGCTGACCGGCGCGACATCGGGAAGTTTTACGGTCAGTCCGTCGGCGGCGAGCACCCTGTCGTTGATGCAGACGCCGGCCTCGGGAACCGTCAATCAAGCCTTGAGCCCGTCGTTGCAAGTGGCCGTGAAAGACCAATTCGGCAACGTCATCACGAGCAATACGTCAAGCATCGGCATCACCATGGCAAGTGGCCCGGGCGGATTTGCCAGCGGCAGCACCACGAGCGTGAGCGCCGTCAACGGAGTCGCCACTTTCAGCAACCTGATGCTCAACGCGGCAGGGTCCTACACGCTGAGCGTCAGCGACGGCTCGCTCACCGGGGCGACGACGGGCACCATCACCATTGGCGCATCGACCGGAGCCGCCAGCAAGCTGGCGATTACCCAAACACCCTCGGCAGGCACTGCAGGCCAGGCACTGGGCACGGCCATGACGGTGGCAGTCGAAGATGCTTCCGGCAACGTAGTGACGGGAGATAGCTCGACCGTGACCCTGACCGTGACCAGTGGACCGGGAGCCTTTGCGAACGGAAGCACCACATCCGCAGCCGCAGTCAATGGAGTGGCCACATTTAGCAACCTGATCTTTAACATCGCTGGCACTTACACAGTCAGCCTCAGCGACGGCTCGCTGACCGGCGCGACGACGGGCTCCATCACGATCAGCCCCGCCGCCGCCAGCAAACTGGTCATCACCCAGTCGCCTACGACAGGCACAGCCGGCCAGGCCTTGAGTCCCAGTATGACGGTCTCGCTAGAAGACGCGTTTGGCAACCTTGCTACGAACAACAGCTCGACGGTCACTGTTGCCGTCTCGGGCGGCCCGGCTCGTTCTTGCGAACGCCAGCACGACCTCTGTAGCCGCGGCCAATGGCGTCGCGACCTTTAGCGGACTCTTCCTGGATGCGGTGGGGACTTACACCCTGAGCGTCAGCGATGGCTCGTTGACAAGCGCCAATTCGGGCAACATTACCATCAGTGCGGGCGCCGCCAGCAAGCTGTTCGTTTCGCAGGCGCCCGTCACAACGACCGCCGGCCAGGCTTTCAACCCAGGCGTCATGGTCGCCGTCCAGGACGCCTACGGCAACGCCGTTACGTCCGGTGCCTCGATCACCTTGGCGGTCAACAGCGGACCGGCGGGATTCGCAAGCGGCAGCACGCTCTCAGCGACGGCCGTCAATGGGGTTGCCACATTCAGCAACCTGATCCTCACCGCGGCGGGGAGCTATACGCTGAGCGCCAGCGCCAGTTCTCTGACGAGCGGAATCTCGACCGCGATCACAGTCAATCCGGCCGCGGCCAGCAAGCTGATCGTCTCGCAAGCGCCCGGCAACGCAACAGCGGGCCAGGCCCTGAACCCGTCCGTCATGGTTGCAGTTGAGGATGCATACGGCAATACCGTGACGTCCAACACATCGACGATCGCGCTGTCCGTAAGCAGCGGGCCCGCCGGCTTTGCCAGTGGTAGCACAACCTCGGCGACCACCGTGAACGGTATAGCCACGTTCAGTAACTTGATCCTCGATACGGCAGGCAGCTACACCCTGAACGCCAGCGACGGTGCGCTTGCGGCCGCAAAGTCGCCCAGCATGACGGTCAATGCGGCGGCGGCCAGCAAGCTGGTCATCCGCCAGGCTCCAACGTCAGGAACGGCCGGTAAGGCTCTGGGAACTGCCCTGCAGGTTGCGATCGAAGACCAATTCGGCAACGTCCTGACCTCCAACAACTCGACGGTCAGCGTGGCGACCAACAGCGGACCGGCTTCCCCCACGAATGCCAGTACGACTTCCGTCGCAGCCAGCAACGGTGTCGCAACCTTCAGTAATTTGACCTTCAATACTGCGGGAACTTACACCCTCAAGCTGAGCGTCGGTTCCCTCAGCGCCGTCTCAGGCAACATCGCCGTCAGCCCGGCGGCGGCCAGCAAGCTCGGGTTCATTCAGACGCCGGCGACCGGCACAGCCGGCGTGGCTCTGAACCCGGGCATCAAAGTAGCGGTGGAAGACGCGTACGGAAATGTCGTCAGCACCAACACCTCGAAGATCACGCTCGTGGTCAATACCGGGCCCGACGGCTTTGCCAGCGGGAGCACGACGACCGTGGCCGCCGTCAACGGTGTCGCGACCTTCAGTAAGCTGTTGTGCGACAGGTCAGGAAGTTATGTAATCGGGGCCAGCGACGGGAGCCTGACGAAAGCCGCATCTGGCAGCATTACGATCGCCCCCGCCGCAGCCACAAAACTTGCAATCATTCAAACTCCTGGCAGTGGAGTCGCGGGCCAATCTTTGAGTACGCTCCAAATCGCGGTCGAAGATCAGTTCGGCAACATCGTCACGTCGAACACTTCGAGCCTCACCGTGAGCGTCAGTTCGGGCGGCAGCTTTGCGAACACCAGCACGATCACTGTGGCCGCCGTCAACGGGATCGCGACGTTCAGCAATCTGATCCCGGCGACGAAAGGAGCCTACACCCTCAAAGTCAGCGATGGATTGCTGACATCGGCCATTACGCACAGCATCACCGTGGTGGGATGACGCGAGTGGATCGCCTGAAGTCGGTGAGAAACGACTCAGAGCGGCAGCGGCGTCAACCCGACTAGCTGCCGCCGGGCAACGCACGAACAGGCCGGGCTCGGCGACACCAGGATCGCCAAGTTTCGCGACGCAAGCTTCCGGCGCTACGCTGGCCGCCGACGGCGCCAGCAGCAGACTGGAATCACGCAGCACAATGCCAGGGCACCGAGTTTCAGGGTCGGGGGCGCAGGAGAGACGATAAAGCTCTGACCCTGCGTGTACCCGGCCGGCTGAGAAGCGTCGGACTGCAAGAACGTGCCGTTGGTTTGCGTCGAACTCGCCGCGGCAGCCAGGAAGTCCGAGACCAGCGCGAGAACGGTACTGGAATTTCCGGTCACGAGGGTGTACGACAACGGACCGGTCATGCTGCCACTGTTCGCCAACTCTGTCCAAATCGCCAGTTGGAGGGCGGCCGCATAGTCATTGGCAGCGACGTTGTGGAAGGTTTGGCCGTCCACAACCAGCGTCGAATAGGTCCCCGTGATCTGAGACTCGCCGTATGACTGATAGAGCCAGTTGACCTGGGCTCCATTGTTCAAAGTTGGGACCGTTGCCGTCGGAGTGACTTGATACTGCTGGTTATCGGTAACGTCGTGAAATAGGTCGACACAGAACGTTTGGAAGGTCGTGGCGGTGGGCGAACTGAGTCCGGCCTGTGTCGCGGCGGTGGTGCCTTTATATTGGCCGGCGTAATACTCCCCGCCGGTCAATCCGGCGGGTGCATACTTGAGCGTCACAATGTCGGCCGACTCGACTGGTCCGAACTGGAACCACTCTGGTGAAGCCGACGCTCGGCCGGCTGTACAAACTCCGATCACCAGAACAAGGGGCAGAATCAGAGCAATTTTTGATCGCGACATCTTGCATTGGCCCTTAATAGACTCCCTCTCGTGGCTGAGGTGCCCGAGAGTCCCTCTAGATTGCCAAACCGGAATAACTAAGTCAAACCTAAAATGGACAATACCTTGCCGTTTGTGAAAATTATAAACTCTTCCGGACATTCGACTTCTGTCAATCCAGCCAGTGCGTAGGTAGATTCCTATCTGAGAATAATCGTCAGTCCAATGAGGAGTGCGACCGGTACGCCTGTCCCCTCCGCGGCAACTCAGCCACGGGTACCCTCGAGTTGTGCCTTTAGCTCCTGAAAGGACGAAGCTTCCAGGCTGTTGAAGCTCTCCTCGGTCAGTCCGCGCTCGATCGCTTTTTTGAGAGAGGAACGAGCGCCGTCGAGCTCGCCATTCATCATGCGGACACGCGCCAAGTGGAAGAGATGCAAAGGAGCGGCTCCGTCGCTGACGGCCGTTTCCAGATCGCCAAGGGCGGCACTTGGCTGGTCGGCCGCAAGCTCCACCAGAGCACGCGAATCGAGGAGCGAGGTGCGCGGCCCGGCAAGGGCAATCGCTCTCCCAACGAGTGACTGGGCCTCGGTCAAGTTCTTCTTTCGCAGGGCCAGCAGATAAGCCAGGTTGTTGAGAGCGTCGATGCGCGCGCCATCGTCGAGCGCCAGCGCCCGGCGATAGCTCGTTTCTTCATCGTCGTATTTTCGAAGTCGATCCTGTACGGCCGCCAGCGCGACCCATGCGGAATAGCTGGGCGAGCGCTCGGCAACCTGTGCCAGGGACCGCTCCAACCGATGGAGTTGCTCCGGGTCGCTCACCTGCCAGGTTGCCACGGACATGCACGCCTGGTCCCTACCTGCGGCGGAAGCGGCGACCGAGAGACGATCGAATTCGGCTAAAGCTTCTGCGCCCCGACCCCGGCGGACCAGAAATTGCAAATAGTCAGCTGACACTTGCTGCGCGACATTGCCCTTGCCGCCACCGTCCTTTTCCCTGATGAACGACTCGGCCTTCGCAAAAAACCGCTGAGCATCCTCATTACGATTCAGCCGAGTCAATTCGTTCCCGAATTCTTCAAGCCGCTGTGAAGCCGCGCGCCGCAGCGCGACACTCGTCGCTTTTTCGGCCAACCCTTCGTCCGCAGCCGCGACGATGCGATCAAATGCCTCGGAATAGCGCCCTTGAGCCGCGAGCAGCTTCGCACGCAAGTCGGCCGTAACGAAATCGTGCGGGGCGAGCGACTCGAGGCGTCTCAGCCAGTCGTCCGCCGCAGCCGGCTCCTTCTCGCTCAGCAAGGCATCGATGTACGCTGCCAGGTGCCGGGGGTCCTTCGACCTCGCAACGACTTCCCGAAAGACCTGCGAGGATTGCACCCATTCGCCTCGCGATCGGAGAAGCCTGGCCATCACGATTCTGTCGTCAGGCGAAAGCACATTGGGTCGCTCAGCAAGCTTGCGAAGCGTTTCAATCGCTTTGGTGCGGCTGTCGAACGTCGGAAAAGAAGCTTGAATCATGGCCTCGACCCGACGGTCGGCATCCGATGCGTAGAGACTTTGCAGATTCTTACCGATGAGTCCCAGCGCTTGCTCGTAGCTCGGGTAGGTGCCGGCAGCCGCCAATGACAATGCAAGCGTGCGACGCGCCCACGCCACATTGGCGTGGTCGCCGGATGTTTCCGCGGTCGCCAAGAATTCCCGCAGCAATGACTGGGACTGGGCCGTGTGGTGGTTCAGCAGTTTCGCTTCTACGGCGAGCTTGCGAATTTGGAAGCGATCGGGGCTGGCTTTGAGCGCCGCATCGTACGTCTTTTCAGCCTCCTCGAGCTTGCCCGCCACCTGATATGCGTAGCCCTCGAGCTCCCAGGCCTCTTGCGGGTCGATAGCCGCCAGCGCCTGCCGCACGGTTTTCTCCGCGAGGTCGCTTCTTCCGCCAGAGGAGTAGAACGCGATCAGGGCGAGCCAAGGCGAAACTTCCTTCGGAGCCAGCTTCGTCGCTCTTTGGAATTCTGCTTCCGCTGCGTGCGGCTGGCCGTTCACGCGAAGCAGTTGACCAAGCAGGATGACGTTTCGAATGTCTTTCGACGTCTCCGCCGCCTTTCGCGCCAGCGCGAGCGCTCCCTGCCGATCGCCCATCTGCACCAGTGCCTGTGAGACGACGCCCGTCAGCTCGGAGGAAAATGGGACCTTCTCGTCGAGCAGTTGGCGGACGACGCTCTCGATTTTCTCGTTTTCCTGCCGGTCAACCAGCAGACGCAGCAGCCTCGTCACGACGATCGCGTTGCGCTCTCCCAAATCAAATGCGGCCCGATAGTTTTCCAGAGCGATGTTTGAATTTCCGCGGATGTCGGCGACTTGCGCGGCCATCAAGGGGATTTTCGACCAGCTCGGGAACCGAGAGTGAGCTTCTTCCAATTGGCCGATCGCGCGGTCGAAGAGCGCATCGGACCGTGAGAAGAGTGCCTTGTCCTGTTTTCGAACCGCTTCGTCCTTCAATCGCCGGGCGAGTCCGGCTGAATTCAGCGCTTCGCCGTAGTGGGAGTACGGACCGTTCTGTTCGAGCGCCTTGATCTCAATCAGCGGCTTCTCGAGGTCCTCGGGCTTTTCTTTTTGCCAAGCGAGATCGATCAACATCAGCCGGATCTGCAGATTGGCCGGCTCAGCCTCAGCGACTTTTTGCCACAGTCGCTGTGCCAGGTCGTAGTCCTGGACCGAAGCAGCCATCCGGCCGATCGGGAAGAGCAGCGCGCGTTGGTCGGACGGAGAAAAGCTCGGCGGCGGGTCAGCCAGCGAACGCAGCTCTTCCTTTCGCAAACTTCCGTATCGACGCACGAGATAGGCCGCCCGAGCCAGTCGGCCGGTGACACAGTCGCCGAGCCGTTTTTTCATTTCCTCGAGCAGTCGCTCGGTTTCGTCCCAGTGCTCCTGACGCGCGGTCAGCGAGGTGAGGGCGGTCCAAAGACGGAGGTCGTTTGGGGCCTTTTCCAGAGCAGCGCGCAAGATGCGGGTCGTTTCGTCTGGCCGATCTTTTCCGAGCTCGACTTCTGCCTTGAGAAGAACGACGTCGGCAGCGAACGGCTTCCTCAAAATGTCACGCAACTGGGCATCGATCGCGGTCCAGTCACGCTCGTTGGGCGGCAAAGCCAGCGTTTTCGCAATAGTCAGCCGCAAGAGCTCTTCTTCGGTACGGGCCGGCGCATCCGGCCGCTGTCGCAATCGCCGCAACTCGACGAGCGCCTCATCGATGCGACCGAGCGTACGCAATGAGTCGGCCAGGCCGACGCGCGCCGGGGTGGAGTCGGGATCGACTTCGAGCGCAGCGCGATAGGCCCCGACGGTCCAATCGTCCCGTCCGAGCCGCGAATAACATTGGGCGAGCCGAAGCTGGGCGTCCTTGTACAACTGCGGCCAACGTTTGAGTTCTCCTGCCACTCCTTCTAGCTCCCGGGTGGCGTCTGCCCATTTCGATTCCGTGATCCGAATTCGCGCGGTGAGGTAACGGACGATTGGCCGAGCAGACTCGATCGGCCGCAACCGCTCGAGCAGGGTCTTGGCCTCCTGAATTTCGTTATTTTCGAGGCGCAGGTTTGCCAACGTCCAGACGAGGGCCGGAGCGTCCTCGGTCGCGCAGGCCGCGAGTGAGACAGTCTGCCGCCGCGCTGATGTGCTGTTCATGCAGTTGGATCGAGGCCAGAACCAGGTAGCATTCCGCATTTGACGGATCCTGCCGCGAAGCCCGTTCGGCGTAGTCGCCCGCCTCTTTCGCAGATCCGTTTGCGAGAGCCGCTTGAGCGGCAAGCAAGAGCGCCTGGGAATTGGTGGGAGCGAGACGCAGTGCCTCTTTGACGTCATCGGCGAACGCTTTCTGAGGCGCCTCTTGAGAGCGCTGTGAATCGCTTCCAGTTTGCGGCCGCGAACTCTTTCCCGAGTCCCGGTTCGCACCGATCGCCGCGCGGACCGATCGGTCTTCCATGTGCGACTGAATGAACCGTGCACGGGCGATATAGGCCTCGCTTTTCATTCGGTTCTCTTTTTCGTTAACCATCTTCACAAGCAGCGTGATCGCCGCCTGGCTGTCTGCGAGCCGGTCGGCGAGAATCCGAGCCGATTTCTCATAGGCCGCAATCAAGCCGGGACTTTTCTTAATCGCAGTTGCAAAGGCGTCCACGGCCGGCCGGAATTGTCCAAGTCCTTCCTGAGCTGCGCCGAATTGGAGCCACAGATCTGCATCGTCGGGATGAGATTTCAAGAGAAAGCCCAGGTGATACAGAGCATCCTGATAGCGCTCCGACCGAATCGACGTGTCGACCAGCCGGCGCCGAACCTGCTCGTTGTTTTGATCGCGGAGAATGATCTGGCCAAACAAGTCCCGAGCCTCGCCATACTGCCGATGATCGAACAGGAGCGTGGCGAGACGCTCCATCGTCTGCGTGTCTTCAGGAACCAGATGCAGATAGGTGCGCAAGAATCCGGCGGCTTCTTGAGAATTGCCTGCCTGTTCGGCGCGATCGGCCTCCCGGAGGAAAGCGCTCGATTGCCGCCCAACCTGATAGGCGTGTAGCCCCTGCATGATCAAGCCGCCGACGGCGACGGCCACCAGCAGAAGCAACAACAGCCTGGCATTCAATCGACGCATCAAACGATTCTTTTCTCAGCGATCGTGAAAACGATCCTAAGTTGTGTGACGTCCATCGGGCGGGGAATCAGGGTTGCCGAGCTTCTTGATAAATCGACTGCACGGCTGCGTTTTCTGGTGCGTTAAACCAACCTCGAAACATCAAGATGTCTCCGCGTCTCACTGCGGAAACTAAGTCGGAACGGCGATCAGCGATCGGCCCTTCGCTGACATTAATTACGCTGAAGGCCGCAGGATAAGCGAGTAATACTCGCTCGGGCGTCGAGGCATATCCTTGCCGAAGCTCTTTGTAGCCGCTGACGTGCGAGTAGTAGCCCGTGTATTGGAACTCCGGGAGGATCAGCACATCGGGATGCCGCTGGGCGAGCTGCCGCATGAAATGAGCTCGCATGACCCAGCTTTCGGGCTCTTCACTGCCGCTGTCGTGTCCTTTGTCGGTATAGGCCCAGGTGACGTTCGTGTCGACATAGAAGAGGGAGCAGCCCCACCGTTTTTTTGCATAATCGATCTTAGCAGACATCTCCTCCGCCGGGTCGAAGCCCATGTGCACATGCCTCCACGGAGAGCCCGGACTGGGCCGCGCGACGCGCGACGGACGGATGCACACGCCCGTCCTCAGCCCGGCATCCACGAACATCTTGAAGACTTTGTCGGCCACCGCGTCGAATTCGGGAGCTAGCTCGGCGACCCTGCGCGGATCGCCCACATACACAATCGGACGAAATTCCTCCCCCTCGAGATCCCAAAAAACGACTCCCTGGGCATTTCGTAGGCAGCATTGCGAGATACTGCGACTGGCCCAGCCGAGAATCTTCCGTCCGAAAACGTCCCGGCCCTCGGGGGTGATGACATCAAGGCGGGGATCGTTCAGCCAGCCGCGGGGGTTCGTGGCCGAGTGGTGTTCTTGGGCCACGCTGGCCAGCATGAGCATCGCGATGGGGCGACGATCGGTCCAGCGCAACACACGAGGATGCTGCTGTCCATATTTGGTGAAGAGATCGCTAGCCAGCTCGGACAGGCCCGATTTCCCGGGACCGAAACGCAGCGAGACTTCGAATGTCACCGATCGGCCAGGATCCAATCGGCATCCGTCGACGTGCCTTAAGTCGCTGGCATCGCGGCCGATTGTCGCCAAGAGAAGGTTGTAGCCCGGTTTGACGTGCTCAAAATCCTTCTCCAGGTTGAGCTGGACGTCCGTGTCGAAGTTCTCTCCGAAAACTGCCATAGCCCCCCGGCCGTAATGGGCCACCACAGCGGGCACGTCGTCGACGGAGTCCGAGACAGCATGCAGATCCTGAAACCAGCCGTTTCCGGTGGGCGTCTCCGGAAACACGAGATCCAGGGCACTCATTTCCAATGCGCGAATGGGGCGATCGCTGGTGTTCGTAAAGGTGAGTTTCAGGTCTAATTTGTTTTTGCCGGACCGATAGCCGCAAGTGAGCCGCCCCATGCTCCAAGTTTGGTCGAGGCGAAGAGCGTCTCGGTCGAATGTTGTCGCAGGGGAATAATCGCCCGGAATGATGGCAACCTCGCCGTTGTTCCAAACGACGCGCCGAAGCCGCGGGGCGCCCCGCTTGAGCAACTGAGTGCCGTCGAAGGCGATCGACTGAAGACCGCTTGCCTGAAACTCTGCGCGAAAAGACTCCGCGCTAGTCTCTCGGGCAAAGGAGCAAACGCAAATCGCCGCAGACGCGACTGCGCGTAAGTAAGTCCGGACGCTGGGCAAATTCATAGGCGCAAGGAGAAAACGATGAAAGCGTTTGGTCGGGTCACAGCACGCAGCGACCGCGACTCATCGGACGACATCTCGCCCCTTTAGCGAGCGCACGGCGCTGCTACCAAAGCGGCACATTCCGATAAGGAGTAAGGCGGCAATGCCGCTGACCACGAGTACAGCCAACGGGCCGCGCGGTTGAGGGGGGCCAAGGTTCGGCCGCGAGAGGGCAATATGCTGCAACGAAATTGACGCGTCTCGATAGGCCAAAAAAAGTCGAACGGGGTTTGCGTAGAGAACGATCATCACACAGGCGAGATAAGCCGAAATGAACAGTACAGGCGCACGCATCACAAGATGTGCACGGCCGACCATCAGCCATTCCGTCCAACGAAACAGCGCGGCTGTCACGCGCTGCCCGGTCACTCGCCAAAGTTCGCATCCCAAAAGCGCGCCGCACTCGAGGGCCAGCACGTCTCGAATCGAGGGATCCCGCAAAGGGATCCAGAATTGAAGCCCCTCGGCGAGGACCGCCAATGCCAGACAGGTGCTCGCCGCTTTGAGCATCTCGGTCCGGCGCCGTCGCCTTTCCAACGAAGTGTTCCAGGCCGCCGACCAGAGGAACCCGACGGGAATAAAGGCCAGGACGTTGGCCGCCGGATCCAGCGGCTGGGTGGGATTCCAGTGCCACGACCGCAAAACGCCGGCCATGCGTGTGTCCAAATCGGGACTTGCAAAGACCAAGGGGACGGTCGACGCATAGAGAAATGCGAGCGAAACGAGAATTGCAACTGTGATGTACGCGGCCTCAACCCGTTCGGCGACGCCGCGGGGGCGTTCGGTTTCGTGATCGACTGCCGATCCCGCGTCGCCCGCCTGGCTTTCGATCAGCCATGTCTGCTCGCGCTGAGCAAGCGCATCCGCGCGGCCGATTGCCGTCGATTCGTTCTGTGTCCCTTCCATGGTGCCGTTCACGTCTGTGCTGGAATGGGAATCTGTCCGCGTCCCCGAAAATCGACGCGTCGAAGAACGACTCCGTCGCTCTCGTCGCACGCGATGCTGCGCAGCGACTTCGCCCCGCCCGATTGGAGCTGTGTTGTACTTCGGCTTGATTGTTTGCAGCAAGGACAAAACGCTTATGATGCGGCTCGGGATTCGCTCGCGACCGGTGCGCTGGCTCGAAATCGCAGCGAGCGATCGAGCCGCCCTTCACTTTGAAGTTGCTGGATGCGATTGATTCGGAAATACCGCGTTCCCGAAAGGTCATCGGCCTTCAGCTGCTGTTCGCGGTACGCCGCATAGATCTGCTCGACCCCTCGAGCGACGGTCCAGCGCGGTTGGAACTGCGGAAAGGCTCGTGCGAATTTTTCGCAATCGACCCGATAGCAGCGCGCGTCGGGCCCGCCCCCCTCGGCGTAGGTCACGATGCTCCGCGGGACGGCTTGGCGGACAATCTCAGCCACGTCGCGAATCCTGTAGTTCTCGCTGCTGGCGCCGATGTTGAATGCCTCGTTGTGAACTCTCTCCCGCGGAGACTCGAGCACCAGCAGAAAAGCCTGGCAAATATCCTCGACATGCACCAGCGGACGCCAGGGAGTACCGTCGCTTTGAATCAGGACCTGCCCCGTCGCGTGCGCGTAGGCCGTCAGATTGTTCACCACCACGTCCAATCGCAGCGATGGCGACACGCCGTAGGCGGTCGCATTCCGCATGTAAGTCGGGCTGAACGCGTCGTCCGCCAGTTCGACGAGATCCTGCTCGACCCGCACCTTTGACGCACCGTAGGGAGTAATCGGGTTAAACTCGGCTCCTTCGGTGATCGGCTCGTCGCCGGCCGCGCCGTACAGGCTGCACGAAGAAGAGAAAATGAATCGCGGCACGTTCGCCGATTTGGCGAGGCAAGCCAGGCGAACCGAGGCCCGATGGTTGATATCGAACGTGCACTTCGGATTGACGTTGCCGAGCGGATCGTTGGAGAGAGCCGCGAGGTGAATGACAGCGTCAACGCCTGCCAGGTCGGACTCTTCGACGTCGCGCACGTCTTTGTGGACCGCCGGAATCTGAGCCGGCTGCGGTCCGAACGTGCATCCCTCGAACAGGCAACTATCGAGCCCGACCACGGTGTGACCGGCCGCTTGCAAGTACGGCGTCATCACCGCGCCGATGTAGCCGCGATGTCCCGTCAACAACACTCGCATCAATTGTCTCCGGCCGCCGAACTGGGAATCCAACACCCTATCGGTACAGACCGCCGAATACGGCCTTGCGGCAGTAAAACGCCTCGGCGTAGCGCGTGCGCGAGTTGGCTTCCATTCCCCGCAGTCGCAGAATCGCCCGGAATGTCTGTTCGTCGAACCACGACTTCTTGCCCTGGGACTTGAAGGTCTCGAGAAGAATTCCGATTTTCCGCTCGCAGATCGAGTCGTTTAGAGGAAAAAAGACATTGGGCTGGCCGAGGTCGCCGTCATACTTCGGAATCTCGTATTCCAGCACGAGATGGTCTCGGAACGTGTTCCACGTAAGATCGGAAATGAGCCGATGGTCCTGGTGACGGTCATCGCGGAAATGAGTGAAAATCAGATCGGGCTCGAATTCGAGCTTGAGGGCTTCGAATTCCTCCTTGATTGCGGCACCGTGAAACGGAAAAAAACCGTCGCGGTGGGCTTTTACGGTGACTTCGCTGTTCCGCGCCTTCGAAAGAAAAGCGGCCGCGCTGTCGCGCGCTTCGCGTGAGCGCTCGTCGTTCGCGCTGAAGACCATCCAGCGCACTTCGACGTCTTTATTGCTTTCCAACAGCGACAGGACCGTGCCGCCGCAGCCGATCTCGATGTCGTCGCTGTGGGCACCCAGGCAAAGAAGCCGCAATGCCGAGGCGCCCGGTTTCGACGGGTGCAATTCCAGCACGGCTAGGCTTCCTGGCCTTGAGGGGCGACAAGAATCCCTGAATACGGCTGCGGCCGTCTCTCAAAGAACCGCTTCAGCCGCAGGAAATGAATCTCGTAGCAGTGATAGCTCAGCCAAGCCACCCCGAAGCTGACCGCGAGCAGCAAGGCCACCACGATCAACTTCGTCAAAGAAACGGGAACGTACGGCGCGAACCGGACCACGATCAGACGGTAAATATACAGTAGAATCAAGGCGTGAAACACGTAAATGCCATAGCTGTATTTTCCGATTGCCGCGAGACTGGGGTACTCGAGCACTCGGCGCAGCCTGCTTTCCTCCGCGGCATTGAGGGCCAAAGCCGTCAGCGCCCCAAAGAACACCGCGAGAGCTGCGATTCCCAAAGTGTTGATCAACATCCCGCCGTAGATCGACTCTGGATTTACCTGCGAGTCCGGAAGAGGAATGAGCCGCATCTGGCGGAGCATGAGGCTCAGCAGGAAGCAGGCCGATCCGAAGAGCAGCGGGAGGGTCCATTTGCGGATTTTCTCCCAGACGAACCGATCCCCGCGGGCCAGCGCCAACCATCCGCCCGCGAGAATGCCGTCGAGGCAACCGGGTGTGATCAACCGCGCGATTTCCTCGCGACCGCTCACTCCGATGATCGCCGCCCGCAGACAAATCGACGCGACGGCCCCACCAACACAGAGTCGCATCAAGTTGCGACGGCCGAGCGACCAGACGGCCAGTGGCCAGAGCAAGTAAAAATGTTCCTCCACGGCGAGGGACCAGAAAGGATGAAAGATCCCCAGGTAGTGTTTCGTGAACGCGATCTGAAAGTTCGCGTAATAAAATAGCAGCGACAGGACGTCTCCACGGGTGACCTGAGGAGTCTCCAGGAACGCGGCCGCCCGCGGCGGGAGGGCCGTGAGAACCAGCGGCAGGATGCAAAGAGCAAACAGCAAGTAGCCGAAATACAGGGGCATGATCCGCAGCGCACGTCGGGCGTAGAAATTGCGGAAGTAGTCCGCTTCCCCCTTCGCGCTGTACAAGATGCCTGTGATCAGGTAGCCCGACAGCACGAAGAACAAATGGACTCCCACCCAACCCCAGCCGAACAGAACCGACACCGGCTCGCTAACCGCGCCCTCTTTCGGAAAGTCCCACTTGTTGTTCACGTGACAGAACAGCACGCCGATGATCGCCAGCGCGCACAGTCCATCCAAAGCGGGAACGCGGCGAGCTGTGGAAATTGCGCTCGCGTTCAAAGTGCCGTCCCTTGGCGCAGTCCCGCTTGTGACGGCATCGCGCCGGTGATGGTTTTCCAAGATCGCTTTCTGGTGCCGTCGCGGCATCTAAAGGAGGGCCACGCCGCCGACTGACTCGCGTCGGCAGGCCGCATCAGCTTCATCGCAAAACCGCACGACCCATTCCGTCGAGATGATCCGCGGGTTTCTGGGTGATTGCCGCGCCGTTGCTCTTTGACGGCTTCCAAACCTCCCACGGTGCGTTGCCCTGGTTGTAGATTTCCTCGAGTTGCTGACGGTCCTTGAACGTATCCATGCAAATCCAGTAGCCCTGGTATTTGTAAGCGACTAACTGCTTATCCTGGATCAGCCTCTCAAAGGGCTCTTCGACAAGTTCTTCGCCCTCACGCATATAACGAAAAATCTCGTTGCGCAGGATGAAGAAGCCTCCGTTAATCAGCAGGCCGGAGCCATTGATCGGTCGCACGCCGCTCACCGTGTCGCCCTCGAACTGGATGACGTGCGAGCTGTAGGGCGGCCTGACCGCCAGAAAGCTCGCGATCTTTCCGTGGCGTTGGAAGTGGTCGATGTAAGTGGGCAGTGCCAGGTCGGTCAGACCGTCGCTGTAATTCGCCAGGAACATCTCTTCGCCCTCCAAGTAGGGCTCGACCGCTTTGAGCCGCTGGCCAACCTTGGAGTGCAACCCCGTATCGACGAAGGTGATTTTCCAGTCCTGAATGTCGCTATTGAGAAGCTGAAGGTTCTGGCCGCCGTTTGAGAGAATGAAGTCGTTGGAAACGCACTCGTTGTAGTTGAGGAAGTAGTGCTTGACCGCGTCGGCCCGATAGCCCAGGCACAGGATGAATTCCTTGTGCCCATAATGGGCGTAGTATTTCATCACGTGCCACAGGATCGGGCGATAGCCGATTGTGATCATCGGTTTGGGGACGGGCTCAGGATATTCCTGAATCCGCGTTCCCAGTCCGCCGCAAAACAGAACAACTTTCATGACGATGGCCCGAAAAGAATGTGCGTGCGCCGGCTTGTGACCGGCCGAAGGCTGCTGACTTACGCGCGCGGACGAAACACAGGTTTGACCGGCGGTCCCACGAGATAACGATCGACTCCCTCGTCGAGTGCGCGACGATAAATCGTTAGCGCCTCGGCGACGGCCTCAATCGTGAGATCGATATCGCGGTCGCTGTGGGAATAGCTAACCACGAACGACGGCGCCAGAACGCCGCGCTTGATCAATTCCTGCAAAAACAAGGCACGAAATTCCTGGCTCGGCCGCCCGGCCCCGTCGCGCGTCGTATACAAGAGACAGCACGGACGCCCCAGGCACTCGACCTGCCGCTCCACTCCCGCGGCCTGGGCGGCGGCGGCCACTCCTGCCCGCAATCGCTCGCCCTGTCGATAGAGATGACCGATCACGTCCTGATCGCGGTAAGTCTCCATCGTGGCAATGGCAGCTGCCATCGCGTGCGTTTCAGCCCCGTGGGTCGTCGAAAGCAAGAATACCCGCTCGCGGTCGTGATCCAGTCCGCCCAGTTTCATCACTTCCCGGCGGCCCGCCAGTGCCGAGAGTGAAAAGCCGTTCGCGAGCGCTTTTCCGAACGCGGACAGATCGGGCTGAATGCCGTAAACGTGCTGCGCTCCCGACTTGTGCCACCGAAAACCCGTGATCATCTCATCGAAAACGAGCAAGGCCCCATGCCGGGCACAGGTCTCTTGCAGCCAGGAAAGAAAGTTCTCTCGCGGCTCCTCGAGCCGGGCAGCTTCTAGAACCACGCAGGCGATTTCGTTGCCGTGGTCCCGCATCAGGCGCTCGACGCTCTCACGATCGTTGTAGGTGAACTTGAGCGTCCGCGAGCGGATCCATTCGGGGATACCGCCGGGCATCGCCGTGGTTCCGATGAACCAGTCGCCCGTGGAATAAAAGGGATGATCGCCGCAGATCGCCACGCACTCGCGTCCCGTGTACGCGCGGGCCAGGCGGACGGCGCCGTCCATTGCATCCGAACCGTCCTTGCAGAATTTGACCATTTCCGCGGTTGGCACGAGTTCCAGGAACCGTTCGGCACACTCGACTTCAATCGGCGAGGGTCGGCCGAAATTCGTGCCGAACGGCAACTGACGAGCCACCGCATCGATCACCGGCTGGTAGGCGTGGCCCAACGTGACGGCTCGCAGACCCATTCCGTATTCGATGTACTCGTTGCCATCCAGATCCCAGACTCGACAGCCTTTGCCCCGCGCGATGAACGATGGCGCAAGGGTCGGGAACTGATCGTCACCTTTCGCATACGTGTGGCAGCCGCCCGGAATTAGGGAGTGGGCCTTCTTGGCCAGCTGCTTGCCTCGCTCGAATGAGCTCGGGCCGTGGCCGCCGTGCGGAGGCTCGCCCGTCGCCAACGTTCTGTCGGCTGGCTGCGAATGGGAAACTTGCAATTTGTGGTCGCCTGTCACGTTATCGAGATCTTGAGTTGTGACGTCTGACGCGCGATCCATGATCAAGCGATCGGTCCGACTTGGAGAACCGAGGCATTCGCCGCCACACGGTTACTCGATTCCTGGACCGCAAGGGCGCCAAAGACTCGGTCATATTGGTCGGCTAGCAGCTCTTGAAACGCGCTCGCCTTGACGCCGAGCTGCCTCGAAGTCGCCTCTCGAGCCCCCCAGACTTGATCGAGAGCCTTGAGCAACTGGCTGCTCTCGAGCGTGTCGATCGGCAGGCAGGCGGCATTCTGATCGAACGCGTCGACCAGATGCTCCACCTTTGGATCGTAGGAAACGGCGACCACAGGCACGCGGCAGGCATAGGAGAGCAGCACTCCGTGGAGCCGGCTGGCAACCACCACATCGACGCTGGCATAGACGTTGAGAAGGTCCGACACCGTCCGGGCAGAGGAGACCTCGAGCAGTTCATCGAGATCGGGAGTTCCCTCATTGCGAAGAGCCCGGATCAGATCGGCAATCACAATATGGTCGGCCGCAGCCGTGGCGAACACAACGACTCGGGTCTTCCGCCTCAGCAGCGTCCTCAAGAAATCGGCGAGCTGTCCAAAATAGTGCTCGTAGCGCTGGCTGTCTTTTTCGGGCCACATTCGCGGATCGAGCCAGGCGATCGGACTCACGCCAACAATCGGGCTTCCCCCGCGTCGCACGGACTTCTTCGTGCCGACGTCGAGCGAAAATGCCAGGTCCGGAAACCACAGATTCGGTTCGGGCGCGCCCAGTTTGCGAGCCAATTCAACGGCGAACGGCTCGCGAAATGAACGGTAGTCGGCCCACCGCAGCGCCCGGCGGACAAACCACCGTCCGAGCCCCGAACTCAGCTTGGCCGATCCGGAGCTGAGCACGACAAAACGCGGTCGCGCTCCCTTCCGATTCGCCGCCAGCCGCGAAAGGAGCGCGAACTTGAACAGAGCGTACGGGTGACCCCAAGGGCCGCCCCACAGCTCGTCGACTTGTCCGCCACCGCAGACGACGACGAATCGACATCTGCGGACAACGCGATACGTCTGCCACCAATGCCACAATTCGCGTCCCGGAAGCGTGATGAGATTCAGCGCCCGGCACAAGGCGTTCGCGAGTCGGCAGGACGATCCACGCACGCGTTGCAAGAAGCGCTGCGCGAGCCGGCGAGCCCCCGAGAGGCCCACTCGATCGACAGAGACGCCGGCCAACGTGAACGCGTCGATCGCGAACGCGCGAATCTCGTGGCGCTGCTGTGTATCGATCGGATTAAGCGTAAAGGCAACAACTTCGGCCTTGGGCTGGCGCGCCCGGATCTGATCGATGGCCGCCGCCATGATGGCCGCGTCGCCCAGATTGCCCCATCCGCACGGGCTCAGCAAGGCGACGCGGGTCGGTTCTAGGGAACGGCGGCTCACGCGGCTATTTGGCGCATCAAATACGGTCTCGACCGCCGACGAAGCGATTGTCACGCGGACGATTCCGTAGCGGCCATAGTTGAGTCCGTTTCGACCTGTGGATACAGATTCGCGACGCCCCGGACGTCGGTGTCGGAGGCGATGAACACGGTTCCCACGGGAAACGCTTCGTCATACTTACGCTGGATGTCGTAGCGGTAGGCGAGCGCGCCAAAGTAAAACGATCCGCTCGCAAGGTGCAGCGTCAACCGAAGCGTGCAGCGGTAGGTTTCGCCGGCGGCCAGGGAAAATGGCGGATGCCCCAGCCGCTCGGTCGACGTATTGAACACATCGTAGCCGTTCTCGTCCCTGAGATAGAGGCAGAGCGACAGCCGCTGGCAGGGCCGGTTCGCTTTGACTTCGACGTCTATCCACACTTCATCGCCTGGTTGGAACCGGACCTTGGGTCCGCGCACATCGCGGATCACGAATTGGGAAATGTAAGCATCCTTCGACGCCGCGTCGGCGTCGATGCGGTTCTCGGTGAGATAGGCGCGGATGACTTCTTGGGGACAACCCTGCCGCACAATCCGGCCGTGATCGAGCAAGATCACCCGGCTGCACAAGGTGGCCACCGCATTCAGATTGTGCGAAACAAAGACGACGGCCGCGCCCCCTTGGATCACCTGTCGCATCCGCTCGATGCACCGATTTTGAAACGCGTAATCGCCGACGCTGAGCACCTCGTCGACAATCAGAATATCCGGGTCGACGTGAGCCGCGACGGCAAACCCCAGCCGGGCGTGCATCCCCGAAGAGTAGCGCTTGACGGGCGTATCGAGAAATTCCTCCAAACCCGAGAACTCGACAATCTGATCGAAGCGCCGAGCGATCTCCGTGCGGCTCATTCCCAGGATGGTGCCGTTGAGATAGACATTCTCGCGCCCGGTGAGGTCCGGATGGAAACCCGCGCCGATTTCGATCAGGGCCGAGAGCCGGCCGTGGACCGTGATTGCGCCGCTCGTTGGCTTGAGAATGCCGCTCAAGAGCTTGAGCATCGTGCTCTTGCCCGCGCCGTTGTGGCCGATGATCCCCAGTACCTCGCCGGGCTCGACCTCGAGGTCGATCTCGCGAAGCGCCCAGAACTCGTGTGCGTTCGCCCTGCCGTTCGGTTTTCGCCTGAGCAGCGTTCGCAACACTCCGGGCACCGCATCGCGCAGCGAGTCGTAAAGCTCCCCTTTGCGGAACTTCTTGCTAACACCGCGCATTTCGAGGGCTTTTTGCGCCATCAGTTTCCGTTCACGCCTGGCGCGGCCGACGTTCGAAAGACAAAGGTTTCGGTCTTTCCAGGCTTCATCGGCTCAAAGAAGCTTCCGACCAGCGAACAGCCGCGGCTCTCGAAAAACTGCAGTAAGTAGCCGCGAGGAAAGAGGCAGGGGTAATAGCCGGAGCCCCACGAGATCCAGCCCTCGAGTGTCCCTGCCTCCAGACAAGGCTCGGTCATGCAATCGAAGACGATGAATCCGCCAGGGACAGTGACCCGGATCATTTCGAGAAAGTAACTGCAAGTGGTAGTCCAGGGCGTGACGACAAAGACCTTATGCGCGTGGACAAGATTAACCGAAGCCGTCGGGGTGTGCGAAAGCGAACGTCCGTCCGTCGGCCTGAGCAGGACTTTGTATTCGCGCACCAGATAGTCAGCCCAAGGCCGAGCGGTCTCGTAAATCTCGTAGTGCAAGGGACGGCACGCTTCCAGCGTCTTAGAGAGGTACCGACCCGATCCCGGCCCGATCTCGCAAACCGCCTGCACTGGGCCGTCAAAGACGCCCAGCGCCCGCATCTCATCGATCGCCCGTTGCGTTGCGCCGGCGACGTTGTGTTTTTGGTCAATATAGTCTCCGACCGTCAGACCCGCCGCCTTGGCCCCGGCGAGAGTCGGCTCGAACGGAATATACTGATCGTGATCGAGAGCTCCGCTCGCCGTACGTACGAGCTCCACATGCAACGGCCTCAGGAGCCGATTGACTACGCCGCGCGCAATGCGAAGGACGGGCATCGTTACGCGGTCGCGCTCCCAGGAGAGACACGACGCTTGTGGGCCGTCGGTCGTTGGTAAAAATTTTGTAACGTTTTTGAGAGCGAGTCACGGCTTTGATCTTGAATGAGCCTGGCGGCGGAACGCCTCAGATGCATTCGGCAAAAAGGCCTTCGAGGCGTCGGAAAAAGGCGACCGAGGCGCACAATCCGGCGAGCGAGACTGTCGCGCTATACGTCAGCCACAGAAGATCGGGTGCGCGCCCCAGCACGACGACGTCGGAGAATCCCTCCAAGAGCGGCGCGACGGGATTAATCAGCAGCACCCATTGCCAGCGGCCGAAAATCGACGCACTGAAGAAGACGGGCGTGATAAAAATCGCGAACATCACAAAGATCTCTACCAGGTACTTGACGTCGCGGAGAAATAAAGCGGCCGCCGACAGAAAAATGGCGAGCGCCGAAGTCAGTATGACAAGCAGCGCCAACAGAGCCGGAAGCCAAAGGAGCGTCTGGCCAGGCGTGATGCCCGTGAACGCCAGAATGAATGCCAGCACGCACGAGGCGACGGCAAAGTCAAACAAGTTGCCGAGCACCGTTGCCAGAGGGAAGATCAGCTTGGGGAAATAGATGCGCGTCACCAGGGTCGAATTGTTGATCAAGCAGTTCGTCCCGGAGCGAATCGACGCGACAAAAAAAGCCCACGCAACCGATTTGACGAATACCGGGGTCAGATCCTGCAGGGAGAGCGGTTTGTCGGCCGCTCGGGCCATCGCCAGCCGAACGACGACACCCGCAATGATGATCGCAGTGGGCATCAAAATGGCCCAGAGAAGGCCCATCAGAGTTTGCTTGTAGCGGACGCGTATGTCCCGCCAAGCCAACATGTAGAGCAAATCACGGTAGCGGACGAGCTCTCGGAGCCAGCCCCACGCACCATTCCGCGAAGCGCCGGTCTCGTGCACCACTTGCTCAGTTTCGACCCTCTCATTTGCAACTGGCTTGGCCACGGCCGGTGCAATGAGCGAAGAACCCTCCTGAACGCTCATTTACGACGTCCGTTCTTCGAGCAAATTGTGCGAAACAAGCGTCTCGGCAGCCTGCTGAATCAACTCGAAGGGCAAGTCGGCTCGCTCTGCGATCTCCAAGAGTGAGTGCATCGAGTCGGAGAGGTTAAGCACCCAGAGCAAGGCCAGCTCCATTCGCCCGGCATCGGGCAGCCCGCCGATCGAGCGGTACAGGCCCCGCTTGCCCAATTGCGGCTCGCAGCAGGGATTCAAGTTCTGATAACCGGCATTACCTTCCAAGATGCCGATCACCGCCAGGTACGCGGCGAGCGAATCGGCGAGGGCCTCGGGGCGAACGAAATCGAGGTTGTCCGCCGAAGTGTGGTATTGCGGAAAGGTGCCGTGCGGAGATCGAGTGAGGCTGCCCACCGGTAAGTTGAACCCGGGAGAACAGTACTGGCGTTCGTCGTATCCGTATGGAGAAAAATCGCGGACCTGCAGTTCTTGACGCCGGTCCCGGAGGGCCTTCACCACCGCGCGGTCGATCTCCGCGTTTGCCTGACGCGACCGTTTGTAATGGAGGCCGCCGGAATCGCCGACGCACGTCACGACTAAGCCGTGTCGAATCTGCCGCGCCCGCTCTGTGTTTCGAGCCAGCCAGGTGATCGAGCCGATCGTTCCGGGGATGAACAGGAACCGGTATGAGTACCTGAGCGAGGCGCCGGCCAAGAGCTCGGCCAGTTTCACCACGAGTGCCACCCCGGACAGATTGTCGTTGGCCAGCGAGGGATGGCAGACGTGGCAGGACAGCAAAACTTCGTCCGAGGTGCGGCCCCGGAGAAAGTGCTCTCCGTAGCTCAAGGACCCGTCGGCCAGTGTTGAATCGATCCTGACTTCGTATTCGCCCGGCTCGAGTGCTCTCGAGCTGCCGCTGGCTCAAGCAGAAGCCCCACGTCTCCTTGTAGTACGAGGTGCGGTAGGGAATCCAATCGGGAAGGTCGGGCAGCGTATGGAGGTGTGATTTCAATTCTTCCAACGGCATCCGTCCCTGCACGGGGACACTGTATTGGACCACGTGCAGGTTTGATTTCCGGAAATCGACGACCTTTTCGCCGTGCGGATTCTTGATCCAGGCATCGCGGATGTTCCACTCTCGCGACACGCTCCAGTCGAAGACTTGCGTACCCGTCGGCACCTCGTGAACCTCGAGCGGAATCTCCCGGCCGATTCGCTTCAGCGTCGTCCGCAGGCCGTCACCCGTGATGCTTCGGCACGTCGGATAGAGCTCCGCAATGAACGCGTGCATCGACTCCCCGGCCGCGGGCAGATCAACGGCAGACAGTAGCTGTCCAGCCTTCAAGGCTGCACCGCCGAGGTTGATCGCGACGGAAGCAATCGAGAGTCGTCGAGACCCTCAAAATCGGCGTACGAGGCGTCCTGCTGGGAAATCACGCTGACCGCCAGGGGCCATGGGATGGCGAAATAGGGGTCATTCCAGCGAAGGCCGGCCGCCAACTCGGGCGCATAAAATTCCGACATTTGGTAAGAGACCTCGGTCTCGTCCGCCAGGGTTTGAAATCCGTGGGCAAAGTCTTTCGGTACATAAAGCGTGCGGCGGTTTTCGGCTGTCAGGTGCACGGCGAAATATTTGAGGAACGTCGGCGAGTGGGGCCGCAGATCGACGATCACGTCGAAGATCGCACCAGCCGTGCAGCGGACAATCTTGGCCTCCTGGCAAGGGGGACGCTGAAAGTGGACGCCCCGCACAGTGCCCCGCAGGTGATTGAACGAGAGGCTGCACTGCACAAGGTTCGTTTCGAGACCGTGCTCGTCGAACTCGCGGCGGCAAAAAGTGCGGGCGAAAAAGCCGCGCTCATCCCGGCGCGGCTCGATCTCGATCAGGAAGGCGCCGGGCAGCCAGGTCTCGGTGAACTTCATTCTTCGATTTGAACCCGGGGAATCGGCACAACAAACCGCCCGCCCCATTCACGGATAAAGGCGAGCTGCTGTTTGATTTCGTTCTTCAAGTTCCAAGGCAGGATCAGGACGTACTCGGGCCGCGTCTCTTGGATCCGATCGGGGTTGTGAATTGGAATGTGGGTGCCCGGCAGAAACTTTCCCTGCTTGTAGGGATTGCGATCGACCGTATAGTCGAGCAAATCGGTCCGCACGCCGCAGTAGTTGAGCAGCGTGTTTCCTTTGCCCGGTGCTCCGTATCCGATGACAACCTTTCCGGAGTTCTTCGTTTCGATCAGGAATGAGAGCAGCGCTCGTTTGGTCTCTTTGACCGCTTCGGCGAATTGTGCGTATCCCTCCAAGCGCGTCAGTCCCGCGGCCGCCTCGCGCGAGCGCAAGTCGCGCACGCTTGCTTCCACAGGCCGCGATGCGTCCTCCGCGTGCCGTGCGAAAATTCGTAACGAGCCGCCGTGGGTCGGCAGTTCCTCGACGTCGAACACTGTCAAGCCGTGCGCGGCGAGGACGCGCTCTGCAGTCGTGAGCGAAAAATAGGAGAAATGCTCGTGATACACCTGATCGAACTGCATCCCGTGCATGGTCCGCATCAAGTGAGGGAATTCAATCGTCACCACGCCCCGCGGATTGAGCAGAGTCTTCATTCCCTTGACGAAATCGTTGAGATCGGGGACTTGGGCCAATACGTTATTGGCCACGATCAAGTCGGCCTCCTTTCCCGCGTCCGCCAGCTCGCGGGCTAACAGCTCCCCGAAAAACCGCACGAGCGTCGGCACTCTCTGGCGATTCGCAACCTCGGCAATATTCGCTGCCGGCTCGATTCCCAATACCGGGACGCCGCGGGCCACAAAGTGTTGAAGCAAGTAACCGTCGTTGCTGGCCAGCTCGACAACGTGGCTGCCGCCTCCCAGCCGCAGACGCTCGATCATCTGCTCGGTGTAGACACGAGCGTGCTCGACCCAACTCACGGAGTACGAGGAAAAGTAGGCGTACTCGCTGAAGATATGCTCGGCGCTGACGTAGGCTTCGAGCTGCACCAGAAAACACTCGCCGCAGACGTACACGTGCAGCGGATAGAACGGCTCCATCTGGTTGAGTTGCTCGCGGCTCAAATAACTCTCGCACAGTGGTGACATTCCCAAGTCCACGAATGTGGAGCGCAGCGCGGCCCCGCAGAACCGACAGGAGGGGCCCTGCCCCCCGTCGGCGGTTGGAGTCGACGCGATCTTCCGCTCGACCGTGTCAATTCCGCTCAAAGTAGTCTCCGAAAACCGTAACCGGCCGCTGCGATCACCAAGGTGACGCCGTGCCTCCGATTCCCTCAGCCGCGCAGGTTATTGGCGAATTCATTCCACAAGTTCCGCCGGTACGAGATGCACCTGCGAAGCAAGTAGCGACAGATTGTTGCCTTTTCCGTGATCCCGATCGGTGACCGAAGTGTCGCTTGGAAGTACCCGAAGACCGAGCGCCACATCGGCCAATATTGGCGCGTCGCCGAATCGGGAGTGCACAACTGCTGGATCTCGCTGTTGCTGCGCAATTTCGTCGCCGTTCCGGGTGCTTCGCGCCGGTAAAAGAGAACCCGGGGCACCTCGAAGAACAAGCCGTAGAGCGCCAATTCGGCGATCATGACCAAGTCGCCGGATGGGTATGGCTTTTCCAACATCGTCTTTCGTAGACTGTCCGATCGAAACAGGCCCGCGTGGACGTTGTTGTAGTGCGAATGGTCCACGACGTGCCGAAACCGTCTGCTGGGACGGGAGTCTTCGATCACCAGATTGTCTTCGACCGGGTTCAAGAGCTGCCCGTCGTGGTCGATCGCCACTGTCTTGCCAAAACAAAGCACGACTTCGGGACGCTCGTCGAGAACTTTCTTGCAGACTGAGACAAGCTCGCGGTCACAGACGTCGTTGGCGGCGGCCCACTTGAAATACTGCCCCCGCGCTTGCTGAAAAACGAAATTGAAGTTCCGCGGCGCCCCGACGTTCGAGGGCTGCCGAAGGTAGCGGATGCGCGGATCTTTGCGAGCAAACTCCTGACAGATCTCCGGCGTGCGATCAGCGGATGCATTATCGGAGATGATCAGCTCGAAATCGGAATAGCTCTGCCCCAGCATCGAGTCGAGTGCCGCAACGATGTACTTCTCGCCATTAAAAACCGGCATTCCAATGCTGACGGGCGGAGGCAGGGACATACGACTGTTACGCTTCTTTGCGTTCCGTTCGATCAAGTGACCGACGTCCGGACATCAATGTCTGGCTAGGCGAGAATCTCGAGTGTCGTGCCCTCATTGGGTGCCGCGCGAGTCCCTGTCGCCGATCGCTCGACAGGGCGATCCGCCGGCGATGACTCCCGAAGGGATGTCTCGGGTCACCACGCTCCCTGCAGCCACGACGGCTCCTCGCCGAATCGTGACCCCCGGCAGCACGACGGCCCGCGCGCCGATCCAGGCGCCCGACTC
This sequence comes from uncultured Planctomycetaceae bacterium, assembly GCA_963714075.1. Classification (GTDB taxonomy): domain Bacteria; phylum Planctomycetota; class Planctomycetia; order Planctomycetales; family Planctomycetaceae; genus DASPSM01. The sequence goes on from OY970228.1 coordinate 6,878,721, forward strand.
AACCACGATCGGTTTCACAATCAGATCAAACGTCACGCGGCGATGGTCGTGGCTGCCCGTACACAAGTATGCCCCCTGGGACAAGCAGACGTCGTTCATAAGATGAACTGATGCGAGATTGTCGATCCAAACGTCCTCGCCGATCCAGCAGTGCTCGCCGACCCGAAACCGCCAGGGAAACTTGATCCGCACGTGCGGTTTGATCACGACTCCTGTTCCCACCAACGCACCGAACCGGCGAAGCAACCAGCGCTTGATTCCGTACAACGGCACCCACCCCGATTGAAAGACGACGAGACTCACCACATACCAGAGCGCGCGAACAAGCACCGATCGGCCCGGGCTGTAGTCTTGCGGAGCCGAATATGCGGCGAGGGAGACCCACTCCGGTCGCGGTTCTTCGACTGCTGGGAGCGAGTCGGCAACGTAATCGCCGATCACCTCGGTATGAGGCTCACGAGACAAGGGCCGGACTTTCATTTGGTGAGCAGACCGACTCATAGATTGTCTCGAGCCGTGCGGCGCTCGTGGCCCAATTGAATCTCTCCGCCAACAGTTTTTTTCCAGCGTGAACGGCTGATTGCCTCCAGTCCCCGTCGGTCAGGCACTCGCCGAGCACCGTGATGAGAGAATTGAGTTCGGGCTCGCAGTCTCGCGCGACGCCCGCGTCGACCAGGTCCTTCCACAGGTTCACCCGCCGACTCAGCAGGACCGGCAATCCACTCCGGACGGCATCGACCGCCGCGAGTGCGAAGTTTTCCTGGTACGACGGCAGCACAAAGAGATCGCTGGCCGCCATCGCGGCCCACTTGTCGCGGCCGTACTGCACGCCGGTAAAGGTGACTGACCCCTCCAGGGCCCGGCGGCTAACTTCTTGATGAAGCGACTGGACGTAAGCCGGGTCGCCCGGGCCGACCAAGAGCAGATGGGCGTTGGGCCGCTGCCGCCGCACGGAATCGAAAGCGGGGAGCAGAAGATCGAGCCCCTTCTTGGAATGGAGGCGTCCGAGGAACAAGACGACTGTCCGCTCGCGGAGCTGCGGGTAGCGATCGAGAAATTCGCTCCGCAAGTCAGTTTTCGCACAGTCCGGCGGTGACTCGGCACCCAGCTCGACGATGTGACTCGGAGGCAGACCACGGCAAGTCATTGCGGCCAATCGCTCTTCCTCGGGATGCGTGTAGCACATGCCGCGAGCCCGGCGCAAGAGCGGCCATTCGAGCAACCGGCCGTAGCATTGTTTCTTGGCCCATTTTCGACCGACCGAATGCGGGTCAAGCATGCCGTGTGGCATCACGAGATACGGAATTCCCGCCTGAAGGCAGGCACGCGCCGCTGTCAGGCCGGGGAACGTCCACAGCGTGTGAATGTGAACGACGTCCGAATCCCGGATAGCGCGACCGATCTCCCTCCAAAATCCGACACTGAAGCCGAACCCGTTCCCCACCATGGCCGAAAAAACCTGCATGCCGTAAGGACGCGACTCGCCGGTTATCCAATCGCGACTGCGGCGGGCGAACAGATCGGTCGTCAGCACGTCCAGGTCGTGTCCCCGCGCGGCCAACTCTCGCGACAAGCGATCGACGACAACCGGCGGCCCCCCGGCTGCCGGATGCATATAGGGAATAACGTGAGTGATCTTCATCGCGATGTTGATCTTCGATTCGTGGCGCACGCGCTGGCGTAAACCTCGGCCGTGTTTCGCGCCATCGCCTCGAGACTGAATCGTTCGCGATAACGGGCTGCCGCCAAACTTCCGGCCCGCTCGCGCCTTCGCGGATCGGACGTGTACCTGCGAATCCGCTCGAGCCAGATTTCGGTCGCATTCGGCGGGCAAACCAAACCGGTTTCTCCGTCGACGACTGCCTCGGCAACTCCGTCGACGTCGGAGACCACGCACGGCAAGCCAGCCGCCATCGCCTCGAGAATCGCCAGCGGAAAGCCTTCGTAAATCGAAGGGAGGATGAAGACGTCGAACCCACACAGATACGAACGCGCGTCGTGCTGCCAGCCTGGGAGCACCAATCGATCGGCGACACCCGACTCGGTTGCTTTCTCCCACAAGGATTCGCGAAGCGAGCCGTCGCCGATCCAGACCACGCGCACGTTGCGAGGCAGCTCTTTCAGCAGCGACGGGACGAAGAGCGGATTCTTCTGTGCCTCGATCCGGGCGATGCATCCCAAAACCACGTCGGCCGGGCCGCAACCCCACGAGCGACGCACGGCCTCGCGATCGTTCGGCAAGGGGTCGCCGACACCGTTCCACACGAGATGCAGTCGCGTCCGATCGATTCCGAGCGCGGCCAGATCGGCCAACCCGGATTGGGCAATGGCAATCAGAGGACAGTGAACGCTCCGCAGAACCCGCGCCGAAAGCCAATCGCGCACGCGCCCCCCTACCGACTGCAGCCGGCTCATGGTCCGGGTCACGTGCACGGTCGACACGACGGGAAGCTGCGAATTGCTCGCGGCCATCAACAGGTCCAGTCCGTCCTCGAGATTCTGCTTGTTGAGATGAATGACGTCGGCGCGCAGGCACGAAAGTTCTTTTGTGAGCCGTCGGATGTCGCGGCGGGCCAGCACCGCGCCTACGCTTCTCGTGCGGCGATCGTAGGTGTTTTGATAGTCGATTCGATGCACGGGCCCTTGTTGTGCCAACAGCGCCGCAAGTTCGTCCATCCGCGGGTGATTGGAAAGGACCGATTGAACATCGTGTCGCAATGCCGTCAGCCCGCCGGCAAGTGCTGAGAGATACAGTTCGCCGCCGCCCCGTGAACCCGACGATGAAGACACCAAGGCCACACGCAGCCGGTTGCCATTGGCGTCCATCAGGCCCGATTCGATCCGAGTGGGAAGCGTCTTCAGCATGATCATCGTACCGCAACTGTAGCGGGAGCGTTCGCATGCCGGGTCAGCACGCGTTCCGCCAGGTCGACCCAGCGATCGACTCCCCGCGACGGCAGGTGCTCTTGCGCGGCGGCGCGCGAGGACTCGCCAAACGAAATTCGCAGTGTCGGTTCGGCAATCAATCGTCGCATCGCCGCGCCGAGCGCCGAGACGTCGGCGGGCGGGACGATGTAACCGTTTTGGTTCGGCGAGACGAGGTCGGCCGCGGCACCGACAGCACTTGAGCAGATAATGGGCAATCCGGAAGCCAGCGCCTGATTCACGACGACACCCCAACCGTCGTGCAACGAGGGGAGCGCGAACAGGTCGGCAGTGCTGAAAAACCGTGGCAAGTCATCGACCGATTGGAATCCCGCGAAGATCACGCGATCTTTCAATCGCGCCGGCACCCGGCTCGCAAGCGACGTCCGCAAGGGACCTTCCCCGACCAGGACCAGCTCGGCATTTGGAAATTCGTCCGCAAGACCGAGAAACGCTTCGAGTAGAGTGTGCACGCCCTTCCGCTCGATCAATTGTCCGCAATAGAGCACTCGGACCCTCCCCGGCGAATTTGCCCGAGGAGCATCGAGAAACGGCTTCAGATCGGTGTGGTACGGAATATTGACGACTTCAACCCGAGGCCCCGCCAATCGGCGGTACTCTTCCACCGCTCGAACCCCGATCGCCGCGATCGCATCCGGCCAACGCAAGGCCGGGCGCTGTGCGAAGGCGCAGGGCGCCGCGGCAGCGTCCGAGGGTTCGCATGCCGGGGATCTCGCCCCAAAACACCCAGGGCGATCGTTTCCTGTGCAGCCAACGCATGGCTCGCTGATTAGTCAAACTGTTGTAGCCCGAGATCACGACGAGATCCGGGCGTGTTTTTCGAATGGCACTGATCACGCCGGGATTCCAGTGAACGCGTCCGCCTCCGAGATTGCGCCAACCGCCGGGCAGCACCTCAGCCGAATCCGGCAGCCGAACCTGGCCCCAATACGTGTCCGGAGCGGCCATCTCGAGATAGAGGACGTGCGGCGTAATCCGGCCATCCGCCTCCATCGCCGCGAAAAGGTCGAGGCTGTAAGGCGATGGCATCGTAGTGAGAAAGGTCAGGCGCACTCAGCCTTCTTTTCGAAATACGACCATCATGCCCTTCCAGAACCCGGGAATGGCTCGCCCACACCCGTGAAACCGCACAAACGTCAGCCCTTCGCTCTCCAATGTCAGCCGTAGCGTACGAAATGAAAAGTGCTTGATGTGGCCCCCCTCCCAGAGAGCGGTGAGCGCCCGATCGATCCGATTAGTGAGGGCGAGGGCCATATTCTTTGCGTACCCCCAATAAGGCGTCGTGATGACCACGAGGCCCCCGGGACGCGCGGCCTCGGCACACCGTTTCGCGAACTGTTTAGGCGAGTAAAGATGCTCAATCACTTCGACCGAGACGATGGCGTCAAATTGCGAAATCCGGGGAAAAACTGTCCGGTAGTCGTCATAAGCCGACGCCACGGCGAATTGGGTTTCCGGATACCGTTCCTTGCACTTGGCGATTCCACCCTCCGAGAGGTCGATTCCGTAGAGGGAGTAGCCGGCCTCCGCCAACGAATTCGCAAAATTGCCGTCGCCGCACCCGACGTCGAGAATCGTTCGGACCTGCGCGCACTCCTTGAGATCCTGCAGCATCGCCTGCAGATAGAGCGGCTGATGCGGAGGATCAGGCGAATCGTAGTTGGAGTAGACGTACACGACCAGAAGCTATCGAAGAGCGGCAGCCGGGCGATCATCTGCCTTGTTTAAGGTGCGATCATCAATTCGCCGCCTCGCGCCGGCCGCCCGTGCCTGGACGAGGGCTCTGGCCTGGTGTGCGCTGGGACGACGGAACTTGGCGTATCCAGTTTGAGGCGACTTCCTCGAGCGCATGAACCGGTCGCAGATGCACAACAGAAGGAAGAGGCTGATCAGGCCATAGTAATTCGAGAAGTTGAAGGACCGGCTGCTTGCCATGATGGTCGGCAGCCCGGCCGCGTAAACGAGCAACGCGGGCTGCGACGTCGCGGCCAGCGGCAACAGCCGATCCCAGCTGCGAACGATGAGACCGGCCAGCGCGGGTACGATCAACACGCCCAAGAATCCGAAGTTGAGATAGGCCTCGCCGAGAAAACCAGGGGAGACGGTCATGAACGGCTCGCCCTTACTGTCGACGGCGCCGTAGGCACGGGCCATGATCAGACCGGCGTCGGCAACGGGCTTTCCGGGCCAGATCGCCCGCGGGATCGGATTGACAAGTTGCGTGAAATAGGTCGTTCCATACTGCGGCGCCATACCGTGGCTTTGGGTCCGTACCACGAACAACAACTCGCGAAACATTTCGACGCCGACGTAATCGACATTGAGCGCGTCCTTGGTGTCGAATCTTCCCTCGTTGCGTCCCGCGACGATCACCGCGGAGAGGAAGTATCCGGCGACCAGCCCGATGGGCACTCCGAACACCAACAAAGCGCGTCGCAGCCGCGGGCCGGCCGTCCAGAAGATAGCAGCCGCAGCTGGAACGAAGAACAACATCAAGGGGGAACGGGCTCCCTGAAAGAGGGTCCGCAAGAACATCCAGGCGATAAACACGGCAACGACCACTCTTTGGGACAGCGGCACGCGCCTCATAAACAGGAGGCAGATCGCCAGGGGAACGGCTGCCCACAAAAAGGTCTGCAATTCATAGAAAATGGTCCGCCAGGAGCCGTAGCGACCCCGCTCAATGCCCCCTGTCCAACGTTGGCTCATTCCAGTCAGGCCCTCGAAGAACGCCAGCACATTGAAGTTGACGTAAATCAAGAGACTGACGAATCCGATCGTCATCGCCGAGAGTGCGAGGTACCAAACCACCCGCGGGTTGTTAAGCAGGGGCATGCGGCGGCCCAGCGCGGCAAACAAAGAGACTCGCGAGCCGTGGTACGCGATCAGAAAGGCGACGACCGACAGCACAACGCATAACAGCCCGTAGGAGTACTCGTCCTGGCTGTACTGCTCCAAGTCTTTGGGCAGCCGAACTGCCTCCAGCAAATACCAGTACAGCACGGACACCAACACGACCGACCGCCCCGTCAGGAGACGATACAGATTGTGGCGCAAGTCGAACGCGATACAGCCCATCACGAAGATTGCCGCACCAACCGCTGGTAGTATCGTGTGTCCGTTCATCTGGGCTCTACGACACCACCATTGCGGACTCTCTTCGGGAAGCAAGCAGGCCGAGGATGTCTTTCACTCGTTCGGTGTGGACGTCCCACGAGAAAGCCCGGGCTCTTTCGGCCGCAGCCATTCCCATTTCGACCGCGCGGTTTCGGTCGGCCCGCAGCGTTTCCAAGCGATGTGCCAACCCTTGAACGTCATCGGGCTCGAGGACGAATCCGTCGCGACCGTCGCGAATGATGTCGGGGCCGGCGGAATGCGTGCTGGCGATCACCGGCATGCCCGTCGACATGGCCTCGGCGATCACCAATCCAAATCCTTCGAAGACCGAGGGGAGCACCAAAACATGGGCCCGATGCATTTCTCGAACGATTTCTGCCTGATCGAGCCGGCCGGTCAGCCGCACCGAGTTTCGATAGGCATCGAGCGGACGCGTGTCGGCAGGAAGCGGTCCGGCGAGGGTCAATTCCACACCGGACCCCCGCAAGAGCTCGAAAGCTTCGAGGAGATATTTGACACCTTTCCGCTGGCCAATCCCTCCCACGAACAAAATTCGGAATGGACCGTCGGCCGTGCGCCGCACGAAGCGAAATTGATCGAGGTCCGCACCCAGGGGCAGCAACAGGATCCGCTCGGCCACGATGCCCGCTTCGATCAGAGAGTCACGTGTGAACTGACTCGCGGCGATGCAATAGTCTGCCGCGCGCGGCTCCACTTCCAGCCGCTCGAGGTACCAATTCGGAAACGAAAAGTTGGAGATGGTGGACGCCCACTCGGGATGCCGCTCGGACTCGCGCGAGAGAAGCTCGATTGCCCGGGTGACATGGGCTGTCGCAAACTCGGCAACCGCTGTGATTCCGTGGCTTCGCGCCGCCGTCAGGCTTGCGAGACAGCTTCCCTGAAATCCCCAATAACAGTCGCAGTCGTCGACCCAGCGCCGGGCAACCCAGCGATCGAATTGAGCGTCGCGACGAAAAACACACGAGTCCGCCAACCGACCCGACCCGAAGGTTCGGCGTGCCGCCAGTTCCGGCAGCTCGTACCGCCACCGCCGCACAACCTTTTCAAGAGGAAGACCCTCTTGAAAGCGCCTGCGGAGGGCCCGATCGATTTTCGGCACCCGGCTCGCAAGGCGGTCCGGGAACTGCCCCGCCTTAAAGTAGCCGCTGGTAATAAAGAGATCGAGCGCACCGGCGCGCTCGACTGCGAGCGCGTGTCGATAAGCGTGCTGCTTCCCGGAATGCGCAACCCGGACGCGAAATTTGCTATCGCTCGGCGTCTTCAAGAGTTGACTGTTGATCAAAGTCGGCTCGCGGTCGATTCCGTCGCCATTTGCGGCAATGCGACATGTGTCTTAGAAACCGCGCCGGAACTCGCCGAATCCCCCCGTAGCACTTGGGACCAAGGCAGCGATCCCAACCGCAGCGCCTCGCGCGCGTCGACGCATTTGCGTCGGTTTAATCCGACGGTAATCTTCACAGCTTGGAGTCTGACGGGCCTCCGCTCTTGAATGGCAGTCGGCAACTTCCACAAAAACTCGCCCCAGACCTGCGGCTCGCGCAGCAACCAGCCCCGTTTTGCAGCATAGCGAGCCTGGCCGGCGAGCTTGCCCGCCAGGGCTGGAATAATCCAGGTCCAGGGATAGCGCATCACGACACCGCACGCTTCGTTGCGGGCATGCCGTTGATGGTTCCGCCGCTCGTTGCGATTTTGTCCAGAGAACTCGTGGAAAACGACGATTTCGTTCCATTGGAGGACACGATAACCGGCGTCCCAAGCTCGAAGAGCCAGGTCTGGCTCCTCGTAAGAGTGATAAAACAACTCAGGGAGCAGACCGGTCCGCTCCAAAATCGAGCGGCGGATCACGACCGCACAAAAGGCAAACGAGCTCGTGTGCCACTCCCCGGTCGCGCGGCCTCCCAGCTGGAGGGTTTCAGGAAACTCGGGCCCGATGGGCTGGCACGAGATGATTCCCAAATCGGGCTCACGATCCATCCGCGCGACGATTCGCTCGCAGGCGTCGGCGTCGACAAAGCGGCTGTCGTCATCCAGCCCGATCACATAGTCGCCCTTCGCCCGCTGCAGGATGTCGTTTCGCGAAGCGATCGAGCCCTTGTTCACTTCGTTGCGGACAATGTTGACCTCGGGGAATCTCGTCCGCACGATGCCGTAGGTACCGTCGCTCGACGTGTCGTCGACAACCAGAATTTCCTTCGGCGGTCCGGTGAGGGCTCGGCAGCTCTCGAGCGTTTTGACGAGTTCGCTCACGCGATTGCGGGTCGCGATCATGATCGTGACGCGAGGCGCGGCGCTCATTGGCGACATCCCACGACCCTGGCGGGAACGCCCACGAGGATTGCACCGGCCGGAGCGTCGGTCGTCACGACGGCGCCCGCTCCAATCACCGCTCCATCCCCGATCGTCACACCTTTAAGAACAATGGCTCCCGCGCCGATCCAGACGTCGTTTCCAATTCGGGTCGGCCCGGATTTCAAGGGTTGCGATGCAACCATATCGCCGGCTCGAGTGCCGTGATCATGGTCCGTGATGTAACACGAAGGCCCGATCATGCAGCGCTCGCCAATAACGATCGATTCCGAGGCGTCGAGCATGGTGAAGCGGTTGATATACGTGCGGGAACCGATCCGAATTTGCGGTTCCACCCGGTGCTTTCCAGTTGCCAGCAGCACAACGTGATTGTCCAGCGCGACCTCATCGCCCAGCACAATGTCTCGCGGATTTCTGGGGATCTCGATCGACTGAAGCCAGCAGCGATGCCCAATCCGCACGCCGCGCAATCGAAACCAAAAGCGGCGGCAGCGTCGAGCCACGCCCATCCAGATTTGAAATGCGGGTTCAAGCATGCGAGCCGGGTGAGCGCGGAACGTTTCGCGCTCGCGGGTGGTGCGAGGGATTGGTCATCGAGCGAGCGAGGATCTTCAGTCTGCAGGGTCCGTCATCCCGAGTAAGTTTGGCAGAATCGGTTTTTCAAACGGCATCGACCGGCCGCCTGTCACCAAATGGACTCGTAAACCTCGTGTGTTCGGTCGGCCACGTGCGTCCAATCCAGCTGCTCGGCCCGGCGGTGCGCCGCCTGGCTCATCGCCGATTGCAGTTCGCGCGACTGGCGAAGCTCCAAGATGGCAGCGGCGATCGCTTGGGAATCTCCGGTCGCGACCAGTCGCGAGCAGGCGCCGTCGACGTACTCCGGAATGCCTCCGACTCGTTCTGCGACGACGGGCAGGCCGCATGCCATTGCTTCCAAGAGGGCGTTGTTCGCGGTCGCGTTCTCCACCATTGTGCAAAAACAGGACGCGGAACGGTAAGCGTCAAGGAGGGCTCCGTCGCGGAGACCGCTCTCAAAAGTGACGCTCGCGAGGCCGTCAAAAATCGGTTTGGCATTGGCCGGCCCGACAATTCGGAACCGGATCTCCGGATCATCCTGCAGCGAACGGCACACCTCGCGCAGGGCCGTGAAATTGCGACGGTAACCTCCCACAGACAGGACCGTAAACGGATCCGCGACCGGTTGCCGCGGGGCCGAGAAGTACACCGTGTCGACGCCGTGGAGAACAACGTGGATTCGCTCGGGTGCCACGCCCGCGTCCAACATGAAGGACCTTTGGGTTTCGCTCATCAGAATGACCGCCGCGAAGCGGCGCAGCCGATGAGGAAAACGAATCACTGACGCCAACGTGTCGGAACAGTGGTGAAACGTTCCGCACAAAATGTCGCCGCGAAAACGCAGATAATAGTCGAGAAATCCCAGGTCGTTGTCCGCCCAAAGCAGGTGGACGAGGCTGCGGTCATGACGCCGCACGAACCGCAAGCAGTTCCACTCCGCGACCGCTGACCCCCCCAGGTACCAACGGGAAAACGCCAAGCGCCGCGCGACGCGGGCCAGAAGTCGCGGCCCGAATTTGCTGGGGTCGCTGCGGTTCGCGGTGATCAACGCGTCCTTCGCCAAGTACTCTGCCAAGACGGGGTAGCCCGACCTCGAGGCGAAACCCGCCGGAACTGTCGAGACGAGTGCGATCGGGCACACCGTCGAGCCCGAACTCTGCTCGGCACACTCTACTTTCGCGGGGATGACTGCTTTGCTCATTGATGAATCAAATGCTTCGACTCGAGCGCTCGACTGTTTCGCTCGAAAGGGCGCGACATGACCTGGGCTCTCGCCTGACTCCAGAGCGCCCAGGCGGGAAATCCAAGGGTAAATTTCCATTGCCCGAGACGCAGGTTCCACGGCAGCAATGACAGGTAGAGTTTCCAAGCAGATGCGAACCAACCTGCGCAGTAAGGTGAGCGCCGTGGGGCGAGCGTGCCGGGAAATAATGCGGCGACGTTCGACCGCGCGGGCGGCGGCACCCGGGTATCGGCCGTCTAGTTCGTTTTGAATCAACTGCAGCGTCGCCGGGAGCTGCGCGTGGAACTGGCCGGTCAACTGGTCGCTGGCTCCCTGGCGGTAACCGAATGTGACCGGACTCGTGATCTGCACAAATCCGGGTGCGATCCCCAGAGAGAGGGCCAGGTCAGCGTCCTCATAGTGCTTCATGTCCACGGCGAATCCGCCGCACGCGACCAGCGTGCTTCGCCGAATGACGAAGGAAGAAGCGCCAAACCAGCGCCAGGCATCGCCGCTCTGGAGATAGTCGGAAAATTGCACCGTTTCGAGCGGACTGTTTTCGATGCATTCGAGCTCGAGCGGGTCATGGAAAACCCGAGGACACCCGGCGACGAACGCGGGTTGCCCGTGGTTGACGATTGTCTCATGGTAAGCAGACAGCGTCCAAGGAAGCCACACGTCATCGCTGTCGAGAAACGCCACGTATTCGCCCGTCGCGGCCCTAAGGCCGTTATTACGCGCCGCGGACGGGCCCGCATTCGCCTGCCGCAAAAATCTTGTCCGCTCGCCATATTCGGCAACCAGAGACGAAACATCCTCGGTCGACCCGTCGTCGACGACGATCACCTCAAAATCCTGGAATTCCTGTCGAGACACCGAGTCGAGCGCCTGCCGCAACACGTTTGCGCGGTTGTAGGTCGGGATCACGACGGAAAAGAACGGTGCTTGCGACATCAACTGGTTACGCTCGCAGTATTGCTTCGCAACTCGGCCGCCGAGCGACGCGACCGCTCGGAGCGCGGCTGAGGGGACGCCGCGCCGAGGTCGCGTTTTTTCCTTAGTCGTCGCACGAGTTCTGCAACGCGCTCTGCAAACCCGAAGCCACCCAAGTGGTGGGCCCAACGATAGGCGCGTGGAAAATCATTCGATCCCAGGAGCGAGAAATGCGGATGGCTTCGCCTGGCCAATGTCGCCACCTCGCGCGCTCGGGAAGGTTCGAATTGATAGATGCTGCGGGCACACCGCAAGCGGGACAGTGCGATGGCATCGCGCCGTGGTTCGGTCAACGCTCCGGTTTTCTGCAGCTGCTCTTCGGCCGCGTCGATGACCGCGAGCCACCGCTCCAACGTCTGCATCGGGTTTTTTCGCCAGACGGTTTGCGTGCTCCAGAGACGATAGACGACGCCAGCCGTAGAGCAGTACTGAAATCGCTTTCCGGCGGTCAGCAGCCGGCAATAAAGCTCGAGCTCCTGGCAGCAAGGTTGATCGGGCTTCCATTTGCCGACGTCGCGTAGGGCCGATTTACGCCACAAAGGACCGGCCGTTTGCGGAAGCTCCATGCGGACCAGATTGACCCACAAATCGTGGGGTTCGGGAATTTCTCGGAACTCTTCGCGAGGTTCCTGATTGCCGTCGAAATGGAGCATAATCACCGGCGAGAGGGCCACGTCGCAGGTTGAAGGGTCAAACTCGCCGAATTGCCGCTCGATCTTTTCGGGCAAGAGGCGATCGTCGGCATCGAGGTATTGCAGCCACTCGCCCCGCGCCAACTCGAGCAGCCGATTGCGGGCGACGTTGCCGCCGCGGTTTGGCCCCGTCTCGAACCGGATCGCGCTGCCAAACGACCGAATCACGTCGAGACTGCCGTCCGTCGAGCCGTCGTCGACGACGATCACCTCTTTTTCCGTCCATGTCTGGACCAGCGCGCTTTCGATAGCCTCGGCGATCCAGGGCCGGGCGTTGTAACAGGGAATGAGGATCGAGACGAATGTCATACGGCGTGCGCTTAGCTCACCCAGGGAAGCGGAGAGATTTCTGGAAAAGTGGTCGACAATTGCTTGCGGCCGCCGAAGCGCTCGGGATGTTGCAGCACCTCGACCAACTCGACGATGTGCACGCCCAGCCGCGCCGAGAGGCGGCAGGGGCGCTTTTCGCGAATGGCGTCGGCGACTTCCGCAGGACCCCGCAGGAAGTCGACGGGCTTGCTGCGACCGACAAGGAGCCCATTCGTCTTGCGCGCGACGGATAGCGCCGTTGAAACAATGCCTCCGTACCCGGCCAGCAAAGTCGTTGTTCCAACCAGCGGGACAACCAGCCCGTGCGGTTGGCAAACGCGGATTGCACTCGGCTCAACTTCGCGCGGCGGAGGTAAACCGGCGCCTTATCGTTGCGAACGTTGCCCACGAACAGCACTCCCTCGTCCCCAATCACGGTCAGCGACTTGTCCCGCGGCGCGACAAGGCCGCAGGTCACGCGCGCCACGACGCCGTCAGCGTATTCAATGCAGCCCACGGTGAAGTCGGGCGCCATCGTCTCGACTGCGATGCCCTTGTCCGGAATCTGACACGAGGCGAAAGACGTGACTTGCCGCGCGGGCCCAAAGAAGGCGGCCAGCCAGGTGAGCACGTAACCGGCATGTTCATAAGCGCATCCGACCTCGAACTCATCCTTGGCCGGCCACGCGACGCCGCTGCCGTTTCGCCACAGCCACGGGGATTGATTCGGCGCGATCATCCCGTCGTCGAAATTTGCATAAACGAGCCGAACTTTTCCGACTGCCCCGTCGCGGATCGCCTTCCATAGCGTCTGAGCCGTATCGTTGAGCAGGCTGCACGGCGCCGACGACAGCATCAGCTCGTTTTGTTCGGCGACCTCGGCAAGCTGTGCGGCGCACTCTGCGTCCATCGCCAGGGGCTTCTCAGAATAGACATGCTTGCCCGCCTCGAGGCACCGCTTGGTCAGCTCGTAATGGCTGCGTGGATTGGTCAGGTTCAGCACGAGATCGATGGAAGAGTCGTCGGTCAATTCGTCGAGATTTGCATAACGTCGTACGGGCTCGCCAGAGCACAGCGCACTGAGGTTTTTCGGATTTCGATCGTAGAGCCCGACCAGTTTCAATTCCGGGTGGTTGCCCAACGTCGTGGCGTACAGATCGGCCACGAAACCACAGCCGAGGATCGCGATATTCATGGACGGGCCGATCCGGGCGCTCGACGCGTCGCGTTCGCACCGGCAGCGTGTTGCGGCATCATCTTAAGCACGATGACAAAAATGATCGGCGACCTTGCGGACCGCGGCAGCGATCTCTTCCATGTCGCGCGGAACCCAAAAACACGCCGTGCGGAATATAAGCCGTTTCCGTGGCAGCCCGGTCGGAGACGGGCGTCGGCAGCACGCGCACGTACTGAGGACGTTTCTCGAGCAGCCTCTGAACCGCCGGCTGCGCGGACATCGTTGTGGAAAAGGCGCGATGGATTGGCATGCCTTCAGCCTGCACCGCGTGCAAAAAGTCCTCAAAAGAGGCGCCGCCACAGTGCTCCGGCCGATAGCGCAGAGGAAACATGTACATCCCATGCCGCTTGACGCCGGGCCGGACTGCCAGCGGTTCGACGCACGGCAGATCGGCGAGCAACTCGCGCAAACGCCCGAAGTTCTCGCGTCGGATCGACTGCTGTTGGTCGAAGAGGGTCAGTCGGTAGAGCAGCACGGCCGCCTGGTATTCGGTGGGACGGCAATTCCAGCCGAGCGTGTGATGGTCCCAGCGTTCGCGCCCGATGCGTGCCCGACCGACGTCGTGCAGCCGATAAGCGCGGTCGAAGACCTCTTCATCGTTCGTCGTCAGAATGCCTCCTTCGCCGCACGAAAGACTTTTGTGCGACTGGAAGCTGAAACCGGCCGCATCGCCGAGCGATCCAACCGGGCCCGACTCCCATTCCGCCCCGTGCGCCTGGGCGGCATCCTCAATGATTTTCAAGTTGTGCCGGCGCGCGACCTCGCAAAGCGCCGTCATATGGGCCGGCTGACCGAACAAATGCACGGGCAGAATGGCCCGCGTTTTGCCCGGCACGATGGCCTCTTCAACGCGCTTCGGATCGAGCAAAAGTGTGTCGGGTTCCACGTCCACAAGGGCGATGCCGAACCGCCGATCGAGCGGAGCGCCTGCGCTCGCGATGAATGAGAAGTTCGGCACGATCACCTCGCCGCCGTATTCGAGTCCATCGTGGTCAAAGACAGCGGCCAGCGCGAGTCGCAACGCATCGGTGCCGTGCGGCAGCAGAAGGCCATAGCGGCAGCCGCACCGCGCGGCCCACTGCTCGGCGAACTCGATCGCGCGACGCTGCGGCGTGCCTTCCGCGCCGCTGAGGAAGATGTTGCGAAAGCGCGGGCCCACGACGGTCGCCCAAGCCAAACGGTTTCGCGAATGATAGTCCGCCCAGGGCCGAAAGCGGATGTCGCGCACCGGCGTGCCCCCCTCGCACGCGAGCTTTCCCGTGAGCCGCGAAACGGGCGGCGGCAACCGGCCGACCGTCTGCTGTGCAATCGTACGTGCGAGATTCTTTAAGGACGATTTCAGCATCGAACGCCGCGCGGCGCTGCTCTTGCGCATGGCGCCACGTTCGGTCGAGGAATTGGGCGGGGCAAGTTGCGTGGTCATGATTGCTTAGTGGGCCCGGTGGCCATTCCCAGAAGCGGAGCCGGCTGCGCGAACAAAGAGGTGATTCGCTCCCCGAGCTGTCGCGGTCTCTTGAACTTCGCCCTGCGATGCCAGGTGCAGACCGGCCTCCTCGAGAAGCGAGACGGCGCTCTGACGCTCGCTGAGGTCGCTGAGACTGAGTTCGACCAGCAGAGACTTAAGCCGTGCGTCGCGCAGCAGGCCGCGGGCCCCTTCCAAAATCGGCAACTCGATGCCATCGACGTCGATTTTCACATGCGTCGGAAACGGCGGATTGAATCGGGCGATGAAATCGTCGATCGAAAAACCGACGGCCCCGTGATTGGCTGTCTGGTCCTGCACCTCCGCCCAAGGGGACTGTTCGCCCGGCCTGCCGAACTGGCTCAACGACATCCCAAGCGACGGCGATGCGAGGTTGAGTGCAGCAAGCTCGGTTTTCGCCGAAAGCGCGACGGAGTAAGCCGTGACCCGACCGCAGAGCCCGTTGAGCAGAATGTTTCGCGTCAGCACATAGAAATTGGCAGCCGACGGTTCGAAGGACAACACCGAGACCGGCCGGCGGATCGCCGCGTAAAGGCTGAACACGCCGACATTCGCGCCGATATCCCACAAGACCGAGCCAGGTTCGAAGCTGTCGATCCAGCGAATCGTGTCGGGTTCTTTGGAGAGAACCGACTCCGCGCGCCGCAAGAGGAGCGGCGTCGGTGCGAAAAACCGGATCTGTCCCCCCGGCACCTCTGTCACGCGGATCATCGCGTCGGAGACGTTTTCCAGAACTTCGGCGCGGCGGCGCGGCCCAACCGCCATGAGCGGCCAGGTGCCGACCCGTCTGGCGACTCCGGATACGATTCGGTCAATCACTCGCATGATTCTTCTATCTGGCACATTCTGATCGATTTCGACCTGTCGAAGCGGTCAGGAGACGATTGGCATAGTGTCGTTTGCCGCTGCCTCGGCAGTCGCAGTACCGGACGTCGCAGCATCGCAAGCGGGCTCGGGGGGTGCCGGCTCGAAGTAAACTTCATGTTCAGCGGCGACGACGCCCTGGCCGTGGTCGGGGAGCTGGCCCGTCCCGAAAAAGTTGCCGCCCTCGACGTAGAAGAAGCCCGCGTTTTTGATCCAGTCGGCGATTTCGGAGTTGACCGTCGCGTAGATCGTGAAGTGATAGCAACCCGGCAGCAACGTCAGCTTCGGCGTCAGGAAGCGGGCGGTTCCCCCCTCCGGATCGACTCTCGCGAGATCGCTTCCCACGAGCTTGGAATCCAACAACAGCACTCGCTGACCAAATTCGTTATCCACGCCCAGGCAAACGCGCAGGTTCCGAAGCTCCCGGTCCGAACAATTTTCGTATCTCAGGCTGATTTCGGCTGCCGAGCCGCACTGAAAACTCATCACGCTCCGACCAACTCCGTCGGAGAGCGCGACCGACTTGAAGCGGATGGTGCCCGAACCTTTGCGGTCGCGGCGATCTTGCAGCGGCTGCATGTCTCCCCGGCTCACTCCGCGCAAGTAGCGTTCGACGATTTTCGTGGTTTCGCCGCGTGCCCGGATGCGGCCCTCTGAGAGCAGAATCGCCGACGAACACATCGCTTCAACGGCCGCCATCTGATGGCTGACGAACAAGATCGTGCGGCCCGACTCGGCCACGCCGCTCATCTTGCCCAGGCACTTGTTCTGAAATTCCTGGTCGCCGACCGCCAGCACTTCATCGATGATTAGGATCTCAGGATCGAGGTGGGCGGCAACGCTGAACGCAAGCCGCACGCTCATCCCCGACGAATATTTTTTTACCGGCATGTCGAGAAACTTCTCGACTTCCGCAAAGGCGACGATTTCATCGAACTTGCGGCGGACCTCTTCGCGGCTCATTCCGAGAATCGAACCGTTGAGGAAGATGTTCTCCCGACCGCTTAATTCCGGGTGAAACCCCGTGCCGACTTCCAGCAGGCTGCCGATTCGCCCGTTGATCTCGACGCGCCCCTCGGTTGGCTCAGTGATCTGCGACAGGATTTTCAAAAGCGTGCTCTTGCCGGCGCCGTTGTGGCCAATGATGCCCACGACTTCGCCCGGCTGCACCTCAAAGGAAACGTCCTTGAGGGCCCAAAAGGTTTCTTCTTCCTTTGTTCGGCCCGAAAGCGACTTAAACCGGCGCACCGGATTGGTGACGAATCCCGCGAGAGCCTCGCGGAAAGTCACGTATCCGGCTTCGCGCGCACTGAGCTGGTACTGCTTGCCGAGATTTTGAACGCGGATGGCGGGATCATTCATGGCGGGGCGATGCGCTGAAATCACAGGAATCAGATGATGTCAGCAAAGCGGCGCTCGCTACGGCGGAAGTAGAGCAGGCCGACGAAAACGGAAGCCAGCATCGCCGCCGACGAGACGGCTACGCAGCCCCACGGCAACGGTTCCCCCAACAGGGCCGAACGAAAACCGCTGATCATGCCCACCATCGGGTTGAGTGCATACCAGAGGCGATACTTTTCGGGGACAACCGAAAGCGGATACGCCACGGGACTGGCGAACATCCAAATCTGCACCAGAAACGTCAACACATAACGAAAATCGCGATAAGCGATCACCAAAGCAGCCAGCAGAGTGCCCACGCCCAAGGACGTGAGGACCGTTCCGACAAAGAAGACAGGCACCATCAACAGCCACGGCCCAAACGGGACGCGGTACCAGGCCATCAGCGCCAGCATCACCACCAGCGACACGCCAAAATCGACGATCCCCGTCCCGACGGACGAGAAAGGAATGATCAGCCGCGGAAAATAAACCTTGCTGATCAAGTTGTTGCTGACGATGAGGCTTTGCCCGGCTTGAGTGACGGCGGTCGCGAACAACTGCCACGGGAGCAAGGCTGCGAAGACGAAGACCGAGTAAGCCCCCTCGACGTTGTGCGACATTCCGCCAAAACGCCCGAAGAAGATTGTGAAGACCAGCATCGTCAGCACGGGCTGTAGCACAGCCCACGCTGCGCCCAGGATCGTTTGTTTGTAGCGAACCTTCACGTCGCGCCACGCCAAAAATCCGAGCAGCTCGCGATAACGCCACAGCTGGGCGAAATCGACCAGTTGCCAGCCCGACCGCGGTTCGATCACAGTCCGAGTCGTTGCCGGCGCAGGGGGACTCGTGTGCCGCGTCTCGATAGACGCGGCCCCGGCTTCCCGCTCGTCTGCAAGGGTCGTGGCGCTCATGTCTCTTCGACGGTCTTCTGCGAGTAGCCCTTGGCGAAGCGTTCTTCGCGGGCCTGTTCCCAATCCGCCTCGACCATCAGTTGGGTCAGGTCCGCGAACGTCGTCTTTGGCTCCCAGCCAAGCAAATCCCTGGCCTTGCTGTAGTCTCCCATCAAAAGGTCAACTTCGGTCGGCCGGAAGTAGCGCGGGTCGATCTCGACGTAATCCTGCCAGTCGAGGTCGAGGTACCCAAATGACACTTCGAGGAATTCTCGAATTGTGTGCGTTTCGTTCGTAGCGATGACATAGTCGTTGGGCTCGTCGCTCTGCAGCATGAGCCACATCGCTTCGACGTATTCTTTCGCGTAGCCCCAATCGCGCTTCGCATCGAGATTGCCGAGGTACAGCTTGTCCTGCAGGCCTTCCTTGATGCGGGTTGCCGCTCGAGTGATTTTGCGCGTCACAAAGGTTTCGCCGCGCCGCGGCGACTCATGGTTGAACAGGATCCCATTGCACGCGAACAGGTTGTACGCCTCCCGATAGTTGACAGTTTGGTGAAAGGCATAAACCTTGGCGCACGCGTACGGGCTGCGCGGGTAGAAGGGGGTCGCCTCGGTCTGCGGAACCTCGCGAACGTCGCCGAACATTTCGCTCGACGACGCCTGGTAGACCCGCACTGGCTGGCGCTTGCTCAACTGACGCGCGGCTTCCAGCACCGCCAACGTCCCTTTGGCGACTACGTCCACGGTGTACAGCGGCTCATCGAATGAGACCCTCACGTGGCTTTGGGCGGCGAGGTTGTAAATCTCATCCGGCGCGAGATCGAGGACCAGGTTTGTTATCCGTTGGCCGTCGGTGACGTCGCCGTAGTGCAGCAGGAGCCGCGTGTCGGGCTCATGCTGGTCCTGGTAGAGATGCTCGAGCCGCTCGGTGTTGAACGTGCTCGCCCGACGCACGACGCCGTGGACCTCGTAGCCTTTGTCGAGCAAGAGTTCAGCCAGATACGAGCCATCCTGGCCGGTGACACCAGTGATGAGCGCCCGACGCGAGGAGTTATTGGGCATGGACAAGCGATCCCGTCGAAGACCAAAGGACAGTCAAGTCGTACATTTCCGATTTCCGAGAGTGCCTAGAATGACGTAAACGCGGAGTCCCATTTTCGCGGCGTTTGAGCGATCTTCTCAAACGCGGCCAGTTGATAGAAACCAATACGATTCGCCAAGCGCTTCAACAACGGTTTCTTAACGAGGCCCTCAAGCGGATATCGGCGGAGGACGTCCCGATAGTTTGTCTTAATGAACCGAATGACTTTTTGGACATGACGGTCGGAACAGTCGTCAAAAAGACAGAGACCGCCGATCGGCAACAGCCGTGCTGTAAACGCGAAGTCGAGAAAGACATCCTCGAACAAGTGGGATCCATCAATGTAGATCAGTTGGAACTCTCGATGTTCATCACACAGGCGGGGCAAAGCGATGCTGGACTCTTCGTCGTGGAATTGGAAATGGTCCCGGAACCCATCGACCGCGATGGCGTGCAGGGCCGCACTCTTCCATACGGTTCGTTGAAAAGGGTCGATGGCGGTATGGAGAAAGTCTCCGCCGCCCGCATTGATTTCGCGGAGTGAAGTCAGGAAGGTCAGCGCCGAAGCTCCGTGGGCGAGGCCAATCTCCAGGGTCCTCGTGGGCCGCAGCGCCATCACGAGGTGCCGCAGGATTTGGATGTTATTGACCGTTGATCCAGCCTCGAAGGGTGCCGTTTTGCCGTCGCTGGTTTCGACGACTCTCGATTCAAACATCCTCTTTAGTCGCGGACAGAATTCGAGCGAAAACGGCGAATCGGCGCCACTCACGGTTTGTCGCGTGTAACGCGCTCGCTCGGCCAATGATTCCGTCAAACCCGCCGGGCTTCTCATGCCAGGGCACGCAGGACCGGAAACCTCCACGCCGGTAGCAGGCATGGCCTTATTGGGCTGCACAATCGCTTCGGTCTTTGATTCCATGTCGCAATCGGTCATCGGACGGGCTGCGTCGTCTTCTTGGCAACAGAACCCGATTCGTTTTCGATCCGTTCTCGGTGCCGCTCGTACCAAGCCAGCGTCTCGATCAAGGCATCGCGGAGACGCGTCGAAGCCTTGAAGCCAAACTCAAGTTCGGCCTGAGCCGTATCGAGCCACCGCCGGGATTTTCCGACCGGCTTGGAGCGATCCCAACGGATCTCCCCCTTGAACCCGGCCAAGTCGCAAACCATCTCTGCGAGTTCGCGGATCGAGACTTCCTGCCCCGAACCGATACTCACCGGCTCCGGGTTGTTATACGACTGCGTCGCCAGGGCGATGGCTTTGGCCGCATCTCGAACAAAAAGAAAGTCGCGTGACGCGGTTGCCGTTCTCTCGAGATCGAGGTGCTCAGAAACGGAGTCCCTCGCTTCGACAACCTGGCGAATCAAGGCCGGAATGACATCGCAGCTGGCCAGATCAAAATTGTCGCGGGGACCGTAAATGCTGGACAGCGCGAGAGTGATTGCGTTCAAGCCGTATTGCTCACGATAAGCCTGTGCCTGGACGGCCAACATTTTCGTGCCCAATCCGTACGGCGCATCGGTCTCTTCGGGATCGCCGTCCCACATTTGCTGCTCACGGAGCGGCACATCAATGAGCTTGGGATAGGAGCAGCTCGTCCCCACGCAAACGAACTTTTCAACACGCGCGAGTCGTGCCTCCTCCATCAGTTGCAGGCCGATAATGGCGTTGTCGTAGAAATGACGCCCGGGGCGCGCCCCCGCACCGTCGACAGCCGCCGCCAGATGAACAACGACATCGGGATTCGCGTCGCAAATCAGCGTTCGAACCGCGTCCCGGTCACGAAGGTCGTATTGAGTGCTGCGCGGAACGAGGACTTCGGCTGGTTCGAGCCGTTCCAAGGCGCGAAAGACGAAGCGGCCCAGAAAGCCGGTCCCCCCCGTGACGACGATACGCTTTCCTTTGAGAAAGCGGCCTCGCGACGCCGTTGGTTTTGAGACCTTCGGTGACGTCGCGACAACCGGCTCTTGGCGAACGTGAACGGCCAGTTCGTTCCCCACAGCCACCCAGGCATCGCCACGCGACTCGATTCCAGCCTGATCACGTTCCAATATGCCTTCTAGTAGAGCCGCGAAGCGGCCGGTCGTGCGTCGGCGGTCGTACTCTCGCTCGGCGAGGTGGCGAGCCCGGCGCCCCATGGCTTTGCGCTCGCGCTCATGATCGACAAACCAGCAGATGGCTTCGGCAAGCTGCTCGGGATGGCCCGGCGCGACCACTCGTCCGGTTGCCGACTCTCGAACCACGCGACTGGCTTCCGATCGCTCACCGGCGATCACGAGCGCTGGGACGCCGGCCGCGAGAATTCCGTAAAGCTTGCTGGGGACAAGGCAGCCTGTCACCCGCGGATCGAGCGGCACAAGATGCAGGTTGGCCGCACTCAAACTGTGAGCCAAGTCGGCGAGCGGCTGGTAGGGGAGAAACCGCACGTTCTTCAAATCTTTGTTGCGCGTGGTTTCCTCCAACCGAGCTCGTGAGGCGCCGCCACCGATCAGCACAAATTCGATGATTTCCCGCCCCTGCAACAACTCTGCGGTCTGGAGGATTTCGTCCAGATTCTGGCACAGTCCCATGTTCCCCGAGTACATCACCACGAATTTGTCGTCGAGCCGCTCGCGCTGTCGAAACAGATTTCGCAACGGGATCGGGAAGATGCGGGTTGTGTCGACCCAGTTCGGCAGCGAGGTAATCCGATCGTTCGGAATTCCGCTGCTCGCGAGCAGGGCACGCATGTCCTCACCCAGGACAATCACTCGGTCGGCGTGCCGATAGACGGCAAACAAAGAGCGCCGCAGCAGGCGGGTGAACCACCCGTCCCGAACCTTGCCCACGGCAATCGCCACATCGGGATAGATGTCCTGCAGATAAACGACGAGCCGACATCGATGCCTCCATTGCAGACAACGACCGAGCAGCGGCAACAGAAACGGATCAGTCTCGACAATCACGACGTCCGCGCGGGGGGCAAACAGGGCCGTGACCGCTGCTCCGACGAAGTAGGTCAGCATGCTCAGGCCGCGTCCCACGATGGAGCGCTTACCCAGCTTCAAATGCGGCACGCGTCGGATTGTCACGCCCTGATGTTGTTCGGCGCCCCAGGACTTGTAAGGAATCCCAGCCGGGTTCTGATTCGGCTGCCCGGCGACGACGGTGATATCAAACTCCTTCGCCAGATCCTCGCACAATTCGGTAAGCAATTGGCCGGTCGCTTCCGCATCGGGCCAATACGAGCGATTGAGAATGAGTATGCGTGGTTTGGTCCCGGCTCGAGAAGTCTCGAAGGACGCTGAGGCAGACTCGGAAGCATCCCGACGGTTCGCTTTCCGCCGTTCGATAGAAGGCGAAGCGTCCTGCGTGGCAATTGCGGACGAGTGCTCAGTGGTTACGGTTCGACGCACAGTTCAGAGCCCGCAATTGAATTCGTAGAATTTGGCCGCGAGCTCCAAGAGCTCGCCCTCCGCTCGATCCGACTCGCCGGTCTGCAAAATCGTTTTGAGAATCGGAGGACGCTCGCTCCGACCCCACTGTTCGCGTCGCAATTTGCGTCCGCCTTCGCGTTCGCAATAGGTCCCCTGGTCCGTCTGGTACCAGTAGGCCACCATCACCCGCTGGCCGGACTGTTGATAGGTTTGGATAGCGACGCGAGCGCTCGACGAGCCCGGCAGCGCGACTATGCGCGAATGCAAGAGTTCCCAGCCGTTGGTCGTGTAGCAGACTTCGGGAAGGTGTGGCGACCAATCGTCTTGCAAGAGAAACGCGGCGCAGTGGGCAAAGATCGCATCACCCCCGTCAGCGGAGTTTTTGTAGACTCGGGCACTTTGGTCGTGAGCTCCGACGACCGCAAACGTCTTCGGGTCGAGCGCGACTTCCGTCCCAGTCCAGTGCCCCAACGTCAGTGGCAACTCCGACAATTTGTGGTGCGGCAACCGCACGGCGGACGGAAAGAATGATCGCTCGATCGCGATGCTCCCCCCTTGCAGTACGGCCACAACCGCCACCGCGCTCCAGATGGCCCGTGTCAGCAGGACTGGCTTCCGATCGACTGGCGGCCCGACGGCAGAGCGGTCGCTCGACCTTTGTGGTGGCGTCAAGAGTCCGACTCGGTTCATGAGACCGAGCCAGTCTGTGCGATCGTTGCCGTGAACTGGGGCTCTTCGCGGGGTACCAACCGGCTGGCGCCCGCCGATTGAATGAAGAGCGTCTCAAGTTGCGATTCGACCGTCTCGAATAAGCACAAGATCTTCTCGAGATCTGCGGCCGGCAAGTGTGGCGCTCGTTCGCCGGCGACACGGAGATGGCCAATCCGGTGTCCGGCTGCCACGAGCGGAAGCTCAAATCGCCAGGTGTTTTCCTCGTCGACGGTGCGACGTGCCCACGACGCGTGGAAGCCTTCCTGGATCATCGGCGCGTTGAGATTGAGCTCGAGGTTATTGACCGGCAAATCCAGGGCCGCTTCCTTGAGACCGATCCAAACGTGATCCCATTCGCAGTTGCCCTGCAGGTGGACGGCCGAATGCGTGCCTTGTAGCGCGCGGCCGTCCGTTAAGTCGGAAGAACGATCTTCCGAGCGATTGGAAGCGGGATGCCACGAGTCTCAACTCGGAGTGTCCGAACATTCGGGAGACTACGAACATGACGATGATCGCCCCGCCGCTGATGACGGCGACCATGTCGTTTCGCCAGGTAATGCTGGCCAGCACCGCCACAGCACAGGCACCGGAGCCAAGTGCCACGATTCCGACCGCGTTGATGCTCCCGAAGCGTTCGGTCAGGCGGTGATGCAAGTGTCCGCGGTCGCCGCTGAAGATACTGCGACCCGTGAGCTTCCGGCGAAGGAGCGCCGCCGTCGAGTCGAACAGCGGAATGGTCAGCAAGCAGAGCGGCACGGCGAGCAGAACGGCTCCCGACCCTTTGTGTGACGTCTGAACAGAAAGCGCTCCTACCAACAGTCCGATCAGCATGCTCCCCGCATCGCCGAGAAAAATCTTTGCTTTGGGGAAGTTGTAACGCAGAAAGCCCAACAAGCTCCCGCCAAACGCAGCCGCGACGAGTGCGTGCCCTCGATGTCCGTTCATCGCCGACAGCACGACAATCGCCAGCGAGTCGATGATTCCGATCGTCGTCGCCAGGCCGTTGATTCCGTCGAGCAGGTTGATCGAGTTGATCGCCGCCAAGAGCCAGATCAGCGTGACCGGAATGCTGATCAGTCCCAGTTCGATCGTCCATCCGAAAAACTGGACTCGATCGATGACGAGCCCGCAGAGCACCAGGATGCTGCACGCGAAGAGCTGCCCCAGGAGCTTTTGGCGGCCGCGGAGCCCGACGGCGTCGTCGAGCACGCCCAGTAAGAGGATGATCGTGCCCGCGCAGAACAGGCCGATCAAATCCTGGGCGCTCACGCGGAGGGAGCCGGCGGCCTCGTCACGGAACAGGAAGACGGGCACCACGGCGGCAATCGTCGCCAAGTACGCGACGATACCACCTCCCAGCGCGACCGGCCGCTGATGGAGTTTCCGGCGACTGTCCGGATGATCGGTCAGGCCAAAGCGGTCGCAGGCCCGCCGGACGAGCGGGACAAGCAACAGACTGAGCGCACAAGCGGCGCAGAAGGCTAAACCGATCGACGCCATTGGCCCGCAGCGTCCTTTCGGACTTCAATCACTCCGAACAGGCCCGATCCCAACACGGGGAACAGACCTCCAAACCGAACGCCAATCTCCGCGAATCAGAAGCACGTTGAAACGTCCGGCAGGGGCATCGTTCCTCATGCCGGGGCCAAAGCGCAAGACCGATCTTCTTAATCCGACCTTTGACTAGAACGCTCACTCCGATGCTGTCGAAGCAATTACCGGCGTGATTGTCGGGGCGTAATAAACTTCGCCGGGCACCCCGATCATCACCGCGCCGAGAATACGTATGTCGAACGAACGCAACAGCTCGCAAGCCGAGTTGACTTTGGGAATTTCGCTCACGTCGCGCAAAAGTGAAATCACCACCCCGTCGGTGTGCCGTGCGACCACCCGCGTATCGACGATCGGCAGCACCGGTCCCGCGTCGATGACGACGTTGGTGTAGGCTTCGCGCAGTTCTTCGACGATGCTCTTGACCAACTTGTCGTTGCGCCCAGAAAGTCCCCGGTGGCCCCAGGCACCTGCCGGGAGCAGGTGCAAATTTTCGACCGGCGTCGATAGCACGGCGTCGAGCAATTCAACCTGTCCAGCGAGCACGGCCCCGAGCCCCGGTGCCAGATCGACATCGAAAATGTTATGCAGCATCGGCCGCCGCAAATCGAAGTCGACCAACACAGTCTTGCGCCCCATCCCCGCGAAACTGGTCGCGAGATTGACGGCGACGGTTGTTTTCCCTTCGCCCGCCACGGCACTCGTGACGAGCACGACTTGATGGGCGTCGGCTGGGGCGAAAACAAGCCGCGCGACAATCCCGTCGATGGCCTCCTCGAATGCTGGATGAGGCGAAGAGCTCCCCTGCGGTCGCCAGACGTGAGGAACCGTCCCTAACACCGGCAAACGCAGAGCGTCGGCGATTTCGTGCATGGTGTTCAGTCGTCGCCGCCGGAGATCCCACAACACGACCAACGCACATCCTGCGCAGAAGCCAGTTCCGCCGAAGCTGGCGCTGAGCATCGTTCGGCGCCGATGATCGTCGCTGGGAAGCGTGGTTGCCGAGCTGAGTTTGACGACCCGCGACTTCAATGTGTTGATTTCGATATTGGCCTCTTCGAGCTCCTTTTGAATGCGGCTGCGAAGCTCGTCGAGGGCTTTGATCTCCGCACGCATCAACTCCGCGTCGACCGACGAACGGCCAAACTTGTCCGCCTCGGTGCGAAGTGCGGAGACCTTCGCCGCCAGCTCTTTCTGCTGCACCTGCAGGACTTCAACCGACGCCGCGGACAGTTGATCGGCGGCGAGGGCCGTGTTTTGCTTTTGCAGCGCGAGGTCCTTCCGCAGCGCGGCCTTGCGGCTCTCGATTTTTTGCCGCGCCCGCTCGACGGACGCCTGATACGTGGCGACGTATTCTTTCTCGGTGGCACCGAACACAGTCTTGCGGGCGTCATCGAGGCGCGTCTGTTGCCGATCGAGGTCCACTTTGGCGACGGCGATGATGGGGTCTGTCATCGCGGCCGTTTCCACCTCGGTCTCGGTGACCGGAACCATTGAAACAGGATTGGAGGGACCCACATGATCGCGCACTTGTCGCGAGCGTTGTGCCCGCTTCAAATCGAATTCGACCTGGTTGAGCTGGGTCCAAAGAATCGAGTACTCCTGCAGTGTGTTCTTTTGAGCGAGCGTCAAGGCTTCGCTGTCGCCGGTCCCAAGCGTGTCGACGAGTTGTCGTAGACCGGAGCGTTTCTTTCGCAGGTTCGCTTCGGTCTCCGTCTCGGCCTTTTGCAGAGTGTTGATACGGTTGAGCTTTTCCTGGTGTTCCGCGTAAACGATGTCCTGCAGGTAGACTTCGACGATCGTGTCGGCCAGCGTTTCCGCTGTCCGCTGGTCGTCGCAGGTCACACTGACCTGCATGATCTCGGCTTCGTCGGGGAACGTGACGTTGACGGCATTCTGCAGCCACGCCAACGAACCAAGTTGCGACACGTTCGGGAGCCGGGCTACCGACTCGCGCTGCAACGCGGCCGTCAGGACGGCGGGACTCCGCAAAAGTTGGCGCTGCGTGCGTTTGTAGACCTCGAAGGCAGTGGCGCCGTCATGGACTTGCCCGGCCTCGAGGACTGTCGATTGACCCATAGAGACGCGGAGAACGGCCATTGCCGTGTATTGATTTTTTACGCTGTACCAGACGGTGACGGCTGCGATCGATCCCAAGAACCAGCCCCGCGACAAGCGCCGCCAGCCAGCGCCGCCGAAGGGCGTGCCACGCTTCGACGACGAGATTGCGCTCCTGCGGCGCCGGTGCGGCGTCGAGCCCCAGCTCGTCGAGCGCGGGATCTCCCCTTCTGAAATCGACGGGAGGAGCTGCGGCCCTCAGATCCGTCGTCAATTTCGCGTCCCCATCGACATTGGCCCTATGACATCACAGCGGGAGGACGGCAGTCGCCGGCGATCACGATCGCGTTGAACCGACGGGGCCGGCCTGTCGCACGACAAGCAGCGGCCCAGCCGCCATCTGCGGAAAGAGCTTCGACAACAAGAGCACTTCGAGTCCGAGCATCAACAACGCCAGCGGCACCATCACCAATCCGGCGAAGTCGTGGAAAACCCGCTCCGCAAATTCCACTCCAATCAATTCCTGAACGACGCCTGTCGCGGCGATTCGAAAGATGTTGGCGACAATCGCAATCACGACGGAACTGGCCAAAACACACACGTTTTCCCATGCGGAGAGCTTCAGCAAGAAGACGGCTGCCACGGTCACTGCGCCGAAAGTTGTCAACATTCCCAATCCGTTGCAGGCTTCCGCGACGCCGATTCTTCCGTGGGTGAGACAGATCACATTGCCACTAGCGACAGCAGGGATGCCTAAAGTTTGGAGCACATAGGTGCTCGCCAAGGTCGCCAGGTGCTGCAAAGGCCCGCCGAGACGCCCGGCCAGTGCTCCAGGCAAAGGAATCATAAAGACGAGAAACACGATTGCGGGCCAGGCCCATCGCAGTGCCAAAAATCCACCAACCAAAACCGTCGTCCCGGCAAGGCAAAGGATGAATGCGAGAGGCTCCGCCAAAACGAAGCCGAAATAGGCCGCAAATAGGCGGACGACCACGCTCAGCAGAAGCAGCGCGATACCCAGCCAACGGCCTTGAATTGGTGCTTTCAAAAACTGCAGCAAATCTCGTCGATGCCAGAGTAGCCAAGCCGAGATGAAAGGGACGAGAAATCCGTGCGAATAATTCGCTTCCGTGCTCCAGCGGGCCGCCAAGTGTGACAGCACTCCGGCATAACAAACGACAATCAGCGCGCCCGCCACCAGCAGACCAACAAGCGACGAGGGAGTCAGCCTGACGGGAACACCACCGGCGCGACTATTCATCGTCTCGTGCGCGCGACGACGTCTCTCAAAACCGATATGCATAAAAAGTAATCAAGAGCGCACGTCAGGAATCGCCGACGGTTCTCAGGTGTCAGCCATGCATTCGAGTCGCGCACCGGCCCATCAAGTAACCGCTGAACTCTCAAAAGTGTGCGTCTTGAATCTCTGCATCGATTTGGATCTCTACACCGAGTGCCAATCTGGCTTTCCCCCGTTTCGGCGCCGAGCGAACCCGTCCTAATGCAATTCGCGAAGTCTGCCAGCCCGGCTCAGTGCGCAGACCTTCGGCTCGTCGGTTATGCAACCTCGGTGACGCAAAGTCCTGGCTTCCGCGGGTTTACGGGCGGGAACAATCGGCTCGCGACGAAAGACGCGCGTCGAAGCCGGCGAGAATGAGGCGGGTTGACGAGGTACGTTCCACCTCGCGGTGGTTCGAACTCAATCGACGCCTTGTCAGGAAAGCAGTGGCGGCCCGTTATGTCGCCTGCGCCTCATGCTTTGGCGACACCCACAGTCGTACTCATCGATTCCCTTCATTACGGTACAGTTCCATTCAAGCCGCGGCCGCGCGCAATGTCAAGGAAATTCTTACAAAGGAAATTCCATTAAGTAGTTCCACTTACGGCTCTTTTGTCGACCAAAAGGCGCCCACAAGTGTCGAGGAAAACACGCGCGTCAGACATCGGTAGTGACGAAACGTACTCACCCGCGACTTGACTGCGCAGTAGAAACAGCGAAGCAGTATCCTGGACGAGATCGGGACGGATAACAAGCACCGTGTTACCGGCCTCAAAATGAATGATCGCGACAAGTTTGAATGTGCAAGGTGTTTGCTCGTCACCTCGCGAAAGAAAAATCCGCACGCTGGACAACAAGTGTTGCCAAACGTGCGGACGATTCGTTGCAGCACTCGCAGGAGCATTCGCTCACGCGAGACCAAACGTCCCTAGGCTCCCGGCCGGAAGTTAGGGCGAAGAGGTCGTCGGCGCATTCCGCCGCCAGCAGCATCGACTTTCACCTCTTTGACCTTCTTGCCCCCCTCGTCGGTCATAACCGTCAGGCTTGCACCTGGCTTCAGGGCCGGATCGCTCAACCCCTTCTGGCTGATGCGTCGGCCGATGGTCAGCTTGGCTTCGCTGCCGACCATGAACGACCGATCTTTGCCATTCAGCAGCGTGACGACGAGCAAGTTCTTGTCTGCATCAACGCTCTTGATCTTGCCGGGAAAATCATTGTCCTCGTCAGCCGATTCATCCGACTTGGCATCTTCTCCACGAAATCCCGACGAGCGGTTGGTGCCGGTTTTCGATGCTGCGGTGTCGCCCGACTTGGCGGACTTGCGATCAACGCCGAGCAGCAACTGCGTGGCGGCGGTTCCGTTCGCGACCACCGTGATCGGCAGACCCTCGTGGAAGCGCGGGTCGTGGAGCCGACGATGCACAATGCCACCCCGAGGTCCGATAATCTGTGTAGAGGCGGTCACATTGAACGTCTGCTCGCCCCCCTTCTCGCTCGTGATAATCAATGTGCCCTTGGCCGCGTCAGCTTTGACGACCTTGCCTTCGATCCCGTTCTTCACGTCCGGTCCGGCAGCCTGCACCGCGCACGACGCAAAAGCCGCGACCGCAATCGCGCACAACAAAGTTCTCGTCGCTCTCTTCAACATGCTTCGATACCTCCCAAGTAAGTACATTTTTGCCTGCAATCCGATTGCGTCAGCCTCTGTGTCCATTGTTCGGCTCGGCTTATCGTGCGCTCGGCAACAGTAGCTGTCAAACGGTTAGGGCCAGATTTCGGCCGGTAGATGTGGCGCAGTCGGCGTTTGGCGGGCCTCGCTGGAATTAACTGACCAGCTTACCTCGACTGCGAAGTTTGCCTCTTACTCGTCCGCGGAGGGAATCGCGCTCGGTTCCCGAGAGCAGCGTTCTTTTTCCCTTCCCCGATTGAAGCGCGGGGGAATCGGGCTAAAGCTGTTGGGAAACTGGCGCACAAACGTTCCAAGTCTCGGCTATTGCTCGTGGGAAAAACGCCATTTAAACTGCAGCCACGTTCGCACCCCCTACCTCAACCACAGGGTTCGGCGAATAATTTGCAGGATGTGGGGCGGACAAGGAGCTGCCATGAGTAAGAACACCAAGCGGAAAGCGGAAGTTGAATCACCGCCGGATACGTTGGCCGGCGCAGCCCGAGGTCCCCACATTCGGCTGCTGATCCAAAATCTCTCTTCGCCACAGGCGGTCGAGCGCGAGCGATCTCGCGTGGAGCTTGTGACTTACGGCGTTCCGGCTGTTCCGGAGCTGCTTGATGCGCTCGGATCGGCCAACGAACGCGGCCGACTCGAAGCCTGCAAAGCGCTCGCCGAAATCGCGGACCCTTCGGCGATTCCGACACTCATCCGCTGTCTGGAGGACGATCACCAGGACGTCCGCTGGGTTGCTGCAGAGGGGCTGCTCAACATCGGCGGCCCAGCCGTCGAGCCGTTGCTGTTGGCCCTCATTGATCGAGCGTGGGCCCACACGATTTTGGACGGAGGCGTACACGTTCTGCACGGATTGTCGCGGCGCTTGTCGCAGCCGATACTCGAACCTGTGATATCGGCCGCACTGCGCGCGCCGGAACCGGGAGTGAATGTGCCCCCGGCCGCCCAGGCGGCTCTCTCGATGTGGCGTGAGATGGTGAGTCAATCAGACAGCGCTCAAGCCGTTTCGATTGCGCCGGCCCTTGAACCGCGCAGCGACAAAGCCTGGTACGACAGGCGACGCTGATCCCTGGCGTGCGTCTCCTGTCGCCCCAACTGCCTCAGCGCCGTCCGATCACCCAGCGCGTGAATTTGACCGCCTTCAGACCCTGCTCGGCCAGCACCTGGCTGACTAATTTAGCCTGGTCCTTTGCAAACGGCTGAAAAACAAGCACGCCGACGTCGTTGTAGAACGTCTTGAGCTGCCCGTCGACGATCTTGTCGATGATGTTGTCGGGCTTGCCCGATTTCTTCGCTTGCTCCCGGAGCCGTTCGCGCCTCCTTCTCCACGATGGCCGGATCAAGCTCTTCCGGATACGAGACGATCGGCTTCATCGCGACGATGTGCATCGCCACGTCTTTCAGCACGGGACTGTTCTTTTTGTCGCCGCTCGCCTGAAACAGAACGCCCGTCTTGTGATCGTGGTGGACGTAAGCGCCGACCGGTCCCTTCACGCGCGCAATCCGCGTGACAATCATCTTCTCGCGAATCTTGTTGATCATCTCGTCGAACATTTCGGCGAACGACTTCTGGCTGCCCGCCGGTTTTTGCAAGAGCAGCTCGTCGGCGCTGAGCGCACCGGGCCCGTCGAGCAGATGCTTCACCAGCTTCTCGCCGAACACGGCCACATCCTCGCCGGTGGCAACCGGCGGCGATTCGCATTGGATTTCGATCATCGCCGCTTCACTGCCGTCGGCGGCGACGAGCGCGAAGATCCGCCCTTCCTCGGTCGGATTGTCGGCACGTTTCTCTTTCACCTTGCCAACGTCCCGTTTGAGAATCTCGATCGCCTTGGCCTCGTCGCCTCCCGCTTCCACTAATGCCTTTTTGACGAGCATCATGGGCAGGTCGGTCTTGTCACGCAGCGCCTTGACTGCGGCCGCGCTGATTTCCGTCATCTTGAATCTCTCCTTGTCGGCAATAGACGGGATTCCGCCCCCCTGATCGGGGGCGACTCCCGTTAAGAGGACACGACGCGCATCAGCGCGGGTTCGCGTTTCGCTGGGGTTGCGGCTCGCCACTGCGGGGCCGCAACCCGATGTTTGCGCTACGAAATCGAGGGAATCGGCCGCGGCTCGTCCTTCGCGGGGGCTTCGGGTTCCTCGGGAAGTTGGGCCCGGCCGGTGATGATCGAATCGGTCAGGTAGCCGAGAATCAGCCGAATCGAACGGATGCTGTCATCGTTGCCGGGAATCGGCAAGTCGACCACATCGGGATCGGAATCGGTATCGATCAGCGCGATGACCTTGGCCCCGACGTTCCGCGCCTCGCGCACGCAATTCTTCTCCTTCCCTGGATCGACAACGATCACCGCCTCGGGCATGCGGTTCATCGTCCGGATGCCGTTCAGATTGCGGAAGATCTTTTTCTTCTCGCGCATCAGCGTCGACTGCATTTTCTTGGAGTAAGTCTCCAATTGGCCGCCCGTTTCCAGCGCCTCGAGCTCTTCGAGTCGTTTGAGACGGCTGCGAACGGTGCGGAAGTTCGTGAGCGTACCGCCGAGCCAGCGCTCCGTCACGTACGGCATGCGGGCCATTTCGGCCGACTCTTGGACCGCTTCGGCTGCCTGCCGTTTGGTCCCGCAAAATAGGACCAAGCTTCCGTCGGCGGCCACTTTCTGCAGATACTTTCGCGCCCGCAGCAGGCCGGTCACGGTCTGCTTGATGTCAATGATATGAATCAGGTTACGGCGTCCGTAAATGTACGGCCGCATCTTGGGATTCCACTTGCTGGTGCGATGCCCGAAGTGGACGCCCGAATCCAGAATCTCCTTGACGACGATCTCCGACACGTTGTGTTCTCCCGACGACAGTCCTCAACCGAACCACGCGAAGGATCGCATCTCGATTCGGCACAGCCCGTTTGCCGGGCCGTTGCGATTCGACAGCCGTCTTCTTTGAAAAAGGTCCAAATGGATTGTGCTGACGCAACTTACGTCGGCAATTGGCGATCGCGCGAAAAAAGCCCGAACAGGAATGGCCTCGACCGCTGCGATGGAAGGATGAATCTTATTGCTTGGCCTTTTGGGGGTCAAACGACGTTATTGGACGGGGCACAAGATTGGACGCGCCACAAGCCTCGGCAATCGCTGTTGAGCCAGATCGAACGATCGGCTATCAACCGGCTCCCTTCCGCGGCGCACTCTCCCGGCCGCACTCGCGATTTCCTTCCACCTCGTCGCCAGACCTCCCATGCCGCCTCAAATCGCTGGTTCCGCCGTTCGCAGCGCGCTGACCCGTCGCAATTTCTTGCAAACCACCGGCTTGGCTGCGACCACGCTTTCGCTCGCATCCTTCCGTCAGGTCCTTGCCTCGACCGATGCGGAGATTCCGCTGATCGTCGATTGTCATGCCCACGTGTACGGCACCGATGAGTCGAGGTATCCGACGATCGCGAACCCCTATCGTCCACCGAATGGCAAAGGAACGGTGGCTCATCTGCGGAAACAGCTTGCGACGGCCGGCGTCGGATTTGCCACCGCCGTTCAGACCAGCACTTATTATGGCTGGGATAATCGCTGCCTCGCCGACGCTGCCCGCGACAACGCCGACTTGCTCGTTGGCATCTGCACTCTCAATCCGGACGACGCAGGCAGCCCCGCCCTTTTGGAGACCTACGTACGCGAGTGCAACATCCGGGGTCTACGCAGCATTCCAGGGATCAGCAGTCGCTACGTCGATGCCGGCGTGGAAGCACTTTGGGCCGCTGCCGAACGACTGGGCATCGTCGTGAACGTCAACGCGGGCCGAGAGAAGCGGGCCGAGATCGAGTCGCTGGCTCAGAAGCATTCCGGGTTGAGAGTCGTCATCGACCACTGCTTGTATCTGACCGCCGGAAAAAACGGACAGGCGGTCCTCGGCGACATGCAGCGTCTCTCCCACCTGCCGAACGTTTACGCCAAGCTGTCGTGCGTCGTGACCGGCAGCGCGGAGAGCTACCCCTTCGCCGACATGCACGACCCCTGCCGAAAGATCATCGCGGCCTTTGGCCCCGAACGCTGCGTCTGGGGGAGTGACTTCCCTTGCGAACTGTGGTGCCCCAAGGCAACGTATAGCCAGCACCTGCGCGTGTTCACTCACGAGATGAACCTCGACGTGGAATCCAAGCGTTGGATTCTGGGCGAAACCGCCAGGCGCTTGTATTTCTGATCTCGCCTGGCCGAACAGCTTCGCGTTGCCACCCGCCCCAACTCTCGAGGTTTCGCATGAAAATCCCTGCCCGCGCTTGGACGTACCCCCTGTTTTCCGCGACGGCTCTGATCGTCGGATTGCTGCTCGCCGTTGGCCACCCGGCGGCGGCAGCGGAGCCGGTCGCCAACATCGTTGTCGAAAAGGACATTACCTACGGAAAGGGAGGCAACGAGGACCTCAAGCTCGACCTGGCGCGGCCCGAGCATGCCGAGGGGCTCTTGCCTGGAATCGTCTACATCCACGGTGGCGGCTGGAGCGGCGGCACTCGCAGCGCCTATAAAAATGACATTCAGGAGGCGGCGAAGCGCGGGTACGTCGCCGTCACGATCGAGTACCGGCTCACCCACTCTGATAAGAGCGGCAAGGCGAAATACCCCTTCCCCGATCAGATCGAAGACTGCAAGTGTGCCGTTCGCTGGTTGCGGGCCAACGCCGAGAAATACCACGTCGATCCCAACCGCATCGGTGCGACCGGCGGATCGGCCGGCGGACACTTGAGCCTGCTGCTCGGCGTTGCCGGATCCGTGAAGAAATTCGAGGGGACCGGCGGCAATTCCGATGCATCGAGCCAGGTCCAAGCCGTCGTGAACTGGTTCGGTCCGACGGACCTCGCCCGGATGTACCACTACAACAAGCAAGTCGATCGGCTATTGAGCACCCTCGTCGGCGGAACACCGCAAGAGCAGCCCGAGCAATACAAAGAGGCGAGCCCCGTCACCTACGTCTCGAAGGACGTCTGCCCGATCCTGACGATCCATGGGACCGTGGACAAGCTGGTTCCCGTCGAGCAGGCCGTCGAGTTCGACGCCGCGATGAAAAAAGCCGGCGCGACGAGCGAGTTGATGCTTCTTGAGGGCCAAGGGCACGGCTTCACGGGTGACGCCAACCGCAAGGCCCGTGAGGCAACCTTTGCCTTCTTCGACAAGTGTCTGAAGCCGGCGAAGTGACAGTCGCCTGGCGGCAGACTACGAAGTCCTACGGCCGTTACAGTCCGTTCTTACGTGAGTGACGGGCAATCGCACGCGATTTTCGGACGATGCTCGTCATGAAAGCCCGATCGCCGTGTGTCACCTTGCGCCCGAGGTAGCGTGCGAGAAAACGCAGCCGCTCGCTCGAAGAGACGCCGTCGGCTGAGTAATTGAGCTGTGCCAGATCCTTCACAACCCAACGGCGAGCGAGCCGCCGCTGGAATCGGGCCCGGCCCAAGTCGAGCACATGGATCGGGGCCGCCGCACCACTTTGCGGCAGCATCAAGTGTGTGAGATAAAAGTCCTGGTGATGGAGGCCTGCCGCGTGCATCGTGCGGGCCGCGTCGGCCACGCCCGCGACGATTTTTCGCAGTGACTCGAGTTCGCCGTTATGAACTGCGTGCTTGTGGGAGTCCATCCAGGCCGTAAGCTTCTGGCAGCCATCGATCCCCTGGGTCATCAGGAACGAGCGGCCGCCGGCTTCACCGAGGGCCACGGGGACCATCGTCGCGATGCCGACTGCGTGAAACCGCAGTATGGCCTCCCATTCGTTGCGGGCGCCGACGATCGGACGCGTGAGCCTCAATAGCGGCTTAACGAGTTCCCACAACCCGGACTGTTGATGACGTTTCAAAAAGAGCGTGCGCGTCGCCCCGTCGGCGTTCGCGAGGTCGAGGCGGGTGGTCGTCCGCTCGCGGACGGCATTCTTGGCGACCTGCCCGCCGGAAAAATTCGCGATCGCGTCAAACGTCGTGAGCGCATGCCGCGTCAACAGTGCCGCAAACTCGCGATTGACGGTCAGGCGTCCGCCGTCCCAATCGTCAAACGCGAAACTTTTCACGCAACACCTCTTCGAACAGTTCGCAGGTTTCGCGAGCGTTCTTCTCGACAGTCATCTTGCGAGCCGTCTCCCAGCAGGCGTTCGACATGGCGGCCCGTTCGGCCGCGCTGAGTGAAAAGTGGGCATCGATCCGCTCGGCGATTTCCTCGATGGCATGCACGTTCGACACGAGATAGCCGGTCTTTCCGTCCTCGATTAAATCGGCTCCGCCGGCAGTCGCCGTCGTCAGCGCGGGAGTGCCGCAAGCCAGGGACTCCAGATTGACGTTCGGGAACGGCTCATAGGTCGTCGGCATCAGCGAGAGATCGGCCGCTCCGTAAAAACGGTGGATGTCGCACCGATGCCCGACGAACAGCACCGATTCCTCGACACCCAAGGCCTGGGCCATTCGGCGAAAGCGCCAGATCGGTCCCTTTCCGACGACGGCAAGGCGTAGCGTGCGTCCCGAGCGCGCGATGGCCACGGCCCGCAATAGCGAACGCAATCCCTTGCCGTGAAAATCCATCGACGCAAAGACCAACAGCGGCCGCGTCGGCTCGACGCCCAGTTCCTCACGCACCTGGTTTCGCTCTTGCCGGACGCCCGGGTGAAAGACGTGCATGTCGACGCCGTTATAGATCGTGCGGACCTTTTCCTCGGGGATGCGGTAATAGCGCACCACCAGTTCACGATCGAGCCGCGATTGAGTCACGATCCGCCGCACATTGGTCGAATGAAAGATCGTCCGCTCGAGCGCGATCATCGTCCGATGCCGGGGGTTGAGTCGCTGCAAGGCGCGGTGCATAGAGTTGCGGTAATAGACATTAAGCCAATGCGACTGCAGCCGGTCGGTGATCCGCACGGCATCCAGCTCGAACGCACGGCCCAGTCCGTAAGCCACATCGAACCGGCCTTCCCGGACGGCGCGGCCTGTGTTCTCCGCAAACGAGCGGTTCTTCGTCCACGAGGTCAGCCGATTGACGGTAATTGGCACGAAGTTGACTTCACTCGACAACTCCGGGTCAATCGACTCGCCGATGAACGTCACATCGTGGCCGAACGATCGCAGCCGGCGGGCGAGGTTCACGCAATACCGCTCGGCCCCGCCCACCTTCAGCGAGTAACGGCGTTTGACCAATGCGATCCGCATACAAGTTCTCGTCTCAGCTTAGTGTGGCGAAGGGTGGCTGGGGTCGAACCGCTTCGGTTCGCCCCCAGATCGCTGAGAATCTGGGGGCTCGCTGCGCTCGACCCCAGCCACCCATTTCGGTTTCGATGTTCTGTGGGTTTAGATGTTTCGGTGGAACTACGATCTCAAGCGGCAATCGGACGGCGGTGCCGCAAGAGCTGGGCGATCACCGCATCGAAGGCCCATTCGCTCGACAGCTCTTCCATGCAGCGATGATGCTTGAGCGGGCACGTCCGTCGCTGACAGGGGCCGCAGTCGACTTTGATTTGCAGGTGGACCGCGTGAGCGTCCTGCGTATCGCTCCACTGCTGGTGCGTCGGCCCAAAGATCGTGACCACGGGGACGCCGAACGGTTGGGCGAAGTGTCGCGGGCCCGAGTCGGTGGTGATCAGCATTTCGGCCGAGCGAATGGCCGCCTTGGTCAAACCGATGCTGGTGCGGAAGTTGGCGAAGCTGACCACTCGTTCCCGGGACGCCAGGTGCACGATGCGTCGCGCCTCTTCGCGTTCGGCGGGCCCGCACAGAACGAGCACCGTTCGACCCAAATGATCGACGATGCTCCGCGCCAGGTCGGCGAAACTCTCGGTCGGCCAGTGCTTGGCCGATCCAAACGCCCCGCCCGGATTGAGGCAAAACACTCCCCGCGCCGCCCAGCTCGATGGATAGCCTTTCCAGAAGCGGGCCAACTCGCGTTCGTCCTCGGGCAGCACGGCGGCTTGCGTTGCGCGGTCGGTCACGTCGCAGCCGAGGTGTTTGGCCAATCGCAGATATTCATCGAGAACCGGATTCGGAACGGCACGCGGTTTGGGGATCAATGCGTCGGTGAGCAAAACAGTCCGCCCATCGCGGGCGAAGCCGACGCGCTGCTTGATTCCGGCCAGCCACGCCACGCACGCACTCCGCAGGGAATTTTGGAACAGCACGGCCAGGTCAAATTGCTCGCTCTTCAGCCGACGCACGAATCGCCAACCGCGCGCCTCTCGGGCCGTGCCGTGCGGTTGGTGTTCGAGGATTCGATCGAACAGCTCGAGTCCCGCCAACGCGTCGCCGATCCGCGGACGGAGCACGCCCACGATTTCCGCTTCCTTGAACTTCGCCCGCACCGCCCGCAAGGCCGGCGTCGCCATCACGGCGTCGCCAATCCAATTGGGAAGAAACAGGGCGATTTTCATCCAGCCTTCCGTATGGCCTTTGTTGCAGTTGGATCTTTGGAATTCCGAAGTTGTTCG
Source organism: uncultured Planctomycetaceae bacterium (assembly GCA_963714075.1). Taxonomy (GTDB): domain Bacteria; phylum Planctomycetota; class Planctomycetia; order Planctomycetales; family Planctomycetaceae; genus DASPSM01. Next base: position 6,916,974 of record OY970228.1, read on the forward strand.
AGCAGGAGCGTGCTCGAGATTCCGGGCACGTGCCCGAGCGCTTTGACCTGCCCGCCGTACGACTCGACCAGTTCGTGGCCGACGATCTCGTGAGGCGCGTAGGCGCCTCCTTTGACCAGCAGGTCGGGCTTGAGACGTGCCAAAAGCGCGTGCGGCGTCGCTTCGTTGAAGATCGTCACATAATCGACGGCTTCCAGCGCGGCCAGCATTGCCGCCCGCTCCTCCTGGGCAAAGACGGGTCGATCGGGACCCTTGCCGAGCTGGCGAACGCTCGCGTCGCTGTTGACGGCGACGATCAGGCAATCCCCTTCCCGACCTGCCTCTTGCAGGTAACTCACATGGCCCACGTGCAGCAGGTCGAAGCAGCCGTTGGTCAGCACGATGCGATTGCCCAACCGGCGACGGGCAGCGACATGTCGCTCCAAAACGTCGAGCGAGCAGATCTTGTCGGCGGTCGTCCGCTCGGCTGCAAAGAGGTCGCTCAGAATATCGTCACGACTGAGGGACACGACTCCGACTTGCTCGACCTCGAGACCGCCGGCCACGTTCGCCAGCCGCGCCAAGTCGAACGGATTGATGCCGGCGGCGGATCCGACACCGATCATCGCCAAGACCATGTCACCGGCGCCCGTGATGTCGTAGACCTCGCGTTTTCGCGTGGCCAGATGCTCGGCCGAGCCGTCGGAGCGCACGACGACGATGCCGTCGCTGTCGAGAGTGATAAAAGCGTGATCGAGCCCCAGGTCCGCACACAGCCGCCGGCCGGCCGCGATGGCGTCGTCGATTCGGGCGATCTCCCGGCCCGTCGCCCGTTTGGTTTCCATCCGATTAGGAGTGACCGCCGTGGCGCCGGCAAAGTTCCGGCAATCTCCGGATGACGAGGGATCGACAATCACCGGAAGCCCCGCCTGCCGAGCTGCCTGAATCAATTGGCGACAGACGTCAGGCGTACAGACCCCTTTGCCGTAGTCGGAGATCAGCACGCAGTCGGTCGTTTGAAGGGCGGCCAGCAGAGTTTGGATCAAGCTGTCCGCAACCGATTCGCCGAGCGGACGTCGGACTTCGCGATCGACGCGCAGGATCTGATGCGGGTGTCGCTGCTGGGCCCGACCGATGAAGCGTTCCTTGACCGTAGTCGGCCGTTCGACGTCGACGACCACCGCGCGGCAATCGACGCCCTGTCGCTCGAGCTCGTCGCGCAGTTCGCGGCCGTCGGCGTCGGAACCAATCACCCCGCCAAGCGTGACATCCGCCTCGAGACCGCGGAGCATGTTGGCGACGTTGGCCGCTCCGCCCAGTCGCACTTCGCGACTTCGCTCGCGGAGCAGAATGACGGGCGCTTCCTGGCTGATTCGCTCGGCGTCGCCCCAGGTGTAGCGATCGAGGATCAGATCGCCCAGGACGAGAATCCGGGGACGGCCCAGGTTTTGGACGAGATCAATCAGATGGTAGGACACGGCCCGCATTCCCTTGCGGCACTCGGACGGAAGGCTTCCGCTGCCTCCCTCGCCAAGGCAAGTCCGGCAGAGGCGGAATGCCAGCCGGACAGTCTACTTTCTTCTTCTGGTTCGCGTCGTGAGCCGGGCTGCGTGCGGCTCGCGGAGAGTTTACCGATTGGCGCGAGCGGAATGATCGTTTTCCGGCCGAATTCGGTCAATCCCGATTGGCCCCTCCGGCGCTGGCCTGTTCAGGTCAGTGCCGGTTGGCCCGCAGCATCGGTTCCAGCTCTTCGACAAAGTCGTTGACGTCTTTAAACTCGCGATAGACCGAGGCAAACCGGACGAAGGCGACCTGGTCGATCGTCCGCAGGCGATCGAACACTTTTTCCCCGACATAGCGGGAAGGGACCTCACGGTCGAAGTTTTGGTAGACGTCCGCCTCGACGTCGCAAACAATAGCCTCGATTTGACTTTCGCTCACCGGCCGCTTGTAGCACGCCTTTTCGAGGCCGGCCCGGATCTTTTCGCGGTCGAAGGGAACGCGGGTGCCGTCCTTCTTGATGACTTTGAGGGGCGATTCTTCGATCTTTTCGTAAGTCGTAAATCGCCGCTCGCAGATCAGGCATTCGCGCCGCCGCCGGATAACGAAATCCTGGCTGGCGCGGGAGTCGATGACCTTCGTCTCCCCGTTCCGACAGAATGGGCACATCATGTGTCAATAACCGTCTTTGAAAACAGTTTGGCGAAAGGCAGCAGACGCGTATTCCACCCCGCAAAACCGCGCGATTCGCACTTTTTTACCCATATTAAGGTATCCCAGTGGCACCGCATTGAACAGGGGCAAGCAACTCCAAACCGGCTCACCGCGGACCGTCTCTTCCGAGGCCCGGAGTACGACAAGGCAATTTTGAACAGGAGGTAACAGAGGCAACAGAGAATTGAGCATTCCGAAAACTCCGTTGCCTCTGTTACCTCCTGTTCAATTTCTTAGGTTTCGCGGATTGACCTCCGGCCGGACTTGAGTCATCCGCAGGTCTCCTTGCGCTCGGTTGAAAGCCGCTTGAACAATCGCTTACATTGTTCTGGCTCGCACGACCGGAAAAGTGTTTTTGCCCGACATTTCTGTCGCGCGCCGCAAAGGCGCGCTCCCCGTGGGCGACGGCCGTCCATCGATTTGGAGATCCTGACGTGACGATTGACAAAAGCCTGAGGCGCAAGGGACGCCTGGCCCGGTCGCGCAACGTGTTGAAGCGCGACGAACGCATTGCCCAGCTTCAGGCCGAAGAGCGATGGACGCCGGGACGCAGCGTTTTGGGCCTTCCAAAAGTCCGCATTGCCAAGACCGCGGTCGGGAAAAAGAAGAAAAAGAAGGCCGCAGAAGAGGCCGATACTACGACTGCTGCCGCGGAAGCCACGCCGGCGGCGAGCGGCAAGGCAGGCGCACCGGCAAAAGCCGCAGGCGCCTCCAAGGCCGCAGCACCGGCAAAACCGGCTTCCGGGAAGAAGTAGGGACAGGTCGGCAAGGCGGCAGCAACTCGCGGCTCTCCGGTTGGGCTCGTCTGGGCTCGACTCGCGCGAATTCTGCGAACCGCCGTTTCCAAATTGGTTCGCGCAGCAAGCCGGCCGTCCCGATAAACGCGACCGTTTCTCAACGGCGCGGCAGGTCCTGGACGACTACCGCTGCGAGCACCCTCATGGATATGGTCCGACATCTGCGCGCCCGGGTCGGCGCCGTTCCTCGTGCCTTCGTCCGTCGCGAGGCCCGCCACTTTCTGCACGCGGCGAAAACCTGCCGCACAGCTCAGACCCGCACGCTGCTGAGTTTGCTCGCGCTGAATGGCGGATCGCGATTCTCCCGCGATCATCGCCTCGACGGAGTTCGCACGGTCAGCCAGTTCCGCCGACGCCTGCCCGTTGCCGACTACGAATACTTCCGCCGGTACATCGAAGAAGTCAAAGCGGGCCGCACCGATTCGCTGCTGGGCCCCAAAAATCGGCTGCTGATGTTCTCGCTCACCAGCGGCACGACCGGCCAATCCAAATACATCCCGATCACCGAGCGATTTCTGAGCGACTACCGCAGCGGCTGGCAGATCTGGGGAATTCAAGCGATCGACGCGCATCCAGGCATCAACAGCCGGCACATCCTGCAGCTCAGCAGCGACTACGATCTGTTCCGCACGCCGGGGGGCACTCCCTGCGGCAACATCAGCGGGCTCGTCGCCGCCTGTCAGAAACGGATTATCCGCACGATGTATACCGTGCCGGGCGTCGTCTCCAAAATTCGCGATTCCGATGCCAAACTCTACACGGCGATGCGGCTGGCGATCGCCGACCGGCACATCGGCATGGTGATGACCGCAAACCCCAGCACGCTGATTCAACTGGCCAAGCTGGCCGACGCTCGTAAGGAGGATCTGATCCGGGATATCGCCGACGGCACGCTCTCGTTGGCGGAAAACGTGCCGGGGGAAGTTCGCGAGGCGCTTCGCCACAAAATCTCGCACCGGGGTCAGGAGCGGGCCCGCGAGCTCGAAGCGATCGTCGATCGCACCGGCAGCCTGCTGCCCAAGGATTTCTGGCCCGAAATGCAACTGCTGGCGATCTGGACCGGCGGCAGCGCGGGAGCTTATTTGTCCACTCTGAAGCGCTACTTCGGGGAAATCCCCGTCCGCGATCACGGACTCTCGGCCAGCGAAGGACGCATGACGATCCCCGTCGCCGATCACAGCTCAGACGGCATTCTCGACGTCACGAGCCACTTCTTCGAGTTCCTCCCGGAGGAAGAATACGGCCGCGAGGACGCGCTGGTGCTGGAAGCCCACGAACTTCAGGAAGGGCGCAACTACTACATCCTGCTGACGACCTCGTCTGGACTGTACCGCTACAACATTTTCGACGTGGTCCGCTGCACGGGGTTCTACCACTCGACGCCGATGATCGAGTTCCTGCACAAAGGAGCCCATATCGCCAACGTCACCGGCGAGAAAATCTCCGAGTCGCAGGTGGTCCACGCGGTCCGCAGCGTTATCGACGAGATGCGGCTCACGCTGTCGCACTTCACCGTCAGCCCTGTTTGGGGCGACCCGCCCAGGTACCAGTTGCTCGTTGAGCGGGGCGACGTGGGCGTGCCAGTCGGAGATTCGCTGGCCCAACGGGTCGATGAACGGCTCAAGTCTCTCAATTGCGAATACAAGGAAAAACGCGCGACGGGCCGCCTGGCTCCCATGAAGTGGATGCCCCTGCCCGACGGCACCTGGACGGTCTTCTCGAAAAACCGCCGCAAGAACTCAGGCGGCAGTCTCGAGCAGTACAAGCACCCGTGCCTCGTGCCCGACCTCGAGTTCGGATCCAAACTGTTCATCGAGATGGCCGCGGTCGGAATGAGCGCCCTCCCCGAAAACTCCACCGGCGATGCGCCGGCCATCCTGACGCTTCCCGACGCCCAGCGCGAGGCCGCCCGCCGGGCCGCCGGTTAACCAGCCACACGCGAACCTCTCGCGAATTAAAATTCCGCGGGGACTCGCCGGATCCGAACGGGGTTCCGGCGACTTCCCCGCGCTTTTTTCGAACCGGCCGGACCGCGAAGACGCCGACCTGAGCCACGCTGACATTTAGCCATTGCCCTCGAAGGACTGGGACCACTTGGTCGCCCGACCTTATTCCGCGAAAGTGTCCCGTCCCACGGACCATCATTCCCAAGTCGTTTCAGCAAAAGGTGTTAAGTTTGGACAAGTTCTCGTTCGCGAAGTTGTCCCATCGGCGTTCGAAGGTGTCCCGTCCCGCCGAGGATCCTTCCCCTCTATAGAAAAAAAGATCCCCACCCCGCCGGGTACGAAGCTTTTGTCCCCGCCGGGGATCGTTTCCCCACCGGACAGACTTTGACCTGTTTTTGGGTCTCCACGGAGAAAAGTGACCGCGTTTGGCAACGCACCGATCCTCCGGCGCGTACCCCCGATTTCTTGCCGCAGCACGACCCCTACTCCATCGTACCGCCGATTGCACAAAGCGCGGAGCCCGGGTTTCCACGGGCGTGTAAACAACCTCGAAAATTTCCGCGTCGGAGATCCGGGAAGCCACGGGAAGGGGCCGGTGGCTGGGGTCGAACCGTCTTCGGTTCGACCCCAGAATCGAAGCACTGGGGGCGGGGACGCCGACCCCAGCCACCCTCTTGCAGCAGACGCGCCGCAGCGAATCGACGGACCCCACTCAATCGAAAAGATAGCTTACCGACTCATGCCGGTGGATGCGGCGGATGGCCTCGCCCAGGAGCGGCGCGACGGTGACCACCTTCATGTTGGGCAGGCGTTGCTCCGGCGAGAGCGGCAGCGAGTTGGTGACGACCAGTTCGCGGATCGGCGATTCCCGCAGGCGACCGGGTGCCGGGCCGCAGAGGACCGGGTGCGTCGAGCCGACGTAAACGTCGCTGGCTCCGTGACTCTTGACGACGTTGACCGCGCCGACGATCGAGCCGCCGGTCGAGATCATGTCGTCGAAGATCAGGGCCGTCTTGCCGCGGATTGGCCCGCCGATCAGGTTCACCTGCTGCGTGTTCATCGCGCTCGAGCGGCGCTTGTCGACGATCGCCAGGTTGCCGCCGAGTCGTTCCAGGTGCTGTAACGCCCGCTTGATGCTGCCTTCGTCGGGGCTGACGACGACCACATCGTTCCCGGGAATTTTCAGGCTCTGAAAGTACTCATCGAGGATCGGAGCGGCGAAGAGGTGATCGACGGGGACGTCGAAGAATCCCTGAATCTGGGCGGCGTGCAAATCCATCGTCAGTACGCGCTCGGCGCCGGCCGTCGTGATCAGGTTGGCGACGAGCTTGGCCGTGATCGGCACGCGGCCCGAGTCTTTGCGGTCTTGCCGCGCGTAGCCAAAATAGGGGAGCACGGCCGTGATCCGCGCGGCGCTGGCCCGTCGACAGGTGTCGATCAGGATCAAGAGCTCCATGATGTTGCGATTCACCGGCGGTCCCGTCGGCTGGACGATGAAGACGTCGCAGCCCCGGATGTTCTGATTCAGCTTGACGCTGATCTCGCCGTCGGGGAAGTCGCCGATCTCGATGGCGGCCAGCTTGATGCCGAGATAGTCGGCTATCTCGCGGGCCAGCTCGGGATGGGCGCGGCCGCTGATGATGGTGAGATGATCGTACGCCATCCGTGCGAACTCGTCTCAGTTGGGTAGAAGTGAGGAACCGCTTGCCCGCGATCGGCTCAATCGTTGAGCCCTGCGCCCTCTCAGTCTGTCGTCCGGAGCGTCCAAGTCAAGCGTGCGCCGGGACTCGCGATCAGCCTGTCACGAGACCGCGCCAAACGCCGGGATAATCGTATTGTCGGGGACTTCAACTGGACCGTGAACGAGCGCGTGCGGCCCGATGCGGCAGTTGCGGCCGATCACCGCGGGGCCGGTTATGGTGGTGAGCGGATAAACGATGGTCTCGGCCCCGATGCGGGCACGCGGATCGATGTAAGTCATCTCCGGCGCGACGATCGTCACTCCCTCAGCCATCAGGGCCTGCTGGGTGTCCCGCTGGATCGACCGCTCGACGTCGGCGAGCTGGGCCCGCGTGTTGACTCCCATTGCTTCGCGGAAATCGAAGCGGGGAGACGCCACGACGGTTCGCCCCGCCTCCTTCAACACCGTGGGGCAATCGGTGAGGTAGTACTCCTTTTGGACGTTATTTGGCCGGATGTGATCAAGCGCCCACAAGAGTGCCGGGCCGTCGAAGGCGTAGCTGCCCGTATTGATCTCGCGGATCGCCAGTTCGACGGGCGTGGCATCCTTGTGTTCCACAATCCGCACGAAGGCCCCGCTGCCGTCCCGGACGATGCGGCCGAGGCCCTCGTTGGCGTCGGTCACCGCGCTGCCGATGACGCAGGCCGCCCGGCTCTCGATCTGGTCGGACAGCAAGCCGGCCAGCGACTGGCTGCTCACGAGCGGAATGTCGCCGTTCAGCACGAACACCGTCCCCTCGACGCCAGACAGATGCTCTCGGCACATCATGACCGCGTGTCCGGTTCCCCGCTGCTCGGCCTGGAGCGCAAATTCAATGCCGGGCTGCCCGGAAAACAGACTGCGGACAGTTTCCGCCCCGTGCCCGACGACCAGCACGATCCGCTGCACGCCGGCCTGGCGAACGGCGTCGATCACGTATTCCACCATGGGGCGGCCGCAGACCTCATGGATCACCTTCGGCAAGGCCGATTTCATCCGCGTGCTTTTGCCGGCCGCCAGGATAATGGCCAGGGCTGGTCCGGCCGTTCGCTCGCCTGCATTTGGCTCCGCCATCGCCTCCGATTCCCCTGTTGAATGCCCTCGACTTTTCTCAAATCCCAAGCCTATCATAAGTTATCGACGCGCAGCAGGGCCCGCTGGCCGGATGTTTTGGGATTGTCAACTTCGCGCAAAAATTGCGGCGAATGTTGGACGGCGGCTGCCGGTAAATAGAGTGCAGGATCATTTCCTGCATCACTTCGACGCCTTCCCGCTGTGTCTGTGCCCTGTTTCTTGGTTTCTGCGCTTGTAACGTTCGGCTGTGTCGCTGCTTTGCTGACCGTCGCCATGAGCAATTTTCGCGGCTTTCACGACTCTCGAGTCGCGCCCGTTTTTCAGTCCGTGCGCGGCTCATCGCGGCGTCATTCGCCGGCGTTTTCGCGACAATCGCGACGCTGCTGCTGCTGACGACTTCCGCTCCAGGGTCCGACAAACCAGACAAGCCAACCGACAAGACCCCGGGGCATAGCTCCAAGGCCGACAGGGTTCTTCATTCGGGGGAGATTCACCGGTCCGTCGATCCCGTGGTGGCTCTGATCAATCAGCAGATCCGCCAGGCCTGGCAGGAGAACCAGATCGTTGCATCTCCCGTCGCAGACGACGAAGAGTGGCTCCGCCGAGTCTCGTTGGATCTGCACGGGCACATTCCGTTCTGGAAGGAGATCGACCGCTTCCGCAAGGACAAGAATCCGAACAAACGGGCCGCGCTCGTCGACAAGATGCTCGATGATCCGGCCTTCGTCCGCAACTGGACGACGCTCTGGACCAACCTCACGATTGGCCGCCAGACACCGCGGCAAGTCAGTCGAGCCGGCATTCAAAAGTTTTTCCGCGAGTCGTTTGCCCAGAACCGGCCGTGGAACGAGATCGTCTACGATCTGGTCTCGGCCGAAGGGCGTTCCGACGAAAATGGAGCCGTCAACTTTCTGCTCGCCCAGATGGCCACCCGGGACGAAATGGTTTTGGCCACGGCGAAGACCACGCGGCTCTTCATGGGCGTGCAGCTACAGTGCGCCCAGTGCCACAATCATCCGTTCGACCCGTGGAAGCAGGCCCAATTTTGGGAGCTCAACAGCTTTCTGCGTCAAACGCGGCCAATCGAGCATCGGAGTCTGAATCGCGCGACCGGTCAGCGCATGACCGATTACACCGAACTCGTCCGCACCGATTTCTCGGGTCCCGTGTACTACGAAAAACGCAGCGGCGAGATGCAGGTCGCTTATCCGATCTTTTTTGACAAGAAAATCGATCCAGGAAGCAGTGTCGATCGCCGCAAAGAGCTGGCCCGGCTGATGACGAGCGGTGACAGGCCCTACATCGCGCAGGCGATGATCAATCGCACTTGGGGTCATTTCTTCGGGTACGGCTTCTCCAATCCGGTCGACGATATTGGGGCCCGTCATCCCCCGTCGCACCCGGAACTCTTGGAGCGCCTGTCGCAGGAGTTCGTGAAGAACCATTTCGACGTGAAGCTGCTCATCCGCTGGATCTGCACTTCGGACGCCTACCAACTCACAAGCCGGACCACCACCAAGAACGCCAAGGACGATCCGGCAATGGGCCACGCACCCCTCTTCAGCCGCGTCTATCCGAAGCCGCTGGAGGCCGAGCAGCTCTACGACTCGCTATTGATCGCGACCGACGTGGAACACACGGTTCACGCCGACTGGACGGCGCGGCAGAAGCAGCGCGACGAGTGGCTGCAGCAGTTCATCATCGCCTTCGGAACCGATGAGAATGACGAGGCGTCGACGTTCAACGGGACGATTCCGCAGGCTCTACTGATGATGAACGGTCAACTGATCGAAAAGGCCACCGGCGGCGAATCCGGCAGCTTTTTGCACAAGGTGCTCGATTCCGAGAGCACCGATATCCAGAAAATTCAGCGGCTGTATCTGGCGAGTCTGTCGCGGCATCCGCACGGCAAAGAGCTGGGCGCTGCCGAACACTTAATCGAGCTCTACCCGGACAAGCTGCCGGGCTACCAGGATTTGTTCTGGGCCCTGTTGAACTCGAACGAATTCATCATCAATCACTGAGCGAGGGGAGGGCGAAGCTCCCGCTGAGCCGGAATCTCTGGATGCCTTGACTGCGGCTCGGCGGGAGCCTCGCCCTCCCGGAACTTTTCAGGCACAAGCCATGCAAATCAGCGTTCCTAGCGGCATGTCCCGCCGGCATTTTTTGAATCACGCCGTCACGAGCGCTGCCGCCCTGCCGGCGCTCGAATTCCTGATGCACCTCGAGGCCAATGCGGCCACCGTGCGCAAGAACCAAAAGGCGTGCATCCTGCTCTGGCTGGGGGGCGGTCCCCCCTCGATCGACATGTGGGACCTGAAGCCCGGATCGAAAAACGGCGGCGAATTTAAACCGATTCGCACGACGGGTGGCTACGAGATCTGCGAGCTGCTGCCCAAGACCGCCAAGATTGCCAGCAACCTGTCGATCGTGCGCTCGATGAGCACACGCGAAGCCGATCACGGCCGCGGCCGCTACTACCTGCACACGGCATACATCCCCAATCCGACCGTCGTGCATCCGTCGTTCGGCTCGGTCGTCAGCCACGAGCTGGGGCCGAAACGGCCCTGGCTCGAGATCCCCGCGTTTGTGTCGATCGGCGGCACGAGCGAAGGCCCCGGCTTCCTCGGCATGGCCAATGCCCCGTTCGTCGTCGACGCCGGAGGCAAAATTCGCAATGCCGAGATGGACAAGATGGATGCCGACCGCTTCCACAATCGGCTTTCAATGCTCGAGGTCGTCGAGACGGGGTTCATTAACTCCAAGCGAGGCGAAGCGCCCCAAGCCCATGCGGATGTCTACAAAAAGGCGGTCAACCTGATGACCTCCAAGCAGATGTCTGCGTTTCGCCTCCAGGATGAAAAGCCCGAAGTCTGCACCGCCTATGGCAACAACAACTTCGGCCGCGGATTGCTGATGGCCCGGCGGCTGGTGGAGATCGGTGTTCCCTTTGTCGAAGTCACCATGGACGGCTGGGACCTGCATCAGCAGGTCTTTAATGGGTTGAAGACGCGGCTGTTGCCGAATCTCGACCAGGGATTCTCGTCGCTTGTGAGCGACCTCTCGGCCCGCGGCATGCTCGAGCACACCGTCGTGATCTGCATGGGTGAATTCGGGCGCACGCCCAACATCAACGCCAACGTGGGCCGCGACCACTGGGCCCAAAGTTGGTCGGTCGTGATGGGAGGCGGGGGCTTGAAGGGAGGTCGCGTCATCGGCGGCACCGACAAGGACGGCGTCGCGGTCGAAGGCAAGAGCTACTTGCCGGGCGATCTGTGGGCGACGGTCGCGTCGGCTCTCGGCATTCCGCTTTCGACCGTGCACACATCCAAGCTGGGCCGCCCGATGAAAATCGCCAACGGCGGCACTCCGATCCAAGAACTCACGACCTAAGCTCAGCGCGGGGGGAGTCTCGTCCTCCGGGGACACTTCGCGATTCACCCACGAATCTGAACGGAACTCTCGCCGATGAATCGTGCTGAAGACGGCTCCGACTCGGCCGTTAAGATTCCGCAGGCTCCCAGCGACGAATTCGTTCAGCTCTTCACGAAGTGGCAGAGGCGATTGTTCCTGTTCGTCCTGGCCCAAGCTCCCAATCCCGTCGAAGCCGAAGAAATCCTGCAGGAAACCAACCTGGTGATCTGGCGGAAGTCGCACACCTACCGCGAGGGGACGAACTTTTACGCCTGGGGCTGTCGCATCGCCGTGCTCGAGGTCCTGAAGTTCCGCGACCGCCGGCGTCGTCAGGCCCTGCTGTTGAGCGACGCTTTCGTCGAAGCCATCGCGCGCGAGGCAGAAGATAGTGTCGAGTCGCTCGAAGAACGGCGCAGCGCGCTCTTGGCCTGTCTGGCTCGGCTGGCACCCTCCGACCGCGACCTGATTCGCAGGCGATACGCTCCCGGCGAGACCGGCAAGACCGTCGCGCGTCAGCTCGGGCGTCCGGCCAACTCGGTCTACCAATCGCTGTCCCGCATTCGCCGCACGCTCTCGGATTGCATTAAGCGCCGCCTGGCTGCGGAGGCGCAAGCATGAGCGCTGGCAGCTTGAATCCGTCGGGCGAGCATCCCACGGGGGACCACACGGCCGAGTTGCGACAAATTCTCGAGGCCCTCTTCGAGGAGCGCGCGGACGCCGCACAGCTCAGTCGCCTCGACGAATTGGTAATCGGCGATTCGGCCTGCCGCCGGTTCTATCTCGAATACGTCGATCTGCACGGCAATCTGTATTGGGACGCCGCGCAGGCCAAGACCACTGAGGGCAACACCACACAGGGCGACATCGAGCCGGTGCCGATCGCGACGCCGCTTCCCGAACGTCGAGCGGACACTCGGCCGGCAAGTCTGGGTGCGCTCGTCGATTCGTTGCCGCGAACCGACCGCCTTCCAGTCGCGGCGCGCCGCGTCCAGCCCGGCTGGATCTGGGCGGCACTCGCCGTCGCCGCGACGGGAATTGTCGTGGGGCTGGCTAACTGGCCGACACAACCTGCGCCAGGTCCGGTGCCGAATGTCGGGCCGAACCTGGCGATCACGGGCAACGGTCCCCAGCCTCAGGCAAATCCGCCCGCGCCCGCGGACGAGAGCCTGCCAAAGGCAGTCGAAGCTCAACCTCTGCCGAATCGAGAAAAATCGACGCAACCATCAGTTGCAGCGGTCCCCCCCGCGAATTCCCAATCCGCCGAGGAGTCTTTGCCCGAGCGCAAGAGCCCGCCGGCCTCCCTGCCCGTCGCGGCTTCGGTCAAGCCGGCAGGCGATCATCCGCCGGACGGGACGGCTCGAGCCGAGTCTGCGATCGAGCCGGAGCCGAAGGATGTCGTCGCCTTCATCGATGCGCGACTGAAGAAGGCGTGGAAGACAACCGGCGTCAAACCCTCTCCCATCGCCACCGACGAAGAATGGCTGCGCCGTGTCTATCTCGACATTGCGGGCCACATCCCTCCGGAAGCCGCCGTCGATGCATTCTTAAGGGATGAAAGCTCGGGCAAGCGGTCGAGGGTCGTCAGCCAGTTGCTCAAAGAGCCCGACTATGCCCGTAACTGGGCGACAATCTGGGCCAATCTGCTCGTCGGTCGCCAGCCACGCGCTGCCGGCGTCAGCCGCGAGATGCTCGAGAAGTTTTTGCGCGACAGCTTTTCCACAGACGTTCCCTGGAACGAGGTGGTCTACGAGCTCGTCTCCGCGGAAGGCACTCCCGAGCAGAACCCGGCGACCAACTTTCTGCTCGCGCATCTCAATAACGACGCGGTCCCCGCGACCGCGATGACGGCTCGCCTGCTCCTGGGCATTCAGGTGCAATGCACGCAGTGTCACGACCACCCCTTTCAAAACGACAAGCAGGGTCATTTCTGGGAATTGAAGAGCTTTTTCCAGCAGACGGAAATGGCGTCGAATGCGTCGAGCGGCGCGATGGGATCCGCCGAGCGATCGAATTCCATGTCGGCCGTTCCCGAGCTTGTGACGCGAAAAGTCGGCGGGCCGCTTTACTATGAAACGCGGCGGGGCGAGATGCGCGTCGCCTATCCGATTTATGCCGGTCACAAGATCGATCCGGGCCCGTCGATCAATCGCCGCCGCGAATTGGCCCGACTGATCGCCAAAGGGGACGATCGGCAAGTGGCCCTGGCGTTCGTTAACCGCACCTGGCAGCACTTTTTCGGGTACGGCTTTACGCGTCCCGTGGACGACATGGGACCGCACAATCCGCCGTCCAATCCCGAGATCCTCGAGCGGCTGGCCGACGAGTTCATTGCGTCGGGCTACGATTTGAAACAACTCTGCCGTTGGATCTGTTCGACCGACGCTTACCAGCGGACGAGCGCGCTGCGTTCCGAAAACCGGTCCGACGAACCTGCGAGCGGCGCGCCTCCGACATTCAGCCACGTCTACCTCAAGCCGATGACGGCCGAAGAGTTGTACGACTCGCTCCTGATGGCGACGCAGGCGAAATCTTCGGCGCGGACCGATTGGAACGACGCGGGCCGCCGCCGGCAGGATTGGGTGCGGCAATTCGTCATCAACTACGGGACCGACGAGAACGACGAGGCGACCGTGCCCGCGGGATCGGTGTCGCAGGCGCTCGTGATGATGAACGATTCGATCGTCCGCTCGGCGCTCGCCGTCGAGCCGGGAACGTTTCTCGACGACGTGGTGCATGCCCGCGTGAGCGACGTCACCAAGATCCGCCGGCTCTGCCGCTCGGCCCTGTCGCGCGATCCGAAGCCCGCCGAGCTCGATGCCGCGCTCGAACAGCTGCGGGCGGCGCCCAAAGCAGAATCCGACGAAGCCCGCCAACTCGCCCAGGCTGAGGCGCTACAGGACATTTTTTGGGCCTTCCTCAACGCGAACGAATTTGCGTTCGTGCATTGAGATCCCGCCGCGCTGTCTTTCGCGGTTTGCGTCGAGGCCGAATCACTGATTGTCACCGGCAAGAGCAGACACGAGCGTCGCAATCTCCTCTTCGCTCAGGTGCTGCGAGGTCACGCGCAGCATCCAGGCAAAGTATGAAGCTTCCTGGCGAGACTCGGGAGACCCGATGTTTCCATGTGGACTCGTGCTGCTGACCAGGGGTTTTCCGTTCGCGTCGAGGATCACCATCCAGGGGTAACCCCCCAAGTCGTAATCGCGGACGCGGTTGATGACGGCCTCGGCGTTGGCAAATCGCAGATCGATTTTCAGGCAGACGTAGTCCTTTTCGATCAGTCCCTTATATTGCTCGAGATAACGGCCCAGGCGGTAACAGGGAAGGCACTCGGGGGCCGCCACCTCGCGGCCGTTTTCGCGCAGCAGCACGCGCTTGTTCTCCCGTTTGGCTTGCGCAAGGGCCTCGTCGTACAGCTTCTTGGCATCCGGCATTTTCGGGGCCTGCTCGTGCAGCCATTGGGAAAGGGGCCCGGCAGCCGGCGGTTTTCCGGCGAAGAGCTGTTGCCCGCCGATTTCGGCAATCAGGTGGCCGTCGATATCCAAGACGGCCAGAACCACGTCGTCGGCAGTCGGCATCGCAAGCTTGTGGTGCTCGAGAAACGTCCGAGTCGTCGCGCCGGGCCGCTGCACCTCCAGCCCGAGAACGGCCTCGGAGTAGTTGAGGAACTCGTTGTGCAAAGCGGGATCCGCGGCCCATTGTGGAGCCGCGGGCCGAGTGTCGCCCCCGGGCGCCCAAGACGCCAAAGTCGTGGCCGTCACGATGGTGCGAACAGCGCGGAAGATCTCGTTCTTGGGCGAGCCGGCGACGATCAGCACCCGCTGATCGGCCAGCCGGGCCCGCGTCAGCTTGGATTCCAGAACGTTCTCGATGTGTTCCAGGGGGAGGGTCTCGCCGGGAAGGAAGTCCTCCGTCGACTCCGGGCGCGGCCGTTTGATGTCGCCCAGATCGTTGATCTTGGATTGCCCCGGCGTGAAGGTGTTGAGGGTGATGAACGGTTGCGGCCTGCCATTGATCATTGGCATCTGCATCACGCCGTTGACCACAGTCGATGGGCAACAAGAAATCCGATACGTCCATCCCGGCGCCAGTCCAGGTAAAAAGAACTGGCCGTTGGGCAGCGTCGACGACAAACCGCCAAGCAATCTCTTCGCGTCGTTGGTTTGGGAGACGTGGAACTCATCGAGGAACGAGCCGTCGAGCACGAGACGGTACTCGATTGGCCAGGATCCGAGGGGTTGACCGGTCGACGCATCCAAAAGACGTCCGCGAGCGGAGACGAGTGGTCCGACAGGAATGACGACGCCGGACTCCTGCGGCTCGATTCTCGCGATTCCGGAGAGCGTACGATCGTCGTTCTGCGCCAAGAAGAGCATGGCCGAGCGGATCCGCGGAACGTGAAAATCTCCCCGGCCGTCGGCGACCGCAGTCAGGTAGGATGCTTTCGGATTCTCGGGAATTCCTAAGATTTTGGCCCTCGCGAGCCCCTTTTTCGATTCCGATTTCAGAGCGACGTGTCCGGAAATCTCTCCCGATTGGGCCTGTAGAATCGGTTGCATTGGATTCGGGCGCCGCAACTCGTCGGCGGCAGGCAGCTCGGTCTTGATTTGGCCGCCCGTCACTGCGGCTAAGGCGGTCGGGGAGATCGCTTGCGGCTTCTTCCACGCGTTTCCATCGTCTGCCGCGACGACTCCCGAGAGGTCCCGCGAGAGCGGGCTGAGCGACGCTGCGCAGGCGGTGACCAGGATTGCGGCCAGTGCGCACAGCCGACTGACGCGGGGTCCGACGGGCGATCGCGGGCGGCTCTTATCGAGGATCGCGCGGACCCTGCCTTCCAGCCCTGAGAAACTCGACATCGGCAGTGCGGCAGCCGGCGTGCGGTGCGCGACCATCTCGCGCGCAAATCGCAACAGGACGCTCGCGTAATCAACCGGCCGGTCGACAATCGCCAGCACGCTGTCGTCGCAGGCGGTCTCCCGCTCGACGCGCATCTTGCGGGCCGCCAACCAGACGAGGGGATGGAACCAGTACAAGTAGCACGCGACCCGCGCGACCATCTGCCACGCAACGTCGCGGCGCACGATGTGGGAGACCTCGTGAGCCAAAACCGCCCGCAGAGTCATCTCGCCCCAGCTCCGCCACTCCGGCGGCAACAAAATGCAGGGCCGCTTCCAACCCACGCACAACGGGATTGGAGTGCGACTCGATTGCCGCAAGTCGAGCACGCCGTTCCACTGCAACCGCCGGCAGACGTCGGCGACAAGCTCCAGCGTCGCCGCGTCTTGGACCAGGCGCGCGTCGTTGACCACGCGACGCACTGCGCGGGCCGAGCGCACCGATTGCCA
Source organism: uncultured Planctomycetaceae bacterium (assembly GCA_963714075.1). Lineage (GTDB taxonomy): Bacteria > Planctomycetota > Planctomycetia > Planctomycetales > Planctomycetaceae > DASPSM01. Next base: position 6,933,463 of record OY970228.1, read on the forward strand.
AATGCCGCAAGCCGCCGGCACGACCAGCACCAAGAGCCAGAACGTGTTCGGGTCGATTCGAGAGACAGACGGCGACTGCGTCGCGGCCGCTGCCACGATGCGATTTCTCGGCGTTGCGGAATCCGGCGGCGTGCCGACTGCGTCGGGCAGATGGCCTTGCGAGGGCACGGCTCGCGGAATCGAAGTGTTTCCCGACGTCGTCGCTCGGCGCGGTGGAACGTTCGAGTCCGCTCCCTGCGCCTCAAAAACGCGAGGGTCAAACTCAATCGCCGGAGACGCCGGCTCGAGGTCAGCGACCAGGGGCGAATCGGGAGGGAGTACCGGACGCGGCTTTGCGACATTCAGCCACCCGAGCCGGAACTCGGGCGACCACAGAATCATCGCCGGCATGGCCAGCGAAGCTGCGACGCCCAGCGCCCAGACCCGATGCCGCATGGCGGCCGAAAATCGCCGCAAGAGCAGATTCGCGAGGGCCGCCGACAGGCACACGATTGTGACGCTGAAGACCAGGCGAAGCAGCCACACCGGGAAGTCGGCCGACGCAAACTGAAATGCCTCTCGAATCATGTTCTCCCCTCCGCATTCTCGATCCGTCTCTTGATGCGCTCGAGATCTTCGGGCTCGAGGCGCCCGCGCTGCCGTCCAACAGTGCTGCCACGGCATCTGCCGGCCGGCCGCCGAAAAAGTTTTGAACCAGCTCGCGTAACGCGAAACGCCTGACGGTCGTCTTCGGAGTCACCGGCCTGTAGAGGTAACGCTTACCCTGGTGCCGGTGACTCAGCAGGTTTTTCGACACCAGCAGATTAAGCGTGGCACGAACCGCCGAATAGCTCGGCGGATCGAGGAGCGCCCGCCGCACATCGGCCACCGACGCCTCCCCGAGTCGATAGACGGCCTCGACAATCTGCCGCTCGCGCCGCCCCAACTGGTGCGATTCGACCACGCCCGACTCTTCTGTCAGTAAAGGGCAGCCAACCCGATGTGCCCGAGAGTCGGATGTGCCCGAAAGCCTGTTGTGCCGGTCTTGCGTACAACGTGCTAGCAAACCAGCAGTTGCCATCTTACTGGTACGCCGCGCGGATGTCCAAAGAAACTCAGCATAAATCCAACACCGAAATTCCGTTAAAGTTCCGGCGGAATTCGCGTCGCGGACGCAGAGGGAAATGCCAAAATATTGCAATCTCTGTGCATTTTTTTCGCAGTAAGATCATTGCCCAATTAGCCTTAGGAATTCCACCTCGGTAATCACGGGGACATTGAGCTTCTGCGCCTTGTCGAGTTTGCTGCCGGCTTCCTCCCCCGCGACCAGATAATCGGTCTTCTTGGAGACGCTGCCGGCCACCTTGCCGCCGTTCTGCTGGATCAGCTCAGTGATCTCGTCGCGAGTGAAGCGGGTCAGCGTGCCAGTCACCACCAGCGTCTTCCCCGATAGGGGCCCCTCGGCCGCGCGCGGCCGATCTGTAACCGGCTGGCCGAAGTTGAGTCCCAGTTCGCCCAGCTCCTCGACGATCTTCTTGCCGAGGGCGGAGCTGAAAAAGGAGTGGACCGATTTGGCGATGACCGGGCCAATATCGGGAACCTCAGACAGCGATTCCTCCGACTGCTTCATGATTTCGTCGAGCTGGCCGAAATGTTCTGCCAACACCTGTGCATTGCGGCTGCCGACGTGTCGAATGTTGAGCCCCACGAGCAGCCGCCACAGCGGGCGGGTGCGCGACTGCTCGAGTCCGGCCAGCAAATTGTCAACCGACTTTTCACCCATTCGCTCGAGTTCGATCAGTTCGTCGCGGCGGTCCTTGAGCCGATAAAGATCGGGAATGCCACGGACCAGGCCGGTCGTGGTGAGCTGCTGCACCAGCTTGTCACCCAACCCTTCGATGTCCATGGCGCCACGAGAGGCGAAATTCTGCAGCGTCTCGCGCAGACGACCCGGGCAATCGGGGTTCGGACAGCGGATGTAAACTCCGTCTTCGTCGCGGACGACGGGCGTTTTGCACTCCGGGCAGTTTTTGGGGAAATGGAACGGGCGCTGTGTCCCGTCTCGTCGGTGCAGCTCGACGCGAACTACGTGCGGGATGACTTTGCCGGCCTTTTCGACGACGACCCAATCGCCTTTCATGATCCCGAGGCGGCCGATCTCGTCGATGTTGTGCAGGCTGGAGAGCGTGATGGTGCTGCCGGCGATCAGCACGGGCTTGAAGACGGCAAACGGGGTCAACGTGCCCGTTTTGCCGACGTGGACGTCGATGTCTTCGACGAGGGTGGTCTCCTCATACTTCTCCCACTTGTAGGCGACGAGCCAGCGCGGACTCTTGCTGGTGCGGCCCATGCGGGCGCGCTGGGCGAAGTCGTTCACCTTGAGCACGATTCCGTCGACCTCGAAGTCGAGCGCGTGAACCTCCTTCGCCATCTCGTTGGCCGCCTCGCGAGCCTTCTCGATGCCGGCACTGAGCTTGACGTTGGGCGTGGTGGGGATGTCCCACTCGCGGATCGATTCCAAGAATTCCATGTGTGTGCGAAATTCGACCCCTTCGACGACGCCGGTCCCATGCGCGAAGAATCGCAGCTTGCGTTCGGCCGAAAGTTTCGGATCGAGCAGCTTGAGGGCGCCCGCCGCCGTGTTGCGAGGATTGGCGAATGCTTCGCGTCCCTTTCCCGTTCGCTCCGCCAAGAGCCTGGCAAAGTCGCTATTGGAGATGTAGGCCTCGCCGCGCACTTCCAGCACGGCCGGCGGCTTCTTGGTTCGCAGACGCAGGGGAAGCCCGCGGATCGTCCGCGCGTTGTTGGTGATGTCGTCGCCACGAGTCCCGTCGCCGCGAGTGACCGCCTGCATGAGGACGCCGTTTTGATAGGTCACGGCAATGGCCACGCCGTCGACCTTGTACTCGACGGCGTATTCGATCGGCTCTCCCGCGACGAGTTTTCGGATGCGCTTGTCAAACTCGTCGAGCTCCGATTCCTCGTAAACATTGTCGATCGAGAGCATGGGCACACGGTGTTCCACCGTGTCAAAGCCCTCGACTGGCGTGCCGCCGACCTGCTTCGACGGGCTGTCGGGGGAATCGTACTCGGGATGCTCTGTCTCGAGCTTGACGAGCCGGGCCATCAGCTTGTCGAACTCGAGGTCGGTGATCTCGGGTTTCGCTTCGACGAAGTACAGGCGGTTGTGCCGCCGCAATTCGTCGCGCAACTTTTCGATTTCGGCTTTGACCGAGCTCGTCATCGGCGAGTTTCTGGATCAGTGTGGATCGAATGGTGCATTCGAGGGCGGTTCGGACGCAGAGCGGCCCGAATTGGACCGCTCGGATTCGAGTTGGGCGGGGTCCACCAGTTGCGCGGACTCCACCAGTTGGGAGGACTCCACCAGTGCCGCCTCGCGTTCGCCAATTCTGCGGCGAGTTTCCCTCCGTTCGACAAACAACACAATGATGGCCACAACCAGGATCGCGCCAACTTCGACGGCCAGCATCGTCACCCCGTGCCGATCGAAGAGCCGCGTCAGGAGTCCGGCATTCGGATTGAGGGCGCTCGCCAACATCAAGAGCACGGTGAGCACAAAGACGCCGCAGACGGTGAGCAGCACGTCCGTCCATCGACTTCGGCGACGTGGGGTGCCAGCCGACGCTTCCGTCGAACTCGAAGCTGCCGAATTCATGTCGACTCTCGTTCCCCGCGTGCGAGCCTCAGATCGGATTCGGCCATCATCCGCGCGAGGTCCCGAAACGTGACCCTCGGCTGCCATCCGAGCAGGCGCCGCGCCTTCGACGCGTCGCCGCAGACGCACTGAATTTCGGTCGGCCGCAAAAACGCGCGATCAGTCGTGACGTGCGCGGCCCAGTTTAGACCCAAGTGCGAAAAGACTTCTTCCCCGAACTCGCGGACCGAGTGCGTTTCGCCGCTGGCAATCACGTAATCGTCAGGTCGATCCTGTTGCAGCATCAGCCACATGGCCTCGACATAATCCCCGGCAAAACCCCAATCGCGTCGGACTTCGACGTTCCCCAAAACCACTCGTTCTTGGAGGCCGAGCTTGATCCTCGCGGCGGCCGATGTGATTTTTCGCGTGACAAAGTGCTCCGGACGGCGGGGCGACTCATGATTGAACAGAATGCCGCAGCAGGCGAACAGGCCAAAGGCCTCGCGGAAATTGACCGTCTGCAGATGCGCCAGGACTTTCGAGCAGGCGTACGGGCTGCGGGGGTGGAAAGGGGTCGTTTCGTTCTGCGGCGTCTGCCCCGTCGAGCCGAACATCTCGCTGGTGGAGGCCTGATAGAACCGCACCTCTCGACCGAGCCGGTCCCGGTGTCGCCGCACAGCCTCGAGCAGCCGGACCGCTCCGACGCCGTTGGCCAGGGAGAACTCGACCGGATCCTCGAACGACGCAGCCACCTGGCTCAGGCCGGCCAGATTATAGACCTCGTCTGGCCGAATTTCGTCCAGCAAATGGTCGACGGGTTCCTGCGCGAGGTCCAACTCGTACGATCGGATACAGAGATCCGGACTGGGCCGCTTGCCCGGCCGGTCGAGGCCGTGGACCTCGTAGCCTTTCGGACGTAAGAGCTGCGACAGGTAGAACCCGTCCTGGCCTGCGATGCCCGTGATTAAAGCGACCCTGGCCATGCGTTCTGAATCGGGCGAAAATGAAACAGTGAGCTAAACAGAACCGGCGGGCTGATACCCGCCGCTCGCCGGAATCGACTCTCCACAATCGATCTTAGCAGGCTCTGGGTGTCGACAACACAAGCCCCGCTGACGGCCAAACCGCATCGCCGCGAGTGGGCTTTTCTCGCAGCGCAGATTCTTGCGCTGGCCGTCGGGCTCTTCCTCGCGATTCCGACTGAGATCGAGCGGATGCGCCTGGCGGCCGCGGATAAATTCGGCCCGCTCGCCTGGTTCTTTGAATTCAATCTCGACACCACACTTCCGTTGTTGCTCCTGATCCTCGCGCCAATCTGTTGGTTCGTCCGCCGCAAGTCGACCATTGCTGGCACACGGTCCGCATTGGTCGAAACCTCGACGGCTGCGCCCTCGCAGTGGGTCGCGGCGCCGGCTGATTGGCAGGCCTGGATCATGGCACTGGCGTGCGCCGCCACTTCGCTGGCTGCTAGCGCCTGGGTGGCGTCGCGCCCCGTGGGGGGCGATCTCAACATCCGCTTCGGCGAGCTGCCTCCCGCTTATCACGACGAGTTCAGCTATTTACTGCAGGCGAAAACTTTTCTTCATGGCCGGCTCTCGTTTCCCAGTAGCCCGCGGCTGCCCGAGTTGTTTGACCAGATGCACGTCGTTAACGAGGGGCGGTTTGCCAGCCGGTACTTCCCCGGCGTCGGCGCGTGGATTGCGCCGTTCTTGGCGATCAGGCACCCGTATTGGGGACAGTGGCTGGCCGGAGCGCTGACGGCCTTCTTCACGTTCTGGGCCGGGCGCGAGCTGGCCGGCAATCGCGTCGGACTGCTCGCCGGCTTGTTGACGGCCCTGTCGCCCGGGTTGGCGCTCTTCGACAACTTGCTGTTGTCGCACCCTCCAACGATCGCCGCCCTGAGCTTGTTTCTGTTCACCTTTTTGCGGTTCATGCGCACGGGCCGACCTCTCGACGCAGTTTGGGCCGGCTGCGGCCTCAGCTTCGCCATGCTCTGCCGCCCGATGACGGCGGCTGGGTTCGGGCTGCCGTTTGGGATCTGGTTTGTGTGGCAGCTTTTCCGAAACTCACCGCGATCCGTCCCCGCTCCACTCACGGTGAAGCTGCGGGCCACCGCCTGTCTGGCCGCTCCGCTCGTGCTCGGTCTCGTACTGCTGTTCGTATACAACCGCGCGATTACCGGCGATGGATTGCTTTCGCCTTATCAGCTCTACACCGACACCTACACGCCGCGGCACGTTTACGGCTTCAACAACGTCGTGCGGGGCGAACATCGAGTCGGGCCGCGAGTCATGGAAACGTACGATCGCTGGGCCGAGAACCTGACGCCGAACTTGGCCCTGCAGAACGAAAAGGAACGACTCGCCTCGAGCGCTCGCTTAACTCTCGGGCTCATTCCACTGGCGATGGCCGGCGTCGTCTTTCTGATCGCCCTACTTTGGCGAATCGAGCTGCGCTGGAGGCTCGTCGCAGCATCGGTTGTGTCGCTGCACGCGGTCCATGTGCCGTACTGGTTCGTGGGCATTATGGGCTGGCACTACGTCCTTGAGACGGCCCCGTTGCTGCTTTTGCTCTTTGCGTTGACTTCGCGTGAACTCGCTGCAGTCTGGACCGCGAGCGGACGCATCGTCATGCCGATCTGGTGGGCGGCGCTGCTCGCCTCAGCCGTGGTGACCAATTGGATCCCATTCGACCCGTTTTGGTCGGACTCGTGTGTCGATAGCCGAGTCGTGGAAGTCGCCTTCGCCCGACTGCGCTACGAGGGATTCCAACGAATGCTCGATCAACTCGTCACGCGACGACCGGCGCTCGTCTTAATTGAGGCAGATCCCGCCGATCGCAGTCTCGATTATGTGGTCAACGACCCCCAGCTCGGCGCGCCAATCCTGCGTGCTCGTTATCGGCCCGGAAAAACAGACCTCGCACAGGTCCGAGCAGCGTTCCCGAATCGCACGCTCTATTTCTTCGACGTCAAATCGGGCCGGCTGCAGCAACTGACGCCGTGAGCGACCGGCGCATTTTTCTGGGTGGCGCTCGCGGTTACTCCTCTTCCTCTTCATGCTTGTGAGCGGCGATAATCTTCTGCTGCTCGTTCGGCGGAACGACATCATAGTGGCTGAACTCGAGCGTGAACGAGCCCTGCCCGCCCGTCATGCTCGAGAGTGATCGGGCGTAGGTCATCATTTCCGAGAGCGGCGCTTTGGCGCGAATTACCTGAAATCCGCCCGGCGCGTTGTCCATGCCCTCGACCCGGCCGCGGCGGCCGTTCAGATCGCTGGTGATGTCGCCCAGCTTTTCGGCCGGCACGGTGATTTCCGCCGTGACGATCGGCTCCAACAGCACTGGCCGAGCCTCACGAAAGACGTTGCGGAAGCACATGCTGCCGGCCGTGCGGAAGGCCGTTTCGTTGCTGTCGACCGGGTGATCCTTCCCGAAGAACAGCTCCGTCGCCACGTCCTGCACCTGATAGCCGGCGATCACCCCTTTCTCCATTCGCTCCTTCACCCCCTTTTCGACCGCCGGGATGAAGTTGTTGGGAACGGTGCCGCCGCTGACCCGATCAACAAAGGCCGAGTTGAGCGCGGCGTCATAGTGGTACTCGCGCATACTCACAAAACGGTCCTTGGTAAAAAACTCTTCCGGCTTGATGCCGTGCGGGACGGGCGAGATGCGAAAGTGAACTTCGGCAAACTGTCCCGAGCCGCCCGACTGTTTCTTGTGCCGGTAAAAACCTTCGGCGTGGCCGGCGACCGTTTCGCGATAGGGAATCTTGGGCGGATGCGAGATCATTTCGACCTTATCCCGCTTGGCCACTCGCTCTTTCATCATCTGCAGATGCAGCTCGCTCATGCCGCGGATCACCAGTTCCTTCGTCTGCGTTTCGCGAGAGAGCACGAAAGTCTGGTCTTCCTCGGCGATCTTCTGCAGGGCGCCGAGATCTTTTGCTGGTCGGCCCGGCTCTTGGGTTCGACGGCCAGACCGATCATCGGCGTGGGAAACTTGAGCGGCGGCATCGTGAATGTGCCGGCGTCCTTGGTGATCGTGTCCCCCACCGCCAGGTCTTCGACCTTGACTACGACAGCGATATCCCCGGCCGATGCTTCCTCAATCGTTGCGTGCTGATGCCCCTGCATTTCCAGAAGCTGAGGCACCTTGATGGCCTTCGAGACCCGCGCGCAGTGGATCGCCATATCCTTCTTGAGCGTGCCCGAAAAGACGCGGATAAAACTCATCCGCGCGACGAAGGGATCGATGCGGGTTTTGAAAACCTGCGCGACGAGCGGTCCGCTCGCGTCGGGAGTCAGCGTGACCTCTTGCCCTTGGGCATTCGTCGCCTTGCGCGGCAGCTCGGCCGGCGAGAGGGCATATTCGGCGATCGCATCCGTGAGTTCGGGAACGCCGACCCCGGTCCTCGAGCTGGTAAAAAAGACCGGAATCAGCGTGCCGGCCGCGACCGCCTTGGAGAGTGCGGCGGAGATTTCTTGCGGCGTGAGCTGCTCCCCTTCCAGGTAGCGCTCCATCAGCGATTCGTCCGCCTCGACGATGGCGTCCATCATCGCTTGATTCCATTCTTTCGGATCGGCAACCGCCTCCGCCGGCACGGCACCGGGGACTTCAAGCGTGCTGACCACGCCGCTGAATTTGGCACCCAGGCCGACGGGCAGATTCATCGGCACGCAGGCGTTGCCGAACGTTTCACGCAGCGAGTCGAGAATGCGATCGAAATTGAGGTTATCGAGATCGCATTTGTTCACGACGACCATCCGGCCGATTCCCTCCTGACCAGCCAGGTTGAACGTTCGCCGCGTGTTGACTTCGATCCCTGCGCTGGCGCTCAACACGACGATCGCCGTTTCCACGGCCCGCAGACTGCCGATCACTTGTCCGATGAAGTCCGGATAGCCCGGCGTGTCGATCACGTTGACGTATTTGCCGGCATGAGTGAAATGAACGACGGTCGACGTGAGTGAATGCTTGTGGTGCTTGGCCTCTTCATCCGAATCGAGAACGCTGGAGCCATCATCGACCGATCCGGCTCGACTGACGGCTCCGGATTTAAACAGCAGCAGGTCGGCCAGCGTCGTTTTCCCGACAGCTCCGTGCCCGATCAGTGCCACGTTGCGGATGTCCGCGACTTGGTGTTTGGCCATAAGCGCATGGTTCCTGGCTGATAGGCGACTCTTCGAAGAGGAATATAAAGGCCTTGAGAAGGGACAGATCCATGATCTTAACAGTCGCGATTTGTGCGCTCAAACCGGCGACTTCGCGGCGATCACGCGCGCTACGCCTCGCGTGTGCAAATGCGCGTACTAGCGAAACCGTGCGGCCAAACGGCTGAGGAATGCGATTTGCACTTTTGCGTCTGCCCATAAGGCCGCCCGGACACGAGCCGGCCGCTGATCTTAAGAGCCGCGCACGAAGTAAGCGGTTTTTTGGCTTTCGCAAGAAGACAACCGCTTGGTTCGTGCGCGGCTCCTTAATGCGTAGCCTCGGGCCGGTCGACCCGTGGATTTGACAGCGCCCCTATGACTTAATAGCGTCCGGGAAGACGATTTCACGGGCGCGAGGGGACGATGTCTGACCAACGACAAGGCGCAAAAGGGGCCGACTGGTTCCACAGAATTGCGCCGATCCTCGTGCTAACCATCATTGGCATCGCGGGTTTCATTCTTTACCGCGAGTTGCGCCAGCACTCGTTTGAGGACTACCGCAGGGCTCTCGTTCAGATTCACTCCTGGAGGATGGGCCTCTGCGTCGGACTGATGGCGGTCAATTACCTCGTCCTCATCGGCTACGACTACATCGCCGTCAGATCGACCGGCCATCCCCTCCCCCTTCGCAGAATCGCTTTCGCGTCATTTGTCGGCTTCGCGATGAGCTACAACTTCGGCTCGCTGCTGGGGGGCGGGTCGGTGCGCTATCGCTTGTACTCGTATTGGGGACTGAAGCCGGCCGAAATCGTCCAGCTGGTGATGATTTTGGGCATTACGTTCTGGTTTGGAGTCTTCGGGTTGGCTGGGATCGTCTTTCTGCTGTGGCCGATGGACATCGCACCCGAGCTCAATATCCCCGCGGCCAATACGAATTCGCTGGCTTGGGTGCTGATCGGCCTGGCGACCGCCTATCTCCTCGTGTCGGCAATCTGGAAGAAGCCGGTTCACTTTTGGGGACGTGAGTGGCGGTTCCCCGGATTCTGGATGTCGGCGGCGCAGCTGGCCGTGGCCGCGATCGATTTTTTGGTTGCAGCCGCTTGCTTTTGGGTGCTGTTTCCGGCCCACCTGCAAATCGGATACACCGAGATCCTGGGAGTCTATCTGCTGGCGATCGTGGCTGGCGTGCTGACGCATGCTCCGGGAGGAGCGGGGGTTTTTGAAGCGGTGATCGTCGCAACCGCGCCGACGGAGCAGCAACCGGCGTTCACCGCGGCCTGCGTGGTGTTTCGGGTGCTGTACAACTGGCTGCCGCTGTTGGTGGCCGGTCCGCTCTACTTGATGTTCGAGCGTCGCATTCGTCGGCGGGCGGCCGTTGCGCCCTTGCCAGCTGCCGAGGTGCCGGCCAAGAGCCCCGGCTCGACCGCGGTCGTGGCCGGAAGGCCCGACCCCGATTAAGATAGGATCCTCACCCGCGCATGCGCCCCGAGCCGCGAACCCGCTCGCCGCCTGTGCCGAGCGATCCTCCCGGGAGTCGCGCTTGCCGACGCGCAGCCTGCTGATTGTGCCCGCCTTGGCGCTGGCGGCCGTTCTGACGGCCACGCAGCCTGCCGCGGCGATTGGCTCCGATGCAGAATTCAACGATCGCATCGCGCCGATCTTCCGGCAGCACTGCGTCCGCTGCCATCAAGGGGCGAAGCCCAAAGGCGGCCTCGATCTCACCTCTTCCAAGGGTCTCGCGGCTGGTGCCGAAGGGACCGCGATTGTCGTTCCCGGCAAACCTCAACAGAGCCGGCTGCTCGAAGTTGTCTCGGGCGAGAAGCCGGAAATGCCGAAAACCGGCAAGCCCCTCTCCGCAAACGAAATTCAGGTGCTGCGCGATTGGATTGCCGGTGGCGCAAAGTGGCCAGCCGCTGCCGTGATCAAGGAGGATCCGCTTGACTGGTGGTCGTTGCGACCCCTGGTCAAGCCGCGCGTTCCGGCCTCGCCCGACAAGACCGGAAAGCAGGCCCGCACGCCGATCGACGCGTTCGTGCTCGACGGCCTGCGAACGGCCGGGCTGAACGCGTCGCCGGAGGCCGATCGGCGCACGCTGATCCGTCGGCTCTCGTACGACCTGCTCGGCCTACCGCCAGACGTCCAAGACGTGGAAGCCTTCGTCGCGGACAACGATCCGCTGGCGTACGAGAAACTCGTCGATCGCCTGCTGGCCTCGCCACATTACGGGGAGCGCTGGGCCCGCCACTGGCTCGACGTCGTGCACTACGGCGAAACGCACGGCTACGACAAAGACAAGCCGCGGCCGCACGCCTGGCCCTATCGCGATTATCTGATCCGCGCGTTCAACGAGGATCGGCCCTACGCGCAGTTTGTCGATGAGCAGTTGGCTGGCGATGCGCTCGAAGCCGACTCCCGTGACGGCATCGAAGCCACTGGTTTTCTGGCGGCCGGCCCCTGGGACTTTATTGGCCACGCCGAAGTGCCCGAGACCAAGATCGACGGCCAGATCGCCCGGAACCTCGACCGGGACGACATGGTCACCACCACGCTCAACACGTTTTGCAGCCTGACGGCTCAGTGCGCGCGGTGTCACGATCACAAGTTCGATCCGGTCACGCAGGAGCATTACTACAGCCTGCAGGCGGTGTTCGCCGGAATCGATCGGGCCGACCGCGCGTACGACGTCGACCCCGCTGTTGCCCGCCGACGTCGAGAGTTGGAACGCCGTCTGCACCAGCTCGAACCCCAAGAACCGCATCGCGATGGCGGGGCGCCGCTGGTGCCGGCCGGCGTCGTTGCGGAGCGCAGTGCTGTGTTCGCGGCCCTGGCCGCATTGCCGCGGCAGAGCGTGGTTTATTGCGGAACCGTCTACAGCGGCAGCGGCGCGTTTCGCGGGACGGGCGCCGACGGCGGCCGCCCGCGCACGATTCACGTCCTTGAACGCGGTGACGTGCATAGACCGGGAAAGCTCGTTGGCCCCGGTGCCCTGCCCTTCATCAAAGACGTCCCCTGGCAGTTCCAATTTCCCGCGGGCACCGGCGAACAAGAACGCCGGATTGCGCTGGCCAGATGGATCGTCGACGCGCGCCATCCGCTGACTTGGCGCTCGATCGCCAACCGCGTGTGGCTCTATCATTTCGGCCGCGGCATCGTCGACAGTCCGAGTGATTTTGGCCGGATGGGGCAGCTTCCGACCCACCCGGAATTGCTCGACTGGCTGGCAATGGACTTGCGCGACGGCTCCCAATCGCTCAAGCGATTGCACCGCATGATCGTAACCAGTGCCGCCTATCGCCAGGTCTCCACGTCGGATCCGCGCGCCGATCAAATCGACGCCGGCAACGCGCGGTTCTGGCGGATGAACCGCACGCGATTGGATGCCGAATCGATCCGCGACAGCGTGCTCGCAGCGAGCGGCCGGCTCGACCGGCCGATGTTCGGCCCGTCGTTTCAGACATTCGTCGTCGAAAAGCCGGAACATTCGCCGCACTATGAATACGACAAGGCCGACCCCGACGATCGGCGCACGCACCGCCGCGGCGTCTATCGCTTCCTGGTCCGCTCGCAGCCCGACCCATTCGAGCAGGCCCTCGATTGTGCCGATCCGTCGCAGATCGTCGACAAACGGGATGAGTCAATCACCGCGCTGCAGGCGCTGGCCCTGCTCAATGACCGGTTCATGATTCGCATGGCCGAGCATCTGGCGGATCAAGTCCGCGCGCGGCGGTCCGATTTAGATGGGCAAATTGCCGAAGCGGTCCGCGCGACGCTGCAGCGCTTGCCGACGGCCTCGGAATCGCGACGGCTGGCGTCATTCGCGCGGGAATTCGGCCTCGCGGAAACGTGTCGTCTGCTGTTCAACCTGAACGAGTTCGTTTACGTCGATTAGCGAAATCGAAATGCCAGACGCGCTCCCCAACCCGAACCGTGCTCCGCTCGACCGCCGCAGATTTCTGTGGGAAGTCGGCGGGGGATTGGGCGGCATTGCGCTGGCGCACTTGCTCAATGGTGACGGGCTGCTCGCAGCGAGCACCGAACGGCGCACGGGAAGCGCGCTCGAGCGTTTGCACCATCCGGCGAAAGCCAAGCGCGTGGTGCAGCTCTTCATGGCGGGCGGGGCCAGTCACCTCGACACGTTCGACTACAAGCCGCTGCTGCACAAACGCGACGGCGAAAAGTGGGATCCGGGCGAGCACATCGAACTCTTTCAGGACGGATTTGGCGCGACCTTTTGCTCCCCCTGGCGCTGGAAGCAATACGGCGATTGCGGCAAACCGCTCAACGAAATCGTCGCTCCGCTCGGCGCCTGCGTCGATGAAATGACCTTCGTTCATTCCCTCGTGGGAAAGACGGGCGTTCACAGCCAGGGGACCTACTTGCAGGCAACCGGTTTTGATCGTCCCGGGTTTCCGGGAGCCGGTGCGTGGGTCAGCTTTGCTTTGGGATCGGCGAACGAAAACCTGCCGACGTTTGTCGTGCTGCCCGATCACCGGGGCTTTGCGTCCAACGGGCCGAAAAACTGGAGCGCCGGTTTTCTCCCCGCCGAACACCAGGGAACGATCCTCCGCCCGGGCGCGGCCAATCCGATCGCCGATCTGCACGCGCCCGCCGGCCACGATGGCGCGGCACTCCGGGAACGATCGATCCAATTACTCGGCGAGCTGAATCGGGAGCATCAGGCGGCGCGTCCCGGTGACTCGCGGCTTGAGGCCCGCATTCGCAGCTACGAGCTGGCCGCTCGCATGCAGCTCAGCGCACCCGAGGCCCTTGACCTCTCGGGCGAGCCCAAGCACGTCCTCAAGATGTACGGACTCGATCAGGTGCCGGATTCCTTTCCGAGCGGGATCAACGAACGTGAAGAGACCGTGCACTTCGGGCGCAAATGCCTGATCGCCCGACGGCTGCTGGAGCGGGGCGTGCGGTTCGTGCAGATCTGGTCCGGGTGCGACAACGGTTTTCCGCGACGAAACTGGGATTCGCACGAAGACATCGCCCGCGACCACCGGCCCATGGCGCTCGGTATGGCCCGCGGAGCCGCGGCCCTGATTCTCGACCTCAAGCAGCGGGGATTGCTCGACGACACGCTGATCCACTGGACCACGGAATTCGGCCGGATGCCCTGCGCCCAGGGGGGCCGGGGGCGAGACCACAACCCGTTCGTCTTCACCAACTGGCTTGCCGGCGGCGGAATTCGCGGCGGCACGACGTTCGGGCCCAGCGATGAGTGGGGATACAAACCGGCCGACCGCGACCATCCGACCAACTGCCACGACGTGCATGCCACCATCCTGCACGTATTGGGCATCGATCACGAACGCCTCTCCGTCCGTCAAAACGGGATCGACCGCCGACTGACCGACGTCGAAGGAACAGTCGTCCGCGAAATTCTGGGCTGAACTTGCCATGACTGAATCGTACTCACCACCGACTCACCCTCGATTCCGGGACGCCGATGACGTGCTCCCCCTCACCCCTAGCCCCTCTCCCGCGAGGGGAGAGGGGGAAAAGATTACAGAAGAGCGTTTTTCCTCTTCTCCCCTCTCCCCTCGCGGACTTCGGCGAGCTCAGTCGAGCCGGAGAGGGGTCGGGGGTGAGGGGGCAGCTTGCCGTTGTCCTCCCATTTCGCACACTTATTTGGCCGCCCTCTGCTTCATCGCCTTGTTCGCGTGGACCGATCGGCTTCACGCAGCAGAGTCGCTTTGGAAAGCCGGTGCCGCGAAGGCCGTCATCACGCCGAAAGAGGCAATTTGGATGGCGGGCTATGCCTCCCGCACCAGTCCGGCCAACGGTACGCTGCACGAGCTTTACGTCCGCGCCCTGGCGATCGAGGACGTTCAGGGGCACCGCGCGGTCATCGTCAGCACCGATCTGCTCGGCATCCCCCGTTCGATCGGGGAGCACGTCTCTCAGGCGCTCGCGGCCAAATTCGGTTTGCCGCGCGAGGCCATCATGCTCAACGCATCGCATACCCACTGCGGACCGGTGCTGCGCGGCGCGCTGTACGACGCCTATCCACTCGACGACGCCGAAAAGAAAAACATCGAAGCCTACTCGCGCGAACTGGAAGAAAAGATCGTGCGCACGGTCGGCGAGGCATTGGGCCATCTTGAAACCGCCAGCATGGCAGTCGCTCAAGGCTCAACCGACTTCGCCGTCAACCGCCGCAACAATCGCGAGCCCGACGTGCCCGCGCTGCGGGCGAAAGATGCGCTTCGCGGGCCGACCGATCATTCCGTACCGGTCCTCGCCGTCCGCCACATGGACGGGAAGTTGTTGGCCGTCGTTTTCGGTTACGCCTGCCACAACACGACTCTGGGCATTCAACAATGGAACGGCGACTACGCCGGCTTTGCCGAGAGCAATCTCGAAGAGGCGCACCCCGGGGCGATCGCCCTGTTCTTTATGGGCTGTGGCGGCGACCAGAATCCGGTTCCTCGACGCACCGTCGAGCTGGCGCAGAAATATGGCCGGATGATGTCGACTGCGGTTCAGGCCGTGCTGGACGGAAAGATGGAAAAGCTGCGGCCCGAATTGCGGACGCACTACGAGACGGTGACTCTGTATCTGGGTGCCGCCCCGACCCGGGCCGAGTTGACCGCCCGTGCCCACGAGCAGACCGCCTACACCGCCCGCTGGGCGAACCGGCTGCTCAAGGAACTCGACGCCGGCCATCCGCTTGCCCGATCGTATCCCTATCCGATCGAAGTCTGGCAGTTGGGGGGCAAGCACCTGTGGATCGCACTCGGCGGCGAGGTCGTCGTCGATTATGCGCTGCGGTTCAAAGACCAGTTTGGACCCGACACGTGGGTGAGCGCGTATGCCAACGACGTGATGGGCTACATTCCCTCCCTGCGCGTGCTCAACGAGGGGGGCTACGAAAGCAATACTTCGATGATGGTCTACGGAATGCCCGCCGAACGCTGGGGGATTTACGTGGAGCGAATAATCGCCGCCGGAGTGGACCGCGGCGTGCGCAACGTCGGGTCCGAGAAGTAGTTGTTTCTCCCGCCGTGGCAGTCGTCGCGTCGCGCCAGTAATATGGCACTCGAGATCGCGCTCGTCGTTCGGCCAACTCCCCATCAAAGAGGTCGTCATGTTCCGTTTCAATAAGGCGCTGGCCATCGCGGCCGCTTCCGCGGGCATCGTTCTGTTCGCAAATGGCAGTTCCCCGGCCGAGACGGTTCTATACAACGGGGCCGCGGTCAAAATCGAACACCCGTTGACCGAGAAGGGCGACTTGTGGGTCACGGCCTCTGATCTGCAGCGGATCAACGGACTGACACTCAAGCCGCCGGGCGTGCTGTGCGTTGGTGACATCTGCATCAAGCTGAGCGAGAAGGGGGACTCGCCTCTCCTGAGCAAGAAGGACGGCCAGGAGTGGATCAATGTCAGCGGCTTGGCCCAGCGACTCAAGCAGCCCTTCGCGGTCGATCGCGAGAGCGGGACTTGGAGCTTCGGCCCGATTCCCGAGACGCGCACGCCCTTCTTGAAATCGGCCGTCGCGCCCAACTTTGAATTGCCGGACCGCAAAGGGAAGCTGATCCGTCTCTCGGATTACCGCGGCAAAAAAGTGCTGCTGATGACCTGGGCTTCGTGGTGCGGTTGCCGGTTTGATGTCCGCGAGTGGGAGCCGATCTATCAGCGACTCAAGGGCCGCGGATTTGAGATCATTTCCGTCGCGGAGGACTCAGGCGGCGAGGCGGCGGCCGGACCGACCTTCGATTCCGCGCACGTCAGCTTCGTGACAATCATCGATCCGGAGCACACGATCAGCACGCTTTACAATTTTGTGAACGTCCCCTCCGCCGCCTGGATCGACGAGGAAGGACACGTCGTGCGGCTCAACGAAGGCACTTACGCCAAAAAGCATGCCTTCGGCGCGATCAAGTACGGCAGCGACGAATACGCACCGGCCGTCGAGGATTGGGTGAAGAACGGGCCCAAGAGCAAGTTCGTCTGGTCGCCGGCCGAGATGGCCAAGCACGTGCAGCCGCGAACGTCCGACGAAGGGCGGGCCCAGGCGCTGTTCCATCTGGGGGTCTATTTTTCCAATCAGAAGGACCTGAAAAAGGCGAAGCAGTACTTTGCCGAAGCGGAAGCCCTCGACCCCGACAACTGGAACATCCACCGGCAGGACTGGGCGCTGACCGACAAGAAGGCCCAGAATCGCAACTGGCTGAGCAAGGTTACGAAGCTGAAGAAGCCGTACTACGCGCCATTGGATTTGCCGAAGTAGTTCGCGCTGGCAGCGAGCGTAGGGTGGGAAAGGCCCGCTTCGGGCCGCAGGCCCACCATTTCGTCCCGCTTTGTGGAAGATGGTGGGCCGGCGCTCGCTGCGCGAGCTTGTCCCACCCTACGATTTTGCCGCCCGGCGACGCGCGCCCTCGACGATCTGCTGTGTGACGTCGAACCCAACTCGCTCGCTCCACGCCTTCACGAGCCGGCCATAGATTCGCCCGGCTTCCCCGTGCCGACGCGCGTGCCGTTGATTTTGGTCACGCTCATCAGACAGTAGGGAGTGCTGGCCAAGAAAGCCTCGTCGGCGTTGACGGCGTCAAAGACCTGAAAGTCGCGCACCGCGAACGGGATTCCGAGTTTGGCAGCCAGCTCGATCACCGTGGCCCGGCTGACGCCCGGCAGTGTGTTGCGAAGCGACGGCGAGATGATGGTGCCGTCTTCGACAATCAAAAAGTTGGCGGCGCCGGTCTCAGTGACGTTCCCCTCCAAGTCGAGCAAGAGGGCGGCCGCGTCGCGATCGACGAGCCGGGCCTGCTGATCGGCGAGGTAGTAGTGCATGCGGCTGCGGCATTTCATCTTCGGGTCGTAGCACTGTGGCGGCACGTGGCGGATCGAGGGTGTAACGAGATGAATCCCAGCAAGTAGCTTTTCGGCCCACAATTCAAATGGCAGCGGAAACGTGTGCGCGCACAGCGTGGGCGTGGTTCGCACGCTGCCGGCGGCCCCGCCCGCGTAAGTGGGGTATTCGCCAGCGGTCACGAAGATCACCACACCCAATTCGTCCTCGGGGCCCAAGAGCGCGGCATTGTGGGCGACGAGCTGCCGCACGGTTCGGCCAAGCTCTTCCATCGACATGCCGATGTCGAAGCCGACGAAGTGCAGCGATTGGGACAGCCGCCGCAGGTGATCGTCGAGACGAAAGAGCTCCTTGCGAAATGTGCGGACCAGTTCCGTGACGGTCGCCCCCAGGACCACACCCGCGTCATAGACGGTCAAATGGGCTTGCGACGCAGGAAGCATCTGGCCGTTCAGAAAGACCCGTGGCTCGCGGTGTTGACTCTGTTGGTGCATTCAAGAAAGCCCGAGAGAGAAATCTAAGAAAAGGCTTTTTTGAACAGGAGGTAACAGAGTTAACGGAGGAATTCAAAGTTGCTCTTACCTCTGTTGCCTCCGTTACCTCCTGTTCAAAACTGTTTTCCGCCTTTAGCGCCTTAGTCCCTGCGGACGGCTCCGCACATCTTAAGCGATTGGACCGCCACCGTCGTGGCCCGCGCGACGGGCCGACCAAGTGCCCTCGCTCGTGGGCGCATTGTGTATCCCGCGCAAGCACGCCCGCTATAATTCTCTCGATATGTGGTTCAATGAGCATGATCAAGAGCGGCGGTTCCGGGCCGCTTGGGAGGCGGTTTCGATTCGCCGCAGCGTCCAATATTCGCTCTTCACCTTCGGCGAGTCGCTGTTGCCCTATTTTCTGGTGCTCAGCGCGAGCCGGCCGGGCCAGACCGTTTCGCTGACCCGGGGCGAAGTGAAGATCGCGCGGCCCACGATTATCACGCCGCAAAACGCCAGTCCCGAGTTCCAGAATTTCTTTGACAGCGACTCCAATGCGGAGGTGGCCCAATTCCTGCTGGCGCGGACGGCCGGTTTTTCGCACCTCAAGTTGTCCAACGCGAGCGGACCCAAGCAGGTCCAGAGCGACAGCGTCGAAGAGATCGTCAACCGGCTGAATCGCCAGCTCGATAACGAAGAGGAAGACCGCACCGCCATCCTGACCGCTCCGCCCGAGTTGGCGGGAATCGCCCTCTTGCGGTACGCGGCCGAGCGCGTCTGGAGCAGCGCACCCGACAACATCCAGGAACTGCGCGAACGGGGCTTCTTGCCCTAGTGCCAAACGGCCGTTCACAGAGAATCGCGATGGAAGAGAAGGGACCACTCTTAACGTGGGTCGTGGCAATCGCCACCGTCGTGGCGCTGATCCTAACGTGCTGGCAGATTCGGGTTCGTATGGCGCGTAAGACTAAGGAGCAGGATAGGACAGCGAGCGCCGATTAACCTTCCCTCAGGCGCCGGTCGAGATACAGCGAAGCGACAACATAGAGCACGGGATACACGGCCGAAATCCAAAGCAAGGCGGCTGGAATCGGTCGTTGAGGGTAATACCACAAGATGGCCGCGATGATCGCCAGCCAGGCGAGCGCTCCGATGACGAACGCCTTTCGCCACCGTGGTGCCCGATTCGGATAGACGAATCGCAACGGGAGGACGCTCAGTCCGCTCAAAACGAGCACGACGGCCAACACGATTCCCTGGCCAAACTGCGACAGCCAAACCGCCGTATAGAAGGCGAACACGTTCCAATACGACGGGAAGCCGAGAAAGAAGCCGTTGGTCTCCTCTTTGGCTCCTGTGTTCACGAACGCGAACACACTCGCGACCAGCGGCACGCTCACCCAGAGCCACGTGGGAGACGGTAGCCAATCAGCGCTGCCGATCATCAACAGCGGCAGGAACGTGTAATTCACGTAGTCGACGATATCGTCCAGTTTGCGGCCATCGATGTGCGGCACGACGTCCTTGACGCGGAACTTGCGGGCGAAGGTCCCGTCGGTCGCATCGATCAGGACCGCCACAATCATCCACAGGAAGGCGCGGCGATAGTTCGGCTGCAAGATGTCGGCGGCAATCAGCGCCCCGCACAACAGGCCCATCGCGGTATAGGTGTGAACGGCATACGCGAGCAGCTTTTGCCGCGGCGAATAGACCGTCAACGCCGGATCACTCATTCGGACAGTTTCCGTCAAACCGCAAATGGGCTGCGCGTCTTGGCGATTAACTCGCGACGGTTCTGGTCGTAGTCGACGATCGCCCGGCGGATGATCTTGACCGCCTCGGTAGCCCCCAGCGGCTTGTCGATCACGACCTCTTTCCCTTCGAGCACCTTGTAATCGAGAAAGAAGCGTTGCAATTGCAGCGTGCGATAATCGGGCAACTCTTCGATGTCCTGATAGCTGCGATACTCGGGATCGTCGACGTGCACGGCAATGATTTTGTCGTCCTGCCCTTTCTCGTCGCGCATCGGCATCACGCCGATGGCCCGCGCCCGCATCACGGCTTGCGGAATCACTGGCTCCTGGCCCAGGACCAAGACGTCGAGCGGATCGCCGTCGTCGCAATACGTCTGCGGAATGAATCCGTAGTTGGCGGGATAATAAACCGCGCTGTACAGCACACGGCTGACCATCAACAAACCGGTCGCCTTGTCGAGTTCGTATTTGACGTTCGACCCCCGCGGAATCTCGACGTAGACGGGGAACCATTCGGCAATGTCGGCCGGCACGGGGATGTCGTGCCATGGATGCGTATTCATTTTTCTCCTCTCAAAGCTCGCCCCCGCCTTCCTTCACCGCCTGAGACTTGCCGCTGCGGTTTGCCCCTGCAGTCCGCACATTATAGAACAACCGGCCGGATCGGGATGCGACATGGACACACCACCCAGCAATCGGGCGAACAGCAACCAGGCAAAACGGGGCGGCAACTTTGATTCGCTCCCGTATTTGACGGCCGACCTGCGGGGCGTCGGCGGAACGCTGAAACAAGAGCCCGACGACTTCGTGGTCGAGGAAATTCCCGCCTACGAGCCGTGCGGCGAGGGGGAGCATCTCTTCCTCTGGGTGGAAAAACAAGACGTCTCGGGCGAGGAGTTGCTGCGGCACGTCGCCCGGCGACTGGCGATCCGGTCTGGCGACATCGGAATGGCCGGAATCAAGGACCGCCGGGCCATCACTCGGCAATGGATTTCGGTTCCCGCTCGCTGCGAGCCTTTGGCCTCGCAAATCGAAACGGAGGGAATTCGAGTTCTGCGTGCGGCGCGGCATGGCAACAAACTGCGCACGGGACACCTGCGCGGCAACCGGTTTTCGATCCGCGTGCGCGACGTGACCCAAGGTGCCTCGGATCGAGCGGCGCGCATTGCCGAGGTCATTGGTCGCCTGGGTTTTCCAAATTACTTCGGTGCGCAGCGATTCGGCGATCAGGGGCAGACACTGCAATTGGGTCTCGATCTGCTCAGCGACAAGGCCTCGCCCCGATCGATTCCAGCCCCGCGGCGTCGATTCTTGCTGCGGATGGCGCTCTCGGCCGTTCAATCGGCGGTGTTCAACTCGGTGCTCGCAAGGCGCCTCGAGACTGGTCGATTGCACATCGTGCTCGCCGGAGACGTGATGCAGGTTGCCGCGAGCGGCGGGCCGTTTGTCGTCGACGACCCGGCCGCGGAGCAAAAGCGCTTCGACGGCCGCGAGACGGTCGTGACCGGCCCGATTTTTGGTCCAAACATGCGCGCCCCGCAGGGAGAGGCTGGCGAATTCGAGTTCGCGGTCTTAGCGGAGTGGAATCTCTCCGCGGCCGACTTCGGTCGGTTTCCAAAACTCACGAGCGGCACCCGCCGGCCGCTGATCGCCTGGCCGGGGAATCTCGCCATCCAGGCTGAGGACACGGCGCTGCGAATTGATTTCGAGCTGGGCAGCGGATGTTACGCCACAAGCCTGCTGCGCGAGTTCATGAAGTCTCCGGCTGCGAGTGAATGATCGACGAGCGAGTCGATTTCGATCCGGATTGCGCGTGGGTCGCGGCTGACGCCCATTGACCCCGACGCCGCATCTCCCGTAGAGTCCGCGCCCCCGGGGCTCGCCCGCATCGCTCAAGTCACGCTCCCGTATTCCGGAAGCCAACCTCTTGTCGCTCGAGCAGCTTCTCGCCGTCGCGAAGTGCCGTAGTGGCCTTGTGCTCGCCGCCCTGGCTTTGTTGTTTGCGGTCCAAATCAGCCCCAGCCTCTATCCGAGTGTGGACGGCTGTTTATATCTCAAGACTGTGAGCGATTTTCTCTCGTCTGAGCGCCTGGATGACTTTTGCTGCCTGGTCCCCCCGGGATATCCCGTGTTGATTGCGCCGGCCTTTCTGTTCGGAGACCGGCCCTTCCTCGCCGTTTCAATTCTGAACTGGTTGCTGGCCGTGGCGACGATTGGCGGAGTTTACATTTGGGCCCGTAGACTGATGCCGTCGGCTGCCCTGCTGCTGACCACGGCGGTTGCGGTGAACATCAGCCTCTGGACGTTCTATCGCCGGCCGACGAAGGAAATCGCGACGCTCGCGTTTCTGATGTGGACGGTCAACGCGATGCACAGCCTGCTGAATGAACGGCGCACGCGCCGCGTGATCTGGCTGACGGCCGCAGTCGCGTTTCTAGCGGCTTACCTGGTGCTGATCCGCTATGCGGCGATCACGCTGGCGGTGGCGTTCGCGGTCGCGGCCGCATTGCTCGCGCGACGAGGCGTGCTGCGACCGGCTCGAGCCGTCGGCATGTCGGCGGTCATTTGCGCGGTGAGCGGGTCGGCCTTGGTTGTGTGGCTGGTTTACGATGGGGCGCATGGAACGGGCGGAACTTATATCGAGGCACTCGTCGCCATCTATCACAGTCGTTCGACCACTGATTCTCAGTCCCGGGAGGCCGAGGACGAGGGACAGAATTCCGATAGCCCCCGCGATCGTCATTTCACCCGAGCCGCGCTTTATCGCATGAACGACCTTTCCTGCCTGACCGTTCCGGGATTGTGGAATGGGAGTTCGAGTGCGGCGCAGGGAATTGGCGTCTCGACGATTTTTGGAGCCGTAGTGCTCGGAGTGCTGTCCCTGGGTTGGTGGAGAATTTCCGCCAGGCAAATCGATGTGCTCGCCATTCTGCTGCCCATTTACCTGCTCTTGTACGCCCATTGGGACTGTGCCCAGCCGGGCGGCCGGTTCTTGCTGCCGATGCTGCCGGTCATCCTGGCGTGTGTTGGTTCGGGGCTGATTGCGATCCTGCGGCCGGCGGCCCCCGTCACAGTCCGCCGATGGCAGACGCCACTCTTGGCGGTGTATCTTGTGGCTCATCTTGGCCAGTCGGCCGGATACTGGCTGCTGATTGACGCGCCGCGCGCCCGGGAGTGCCAACAGAATTTGCCCCTCGCCGATCGATTGGCGGGCAAAATTCAAAAGCGCCCAGGCTACGTGGCGGTCGCCCCGCCGCTCGAGCGAATGTGCAATGGCCTGTGGCTCGATCTCGACTTCAAACGAATTCGCATGCTCCAAAAGCCCCCGCAGCGGCGCGTGGAATGGGTCGTCGACGCGGCGGGCAGCGCGCCGATCGATGGATTCTCCCTCGAGTGCGTCGACGGGCCAGTCCAGCTCCTGCACCGCGACGCGAGTGCGCAGGATTCCCGCGAGCGAGTGGGGCAGGCACCTGCGACGGCTGCTCAACGGCATTAGGTCGTTGCTTGCACGAACCGGCCAGAGTCTTGCCGCTGGGCGTCCAGGCCCCGTCAGCAGTTAAGGCCCCAAATGTGCACGCCAAATGTGCACGGGAGTCTCAATCGAGCCTAAAATAGAAATGTCCGGTCACCCGCAAGAGGCCCAAGCCCATGTCCCAACCCGAACAGGAAAAGCCTGCCGACGCCACAACGGCCAGGCTCGCCGACCAGCACGTCCAAGACACACAGTCTGCTTCCGATGCGGAGGTTGCGAATCGCGCGAAGGAGGACGCGCAAATCGTGGCCTTCCAGGACTTCCGGGTCGATGAGGCGGGCAGGGAGACCTTCCCCGCCAGCGATCCTCCTTCGTGGACGCCGCTGGTCATTATGGGGCATCCTCACATCCGTCCCGCTCCCGCAGAGCCAGTGCTGCAGCCGACCGAAACGCCCCCGCAGACCAAGTAACTTTGGTCCGCCGGCGCCGGGCCAATGCTGTAGAATTCGCAGCGATCTTGCTAAGATGGCTGGACGATCCAGCCGATCAATCCCCCACCTGCTTGTCCGTCCCACCGGCGAAATTCCAGCCACTTCGGAGTCTCTTATGCGAGCCCTCTCTCGACGAAATTTCCTTCAGGGCACGGCCGCTGCCGGCGCATCCTTGCTGATCACCGGAACCCGCGCGTCCGGGAAAATCGTTGGGGCCAACAACCGGCTGCGGATCGCGGTCGCCGGCGTTAACGGTCGCGGTAAGTCTCATATCGCCGGCTGGCTGGAACAGAACAACGTCGAGATCGTGTATCTCATCGATCCCGAGCGCAACGCGCTCAATCGGGGACTGAAGTTGGTCCAGCAGAAGTCGGACGGGGCCTCCAATCCAAAAGGTCTTTCGGACGTCCGTAAGGCGCTGGAAGATCGCACCCTCGACGCCATCTCGATCGCCACTCCCAATCATTGGCATTCGCTGATCACCATTTGGGGTTGCCAGGCGGGAAAACACGTCTACGTCGAAAAGCCGATGAGCCACGACATTGCCGAGGGCCGCTCGGCGGTCGAGGCCCAGAAGAAATACGGCGTCGTCGTGCAGCATGGCACCCAGAGCCGCAGCAGTGCCCAGATCGCAGGCCTGCACGAAGCCATTCAGGCGGGCAAATTCGGCCGCCTCAAAATCTCGTATGGCTACTGCTGCAAGCCGCGCGGGGGGATCGGCTTCAAATCCCCGACGAGTCCCCCGGACAATCTCGACTGGAACCTTTGGCGAGGACCGGCGCAAGTCAGCCAGTACCACGCCAACCTTGTCCCGTACAACTGGCACTGGTTCTGGAAGACCGGCAACGGCGACATGAACAACCAGGGGACGCATCAGCTCGACATCGCCCGCTGGGCTCTGGACCGTGATCAGACCGCACCGATCCGCGCGATGGCAATCGGCGGACGCTTCCAGTGGAAAGATCAGGGTGAGACTCCGAACACCATGTTCGGTATCGCGCAATTTCCCAACGGCCAGGAAGTGTTCTTCAACGTCCGCAACGTCAACTATGACGGATACCAAAACCAGGTGGAGAACGAGTATTACTTCGAGGATGGCGGCAAGATCATTCCTGTCGCGACCGGCAACCGCAAGAAGGACCACAAGGAATTGATGTATTTTGCCAAGGGAAAAAAGACGGGTGAAAAAGTCTCAGTCCCGCCCGGCAAAGTGACTCCGGGCGGCAACTGGGGGGCCTTTATCGCCGCCTGCCGCGCCGGCAAGCCGGAGATGGCGAACGGCAACGCCGTCGATGCCCATTACGGCAGCCTGATGGGCCACCTGATGAACAATTCCTACCGCTTGGGGACCAAGGTTCCCTTCAACGCCAAGGCCGGCAAGTTCGGCGACAATGCCGATGCTCACGAGCACTTCATGAAGCTGCACGCCATCATGCGCGACGGCGTTGGCGTGCCCGAGAACGGTGCAGACTACGTCGTCGGTCCCTGGCTGACGTTTGACCCCGTGACCGAACAATGCATCGGCGCGCACGCCTCAGAGGCCAACGCGTTGCTCAAAGATCCCAACAATGCCGGCTTCGAGGTCCCCGCCCCCAATCGAGTCTAGCTGCGCAGCGATTTACGGCCGCGGGGTGGCTGGCCAAAAATCGCACTTGCCCCTTTGGGCTGAGTCGCAGTATTCTCCCGCCGAAAGCCCCTTGTCCAAAGTCCCTCTGTTGGCCTCTGTCGCTCTCACCTGAGGGACGCCAAGGATCGGCTCGTTCCATCGTAAAGCTGCGCAGGTCAATAATTCCCACGCGCAGCCGACCGGATGCGAGCGCCTGCGGACGGATTTCCGCGAGATTCAGCATGTTCGACCTGAAAGCCTTGCTCACCGACGAGCGCGGCCATTTGGCGCTGCTCTCCGAAGAGCGGATCAATCCGGCTCTCTGCAAGGCCCTCAAAGTGCTGGGCTACAACAAGCAATACGTGCGGGGCAAAGGCGCCTACCTGTACGATGAGGCCGGCAATCGCTACGTCGACTGTCTGTCCGGATTCGGAACGTTTGCCTGCGGCCGCAATCATCCTGCGATCCGTGAGACCCTCAAGCAGGCGATGGACCTCGACCTGCCCAATCTGGTGGCAATGGGAGTCGCTTCGCTCTCCGGCCTCTTGGCCCGCGAGCTGATCAAAATCGCGCCGGGCCAGCTCGACATGGTGTTCTTCACCAACAGCGGCACCGAAGGGGTCGAGACGGCGATCAAATACGCTCGCGCAGCGACCAGCAAATCGCGAATCATCCACTGCAAGCGATCCTTTCACGGCCTCAGCCTGGGATCGTTGTCGGTCAACGGCAATGAGGAATTCAAAGAAGGTTTCGGGCCCATGCTCGAGCCCGTGACGGCCGTGCCGTTCGACGATCTGGCAGCGCTCGAGCGCGAGTTGGCACGGGGTGACGTCGCCGGGTTCA
Organism: uncultured Planctomycetaceae bacterium; assembly: GCA_963714075.1. Lineage (GTDB taxonomy): Bacteria > Planctomycetota > Planctomycetia > Planctomycetales > Planctomycetaceae > DASPSM01. The sequence goes on from OY970228.1 coordinate 6,959,704, forward strand.
TTGTCGAGCCGATTCAGGGGAAGGGAGTTTTTGTACCCGGCGACAACTACCTTGCCGAAGCGGCCGCGTTGTGCCGCAAACACAAAGCCATCTTTATCGCCGACGAGGTGCAGACGGGGCTGGGCCGCACGGGCAAGATGTTCGCGTGCGAGCATTGGGGCGTCGAGCCTGACATTCTGATTGTCGCCAAGGCCCTTTCCGGCGGTTATATGCCCGTGGGCGCCGTCTTGAGCAAGCGCTGGATCCACGAAAAGGTGTTCTCGCGACTGGACCGCTGCTTCGTGCATTCCTCGACTTTCACCGAGAATGATCTGGCCATGGCAGCCGGTCTCTCCACACTCTCAGTCCTGCGCGATGAGAAACTGGTGGAAAACGCGGCAACAATGGGAGACTGGCTCGCCGAAGGGCTTCGCTCGGTCGGAAGCCAGTATGAGATGTTCGGCGAAGTGCGGGGCCGCGGTCTGATGATCGGTGTCGAATTTCGTCCCCCCACAAGCCTCACGTTGAAGATGGGCTGGAACCTCCTGCACTCGCTCGATCCCAGCCTGTTTTGCCAGGCGATGCTGATTCCTCTCTTGAGCGAACATCGCGTATTGGCACAGGTCGCCGGGCATCACCTCGACGTCATCAAGCTGCTGCCGTCACTGGTTATCAATCAGGACGACGTCGACTATTTGATCCGCGCGTTCGATCAGGTCATGTCCGCCTGCCATCGTTTTCCCGGCCCCGTCTGGGAGGTCGGCAAGCGACTGGCCGGAGCACAACTCCGCAGCGCAAGCTAGAGCCGCCCGACGCTGAAGCGAAGCCCGACAGCGATCACGACATTCAGCGAGCGCGCGCTCCAGCGGGGCAATCGGCGGCCGCGACTTTTTTTCGTCGCTTTGAACCAGGCGCGATTTTCCCAGCTCGCATCGGCGGCGATGACTAGAACAGCCGCAGCTGTCCTCCTGGGCTGCGTGACAGTCGAAAATCGAACGGCCTCAGTGTGCCATTCCTCCTTTCCCTGGCGGTTGCCGGCTGCCGTAAAAGCTGTAGAGCACGGGCATCAAATAGCGGTCGACGAACAACGTCAACGTCATGCCCCCCACCACAACGATCGCCAGCGGTTTCTGAGTTTGCGAACCGATCTTGGTCGACAGGGCGGCAGGCAAGAGGCCCAAAATCGCGGTCATGGCCGTAATCATCACGGGCCGCACTCGCTTGGCGGCCCCCTGTACAATGGCCTCCCGCAGCGGCAGCCCTTCCGCGCGGAGTGCGTTGAAGTACGAGATCATCAGTAGCCCCTCCATGACGGCGATTCCGAACAGGGAGATGAAGCCGACGGCCGCCGAAACGCTGAAATTTGTGCCGGTGAGGTACAGGGCCCAGATCCCGCCGACCGCCACGTCAAACACGTTGCTCAGCACGACAACGGCGTCCAGGAACGAGCCGAAACACGCGTAAAGCAGAATCACGATCAAGGTCAGCGAAATGGGAACGATGAACAACAGCCTTCCCTCAGCTTCCTCCATTTGCTCAAACTCTCCGCTCCAGACCGCGTAGTACGGAGCATCGAAGATGTGTTTGGTTTTCTCCTGGGCCTCGCCCACCGCGCCTCCCAGATCCCGATCGCGGACGCCGAACTTGATCGCGATCAGCCGCTTTCCCTGCTCTCGATAGATCATCGAGGCGCCGGGCGCTCGAATTGGCCGTCGGGGTCGGGCGAACCATCCTCGGCCATCGGCGAGACGACGTCCCGCAGCCGCAGGCGCGGCGCATTGTTGCTCATCAGATTCGAGGTGTCTGCCAGCGAGCCGCGCAAAGCCGGTGTTGCGGTGCCAGTTCCCTGGGCGGCCGGGACGACGTTCGGCCCCTGAGCCTGCACAACTGTGTTGTTGACGATGTCGACAGGGATATCGAGGATGTCGGTCTCGCTTGAGCGCAACCGCTTGGGCCAGCGGACCGAGATATCAAACAGCTTTTCGCCTTCGACCATGCTGGAGAGCGCGCGAGCGCCCAGCGCGCTTGAGACCACATTGTTGACGTCGGCCGTCTGCACGCCCCAGCGCTGGCACTTTTCGGGGTCGACGCGCCACTCCATGTGCGACTGGCCGCGGATGTGAAAGATGCCGACGTCGACGATCCCCGGAATCTGCTGCATGATGTCCTTGGTTTTGGTCGCCAGGACCTCCAGTTTGTCGAGGTCCGGCCCGACGATCTTGACTGAGTTGTCCCCCTTGATCCCGGAAAGGGCCTCCATGACGTTGTCGCGGATGTTCTGGGAGAAGTTCCAGCTGATGCCGGGGAGCTTTCGCTCAAGCTCGGCATCCATATCGCGAACGACTTCCTCCTTGGTGTGGGCTCGCATCGAACCCCAAATCCAGCGCCGCAAGCCGGTCGCTTCGACAGTCTTTGGCCAGTCCTTTTCCGGGCGCAGCGGCACGAAGTATTCGCTGTTGTAGTAGCCGTCAGTGTCCGTGCCGTCGTCCGGGCGGCCGAGTTCGTTGACGATCGATTCCACCTCGGGGTAGGTGGCCATGATGGCTTCCGCCCGCATGGAGAGTTCCTTATGCCGTTCCAGTGAGATGTTGAGCGGGGCCGTCCCCCGAATCCAAAGGTTGCCTTCTTCCAAGGCGGGCATGAACTCGCGACCGAGCCCGGGGACCAGCGAGGCGGTGTACAGGATCAGGGCCGTCATCGCGATTACGGTGAGGTAGGGATGATTCAGGCAGACATTGAGCTGCCAGATGTAGCGCTGCTTGAGGAACCGGGCAAGGAAGTTTTCGCGCGTCGGCTTAAAGTTCTTGAACATGAACATGCACAGCACGGGAGTCAGCGTGAGGGCCAGCATCAGCGCACCGCCGAGTGCGAACGCATAGGTCTGCGCCATCGGTGCAAAGAGCTGACCTTCGGGCCCTTGCATCGTGAACAGGGGTATGAACGCGCACACCATGATCAACGTCGAAAAGAGCAGCGCGCCGTCGATCTCGCGGACGAAGCGCAGAATTCGCTGGTTCATCGGGAGCTCTGGATAATTGCCTGCGGCCAGATTGCGGTAGATGTTTTCCACCATGATCACCGACGAGTCGACGATGATCCCGAAATCAACCGCTCCGATCGAAAGCAGGTTTGCCGACTTGCCCCGCACGTAGAGCACCGTGAACGCGAACAAGAGGGCCAGCGGAATGTTGATGGCGACGATGACGGCCGTGCGGATGTTGTTGACGAACATGAAGAGAATGGCGACGACGAGCGCGATACCCATCATCAGGTTCTCGGTCACGGTGTCGGTCGTGATCTTCAGCAGATCTTCGCGGTCGTAGTAACAGTCGATGTTCGTGCCGGGAAGCATCCGGCCGGTGGCGGGATTGTTGAGATACTCGACCTTTTCTTTGACGTCCTTCAAAGCGGGCAGGGTCTGTTCATCCTTGCGCAAGAGCACGATGCACTGGACGACGTCGGGCTCGCTGTGCCCGAACTCGGGTTCCGCAATCGTGCGCGTCGAGCCCGACGGCCGCTCTTTGTCGGCGCGCCAGTAGCCTTGAATTCCCAGTCGAGTCTGGTGGCTCACCACCACACCGACGTTCGGAATCTCACCCGGCGAATCGGCTCGCCCCCCTTCGACGACGTCCTCGACACGGACCGGTTGATTGTTGACCGAAGCAATCACCAGGGCGCGGATGTCCTTGATGCGGCGCTGTTCTTCCTCGCGGAGGATGCGGGCCGCCAGCTCGGGGTTTTTCAGCCCCAGTACGCGCGTGACCGGATCCTTGCCGCCCATGAACAACCCGGCACTCCGGACGGTCATGGCGACCTGGCCTTCATTGACGTAGTCGCCGCCCACGGTTTGGTTGGCGTTGGCAATCGTGTTCTGCAGCTGCATCAGGGTAACGCCGTAGCGTCGCAGCCGGTCCGGGTCGGGTTGGATTTCGTAGCGTCGGACCGTGCCCCCTTGGCTCGATACGTCGACAATCCGCTGCACCGTGCGGAATTCTCGCTCGAGCACCCAGTCCTGTTCCGCTTTGAGATCATTCAGCGTGTACGCGCCGTGGCCGTGCGCATCTTTGGGATTGGTCAGGACGTAGCGGTAAATCTCCCCAGTCGGCGACTCGGGAGAGATCTGCGGAGTGACATTGGCAGGAAGCGGCTGCGAGATTGTGGAGATCCGGTTGATGACCTCTTGCCGGCCGGCCTCGTAAGTCCACTGATTGCCGTAGTGCCAATTCATCTTCAAGTCGCTCAATCCGAAGAGTGACTTGCTGTGAATGATTTTGATGCCAGGCATGCCAGCGAAGGTCACTTCGAGGGGGATGGTGACCTGCCGCTCGATCTCCTCGGCCGAGGCTCCGGGCATCTGCGCAAAGACTTCGACGATCGCGGGCGCTGGGTCCGGGTACGCCTCGACGTTGACGTGCAAGAACGAGAATACGCCAATGCCCGCCAGGGTGATCGCCAGCGCGATCACGACCACCGGATTTTCCAACGACCACTCAATCAACCTGCGAAGCATCGACGATCTTTCCCCACGCGAGGATGAGCGTTGACCGGGCTCGTGATCCTCGCGTCAAATGCAAATAAAAAAGCCGCAGATCCTCAGGGGTTGAGAATCTGCGGCTCGGTTGTTCCGTTACCGCAAGAAAGTTGTGTTTCGGAGCGCGATTCTGGCGACGGACTTCGGCGAGCTCAGTCGAGCCCGCGAGGCGCCGAGCCAGCCAACCCGTTGCTAGTCTTTGAACGTTTGGCGGCGATCGACTGCGACGGTCTCGATCGCCCCCTCTCGGAAGTTGATTTCGATCTTCAGTGTGCCGAAGAAGGCCGGATGTTGCTCTTCGATCTCCGCCAGTTGTCCCGTGAGCAGCATCGTGAGCCGGTGCAAATCCCAGCTAGCGGGAGCCTTTGGGCGGCGTTTGCCGGACAGTCGGTGCGTTTCGGTCACTCGTTACTGCCCTTCGGCCGGTTTGCCTTGGGCCCGCGATTCTCGATCGAGCACGACGGCTTTCAACTCGCCGACGCCGCTCTGCAAGATGCGATCGCCCGGCCGCAACGGCTTCTTGGGCAGCATCCCGAGCTCTTTTTCCTCGTCCGAAAGCGCATCGTTCTTTTCGTACGGCTTGCTGCGAACAAAGACGGTGTTCTGGAAGCGGTTCGTCAACTCGACGCGTCGCATGGTGTACTGTTGCTTCTGCTCATCCGTGACTACGAATACGACGCACTGCTGGCCGTCTTCGATAATCGCGTCGATTGGCACCTCGACAACGCCGTCTGGGGCTGGCTGCTCGACGGTCGCTTTGATGAATTGCCCGCCGCGGATTTTGCCCTGCTTGTTGGTGATGTAGCCCTTCACCACGGCCGTGTGCTGATTGGGATCGATCAGGTAGCTGATGTCATCGATGAATCCGGGGAGCGGCGGGCTGCCTACCGTCTTCACGGTCCACGGGATGAGGCCGTGCAAAGAATCCCGAAGTGCCTCGAGCCGTGGCAGGTCGTCTTCCGGGCAGTTGGCCGTCACGAATAACTTGTCCAAGTCGGCGATTTGGAAGAGGATCGTGGTGTTGTCGACGACAACCTCGTTCAAAGTCAAATTCCGCTCGATGACCACTCCCTCCGCGGGGGCCCTCAGTTCGACGCGCGCCCATCGGTCGAACTCGGCTCGATCGTGCAAGCGCAATCGCCGTTCGGCCTCTTCTGGTTTGACGGCTTCCGCCTCCTTGCGGACGGATTGAATATCTTCTTCGGGAATGGCCCAGGCCCGGAGCATGCTGACGGCCCGTTCGATGGCGTTGATGTCGCCGACCACCTGGCGCCTTTGTTGCCAAAGCTGGACGTCGGGAATGATCGCCGCCTTTTGCTCCCAGCGCTTCAGGACAAGATCATCGAGCTTCAACTGGTAGATGGCATCGATCAGGTCGTTCTTTTTGTTGCCCACGTCCACGCTGTAGAAAACGGCCAGCAAGTCCCCTTTGACGACTTTGTCGCCCGAATGGATTTCACGATAGACGGTTTGCGTCTTGCCGCTTCTGCGGGGATCTTCGGCGATTTGACCGATCTGCACGCACTCGGCCGATGAGGGTGAAGGAGCAAAGCGGGCTCGAACGCGGAACAAGCGCGTCGGATCCAAGGCCGTCGACCCGGGCATTTCCTGCGCTCGCATCCGCTTGGGGACCTTGGCCGTTGTGTACTGGTCGTGATTGTCCTTGCGGATTCCCAGCCCCGTCCGGACGTCCGCCGGCACAAAGAGTGTGTGCGGCCTGCCCGGCACCAGCTCGATCGAGTCGGTCGACGCCGATTTATCGCCCGCTGCCGCGTTTTTTGCCGCCGCAGGCTTCTCCTCGCCGGCGGCCGCTGAGGGTCGCATGACCCCATTCGCAGCGACGAAGCCCACCACCAAGACCACGGCGAGAAGCGACACACCAATGACTTTGGATAATTTCGATTCGAAGAGACGCATGAAGAAATCCTTGGCAATTCGTAATGCGGACCCGTTCTCAACAGAAGGCGGCGGAAAACGCGGCGGCTCGGTCGTGATCGTTGGCGCGGGCGTCGCGGCCGGCAGGGGCCTAGGTGATTTGGCTTCGTTCAAAGCGGTTGCGACCGCCCAGCGTAGATCTGCCAGGCCCAGCGACTTGTTCAGGCGCCGTCCGACCGTCCAACATGGAAAATCCTCGTTTTTGAATCCCGAGTTCGTCAGCAAAATGACAGGCAAGTGGGCGTTGACCCGGTGGATCGTGTTCGCCAGTTGCAAACTCGTCCCCTCTCGAAGACAAGCGTCGAGCAAGAACCAGCTGCGGCGTGCGTTCGTCAATCAGCTCCAGCGCCTCTGACGCATTGACCGCGCGACGGACGTCGTAACCATCCCGACTCAAGATTCGACACGGCACCTCACAAAGGACCGGATCATCCTCGACAACTAAGAGGGTCGCGCCCGTTGCCCAGCCAAGAATTGGAGCGGGAGCGGATGTGACTTTCGTCGCTGAGGATGGCGTTGCGGCCGCGGGCATTCGCCGTCGCTTTCGCATTTCGTGTGCCCCGGCGGGAGGCAACTTCGCGCAAATGCCGAAACTCATGCTGGCGCAATGAGATATGCATTCCTTTGACTGGAGAGCTGACGCGGGGGAGCGCCACGAAGAGATCCCAGATCATGGCCCTTGCGATCAACATCTCTCCAAATGGCTTCCACATTCTGGCCACTAGGACCAAGTTTTGTGGCGGTGGCAGAAGTCCCTCGGGCCGATTCGGTCGTGGGACTACCCCTCGTACTGCTGACTCGAACCGGCAGCAGAATTAGAACAGCCGCAGCTGTCCTCCCGGGCTGCGCGGCGGCCGGAACTGCGAAAAATCAAACGCAGAAAGCGGCCCGTCGAGACCGTAGCGCTTCGCGAAAGTCGCGAACGTCTGGTCGATCTGCTCTGCGCGCGTTCCAGTGCCGCGCATCCGGCGACCGAATTGAGTGTCATTGAGCTTGCCAGCTCGCGTCTGACGGATCGCCGATTCGACGCGCGCCGCACGAGTCGGTTCTCTGCGGGAGAGCCATTCGAGGAAGACCGGCCGCACGGATCCGGATAGCCGCAATAGCACGTGGCCGGCCGCCCCGGCGCCGGCGTCTTTCGCCGCCTTCAGAATCTGCGGAATCTCGCTGTCGTTGAGCCCGGGAACGACCGGCGCGATCATCACCCGCGTCGGCACGCCGGCACGTGCCAACTCGCGAATCGCCTCGAGCCGCGCAGAGGGCCGACTGGTTCGCGGCTCCATCCGGCGAGCGAGCTTTTCGTCGAGCGTTGTGATGCTCAGTGAAACATGCACGAGCGACTGCAGGGCCATCGGCTTGAGCACGTCGAGGTCCCGCGTCACCAGCCGGTTCTTGGTGATGATGCCAACCGGCTGCCGCGCCTCGGCCGCGACTTGCAGACACCGGCGGGTGAGCTCGAAATTCCGCTCGGCGGGCTGATAGCAGTCAGTGATCCCCGAAAAGCAAATCATCTCTGGCTCCCAGCCGTCGCGCCAGCCAACTGGCAAACAACTCCGGTGCTCGCTCCTTGACGAAAATCTTCGACTCGAAATCGAGACCGGCTCCCAGGCCCAGATACTCGTGGCTGGGACGCGCGTAGCAGTAGCTGCAGCCGTGCTCGCATCCCCGGTATGGGTTCACGCTGTAACGAAAGGGCACGTCGGGACTGTCATTCTCGGTGACGATCGATGCGGAGCGATCGGGCAGAAATTGTGTGGCGACTCGCTGGCGCGACGGATCGTTCTCCTCGTCGAGTTCGGCGTCCGGATCCGCCTCTCGCTGAACGGCGAGGAACCGATTCGGCGGGTCCCCAGCCGCGGAGCGACCCTTTTGGTTGCGCGGAAGGTCCACCACTCAGCCAATTCTCATCCGCAGAATTCGATTAGTTGGACGACTCAAGTTAGTTCGTGAGAGCATGTGTTTCCTCGCAATCTTACGCCCGATTGATACATTTGTATAGATATGCGACGCGGCTTGACGGTGGGGCCCATCGTCGCTAATATCCACCTACCCTAGTGTCCCAAAATCCGCTTCCAGCGGCCGGAATTCACGACCGGATGCGAGGCGGTTGAATATCCGTTTGTCCGTTCGCGACGCGACTTAGGTCGCCCGCGTGAGTAGGTCCGGAGGGATCGGTCGGGACGTCCGCGGGAGGACTGCAGCCGATGCGATTTCGGCGGGTCGGCCCGTCGTTGGTGGTTCACACGCCGGCGAAGCTCAACCTCTTTCTGGAGTTGCTCGGAAAACGGGAGGACGGCTACCACGAGCTGGAGACGCTCATGGTGGCCGTGGACTTGATTGACACCCTGACCTTCACGGAGGAGGACTCAAACGACATTCGTTTGCAGTGCTCGGGACTAGGGACCGGCAAACACGGGTCTGCTCTGATCGAGTCAGACCCAGCGAGCACGGACGCTGGTGGGGAGGGAATCCCGCTCGGGTCCGACAATCTCGTGGTTCAAGCGGCCCAGTTGCTGCGCGAGCATGCAGGCGTCGAACGGGGGATTCGGATCGCGCTCACGAAACGGATCCCCTCTGCTGCCGGCTTGGCCGGAGGGTCGAGCGATGCAGCCGCGACGCTGATGGCCTTGAATCGATTTTGGAACCTGGGGCTTGGAGTGTCCGAGCTTCAGCGGCTGGCATCGCAGCTTGGAAGCGATGTGGCCTTCTTTGTCGACAAGACGTCGGCTGCCGTTTGTCACGGGCGCGGCGAGATCATCGAGCCTCTGGATGTGCCGCTCGGACTGCACTTCGTGATTGTCCGTCCCCGGACGGGACTCTCGACGGCGCAAGTCTACAAGCACGCTCAAGTCCCGGCAGCAAAAAAGAGCGTTCACAATTTGTCCGCCGCTCTGCGCCTGGGCGAATTGGTACAGCGGGCCGACTTTTGCATAACGCGCTTCAAGCGCCAGCCGAACGATTAAACCCGGAGGTGAAACGACTCCAGTCACTGTTTTCGAGACTGCCGGTGCTGGGCCATCAGTTGAGCGGCAGCGGGACCGCGTATTTCGGGTTGTGTGAAACGGCCCGGCACGCGCGGTCACTGGCTGGCCGCCTCAGGGGGGCGCACGTCGGACGCGTGTGGGTTGCCCAATGCCGGCCGTAAGAAACCGCCACCGAGAAGGAGGACGGCCGTGGAGATTTCTGAAGTACGCATCAAATTGATGGACGACCCGCACGAACGGCTGCAGGCCTTCTGCTCAATCACGTTTGATTCCTGCTTCGTGATCCGTGATCTCAAAATTATCCAAGGGGCCAAGGGCTCGTTTGTGGCGATGCCCAGCCGCAAGCTGACCGATCGCTGTCCGCGCTGCCACTGCAAGAATCACTTGCGCGCCCTGCACTGCAACCAGTGCGGCGCCAAGCTCGACGAAGATCGAGCGATCAAAGACAACGAGGGGCGCGCCAAGCTCTACGCCGACATCGCGCATCCGATCAACTCCGATTGCCGCGAGCTCATCCAGCGCAAAGTCCTCGAGGCTTACGAGGACGAATTGGTCCGCGCGAAGGAGCCGGGGTACCTCTGCACGTACGACGACTATGGCGAAGATCACTTCGCGACCTTGCGTGAGCCGTTCGAGGAGATCGAGTTCGAGGCCCCGCGCCTCGTCCGCACGCCCGACACCTCGCGGCGCATCGAGCCGGCTGCCGCGCAGCCTGGCCCGCCGCATCAAAATGTCCCTGCCGCCGCACGTGTCAATGCGGTGGGTCGCCCCGAACCGCGGCACGCCGCGCAGCAGGACGATAATTTCGGCGCAGGAATCGACTGAGTTTTGAACCACCGCTCTCAGTATGTGCTTCGGGCACATACTGAGCGCTAAACTGAGTCGACCATTTGATCGATTCAAGGAAAAAAAGCACTGGCGGACAAGCCGCCAGTGCCCAACTCAAACGCGACGCTCGACGCGCTACTGAACAGATCCCACCGGCGCGTGAGATCTAAAGTGTTTTGGGACCCTCTTTCGAGGCTGCTGGTTTGCCACGTCCTTCGCTTCGATCCCCTCCTCGACGCCTTTCTTAAACGTCTCGGTGAGCTGCGGCTTGAGCGGCAGGAACTGGGCCAGAGCGATCACCACCGTCTGGTTCTTCGGGCAGATCACGAAACCGGTGCTCGCGTAGCCGCCCCAGAAATACTCACCCGCAACGACCGACGGATCGGACGCGCTCGCGCTCGTCCGCACGCCAAAGCCCAGACCAAAGGCCAGGCTCTTGTCGGGCATCGCGGTCGGCGAAGGCATGGTCATCGGCAGAGCTTCGGCCGGGAGCTGGTTCTTGGTCATTTCAGCGACGGTCTCGGCCTTCAGAATCCGAGTGCCATCCAGCTCGCCGCCGTTGAGCATCATCTGGCAGAAGCGAGAGTAATCGCGGGCCGTCGAAACCAGTCCGCCGCCGCCCGAGAGAAACGCCGGCGACTTGAGGTACGGGCTCTTGGCCGGATCGTCGACAACCTTCAGCGGTTCGGCATGCGTGCGGTCGGGCCCGTAGTTGACGGCGAAGCGGGCCGCTTTCTCGGCCGGAACGTAAAACCCCGTGTCGACCATGTCGAGCGGCTTGAAAATCTTCTCCGCGAAGTACGCGTCGAGCGTCTGCCCCGAGACGACTTCGATCACCCGGCCCAACACGTCGGTCGAAACGCTGTAGTTGAATTTCGTCCCCGGCTGATATTTGAGCGGCAGCGCGGCTACGCGCAAGACAAATTGCTGCAGGCTCGTGCGGGGATCGAAGACGCCCTTGGTGAGATACATCTTGTCGACCTGGCTGTCCCCGAAGAGGCCGTAGGTGAAGCCCGAGGTGTGCCGCATCAGGTCGCGGATCGTGATCTCGCGCTTGGCGGGCTCGGTCTTATCGCCGGGCCCGACGTAAACGCGCAGCCCCTTCAGCTCGGGGATGAACTTCGAGACCGGATCGTCGAGCTGGAACTTGCCCTCTTCGTAGAGCGTCATCGCCGCCGCCGTCGTGATCGGCTTAGTCATCGAATAGATACGGACGATCGTGTCCTTCTGCATCGGCTTATTCTTGGCGACATCGGCCATTCCGTAGGTCTTCCATTCGACGATCTTGCCGTTACGAGCGACGAGCGTGATCGCCCCGGCGTATTCCTTCTTGTCGATCAGTTGTTGGACCGCTTTTTCAGCGGCGGCCAGCTTGGTCGGGGAAACCCGTTGCGATTCGGGAGAAGCCAGCGGGATTTCACCAGCGCGGACGGCACACGAGAGCGCGAGAATCAGCGAACAGAAAGCCAACCAACGAGTCAGACTTTTCATGGCGCACATTCCTGTCTGAAGGGGAGCGTGGGAAGCGACGGCACCTTGGACTACTGCGAGTTGCGGGACATGGCGAGCAACGGGCGGAGGTTGAGCCGCGCCCAAGCCTCGTCGAGCACGAGCTTACAAGAGTGCGCCCGCAAAAGCACCGGCCGTGCGCCTTTTTTCACTCGTTCGGCTGCCAGCCGCGCTTAATTTTCCGCCCGCAAACTCAACCCCGTTGTTAGAGTCCGAGGTCCCAAGCCGCCCCGGCGGCCTGTGCCCCGTCCTAGTCCAGTGTCCCCTCCCAGTCCCAATTTCGTAGGATGCGACCAGTCCTGCTTTTGCGGCCGCAGGCACACCATTCGGCCATCAGTCCCACCGTCCCGCTCTGTCCCGTCCCGTCGCGTCGGGCGGGGATGAATGCTGCTCCTCTCAAAAGGGAGACGCCCGTGTTCCGGTCATCCCCATCCCGCCGGGGGCGCTTTGTAGTTTTTTCGGGCGCACCCGGCGGCGCGTGTATGAGTGGATCGATGGCCTACTACGAAAGTTGGTGCCGGGCCTGTCGCCGGGCACGCGACGGCTGCGCGAGAAGCGTGCGCCGGGATGGGGCCTCGACGTACGGGCTCAAGAAGGCGGGGCGATCGGGCCGTCCGCCGCGCTGATAGTCGCGCCAAACTGTTTCGGCGGCCCCCTGGAGATCTTGTCCAAGAAAATCGACCAGATAGCGAAAAACGCCTTCTGCCAGATCGGCGAGCGGAATGCCCCAGGTGCGGCCGGTTCGCGCATAGAGCCAATCGGCAAACGCGAGGAAGCCGACAAAGGCCGATCGATCTCGCCACAGTCGTGGTGCCGAGTCGATAAAGTTGCCGCTGTTGGCAACCAGGTCCCAAAAGCGGGCAAAACGGGCCAGTCGGGCCATCGTGTCGGTATCAATCAAGCGGTTCGAGAGAATTTCGTAGGGCGCCCGAGCACTGTAGTTCATCGCCCATTCGGCGTCGTGGCGAATGATGGGCGTGCCGCGCAACCGCTTCAACATCCCGACCTGAATCTCTTGCGGGCCGAGCCCCAGCAGCCGGTCGAAGCCGGCTCCAAAGCTTTCGAGCGGTTCGCCCGGCAGGCCGACGATCAAGTCGGCATGAACGTGCACGCCGGTCTCGCTTCGCAGAAATCGCAGGTTCTCTTCGAGTTTTTGGTTGTCCTGCCGGCGGCTGATGAGTTCGGCCGTGTGTTCGTTGAACGTCTGCACGCCGACCTCAAATTGCAGTGCTCCAGTTGGAAATCGGCGGATCGAGTCGCGCAGCGTCTCAGGAAAGCGGTCGGGGATCATCTCGAAGTGCAAAAACAGCCCCGGCTCGTACCGTTCGTAGAAGAAGTCGAGAATCGCCCGGCTCGTCCGGAGATTCAAGTTGAACGTGCGGTCAACGAACTTGAACTGTCGCGCGCCCCGGTCGAACAGCGACCCCAACGCGGACAAGAACCGATCGAGCGGAAACTGGCGGACGGGAATCTCAAGCGCCGAGAGGCAGAACTCGCACGAATAGGGGCAGCCGCGCGACGCCTCGACATAGATCACTCGCCGCGCAATGTCTTCGGCGTTGTAGAGGTCATAAGGCAACTGGAGCCGATCAAGCACGGGCAACTCTGCCGCAATCACTTTCCGCTCGGGCCGGTTGCCGGAAAGGATCTGGCGGCACAATTCGGCGAAAGCGAGGTCGGCTTCCCCGGCGATCACGTGATCCGCGGCCCGGACGATCTCCTGCTCGTCGGTCTCGTAACTGACTTCCGGTCCGCCGAGAACAATGATCAGCTCGGGCCGCAGCCGCTTCAGTTCGCGCACGAGACGAGTAGCGGCTTCCACATTCCAGATATAAACGCCGAGACCGAGAATGCGCGGATTGCGGGCGAGCAGCGACTGGAGAATTTGATCGGTGGGCGCGCTCGCGACGAACTCGATCAAATCGGTCCGCGGCCCGAGATCCCCCATGTTTGCGAGCAGGTAGCGTAGCCCGAAGGCGGCGTGCGCATAGCGGGCGTTGAGCGTGGCGAGCAGGATGTCCCGGCTCAAGTCTTGCTCATGAAGCGCAGGGCGATCTTGCGCGTATCAAACTTCATCCACAGATCGCCCATGTGCATGATGTCGAGCATGTCGGACATCTGCGGCGAGAGGCTGCACAAGGCAATCTTGCCGCCGATCTCGCGAAACCGGGTGCCGAGCTGATTGATCGCGCCGATCATCGTCGAGCCGAAATACTCGGCACTTCCAAAGTCGACGACCAGATTGACAATGCCCGGAGTGCCGATGAGCGACAGCAGCGTATTCAGCTCGTTGGCAACGTCGGAGTCGCGAAAGCCGATCGAATCGCCGCGCGGCGTGACGACCAGCGTGCGTCCCTCGACTTCGGCCACAAAGATTTTATGGAACTGCGTCTGTTCCAGTCGGCCCATCGAACGGTCCTTGCGAGGCCAATGCCAGTTCATCACAGTGCTGTTTGATCCTCAGTGCCGTTGTACCAAAGCCGCATGTCTGGGTCATCCAGAATCTTAGCAAAGCGTCGACTTCCGCACTCCCGCCAGCCCGGAAATGAGTCAGGCCGGTCGCCGATCATTTGGACTTTGCTCTGGGCGGTGAAGCGTCCGTATACTGGCTGTCATCTTTTCCAGCCATCATCAGGAGCGTTTTATGGCCACTGCGACACCGACCCGGCGCCGGGTCCGATACAGCTCCCTCGACGAGGTCGTTGCCGACGCCCAGCGCGCGGTCGGCGCCAAAGCCGCGACGACAGGCAATTGGTCGCTGGGCCAGATTCTCGAGCATCTGGCCACCGCTCAGGACAAAATGATTGACGGCTTCGGTTTCAGTACGCCGTGGCCCGTGCGGACGCTCGGCCGGCTCGTTTTTAAGAAACGGGTGCTCACGAAGGGGCTCACCCCCGGGTTCAAGTTGAATCCGAAAGCCGCCGCCGTGCTGGTGCCTGGAGAAACCGATGCCGCGGCGGCGCTCGAGCATTTCCGCCAATCGACCGAGCGGCTAAAGACTGAGCAACAACGCTCCGCGCACCCCTTTCTCGGTCCGATGACCGTCGAGGAATGCAATCAAATGTGCCTCCGTCACGCGGAGCTGCATATGAGCTTCGTCACGGTTTGATTGCACGGGTTGATTGCGCCGGCGAGTCGACTCACGGTCCGCCTTCCGCGACCGCGTACCCGATTCTTCACTCTTTACTCTTTGCGTTGAAAAAAATGCAATGCGACGGCTGGAAGTTGTCCAGCTGGAGGGATTGCGAAGTTGGGAGCGGAGTCGGCGCTTCGGCCATTTTTCGCAAGATCTTGCGACTTTCGCGACGTGTGCCGACTTGTTGACTGCGCGCTTTGACGCGGGTCGCCGCTTCAAGTCTTGTCGCGGCATGGCGATTGCGAATGGAGAGCCAGCTAATCGCGGCGTGTCCGTGTGACAGCACTCCCTGCGGGGCCGCTGGTTCCACTCGATCGGCGCTTCGCCGGAGGTGTGTGCCCATGTCTGGCTTGGTCGACGCAGCTCAAAGAGCTGCTGCGCGCGGGATCTCGTTCGGAATACGCCACATCGGATGGGTGCGGGGTTCCCGCCGTTTGCGAGATTGGCTGATCCCACCGATGCAACGGTATGTCGGGTGGTTATCGCCACCGGGCAAGAGCCGGCTTGCCGTCGTTCCGATCCCTGTCCCGAGCGCCATTCGACCGGTCGCGCCTCCGTACGTCCGTGGGACGTCGCGCCCGCAGGCCGCCTCGCTTGGCTGGACCTATCCCGTTCCGGCAACCTTTGATTCAACCGTTTTCGGCGCACCCGTTTCGCCGCTTCATTCGTGGCCTCGCCGCGTCTTCATTCTGACCCTCGTCGCAGCCACACTGATCTCTTGGTCGACGTCCGGATTTGGTCAGTGTTGTGGACCCGGTTGCGGATCCGGCAGTTGTGGATCTTGTGGAATTGGGCCCTCGATGTGCCCGGGACCGTGCTCACCCGGCCCTGGTTGTTGCTGTCCTTCGGGCGGCTGCGGTTTTGGATGTTCGGCTGGATGCGGCTGTCCACGCTCGCCGTTCGGCTTCGGACTATTCGGCGGCGGAAGATGCTGCGCGCCGTGCGGACCGTGTTGCGGTCCGTCTTGTAGCCCGATGTGTGGTCCGCCGTGCAGGGGCGTCTGCGGCGGAGGGTGTGGTTCAATTTGTGGTCCGCGCTGTAGTTCCTTCTGCGGCAGCCCCTGCGGTTCGCCCTGCGGACCGTGTGGATGTCGGCCGTGTTGCGGCAGTTATTGCGGTGGTCCCGCGTGCGGATTGGCGTGTGGCCCGTGTGGTCCCGGAGCGTGCGGGGCCGGATGTTATGCGCCGGAGGTTGCGGCGGTTGCCCTCCGAGTTGCGTAGGGACGCCGAGTCCTTGCGGAGCGGGTTGTTGCCCGACGCCCACCTACGAGACCACTCCGGCCTTCCCGCCAGGTTCCACGAACCAGCCTGGGTATCCGCCCGGTATTGGTCCGGGGGAGCCCATCCCAGGTGTTCCGTCGACACCGATTCCCAAGCGTACGTCTTTGCCGCCCGACGATAAGGGAACACGCTTCGAGCGGCGGCCGGTCGGAACTTCAAGCACCGCGGCGGCACTCGACGTGACCGACAACTCCCACCCGTTGCGAGTTGAACCCGATCGGGCGGAGATCCGACTGTTTCGTCAAAGCGTCTCGGCCGGCTTCCACACGCAGATCCTGACGGCGCAAAACTCCCGAACGATCGTACGAAGCCGGGTCGGCCAGTCCTTGCCTTTTAGCAGCCAGACGGACGACGAACTGGCACGCACCGAATAGCGACCGGCGAAGGCCGCGCCAATCGGGTGCCACGGCTGAGACGTTTCGGCTCAGCCGTGCTCTTCATCGCAGGTATTACGCTTGCCATTCCGCTGACCGCAGACGTCCGGGAAGAACACGGCTGAGCGAGCTCAGCCGTGGCACCCGATCGTCTGCCCGCCTTGCTTGAATGAGCGGCAGCTATCGCGGACCGCGCTTAAAAACCCCCCGAGGGCGGGTTACAATGGCGGGTTGACAATCCTGCCGCCGTTTCGCCCTCCAAAGGGGTCCCGCCCGCATGGTCTGTTTCGCCCTTTCCCGGTCCGTTCGCGTTTTCGCCCCTGTTTTTTGCCTGGGGTGGCTCTTTCCCGCTTCACTTGTGAACGCGGCTGGGGCCAAATCGATTCGGGCCGGCGCAGCTGTGAGCGTCTCGTTTGATGACGCGGATCGGCCGGGTGCCGTTTCGGTCAAGCGGATTGCTGAGCCGTTCGCGGCGAAGCTCGTCAACGCTCCGTCGCGGGTTCCCAGCCCGTTCTGGAACCAGCGCGGAAGAGCGCACTTCGCTTCGACGCCGCAAAACGGCAGTCGGTGCGACTCGTCGACATTCCCTACACCAGTCGCCCGGATGCGGTCACGCTCAGCTTTTTCTTTGTCAGTTTGCACCCCGCCACTGACAACGCGCCCCACGGGATTTTGGCGAAACGATCTTCCGGCCCTCGCGGGGCGAACTACGGCATCAACTATGTGCCCGCCAGCGATGTGTTCCAACTTTACGTGAACGACGGCAGCGGCTTCCGGGTTGCCAGCTACAGCGCCCGGAAGGTTCTGGGGACGCGACGGCTCGTCCATCTCACGGCGACGCTCGAGGTCGATGAGGACTCGCCGCTCGGCGACGATCCGGATCTTTACGACGTGCGAGCCCGGCTGTTTGTCAACGGCGAGCCCGCTGCGCCGCAAGCTGTCGTGGGCCCGGGACGAATTCACAACCGGGACGTCTGGTTCACGAAGGTGAACGCGGCCGGCCTGCTCAATGACGCTCCCCTCACGCTGGGGTGCAGCACGCCCGAGATCGAGTACACGAGCGGCGTGATTGATGAATTCCTGCTCTTCACCCGGGCACTGTCCCCCTCCGACGTGCGGCAATTGTTTCTGGAAGTGGCCGGTCCCCGCGGTCCCGAGCTGGCTCGTCGCGAGCTGGAACCGGTCAAGCCGCTCGACGAGCCCCCGGCGATCGAATCGCTCTCGCAGTTTGGTCTCCAGATCGGCCAAACGACCCGACTGATGATCAACGGCAATCGGCTCGCGGGCAAGGCGCGAGTTGATCTTCCGATCCCCGGCATCAAGCAGACGGTGGCCAAGAGTTCCAACGATCGACATCTGCTCGTCGAGATCACGGTGCCGGCTGACGCGCCGCCGGGGATTTACCCCCTCACCGTATTTACGGCCGGCGGAGTGAGTAATCCGATGGGTATTGCGCTCGACGGCTTGCCCCAATGGCTGGTCGGCGACAGTGCCGAGGATCGTCCCACATCGCTGCCGGCGGCGTTTTCCGGCTTGATCGCGGGGGCTGGTCAAAGTCACGTGTACTTTCGCGGTCACGCCGGCGACAGGCTCGTTGCCGAGGTCGAGGCGCGGCGCATCGGCTCGCGGCTCGATCCCGTGCTCGAGCTAAAAAACGCCTCCGGCTCGACGATCGCCATCGAATGGGGCAAGGCGTTTTTGCGCGGCGACGCGCGTGCCGAGCTAACTCTTCCGGCCGACGGATTGTACGTCGTCGAGCTGCACGATCTGGCCTACAACGCGCCGGCCGACAGCCCGTTCCGGTTGCTGCTGGGCGATTTTCGATCGGTGGATGCCTACTACCCGCCGGTCATTCCGCGCGGAGCCGACTGGCCCGTCGAGCCGGTTGGCGCTGGAATTCCGCCCGGCACGATGATCGACGCGAATCTTAAGAACGATCCGGCGGGGCTGGCGAAGCTTCTGCCGGTGCCCCGTCAGCTGCACGCGTCGGGTCCGTTGCCGCCGTTGGGCATCAGCGACGGTGTCGAGATCTTGGAGGTGCCGCAGCCGGCCGAACAACTACAGACAATCGATGCGCGGTTTGCCGACAAGGGGCACGACTCGGTGGCAATCAATGGGCGGCTCGCGAAGGAAGGAGAGATCGACCGCTATTTGCTCGCGGTCACTCCCGGCACTTTGCTCTCTTTGTCGCTCGATAGCCGCTCTTTGAACTCGCCCGTGGAGGGAGATATCTCGATCTATTCGCACCCCGATCGCAAGCCGCTAGGCGGCGACGGCGGCACCCCCGGAGCGGCAGGCAAAGGCTTCCAATTTCAGGTTCCCGCTGACGCTTCGTCGATCGAGGTCGCCGTGCGCGATCTGAACGGTCGCGGTGGTCGGCACTTCGTCTACCGATTGCGAATCTCGCCGGCGGCCGCGCCGGACTTCTCACTCGCTTTGTTGGAGACACGGGTCAATATCCCAAAGAACGGCCGCACCATGGTGCCGCTGCAAGTCGACCGACGGGGCTACGCCGGTCCGATCAAGCTGCGATTGGAAGGGGAGGGTGTAGCGGCCGGCAGCATCACAATCGCGCCGAAGGAAATTCCCGCCGATGGGCAAAGCCGAAAGCTGTTCGTCACTTTCACCACGACCGGATCGCAACCGGAAGCGGCTGCCCGAGGATTGCGGATCGTGGGCGAGTCGGTCGGCGTCAAGCCGGCGATTCGGCGAGCCGCGGTGATCGAAGTTCCGAATCAGGCGGAGTTGTCCGGCTTTCTCGACCGGGTTCCGGTCGGCGCGCGTTCCAGTTCGCCCCTTCAAGTCGATCTGGCCGCGTTGCCCCACGAAGTCTACAAAGGGAGCGAGTCGAACTGGCCGATCGTGCTGACCGCGGCGAGCAAGCAGGCACTGGCAGTCGATTCGGACGCTTGGGTGCGGTTCTCTCTCGTTTCGACGGAGACGCCCCGCCAGGTTGGTCCGAACAAGCGCCGGATGAAGCCGCTCGTCGCCGCGCGGCCAGACCAGGCGATGCCGCTCGCGTCGGGCAAGGGCCTGCTCAAAGTCGCCGTGCCTGCCGACGTCGCCGAGCCCGCGATCGAATTCGTCGTCAAAGCTGAAGTGGTCCGACACCCCTACGCCAGCGGCGTTTTCGCGACGACCTACTCGGAGCCATTCCAGGTTCTGGTGAAGGACAAGCCGGCTCCGGAAAAAGCCAATCCGCCGCAGGTGCCAGCTGCCAAACCTGCGCCGCAAAAGAAGGCCGGATAGCGAGCGCAGCAATTAAACCGCGTCGGGCCCGGGCCGGAGTCACCAGTCACTGAGGAATTCCAGCCGGTCCAACATCGCCTCCGAATCGACCGCGGCGGCAAGTCTCAGCAGCCGCCTCACAAGATCGCCGAGCGGTCGTTGGCTCGACAGCGCAATGCCTGCGTGATGCCGGCCTTGTCGCAACCAGGTGCCGTGCAGCGCTGCAAAATGCGCGACGTTGAATGTAACAAAGGCGCGCCGCTCGGCCGTCGCCCACTCGAGTTGCGACTCGTCAGATTCGCCCAAACGCGCGGTTTCAGGCGTTGACACCGCATCGATTCCAGCCGATCGCAGTGCACGAACAGCCGCTCCATACACGTCTTCATCCGTGAAGAAGCGGATTGCGCTCATTGGTCAGGGAGTCGGCGAAATCGTTGCTTTTGCCGCTGCTTCGTCGTCGTCGGCCAGACTGGCCTCGATTTCGTCGAGGTGATCGTAGGCGTACGCCAGGGCGTCATGAACATCCGCCGGCTTCAAGGGCACGTACTGCTGAACGATTTCCTCGACCGTCAGCCCCTGCCGATAGCAGGCGAGGATCGTGGCGACGCGAATGCGGGTGCCAGCGACAACGGGCTGTCCCCCACACCGTGTCGGATCTTTCTCGATGTTCCGGAAATCCAGCTTGGACATAATTCCTCTCGCTCTACCTCTATTAGTTTACCGCCGCGGCACTTCGCCGGCCAATTGAAGTTTCATCGAGCCGCGCCCCGTTCGCGCCGATTTGACCGGTTATTCCAAGTCTCCCTGCTTCATCCCGGTCCCAACTCACATGCGCCCTCGCCGGTCTGTCGTTCTTTGCGGGGGAAGCCAAGCGGCCGCAATCAGCGGGTGCTTGGGAACCGAAGAGAATAGGTCGGGCTGCGGATCCTGCGCGCCGATATCACGTTGAACCGGGGAGCGATGCCGATGAGACGTCTGACCCCTGCCGGGGTGAGCACGATGATGGTGGTCGTGGTCGGTCTCTTGGTGACCGCGTACTTTGCCAAGTTGATGCGAGCGGAAGAGTCGCGCAGCCAGCCGACAGGGCAGGCGCAGGCCGTTGAATCCCGCAGCGTTCCGACAGCGACTGGCACGCTCGAACCGGGAACGGTGATCACGGCCGCTCATCTGGCAATGGGCCGCGTCCGAGCCGATGCTCTGGCGCCCGATGCGCTGGTTCAGCAACCGGCTTTGATCGGTCGCACGGTCAAGGAGCGGATCCTCCCGGGCTCCGTCATTCGCCTGGGCCAACTGTACGCGCTCGGCGAACGCCCACTGCCGACGGTTCCGCGCGGAATGCGGGCCGTTTCGATCGCGCTCCGGCGCGGAGTCGCTCCGCTCATTGGCTTGAAGGAAGGGCAATACGTCGATGTCTACCTGACGCCTCGGGATGACGTCTCAAATGCTGTCCGATTCCGCGGGGGAATGACGCTGACGCTCTTTCGCGGAGTGCGGCTCTTGGCCGCCACTCAGGGTGCCTCGGCCAACGAGGCGAACGATGTCGCCACGCTCGAGCTGACGCCCGATCAGGCTGCAATCCTGATCCTCGCTCGGGAGCAGGGCAACATCGCGCTCAGTTACAACCCCGACGGAAAGGGAGATGGCGGGATTGCGCTTCGCGACCGCGACCGGGCCACCTTGGACGAGATTCTCGGACTGCCGCCTGATCCCACCGCGACCGCCCGGCCGGCCGGCGCGGCCGGCGCGTTTACGACTGAGGTGTACAAGGGAACCACGCGTTCGACCTGCCAGTTTGAGGAACAGAAGAAGACCGAGAATTCGCCGGCAACATCAGTGCCGACCAACCTGTCGAGCAAGACGCCCCTCTGGACACGAAGATCCCCGACGCGATCCGTTCCGCTTCCACCTCCCGAACGCGTGTCGATCGCCCCCGTTCAGACGACCATCCGATGACTTTTGTGTCGATCAAACGCATCCCACTCGAGCCCGCAAGGCATCCCACGCGATGATTGGTTTCGGCCCGCGCATTCGCATCGACGACCGCAAGTCGTTCCAGAAGTTGAAACGGGCGCTCGAGCGCCGCATCGTTGACGCGGTCGATCTGTCGAAAGCGAACGACCTGGCGGAAGGCGGGCTGCGCGAAGAGGTCGAGTCCCTGGCCACCCACGTCTGCGCTTCCGAATCGGTTGGCCTGCCCCCCGAGATGCGCGAGCCGATGGTCCGCGAAATCCTGGACGAAATTTATGGTTTCGGCCCTCTCGAGCCCCTGATGCGTGACCCCGAGATCAGCGAAATTCTTGTGAACGGCGCGGATAACGTGTCGATCGAGCGAGACGGCCGGCTGACAGAAACCGAAATCCGCTTTGCCGACGACGCACACCTGCTCCAACTGATTCAGCGATTGGCCCGACGAGCGGGCAATCGAATCAATGAGCGATCGCCCGTCGTCGAAGCCAGACTCCCCGACGGCACCGTCTTGAACGCGATCATCCATCCGCTGGCCGCCCGCGGTCCGATGCTTTCCATTCGCCGCTCGGGCGCAAAGTCGATCTCGCTCGAAGACCTCGTGGGGCGTGACGCCATGGCCCTCGAGATGGCCTATTTTCTGGCGGCCGCGGTGCGGGGCCGCCTCAGCATACTCATCTCGGGAGCCACAGGAACGGGAAAGACAACGCTTCTGGCCGGCCTCGCCCGGCTGATCCCCGAGGGTGAGCGAATCATCACGATCGAGGAGACCGCGGAAATCGACCTCGGGCGGCCCAACGTGGTGTCGCTCGAAACGCGATCGTCCAACCGCCCAGGCCAACTCGACGTCACGCTTCGGGAACTCTTGCGAAGCGCTCTGCGCATGCGGCCGGACCGGCTCGTGCTGGGCGAAGCGCGGGGCGGCGAAATGCCCGACCTCCTGCACGCAGCCGGCAACGGTCACGCCGGAATGATGCTCACGGTCAATGCCGTCGGCACGCGAGACGCGCTGGCGCGAGTCGAACTCATGGCAGCGGGTTCGCGGATCGAGTCTGCCCCGAACGGACCTCGCCAGCAAATCGCCTCGGCCTTTCAAATCCTCGTGCATGTCGCCCGTCTTCCCTCAGGGGAACGCAAGGTCGTCCGGATCTCGGAGCTGTGTGGTTGTTTCGACGACAATTACGTGACCGAGGACATTTTTGTGTATCGCGCGGCCGGCACCGACGACCAAGGACTCGAGTTGGGGATGTTCTATTCCACAGGCTACGAACCGCTCTGCTTGCCGCAATTGGCTTCGCTCGGGCACGCGCTCGACGGCGAGATGTTCGCACCCAAAGAGCTCGTCCCGGCGGGCTCCACGCGCGAGCCGATTCAGAATTGACGACGCGGAGCACTCACTGTCATGACGTCGAGCACCACGCTAGAGCGGCTTCGCATTGAGCCATGTCCGGAATTCGCCGACATCCTGCGAGACGAGCGGTTCGCGGCGTCGCTGGGCGGGAAACCCGACATCGCCGAGCGGATCAACCGGGCCTTCGACCGGTTGATCCTGCAGTCGGGAACGCGCCTTTCCGGCGCCGTCGTGCTGCGGCTGTGCCTGCTGGTTGCGCTGGCGTTCGGCGGAGCGGTCTTTGTCTTCTCGGGAAACCTCCTGGCGACCGGATTGGCGACGGGCGAAGTGCGCTCGTGCCAATCGCTGAGCTTGCCGTCCGACGCGCGCGCCGGCGAACTCGATTGTCCGAGCAGTTTCCCGCACTGGTCGAACAACTGTTGCGGACCACGCGGGCGGGAAGGAAGCTGGAAACGAGTTTCGAACAGATTGCCGCGCGCAGCCCCGCACCTCTCGGAGATGAGCTGCGGCTGGCACTGCGACGCACTCAGTTGGGGTTGGACCTCGGTGACGCCCTGGGCGAGCTTCCCGAACGAACGGGGCTTGCCGGAATGCAGGTCTTGGTGGCGGCGATCAAGCTTTCCGAGCGCCATGGCGGCGATCTGACCGAGAGTTTGGATCGTCTCGCGCACTCCCTGCACGAACGAGCCCGGCAAGCGAGGCAGTTACGTGAGGCAACCACGGTCGATTGGGCCGCGGGGGTGCTCGTGTTTTTGCTCCAGGCGCTGGTCGTTTGGCTCTTTGTTGTCGCTGACCCCCAGCAGGTCTCGCGAATGGCGGCTTCGAGGGGGAACCTGGCGATGGCTGCCGCCGCCGGCACAATTTTGATCGCGGGATGGTACTGCCTGCTGCGCCTCTCGGCGGTTCGGCGGAGTGCCTGAGATGATTCGACCCGTCACACCGCCAGAAGCGCTTCAATCGCGGGGCGATCGCCTGCCGCGCGAATGGAGTCCCGAACGTATCCTGCGGCGGTTGGAGTCGCAGCGGCCCGACGCTTCCGCGCCGACTGCGGTCGCGGATTCAACCCTGGTGAACTCGAATCTGGCTCACGCCGCCAATTGCGTGGCCGAAGCGCTTCCGGAGACGAAATCGCGAGTCCTCGACATCAAAGCCGATCTCAAGCGGGCCGGATGCTACGAACCGCTGGCCTATCAGAAACTGGCGGCGGTCCGGTATGTCGGCATGATGTTGTCAATTGTCATGTTTGGCACGCTGACGATCTTCGCCTCGAAGCGGATAGAGGCTTGGTGCGTGGTTGGCATCGCCGTTGGAATGCCGGCCAGTTGGTGGCTTCCCGTGTGGCAGTTGCGAAGACGCGCCAGCCGACGGATCGACGAAATCGAGCAGGCGATGCCGGATCTGCTTGATCTGCTTCACGTCTACTTGAGCCAAGGCCTCGACGTCCCGACGGCCCTCGCGACCGCCAGCAGCGAACTGCGCGAGATTCATCCGGCCCTCTCCGACGAGCTGGCGATCGTTTGTCGACAAGCCGAACTTGACAGCCTCGAGGCGGCTCTCGAAAACTTCGAGCAGCGGATCGATCTGCCCGAGGTTCGCTCGCTCGTTTCGCGTCTGTTGCAAGCCGACGCTTCCGTCGATCGCGCTCCCGCGGCTTAGGTTCGCTGAACAATTGTCGCGACGATTGCGGATTCCATGCGCCCCAATTCGTCGAGCATGATCGTCTTGACTCGCTCGGGTTTGAGTCCGCCACTGCCCGAGCCGATTAGCGGAAACGCGATGGACCGGGCTGTGTGGTCCTGGGCAACGGCCACGGCATTGCGAACGGAATCCCGCACAGATCGCTCGGAAGCCCGCCAGAACGCGTTGATCCCTGCGACGTGAATGATGCCTTTAAAGGGCAACCGTCCCGCCGAAGTGAACACTGCCCCGCCGAGCGGAATCGGCCCGAACCGGCCGACTTCGCGAAAAGGAGCGATTCCGCCCCGCTTCTTGATCGCGCCCGAAACGCCTTGCGGCAAGAGCAACCACCAGGGGATGAAATTGCGATTCCAGGCGTTGACGATGACGTCAACGTCCTGGTCCAAGAGGTCGCCGGTTACGACAACAACTTGCATAAACAGGCCCGCGGGTCAATTCGCGGCTCGCCGGTTAGGGTCCCCATTACGTCAGCCGTCGCGCAGCATCTCCGCCGCCGCATTCTTGCCACAAGCTCCGATGACTCCGCCGCCGGGGTGTGCCGCGCTTCCGCAGAGATAGAGTCCGTCGAGCGGTGTGCGGTAATCGCTGTAGCCGGCGACCGGCCGCAGGTTGAAGAGTTGGTGCAGGGGCATGGCTCCTTGAAAAATGTTGCCGCCCGTCAGGCCGAAGATCCGTTCGAGGTCGAGGGGGCTCAAAACTTGTCGGTGGAGGATCGATGCGGGGACGTTTGGCGCGTGTCGTGCGATCTCGGCTATGCAGCGGTCGGCGAACTCTTCCTTGATCTCGTCCCAGGTTCCCGACGCCAGCTTGTACGGGGCGTATTGCACGAACAACGAGAGGATGTGGCGGCCCGCCGGCGCGATGGTGCGATCGACCGAGGTCGGTATGGTCATTTCGACAATCGGGCGCTCGGACGGTCGGCCGTACTTGGCGTCGTCGTAGGCCCGCTCCAAATGCTCGAGCGTGCAGCCGATGTGGATCGTCCCCCGGTGCTGCGGCCCCACTTCGCCGTTCCCCGACAGGCAGGTGAAGTTGGGCAGTTCGCTGACCGCGAGGTTGATCTTCATGCTGGCGCTCGAATAGTCGATGCGGCGCACCGCCTCGAGAAATGGCGTCGGCAGGCAGACTGGATCGATCAGACGCTCGAAGGTGAGGTGGGCGTCGACGTTCGAGGCGATGCGGCGAGCGGTGAACCGGCGGCCGTCCGCGAGCACGGCGCCGACGGCTTTACCCGATTGCACGTCGATCTTGGTGACGGCCGCATCCTTGAGGATCTCGACGCCGCGCTCGGTGGCGGCCGAGGCGAGCGCCGCCGTCAGCGCCCCCATGCCGCCCTCGACGTAGCCCCAAACGCCGCGAGCGCCCCGCCAAGCCCATCACGTGATGCAAGAGCACGTAGGCCGTGCCGGGCGCGGAGATCGGCTGAAAGGTGCCGATGATGGCGTCGGTGGCGAGCGTCGCCTTCAAGGCGTCGGATTCAAACCAGCGGTCGAGAATCGTACGGCCCGCCCCGACCAAGAGCTCAATCGCCTCCGGCAGGCTGTCGCCCAACTGTTTGAGGGCTCGGTAGAGACCCAGCACCTGCCGACCATCGCGGAGCCGCTTTCCCAGACCGATCGAGCGCCAGGATTGGGGCAACGGAAGCACGTCAGGAGGCGTCGCACTGAGCACCGGTTCGAGGCACTCGGCCACGCGTGTCAGCAGCGACTCGTATCGCGGATAGGCCTCGGCGTCGCGAGTCGAAAATTTGCCAATCTCGCGGGCATTCAGGTCCGGATCGCTCCCCATCATCAAGTAGCGGCCGTCTTCCATCGGCGTGAATGAAGACGGCGACCGCTTGAGAATGCGGTACCCGTGCCGCGCCAGCTCCAAGTCGCGTTCGATCTCCGGCAGGAGGAGCGAGACGACGTACGAGGCAGTCGAGACCTTGTAGCCGGGCCAAGGCTCTTCGGTGACGCAGGCGCCCCCGACGACGGATCGCCGCTCGAGCACGAGCACCTTCCAGCCGGCCCGCGCGAGGTAATTGGCGCACACGAGACCGTTGTGCCCGGCTCCGATCACGATGCAGTCGTACATTCGAACGAGTCCTCCCTAGCGGCTGAGCCAGTTTACCGGGAGGGCGAGGCTCCTGCCGAGCTTCTTCGCCGGAAGAAAAAAAATCGGCTCAGCGGGAGCTTCGCTCCCGAATTACTGAACCGGTCCTACGCGTCAAGCCGTCGGCACGGTCCAGGGGCTGCGATTGGCCCGCGACAAGAGCGCGTCGGCCTCGCGATCGCTGCCGAATGTGCCTGTGGCCGGGTTAAAGCTGACCTCGCGCCCGACGCGATAGGCGATGTTGCCGAGGTGGCAGAGCGCACTCGAGATGTGTCCGCTCTCGATGTCGGCCGCCGGCCGCGAGCGGCTCTTGATGCAGTCGATGAAGTTCCGCAAATGCGAGATCGACTGTTCGCTGGTGTCGGACGCGATCGTCTCATTCAGGTCGTAGACCTTCCATCCGCCGCGATCGACGACCAGAGTTCCCGCGTCGCCGTAAAAGGCGGCGGCGGCGCTGCGTCCCTCGACTCCGTGCGTGCTCCAGAGGCGGTGCTCCCAGATGATTGTCGCGTGGGGGTAGGCGTACTGAACCATCAGGGTGTCGGGCGTCTCCTGGTCGTCGTTGAAGTGGAAGCGGCCGCCGACCGCCGAAACCCGCAACGGCAACTCGACGCCGAGACCCCAGCGGGCGACGTCGAGCATGTGGCAGCCCCAGTTCCCCAACTCACCCGTGCCGTAGTCCCAGAACCAGTGCCAGTTGTAGTGGAACCGATTGGCGTTAAACGGACGCAGCGGAGCAGGACCGAGCCACAGATCGTAATTGACCCCTTCGGGTGCCGCGGCGTCGCGCTTGCGGCCGATGGGCTTGCGGCGATGAACGGTCCAAGCTTTGGCGAGATGCACGGCGCCGAGTCGCCCGCTCTTTAAGAACTCGACCGCGGTTTGAAAGTGCTTTCCGCTGCGCTGCTGCAATCCGGACTGCACGACCCGGCCGTAACGCCGCGCGGCGGCGATCATCTGCTCGCCTTCGCGGACGTTGTGCGAGACGGGCTTTTCGACGTACACATCTTTACCGGCTTCGCACGCGAGCAGCGTCATCGGCGCGTGCCAATGATCGGGCGTGGCGATCACGACCGCGTCGATCGAGCGATCGTCGAGAATCCGCCGGAAGTCCGACTCGAAGCGCGGTGCTCTCCCGGTGATTTCGGAGACGGCCCGCTCGGCCGCCGGCCGCAGGCTCTCATCGACGTCGCACAGTGCGGCCACCTCGACGTCGCCGAGCGAAGCCAGGCCGGCTGCCAACAGCTTCCCCTGATTCCGCACGCCGATCGTAGCGACTCGCACGCGTTCAGAAGGGGGACGTTCCGACGAAGCCGCATGCAGCGCGGCGGCGCCCGCCGCCAGGCCGACCATGCCGGCGGCCATTCCTGCGGCATTCTTGGCGCTCGAGCCCAAAAAGTGCCGTCGGCTGACCTCGTGCTTGAGAAACTCGTCGACGTTCATGCGGTTCTTCAGACCTAATGGAGTCTCTACGCCCTCATTCTACCCCGAACTTGGGTCGCGAGAAACGCCTGAGTCCGTTGACTTGGACCGAATTGCCGGGGAAATTGAGCCGTCGCAACTCTCGTCCGGCAGGACCAGTGGAAGTCGATCGCCGGTGAAGCACCATCGGGCTGACGCCTGGCTGACGCCCGACGCTCGCCGGGGTCATAGAACTTGGCGAGCCGCTCCGCCGACGGCGGATGAGCTGGCGGGTGCTTGAATGGATCTCCGACCGTACATCCGCGGAACCTTGTGGGCCGGAGGCCTGCTGTTGATTGCGCTAGCCGTCTCCGGCGCTCTGTGGCTGATTCTCGGTGCCGCCGGGGACCAAAACGGCAGCCAAGGAGCAAAGGGCGTCGCACTCGTCGCGCTGGTCGGACTCGTGCTGAATGTGCTGACCTTAGTCGTCTTGCTGGCGCTGGCCGAACTTACGCGAACGAACGCGGTCCACGATCCACATCCCGTGCCTAAAACGGGTTACCCCGCAGACCCCCACGGCTCGAGCGAAGCGTAACCCGGATCGCCCGCCGAGATCAGCCGCGGCGGTTCGTCATTGGCGTAGAGCAGCAACCGGCCGGCAAGCGCGGGATCGGTAGTCAGCCCCAGCACGGCATCGGCCATCTGTTCGAGTGTGATCAGAGTCTTCGGGACGCCGCGCGCTTGCCGCTCGGCCGGCGCCACCGAGGCCACATACGTGGCGACTTCGTGACTGGCGATCCAGCCGGGGATCACGCAGTTGACGCGGATGTTTTCTTTTTCGCCCAACCAGCCAAGGGTCGTGGTCAGTCGGATCACGCCGGCCTTGGCAACGTCGTAGGCCGGCCAGGGCGAGTGCTTTCGTCCGGGACCGAGTGCCGAGGTCGAGCCGATATTGACGATGGCCCCGCCTCCGCGCCGCTGCATGGCGTCGATCGCCAAGAGCGTGGCCCGCATCGTGCCGACGAGCGTTGCCTCGATTGTTTCCACCCATCCATCGAGTGGACCGCTGTGAGGCCCGGGCCCGGCGTTGTTGACGAGGATATCGACTCCGCCAAAGTGGTCGATCGCAAGCCCGAAGAGTCGGAGCAAGTCCGTGTCGGTGCCGATGTCACAACGGTTCGGCACAGCCTGGCCGCCATCAGCCTGGATCAGCCGAACTGTTTCTTGCGCACCGGCTTCATCAAGATCGGAGACGACGACCCGGCAGCCCTCGCGTGCCAATCTCCGCGCGATCACGCGACCGCAACCGAGGCCGCCTGCAGCCGTGACGATGGCAATCTTTTCGCGGAAGTCCATGATGGGTCCTTCCTGCCAAAATTTTGAGTGCGCGGTTCAGAGCATAGGCGAGCTCTGTTGCGTGGCACTGGCGGCTTGTCCGCCAGTGTTCTTTGAGAACGGCCGAGGACACTGGCGGACGAGCCGCCAGTGCCACCCGAATTGAACTAATTCTGCGCTCAGCATTAGTCCCAGGCGAGAGGAGCTTTCCAAGCGTGTCTCAGCGCGCTTAACGGGGAATCGATCAAAGTTCGGTAAGTTGGGTCGGTCACGATCAGCCGCGAGTGTGCCGACACCGTGCCCAAGCGTGCCAGGGGCAAGTCGGCAAACGCGGACTCGAATTGGCTACAGTCCGCGGGCGGCACCTCGACCAGAAAACGCGTATTGCTTTCGGAGAAGAGGAGCACTGCCGGATCATCGAGCGCGCCGACTTCCCGCAACTTGGAAAGATCGAGATCCATTCCGAGGCCGCCGGCGAAAGCCATCTCCGCGGCGGCGACGGCCAGGCCCCCTTCGCTCAGGTCGTGACAGCTCCGCACCAAGCCGCGCGAAATCGCCTGATGCAGAGCGCGGAACATTTGCGGAGCGAATGCGAGATCGACCCGCGGCACGTCGCCCCCTTCGAGTCCGTTCACCTTGGCGAAGTGGCTGCCGCCGAGTTCGTTCCGGGTTCGGCCGATTAAGTAGATCGCGTTGCCGGCTTCTTTCGCATCCATCGTGACCGCGTCACTCACGTCGTCGATCTGACCCAGAGCACTGATCAAGAGCGACGGCGGAATTGCAACTGTCTGACGCCGCAAGGCCGAGTCGACGTACGAAAACTCGTTATTGAGACTGTCCTTGCCGCTGATAAACGGGGTCGACCAGGCGACGGCGACGTCCCGGCAGGCGAGCGCCGCTCGCACAAGACTGCCAAGCACTTCCGGCCGCTCAGTGTTGCCCCAGCAGAAATTGTCGAGAATGGCGATTCGCGCGAAGTCGGCCCCCACCGCCACGCAGTTTCGCACAGCCTCGTCGATTGCCGAGGCCGCCATCCAGTACGGATCAAGATCGCCGTAGCGGGGATTCATCCCGCAGGCGATCACGACGCCGCGGAGCGAGCGCAGATCGGGCCGCACGATGGCCGCATCCGACGGGCCGTCGCTGTGAACGCCGACCAAGGGCTTGATGGCGCTGCCCGACTGCACTTCGTGATCGTACTGTCGAATCACCCATTCTTTGCTGCAGACGTTGAGCGATCCGAGGATGGCCTTGAGGTCGTCGTCAAAGCGGGCTTTGCGTGGAATTTCGAGCGGCCGCGCGGCGGGCGGCGTGTAGGTCGCTTCGCGGATCACCGGCGGACGTCCGTCGTGGAGAAAGGCCATCGACAGATCGGCGACCTGCTGCTCGTGGTACTTGAGCACGAGCCGGCCGGTTTCGGTAAACCGACCCAGTTCGGTCGCCTCAACTCCTTCCGCCCGACAGAGTGCGTCAAACGCGTCCCACTTGTCGGGTCGCACGGCCACGATCATGCGTTCCTGGGCCTCAGAGATCCAAATTTCAGTGTAGGAGAGCCCGGAGTATTTGAGCGGCGCCCGATCGAGCCAGACTTCGGCCCCGGTCTCGGCCCCCATTTCGCCCACCGCGCTACTGAAGCCGCCGGCCCCGCAATCGGTGATCGCTGTGTAAAGGCCCCGGTCGCGGGCCTCGAGCAGCACGTCGGCCAGCATCTTTTCGGTGACCGCGTTGCCGATCTGCACCGCACCGCCGCTCGTAGTTTCGCTTTCGTGCGTCAACTCGCCGGAGGAAAACGTGGCGCCGTGGATGCCGTCGCGGCCCGTGCGGCCGCCCACCGCGACGATCAAGTCGCCGGGCCGCAGTCGCTTTTCGACCTTGTCCGACGGGATCAACGCGACGTTGCCGCAAAAGACCAGCGGGTTGCCGAGATAACGCGGATCGAAATAAATCGCCCCGTTGACCGTCGGGATGCCCATGCGGTTGCCGTAATCGCGGACGCCCGCGACCACGCCTTTGGCGACCGTCCGCGGATGCAGAATTCCGGGCGGCAGCGATTCGTACGGCGTGTCCGGCGGAGCGAAGCAAAAAACGTCGGTGTTGCAGACGGGCATGGCACCGAGCCCGGTGCCCAGCGGATCGCGGATTACGCCGCCGAGCCCAGTATTCGCGCCGCCGTACGGTTCGAGTGCAGACGGATGGTTGTGCGTCTCGACCTTGAAGCAGATGCAATTCTTGTCGTCGAACTTGACGACGCCCGCGTTGTCCTTGAAGACGCTGACGCACCAATCGTCGCGCCCCAGCCGTTCGCGGATGGTGCGGGTGGCCGCGAAGATCGTTTCCTTGAGCAGATTCTCGAACGAGAGCTCTCGCGACTCATCGCGGTAGTGGATGCGGCCCCCCAGCGTCTTGTGCGAACAGTGCTCGCTCCAGGTCTGCGCGATCGTTTCCAGCTCGACGTCGGTCGGATCCCGTCGTTCGCCGGCAAAGTGATCGCGAACAGTCTGCATCTCGCGGAGACTCAAATAGAGCTGTCCGCCGCGGCTCAGCTCGGTCAGCTCCGCGTCGCTCATCCCGCGGATCGGCACCGTCACCAGTTCGAACCGGTAGGCGCTGCCCAGCGAGAGTTTTTCCAAATGCAGCGGTCCCCACACGACGTGCTCGATCGCCTCGTTGGCCAGCACGCGGTCGGCCAGCTGATGCAAATCGGACTCAGCCGCGTCGGCGTTGACCCAATATTTGCGGCACGTGGCGACTTCGTCGACGGCAAGGCCGAGGTCGATCAGCGCGGCCTTCGTGCTTTGGCCGACGTTGTCGGTCACCCCGGGATTGAACAACACATTGATCGCCCGCAACCGCTCGCTTGCGGTGTCCGATCCGTGCCGTCCGTTGGCCGACACGGGCCGGACTTCCCACGTCTCGACGACCGGATCGACAAGCAGCCTCGCGGCTGCCCGCTCGACAGCCCGCTGATCGCCGGCCCCCAGATTCTGCGCCAGTCTGAATCAGGAACGACCGGGCAGACTGCAGGTCGTAAATCGACGCGGCCTGAAAGCTCTGAGCCTCTTGCAGCACGCGCTCCGCTTCGCGATCGGGCTGATCTTCGGTGGGGCGGATGACGACTTCCCAGAGCATGCGTCAATCGGTCCTTTCTTGCTTCGTCTACGACAGGAGCAGGACTCGGGGTGGCACTGGCGGCTTGTCCGCCAGTGTCTTCTTCGCAGGCAGATTTCCGAAAGAGGACACTGGCGGACAAGCCGCCAGTGCCACCCATAAATAGGGGCTGGTTATTGTATTACTCGTTCCCGCGATTTGTGTCTTTCGGATTCGGCCCCAAACCGTCGCGGCGTTGTTTGGCGACCGTCAACAGCTGGGCCAGTCGATTTTTGTCCTGGCTTTGGATGGCTCCCGCGAGTTCGCTCAGGCGCTCTGAAACGGCCCGCAGACCGGCGGTCACCTCGCCAGCGTTGGCCAGCAGAATGGCGCTCCACAACTGGGGATCGCCGGCAGCGATCCGCGTCGTGTCCTGAAAACCGCCGGCGGTCAGCACGCGGTTTTCAGGGTCCAGAGAGGCGGCCAGAGCGGCGGCGACCGCGTGCGGCACATGACTGGTCTGCGCCAGGACCCGGTCATGCGCTTCGGGCGTCATTTCGACAACCGACATCCCCAGCGCCCGCCAAAAATCCCTGAGCCGCGAGATCTCGGCGCGGGACGTCGTCGGCAGGGGTGTCAGCACGCAGACACGTCCGTCGAACAACCTGGCGTCGGCATGCTGGCAGCCTTGCTTTTCCGATCCCGCGATCGGATGCGAGCCAATGAAGGTCACGTTCGCCGGCAAATTGCCCACTGATCCGCAGACGCTCTGCTTCACGCTGCCGGCGTCGGTGATCAGTGTCCCCGCTCGCGCGCTCAGGGCCGCAGTCCGGATGTCTTCCACCATGCGGTCAACCGGCGTGCAGACCACGATCAGCTCGCAAGCCGCGACCGCCTGAGCGAGATCCGACTCAGCACTGTCGACCAGTTTTCGCGAGATCGCCGTCTGCAGGTTTGGGCCCGGCCGCCCGCAACCGACAATCCGCCCCGGAAATCCTCGACTCTTGAGAGCGGCGGCAATCGAACAGCCAATCAGCCCACAGCCGACGATCCCAATCGTCTGAAACGACAACCTCTCGGCATTCGGCTGAGCCATGGCGCCCGCATTTTAGAGGAACGCATGGCGTTGTGCGACTGGCACGGATTGAGGAACAGCCGAGGGACGTGACCGGCTCCCGCGGCGAGCGCGGAGACGCAATCCGTGGGAACTTGGCAACTCTTATTTGGCCGGCCGCCGACGTGAGAAGAGTGCTCGCTGCACTCTTTTCCACCCTTGCTTCGAGTCGTAGACGAAGGACGATTGCTCGACCCGGGCCCCTCCTCCCTCGACTTCCTCGATGATAACGGCGGTGGCGGTTTCCGACTTTATATTTCTCGCCCGAATCTTCGTCAAAACCACGTCCAGATTTCCCGATGACTCGGTCAACGTCTCTTGGGATTCTGCGTTGTTCGCGGGTCGCATCAGCACGATTGACGCCGTGCAATGTTCGACAGCGGACGCCCCAGCTGCTTGGCTGTCTCCGTCGCTACACAGAACCTCGAGGTAGATTCCTTTTTCGATCGGATCATTGAGCTGCAGGACCCGGATCGAGTCCTCTATCGACTGCTTGAGACCTTCTTCAATCGCCTTCGAGAACAGAAGCAACATCCCTTCGCGCAGAGCGGCCTCACGGCGCTTGTCTCCCTTGGGGTCTTCAGCGGCCATCTGTCCGCGATTCGAGAAAAACGCGAGAGCGGCAATCGACAGGACCAGTGTGGCCACGCGGTATCTCCTGCTCTGCATCGATCTGCTCCTCGGCGCGGTTACCAAGTCCGGACCAATTCGGTGCGAATTTTACCCAGTGGACGCAAACTGCTGAAATAGCTGCTCTCGACGACCCGATCGGGTAGTGGCACGGGAGCGGCGTTGGTTCGAGGGAAATGCAGTCACCGCTAAGTGGTGCGACAAGCTCGAAAGCTCGCGGATTCTTCGCTCTTCCAATACATCAAACCTTGATGTATAAGCCGACCTACTATGACAAAACGCACGACAAATCCGGCATTTTTGAACGGCGTTCCGGAGATGCTGTTACTGCAGCTCCTGGCCGGTCGCCCGATGTACGGCTACGAGCTCGTGCAGGCGATTCGGACCCAGACCGATGCCCGCCTCGAGTTTGGCGAAGGGTGCATTTACCCGATTTTGCACAGGCTCGAGGCAGATGAACTCCTCGAAAGCCACCGGCAGCTTGTCGGAGGAAGGAATCGGGTGGTCTACCGCATCACTTCCCAGGGACGGCGTCGGCTGCGCGAAACGGTGCGCGACTGGCGAAACATCACGGAGGCGATCCAAATCTGCCTGCAGGGAGGCGCCCATGCACGACCCGAATTGGCTTGATGAGTTAGGCGGCGAACTTCGGAAAGCAAAGCTGCCGCACCCGTACATCGCGCGGCTCATGGACGAGCTGTCGGATCATCTCGAGGACGTTTTGGAGGAAAACGAAATGAGCAAGGACGCTCTCGTATCGCAGACGATCGCGGGACGAATGGGTTCGGCCACCGACGTTGCCGGCTCGGCCGTCGCGGAATTTCGCCAGGCGAGTTTCTGGAGGCGACACCCATTCCTGTCGTTTATCGCCCTGCCGATCCTGGTGGTGCCGATCCTTTGGATTCCCGGCATGGCTGGTGTCGACTTGATTGCCGCGGCTCAGAATTCCTGGGATTTCAACACGATATCGCCGAGCCAATTTTCACCCGGTGTCCTGGCCCTGATGCGGCTGTGTTGTGTCGCGGCGACCTTATTGCCCGCGGTCGCCGCCGGAGTGTTCTTCGCCTGGCTCGGCGCGAGAAAGGGCCTTCAGGCGCGATGGCCAATGATCGCGTGCACGATCGTCGGCCTCATGTCGGCAGAGACGAAGGTCGGGTTTCTGATGACCCCTCTCGCAGAGACAAACGCCTGGCAGACGATCGAATTTGGCTGGTGGGCCGGACCGGGGCTCATCCTGAAGCTGGTCAAGGTCGCCTTGCCGCTTGCCGTCTGCGTTTGGATCCTCCGTCGGCATCGGCTCCGGCAGGAACTTGCGTTGTGAGCGATTCTTTGGGGGGGTTCCCGGAGTTTCGCGGTTTCGACCGATGTCCCCCGCTAGAATAGCGCGATCAGTCGACTCCGCGGCCAGCGATTTCGCGCCTCAGAGCAGTTCTTAATCTTCCCACTTACAGGTTTCCCACTCGCGCGAGCGATCGGCCCCACTTCGATTTGAATCGGTAGATCCACGGCCAGGAGTACCCGGAATGACCGCCGGCGAGAGCGAGTTGGAGACGATTGAGTGCCCGTCCGCCATCGCTTGGGAACGATGGCTGGGCAAAAATCACGCCCGTGCCCGAGGCGTCTGGCTGCGATTTTTCAAGAAACACTCGAAAACTGCTTCCATCGGCCACGCGGACGCATTGAACGCCGCGCTCTGCTACGGTTGGATCGACGGCCAGCTCAAGAAGCACGATGCCGACTCGTGGCTGCGCAAGTTCACGCCGCGTCGACCGAAAAGCATCTGGTCGAAACGCAATCAAGAGCTGGTGGAACGCCTGACGCAGGCGGGCAAAATGAAGCCGGCAGGCCTCAAGGAGGTCGAGGCGGCCAAGCGGGATGGCCGTTGGGGTCAAGCGTACGATTCGCCGAGCAAGATGACGGTGCCCGCGGATTTTCGCAAGGCTCTGTCGCAAAGCCCCGCGGCAAAGAAATTCTTTGCAACTTTGAACAAAGCGAACCTTTACGCAATCGCCTGGCGCCTGCAAACCGCCAAGCAGCCGGCGACGCGCAAAAAGCGAATGAACGCAATCATCGAAATGCTGGCGAAGGGCGAAAAATTCCACGGCTGACGCGAGTGTCCGTCGCCGCGGAAGCCCAATGACGGGAATTCCGAATGACCTTTATGCGGATCGGCCGACAGTTATTGATGACCGTAACG
Organism: uncultured Planctomycetaceae bacterium; assembly: GCA_963714075.1. Taxonomy (GTDB): domain Bacteria; phylum Planctomycetota; class Planctomycetia; order Planctomycetales; family Planctomycetaceae; genus DASPSM01. The sequence goes on from OY970228.1 coordinate 6,996,360, forward strand.
GCAATCGTTGCATTCCTGGTCGGTCCCGCACGCGAATCGGTGCTCGCCGCCGATTCCGACGGCGCGCGATATCGGTATTCGCTGACCAAGAACGGAACCGCATCGCATTCCCAGATTTGTTTTGGAAATCTCCGACGTGCCCGATCGCGCAAAGTCCAAAAAGTGGGGACTCGCCGCCAAGGAGCTGTGCGAAGAGTGGTTTCCCGTACTCTGCAAATTTCTCTCGACAGAAGGCTGGGCTCCGCCCGAAGTCGTGAAGATCGTGATCAAGCCGGATATGAAAGTGCCCGGCTCCACTTCGGGATCGACGATTTCCGTCAACGACAGCTTTATTACCAAGCACCCGGACGACTTCGGCATGGTGATCCACGAATTGGTGCACGTCGTCCAACGCTATCCCAACTCGCACAAGGGCGCGGGATGGCTGGTCGAGGGAATCGCCGACTACTTGCGCTACTGGAAATACGAGTCGGAGAGGCCGAGGCATAAAATCGGCGAGAATGCGAGTTACCGTGACGGGTACTCCACGGCGGCGTCGCTTCTCGCCTGGATTGTCTGGAAGTACGATCGCCGAACCGTGCGACGCCTCGACGCGGCGCTTCGCAAGGGCGATTACGACGACGCGATCTTCCGCAAAATCACGGGCAGAGACCTGCCGGAACTCTGGGACGAATTCGTCAAGCACGAGCAGAAACACGCGGACTGACGTTGAGCTTCCGGCCACTCCAAAAGCCTGCGCGGCCTACACCGATTGGCGAATCGGACAGTGCGCGTCCGTCAGTGGACATAGTCCTTTAACCGGACGTGCACGAAGGGCCGCTTGTAGGCTTCGACGTCTTTCTTCGCGTAGGAGACCCAGAATTCGAGCGCCGTGGCGTCGTAAATGACGTCGAGCACATTGTCCCCTTTGATCGGAATCTTGCAGGCGACGCCAATCAAGTCGGGCGCGCCGATCTTGCCGTAGATCGCCTGCAGCGGTCGGAACGCGCCGCGGCCTTCGTCCTGATAAACGATGTTCTTGAGGACGTGGGGGGCTAATTCGTCCGTCGCATCGTTGTCGGTCCAAATCACCAAACGCGGCGCATGCGCCAGCATCTTGACGGCTTTGCGGTGCTGCCCGTCCCCGACGACGAAGTGATACTTTTTGATCCGCTCGGCCGACTTGAAGAGATCGATGGCTTTATCCAGGCTGTCGGCATCGTAGAGCACGCTGCGAAACAGCGTCGTGAAATGCACGCCGTTGATGTCGTACGGATACTCGCGCCCGGCGAGTCGCCCATTTCGGAAAGTACGATTCCCTGGGCATTGATTCCCGTGTTCGCTCCGATGCAGCCCGCGAACGTGATGTTGGCGTGAGGGATGCCGTGGTCGGGAATGTAGATCACGATGCACGGATGATCCTGGGCCGTCAAATGCATGTCCCAATCAAGATTGCGGGTCTGGTACAGATGTCCGTCCTTCGTCGCCGCGCCCCAGGCCGCAATGCTGCTGCAAGAATAGTCCCCAACGACCGGCAGCGTGTGACCCCGCCGCAAGACCTCGATCGGAAGACCGGTGCTGTCCGCCAGACCCCGCAGCTCTTCGTGGAAGCGCGGATCGGTGTGCGGGGCGATGGCTTTCCAGGCGGCGTCCAGAGACGCGTTGGAATAGCGCTTCGGATCGGCCGTCTGCGCCAGCTGCAAAGCGGTCTGAACGAACTCGACCGCGTCGCGTTTGGTCAATTCTCCCAGCTTCTTCCCCATCTCGTAGGGCGTACCGCGCACGACGACGAGAGGAATCTTGTTGTCGTCGCTGCCGACGCTCGTCAGAAACCCGTCGCCACGCACCACTCCGACTAGGGCCAGAACAGCCGCGGCAGCGACGGCGGTCTGCATTTGCGTTCTCATCGCGAAAGCTTTCGAAAGAAGAGTGTCGTGACCCGGCGTTTCAACGCTCCAACGGATTGATCCCGGTCTGTCTGGGATGGCAGTCGCCCGTCTCGGATGATTCCCCAGCCCTGGGTGAGCCTTCAGGTTTCAAGTACCGATTGTAAGCGCTCTCGGCCGGCGGGCGAACTCTTCCCGGAAATAATGTCTCCCGCGTGCTGCTGGGCCGGGAGTCCGCGTGCTGAAGTGTTAGCATGGAGTGCAACCGGTCGTCCGCGCGGGTTAACATCCATTGGATGAGTGATGACTGGCTTGATCTTGGAAAGCGCATCAGGATAGTCAAAGTCATTCGTCGTGAGCCTCCTCTCAATCATCCCTGGAGCATGCAAATGCGGCGATTCCCGTGGTACCTCTGCTTGCTGGTCGCAGCGATGACTTGTCTGGCTGCCGGAACCGCGTCGGCGGCGGAACCAAAGCCCGATGAGCTTCGCTGGCCGCAATTTCGGGGACCCGAAGGGCTGGGTGTCGCGTCGGAAAGAGCGACCTATCCGGTCCACTTCGGCCCGGACTCGCACGTGCTCTGGAAAACGCCGCTGCCTGTCGGCAATTCCTCGCCGGCCGTGTGGGGCGATCGCATCTATCTCACAGCGTTCGACAAGCCGAAGCAACTTCTGGAAACGCTCTGCCTCGAGCGGAACACCGGCAAAGTCTTGTGGCGACGAGCTGCCCCGTCCGTCGCCAAGATCGAAACGTCTCTGCATCCAACCAACGGGCCGGCCACGCCCACCGCCGTGTGCGATGGCAGTCGCGTCTACGTTTACTTCGGCTCGTACGGCTTGCTCGCCTACGATCACGACGGCGAAGAACAGTGGAAGAAGCCACTGACGGCGCCTGGCACGACTTTCGGCTCGGGCAGCTCGCCGATTCTTGCGGGTGATTTGCTGCTGCTCACGTGCCAGGGAAAGGATGCCTGCCTGCTGGCTGTGCGGCGGGACAGCGGATCGACGGCCTGGAAGAAAGATCATCCCCGGTTCGGCGCCGGCTACGCGACTCCCTCCCTGCGCAAGAACGGCCAAACGACCGAAGTGATCCTGGTCCAGCCGCGAGGGGTCGTCGCCTACGATCTCAAGGATGGCGCCGAGCGGTGGTGGGTGAGTGGCCTGTTCGGCGGGGGAATTCCTTCGCCGGCGCTGGGCGACGGGCTCGTCTTCGCGGTCGCCCATTTCCCCGGCGGCGACCCCGACGATCGCATGAAGTTCCCCGTCTTCGACGAGCTCGTCAAGAAGTACGACGCCAACAAGGACGGATTGCTCGGTCAGAAGGAAGTGCCGAACGACCTGATCTTCTACGATCGGGGCAGTCGCAACCCGGACGACAACATCGTCATGGACGACATGTTTCCTTTCATCGACAAGAACAAAGACGGCAAGCTCAGTCGAGACGAATGGGACGCGGCCAAAGATGCGTTCACCAAGCGGGAAAGCGCCATGCTGGCGATCCGGCCGGGCGGCAAGGGGGAGATCGCCAAGGAACAAGTCGCCTGGAAAGAACAGCACGCCTTGCCGGAAGTGCCTTCACCGCTCTACTACCAGGGCCGGCTCTACGTGGTGATCAACGGCGGAATTGCCTCCTGCTACGACGCCCAGACGGGCAAAATGCTCTATCGGCAGCGCCTGGGAACGGGCGGCTTCTTCTATGCCTCTCCCGTTGCCGGCGGCGGCAACATCTACGCGCCCTCGTACAACGGCGTCCTGGTCGTCTTCAAAGCGGGCGACCAGTGCCAAGTGCTGGCAAGAAACAACCTCGGCGAGCAAATCGTCGCGACCCCCGCGCTCGTCGACGGACGTATCTACGTGCGTACGGAGGGGCACCTCTACGCGTTCGGTGACGCGCACTGAGTGTTTCGATCGGCGAATCTCGCCGGCCCGCGCTCCAGGACAGCCCGGAGCATACTTCGCGGGAGCTATTGGCGTCCCCGCTGTTTCCACTTCTTGACATTTCAACGGGACACCGGCAATCTACGCGGAAGTGGCCCGCGACCTCGACCCATCTCTCGCGATCCATCGCGACCTCTGCTGAGCCAGCAGCGCACTAACGAGCTGACAGGAGCCGAAAGATGGGCACTTCGGACAAGTCGCAATCGACGAGTGTTTCGAGCGCACTCACGGACAACGGTGACGCAGACGGCGAAAAGGAGCCGTACGTGCATGGAAGCGAATTCGCACTTTGGGAGAAGTACCAACAGATTGCAATGCATTTCAACGACCTCATTATGCGTCTTCGTACTCAGGCACTTGGAGGACTGACGGGTGTCATCGCCATTTCTGGCGTCGTAATCAACCTAACGGCGAAGACCGAGTCGCGTATGGAATGGGAAATTCTGTTCGGGACGATCGTCTTCTTCATGGTCGCCTGGACTGCATTGTGGGCGCTTGACTGGTTTTATTATACGCGCCTCTTACTCGGTGCCGTCGACGCGATTGTTGAACATGAGAAGCGCACTCCTCAACTCAATGGGCCGCACTCCGCGACTAGAATCAACATTAGTAGCGTACTACGGGGCAAAGTTCCTCGCTACGCAATACCTATCAATTTCTTCTACCTCGTTGTGTTTGTAGCTCTCTTAGTAGGGGGCGGCTATGCGTTCAGCCAGCTCTCCAACGCTACTCCATCACAAGCGCAGCGGATGGAGTACACGATCAACATCCTCGCCGAGAAGCCTCTTCAGCTTAAGGTTGAGCCCAAGTCGGCCGTGCCCCCGGTTCGTGACAGTCCAGATACACTCATAGAGAAAACCGCGCCCCGGCGAAAGTAAAGGACTCCGGTCGATGGAAACCCTCAGGAATATCCGCATCTATTTGGCCGGGCCTCTGTTCACACAGGCGGAGTGGCAGTGGAACGAACGACTCGCTCGGGCGCTGACGAGAGGGGGGTTTAGACGTCATTCTTCCACAGCTGGGCGCAGAGCCGATGCTCGTCGGACGGAAGCCGTTTGATGCCGGTGAACTGTTTCAGACCAACGTCCAGAATATCGAAAGTTGCGACGTCGTCGTTGCTATTTTTGACGGTGCCGACGCCGACTCTGGGACAGCATGGGAGTGCGGTTACGCGTTTAAAGCAAAGGTACCTGTGATTGGCATCCGAACAGACATCCGCGCCGGTGGCGACGACCCCAAGACAGCCACCAATCTCATGCTGTCCATAAGTTGTGCCGCTGTGGTCGCCGTACCACTTGCGAATCGAGGTGATGTCTCACAAGTGGCAGATCTTGTCGCGGAAGCTGTGAGAAGAGCACGTCCGTGAGGCGGAGACCTGCAGGTCGGCACGCGCTTTGCCTGGGTGCCGTCTTTTTTGACGTTGATGGCGTTCTTATCGACTCATTGCCTCAGCATCTTGCGCTCTGTCGAGACAAAGCCGCTGAGTTCAGGCTGCACTTGAAGCTGCCCACCGCCACAGCTTTTCGGATGGAAGTAAGCCGGGGTGCGACCGTCAGTCCCATGCGTGAATTCTTTTCAACAGTCGGATTTCCGCGGAGATACCTTCGGCAAGCCGTTGCCGATTACAAGCGTGACTTTGCGTCCAAATATCGGCCCGCTCCTTTTGATGGTGTCAATAAAATGCTCCATCAGCTCCGGCGAGCGGGTTTCGCACTTGGGCTTGTCACGTCCAACACTCGCAACAACGTCGTGCCGCTGTTAGGAGAGTCAATGAAACTATTTGACGATTCGTGTGTCTTCTTCTACGACCGTTACAAAAGACCTAGGTCGAAGTCTTGGTGTCTCAAAAGAGGCGCTCGCCAACTGTTACTTGATCCCAGCTTGTGTGTATACGTCGGCGATCAACCTGCTGATGGGCGGGCGGCCATGGTTGCAGGAGTGCAGTTTATTGGTGTAACTTACGGGTGGGGCATTCTAAAGAGCGACCATAGGTTTGAGACGGTCGACTCGGTTGCTGAGATCGCAAAGAAGCTCTGCAGTGATCGGCGCCATACCAAATGATGGTCAGTTGGTTGTTCAGTTGCACGTGGTTAATCGTTCGGGAACGTTCGTTAAGAAGGATTGACCAATGGGAGATTGGGGCAAAGGCGACGTGGACGATTCCGTTCGTTTTGACTATGCCTGGAAGTGGTTTGCCTTTCACGCAGACCAGCGCACGAAGATGTTTAACTATATGCTCATCGTCTTTGGAATTGTGGCCGCTGGTGTAGTGGCTGCTCTCGACAAGAATTTCGATTACGTCGCCGCGGTATTGTGCGTTCTAGCGTCGTTCCTCGCAGGCGCATTTTGTCTGTTGGACGGGCGTAATCAGAGATTGGTGAGGATGTTCTGAGGACGCTTGAAGAACGGCGCCTGTTTACGAACGGGCAGACAGTCACCGATCGCAACACAAAACGAGATGTTCGCCTCGCGATACTGTTGCGTGAACACGAAGGTCAAGTGCAAAGCCGACTGTTAGTTGGATTGTGGCAGGCGGCGCGCGCGGGCAAACATCGTTTCTGGTTGCGCAATCGCACTGCTCTTGTCACTGATGTTTCTCGCGTTCGCCGAGGTTATCCTTTACTATCCGACCATCGTGCGAGGAGATGGCCACACGGCTGCCACTGGTGGCCTGGGCCCTTCACCTCCAGCAACTCGACCTCGAAGATGAGCACCGCGTCGGGCGGCAAACGTGGCGACAAAGCGAGCGATCAGGTCATCGTCGCGAGTGCCGCTGCGATCACGAGTTCGTCCCATCTTACTTAGGGCGCACTATAAGATGCGCCGCGATGAGAATGCGCCGACAACGGGCAGGCACTGCCTGCCCGACCACAACCGGGGCGGACGCGGCCTCCCTCATTTCCCTTCCTGCGAGTGCGCCATTTGGCTGCCGAGCGTCTGAATCACCGAAGGGACGTTCGGCAGGCCCGTGGCCTCGATGCTCACCGTCAGGCAGTTGGGGGCTTCATCCGTCACGATCGAGAGCCGCAAGTCCTTGAGGACCAAGCCGGCCATGTGCATCTCATTCGAGTCGCGGTCGCCCGAGAAGTCGCGCGCGATTTGCAGGGCGCGGCTAGCGTCGACGAGCACGGCCTTGCTGCTGTTGGGCGTGAGTCGGGAAAGCAGGGTCCGGTAGGCCTCGTCCGTGAGGATCGATTCCTGGCCGCCATTCGCGCGCAGGGCAGCGCTTGCCGCTCCTTCGGTGCCAACGATCAAGGTCCGGTCGGCCGCGCACAACACGACGATCGGCGGGATCCCCGGAAACTGATATTGCTTGCCGGGTTTCCCATCGATCTTCACCTCGTGGGACTGCGAGTCGCGGACGCCGAATAGCGCCGCAAGCGCAAGAATCTGGTTCCAGAGCGCCTCGCTCTTGGCCGCGTCGTTGACCGCAAAGACGGCGGCCATTTCCGGCACAGGCGAGTGCCCGGCCGCGCGATCGGCTCCCGGCGGGAGAACGAAAAATGCCACTTCCTCGATGTTGCCGAAGATCTCGCGCCCCAGGTCCATGCCCGTGATGGTGACGGGTGCATCTTTCTTCGGAGCAGAGCCGGCGGCCGGCGCGGGCGTCGGCGGATTCAAACCCAAGAGCACAACAGCCGCGGCGCCGCGCGGCGCCGAGCCGAGCGATCGGCGGGTGAACGGCGGCGTGCGAATCAGGTTGTACGCCACGTTGTGATGGCCGGGCAGGAGGTTCATCCGGGCGCTGACCTTCACGCTGTCGTCCGTCACGCCGGCGGTTAACGTGAGCGATTCGAGGTGGTCCAGATCGAGCACAGTGCCCACGATCGCCGCTTCCTGGCCCTTCATCAGGGGCCGCAGCCGGCGCGCCAACTCGTGTCCGTCGACGTACGCGAACAGGAGGCCATTGCGGCGATCGGCTTCGAGCGCCTTGAACGCCGGGCGCGCGGCCAGGCTCGGGGCCTTCGGATTTCCGAGTCGCTCGACGGTCGCCGCGACGGCTTCGCGCTTCGTTCCGGCAATCAACAGCCGCGCGGTAACGGTGATCCAAAACTCATGATGATCATTTTTGAACCGATACGTCTTGAAATCGCCGATCGGCTTGGTCGACTCGACCAACTGCACGCCCGTTTCGAGCAGGCCCCGAACCAGGTCGCTGTCGCCCGGATGGATCACAAGCACACCCTCGGGCATGTCCTTCAGCCGTTCATCCAATCCCGTGATCGCGAGCGCCGCACCGCGAAACTTCTTCAGTTCCGCCGCGAGCGCCGGGCTAAGCGTGAAATTTGCGGGAAAGATCAAGCCGTTACCGAGCGGAATCCCGTTTGCAGGGTGTTCAGCGGCGTGAGCGGCCCGCTCGGCGCCCGGCTCTTGGACGAGCCCCAGCATTTTTGCCAGTCGGACGAGCTGGTCGCCCGGCCGGTTTACCTCAAGATAGGCGATCGCGTCGGGAGGCATGAGCCGGGCCAAATCGGCCGAGGCCAGGTCCTCGCGGCATTGGGCCAGCCGGGCCTGGGCTTCGCTCCGCAGCTTGGCCGGCGCGGCCGAATCGGACACGACGCGCTCAAACGCGGCCGCCGCCCCGGCCAGGTCGCCCTCGTGGACCTGCAGGTAGAACCCTTTTTGAACCAACGCGGCGGCGTCCTCAGCCCGGGCCGCTGTCGACGCAAACCAAGCAACCAGCCAGCAAAGGGCCACCTGTCGCGCGAGCAGTTTGAACGTCATTGATTGCCTCCTGGCGGGGTGTGGGTGGTCGACGGACCGGCCGTTGGTGCGGGATTGCCGGTCGTTTATTCGCCGCCAGCGGCGGATATTGGCCGAAATCCTGCTCCAACTTTGATTGGCGGCGATCTCGCCTGTAAAGCGAGATCTGGAAGCAAGCCAAACCTTTCGCCCGGGGTTAATGTGACTGGTCCTGGCGAAGCCCCACATCGACATGTCTATGGCGTCATTCCAGCTGCGGTTTATTTTCCAAGTTGTTTCCACGGCCGTGTAAACTCGGTCTCGCACGAATTTCAAAATCGTGGACAATGGAATCAGGTGCGCACCGCAAGTGGCAGGGAGCACCCTGCCCAGATGAGCCTGCGCCAGTGATCGGTCGCAAGATTTCCGAGAGCGGCGGAGCCGATCCACTCATCCACGTGCCGCCGGGCGCGCCGAAAAAACTACAAACCGCCCGCGGCAGGGTGGGGATCCTTTTTTTGATCTAGGGGGCCGGGACTGGGACGGGACACCGAGATTGGGACGGGACACTGGGACTGGGACGGGACACTGGGACTGGGACGGGACACTGGGACTGGGACGGGACACTGGGACTGGGACGGGACACTGGGACTGGGACGGGACACTGGGACTGGGACGGGACACTGGGACTGGGACGGGACACTGGGACTGGGACGGCACGCTGGGACTGGGACGGGACACTGGGACTGGGACGGGACGCTGGGCTTTGCACAACGGAACCGTTTTGCACAACAGAACGTCCGGCTGCACAACAGATCGGGTGGCGCGGGAGTTCAGGGGCGGTCCGGTAGGTTCCACTGCACGTGGACCAGTCCATCGCCGCTATCAGATCGACTGAATCGAATGCCGCAGACCGTGCACTTCCCGGTCTGGCGAGTAGCATCGTCGTACTCCAGCGCTCCACGAAAGCAGTTCGGACAGATAAACCAGCTTTCCGGTCGCAGGTCTGGTCTGTCGTGCTGGTCGCTCATGCCGCGATACCGGGAGCGGCGGACGTCTTGTCTTAGACGAAGCACTCACGATCCGCCTCGAGCGGATTCGGAAAATCGGATCGTCGACTTAAGGAAACGCCTGGCTCAGCGAATCTCCGCTTAGGCGGCGTTGCGCCTGCATTTAAGAGTCGTCGCAAATCCGTGTCTCCCATCATCGTTCGCTGATTTGTGACTTTGCGGGCCTCGCTCTGAATCCGGTATTTTCGTGTGCCCGCCGCGCGCTTACGATTCAGCCAGACTGTTCCGGCCGTGGTTCGCCGAAGGAGAGTCAAAGATGTCCACTCCCCAGATCGCGACAGAATCGATTCCGCCCCTTCAGGCTCCTGCTGCTCAGTCGCCACGCGTTCTGCGAGTCTGGCCGGCCGTGGTGATCGCCGCCGCCTATTGGCTGGCGATGCTGGTGATCACAAAGCTCGACCTGCCGATCTTTGCGGGATTCTTCTCCTCGGTGGGAGCGAGTGTTCTGACGGGGCTGCTGTTTTCGATCTGGTTCTTGACGCGAAGCGCCATTCCCGGGACCGACCGGCTGCTGGCGATCCTAGTCGTGGTCGCGGGAGCGATGCTGGTCGGCTTCGGCTCTGACAAATCGGTCGGCTTTCAGGGACTCCTGTTCATTGGGCCGCCCCTGCTCGTCACGGCTTGTGCCATCTGGCTCTTGATTGCGCGGAAGCGGTCACCCACCGTGATCCGCAACGGACTGGTCGTTGCGCTCGCGCTCGCATGGGCTCCGTTCCTGCTGATTCGCATCAACGGCGTCGATGGCGACCAGCAAGCTTCGATCAGCGGACGGTGGTCGACCACGGCCGAGGATCGATACCTCGCTGAGCGCGCCTCTGCCGCCCCGAAATCACCCGCGCCCGAAAGTCTCGAGTCAGGGGCCAATCACACGCTCGCGCTGGCTCCCGGCGATTGGCCAGGTTTCCGCGGCGAAAATCGACAAGGGGAACTGCACGGCGCCAAGATCGCGACCGATTGGAAGGCCGCCCCGCCCAAGCTGGTCTGGAAACAGCGGATCGGACCCGCCTGGTCCTCGTTCGTGGTGCTCGGCAATCGACTCTTCACCCAGGAACAGCGCGGCGACGAGGAAGCCGTCGTCTGCCTCGATGCAGCAACCGGGAAGGAGCAGTGGGCCCATCTCGACAAAGCCCGTTTCTCCGACGGGCAAGCCGGCGCCGGGCCCCGCTCGAGCCCCGTGTTCGACAAAGGTCGCATCTACGCGATGGGCGCGACCGGAGTCGTAAATTGTCTCGACGCGGCGACCGGCCGAGTCGTCTGGACGCGCGACGCCCTGGCAGATTCGGGCGCATCGAAGCCGATGTGGGGATTTTCGAGTTCGCCGCTGGTCGTTGGCGATCTCGTCATCGTTTATGCGGGGGGACCGGGAGACAAAGGGCTTTTGGCCTACCGGACCGCCGACGGCAAGCCCGCCTGGTCGGTCGCAACCGGGCCCGTCAGCTATAGCTCTCCGCAACTGGTCAAGCTTGGCAAAGAGGCCCAGGTGCTGCTCTTGAGCGATGCCGGCCTGATCGCTGTCGATCCCGCCTCAGGAAAGCTTCGCTGGAGCTACGAGACGCCGCCGCGACAAATGTGGCGCGTTGCGCAGCCCCGACAAGTGGCCGAATCGTCGATCGTCCTGGGCTCAGAGGATCTTGGACTGATGCGGCTCGATCTGACGCCGCACAGCGATGGAACGTGGACGCCGACAGTCGCCTGGACGACACGGGCATTGCGTCCGGCGTATAACGACTTCGTTTATCAGAGACGGCTTCATCTACGGCTTTGACGAGGGCTTCTGCTGCTGCGTCGATGCAAAGACCGGAACGCGGCAATGGAAAGGCGGACGTTACGGCCACGGGCAACTCATCTTGCTCGCCGACCAGAAGTTGCTGTTCGTGATTTCGGAGTACGGCGCCGGCGTGCTCGTCTCCGCCCGCCCCGATAAGCGCGAGGAGTTGGGCCGCTTCGAGGCGATCAGCGGCAAAACGTGGAACCACCCCGTGATTGCCCGCGGCCGGCTCTATGCCCGCAACAGCGAAGAGATTGCCTGCTATCAACTGGCGATGCCCGACACTCACACGGCGCAGGTTTCGCCACCACGAGCTGTTGCCGGCGCAGTGCGCTAGGCTTCGCTTAAAAGAAAAAACCCGCTCGGGGTGGGTGGCACTGGCGGCTTGCCCGCCAGTGGGCTCGTTTGAAACGTGCGGCAAAGACACTGGCGGACAAGCCGCCAGTGCCACCCGAAAAAAAGCCCGCGGATTGCTGTCCGCGGGCTTTTGAATTCTCAATCGCCGCTTTCGCGACCAGTCGGCCTGGTCACTTGCTGCTCTTGACGTTGTGACTGATCGGAATCGTCACGCAGTATTTGCTGAACATATTGATGACCAGGGTCGCCTTGTTGTCCTTGACGTCCTTGATCGTGAGGGCCAGGTCGGCCTTCGGAGCGTCGGTGGCTTCTTCGAACGACGATTTCGAGAGGGGCTCTTTGCCGGCGCTGAACACGTGCAGCTGCCAATCGTCCCCTTCGACATGCTTCACACTGCAGATGAGGCAGGTGACCTCTCGCTCTTCTTCCTCGGTCTTGAGCTTGATCTTGCGAAGCTGTTTGTCCGTGGCGGGCTTGCCGTCGGCGAGCGGGTTGAACTCGGACGAAAGGAAAATGTAGCACAGACCGACACCGCGGTCCTTCTCGGAATCCTTGGCTTCGCGGTCTTCGCGAAATCCCTTAAGAGGAACCAGGATGATTCCCTGGTGGGCATCCGGGTTGAGCAGCCCGACTGCCTTTTCGGGATCGGCGTCGATCTTGACGGGCAGGTCTTTCTGCGTCTTGGTGAAGAGTTCGGTCAGCTTGCCGCCGAACTCCTTGGCGATATCGGGATCCATCTCCTGCAAGGGGCTGTCTTCCGCCCGGCATTTGTTACCAACCCACATGACGCAAGCCGCAAACAGGAAGATCGGAACCAATTTTCTAGCAACCATGCTCGGTACCCTTTGGCCGCAGTGTGAGAATTGAACGACGTTCCGCGAGGAACGGAATCTGGCGGCGCCATACGCCTGCAAAGTGCTACCGCCGCGAGACCAAGCCGGTTTCAGGAAAACGCGATGCGTTCGGCCCCAAACGCCGCGGCTTGCGTTCACCTCTCGGCCGGTCGACGCGTTCATTCTATGGTGGATGCGCGGGAGACGCCACAATGCGCCCCATTGCTTGAAAATCAGGGAGCGCCGCACGCGTAGGAGGGGACAAGCCTGCCTAGCGGGCGGAGACCACCATCCTGAAAGCAAACAAGCCCGCGGAAAGCGCTCCGCGGGCTTGCCTGCCAATCAGCGAGAATTACTTCTTGGTTTCTTTAGATTCCTTCGTGTCCTTGGCGTCCTTGACTTCCATCTTATGGCCGATGGGAACCGAGGCCGAGTACTTTCCGAAGATGTTGAACACGAGTGTGGCCGAATCCTTTTTCGGATCTTCGAGCGTCAGGCCCAGGTCGGCCTTCGGAGCGTTGTTGGCTTCGCCCCAGGGCGACTTGATGAGCGGATCTTTGCCGCTGCCGTAGATGTAGAGCTCCCAATCGTCTCCTTCGACGTGGCGGATCGAGCACAACAGGCAGGTCGCCTCGCGCCCCGCCCCGCCCTGGCCGTCGTCGAACTTGATCTTCCGCAGTTTCTTGGCGTCGATCGGCTTCCCGTCGGCAAGCGGATTGTAGGTCTGGGACATGCAGAGGAAGCACATGCCCACGCCGGGATCCTTTTCGACTTCCTTGTTCTCGCGGTCTTCTTTGAAGTTCTTGGCCGGGACAACGATGATGCCCTCGTTCGTTTCGGCGTTAAACAACCCCGCCGCCTTCTCGAAATTGGGCTCGAATTTGAGCTGGAAATCCTTGTTCTCCTTCGCGAACTGTGTGTGGATCATCTCGCCGAACCGCTTGGCGATGTCCGGATCCATTTCGGTCAGCGGACTGGTATCGCCAGCCTGGGACTTTGCGGCGAACGACAGCACCGAAATCGCGAGAACGAAGACGGAAAACACTCGTTTCACAACCATGAATGCACCCCGTGAACCAAATGAGAATGGATCTTCCCGACGTCGGAAAGGTGGCAACCCAACCAACCGTGCGAAGAGCGCCCGAACGTCGCTCTCCGTTTCAGCCGATTGCTCGGATCGCGACGACCGTGCGTTCGCGTGGACCTCGGCGACTGCCGGGCGAACGGCTGAACCCATCTTAGGAGGTCGGCATCCGGTTCGCCAATCAAAACCGGCGACCCCCCCGGCAAAAACTCGTTTCGAGTTAAATTTTTCTCATCCGGAGCCACCGGAGACTATGTTTCTCGTGACCTTTTTGCAGTAATCGACCGAACCGGGGAAGGGCCGCGCCTTGCAAGAAACCCTTGAGACTGAGCGACTGAAACTACGTCCGTTTGTCGAGGTGGACCTCGACGCGTACGCGCGGATGTGTGCCGATCCAGAAACGATGCGCTATATCGGCCTGGGCACGACGCTGTCCCGCTCCGATGCCTGGCGTTCGATGGCGATGTTCCTCGGCCACTGGCAACTACGGGGTTACGGCATGTGGGCCGTTGAGGACAAGCGGTCCGGCGCATTCATCGGGCGGATCGGCCTGCACAATCCCGAGGGTTGGCCCGAGCTCGAAGTCGGCTGGCTGCTCGACCGCGCCCACTGGGGCCGGGGGCTGGCGACCGAGGGCGGTCGGGCGGCAATGACCTTCGCGTTCGACCGCTTCAACCTCGAACGGATTTCGAGCGTGATTCACCCCCAAAACGCGGCGTCGATTCGCGTGGCCGAAAAGCTCGGCATGCGTCCGGAACGCACGACGCAGATCAATGGGGTCGACGTCATGATCTATGCCCGCAATCATTGATCGGGTCAGAGTCAGTACATCGGAATGAGACAGTTCCTTGGACGCCAGCACCAAAACCGTTGCCTTGAGCGAATCGCTCGAATGGCTCGAACCCGACGGGCTCGGCGGCTACGCCTCGGGCACCTCGATCGGACTGCGGACGCGCCGCTATCACGCCCTGCTTCTGACGGCGACGACACCGCCGACCGGGCGAGTGGTCCTGGTCAATGGCGTCGATGCGTGGGTCGAGGCCGGCGACCAACGGTATGACCTCTCGAGTCAGCGTTATTTGCCCGATGTTGTCTCTCCAGACAGCCGCGATCGCCTGCGCTCGTTCACCGACGATCCTTGGCCCCGCTGGGTCTGGGAGTTGGCGCCGGGAGTCACCATCACGCAGGAGTTATTCGTGCCGCACGAAATCTCCGCGTGCGTGCTGAGCTGGACGCTCGTCGGAGGGAAGCCGACGGGTTCGCAGAGCGATCCGAGTCTTGTCGTTCGCCCATTTCTGTCGGGACGCGATTACCACGGCTCGCACCACGAAAACAAAACCTTCCATTTCGAGGCCGAGTCGCAGCCGTTCGGAGTGATTTGGAAACCCTACGATGCAATGCCGGCGGTCACGGCCCTGTCTAACGGAGCGTATCGGGCAGAACCCTATTGGTATCGCAACTTCCTCTACACGCGAGAACAGGAGCGCGGGCTCGATTGCGTCGAAGACCTGGGCTCGCCGGGCACATTCTCGATCGATCTGCGCCAACCGGGCGTGATGATCTTCGCCGCACAGCCGCATGTCGAAGCGTTAACGCGGCTCGGCGGCAGTGCCGGTGATATCGCCCAGGCGCTGGTCGAACGTGAACGAAAACGCCGGGGCAAGTTTGCGAGCCGGCTCGCACGATCGGCCGACGCGTATCTCGTCCGCCGCGAGTGTGCAGCAACGGCTGACGGTGGTGGTGCGCCTGTTGAAGACTCCCGGGCTGAGGGTGGCTGGGGTCGAACCGTCTTCGGTTCGCCCCCAGATGTCGCCACACTGGGGGCGGCGAGGACGCCGACCCCAGCCACCCCGACGTTAAGCGATGGACAGACCAGTCGCGCAACGAGCGGTCTGACGATTATCGCCGGCTATCCTTGGTTCGCAGACTGGGGTCGCGATACGTTTATCGCCCTGCGCGGCTTATGCCTCGCTGGCGGCAGAATGAACGATGCGGCCGAAATTCTCTCCGCGTGGGCCGGCACGATCTCGGAGGGGATGCTCCCCAACCGGTTCCCCGATCAAGCCGGCGCCCCAGAATATAACTCCGTCGACGCGTCGCTCTGGTACATTGTCGCCGTCGACGATTTTCTGAAGCGTAGCCAGACGGACGGGCCCCCTGCTCCGCCGGCACTCGTCCAAAAACTGCGCGCGGCCGTGACAGCGATCCTGACAGGCTACTTTCACGGCACACGCTACGGCATCCGCTGTGACGCCGACGGCCTGTTGCGGGCCGGTGTTTCGGGCCAGCAGTTGACGTGGATGGACGTCAAGATCGGCGACTGGGTCGTCACGCCGCGGATCGGCAAACCGGTCGAAGTCGAGGCGCTGTGGCTGTCGGCGCTCAAGGTCGGAGTGCAATTCGACGGTCAGTGGAGCAGCGTCTACGCGCGGGGGCTGGAATCGTTCCGCGCCCGCTTTTGGAATGAGTCGCTCGGCTGCTTGTATGACGTCGTCGATGTCGATCATCAGGCCGGCCAGGTCGACGAGTCGGTGCGGCCCAATCAGATCTTTGCCGTTGGCGGGTTGCCGGAGAACCTGCTCGACGTCGCACGAGCGCGTCGGGTCGTTGACCTGGTCGAACAGCGTTTGTGGACGTCGCTGGGCCTGCGCACGCTCGACCCGGCCGATCCGGTCTATGTGCCGCATTATGTCGGGGGCGCCAAACAGCGGGACGCCGCCTACCATCAGGGAGCGGTTTGGCCTTGGCTGGCCGGCCCATTCATCGAGGGCTGGGTGCGCGTTCGCGGCAACTCGCCCAAGGCCCGCGCTGAAGCGCAGGGCAAGTTCTTGCAGCCGTTGCTCAACGGTCTAAACGTCGCCGGTCTGGGACACCTTCCAGAAATCGCCGACGGCGATTCACCGCACACGCCGCGCGGTTGCCCGTTTCAAGCGTGGTCGTTGGGCGAATTGATTCGCGTGCAGTCGCTGCTCGACGGGGCGCCGGCGCGTTGAGTGCGTCTTAAGAGCCGCGCACGAAGTGAGCGGTGGTCTTTCCCATTGTGTTATCCTTGCCGCTGCGAGATCGAGCGCGGCTGCGACGTATCGAGCGGTTACAAAAGCCCGGTGCGACGATTGCAATTGACCGTTTGCGTGCGCGGCTCTTCAGAACTGTTTCAGACTCTCGTTGAGGAAGCGACATGGAAACTCGGCAATTCGGCAAAACCGATATGCGGGTCAGCGTGCTGGGATTTGGCGGAGCCGAGATCGGGTTCGAGCAGGCTTCGCCGGAAGACGTCTCTGCGCTTTTGACCACCGCGCTCGGCTCCGGGCTGAACGTAATCGACACGGCCGAGTGCTATCTGGCCAGCGAGGAGCTGATCGGCGAGGCGGTGAGCGATCGGCGCAAGCGATATTTCCTGTTCACCAAGTGCGGCCACCCGGAACGCCCGGGCGTCGAAGATTGGCGCAAAGAGTCGCTCCTGGACAGCATCGTGCGCAGCCTGCTGCGGCTGAAGACCGATCGCGTCGACCTGATCCATCTGCACACGTGCTCGGAACAAGATCTGCGAAAGGGCGAGGTCATTGCCGCGCTGCAGGAGGCCCGCGAGAAGGGTTACACGCGTTACATCGGCTACAGTGGGGACAGTTCGGCCGCGCGTTACGCGGTCGAGTGCGGCGTGTTCGATTCGCTGCAAACGTCCGTCAGCATCGCCGACCAGGAATCCCTCGAGCTGACGCTCCCTTTGGCCCGAGAGCGCGGCATCGGGGTGGTCGCCAAGCGGCCGATCGCCAACGCCGCCTGGCGCTATTCCGAGAAGCCGACCAACTCCTATCACCAGGTGTATTGGGAGCGGCTCCAAAAGTTGAATTACGATTTCTTGAAGGGCGACGCCAAACAGGCGGCCTCGATCGCGCTGCGATTTACGTTAAGCGTGCCGGGCGTGCACACGGCGATCGTCGGCACCAAGAATCCGAACCGCTGGCGTGAAAACGCCGAGCTGCTCCAGGCCGGTCCGCTGCCGAAAGAGCAGTTCGAGGCGATTCGCGCGCGTTGGAAAGAAGTTGCCGATAAATCGTGGATCGGGCAGACCTGATCGCGGCAGAAACGCACCCAGACGCGGCCGAACCCGGAAAACTCTCGAAGGCCCCAAGAACCGGGGCGTTGCAGCGAATAAGGGTGTGCGGCCCGATTTTTCACGCGACGCGATGGGGCCGCGGTTCGCTCCGCGCTCGGGATCCGACATGGCCACCACAACAACGCAAAAAGGCTACCGGGGGTTGGGAATGGAAGGCCCAATCGCCCGTTGGTACGCGCGGATCACCCGACCGTCGCTGCCGGAATTTCAATCGCTCGCTCAAAGAGTTGCGGCTGCCGTCGCGCCGGGCGGCTGCGTGCTCGAGGTGGCGCCTGGACCAGGGTATTTCGCGATCGAGTTGGCCAGGCTCGGCGGACGCCACGTCACGGGACTCGACATCAGCCACACGTTTGTCGAGATCGCGCGTCACAATGCGATCGATGCCGCGGTCGATGTGGATTTTCAGCAGGGCAACGTCGCGGCGATGCGCTTCCCTGAGAACGTCTTCGATTTTCTCGTCTGCCGCGCCGCGTTCAAGAATTTTTCCGATCCAGAGGGCGCCCTTCGCGAAATGCATCGCGTGCTCAAGCCGGCCGGCCGCGCGCTGATCATTGACCTGCGCCGCGATGTGACGCCTGAGGCGATTCGGCGCGAAGTCCAAAATCTGAAATTGGGCGGGCTCAACTCGTTCGTCGTGCGGCAGACTTTTCGCTTCATGCTCATCAAGCGGGCCTACACGAGAGGCCAATTTCGACAGATGATCGCCGAGAGCCCTTTTGAGGGTGGCGAGATTCAAGACTCGCCGGTCGGCGTCGAGATTATGCTCACGAAGTGAAATTGCCCTCGCCCGGCTCGACTGGGCTCGCCGAAGTCCGGCCCTCTCCCATCGGAATGGGAGAGGGGGAAAGACGCCGTGTGCGAGCGCGTCAATAAAGCGCGGTGGCCAGCTTGCGGCGGTAGGTGCCGACGAGATCAGAGCCGGCGCCGAGCGTGTCGAAGATCCGCACCATTGTGTTTTTGGCCTCGACGCCAACCCCCGTTTTGTCTTTTTGAATGATGTCCAAGAGGATTTTCAGTGCCTCCTCGTGGCGGTTTGCCACGGCCAGCGCGTCGGACAGCTTGAGTTGCAGATTCAGATCGTTCGGCGCGGCGGCAGCCGACTTGCGGGCTTCGTCGAGCGGGCCGGCTTCGGCCGCGGCGGCCCGCAATTCGAGCTGGGATTTGATCTTCTCGGCCTCTGGCTCGAGGTAACCGCGCGCTTCGAGATCGGTGAGGAGCTTTCGCGACTCGTCGTCAAGATTGAGCCTGAGCAACACGCGGGCGAGCGCGATCTTGATGGCGTCATTCGCCGGATCGAGGGCCGCCGCCTCGCGGTAAGCGGCCAACGCCCCTTTCGGATCCGACGCCTCCAGCGCCTTGCCCTTCGCGAGCAGCTCTTCGGCCTTTGACGGCAAGATCGAGTTGAGCCATTCGCGGAGCTTGTCCTCCGGATGCACGCCCATGAACTCGCTGACCACCTGCTGGTCGCGCAGCGCGACGACATACGGAATCGACTGCACGGCGAACGCTTGGGCGATTTCCGGATTCTCGTCGATATTGATCTTCACCAACTGAAAGCGGCCGTTCAGTTCGGTCGCGAGCTTTTCGAGGATCGGCGTCAACTGCCGGCACGGGCCGCACCAGGGCGCCCAAAAGTCGACGACCATCGGCCGATCGACCGACGCGCGGATCACGTCGACCTCAAAACGCGGAGTCGTCGTTTCGGAAATCCACGGCGATTGAGTAGTCACGCGCCAGTCTCCTCAGTCTCGACCGCATCGCACTGCTTCTTCGGCCGCCAGCGTAGGATTCTTCGGCCGCCAGTGCAGAATGCCAGAGTGTAAGAACCGCAGTGTAGGAGTCCCGCGGCTAACCCGCTACTGCCCGAATTCTATGCGCGTTGCCATTTGGCAACGCGTCCCCAGAAGCCAACTCTCGGGAATTCTCCGCGAGGCCGGCAGCGACGGCTGGCGCATTACGTTCGGCGCGAACACTTCGCGATCGGCCAATTGGCTCGCGCAAGAGCGCAAATCCTGAACCGGGCGGCCGGCTCTAATCCATAGTTGAACTGGTCCGCGCACGCATCAGGCGTCGCGCGCCTCGCCTTCAACCATGGCGGAAAACCGTCGCATTTCTCCGATTTGCGCCGGCACGGAGGTCCGGTATTTCAATCCTATTGCTGATTGCCGGCCGCCGGTGTGCCGGGAGCCGCTGCTTCCGGAGCACGCCAGGCGCTGGGTCCACGAACCCTTTGCGCGGCTTGTTGCGATGCTTCTGTCATCCGCTGTTCTGCCCGATTGAATGCCGCGGACCGTTCCGCTGTTGTTGCCTGTTCCCGTGTTGTGGACCGTTTGACTGCTGTTGCGTTTGTGGATGCTGCGGCCCTTTTGACTGCTGTGGCCTCTTTTGCTGCTGCGGCCCGGTTTGTTGCTGCGGTCTGTGTTGCTGCTGCAGTCCGCTTGAATGCTGCGGCCCGTTTGTCTGCGGACCGTTTTGCTGCTGTTGCAATTGCTGTGACGCGATACCCTGCACAGCGTGTCCGGAGTCCTCAGTCGAAGGCATTCTCTTGGCTCGGGCCAAGCAGGGCATCTTGGCGCGAATGCAATCGTTCGACTGGCAGATCGTGCACGGCCACCGGGTGTCGTCGGGGTTATTTCTCGACGCGATGATCTGAGGCGATCGGCGGAGAGCGCCGAGGAACCGAATCGCCGCGACGGCCCTCACCCTGCCCTCTGCGGCTCGACTGAGCTCGCCGAAGTCCACCCGAATCGGGAGAGGGTTCTAAAGGCGAGCTGCTACGAAGCGGCCGAATCGTCCGACAGCAGGCGGACGTCGCTGCTGCTCTGAGCCGAGTCGGCGGGCTCGAAGTCTTCATCGGGAACGTCCCGCGGGTTGATCTCGACGGTCTCTTCGTCGAGGCCGTAGGCCTCTTCGTCTTCTTCGCCCGGCACGCTGGGACCCAGATGGACGCGGAACTTCACGCTGGCAAACGTCAGCTCATCGCCCGGCAATAACGCGCCGCGGGTGACCCGCTGCCCGTTGACCTTCGTGCCATTGGTGCTGGCCAGATCGCGGATGAAGAGCAGGCCATCGGTCTTGGCGATCAGACATTGCAGCTTAGAGATGGCGCCTTGCTGGATCGTCAGATCGCACAGTTCCGAGCTCCGGCCGACGACGGTGACGTCCCGGTTGATCGTGAAGGCTGCGCCGCCGTCGACGGGGATCAGTTTGGCTTGCATGCACTCGAAATTCCGCAAAAGGGGCGTCCCGGCTGCCCGCGCACTCCACAGTACCGCAACAATCCTGAAGGGACGGGGCCGCTTCGGGCGAAAGTTCAGGCAATTCGCGCGGCTCTCGTCTTGATTGTCCGCAGGTGCGTGTTGAAGTCAAGCTGGGCCCGAGTGTCGTCACTCTAAGATATTACAAACCAGCCACTTGCGAACTTCGCCAGAGCGCGGCCGGTGCGCTGGGCTGCCTTGACGATCCTTTGTGGCGCTGATAGCTTTCGACGCGGCACACCGACGGGAGCCAGGTTCGTCGGCCTCGCTGCGGACCGCTGCTTGGGCTTCCTGAGCTCGAGTCTCCGTTTCCGGTCGAAGGTCGCGCACTGCGCCGGGGACCGACGCCGATCCGGCGGGCCTCGGCTGCCGCCAACCAAGGCCCCTCCTGAAAACGCGGGCCTCGCAAACAGACGGGGCTCCCCAGCGGGCCAATACAAAGGTTGCAAGCATGGCCAAAGAGCACAAGTACGTTTACACCTTCGGCGCGGGCAAGGCGCAAGGCGACGCCTCGATGCGCAATCTCTTGGGAGGCAAAGGGGCCAACCTGGCCGAAATGTGCAACATCGGCCTCCCGGTCCCCGCGGGCTTCACCCTCACGACCGAGGTCTGCAACTACTACTACGCCAACGACCGCACCTACCCCAAAGAGCTGAAGAAGACGGTCGAGGCGGCGCTCGAGCATGTCGAAAAGATCATGGGGGCCGAGTTCGGCTCGGCGAAGAATCCGCTCCTGGTCTCCTGCCGGTCGGGGGCCCGCGAGTCGATGCCCGGCATGATGGACACCGTGCTCAACATCGGCCTCAACGAAAAAACGCTCGAAGCCCTGGCCAAACAGTCGCAGAACGAGCGCTTCGCCTGGGACAGCTATCGCCGCTTCGTGCAGATGTACGGCGACGTCGTGCTCGACATGAAGCCCAAAGACAAACGCGACGCCGACCCCTTCGAGAAAATCCTCGAAGAGGTCAAGCACAAGGCCAAGGTGGAGTACGATTCGGAGCTGTCGGTCGAGCAACTGCAGGACGTCGTCGCCCAGTTCAAGAAAATGGTGAAGGAGCAAAGGGGCCAGGACTTCCCCACCGATCCGATGGAGCAGGTCTGGGCGCAATCGGCGCCGTCTTCAGCAGTTGGATGAACGATCGGGCCGTCGTCTATCGCCGGCAATACGGCATTCCCCACGAATGGGGCACCGCGACCAACGTGCAGGCGATGGTCTTCGGCAACCTGGGCAACGATTGCGCGACGGGCGTAGGCTTGACGCGCGACGGGGCTCTGGGGCTTCCCGGCTTCAATGGGGACTACCTGGTCAATGCACAGGGCGAAGACGTGGTGGCCGGCATCCGCACTCCCAAGCGAATCGAGATCGACCTGCCCAAGGAAATGCCCGAAGCCTTCCAGCAACTCGACAACATCGGCAAGACGCTCGAACGGCACTACAAGGACGTGCAGGACATCGAATTCACGATCCAGCGCGGCAAGGTCTGGATGCTGCAGACGCGCAATGCCAAGCGAACCGGCTTCGCCGCCGTCCGAATCGCCGTCGACCTAGTCAACGAAGGATTGATCACGGAGCAGGAAGCCCTCCAAAAGCGGCGGATTCCGGCCGACGACTTGAATCAGCTGCTGCAGCCGATCTTCGATCCCGAAGCCAAGAAGGCGGCCCGCTCGGCGGGCAAGCTGCTCGCCAAGGGAATCGCGGCCGGTCCCGGCGCGGCGACGGGAAAGATCTGTTTCCATGCGTCCGACGCCGAGGCGATGCACACGGCCGATCCGAAGGTCGAGTTAATTCTCGTCCGCCGCGAAACGAGCCCCGAAGATCTGCGCGGCATGCGGATCGCCAAGGGCATCCTCACCGCGTTCGGCGGAGCCAGCTCGCACGCGGCCCTCGTCAGCCGGCAGATGGGCAAAGTCTGCATCGTCGGCTGCGGCGCGCTCAACATCGACTACCACAAAGAGACGCTGATCGTCGGCGGCAAGACCCTCAAGCCGGGCGATTGGATCAGTATCGACGGCTTCTCAGGCGAGGTCTACGAGGGCAAAGTCCCGACGAAGCCCAGCGAAGTGGTCGAAGTGCTGTTGACCAAGTCCAAGAAGCCGGAAGAGTCGGAAATCTTCCAGCGCTACTCGCAATTGATGGGCTGGGTCGACAAGTTCCGCAAGCTGCGCGTCCGCACAAACGCCGATCAGCCCAACGAAGCCGCGCAAGCCGTCGCCTTTGGAGCCGAAGGCATCGGCCTGTGCCGCACCGAGCATATGTTCTTCGGTCACCTCGACGAAATTCGCGAGATGATCGTGGCCGAGACGCAAGAGTCGCGCGAGAATGCGCTCGCCAAGCTGCTCCCCTTCCAGCGAGACGATTTCGCCGGACTCTTCCGCGAGATGAAAGGTCGGCCCGTCACGATCCGGCTGCTCGATCCGCCGCTGCACGAATTCCTGTCCGAGCACCATCTGCACGAGCAGCCCGATCTGGCCGAAAAGCTGGCCAAACAACTGGGCGTCTCGAAGCAGGCGATCGAGCAGCGCGTCGCCGGCCTCAAAGAGTCGAACCCCATGCTGGGCCACCGCGGCTGCCGGCTGGGAATCGTCTATCCGGAAATCACCGCCATGCAGGCGCGGGCCATCTTTGAAGCGGCCTGCCTGGTGAAGAAGGAGGGCATCGACGTCCATCCGGAAGTCATGATTCCCCTGGTCGGCTTCCTCGCCGAATACAAGAACCAGGAAGCGATTGTCCGCGAGGTTGCCGAAAAAGTCTTCAAAGAGCGCAGCGCGACCGTCGACTTCCTGGTCGGCACGATGATCGAAGTCCCGCGGGCGACCGTCGTCGCCGATCAGATCGCGACGGCGGCCGAGTTCTTCAGCTTCGGCACCAACGACCTGACGCAAACCACGCTCGGCATGAGCCGCGACGACTACGGAGCGTTCATCGGCTACTACCAAGAGCACGACATCATCGGCAGCGACCCGTTCCAGACAATCGACAAGGACGGCGTCGGTGCACTGATGCGAATCGGCGTCGAGAAGGGCCGCCACTCGCGCGAAAACCTCAAGATCGGCATCTGCGGCGAACACGGCGGCGACCCGGCCAGCGTCATGTTCTGCCACGAAATCGAACTCGACTACGTGAGCTGCTCACCCTTCCGCGTACCGATCGCCCGGCTAGCGGCTGCTCAGGCCGCGCTGGCAAAGTGACCGGCGCGGTCGAAGTGAACACGACCCGGCGAGCCGCCAGCGTAAGCTGGCGGGTGCTTAGTGTCGCGGCGGCCGTTCAAACACGAACTTCGGGTGCCGAGAGTTCTCTTTCAACACGCGAGATGAGAGCGCACTTTGCATCAAGCTTCCTGGCCTGTGCGAGGTAATGGCGACTTTTATCTTGGTCGCATTTCCGTGCGAAAGCGATCGCGAGGCAGCAGGCATTGCTGGCTTTGCTCTGAGGGTCAGGATTACGGGCGAGAGCCTTCTTGAGCAGGTCGATCCCTTCATCGAAATGGTCGAATTCGACCAGGACCATCCCCCGAGTTCCCTGGATCCACGAAACCCAAGGTGCGATTCGGAAGGCCTCCGCGGAATAACGATCGGCCTCCTCGAAGAGGGAGGGATTGCCCATGAAGAGATCGGTCCAGCCTACATTGTTCAAAAACAGCGCGCGCTGCTCCAGATTTTCACCACAAGATTCAAGGCAGTCGATGAACGTTTTCCGCGCCGCGGGGAAGTCCTCGAGTCCCAACTGGGCGACGCCGAGCACGCCGCTGATGGTATTGTCGGCCGGGTACTCTCGCAGGCCTCGCTCGGCCCAATCGATGGCTGCTCGGTAGTTCTTGCGTTGAATTTGTTCCGCTGCCTCTTGCGCGAAATAGAGAATGTGCGGCTTTTCCAACGTTTCGCGAGTCGCAAAGGGAAACGAAAGCAACACGAGCCCGTCGCTCCGAAAGCGACCCAGAGGTGTCACGTGATGCCACGGAAATAAAGACAACACGACGAACAAGAACATTGGCGGTAACGAACGGAACAACGAGTAATTCACTCCACGACGTCGTGGGGCGTAGGAATAACGCCGCGACTGCCAGCAGGATATTGGCCAGTGGTCCCGCAGCGACCATCAAAGGCCATCGCCATCTGATGAAACGGAGGGAGGGAGCGCCTACGGACGTCAAACCTCCGGTCGCGAACGGCCTGACGCAGATTTCGGTCCCGAAAATCGTCCAGCGCCAAAGCGTCGGCCCCCACCAGCCAATGCACACTCGAAACACCCGCAGGCCGAGAACCCGCGCTGCCAAGGCATGTGCCAACTCGTGCGCCACGACGGCCAACCAAGAAAAGATCAGCAAATACAGTGCAAAAAACAAAATGCTCCGATCCTGAGGCGGAGCGACAGTAAGCGCGAACGCTGCGCCAGCAACGAAGAAAGGGAGAGCGACCAGGGATGAGCGTTTGAGAAGCAACCGTTCCCGGCAATCCCAGCAAGTCGGGCAATAGCGCCAGGGCTTCTGAAACACGCGCACGATGGGACGGAATGCCGCGTCCAGGGGCGACTCAATGCCGCAGCAATCGCATTTCATGTCGCATTCCGATCGCGGACGCGTCAGGTTTGTAGGGCACGAGGGGATCGCAAGAACCGGCGCGGGGCCCTCCTGGGCAAAGTGGCCGCACGGGCGCCCTACGGCTCGCCTTCAAAGAGATCCTGCAGCTGCTTGTTCTCTTGCTGGCCCAGTTCGCGGGCGTTGATGCTGCCTGCGCGTTGCAGCATTTGCCACAAATCGCCGCTGATCTGGCCGCGGCGCTGGGAGAGGTCGCCCAAGTCGTAGATTAGTCCCTGTGACTTTTTGTAATCCTTTTGCAGGGTCGCGACGATCGCCTGGCCGGCGATGCCGGCGGCGTGTTCCTTGGGGTTCTCGCGACCCATGCCCTCCAGTTCGCTGAACAGTTTCTGCGCCTCTTTAAGCTGCAGCGTGCGCAGGTACAAAACAGCCAATCGTTCCTTCGCCTGCACCGTATAGACGCGGTCTTCCGGATAGTAGTCGAGCACGGCTTTCCAAGCGTCTTCGTCGGAACGCAGTTGGTTGGCGCGTGCGAACTGCTTTTGTGCCGAGCCTTCTCGCGAAGTGGGATTCTCCTGGATCGCGGCCGCCTGCAGCGGGTCCGCCGGCCGTAACCACCATCCCACTGCCGCAGTTGCGCTACCCAGAACCAGTGCCGCAATTCCCAGGGCGATCGCATGCTGAGTCAGCGACCATTTGAAGAAGCCTTCGCTCCAGCGGACCACAACGCGCGGGTGTCCCGGCGTCGTGGCCGCGGGCGTCGACATGGGCACGGTGATTTCCTTGAGCTTCACCGCGCCCGCCGCTCCCGGGTCGTCTTTGATCAGCCGACCGACCTTCTTCAGATCGTGCGTGATTTCGCGGGCATGCTGGTAGCGGTCGGCCGGAGCACGGGCCATCATTTTGTGCACGATTTCGGAGATCACCGGCGGCAGATCGGGACGCAGCGTGGCCAGGTCCTCGGGCTTATGCGTCAGGTGCTGCATCGCCAGGCTGAGCGTCGTATCCCCGCGGAAGGGCGGCCGGCCGGCCAGCATGCGGTAACACGTGACGCCAAACGAATAGATGTCGCTACGGTGATCGACGGCCTCTCCGTTGATCTGCTCGGGGCTCATGTAAAGCGGCGTGCCCATGGTCATGCCCACCTGCGTGAGCTGCATCATGTGCTCCGTTTGGGCCAGTTGAGCCAGGCCGAAATCGGCGACCTTCGCCTCTCCTTTTCGCGTGATGAGAATGTTCTCGGGCTTGATGTCGCGGTGAACGATCCCCGCTTCACCGGCGACCGTCAGCGCCGCGGCCACTTGCCGCATGATGTGGTAAGCGACCAAAAGCTCCGGGGGCCCGCGGCGATTGAGCAGCTGCCGCAGATTCATCCCCTGCACGTATTCCTGAGCGATGTAGTAGAGTCCCTCCTGCTGCCCGAACGAGTAGACCTGAACGATGTTCGGATGGATCAGCCCGGCGGCCGCCTTGGCTTCCTGCTCGAAGCGCTTGAGAATCGTCTCGTCGGAGAGCAATTCCTGGCGCAGCACCTTGACGGCCACCTGACGGTGAAGCGAGGTCTGCTCGGCGAGATAGACCTCTGACATCCCGCCGCGCCCGAGCGGACGCAGGATGCGGAATTCCCCGAGCTGCCTGACCGAGTCTTCTGAGATCTCCTGGAAGACCGGGGTCTCCGGAGCCGCAGACTCAGCCGCCGGGCCGGGCTCCAGATGAGCGCCGCCGTGCCGTGGCGCCGGCTCCATGTGAGCCGGACCCTGTCGTGGCGCCGGCTCCATGTGAGCCGGACTGTGGGGCGAATCGTCAGTCGGCGGCAGAGGCATTCCGAAAATCCTCAAAAAGAGGCGCCACTTAGTGTTGTACTACCGCGCGCGAATGAGCCGCAAGCTGTATCGTTCGGCCCCTGGATCGTTTGCCCAGAGACTTTACCCCGGTTGCGCGGGTCTTGTATCATGACTTGTCGATGCGTCTCTTGGCGGACCATGAACGCCTCCCCACCTTGCATCGCACTCCTGCCCGAATTGCCAGCCTCGAGGTAACCGCGCGTGTCGATTGGATTCTGCAACTCACTGCGATGGGCTCTCCTGATCCCCTCTGCCGTGCTTGGGTGGCACTGGCGGCTTGTCCGCCAGTGTCTGGTACGAAGCGCACTGGCGGACAAGCCGCCAGTGGCACCCCGCGCCCAGGGTTTGGTTCTGACTGCGGTTGTGCTATTCGCGATCCTGCCCGCGCTCGCCCGAGC
Source organism: uncultured Planctomycetaceae bacterium (assembly GCA_963714075.1). Lineage (GTDB taxonomy): Bacteria > Planctomycetota > Planctomycetia > Planctomycetales > Planctomycetaceae > DASPSM01. Next base: position 7,024,108 of record OY970228.1, read on the forward strand.
CGACAAAGCGGCCGACGCGACCAAGAAATCGGCACCCGTCAGTTATTACCGGCACGTTCGTCCAATCCTCCAACGTTCCTGCAGCGGTTGCCATCAGGCGGCCAAGCGCGGCGGCGGACTGCTGCTGACCTCGTACGAGGGCCTGAAAAAAGGGGGCGAAGCGGGGCCCGGCTTTGTGGTCGGCAAACCCGACGATAGCACCATCGTTCAATACGTTTCGGGCGACAAGCCTGAGATGCCCAAGAGCGGTGAGAAGCTTAAGCCGGCCCAAGTCGATTTCATTCGGCAGTGGATCGCGCAAGGGGCAAAAGACGACACCCCAGAGGGGGTCAAGGACCCCGTCACGGCGGAGAATCCCCCCAAGTACGCCAGCCCGCCGGTGATCGCCGCGCTGGCGTACTCTCCCGACAGCAGCCTGCTGGCGGTCTCCGGCTTCCACGAGATCCTGCTGCATCAGGCGGATGGCTCGAAGCTGGTGGGGCGGCTGATCGGCCGCGCCCAGCGGATTGAGTCGCTCGCCTTCTCTCCCGACGGCAAGGTCCTGGGAGCGGTCGGCGGCACGCCCGCCCTGTTGGGAGAAGCTCAGTTCTGGAACGTCGCGCAGAAAAAACTCACGCTGGCCCTGCCCGTCACGTACGATTCGCTCTACGGCGCGTCGTTCAACAACGACGGCAAGCTCTTCGCCTTCGGCGGGGCCGATAATCGGGCCCGCATCGTCCGCGTGGCCGACGGCAAGGAAGTGGTGCGGTTCGACGCGCACTCCGACTACGTGCTGGGAACGACCTTTTCGCTCAAGCAGGATTACCTGATCACCGTCAGCCGCGACATGTCGATGAAGCTGATCGTGGTCGAGAACGGGCAGTTCGTCGACAACATCACGAGCATCACGCCCGGCGCGCTCAAAGGCGGGCTGGTGGCAGTCGAGCGGCATCCGACGCGAGAGCAAGTGCTCACCGGCGGCGCCGACGGCGAGCCCAAGCTCTATCAGATCTTCCGCACGAAGACGCGCGTCATCGGCGACGACTTTAATCGCATTCGCGGTTACGAGCCGCTGCCCGGCCGCATTTTCAGTTTGCAGTTCAACAAGGACGGCAGCCAGTTCGTGGTCGGCGCAAGCACCGCCACGGGGGGCACCGCCCGCATCTATAGCACCGACGACGGCAAGCTGCTGCACGATCTGCCCAAAATCTCCGGACCGGTTTACGCCGTGGCCTTCCGCCCGGATGGCAAGCAAGTCGCCGTCGCCGGTTTTGAGGGAAAAGTTCGCCTGTACGACGCCGCCCGCGGCGCGCTGGTCAAAGAATTCCTGCCGGTTGAAATCACGCCTGTTCAGACCGCCGCGCGCTAGATCCCCCTCACCCCCGACCCCTCTCCCGCAAGGGGCGAGGGGGGAAAGAGTGTAGAGTTGGCACCAGTTACACAACAAAGCCTTGCGTGCAAATCTTCTCCCCTCTCCCCTCGCGGGAGAGGGGTCGGGGGTGAGGGGGCCTGCCGCCAGCCTCCCAGAAGGGCGCGCGGAGAACGACACATGAGGACTTTTGTCCCACGCTCGCTCGCAGTTGTCGCGATTGGATTCGCGCTGGGCAGCCTGGCCCAAGCGGCTGCTCCGACCGGACCGAAAAAATTCGCGTCGCTGGAAGTCTTCCCGAGCCGCCTCGAGTTAGGTTCGCTGCGCGACAGCCGCCGAGTCTTGGTGACGGCCATCGGCCCCAGCGGCGTGCGGAAGGACGTCACCCTTGAGGCCCTCTTCAAATCGCAATCGGCGAACATTGCCGTCGATGACGAAGGTTATGTCGTTGCCAAGGCAAAAGGTGATGCCGAGCTATTGATCTCCGCGGCCGGTCTCGAGACGAAAATTCCCGTCCACGTCACAGACGCTTCGCCCCAGCCCGTCGATTTCGTGCGAGAAGTGATCCCCGTGTTGGGCAAGGTCGGTTGCAATCAGGGAACATGCCACGGCTCGCAGGCCGGGCGAGCCGGATTCAAATTGTCGCTGCGCGGATACGATCCGCTGTTTGACTACCGGGCCCTGGTCGACGACGTCTCAGGGCGGCGCTTCAACCGCGCCCTGCCGGCCCAGAGTTTGATGTTGCTCAAGCCCACGCAGGGCGTCCCCCACGAAGGGGGCTTCTTGTTCAGCGAAGACTCTCGCTATTACAAGCTGCTGCACGAATGGATCGCCGAAGGCTGCGTCTACAAAGACAACACCCGCGTGACGAAGCTCGAGGTTTTTCCCTCGGCACCCGTGCTGCAAAACGTCAAAGAGACGCAGCAGCTCGTTGTGATCGCCCACTATCCCGACGGCGCCATGCGCGACGTGACCCGCGACGCGATCTTCGACACGAGCAACTTTGAGGTTGCCGTCGTCGGCAAGTCAGGACAAGTTGAAGCCGTGCGCCGCGGTGAGGCCGCCGCACTCGTGCGCTACGAGGGTCAATACGCCGTCTCTCCAGTGACTGTGATCGGCACCCGGGACGGATACGCCTGGAAGCCGAGCCCCGAGTTCAACTTTGTCGACAAGCATGTCGACGAAAAACTCCAGAAGATGAAGCTCTGGGCGTCCGACCTCTGTTCCGACGCGGAATTTCTGCGACGCATTTCGCTCGACTTGATCGGCTTGCCGCCGAGCCTCGAGCAGACGCGGGTCTTTTTGGCCGACGCACGAGACTCCCGCACGAAGCGGCAGGCCAAGGTCGAGGAGCTACTCTCCAGCTCCGCCTACGTCGACCATTGGACGCTCAAATGGAGCGACCTGTTGCTCAACAAGCGGAAGTACGTCACCGAAAAGGGGGTCTGGGCGTTCCGCAACTGGATCCGCCAGTCGCTGATGGCCGACAAACCCTACGACAAGTTCGTCTATGACCTGATGACGGCCAGCGGCCATTCACTCGAAAGTCCGGCATCCAACTACTACCGCATCGGCGCGAGCCGAGCATCGTGATGGAGAACATGACCCAGGTCTTCTTGGGCATTCGCTTCAACTGCAACAAGTGCCACGACCATCCCTTCGAACGCTGGACCCAAGAGCAGTATTACGAGCTGTCGGCCTATTTCTCGGCGGTCGGGCGGGCCCCCGGCGCATCGGCCGATGATGAGATCGTCTACACATTGCGGGCTCCGGAAGCGGTCGTCAATCCGCGGACCAACACGGCAGTGAACGCGTCCTTCCCGTTTCACTACGCCGGGATGGACGTCGGCACGAAAGATCGCCGCACAGAGCTGGCTCGCTGGCTGACGTCGAAGGACAATCCCTACTTCGCCAAGAGCCTCGTCAACCGGTATTGGAGTTATTTCCTCGGCCGCGGAATCATCGATCCGGTCGACGACATCCGCGGGGAACCCGCCTTCCAATCCCGAGCTGCTCGACGCGCTGACGGCCGACTTTATCGCGCACAACTTCGACCTGAAACATCTGGTGCGAACGATCGTCGATTCGCACACCTATCAGCGAACCTATCGCACGAACGAGTGGAACACCGACGACGCATCGAACTTCTCTCACACGTATCCGCGACGGCTCACGGCAGAGGAGCTTTACGACGCTCTGATGGTCGCGAGCGGTTCGCCCTTCAACATTCCCGGGGCGCCGCTCGGATTTCGTGCGGCCCAGCTCCCCGATCCGCAGATCGACGTCGGCTTTCTCGACATGTTCGGCCGGGCTCCGCGCGAGTCGCCCTGCGAGTGCGAACGAACGAGCGCGGTCAGCCTCGGTCAAACGCTGAGCCTGATCAATGGGCCGACGATCTCCGACGCGATCGCCAACCCCAACGGCTTGATCGCCCGCCGCGTGGCGGAAGGCGCCAAGCCGAAAGCGCTCGTCGAGGACATCTATCTTTCCGTGCTGGGCCGCTTGCCAAGTCCCGACGAGTCCAAGAAGGCCGAGGCCTACCTGGCAGAAGTCAAGAAACCCACCGAGTCCGCACAAGACCTGATGTGGGCGCTGATCAACAGCCCGGGGTTCCTGTTTAACCGCTGAACGACGATCGAACCTGGCGAGCCTGGGGCGTAAGCCCCAGGGTGCTTGAATCTAAATACGCCCGGCGAGAGAGCCCGATCAAAGATAAGACAGCCAGCCTCCCGGATGGCGCGCCTTCACTCCCGCGAACCAACGGCACGGGAGGTAGAGGACGACCAGCACCACCACCCAGGCGACGTAGATGCCCGGGAGACTCAGCGACCAGCCCTCGGGTGCCGGCGCGAGAGCCGCCGCCGAGAACTGCCAGGCGACCGGCAGTCCGCGCATCAGGCCCGCCAGCACGGCGAGCCCGTGGATGACGTACCATTGCGAGAGGTAATAGAACAGCGGCACGCGGCCGAACGTCACAACGGCGCGGCCGAGCGGGCCGCGGATGCCCACACGGTCGATCACCGCCAGGGCCGCGATCGCCGGGCCGAGCGTCATCAGCACGAACAGCAACGAAGGGGGTTGCTTCGTGCAGTTGATGAATGAGAGCGCGGTCAGCAGCGCAGTCGGCTGGGTTGTCCATGGGCGCGGGTCGACGGACACGCCCCACGCCCGCAAAGTCACGAAAGCGGCAATCATGGCGACGCCCGTGATCCACATCACCCGCCGCCTTCGCTCCGGCTCGAGCCGAATCACTTCGCCGAACCCGTAGCCCGCGGCGACAACTCCCAGCCAGGGCAGCAACGGGTAGCCGACGAGCACGTTTATGCCACCGGGCAGCGGCAACAACCCGGGTCGCAGCAGAAGCGCGGCGTCCGCCTGCAGCACGGTGGCCCCCTCGCTGGGCAACAATCCGCTGGCCACGCTGTGCGTCGCGATCAAGAGCACCCCGAGCGCCCCGACCACTCGGCTCGGCAGGAAGACCAGCCCCGCCAGCACAACGAACGAGGCTCCGATCGACCACAAGACCGTCAAAATCACTGGGGCACTCACGGGGTCGAAAAATAGCCCGAGCCGGACGACCGTCAGCTCGAGAAAGATCAACCAGATTCCCCGCGAAGCGAGAAATGCCGCGAGGTCGCGCCGCGACCGGCCTCGGGAGCCCGCCAGGTAAGCACCCGTTCCCGCGAGGAAGGCGAAAACCGGAGCGCAGAAGTGGGTCACCCACCGTGTCAGGAACAGTGCCGCGCTCACTCGGGACAGGTCTGTGGGGTCGATCGACGCGTCGCCGAAGTAGTCACGCGTGTGATCGAGCACCATCAAGACCATCACCGCCCCGCGGAGGATGTCGACAGCGTCGACGCGTCGGGCGGGCGGCGCCTGCGGTTGCGTCGGCGCCATGAGGGAAGCTTCGTGGTCCGGCAACACGGCCGGCTTAATCGACATGACAGGCCTCGTTGCTCGTGATGCTACCTGAGCATCGTGGCGCCGGCCAGCGGCGCGACCTTTGCTCAGATCAACTCCGGAAAGTTAACTTCTGGTCATTGCCTCAGCCGAGGTCGCCGCTACCGTTCCAGAAGTCGCGAGCGCTGAACGGCTCGCTTGCCACCGATTCACAGTGAGCAGGCTGATCGCCCTCTAGTTCAAAGACGGGAGTTCAAGATGGACATTAAACGCTGCGGCTCACAGCCTTCCGGCAAAGGACCGGCCGATTGGTTTACGGGTACGGTCCGGATCGATCCCTTGTTTCAACCCAACGCTCCGGCCCGCGCTGGCGGCGCCAGTGTCACGTTCGAGCCCGGCGCTCGCACGGCGTGGCACACCCACCCGCTAGGCCAGACCTTGATCGTGACGTTCGGTTGCGGGCGTGCGCAGCGCTGGGGAGGCCCAATCGAGGAGATTCGGCCCGGTGACGTGATCTGGTTTCCGCCCGGTGAAAAGCACTGGCATGGCGCCGCGCCAACTACAGCCATGACGCATATCGCCATTCAGGAACAGCTCGACGGCAAATTCGTCGACTGGATGGAGAAAGTCAGCGACGAACAGTACCAGGCCTGATCCGGAATAAGCAGCTCGCACCTCGAAGGAGAAACAAATGCAAAAGCGCAAACTTGGAAAGAGCAACCTGGAAGTCTCGGCCATCGGCCTCGGCTGCATGGGAATGAGCTTTTCCTACGGCCCGCCCAAAGACAAGCAGGAGATGGTCTCGCTGATTCGCACAGCCGTCGAACGCGGCATCACGTTCTTCGACACCGCCGAGGTGTACGGCCCCTTCACGAACGAAGAACTCGTCGGCGAGGCCCTCGCTCCCTTCCGCGAGCAGGTCGTGATCGCCACCAAATTCGGATTCGACTTGAGTGGCAGCGATACGCGGCCGGGTGCGGCGGGCCTCAACAGTCGGCCTGCGCACGTCAAGCAGGCGGTCGAGGGCTCGCTCAAGCGACTCAGGGTCGAGACCATCGACTTGCTCTATCAGCACCGGGTCGACCCCGACGTGCCCATCGAGGACGTGGCCGGAACGGTGAAGGAACTGATTCAGGCGGGCAAGGTCAAGCACTTCGGCCTCTCTGAAGCAGGAGTGCAAACCATCCGTCGCGCACACGCGGTCCGGCCCGTCACCGCGCTTCAAAATGAATACTCACTGTGGTGGAGACGGCCCGAGGCGGAGGTGATCCCGACCCTCGAGGAGCTGGGCATCGGCCTCGTCGCCTACAGCCCTCTCGGCAAGGGCTTCCTCACGGGCAAGATCGACGAGGCGACCACCTTCGACAACTCCGACTTCCGCAGCACCCTTCCCCGCTTCACGCCGGAGGCGATCAAGACGAACCAGGCCCTGGTCGATTTGCTGGGCCAAATCGCAAAGCGGAAGAAAGCGACGCCCGCTCAGATCGCGCTCGCGTGGCTCTTGGCCCAGAAGCCGTGGATTGTTCCGATCCCAGGCACCACGAAATTGCATCGCCTCGAGGAGAATCTCGGGGCACTTGCTGTCGAACTCACGCCAGACGATCTGCGTGAAATTGAGAGCGCGGCCTCCAAGATCACGGTGCAAGGGGCGCGGTACCCCGAAAAGCTGGAGCAAATGACCGGTCGCTGAGCCACGATGAGGACGCCCAGGAAGTCACCGCCTGGCTGATCTATGACGTGGGTTTCGATCCGGGAGGCGCCGGACCGCTGCGGACGGCTTGGTATGCCGGCCGTTCGCGCTATTGGTCGCGCACTCGCCTTGCAGCGAAGATGAGGTCGATTCGTGCAGCCGCGTTCGTCAGACGGCCCCAGGTTCTTTGGAAAAACGGCGCCTTGAGGTGCATAATTTCAGCGGCCGAGGCGTGGTATCTATAGGGGAACCAAGGAACGGTGGAATGCCAGATCGGGTTTGGCTGGACGACCTGTATCGGCAACATCGGCGACCACTCCTACTCACGGCATGGAACATTTTGCGATGCCCCTGTCTGGCGGAGGACGCAGTCCATTCCGCTTTCGCGCGACTAGCCAAGCTGCGAAAACCGCCGTACCAGCCGAAACTCTATGCCTTTCGGGCCGTCCGCAACGCTGCCCTCGACTTCGCCAGAATCCGTGCTCGGCGGCGAGAGGAACCAATTCCCGCAGACATCGATCGATTGAGTTGTGAGTTTCTAGCGGACGGGGATGTCTCGCTGGCCGCCGCTTCTGCGGCCTTGGAAAACCTCGAGCCCGTTGCTCGCGAAGTGGTTGAATTGCACATTCGCGCCGCACTGACCTTTCAAGAGATTGCCGCGATACTGGAGCAACCCCTTCCGACCGTTGCATCGCGTTACCGGCGGGCGCTCGGGAAACTTCGCGAAACGCTGGAGGTTTGCCATGAATGACAAAGAAATCGAGGGGCTCATCGCCCGGCTGCCGCGTCCGAGCCCGTCGCGGGAACTCGACGCTCGTATCGCCGGGATCACGAAGCAACCCTCGCCCGAACGGAGTTCCTTTCAGACGCGACGCGTTCTCGTTCTGGTGGGCTCGACCGCGTGCGCGGGTTTGCTGGGGTTTGTGCTGGGCCGACAATCTGGCTCCGCGATTGCCAAACAGCAAACGGCGGCCCCCGCGACGGCAGTTGCTTCGTCGCCCTCCGCAGAGACCACGGAACATGTCCAGATCGTCCGCGCCGAAGGCGACGCGTTGGTCAAGTTCGTGATGCCGCCTAAGAAGTTTGTGGGTCTGTTCGGCAGCGGACGGCTCGGAACACACAATTCCGACTCGCAACTCCAATAGGGTCAGATGAAATATGAGATTGCCACGTCTCGTCTGCGCAACGCTCCTCTTTTGGGCATGGCTGGGGAATGCCGGCGGCCTGAGACCCAACGATTCCGACCCGCCGACCAAAGCAGTGGTGTCACCACCGGCAGCGGCGGCGCCCGCGGCAACAGGATCGCACGATCCAAAGGCTGAGCCGCCCCTCGTCGAAATTCGGTTGTTTCTGGTCGAATTGCGTGGCGACCCGAAACGCGCTCTCAAGGAGGCGCGTTTTTCCGCTGTCGGTCGTTCGGAAGGGAGGCCTCGCGAGGGTGAACTACTCGAGACGGGACCGGGAAGTCTCGAATCGCTGAAGCAGAACGCCGAATCGCTGGACGTCCTGTGCGCCCCGAGAATCACAACCACGCTGGGGCAAACCTCGACGATCGAAATCTCAACGGGCCCAGTCCAACTCCCTTATTTCGTGCGAACCGGCGCGAAAACATTCGAGCTGAAAGAGTCCGCCGCCGATGCGCAGCTTGGGATTCGGATTCAATTGGTGGTGCAGTCTGTCGCGGGCCAGGACGACAAGTTATCGGTTTCGCCGATCAAAATCTCGATGACGACCTTGGATGGCCGGGAATCCATTGCCGGCGTCGACCTGGATATCGGGAAACCAATTGTCTCGACCCGGACGCTCGAGACATCGATGACGGTGGTGAATGGTGCGGAGCCGAGTGGCATCGTCCTGCCCGCGCCCGCGGGTCGACAGCCGGTTCTGTTCGTCGGCGTCCAACGCGTCCGGGAGCCTCGACCCGGTGAGATTCTTCCCGATCCAGGCGCGATGATTCCAATCCACCCGAAGTCCCCGAAGGCGCTGCCTTAACTACTCGGAGGGTGCGTTCTGCTCATCTCAGGATCGCGTCAATTTCCGGCCGTAGTCGTTGCTCGGGTCGCGAATGATCGTGTGGATATGATGTGTGCCCCTCTGCGGGGCGTACTCGATCACGAGCGAGGGGCCTTGGATGCGAAAGTAAGCGGCACTCCCATTGGTCGTCGGCCCGTACCAGGCGAAATACGTTTTGTCGATTTGCGCTTTGAGTGCGGCCATCCGCCTGGCAGACGCTTCGTTGGGCAGGATCTCGACCCAGGCGCCGATCAACTCCAAGAGCGTGGCCCGCTGAAGTTCCTTGAGCGACGCGCAGTTGAGTCCTTCGGGCCGAATTGTTTGGCCATCGTGACCCGGCCCCAGCCGAAGATCCCTCGGCCGATTGCCGAGGACGGCCTGCTTTCGTTGCTCGTCATCGAGCAGGTTGACGAGCTTGAATGCCAGGTCGTTTTCTACCCCTAACGGCCGCACCGTAGCGCCATTCCTGGTGAAGGAGTCGGGTTGTGCGCCGGTGTGGGTCGGCGTCAACACGCTCTCCTTCCCGATGATGGTCACATTGATTCCCAAGTGATGCCCGCCGAATTGCACCATCCACGGCTTGGTCGCCGAGGGCTTGCCGAACAGGGCGAAATAATAGTTGTCGCTGCCGAAACGCATCCGATTGCCGCCCTCCTGCGCGAGCTGGTCGTCGCCGTTCATGATGTCGACGACTTTCTGAAAACCCTGCTTGCTGAGCACGGCCGCAAGAGCATCCAGTGCGGCGGCCCGTTGACGTTGGTTGAGTTCGCCCAGCCGCACGCCATTGCGAGGCACCATCGTCACGGGCAAGTTGGACCACGACGGCTTCTTGGCGCTGTCGAACTCGAGCAGGGCCCTTTCGCGCTCTGGCCCATCGAGTGCGTCCAGAAATGCGTTCGCCTTCGCGACGGCATTGGCGATCACTTGATCATCGCCCGTAGAGTCGCGGGAGAAAGAGACGGAGAAGGCGATCAGCGCGACGCAGGCGAGTGCAGACGTCAACCTCCTTCTCGTTGAGCGACTTCGGCCCGTTCGGGCCCGTAATAGTCCCTGGAGGTGGATCGCGCTCATCACAGTTCCTTCAACAGGATTTGGGAACATTGACCGGTGCGTGCTGATTGGCGAATCGCCCAGCCGGATTGTAACTCGCTGCAGTCGACCATCAATGAAGGAAGGACGATCCCGCGGCCAGTCAGTTTCCGGCGACATGCGTCTTTGCACGCTACATCGCTTTCTGGTGTCGGCTTCCGATTTCGCTGTTGGCAAGTGCACCGACACTCCACTGGCGTTTTGCGTTAGCCGTGCCTGAGCGGCCCGCTTCGCGACTTCACCTACGACCCATTAGGCCTCGTCGGTGCATTGATGGCGACCGAGCCGTCTGCCGAATCCCCTTCGGTGATGATTGTTTGGAGGATTTCGAGGCCGCTTTCGGAAACCGCCGGAGCGGAGACTTCGACGGAGGGCGATCGAGAATTGCTCCACCAGGCTTGCGCATCCGCTCGACGCCAGGGGGGATCAGGCTCGAGCTTCTCGAGCGCTTCAAGCAAAACAGCCGCGCTTGCCGGTCGGTCCTCGCGTTTTTTTGCCAGGCAGTCGAGAAGGACTCGCTCGAACCCCGCGGAAACGGGCTTGCCCAAGCGCTGCGATGGCGACTCGGGCTGCTCCTGGACGTGTTTCCGGCAGAGTTCCACCAGGCCATTGCCCGTAAAGACCGGTGTTCCCGTCAGCAAGAAATAGCCAACCGCACCCACCGCGTAGATATCAGTGCGGACATCGATCGTGTCGGGCTGGGCGATGGCTTCCGGAGACATGTAACTCGGCGTACCTGTCAACGTGTGGTTCGCCGTGAGGCGGTCGTCCTGATCGCCGCCGAAGGCCTTCACCAGGCCAAAGTCCAAAACCTTCACGAGGTCGTAAACGCCGCCGCGGCAAGTGAGAATCAGGTTGGCCGGCTTGACGTCACGGTGAATCAGGCCGCTGGCATGGGCTTCCGCCAGCGATCCGCACAATTGCCGCAACAGGTGCACGACCCGCCCTTCGGGCAACGGGCCGCATTGGCTCACGAGGTCGTGGAAGGTGATGCCTTCCAAGTATTCCATCGCGTAGTAGAACACGCCTTCGGACGTGCGGCCGTAGTCGTAGACGGTGATCGTGTTGGGGTGGTTCAATTGGCTGGTGAGCTGGACTTCGCGCTCGAAGCGGGCGATCGAATTGGGGCTCATCTTCTCAGGATCGAGCAGCTTGACGGCGGTCGGACGGCGAAGCATGGCGTGCCGCGCCGGTAGACCGAACCCATTCCCCCCGAGCCGATTTTTTCTTCCAACGTGTACTGGCCCAGACGGCGCGCTTCGAGCGTCGCCTTTTGCGCCGCCTGCTGCTGCCGGGCGGCGTACAGCATGAAGGCAAAGATGCCGGCCGCACTCGCCACCAACAATACCAGCAGCCCCCAGAAGACGTTGCGCAACACGGCGAGCGGACGGAAGGCTTCGGCCGCGTCGGCCTTCGAGGAAATGCCGAACTCATACTCCGGCAGCCAGGCCCAGGCTCCGACCGACGGAACGCCGCGGTAATCGCGAAAGCCGGTCACGTTGACGCCGTCGGTGCCGGCCACGGCGTCGGTGATCAGCTTCGTCAGCGGTTGGTCAGCCCGTTTTAGACTGGGACGCTCGCCGTTGGCCATGTTCACCCCGGGATCCCGCAGCTCGAGTGTCAAAACGGAGTGTGAATCGGGCAGGTCCGCGAGCAACCCCATCTGCTTGAGGTCGTCGTCGAACCGGCTCTGGCTGAGGAGCAGGCCCTTGGCGTCAAATGCGAACGTTTCACCGCTTTGGCCCGAGCGTGCCATTTGCAGGATCTCGGTGAATTCGGCTTCCGGCCGGATTCGGAAACTCAAAACGGCCTGAGCATGGCCCCGATCGTCGAGAACGGGGGCACCGGCCACGATTGTGGGACGGTCCGCCCGCAGCTCACCTTTCTCGTCCGGGTACAAGAACGGGCTGCGGAACGGTCGAGAAACCAACGAGCCATTTTGCAAAGCCTTCCCGACCAGGTCGCCTCGGTACCCGCTCAAGATCGCGCCGATCGTTGCGTCCTGCGAAGAGGCAATCACCTTGCGGGAGGGAGAAAACACAAAAAAATCCGTATAGCCGAAGAGCTTCATTCGCGGCCCGAGAAATGCGCGCAGCTCGGCCTGGCGCGGAGATTGGCGCAGGGCGGCGTCGGAGTCCGCATGAGCCATGAGCTCGGTCACCGCGGGCCGAATGCGGTCGGACAGGGCCAGCACCTTGACGTCGGCTTCTTGCTGTTTCATCCAGACGCGAAGGGCCGTTACGTTAGCGTCGCGGATCGCCGTCAGTTCGGCGGCAACCTGTTTCCGCATCACCCTTTCGACGGCATCGTTCACCCACCACGCAAGCCCGGCCAGCACGACCGCAGCGATGAGCGGCCAGACCCAAAGCTGACGGCGGAGAAACGTACCGGTCACCTGGAACGACCGTGTGTGGCGGCCGAAGCGGCTGAATTTGCTGAGCGACGGCGAAGAATGGCTCATCTGAACGACCCATGCGAGCGGGCCTCCTCGGCTTCACCTTTTCACATTGAGGCCCGCCGGGAGACATCATACGCCGCCCAGGGTATCAAGTAAGCAGACAGCAGAAGGCCTGAAGTACGGCCGCGGCGCTCCTGGAAATAGTCGGTTTCCGACGAGACGCGTCTTTGCACGCCACTCCTTGACGAACAATACGGACGTACGTATTATCGGATTAGGTAAGGTTGAACGAGCGGAGCATTGCAGAGAACAAGGACGATCACGTGTTCGACGCGGACTCTTGACGGTCTATTCCAACGGTAACACAGAAAGGACGCATCCGATGAACGCCACACAGGAAAGATCACTGGCAGGCAAGGTCGCGCTCGTCACCGGCGGTTCGCGGGGCATCGGTGCCGCGATCGCCAAGCGCTTGGCTGCGAACGGTGCCAGCGTCGCCGTCACTTACTCCAAAGGCGCAGACGCTGCCGCAGCCCTTGTCCAATCGATCTTCGGCGCCGGCGGCAAGGCGATCGCGATCCAGGCGGACGCTGCCGACGCCGACGCAGTCAGGAACGCCGTCGAAAGGACGGTCGCGACCTTCGGCCGGCTCGACGTGCTGGTGAACAACGCCGGCACGATCATTCCGATGAGTGTCGAGGAAACGACTCTCGCGGACTTCGATCGGGTCTTTGCCGTCAACGTCCGCGGCGTTTTCGTTGCGACGCAGGCGGCGCTCAAGCACCTGAAGACCGGCGGGCGCATCATCATGATCGGCTCGTGCCTGGGCGAGCGGGTGTTTATGCCCGGTGCGGCGCCCTACGCGGCAACGAAGGGGGCCGTCAAGATGTTCTCGCAAGGACTGGCGCGCGAGCTCGGAGCGCGCGGCATTACGGTCAACAATGTTCAGCCGGGACCGATCGACACCGATCTGAATCCCGCCTCCGGCGAGTGGGCCGCAGGCCAGAAGGCAGCCGTTCCGCTTGATCGGTATGGGAAGGCCGACGAGGTCGCAGCGCTGGTCGCATTCGTAGCTGGTCCGGAGTCGTCGTACATCAACGGTGCGAACCTGACAGTCGATGGCGGCACGAACGCCTGACGCAACGTCGAATCGACGGCGGGCGAAAGCGGCCTTTCGGGGGCACGTGAGGGATTGGCGTCCTGAATGCCACTTTCGTGGGGAATCAGAAATCCGCCATCGGTCGTGTTGCCGACGTGATTGCGTTTATCGCATCCGACGGCGGCCGGTGGATTACAGGTGCCAACATTCCCGTTGAGGAGCATCACGACTATGAGTCAGACAATCGAGGAAGGAAGTAAGGCACTGGTACAAGGAGAACGCTCATGACGACTCCTGTGGTTTTGATTACGGGCGCGCTCACAGGCATCGGGCGAGCCACCGCACTGGCCTTCGCACAAGAGGGCGCGCAGCTCGTTGTCTCTGGTCGACGCGAAGAGGAAGGTCAGAAGCTCGTCGCGGAACTCCGCAAACTCGGTGCTGAAGCCGAATTTGTGCGCTCCGACGTGCGTCACGAAGCCGAAGTGCGAAGCCTGGTTGACAAGACCGTATCGCGTTTTTGTCGCCTGGATGTGGCCGTCAATAATGCCGGCACCGAAGGCACTCCCGGTCCCGTGACGGAACAAACCGCCGAAACCTATTCGGCAACCTTCGACACGAACGTTCTCGGCACGCTGCTGAGCATGAAGCACGAGTTACGCGTCATGGTGCCCCAGGGACACGGGAGCATCGTCAACGTATCGTCGACCTATGGTCGGGCCGGTGCGGCGGGCGCCTCTGTCTATGTTGCGAGCAAGCACGCGGTGGAAGGCCTGACCAAGCGGCCGCGCTGGAGGTCGCGGAGTTCGGCGTGCGCGTCAACGTCGTCGCCCCAGGCCCGATCGAGACCGGGATGCTCAACCGATTCACCGGCACTGCCGAGAAAAAAGCCGCCTTGGTCGCGGGCGTGCCGCTGAAGCGTGTCGGCAAACCCGAAGAGATCGCTCAGACCGTCCTGTTTGTCGCGTCCGACAGGGCGTCTTTCATGACGGGGGCATCCATTGCCGTCGATGGAGGAAAACTGGCTCACTGATTCTTTTCCGTCAATAGACAGGCAGTGTATGGTCGGGGAGCGGAGCAGCCCGGCTCCCGCCCCGACTCGTCGCTAAGGAATCACTTATGGCATCGGCCAACGTCGCACGCATTGCGATTCTCGATGATTATCAAAACGTGTCCCTCGAGATGGCCGACTGGTCGCCGCTTGCTGGGCGTGCGACGATCACCATTTTCAATGACCATTTGTCCGATGTCGACAAGGTTGTCGAGCGGCTCCTACCGTTCGACGTGGTCTGCGTCATGCGCGAGCGCACGCCCCTCTCACGGGCCGTCATCGAGCGCTTGCCGCGACTGAAGTTGATCGCGTCGACCGGTTCTCGCAACGCAGCCATCGATCTCGAGGCCGCGGCTGAGCGTGGCATTGTTGTCGCGCATACGGGATACGATAAACACGCCACAATCGAGATGACCTGGGCTCTCATCCTCGCCAGCGTGCGTCACGTCGCGTTAGAAAATGCAAATCTGCGCGCCGGCGGCTGGCAGCGGACAGTGGGCGACGGCCTCAAGGGTCAGACGCTGGGTGTTGTTGGCCTGGGCAATATTGGTTCCGATGTCGCGCGGATCGGGCTTGCGTTCGGCATGAACGTGATCGCCTGGAGCCAGAATCTCACGTCAGAAAAGGCACAGTCATGCGGAGCGCGGCTGGTCTCCAAGGCGGAACTCTTCCAGAGCGCCGACATCGTGACGATCCACCTCGTCCTCAGCCAAAGGACGAAAGGCCTCGTCGCAGCGGCCGAGTTGCAGCTAATGAAGCCGTCGGCCAGACTCATCAACACCTCACGTGGTCCGATCGTTGACGAGTCCGCGCTCATCGCGGTTTTGCGCGAACGCCGCATCGCCGGAGCGGCGCTCGACGTGTTCGACATCGAATCCTTGCCCGTGGATCATCCGTTCCGGTCGTTGGAAAACGTCCTGTCGACGCCGCATATCGGGTACGTCGCCCGAGACCTCTACCGGACTTTCTATGGCGACACGGTCAAGAATATTAGCCGGTGGTTGGATCAACAGGCCTGAATCGTTCGCCATGCCAAAACCTTCCCATCGGAACAAGATCTTGACGGAGGGACTGAACGTCCTTCTGGCGCGCGGTTACTTCGGTGCAAGTGTGCGGGACATCGTTAAGGCCGCGGGCGTTCCGCAAGGTTCCTTCACCAACCACTTCAGTTCGAAGGAGGCGTTCGCCGAGGAGGTCCTGGAGCTCTATTTCGCGCAAGGTCGTCACAGCATGGACAAAACGCTGCTTAACGACTCGCGCCCGCCTCTCCACCGCCTCCGCCAGTGGATTGACCTTCAAATCGCGTACCTCAGACAAACGGAATTCCGTTGCGGCTGTTTGATCGGCAATTTCAGTGTCGAGGCAAGCGACGACAGTGAACGCATTCGAGAACGTTTGACGGAGATGGTCAAGAAGATAATCGAGGCGATTGTCTATTGCTTGCAAGCTGCGGTCGACGCGGGCGAATTGCCGGAGTCGACGGATGTTCGTGAGCTTGGCAGCTTCCTCTACTCTTCGTGGCAGGGAGCGATTCTCCAATCGAAGGTCGAGCAGAGCGTCCAGCCACTCAAACGCTTTAAGGACATTCTTTTCACGCGCATCCTTCGCTGAAAGGCGATGGGCTGGTGGGGCTTTTCCGTGCCGATGAAAGAGCCGCCATCACGGTAACGAGGTAAACGCCACCGCTACTGCCAAAAAGGCTTTCGCGTCCGCCGCGACGTTGCCGGTCGGCACCAGTCCATATTCGTCGGTGCCGCGCGGGACTGCTGCGCGATAGGCAATCAGTGCCAAACAGCCGACCCGCTGAGGCATAGCAGCCCGAGAAAGAACCAGGTCCCCCAGGGCGAATCACGCCCCCATAAGCGCGTCATTTAGTTGCAGGGGTAGCCTGCGTCGCCTTTTGTCTTATGGCAGTGTGTCGCGGCCCCGCCTGGACACTCACCGTCTGCACCCCCTGCCCATTTAAGGCGCGTCCCGTTTCCGCCGCCACCGAAAGTCCCGCAGGTTGGATTATTTGGATCGGTGCAATCGCACGGCGAACCACCGGGGCAACATGTGACGCTGCCGTCGCCGCCTTGGCAGCTGCATGCGACAAGCCCAGACGCACACGCGAACGTCCAGCTTGGAAGCACCAGGCCGGCCGAGCTCACAGTTCGCGACTTCCGGAAAGGCCCTCTGGAAGCGGCGCGCATTTGAAGTGGCAAATTCATGGCTGGATCTCACTGATTGGGGATTGGTCTATTGTGAACGCAAGGCCTCGGTATCGAACGAAACGCCGCTCGATAGTACAGCGAAAAGCGTAGCGGCTGCAAAGGTTTTTCAAAACGAAGGGTTAGCTACGTGGGCCAAGCCATTTTCGCCGTTGATCGCAGGTCGAGGCGGGCATGATTTCGCCCAACCAAGAATGAGTGAAAGGCGCGCCGGAAGCCGTGTTCCACGACTCGGTCGTCCGTTCCTGCAGATAACCATTCACCGGTAAGTTCTGGCTGGTCGGAAACTTCTGTCTAGAACCCGGGAGGTCGGAGATCCGGTATCGGTACGACGCGCAGAACGGACTCCGTTTTCAGGAGTAATGAACGACCCTCCACGCACCACACGGTGGCGTGTGGCTGCGACCGGCGCTGACAGTCGGCGCGTCTTCGAAAACGTTGCCTAGTCCTTTTCGATCGTTGCTGGACACATCGAAGCACATCTCGCTGGCGTTCCCAAGCATGTCGAACGATCCCAAGTCATTTGGTTCCAGAGTGCCGACGGGCCATGTATGTTCTTCGCTATTAGCCAGAAACCGAGCATAGTGCGGTAACAGTTGGTCGCTTGCCCCGTAATAACGGCTCGTCACTGTCCCCGCTCGGCAGGCGAATTCCCATTCGGCCTGAGTCGGCAACCGATAACCCGTTAGTTCCCAGAATCGGTCCTTTGCCGTCATTCCCGGACCGTAAACACCGTCCTTCGGGTCATAGCACCATTGGTTCCTGGGAATCTTCTCTCGCTCGCTCAGCCAATCGCAATAATGTGCGGCTTCGCACCAGCTCATGCCCGTCTGAGCCGAGTCGTCGGTCAGGACGTAATAGCGATACACGGGGCCATTTGCCGGATCGAATGCGCCGACTGCCTGTTGGAAGGCATGATATTGGGCCTTGGTGACTTCGTGAGCCGAAATCGCAAACGTCCGATCGATGCGGATCTTCAGTTGAGTGTCTTGCGGCACAAACCCGGGTTCGGATTCCGGCGCTCCCATCAAGAACTCGTCACCATCTACGACGACGAACGTTTGCTTCTGCGTATTCACATACCAACGCGGCTTCGCGACACTTGCGCAAATGCATCTCGTCACCCGCCAGCCTCGCGAGAATGGCCCCGAGGTCTTTCTCCCGTCCCCATTTGCGCAGCAGCCATTCGGCGGCGCCATGAAGGCCCGGATCGGGATCACGTTCGTAAATCGTCAGTAGTTTGGGGATGAGCGGTTGCCGGCCCGATACCGGCAATTGATCCTCGGTAAACTGGCCCAGGGTCAGCATGAGCGCCCGGCGGACCGTCACGTCGGGCTCGCTCTCCAGTCGTTGAAGGATCGCCTGCGGCTCGCCGTTGCGAGGACTAAGCCAATGAATGATGTAACTACGAACGCGGGGATCTTGGCTCGCCTTGAGCAGGGGCCAAACGGGCTCTCCGGTTCCGAACCGCAGGAGTGCGACGGCTGCGTTTGCCTGCCGCTTCGCCAGAACCTCCTTTTGGTCTTCGTTCGCGCCCGGCGGCAATTTTTTGGCGACTTCCTGGGTCGCCCTCTTGATCGCCTCGTCCTTGTGGGCGGAGAGCTTGCCAAAGATCGCCGAGAACTGACGTTCGTTGGCGTCTGCCAAGAGGTCGAACAGTTGGTCCGGTTGATCGAACGCAAATTCGGCGAGCGTGTCGGTTGCGTAATTCCGCGACGTCTCGCTGCGCTTCGTGTCCCGAAAGATGGCCGACAAGGGCCGCCACAAACGATCACGGGCCGGTTGCAACACCGGCCGCCAGGCCACGAAGGCCGACGGCTCGAGGGTGACCAGATGGTCGACGACTGTGGAGCTGATTGCGTTCCAGCGTTGATCGCGCGGCCCCAATTGCGCCAGCGCGCAGGCTGCTTGAAACTGCGGCTGTGGTTTCTGTTTCGGATCGAGCGCGTCGTTCCACAGCGGCTCCGTGACGTCTCCGCTGAATGTTTGCAGACTGCTTAAGATCACAGAAAACTGGCTCGGCGTCGCCAGCAGCAGGTCGTCTTTCAACTCGGCAACCTTGCCGCGATCGACCGGCAGGAGGCCCAGGGCCAAATTGATTTTCTTCGTTGAGCCGGGGGCGGCCTGGCCATCCTCCTCGCGCAGCAAGGGATCCGACCAGCGGCGATAACCATCGAGTTCTTGCACAATGGCCGGCACTTCAGCCGTATCGGCGACCAGCAGTCGTTCGACAAGCGCCGCCGCGTGGTCGGCTTTTCGACTTTCCTCGACCTGCCTGAAAATGGCGAACCCGCCGCACGTCAGCGCGATCAGGAACGCGGCAGCGATGCCGAGGCGACCACCGTGAAAGCGGCCGCCCTTCGCCATCATTCTGCGCTGCGGCGGCGTCCAACTCTTGTGGTCGGTCAACAAGCGGATCTTGACGTCTTCCCACAGTGAGGGGAGATGCCGAGTCGTCGGCTTGGCGTTCCAGGGCCCCGCACGTTCGGCCAACAAGAGTTCCGCTCGACCTCGCCGGGTTTCTTTTTGCTTGCCTGTCAGCCAGTCTCGCAGCGAGGGAACCAGGTAGTCGTGGGTCAGTTGATAGAACTTTGGGCCGACGGTCGCTTTGGCATTGGTCCCATCGACGGCGTTACTCCCCTCGGGGTCGGTGGGCGTGATCAGCCGGATTTCACCATCCAGAACGCGGATCAGATCCTCGAACTCCTTCGGGCGATCAAGGTAACCCGAGGCCTCCAGGAGGTTCTTGGAAGGAGCGCATATGGCCCTTGATATCGGTGCCGGTTTCGGGCAGTAACGCTTGGAGGACGGCACGAGCCGCTTTTTGATGCAGGCGGTGCTTCGGGTTGGCAGCCTGCGAACTGAACGTCTCTTCGAGAAAGGTGACGCCAACTCCTTCTGTGCCTCCCAGGGCTTCGAGAAAAGCAGGACTCCACAGTTTGCCTTTGATCATTTCGGTAAACAGGGCCAATCGAACGCAGATCACCTTTCCCTCTTGCGAAAGTCCGGAGACAGCCTGATCCAGAAATCGTTGCTGGTCAGCCGTGATTTCCTTTCCGTCTTCCGGCAACGCCCCATAGGCCCGCCCGTACGCTTTCAGCACGCGCTGGGCATGACGGATCTCGAACAAATCGACCGCGGCGAAGTTCTGCCCTTGGACCAGCTCGACTTCCAGATCCCGGAGAAAGCGAGTGACTGCCATCCAGAAGTCGTCTCGGACCATCACGACACACTGAACTCTGCCCCCATCACACTGCCGCAGGGCGTGAACGAACTCCGCGTTCTCTTCTTTGCCTTTGCTGTGCAGCCACTGCTCGAATTGGTCCAGGACAATCAGCACCTTGCGGCCGGGTCCGATCCCTTGCCCCTGCCGCAGCGCCGCGACCGTTTCTTTCAGGTTCAAATTGTGCGGCAATTCGGGACATCGCTTGCGGAGTCCGTGGAGCAGCCGCGATTCGGTCTCTTCGCCGGTCGCCTCGACGTACACGGGCAGAACATGGTCGGCGAGTCGCGGTAGTAAGCCCGCCTTCACGAGAGATGATTTTCCGCAGCCCGACGGGCCGTAGATCAGACCAACCGGAAAGGTTTCGTCAGGATCGGTTTCCTCAATTCGGGTCTTCCAGAAGCGGATGCTGTCGGGCAGCCCGTCCCGATCTCGTGGTCCCGGCAACAGCTCCAGGAAAAAATCGGCATCATGAGCGTCGAAGGATCGCAAGCCCTTGGGCACGATCCTGATCATCCGGCTTTCGGAGGGAGGTCGTGTGGGGGGCGTGTCGCCCGCCACCAGCGTCTCAAGGACCACTTGACTGGCCGGCGGCTGCGAGCCCGAGCCGGCGATGTTCGGTTGTTCGCCGAGAAAATGGCTGAGATCGTGGGCGAGGTCTAAGGCCGTCGTGTAACGTTCCGTCGGACGTTTCGACAGCGCCTTCAGGCAAATTCGTTCCAATTCCTTGGGAATGGTGTCGTTGATTTGTCGGGGTGGTTTAGGCTCTTGTGTCGTGATTCGTTCCAGCATCTCCACGTTGGTGTTGGCACTAAACGGATGGCGGCCGACCACGAGTTGGTAGATAACAATGCCCAGACTGAAGATGTCGGTGCGGCCATCGACTCGGTGACCTTCTCCGCGAGCCTGCTCCGGGCTCATGTAGGCCGGCGTTCCCGCAAACTTCGGTCCTTTGCCGATATCCTCTTCCCGCAATGCCAGTCCGAAGTCAACGAGATACGGCTTCCCGTTCAAGTCGATGAGAATGTTGCCCGGCTTCACGTCTCGATGCACCAGCCCTTTCGTGTGTGCGTAATGCAATGCGTCGGCCACGGTCGCCACGAGTTGCACGGCCTGGCCCAAAGCGAGGCGGGACTCCTTGATCTTCTTCGCCAGGTCGGTCCCCTCGATGTATTTCGAGACGACGAAAAACGGATGCTCGGCTGTGCTGCCGACGTCATAAACGGGAACAATGTGCGCGTGTTCGAGATTGGCGACAGTCCGAGCTTCTGCCAGATAGGGTTCGGCATCCTCGGGTCGGGACACCCGATCGGCATGTGGCACCTTGACGGCCACAGCTCGACTCAATTGCTCGTCTCGAGCCAGGTAGACAAGGCCGAATCCGCCTCTGCCAAGCAGTTTCTCAACTCGATAGCGTCCGACTCGTTCAGGCAGGACGGCCGGCGCAATCGAGATGGCAGGGGTCGTTAACATCCCCTCGATAGTGCGAGTTACCGTTTCGCCTTCGGACATTCGCCAACGTTCTCCGCGATTTCAGGTGAGTCGTCCATTCTAGCCCTGATGGTCCGCTAAGGCATGATTTCCCCGTTATGTTTTGGGGCAGCCGGTCGATGCCGATCGACTACTTCCCAGAGTTCCCCAATCGTTTTTCGGCATCGCTCAAAAAAGGGACCGATGAGTGCCGCCGTGACAGGCACCGGAAGCTCATCCGTATTTCGGTGCGCCTCTTTCGGCTTGAGATCCGGTACGCGCAACTCTTGGACCGAGAGCACCGAAGGTGGCCCATACTTCTCGAAACGGAGAGCTTTCATGGTGGCCATTAGCGTTCTCCGGTCAATACTTGCGTCTGATGCAGCAGTTGCGCACAGAGTCTTGCCAGACCTCTGCGATTCGCAGGGTCTGGTGGCCGCGGGATTTGGGCCCGGCTGGCACGACGTCGAGGAACTCTCGGCGATTGATAGACATCACAGGGCTCGCCTCGATTGGGACCGCGACTTCAGCTCGTTCCGATCGCTGCCAAAGTTTTCTCATTAGGATTCGGCCGCTCCCGTCCTGTGGTCCAATCCGCTCACTCTTCTGTGTTCGGACGGGCTGGCCCCATTTTATATGAGGCGGCCTGCGCCGGTTCGTGGGCGCTGGGCCGGGCGTCGGTCCACAACTCGCCCATCGGCACCGCGAGGACGGCGAGGACGACCGGCAGGACGAGCCCCCACAGACCAAAATGGAGCTCGAGGAGGGCGCCGGCAGCACTGCCGATTACGAACCCAAGGACGCACGGGAACCTCGCGCTGGCGCGGCGTCGGGCCCCGGCAAGATCGTCGGGCTCTCCCCGCCTCACGGTGAGCATCGCCAGGTCGATGGTGAGCTGCGTGGTGTTCGCGGTCATCGCGGAGGTCGAGGGCGCGCCGGGGAGGGCCAGCTTCACCAGCGCATTCTGAGTCGCCATCGCGGCGATGGCGAGCATGCCCACAAACACCGCCATCGGCCGGTCGGCATCGGTGAAGGGACCGAACGCGGCCCCGAATCCCAGGCAGCCCACCAGGAGAGCCGCTTGCAGAACAAACAATGTTCGCCGGGACGAATGCCCCGCCTTTTCGCGCGCACTGGACACCACCGTCACCGCCCCCAAGACGGCGACGAACAGCGGGACCGATAAAAGCGGCCCGACTTCGCTGAAACCACCGACGACGTAATGCGCGGCCAGGATCACGAGATTGCCGGTGATGTGAGCCGAGAACAGGCCGCCGAGCGCGAGAAAGCTGATGGCATCCACGGCGCCGGCCGTCACGCTCAGGACGCCAGGCAGCAGCCAGCCTGTGTGAAAGGGTGTAAACTCAGCGATTGTGCAGCGAGTCACCACGACGGGATCCTCCGGGGGCGGCAAAGCGAGTACCCCGCTTGGCCGCCCCGAGTCCGAGGCCGACCAGGATTCCCAGCACGATCTTCATCGCGGTCCGCGGACTCGGGCGACTCGTTGCGCGAACCACATCGCTGACGAGCGGATGTGAGCCCTACCCCCCCTTGCCGTCCGAAATGAACACATCCTTACGCGGGAACTTCTCGAACACGGAGGCCGGCTGGCCGAAGTTGGTGGCCAACACGTCGAGCGGGTTCGAGGCGATCCATTCCGACAGGTCGATCTCCTCGTAGATGCCGGAGTCGAACCCGATGAGGACCCGGCACGGCTCGTCGCCGACGTTCTCGAGCGAGTGCCCGTACCCCTGTGGGATATAGGCGACGTCCCCCTGCTCCAGTGTCTCAATCCGGTAGCGGCCGCCTGAGCCGAACAGCGTGTCGCTGACTTTCCCTTTGAGGACGTATTGCCACTCGTCGGCCGTCGGGTGCCAGTGCAGTTCCCGCACCGCCCCCGGATCAAGTTCGAGGATTGCGCCGGTAAACGTGGTGGAGATCGGAAACTTGGTGGAATCGACCAACCACAGCCGGCCGCCCTTATTGTTGACGCGAGGCGGATTGGCGAGGAGCCGATACTTGTGCGTGAGCGGCGGCAGCTTCCACCCCTCGACCGGAGTCGCCGGCTTTTCCGGCGGCAGTGCGCCTTTGGCGAAGTAGACTTCTTTCTTGGGGAACCCGTCAAAGGTCGACGCCGGCAGGCCGAAGTTCTTTGCCAGGAGTTCCTTGGGAGTGTGTCCGATCCAATCGGTGATGCTGAAGGTGCCGAACTCCGAGAAGTAGCCGTTGTCGAACATCAGGATGAAGTGACACGGCTCGTCTCCCAGGCACTCGAGGACGTGCGCGTGGCCGCGCGGGAAGTACCACACGTCCCCCGGCTCGAAATCGTTCGTCTCCTCGTAGCCCCCCGGAGCGGTGACCGTCGTCCGCACTCGCCCCTTGTTCACGTACGCCCACTCGGCCGCGGTGGCGTGCCAGTGCAGCTCCCGCATGACGCCCGGCGCGAGCCCCATGGTGACGCCGGCGATCCCCTTGGAGATCGGCAACTGTTTGACGGTGGCCTCCTTCGCATACGTGTCGCCGCTCCCCTTCCCTTTTGACTTTTCCAGGGCGAACTTGAAAGTCGGCAGTTCGCTCTCAGACAGCAACGGGTCGGGAACATTGTTCATGAAGCTTGGGTCACCCGCTTCGACTACTTTCCGTGTTCCAAACATCGCCGCGCTCGCCGTGGCGGCCAGTGCCGCGCCCGCCAGAAATTCTCTGCGATCAAAGTCCGTCATGGGATGCCTTTCACAATGAGTGGCTAAAACTTAGGACTGACTTTACCTCATGGAGCACGATCAAGAGTCTTGATGAGATTCCGAAATCATCTGTGGCCCTGCCCGCTGTGAACCGACCATCTGTGAACCGACCATCTGTGAATCGCGTGCCTCGAAGCCC
This sequence comes from uncultured Planctomycetaceae bacterium, assembly GCA_963714075.1. Taxonomy (GTDB): domain Bacteria; phylum Planctomycetota; class Planctomycetia; order Planctomycetales; family Planctomycetaceae; genus DASPSM01. The sequence continues at coordinate 7,048,476 of OY970228.1, forward strand.
TCCAGGCGATCAAGGCCAGTGTAGACGTTGAAGCGGCCGTCGCGGACGAAGCCCAAGAGGGTCATTCCGCATTTCTGGGCGAGCTGGACCGCGAGACTCGACGGCGCCCCGACTGCGGCCAGCACCGGCACGCCCGCCTCTGCCGCCTTCTGCACCAGCTCGAAACTCGCCCGGCCGCTGACCAGCACAACCCGATTGGACAGGGGCACCGCTCCAGCCAGGAAGGCGGCTCCGATCAGCTTGTCCAAGGCGTTGTGCCTGCCCACATCTTCGCGGACCAGCAGCAGCCTTCCCCGCTCGTCGAACAGCCCGGATGCATGAATTCCGCCGGTGCGTGCAAAGGCTTCCTGCGCTGTCTCGAGCGCTTGCGGCAGGGCGTGGACGACGTCGCAGGCAAGTCGCGGCTCCCCGGCAGGAATTGGAAATTTGCAGCGGACTCGGATCGCCGCGATCGACCGCTTGCCGCAAACTCCGCAGCTCGAGGCGATGAACGAATGCCGTTCAAGCAGCCCCAGATCCACTTTCACTCCGGGCCGCAGGATCACCCGAACCACGTTGCAACGCTCGCGGCGGATGTCCGCAATCTCGTCGCGGTGAGAGACGATTCCTTCGGTGAAGAGGAATCCGGCCGCTAGATCCCGGTCGTCTCCGGGTGTTCGCATGGTGATTGCGACGGATCGGCCTGGCGATTTTTCCTGGCCGTCGATGACGAGGCGAATTTCCAGCGGCTCCTCGATCGAAAGCGTGTCGGAGCGTCCGGCCGACGTCGAGCCGACTACTTTTTCCATAACCACACTCACGACTCCCCGGTCGGACTGGAGCGGAGTCATGTGGCAGCCTCCTGAGTGGGAGCTGTCGCGTTGGCGACAAGCGAAACAGTTGCATTCGCAACGACGGAAGCCGTCACCTTGATGACAAGATGCTTCATCAGCGGCTGGTCGCTTTGGGGGCTGTAATCATCGATCGGGCAGAGCACGTTCAGCTCCGGCATGTAGCCGGCGGCGCAGCCCCGCGGGATGTTGTAGCGCACGGCGCGGTACCCCGTCAGCGAGCGAGTCGAGCCGTCCTTGGCGAAACTTGTGATGTCGATCAACGAGAACTCCGTGAGGCCGCGGTCGCGCATGTCGTTCTCATTCATGAACAACAATGTCCGTAGATTTTTCACTCCGCGGTAGCGGTCATCGTCCGAGTAGATGGTGGTATTAAACTGGTCGTGCGATCTCATGGTCCCCAACATCAGCCGACCTGGCGGCAAGACGACGTCGGGCAACACAGCCGCGGAAAAGTTCGCGCGGTTTGTGTCAGTTTGGAACACCAATTCGCGGGCGGGTTGCTTCAGTCGGAATCCCAAGGGCTGGCGGACCCGGCGGTTGCAGTCCTCGAACCCCTCAAGCGCTTCGGCCATCTTGTCCCGGATAAGGTCGTAGTCCGCACCGTATTCTTTCCAGGGCGTTCGAGAATTCGGCAGCGTCGCCCGGGCGATGCCGGCGATGATCGCCGACTCTGAACGTAGGTCCGGAGAGGCTGGCTTCTTCATTCCTCTCGACAGGTGGACCATGCTCATGGAGTCCTCGACCGTGACCTGCTGCAACCCCGCACGCTGCTTGTCCTTCTCAGTGCGTCCCAGGCAGGGCAGGATCAAAGCCTCGCGGCCGTGGACCAGGTGGCTGCGGTTGAGCTTCGTGTTGACGTGGAAGGTCAGCTCGCATCGGCGGAGGGCCTCGAACGTGAAGTTCCTGTCCGGCGTTGCCATCGCGAAATTGCCGCCCATCCCCACAAAGACCTTCACGTCGCCCCGGTGCATGGCCTTGATCGTGCGCACCGTATCGAGCCCGTGTGCGCGAGGAGATGTGATCCCGCAGGCGGCGTCCAGCCGAGCGAGCCAGGCCTCGGACGGGCGATGGTCGATGCCGCACGTGCGATTGCCCTGGACGTTGCTGTGGCCACGGATCGGGCAAGGACCCGCCCCTTCCCGGCCGATGTTGCCCCGCAACAGGAGCACGTTGACGATCTCGCGGATCGTATCCACGCCGTGGTCCTGCTGGGTGACGCCGAGGCACCAGCTGATGATGCAGGAGCGGGCCTGGCGATAGATCTCGGCGGCCGCGCGGATCTGGTCGACGGGCAGACCGGACTGGCGCTCCACCTCGGCCCAGGAGACCGCTTCGCACGCAGCTCGGTAGGCCGCGAAGCCCGCGGTGTGGTGTTCGATAAAGCCCGAGTCGATGGCCTTTGGGTCGGTCCGCGCCGCCTCGAGCAGGTGCTTGGCAATCCCGCGCATGAGAGCCATATCCCCGGCGATCCGGGGCTGAAGGTTCAGCGTGCTGGTCGGCGTCGAGCGAAACAGCAGCATGTCGAGGATCTCATGCGGCGTGATGGCCCGCGTCGCTGCGGCCTCGATGAGCGGATTGATGTGGACGATCTTCAACCCTCGCTCTTTGACCCCGTCGGCCAGAGCGGTGAGCATCCGCGGGGTGTTCGTCGCGGCGTTGACGCCGATCACGAAGATCGCGTCGGCCTTCTGCCAATCGACCAGGTCCACAGTCCCCTTGCCCGTACCCAGGGCGGCCGTGAGCGCCCGTCCGCTGGCCTCGTGGCACATGTTGGAGCAGTCGGGCAGATTATTGGTGCCGAACTCGCGTGCGAAGAGCTGATAGAGAAAGGTCGCCTCGTTGCTGAGCCGCCCCGAGGTATAGAAAGAGGCCTCGTTCGGACTGGCAAGACTCCGCAGACGCGTGCCTATCAGCGCGAAGGCGTCGTTCCACGAGATCGGCTCATAACGGTCCGTGGCGGCGTTGTAGGACATCGGCTCGGTCAGCCGCCCCTCGTTTTCGAGGGCGAAGTCGGTCCAGTCCATCAGCTCGGACACGGTGTGGGCCGCAAAAAATTCGCGGGTGACGCGTTTCCGGGTCATCTCCCACGTCACGTGCTTGATGCCGTTCTCGCAGATGTCCATGTGCAGGCCCTTTCGATCGTCGGGCCAGGCACAGCCGGGGCAGTCGAAGCCGCCGTTCTCGTGGTTCATCCGGAAGACGGCCCGCGTGCCGTCAATGATTTCCCCTTGCCGCAGCAGGACTAATCCGACGCTCTTTGACGCGCCCCAGGCGGCTGCCGGATGATGGTAATCGCTCTGGGAGAATGGGCCTGGGGCATTCGGCCCACAGCCCTTCGCAGGCACCGTCGGGCCGTCCAATTTCCGTTTCCCGTTGTTTTGGGCTTCTGACATGAGCGCTCCAATCTAATGCTGTCGAAACAAGCGATTGTGGGCGCGAAGCAGCACGACCCTCATGGGGGCGTGCCTCCGATGTGCCTCCAGAGATGAGTGAGGCCCACCGGGATTGCTGGCAGAGGTGCCGTGGTTAAGACATCCGTGACGGGCTTGGCGCAGTCTGACCGTCCGACGGAGAGCCGGATTCTGACCTGGCACGGAAGCAGTCGAAGGCGAGAGGCTCGCGCCTCGCCGGTATTTGGCATGCGCAACTCCCGTGGCTCAATTCAGCAATCCCCATTCCCAAACACCAGCGGTCGCGAATTGGAACCGCAGGGGCCCGCTGCGCGATTGACCAGCATCAGGGCAAAGACTGTGGAAACGACGAGAGCGAGAGCACTACGAACGCGTTGGGCCCAAATTTTCCTGGATTGACCAGGCGGCGCCAGTCCCGGCACTGCGCATGGGCTGCGAATCACCACGACATCGATGTCGCGGACCAGACAGAGTCGCTTACGCGCGACGCAGCTTACCAGATCGTGGTGTCTCAATCCAAGCAATCGCCTCTGGTATCCCACGCGGCGACCTCGAACTGCTCGCGGCCTTGGTCGGCATCGACCTGTGAGGTCCTGTTCACTTGGACTGGTCGAACGGAGCTTGGACTTTGATCAGTGCGTCGAGCGAAATTCGGTTGGACCGCTCCCACGCTTCGCTTGTCCACGCTCGTAGTGATACTTGATTGAGTCAGCCAGCATGACAAGAGTAAGCCGTTCATCGGCATGTTGTGCGGGAACCGACGCAGCTCGCTGCCATAGGTGTGGCATTCGAATCGGAATTGGTTCCTGCCATTGCGCCGTATTCTGCGAGTGCGTCCAAAATCGGACCCCGCGATGTGCCAACCTCGTCGTGCGCAGGACCCATCGCGACGCTGTGCGGAGGCTTGACTGCGACGACGCACCAGTTTGGGAAGAATTTGTAAATCGGGGAAGATGGGAAAGATTTTTGGTTGAATTGCAGCAGCTAGTGGGGCAATAATGATCGCCGGCAAGGAGGTTTTGCTTCAAAAAGGCGATGCGACTCCCCTTGCGAATCACTTCTTCCCGAGTGAATCGGCGTAGATAGGGCCTCTGCGATGCTCGGTTCAGCGGCTGTGCGCCTTCGTCGACGGAGTCGCGACCTCCGGCGAAGGCGCTGGAACGCGCTGGCGGGAATCGAGCAACTTGAAATTCGAACGCTCCTTTCGGCCTCGGCCTTTGCGCACGATGTGATGTCCGCCAGCACCGTCTCGTGCGCACATCAGCAATCCGGTGATTGGTCATCCAACGCGAGCCCCTCGGACTCTTCGGGGACGCGAAGCCAGAAACAGGCGCCCGCCTTCACCAGCGCCAGCAGCACCACGTTCACGGTGGGGACCAACTCGACCTTCACCGTGACAGCGTCGGGCACGCCCACGCCGACCTTCACCGGGAACGGACTCTTGCCCAACGGCGTTACCTTCAGCGATGCGACCGGCATTTTGAGCGGCACGCCGCTGCCCGGGACCGGCGGCACGTACAACTTGACCTTCACCGCGTCCAACGGCGTGGGGACCACCGCGGTCCAAAACTTTGTTCTCACGGTCAATGAAGCTCCTTCGTTTACCAGCAGCAACGCAACGACTTTTTCGGTCGGATCCAACGGCTCGTTCACCGTCACCGTGAACGGATTTCCGACGCCGACGATCAGCGAAAGCGGGACTTTGCCCGCCGGTGTGTCATTCAATCCGTCGACCAACGATCTCAGCGGGACGCCACAGACCGGGACTGCCGGCACCTATCCGATCGTCTTCACGGCGTCCAACGGCATTGGCTCGCCGGTCACGCAGCAGTTCACCCTCAACGTTGCCGTCCCGCCCACGATCACGAGTGCCAACAGCACCACATTCACCGTCGGAACTCCCGGAAGCTTCACCGTGACCGCGACGGGCATGCCGGCGCCGAGCCTGCAAGGAAACGGACTCTTGCCCAACGGCGTCGTGTTCGATGACGCGACCGGCCTGTTGAGCGGCACGCCTCTGCCCGGAACCGGCGGCACCTATGTGCTGACCTTTTTTGCTTCCAATGGCGCGAGCCCCAACGCGACTCAGAGCTTTATTCTCACGGTCGACGCGGCTCCGTCGATCGTCAGCGCCAATAGCACTACGTTTATCGTGGGCACTGCCGGCACGTTTACCGTGATGGCCCACGGATTCCCGGCGCCGACATTCAGCGAAACGGGCGCTCTGCCCCTGGGCGTCTCGTTCAACACCTCCACCGGCGTGCTGAGCGGAACGCCGCAAGTCGGCCAAGGGGGCATTTACCCCGTCGAATTCACCGCGACGAACGGTATCGGCTCACCGGCGACTCAAAACTTCACGCTGATCGTGAACGCTGCTCCGGCCTTTACCAGCACAAACGCCACCACGTTCGCCGTCGGAACGAGCGGCACCTTCACGGTGACGGCCAGCGGCGTCCCCACGCCGACCTTTTCAGAATCCGGCGCATTGCCGAACGGCGTTTCGTTCAATGACTCGACGGGCGTATTGAGCGGGACGCCGTCGACCGGGACCGGCGGCACTTACGATATCACGTTCACGGCCTCGAACGGCGTCAGTCCAAACGCGACGCAGAGCTTCATTCTCTCTGTCGACGAAGGCCCGGCGATTACCAGCGCCAACGGCACAACATTCACCGTGGGGACCGCCGGGACCTTCACCGTCACGGCCACCGGCTTTCCGGCACCCACCGTCGTCGAGTCGGGAACGCTCCCCTCGGGCGTGACATTCAGCTCCACGACGGGCGTGTTGAGCGGCACGCCGCAGTCCGGCAGCGGCGGGACGTACGATCTCACCTTCACGCCGATGAACGTTGTCGGCACCGGGGCGTCTCAAAGCTTCATCCTGATCGTCAATCAGGCTCCGGCCATCACGAGCACCAGCGGCACCGTCTTCACCGTCGGCACGCCGGGAAGCTTCGACGTGACGGCATCGGGAACGCCCGGACCGACATTCAGCGAGTCGGGAGCGCTTCCCAACGGCGTCACATTCAATGACTCGACCGGCGTGCTGAGCGGGACCCCGCAAACCGGCACCGGCAAGACCTATACGTTGACGCTCACCGCCAGCAACGGCGTCAGCCCCAACGCCACACAGAGCTTCATCCTGACTGTCGACGAAGCGCCGGCGATCACCAGCACCAATACCGCCACCTTCACTGTCGGGACGTCCGGCACCTTCACCGTGACCGCGACCGGCTTCCCCGCGCCGACGTTTAACGAAGCGGGAACGCTGCCGAACGGACTGGGCTTCAGCCCGTCCGGAGTTTTGAGCGGCACGCCTGTGGCCGGAAGCAGCGGCTCGTACACGGTCACCTTCACTCCCGTGAACAGTGTCGGAGTCGGGATCGGTCAGATCTTCACAATCAATGTTGACGAGCCCCCGACGATCACGAGCGCGGCGACGACGACCTTCACTGTGGGAACTCCCGGTAACTTCACGGTCACCGCCAGCGGCTTCCCAGGTTCGACCTTTGCCGAGACCGGCACTCTGCCCAACGGAGTCTCCTTCAACGACACGACGGGAGTGCTTAGCGGCACACCGCTGCCGGGGAGCGGCGCCACTTACGGCTTGACCTTCACCGCGACGAACGCGACCGGCACCGGGCCGGCCCAGAACTTCGTGCTCGTCGTGCAAGAGGCGCCAACAATCACGAGCGCGAACAGCACGACCTTCGCTGTCGGCGTAACGAACACGTTCACCGTCACGGCCAGCGGTTTCCCGGCCGCGGCCTTTGACGAGTCGGGAGCGCTCCCCAACGGAGTTTCGTTCAATCCGACGACCGGCGTCCTCAGCGGCACGCCGGTGGCGGGAACCGGCGGCATCTACACGTTGGACATCAAACCGATCAACACCGTCGGCACCGGCATTACTCAGGTCTTCACGCTGATCGTCGACGAGGCTCCGGCGTTTACCAGCGCCAACTCCACGGTGTTTACCGTCGGCACGCTGGGAACATTCACCGTGACGAGTTCAGGATTCCCCGCCGCCACGTTCAGCGAAACCGGCGCGCTCCCGACTGGAGTCTCCTTCAATTCCGCCACCGGCGTATTGAGCGGAACGCCACAGAGCGGCTCGGGCGGTTCCTACGCCCTGACCATTACGGCCACCAACGGTATCAGCCCGGACGCGACGCAAGCGTTCACCCTCGTCGTCGATGAAATTCCGCAGGTCACTAGCGCGAATAGCACCACGTTCACCGTCGGAACGAGCGGCACCTTCACCGTGACGGCCAACGGGTTCCCGGCGGCGCACTTCGCCCAGTCGGGGACGCTTCCCAACGGCGTATCGTTCAACACGGCGACCGGCGTGCTGAGCGGGACGCCGGTGTCAGGCACGGGCGGGACTTACACTCTGGACATCACGCCGATCAATGACGCCGGCGCGGGGACAACTCAGATCTTCACGCTGGTCGTGCTGCAGGATCCGGCAATTGCCAGCTCTGACAATGCCACATTCACCATCGGAGGCTTCAGCGCATTTAACGTGGTGGCGACGGGCTTCCCGAATCCCACTGTCCAGGAGAACGGTGTGCTGCCGGGCGGAGTCACGTTCAATCCCACGACGGACGAGCTCAGCGGCGTTCCCGACGCCGGAACAGCAGGCACCTACACGATCACGTTCACGGCGAGCAACGGCGTCGACACATCAGTCGTGCAGACCTTTACGCTCACGATCCTCTCCTAATTCGCGGGATTTCTCGAGACCGTTGTCTGCGTCGTCCCCGCACGCTCTTGGGACCGTTCCCGGTTACCTGGGCGTGGTTCGTACGCGGCTGCCCGTCCAATCGGCTAAAGCGATGCCCCCAGGACGTCGGTTAACTCCGTCCGCGCGGCCATTGGAGCTTTGGTCGTGAATGAGACGGGTAACGCCTTTAACCCTCGCAGCACAAGACCACTGCGCCAGCGCAGCCTGGTTGGGTCAACCGCCAGCTGCAAATCGCCCGTGCGCGCCAAGAGCGTATTGATCGCGGTTTGTCCTTCCAACCGAGCGAGCGACGCGCCCAGGCAGAAGTGAATTCCCTGGCCGAATGCCAGGTGCCTGTTTGGCTCGCGAGTGACGTCGAGCGTGTCGGGGTCGATGAACTGACTTTTGTCCCGGTTGGCCGAGGCAATCGCCGCGATGACCAAATCTCCCTGGGCGATCTTCACGCCCGCCAATTCGAGGTCCTGCGTAACGAACCGTTCCGTGGCCGTCTCGACCGGCGCGGTGAAACGCAAAAGTTCTTCGACAGCCGTCTTGATCAAGGCCGGGTCGTTGCGCAGTCTTTCCAACTGGTCTGGGTGCTGCAACAGTGCCAGCATGCCGCTGGCGATCAAGTTCACTGTGGTTTCGTGCCCAGCGACAATCAACAGCAGGACCATTGACAGCAATTCGTCGTCGTTCAAACGTTCGCTGGCATCCCTGGCGGTGATCAGCGCGCTAACCAGGTCATCCCGAAGGTCGGTGCGTCGGATCTTGATGAGCTGGCGAATGTAGCGCATGAAGCGCAGGGCGCTGGGCATCGCCCGCAGCAGACCAAATCGCGTTGCGCCGGCCGACAGCATCGCGCTCGACCAACGATGAAACTTGTGCCGGTCGGCCACGGGCACGCCGAGCATCTCGGCGATGACCGTCGTGGGGATCGGCAACGCGTAATCGGCAATGAGATCCATTCGCCCTTTGCGTTGAACGCGGTCCAACAGTTCATGGGCCAGCGAGTGGATGCGGCCGCGCATGCCTTCCACCAGCCGCGGCGAGAACGCCTGTTGCACCAGCGCCCGCAGCCGAGTGTGATCGGGCGGGTCGCGGTTGAGCATATGCCGCGCGAGCGGCATGAGCAGAGGCGTGAACAGCTTCGCCATCCAGGGTGAAGCCGCCAGCTGTTCCTTCGAGCGCACGCGAAACACATCTTTGGCGAACCGTTCGTCCGTGAGCACCCGAACCACGTCGTCGTAGCGAGTCACCAGCCATGCCATCTGCCCGTCGGGCAGCTTAACGCGGTAGACGGGTGCGAGTTCGCGCCGGCGGTGGTAAAACGGAAATGGATCCGCCTTAAACTCCGCCGCGGCGATGTTCACGTTCAAATCGATTGTCACTGTGTTCCTCGGCACTGTGGTTCTCGACCCTGTGTTTCTCAGCACTGTGTCCCTCGGCTGGGATGTTCGGCGCGAACGACAAGGAACCCTCCGAGCAGCGTACCACCCGTGCCCGAGCCGCTCAATGACCGTTTAGCCATCCTCGCTGAAGGCAATCCGACATGCCCGGCGCTGTGATCCCGATTGTCATCGACGACCGGGGAACGTGAACCACGTCACGCTTCAGGTTGTCAAAGGACGAGCCGGCGACCTTTTACTGCGATCCCTGTCAGAAGGTCTTTCGCAAGATGTACATTCCCGCCTCTTTCCGGATCGACGACCTGGATGTTCTTTACAGTTTCATCGAGGAGTATAGCTTCGCCGCTCTGATCAGCGTTTGCCACGGAGTGCCGTTCGCGACGCACCTGCCCTTGCTGATCGATCGCGAACGCCGTGTTCTCATGGGACACGTGGCGCGGGCCAACCCGCATGCGGATGTCTTTGGGGCAGCGTCCAAATCGATGGCAATCTTCAGCGGGCCTCACGCTTACGTATCACCTTCCTGGTACGCTACGGCCCCGGCTGTGCCGACGTGGAATTACGCGGCAGTCCATGTCTACGGTCCTCTCAGGCGACTTTCAGAAGATCGTACCGAGGAGTTGGTGGACTCGACGGTCGAGAAATACGAGTCAGCACGGTCCACCCCCTGGCCGAACGATTTGCCGCGGGACTTTCGTGAAAAAATGTTGAAGGGCATCGCCGGATTCGAGATGCCGATTGGACGCATTGAGGGCAAATTCAAGCTCGGACAAAACCGCGCCGAATCAGACCGGGTCGCAATGCTCGCACATTTGAAATCGGCTGGATCTGACGCGCGACTCCTCGCTGAGTTCATTGAAACCGGACGGCGATCGTTAGCACGCGACAAACCAATGAAGATCGCCTCGCTCGCCTTACTGCTCATTGCGTTGCTGCCACGTTGTTCCCACGCACAAAATGGGGCCGACACGAATTTTGGCGATTTCTATGTTGCCACCAATGGAAGAGATGACTGGTCGGGCCGCATCGCGGAACCGAGTGCGAACCTCACGGATGGACCGTTTGCGACACTGACACGCGCGAAATGCAGTGCGCGCGTTAAAGAAGGTGTCGGACCGGAAGGACCTCGTCGTGAGAATCCGCGGCGGGACCTATCTTTTTCGGGAAACGCTTGTCTTTTCGCTGGAAGATTCCGCCCCGAGCGGCGGGTCGATCACGTACGCCGCCTATCCGCACGAGAAGCCGATCCTCAGCTCAGGCGTGCCGATTCGCAGCTGGCGCAGGCTGCGTGAAAACCTGCCGACACTTCCCGCCGCCGCGCGCGGCAAGGTGTGGGTTGCCGACCTGCCGCAGGGGATTGACCGGCTTTTCAGCTTGTACGACGGTCAGGAGCGGCTGCGCCGTGCCCGAACCGAAGGCTTCACACCGCCGGCATTCGTGAAGGCGAACCAGCCGCTTGAGCAGTTACGTTTCCCGGCGGGAACAATGAAGAACTGGCCCGACCTCAAGGAAGCGGAGGTGCTGGCCATCCCAAGCTGCGACTACGAGATGAACATCCTCCCCATCGCTGCGGTGAATGAAGAGGCCGGCCTGGCCAAGATCGCGTTGGCTCCTTCCCGCCCCATCGGAAGGGTCAAATATTTCGACAAAACGCTGTGGATCGAGAACATCATCGAAGCGCTCGATCAGCCCGGTGAATGGGTTGCGAGCGCCGCCGAACGCAAAATCTACCTCTGGCCCAAAGGGGATCGGCCGGGCGATGGCATCGTGGCACCGAGCCTGACCGAATTAGTCAAGGTCGAGGGGAAAATCGACTACGACGGCCCCCGCGATCAGCCCGTGCGGGGCCTCGCCTTTCAAGGGCTGACTTTCGCCCACACCGAACGCTTCGCCTGGCACGGCTACACAGGTTGGAGTTTGCAGCACAGCTGGGAAATGTTCGACCGACCCACGGCGGCCATGCGTTTTCGGGGAGCTTCCGAATGCGCGGTACAGAATTGTCGCTTCGCCGCCATCAGTGGAACGGGAATTCGCTTAGACCTGACGTGCCAGAAGAATCGCATCATCGGTAATGAATTCAGTCATGTCGGTGCGATCGCCATCCTGCTGGCCGGTTATGGCCCCGGCACCAAAAACACGAATGACGACAATGAAGTGGTCAACAACTGGGTGCACCACACCGGGGAGGTTTACTGGGCCACCCCGGCGATCATGGTTTGGCAGAGCGGAAACAATCACGTCGCGAATAATCTCATCCACAACACCCCTTACACGGGGATCGCGGTGAACGGACGAGTCTCCATGGGGCGCGGAGACTTGTCCGGCGACGCGTCACGAGCGGTCCGCTGGCGCGAGATTGGCGATACGAAATTGTCGTTTGATTGGAGCGAGTGGTACGACTACGAGAAATTCCTCCATGCCCGCGAAAATCTGGTGGAGAACAACGACATCCATCACGTCATGGAATCGATGGGCGACGGCAACGGGATTTACATTTCCGGTTGCGGCCGGGCGAATCACATCTATCACAACTTCGTCCACGATTGCCCGGGAACACACATGGGGGCCGGCATCCGCTGCGACGATGTTCAGAACGAGACCGTCGTGGAAGGCAACGTGATCTTTCGGATCCACAGCGTGCAAGTCGGCGTCTCCATGACGGGCCGGAACCATATCCTCAACAACATCATCGCAGACATTCGTCCGAGCCCGAGGGTCATGCGGCCGGCAAACATCGTCCACGGATACATCTGTGTGCCGGGCCTTTATCCCTACGGCCCCAACAACGCCAAAATGGACCTCACCGGCACGCGCATTGAGCGAAACATCATCTACTCCCCACGCAAAGATTACCTTCCGGTGCTCGAGTATCGCTCCTTCTCCACCGGACCCGGCGACCGACTGAAAGGCACCCACACGGACCACAACCTCTATTGGTGTCCCAACGATCCAGCCTGGGGCCAGCGATACCTGGATCGGCAACAAGCACTGGGCGTGGAAAATGAAAGCCTCTGCGCCGATCCGAAGTTCGTCGATCTCGAGAAAGGCGATTTGCGCCTGACGGCCGACTCGCCCGCATGGAAGCTCGGCTTCCAGCGGATTGATCTGGCCAGCATCGGCCTGCTGCCCAACCACCCTTACTACCGTCGGGTCGAAGCCAACGCGGGGCGCTGAGAACAAATGACGAACTAGGGATCAATTTCCGCGCGACTCGCCCCCAGAGGCGGAGCTTCGACAACGATGCGGCTGGCTGCGGAAATCGGAAATAAATTGAGCGGCGAACCGGTCAGGATCACCTGGCCCTTGCGAAGCTGCAATCCGAACTGCTCGAGGCGAGCTGCCAACCATCGCAGCGATTCAACGGGAGACGGAAGCGACGCGAAATCTGTGACGGACCCGACTACGACGTCGTTGATTCGGACGCTCAGGCTGCGCCGCACAAGTCGGCTGACCCGAGCCATGGGTTTGCCGTTCTGCGAGCACAAATCCCGCGTGCATCCCGCCGCTCGCGATCAACCACTGACCGCGAGGCCAGACCGCCGGAAGCACATAGTGGTGCAACTCGATCACCGGCAGCATCTCGTCGAAGGCTTCCCGACACTCATCCGCCGATAGGGACTCGCCGGATAAATCCTTGGATAACCGCACCGCCAGCTCGCCCTCCACCGCCAGATTGGCGAAGCGTGCGCAAGAGAGTCGCGCGCCGGAAGGAAAACAGCCGGTATCAAAGAGCCTGCCGAAGATCGGCTCGTTGACGCCAAGCTGTGCCTGGATGGCTCGGCTCGTGCAGCCGACCTTATAACCGATGACTTTTTCCCGGCGCTCTTCACGCAGCCGGGCGATCTCGGCCTGGAGTGCATAGGCCTGGACGGTCGTCAGGTCGAGGGGCTCCGCCAAGCGGCGACCCGGAGTGCGGTCGTCAAAATCCGCGAGCATCCGCCGACCCAGTTCCTGAAGATCAACAACCATCGTTCCAGCTCCTTCCAGTCCGAAGGGCGATTGCCGTTCCATTTCGGCACACGCTCCGCGGGCGCGGCTCATGCTGCACCCTTTTTGATGCGGCGAAAAGACCTCGTTTCGCCCCACAAATTTGTGCGCCGCCGTCGCAGCGCACCGAAAGAGGCTAAGCAGCAAAGCAGCTCAGGGGAGCGTTCTGGCCGGGCGGAAACCGATATTGTAGCCGTGCTCGGACGGTACGGCGTCGCTGCGGTGTGAGGAACGGACAAAATCCGGGTTATCGTTGAACGCGCCGCCACGCAACACACGTTCTAAATCGGACTTGATCGTTTCGCTCTCGCTGCTGGCTCTCTTGGCGTTCGGCTGCAACCCATTCTGACACCATTCGGCAACGTTCCCGTGCATGTCGAACACGCCCAGAGCGTTCGGCCTCAAGCTGCCAACTGGCCAGCTTCGGCTGTGTGAGTTGTCCTGATACCAGCCATACCGCGGCAATAATTCCAGCGGCTCTCCGAACGAAAAACTGGTGTCAGTATTCGCCCGACAGACGTCTTCCCACTCGGTCTCGGTTGGCAGGCGATACCCCTTCCGTTGCACAAAGTTCGCTGGCGTTTTCATGCCTGCTGCGTAATCCCCCTGTTCGTTTGGCTCGTAGCACCACTCTTCCTTGGGAATGCCCTCCTGGCGGCTGAGCCAGTTGCAGTAGGCTGCTGCGGCAAACCACGTGACGGTTGTTGCCGGGCAATCGGGTTCGGGGGCATAGCGTCGAATTTGCACGTAGCTGGCGGTGAACGTCATGAATTGCGCCACGGTCACTTCGTGGGTCGCGATTGCGAACCGGTAGGCGCTGGCGGCTCTGTTCGGCCGTCGTTTGCCGCCCATCAGAGAATGTTTGTCGCCCACCAGAGAATCCATCGGGCCATTAACCAGGACGAAGGTCTGGCCTTGTGAGTTGATGAACCAACGCCGGTTTGTTCCGCTGTCTTTCGCCGCCGTCTTCTCAAACGTAGCCTTCCGCAGCTCGGCGTCGAGACGGGTGACCGTGTCGACTGCTTCGTATTGCGCGAGCGTCCATCCGGCCGCCGAGTGGACGCCGGGGTCAGGATCGGTCCGGTAAAAGGACGACAACTTATTGACTAACGTCCGCCGCTCTTGCTCAGAGAGCTTGCCCGCGTCAAATTCACCCAGGGCCAGAATCAAGGCCTGCCGAATCGAAGGCGCCGATTCTAGTACCAGGCGATCGGCTAGTATTCTGTAATTGGCTCCCAAGCGAGCCAGCCGGTCGATAATGAAACTCCGCAGCGACGGATTTTCACTGTACGTGAGCAGCGGCCAGACGCGCTCTTGTTCGTCAAAGCCCAAGAGGCAGATGGCGGCGTTGGCTTGTTTCTTCCACAACCCGTCTCGAACAGTGGCTTCAGCGCCGGAAGGCGAGGACTGACTCAAGATCTGGCGGCACTCATCGACGCACGCACTGCGATGCGGACGTAACGCCTCCAGGAACGGCAGAAATTCCCGGTCGTTGTCGGCCAGCAGGATCAGATCCGTGAGCTTCTTCGGCTGGTCTCTCAGGAAATCAGCCAGCGCCAAGGCTGCCAACGGCCGTTCTGCGTCCCGAACGGGCCTGCGATCTCGGTAGCGAGCCTCAAGTGACTCGACGAGCTGCGTGTTGACGGGTCGCAGCATGATGATCCACAGATTGGATTCTGTCGGATCGACCGACACCAGAGCCGTGACGACGTCCGAGCGGACTTTTTGCCATTCGGGATTCTCAGGGTCATCAGCCGCAAGCGCCGCCGCGGCACGCAGACGTGCGCTGCTGGCTCCAGTCTGGACCGCCTCCCAGAGCCGTTGTTGAACGCGGCTTTTGTAGGGCTCCAACAACGTGATGATCACCGGGACTTCGTCGACTTGCGCACTGAGCAACTGCTGCGACACGTAATCCGCTTGCGGCGGGTCGTACCTCAGCAGTGCGAGGCTGGCATGCAGCTTCTGCTTGGGAGTGGACTCGTCGCTGTCGACGACGTTCCTCAACAGGGGAACAGTCCGCTGGCGGTAGTTGTCGATGTCGCCGACGAGATCGAGCACGTTGGCCGTCTTGACGCCCAGGAGAATTCGCACCACGCGACGGGCGTCCCGATCCTGAGATCGAGCGTTGATGGCGAATCCCACCGCAACCACTGCCAAGATCGCCAGGCAGACCAGGCTCGATCGCGTGCCATGCACCCGCCCGGCCTTGCCCATCATGTTCTGTTGCGACGAGGTCCATCGCTTCCGGTCGGTCAGCAAACGGATGTTGAGAAACTCCCAGAGCGACGGCAGATGGCGGTTCTCTCGCTTCTGACTCCACAAGGCCGCGCGATCTGCCAGTCGCAACTCGGCCCGACCCCGCCGAGATTCCCTTTGCTTACGGGTGAGCCAGTCCCGCAGCGAATGAACTAAATAGTCGTGAGTGAGTTGGTAATGCTTCTGGCCAACATCGACGGCGGCCTTCGTCTCATCGACCGCTTCTGTTCCCTCTGGGTCCGTGGGGGTGATGAAGCGAATTTCGCTGTCCAAAATCCGCAACAGATCTTCGAACTCCTTGGGATGACTGCCGTAGCCGGACGTTTCCAGGAGTTCCTGATACGAACGCATGTTGCCCTTGATGTCAGTGCCGGATTCAGGCAACAGGGCCTTGAGCGTCGCACGAGCCGCTTTCTGGTGCAGACGATGCTCGGGAGATGCGGTCGAGGCGCTGAACGTCTCTTCAAGGAACGTGACTCCCACGCCTTGGGTGCCGCCGACTTCAATCAGCGTGGAGGGCGTCCAAGGCTTGCCCTTCATCATTTCGGCGAAGAGGGCCAGGCGGACACAAACGATTTTGCCATCTTCAGCCAGGCCGTTGACGGCCTGCTTTAAGAAGACGTTGGCCTCGCTTGTCGAGTCACTCTCCTTCTCAGGGAGGCGAGCGAAGGCTCGCCCGAAGGCAAGCAAGATCTTCTGGGCGTGATCGACATCGACGAGATCGACCAAGCCGATGTTACGTCCTTCGACCAAAGGGACTTCCAACTCGCGCATAAACCGGCTGACCCCGAGCCAGAAGTCATCGCGCACCATCACGATGCACTGGGTCCGTCCGCCGTCACACTGCCGGATTGCCTGCACCAACTCGGTGTTCTCTTCCTTGCCTTTGCTGTGGAGCCATTGCTCGAACTGGTCCAGGACGATCAGCACCTTCGTGCCAGGTGGAACGCCTTGTCCGCGTCGCAACGCCGCCAGCGTTTCTTTAAGGTCCAGATCGACCGGCAACGCCGGACACCGTTTGCGTAGTCCATGCAGCAATCGGGTTTCGGTCTCCTCGGCGGTTGACTCGACGTACACCGGTACGACATGCACGCCCAGTCGGGGGAGCAGGCCCGCCTTGACCAGCGAGGACTTGCCACACCCCGATGAACCGTAGATGAGGCCGACGCGGAATGTCTCGTCGGGATCGGTTTGTTCGATGCGGTTCTTCCAGAAGCGGATGCTGTCAGGCAGGCCGTCCCGGTCCCGCGGGCCAGGCAGCAGTTCCAGAAAAAAGTCGGCATCCTGTGCGTCGAAGGATCGCAACCCTTTGGGCACGATCTTGACCGTCCGGCCGTCGGAGGAATGGGTTCGAGCGGCCTCGTGGCTTTCCACCCGTGTCGCTTTGGTCGTTTGCTCAATGGCACCCTGCGGCAGCAGATCGAGAAAATGCCGCAGATCCTCGGAAAAGTCCTTCGCCGTCGTGTAACGGTCCGCGGCCCGTTTCGACACGGCCTTCAAGCAAATCCGCTCGAGTTCCTTAGGAATGGAATCGTTTGTCTGCCGGGGAGGCTTGGCCTCTTTGCTCGTGATCAAGAAGAGGGAACCTGACCAATTCGGTGCTCCGAAAGGATTCACTCCCGTGAGCAGCTCGTAGAAGACCACGCCCAGGCTGAATACATCGGATCGTCCATCAACCAGATGTCCTTCACCTCGGGCCTGCTCGGGGCTCATGTACGATGGAGTTCCGATGAGTTCATCCTCTGAGTCCTTGCCAAAGTCCTCGTCGCGAAGGGCGATCCCAAAATCAGCGACGTAAGGCTTCCCCTTGTCATCAATCAGGATGTTCTCCGGTTTGATGTCTCGGTGGACCAATCCCTTGGTGTGAGCATAGTGGAGCGCCTCAGCGACGGTGGCGACAAGTTGCGCCGACTCGGCAGGCGGCAACCGCTTCTGCCGAGTCCCGTGCCGCAGATCTGACCCCTCGATGAACTTGGACACGACAAAGCAGAGGCCACCCTCTGTGCGCCCCACGTCATGCACAGGAACGATGTTGGCATGGTCCAGACGGGCGAGGATGCGGGCCTCGGTCAGGTAGGCCTCCGCATTAGCAACTCGCTCTGGATGCGGAACCTTGACGGCGACGCGGCGCTGCAATTCTTCGTCATAGCCCAGGTACACCGTGGCAAAACCACCGCAGCCGAGGACTCGCTCAATTCGGTAACGCCCGATCCGCTCGGGAACGGGGACTTGCTCAAAGACCGGAGACTGGCCATTGGCCCGGGGAGGAGTCGTCGGGCTCTCGGCGATCCACGGTTTCGTCAATTCCTGCGACTGGAACTGAGTCCCGGAAGGCTCATTCGAGCTGGGATTGCGAGAAGAATCCATTGCGCGCCGGGCCCGTAAGTGACGCGTCTGTCGACGATTCGGCAGCCACATTCTGGTCCCCCCCAATTGGTCAATGCAAGGTGTGGGATTGGGACGGGCGTTTGCAGAAATCCACCTCCGCCGATTTGTGAGATTCCGACGAATCGGGCGGCCGAAGAATTCGGGTCGTCTCAAGCGACTCTCTGAGGGAGAATCGCCTAGAATCGGTCCAACGGATCGGCACGCCAAAACTCGAAAGGCAACTGGATGCGGCGTCTCAAGGCGATCTTCTGGAACGCTCAAGAACATCGACTGCGCGCCGGCTGGCGACTCGTCGTCCAGCTTGTGTTGTTCGTCTTAGTGCAAATCGTTTTGGGAGTCGTTTCCACCGTCTTGGGGAAAAGACCCGTCTCGGTGCTCGCGGTGATCGCGCTTTATCCGATGCTGGGGGCGGCATTGATCTGGTTCGTCGCCCGATTCGTCGACCAGAGGCGGGCCGCAAACTACGGATTCCGTTTGAATTCCGGCTGGTGGGCCAGTTTCGCATTCGGCACACTGCTCGGCGCGGGGCTGATGACGGGCATCTTTTTCACCGAGCGGCTGGCAGGCTGGATCGTTGTGAGCGCGGCGGTCCCGACAGACAGCGGCTTCGCACCCGCCACCGGTGCTCTGCTCAGCCTTGTCTTCTATTTGACGGTCGCCTGGATGGAGGAGTTCACATTTCGCGGGTACCAATTGCGGAACCTGTCGGAGGGATTTGTCGGGGCCTGGATGGGGCCGCAAACGGCGATCGTCGGCGCTTTGCTGGTCTCGTCGGGGCTGTTCGGCCTTCTCCACGCGACTAATCCCAACGCGACTCTCGTGAGCACGCTCAACATCATGTTGGCGGGCGTCCTCCTCGGTCTGCCTTACGTTTTGACGGGCGAGTTGGCCGTCTCGATCGGTTTGCACCTGAGTTGGAATTTCTTCCAGGGGACGGTGTACGGTTTTCCGGTGAGCGGTTCGGCGCCGAGCAGGCGGCTGTTGACGATCGAGCAATCCGGCCCGGAACTGTGGACCGGCGGCGCTTTCGGACCGGAGGGGGGGCTAATCGGTATCGTCGCGGTGCTGATCGGGTGCGGGCTGATTCCCGCCTGGGTGAAATCGCGCAAGCGAAAGCTCGGGATCGATGTTGACCTGGCCCGTTATGAACCCCGAGCAACTCCTGCGACGTCGCACGACCCGCTCGCCGAAGCGCCATTGGGCGATTCGGAGAGGGCCTAAAGCGGGTGCCGTTCTGCCCACGACCGCGGCCTTCTGCAAGGTCTTTATGTTTCGGTTATGCTTAGCCGGGAGTATGGGAGCCTGACTAGGCGCCTGTGCCAATCTCGACTCAGCACACTGGGACCGACATGAGCAGAGCGACGTCTGGGCACCGGCAACCTGGCCGGCATTGCACATTTGCATTCGCCCGCGCCCGGCTGCACACTGACAGCTTGATTGGGGCATATCGTCATCCGTAATGAGCCCGCGATGCTCGACGTGTGGTACGTCCGTGTTGGCTCACGCGCGTTTGGTCCGTTAACACAGGCCGAGCTCAAAGCTGCTGCGGCCGCCGGACGCTTCGGGCGGGACGCGATGCTCTGCCGCGGCGGCACGGATGTCTGGATTCGGGCACGAAGTGTCTCCGGTCTGAACTTTCCGGATTCGACCGCACGTGTCTCCCAGCCGAGGCGCCGCTCTCAGAATCCTGCGAACAGCATCGCACGCCTTTCGGTGAACCCAAAGACTGTCGTGATCGTCGGTTCCTGCGCCGTTGTTGTTCTACTTGTCGCGTGCCTCGCACCCTTTCTTTCGGGGAGTCACGCGACGAGTCCGCCCCAGGCGGCTGCTATTGGCCACGACGGGCCGCGCCCGGCGGACGGCGTAAAGAAGCAATCCGAGCATGATTCGCGACGAGGCGTGCTTCGGATGGCAGACGCTTCTCATCCGCGGCCCGACACAACCATTGCAGACTCGCCTAACTCAAAGCGCCGTTCGGCGATCGTTGCGGTTCGGCCTGTTACCCTGGCCGCTCAGATCGAGCCCAGGTCGGTGCCAGCGCCGCCGCAACCCGAAATCCAAAAAGTCGCATCCGCGAAGAATACTCCGGACGTCGTGCTCTTGGCTGAGTGTCGAACTCTGCTGATGCAGCTGCACCAGCGGCGAAAGCAATTGCTGGCGAAACGTGATTCGCTCAAGCAGGCTTCAGTAAAGCTGGAACGCGACTCTGCGGCGCTACGAACGACGATCGCGCCGTTCGACGCGCGAGGGGCGGTGCTACGAAATGAACTGGCCGAAATCCAATCCCAAATAGACGACCTGCGGTACCAGCGAGCCAGCCCTCAGCGACGACATCTGCTGCTCGCGCTTGCAGACCGGAAAAATGAAATCGCCAAAATCGAGGCGGAGAGCGCCCCACTTTTGGCCTCGTTATCGAAGATCTCCCAGGAGATCGCGAGTCGCAAGCAAGAATGGGAGTCGCTCCCTGGACAAGCCGATCAATTGCGCGTCGAGTGGCTGCGGATCGTCGACCCTTTGGCGACTTGGACCAGCGGCGACAATCAACAAGCACTTGCACTTCTGACCGAGTGGATCGGTGTGGACGACGACTTTCCGCTGGCTTACGCGTGTCGAGGGCTCGCCGAGCGGGGTCTCGAGTTGCGGGACAAGGCAACTCAGGATTTTGGCAAGGCGCGTAAAGCTCGACCCGAAGTGCCCAGAAGCACTCGCCGCCCAGGCTCTCGTCCTGCACGCCAATGGCGATCGCTCGGGCGCAAACAAATTGTTCGACCGGGCTCGACGGCTCGCTAAGGACTCGGCATTCGTTGCGGTTTGTCGTGGGCTCAGCCGGCGTTCGCAGAAGGACTACCGCGGCGCGATCTCGGAATTTCGGCGAGGATCACGCCAATTTGATTCGGCCGCCCACGCCCTGCTCGCTCTGACGCTGGCGACCTGCCCGGATGATCGCCTGCGAGACGGGAAGTCCGCAGTCACCTATGCGATGAAGGCCTGCGAGGCCACGGCCTGGAAGCGCTGGTGGTACATCGACGTGCTGGCAGCGGCCCATGCTGAGGCGGGCGACTTCCATGCGGCCCTCGAGTGCGTCGAGAAGGCCCGCGGGCTCGCAGGCCCCGGCCAGCACAAAGGACTCGACGAGCGGGCAGCACTCTACAAAAGTGGAAAGCCACTACGCTTGTAACTGCTGTCACCTTCATCGTCCGCGCAGGCTCAAACACTGGTCATGCCCTGGGTGGCACTGGACTTCGGCGAGCTCAGTCGAGTCGCGGCTTGTGCGCCGGTGTTCGAAAACTGCTCGAGTTTGACCGCGATTCGCAATCAACTGAGCGGCGAAAGCCACTTGCTGCCCTACGCCCACAATGCGTCGGCGTGTCGGTCCGCTGCACTGCGTGGCCGGCTCGGCAGTGATTCGCGAATTGTCACCGGCGAATCCGGTTTTCGATTAGTTGAAGAGAGGCCCGCACATCGGCAGTCGATGCAGGCCGTTCGGCCGGTTCTTTGCAAAGGCAGGCAAGAACCAGGCAGTTGAGGTCGTCGGGAATTTCAGAGAGCAAACGATTGGGCGGTGCCGGCGGCCTGCCGGAAACGATGTTCGCCAAAACTTCGGGCATATCACGGCCCTCAAATGGCGCACACCCCGTCGTCAACGCATAGATCAGTCCGCCCAAGCCGTACACATCCGTCCGTTCGCCGACAGATCCGAACGCATCGGAAATCTGTTCCGGGGACAGGAAGCCAAGTGTCCCGCCGAAAAATGGCCGGCGGGGATCCTGCAGCGATTGGGAGAAACCGAAATCGCTCAGCAGGGGCGTACCGTCCGCTCGTCGCAGGACATTTGCGGGCGTGACGTCTCCATGGATGATCCCGACAGCGTGAGCGGCCGTGAGTGCGTCGGCAACGGCTGCACAACACTCGATCACGTCTCGAAGTGAAGGGTGGCAAGTTCGCCTCCATCGCTCCGCATCGGTTCCGTCGACCCATTCCATCACAATAAAAGGAACGCCCGCGGGGGAAATCCCCCAGCCAAGGTGCCGAATGATATTGCGATGAGAAAGAGCACTGACTCGGGTCGTCTCATCCAGCATGCCTTGAACAGATCGCTGGTCCCTCCAGAACCGTTTTTTAAGGAATTTGGCGGCCACAATCGTTCCATCAGAGATCCTCCTGGCGCCATAGACTTTTCCAAAGCCTCCCTGTCCGATGAGCTTTTGCAATTGAAGGTCGTGGTATTCGACAGTCGGCGTGAGACGAGTTCGTAGAGTCGCGACCGCCGGAGCGGCAGGCCCTTGAAAAAGGGCCTTGGAATGTCGAACGGCGTTGTCCTTCGCAGAACAAAGCACCGGCTCGTCAGTCTCTCCCTGTAAACTGATGAACCGCTCGCAAATCCTCTGGAGATTCCGCCTGAGGGTCCGTTCGCTCGCACTCATCGCTAGGGCAATGGCGGCGACGCTTTGCCCTTGAAGTCGACGAGACAGCAGCTCTCTATCGGGGCGATCCAGCGATGCCATCAATGCTTCCAACTCATCCGCAACCAGTGCCGCTTCTTCGGGCGAGGGCTCGCGGGACAAGACCGTCTGCCAGGACTGCTCGCGATCGAAGTTCTGCTCTTCGTCGACACTGCGGCGCTGAGCTGTGTGCTTGGCCGCCTGGCGAGCCAGCTTTCGAAGCGTCAGGGTCACCAACAGGGGCCAGAGATTGTCATCCTCTGGGACGGTGACTCGACCGTCTCCCGCGGCCACGAAAAAGCTTCGCCACGCCGACAGCACCGCGTCTTCGGCATCCAGACGTCGAGCCAGCTTGCGCGATAACCGACTGCGAGCCATGGCGGTCAACCGAACCATGTACGCGCCGCACAAGCAGGTCCGCCGCCTGCTGGTCGCCCTGCCGCCAGGCGTTCAGAAGTTCTTGATTTGAAGAGTCTTCCTGCATGGCGCCGGGTCGAAAAAGCTCGAAACCTGAAAATTTCTGGAATCTTTGTCCGATCAGGCATTCCGGATTGCATTCACTTCACGAGAGCCTTCAACAGCATTGTGAGGAAATGAGCCATGGCGATGGTCGTGACCGAGCCTTGTTTTGGATGTAAGTATACGGATTGCGTGGTCGTGTGCCCCGTAGACTGCTTCTACGAAGGTCAATCGATGGTCTTCATCCACCCGGATGAATGCATCGACTGCGGGGCGTGTGTACCGGAATGTCCCGTCGAGGCCATCTTCTACGAAGACGATGTTCCTGAAAAATGGAGGGAATACATCGATCTCAATCATGAAATGGCTCCCCAGTGCCCTCGCATCACGGAGAAGAAGCCTCCGCTGTGCGACTAGCCCACTTATTCATCGGGCGATGCGCCGTTAACTCGCACGCAGCCCGCTTCCAACTCGATCGAATTCCCGGACACCTCGGCTTGGCCGCCAGCCGTCTTTGTTGCGATCAAGAAGCCACTGGCCGACAAGCCGAGGGGATCCGAAAATTCGATCGGGTGCCACGGCTGAGACGCGAGGGGATCGGGGAATTCGGCGAACGGAATGTCGGGAATCAGTGCCTCAGAAGCCCCCGTAAGGGGGCGCCAGATAATAGCCCAGGGCGGTAAGAACATTTTGCATTGCGAGCGCAAATCGCTGATTTGACAGTGGTTGAACCTTGCGCGTCGGACATTTGAGTTGAGCCGCACATTTCCCAAGCCGACGGCTTGCCGTCGGATTCCGGAACCGACGACAAGTCGTCGGCTTGGGGATGGGAACGCGGCAATGATTCCACTATCGATCGCGCCAGCCAGCCTCGCTCTCAAAGCACTTACGACGCAGATGCAAAATGTTCTTACGCCCTGGGCTATTGTCGGCGGCCCCTCCGGGGCCAAGATAAAGACGGCACGTGCGAATTCCCGGATCCCCTCGAAACGCTTCGGCTCAGCCGTGGCACCCGAGCCAAATGAGGCCGCGAATTTCCGGACACCTCGGACAATCCGCGACTCAACTGTCTTCGACCCTAAGGCTCAGACCCGAAGGGAGCTCGCCGAAGCCCAGCGCCACCGGAATCGCAATTCGTCGTGGGCTAAGAAGAAGTCGAGTGGCTCTCACTCCGACCCTCACATCGAAATTGGGAGAGGGTGACACCCGCACTCAAATAAGGTGGCAGGTTCTGCCACCTTATTGAACGCGTTGGGCGACGACCGTTCCGCCTTTCAGGCGAAAGAATTTTCAAACTTGTTTATGAGCGCGTAGAAACTCGGTCTTCGCAAATTGCATTTTTGACCGTAGGATGAAAGTACGGCGCACGAAAGTAGGGCGTTTTTCGCTCACACTCCGCGCTCCCTCTTCAAAAGACTTGTCAAAAGAGAGGTGCCGCTCTCCCGAATCCGATGGCGGGGGAGTTGAGTTAACGAAATGTCATCCGAAGGGGGTGTGGTGTGGTCACCTACTTTCACTAGGGAATGGCACTAGCTTAAGGATTCGCTTCCGAAGCCAGCCGACGGTGGCACCGATTTCTGGCGACCTTCAAGTAGACGTTCCATGCCGGCCGTCGTTTCTTCTTTCGCGGTTCCTGCCGCCCCGGACGATTGCCGACGCGATGGGCTGCAACGGTCGTCAGAAACGCAGCGTACAGCGCTTCGCTGCCGTTTGCCGCCATCATCGCGGGCGTAAACGATTCGACAGCCTGCATTGCGCCCTTCACGCTCAACTGTCGCGGCGTGGTCCCGGTTCGCTTTGCGGACTCCGTCATGGTCCCGCGGAGCAAATTATAGGCGAGCAAGTGTGCGAAGATTTCTTTCGCGACCATCTCGGGATTCTTGCATCGCAAGACGTCGAGGTGCATCGACTGCTTGATGGCCCGCAGGTCAAGCTCGCAATTCCAGCGTCGCCAGTACAGGTCCGACAGTTCTTTCTGCGGAATCGACGGGTCGATGATCGTGGAAATGACGATGGCCTTTTCGGTGCGCCCGTCACGCCCTTCGATGTCTATAAGAAACTCCCTGACAAGCAGGGTGTCAGGCATCCCGTCGAATTTCGCGCGATCCACCTTGTGATGGCAGCGCGGCTTGTGCCATTCGACGATGTGATCGTTTTCCCCAAGTCGATACCCTTCGTTGAAATCGACCGTGCGGCTTTGATGGCTGACGGAAACCATGTCGATGCCCCGCTCAGCAAGAGCGGCCACGGTTGAATACGATGGGTAAAAGCGATCGGCAACCAGAATGTCGCCCCGATTCATGGTGTCGAGCATCCCGCGGAGAAGAGATCCTTCGCCGGTTCCCTTTCCTTCATGGGCCGCAAAAGCGAAGTCCACAACCGCACCAGTTGCCAGAGAAATCATCGCCACGGCACGCATGACGGGAAACCCGACGCCTTTCTTTTGCGACTTAACTTGCGGGAACGCGAGTTGGTTCTCGGGCGTGTCTGGCATCGAAAGTCCGGTGCCGTCAACCAAGAAAACCTCACGGTCGCGCCAATGCCACGAACCGTCTGCGGAATCGTGGACATTGCGGCCGATTTCTTTCGCCAGTCGAACCATGACCGGCAGCGGGAATCTGGCGCGGGCATTCGAATAGGAGGCGGACGACGCAGAGCAAGCCGGCAGGCCCGTTGCGACGCGGTGGGCAAGGATGCGCGATACGGCCTCATTCAAAGACTTGTCCTGACTGAGACATTGTGAGAGCCAAGCCCACAACGTCACGAGCGGGCAAAAGACTCGCTGGCGGTATCCGTGGCCTTCCGCTTCAAGCGATCGCAGAACGTGGTCGCGCGTCAGGAGTCGACCGAAGGGCAAGCCGCTGTCATTCGCAAATTTGTCTCGGACAGCACGGAAGTCTTTGCGGGGCATTTGGTCCGCTTTCCCGTCATGGGGCGAACCGCGTAGAATCATGCTTGTCAGGGCTGGATTCTGGCGATTCGCTGGTTTCTGGTTCTCGCCCGGAGTCGTTTGCAGCGGCTCCGGGTTTTCATTACGCCAGTTATTGTAGCCACGGTAACATGGTAAAATCAATCGACAAAGTGAGATTTGTTCCTTGATTTCCGAGTTTTTCGTGGCTACAAGGTATAGTTAATGGTAAGACCTACAAAACCTCTGGATGAGCGTAAAGAAAACGTCCTCCGCATCCGACTGACGGACCAAGAGCGGAAGCTATTGGATACAGCCGCTAAGGGCCGCACATCGACGTGGGCGCGACGGCTGTTGATTGCAGCAGCCCTCAAGGCCGTGAGAGCCTCATGCCAGCCAACGAAGTGATTTGCAATCTGACGCTGGCCGCAACTGGGGTCTCACCGATGAACTTCGGAGAGATTTGGCTCACCAGGAACAACGTCTTCACGGAAGATGAGTTGCGAGGACAGAGAATCGCGACTCCTCTTTTTGCCGTGACCGAGACGCAACGCATTCAATTGGCGATCAACCCTGGTCAGTTTCAGTTTTCGTGGAAGGGCACCAACCCAGATACTGACGCACTTCGCAGGGCGATGACCAATTTGATAAATGGAATCCCACGGACGATCCCGCTGCTGGCGGTGGGATTCAATTTCGTGTGGAACATCGAACCGCTGGCAGGCGGATTGCCTTTGGCGGAGTTTTCTAGGGAGCGCTTCAGGAATCTTGGCCCCTTCGATACCGCAGTAAGGGGCGGGGAAGCAACGTGGGGAAGCGCTGTGACCCGCCCAGCGTTTGGGGGAGGGCTCGTTTTGAATGTGCTGCCCATGTTCGCCGATCTGGACTCGGCGAAACCCGCTCAACATCTTCAGGCACAGTTTAACTATCAATTCATGGTACAAAACGCGGCAAATCCGACGGACGCAGCCCTTATCGCCCTAGGGCATGCAAACGAGGCTCACGAAGAAGCCAGCCGTGTCGCTCACTCAATTCTTGACTAACAACTGGATTGGTCTGATAATGCTCCTCGCTCCTCCCAACCTGCCGTCAGTCCAAAGAGACGAGATTGTCAGGAGCCTCTTGGACGACCCGGACAGAACTTGGCGCGCCACGCGCAATCTCGATTTGCAAAACACTCTGACGTCTATTTCTCCGAACCTGAACGAACTATACGAGTTCGCGGGGCTCTACCTTGTCGCGCCAGAGGCGTTCACGTCGTCCGGCTGGCTAATGCCCAATCCTTCGGTCGGTGCGATGCCGCAGGAATTGTTCCTGCGTTCTATTGAGGCAATCGAAACGCAGAAGGGTATTCAGGCCGCAATGGTCGCGACGTACGACTACATCGGAGACCTCTTTGTCTCTGGCGATATGAACGCCTGCGATTTGATCTTGCGGGAAATCAAGCCCGAACGGATGAATCCCGACCTAATTCTTTCCGTCCTGACCGCGACCGCTGCGGCGTCTCGCAATCAGTTACCGAATCGGCATGGCCTCTATAAGCAGGCGTACAATCGCTTTAAGCGTGAAATGGGCCCCGAAGAGGCGGACCAACTCCTGCGCAACCTTGAGTGATGCTCGGGCCATGCTTTTTGCCGGCGGCATATGCTGACGTGCCACATGTGGCCGTTGGCTTCGGCTTCACGGGGCGGCAACGACAGTACAACCATTCCGCAATCATCTATCGTTGCGAAGACAGAACGCTGCGGGCCATCGACTTTTCGCTCGAAGGCGACATCACCAGCGATTCTCCAGAACAAAAGCTCCAGCGATTCGCATGGGCGGTGCCGCAGTTGCATGAACGGCAATTGAGGCAGGTCGCCGCATATTGCGAGAGCGTAGGAAAGCAGCGCAGTCGCTTCACCTACTCCTTTGCGTTTAATTCACTGGTCCAGCTTGCCGACAGCAGCGACGGATTTGTCATCGAGGGTGGGACCGAAGGATTCACCTGCGCGACATTCGTCCTAGCAATTTTTCAGAGGTTGAGGTTGCCACTGATCGATTTAAGAGGCTGGTACAATGAGCCGGAAGATGAACCTTGGCAAGAAAGCACACTGAGTCTCTTGCGAGGGTTGCAAGCGCGTCTCGGATTGAGCGATCAATCTTTGGCTGCTCGCGCGGCCGAAATACCATGCCTGCGCTTCCCTCCGCACGCTGTTATCGGTGCCTGCCGTGCTGGCGTCCATCCCACGACATGCGGGCGAGCCCGTCATGCCGGCAACGAAGTTGCGGGATGGCTCGACGAATTGCATCGGATGATCGCCACTTGATCTCATTTGCCAATCGCAGTTTGTCGGGTGATCCAAAACAAATGGGGCAGCACGTGCGACCGCGCTGCCCCGAATCGAGCGACCCCGCTAAGGGAAACTCGCTTAGCCCAATTGTAACGTCCCGCCGCTAGAATGACGGCATGAGCCGATTTGTTTGGCTGGTACCGTTCTCGGCCGGAATACTCGTGATGTCCCAAACGGTCCACAGGGGACCCTGGTGGCTCGTGGCGTTCGGCGCCGTTCTGATTTGGTTCGGCGTCCAATCGCGTCGCAAAGTTTCACATGCCAGCTCTCGCACCGAGACGCGCACGGAATGACGGCATGAGCGACGAAGCCCGAATTTTCGCGTTACAAACCACTCTAAGACGACGCCCCTGCAATTAGGAGGCATCGCCATGAAGAGGTTGGTCATATCGCCGGTCGTCGGCGCCGCAATCGGTGCGCTCGTGGGATTTGGGCTCGTGTTGTTCTTCGCGCTCATCACAGGGGAACCGATGAATGCGCTTACCTGGGATTTCATCGAGTTCTTCGGAAAAGCGTGGGCGGTGATAGGCGCGGTTATCGGATTCGTAGCTGGACTCATTCGTGCGGCCACCCGGAATGGGCGCGACTGAACTCCAAACAGACGAATCAGAACCCCAAAAACTCGCATGCCAATCCGCAACTTTCGCTCAGGATGCGCGCCCACTACCGAGGCAATCGCCAATGAACTCATCGCATGGACGGCCCACGTCGTGTAATCGTGGGCTCCTTAAGCTAGTGCCATTCCTTTCACTAGGTAGTTGACCACCAAAGTAGTTGACCACGACTCCGCTCACGGGCCCCTTCCGTTTACTTGGGACGGTACTGCCTCTGCTGACGTATGGGGATGCCTAAAAAGCTGTACCAACTCGGCGCAGCCGTGCGCGCCTGACGCGGGGCGAATCGAAAATCTCTCCAGAGCCGGGATGGGACGGGACACGAATCAGCGCGCGCAGGGAAAAGATCCCCGCCGGGGACGAAAATGAGATCTGCTGGTGGTGGGGATCCTTTTTCACTAAGGGAAAGAAAAGATCCCCGGCAGGACGGGACACGACTCGTGGGACGGGACACGAACCGTGGGACGGGACACGAACCGTGGGACGGGACTCGAACTGTGGGACGGGACACGAACTGTGGGACGGGACACGAACTGTGGGACGGGACACGAACTGTGGGACGGGACACGAACCGTGGGACGGGACTCGAACGGTGGGACGGGACGCGAACGGTGGGACGGGACACGAATCAGCGCGCTGAACTTCCCCAGGTTTCGTGGGCGCGGGTGATGGGTTGTTCCGTGCAGGCAATGCCCTTGGAGGAGTTGCCTTCGTCGGAGCCGGTCGTCGGTCGCTCACCCTCGGTGGCGACTGACGGCTGGCGGAGACGATGGCGACTCCGGACGTTGCCTTTGTGGGTGAGGTTCGAGGGAGCATCAAGCCGCTTCCTCGAACCTCGTCGGACTCTGGTAGCCGATCGCCGAATGCCTCCGCACCCGGTTGTAAAAGACTTCGATGTACTCGAACAGGCTCTGCCGCGCTTCCTCGCGCGTGGCGTACCGCTCTTGGTGCACCAACTCCTTCTTCAGCGTCGCAAAAAAACTCTCCATCGGCGCGTTGTCCCAGCAATTCCCCTTGCGGCTCATACTGCACGTGATCCCACGCGACGCCAGCAGCCGTTGATAACTTCCGCTGGCATATTGGCTGCCACGATCCGAATGCGCCAGAAGTTCCACCATCGGCAGCTGCCGGCCGATCGCCATCCGCAAGGCCTCGTTCACCAACTCGCTCGTCAGCCGCTCTCCCAGCGACCAGCCCACGACCTTCCGCGAGTACAAATCCTCCACCGCCGCCAGGTACAACCAGCCTTCGTCGGTCCACACGTACGTGATATCCGAGACCCATTTCTCGTTGGGACCACGCGCCTCGAATTGTCGATCCAACACGTTTGGGGCCACCGGCAGCCGATGATTCGAGTCGGTCGTGTGCCGGAACTTTCGGGCCGTCGTCGCTCGCAACCCGCTCTGCCTCATCAATCGCGCCACCGTGTTCTCGCTCACCCGATGTCCCTGCGCCACGAGCTCCCGCTGCATCCGCGGACTCCCGTAACTCCGCTTGTGCCTCTGGCCATGGATCTCCCGCATCGCTTCCAACAGCTGCTCCTGACGCTGCCGGCGCCGGCTCACCGATCGCTTCCGCCAGGCGTAAAACCCACTGCGAGCCACACCCAGCACCGAGCACAGCACGCTCAGCGGCCACACCCTCCGATGTTCCCGGATAAACCCGTACCTCACTTCTTCTCGTTCGCGAAGAAGGCCGCCGCTTTTTTTAAAATGTCACGCTCCATCAACAGCCGCTTATTCTCCGCACGCAGACGCTCCAGCTCCGCACGCTCGTCGCCGGGAAGTGAACCTGGGGATGGACCCGCGTTGCCGCCCTCCGCCCGCCGCTTCCACTTGCCCAACAGATTCTCGGGAATCCCCAAACTCCGCGCCGCTTCCGCGATCTTGTAACCCTCCTGCGTCACCAGTTTGATCGCTTCTTGCTTAAACTCTTCCGTGTACGTCCGATACTTCCGACTCATCTCTGGGCCTCCTCTTTGAAGAGATTACACTCTTCTCTGAGCGCCACGATTCCTGGGGAACTCCACGCCGGGGAAAAGATCCCCGCGGGGGAGAAAAGTTTTGTACCCGCCGGGGTGGGGATCCTTTCCGGGGTGCGGATCCTTTTCAATAGACGGGGAAAGATCCCCGGCGGACTCGCACGCGCGTGGGTAGTTTCACCAGGGGTTGGGTCGGGTCACAAATTTCCAATAGGTAGATGACCCACGAAATTGGTGACCCAACCCAGAACGGGACGGGACTCTTACGGGATGGGACGGGACTGAAGAAGTGTCCGATCGGTAGAATGACAGCATGAGCATTTCGCGGGCGGCGAGTCTTGTGATCGCAGCTTCGTACCTGTGCCTCGCGGCCCTAGGCAAAGTGCCGAACAGCCTGATCGCCTCGATCGTTCCCGCCCTATTATTCGGCCTGCCGCTCATCTGGTTTTCGGAGCAGATCGGGAGCTGGCGAGCAAGAGTTTATACGCCAGCGCCGCCAGTTCTGGTTGCGTTCATGGGCTGGGTGTTTCTGCTTGGCTTTCCCGTGTTATTTGCAGTCCTGTCAAAGTAGTTGACCCAGCGCGCGCGAGACGGGACACGACAACGGGCCCTCACCCCGGCCCTCTCCGGCTCGACTGTCTTCGACCCTGAGGCTCGGCTCGACTGAGTTCGCCGAAGTCAGACCCGAAGGGAGCTCGCCGAAGTCCATCCGAAGCGGACAGGAGAGGGAGAAAGAGCGGGACGGGACACGACGAGACTCGAATCAGTCCCACAACAAAAGAAACGAGTCCCTGACCGGTGGGGCCAGGGACTCGTCTCAGAATTTCAGTCCGCGAAGTTCGCTCTGCCCTAGCAGGTGCCGCAGCAGCAGGGCGTGTTGTTGAAGCAGACGTAGCAGCAGCAGCCTTGCTCGAGGCAGCACTGCAGCGTCGCGCAGCACGATTGCAGAATCGCGCAGCAGGCCTTGTCGCCGCTGGTGCAGGTGATGCAGCAGCCATCCTTCGTAGTTTCACACTTGCAGATGCCGCAGGTCAGGTTGCACTGGCACACGCAGAGGCCGTTGAGCGTGCAGCAGCAGGAGCACAGGCCGCCCGCCAGTGCGTTGCACAGGTTCTGCAGCGTGGCGCAGGCGACGTCGTCTTCGCAGTGGCAGTGGATTTTGAACCCGCCGCTGCACTTTTCGATCTTCATCGTGCAGCGGGGAACGACGCACCATCCCGCTGCCGGGGCACCGGCCGAAAGTCCGGTCGGCGAAGGTGAGACGGCGGAGGCGCCGGCCGCACCAAAGAACAGTCCCCGCTCCAAGACCATCGTACT
The DNA here is from genome assembly GCA_963714075.1 of uncultured Planctomycetaceae bacterium. Classification (GTDB taxonomy): domain Bacteria; phylum Planctomycetota; class Planctomycetia; order Planctomycetales; family Planctomycetaceae; genus DASPSM01. Next base: position 7,080,537 of record OY970228.1, read on the forward strand.
GGACATTGACTCGACTCCTTTCAAGGGCCGGTCCGCAAAGAGGGCGTCTCTGGGGGACGCATCTCTTACACCGGCATAGGAACTCCGACGCGCTCCGGCCGACGCTCGGTCGGTAGCGCCGAGGCCCGACACTTGCCTCCCCAAAAAACCGGGGGGTGGCAAAAACTCCCTTTTAGTCACCACAACGATGGTAGACCGTAGGACTTATAGCTTTTGAAGCGGGGACTTGCAATTGGATTTGGCCTAAGCCGGGCGGTCTGAGCGACAAAACTGCGTTTTCGGCACGGCCGCGGACGACTCAGTTTATATGGACTGCACCCTCACCAACGCGTGCCCGTGCCTGCGCCTGTGTCGGTGTTGCCGGAACCTCTTCGGGGCTCTCGCGGCGCGGTGACGGATTCCTCGCGCTCGACCAAAGAACATACCCAGAGCCCCGGACGCCGGTCCGCGGGCTTCTTTTTTTGGCCGGCAGTTTCAGTGGGACAGATCAGATTGACCGAGAGTCGTTTGAGCCAGTCGACAGATCGATGACGTCGGTCGGTCGACGCCCCGCGTCGCAGGAGCATCAAGATGTTGACCAACCGCATCAGCGCTTATCTCCAGGTCGCGGACGACGAGCAGCTCGTGGAGAACACCATGCCGCAGAACACACCCAGCGTTCACAATCCCCTCGCGCCGCCGGCCAATTTCGCCCCCATACCCGAAGGCCTCTTGCAGGGGCTGCCCAAAGAACAATTGACCTGGCAGCAAGAGCTGTATCGCGCGGCCTACCAGTCGGCCCTGGCGGCTCTAGCCACCGAGGCGCTGCGCCGATCGCAGATGAACTAGTTAGGTTGGAGATGTGTGCCACGGCTGAGCTCGCTCAGCCGTGTCTTCAGCGCGTGGCTGCCAACGTTGACGAGGCGACAGCGGCGCGCTTGATACCTACCGTGAAAACGCACGGCTAAGTCGAAGCGCCTCAGCCGTGGCACCCCATCGAATTTCCGGACATGCGGCCGCGCTCGGCGCGATCCCTAGAAGCCGCGGAAGAACCACCAGATCCCGGCAAGAAGTGCCGCGGCGGCAGCGACTGCTCCAGACGTCAGCGCGATCCGGTTTTTCGATTTCGCGACGCTCGGCGCCGCGGCCGGCGCGGCAGTCGTCGGCTCGCTCGCGACGTCGACGGCCGGTGCCAATTCGAGAACCAACGAATCTTCTCGCTCGAACTTGCGTCGCAGCTCCTCGATGCGCTGCAGCTGTTGGTTGATCGCGTCAACCGACGCCTCCTTGGCAGTCGCTTTGTCCGCTGCGGTTGCACTCCCGCCTGCCGCGGCCGTGGCGCTCTCGTTGGCCTTGGGTTTGCGGCTCGCGCGGAGGGCCGCATCGGCGGCCAGCACGTACGACGGATGTTCGCGGGAGGCGGTTTCCGCCAGATCAAAGTAGTTTGCCTGGCCCGCATCGAGTCGCAGGACCATGAACAGGCTCGCCGTGAACCGGTCCCAGTGCGAAGCGCTGGATTTCGCGTTCCCTTCGTTCGAGCCCTTTTGGGGGATGGCATAGATTTCGACGAATGACCGATCGGGCGAAGCGTTGGCGTCAGACTTGGCCGCTGCGGCGGATTGGTCGGGTGAGGTCCGCGACGCCAGCGCCGAAAGCTGCCAGATGCGACATTCTCTTACAACAAACTCGACACCCGGCCCGCCCAGCAGACGGTCGAGCAGGGAGAGTTCGCTCAACAAGTCGGAGAGTTTGGTAGAGGACGCCGTTCCCGGTTCGAGGATCATCCGCAGCCGAGGACCATCGATGCGCTGTCCCGTTTCGGGCCGCGATCCGGATTTCGTTGAGCGTGCGCCTCCGAGACCCCCCGCGCGGCTGATCAGCGAAAAGATTTGTGCCAGCTGCTCACGTTCGACTTTGAGCCGTGTCCGCTCTTCGTGCAGGCGGCCAAGCAGGATTTGCAGGTCGGCCACCGTCTCCTTCGGAGTTTGCGTCAGGCTCCAGGTGGAGAGGGTGTCTTCGCCCGGCTGCAGTCGCTTGCGCTCGTCGCGGAGCTGTTTGAGCGCCTTGTGAATGTCGGCCTCTTTCTTGGCGACCTGCACCGCTCCTCCATGTAGGAAACCCGCGACGCCTCGAACTTTTCGTTCTGCTGCCTGAGTTCCGAGCGGGCCGACTCGAGCTCTTCGCGGGCGATCTTCAGGAGGCGCTGGTCGGCCTCGTATTGGGTTCGTAGCTCGCCGTACTTCTTTTTGTCGCGCTCGACCTCCTTCGACAGCTCGCGGGCCTTTTGCCGGTCGTGCTCGAGATGTTGGCGGGCCGACTCGACTGCGGCACGCTGGTCGCGAATATCGTCGTGTGCGCCCTGCAGCTCGTCTCGTTCGGCCTGGATGCGTGCCGACTCAGAGGCGACGTGGTTCGCCTGCAGCTTGAATTCCGCCAGTTCCTTGTCCAACTGTCGGCGGCGTTCGTCGATTTCGCGGCGCAGTTTTTCGGTTTCGGCTCGCTCCTTTGCGGAGGCTGCCTCGCGGGCTTGGGCGCTCTCCAGCGCGTGGTCGAGCTGCTTTTGCCGGTCCGTCAGGGACGACTCTCGAGACTCGAGGTCGCGCTGGCGGGCCTGGAGTTGTTGCTCGCGGGCCGCGAAGTCCTCGCGAGTCGCCTCGGCTTTCTCGAACTCGGCGCGGAATCGCTCGACTTCGCTATGCAGCGCCTCTCGATCTTCGGCAAGCGTCTGCTCAGCGGTCGACAGCTCGTCGCGACGCGTGCGCAGCTCGTCCTGCTGTGTGCGGAGCTGCTGCCTCTCCTGTTTGAGCTTCTCCGAGGCCTCCCGCAGCTCGATGGCTGCCCGCTCGGTCTGTTCGGCCTTGACGACCAGCGTCGTTCGCTCGTCGTCGAGCCTCGCCTGCAGAGTCCGCAACTGCCCTTCGCGATCGCCGATCTCCTTGGAACGATCCGCGAGTCTTTCCGAGTCTGCTTTGAGCAAATCGCGTTGGCCCGCCAGACGCTCGCGCTCTTCTTCGAGCGAGTCTTTCTGACGTTCCAGGTCGGCCGCGACCGATGCGCTTTGAGCCGCTTTTTGAGTCAGCGACTCGCGCTCTTTTTCGATGTCGCCCTTTTCGCCTTGCAGCCGCTCGATCTCAGCCAGCAGCTTTTCGCGTTCGGCCGCGACGCGGGCCCGCTCCTCTTCGATCGACTCTTTGCGACGTTGGAGCTCCGCCTCGGCCGTCTCGCTTTGGACCGCCTTTTGCCCCAGCGATTCGCGTTCCTGTTCGAGCTGGGCCTTTTCGGCCTGCAACCGCTCGATTTCCGCCAGAAAGTTCGAGCGCTCTTCGGCAAGACGGGCCCGTTCGGCTTCGAGCTGGGATTGGCTTTGTTCGAGGTCTTTTTGCCGTTGCTCGACCCGTGCGGCTGCCTCGGCCGCCGCCTCCGCGGCCTGGGCGTCGTTAATCCCTCGCGCGCGGTCGAGGTCGAGAGCGGCCGCCTGGCGGTCGAGGTCGGCGCGCAATGCTTCGAGTTCGCTCTGACCTGCCGTCAGCGCCTCGCGTTCGGTTTCGAGCGCCTTTCGATCTTCTTCGAGCTTGGCTTCAAACGCGCACAGGTCGTCTTGCCTGGCCCGCAACAGCTCGGCCGCCTCTCGCAGCTTGAACGTGGCGGCCAGATCTTCGGACGGTGCCGCCTGCTGTTTGGCGGGCTCGGCCGACTTCGCCTCTTCCTCTGCGGGGCCGGCCGGCTGCGATGCGGGCGACGATTTGGCCGCTGTCTTCTTTTTTGCTCCGCCGGCATTCTTGCGAAACAGCGGACCCAGGATGCCGCTTTCGGCCGGGTTGACCTTTTCGCCGACCGCCGGGAACTTGCCGAGATGCATGCGATGCAGCATCTCCCAATCGAGCCGGGCAGCCCGGGGAACGTCGTCCCGAATGGCGGCTGCCGCATCGAAGGCGATGGCTGCGGCGTCGGCAACTTTTTCGCCGGCGGCCTTGAGGTCCTCTCCATCGGCGACCGAGCGTACGGCTGACGCCGCATCGATTGCCGCGTAGGCTGCATTGGCAGCGTAGGCCGCGGCCGAGTTTCCGTTCTCCTCGCCGCTGACCAGAATCATCGCCTTGACGGCCGCTTCCTCAGCCTGGGCGAAGACGTCCGGCTCGGGTTCTTCGCCACACGCGACTTGCTCGGCGACAGAGATCGCGCTCTCGATCGCCTCGACGCAGGCCGCCGCCTCCGGGTTGGCCGGGTCGGGCGCATATTCGGATTGCACCCGCCGGGCGCAGCGGGCCGCGTAAGCGACCAGCGCTCGTAGGGGAAGCTGCTTGAGATCGTTGGCGGTCTCGACGGGCGAACCCATCCCTATCCTCGGCACTTCGGCAAGGCAATTTGGACGCAGCGCACTCCCGGCGCAGCCGGCGCGGTTGGCCCGTCCCGCACGACAAACCTAGCTCACGACTGCGAATTCGAGGGGAAGCTGGGGAAGCCCGCGTGGCGAATTCTTAGCGTCGTATGAAGGGCGCATCGGACAGCGGCAGGTCGGGGACGGTAGCACCGTTGGAACCCGCATAGATGCACTAAAGCGTCCGCACAACCGCTGGAATCAGCCATCGGCCGACGTACGGCTCGACGGTCGAATTGCCGGCCCGGCGCCCTTCTTCCCGCTAACGCCTGGCAGCACTCAAACGTGGAATCCAGCGAGGGACTTGACGCTTGTACGCTCGGTAGCTGTCTCCGAAGCGTCGCTCCAGCCCGGGCTCCTCGACGCGGGTGACCCACAAGTGCATCAGGGCAAATGTCACAAGGGCAACGCCCAGAGCCAAGGTCGATCGATTCCACAAGGCGATTCCGACCAGCAGGGTGACGCCAGCCAAGGACATCGGATTTCGCGTGAAGCGGAACGGCCCCGACACCAGGAACTCGTTGGGCAGCAACCGATCGCGACCGGACATCGTGCCGATCCCCAGCCGGCTTAGCATGGCTCCGCAGGACAACACGCCCGCTGCGCCGAGCAGAATGGCTGCGGCGCCGGGAACTTGCATCCAGATGGGGAGCTCCGTTCCGAACGACGCGTCGAGACCGCTCAAACGACCGAGTGCCCAGGCGACCGCAAGCCAGACCACAACGATGAGCACGAGCTTCCACCCGACTGCCATCTTGAGCTTCTCCAAAGGAGCGCCCGAGGCGCACCGCGCCGCCCAGGTGTTCCTTGCGCCACTGGCTCGTTCTTACGTCGCTGCTAGATCTCTTTCTGCTCAAGCAGTCGGCGGGCCTCGCGGAACTCTTGGCGGCGATCCTTGTCCATCTTCGGGTAGTGCAAATCGAGCTTGTGGATTTCCCGCGTGATGATCTCCGCCACGAGGGCCCGCGTCACCCATCTGTGATCGGCCGGAATGATGTGCCAGGGGGCCCAAGCGGTGCTCGTATGGGTCAGGCACTGTTCATACGCGTCGACGTAGTCGTCCCAATACTTCCGCTCGCGCACGTCGTCGGGCGAGAATTTCCAATACTTCTTCGGTTTCGAGAGACGCTTGAGGAACCGCTGGCGTTGCTCTTCCTTGGAGACGTGCAGAAAGAACTTGACGATGCGGGTTCCGTTGCGGTCGAGATGTCGCTCGAACTGATTGATGTCCTCGTAGCGTGCCTGCCAGAATTCCCTGGTCGGCTTGGCGACCGGAATTCGCTCCGCGGTCAGCAGCTCGGGGTGCACTTTGACCACCAGCACCTCTTCGTAGTGCGAACGATTAAAGATGCCGATGCGACCTCGTTCGGGCAGGTCTTTGGAACATCGCCACAAAAACGTGTGGTTCAACTCTTCGGCCGAGGGCTGCTTGAACGAGTAGACCTGACATCCCTGCGGGTTGACGCCCGACATCACGTGCTTGATCGTGCTGTCTTTGCCGGCGGCGTCCATCGCCTGAAAGACGACGAGGAAAGCCCAGGACGACGCGGCGTAAAGCAGATCCTGGGCCTTGGTTAAACGCGTCACATCCTGTGTGAGAAGCGATTGGAGTTCCTTCTTCGTGCACCCATCGCGCAGGTCGCCGCCACCCCATTCCGTGTCGTAATGCTCAAGTCGCACCTTCCGCCCAGGGGCGACGCGGCAGAGCGAGATCCGCTTGCGGATTAATTCTTCGGCTCGCGACTCTTTATTTCGGGGCACAGGATTCGTTCCAGACCGCGTGAATCCCAAACGATGTGTGGGCGGTGAGCCCACTGAATTCCAGCATATCCGCCTGTGGTATCTCGCTGGGCGCGGTCCGCAATCCTTCGCGCGGGCTGGCCCGATTGATATCCTATTAACGTTGACTGATGCGTTCGGCCCCGCCTGCCTTGCCCCCAGCCTTTGTCCGCCTGCCGCCACCTACCTGCCGACACTCAAGGGATGCATCGATGACGGCGACCTCCCGAGCCTCAAACAGGCCGTCCAGTGCGGATTTCGCCGGCAAAAAGGCCGCTCTCAGCCGGCGGGGCTTCCTGCAAACGGGAGCCGGTGCGGCTCTGGGTCTGACCCTGCCGTCGCTGCTCCTGCGGGCGGAAACGGCGGGAGCCCGCTTGGCCGCTGGGCAAGGACAACCCGTCCGAACCCCGATCCGCTCGTGCATTTTTGTCTACTTTTACGGCGGCCCCAGCCATCTCGATACCTGGGACATGAAGCCGTCAGCCCCGAAGGAAGTCCGGGGGACATTCTCGCCCATCGCCACCGCTGCCCCGGGAATCCTGGTCTGCGAGCACCTGCCGCGACTGGCCCGGATGGCTCAAAAGTGGTCCATCGTCCGCAGCATGCACCACCCGATGACGAACCACAACGCGGCCGCAGTCGAAGCCATGTGCGGCCGCACTCCACTACGGGGTGACCTCGAGCTGCTCGACGACGACGCCCTGAGCTTCCCCAGCTACGGCGCGGTTCTGAGTTATTTGATGCCTGAGTCGCCGATCGGCCTGCCGCACGTCGCGTTGCCGCACGTAATGCACAACGTCGTGCAGCTGCCGGGGCAGACGGCGGGATTTCTCGGACCCTCCTACGAACGGTTTCAAATCACCGACGACCCCAATGGCTCACAATTCGACGTCTCGACCCTCAAGCTGCCGGCCGACGTCACGGCCGATCGCCTGAAGGTCCGCAACAAGTTGATGTCGGTGATCGATCGGCAGGCGGCCAGCCCGCCGACGACACGCAGCCGCAAATCGGTCGAGGAGTATTACGGCAAGGCGTTCGCATTGCTGCGCTCGGAGGCCGTTCGTCGCAGCCTCGACATTGCAAAGGAGCCGGCTCCTCTCCGAGACCGCTACGGCCGCAACACGCTGGGGCAAAGCATGCTCTTGGCGCGACGGCTCGTCGAATCGGGCGTGCGATTCGTGAACGTCAACGACCGGATCTACAACGGCCAGGACGCGAATTGGGATAGCCATCAGAGCGTTTTCCCCCGCCACCGCGACCATCTTCTGCCGCCGGCCGACCAGGCCCTCTCGGCGTTGCTGGAGGACCTCGACGTGCGCGGGTTGCTCGAAAGCACGCTGGTCGTCGCCCAGGGCGAGTTCGGCCGCAGCCCGCGGATCAATCACAGCGCGGGCCGCGACCATTGGCCGCATGTCTATTCGGTGATTTTGGCGGGCGGCGGAATCCAAGGCGGGCGCGTCGTCGGCAGCAGCGACAAGATTGGCGCCTACCCCGCGACGGACCCAGTCTCGCCCGGCGACCTGGCCGCGACGATCTTTTCCGCCTTCGGCGTCGACCCCTTGCACGAAATCCGCGACATCACCGGCCGTCCCTGGCGACTGGCCGAAGGCCGCCGGCTGAGCGCTCTGTTTTGAGCCGTCGCGGCAAACCGTCGACCACGATATGGTGGCTGGCACTGGCGGCTTGTCCGCCAGTGGTATTTCCGACGCTCATAAAGACCTCACTGGCGGACGAGCCGCCAGTGCCACCCGAAATCCTCTCGTGTGGGCTGACGTCAAATGCGATTTTCGCTTCCCTGGTTTCGGATCGGCGCGGTGCTCGGCGGGCTCGCTGTCGCGTTCGGAGCGTTTGCCGCTCACGGCTTGGATGACTATTTCGCAAGAAAATATCGCGACATGCCCCCGAAAACCGTGGCGGGTTTCGAAGTCCCCGCGTCGTGGAGATACTTGCAGGACTTCAAGACGGGGGCCGAATACGAGATGTACCATTCGTTGGCACTGCTCGCGGTCGGATTGGCGGCAGGTCGCACGATGAAACGGCGAGCACTCGATCTGGCCGGTTGGTGCTTTCTCCTCGGGATCGTGTTGTTCTCCGGCAGTCTCTACGCACTCACGTTGACCGGCGATAAGTATTGGGCGTTCGTGACGCCTTTCGGCGGATTGTTGTTTCTCGTCGGATGGGCGGCGCTGGCCTTTGCCGCGATCGACCAGCCGCACGACACGCGCCCTGATGAGTAGCGAACAGAAAGACACCGCTTACTTCGAACATATTGGATCGCGGTTGTATGTCCTTTAGAGAGGCGTGGTTGCACTGGTGATCGTGAAAGCATTTGCCACGTTCAGTTTCCCAAGCCGACGGCTCTGCCGTCGGTTCCGGAACGACGGCGAAGCTGTCGGCTTGGGAAAAGTGTGCGTCGAAACCAACGTCCATCGCTGAATGCCTCAATCGACGCTGCACCAATGCCTTGCGCCGAAGATGCAGTTGTTCGTGCGCGGCTCTTACGACCGGAGACTTTGCTGACGATGATTTTCGACGCCCATCTCGACATGGCTTGGAACGCGTGCGACTACAACCGCAACCTGATGTTGCCGGTCGCCGAAATACGGCAATTCGAAAAACATCTCGAGGGCGCGTTTTCGGGCCCGAACACGGTTTCGTGGCCCGAGCTTCGTCGCGGCGAAGTGGGCACCATTGTTTGCACATTGTTGCCCCGGCTGCACCGCGCCAATAAGGCCCTCACGTTCTACCAATCACGCGAGGCGGCGTTCGCGGCAAGCTGCGGGCAGCTCGCCTACTATCGCGCGATGGTCGCGGCGGGACATCTGCGGGAACTTTTCGATCGTGAGTCGCTCGATGACCACGTCCGCGCGTGGCAGAAAGATTCCGCCTCGTGTCCGATCGGGTTCATTCTCAGCATGGAGGGAAGTTGGTCGATCCTGCGTCCCGAGCACGTCGCGGAGTGGTTCGCCGCCGGATTGCGGGCGCTCGGCCCGCGCATTACGGCCCCGACTACTACTGTCACGGTACGGGAAGCGATGGCGGGCTCAAGGAACAGGGGCCGGCCCTGCTCAAGGAGATGGAACGCGTCGGCCTGATCCTCGACGCGACGCATTTTGCGGACAAGTCGTTCTGGCAGGCGCTTGAAATCTTTGGGGGTCCGGTCCTGGCGAGCCATCACAACTGCCGATCGCTCGTGCCGGGTGACCGCCAGCTGACCGATGAGCAGATCAAGGCGCTCGTTGCGCGCGGGGCGGTGATCGGAGCCTCGTTCGATAACTGGATGATCAAGCCCGGATGGATTCGCGGCGTGACCTCGCCCGAAACGGTCTCGCTCGAGGACGTCGTGAATCACACCGATTACATTTGCCAGCTCGTCGGCAATGCGAAGCACTGTGGACTCGGAACCGACCTCGACGGTGGTTTCGGGACCGAGCAGTCGCCGCACGATCTCGACACGATCGCCAACTTGCCCAAGATCGGTGAGATTCTGGCGCGTCGTGGCTACTCGCAGGACGACATCGACGGGATTCTGTGGCGGAACTTCTGCGATTTCTTCCGCCGTTCGCTGCCGAGCCGCACGCCGCCCGCTAAAGCATTTCCAGCTCCCTAGTTGCGTTTCCCCTGCGACCCGCCGTCTTGACTTCAGCACGATCAAGCCCGTATATTTCGTTAATTAGCGAAATACGGAAATACTGCTGATGAACGAGGTCTTTCAGGCCCTGAGCGACCCGACGCGCCGCGAAATTCTGCGGCTGCTGCAAACTTCCGACATGACGGCCGGGGAGATCGCGGACCGATTTCCGCTGGCCAAGTCGACGCTGTCGGGACACTTCAACGTGCTCAAACATGCGGGTCTGATCGTGGCGGAGAAAAACGGCACAACGGTTGTGTATAGCCTCAATGTGTCGGCCGTCGAGCAGGCGCTGGCCGCCGTGATGAATCTTCTCGCCGTTGGCAATCGATCCGAAGCAAAGGCCAAGACATGAAACGCACCTGGCGCGGAGAGCTCGTGCAGCTATTGCCCATCGCAGCCATGTTCGTCGTGGCAGCGCTGTGCTGGTCTCACGTGTCCGACAAGATTCCCGTCCATTGGAACTGGGAGGGAAAGGTCGACCGCTACGGCGGAAAGTTTGAGGGGCTCTTGTTGTTGCCGCTCGTTGCGCTGGGGCTGTATCTGCTGCTTTTGGTGCTGCCGCTGTTCGATCCGGGCAAGGCGAACTATCGCACGTTCGCCGGGGCCTACAACGTCATTCGGCTGACGCTCATGCTGTTTCTCTCGGCGATCTACGCGGTGGGCGTGCTGGTCGGCCTGGGCTACCACGTCAACATGAACACCGTCATTGGGCTCGCAATGGGGTTGCTATTCATTTTGTTAGGCAACGTGATGGGGAAGATTCGCCCCAACTGGTTCGTCGGCGTGCGCACTCCTTGGACGCTCTCGAGCAAACTCTCGTGGACAAAAACCCATCGACTGGCGGGCTGGCTGTTCATCGTGATGGGTTTGCTGGCCGTCGTCTGGGCGATCTCACAGAGCGTGTGGATGTTTGGCCTAATGATCGCGGTCGATCTCGCCTGCGGAATCGCCATGGTGGTCTATTCCTACCTGGTGTACAGAAAGGACCCAGCGCGGATGTCGCCAGCGGATACACAGCCCGTGAGCTAAGTCGTACGGCTCGACTCAAGCCGGCCGCTGCGCAGCTTCTACCGAATCCCACATCAGGCAAGCCGGCCGGCAATAATCGCCTAATCCGCAGACCTTGCGTAACCGATACAGGATAAGTACGGCCGCGGGCTGCGTTGAGGGGGCGCGTTGCGGGCAAGTGTGGGTCGTCTCACCACGCAGCCTCCAGGATCGAGCCGCCCGCAAACCTCTTTGGCGGAAGGGAATCCGATGGCTGCCGTCTCGGAGTCGTTGCATCGCGCGATCAAACATCATGAGGCGGGCGAAATCGATCAGGCCGAGGCGCTTTACCGCGAGATCGTACGCATCGACCCGGGGCACGCCGACGCGCTGCATCTCTTGGGAGTCGCCGCTCATCAGAAATCCGATCATCCGTCGGGCGTCCACTTCATTCGCCAGGCGATCGCCAAAAGCAACGGCTCGGCCCTGTATTACAGCAACCTGGGAGCTTGTTACCGCGCGCTCAACCGATTTGACGAAGCCATCGCGGCGTTTCGCGAAGCCGCGCGGCTGCAGCCGGGCTTCCTCGGTGCGCGTTACAACCTGGCCATGGCGCTCGAGGCGGCCGGATTGCCGGACGAAGCACTCAAAGCTTACGACGAAGTCCTGCGGCTCAATTCGGGCTACGTCGAGGCCCTGAACAATCGCGGGGCCCTGCTCTCGAACCTGGGGCGGACCGACGAAGCGGTGAGCAGCTATCGCCGGGCCGTCGAGTGCCGCCCGCGCGCCGCGAGTCTGCGTTACAACCTGGCCAATGCGCTTTCCAGGCGCGGGCAATACGAAGCGGCTGCCCACGAATATCGCGAAGCCATTCGACTCAACCCGGAGATCCCCGAGGCGCACAACAACCTGGCCACGGCACTCGACGCCTTGGGCCGTGGTGAAGAAGCGCTCGTCGCGCTGGAGCGAGCCCTGGCGCTCCGCCCCGACTACGCCGAGGCGCAGATGAATCAGGCGACCATTCGGCAGGCGAGTCGCGATCGAACGGCGACGATCGCTGACGATCCGTCGTCGATCACGCCCAACAGCGTGCCCGTCGCTTCAACGCCCGAACAGTGGTGCGCCCGCGGATCGCAGCTGCAGGCGCTGGGCCAATTCGACGAGGCCGACGAGCTGTTCCGCCGTGCCCTGCAGTTCGATGCGAATTGTGCGGCGGCGTATTTTGGATTCGGCTACGGGCTCCTGGTCAATGAGAAGCACGAAGAGGCGGCAACCTATTACGAGCAGGGGCTGTTGATCGACGATACCGACGCGACTGCCTGGAACAATCTTGGTTCGGCCTACACGGCTCTCGAAAAATATGAAGAGGCGATCGCTTGTTACGAGAGCGCGCTTCAAATCGATGCGGCCAACGCAAAGGCCCATTTCAACCTGGGCAACGTTTACAAAGACATGGGCCAACCGTCCGAGGCATCGGCCTGCTACCGGCGGGCAGTCTACGTCGAGCCGGACCTCGCCGAGGCCCACATCAATCTAGGAGTGGTCCTGCAGCAGCAGGGTCGGCTGGAGGAAGCACTGGCCTGCCACGATCGGGCCGTCGAACTGCGGCCCGACAATGCCGAGGCCCATTTCCATCGCGCCGGCACGCTGCTCTTGAAGGGCGATTATGCGCGCGGCTGGGACGAATACGAGTGGCGTTGGCGCTACGACCTCACCCCTCGCGAGTTCACGGCCCCGGCTTGGAACGGAAGCGATCTTTCCGACCAGTTAATCTTGATTCATTGCGAGCAGGGAATCGGCGACGAGATCTTTTTCGCCTCCTGCGTGCCTGACGTGCTAGCCCTATCGGGGCAATGTCTGATCGAATGCGACCCGCGGCTCGTTCCGCTCTTCACGAGATCGTTTCCGCTCGCCGAGGTTGTCCCGCGACCCCTGTATAACGACGACGTCGAGGCTTTGGGAGTTACCGTGCAATGTCCGGCGGGGAGCCTGCCGCGCTTCTTTCGGCGTAGCAGCGCGGCCTTTCCGAACCGCTTGCGGTATTTGGCCGCGTGCCCCACGCAGCGTCGCCGGTGGAGCCGTCGTTTCGCTGAGCTGGGTCACGGGTTGAAGGTCGGCATCTCCTGGCGGGGTGGCGGCAAGGCCATCCAGCATCGACGCCGATCCACCGAACTCGCGGTTTGGCAGCCGGTCTTCGCCGTTCCCGGTGTAAAATTCGTCAACCTGCAATACGGCTCGACTTCGGCCGAACTGCAGGAGGCCGCGGCCGTGCTGAGCGCCCCGCTGCATCATTGGAGCGACGTCGATCCACTCACAGACTTAGATAGCTTCGCCGCGCAAGTGGCCGAGCTCGATCTGGTGATCTCGGTCGACAACGCGACCGTGCACATGGCCGGTGCTCTGGGGGTGCCGGTGTGGAACCTGCTTCCGTTCGCGCCGACTTGGCGCTGGCTCCTCGGAACCGACGAAACGATCTGGTATCCGTCGATGCGTCTGGTGCGGCAGGCGACCTTCGGGGATTGGAATCCCCTGTTCGAGGCGGTCGCAGAGCAGCTCAAGCTGTTGGCCACATCGCGAGGCTCCAAGAGCGACCTCGGCGGGGACCCAGGCCGACTTTCCCTTGCGGCGAGCGCGGCGAACGCTTTTCCGACCAGCGCACCGCAGCCGGACCACGAGGCCGAGGCAGAGCGAGCAAAATACGAGCAGGTGTGGAAATTCGACCAATATCGACACTACTCGCCCGGCGCCGATGCCCTGGATCGGTTGCCGCTGCTCGACGCTTTGCGCGACCACAAGGTGCGCACGATCCTCGACGCCGGCTGCGGTTCGGGGAAATTGATGTGGCGGCTGATGCAGGAACATCCGCACGAATTCGAGGTGCACGGCTTCGACATCACGGACAACTGCCTCGATCCGTGCTTCGCCGAGATCAAGGACCGCGTATTGACGATCGGCTGTTTGTGGAATGCGGACGATTTCAAGCAGGTGTACGACGCGGTGATCTGCGCCGACGTGATGGAGCACATTCCGACCCAGCGCGTTCCCAGCGTGCTGTCGAACTTGCGCAAGAGCACCCGGCGTTTTGCCTTCTTTTCGATCGCCGTCATTAAAGACGTCTTCGGCCCCCAGCTGATCGGCGAGGCACTGCATTTGACCGTTCAAAAGCCCGAGTGGTGGCTCGCACGGCTCGGCGAGGCCGGGTTTAGAATCACATCCCACGCGCTGGGCATCTCACGCGACGGGACCGAAGCCCAGCTCTACGTGTTTGCGACAACCTGAACGTGGCACGTCAATAGTGTCACAGTCAATTGTGTCATGGCCAGGCGGAAAACCTTCGCAACCGAAGCAGTCCGAGCAAAGTGCGCTCGGCACGAACGACTCGAACTGAGGCGGAAGAAGGTCGCTTCATTCGCCGGAGTCCGCAACGCCGATACAGATTGTGTGGCTTCGTTGCGCGCAACCCGCGCCGTTTTGAGTGCCGCGATCGACTGGCGAGTCGTCAACAGCGCTGGACCCGACATGGTGGTTGCCGCTTCCGATCTTCTGCAGACGGCATTCGAGCACCACCGCAGCGGCGACCTGCCCCGCGCTGAGGCAGCCTGCCGGGAAACGCTGCGCGTCGATCCGAGGCATGCCGACGCGCTGCATCTGCTCGGCGTCATTGCGTTTCAAAAGCGGGAACATGTCACCGCTGTGGACCGCATCGGACAGGCCATCGATGCCGACCCTGGACGTCCCGAGCTCCACAACAGTTTGGGGAATGTCTATCGAGCGCTCGGGTGCCCGGTCGAGGCTCTGGAAGCCTTTCGGCGGGCCATTCGCCTGAATCCCGATTTTTCGATCGCCTACCACAACTTGGGAGTTACGCTCGCCGAACAGGGGCAAGCCAGCGGCGCCGCGGCCTGCTTCGAGCGGGCGGTGCAACTCGATCCGAAAAATGGCCCAGCCTGGATGAACCTGGGATCCGCCCTGTTCGAGCGCGGCGAGTTGGAAGACGCGGCGGAGTGTTTCGAGTGCCTGCTGGAAATCGACGTCGACAACGCCGCGGCGCTCGCCCAATTGGGTCATTGCCGCTCGCGGGGCGGACGCATCCCCGACGCGATTGCCGCCTACGAACGGGCCCTTGAGCGAGGCCACGATTCCGACGACCTGCTCAAGGAGCTGGCCCACTGCTACCTGCAAATGGGTCGCTCCGCAGATGCCGAGGGGATCTATCGGCGGGCTGTCGAGCGAAATCCTCGCGACGCCAACTTACTGTTGAACTTCGCCCAGTCGCTCAAAGACCAGAGGAAATTCGAGGACGCCGTTCACTGGTATCGACGCGGCCTGGCCCTTGACCCCCAAAATGCCAAGGCCCATTACGCCCTCGCTCGCGCTCTGCATTTGACCGAGCGATTCGAAGAAGCCATCGTCAGTTACCGAAAATCGATCTCGCTCGGCTCGAAGGAAGCGAAAGCTCTTTACCATCTTGGCAATGCCCTCAAGTCGATCAAGCGGCTCAACGAGGCGGTCGAGACCTACCTCGAAACGCTCGAGCGCGATCCCGATTTCGTCCCCGCGCTTTATCAATTGGGGAACGCCTACCGGCAGCTCTTCGATCTCGACAGTGCCAAGCGGTGTTACGAAAAGGTCCTCGCGCGGAAGCCGGGCGATCTGATCGTCTCGGTCGCACTGGGCAACGTGCTCAAGGAACAGGACGACTTAGTCGGCGCCGCGGCAGCGTACCGCAGGGTCCTCCGTCACGTGAAGGACCAGCCGCTGTGGGAGCTGTGGCTGGCGACGTTGTGCCCAACGGTCTTTCACAGCGCCGTCGGCATCGACCAGTATCGCGCGAGCCTGCTGACGCGACTGGAAGACTTCACGACAAAAAAAGTGGTCGTGACGCCGGAAGCGATCGCCGGCCAGGGATGCCCTCCTCCGTACAACCTGCAATTCCACGGTCGCGACAATCGGCCGCTGAAAGAGGCTTACGCTCGGATCTTTGCCGGCGCGGTCGCCGAGCCGGGCTTCGATCGCTGGTGGCTGCGCGCGGCAAGCCACGGGTCGGCTTCGTGGTCTCCGACGGGCACGAGGGAGTTTTTCTCCGCTATCTGCGTGGGGTCCTGGAGCGGATCGATCGCAGAACCTTCGACCCCGCTGTGATCTGTTCGGCCGGCGGTCGCCAGCGATTGCTGACCCAGGTGTCTGCCGACGCGTTCGAGACCTTCGTCATTCCCAGCCGCTTCGAACAGATCGTCGAACGGATTCGCGAAGGTCGGTTCGCTGTCCTGTACCACTGGGAGATCGGCTCCGACATCACCAACTATTTCTTGCCCTTCTTTCGCCTTGCGCCAGTCCAATGCACGGGGGCCGGACTTCCTGACACGTCGGGCATCCCCCAGGTCGATTATTTCCTGACGAGCGCGGCCTGCGAGCCGGCGCGTGCCGAGCGAAACTACAGCGAACGACTGATCGTTTCCCCCTCGTTGCTGACTTGGCAGGCGCGGCCGAGCCTTGCAGAGCGTGCGCCGAGTTGCGATCTGGGCTTCAGCAAATCCCAGCACGTCTATTTGTGCCCGCACAAGATCGAAAAATTTCATCCTGACTTCGACGGCTTGCTGGGAGACATTCTGCGACGCGATCCCCAGGCAACGCTCGTGATACCGCAGGACCGTCACGGATATTCCGCCCGCAAGCTTCAGAATCGGCTTCGCATGGGCCTGCCACACGTGGCGGAGCGGATTCGCTTTGTCCCGTACCAGTCGGTGGAGGGATACTTCGGCCTGATCGAAGCAGCCGATGTGCTGCTCGATCCCCTGTATTACGGGGGCGGGTTGACCTCCTTCGACGGCCTGTCGTTCAACAAGCCGATCGTCACGCTTCCCGGCAACTTCCTTCGCGGAAGATTCACCTACGGGTTCTACCGCACGATGGGCGTGGACGAGTGCATTGCCCATGGCCCCGACGATTATGTCTCGCGGCGGTTCGGCTCGGCACCGATGTCGAATGGCGCCGGCACGTCAACGATCGCATTCGACAGACAAGCGGCGCGCTGTTTGACTGCCAGGCCGTCGTCACGGACTACGATCGCATCCTGGGACGGCTCGTCGAGGAGGCCGTCCGCCGCGGTTAGCGAGGGACAATGCCAGCCAAGGAATCGGAATGACACCAGCCGTCCGACTCTCGGCCAATTTGCAGATTCCAGTCGCTCGCGAAACGGCGTCTGCCGATCGCTGTCGCCAGTCGGCAATCGCCTTGCAGAGGCAAGGACGCCTCGACGATGCGATTCACCTGTACCTCCGCGGGCTGGCGCTCGACTCGAGCGATGCGGTCGGCTATCGCTGCCTGGGAACGGCGTACAAGAAGCAGGGCCGTCTCGACCTGGCGAGCGCCTGCTTTCGGCGGGCCGTCGAGTTGTGCCCGGCTTTTCCCGAAGCCTGGAACAATTGGGGAAACACGCTCTCTGAGCAGGGCGATCTGCCCGCGGCGGCCGAGTGCTTTCTGCGAGCCTGTCGCGTCCAGCCAGAATTCGCGGGGGCCCATTTCAACTACGCGCAAGCGTTGGCGGGAATGGGGCGTTTCGACGCGTCGATCGCTGCCTACCGGCGGGCCATCGAGCTGGCGCCGCGCAGCGCCGAATTTTACAACGGCCTCGGAATCGTCCTGTTCGACGCCCAGCGGGTCGACGAAGCGCTGGCGGCCTACCAACAGGCATTGATCTTCCGACCTGATTTTGCATCCGCCCGCTATAACCGGGGTCTCGCCTGGTTGCTCAAGGGAGACTTCGAACGCGCCTGGAGCGAGTATGAATGGCGCTGGAAGCTCCCCGGGGCGCCTCCAAATCCGTTTCCGCAACCGCGATGGAACGGCGCTGTGGCGCCAGAGGCCACCGTCCTGCTCGATGCCGAACAGGGGCTGGGGGACACGATTCAGTTCGCCCGATACGCTCCTCTGGTCAAGGCGCGGGTTGGCCGCGTGATCCTTCGCTGCCAGAAGCCGCTCGTCGCCATCTTGCGTTCGCTCTCGGGCGTTGACCAGATCATTGCGCAGGAGGACGAAGTCCCGCAGTTCGATGCGTGGCTGCCTTTGCTGAGCGTGCCGCAATTCTTTACGCCGGCGATCGAGAGCATTCCTCGCGCAGTCCCCTACCTTTCAGCCGACGACTCGCTCGTGCGTTTTTGGCAATCTCGGATCGGACGCTTCGGCGGACTGCGGGTCGGCATTCACTGGCAGGGCAACCCCGCCTTCCTGAAAGACCGATTCCGTTCGATTCCTCTGGCCTGTTTCGAACCGCTGGCAAAACTCCCCGGCGTGCGGCTGATCAGTCTGCAAAAAGGGGCAGGAACCGAACAGTTGACCCATCGGATTGTGACGTTTCCGGTCGTCGATCTGGGATTGAAGCCTGCGGAGATCCACGGTCCGTTCCTCGACACGGCCGCCATCTTGCAGTGCCTCGACGTCGTGGTGACTTCCGACACGTCGCTGGCCCACCTTGCAGGCGCCCTGGGCATTGAGACCTGGCTGGCTGTTCCCCGCGTTCCGGAATGGCGCTGGCTCTTGGAACGCGAGGACACTCCCTGGTACCCGACGCTTCGGCTCGTGCGTCAATCGCATGTCGGCCAGTGGGGCGGCGTTTTTGTGCGGATTGCGGCGGCGCTGCGAAATCGAGCCGTCGCAGCAGAGCGGAAAGCCTTGGCTAACCGGCAAGCCCCGCCCGACCTTCCTAGTCGTTAAATCCGCCAATTAAAGCCCTGGTTGCAAGCAGCCGATACCAAGCGATGCGGGTTCGTGTTGCCGGGATGTCGGTGCGCATCGACCTTGGCTTGGCGGTACGACGCCGCCAGCGGGTTGCAGCCACTTCCGATCAGGCAGTTCGCAGATTCCTGGGTTAAGCGCGAATGTCGACAATTCAAAGCACAACCCCCAGTTCGACCGCGGGGACCAGCTCCACGGTGAGCGGTGCTAATACGACCGGAACGACCCCGCTGATCACTTCTTCGGTCGGCCCAGTCAGCGGTATCAACTACCAAAACCTGATTACGGCCCTGGAGGCGAGCCAGTCTGAGCAGGTCACCGACCTGCAGAATGACATCTCGGCGATCCAAGCGCAGCAAACCGGTTACCAGACGCTCGAAGCGAATCTAGCACCGGTCACGACGGCGATCCAATCGCTGGCGTTGCCTTCGACATTTCAAAACTTCCAGGTCCAGTTGTCGGACCCGACGCAGATGAACGTGACGGCGGGCACGAACGCCGCGCCTGGCTCGTACCAGTTTCAGTCGCTGCAACTGGCATCGACGCAGACCGACCTGTCGCAGGGCTTCGTGAATGACAGCTCGCAGACGGTCGGTACCGGGACGCTGACGATCTCGTCCGGCGGAGGATTGGCGCCCCCCACGCTCTTGAGCGCGCTCAACGGCAACACGGGAGTACAGGCCGGGTCGATCCGCATTACCGACGCCGCCGGCCACACGACGACGGTCAATTTGTCAAACGCCTATTCCGTCAACGACGTCATTAACGCGATCAATAACAACGGAGTCGCGGAGGTCGCCGCCTCGACCTCGGGCGGACACCTCGTCATCACCGACGAATCCGGCGGAACAGGAACGCTCAGTATCGGCAATGTCAGCGGCGACCAAACGGCGACCGACCTGGGCATCGCCCAATCGAGCAGTACGGGCACGATTACCGGACAGGACGTCTATCAAACCACGACCGGCACGCTCCTGTCGCAGATCAACGACGGCAACGGATTGTACACCGCGACGGGCGCGCCGTCTCTCGCGATCACGCTCTCCGATGGAACGGAGCTTCAGGTCAACCTCGACAACGCCGAGACGGTGGGCGACGTCCTCAACGACATCAACAACGCGACGGGCAACGGCGGAAAACTGGTCGCCTCCCTCGCGAACGGCGGCATTCAGCTGACCGACAACAGTGGCGGAACGGGCACGCTGACCGTCAGCAACGAAAACCAGGCGTCGGTCGTCAACGAATTGGGCCTCAACGTGGCCGCTGACGGCAACACGATCTCCGGAACTTCGCTCCTGGCGGGAGTCAACTCGGTGCTGCTGTCGAACTTGAACGGCGGCCAGGGGATCACCCAGACGGGCGAGATCGAGCTGCAAGACCGCACCGGCCTGACCGCGACAATCAACCTCACGGGGGCCCAGTCGCTCGACCAGGTGATCAATGCCATCAACTCGGCGACGACGACGGGCGGCCAGAAGCTCAATCTGACCGCGAGCATCGACCCGTCGGGAGACGGCATCGAAGTCACCGACACGTCGGGATCGACGGCCGACAACCTCGAAATCCAGGACGTCGGCAGCGGCACGCTGGCCTCGCAACTGGGCATCTCGGTCAACGCGGCCACGAGTTCCGTCGATTCCGGGCGGCTCAATTTGCAATACGTCAACGAGTCGACCAGCCTGTCGACTTACGCGCCGGGGGGCACCGCGGTGCCCGACGGTCAATTTACGATCACGAATTCCGCCGGAAAATCGGCCACGATCGCCGTGACGAGCGCGGACACGACCCTCGGCGACGTGATGCAGCAGATCAACTCGGCCGGCCTCAATGTCACGGCCCAGCTCAACAGCACAGGCGACGGCATCGTGTTGGTCGATAACGCGGGAGGATCGGGCGCGCTCACCGTCAAGGACAACGACGGCGGCACGACGGCTACCGACTTGCGGATCGCGGGAACGGGCACGGCGAATGGAAACGGCCAATCGCAGATCGACGGGCGCACGGCCACTGTTATTAACGTCACGTCGACCGACACGCTCAACAGCCTCGTTTCCAAGATCGGCACGTCCGGAATCGTCAGCGCGTCGATCGTCAATGACGGCTCTGCCGACGATCCCGATCACCTGGCGCTCACGTCGAACACGGCCGGGGCAGCAGGCCAATTCTTCGTCGACGAAAGCGGTGTGAACCTCGGGTTTCAGACCACGACCCAAGCGCAGAACGGACTGTTGCGCGTCGGCTCGGGCTCGTCCGGATTCATCCAAACGTCGAGCAACAATCAGTTCAACAACGCGCTGCCCGGCCTCACCGTGCAGCTGTTGGCCGTCGGCCAGCAACCAGACACAGCCACCGTCACCCAGGACGACACCGCGATCACCACCGCGGTGCAGAACTTCGTCACCAATTACAACAACTTCGTGTCGCAGGCCTCGACACTGACCGCCTTCAATACGACGACCGAATCGGGCGGTGCACTTGAGGGATCTCCGACTGTAACAGAGGGCGAAAACCAGCTAACCGAGCTGATCACCCAGCCGTTCAGCTCTGGTTCGACCGCGATCTCCACGCTGGTCGATTTGGGAATCACCGTCGGGTCAAACGGTCAGCTCTCGCTGGACCAGTCGACCTTGCAAAACGCGCTCAATACGAATCCGTCGGCGGTCGCGAGTTTCTTTACGACCGCCAAGACCGGATTCGCAGCGGTCGCCCAAAATACCCTGAACGCCATCACCGATCCGAATACGGGCAGCTTTACCGAGGCCAGTAACTCCCTGCAGGACTCGATCACGAATTATCAAAACCGCATCACGGAGCTGAATCAGATCCTGAGCGATCAGGAAACGAACCTGACAAACATCTTCGCCAACCTCGAGACAAACCTCGCGCAAATGCAGCTTCAGCAGCAATACGTCGCACTGATCGCCCAGGACAGTCCCAGCAACAGCAGTAGTTCGTCCAGCAGCAGCTCCTCGAACAGCAGCAGCAAGAGCAGCATCCCGTAAACAACCAGCCCCGCGCCACACTCGCGACCCCAGCTGCCCGCGATGGCCGCCGCTACCACGGAGGGATACACCATGACCTTTGCCACCGAATACCGCGAAACCAAGGTCCTGACCGCGACTCCCCATCAGTTGCACCTGATGGTCGTCGATGGCGCGATCCGTTTCGCGACGGCCGCCGAAGGCGCCCTGCAGTCGCGTGACTTCAAGCTAGCCGAGATCCATCTGGCCCGCGCGAACGAATGCGTGGCGTCGCTGATTGCCGGCCTCGATGCGTCCCGGCAGCCGGACCTTGTCGACCGATTGAAATCGGTGTTTGCCTTTGTGCAGCGGACACTGGCCCAAGCTGATCGCAGACACGATACGCGACTGATCCCTGAGGCTCTGGCCGTGCTTCGCCTGCATCGGCAAACTTGGCTCGCGCTGGGCGAAAAACTCGCGCAGGAAGCGGCGGCCGACCAACCGGTGTCGGAGTCCGGCTTCTGCTGGACTTCCTGAGACAATCCTCGGTCCTCCCTCGCAAGCTGGCGGTTCTGGAAGACTGAGCCGTTGCCTAACAGATCTGTTTCGGGCCGCGCCACCGCCAGTTATCATCGCGTTGCGCTCAGGTTCGTGGGTTGTCGACGAGCCCAGCGCGCGTCTGTCGCGATCCCTCGCGCCCGCACCGGTCCACGCATGATTCCTCGCATACTCGAACCGGAGGTCATGGACACCGAGCAGGAAGCCGTCGAATACAACACGATGGATCACTCGGCGGTGAACCGGGTGTTTGTCGATGACCTGTTGAGGCTGGTTACCGGAGGCGCTCGCGTCCTCGACGTCGGCACAGGGACCGCGCTCATTCCGCTCGAACTCTGCAGCCGCGGCAAACAGTGGCACGTGGTGGCTGTCGATCTGGCCCAGGCGATGCTCGACGTCGCCGCCAAAAACGTGGCCGCCGTCAAACTCGAGGAGCAGATCGAACTCAAGCTCGTCGACGCCAAGCGGCTTCCGTTCGAGGACGGCGAGTTTGCCGCCGTCATGTCCAACAGCATTATCCATCACATCCCCGATCCGGCGGACTGTCTTAAAGAAATGGTGCGCGTCGTTTCCGGCGATGGCGGTCTGTTGTTCGTGCGCGATCTGCTGCGACCCGAAAATGAGGAACAACTGCAGCATCTGGTCGAGACATACGCAGGGGACGCAGACGAGCACCAGCAGAAAATGTTCGGCGAATCTCTGCACGCAGCGCTGACGTTGGATGAAGTCCGCGCGCTGGCCGGACGCTTCGGCATCACCGCCGACTGCATCCAGCAAACGACCGACCGCCACTGGACGCTTGCCTGGTGGCGCGGCCAGGCGGCCGCTCGTCCTGCGTGAATCCGCGACCAGATGTGGCGAGCGCAATCGCGTCCGGACGATTGCGCCGGATTTGCGCAAAAGACCAATCGGCGCTCGGGCGCGGGCCCGAAATTGACGATTGCCCAGATCGGCCGCCGCCAAGCTATCCGCCCGCCCGCAAAGGTTCGCGCATAGCTCAAGTCCCCCGCGCGGGGCGTCGATTAAGTCTACGCATTTTGACTGGTTTCACTCGGCTGATCCTCCGACCCATCGCGGAGCCCCCCATGCCACCCCTCCCGCTGGATGCCCGACCGACTCGCATTCGGACGCGTCTCGAGGCCTCGCTCATCCGCTTGCAGGACACCCTGCGCCGGGGCATCCAGCGGGAAGCAACCGACGAGTCCCTCTACGCCGAATGGCAAGATCGGTGGGCGGGCCGCCGCGACGAGTTGGCGCGCCGCCTGACGGCCATCGACAGCCAACTCGATTCCTGGGCGCCGAAAGGGCTGGACTCCCCGCGCCTGGCCGTAATCACAGAATCGAACGAGACGGGATTTGGGCCGTGCGATGAGGCGGGACTTGGGCCCTATTTCGAGCTCGACTGAACCCGACGCTCACACGCAAGTGCCGGCAGCGGCGTGCGCGGTCAGCGCGAGACGGTGACGCGCCCGCCCGTTGCTTGCGGCTCGCGGAATAGCTGCTCGGAAAGTCCGTGGTCGCTGGCCATGCCCATCGTCTTCTGCCCCGACTTGACGATTCCATATGCGGCCCCTTGCGCCCGCAGCGTCAATAGAGCTTCCAGTCTGCTGGCCGAAACATCGATGACGGGCATGACTCGAGCCAGTGCTGTGAGCGGGCGCTGCGTCAGCGCAACGTCGGCCACACGCACGTAGGCATACCAGGAATCGGCCGAGGTCGTGTGCCGAAGCGCGACATTGGTCAGGCCGTACCGGCGTGCGAAGCTCAAGACATCTTCACGGCCGACATTCTCCGCGACACCCAGAATCCGATGCGGGGGAACGACGGAAGACAGTACTGGCTGGACGGCCAGATGTGTCATTCCCTCGATTAGTTTTCGCTGCACGTCCAAGAGCAACCCTTCTTGGTGCCCCTGGCTGAGCACTTGCACCAGCCGAGCCCGCCCCAGAATTTGGGCCGGTCGGCTTGCAGCCGTCCGGCTGAAGCGTTGCAGAACGCGCGTCAGGGCCGTCAATGGAAAACTGATCGGTAGGAACAGGGTGTAGAAGAACGCGAACCAGCCGACGTTTCTCCGCAAGAGCCAGAGTGGAGCGCGATAATAGAGGTTCTTGGGAATCAGTTCTCCGAACGTAAAAACAAACGGGGCGATCAAAAGCGTGGCGACAACCTCGGCCGTCATCCCCTCGGAAAGGCCGGCCTCGACGGCCGCAATTCCCACGGCGACGGTGAGAATGTAGTGGGCCACGTTATTGCCAATGAGGGCCGTCACCACAAAGTTGGTCGGATTCTGACAGAACCAGAGGATGCGTTTCGCCACGGGATCGCCAGCTCTGCGCGTCGATGCCGACGCGCAGGTAGCTGACGCGGTAAAACCCCGTTTCGGCGCCGCTGAAAAAGGCCGCCAGGCGCAGCCCGATCAGAAACAGGACGAGCGCCCCCAGATAGGGGAGCATGCCGCTCATGCCGGCGCCTCCTCGGCAGGTTGGTCGCGAATGAGCATGGCCCGCAGCCGACCGCGCTTCGAAACCTCGATCACGCGGATGCGGAAGCCGTGCCAATTGCACTCGTCTCCCACAGCCGGCAGATGCTCGAGCTTTTCCTGCAGCAGACCGGCCAGCGTCACCAGTCCGTCGGAATCAGCGTCGTACTCGATTCCCAGGCGGGCGGCGAGGTGCCGCAGCGACGTGATTCCCTCGGCGTGATAGCACCCGGGCGCCACTTCCAGCACGGGAGGACGCGATAAGACTCGTGACGCCCGGTCGGGTTCGGCGATCAGCACCGTATTCAAAATGTCGTCGTAGGTCAGCATGCCGATCGTCTCGCCGTACTCATTCACGACCGAGGCAACACCGGCGGCCTGCTCCCGCAGCAGCGTGAGAACCGCTCCCAATTTGGCGCACCAGGGAACATGAACGACCTCTTCGGCCCCCTCGGCCAGATGGTCCGCGGAAACCATCGAAAAGCTCGACAGGGCGATCGCGGCCTCGACGTCGTCGCTCCCTTCGCGGACGACGGCCACGTAGTCGCTCGCCGGCATTCTCGCCGCCAGGTCCAAATTGCGGACTGGTGCGCGGCAGGTGGGATACGTCCCACGCGGCCGCATGACTTCTTCGGCCGTGATATCAGAGAGGTCGAGGATGTTGTGCAGGATCTGCTTTTCCTGGCGGATCATCTCCTCGCTCAAATCCGAAACGTTGACTGCGTTTTCCAAGTCCTCCGGGCTGAGGTAAGGCTCCTGATGAATGTGGGGGAGAAACGTGCGACGAGCGATTCGAGTCAGTCCACGAAAAAACGGCAGCGCCGGGTCGAGCACCCGAATCAGCGCGACGATGGGCAACGCGACCAGCGGCGCTACGCGTCGCCTGAACAGGGCAG
Source organism: uncultured Planctomycetaceae bacterium (assembly GCA_963714075.1). Taxonomy (GTDB): domain Bacteria; phylum Planctomycetota; class Planctomycetia; order Planctomycetales; family Planctomycetaceae; genus DASPSM01. Next base: position 7,105,921 of record OY970228.1, read on the forward strand.
CGGTCACCTTCGGCAGAACTTCGCCCAAGATCAACAGGGCCAAGATGGCGACGAAGCCGAGCACTGCGGCCGCCGTTTGCAGACCGGCCGTCAATAGCCGCTCGGAAACGACAATGCTGACGGCGAAATACAGCAGATTGATGACCAGGTTCCAGAACAGAATTCCCGTGAGCACCCGGTCGGGGTCGGCCAGGAGAGCGGCCGCCGCCCGCTCGCGCGGCCGGCCAACGCGAAAACCGCGGATCTCATCGTGCGACAAGAAGAAAAGGGCCGTCTCGCTCGCGGAAAGAAACGCACTCAGGACCATTAAGACCAGCATGGCCACGAGGCCTGCCAGCCAACGGTCCGTCGAATGCAGAAATTCGCTCATCGCGAGGTGCGAACCAGACCTTCCAGTACGGAACTCGGGCTGGCAGCGTCGGCCGCTGGCAGGCGCGATTGCCCATGCTCTTGCCGAAATAACGCAGAGCAGCGACGAGCAACGGCGCGAATGTTCACATTATCAAAGTAGCAGCTGCGAGAAACAACAGGCGGAAGAAGAATGTGGACGTCAGGTGTTGTTGAGCGTCGTGCGACCGAGGGACGCGTCGAATTCGCTGACCGCAGGTACGAGCATCGCCAGCGTCGTGAAGCCGTAGGCCGTGGCGATCGCAAAACAGACGCCGAGCGAGCCTTGCAGAAGAAATTCGGTGATCGCGTAAAAGGTCAAGAACGGGAGTGCTCCGGCCGCCAGCATCAGCGCGCCGGACGGATTGCGATGTGAAAGCGAGGCATACAACGCGATGCTCCCCGCCAGAATGAACACCAGGAAGCTGGCGAATTGCTGCGCGAATGAGGAGCGAGCCTCCACCAAGAGCAGCATGAAGATGAAAATCCCGATGAACAGAAAAAAGATCGTCCCCAGGCTGTTGGCGATGGCCGTCCGCGAACGCTCGAAGCTCAAACCCGAATGCAGGCCGAGCATGGCGGCGAACAGCACGAGCACGGCAAAGCCAATCATTACGTAGACGTATTGCTCAAGCGTGACGCCTCCCAGCCAGGCCACGTAACCCGCCAGGGCCAGCGGAATCAGGATCAGCTCCTTGGTGTTGTATAAAATGCCGCCCAGCTTTCCGTAGATGAATTCCTTCGCAGTGACGTCGGTCATCAGCAGCAGCTCGAGCGTCTTGCCGTCCCGCTCGGATGTAAAGGCGGTCACGGCCTGGGCATTGATAATGATCAGACTGATCAAGCACAGCCCCACGAATGCGACACCGCTGGGCGAAATCATGCCGAGGACCAGTTCTCCCGACGAGGGATGCCGGCCCACCAGAAACGCGATCAGGACCGCCAGCACCACGTAGGCCGCCTTGATGGCCAGGATTTTGCGGCCATAAGCCTTCGTGCAGATCTCCCGCCACACCACCGGATTGGCCCAGATTCGCCGGGTGTGAGAGTCAGGGCGAGCGGCGGCGGCGGCATTCGGCGAGGTGGCATCGGCCTCGTCCTCCGGCAGCATTGCCGTCGCAAAAAAGAGGCGAGACGGATTCCAGACCCGCAACCGCAGCAGCGTGATGCCGTTGATGACGGCGGCAGCCCCCGCCATCACGAGTAAAAAGTCCCAAGACGCCACGTGCGCCGTCGTCGGACCGTGATGCGCCCTGAGCGGATCCAAAATCGAAAACAGCACGCGATACGGATCGAGCAGGCCGATCCAATGCGCGGCTTGCGATCCGGCGGGCAGAACAGCCACGATCCCTTCGACGAGCCCCAAGAAGATCACGAGCCCCAACACGCTCACCGCCAGCGTTTGAAACGTTTTCTCCCGCCAGTATGCGACAAGAAGTCCCCAACTTCCGGCAGGCAGGGCCGAGGCGGCGCAGATCACCAGCGCCCAAATGACCTGATCGATTCCCGTGCCCCCCAACAACAGCACGAAAAACAACGCCGGAATCGAAACGACAATCAGCGCCATCACCGTGAGCAGGCTGGCGAATAGCTTGCCGAAGACCAGCTCGTAGTCGCGCAGATCAGTCATCAACAGCAAGATGAGCGTCTGGCGATCCTTCTCTTGCGCGACGCCGCTGGCTGCCAGAAGCAACGCAAAGAACAACACCAGCGACAGCTGCACGATGCAGAAGATCTGGAAGACCAGGCTGCCGAACCGCGCGACGTCGCCCACGCTCCGGACTTGCTGCCAGCCAAACATCGCCTGCGCGGCCGTGTACATCAGCACAAACAGCGCTGCCACATAACCCGAGCGGATCAAGAAGTGCTTGAGCTGTCGCGGCGACGTCAAAGCCTCGCGGCTGAAAATCGGACCGGCAAACAACGAAAATCTCCCAGCTATAGCCCTAGTCCCGTCAACCGATGGAAGCGGGTCTCTTAGGCCAACCGTAGCGGAGCCGGGAGGCCCGATCAAGCCGGGCACGCAATGAGCCGTCCAGGCCCGTCGGCTGCAGCGTTCGGGTGACGGGCGGAACGCGGCTTCAGCGAAAAACCGCATTTTTGAGGTCTCCGCACCAAATTCACTCGTTTGCGGCCGCACAGCTTGCCGATAACACCATAACCGCACTACAGGAAAAGTTGGATGGGTTTGCGTACGCGCTGGATCTTGCCCTTGGCCCTGCTAGCGGCACTCCTCGCGTCGAGGCCCGTCGTCTGGGCCAGAGCGCCGGTTTTGCCGCTTCCCACGCGGCGACAGACCGGCTCCATCCTTTCGCCGAACTCGGCCGCGCCGAAGACGCCCCTCAAGACTCCCAACGGCGGCAAAGCAGGCGGCAAAAAGAAGTCCTGGTTCCCGTTCGGGAATCGGAAATAAGAAAGTGGGCTTGCGCTAAATCGCAGCGCCAGAAGCCTCCGACGCCCCTAGGGGTTCATTGGTAACCCGCCCGTCGGAACCGTTCCGCCGGATCCTGGTGGAAGAAATTCCGAAACAACTCATAGAGTTGCGGATGCTCCACACGCATATCGAGCGGTTGCTCGAAGAATGATTCCGTGACGACTGCGAAGAACTCCGCCTCGCTGACCGTGCCGTACGGATCCAGCAGCGTGGGACGACCGTGACGCGTTCGCTGAATGAGCCGGTGATATTCCGCAGTCATGACCTCGGCCCAGGTTTGATACTGGGCCCGGCTCTCTAGTAGGGCGCCCCGTCAAAACCATGGCCCTGCAGATCGAGCGCATGAGCGAATTCGTGGAAGACGACGTTAACTCCGTCGTCAGGAATACGACCGCTCCTCAGCACGTCGGGCCAGGAGAGAACGATTGCCCCAACCGACGAGGCCTCGCCCAAGCGGGCCGAGTGGGTCTCGACGACCACGCCGCCGGGCTGCAGCTCAGTCTGTCGGGCGACGTAGGAGCCTGGGTAAACCAGTATCGAGAGGATTGACTCGAAGTACTCGTCGGTCAACCCAATCGCCAACAAGCCGGCCTGGGCAGCGATTGTGACTTTGATCTCGTCGGTCATCGCCAGGCCCTTGCAGCCCTCCCAGTTCTTTTCAGCGACCAGGATCTGGATGAGCGCGTCGAGCTGCGCGCGTTCCTCGGGAGCGAGCCACTCGTACTGGGCGAAGTTCGCTTGCAGAAACCCCCGCCAATTGGGCGGAAGGGGTTTTGCGCCGATACGGCGCCGGCGGCGGCGACGGAGCCAGCCGATCATCCGGCAAAGTACTTCGTGAACTGCGCGGCAAAGGCCGACAGCCCGTCATTGATCACACGCACGTCGTTTGTGGGCGTGATCAGCCGGCAGCCTTTGCCCACCAGCAGGTCACAGTGTTCGAGGTTCGCGGTGACGGCCCCCCAATGTTTGCCATGCTTCGCGCAGGCGGCCGCCACCCGGTCGATAGCAGCGATGCACTTCGGGTGGAAGAACTCACCCGTCACGCCGAGGCTCTGGCTCAAGTCGACGGGGCCGATGAACAGCAGGTCGACACCGTCGATGGCCGCGATGGCGTCGCATTCTTCGACCGACTGCAGCGTCTCGATCTGAATGGCCACAAATGTGTCGCGGTTGGCCTTCTTGCAGAATTCGGCAGGCGGAATGCGGCCGAAGTTCGCATCGAAGCCGCCGTTGTTCAGTCCCCGCGCCCTCGGGGAGCGAACTTGGCCCAGCGCACAAATTGCTCGGCCTGAGCCGCGGTGAAGATCTGCGCGGCCATCACGCCACCGCCCCCCGCCTCGAGACAGCGCGTAACGATCGCATAATCGGTCGGAGCGATGCGGACGAAGGTATCCAACCCCACGCTGCGCGCGGCAAGCGTGCCGACCTCGAGCTGCTCGGTCGTCAGTCCGCAGTGCTCTTGATCGAACCAGAGCGCGTGGAACTTGCCCGAGAGGCCGATCATCTGAATCAGGTTGTGATGCGAGATGCGGCCGACCGCTGCGGACATCACCAGCTCGTTGCGGACCAGACGCTCTTTAATCGTGGCAAACATGGGCGTGACTCGATGTTTTCGGAACCCTCTCCCATTCCGATGGGAGAGGGAAGGGTGAGGGCTCTTCTTTTTGGTGAGGACTAAGCCGGCCCTCACCCCGACCCTCTCCCATCGGAATGGGAGAGGGAGGAAGAAAGCTATCCAATAAACTCCAGTTCAACCGGACGCGGAATGATGCCTTCCTCGAAACCGCGTCGCAGCAGGACTGCGACCGCTTCGCGGCCACGGGGACCGAAATCGAGCGTCCAATCGTTGACGTACATGCCGACAAACGAGTCGGTCTTTTCCAAATCGAGGTGCCGGCCGTACTGCCGGGCATGCGCCAGGGCTTCGCTGCGATGCGCCAGCCCGTACTCGATGCTCTGCTTGAGGAGCGCGGTGACTTCCTGCATCGCCTGCGCGACCCAAATCCTTGCGGATGGCGTTCCCGCCCAGCGGCAGCGGCAGGCCGGTCTCGTCGTGCCACCACTTCCCCAAGTCGACGACCAGCGAAAGCCCCTGCTCGCCGTAGGTCAACTGCCCTTCATGGATGATCAGGCCGGCGTCCACCTTTTCCTGCTCGACCAGATCGAGAATCTGATCGAACGGATGGACCTCGTACGTGAAATGATCGCCGAGCGAGCAAGCCGGAGCGCCAGGAACGCTGTGGTCAGCTCGCCGGGAATGGCGATGTGCCGATCGCGGAGCCAATTGAGATCGGCCGGTCCGCGGGCGACGACCATCGGCCCGTAATTGTCTCCCATGCTGGCGCCGCAGGAACACAAGCGCATACTGATCGGTGACATAAGCGTATCCGTGCAGGCTGACCGCGGTCAGCTCGAGCTCGCCTTCCAGCGCGCGGCGATTGAGCGTCTCGATATCCTGCAACTCGTGCGTGAAACGGTAGCTGGCCTGTGTCGATCTTGTCGTTGGCCAAGGCATGAAACATGAACGCGTCGTCGGGATCCGGGCTGTGGCCGACGCGGATGAGAATCGAATCTGCCATGGCTTGAGACTAATGACCGAATAAGAGAGTCGCAACCGTTTTGCAGCGCGACGCTGACGCCCGCGTAGGGTGGGACAAGTCCGCGACAGCGGCGCCGGCCCACCATTCTGATTTGAAGCGCTTATGCTCGTGCTGCTCGAACGACATCGCCGAGACGGTGGGCCGGCGGCCGGAAGCCGGCCCTGTCCCACCCTACGTTCAGACGTCTTGTCGGAAAGTTGCAAAGAGCATATACCAAAGCGCGAATTTTCGGCTGCCAGCAGACGGTCGTGCGCAACGCTGGCAAGCGCTCCAAGAGGAATTTGGCGCCATGAGATTTCTCGCCGCGTGTCTGGTTTCGTCGGTCCTGGGTGGTCTCTTTGTGGTTTGGCTGATCGATCCGGCCAGCCGCCATCAGGCGTCGGCCCAAGAACCGTTTCCGCAGCCGAGCGGACCGCGGTTGCCAGCGTTCGATGATCGACGCGCTCCCGCAGCAACCGAACCGCGGCGTACAGGCGAGCTGCTTTTCAACTCCGAGGGACTCTCGCCGGAGGAGGCAATCGGGGTGGCCGTCTACGACCACGTCAACAAATCGGTGGTGAACGTCACGACCAAGAGCACCAATACTGTCATGATCCTCGTGGATGTTTCGTCGGAAGGCTCCGGCTCGGGCTCGGTGCTCGACAAGGAAGGGCACATCCTCACCAACTACCACGTGATCGAAGACGCTCAGAAGATCGACGTAATGCTCTTCGACGGCAACAGCTATGAGGCGAAGCCGGTCGGCGCCGACCCGATCAACGATATCGCCGTGATCAAAGTCGACGCCCCGCGCGACGCTTTGTTTCCCATTCGGCTCGGCGACTCCGCCGAGATGAAAGTCGGCATGCGGGTGTTCGCCATCGGTAATCCGTTCGGCCTCGAGCGGACCATGACCACGGGCATCATCTCGAGCCTCAACCGCACGCTGCAGGTCGACGGACAACCGGTCGATCAAATCGATCATCCAGATCGACGCGGCCGTCAATCCGGGAAATTCCGGCGGCCCGCTCTTGAATTCGCACGGCCGGCTGATCGGCATGAACACGGCCATCGCCAGCCGCAACGGGCAAAGCGCCGGCGTCGGTTTCGCCATTCCGAGCAGCCTGATTGCCCGCGTGGTCCCGCAGCTGATCGCGCACGGCCGCGTGATTCGGCCCGAGATCGGCATCCAGATGGTCAAGGTCACCGAAAAAGGGATGTTGATTGCGAAGCTCACGCCGGACGGTCCGGCCGCTCGCGCCGGTCTGCGCGGGCCGCAGGTCGTCAAAAAACGCCGCGGCCCCCTCTCATGGGATACGATCGATTTCGCCGCGGCCGACCTGATCACCGCCATCGACGCTGAACCGATCAAAAACGCGGACGACTTCCTGACCGCGATCGAAAGCAAGCGACCGGGCGACCGCGTCGATCTCACCGTTGTTCGCGGAGGTCAGGAATTCAAGGTCCCCGTGATCCTGGGTTCCGGCGAACGCGTCCAGTTGCGCGACCGGCCGGATTCCCGAATGTCGGCACCGAGCATCGGGCGCTGAATACGTGTATCGGGTACACAACTGAGGAACCGACATCGTGGCGTTTGACCCCAAGGAACAGCGGCGGATTTTCGGGCGATTTGCGACCGGCGTGACAGTCCTGAGCACGATCGCCGACAAAGAAACGTGGGGCATGACCGCCAACGCGGTCACCTCCCTGTCGCTTGAGCCGCCGCTCGTGCTGGTCGCGGTCGTCCGCAACAGCGCGACCGACGGCTACCTGAAGAGCAGCCGCTGCTTCGCGCTCAACATTCTCTCCGCCGAGCAGCGAGATCTGTCGACGCGATTCTCCGGTCCCGGACCGCGAGATTTTTCGGATCTCGACACGAAGACCGTTCAGACTGGCTGCCCGATCCTTGTCGAGGCGATTGGCTGGGTCGACTGCCGGATTGTCGACATTTTTTCCGGGGGCGATCACGAGATCTTCGTCGGCGAGATTGTGGCCGGCGATGCACACCACGGAGACAAGAAGCCCCTGCTCTTTTACAGCGGGCAATACGCGCGGCTGGCGGACTAGAGCCCGCGCTGGCGAGCCACCAGCGTCAGCTGGCGCGTGCTTCGATTTCTCGTCGAGCGCCTTGTTTCACTGCGAGGACTGAACTAGCCACCCTGGGACTTACGTCCAGGCTTGCCGGGTCGGGCCGCTAAGTGGTCACATATTTGTCTTCGTGTCCGAGGCATCCCCCAAGAGAGCGCCGAGCGCTTTGACGATCGGCGCGTCGTGCCGGTGGTCCTTCGAATAAACTCGGAAGATCGCGAAGCTTGTTGGGAGGGAACGGAAGAGCTCGTCGTCGTTGAGTTCCTGCACGCCTTCCTCGCCGGGATTGAGCAGAAAATTCTGGCCCCCGGCCGGGCGACGGGCGCTCGGACGATGGTAGTGCCGAGCCACGTCGACGCGAAGCGGAATGTCTTTCAAGTCCCTGGGCAAGAGGCTTCGCATCCGTTGCTCGATCAGGTTGGGCTCAGAAAAGATCGTGGTTCGTTCCGCCGCTCCGGTGTGGAAGTTGACGGTCCGCTCGCAGGCCATCTTCCAGCCGACGTTTCGCGAAAGGATGGCGGCCCACCGGCTGCCCAGCTCGCGCAGGTCGGGATCGGGACTTTCCTCCCAGCGTCCGACGTCGACCAGGAACGACGATTCGGTGAAGCGGCGATACGCGCCCAAGTGCTCGAGCGGATTGCCGGGAAACAGCCGCGGCATCGTCTCGGGAAAAACGTCCTCGAGAGCCAGGTCAAGAGCCCGCACAGTGCGATGAAAATAAATCGTGCGGAACAGGTTGGCCCGCGTCTCGATGAAGTTGATCAATGTGGGCAGTCCGCGGGCGTGAATCGTGAGGCCGGCGTCGGTGAAAAACGTGTAGTGCAACAGCCGCCACAGGTCGAAGGCCCGCATGTTGTAGCCCGACATGTAGGCGTCGCGCAGCACGAAATCCATGTTGTCGACGGTGTAGATACCGCTAAAGAGGGCTCGCAGCTTGCGCAGCCACTCCGGCTGCCCTTCCGCACCGTCGCCGCGCGGACGCCGGATCAGCCACGCGATTTGCCGGGGCTCGAGCTCCTCGAGCGGCTGAAGCTGGCCGCGCGGATTGCGCCGGACCCGGCGCAACAGATCTCCCAGCTCGCCCTCGATGATCTGTGAGCCGACGTCTTCGTGGGTGATGCCGAACTGGTCGAGATAGTGGTCGTCGAAGAAGTGGCCGAACGGACCGTGCCCGACGTCGTGCAAGAGACCGGCCATCCGCAGCAAGCTCTCGACATAGGCCCGCGAAGGAACGTTGGGGCACGTGTCGCGCAGCGAATCGTACCAGTGCTCGAGCGCCACCGACGCCAGATGCATCACGCCCAGCACGTGCTGAAACCGCATGTGTTCGGCGGACGGAAAAACCCACCAGGCGGTCTGCAGCTGGTGAATCTGCCGCAGCCGCTGCACCCAGGGGTGATCAATGATTTCCTGCTCGGCGACCTCGCCCGCCGGCAGTCCCGACTTGGAGATGAAGGGGATATATCCGTGGACCGGATCGTGCGACAGGCTTTCGGTCGAGAAATCTCGCACCATGGAAGCGTCATTGTAGAACAGGACGCAAAACGGGGCGAGTGGCGACCCGGCGTGCGACCTTGGCAAGCCGCCCGCGTCAGCTGGCGGGTGCTTCTAACTTTGTCAAAAGACTGAAGACCTAAGCACCGTAGGGCTGACGCCCTAGCTCGCCGGGCCGTCTTACGCAATTTGACTGAGTCGAATATGATCCGGCCGCAGCAAATTACCCCCAAGAGTCGGCCGGCGGCAGCATGTCCACGAGCGAATACCGCGTTTCCCTCGATCTCTTCGGCGGGCCGATGGACCTGCTGCTCTATCTGGTGCGCCGCAACGAAGTCGACATTCTCGATCTCCCGTTGGCCAAAATCACCGCCCAGTTCGTCGAGTTTCTGGAAGTGCTGCAGTTCTTAGATGTCGAACAGGCCTCCGAGTTCGTTGCGACCGCCAGTGCCCTGGTGGAGATCAAGAGCCGGACGGTGCTCCCGCGGCAGGAGGAAGAAGCTCCGGTCGAAGAGCCGCTGGACGAGGAGCCGCACAACGACCTCGTCCACAAGCTGCTCGAATTCAAGCGCCTGCGTGAGGCCTCGCAGGCGCTCGACGCGCAGGCGGCCTTGTGGCAGGAGCGCTATCCTCGGTTGAGCGATGAGCGTCCAAGACAAGGTCGCGACTTGGCCGACGATCTCATCAAAGAGGTCGAGTTGTGGGATCTGGTGAGCGCTCTGGCGCGGGTCTTGCGCCGACGGGCCGTCGAGCATGAGGCCAGCGTTCGCTACGACGACACGCCGATCTCAGTCTACATCGAGCGCGTGGCGGAGCGGGTCCGCCGCGAGGGGCGAGTCGCCTTCAGCGCGTTCTTCGACTCGGCGGCGAAGCGTGGCGTGATCGTGGGGCTGTTTTTGGCGATTCTCGAATTGCTTCGGCACCATTCCTTCCGGGCCGAGCAGCCGATCGACTATGGTGAGATTTGGATTCTGCCGCCGGTCCCGGACGCGGCGGTTGGGTCCAAGCCAACGGCCGACAACGCGAGCCCGTCCACACCGTAATCGAAGCGCCCAACGCCCGCATGAGCGAATCCCCGCGCGAAGCATCCCTGTCGAAAACGATCGTGTTCGCGGGGGGCGGAACAGGCGGACATCTCTTTCCCGGCATCGCCGTCGCGCAAATCTTGATGGCGAGCGGCCGGCCCGTGAAATGCATCTTCATCGGTTCCTCTCGCAGCGTGGAGCAGCAGATCGTCCGCGATCACGGGTTCGAGCACGTGGCCCTGCCCGTCGAACCTTCTTCCACGCTTCTTACCCGCCCCGTACGGTTTGCCAACCGTCTCTGGCAAAGCGCGCAGGCGGCGAGCACTTTTTTGCCGACCTATCAGGCATCGGTCGTGATTGGCCTGGGCGGATTCGCGAGCGTCCCCGTTGTGTGGGCGGCCCGCCTGGCGGGAATTCCGCTGATTCTCCTCGAACAAAACGTCGTGCCCGGGCGAGCGACATCCTGGCTGTGCCGCCGCGCCAACCTCACGTGCCTCGGCTTTTCCGACGCGGCCCGCCGTTTACCGCGAAGTGCCGCGCACCTGGTCACAGGCAACCCAGTCCGCGGCGCGATTGCCAGGCTGGCCGCTGAGGTTCCCAATGCCAGCGAACGCCAGTCTGTCATCGTGTTGGGCGGGAGCCAAGGTTCCCTGGCGCTCAACGAGGCGTTTCTCGGTTGCGTCGAGCGAATGCCACAACTGTTTTCTAACTGGCGGATCATGCACCAAACCGGCGCCCGCGATGTGCAGCACGTCCGCCAGCGGTACGAGGCGTGCGGGATCAGGGCCGACGTCGCGCCGTTCTTTGACGATCCCGTCGGGCTTTATCGTACTGCAGGATTGGCGGTTTCCCGAGCCGGCGCGTTGACCCTTTCCGAGCTGGCCTGCGCCGGCATTCCGGCCGTGCTCGTCCCCTACCCCAAAGCGATCCGCAACCACCAGCGGCTCAATGCGTACGCGTTTGAGCACGTCGGTGCCGCACGGGTCGTCCGCCAATCGAGCGATCCCGAAATGACTTGCTCGCATCTTCAGGACGAACTCGCAGCCCTGCTGCCTCACGCCGAGCTCCGGAGTCGCATGGCCCGCGCGATGCGATCGCTCGCCCGCCCCGACGCAGCCACGGTCGTCGCCGACGAGGTGTGCAAATTCCTGTTCGGCGCGGAACCCGTCGCGAAGGATCCGGTGAGCCGCTCGACCTAGCCGTCACTCACTCAAGATTCTGCGCGATGAACGAACGCGCCGCTCCGGCTGGCCGAGGCGCGCGGCAACGTCCGAGGGCACGGACAAGGGAGCGAAGAGGTCCGCCGGATAAAGGTAGTCCTCTCCCGAGTCGTCAATCACGCGAAGCAGCCCGTCCTTCCGCGCACCCGCGTCCGGAATCAGCCGGTAAAGAGTCGTGCGCCGAAGGTCGCCTTGGTCCTTGGAGAGATACAGAACAAATTTCACGGCGTCGCCGCGTCGGGGCCGGCGCTCTAGGTGAGGAACCGCTTGATTTTGAATTCTTTGCGGCCAACGCCGTGCGCTTCATACCAATGAACCTCTGCTTTGCGGATTTGGCCATTCCTCAGACGAACTCGCGTGACACTTTTTTCTTCCGCCAATTTGTCACACCATAAGCACGGCGCAGTCGCCGCAACGTTCTGATTTCTCTGCTTCGCACGATCACCTCGACTTCATCGATCGGGGCGATGATCTCGAAGAACATCCGCCAAGCAACTCCTCAACTCGGAAAAACCGCCGGGCCGACCTCAGTACGGAATCCCCAGCCGGCGATAAATAAAGCCCAAGAGCCAGATCGGCCCGATCAAGAGGAACTGAATGTCCTCGAAGAAGGCGGGCTTCTTGCCTTCGAGCTTGTGGCCGACGAACTGCAGAATCCAGGCTACGATAAAGATTCCGAGTGCGGCCCTCCAGACCGGCCACCATCCCAGCTTGTCGAAGGCAATGATCAGCGCGAAAAAGAACGCCGCCAGCGCGAACATCCCCAGCGCCAATGGAGGCGACAATCGCAGATAAAACGCCATCGCCGCGACGATGAAGAGCGAGGCCAGATTGATGTAAATCGCCGTTGAGCCCCAGGCGGCCGGCATCGGAATCGACCACAGCAAGCCCAAAAGGCTCAGCGTGATAGCCGGAATGCAGATCCAGTGGATCACCTCGTTCACCGTGTTGTGATGACACTCGCCGTATTCGGCAAACCATTGATCGGCGGATTTCTTCATCGGTTTTCCTTTCTGAACATGCCGGCTCAATTCTAACGCCGAATTGCCTCAGATCCGCCCTTTTTCAAGCTCCTGGCGGATCCAGGGGATCACCTCATCGAGTGCCGTGTCGAGTGACGTCTCGGCCCGAAATCCGAGGACTCGCTCGGCCTTGCTGACATCCGGCACGCGAAGCTGCACATCGTACGTGAAGGGCTCGTCTGACTCGTATCGGAACGGCTTCTGCGACCCGCTCGCCGCATGCGCCTTGTGCCAGATCAGTTCGGCCAGCTCGAGGACGGTCGTCGACTTTGGCGTCGAGAGGTTGAAGTCGTCATTGAGCGCGGCAGGATGGAACATCGCCGTGCAGATGCCGCGGGCTAAGTCCCCGCCGTAGGTGTAGCAGCGGACCTGGTTTCCGTCCCCCAGAATCCGGAGCGGGTCTTGCCCCTTGAGCACCTTTTGCACGAGGTCCGGAACGACGTGGCTCATCGCCAGCTTGACGTTGCCGCTGGCGATGTCGCGGTCCCCCAACGCGCGGCGCTCGCCGACGCCGACACAATTGAATGGACGGCAGATGGTGTAGGGCAATCCGTATTGTTCGTGCGCCCCCTTGGCAAAGTATTCGGCCGCCAGTTTCTGGAAGCCGTATGTGCTGGAGGGAGGTGGGCAGACCTTGACGTGCTCCTCGGGCGTCGGGAAGACGGTCGCGTTCTCGAACACCATGCTGCTGGAGAGCACGGTGATCTTTTTGAGATGCCCTTCGCGGAACGCGCGGATCGCCGCATCGAACGTGGCAGCCAGAATGCGTTCGTTCTCGGCGATCAGGTCGTAGGCGTACGCATGGAAATAAGAAATGCCGCCGATCCGGGCCGCCGCCGCCAGCACGTGGTCGCACTGCAGCGCCAGTTCGGTCAAGAGGCCGACGTCTTTCGCGTCCCCTTCCACAAACTTGTAGTTCGGGTGCGATTGATAGCTCCGCTCCACAGGCCCGTACTTGGAAAAATTGTCGACACCGAGCACGTTGTGGCCACGGTCCAAAAGCTCCTGCACCAGGTAACCGGAAATAAATCCGGCCGAGCCCGTGACGAGCACGGTTGCAGGTGATGTTTCTCCAGGAAGTTTGTCTCGCATTGAAATACGGTTCAGCCCTCCCGTTCAGACCGCGGCGGTTCGCGGTTGGTTTCGCGTCACCGAGCGGGCTCCCAGCCAGGTCGTCGCGAACGCATAAGAGTACCAACGCAGATATTTTGGAAGCCACTTGAGTACGCGAAAGCGGCTTTGGCCGGCGGCTCGTTCATACCACTCGATCGGCACCTCGCCGATCGGCCAGCCCAGGCGGTGACATTTCACCAAGAGTTCGATGCTGTAGCAAAAGCCGCTGTCAGATTCGACAGCAATTTCGTCGATTACGCGGCGCGAAAAGAGCCGCAAGCCGTTGCTGGGATCGTGGACCGGCAGCCGGGCGAGATGATAGAGAGTGAACGAAGCCCCCCGCACCAAGAAGCCCTTGAGCCAGGGCGCGCCGATCATGCAGCCCCCGGGGACGAAGCGGCTCGCCACCACGATGTCGCAGCCCTGCTCGGCCTTTTCGACCATGCCGTCAATGCGCCTGGCATTGAAATCGTCGTCCGCCATGTAGACGAGCGCGAACGGCGCCGTGCTCTGCGTCAGACCTGTCATCACGGCCCCGTGCGGCCCTCGACCCTGATTTTTCACAAACACGATGTCGAGCGCGTCACGCTTGGGATATGCATTGATCGCCGCCAGAGTGCTGTCGTCGTCCCGGTCGTAGCAGATCAGCACGCGGCACGGTGTGTGGACCTCGGCAACAAACGAGTCCAAGAGGTGGGTGATATTCTCTCCCTCTTGGTACACCGGGATCACGATGTCGAGTCGAGCCATCAGACGACCACGTCCACCGGGCGGCCCTCGGATTGCGACTTCCGCCAAAAGCCCCACACGTCGATCATCGGCTTATTGCGGCGATCGAGATCGCGATAGACGGTGTGCGGCGTGCACAGCACCAAGAGGTCGCTGCGCTCCACCACGTCGTCAACCGGCAACAGCTCCGGGTCGGTCGTAACGTAGGGATCGGTCGTCAGCACGTCGGCCGCCACGAGCTTGAGCAGCTTTTTCAGCTTGTAACTGAGCGACGAGCGCGTGTCGTCGCAGTCGGCTTTGAACGCCATCCCCAACAAGCCGACGACGATCTCGGAGAGCGGGTACTTCCGCTTCATTTCCTCGACGAGATACAGCACGAGGCCTTCGTTGACGAGCATTGCCGCGTGCCCCAGCGGAAACTGGTTCTGCGAGAACGCGGCCAGCTGCATCGTGTCTTTGACGAGGCACGGGCCGGCGCTTAACCCAGCCGTCGGCATGCCCTTGGCCCGCGGATAATTGGTTTTCAGTCCCTCGAGCACGCGGTTGTAATCGACCCCGGCCGAGCTGGCGATCATGTAAAACTGGTTTGCGATCGCAAATTCGATGTAACGATGGGCGTTCGTGAAAAGCTTGGCGAATTCCGCCTCCATCGGCGCGAGCCGGACGATCTGCGGAGCGATCGACGAAAAGATTGCCGCCGCCGCATCCGCGGCTGCCGTGGTCGTTCCGCTGACGATTTGTGGTAAGGTCTGCAGCTCGCGCACGGCGAAGCCCTGCACGATTCGCTCGGGACAATAGGCCAAGAGCACATCTTTGCCTTGCCGCGCCATGTAGCTTTCGAGCCACTGCGTCGTGCCGGGATAGATCGTCGAGCGCAGCACCAGCAATTGGCCCGGCGACAAATAAGGGAGCGATTCGTCGGCCCAGTGCTTGATCACCCGCGTTTCGGGGTTCATGAACTCGTCGACCGGGGTCCCGATCGTAACGATGACCGTCGGGACGTCGGCAATGCTGTCGACCGTCGAGCTGAACGACAGGCGGTTGGCGTCGAGCGCCTGCCGCAGCAACGGCTCGGCGTCGGCCTCGGCAAACGGCATCACGCCGTCCTGGATGCGCTTCAGAACCTCGCGATTCAGATCGTAGATCCGGACCGAGTGTCCTTTGCTCGCGAGAACAAGGGCCAGCGGCAGTCCGACATGTCCCGCACCGCCCACAATGCAAATCGTCGGATCGCCCGTGGCGCGTGGTGAAGCTTTCGGCGATGGGTCAGACACGAAAAAACCTCTGCGAAATGGGCCGACAGAAGTCGGGAGCGCCGCCGTCACCCAGAGCCTCGCGGCCTGCGCAATTGGCGCTGAGATCTCAGTATAGCGGGATGGCGACAGTGTCGGCGACTGGCAAACGGCTATTTTGCCGCGTGCTAGTTGGCGATTGGCGGCTCATGGATTTCGCGGATCCAGATGTTCCGAAACCGCACCGGATTGTGGTGGAATTGCAGCAAAATCCGCCCTGTCGGGGGATGGGGCTCGTATTTGGGGGGTTGGTCGTAAAACGTGCTTCCCAAGAGTTCCGTATGGTTCTGGACCAGGACGCCGTTCTGCAGAACGGTGACGTATCCTGGTTTCACCAGCCGGCCCCCTTCGCCGAACCGCGGAGCGTTGAACACGATGTCGTACGTCTGCCATTCGCCCGGTTTTCGGCAGCAGTTCACCATCGGCGGCTTCTGTTTGTAGATTCCGGCGGCCTGCCCGTCGAAATAGGTTTTGTTTTCGTACGAATCGAGGATCTGGACCTCGTATTTCTCCATCAGATACACGCCGCTGTTCCCCCGCCCCTGCCCCGATCCGGAAACCACCGACGGCGTGGCCCACTCGACGTGCAACTGGCAGTCGCCGAAAGCATCCTTGGTTTTGATGTCGTGCCCGTGGCCAATCGCATAGCCGTCGCGGATCTCCCACTTGTCGGCCCCCACCCACTTTGAGAGGTCCTTCCCGTCGAAGAGAATGATCGCGTCCGACGGCGGGTCGCCGCACTTCGCCCCCGATTCGATGATCTTCGGCTCGAGCCACTTGATCCCGCTTTCGTATTCTTTGCCGTAGGCCAACGTCGAAACTGCAAGACTGAACGCAACGCAGGCCGCCAAACGCAGCCCGGTTCGCACGGCCAACGCTCTTCGGTCGCAGATGCCACTCATCGTTGTTTTCCCCATCCCGACTGCAGGGTTGTTGAATTCTTCGCCGAAACACGACAGTCAGCGCCACATCTGCGATCGTATCGGCCCGATCGCGATGCTTCCACGCCGCAGCGGCCAGTTCGTATGACAATTGCCAGAGATCGCTATCCCGTTCCGCTACGATGGAGGTAGGATTCAAAGAAGAGGGTCAAATCATGAATAAAACACTTCACGGCAAGGTTCACGGCCGGACCATCCAACTCGATGCGGATCCGGGTGTCGCGGAGGGCCAGGAGGTCGAGGTTCAGATGACCGTCGTTGAGCCGACGCGAACCTGGGGCGACGGCATCCGAAGTTCGGCGGGAGGCTGGGCCGCCTATCCAGAGTTGGATGCGGTCCTGGAACGCATTCAGCGCGAGCGGAAGCTGGAGCGCTCGCCCCAAATGTGCGAGGAATGAGCCATTTATTGGACACCAACATCTGCGCCGCTCATTTTCGGCGACCAGGTGGATCGGCTCATCGTTTCATGCAGTATGGAGGCGGACTCTACGTTCCCACAATCGTGCTGGGTGAGCTTTATGCGGGCGCGTATCACGTCGGTGCGCCTGCTCCGCTGCTCCAGAAGATCGCCGATCTTTTGCATGACGTGCAGGTGTTGGACTTTGATCGCCCCTGTGCCGAGCAGTTTGGCCAGCTACGCGGGAGCTTGCTCCGGCAGGGTGTCTCGGTTCCGACAGTGGACTTTGGTGACGAACAACACATCCGACTTTCAGAGGATTCCAGGGCTTCGACTCGAGGACTGGCTTACGCCATGAATTGAGAATAGAGCGCTGACCGTCTTTGCACCGCGCCCCTTCCTTTCACCTGATTCAGGTGGCTTTACAAGTGCCCGACTCTTTCCAACAACGATCGCACTGCGCCGGCTCGTGCCCGCAAGGTCACACGCGGAAAAAATGGCGGCTACTGGCCGCGGGCGTTACGATTGCGTCGAGCGACAGGCGATGTGGAAGTTTTTAGCGCGGCGTGATTTCGATCGCTCGACCAATCGGAAGCAAGTACGAGTAGAGCGGGGAGAATGCCTCGATGAGCACGCAAGTGAAACCCAGACTCCCGGCTCTGGGCCTGAACGCACGGATTCTGATCTTGGTTGGTCTGCTGCTGGTTGCCACCGTCGTGATCACGACCTTGGTGATCAAATGGACCACGCGCCGGTTCGTGGAAGACGCGATCGGCGACCAGATGGTCATGCAGGCCCGCATTGCCGCCGACCTGGTAGCGATTGCCGAGCAAAAGCGGGATCAGGGCATGACGCCTGCCGAGATCAATCAACACCTGCGGGAGATCGTGAAATTCGCGAAAGACCAACGGAATTTTGACTACGAGTTTTGGATCACCGACAGCGCCGGCCATGCCTACCTGCGAACGCAACCAAACGACTTTACGTTCCAGGCGGATCAGCCTCAGGCCGGAGAGTTCCTGCGGTTGCTCAAGGGCAGCGGCAATCATGAGGACTTCTACGTGCAGGAGGCGCGGCAGCGCGAGATCGACCCGGCCGTGTATAAGTACGTCGGCGTCTCGGGGGCGGACAAATCTCGGATCGTGCAGATCGGATATCGCGCCGACTCGTTGCTCGACGAACTGGCCCGCAAAAGCTCGCTTCAGGCGGCCTGGGTCGCCGGGTTGGAACTGGCCGCGGGGTTGCTCGCCTATTACATCCTAAGACGGTTCCTCACGCGACCGCTAAACCGATTGATCCGCGCAGCCCGCGCTGTCGAAGCCGAAAAGTATCACATCGGGAGTCTGGCGGAAGTCTGCGCCCGGAGAGATGAGCTGGGCCAGCTCGCCCGCGTCTTTGAGGACATGGTTCGCAAGCTCGGCGCGCGCTACGAATCGCTGGTCAACCTCATGCGGTCGGTCGTGATCAAGCTTCGCGGCGACCAGGTGATGACCTTCGCCAACGCTTATGCCTCCGAGTTGTTGGGCTTCACCAACGCCGAGTTGGTTGGCCAGAACGTGAACCTGATCATTCCTCCGGAGTGGCACGAACCGGTGCGCCAACGGCTCAATTCACTCACGCCGCGCGACGTGCAATTCAACGAAATCAATGAGAACGTGAGCAAAGCGGGCGAGCGATTTTGGCTCTCCTGGTCGAACCGAGTCATCACGTCGGGCGCGGGACTTGACCGGGAACTGCTCTGCGTCGGCCATAACATCACCGAATCGATAGAACATAAGCACGAGCTGGAACACACGATCGCACAATTGCAGACGGCCAGGGCCGAGGCGCAGGAGGCCAGTCGCGCAAAGAGCGACTTCCTCGCCACCATGAGCCACGAGATGCGCACGCCGATGAACGCCGTCATCAATCTCACTGCATTAACGCTTGAGACGGAGCTCACCCCCAAGCAGCAGCAGTACCTCAGCATCGTGCACTCCTCCGCGCGGAATCTGCTCACGCTCATCAACGACATTCTCGATCTCTCCAAAGTTGAGGCGGAGAAATTAGAGCTCGAGTCCTCGCCGTTTCGACTTCGCGGCGTACTCGAAGAGGTGACCGAGACCTTTCGCGCCAAAGTTGCCGAAAAACACGTCGAGTTAATCGTCCATGTTCTTCCTGTCGTGCCGGACTGTTTGGTGGGTGACTCCTTACGGGTTCGGCAGGTGCTGACAAATCTCATCGGCAATGCCTTCAAATTCACCGAGAAGGGCGAGGTCGTCCTCAAAGTCTCGATCGCGCCAAACGCGGGCAGATTACGCGAATCTGAGGGGCGCGATGAGCCGGCAGCTGAATCGAAAGGCGGCGGCGGGGAAGCAGCAGTCAGTGTGTTGTTTGCCGTGCACGACACGGGCATCGGCATCGCGAAAACTCAGCAAGACCGGTTGTTTGAGCCCTTCACCCAGGCCGACAGTTCGACGTCGCGTAAATACGGCGGAACGGGTCTTGGTCTGGCAATCAGTCGTCGGCTGGCCAGGCTCATGGGGGGCGACCTCGCGTTTGAAAGCGAGCCGGGACGCGGCACAACATTTTTCTTCACGGCCCGACTCGGCGTTCAGGCGGGGCAAGAGACTCCGACCGCAGCCGTGCCCGCTGGACTGCGTGACCGAAGGGTGCTGGTCGTTGAAGACACGGCCAGCAGCCGCGAGTTGATCGAGACGTTTTTGACGAGTTTCGCCATTCCTCATGCCAGCGTCGACACGGCCGAAAAGGCGCTCGAAATCGTTCGGCAGCAGAACGGGTCGGATGCGAAAGACCCAATCGGGCTGGTGCTGCTCGACTGGCTGTTGCCCGGGATGAGCGGGCTCGATGCGGCCGTGCGAATTCGCGACCAGCACCCGATGCACGACTTGCCGATCGTCGTGATGAGCGCTTATGCGGGAAAGGAGGAAGAAGCGCAATGCGCGGCAGCGGGCGTGAACATTTTCCTTCCCAAACCGATCACGCCATCGTCCTTGTACGACGCGATCGTCGATGCGGAAGGTTTGAGTTCGTTGGTGGAGCGGAGTAAGCCGTCTGCCGAGATCGAAGCAGAGTTTTCCGGAGCGCGCATCCTGCTGGCCGAGGACAACGAAACCAACCAGTTCGTCGCGCTGGAATTGCTGGGCGGTCTGGGGGTTGAGCTGGAAATTGCCGCGAACGGGCGCGAGGCGCTCGAAATGGCCCAAAGCAAGCCGTACGCGGCCATCCTCATGGACATGCAGATGCCCGTCATGGACGGATTGGAGGCGACGCGGCGCATTCGCCAGATGCCGGGGCTGCGCGACTTGCCGATCATTGCCATGACCGCCAACGCCATGAAGACCGACGTGCAAGCCTGCCTGTCAGCGGGGATGAACGACTTCGTGTCGAAACCCATTGAACGGACTTCACTCGTGCAATCCCTCCGTCGGTGGCTTCCGCCTCGTGACCCGGCAGCGGCGATGGCTGATAATGACGCCAGCCGGCTTTCGAAGTCGGCGGCGACTCCGAATTTGAGCGGGGATGGGAGCAGTCAGGCTCCGATCCCGGTGCTGGAGGGGATCGATCTGGCGGAGACCGTGCGCCGACTGGCGATTCCCTTCGAGAGATTGCGACCCGTGCTGCTGCGCTTTGCGGACGGCCAGCGGCAAACGCTGGAAGAGTTGCGGGCCGCGGTCGCCGCCAACAATGCCCCAGGCGCACGTCATCATGCGCACGCCTTGGCGGGCGCGGCTGGCAACCTGGGAGCCAACAAATTGCAGCAGACTGCACGCGAGCTGGAACTGGCAGCACTGAACGGGAATTCGGACCTGGCCGATCTGTTTCGTCAGGTAGATCGGGCCGCCGACATCGTGTTTCGATCGATTGAGTCGCTCCGCACTGAGCCGAGCGGCCCCGTCGCACCAACCGTTCGGCCGTCGCCCGCAATCGACCCCGATTTGCTCCGCGGGCATCTCCAACACCTGCAGTCTGTCCTCGCCAGCGGCGATCTGAGCGGCTCGTCGGCAATCCTCGAGGCGATCTCGCAGATCGATGTGCCCGGCAAATGGCGGCGGTCGATCGCACAGCTGAAGGAGTTTATCGAGGGCTACGAGTACGATAGGGCGTCTGAGATTGTAGTTCAGCTGCTCGCGGGCTTTCCCACGGAATAGAACCGATGATCGACCTTTCGGAATCTCGCGTGCTGATCGTCGACGACGTCAAAGCCAACATTGACGTGCTCGTCGCGGCACTCCGCGACGACTTTAAGCTGAGCGTGGCCCTGAATGGTGAGTCGGCTTTGCGGAGCGCGGAAAAAGTCCCGCCCGATCTCGTGCTCCTGGACATCATGATGCCTGGAATGGACGGCTATGAGGTTTGCCGTCGTCTGCGGGAGTCTGACCACACGCGAGAAGTGCCGGTGATGTTTTTGAGTTCGCTCGAAGACGTTGCCAACAAGGCCCGCGGCTTTGAAATGGGGGCCAACGACTATCTCACCAAGCCCTTTGAGGTGCTCGAGGTGCAGGCCCGCGTTCGCTCGCTGCTCAAGGCCAAGGCCTACTCAGACGCGGTCAAGGAAAAACTGGCCAACGAGCTGCGCATTGCTCGCGATATCCAACTCGGAATTCTCCCGCTGGAGGTTTCTTCCTGCACAAAAGGGACCGGCCTCGACATCCACGCGGTGATGGAACCAGCGCTGGAGGTCGGCGGTGACCTCTACGAGGTCTTGCGAGCGGGCGACGATCGGGTGGTCGTGGTCGTCGGCGACGTTTCCGGCAAGGGCATCCCGGCCGCGCTGTTCATGGCCGTCACCACCACATTGATCCGCGTGGTGGGCGACGGGCTGGAGCGGCCCGAGCAGATTCTCTCCCGGGTCAACGACTTCCTGGCGGCGCAAAACCCCCAGAACCTGTTTGTCACGATCGCCTGCGCCGTGTTCCACCTGCGGGACAAGAAGGTCACGTATGCCAGCGCGGGGCACCCGTCGCCTGTGCTGCTCCGCTCGGGCGTCGCGCCGAGCCTCCCGTTCGAGGCGACTGGGATTCCTGCGGCGATTACGCCAGGAGCCGAAATTACGAGCAAGTCGCTCGACTTGCGGCCCGGAGACTCGCTCGTCTTCTACACGGACGGCGTCACCGAGGCCTTTAACGCGAAAGAAGAACAATTCGGAGAACGCGGTCTCGTGGAGCATCTCGGAAAGAAGATCCGGGCGAAGCGCCTCGGAGTTGGTGAGCGGCACTCTCGCAGCGATTCGCGGTCACGCGGGAGGCCATCCGCAATCCGACGACATCACGATTGTGGCGGTGTGCGCATGACGACGAACTACGATCCGATCGCCGAACAATACAAGCGATCCAAACAACAACCGTGGCGAACGCACATCGAGGCGTTCAGTCTGCTGAACCTAGTCGGCCCTGCGGAGGGGCTCGCCGTGCTGGATATGGCCTGCGGAGAGGGCTTCTACACGCGGATGCTGCGGCAGCGTGGTGCGGCCAAAGTCACCGGCGTCGACCTCTCGGAAGGCATGATCGAATTGGCTCGCAAACAGGAAAGCGTGCACCGTCAGGGGATCGACTACATCGTGGGAGACGCCTGCGACCTCGACTTGCCCGAGAAGTGCGATCTGGTCATGGCCGCCTATCTGTTGAACTACGCCCACGACCGCGGCGAGCTCCAGGCGATGTGCGACGGCATCGCCCGTTGTCTGAAGCCCGGCGGACGGTTCGTGACGGTCAACGGCAGCGCGAGCTTACATTTTCCAACCGCGCCCTCGTATCGCAAGTACGAATTTGACACGGCAGTCGTCGGCGACTGGCAGGAAGGGGCACCGATCACTTGGACGTTCTTCCTCGACGACGGCTCATTCGAGATTGAGAACTACCACCTCAACCAGGCCATCCACGAGGACGCGTTCCGGTCCGCAGGTTTCCGAAAAATCCACTGGCACGAGCCGCGATTATCGCCGCAGGGCGAAGTCGAATTTGGAACCGAGTTTTGGGCCGACTTCCTGTCTCATCCGCCGATCACTTTGATCGAATGCGTGAAATGAGGCTCGCTGTGATTGCCGGAGGAGGGACTCGAACCCACACACCCAGTTACGGATACTGGATTTTGAATCCAGTTTTAACCCATCCGGCTCGCGATGGCTTGATATTGGAATCGCGTTGATTGCCCTTGTTTTGTAGGGAAATACGACATTTCCCAGTCACGGCTACATTGTACTGACATTGGGCTGAAATGGCCAATCCTGACAGAAGAATGACAGAAGATTTCGGACGGCATTCGGGGGCACGACGCGGGTGACATTGCGCTCGTATTGTGAGACACGCGAGTACGAAATCACAGTAACCGTGCGTCTGCGGAAGTCGCTGTGCCTGGAAGGGTGGTCGGCCTTGGATCAAGTTGGATCGACGTCAGGACGGCCGGTAAGCAAAGGGGGCGGCTTTTCGCTGTTCGATTGATGGTTCTTCAAACCGTGGAGGGTTTTCTCGCCATTGTGGAGCCAGACGTCCGTGGAGTTCTTGATCGATCAGGAAACTGATTTCGTGTGCGATGGCGCGGCGGAAATGCTCAGCGGTGGTCCAGGTCGCGGCGGTGCAGAATTCCTGATGCGGCGAGAACAGGAATTGCAACCGGTCCCCGCGCGTATAGATCGAGAGTCGTCGCATCAGATACGGGCACGCGACTAAAATGGCCTTGCTGATTTCGGTTTTGAGTTCATGGAAGAGATAGGAATGGATTCTCGTTCTTCGGGTTGAGCTACTCCGCGTAGTTTTCTTCGGGGAGGATTACGGGCATCCGGTCGTGCAGCGGCCGCATCAATTCGTTGGCCTCGGTCGTCACGATCGTGCACGACTCGAGTGGCTCCGCATCACCGTTACGCCAGCGATCCCACAGCGCTGCGAACGCAAAGGGACGGTCCTTCGCCATCCGAATGTAGTGCAGAATCTTCGTCTTCGAATCGGATTGCTTTTGCCACTCGTAGAAACCATCGGCCGGGATCAAGCAGCGACAATGTTTGAACGGAGTACGAAACGACGGCTTTGTCGCGATCGTTTCAGCGCGGGCGTTGATGAGCGGTGGACCGGCCTTGGGATCCTTCGACCAGGACGGGACCAGGCCCCAACGCATTTCCACAAGTTCGCGACTCTTCCCATCTTGCCGAACAACGGCAATGCGCTGCGTCGGGGCGATGTTGTAGCGGGGGGACAATCCGGGTTCACGCAACAGCTCGAAGACTTCGACGAGATCACGAGCTGGCGTTCGGAGCGTGAAGCGGCCACACATGCCGCAATTCTATCGCGCGGCCGGCGGCAACAGCGATGCTCCCGGGCGCCGAGACAGGAGATGGGCTGCCTCGGGCCGGAAGCATTCAACCACGTCACGGCGGTTCTCGGACGATGCCAGGAATCAGTAGTCGTTACGGCTTCCGCCCTCGCGCGTGGTTCTCTCGAAAAGAATTCTGCAGGAACCCGGACGTTTGCAGAATGTGGGCAAATCAGTTTCCCCTGGACAAGCAGACCGACATTCAGGTGGGCACCGGTAGAACTGTCGATCCCGCTCATCATGACGTCGCCGAAGGCGTGAGCCAAACGTGGACCTTTTTCGGGGTGGGTGCAAGGAGGGTCCTGGCCAACCGCTCGACGTTCGTGACCCGTTGTCAGCCTGGAAATCTTCGACGGTTTTCGCCTAAAATACGATAGGTTTTTGTCAATCCGTAAGTCAAATGCTCGCAAGGCGTTGTGTCGCGCAAAATTCCTATCGTAGAAAAACGGCTTGATTTCCGGTTTCGAGGCTTTATTCTCACAGGTGGGTTGTTCTCTCGAAGACGCTGCAGAGCTGCAGCCGGAAACTCTACTCAAAGGAGACGCCATGCAACTGGACGCTGTGCCGGATGCGGATTGCGAGAAACAAGAACAACCGCCTAGCCACCGCCGAGACAGCGCAAGAACTCCGGAGCTTTGTGCCGGCGCACCCCGCGCTGAATCGCGTTCATCGGCATCTGGTCGACTCATCCGATGTCGAAACCGTCATCACCAGCTACGACCGGCAGTACCACCGACACAACCGATCTTGAGCCGAAGAGGATGCACGGTTCATGCTGGGTGTTCCCCCACGCATCACCTGCTTTTTGGTAAAGATCGCTTCTCGGTGCAACCTTGATTGCGATTATTGCTACGTGTATCGACACGCGGACCAAAGCTGGCGGGGCCAGCCCGCGTTAATGTCGGAGGACCATCGAAGGCGGCTTGCGAATCGCATCGGGGAATACGCTAAAACCCAACAAATTGAACGCATCCTCGTCGTCTTCCACGGCGGTGAACCCCTTCTCGCCGGGTCTGAAAGGATCGTTGAAACTGCCTGCTGGATTCGTTCGGCGGTTCCGTCCACGACAAGGGTCGATTTTTCGATCCAGACCAACGGGGTTTTGTTGGATGATCTGGCGTTGGACGGCCTCGGCCGCGCGGGCATTGCCATTTCGCTGAGCATAGATGGTCCGAAACACGCGCACGATCTGCACCGCCTCGATCATCGGGGCAAATCAAGTTTCGAAGAGGTTGAAGGAGCGCTCCTTCGGCTGAAAAAACGACCGGATGTTTTTGCCGGGCTGATCGCCGTCATTGATCCTGCCACCTCGCCGGAAGAGCTCTTTGAATTCTTTACCCCGCATGACCCGCCGGGCCTGGATTTCCTCCTTCCGGATGCGACTTACGTTCGGCCCCCTTCTGGGCGTGAATCCTTCCCAGACGTTTACAAGAACTGGTTGATTGCGGCATTTGATCTCTGGTTTGACAAGTACCCACATCTCCAAGTAAGGCTGTTCGATGCTCTGCTCAATTCCCTTGCCGGGTTGCCCAGTCAAACAGATGCCTTCGGTCCCGGAGATGTGAGCCTGCTCACAGTTGAAACCGATGGAACGTATCACGACCTGGATGTTCTCAAGATCGCTGCGGAGGGCATCTCCGATCTTGGTCTGAACCTCGACAATGCCAGCATTCTTCAGGCGGCGAGCTCGCCGGGTATCGCATTGCATCGCTCGCTTCTGCGACGCGACGGGTTAGCCTCCGAATGTCAGCGGTGCCCGGTAGTAGAGCAGTGCGGGGGCGGCTCCGTACCGCACCGATATGCAGAGGATGGCTTTAGACACCCGACCATCTATTGTCAGGAAATGCTGGCACTGATCTCGCACGCCCGCACTCGTTTGAATGAAAAGATTAAAGAGGAGCGGGCGGTGGTGGCACGAGCAGAAGTGCTCGATGCTCGCTCTATTGATCTGGAAGCGTATGAGCGTGCCGAATCGTCAGAACCCATGCTTGGCGAGCTCTTGCGCAGGCACATTAGGGAAGCTCGGTGGGACTTTGACGGAGCCCTGGATTATGTCTACAGGGAAGCCCCTTCCCAGCGAGACGCGATCACGCGGGTGCGCTCCGCCCCCGCTGATAGGGTTGATCGCCTTGTTATTCGTCCCTCAGTGGTCGCCTGGACTACCGTGACTCGGCAGGCTTCAATTGGCAATACCGTGTTGGACATTGCCGGCCAGCCCATCGATGCCGACTTCCGCTACGTTGCAATCCTCGCGGACTGGATAGAGGACGTTGAAAGTGTGGAACCTCCGGTCCTGCACCGAGCTGATCGGTGGTTGCGCCTACCCTTCGGAAACAGGATCGTGTTCGAAAATGAGGAAGTCGCAAGTGAGCGAATCTCGATGGTCCGAGAGGCATTGGGTATCGTGGAAGCATGGAGGCACGCGCTCTTGGCGGAAATCAGGAGCCTTTCGCCAGAAATCCAATTCATTCGTGACCCGGAGGCAGAGCCGGATAAATTCGTATCCTTCAGCGACGATTCGGTGCCGGGGGCTCTGTATATCTCGGTGCGCCAGGCACGGGGTTATCTCGACTCGTATGAACTAGCCGACTCGATCATCCATGAACATCGGCACCAGAAACTTTATCTGCTGCAGAAGGCTTGTCGTCTCATCGAAGTCGATAAACCGCTCGTCCGCTCTCCCTGGCGAACTGACCTAAGACCCCCCAGCGGACTCTTTCACGCGGTCTTCGTGTTCAGTGAGCTGCTTCAGTTCTGGACGTATCTGGAGGCCAGCGGGCCGTCTGCATTACGAGGCAGGGCGCACCGAAATGTCGAAACAACCCGCAGGAATCTCGCTGAAGCGGTTCCGATTCTCAAAACCACGTCTCTCACCGACGTTGGTTCGCGGTTGGCATCAGTAATTGAGCGTCGCATCGCTTCGGTTCCAACTTTGTGCTGAACGCAAAATGGCAGACCAGCGGCAAATTGTTGTTGCTCGTAAGCTTCTTTCAGAAGATGAAGAAAAGCGGTACGAACGACTCTCGGATTACTTTTGCGACCGGACAGTAGCCTGTTCGGTGGTTGACGATGGTTGGCTGCTCACTCTTGGGTGGCAGGACAAACCAGAGCGATACAAAGACCCGAACATTTTAACTGGCCTGCATTGGTGGTCCCCCAGGCTGAGCATTTCCGAGGTCCCGACTGCGGTGCGACAGGAGTCTGGCTTCCAGTTGGCCCTCAACGATTGTTGGAGTCTAGTCGCCTGGAGCCGTTGGATTAGTGACCAAGCCGCGCAACAGGATTTGCCGAACGAGTTGGTGTTACTCCATGTTGATGACCACGATGATTTGATGAGTCCGCGCATTGTGAGGAACGAGCGGCGCTGGGTCGATGCGATTACCGGTGAGGAGTTTTCGCTCCTCGACGTGAGCTCTGTCGCGTCCGCCATAGAGAGTGGCGCGGTTGGGATAGGGAGCTTCATCGTTCCGCTCCTTTATGAAGTTCCGCGTGTTCACATCCGGCATCTTTGCGTCACCGAATACAGTACCAGTCGGCCGGACTTCTACCGTGTTGAGCTCGGCGGCGCTCGCGATGATCTGCTGGTCCCTGGGGCAAATCGACAGTCTGCAACGCTCCAACGCAATTCGGCTGGTGCGTCACCATCCGGACACTCCTACCGAGTGGCTTCCAATCCTCGCGAGTGGCTGGCGGCTTTACCCGATGCCCCTGTGCTCCTTCATCTTGATTTAGACTTCTTCAACAACCGCTTCAATGGCGACTCCGATTGGCGGAACCGGCCAGCTCGCCATGACCCACCGCTCGCGGACATTCTTGCATCTGTCGATGCGATCTTCGCCGCGCTACGTGCTGAAGGGATTCTTCCGAAGATTGCTGATATGACGGTCGCACTTTCCCCACGATTTTTTCCATCCGAGTTTTGGGAGCCGACCATCGATCGCATTCGCGATCATGCACGGGGCCTGTATGACCGGGCAGGTACGCGCGAATATCGATCCGTTGGGGAGAAAACTCGTGAGGCTCCGGGCGGGTCCTTCGGATGATGCGAATCAGTTGTCACATTACCATCTTGCCTGATGGTCGGTCGCTGGACGTTTTCAGACTGGTCAGCTTGGTGAAATGCCGCCGGCCGGAACGCATTCCTTTTCGCAAGCTAAAGGGCGTCAACCGGTCGCGCCAGACCGGTTTTAGCAAGAGGCGGCTTGAACGAGCAAACACCACGATTCCGGGGATTGTTGACCAGGACAATCGAATTCTCGACGGCAGGCACAGGGTTCTAAAACTTCAGGCGAGAGGCGCGAAATCCGGCCTGTTTTGGAAGGTCTCTTCAGAGGACATCCGACACGCGATCATGGACGCGGGAGTAGGGGGAGCAAGTGCCCACTCGCAACCGAAAGCCGACTGTCCGCAAGAAGCGGGACTCAGCAACGCGTCGTCGCGAGGCGGCTCGAAGAAGGGAGGCGCGCGGGCGGGCGGCCATTCGTAGGAGAGCGGCGGAACAGCGAGAGAAGCGCAAGCGTGCCGGAAAAAGAAGCTCGCCAGCGCCTCTTCAGGAGATACAATCGGAGCATGTTCGCTTGCAGGGAGGCCAAGGAACGAAAGGCCGCGGAGCCGGACCCGGGGGTAGCTACTGGCATATTTTCGCGGGCGACGAACGTGTGGGTCATGTCTACATCAACGTGATAGACGAACCGCCATTCGGCACGCATCCATCGATACAAATCTTTCTGAACAAGAATCAGCGAGGGCGTCGTATCGGTCGTGTTGCCTATCGAATGGCGTGCGAAGCTAGCGGTTACGATGAGGTCGTTGCGCACATGCGGAAGTCAAACCTTGCCTCAAGGAGAGCCGCCGAAGAAGCAGGTTTTGTGGTGGTCGAGGATCAGGGCATCCCCCAGCTTGCAATGGTCTGGCGGCGGCAATCCCAACGATGAACGCTTTGGAGCTTTTGCGATCTCTCCCCAGCGACCTGCTTCCGGCTTCCGCGAATGTGGATTTTCTTCACTTCATTGGCTGCGCTAAGCCGCTTGTCAGAACCAACGTCCATAGCACATATGCCAGTGAGCGCGTAACAGCTTGGTGCCATGCGCACGACTTGGGCGTTGAAGCGGATCGAGATGGGTTTATCTGCGTCGCTTGGAGCCAACGCTTAGCAACTCAAGCCCTTCAGCTCGATAGGTGTGAACTCCCTCATACAGGGGAATTTGGGCAGCTGCTTGGTTATCCCTCATGCTGTTGCGAGTTCATCGCTCATGTAGGTGAGGCTGGACTCGATTCTGCCGAAGCCGAAATCGCAAAGTGGCAGTTCTTTGGCGACTTTGCTCTCATCAATCCGGTCAATTATCTGGAAGGACATTCGCTTATCTGCCATCTTCCCTGCTCTGCCCACTGTATACCTTCACTTAGGCTGGCCCAGCAGGCGCTCG
This sequence comes from uncultured Planctomycetaceae bacterium, assembly GCA_963714075.1. GTDB lineage: Bacteria > Planctomycetota > Planctomycetia > Planctomycetales > Planctomycetaceae > DASPSM01. The sequence goes on from OY970228.1 coordinate 7,135,373, forward strand.
CATTTATCCGTGCAAATTGGCACACCGGGCTATTCGCTCGATGGTCAGAATGGCTGTCAGGGGACGCCGGAACTGCTTCCGGCGTCGGCTGATTGCTGGATGTGCGAAATGGGGCCGCCGAGTTTGTCTCCGATGGCCACCAATGGAGAATTGGCGAAGCGTCGTTGTACCCAGGAGTTGTTGCAGCCTGTCTTGCCGATTTCGATTACGTCGAGCCAGAGACTGCTCCCTTGTCAGAACCGGAGGCAAATTCCACAAGTTGGCAGAATTTGTCAACCAGTCTCAATTGCGGGATGGTCCGGCAAGGCGTCTCAAGTAATTTTGGGCTTGCCGTTACGATCGCCAGGCATTGGGCACGGGACAGAGCAACGTTGAGACGGTTGGCGCTGAACAGGAAGTCGATGTCGCGCGGCAAGCATTCTGCATCCGATGTGGCCATCGATACGAGAACGATCGGCGCTTCCTGGCCCTGAAACTTATCAACCGTTCCGACTCGGGCTCCAGCGGGGAGAATGGACTTCAGGTGGTTGACCTGCACGTTGTAAGGGCTGACCACGAGGATGTCATCGGTCGTCATCGCTCGCGCTGATCCATCCTTGTCGACGAATTTCTGTCCCAGCAGTTTCCGGAAGTATTCGTTAATCGTGCGTCCCTCTTCCTCACTTTTCTGGGAGCATCCGGTGTGGCGCACGGGCAGGAAGTGAATTCCGAGCGGCGAAATGCCTTCAATCGGCGACTCGAATATCAGGTGGCGTTTCGCATTTTCGGGGTCCGCCTCGAGCCGTCCTTCGTAAAACGCTTCGGAAATAAATTGGCAGATGGTTGGATGAAGCCGCCGCGTCCGATTCAGGAAAATGCCGCGGTCTGGATCGACCGTCGCCTGGCCGCCGAGAAGAAAATCGAGGATGGACAATCCCGCTTCGCCTGGATGAACGCCCTGAATGGGCTGACCGAGCTGCATCTGGTCGCCGACGAGTACGATGTTGCGAGCCGCGGTTCCCATCGCGATCACATTGGCGACGGAAACCTGACCAGCCTCGTCGATGATTAAGTAGTCGAGATGTCGGTCAAAGCGTTCATCCGCGAAGAGCCAAGCCGTCCCTGCCAGCAGTGAGGCTTCGAGGCTTATGTTTTCGCTTTTTTCCTCGCTGTGGATAAACTTGCCCTCGTACTCCGATTCAGCGTTCCCTGCGGATTTTTTGATCCCTTCAAAGACGATTCCACGTTGCTCGGCAATTTTCTCGATCATGTCGAGAACGTTGTGGACGGCCTTGTGCGAGTTGGCCGCGACTCCAATCTTCTTGCCTTGGCGAATCAGTTCTACGATCACGTGCGCGCTGGTGTACGTCTTGCCGGCGCCAGGCGGTCCCTGTACGAAGACGTACGAATCGTTGAGGTGCGACAGTGCTTGAGCAGTCGCAGCGAGCAGATCGTCGCCGATGACGATTGCGTCGCCTGGGTGGCGGTCGTGGATTCGCGGCGTAGCCTTGGTCAGGATGTCGCGGACGGCTGAGTAGCTGTTGTTGCCCGCAAGAACGTCAGTTGCGAAGCGATAAACGGCCTCTCGCAGGGCATCGCTATTGATCGGCCCGCCCGGTCCGATGTTGAGACTCTCTGGGAGCGGACCGCTGTTGGTCGCACGCTTCAGGCTAACGACCAAATTCTCATCATCGACGTCCTCGATGGTTCCAGCGGACTTAAGCGTCGCCACGTTAACGACTTGGTCGCCGGCCTTCCGCTTGGATTCCTGGGGAGGAAAGCGGAAGGTGTAGAGACCGGATCTTTTGACCGTCTGCGGGGGGCACGCAATCGTCAGGCCCGCGATGCATTCCGTGTCGTCGATCAGCTCATCGTCAAAGCGGGTTTGCCGGTCAAAGAACTCCCACCACTGCGGTCGCGCCTCGCGAGCGTGAAACTCGAGGACATCGGCGATGTGGCGGCGGAAATCGCTCTCTCCATCTGTCGCCGCATCCAAAAGTCTCCTTTGAAAGTCCGCGTACCGCTCCTCGCGCTGGACGCGAGCGGCTGTCGTTTCGGCGGCTCCTTCGGCGTCAGTTGGCGGGGGCGGACCGTTGAACCAGGCGACGGCCTGGGGCCGGAGCGTTAGAAGCCAATCGCGTAGTTTATTGGTCGAGATGCAGTCGACCTCATTGTAGTCTGCGATCTGCCGCAGAAGTTCCGAGTCGCCGGTCTCGCGCCAGCGGTTGTACACAACGATGCTCTCAGCCGCAGTCGCGACGGCGCCGTCGCGTTTTGCCATGTAAAAAGTTTCGAGATTTTTGATTGAATAAGCCGGTTCCGATACGCGGATTGATTCTCGAACGACTTTGTAAAGATCGACGAATTTCAGCCGGCGCAGAAGGTCGTCCAGCTGATGCTCGGCGACGGCGTAACGGCACGCTAATCGTTTCAGAGCCGTCGTTTCGTAGTGGTTGTAATGGTAAATGAACGCCGCGGGGTGAGCGGCCAGATGCTCACGCAGGAACTGCATGAATTGGCGAAAGGTGGCGCGCTCCTCTTGGTGATCATGCGCCAAAACGCTTTGAAATGCGGCTTCCCGTCGTTTAAGAAACTGAGGCCGAAAAGATATTCCAGGCCATCGGGGTGCAGTGGATCGCCCTCCATGTCGAAGAAGAGGTCGCCCGGATCTGGTTTTGGCAGGCGAGAAAAGCCGCGACCCGGTTCGCTGCTGATCAGCTCGACTTTGTTCTCGCAGGTCCGGCGTTTGTGCTCCTGGAGAGCGGCTTGCGCCCGTAGTCGCTGAAACACCTGCGGATGCAGGTCTGGGATGCGTGTGTCGGCTGCCAGTCCGGCAAGCTGAGCGACCGTCTCTATTCCCGCCCGCTCCAACTTCGCTGTCTGGGTCCGGCGGATATTGGCAACCAAGCTTAAATGGTCATCCTGCTGCCATTGAGCCGCGCAGGTTTCCTTCCAGTGGCAGGTGGAGCAGTGCGAACACGGTTCCGGGTATGAGTCAGGAGGCGGCGATGCAGCAAAGTTCTCGAGCCGTTGCATGGCGTGACGGACGTACGAAGCGAAGTCGTTGCAGGTAAAGTCGGCTACGCTGCCGTCGCCGAGAATAAGGCGCGACTGCTCCGGAGACGCGCCTTGTCGGCTGGCCAAGAGGCTTGAATAGACGCCCAGTTGAATGAGGTCTTTGACACGGGGATGGCGGGCGAGCTTGGTGTCCGTCGCTTCGTAGCCGAACGGTCCTAAATCCGACGGGCTGGCGGTCTTGATGAGAAAGTCCGCATATCCTCCCCAATTCTCGCCCAGCAATGCCGCCTGATAAATGACATCCGCGCCTTTTCGCATCGCTTCGCGCGTCATCCGCGAGCGATCGGCGATCGAAGCATCCTTCGGAATTTCGGCGACGGCCTTCCCAGCATCCTTTAGGCTCTGCAGGTACGCCGCTTCGTGCTCTGCGCCCTTTCGACGCAGGAGCCTTTCGCTCTCCGACTCCTCGTCACGTTTCAGAGGTTCTGAAAACGCCCTGAGATCCAGAACTGTGCAATGGGAGCAGCCAAGGAAATTGACGAGATCCGTGGGTGAGAAAAGGTATGTTCCATCGTCACGTTTTTGCATGGGGCCCGCCTGCCGCCGGCGACCGAGCGGACTGTGCGTGGATAGGTGCGGTCGTCGTTGAAGCTACACGTCATTGGCTGGGACGACAACCAAAATTGGCAGGCCAAGGGTCGCGAAGTGCGTCTGTCTGCAATGGACTTTGACCAAATTTGTAAGGTTCCTCCCTTGGCTTGCTGAGTCATCGCCGTCGGTCGGGGTTTTTCGGGCGGTCAAGCCCAGCCTGCTGCCCGAAAAATTCCGACCACAGGCACGGGGCCGAGAGAAGAGTCATCGTCGGAGGGAGGGCCTTTGAGGGTGGTCGGCTTCTCTTGCGCCAATGCCTCGTCAACGGCCTTCAGCGGCAGGGGAACCTCGATCAACTTCTTGCGGTAGGGAGCGTCCATGCCGCGTGATCGCTTTTGTGTTCCGGTCCCTTGAGTTTCAATTCGCTACCGCGGGTTTCCCTTTAATCGGCGGGCTTGCTCAGTGAGGACCTGAAGCTGGTCTGGCGTAAGGTCGCTGGCTTCTCGAATGAACGCAGGCAAACGGGCGGGGTGCTTCTGAAGCAATCCTGGCAAGTCGTCGGGCACTCGGCCTGCGAGAGCAGCCAACTCGTCAGCATTTTCGCTGAGGATTTCAGCCATCCGGCGGATTCGTTCAGCGGTGGGCGGGTCGCAATTCCCGTGTTCCACCTGCGATAGATACGTCGGGCTGACGCCTACCATTTCCGCGAATTTTCGCAAAGTCAAGCCTTTAGAAGTACGTCTTTGGCGGACAAGCCGGCCGAATCGGTTCCTGGTGTTCGTTGGCATATTCGTTCCTTCGGACGCACGGAGAAATGAACCGGCTTAGGTCTGTTCAAGGCGAACGGCGTCGGCCAGCCCCAGGTCGTTAAGGATCTGCCGCAACTCGGATTGGAGATCGGCGGCGTTGGCGGCATCGACGGTCAAACTGAAATCGACGCCGACCTTGAGGTCGTTTCCCGTGCGCAGCTTCGGGAGAATCCGGGTTCCGAGGCGGTTCCAAAGTTCTGGCGGAATTGCTCCATGAATCCGGATGAATGTTTTCGTCGGTGGAGGTGGGACAGGCTCGGCGCCTCCTCCGGAGGAAGGCTCTGGAGGTCCTCCGGGACCTGGGGGTACGGGCTTCGGTTCTGATGAGGGCGTGCCGGGGGCTGGGGAAGGCGATCCTGACTTGAGGGTCTGAGCTCGATCCTTCTTTAGCAACAAAACGCCAGGCTCAAAGGAGACTTCGTCGACCGGGCAAAGCTCGTGATACCAAAAGCGATCGTACGTGCCGTCTGGTTTTGGACCCGACGCCAATCCGAAATCGCCGTTCTCAACGAACTCGACGATCTTTGCCCGTAACACCCGATCGGGGTCGAGCAAGCGCGTGAGGGCGCCGTTCAGAAAGCTCTGACGCAAACTGGCAAGAGGCCACGCACCGGACTCTTTGAATGCCGGCGGCCAATTCCTGTCGATGTAGCCGGCGCCGACCGATTCATTGAGCAACGCTTCATTCTTTAACGCCGAGATGATTCGGCCGCACATCGTTTCGGAGCCGCTTGAATGGCCCGCTCCCAAATCAATGATCTTAAGGCCAGTGCTGTCCTGGCTGTCAGAAAGGATAGCGAAGCGGTAACCTCCCCATACCTCGTCCTTTGCCTGTTCCTCGGCATCTTTTACCTTGACTTGTATCTCTTGTAGGTCAGCCTGCTCAAAGTCGGAACCCAGCACGCCCTCACGGACATCTTTCTGCACCCGTCGCCAAGCAAGCAATACCTCCACTTTGTCACGGAGGTCCCGGCCTGGCTTGCGAACGCACCAAACCAAAGCGCCCGGATAGAGGCGAGATGACTTCGCGCGATTCTTCGTCCAGTCGGCAATTTTCTCGCGGAGCGTCGAGCCGCCGTTCCATTCGTCATCAGGGTTGACGACTACAAGGGTCAGCCGGGGCGAATCAGTGACCGCGGAACTATCGGCCGGAAAAGGCTCGACCGGAATACTGGCTCCGCGCCTGAACTCGTCTTCGACGAGTTTGCGGATCGTGGGGCGAACTTCGTTCGTGTCGTCGAGCGAGGCCCGCCGATCATGCACGGCCTTTTCAATCTTCGCCTTGTGAAAGACCTTGTAACCGTCTGAACCGACTGGCTGAATGAAAAAGGCGCGTTTCTCTAGCGAAATCGCGGCATTGTCGATCGTGGTGGTGTCGAGATCGGGTTCACCCAGTGCAAATCGAAGTTCCGGCAGATGGGCGACTTTGTCCACCTGGCCGCCAGACGACTCAAAGAAAATCGCCGTTCCGACGCGTCGATGAATGTCGCGCAGCGCGCCCTTAGTATCGGCGTCCAATGTGCGGGCGTGCGAGCGCTCGCCAGCGATGTCCGTGTCAATCGCGTGCAGCAATCGGGATTCGCCGAGTTGCCCTAAAACGACGCTGCGGAAGCTCGTGTCGTGTAACGGGGCAGATCCCACGGTGATCAGAGCTTCGCGGCGCGCGTTTCGGAAGCCGTCCTGAAAGGCTCCCGAAATCCATTGGGCCAACATCGCGAGCGTGCCTCGCGTCTGCTGAAACTGAGGCAACGATGCCCACTTTCGCTGAAAAACCGAGAGCGTGGCGGGATGAAAGGGGAAGCAAGCCTCGAACCGAGTCTCCAGGTATTCGCGGGCTTTCTTTTCTGTGGCTGTTGCGTCAACAGCCGTCCATTCCGGCGGGAGCTGCGCCCGTCTTTCGAAGCACCAATCGGCGTACGCCCGAGCGACGCTTTTTCGAATGCGATCCGACCCGAGATCCTGGAACAAGCGACGCCGAATCACTTCGCTAATCTCGGCCTCATCGTTCACCAAAAGGGGCTTGGCCACCGCTCCGACGACTTTGACGATCCGATCCTGCCACATCTGATCCCAGTCGGTCATCTCGACCTGGCTCCGCGGCAAACTGATGACAGCCGCTCGGTGATTCGTTCCGACAAACCCACGCACAATGTTGTGAATGAACCCATGCATCGGTTCAGCAAAGCTGCGATGCCGGCTGAAGAAGTTCAGGACCTCGTCGAACAACAGCAGGACCGGCTGTTTGGCAAGAGCGATCACCTGGTTAAGAGTTTCCGTGCCGGGTGGCGCTTCACGAGCCGCGGCGCCGAGCGCGTTGACGCCTTCATCGCCGGCGATCTGACGGGCAATGTCAATCCAGGGCGTTTCGCGTCCGGCCTGCGGGTCCCAGGCATTACCGACAAAGACAGCGACTTTGGCTCCGGGCGCTGCCGAGAGTCCAGCGGCTTCCAATAGCGCTGGCACTCCCGGTAACGTTGAGGCCGCGCCGGTCGTCCGTGCGAGGTGCCAGAGTGCGGTGAGCATGTGGGTTTTGCCGCCGCCCATCTGGGTCACCAGCGTTTGGACCGGCACCGTGTTGTCCGTTCTTGCCCGCAAGCCTCCGCAGCACGAGTGCAGAATTCTCGACAAGCGCGCGTGTAAAGCACGTGCGGGCAAAGAACTGCTCTGGTTGCTGATAATCCTCAGGGGCATTGCCGGCAACCACCTGTTCGAGGGCGATGGCGAACTCGTCTGGGTTGAATGCAGCGCCCCTCGCGAACTTCTTTCCGCAATTCAACGACTTTGTACCACGGTTCCATTTGAATCGTTCCTCAAGGGCGTTTGAGCCGCTCAAAGAGTCTCAGGGATGATTGCTTCAGGCGGATCAGATTGGCGTAGGCGATCGGAGCAAAATCCTCTGTGGCCGAGTACATGCGATAGCGGATACCATCGGTGACCATGACATCTCGGGGAACGCCGAGTGCGCGGACGTACCCCATTGCCTGATCCAAGGCGCCCTCTACGCCTGCGCCAACGCGCTTTGCCTCGATTACAAGGTGGCAGTTCGCGGGCGTACGCGGCAAAGTGATGAATAGAGAGACGTCGATGTTGCGCCACTTAATTGCGATCCGCTCTGCGGGCCAACCGAGCGTCTTTAAAAGCGGCACGACGAAATGAGCGATGGTTTCGTCCTCAGCTGGCCGTTCGGTGAACCCGCCGTCATGCTCGATGAGCGCGACGTAATCATGTGCTTCACCGACGATTGCCCGCAATTCTTCCGGGATTTCGTGCAGCGGTGGTTCTTCCGCCGGCAGCTTCGGCAAGGGAGCAGACTGCCAGTCGGTGGGGGGTGAACCAAGAAATCGGGTCACGTAATCGACGACGGCAGGATTCTGAACACGGGAGAAGCGGCTTGGAGTCGCTCCGAAAACTGGACCATCGAACACGTAGTCACCCGGCAGTTGGAACCATCGAATGCGTCGGCAATGTTGAAGGTCCCAGCCATTCACGTCATCGAAGGTGTGAAGATGTTCGTATCCATCTGCGACGATTCCAATTGCGCGGATTGAGTTTTGACTCGTCCGTAGAACCAGCGCATCGCCACTGGCCATCCGCTCGGCGAATCCGCCGATGAAACCCTGTAGCGAAAAGTCGTAGTCATACAGCTTCTGGGACCACGGGCCTGGATCGCCCGGCCCGAGGAGTGCGACTCCATGCCGAAGAAATACGTCGGCATATGACCTAGTGGCCGGACCGCCCGAAATTTGCCAGATACTTCGTGGATTCATGCGGTGACAACCGATTTTGATGTCTGGCAGACTCACGGCAAAACGAGCTCGGGACGTACAACTTCGACGCCATCAAGATGGCTTGCCAATGCGTAGAGGAACTGCATAGGTTGGGTACTAAGAAACTCTCCAATCAACCACGAGTATCGTTGAGTAATGATCTTGTCGAAGTCGTAGGGCTTGTACCTCGTGATGGAGCCCAAGTAAAACATCACCGCGTAGACTGATGCAATTTGAGGAAGCTGGAGCCGGGGAGCCAAATTGTTGAAATAGAACCTGCTACCATGAGCAGTAAGAATTGACCACAAGCCGACTTCGCGAACAACATCGGCAAGTTCTCGAATCGCGTTGTCGGTTGGCGCGTCGGGCCATGAACTACTCCGGTCTCGAACCAAAGCTCGTCGTCTTCCTCCGATTCGACCTGGTCGAACACGCGACGGAATGATTGACGGCGTCGCAATGCACGCAAAGTGACGTTGACGTCATTGTCACTTCGTGAAAGGTGCAGTCTTGCCCAGATTTCTTGACCTTGCCGATGAAGACTGAACTGCACAATGGGAACAAAGAGCGGTCGTTGGTTGAGAACGCGGCAATATGTTCGATGTACGCCGGGAATCTGTGAAAGAAGAACGTCGACTCGAAAGTGCGTTTGTCGGGCAATATTTCCACCTAGCGCACGGACCACTTCAGGAAAGATCTGCGAATGATCGGCCGCACAGACTTCGGAGCGAACGGTTTGGCCTGGGAGTCGGAGACGCGTTCGCTGATTGGCGCGAGGATCAGAGATGCCGTGCCTTGGGCTAGGTGGCAAATTGACGCCTTGTACGAGGAGCGCCATCTTTGCGAGATTCAGAAAGGAGTAATAGTAAAGAAGTGGCCTGGAGCCTAATTGAGGATTATCGGCTGCTTCGTAGAATTCGTATGCCTGGTTGATGAACGCGCGGGCCTTCGTTTCGTCGGCTTTCGAGAGTTGCGCAGCAGCGATGTAACGCAAATGTGCCCAAATGTCTGACGTTACTACTCGCGGGCCACGCCGGGCCGCATAAAGAGGAAAGCCGGTCGGCGCATTTTTGACTGGTCTACCTTCCCACGCCCTTCTGGGTCGCCCTGGCATGAAGGTTTGTCCCTAGCTATCGCGGTACTGCCAGCAGCATGGCGTCGAGCAGGCGCTTTTCATCACTGCCGGGGGGATAAAGGGCGGAAAGGGCGTTGGCCAATCGCAGGAAATCAGGGCCGCGATCGATCTCGGATCGGAGCAAGGCCCGCAGGGCATTGGCGCGGCCCGACGACTGAAGAAGCATGGCCGCATGGATGCGGTCAAGCGTAGTCGCGCCGCGACGAGTCTCCAAAGCCTCGTCGGCGACCTCGGCCTGACCGCGTCGGCGGCGACCGCGGACGCGCGGGATAGGATCTTCGTGGTCGAGGAAGAGATCGAGTTGGACGGGGCCGGATTTGACGCTTTCGAGTTGATCGGCGACGGCCTGTGCGCCCTCTTCGCCAAAGAGTTGCTCGCCGCGTTCGAGTACAGGAATCAGGCGCACGACGCCCTTTTCCGTCTCGATAATGCGGCCTTCCCACGCGTCGAGGTGGATTCCCAAGGGCTGGGCAAAACGACGGGCAACATCGAATATCAAGCTGAAACTCTTGGACTTTCTGCGGGGCGATTCGTCTTCGTCTCCTTCGTCTTCCGGTGCATCCTCCTCGGATTCAGTTGAGTCCTGAACGTTGTCGTTGCCATTTTCAGTCGCTTCCGTGCTCTGAAGAGTCCAAAGGAAGAGCGCTGTTAGGCGAGCGTCTTCTTCGAGAGCACCGGCAACGCCGTTCCGAGCGCGAGACTCTGCAGCCCCGAGGACTTGCTGAAGCGCTGTCCGACCGACGACTTCCCATACTTTCTGCAAGTATTCCGCCAACTCGACTCGCCGTCCCTCCGCGGTTTCCACGGCAGAATAACGACTGAAAATCTCCAGTGCTGGACCGATGCATGCGAATACGAGATCGGCTCCTCGAATACCCTCGCCCTGTAGGCGATCCATCCAGTCAAGTACGCGGTGGGGAAGTTCACGGAGCACGTGGCCCCAGTCACCGATTGGAGCATCTTCGGGGCGCGGGCGGCACACGAGATGCACGCTCGATGCGAGCGATGCGGTGTTTTGGGCGTTCGTTCGGACTGCTCGCTCGGTCACGATTGGCCAGGACGCTCGGATCACCCATCCTCCCTCAAGGAGACCGTTGAGAAGCGCCTCCCAACCGTCTGTGGTCTTGTGAGCAAAGACGACACAGCCTATCCCTTCGGAGTTGAGCACGCGTCGCCCATCGGCAAACGCTTTCCGCATTCCAGACTCAAAATAAGCTCGATCCTTCGGGACACCATTTGCAAGGTGTGCGCGGTTCCAGACACATTCTTCAGCCTTGGGTGAAAGCCCATCCGACGTGTCAAACCGGAAGCGCCGTAATGCGGAGTTACCAAACGCGGGTTTCAACCAGCATAGAAAGAAGTCAGCCAAATCTGCGTATGGGACCGCATCGTAATATGGCGGATCAGTAAAGAAGACGCTAACTGCGTTGTCGGGCAGCGGGATATGCCGAGCGTCTGCCTGCTGGTACTGTCCCGGCGAGGAGATGGACTTGCTTTGCATTTCGATGACTTGTCGTACCCATTCACCCGCGGCGCCAAAGTTAGCGCTCAGGTCGCCAATCGGAACGCTCTCGACAAAATCCCACGTCATCTGAAGCGCCTGACGTGGGAATGAACTAGCGATAGCCTCGATGTTGGAAATCCATCGCACCTGCGCCGACGACTGATCAATGCAACGCCCCAACGCCAATATGCAAGCGTAAAGAGTGCTTTCGGGCGGATGGTCGTGCCGTATCCGCGAATTGATACGTTCAGCCAAGGTTGTAATAGCGACTCGTTGGCGAGCGGTGAACAGGTCGGCAAATCGTAGAATCCCGTATCGGGTTGGGGCAGAAAGCCCTCGTGCGTTTGGTGACGGGCGAGTAGGGTTCAAGCGGCCTTCAGGGATCTCACTGGAGCACGAAGCTATCCTCCCAATTGCTTTGGCAACAGCCCGGTAGTCGCGCGATGTTGGCAATCGGAATTTCCTTCCTGTCGCGCCGTCGCTCACAGTTACGATGGCCAATAGAAATGCACCGCCAATTCTGTCTCCTGATTTGCCGACGACCGTATCCGCGCCTCCGCGTTGTGTCGTCAGCTGTGCCATCACTCGATCCCCCTTCAGCACCTTCTCACAACAAGGACAGAGCACGTGCGAGTTATTACCGCTTGCTTTTGTTGCTCGAGGTGCGACAAATCCTGGGCGAGTTGTTTCACTTCCCTCGCCTCGCGCTATTCGAAATCGAATCGGTCCGCCTGAGGGAGCGTCGAGCAGCAACACAACGCATGAACCATCGGGGGATTCCTTGAAGTACTTGGCGCTCTTGGAACCTCGCTTTGAAAGCCAGGGTGACTTAAAGATCGGAATCTCAGCACCACAATCAGGTTGCTCACAGCGAACCGTGCGCGCCCACAAGTACGCAATCGGATGCGCCCCGTCCGAGTCCTGCGGATAGAACTCTCTCAGTTCTTCCACTGCCTCACGCTTAACTTGAGTTAAGGTGTCGTAAAACTGGTCAGCGAACTCGGGTCCATTTCGGGGGATGTCGTCCAACATCACCTTGTTGATTAGGCAGGCAAGCGGATTGAGATCTGAGGCGAATGTGTCACAGCCGATTCGCAGCGCCTCCAATGGGATAGCTCCGCCACCGGCAAACGGGTCGGCCACCATCGGTGTTTCCTCAGGATGCGCCGCCTTGACCAACCCACGGGTGACTTCGAGGTACACTCGGTCCGACGAATGGTCCCAATTGGCGCAATCGCCAACGAACTTGAGGAGCGCCTGCCGCAGGCTCAGGTCGTCGCCGTCAATGTGGCTGCGGGTTTTCAGCAATGATTCGCGCGCCTTGGCCTTAAATTCCCCCGGACAGTGTTCGTCACATGGGTCGGGCAAAAGGATGCGCCATCAGCATCGAACGACATGCGGCCAACGGCCGCCGCGCCCACCAAAGATGTAGTGTCGACGGGTGCCCATGCCGAATGGACTTCTCCCGTGCGGCATGTTTCGACACAACCGCGATGGGGAAATCCACCTCAACCAGGCGCTTGCATTCCTTGGGGATCATTCATGCCGTTCCTGCTCAGGCGCCGGTCCGCCATCGCTCTTCCAGAGTTCGCTCATGTATCGCATTACTTTCGGAGCAAGAACGATGCGGCCTTCGTTGAAGATCATGCGGCGCCCATTTTCTCGACAGCGCCTGGCACGATTGCGGGTTCGCGTTTTTGAACGATCATCTGGTAGACCGCATCATCCGCCAGCTTGCTCACGAGGAAGTCGACCCATTCGGGTTTGTAGCAATAGTCCTTGTGCAAAGCGTCGTAGCAGCAGTAGCGAGTGTCGCACGTCTGAGGATCGTTTGCATTTCCTGCGGGCCGAATGTTGAAGTGCTTGTAGCAGAGCGTATGGGTGTGGATCGTAAACTTCTTGCGTAATTTCTTCGCGACCTGGCTGGTAACTTCGCTTGCCTTGAGAAGCCCGAGATTTGCGATGTGTACCTCCTTGGGCTTAATCATCGCCACAAGTTGCTCGTACTGCTTCATTTCCTCCGGCTTCGATGGATCGTATTTGATCCATTCCACGGCCACAGCGTCTTTGCTGGCGTGGTTGCCGACTTTGGGGACCAGATACACCTTGAAGCTGTAGGCGAGATCGCTCTGGATTTCTGTGCTGAGGCTGGAGCGGAAAGTGTCTACGTATTGCTTTACTGCCTTCAACGCTTTCTGATGCGGCTTTGTCATAGCCGATGAAGATGATTTGGGCAGGGCCCTGACGAACTGAAGGGCGAAACTAAGACCTCCACGGATTGCGAAGCGATCGCCGAATTCTGAAATCAGCAGCGATTCGAAGTTGAGCAGCATGGCCTGACACTCGCCAAACAACTCGGGGTCAAGCTGCGCGAGCGAGCAATGTTCGATTTTGTTCCGCAGGCCGATGAAAAACTCGAGGTTCTTGCGCCGCAGGGTTGTCGCCCTTGTAGTGCTGCTGAAGTGATTCATTGAGTTCCCATCGCTTCGGTTCGCCATCGATCTTTTCGTAACGCTTGGAGCCCTTCTTGCGATAAAACGGCTTGATTCGCTTTCGCAGGAAAATGGCGTGAAAGAGGGAGGTCCACGCGATCACCATCAGCACGGTGTAAGCGCCGGATCGGAAGGTTGCCGTCGGGCGGTTGTATGTCTCGACCGCGAGCAGTGCAGACTCGCGCGCCTTGTGGACCAACGTCTTCACTTCGTACGGAAGCCCTCTCATGACGATTGCCCCGCGCGAAGATCCTTCAGGGTCAATGCATAGTGTTGCACCTTCACAACTTCGCCCCACGGCAACTGGGCTGGATCGCTCAGGGCCATAATGCGCGGCGTCGACTTGCAGTTGGTGACCACGTAGAGCCAGTAACAGTCGCGCCGGTCTTGCGCGACGCGATGTTCGTTGGGCGTGAGTAGGACGCTGCCGGTGTCGCCGCCGATTCCTTTGACTTCGATCAGGCGAAGGTCACCGGAATTTAGGTCAAGGCTGGTGACGTCGTAGCCGAGATTCTTTTCGTGAACGTCGTAGACTTCGCGGCCTTGCGATCGCTCATGCTCGATGATGATCCGCATCGCAATTGCCTCGGTTTCCGGGTCCGACTTCAGGCGTCGAAGCTCAGGGTCTTCGCGATCGGGATGCGGCAAGACAAGAACGCTCGTCAATCGCTCGACAGCCTGCAGTGTGAGCGAGCGCTGCTGCTGGAGTTCCTGCCGTCGTCGTTCCCGGCGTGCGAGTAGGTCGGCGTGCCGGGTCTCGGCCTGGGAGAGCCGACCCTCCGCTCCTTGAGCTTTCCGTTCAACCTCGGCGGCTGCTTTGCCGATCTCCTCGTCCGCCCGTTGGAGAAGCTCTGTGAGCGAGAGCTCGACGTGTTCGGCAATCCGCTTGGCCTCTGTTTGTCTCTCCTGGCGGACCTCATTGAGGAACGGTTGCAAAACTTGGTCCTGCAACCACGAGGTGGATTCGGGCAAGTGGGCGGCGGCGGGAAGCGATCCTGGCGGCTTGGCGGCAGTGAAATCGCTCAAAATCGCCGGTTCGCGCAAAGTCGGTTCACGGCCCTCGGCGAGTTCAACCGCGAACATTCGCTCGTGGACGACATGTCCCAAACCGTCGACGACTCGCGCACGATAAACGTCGATCCGAGCCGGCGTTTCGTGTCCGAGCGAATAGAAGCACGCTCCTTTGCCGAAATCGCTTTGCGCCGAATGCCAGGTATGCCGGCGTATCGCCTCAAAGAGCGGATGTCCCGGCGTCACCCATTCCAGATGGTGCTCGTCGGCCGTATCTCGATCAGTTGAAAGCCGCGGGTACTTGGTTACCAGGGGCGCCATCCGCCAGTCGGGGTCGCGCTCGTAGCGCCGCAAGCCATCTGGTGTTCGGCCCGGATCGAACGTGTGGGACAAGCTCGGCACGGGCTTGAGCGCGATGTTGGCGTAGCCGGCCGATTCTCTGAGGAACCGGGCAATCGTCTCAGGCACCACTCGACGCTCCTGCGCCCGAGCGCGCCGCTCGATCAACATTTCTAGATTCAACTTCTTCGAGGCAAGGCCTTCCAAGGCGTTTTGACAGATGGATCGGAAGCGTCCCTCGTCAACGTTGTGCAGCAGCCGGTCTTCCAAGTCTGCGTCCCCCAGCTTTCCGGCGTAATATTCGCGTAGCACGCGTTCAATGTGGGCCGCTGGAAGGACTTCGCCAACGACGTTGAACACGGCGTCGTCGTCGAGGGCGTTACGGATCTCCTGCAGCTTGTCCAGTAGTCGCTCAAGAACCCGGCCTTCGATGGTGTTCGTTGCGACGAAATTGAAGATCAGGCAATCCTTCCGTTGGCCATAGCGGTGGATACGTCCCATCCGCTGTTCGAGTCGGTTGGGATTCCAGGGAATGTCGTAGTTGAACAGGATGTGGCAGACCTGAAGGTTGATCCCCTCGCCGGCTGCCTCAGTTGCGACGAGAATTTGGATTGCGCCGTCGCGAAACTGTTGTTCGGTAAAGAGCCGTGTGCCGGTTTCGTCGCGCGATCCCGGCTTCATGCCACCGTGAATGCAGCCGACGCGAAAGCCCCATTCGGTGAACTTGCTGACAAGATAGTCCAGCGTGTCCTTGAATTCGGTGAACAACAGCAGCCGTTCGTCCGGGTGGTCGAAGAACCCTTGCTCCTGAAGCAGTTTTTTGAGGCGGGACAGCTTCTCTTCTGTGCACGTTTGTTCGACGGCCTCCGCCTCTTGGGCCAATTCTCGCAGTTCGGCGATTTCTTTGCGGACTTCTTCAGCATTCTCCGAGAGTGAGATCGCTTCGAGCAGATTTTCGAGGCGCTCGCGATCGGCGTCCTCCATCTCCTCCAGCTCTTCCGCGTCCGGCAATTCAGGGGGTGCCGCACGGGCCAGCTCCTGGGCTTTTTTCAATCCGACTTGCAGACGGTTTGCCCGATTCTCGAGCGAACAGCGCATGGCGTGCGTGCTCGAAGCGAGCCGGCGCTGGTAGAGGGCCATCAAGAAACCAACGGCGCGGGCGCGGGAATCGTCGCCGCCGGCAGCAGCACGTGTGCTTTGCCGCTTCACATAACGCGTGACCGATTTGTAAAGCTCGAATTCCGAACCGTCGATCTGGAAGTCGATTGTGCGGGGGATGCGCTTTGTGAAGATCTTCGCGCAACCCATGATCCATCCGGCTGTCGTTCCGGAAAATGAACCATCGCCTCCTTCGTGCGGCGTAAATAGAAGGGAGCGCGTCTCCGGTCCATCGCCTCGCGGATCGACCGCACATCGGCATAGGCGTCAGGGTCGAGCAATTGGAGGAACAGGTTGAAGTTGACGGGGTCACCTTTGTGCGGCGTTGCGGTCAGCAGGAGCGAATTGTCGCTTGTGTCTCGTAACAATTCGCCGAGTGCATACCGGGCGGTCTTCCGGGCTGGTGGCGTCCAAGACATCCGATGGGCTTCGTCCACAATGACCAAATCCCAGTGGACCTGGCGCAGACCGGGGAGAATGTCGACGCGTTTCGCGAGGTCGAGCGACGTGACGATCTGCCGCTGTTCGATCCACTGGTTCACGCCGAACTGGTCTCGGATGTCGGAACCTTTGAAGACGATGAACTTCTCGTCGAATTTTTCCTTGAGCTCACGTTGCCATTGGAACGCAAGATTCGCCGGCGCCACGACGAGTATGCGTTCGGCCAGACCGCGGAGTTTCAATTCCCGGATGAGCAGGCCGGCCATGATGGTCTTGCCGGCGCCCGCATCGTCGGCCAAAAGAAACCGCACGCGGGCGAGCTTGAGCAAGTAGTCGTAAACCGCTTCTAGCTGGTGCGGCAGCGGATCGACCTTGGAAATCGACAGGCCAAAGTACGGGTCGAACTCGTACGCAATTCCCAGCGCAAATGCTTGAATACCGAGCCGCAATAAATTGCCATCGCCGTCGAAGGAACGCGCCGCACTGAGGATCGCAAGGGAGGCCAAATCGGCGTCGGACAGCGTCACCCGGCGAAACTTCTCGGTTTGAAGTCCCACAAGGCCGACAACCCATGATCCGGCCCCTGCTGGGGAAAGGGCTTCGACCCGCATCGGCTCGTTAAAGAGCGGGCCCGTCAAGATTTGTCCGACACACAACGGCGCTGCCGCGCTCATCGTTTCGCTCACGCCGGCTGTTCAGATTTAGTAAACGATGCACAGAGGGACGCCATCGTATCCGTCGCACCCTCGCTTGCCAATTGGCTCGGGGTGGCAATTTTCGGCGTTCCTGAGCGTGGGGTAGAACCGTTTGTCTGCCCACCAGGGAGCGCCGAATTGAGCTGCGGGGGCGGTCAACTGTTTCGATTGTCCGCGATGCGACTGGGCATTTTGTCGTGTGTAATGACATATTCAACAATAACTTACATCATTCGGGATGCGCCTTTTGGCCGCTCGCACCCGACTTACCGAAAAACCGAAAATCGTCCCAGGGCTGCACTTGCGCACCAGTTAACACAACTATAAAGTTGTGTTACCATGATTCCTGGCTTTGACACAGATGGGAATCTCCCTGCGGGAGTGCACGAGTGTTCGTGGGCGGAATTCGTCGCGCGATTCGGGCAAACCGTGCATCGACAGAGGCTTGTGGCCGGGCTGAAAGCCGCTCTTGATTCGCTGAAGGCCGCCGGATGTACCCGGGCTTACGTGGACGGAAGCTTTGTCACGAGCAAAGACACGCCTGCGGATTTCGACGGCTGTTGGGACGTGACGGGAGTTGATCCGACGCGACTCGATCCCATCCTGCTGACGTTCGCAAACAGCCGTCTCGCCCAGAAGATCAAATACAACGGAGAGATGTTTCCGGCACAATTCCTGGCGGACAACGTTTCGGGGAGAACCTACTTGGAGTTTTTTCAGATCGCGAGGGATACGGGGAGTCAGAAGGGCATCATCGCTTTCGACTTACGGAGGCTGCCATGATTAAAAATGAGCGGCAATACCGAATCACAAAGACCGAGGCGGAAAAGTTTGAGCGCGCGATCGCAAAGCTGAAGGCGACGGAACCTCGCCACGAGGTTCACCCGCTCCTTCAGAAGGCGGAGATCGATGGGCTGCGGAGCCAATTGGACGATCTGCGGGCGGAGATCGGGGAGTACGAAGACCTCAAAGCCGGCAAGCGCACAGTACTGGAGATCAATTCTCTTGAAGCGCTGCCCCGCGCGTTGGTGCAAGCGCGAATCGCGGCCGGACTGAGCCAGAAGGAGCTAGCCGACCGCCTTGGCGTTAAGGAACAGCAGATTCAGCGTTACGAGGCTACAGATTACGCCGGTGCGAGCATGTCGCGGCTACAGGAAGTATGCCGCGCCCTGGGGCTTAATCTTCGCAAAGATTTATTCCTCTCAACTCCTACTCGGTCACCGGAAAAGGTCTTTGAGCGATTTCGGCAGATTGGGTTGGAGAAGGATTTCGTGACGAAACGATTCGTACCTTTGGCGGTGATGGAGCGTGCGGCGACATCACCGGAGGCCGAAGTCGGCAACGTCATTTTTTACGCCACGGCGGCAGCAAGCCACGTTTATGGATGGACGCCATCGGCGATCCTCGGCGCGAATAAACTTTGGCTGGATCGTGGCGTGCTGGGGGCGGCTCGCTTCAAGGTGACCGCCGAGGCTGAGGAGCGGAAGCTGTCCGCGTACACAATTTACGCCCACTTTCTGGCTCTCAAACTTCTGGAGGCGACTGCCGATCTCCCCTGTAAACCCGTCCCCACGGACGCGGGCGAAGCCCGTCGAACGATCTTAGCTGGCTTCGGTGAGGTGACGTTGGAAAGCGTGCTTCGATACGTGTGGGATTTGGGCATTCCCGTCTTGCCACTTAACGACCCTGGCGCGTTCCACGGTGCTTGTTGGCGCGTAAATGGGCGCAATGTCATCGTGCTAAAGCAGATGACTTGTGCGGTGGCCAGATGGCTTCACGATCTGCTTCATGAATTATTGCATGCCGGGAAGGAACCCGAAGAAAAGGAACGAACCGTAATCGAGGAACCGGAAACATCGATGGAACGACGCGAATCCGATGAAGAAGTCGAAGCCACCCAGTTCGCGGCGGATGTGGTGCTTGGCGGTCGCGCCGAAGCGCTTGTGAAACTGTGCGTCGAGGCGACGAAACGTTCCAAGGGGTCCGGCCGGCTCGAATTGCTCAAATCGGAATTGCCTAAGGTAGCGGCACGCGAGAACGTGCCGGTCGATTCGCTGGCGAACTACATGGCGTTCCGCTTGTCGCTCCAAGGCGAGAACTGGTGGGGCGCCGCTATGAATCTTCAGCGCACGGAGGATAATCCCTGGCGAATTGCCCGAGACATCCTCCTTGAGCGAACAAATTTTTCACGGCTGACGGGAATGGACAAGGACCTGTTGACGCAAGCGTTGACAGAGACGGAGGCGGAATGAGCCATGTCGACAACCCCTGGCAAGCGTTCCAAGCTCGAGCCGCTGGATATCAAATGCACATCTAGCGACTGTTCAAAGGGCCTGCACTGCTTTCGAGCGACAGAGAAAATGCTCGCGCGAAACGAAGGCGGAAAGTGCCGGGCCTGTGGCGCTAACCTTGTGGACTGGAAGCGCGTGCAGAAGAAGGACGTGGCCGACGCAGCCCACACGATCAAAATGTTGAAATATGAAATGATCCGCCACCACTTCTGGCACGTCGAGATTGATGAGCGGGCGATAAACCACGCCAGGCGCAAGGGGAAGGCTGGTATGCGGGTTGCGGCCGAGCGTCGCATCCGAACATCGGTCGGCGTGAAGAATTCATTTGACGGGCGGCAGACACCCAGGGAGGGAAATGTCGTGTACTACGCTCAGCATGCCACAGCGTGCTGCTGCCGCAAATGCATCGAAGAGTGGCACGGTATCCCGCAGGACCGGGCGCTTACTGAAGATGAAATGAAGTACATGACCGAGCTTTGTGTCCGGTACATCGACCAACGGCTCCCGAAGCTACCGGAGGGCGGGGAGAAAGTGCCGCCGATACGGAAGAAGACCAAGAAATCCAGGCGGTTAAACGGCAGTCGGAACAAGGGCTGATAAATGGGGGCAAAACTTCTTGATACGGAGAACCTGTCAGCCAGGTATCGCGCGGCGGCGGTAGATCCGAAAACGAAGCGACTGCTTATCACGAACTTCCATGGGACGCAGCAGGAGCAGGATTTTACCGACCCGGCCAATTGCCAGGGCTTCGGACGCGTTCGCCATTTCCGACGCACGACAACCGCAGGATGGCCTGCAAATCCGTTACCCATTGACCCCGCGTGCCGATCTCTCGGCCTCGGGCCGGTTAACGTTCTTCGGGCTCAGGTGTTTCAAAACGCGGTCTGTAATTGGCGTTGCTGGTATTGCTTCGTTGACTTCAAACTTCTTTCGGCGAACCGCAAGCACTCCGCGTGGCTAACGCCGCGCGAACTGATCGACCTTTACCTCACGGAGCCCGATCCACCGCCGATGATTGACCTCACCGGCGGTCAGCCTGATCTGACTCCGGAGTGGGTGCCCTGGATGATGGACGAAATCCGCTCAAGGTCCCTTGAAAACCAAATCTATCTTTGGTCGGACGATAATCTGAGCAACGATTATTTCTGGCGGTTCCTGTCGGATGCCGACCGCGAGTTAATCTGCGCTTATCCGAAATACGGACGAGTCTGTTGCTTTAAGGGGTTTAGCGAGGAGTCCTTCTCTTTCAACACGCGGGCGGAGAGCGCCTTGTACGGGCAACAGTTCGAGCTCATGCGTCCGCTCGTGGGTTTGGGCATCGACCTTTTCGCTTACGTAACGTTCACGTCACCATCGCGTGACAACGTGCGGGACGAAATGCGAGATTTTGTAGACCGGCTCCAAGGTGTGGCAATAAACTTGCCGCTTCGCACCGTGCCGTTAGAGATCCAAGTGTTTACTCCCGTGAAGAGCCGCATGGACGATCTGACGACGGCTGCGATAGAAAACCAGAGGATCGCGATCGAGGCGTGGACGCGCGAATTGGAAGACCGATTTTCGAGTGCCGATCGGGGCCGGCCAATCGTAGACGTGGAAGTTCGTTTAGATTGAGGACGCGAGATGATTGCGAAGAGGGCTGCGGCCAACAGTTTCAGCGAATTGGTCGATGGCTGGGTGTTGGAGGCGATTAAAAGCGGTGTTATCGGGTTTGGCCCGCTGATCTGCGCGTTGCCGGGCGTTTACCCAAGCGTCGTGCGGAATGCGATCCGTCGACTTGCGCGAAGTCGGGGAATTCTCACAGAACCCCTGGAGAGGACGCTCACTGATTTAACCATTGATGGGCCGCTTCGACAGGGGCATTCCACGCAATTGGCGCTACCGGTGCCACACCCTCTGGATTTCGACTGGCGATTCGCAGCGGCGGCTAACGAACGTCTCCTTGACGAGTGGGCCAACCTTGCTCGGCCTTCCGGCTGCCTTGTTCTCTTGGGCGCGCCTAGCGTCGCGCTGGAGGCATTGCGGCGAATCCCGAGAATTGACGTGACTGCTCTTGATAAAAACAGCGCGGTCAGCAAAGCGCTCAGGCAGACCTGCCCAAGCGCGCGAGCTATTCTCTCTGATGTGATGCGGGATAAGCTCCCGGCACTTTCAGAAGTTGCCGTGGTCGTTGCCGATCCGCCCTGGTACCCCGAGCATCTCCATTCGTTTCTTTGGGCCGGTTCCGAGATCTGTCGGGTAAGAGGGCATTTGCTGGTGAGCCTTCCCCCAATGGGGACCAGGCCCGGCATAGCCGAAGAGCGGGCCAAGTTGCTGGACTTTGCGACGGAGTTGGGGCTCCGACTCGTTCGGTTGGACGATGCTGCGCTCCCGTATTTGTCACCGCCATTTGAGCGAAACGCGCTCCGCGCCGACGGGATAGCCGGAGTGCCCGTTAACTGGCGGCGCGGCGACTTGGCGGTCTTCGCGAAGATACGGATCACCCATAAGGCGCGACCGTTGGCACCACCGTTTGAAGCGCGGTGGCATGAGGCCCAAGTCAGAGGAGTTCGCGTACGTCTCCGGCCGCAAAGGGATGCGGCTTTTGGCGACCCGCGTCTCATCTCGTTGGTCGCTGGCGACATTTTGCCTACAGTGAGTCGGCGCGACCGGCGCCGGCGTCACGCCGACGTCTGGACTGCCGGAAATCGTATTTTCAAGTGCCGAACAACGGGTATACTTACGACGGTCATGGAAGCTTTGGGAGCGCGTCAGCCGCCGGTAGAACGGGTGGCTGATGCCCTCGGCCGCAATCTCGACGCCGATGAAGCCAACCTTGTCGAGCTGGCCGCCGAACAGGTGTCAAACCTGATAAGCGTGGAGCGCGATGAGCAGTCGTCATGGATCGACTACTGCAGGCCGGAGTCATTCGCAGCCATCGCCATTTGATGCGGTCAAACGTGCCGTAAACGGCGACGACTACTGGGGAGCGTACCTGCGAACGTTGTGGAATGGACGCCGACACCGCTTCTCGGTCCATCTCGCCATTTTCGTCGAACCATTCCTCGGTTATGTGCTCGACGGCCAGAAGACGGTCGAGTCGCGATTTTCGGCGGTGCGATGTCCGCCATACCGCCGCGTGCGGCGCGGGGATGTGCTGCTCCTCAAACTGTCGGGAGGGCCGGTCGTTGGGCTATGTCAGGTCGGCCAGACCTGGTTTTACCGTCTGGACCCGAGCTCATGGCGGACCATTCGCAAAGAATTCACGCAGGCGCTCTGCGCCCAGGACCCGATCTTTTGGAAATCGCGCAAGACGGCATCGTTCGCGACCCTCATGCAAGTGGAAAACGTACGGCGAATCGGTCCCATTCCATGGGTCAAGCGTGACCGCCGTGGCTGGGTCGTGCTTCGGCCGCGTTATGAAGCGACTTTATCTGAGGATCTTGTGAAAAGTACGGTTCTTGCATTTTCCGGAGGCATCCGAAGCGGCAAGAGCACGCTTTCGACTGGTGTGGCAGAAGCGCTGGGATGTCGACGGGTCAGCTTCGGCGACTACGTTCGGGCGATCACGCAGGTTCGCGGTTTGGAGAACTGTCGTGAGAATTGGCAGGCGGTCGGTGAATCATTGATTCGAGAAGATCTCAACCAGTTCTGCGGGGCCGTCTCGCGCAAGCCCCCTGGGAGCCCGGTGGTTCATTGATCGTCGACGGAGTTCGTCACGTGCAGGTAGCGGCGGCACTGACGTCCTTGGTGTCACCTTCTGGCCTGCGGTTGATCTACGTCGATACTGACGACGGGGTTCGCGAACGCCGCCTTCGGGAAAGTCTGGCGAACGAGAAAACTTTATCGCAACTTGAACAGCACTCGACAGAGAACCAAGTGAAGGCGGAGTTACGAGCGTTGGCAGACTTAGTGGTGGATGGGACCCGCCCCGTGGAAGATCTGACTCGGGAAATCACGATCTGGGCAAAGAAACTTCCATGACACTGCTATCGCAATTCTAGATGCTCGGTTCGCGGTCGGTCCGACTCCGCTCTGCTGCGATGCGTTCCCGAAAACTCGCCTCGGCCGCGTTACCCTGGTCGGTCTCGGCGACTGGCCTTGAGTCTGCGCCCGATCCAGCAATGTCAGGATCAATCGCCGGCTCGGATGGCGCGCGCGTTTCCGTCCGCCGGCGGATGCGAGCAGTGACCGGCTCTTCGGCGGTTGCTTGGTTCTGTCGCACACGCTGAGGCGCTGCTTCAATGGTGTGTGCGGCCTTGACGGCTTTGATGCGGTCCGCCAGTTCAGAAACGCTTGGCCCTTCGTGCTCGCCTGACTGGTAGGGAGTGGCCGACAGCCCGGCCTTGAGCTGGTCGCGTAAGCCGGTCAATTCGGCAAGGTACTGCTCATGCGACGAAGGGCTTGCCGAGCCGGGCCTGGTAATCACGAAGTTGCGATTCGGCGATGGCGAGGTCGCCCCGGATTCTGGTGCATTCGCCCTCGTAACCGCCGGCTAGGCGTTCGAGTGCGTTGAGCACGGCACGCGGACCCTGATGATCTTGTGATAGCTGTGATTGGCGAGCGATGGCACCTTCGACGAAGACGCTGGCCGGGAATTCGGGATGCAGCACGATCCCGAATCGCAGACCGCGATAAACACCGATCGGAATCCGCGTCGTCTCATCGACGTGGATTGGCGATGCGTCGAGTTTCTTTGCCACGATCGCGGGGATGTCCTCACGGGGAAACGTGCGGCCTCCGATGGCAATCGGATCATCGGAGTGGTCGGTCAGGGTCTGCTGATCAAGGGTGAGCTTGCCCAGACGTTCCGACATGCTGGCGATGGTTTTCGGCAAGTCGCGAACGTTGCGGCGTGCGACGTATTGCTCATCGAGGTGGTTTTTCTTGAGCAGCGTGAGGCGTTGCAGTTCGGCGTCGGCTTCGGCGAGCGTCAGCACTGCGGGATTGCCCGATGCGATCGCCTTCACCTCTGCGTAGCTGAGTTCCTGGCCGCCGATGTCCTCGGCCCTGCGGGCGGCGTTGTCGCCGGTGATGACCTGGCCGATGAACCGGGCTTTGGTTTCAAGTGCCTGCCACATGTAAGCATCGAATGAACCTTCCGTGACATAGCGGTAAACGGCGACCTCTTCGTTTTCATTTCCTTGGCGGAGGATGCGGCCTTCTCGCTGCTCAACCTCCGCCGGCTTCCATGGGGCGTCGAGATGGTGGAGGGCGACCAATCGTTTTTGAACATTGGTGCCCGTGCCCATCTTTTGCGTGCTGCCGATCAGCACACGGACAGAGCCTTGCCGCACTTTCTCGAACAGGGCCTGTTTCTTGGCATCCGATTCCGCATCGCCGATTGCCGCGATCTGTTCGCGGGGAACGCCCTGAACGACCAACTTTTCGATCAGGTCGTCATAGACCGAGTAACCCCACGACGTCGGATTCACGCCCATGTCGCAGAAGATCATCTGCGTACCGCGCGTCGCTACGGTTTTCCTCCAGACGTCCGCGACGTTCGCGATCAGGCGGTTGACTTTCGACTCCGGAAAATCCGGCGCTTTGGCCGAGAGCATCCGCGCGTCGGTCGCGAGTTTCCGTCCGTCCGTGGTGATGGCTAGCGCGTTGTCTTCGCTCGGGTCAACCTTTTGTGATCGTAGCCGCTCGTAACGGGCAACGAGTTCCTGTTGTAGTTCGTGCTGCTCATCCGACATTGGGCAGGCGATGACGATCGGCTTGCCGCCTTTAAGACGGGGACGCGGTAGGTCGAGCATCTCGGCGGTCTGCACGTCGGAGAAGGCGCGGAACATCTGTTGGAGTTCCGGCAGATTGGTGAAACGGGCGAACCGGCTCCGCGGCCTTAAGCCGGCGCCGTCCGGGGAAATTTCCATGGTGTCGATGACTTCGCCAAACGTCGCCGCCCAGGCATCGAAATGCTCGAGGCCACGGGTCTTCAGTCCCTCGGGGTCGAGGAAACGCTGCATCGTGTACATCTCGACCATTGTGTTGGAGATCGGCGTGCCGGTGGCGAAGGTCACACCGTGGCCGGGATGCTGCTCACTTAAGTACCTGGCCTTCATGTAGACGTCGAAGGCGCGCTCGGAGCCTCCGGTCTGGATGCCGGCGACGCGCTCCATCTTGGTCGGCGTCTCCAGATTCTTGAAATAATGCGCCTCGTCGATGAAGACGTGATCAACGCCGAGTTCGTCGAACAC
This sequence comes from uncultured Planctomycetaceae bacterium, assembly GCA_963714075.1. Lineage (GTDB taxonomy): Bacteria > Planctomycetota > Planctomycetia > Planctomycetales > Planctomycetaceae > DASPSM01. The sequence continues at coordinate 7,160,779 of OY970228.1, forward strand.
CAGCCCGTCATCCTTCTTGTCGCGAGCGAGTAGGTCCTTCAGGCGTTCCTCCCTGGCCGCTTTCTGTTTCTCGATGGTCTTGATGAGGTTGCGATTGGTGCCTCGATCGGCCGCGTGCTCGCGTAAGAGCTCGTCGTACTCCGCGATCTGCTCGCGCAGGAATTTCTCCTGGTACTCGAGCGACATGCCGATCCGCTCGAAGCTGCTGTGAGTGACAATGATGCCGTCCCACTCGCCGCTTGCGATTTTGGCGGTTAAGAACTTGCGGCGGTCGCGCATTAAGTCCTCTTTGGCGGCGACGAGCAGCCTGGCGTTGGGATAGAGCTGCATGAACTCGCGTGCGAATTGCTCCAGCAAGTGGTTGGGGACCACATACATCGGCTTCTTGATGAGCCCTGCCTGTTTCATCTTCATTCCGGTGGCGGCCATCGTGAATGTCTTGCCAGCGCCGACGGCGTGGGCGAGCAGCGTATTGCCGGAACTCATGCCGCGCCACACCGCATCGTCCTGGTGAGGCCGCAGCCGGATGGTCTGGTTCATGCCAGGGAAGTCGAGGTGCGAGCCATCGAACAGGCGGGGTCGAAGATTGTTGTAGGTGTCGTTGTAGAGTCGCACGAGGCGCTCGGTGCGATCAGGTTCGGTGAAAATCCACGAGCGGAATCGCTCCTTGATGAGCTTTTGTTTCTCGCGAGCGGCCAGCGTTTCCTCCTGATTGACCACCTTTTCCTCGCGGTCGCCATCGCGGAACGTGTCGTAGATCGTCGGCGACTTCATGTTGAGGGCGAGTTCCAAGAGCCAGCAGCCATTGGCGCGGGCCGTGCCGTACTCGGAGGTGGCGGCGACGGAGGCCTTGGCGGCGTATCCGGCATCCAGGCTCCAGACGGCATCTTTCTTGAGATGCGAGACCGGAACGCTCGCCGAATCGACGCGGAACAATTCGGCGGCGAAGGCCTGGATGTCGGATTCAGGTATCCACGGAGCACCGAGTCCGGCATCGATGTCGCCGGGGAGCACGTCTTCGGGCTGCACGCGGCGCAATGCTTCGGCATTGCGGGCGAAATCTGGGCCGGCATGCTCGGCAGCTTTGAGCTTGGCCCGCACATCGCCGGAGAGATAAGCGTCGGCGGTCTGCCAGCTATCGGATTCAGGATCGAGGAAGATCAAATCGCCAAGCTCAGCGATGATCTGTGGCGGAGGCTTCCCGTAAAGGGCGGCGATGAACGGCAACTCGACCGCGCCGCGCTGGTTGAGTGACACCAGCAATCCTTCCTCGGCGCTCTGGACGTGCGTGATTGGCGGCGTCTTGCCGACCACATCCTTGGTCATGATGGCGGCCTTGGTCGCCTTGCCCGTCACCTCGTCGTAATCCTCAAGCGACATGACGAGCATGGCGTCCGGGTCTTCGCGGAACTTGACCAGATTGGGCATGCGGCGGATGACGTTGCCGTCGGCGGTTTCGCCGAAGGTCGTCTTGTTGATCGGGCCGTAGCTGATGACGAAGCGGTCGTAGGCCCTGTTGAGATCGCGGCGGGCCTCATCGCGGTTGGAATCCGGCCAGCCTTCGTTCTGCGATTGCAGGACGCGACGCGCGCGGTCGCGCAACTCCACGAGGGCGGCTAGGCGTTTGCCGGTCATCGTCCCGTCGGCTCGGAGAGTCGTGCCGCCATAGACGACGGGGATTCCTTGCCCGCCCTGCGACTGATAGATGATGCGATCGTCGCCTATGAAGAAGCTGCCTTCGGTGATATGGCGTTCGGGCGGTGGAGGCGTGAAAGCATGTGCAGGCGTGTCCCGCTTCGGCGCCGCCTCGCCCTTGGCGAATTCCGGCAGGCGGTGGATCGCTTGCTTTGAGTTGTTGGGTAAGATCGCCGTTGCTGGCGACGCTGTATCCTTCGCCTCCGTAGAGCGTGTCCTTGCGCGACCAGTTCCCAAGGACCATTTCGGGATGGTTCAGGAAATAGCGGTTGATTGAGACTTCGGCGCCGTCGATAGAAAGCGGGGCAATGCCCAGCCACTGCAGGGTCGACATGGTTGGCCGGCTCGCCCGGCCCGCGTTTGCGAAGGAAGAGAATGTCGGTGACGACGGCAGTGCCTTCGCGCTTGAATGCGTCGGAGGGCAGCCGGATCGCGCCCACGAAGTCGGCCTTCGAGCCGAGATATTCGCGGATGGCGGCGTTTTGCTTGTCGAGCGTGTAGTGCGAAGTGACCAGGGCGAGGACGCCGCCGGGTTTGAGCGCGTCGACGGACTTGGCGAAGAAGAAATCGTGCAGCGATAGCTTCTGGCCGCGATAGTCGAGCTTGAGGTCGGCGAAGGGAACGTTGCCGACCGCCGCGTCGATGCTGCCTTCGGGCAGCCGTGTGTCGCGGAAATTCTCGATGCGGATGTCGTGCTCGGGATGCAGGGCTCTTGCGATGCGGCCGGAAATGGAGTCGAGCTCGACGCCGATGAAGCGTTGTCTGCTCGTCCCTTTGCTCGATGAAATTCCCGATGCCGCATCCCGGCTCCAGGATGGTGGCGTCGTCGGGTACGCCTAATCGGCCGATGGCCTCGTGAATGGATGCGATGACGGCGGGCGATGTGTAGAAGGCGTTGAAGGTGGTGCGCTTGGCGCTGTCGTATTCCTGCGGCGTGAGAAGCGTCGTCAGCTCGTCGCCCAGGGCCTGCCAGCCGGCGTCCTTGTATTTGCCTGTGACCGGATCAGGGAAAATCGACAGCGCCACCGGCCCGAACCCCGAAAACCGAGAAAGCGCCTCTTTCTCCTCTTTATTAGGGGGCCGGCGCTCGGTCTCGATGCGTTTCAGCGTCCGGATGGCCGCGATGATGTCGCGGGCCTTGGCCTTCTCGCCGCTGGCGACCGGGGATCGGGATGCGGGGCGTTCGAGGGTTGAACCCCGGGAATCGGGAGCACCGGATGTCGGTGTGACCGGCGGAGGCGGGTCTGGACGTTTGGATTCGGGCGATGGCTTATTGGGAGGGGCGTCAAAGAGCGAGCGTTGGTTTCGCGACGCCCTTAGTCGCGCGACGTAGGACGGCTGATATGCGCCATTGCCCGGTCGAGGGAGAGCGTTTCGCTCTCGTCCTGATTCGACTCGGAGGGCAAATGATCCTGCAGGTCCTTCAGGGCCAGCTCCATTGCTTCGCTGGCGATCTGGCTCGGGTCGCTGTCCGGCTTCGCCTGCAGGAGGCGATCCTTCCAGTCTTCGTGGCTGTCCTTCAGTTCGCTGGCGTAGAACTCCAGCGTCGGAAGCAGCTTCCGGCTCTGCCGGAGTTCCTCGCGCATCTGCGGTCGCTGTTCCAGCATTTCCAGGATGATGGTTTTGTAGTGCATGGGGGTCTCCTCCTTCGTGATGAATGTTAGCGCTTTGGTGTGGCTCAGGCGAGTCGCCTGGGTCGGTGGGGAATAATGGTGGCTGTCGCCAGCCTGGCGGTTTGCGCGGCATGGTCAGGAACCATCGGTTGACGGTTCCCGACTCATTGCGCCGCGGACCTTGGCCCGCCGGGTCATTTTGACCTGCCGCGGTCGCGGTCGGGCGAGCCGAAGGCGTCTTTCAACACCTGAGCTTGCCGCGACGCCGGCCATGATGATCATGGAGCCGATGGCGACGTATTGCAGGGTCATCGCCAGCCGCTCATTCTTGCAGTTTCTGGCCATGGCCTGGGCTTCGGGGCCGAGGTCGCGAAGGTAATAGGTCGGGGGCGTGGTCATGGGGCGGCTCCTTGCTTAGAAGGGAACGCCTTGTTCCGTCTCGATCCCCTTCTCCTGCCGGACCATGCCGCGGATTTCCTGATAGAGCCTCTCCGCTTCGATGCGGACGCTCATGGCGGAGTCAGGCGTGAGCGGGTGAGCCCAAATCTTATCCGTGCGGTTCCACCGGAAGCCCGCTTCCTTCATCTTGTCGATGACGGCCTGGCTCGGCTTGTCCTCCGGACGGCCCTCGCCGAACTTGATGGCCACCTGGCGGTCGCGCTTGCTCTCGAAGAGCCGGACTCCGGCTGCTACGTCGACAGCGATCTCGAAGGGGTCGGGACCAGATACCGGTTTCCTTCTGCCGACTCTCTCGGCAAAGCTGCGTGGCTCGGCGCCCGCGTCGGGAGCCGATGGATCGGCGACGGCGGTAGCGGTTTCTGGTGAGTCTTGGTCTGGTGTGTGGTTGTTCGATGACATGATGTAATCCTCCCTGATGTGATGCAGGTCACTCCTTAACCTGTGTTAATATTCTACCACGACGCGACGCGCTGCGCAATAGGCTGGCTGCGGGTTTCAGAGGGTTGACACGCGGAGAGTGGCGGTTTTCAAGGGTTTTCAAGAATGTAGGTCGTGAAAGTCGCTGTAGTAGCCACTTTCAGCGCGACAAGGTCGTGCATTTCTGCTATACTATTATCATGTATGACTACACTAGAGACTGACAGTTACCATCTTCCTGACACCGGCTTTGTGCGCTTGCCGACAGTGTTGCGCGTAATCCCGCTTGGCAAGACCTGTTGGTGGGAAGGCGTCAGATCCGGGCGTTTTCCGAAGCCCGTAAAGTTGTCGGCCCGATGCACGGCTTGGCGTGCCGAGGACATCCGCGAACTGATCCAGCGCTTGTCACGCGATTCGTTGACCCATTAAGCCAGTGGTTGTACGCTCTCGCGCTCATCCCCTCCAAGGACATGCTGGTCAAGGGGTATAAATAGGGGTACGTCGTTTTGACTGTCCAATGAATCTATTGCAATCTCAATGTCTTAACTCACAACTGTGAGTTTCCTCACTCGCCCCACAACTCCATCGGGCAATTTGTCCTGAAGGCTGGCAAGCCAGTATGAGAGCCACTCTCGCCAACAAATGCCTCCGCGACCGTCCGACAATAATCGTTGACATTCGCCTCATTTTAGGGGTACGTTTCGCCTCATGTACCCCTAACCAACAAGGATGTACCCCTATGTCGCTCTCAGAGGCAAAGATCCGCCACGCCAAGCCCAAAGTAAAGCCGTACAAGCTCGCGGATGGCGAAGGGCTGTTCCTTCTAGTCACAGCTGCCGGCAGTAAGTACTGGCGACTGAAATACTACATCGGCGGTAAGGAAAAGCTCCTCGCATTGGGTGTCTATCCGAGCGTCACGCTGGCTGACGCTCGCGCGAAACGTGCCGACGCGCGCAGGCTGCTCGCCGCTGGCACCGATCCCTCTCAGACTAAGAAGGAAGCCAAACGTGCGGTGATCCAGGAACAGCAGAACACGTTCGAATCCGTCGCCCGCGAATGGCACACGAACCGTTCCGTGAAATGGACTCCCGATTACGCGCAACGGACGCTCAGGCGCTTGGAAATGCATGTCTTCCCCAAGCTTGGCACGCAGCCAGTTTCAGCCATATCGCCGCAAGAGCTCCTGTCGGTCATGCGCACGATTGAAGCACGTGGTGCCGACCTCGCCCACTGTCTGCTTCAGCTCTGCAACCAGATATTCTGCTATGCCGTCGTGACACAACGATCCAACGTCAATCCCGCGGCTTCCTTGCGGGGAGCCTTGACTCCCGTGGTGAAACGGTCTTTCGCCTATCTCAAGGCCAACGACTTGCCTGAGTACTTGAAGCACCTAGAGTCGTATGATGGCTCGGTTCAGACGAAACTGGCCCTGAAGTTCTTGCTCCTAACCTTCGTGCGGACTGGTGAATTGCGTGGCGCAGAATGGGCGGAAATGGATTTCGGGACGGCCGAATGGCGAATTCCCGCTGAGCGCATGAAGATGAGAGAGGAGCACATCGTCCCTCTCTCGCGCCAGGCGGTTGCGGTCTTGAAGCAGCTGCAGCCGCTTACCGGCCAGTGGAAACACGTTTTCCCGAATCAACATAAACCGAGCGGCCAAATGAGCGAAAACACTATTTTGTATGCCCTGTATCGCATGGGCTATCACTCGCGTGCCACCGGGCACGGCTTTCGCAGTACGGCCAGCACGATCTTGAACGAGCATGGCTTCCGGCCGGATGTCATCGAACGCCAGCTCGCTCACGGCGAACGCAACAGTGTCCGGGCGGCATACAACCACGCTCAATACCTGTCGGAACGCCGGGACATGATGCAGTGGTGGGCGGATTTCCTCGATGGGCAGGGTCCGAAAAAGGGAAAACGGCCGCGCCGCCGCAGTGGCGCGGCTCAAACTGCTGTTTGAGCTTCGAGTGCCCAACTGCCCTATTGAATCGCCTCCGCGACATCGATAAGACGCGGAAAGCAGCGTTGAACTGCCTCACACGGGTGCCATTGCCTGGCGGATGCTGGCGCAAGAGCATCCGTTGCTTTCTCTGGTCGGAAACACCAACGTTCGGTCGATGTGACAGTCGATGTGACCGCCGCACGCTAGAGTGCAACTTCTGCCAGATACTGGCCGGCTCGCGATCCGAGAAGCACTTGGCGGAAGGTTTTGAGCGACTAACATACTGACGTGACCAATGAAGAGAATGGAGCAGGAATCTATTTGGAGTTAAGCTTTCGCAGCTCACGCCAATGAGCATACTGCTGGGCCTTACTCGGATCCGGGTCTTCCTCGCCTTTCAGCCAGAAGCGCCACCAGTCAATATGCGTGTTGAGGGAGCGCAGGCGGTGCCAGGGTTGGGTCGTAGAATGCGAGGCGGTGGCGAAATACAGAATGTCCACAGGTTTGCCCAAGGCGCTCATGCGATCCGCCATGGCACCGTGATGAACTACCGAGAATAGACCATGCGATTCAAACAGCAACGGCGTGCGAATCTTTTTCAGTTCCTTGTCCGTAAAGGGGCGCCTGCCATCGTTGTATTCCGTGCCGCCACCATCGATATCCGTGGCAGCGGCAAAAGCGATGGACGAATGAATCATCAAGTAATCTGTGTGGTAGCCGGCGCGGCTCCAGCCGGAGATGCCGATGCGCTTCGGATCGATCACACCCGCGCGGTCGAGCTGTGCAATGGCGCTCTCAATGTGTTCGCAGACGTGCACGCCCTCCTGCGGCGTTTCGATAACCTTGCCCAAGTGTGGTTCCCGTGGGTACAACACCACGAAGCCCTGTGCCGCCAACATCTGTACGGCATGCCCACTCAACTGCCTCGCGCCGTCAAGCAGGAACGGCTCACCTTCACGGCCTAATGTGCCATCGTCCTGAAGAATCACCAAAGGATATCGTGTTCCGGGCTTGTAGCCTACGGGTTTGATCACAAATGCGAAGGCATCTTTGTCGTACTTATTTTCCCATCGCAGCGGTTCAATGGTCCCGTAGGTGCGATGGTGCAATTCGGGATTAAAAGCACTGAGCAAAGTGGTGCGTTCGGATTTCAAATCATAAGCCGCAAGCTCGGGCGGGGTTAGAAGCGCGTCCTTCACCCCGATGACCACTTTGCCATTGGTGGCTACGGACCAATTTGTGTTGAAGCCTTGCGATGTACCAAGCTCGACAAACTGACCCCAGGCGCCGTTGGTCGCACGCCGCAGAGTTCCAAAGCTTCTGCCCTTGCTCATTACCAGCGCACGGCCATCGTCCGTCCACGCGATGGGTCGCCACTCCGCAGGTGCGTGTAGCGGCGTGATCTTGCGGGTGGCGATGTCCACCTCTACCCACTGCGGCGACTCTTCGGGCGCGTCCGGCAACAGTGTAAAGATAATGACGGAGCGGCCATCCGCCATCCATAGTGGCTTACCACTCCCGCGCACGAATGGTCGATGTGGCGCATCGATCAACCGTTCGATGCGACCGGTCTTTACGTCAACTAACCCATACGGCGCGGCCACGCGTTGCACATATGCGTTCTGTGTCTTGTAATACCGATAGCGCTCGATATGCATATCATGCTCGGTGAGCGCATACGGGAACAGCAGGATAACTCTGTCGTGGGGGTCGCCTGTGATCGAGGAGAAGTCAACGAGTTCGTTTTCATCTTCCAGCGTTCCTGTGGGTGCCACTGCCATCCTGGGATCGTTTAAATCAATGGGCTTGGCGGGACGACTCTGGCGCGAATCAAAGAACACCCTGGGTTGCGCTGCAGTGTCGGGTAGGAAGTATTGGCGAATCTGACCTTCGTTGGCCCAGAGCAACGGCCACGCTGAGAAACACCGCAGGCGCTTGGGGAACAAGTCGCTATCCCACAAGAATACTCCATCGTCCTGCAGGCGCCGGCGATGTGGGTCTTGCCCAGTGCTTACCGTTGTCGCCGCTGCGAAAGCGAGCAGCTTGCCGTCTGCGCCGACGACAAAGGAACGCACCGGCATTGGATGATGTGTCAATTGACTGACTCTATGGGTCACTGTATCAACGGTATAGACTTGGCTGGGTGCCTTACCCTCACGGCCAATGTAGGCTAGCGTGCGGTTATCGCCTAGAAAAACCATGCGAGCGAACGGTGAGGCCACTTGGTCGTGTTCATCGCCGCCGAAATCGCGCAACAACACTTCCACCGGCGGTGAGTCGAGCCGAGTAAGATCGAACATTATCAGCGAGAAAACATTGACGTCGCGTGCGAGGTCACCACGCCATGTCACCGCCACGGCCTTACGTCCATCCGGCGAAATTGCCGCCACCTCCCCATTTTCGGCGACGGAATACTGAATACGCACCATCTTGATGGCATCTTCGACCGTGGCCACGGGGACCGGAGTACCGCCGGTCGCTTGAGCGGCGGAGGTTAGAAACATCAGGCTCAGGCTGGATAGCCAATAGTGTTTACTCATCATGGAGGCGATCCACCACGGTGTCATTTTCGTCCGCATGATCTTTGCCCAACGCCCTTATAGCAACAAACAATGCCATTTGGACTCGGCCATCTCGTTACCCTGTGGGCTAAGGACTTCGTAACCGACGGTTCAGATTTGCAACAGCAGTTCAATCGATGTCGAACCGATTTGACCGCACAGAAGTGCTGCTTCCGGATCGATGGGCTTACTCGGTATAGTATTTGTTTTCGTCGGGGAACTTTTCGCCCGCGAGAATCTCGTCCTTTTTCGCCAGGAATTGATCGAGTGGCGGGCGTTGCGTGAGTCCGAATGTCCGCTGGCAGGCGTGGCCGAGCGCGAGCAGCGTGCTCTCGTCGTAAACGCGGCCAATCATCATTTGCGGTTTCGGCTGCAGAACGTCGCCCTGCGCCTCGAGCTTCTTTGGCAACGCGATCATCGGATGTCCCGTCAGATTGGCGTACCACTCCCATTGGTCATCCTCACCGCGCGCATTCCAATCGTTGCAAAGATAGACATCGACGGCCTGCATCATCTTGTCAAAGCGCTGCATCAGGATGGACCGCAACCGATTGAGCCTCAGATAGTCGACAGCCGTCAAGAATTGGCCGAGCATGAAGAGCCGAGGCCAACCCTTGACGCCCTTGGGTTCTCCACGACGCGTGAGGTGCTCGAACGCCGCGGCCGCCTCGCTGGCCACCACTCCTTCCGTGAGTTCGTTATTGATCAGTCCGTAATCTTTGTTCAAATTGGGCGGTTCGATCGGGACAAGTTTCACCCCCAGCTCGCGCAGGACTCGAAGCTCATCGCTTTTGTCACGTTCAGCCCGTTTTGCGATGTAGCCGACCCGAATCGTGGAAACGTCCCGTGAGGAGGGCCAGACGTAGGGCCGGTCGACCGCGGCCGTGTCGCGCGGATCGGCGCCGTGAATCGCGGCCAGAACCAAACCGCAGTCATCCACGTTGCGGCAAATTGGCCCGATCTTGTCCAGAGACCAACAGAGTTGCATGCAGCCATATCGACTGACGCGTCCGTACGTCGGTCTTAGTCCGACCGCGCCGCAGACGATGGAAGGGGAAATGAGACTTGCCGTGGTCTCCTCGGCAATTGTAAAGCCAAGGAGTCCCGCCGCGGCTGCCACTGCCGACCCGGACGACGAACCGGCGGCGTCTCGGCGGGGATTCCAGGGATTGCGGGTGACGCCGCGATACCACACGACCGATCCGCCGGCCAATGTATTTGTGGCCAATTTCGCGACGAGCACCGCACCGGCATGTTCCAGCCGTTCGGCGACGGCCGCCTTCACGTCGATCACGCGGTGGCGGTATTGGCCAACGCCCCAAGTCGTGGGGTAACCGGGATACGAAATGATGTCCTTGACGCCCCAAGGGATTCCGTGAAGCGGTCCGCGATCTATTTTCTGAGCCAGTTCGCGGTCGGCCTGCGTCGCCTGCTTGATCGCCAGGTCGTCCATCAAGGTGACGACGCATTTGAGCAATGGGTCGTAGCGGCGAAGCCGTTCCAGATACAACTTCGTCAATTCCACCGACGAAATCTTTCGCTCGCGCAACAGCTTTCCCAGCTGCCGGATGGAGCCGAACGCCACATCCTCGTCGGAGTCGCGCCGTAAAACCGGTTCGCGATCCGGCGCCCGAGGGGCCGTGACGTCGTAACCGCGCGGATCGGGATGTGACGCGGGACTGACCAGCGGAGCGAACTCGAGGCCTGGAAGCAGCGAATTGTCGAGTTCGACTGCTCGGAAACGCTTTAAGGTTTTTCGGTCCCGTCTGAAGGCCTTGACGACCGCTTCCCGCTGCGGATCGGTGAGCTCGATGCCCGCCATCCGTTCTGCGTCGGCAACCATTTGTGACGAAACAGTTCCGTCTCCCGCCGTTGCCGCCAGGGCTCGCTGGAAAACGCCCGTCCCCACTCCGGTTGCCGCGAGAATGGAAAGGGCCTGTCTTCGATTGAGCGTTTTTACTTCTCTGGTGTGGCGATCTTGATTACTCACCGATAGACCTTTCGAGCAAGCGGTTTGGTCATTTCCTCCGCCTTGTCACTGTGTTCCAATCTGACGCAACAGCGACGACGGCGTTCAAGGAAACGCAAAGTCTTCAATCCTTGGTTTTGAATGAGTTTGTATTCCGCTCAATGAACGATGACCTGAGGACACTTCCGCCAGGAGTCAGCGGTCCTTGAGATGCCGATCGAACCAATCCAGCACGCGCTGCATCAGATCCAGCTGATGAGGGCGTTCGCTCAGCGTATGCCGCTCGCGCGGATAGATCACCATCTCCGATTCGATGCCCCGCTGTTTCAAGCCGACATACCAGGCGCGTCCGTGGTACAACGGGCACCGTTCGTCCCTTTCCCCGTGCAGAACGAGTGTGGGGGTCCGGCAGCGGTCGATATGCTTGAGCGGCGAGAGCCTGGCGGCCGTTTTATCCCGCCCGTCGGTCGTTTTGTCCCCCATCATCCGCTGGAACCAAACGGTGATGTCGGTCGTCAGGCCGTAGGTCTCGAGATCGGCGTTGCACGCTCCCACTACGGCCGCCTTGAAGCGGTCGGTCTGCGTCGTGCCGGACGCGGTGAGAAAGCCGCCATAGCTCCAGCCGCCGACGCCGAGTTTATCGGGGTCGGCAATCCGCTTTTCGACCAGAGAATCGACTCCATCCATCACGTCCTGAAAATCCATGCCTCCCCAATCCCGGTAAACGGTCTCGGAGAACTGCCAGCCTTGGCCGACGGATCCGCGCGGGTTGGGGAGAAACACGACATAACCGTGCGATGCCAGCAACTGGCCCCAGGAAAGCCAGGTTCCGATCCAGCCGTCCCACCACGAATCCTGGGGCCCGCCGTGCAGTTGCACGACCGTCGGCCGTGGCACGCCACGGACAAAATCGGGAGGCGTGATCAATACCCCGAAAATAGTCTTTCCGTCTTGTCTGTTCTTCCAGGACACCTCGCTTACCGTTCCCAGGCGTCGGGCCGAGAGTTGTGGATTCATGTCGGTAAGCTTGACCGGCGCGTGGCCTGCCTTTAGCACGACGACGTTGGGTGGACCATGCCCGTCTTCAGCTCCCAGGGCAAGCGTTTCGCCATCGGCCGAGGCGCTGTAACTCCAAAAATTGTGGACCGATTCGGCCAGGCGCACGATCTCCCCGCGCTGCGTGTCGACTCGCAAGAGCCGGCAGCGTGTCGCCTCGAATACCGGCACGAGTAGATGACGAGAATCGCTCTGCCAGCGAATGGCGGAGAATGCTGTTTCCGGCGTTGCGCGGAAGTCGTCAAGCGGGTGGCGGCAAGGACCGCCGGCCGCGGGAACTAGCGCGAGCCGATGCGCGAAATGTTTGGGGGCAAAGTCGATAAACGAGATGGTCTTGCCGTCCGGCGACCAGGTGAGCCCTTTCCGGTCCCCCACGTTTGTGCTCAGGGTCCTGGCGATCGATCCTGTCTTCGCATCGACGACGACCAGAGTCGCTTTCTCGAAAACGGAGTTGTGTTTGTCGTCCGGCGCCGTGACTGCGGCAATTTCCCTCTTGTCAGGAGACCAAGCCATTTCCACGACGTGCTGATCAGGGCTGGTTACGGCCCGCTCGGCGGCATTGGAGAGTCGCACGATCCACAGCCGATTCCGACCTTGATGCCGATCAACCTCGATCGGGTCGAGCTCGTCGTTCACCGGCTCAGGGGTTGTGAATGCGATCTCGGTGCCGTCGGGCGACCAGCGGTAGCCGACAACTCCTTTGCGCGTTCGCGTGAGGCAGGTAGGAAGCCGGCCGTCCGTTCGCAGCAGCCAGACTTGGGCGGACTTGGCCGAGTCATTCCCCTCGGAAAGAAATGACAAGCATTTGCCATCTGGCGACCACTGGGGATCACGCACGTCAGCATGTCCGAGGGCCGCCAGTCGTGGCTGACTTCCCTTCGCGGTCGCGGACATCCACAGGTTGAATAAAGGACGGCTTTTGGAGTCGCCGGCATCGGCCGGTTCGATGACGAGATAGGCGATTTGGTTCCCGTCCGGCGAGAGGGTCAGCCCTCCCGCCCATCGAACGTTGAGAATGTCCTCAGGGCTCACCGGCCAGAGAGTATCGGCAGCCGCTGCGGCTCCGAGCGCCAGGGCCAATTGGACCGCAAACGCCGCCGCGAGCGTCGTCACGTGTCGAACCATTGCTTGCCACTGCCGGGTTTCGATGGCCGTTGTCGCACGATGTCAGTCGCGGCGCGCCCGGCGTCCGGAGCGGTACGCAAACATCCTCTGCCGCGGGTCATCGCTTCGTAAACCGGACTCCTGTCAGCCGGGTGCCGATATCGATCGAAAGACCGGTCACTTCACCCTTCTCGTTCCGCAGAAAGGTAATGGTGCGGATATCGGCGGGAACAAATTCGTCGCGGACGGTGGCGTCGAGAGCCTCCCACCGCCGGCTGTTCACACGCAGCCAAAGCCGCCCGTCTCGAACGGCCAGTCGATAAGTCGCCGCGAGCCCATCGTTCTCGTACTGGCCGGCGTATTCTTTGAGCTGATCCTGCGTCGGATGGACTAGCTCGACCGCCTGATATGTCGATTCTTGCCTTGTGGTCTGGCAGATCCCACTCTTGCGTGAAAGACCAGGGCGAACCGGCCGCGGGCCGCGAGAAAACAAACTGCGTCGTAGGAGGAAAATCCGGACCCTGGGGATCGAATCGAGTGGCGCTCAAGGGCCTGAGAGGATGGGTCGCGTGAAACGCGTCCGTCAACCGGAGCGTCCCGTCCTGAAATGTGATTCGCCAGATGGTCCCGTTGTATTTCGTGCGATAGGCACCGACCTTGTCGCGCAACTCGGCCTCATCGACCTTCACCGCGGGGAGCCCGCTCGTCGCGGGTGCCGGTGTCCGAGGCGCCTGGGGTGCAAGGCGATCGGCGAGTGCGAGGTCCGTGATGAGTTGGGTCATCTTCCAAGACGAGATGTCCTGGTTGTTACTTAGGCAGATGGCCGTGAATTCCTGGTCGGGAAACTGGGAAATCGCTGCATCGCCGCCCCACGCATTACTCGTGAATAGCCGGCGCCTCAGCCCGCGGTATTGGCCGGGCGGCGATGCTCGCCGCGCTTCGGGATCTTTTTCCTTAATAGCGGCATCCGCATCGAGCACATAGCGATTCCCCAGGAGGGTGCCCTCTCGGAAGAACTCAGCGAGATACTTCCCTCCCGGCAGACGGTTGTGCGCAAAGTTCTGGTCCCAGCGGCAGAGATCCTCGACGCATGTATTCAATCCGGCTCCGCCGACCATGTACGCAGTTGCCCGCCACAGATGCCAGGCATCGCCGACCCGTTTGTAATGACCGACCGCGCACTGCTTGACGACACGGCTTGGGTCTTCTTCGAAGAAGGTGCGATTCATGCCGAGTGGCTCGAAGACGCGGTTCCGGGCATATTCGGCCAGGGATTGCCCGCTGACCCGTTTGACGATAAGCCCGAGCAAGAAATAGTCGCTGCCGCTATACAGATACTGCGATCCCGGCTGGAAAGGGAGCGTCTGCTGCCCGGCCAGCAGGGTCAGGAAGTCTGCTTCCGTATAGGGATATTGAAGGGGCGCGATCTCCCAGCCGACGAGGATCGCCAACGCAATTTGCTCCCACAAGCCGGACCGACAGCGGACCAGATCCTGAATTCGAATCGGCGGATCGAACCGGTGCATCTCCGGCACGAATTTGCGGAGATCGTCCTCGGGCGAGATTTTCCCTTCATCAATTAACATTGCGAGGCAGGCACAGGTCAGCGATGGAGAGACCGACATGTTAAACACGGTCTGCGGCGTGTTGGGCACTTGGTACTCCAGATCCTCAGAGCCGAAGCCTTTGCTATAAATGACCTGACCGCGGTGCACGATTCCGACAGCACAGCCTGGGGTATCGCGTCGATTCCACTTTGCGAAGAGACCATCGACTCGGGTAGTGAAATCGGCAGGAAGGCTGGCCGGTCGCTCGTCGCCAAACACGGGCCCGGTATTTACGGGCGCAACGAATAGGGTGATGAGCAACACACCACGGACGATGTGTCGGGCAGCCATCGCAAAGCTCCTCATGAGATTGGATTGTCGTTTTCCAGTGAGCGACAGCCGGATTCCAGCGCTGTTTGACTTACGATGGTCCGCTTGCTTGCCCTTGGTATTGGCATCACTCCAGGGCGCCATCAGCCGAACCCATCGATCATTGATTGAGATTCGCAGATGTCAAATAGATTCCGAGTGACTCCATTGGATCTCCTAGAAATAGGATGAAGCGCTCGTCGCGAATCTCATACATGAGAAGAGTCTTGTACAAAATTGCACACGAGGCGCGTTCTGGCCTGCTTACAAGCTTCCTCTAGCCATGCCGACTCCGGTCGCCGATTCAGCACCTCCGACGCACGGCTGGAGCGAACTCGCCGCATCTCAGCAGCGCATCAAAGCTGCCGCTCACGGGTGCAATCGCGCCGGCGCCGAGAGTTTCCGCGGCTCAGCCCGGGTCGGCCGCCGACTCGGGGGGGTGACCCTCGCGCTCAGCAACAAGAACCGACACATCCCCGTCGGTTCGGACGCCGCGGGACTCACGACCGCACGCGATCTTCCGAGGCGAATGGCTGGGAAACCATCGCACGAACCAGATCCGCAGTCTTGTACGAAATTGCCTTGTTAGAGCACTTGCTGATCGTTGCATAAACCGGTCGCTACGGCTCACTTCAAGCGTC
Organism: uncultured Planctomycetaceae bacterium; assembly: GCA_963714075.1. Lineage (GTDB taxonomy): Bacteria > Planctomycetota > Planctomycetia > Planctomycetales > Planctomycetaceae > DASPSM01. The sequence goes on from OY970228.1 coordinate 7,176,155, forward strand.
GGTCGACCTGTCGCGGAGTGCTCGATCCGCAAGTCATACGCCGATATTCGAGGGGCGTGATACCGAAAGCCCGCGAAAAGTGCCTATGCAGGTGGCTCTGATCGAAAAATCCGCTTGCCACGGCCGCTTGTGCAGCTGTTGAGCCGCTTCGCAGAGCAGCCTTCGCCGCGTTGAGGCGTAGCCGGAGCTGATAGGCGTGCGGCGGAATTCCGAAGCGGCGTTTGAAACTGCGAATCAGATGAAAGGCTGAGACGCCGCATACGGCGGTTAGCGTTTCAAGACGCACTTCTTCTGTAACGTGTGATTCCAGGAAGGATCGGCACTGCCTCACGGCTTTTGGCTCTCTTCCGATCGGCTTTGGATCCAGGGCTGGATCCGTGAAACTCTCGAAAAGGCACCGTAGGGCCGACACGAGAATTGATTCTGTCCGCAGTAGCGTGTCAGGAATCGAAATCGCGTCCATGAACCGCGTCATCTGGGTTTTTAACTCGTTGTTGGCGATTACGCATTCTGGAAAGTGAAGGCCTTCGCGAAGCTCGATGTTTAATTGCTTCGCAATTTCGTGCACCACCGCTTTCGAGAGGTAGGCATTTCGAAGCTCCCACCGGCTCTCGCACTTGGTATCGTGAACTTCGCCTGGCGCGATGACGACGACTTGAGTTGGCCCAACCACTTCTCGTGTTCCTCGATACGCAAGCTCGCCAACACCTGCGTCAAAGACAGCGAATTCGTACTGTTCATGCATCTGCCGCGGAAAGGAGCAGTTGCCCAACTGCGACGTCCAGAGTTCGATCCCCGGTATGCAAGTTGGCTGAAAAATCCGGCGAACGTTAAGTCGTCGATCGAAGACGATCACGGACGATTCTCCTTGGCCTCAGTGTACTTGCCGGCATGCGGTTCGAGTGCGATGCTCAGCAATCGCGTACGGACTTGGCCGCATTCGGAGAAGAAAATCGCCAGGCAGGTTATCGAATGGCGTCATGATAATCGTGCTTGCCACAAAACAAGATTGCGAAGAACGCCTACTCGAGAGATTCTCAGCTTCAAGAGTCGCGACCATAGGCGAATCTCATTGTTGAAAAAAAGAATTACGGGAATTCTTGGGATTGATGCGACGTCGCCCCAAGTTGCCAACTAGGGAGCCACGTCTCGGCGACCTGGCAGCTCGCCCCACGAAAGTCGGTCGAGCGCAAATCAGCCCGATCGCATCGCGGGGATCTGTGATCCAAACCGCAGCCCGACCGTTTTCAACAAGAAGGGGGACGTTTGTCGTTGGGGCCACACCGGGGCGCATGATGTAGTCGAACGCCATCGGCGTCCTCGCCGTCGGCTGTGAACGATCGCGGGAATACGTGGCCCGGCAACCCGGACAATTCTGCGGCATATTGCGGATTCGAGTCAACCATTTCCATCAGGCCGGTGTTCTTATAAGAGAACGAACATCGTATCCCGATCGGATGTGCCGCCCCGTGAGAAGCCACGACCGGGAAGACGTCGAACTGGAATTGTTGCTGCTCAGGTGTCATCGCGGGCAGCTGAACGCACTGGAAGAGCTCGTTCGTCGGTTTGAACGCCCGCTGTTCTATTTCATTCGGCGAATCGTTCAAGACGAGGCCCATGCGTGGGATGCCCTGCAAAAGACATGGATTCGCGTGTTTGCTGATTTACCAAGAGTTTCGGGGAAAACGAGACGGAAGGCGTGGCTTTATCGCGTTGCGCGGAATACGGCGCTCAACCACGTTCGAGACGAGAGCCGGCATCGAGCGGTACAGGTCACCGACACCGACCACCTGTCCGGCATCGACGATTCGAACGGCTTCAGTGATGAGGATGCCGAAGAAGTTCACCGTGCACTGGACCAGCTCAACCTCTCCGACCGCGAAGCGCTGACGCTGTACTTCATCGAGGATCTCTCGGTCGAGGAAATCGCCGACGTGCTCGGCATTCCGGCGGGGACCGTCAAGTCACGTCTCTACTTCGCGAGACAACGTCTTCGCACGATTCTGGAGAAACGCAATGGATGACGAGCATCGAGTTAGTGGACTCCGCGAGCACCTGCTGAACAAGGAAGCGTGGGACTCGCCGCTTCGTGACAAGTACGAAGCGGAAACTCAGACCCTGCTGCTTCAGAAATTGACGCCGCTTCGGTGGTGGAGTCTGGTGATCATTTCCGTGGTCCTCGTCGCCGTGTCTGTCCTTTGTGGCTGGCTTGTAGCGACCATTACAGAGCTTCCCCCTTTGGCTCGTGCGTGTCTCATTGAAGGCGTCGTCTTCCAGGTAGTCGCTGTTGTCTACTGCGTTCGAGTCCTCCGTAGCGGTGTGCATCATCGCCGTCGCCATCCGGTTTTCTTGTCAGGGCTGATGTGGTGTTTCGCGGTCGTTCTCGCTGTCAATTTACTGATGCTCATTCCCGCCGTGCCTGACGTGAAAATCGCCATCCTATTCTTGGGCATCGCATTGGTAACGTTGATCGGAACGGGCCTACAGTTGTTGCGCACGTGCATCGAGCAGTCGGAACTCAATCTTCATGAACGACTGCTGGAGACCGTTCTCCGACTGACGGATACGTACGAGAAGACCAGCTAAATCGCGAGATCAGGTGTGCGTGCTCCCTCTCGCACGGCTCTGAAAAGGAGAACGGCAACTGCCAGAGAACGGCATCTGTGTTGAATCGTTGCTTATCCGGTACTCCGCGATAAGGAAGCGGAAACGCCGAAGTCTCTCGAGCCCCATTCGGGTAAACTGTCGGAAGCGCAGGACGGTCGCGCCCCGCCGCTAGACTAGAGTTGGGCCTCACGTGCCCCGGAAATGGCTGTTTTAGCGCCTTTGGGATGCGTGTGAGTGAGCGCCCCTTCCAAGCCGTTTCGCGCTTTGGCGGTCAATTCCGGGGGCCTTTTGGGGCAGGATTGGCTGGTCACTCCCTCTTGACCGCCGTTGGCCTTGTGCGAGCAGGATCTGGCGGCAGTCAGTGAAGCTCGATCCGCGAGGTTGGAATGTGCCGAATGAGGCACTGAAATAGCGTTTGGCGGGATATTGAGCTCCTGGTGTCGGATGGGCTGCTGGGCGATTGTGCCCGTTACAGATGGCGGCGTGCCGACGGCTGGAACCGTTCCATCTCTCCTATGCAGAGCATAGGGGAGATGCCTGTAGCTAGAAATTCTTTCAGAAGCTCTCAGAAATCCTGGGTCTCCGGGGAATGGAATACCACAGGATTCCTTCTGGGAAACGGGCTTCAGATGTGCTGTGCCGAGCCCGGTGGCGGGGGGGCGACCCTCCCGATGCCGATGGCACGTTGGGGCAAGCCGCTGCCCGCCAGCGGCAGCGGTCCCCGTCGAAGCTGAGAGCCGGGGGGCTCAGACTGTTCAAAGCGGCAAGGCGACCCGATCGTCCCTTGCCGCAGAATCCAAAACGGATTCGCAGGATCGTGCCTCGGCCTGGCGTCAGTGCGTTTTGCGTTGTGATGCGAATGGGAGCGTGGTACGCATGATGCATGCGCAACAACCCACAGCAACAATACTCTGCTAGGCTGGCCAAGGCATTGGCCGTTCTGTGCGTGCGGCACACGTGCCTTGAGGACTTGCACGCCGGTGAGGCGGTCGTCTCCAAGGCGGGCGACTTTTCCGACGTCAAAGTGGTTACCCCGGAGCGGGAGATTCCTTGGAATGAAGTATCCCGCATTAGCCAGCAAGAAATGAAGAAGCTGATGAAGCAGGTCGTCAACAAACTGTACACCGTGCTAATGAGCCTGGAGGACGAACAGGCGATGGACCTGGTATTCCGGCGAGGGCACGATTACGCACACCATTGGGATGATCCGGAATTCCTGCCGACTTTCCTTAGGCCCTTTGTTCCCGCTGACGAAGAATCGCCGCTACCGCCGCCGACGATAAACGAGGGACCGAACTCGCAATGAGTTGACCAGTGTCAGGCGAGCCGTGCGAAGGGGGCTTGTTCGTCGTTGCGTGTGGCGAGAATGAACAGCATGTCAAGCAGAAAGAAGGCCGGAAACATCGTCCGGCCTTCCTCGCGAGTGGGCGGCGCTCCAGTGGGTTGGAGTCAGCCGTCTTCTGGCGAACGGTTCCTTCCGGTGCAGAGCCGAAGAGCATGTCGGCATGGCAATTGAGCACATCCCAGTTGATGCCATTGGTGGCATCGTGGTAGCGGCGAGTGGCCTGCAGCACCTCCCAGCATTGTTCCTCGGTGAGATCGGGGCGCACCTCTTGAACGTCCTCGATGCTCCAGATTGCCGCGATTTGGCGTCGAGCCGCCAGAACCGCTTGGATGTCGACTTCGTCGGTCATAGAGCCCTCCCCAGGTACGCCGCTTCCAAGCCGAAGAGCTGTTCGGCGTCGTAACCGACCGGCTGGCCGTCGTCGCCGAAGCGGAGCGGCGTCGTCTGGATGAAGCCGCGTACCTCGTCTGGATCCCAGCCGAATTCGTCGAGCGGTTCGCAGAGCGGGATGTCGGTGTAGTGGTTCATGGTCGTTCTCCTTGCCTTGAGTTTTCGGCCGCCCCATGCGGCCTTTACGGGGAAGCGACCAAAACCCGGCCAGACGCATCTTGGACCTTCCAAGCTGAAAAGCCGAAGGTTCACACTTTGAAAATCAATTCAACATCTGTGAAAGCGGTCTTTTCTGCTTGCCAAGGGCGGCGACGGGTTTAGCTTCCCGTTTGAAAGGCAGCGGCGGCTGACACGAGAGAGGCGAGGAGAACGCGGCCGAATGAGCGTCCGACATCCGCGTCGGATGAAGCCGCGAATTAGGTGCCGGCTGACCGGTGATTGCCTCCACAAAGTGTTTGCGCGAAGGATCGGGCGGTGGTAAGCATTCATTAACCATTCGAGTGCAGAATGGGGATTACCACATACATGGAGGAGTTATGGGTGACATATCAGAGTCTGAAGAAACAGGACCGACCCGCATTGACGGACGAGACGCACCAGCCATTCCTGAGGCACCACACGAAGAACGCCGTGTACGTCCGACTGTGCTCGTGGGGCTCGGAGCTGCGGCAACGCTCGCGATTACGTCGGCTTTCAACGCGATAATGCGTGATCCATTCACTCCGATTTTGGACACTGAGGGTCCGGAACCGGCCGTGTTTGGTAGCGAGCAAGGTGCATTGGCTCGCCACATCGCCAAAGATCCAAAGTTGCAGGAGCGATGGAAGGTGCTGCGGGAGCACGTCGAGCAGCTTGACAATCAGGTGAAATGGATGTCCCAACAAGCCGTCGACGAGGCGCAAAACGCCGACCAAAAAGGTACAAGTCAGCAAGCGATAGAGGGACAGAAAAGCGCTGACGAAATTTGTGCAGAAGCATATGGAAACGCCCGACCCAGATAAGTGGGTTAAAGCGGAAAGCGTTAAGGGTGAAGCGCCTGCTGAAAAAGGGGGCGGCAGGGAATTGAAACTTGTGCCGTATAATGCGGGGGATTCTGACGAGACGATATTTCAGAAGGAGTGTGAGAATGCTAGAAGGACTGGCAGAAGCTGGACGGACATTAATTATGAGCGTAGGCACGCGGATGATTACAAGGGTGGTGGGCTCAAGAACTATTAGCCTGAAATCCAGGAGTCGGCGAAGGCGGGAAACAGGTCGCCGTTTTCGTTCGGCTCGCTGACTCCATTGTCCGGCCCTCCGTCAGCCTCGTCTCTTGAAGATCATGAATGCGATTCTCCGGTAATGCGAGCATCGACCTCTTCGGCGAATTCGCGACTCTTGAAGTCGCCGATGCACTCCACCCCCTGGCCGGGAATGTGACCATAAAGGCTCCAGAACTGGGCTTCTTCGTCGGTGACTTGCTGGCAATGCCGCGATTTGCCGCGTCCGAACTCGCGGCCGCCGTGGATTTCGTAGCCGTCGAACCGTATTGGCAGGTCACTCCTTGCAATGGCCGAAGTGGTGATGGGTTTGCCGAGGCCGGCGATAGCAGCATTGCAGGCCGGAGCCGCTTCGGCGAGGTCGCCCTTTTCCCAGCGGTCGACCACCATCTGACAAGCCGAAAGCAAACGCGAAACGGCGGGAGAGTTCGTGGACCCGACGTCATAGGCCGCTTTGAGGGCGGACCGTACAGCCCAGACGCTTACCTCGTGGAAGTCGAGATGGTCGGATCGCCGAATTCGGAGCGTCAGGATGTCGAGATGCGTGATTGCGATGTTGGTGAGGATGCGATTGAGGTGTTTCATGTGTGACTCCTTCGGTTGACGGTTATTGTTTGGCGATTTGATGGCGGAGCTTCTTCGCCTTCGACGCGGACAGATCTCCTGCCAGCTCATGGACGCTGCGGGTGGGCTTCCTGCCCGTGTCCGTGTCCGGCACGTCCCAGTCCTCGACGACTACCGTCAAGGGAATGGTTGCTTCCATGTCCTCGATGAGCCCGCCACGGACTGAGACGGTGAGGATGGGGCGAGCGGCAGTGGCCGGCTCCATCGCCGAGGGGTCGGCATTTGCGTTAGCAAGGGCACGACGTAGCTGGATCACGAGGGGATCGTTGTCCATACGGGAATCGAACGTGTCCCGGTAGAACTTGGCCATCCATTTCAAGGCAGAGGTACAGGCCGCCAGAAGTTCCGGGGCGGCAATTTCCAGACGGGCATCGTCGTCGAGAATGTGCAGCAATTCGTTGCCCTCCTCGTCGTAGACGGCGAATTCGTCCCACAGGTATTGGCCGTTGCATTCCTCTGCTGCCTCGATCAGTCGCTTCGGATGTCCGCGGGCGATGGCGATGGCCTCCTCGGGCGTCGCGGCCTCGATTTGGTCGAGGCATGTGATGAATGGTCGGTCGCACCAGGCATGTATCAGGTAGGTTGTGGTCATGGGAAATACTCCTTTCGGTTGATGGTTAAAGCTGCTTCTCAAAAATCATGCACACGTCGTGCAGGCCGGGGATGAACGATGAACGATAGACCTTCTTGCCGCTGCCCCATCCGTGGCTGAAACGGATAATGTCGGTGCAGTGTTGGCGGAGACCGGCAGCGAAAGCAAACCGCCTGGTGTGATAGGTGAGCGGGATGAAGCCTTCGTCGCGGTCGTTATAGTCTCCCATGAGAATGCAGAGCGTACCCTGGGGTTTCAGAGCCCTCGCGCAGTTGCGGATGAACTGGCCGTAGCGACGCAGGAAATCCTCGAGCGTTGCTGCCCGCGACAGGTCGCGGGGATCGTCGGCGTAAAGCTTCTGCCGCCAATAGGGCGGATGTGCCCAGATGAAGGCGAACGTGTCGGATTCAGAAAACGCCTGCGGATCGCAGGCGTCGATGCCGCGATGGATATCCCACGACATGCAGGGGACGCCGAGCTCGTCGCAGACATCGAGACACGTCCCGCTGCCACTCATTGGGTCCAACACCATGCCGCCAGGCTTGAAGTACAGCAGCAGGTCCTTGATGAGATTGCCGCCGCAGTTGCCCGGATAGGAGCGGTCGCCGTACTCGCCGGCCCGGTCAAAATGGTAGAAGCTGGTGAGGTGAGGGACTGGGCTCGCATTTCGGGGTGCGAGTGGCAGCCGGGCGTAAACGGGCCGGTCACGCGCCTCGGTTCGAGGCGCGACCCGTTTCAGGCGGCGTGCATAGAAGGGATTGGCGGTTGAGATTGAGCGGTTCATGGGTGTGGATTCCTTTCGTTGGTTAGCTGTGATAATCAACGACCGCGATCCATTTGCGGCCGATGAAGGTTTCGTCGACAGCCTCGTCGTCGAGATCGATGAATTCGCAGGCACCGTCACCGCCGTGGCCGCTGAGTGCTCCGGCGTGAGCGACGAGAAACTTGTCGTAGAGCGTCCGGGCCAATGGCATGGCGTCATCGTCGTAGCCGAGATGCCTATATGCGTCGCGGTTGAGTGACGACGGACCAGAGCCTCCGAATTCCCGCCAGAGGGCGTCGAGTTCCCCGGCGTGCTCCTTGACGCGATCCGGACTGCAATAGCCGCTGAATTCCGGGAACGTAGCCCGGAGCTTTTCGCGGTAGGCATCGCCCACGACCGTTTCGCCAAGCAATCCGCTCCAGCGTCCACCGATGACGAACCAGTCGCAGACCGGAACGCTGAATCGCCCGCCGTCGCCGCAGAAGCTGTGATCGTCGATGAGTTGGGAATAAATCCGCTCACGGGCTTCCGGCGAGGTTTCTCCGGGCAGAATCGTGAGGGTAACAAGCATGAGGTAGTGCATAGATGACTCCTTTCATGAAAAAACGGGCGGAGCATCCCTGCCCCGCCCAGGCGGGTTGAACTACTCCTTTTTCTCCGAAGCGACGCGGAGGCTGATGCGGCCGTCGAGCGGCACGCAATCGAGCTGTACGTTGAAGCCCTTGCCGTCCTTGTGCTGCCATGCGGCACCGATCCGCGTGAAGAATCCTTTGCCGCCTTCGCGGTCGCGGACCTGGTAGGCGATGTGGCTGGGGCTTTTCGAGCCGGCGGTTTCATTGGTTTTGGCGGTTGCGTCAGTCATTGGTTTTCTCCTTCGTTTCTTGAGTTTTCCGGACGCGACCACCGCGTCCTGATGGCACCTCACCCAAAGCCGCTGAAGCCGGTGCGAAGCGAACGAAGTGACCGGGCAAGCTGAAAATTGGGGGAGACCTTTAGGGGGAGCCGATTGTCTTTCTGCTTGCGCGGACCGGCGGCGGCTTTACGGTGCCAGAAAAAGGACGCGGGTTGCGTACGGTCTTAAGCCTTCAGGAAACGAAGGAGACCAAATGCGGACGTCGCAATCCGCTAATGACCGATCGCCTAAGCGAAGGAACAACTGCCGTCATCGCCTGGCTGGCCGAATCGGCGACGGGCAGGATGTGCTGAAGACGCACGGACAAAGGCGGCAAGGACGGCTTTTCTCAATGTCGTGCACTTCGTCAAGGGGTGCCGCGAAAAACCCGAAAAATCCTTCCGCAACTTAAGCGAGTAGTTCACCGCCGGGCAGTGATATATGGGTAGCGTTGGGGTGATATGTCAGAAAAGGAGAATCCTCGGAAACGTAGGCTGGCTGCGGCTTAGCGCGAGAAAGTTAGATGACAGAATTAGTAATTCGCGCTATGCTAGAATGGAGGCATGATTCGCATTACGCAGCAGAATAGTGCCGGTGACGCCAAACGCTACTATGCGACGGCAGACTACTACAGCCAGGGCCAGGAAATCGTCGGACGCTGGGGCGGCAAAGGGGCTGCCCTGCTCGGTCTCGACGGAACCGTCGACAAGTTCTCCTTCGAGCGGCTGTGCGACAACCTTCACCCACAGACCGGAGAACCGCTGACGGTGCAGGACGCGCACCGAGCGGACGGTGGGCTACGATTTCACGTTTTCGGTGCCGAAGAGTCGTATCGCTGCTATACGCGATGAGCGGCGACGAAGGCATCCTCGATGCGTTTCGCGGTGCGGTCGATGAGACCATGCGCGAGATCGAAGCGGAGATGAAAACCCGCGTCCGCCGCAGAGGCAAGGATGAAGACCGTATCACCGGCAACATGACCTGGGCGGAATTCATCCACACGACGTCGCGGCCAGTTGACGGCCTGCCCGACCCTCAACTTCACGCCCATGTATTCGCCTTCAATACGACCTGGGACGAGGAAGAACATCGCTGGAAAGCCGGCCAGTTCGCAGAGACTCAAACGAGATGCCCCCTACTTCCAGGCGGCATTTCGCGTGCGGCTGGCGAACCGGCTGCAGGATCTGGGCTTCGGCATCCAGCGCAAACGGGATGATTTCGAGATCGCGGGAATACAAGCCGGATGTGCTGAAACGCTTCTCGCGGCGGACTGCCCAAATCGAGAAGGTGGCCCAGGACAAAGGCATCACCGATCCCAAGCGGAAGGCGGAGCTCGGTGCGGAGACGCGGGAGAAGAAGGGCGAAGCGCTGAGCTGGGAGAAACTCGCAGAAGGAATGGGATGCACGGCTTTCCGACGATGAGCGGCACTCGCTCGCGGCGGTGCACCGCCGGGAGAAGCGTTACGTGCGGCAGGGCAAAGGTGAGGCGGCGGCGGTCGATCACGCCATCGAGCACAGCTACGTGCGTGATGCCGTCGTGGCGGAACGCAAGCTTGATCACCGAAGCCTTAAAACGCGGCCTCGGCGCGGTGACGGTCGAGGACGTGGCCCGCGAGGTGGCGCAGCGTCCCCTGATCCGCAGCGAGGTCGAGGGCCGCCTAGATGGCGACGACGGAAGAGATGGTGGAACTCGAGTCGCGTCTCATCGACTTCGCCCGCAATGGCCGCGGGCGTTGCCGGCCGCTCGGCGATCCGAAGCGGCCATGCTCGAGGGACTGGTTCAACGAGGGGCAGAAGGCGGCCGTAAGCCACGTCTTAGGATCCCGCGACCGGGTGATGATCATCCGCGGCGTCGCGGGAACTGGCAAAACGACGCTCGAGCAGGAGATTGGCGAAGCGCTGGCAGAGGCTCGGCAAGCCGGTCGTCGCCCTGGCACAATCGGTGAAGGCAAGCCGCGAAGTGCTGCGTGAGGAGGCAGGATTCGCCACGGCCGATACGGTCGCCAGGTTCCTGAAGGACAAGGAAATGCAGGAATCGGCGCGCGGCGGCGTCATCCTGGTCGATGAGGCAAGCCAGCTTGGCACGCGCGACATGCTCCGCATCTTTGAAATCGCAGAAGCGATGGGCAGCCGCGTCTTACTTGTTGGGCGACCGGCAAACAGCACCGCAGCGTCACCGCAGGCGAACCGCTCAAGCTGCTGGAGGAAAAGGCGGGCCTTCGCGTGGCGGAAGTGAACGAGATTTTGCGGCAAGCAAGGCGACTACAAGAAAGCCGCGAAGGCACTGAGCGAAGGCCGGGCCGGAGAAGCAATTGCGGAGCTAGATAAGCTCGACTGGATCAGGGAGGTGGCCGACGAGGATCGCTATCAGGAACTCGCGGCCGCGTATCTTTCAGCCGCCGCTGAAAGAAAGCGTGACGGATCGCCGAAGTCGGCGCTCGTGCGTCAGCCCCACGCACGCGGAAGCGAAACGCATCACCGAGGCAATCCGCGATGGCCTGAAGGATCGCGGCAAGCTCGGCAAGGAACGCGTCATCGAGGCGTGGGTTCCGACTCACCTGACCGACGCCGAGAAATCCGACCCGACGCAGTACGACGCCGGCGACATGATTCAGTTCCATCAGAACGCCAAGGGCTACAAGAAAGGCGCGCGGCTCATCGTAGGTGAGGGGGCAACGCCGCCCGTCGAGCTGGCCAATCGTTTCGAGCTCTATCACCCGACGCAACTCGCCCTGGCGGTCGGCGACCGCATTCGCGTGACGGCCGGCGGAAAGACAAAGGATGGCAAGCACAGACTCAGCAACGGCGCGCTGCTCACCGTCGAGGGATTCACGAAGCGAGGCGACATCGTTGTCGACCACGGATGGGTCATTGATCGCGATTTCGGCCACCTGACCTACGGGTATTGCATCACCAGCCACGCCAGCCAAGGCGTTACGGTCGACAAGGTGTTCATCGGCATGGCCGAGCGAATCGTTCGGTGCGACGAATGAGCGAACGGGATACGTGGCGATTACGCGAGGAAGAGAGCAGGCGCAGATTTTCACCGACGACCGCGAATCGCTGCTCAAGGCCATAAGCCGCCCTGACGATCCGCTGTCGGCGACGGAGCTTGCCGACGCGGACACGGTGGCCCGGCCGATGCGGCGGATGTCCTTTGTTCGCGGCGTGTCGATCTTTGGGCACGGCGAGAGCCCAATGCCGGCGAAAGGACCTGACGAAAGACAGGGGATTGGACCATGCTGGATGACTTCACCCATCAGGACCGATTGGAACGGGGCGCCTCATCGGGGCTTCGCGGGATTCTGCAGAACAAGGAGACGGAAGCCCGAGCGCGGAGTGGCGCTCGTGCAAGGCATTCGGCTATCACCTGGCACCTGAGCATCTCGCGGGCGTCGAGTTGCGTTTCCTAAACGGCGACAGCCTGTGGTTTCCGTACATCATGGCTTGGCACCTGCCGGCACATTCCGTCCGAGGGTGTGCTGCTGAAATTCAGCGGGGACCTGGTGTACCTGGTGCTGATCCGCGGAAGCAATCTGGATCGGGGAATCGACGGCAAAGCGATCGATCTCATCCACGCCGGCCTGCAACGGCATCACGTGCTGTGGCTGCGCGAAATGACGCCGGCGGAAATCCGCGAAGTCGGCGAGACGGGGCCGACCATCGACAAGATCGAGGTCGGTGAATGCGACTCCTACGCAGCCGTCAAGGAATGGCTCAAGGCGAAGGCCCCGGCGTTCGCACCGGGGCCCGCATAGCAGTCAATGGGGCGTGGCGTGCCTCGACCATTGCAGCGGCAACCGGTCGCGTGATGTGACCGAGCGGCAATCGCCGCGACGAATCTTTCTCTTTGCGCTCAATCGCTTTCCGCTGTCACACAATCTTCACAAATCGTCGCTTGCGCGAGCAACGCAGCCGTAGTAAATGTTGAGAAGGGAACATAACCAGTCAGGAGAGCAATATGACACATGGCACAGTGCGGACCGGACCGACCCAGCGGTGAGGCTGATGCGACTGAATCTTTACGAAGATCTTGCGCTTCATTGCGAGAGCCTCTACCGCGCAGCCGCGCTGACGGCGCCGTGGAGGTTGAACGCCTCCGTGCGGCTTCAAAACGCCACGCGGAGGAATATGAGACATTGGTTGGGATTCCCTATCGAGACAGGCATCAACTCCGACGCCGGCTCCACTCCGACCTGGGTCTACCAGACCCCACATTCCCTCTTGTTCCAGGGCCGAACCCAACTCCCACCGAACCGCGGCAGAATTTCCCGCTGGAATCATTCAGCCACCTTGAAGACCAGCTGAACAATGTCCGCAACCGCGTCATGCGTTTGGCCGCAAAGAAGGCGCTCGACGAGCATACCAGCGGTAAGACGTACGTCGTCGGGAAGTCTCACGTCGACTCGGCGCTTCGCGAACTGATTCCGAATATCAGCGATCTGGCGAGAGACCCGGATGCCCGTCGCGTCGCCGATCCAAAGCCTAGCCACGCCGAGGATGTGAAGAATCGCAAGTCCGAACGCGGCACGCGTCGGCCCGGGCGATTGACCCATACCGGCTCTGTTTTCTGAAATGGCTCTGCGTACCACATGAGGAAGGCCCACTGAATCATCCATGAGATCGCTATGCCGTACCAAACGCCCGTGACTCTCCGACCCCATTTCCTTGCGAACGGGTCACGCCATCGCATCCTTCTGGCTCTCGCCTTGATGGGGTGGCCATTCGCTGTTGCGGCTCAATGCCCGTATCGCTCACCCGAGACTTCCCCGCAAAGGGACGCCGATATCGCCGCTCTGAAGACTCTGATCGCAAGCCGCGACCCCCTCGATTGTAAAGCTGCGGGAGTCGGGATTAACAGGCTTGATTACTACGACTTTGATCGTAATGCCGACAGTTTCCTGATCCTGGTCGCGTCCGATTGTGGCGCTGGAACGGGAGGCCCCAACGTTCACACAGTGTTCGCAAGGGACGGACACGGAGGCTTCATCGAATACCCGCTTCCTGATGTCGAAAGTCGATACTACGAGGCGCTGAGGGGCAATCGCAATTACGACTTGACCGTTGATCTGAGCGTTGATCCTGGACTGCTCGTCGCAACATGGAATGAAGCGCGACCTCGACGTAAGACACCGGGTCGCAGCCCGCTTGTGATTAAGTATAAATGGCACGGGGAAGGCTTTGTCGTTGAGTCGATAGCAACGTCATCTCCCGATCCCATGCGCTACTGATGCCTAGCCATTCGTGCGAATGACCGCAGCGCCGGCAGGCCGTCATCCTTACGCCAGTCGATGCCACGTAAGCGTCAACCAACGCCGCAGAACGCCTACAGCGTGAGGTTCCCAAGCCATTCTGCGTCAATAGGACCCTCGGATGGCATTACGCTCCAGGTCGCCAAGGCGACGCTGCAAAGCATCGAGCGAAACTCTCGACGTTTAGCCCGGCCGCATCTGCGGCTCTTCGAGGGCATTACGCGGTCGCGGGGCGGACGCTCTAGGAAAGTCATTGACATATGCAGCCGGCTTGGTACGTTAGCGACATCAGTATTTTTGGTAAGGAAGCAGTGTATGGCTGATGATGCAGATTCGCAGCTCCCGAAGCTGGACACGGAAGCTCAGGATCATAAAGGTCTTTTGAAGATCGAAAAGGTGCTGTTGCCATACGACCCGCCCGCAATCGTGGAATATGCCAATATTTTTAGCGATGCCTTCGCCCTTGGCAGTGGTATTCTCGGTGGTCCAATCGTCGGCTAGGGGTACGTTAGAATTGTATTATTGTGCCCGCGCCTATGGGCGGCATGCTTTCTGCGCTTTCTGCGGCATTGGGCACTCCACGTCGACGTGGGGCCGCAAAGTAAACGACGGTCATCGACTAGGTCCACATCAACTAGCGTTGCGAGGCAGATCGTTCGCGGTCTTCACCATCCATGCTCCCGCGACCGTTAACGGAATCGTAACAGGTGTCGTGGTAAAGTGGGCGTCGGGGCAATGGAGAGGAGTGCCCACGCATGTCTCACACGACCCTCAGAGCCCGCACTCCCGGCATCGTGAATCAGAAGGGCTTCACCCTTATCGAACTATCGATCGTGCTTGCCATTATCGCTTTGCTTATCGGCGGCATTTTCGTCGGTCAATCGCTGATGCGCACTGCGGAACTGCAATCTATCGTATCCGATATCAAACGCTTCCAGAACGCCATCGCGCTATTCAAGGAGAAATATAAGTACCTGCCCGGCGACATGCCCACCGCAACGAGCTTCTGGGGAACCGACACCAATTGCCCGAATACGCCGGCTAATACGACGCCGAAGACCGCCACCTGCAACGGTGATGGCAACGGCGGTATCGGCGGTCTCAATTGCGCCAGCGGCACGTGTTCATGGACTAATGAATACGAAACGTTCCGCACGTGGCAGCACCTTGCTGATGGTGGATTCATCGAGGGCTCTTATACCGGCGTCACCGGCCCCGCAACAACAAACGCTGCGATGCCGGGCGTTAATAGTCCGCAATCCGTGAGTAGCGGCGGAGGGTACATGATAACATTACTAAACGATCCCGGCGGCGTAGCCGACTATCCGATTGCAATGAGCCATGTTATCTTTCTCGGCGCCTTTTCCGGAGGATCGTCGGCGCCCCTTTTAACTTCCACGGAAGCCTTGGCAATTGACCAGAAAATGGACGATGGGCTGCCAGGGACAGGCAATGTACTCGGGCCGATACTTACGCCCAATTGTACTACCAGCAGTGTGGCCGCCACGGCCGCCTACAACACGAACGCAGGCGGCGCTACCTGCATGCTGGAGTTTCTAACCGGGTTTACGGGCTATTTCACCAGCGCAAGTGGTGGCAGTGGGGGAAGTGGCGGCAGCGGAAGCTGCGCAGGGGGCAAGACCACCGATAAGAGTTGTGGGCCACCGATTCCTTAGGCTGCGTTCGCTTGTACGGAGTACCCTGGACCACTGCGTCGCTGGCGGCTCATGGAGTTGCCGGCAAAGGCATTGGTAGGAAACTGAGAGTGCCAATCTGGTTGACAATGTCGTTGAAACGTGGCACCCTCGAAAGAGGTTGCCATTTATGGACGTGTTGACAGGGCTTATGCATCGGGTGATTCATACGAAGCTGGGCGAAGGAAGGCGGGTTGCCATTCCTTCGGAAATGTGCCAGGAACTTGGGTTGGAGCCGGGAATGCCGGTCGTGCTCGAGTCGACTGACACGGCGATCGTGCTACGGCCACTGGATGAGGTTGTTCGTGAAGTGCAGGACTACTTCGCGGATGCCGCTTCGCCAAAGACGTTGCTCTCGGAGGAGCTGAGCCGCGACCGCCGCGCGGAGGCGGCACGGGACAAGCGTGGCTGAGGCGGTCCTCGACGCTTCGGCCCTTCTCGCATTCATCAGGCGTGAGCCCGGAGCGGAGAAGGTCGCGAAGGTGCTGCCGCGGTCCTGCATCTCTGCCGTCAATCTGGCCGAGACACTCGGCAAAATGGTCGAGTACGGAAAACCGCTGGAAGAGTCAGCGTATCAAATCGAGCGGCTACGGATCGCGGTCTTTCCCTTTGATGAGCAACATGCGCGGATCGCGGCTTCCTTGTGGAAGCCGACCCGCGATGTCGGTATGTCGCTCGGCGATCGGGCGTGCCTCTCACTTGCGCTGACTCTGTCGTTACCGGCCCTCACGACGGAAGACGCATGGACGAAGTGCGATCTAGGCGTCGACGTCGTGAAAATCAGGTAGTCCTGGAATAAGTTTCTCGCACTGACTTTGTTCGCATCAGTGAGCCCATTGCTATCGACAGTTCATTGATCAAGGACACACTTGATGACATGTGTTGCCGTGCGATAGGCTTCGGCACTCGAGGTGTCTTTAGCCCCACTGATCGGAGGATGGACGAGCATGGCAAAACGCAGCAACGGCTTCAACTTGTCCGAGACCATTCGCGACTTTCGCAAGGCGCACCGGGGCATATCGGCCAATGATGCGCTGGCTGCTGTCAAGAAGGCGCATCCGGGCCAGAAGATCAACGACGGTACCTTCCGAGCGACGTTTTACAAGCTCGCCGGAAACGGCAAGCGAAAGAAGGCAGTGATGAGACGCAAGCCGGGCCGCGGAGCTGCCAGCGGCGGCGACTCCGTGATGCGCGCGGGGCTTACGTTCATTCGCCTGGCGGGGGGCGTGGAGAACGCTCAGGAACAGCTCGGGGGCCTCGCGAAGTTGATTGAGACAGCGAAAGCCATCGACTGATCCGTCGGCGCGGCCTCATCGATGCTGCAGCGCCGATTCATGCGGGCGCGAGTCTGGGGTGGTCGCTGCGCTCGCAACACTCATCACGACGATTCGCCGCCGTCGCCGCTAGGCGAGGGCGACCTGCTGGCGCTCCCGACGCCGACGATTCGAGGCGGCACCCCTGGTTCTCAACGGTCTGACGCTGATCATTGTGCCGATGGAGGACGTTGGTTTTTCCCTGAAACGACGCTGCGTCCGCGGTGCGCGCCGCGACGGCTGTTGGACAAGGATTACTGCGGATTGCTTCTTGACTAAAGAGCGAAGCGGGAATTGCCGCGGAGTGGGAGTAAACGGCTGGAGGAACGCGGAATAGCTGGGAAAAACCACGAATTCAGGAAATCGTTCGGGCGAGAGACCGGCAAATCGAGGAGCGGATTTAAGTCAGTCCGGGTCTTCTTCGAAGGAACGAGTCGAGAGTACCAGTGGACTGTTGTTCCCCTTGTCGGTTCTTGTCTTTCGCGGGGTAAAATTCCTGGCTTCGCAATCGTGCGACTGATACGGAGGACCGGTCAATCGTCCGAGTGACGGTAGCGGCCCTCGATCCACGCATGGCTGTTGGCACTTCGCTCAGAAGCTTGTTGTTCTGAGCGGAGCGAAAATCCCCACTTGTACTCGTTTGCGCTGAGCGTACGCGCAGCGCTTGGTTGGAAGCGATTGGCCCCTCGAAGCTGATGATCGAAGGAACGATGCGGAGACTGTGATGATGCCAGAGCGTGACCCAAATGCGATCTCTCAACGGATTGTTTCAAAAAAGGGGACCGGATTTCGCAGGCGGACGATGTATTCCGATCGATTTGTTCGATGCGAGTGATTTGCAATTCGCCGCGACGGATGAGATGCCGAGGCTCACTCGGCCGTTAAATGAGCCAAGCAGAACAGAATCCACATAGATTGGAGCATATAGATGTTTATCCCACGTGACGATCAGGGGCGTTGTTGCCCGAACTGCGGCGATCTGATTCGCGCCAATGGTGATGGCGCGGAAAACTCGGAGTTGGGGCGAGAGCTCGGCCAGCTGGCCACTCCGCACTCGCCGTGGATCATGGAGATCCTCGAGAGTTTCTATCTCTCGGATGAGGAGCTTGCCGCTGTTAAGCGGCAGATTATCCCAGAACTCATACGACGCGCCCCGCAATTTGTGAAAGCCGTGGTCACTGCGGTGGCGGTTCCCGTGCTTCAAGAGCGAGTGCAGCGACACTATAAGGCGAAGGGTGTGCCGTCTTCTGAAGCCGAAGAACTGGTCGGTATCTTCGTGCTCA
Source organism: uncultured Planctomycetaceae bacterium (assembly GCA_963714075.1). Classification (GTDB taxonomy): domain Bacteria; phylum Planctomycetota; class Planctomycetia; order Planctomycetales; family Planctomycetaceae; genus DASPSM01. The sequence continues at coordinate 7,194,169 of OY970228.1, forward strand.
AAATCGTGAAAGCACTTTTTGGAGAGGAGCTGCGCGGCAACGCGGGGGCGTGGGTGACGAGGGTCCGCAACACCGTGCTTGCGGATTACGGCCGTGCGAAGCAGCGCGAGGAACGGCGATTTGGAAAACGGAAGCACCCAGAAGCCCTTGCCGCTGTCGCGTCGCTCGACGAGGAATCGTTGAGTCTCTTTCTAGAGGATTTGTCGGCCCCATCACGCGAGCTCGTCCAACGCTTGTTTGAGAATGCTAAATGGGCGGAGCTTGCAGCGCACTGTCAGCAAAAACTCGACGAAGCGCGCACCCCAATTCAAAGCATCGAGTGGCCGGAAGGGTCGTTACCCTTGCGGAAGAGGCGACGAAGGCAATCATCCTGACGCTTGATTCGGCCACGGGTTCTTAAGCTTCGGATTCGACGATCACATTGTCTTGCCCTTGATGTAGCCCTCGTGGATCAGGGCACGTAGCAGGAGGTTTCGGGCGTGGGGTCCGAGAGCGGCTCCCGGAGTATCGGACCGGTCAATTTTCGGTGCGGGCATTTTCAGATCAGCTTGCCCTAGGACTTGGGCGAAGTGCGATTCGATGTCCTTTCGAGGTAATTGAAGTGAAACGGCTGAGTCCGTAGCTCGTGCGGCGATTTCACGCAGGTGAAAATTGTCGTCGGCAAGGCATAGGTACATTGGGTTTTTGAGCACGAAAGCGAATAGTGCAGGTTTCCCTTGCTCGATCGCGAGCAGGCCCTGTTCTTGAAGGGATTCGATGAGATTGATGTGGCCAATGATGGTTGATGGCTTTTGGCAAAAGACTGACGGCTGTTTGATGGCAGTCCGGAGATAGGCACTTGTGGTCAGTTCATCCGCAGCAAAATGCTTAACGACTCGCTCGACGTTACCAATGAGCGTCTGGGGTTTTTGGAAGAAGAGCTGGGGCTGCTTAACGGCCGCCTGGAGGTAATCACGGATGGTGAGTCCGTCGTCCGCGAAATGCCTGACCACGCCCTCGATGTTGCCGGTCAGCGTCTCAGGCTTTTGGGAGAAGAGCGTTGGCTGCTTGACCGCCGCCTGGAGGTAGTCATGGATGGTGAGTCCGCCGCTCGCGAAATGCTGGGCAACGCCCTCGATGTTGCCGATCAGCGTTTCTGGCGTTTGGCCGAAGAGCTGCGGCTTCTTAATGGCTGCCCGGAGATAATCACGGACAGTGAGCTCGTCGCACGCGAAATGCCTGACCACGCCCTCGATGTTGCCAATCAGCGTCTCAGGCTTTTGGGAGAAGAGCGGCGGGTGCTTGACGGCCGCCTGGACGTAATCACGGATGGTGAGCCCGTCGCTCGCGAAATGCTGGAGCACGCCCTCGATGTTGCCAATCAGCGTCTCCGGCTTTTGGGAGAAGAGCTGCGGCTGCTTGACGGCTGCCTGGAGATAGTCATGGCTGGTGAGCCCATCGCCCGCGAAGTGCTTGACTACGCCGTCGATGTTGCCGATTAGCGTCTCGGGCTTTTGGGAGAAGAGCTGCGGCTGCTTAACGGCCGCCTGGAGATAATCACGGACAGTGAGCTCGTCGCACGCGAAATGCCTGACCACGCCCTCGATGTTGCCAATCAGCGTCTCAGGCTTTTGGGAGAAGAGCGGCGGGTGCTTGACGGCCGCCTGGACGTAATCACGGATGGTGAGCCCGTCGCTCGCGAAATGCTGGAGTACGCCCTCGATGTTGCCGATGAGCGTGGCAGGCCTCTGGGTGAGGATTTGCGGCTTACTCTGTGCAGCATGCAGATAATCGGCCATGGTGAGGCCGTCGTTCGCAAAGTGCGCAACAACGGCCTTTGCCGTCGCGGTTTCCTCAAGAGGTTGGCCACTAGAAGGACGATCGTGCGGGCCGCCGACCTTCGGTGGATCAAATTCTCCCGACAGAGGCGGGGTATCTTCAGAGCTCTCCGGCACGCAGGGTCATGTGAGCGGTTAACGATGGTTAACCATAGCGCAGATTTGGGGATCGCGCAACTCATTTCTGGCGTCGCTCCGGAGCGCAGAGGCGACAGACCGTCGGCTTGACGGTTCGCCTGGCACGCATGGAGTTGTCTCTGTTCGCAATCGGCGCGCGGTCTCTCCTCGCACGACGCCGGCGATCCCACGTGGATCTACCCGCGCCTTGATTGTTGTGGCGCCGTTCCTCGCTCGCGATTCGTCTCGCACCCATGCGCCGAAACTATTTCGAAAAAAGAATCCACTTTTATTTTTTGCGCTTGCGCTCGAGCGTCTTTCTTTGTGAAGCCAAGAGACAAGCGATGCATTGCGAACACTCGGACGCGAGTGAAGGAAGATGTGACAGCAAAGGCAGTCGTGCCAGCGTGGCTGTTGGTCGCCGGAGCCGTCTGTTGTGGTCCTCTTTTTCAAGCGGAGCAAAGAACAATGTTCGAGATTCTCAGTCAAATCGCTATCGCCGTCATCGCCCTGTGGACGTTTGTCATGAACGGCCTTCCGTGCCTGATGTGACAAAAGGGACTCCGAAGGCTCGGGGACCGGCACGGTTCCAGGGCCTTCGGTTTTATGACCGGAGTTTTGTGTTTGGTTTTCAAAAAGCAGGACAAACATGCGCACGAAAGAGTGGGGCAAGAAACTGTGGCGGGTCGCGAAAGGCGTCTTTGCCGGAGTCGTACTGGCAACGTCGTTGGGGATTTACGCCGCAAAGTTGGAGAAGGCCTTCGAGGCAAAGCCGCTGACGGCGCAGGAAATCCTCGACCGGGATCTGGGCTGGGCGAATCAGATGAGCGCCTCGGGAATTGATCTTGGCCTAACCCCGGTGCGAGACCTTTTCCAAAACGCCCATCAGGGAGCGCACGCGTTCGCCGACGATGCGCTCGGGTTCGAATCTAAGTGGAAGCTCGTCACAGACTATGTGGCCAGCCGCGACGAACACTCGAAATTCCTTAAGGCGCAGTTCTCGGAAAGGCTGTTCTCGCCCGAACAGCTCGAAAAGGCAGTCGAGCTTTCGGTGCGCACTTACATGAAGCACCTGGAGGACGTGGATTCGCAGCTACTCGTGCTCCTGCAGGCGGATCTCTCCGACCTTCCTCCTGAGCAATTTTCGCCGGGGATCGATCAAGACGCGCTTCGGCAACTTCTCGATGAAGCGTTGCGTGAGTCGAGAAAGGCCGCTGAGGCTGATTTCCGGGGGACGGTCGGCCGCGAAATCGTGAGCCTGGTTGCCGGGGAAGTCCTCTCCGCGGTGGCTGTGGAGTTAGGGACCTCGTCTGGAATCTTAAGTGCCGGGGCCGTCTCGGGGACGGTGACTTTCGGGGCTGGACTCGTGGTGGGAGTCATCGCCGACTACGCCGTGTGCTGGGCCTACGACAAGCTTTACGACCCGATCGGCGAATTGACCAAGCGTGTGAATGACCAGTTGGACCAAGTGGAGCAAATGATCGTCGTTGGTACCAGCAAGCAGCCGGGGCTGCAAAAGCGTCTGGAGGATTATGCGTTGCGGCGGAGCAAGGCGCGCGACGACGCGATCCGGGCGGCGATCCTGTCTCCTGAGCAATTCGTGGCCTTTCGTTTGTCGAACGCAAGAAAAGGAGAGACGCAATGAGATCGAATCTACTGACCGCCAGTGTGATCGTTGGAGTGCTTTTGGCCGACATGCCCGCGCAAGCCGGGCCGATGACCCAGGGGCTGCGTGAGGCCCTGGAGTATGTCGGGAAGAAATTCGGGCGTGAGGTAGCTGAAGAAGGAGCCGAGCGGGTCTCGGTGCGAATGACTCGTCTGGCCGCCCAGCATGGGGACGAAGTCGTCGCCAATGCCATCAGGAGGGTCGGCCCGCGCGTCGGACAGCTTGTCGAAGAGGCCGGTGACCAGGGAGGAATCGCGCTGAGGTCTGCTCGCGCGGCACGGCGAAGAAGCGATTCCGCTGATCGGAAGATCCACGGCGCTTAGGACAGTAGCGCGCTACGGCGATGACGCAGCCGTCGCCATCATCAAGCACGGTACGGTGGGCGAACAGCTCGTCGGCCAGTTCGCGAAAGAGGGCGCGGAAGCGTTGGTCAAAGTCACGCCGCGGAACGGAAGACGCTTGGCCATGATGGCCGCGGAAGGAGAGCTCAAGCCCGAACTCATGCAGGTCATCGCCAAATACGGCAATCCTGCGTGCGACTTCATCTGGCAGAACAAGGGAGCCCTTGCGGTAGGCGCCACGCTTACGGCCTTCGTGACCTCGCCCGGACCGTTTTTGGACGGCACGCAAAAACTGACTGCGGCGATTGCCGACGCGACCGTGAAACCACTCGCCGTCGGAGTGGCCAACAACACCAATTGGACGCTGATCCTCCTGGTCGTCATGGCCGTGCTCGTCGTCGCGGGTTATCTGCGGGCTGTCGCGACCGGAAAAATCTCAGGGTGGCGCGGTCCCTCATCAAAACCGGGCTCTGACCCGAGCGTCTCAAAGAGTGACGGCAAGTAACCACAAACCGCCGAGCAACTCGGCAAGAAGGTGAACCATGTCCTCCAAATTTATGGACATTCTGAAAAACGTCGGTGAAACAATCAGCCAGTCTCAGGGACTGAAGAACGCGTTGTCCGACATCGGCCATGACGCGAAGCGCATGATCGAGCTCGGTGCGAGTGAAGTGGCTAACGCGCTCAATCACGGGCACGGGTTCGTTTTGTACGGACCCAACCAACGGCCTGGAGCCGGTGACAAGGAGATCCAGCCGCCGGAGTCTCCGGCGATTGAATCGCCTGAGCACAGTCACGGACAGAGTATGTGAGATCAACCGCGAATATCGCGGTGAGTCTATAAGGTGCTGCAATGACGCTTGAAGAAAGGCTGGACAAGATCGAGTCGCTCCTGGTTTCGCTCGTCGAGCGTGAGCGCATCCGTGAATTTTATTCCGTAGAGGAGTTTGCGCGGATCGTCGGACGAGCGGAATTCACCTGCCGCGAATGGTGCCGGCACGGTCGCATCAATGCTGTGAAAAAAGAATCGGGACGAGGGGCCTACGCCTCCTGGGCCATCAGCCACGCAGAACTGCTGCGATTCCAGAAGGAGGGGCTGCTGCCGTTCCGGCGGCCCGCGGCATGATCAGAAGTCGGCGTGGATCGCCGGAAGGCGTCTTGAAAGGAAGAGAGGATCGTATGGCAATGGGAACTTACGAACGATGGCCGATTGATAAACCCGTCGTGAAGGACAACGTGCGCAAACAGTTCAGCGAGGAGAGCCTTCGACGGCACGCAGAAACGCTGAAAAAAGACGGGCAGCTTCGCCCGTTGCTTGTGCTTCGCGACGGCACCCTGGTGGCCGGCGAGCGAACGCTCCGCGCCGCCAAGCTCGCCGGCCTTACGCATGTCGATGTGAAGGTGCTCGAAGGCGAGCTTAGCCAAAGCGACATCAAGGTCTTGCAGCTGGTCGAAAACTTGTCGCGTGCTGATTTAAGCGACGCCGAGATTTATCTCGCGTCCAAAGAGCTGATGGCTCTGAACCCTCATTGGCTCAAGAAGGACCTTGCAGCGGCATCTCTTGCGATCCGTCGATGGCGACGAGAATTTTCGCGGTCGACGAGCTGGTCCCGGAAGCGAAGGAAGCATTCCTCGCCGGCAAGTTCGGCTGCTCGAAAGCCTATGCGATTGCTAAGGGGCCGAAGGAAGAGCAACAACGCAAGCTCGCCGACATCCTCGCCGGCGCGTCGCGCGATGAAGTCGAGCGGCAGCGACGCGTGAGCCGCGCGAGCAATTCGGCGGTGAAGCTGTCGCGAGTGAAGATCGTGCTGCCGAATGGCGACAGCGTCGTTGTCAGCGGGCGCGGGCTCAACATGGCGCGGCTGGACGAAGTGCTCATGCGAGCTAACAAGGAAGTCCGCAAGGCGGCGGCGGAACACGACATTAAGTCTTTTGCCTCGATGCAGCGCGTCAAACGGGAGCGGGGCGAAGTCGCATGAACCAGAAAGAGCTTTCAACCACGCTGCAAAAGCACCGCGACTGGGTGCATAACCGTCACGCCACGGGGAAGAAGGCGGATTTGCGCGGCGCCGATCTCCGCAGGGTGAATTTCGAGGGCTCCGACCTGCGTTTCGCCGATCTGCGGGCCGCCGATCTTTCCGGCTCGAACTTGTCTCAAGCCGACATGAGCAACGCCGATCTGCGTGGCGCGAATTTAAGCGAAGCGATCTGCATCAGCACGAAATTCGTTAATGCCCGACTCGAGGGAGCCAATCTTTACGGCGTCGATCTCCGCACTGCTGCCATGGAGTATTCGCAGATGGCCGGCGTCAACATGACCAGCCGCTTTCAGAACATTCTCAAAGACAAACCAGGACAGAGGAAAAACGCCACGAGCAAAAGCAGTCGCATGAGCAGAAACAGTCGCAGCAAAACGAGAGGGGCGGCAGATGAGCGACAGGCTGAAAGCGGGAGCAGAGAAACGCGAGATGAGCCGAGTTCAGTTGGTCCGCGCGGAATTCGAGGCACACCGCGACCTGGAATGGACGAAAAACCTGGAACCCAAGTTTCGGGAATACCACTTGGATGCCAGCGAGCTGCAGCATTACCGGGAGGCGTGGAATGCCCACATGGAGAAGAGAGATTGGGAGTGGTGGCAGGACCACGTGCAAGGCCAGTCGAACGAACAGCTGATGGCGGAGATCGACGAGTGCATGGCAGAAATCAAGGCGATCGAGATGCGCCAACGGACGTCGGATCGGGCTGATACAGCCGGGCGGTCCCTCAAAGAAATTCTGAACAGCGACGCCGTGCAGCCTTCGGCGGAGCCCGCCCGCACACCGACCCATCACAAGGGAAGGGATGGTCAATGAACGACAAACTGAAGTCCGGGGCACAAGAGCCGTACATGACCCGTAGCCAATTGGTCCGCGAGCACTTCGAGGTCCACCGCGACCTGGAGTGGGCGGAAACATTTGAGCCCAAGTTCCGGGAATTAAACCCGAGCCCCGAGGCGATGCACCGTTATCGGGAAGCATGGGACGTGTTTATGGAAGATCGGGACTGGGAGCATTGGCGGGAGGAAGAGACGAGACGCACGCCCAACGAAGAATTGAAAGCAGAAATCGCCTGGTACAAGGCCGAAGCGAAGGCGATTGGGATGCGTCGATCGGCGGAGCATCAGACTGATCCGTCTCGGACGACGCTTCGCGACATTCTCAGCCAGTCTTCGGGTCAGCCGGTCCCAGACATGACCCAAACGCAGACGCGATCAAATCATCGATGATCGAGGTGTCACATCGTGACGCCGTTTTCGCTCGAATAGGTGCCTCATGCTTCTCGCACGCTGGATGCTTGTACTCGGCCTGGTGCTGTTTGGGTACAGCGTTGTGCAGATAGGCACCGCAGTGCCATTTGTTGGATCCATGGCGCTGGTTGCCGCCTGCTGGTACATGGCAAGGGGCGTGCGCAGCGCCTGACGACGCTGGGCTCTGCCCGGTGGGCTGACATCGAGGATTTGCGCAGCGCCGGGATGCTGCACGCCAGAAGCGGCCTCATCCTTGGCCGGCCGACGGATAGCGGAAGGCATTTCGCACCGGCGCTAAAGTCGCTGTGCAATCCGCAAGTCGATTCCATGTCGGCTTGCCAGCAGTTCGTCGCCGCGCTTCGCAACCAACAGGGCAAGCAACTGGTGAAACTCAACGCGGTCCATACCGCAGTATTCGCGCCCACCGGTGTCGGCAAGGGAGTGTCGCTGGTTGTTCCTTTTCTTCTCTCCTGTCCCGATTCCTGCGTGGTCGTGGATTTCAAAGGGGAATTGGCGAGGCTGACAGCCGCCCAGCGCCACGCGATGGGGCACGACGTCAGAATCATCGACCCCTATCGGATCGTGACGAACACTCCGGACTCACTCAATTGCCTCGATCTGGTGGACAAGAACTCGCCGCTGGCAATTGATGAGTGCCGTGACTTCGCAAACGCACTGGTCACTCGCACCGGCGAAGAGAAAGATCCGCATTGGTGCGATAGCGCGGAAGCCTGGATTTCTGCGTTCCTTGCCGTGACAGCCTATCACGGTGAGCCAGGCGACCGATCGCTCCAGACGGTGCGTACGCTGCTTAGCAATCCCGCGAAAATGGACGCGATCGTTCGGCTGATGCACGAAACGCCAGAGGCATGGTCAGGAATGCTCGCCAGAATGGGGCACCAGCTCACGCGGTACAAGGACAACGAGCTTGCGTCTGTCCTTACGACGATAAACCGTTTCCTGACCTTTCTCGACACGATCCCAATCGCCGAGAGCACCAATGAAAGCACATTTGACGCCGGTGACCTCGTGAAACGGAAGGTGACCGTTTACCTGGTGCTCCCGCCCGAGCACGTCCGCGCCAACGGGCCCTGCTTCGCTTGTGGATCGGCACCATGCTTCGTGCCTGCGTAAAAGGTGGCTTGCAGGAGAAGAACCTCGTGCATTTCGTTCTCGACGAAGCTGCCTCGCTCGGAAAAATGGACGTCATTGACGACGCGGTCGATAAGTATCGCGGCTACGGCGTGCGCCTGCAGTTTTATTACCAGTCGGTCGGCCAGCTCAAGAAATGCTTTCCCGAGGGCCAGGACCAGACCCTGCTTAGCAACTGCAGCCAGATCTATTTTGGTTGCAACGACAAGGACACGGCTCAGTACGTGAGCGATCGCCTCGGCGAGGAAACCATCATCGTGACGTCGGGCGGCACGTCAAAGAGCACGACCTATCAGGGCTCGGTCGCCGGGCCGCCGACCCAAAGCCGCTCCTTTCAACGGTCGGATAACTGGGCGCAACAGGCAAGGCGGTTGCTGAAGCCCGAGGAAGTGACCGCCTTGTCGCCTCGCTCTGCGATTACCTTCACGCCTGGCTGTCCGCCGCTGAAGACGACCTTGATCCGCTATTACGAGGAAAAGATTCCAGTGGCCGGCAAGAGCGAGCGGGAAAAGGCGTCGACCCTCGCCTGGTGCGCAGTGTTTCTCTTCGCGGCCCTCGCGCTCACCGGTTGGGCGCGGGAGATGGTCGCCGACCAAAACGCGATGTCGGCGTATCCGTCGGTGGATTCGAAATGGGGCACGTCTGAGGCGAGGACGCCTCGGGATTTGCCGAAAGACGACAAGCGGTCAACGCGGCGAAAAACTGCCGGCCGAATTCCGAGGCAGTCCGACCAGCGAGCGTTCAACGATACCTGGAACTAGATTTGTCATGTGGGTAGACCCATGCAGCACTTCTCGAATTCCTTCCCGCGGCCGCAAGGGTCCCGGATCGTTGCGCCCTACTCTTCTCCGCGTCGGGTCATCGGCGGCATTGATGGGGGGGATGGTGACCGCGGCGCGACCTCGCCGCGCATTACCGGACTCAATACACCGTCAAAGTGACTCATGCTTTTCGGGGCCGCCCTGCTCATTGCGGCCCAATCCGGCGACTGAGGCATGGCAATGTCATTCGTCGGCCAGCCTCGTTTGCGCAAAACCTTCGCCTCGACGACGTCTGCATAAACAGCGTCCAAGTACAGCGCCGAGTGGCCCTTCGGAGGGAGCGCTGGGCCATGAGATAAGAAGAAGCCTACGAAGGCGGCTTCGTCCTCGTTGATGAGCGTCCCGTGAACTTGCCTCCTCCATCTCAGAAACGCGATCAGCTGCTCAAAGGAATCAATCGCGACAAGTATCGCCTCCAACGCATCTCGATCTACAGCCCAAGGAAATCCCACCTCATTGTCAACGTGCAACCAAAGTCGCAGATCTGTTGCAACGGATCCAAATGAGCGATCGAGCACGACCACGGTGAACATTTCGTGGATCTCGCTGCGCGGTATTGGCGGGAGAGCTACGCCGGACGCTTTAGCGGATTCGTACAAAACGACCTGATCGGTCTCTCGCCGAATATACGTGTAGGCCGAGCATGCCTGCTTGTATCCATACCGAATCGAGCTCTCTAAGTCGCCTTCGATTTTTCGAACATTTCCGCGATGGCCGGCGACGGAGCGGAGAGGACTGGCTTTGCTCTCGATCAAGAGGAGAATCCCATCACGCAGCAGCAAACAATCGCATTCCCGGCGATCGCTCGACCCTTCCATCGGAACGTAGTAGTTGCGCAGCCGCACAGAGGGCTTTACGAGCGCTGAGAAGAGTGCGTCGGCGTCCTCTTCTAACCGTTGATCGCGCTCTTTATTAAATCGCTCTTTGTGACGCGGGGACGAAAGGCAGTCCGCGAGTCGGTAGAGTGGAGCGAAAGACAGGTGGTACACATCGCACAGCAGATAATGGCCGCCTGAAAGCTTCGCGAATGGTTGACAACGAACGCTGTCATTATCAAAGGGGGATCGGTACTCGCGATTTATCGACCCGGGAATGAATGAGAAAGCATCGAGGAACGCTTCGGCGCGATCCCCCAAGCAATCGTTTAAATCCGTCGGCACAAATCTCAGAAACCGCAGTTTCCAGTCTTTGAGCGCTTCTCCAAAAGCTTCTAAGTTCGGCCGCTCGAACACGTCAGGGCTGAGGTAAGTTAAGTCTGCGCCTCCCAAGTGCCGACGCAGTTGTCTGTCGGAGGATTGCGCGGCGGTGACGAATTGCCTCGCGCACCCCCTTGAAACCTGCGACGATCTGATCAACCGAAAGACCGAGCTGGGCTTCGACGATGTCGGCCGACCAAGGGCCGTATAAATCCTTTACGCGTCGATCAGCCTGATGTGAATAAGCCCTCTCACCCTCGAATGCGCTGACCAAGCTGAGGAGAGATGCGATGTTCCGTCGCCTTCGTTTGTCGACATCCGTTTCCTGCAGAGCAAGTAAATCGATCATTTCCCGAGGGAAAATCGCGGCCCAGAACTGCTTGCACAGCTCGAAAAGCTCATCAAGCGACGGCGCATGCGCTTGGCTTGCCCCATCGAAATCGATCGAGACGGCAAGAGCGCGAAGATGTTTTGTGTAACCCGTGACATCCGAAACAGGGTTGCCAAGATGCGTTTCCTTGATCGCAATGTCCGTCGTTGCGAGATCGACGAGGAGGGGCGCAATGGTATTGCGCGAGAACGTGGCCTTGATCCTTGATGTAATATCGCTCGTCAACGCTTCGAGCCGCTGTTTCTCGCGTTCGATTGCGTCCACATCTCCTCTAAGCGTATCCAGGAACTCGAAATAGCTTTGTGGTTGGGTTTGGGCATTCACGTCTCACCTCGCAGCAATCGGTTGCAATAGGTCGAAGAAACGCTGGCACTTGTTGCAGCGGCGGGACCGCATTCTTAATTACTTGCTTCAGCGCCCCCGGACGTCACATGCGGCGCTCTGGCCGCTGATCGTTGGTCCGGCGCACTTTCTGAGGAGGATGACTGTCAGCTTGCTGCGTTCCAGGTTCGACATCCTTTGTTTCGAGCGAGGACGCGGGCATCGACACGTTGCCCAATTCCACTTCCACTCGAATGACGAGATCGCCCAAACGAACAGTGTCGCCGTTGGACAGGATGCGCTCGGCGATGCGGTTGAGGTCTCGGTTTACGAACGTGCCGTTCTTGCTCGCCAAATCCCGGATTCTGAGCGTGTAGTCGTCGAGCAAGAGCACGCAGTGATGGCGGCTGACGGAATTGGAGGTGAGCGCTAGGTGGCAATCGGGCTCACGGCCGAGAATGAATTTCCCACGCGGAATCTGGAAGGTCTGTCCGCGAAACGGGCCCGAGATGACGGTGAAGTGGGCTTCCATCTTGAAAACCCCGCGTGGTGAAAGCGGCAGAGCGTCGATACTAGCCGGGCGAATGGTGCGAAGCAACGGGCGACGCTGCCGATCTCTTGCCGTCAGAAGGGGCACTTGCCAGCCGCATCGCCTTTGACCTCAACCTCCCCCACAAATCGTTGGATCGTTCGGTGTGGTCATGGGTTTGCCGGCCCTCTTATCCCTCCAGCAAGGTCTTCGATCTCAAGGCTTCCCGGATAGGCGCCGCTGCGCTTCGTGGAAGAAGGCCACGGAGTCCGCGTCCTTCTTCCAACGGTCTTCTTCGAGCAATCGCGACAACTCCCCCATAAACCGCCGTGACTCTGTTACGTGACCGAGTGCGTGGTGCGCCATTGCGAGAAACGCGACGTCACTAGGTTCGGGATCATCCGGGGATCTCACATGGTTCTCGTAAGACTGCGTCAATGACGCAATCGCTTTTTCGAATTGACCTAAGCGAAAGCGTGCAACCCCCAGCGTGTTCACGTAGGCGATCTGGTTAGGAGCGCCATGACATGCTGCCTCCGCTAGCGCAGGGCGCGTTTATATTCTTCGAGGCTGGAAGTTGGCCGAGATGCAATTTGCCAACTCTGATTATTCAGCTGGACTGGATCCTCTTCTCGGCGAGTTGCCAACTCAATGGCGCGGTCGCGAGATTCTTTTGAGAGCGTTTTGTCAGATTTGAGTTTTTCGATGACGTCTGCCTTTAGCAACGCATCTGCCATCAGGGAATCGACATGGTTCCAGAGCGAGATTTGATCTCCCAGCCGATGAAGCGAAGCGCGGACGTCTGAACTGTTGTCCGACGCATCCCAGACAACTATCTCGCGCGAATTCGCACCAATGATGTAGTTGGCACTCGGGCCGAATGAAACGCCTTGGAGTTGTCGGGGCCGCTTAGGCAGGACCAGCATCTCCTCGCCGGTGTCGGTATTCCAGAGCCTGACGGTTTTGTCGGCTCCAGCGCTGGCGAGCCGCTTTCCATCCGGACTGAATGCCATGTCATTGATCTGACAAGAGGGGTGCAGCACGATGAAGGAGCCTGGGTGGTCGCTCGTGCTCAAGAGAGTGATGGTGCCATGATCGTTATCAGCAACGGCGATCTGACATCCATCCGGGCGGAAGGCAATATCTCTGATCGCACCGACGTGCGACTCAAGGATCGCCTCCTCTCGCATCGTCGGCAGACTGCAAAGACGAAGCCTTCCGTCCAAATCGGCCGCCGCGAGTTTGGTGCCGTCCGAGCTCAAAGCCACCGATCCGAAGAGGGGACGCTCGTTTGATGGAGGGCTTTTCGAGTAGACGTCAGTGGTGTGGTCCCGGACAAGCTGAGCAATTCGTTTGCGATCCTTCAGGTCCCAAACGGAAATCGTGCTAGAGCCTTCTTTGTGTTCGACCCAGGCAACCAGACCCTTCTCAACATTAGCCGAGAACCCGCCAAATCGGCAGTTGTGGTCGTTTTTCCATTGCAGCACCCGAGTTCCAGAGACTGCGTCCCACAGCGAGAACGCATCGTCCGAGGCACCGATCATGCCGTTTTTGTCGGCGGCCATAATTGGGCCTGTTTCGGCGACTTGAATTGGGCGGTATAGCGTCGAGCTAAAGATCAGAGCCGGGATATCCACTCGGGTGGACTGCCTGGCGATGAGCGTGTCACCAGTAGAGCCGGGTGTGATGGCAAAGACATAGTCACGCTGGAACTGTGGAACTTGAACAATCTCCGATTCTCCGGCTAGGCTCCAGACCTTAAGCGTCTTGTCGCTACTGGCGCTCAGCAATTGCTGGCCGTCTCGGCTAAACACAACGCTCAGCACGCCAGCCTTGTGCCCGTTGAGCACCTGTAGCACTTTTCCACTTTCGAGTTCTACGATCTTGACGTTTCCTGCTGCGTTCCCGATCGCAATTCGGCGGGAATCAGAGCTGAAGGAAATGCAGAGCGATTGTTCCAGCGCTTCCAAGATCCGGACGTCCTTCCCTGTAGCTGCGTTACAGACGATGAGTTTTCCATCCGAAGTGGTTGTTGCAAGCGAACTGTGGTGAGCGTCAAAGGTCACAGGTCCAATGATTGGGCATGCGTTCTCCGCCGGAAAAGTCCACATATCCACTCGGGAGCATTTGAGGGTCACAAGCCCCTCGGGATCAAATTGCGCCGAAAGGCGAGTTCCCGCCGACGGGCCTGCTGGTCCAAAATTGATGGCGCCTCGCACAAATCCAAGCAAGCGACTAAGGCGCTGCTGGTGAGCGGATTTCGGATGCGTTAGCGTCGCGACGCGGCCCGTGAGCGCATCCCAAGCCCGAATCCCGGTGTCGTCAGTGCCAAAGATCCGCTTACCGTCTCGGCTAAATGCAATTTTGACGAGTTGCGATCCCGTTTCTTCACTGGCGGGTATGGCGAGTTCATTGTGACCGGTCGAAACGTCCCAGACTTTAATCGTTCCGGTTTCGGATCCACTTACGATGCGGCGACCGTCGGGACTGAAAGCGATCGACTTGATTGCCCCATGCGGACCATCGAGCGTCTGCAAATGCCGGCCTGTTGCCGCGTCCCATACTTTGACGGTTCCGTCGTCGCTCGCGCTCACGATCCGTTTGCCGTCCGGACTGAAGATGGCCTGATTGACGGCTCCGTTGTGTCCGGCGAGGGTGCGTTGATTGCGCGTGAATAGCGAGTGCAAATACCGATACTCCCACCCACGCAAATCAACTGGGCTCGCATCAAGGTGTCGCCACGCTGAAATGGGGTTCCCCGCGTTCCATTCCAAGTTCGCGGCGGCGATCTGGCTGCCATAAAGTCGGTGTTGGGACTCGCTGGTCGCTGTTTCTGCTCGCTCCCGTTGCGACTCGGCCTCGAGCCGGCGCCGTTCGGCTTCCGCGCTAGCCAACTCGGCGCGGCGCAGCTTGACTTTCCAATTCGGCGTTGTCGTCCGCCACCTGCCGAGCATTGCGTTCTCGTATCGCCAGTATGCTGCCGCCGGTGCCTGAAATCACCAACAGGATGGCAATCGCACCGGACAATGAAGAAACCATCGGGTTCCGTTTGCACCAGCGCCATCCGCGTTCCCATTGACTGACCGGCCGCGCCGTGATCGGTTCATGTCGCAAGAAGCGGCCCAGGTCATCCGCAAGAGCGGCTGCCGAGGGATAGCGCTTCTGCGGATCCTTCTGCAGGCATTTAAGGCAAATCGTCTCCAGGTCACGGGGCACCTCTGGGCTGAGCAAACGGGGCGCGACCGGCTCGCTGTTGAGTACCTGGTTCAGCGTCACGACCAGGTTCTCACCCAAAAACGGCGGACGGCCGGTTAAGAGGTCGTAGAGCAAGGCGCCCAGCGAATAGACGTCGCTGGCCGGGCTCACCTTGCCGTCGTAAGCGCCAGCTTGCTCGGGTGGCATGTAGCTGGGTGTCCCCGTGATCGGGCCGGTTACCGTGATCTGCGCCGTTCCTTCGATCCGCTTGGCCAGACCGAAGTCGGTGATGCGCGGCTCGTCAAACGAGTCGATTAGCACGTTCGACGGCTTTAAGTCTCGGTGCAGCGTACCCTGGCGGTGAGCGAACTCGATGGCTTCGGCGATTGTCTCTGAGGTAGGCAGACGCCTTGTCGGCAGGAAGGGGGTTCTCGCGTACGATCTGGGCCAGGCTCTTGCCCTCGATGTAGTCCATCGAGAAATAATGCTGGCCTTCGTGCTGGCCCACTTCGTGGATGGCGACGATGTTCCGGTGTTGCAGGTTAGCCGCGGCTCGGGCCTCGGCATAGAACCGCTGGACTTCGGTCTCGGATGCGAACTGCCCAGCCAGGATCATCTTGAGGGCGACGACGCGGTTGAGGGAGACTTGGCGCGCCTTGTAGACGATGCCCATGCCGCCGCGGGCGATCTCTCCCAAGAGCTCGTAATCGCCGAAGTAGCGGACGCGCGGCAAGGCACCGGAGCTGTCGCCACCAACTTCAGAATTAGAAGCACCGGCCAGCCGAAGGGGTGCCGCAGCCTGAGCCATGCGGTCGTGATCCGCGAAGAACGAACGCAGCGCTTCGGCGTGCTGCGGATGCTCATCGAGCAACTTCTGTCGATCGGGCCTCCGACCGGCGTCGATGGCTTCGAGGTATGCCGCAATGATGCCATCGAGTGAGTCGTCGGGAATCGTTGGATCGTTCGGCGTGGTCATGATGCTTCCGACGAATTCAGCTCACTCGGATAGCCCCGACTTCAAACGTGCGCTGAGGTGCTGACGGGCTTATTCACGGCGGATTCCCGACGTTTGGTGCCTCAGCTCTAGCGGGTGCATCCCACACCTGGATGATGGAACCGGAGTGCGCGGCGAGGCGGTTGCCATCCGGGCTGAAAGCCACGCCGTTAACCCAGTCATGCATTCTCAAACTAAGCGTCTCATGGCCATCCACCGAGTCCCAGATCTTGATCGTCGTGTCCCTACTTCCACTGGCGATGCGCGTGCCATCTGGGCTGACAGCAACACTCAGCACCGCTTGCAAATGCCCTTTGAGAACACGAATCTCCTGACCGCTCGATGCGTCAAGCATTCTCAGCGTGCCGTCTTCCAAGCCGGCGACGACTACGCGCCGATTGGGGCTAAACGCGACGCTGGTAACATCGGCCGGCATCTCAAACGTGAGGCTCTTTTGACTCTTTGGCGCATCCCAAATGGTCACCCTGGCGGGGTTCGAGCTTCCAGTTGCTAGCCACTTGCCACTGGGGCTATAGGCCACGCAGGTCGGGTACTCGACTGATCCGGAGATCGAGCGCCGAACCCCAGCAGCGCCTGTAGTAAAAACTTTTGCGCTCAGATTAAGGGCTGCCTGGCCGCTCGGCGTCTCCCAGATTTTGATCGTTTCCTTGCCCTCGGCGCCGGCGATTCGCCTGGCGTCTGGGCTAAACGCGAAGCTAATGAAGTCGGTATCCCCCGCCAACGAGAAAGCCGTGCGGCCGCTCGACGCATCCCAGATTTTGATCGCGCCCTCAACTGCCGCGGCGATCCACGAGCCATTGGGACTGAACGTGACCCCGGTCGGAGGTCGTGCACCGCGCCGGAACGCACGGATCGGCTGGCCGCTTGATGAATTCCAGATCGTGACATCAAGTCCGTCGCGCGCGCCCCCAGCGAGTCGAGTCCCATCCGGACTGAAAGCGAGACTACCCACGCCGCCCAGGTCCGCTTTGATAGTGCGGACTTTGGCGCCATTCGAGGCGTCCCATATTTTTATTGTGCCATCCTCACTTCCGCTTGCGATCCATTTGTTATCCCGGCTGAATGCAACACTGGTTAGTTCTCTCGTGTGAGCCTTCACAGTCAGGGCTTCCACGCCAGTGGAAGCGTCCCAGACTTTTAAGCTGCCGTCGCTGCTTCCGCTCGCAACCCGTTTGCCGTCGCCGCTGAACGCGACGCCGTTCACAGGAGTCCGGTGCTCGCGGAAAGTCAGGAACTCGTGGCCGCTGAAAGCGTCGAAGACCTTAGCTGTGCCGTCCAGGCTTCCACTCACGATCCGCTTCCCGTCCGGGCTGTAGGCCACGCTGCTCACACTCGCCGAGTGCCCCTGGAAGGTAAACAGCTCTTTGCCGTTCGAAACGGCCCAAACTTTGATCGTTCTATCGACGCTGCCGGTTGCAATCCGCGTCCCATCCGGGCTGAACGCCACTGCGGACACGCAGTCGGCATGCCCTTTGAAAGTGATTGGCTCGGCGCGCGTACTCTCGTCGATACTTGTGTCAAAGATCCGGCAAATGTGGTCATCACTCGCGGTGGCGATTAGATGGCCATCGGCGCTATACGCGACACCAGTGACTGTGCCGGCGCCTTCAGCACCGATTGGATTTGCAGGCAGGTCTGTGGCTGGGTCCACGAATTGGACGTAACCTCTGCGGCCGCCCAAGGCAACCCGCTCACCGTCTGGGGCGAAGGCTAGTGGGGCGGCGAAGTTTTCGCGACACTTAAGCGACAATGACTCTTCGCCGTTTTTCGCGGCCCACACTTTGACCACGTTATCGCCCCCCGCTGCGGCGATGAAATTGCCGTCGGGACTGAACGCGCTCGGACCCATTCCCTGTAAAACGAGCCCATCCTGAGACCTCGACACGTCTGAAATGAGGACTGTGCCATTCCAGCTTTCACTGGCACTCGCGACCTGACGACCATCGGGGCTGAAGGCGACACTGCTTACACGGTGTGAGTGGCCTCTAAGCTCGCCAATTTCTTGGCCGCTCGGCAGGTCGCAAATCCGTACCGTTCCATCCTCGGAGCCATAGACAATGCGTTTTCCGTTTGGGCTGATATCAATGTCAGTTAGACGTTCTGCCTTGAACGTTCGCACAAGTCGACCGCTCGACGCATCCCACGCTTGAATCATGTTGTCCGTTGTCCCAACTGCTAACCATTGGGCGTCCGGGCTGAGCGCCCAGCTGCGTACCTGGCTCGCACTCACTTTGAAAGTCACGACCTCGCGACCAGTCAACGGATCCCAGGACTTGATTGAGCCGTCCAACAAGGTGAAAGCAGCGCACTTTCCCACAGGACTGAATTTCACGATGGTGACGCCTGGTTCTTTCGATTTCGCAGTAAAGACCTGCTGGCCGTTCGATGCATTCCAGAATTCGACTCGTCCGTCTGCGAATCCGCCAGCGATCCGCTTGCCGTCGGGGCTGAACGCGAGGTTGACGATGAGTTTTGCGGAGATTGCCACAAGCTGCCGTGGAATGATCGGATCCCAAATATAGACAGAGCCGTCGCTGCCTTGCGTGGCGATCCGCTTGCCGTCGGGGCTGAACTCGACGGCCGATTGCTCGCCCAGTGTCAATCCCTCAAGCGTTTTGACTTCGCGGCCGGATGAAGCCTCCCAGATTTTTACAATGCTGAGACTGCCTATAGCGGCGACCCACTTTCCGTTCGAACTAAACCTAAGACCTGTCAAAACAGGCCCCCCTGACCTCGTTAGCGTCTTCTGGTTCTTGGTGAACCGTGCATACAGGTAGCGATATTCCCACCCACGAAAATCGCGGCGGCAAGAATCGAGGTGATGCCAAGCTCCTTCGATGTTGTTTGCGTCCCAATCTCGTTGCGCCTCGGCAATGTGAGTGCCGTAGAGCTGCCACTCCGCGTTATCTCGCTGCGACTCTGCCTCTCTACGCTGTAGGATCGCTTCGGCTGCACTACGTTCGGCATCGATTCGCGCGGCATCGGCACGCCGTCGCTCCTCAGAAGCTAGTTTGGCATTCTCATTCGCGTCTCGAGCGTTTCGGGTAGCGAGGAGGGTTAGGGCGGGCCCGCCAATCGCGCTGACGAGAATCAAGAGAACAACGGTTGCCGAGAGAGACGCGATAACCGGGTTCCGTTTGCACCAGCGCCATCCGCGTTCCCATTGACTGACCGGCCGCGCCGTGATCGGTTCATGTCGCAAGAAGCGGCCCAGGTCATCCGCAAGAGCGGCTGCCGAGGGATAGCGCTTCTGCGGATCCTTCTGCAGGCATTTAAGGCAAATCGTCTCCAGGTCACGGGGCACCTCTGGGCTGAGCAAACGGGGCGCGACCGGCTCGCTGTTGAGTACCTGGTTCAGCGTCACGACCAGGTTCTCACCCAAAAACGGCGGACGGCCGGTTAAGAGGTCGTAGAGCAAGGCGCCCAGCGAATAGACGTCGCTGGCCGGGCTCACCTTGCCGTCGTAAGCGCCAGCTTGCTCGGGTGGCATGTAGCTGGGTGTCCCCGTGATCGGGCCGGTTACCGTGATCTGCGCCGTTCCTTCGATCCGCTTGGCCAGACCGAAGTCGGTGATGCGCGGCTCGTCAAACGAGTCGATTAGCACGTTCGACGGCTTTAAGTCTCGGTGCAGCGTACCCTGGCGGTGAGCGAACTCGATGGCTTCGGCGATTGTTTTGAGGTAGGCAGACGCCTTGTCGGCAGGAAGGGGGTTCTCGCGTACGATCTGGGCCAGGCTCTTGCCCTCGATGTAGTCCATCGAGAAATAATGCTGGCCTTCGTGCTGGCCCACTTCGTGGATGGCGACGATGTTCCGGTGTTGCAGGTTAGCCGCGGCTCGGGCCTCGGCATAGAACCGCTGGACTTCGGTCTCGGATGCGAACTGCCCAGCCAGGATCATCTTGAGGGCGACGACGCGGTTGAGGGAGACTTGCGCGCGCCTTGTAGACGATGCCCATGCCGCCGCGGGCGATCTCTCCCAAGAGCTCGTAATCGCCGAAGTAGCGGACGCGCGGCAAGGCACCGGAGCTGTCGCCACCAACTTCAGAATTAGAAGCACCGGCCAGCCGAAGGGGTGCCGCAGCCTGAGCCATGCGGTCGTGATCCGCGAAGAACGAACGCAGCGCTTCGGCGTGCTGCGGATGCTCATCGAGCAACTTCTGTCGATCGGGCCTCCGACCGGCGTCGATGGCTTCGAGGTATGCCGCAATGATGCCATCGAGTGAGTCGTCGGGAATCGTTGGATCGTTCGGCGTGGTCATGGTCAGGGCTTTGCCTATTGAGACGTCTCCGCAGCCACTTTTTTCTTGGCTACGTAGTCACGCACGATCTGCTCAAAGTCGGGCCAATCATGCAGGGATGCAAAGTCGGAGTCCATTTTGAAATCGAGATCGGGTGGCAATCCGATCTGAACAGCCGACCGCAATAGGTGTATCGACTCATTTACATCATTGGCGATCTGATCTTTCGGTTGAGAGTGATCGGCGGCGGCCAACGCAAACACGTGCGACAATTTCAACAAGTTATCTGCGGCCTCTAGTTTTAGTGCTAGCTTGCCGGCAGCGACCGTAGCCTCCGGAGCGCGGCTGTTCGCGGCGAGAGCACACAGTCGGTCGCACAGCCTGTCAAACTCGAGTTCAGTAGTCGCGTCGGCGTCCGGCCGCCAGCCGACACGCCCGAGTTCGGCCGCTAAGCAATGACGTTGAAAGGCGACGGCGGCTGGCTCATTGACAGCCCGCGCGGAAGCGATCTGGCCCTCATGCCACTGCAAGATGGCCTCCGTTGGAACTCGAAACGTATCGGGAAAGCGCGCGCGAAGGTCGTTCCAGTCATCGCGGATGTCGGACTGCGTCAGAGAAATCAGTCCCGCGGATGTCTCGCGTTGGCAAGAGATGAGTTCGATCAGGCGGACGAGTTCCGCAGTCGAATGCGAGTCTGGATGAATATCAAATGCTCGCCGGGAGACGGGAAACAGTATCTTCGTTCCGGCTGAATTGAAGTGCGTCGTCTGGAGCCCAGATGTGTCCAAAGGCGGCAGAACCGGCCGGGCATTCGCCGTTTCCCAGATGTTCAAGCCTCCTCCGCCGTCGAGGCTGGCCAACAATGAGTTATCGGGATCGAAAGCACAAGTCAGGACAGAGGTTTGGTGCTTCATCGGCTGACCGATGATCAGCCCACGCTCCAGGTCCCAGATCGTTGCCAATCCGTCCACGGTCGCAACAGCCCATCGTGATCCGTTGGCGTCGGGAGTGACGCAATTGACGGCGAGCGGAAAGATTTGCGGATGACCGAGCAACTTGCCGGTCTCCGCGTCCCACAGACAAACTGTGTATTCAGAGCGCATCGTCGTGTCCGAAGTATCAGCGGTTGCGAGACGTCGGCTGTCCGGCGTGAACGCCGCACAGGTAGTGAATCGCAGGTTTTTCTGCATGTCGCTTGCTCGCGAGTTGCTCACCTGGTCGGCGAGCGGGATCTCACGAACGACCTGACCCAATTCCCAAAGACTCGCGCCCCTGGAATCTTTATCTTCTCTCCCTCGTAGACTGGACGGGTGACCCTGAAGGCACGCTTTGCGTTTGGCGAAAGAATCTCGAGTTGCCTCGCCCCTTTGGGAGCTTGCGGTAATCTTGCAATCTGAGCTTTCTCTTCAGGTGTTGTCTCGGGCGATCGTACTTCCATCACATTGACACTCGCGCTGTATGAGGCGTGGGCCCCCACGATGCTTCGAGTGACTGCGCCGTCTTCGAATGAGGATTTTGCACTTGAAAATCGCTGTAATTCCTTATCTGCATTCCAGACTCCAAGTTCCCAGACGCGAATCTGGCCGTTTCGGTCAGCGGTGGCAAACTGCCGCCCGCTCGGCGCAAAAACACAAGAATCGACGATTCCCGAATGCGGAAGCATCGCTGTAATCGGGCGACCAGTCCGAACATCCCAAAGACGGCACATTCGATTAAGATCCGACGCCAAGAACAACGCTTCCGTCGGGGCTGAACGTAGTCGCAAGGAACCCTGTCGGGTGCCGCAACGGAGGGCCGGCCGCCTTGCCGGTGCGAGTGTCGAAGACAAAGGCGGCATAATCATCGTTGTTTGGGACTTTGAGCATTGGATCGACAACCAGCAAGCCGCGCTCGCCATTTTTGGCAAATTCGAACTCCCCCACGTAAGACTCCGGTCGGATGAATCCCGCCCAAGTCAGTTGGGGATAATGTTGGGGGAAGTTGAGCGGCGTCTCGGCCTTTCCGGTTTGAGGATTCCAAAGCCGGTAGTGGGAAGAATTCGATGTGATCAGATACTTCCCCCCGACGCTGAACTCGATTGAATCGGAGCCAGCACCTCCGATGCAGGGAATTTCGGCGACAAGGTTTCCCGAATCGGTGTCCCAAAGTGACACTTTGTCGTGCGGCGCACCTCCAGCTGCGATCCGTTTGCCATCAGGACTGAATCCGAACGACTCGATGACATAACGACAATGAATCGGTGCCGAAAGCGGAACAGCTTTCTCGACGTTCCACACCCGGCACAGTCGACCGGCGGCGACCGCCAAGCGCGTTGCATCCGAGTTGAATGCCATCACCGACTCTGTATCCCCTTCCTTCTTGGGCCGGGCCGGCACGATCTGAGGATCGGAAAGCAAAGCGCCCACAGTTGCCCCTGTCGAGTAATCCCACGTCCACGCCTTGATTCCATCGGAGACGCGAAGGCGCCGACCATCCGAAGTGAAGCGCACATGGCTGATGGCGCCTGAATGATGAAGGATCGGGCCGGCGAGTTGATCTCGTCCAAGGTCCCACACGCAAAGATCGGTGTCACCGACGGCAAGGAGCCGGGAACAATCCGGGCTGAACTTCAGACCCACGCTCAAGCTGTTAGAGTGACGTGAAAAAGGTTTCTTGATAGGAGAGAAGAAAATGTGTGTCAGCCAAGACCGTCCTTGCCCGTACCGCAAATACGTGCCAATCCGGACCCGATGCATGCGCTCCTCGGCTGGCGACATTTTGTTGGCATTCCTCAAGGGACGAACGAACCGCCGAAGTGCTTCATAGAAGTCTCCTTGTTCGGCCAGACGGAGCCCGTCATCCACGGACAACCGGTCAGCCGATTGGCGGGCTTCGGCGGCACTGGCGTCCGCGCGCCTGGCTTCGTCTTTCGCCTCCTCAGCGGCGGCAGTTGCCATTCCCGCATTGCGTTCGGCCAACAGGGCGTTTTCGTCGGAAGTTTTGCGCTGCGCTTCTTTCCCGAATGGCCAACACGCTTCCGCCGATAGCGGCGAGGAGCAAGAGCGCAACAATCGTCGCTGATAGTGACGACACCGTTCGATTCCGCTTGCACCAGCGCCATCCACGCTCCCACTGGCTAACTGGACGCGCGGCAATCGGTTCATGCCGCAGAAAGTGACCCAGATCGTCCGCTAGTGCGGCCGCCGAGGGATAGCGCTTCTGCGGATCTTTCTCCAAGCATTTAAGGCAAATCGTCTCCAGGTCATGGGGTACCTCAGGGCTGAGCAAACGCGGCGCGACCGGTTCAGCGTTGAGCACCTGATTCAGCGTGACGACAAGATTCTCGCCCAGAAACGGCGGGCGGCCGGTCAAGAGGTCATAGAGCAAGGCGCCCAGCGAATAGACGTCGCTGGCCGGGCTTGCCTTGCCGTCGTAAGCGCCGGCTTGTTCGGGGGGCATGTAGCTGGGAGTGCCCGTGATCGGGCCGGTTACCGTGATCTGCGCCGTTCCTTCGATCCGCTTGGCCAGACCGAAGTCGGTGATCCGCGGCTGGTCGAATCGGTCGATCACCACATTCGACGGTTTTAAATCCCGGTGCAGTGTTCCCTGGCGGTGGGCGAACTCGATGGCTTCGGTGATCGTCTTGAGATACCCGGCTGCCTTTTCCGCAGGGAGCGGGTTCTCGCGCACGATCTGTGCCAGGCTCTTGCCCTCGATGTAGTCCATCGAGAAGTAGTGCTGTCCTTCGTGCTGGCCCACTTCGTGGATTGCGACGATGTTGGGGTGCTGCAGGTTCGCCGCCGAGCGGGCTTCCGCATAGAACCGCTGGACTTCGGTCTCGGAAGCAAACTGGCCGGCCAGGATCATCTTGAGCGCGACGATCCGGTGTAGGGACACCTGGCGCCCCTTGTAGACGATTCCCATTCCGCCGCGGGCAATCTCTTCCAAGAGCTCGTAATCGCCGAAATAACGAACCCGCGGCAAGGCTCCGTCGGGAGAGCTTGCGGCATCACTTGACGAGTCGGACGTCTCACGCAGCCGCAAAGGGGCGGCGGCCTGGTTCATGCGATCGTGATCGGCAAAGAAGGAGCGGAGCTGTTCCGCGTGCCGGGGATAGCGATTCAATAGCTCCTGACGATCGGGACTCCGACCTGCATCGACCGCCTCGAGGTAGGCGGCAATAACGGCATCGATCGAGTCCTGCGGAATTGTTGGATCGTTCGGCGCGGTCATGGGCCCTCCGTCGATTTCATCTCGATGCGCAATCTCTCGAGCCCGCGGCGTAAGAGCGAGGCAATGGCCGGGCTGGTCTTGCCCAGATGCTCTGAGATTTGTCCGAGTGTCCAACCCCGGCAGTGTTTCAGGATCACCACTTCTCGCATGAGGTCGGGCAGTCGCGAGAGGGCGTTCATAAGTTGTAGCAACTCCTCGGTGCGCTCGACGTGGCGGCTTGGGGAGGTCTGTTTAGCCGCGAGGCCCGAAAAGCCGTCGACAGACCGATCGAGATCGACTTGCAACGATCGCTCCAGTCCGATGTCGCGCTTGTCCCGTTCATAATGCTTAACCGCGTCGGCCAACGTGCTTGCCAAAATCTTCCTGAGCCAGGCAGCCAGGACTTCCGGCTCCTGTTGGCGAAGGTCATTGAAGGCGGAGTAAGCGCGCAGCAGCGTTTGCTGAACCACGTCGGAAGCGTCCAATTTGCCGAGCAGTCGGCGGTCAAGGTGCAGCTCCGCCAGAATCTTCAGATACTGGCGGTACGGTTCGAGAGCGTCGCTGGCGGCCTGATTCATTGCACCACGTCCGGCCTAATATAAGAGACGACAAATATGACGGGGTGAACCATTTCCAGTTCAAAAAAACCGAACAAGATCAGCGCCTGAAACGCCGGCGGGCGCGCATTGTTCCTAGGAGATCAGTCATCAGGAGTCGTTACGCCTTCAGCGGGTAGGGCTGCTGCCGGATTGGACTAGCCGAAGACCTTCTTGATCGCCTCGTATTTCGTCGAGGGGTACAGGTGCCGGTAACGCCTCGAAATCTCCTCGGACATGTGCCCGGCGAATTCCTCGATAAATCGCTGGTCGATCCCCATCGTGGCGCACGCGCTAATGAAGCCATGACGGAAGAAATGCCATCCCCGGACTTCCGACCAGTCGGAGTCCGACAATGCCCGCTTCAAATGGTTGTGGGCCTCGCTCGGAGTTAGCGGCTCCATGGGTTTCGTCGCTCTTGGTGTTACCGTGGCCGCTCTGCCAGCGAGAGTCGTCGCGCGACCATTGCTCTGATGACCGGTTGTCGGACTCCTCTTCTTGCTTCTCGTCACGACAGCAGTCTGGCAGAAAAGATGCGGTCCGCCCGGATGATCCTTCAGCCACTGACGAAGGATTTTCTCGAGGACGGGCGAAATGGGAACCCGCCGTGTTGTGGTCTTACCTTTCACCCTCTTCTTTTCGTGGATCGTCACGACCTTTCCTCGAAGGTCGAGGTCGGCAAGCTTCGTTCGAATGATCTCCGAACGCCTGGCTCCGGTGTAGGCCGCGAAGCCGACCATCGGGTAAAGAAACGGTTGTGTCTCCTTGCCCTTGATTAGCTTAAGGATCGCCTTCGTTTCTTCAGTCGTGGGGTACATGGCGTCCCACAGGTCGGCCTGCTCCGCCCTGGTCAGGCCCGCCTTGATCTTCCGTTCAATCTCGGCCTTCGTCATGAACGGCGGCTTCTCGGTCGTTCGGGGATACCGCAGGCCCGCGTAGGGAAACGGTTCCTTCACGATCTTCGCCCGCTTCGCCCAATTCCAGGCGGTGCGGAGCGTCACGATCTCTTTCTTGATCGTCGCCGCGGAGACTTTGCGGCCGTTCATGCCGGCGTCCTTCGTGCGCGCGTCGACGTACTCCTGGAGCTTCAGGAGGTTCAGGTCGTTGATCGGGAACTTCTCGCCCCAAGCTTCGACGAAGTAGCCGAAATGCAACTCGATGCCGTCGAGGGTCGTTTTTTCAAGCGACGCCTTATGCGTGGCGAGGTACTTGTCCCGGAACTCCCCGAGCGTGTGAGCGTCGTGAGTCGGAGCAGCGGGCTTGCCATCGAACTGAACGAAATCGACGACAGAAATGCCAGAAGGAATCTCGACGAGACGTTGCTTCAAGCGATAAAGCAGCAGATCGACCTTGCGGCCCGTTGCCTCAGCGATGTCGTCAGGAACCGGCCCAATGGTGAATGTGTGGCGTTCGCTCAAATAACGGAACGTGCAGTACCAGCTATCGCCTTTGCGCTGAAGTCCCGCCATCGCTGGCTCCTAAAAGCCAACGCTACCCCAACATCAGGCCATTGTCGACAGAAGAATGACAGAAAAGGCTGCTTGGCGTTCTGGCCTCATTCTATGTCATTCTCTTGAGAAATGCTTGTTTATAAGTGCCGGAGGAGGGACTCGAACCCACACACCCAGTTACGGATACTGGATTTTGAATCCAGCGCGTCTGCCAATTCCGCCACTCCGGCCTGCGTTTGCTGTCAGCGACCTACAACGCGTCGATCTTTGCCCCGGTCGGGTCCCATTTCCGTCCCGTTCCCGGGAGCGAGTCGGCCTCGGGCCGCAGCCTCACGCTTGGGGACGCGTGGAACGTACAGCCATCCAACAGCTTTCGTCAACCGATGTGGAAAGGATTGGCCGAACAACCTCCAAACCCGAAAGCCACCGCCCGACAATCTCGGGAATTCTTTTCGCGCCTCGGCTCCATTCAGCCACAAAAATGCAATTCATACAGATGAGTTTTCGTTGGATTCCTCGCTCCCATTTTTGTCCCGCTCCCATGCCGATGGACTTCGGCAAGCTCCCTTCGGGTCTGACTTCGGCGAACTCAGTCGAGCCGAGCCTCAGGGTCGAAGACAGTCGAGCCGGAGAGGGCGATGAGCGCGCATCCGATCCACGCCCGCGACCATTTCATTTCTTTCACCCTTAGTCGGACAGCGAGTCCGGGCGACTGCGGCCGTTGGATTGGATCTGTTGGAGTTTCGCGCAAGCGCGCGAACGATCTCGGGATGTGCGGCGGCGGCGTTTGTTTGCTCTTCGCGGTCGGTCTGCAGATCGTAAAGCTGCACGTCGGGTTGGCCGGGCAGCGGCGGAACATGGACCGGAGGCGTAAAGCCGCCCGAGCCGAGCCCTTCGACTAGCTTCCACTCGCGCGAGCGAATCGCGAACATCCCGGAGCCCGAGTGATGCACGACGGCGTCTCGGATTGGAGCGCCATGCTTTTCGAGTAGCGCGGGTCGCAAGTCGAAACTGTCTTCGGCCGAGTTCTGGGGAAGCGGGACGGCCGCTACGCCCGCGCACGTCGCCATCAGATCGACCAAGCATCCCAGTTCAGCGCTCGTTGAGCCGCGCGGATCTTTCCCGGCCAACGGGCGAGAAACGGAATGCGGTGGCCGCCGTCATAAATGTCGGACTTTTGCCCGCGGTTGTTCAAATTCGAGCGGTGGTCGAATTGCGAAATCTCCTCGGGCGTCCAGCGTGCCCCATTGTCGCTCGCGAAGACCAAGAACGTGCTTTCCGTCAGCCCGTCGCGGTCGAGCGCGCTGAAGACGTCGCCCACCGACGCATCGACCGTCTCCACAAAATCGCCGTAATCTCCCGCGCCGCTCATGCCACGGAATTTCGCGCTCGGCAAATAAGGCGTGTGCGGACCGGAAAGGGCGAGATACAGAAAGAACGGCTTTCTCTTGGCCGATTTCGCCTGCCGATCGAGAAACGAAACTGCCCGCTCTGTGAGGCGAGACAAGACGTCGGCGTGCCGAAACGACGGAGCCGACGGACCTTGTCGCCAAAACGGCCCTCGCGCGTGCTTGGCATCGCCGCTGTCTCCGACTCTCGCAGTCGGCATCTCGATCAAGTGATCGTTTTCGACAAGGACATAGGGCGGCATATCGAGCGAAGCGGGAATGCCGAAAAACTCGTCAAAGCCAACCGTCAGCGGCCCCGGACGCAGCGGCTGCGAGTAATCGACCAGTTGCTCTCGTTCGGCGCGCCGCGGCTCGAACGCTTGAAAGCCGAGGTGCCATTTACCGATGCCGGCCGTCGTGTATCCGTGCTCTTTCAACACCGACGCAATCGTGGGCCGGCCCGGCTCGATGAGCGCTCGCGAATACCCGTTGAGCACGCCCGATTTCAATCGACCCCGCCAGGCATACCGGCCCGTCAAGATCGCATAGCGCGTGGGCGAGCAAACTGACGACGACGAATGCACGTCTGTAAACCGCATCCCTTCCCGCGCGATGCGGTCAATGTGTGGAGTGCGGATTTTCGAGGCCGCGTTGTAGCAACCGGGGTCGCCGATCCCCAGATCGTCGACCAGCAGAATCAGAATGTTCGGTCGCTCGACGGTCTTCTGCGGGAAACTCGCGCCGACTGCGAGACCGCTCGCAAGGACAACACTCCACAGCATGAGAGCCAGTCCAAACTTGAGCGCGAGTCGCGGTTCACGATCGAGATTCCGTCGCGACAACGCCTTTCTGTCGAGATCATGTCCCTTCAACGGGCCGATTAAGAGGCGCTCCCTTTTTGCGTCGACCCACTCTTGGTCTCCACGGCTCAGGAAAATCGTCGCCTTCAAGAGGCGCTCTCGCGACATCGCCAATAGCATAGCACGTTGCCCAAAGATGCATCCCGCACGGTCAAGTCGTTGGCGACGTCACTCTGCAGCGGGACCAATAGGGTTTGCCGCAGGCGGTGTAGAACTTCACGACGCGTTCGGCGGCTTCGGGGAGGCGGCGTTTGCCTTTGCGGCGGCGGACCCGCGCTCAGTGTGCCATGTGGGCTGATGCGGCGGAGGGCTCGCGGTTGCCGTAGAACGTGTAGAGCACGGGCATCAGGTAACGAGTCAAGAAGAGCGTACTGATCATGCCGCCGACGACCACGATCGCGAGGGGCCGCTGAGTTTGCGAGCCGATTTTGGTCGAGAGTGCCGCGGGCAACAGACCGAAGATCGCGGTGAGTGCGGTCATCATGACGGGGCGCACGCGCTTCTCGGCGCCTTGCAGGATCGCGTCGTAAAGCGGCAGTCCCTGGAACCGCAACTGGTTGAAGTACGAGATCAGCAATAACCCATCCATGATCGCTACGCCGAAGATCGATATGAAGCCGACGGCGGCCGAGATGTTGAAATTGGTGCCGGTCAAAAGCAGGGCCCACACGCCACCCAGCGAGAGCGCGACGACGTTGGAAAAGACCATGATCGAGTCGAGCACGTTGCGGAAGGCCATGTAAAGCAGGATGAAGATCATCGTCAGCGACAGGGGCACAATGACCATCAGCCGCGCTTCTGCCTCTTCCATTTCCTCGAATTCCCCGCTCCAGACGGCGCGATAGGGCGCCTTGAAGAGATCCTTGGTCTTCGACTGGGCGTCAGCGACGGCGCCGGCCAGGTCGCGGCCGCGGACGCTGAACTTGATTGCGATCAGCCGTTTACCCTGCTCGCGATAAATCATCGAGGCGCCGGGCCGCGTGAAGTGTCCATCGGCGTCGGGGGCCCCGTCATCGCCCACAGGCGTGACGAGATCGCGCAACCGCAGCCGCGGCGTATTGCTGATGATGTTGCCCGTATTGGCCAGCGCTCCGACGTTCGAGGGCGAAGCCGTACCGTGTCCGATCGAGGTGGGCGTGATCCCCGGACCTTGATTTTGCACGACGGTGTTGTTGGCGATATCGACTGGGATATCGAGGATGTCGGACTCGCTGCTCCGCAGCCGCTTGGGCCAGCGAACGGAAATATCGAACAGCTTTTCTCCCTCGACCATGCTGGAAAGCGCCTTGCCGCCCAAGGCACTCGTGACCACGTTGTTGACGTCGGCTGTTTGGACGCCCCAGCGCTGGCATTTCTCGGGATCGACGCGGAACTCGAAGTGCGACTGACCGCGGATGTGGAAGATCCCCACATTCTCGATGCCCGGGATGTGCTGCAGGATGTTTTTGGTCTTTTCGGCCAGCGTTTCGAGCTTGTCGAGATCGGGCCCGATGATTTTGACGGAGTTGTCCCCCTTGATTCCCGACAGGGCCTCCATCACGTTGTCGCGAATATTCTGCGAGAAATTCCACGAGATGCCGGGAAGCTTGGCCTCGAGCTCCTGATTCATGGCGTCGACGATCTCGTCCTTGGTGCGGGCCCGCTTGGGACCGAAGACCCATTTCTCCCACCCCGTGCGTTCGGCAGTTAGCGGCCAGTCCTTTTCCGGCAAGAGAGGGACGAAGTATTCGCTGTTGTAATAGCCGTCAGTATCGGTGGCGTCGTCCGGCCGCCCGAGCTGGTTGACGATCGACTCGACTTCGGGATACGTCGCCATGATGGCCCGCGCCTCGCGCGAGATTTCCGTGTGCCGCTCGAGCGAAGTGTTGAGCGGCGCTGTGCCGCGGATCCACAGGTTTCCTTCTTCCAGCGCGGGCATGAATTCGCGGCCCAGCAAGGGAAGCAGCGCAAGTGTCCCGATGGTCAGTGCCGACATGACGCCCACGGTCACCCAGCGGTATTCGAGGCAAACTCGCAAGTTCCGCAAGTAGCCTTCTTTCATCTTGCGAACCAGCCAGTTATCTGGCGTCGGCTGCAGATTTCTGAATGAGAGCAGGCACAAGACAGGGGCCACGGTGAGCGCCAGGATCAGTGCGCCGGCCAGAGCGAAGGCGTACGTGTCAGCCATCGGTCCGAAAATTTGTCCTTCGGGCCCCTTCATGGTGAACAGAGGCACGAACGCGCAAACCATGATGGCCGTCGTGAAAAACAATGCTCGCTCGACTTCGTGCGTGGCTTTGAGGATCCGCTGCTTGAGAGTCAGCTCGGCATACTCACCCGAGCTGAGGTGGCGATAGATGTTTTCCACCATGATCACCGAGGAATCGACGATGATGCCGAAGTCCACCGCGCCGATCGACAGCAAATTGGCTGACATGCCCCGCGTAAAGAGCACGGCGAAGGCGAAGCAGAGAGCCAGCGGAATGTTGATCGCCACGATCAATGCACTCCGCACGTTGCTCAAAAACATCAGCAGAATGATGGTGACGAGGGCCATTCCGACAAGCAGATTTTCCCGGACAGTTTCCGTCGTGATCGCCAGCAAATCGCTGCGGTCGTAATAGGGGTCGATTTTGACGCCCGGGAGCATCCGCCCCGCATCCGGACCGTTGAGCTCGACGACCTTGGCTTTTACGTCCTTGAGGGCGGGCCGTGTTTCCTCGTTCTTGCGCATCAGGACGATGCACTCGACCACGTCGGGATTGTCATGACCGATTTGCGCAAGGGTCTGCGTGGAATGCGGCGCGCGTTCGGCGTCGGCCTTCCAATAGCCGATGCGACCCAGCCGCGTCGTATGGCTGACGACGACGCCTTGCCGTCCGAGATCTCCGGGTGAGGCGCGACCCCCTTCGACAACATCTTCGACGCGCACCGGCTGGTTGTTGACGGACGTGATCACCAGCGAACGGATATCGTGAATACGGCGACGCTCCTCATCGCGCAAGATTGACGAAGCCACTTTCGGATCTGAGAGCCCCAAAACCTTGACGGTTGGATCGGCCCCCCCGCCGAACAGGCCGACGCTGCGGACCGTCATGGCGACCTGCCCCTGATTCACGTAGTCGCCGCCGACGGTCGCATTGCTGTTTTGGATGGCATTCTGCAACTGAACGAGGGTGACTCCGAATTTTCGCAGGCGATCCGGGTCGGGATGCACCTCGTAGCGCCGGACCGTCCCTCCCCAACCGCACACGTCAACGATGCGTGGGACGGTCCGAAACTCGCGCTCCAGCACCCAGTCTTGCAGGGCCTTCAGGTCATTGAGCGTATAGATGTCGCGACCTGAGGAATCCTTGGGAGCGTCGAGCACATAGCGGTAAATTTCGCCGGTCGGTGATTCGGGCGAAATCATCGGCGTGACGCCGGCCGGCAGCGGCTGCGAAAGGGTCGCGAGTCGGTTGATGACTTCCTGCCGACCCGCTTCGTACGTGTAGCGGCTCCCGTAATTCCAGCTCATCTTCAGGTCGCTGAGGCCGTACAGCGACTTGCTGCGGATCGCATTCAGTCCGGGCATGCCCGCAAACGTGACTTCGAGCGGAACGGTGACCTGGCGCTCAATTTCTTCAGCCGACGCGCCCGGAAATTGGGCGAAGACCTCGATGATGGCCGGGGCCGGATCCGGATACGCCTCGACGTTGACATTCAGGAACGAATACGTGCCCACAACCGCCAGCCCGACGGCCAACAGGACGACGAGCAGCGGGTTGGCGAGAGCCCACTCAATGACTTTGCGGACCATGAGCGATCAATTTCCAAGCGGGGCTGTCAGCCGCCGCCACGGCAGTGCAATGGCGCATATCTCGCGAGGGGAACTTGGCGGGCGTGCGGCTCGAGGCAACAGATCCCGCAGACTCGAGCCGTTCTGGGCGTTCCGTTCGTTACGTAGAGGGCTTCGACTTTTGGCGCGGTTGGGATTCTTGATCGAGCAGGGCCGTTTTGAGCTCTCCAACCCCCGTCCGCAGAATCTGCTCACCGGGCGCCAGGGGACGCTTGGGGAGCATTCCAAGCTCTTCCTCTTCCGCGGTTCGCTCTTCCGCCTTGGTGAAGGGTTTAGTGCGAACAAACAGGGTTCGGTCGAAACGATCCACGAGTTCGACCCGACGCATCGTGTAGTACTGCTTCTGGGCGTCGGTTTGCACGAAGACGATCGCCTGTTGGCCGTCGTCGATCACGGCATCGGTCGGCACCTCGACGACGTCTGAGGGTGGCGGCAACTCGACCTTGGCCGAGATCATCTTGCCGGCCAACAGCCGCCCCTCCTTGTTGTCGATGTGGCCCTTGACCTTCGCGGTGTGATCGTTCGGATCGATGATGTAGCTGATATCGTCGATGTAACCTTCCAAGGGCGCGCTGCCGACGGTTGAGATCGTCCAGCGGCGAGCCCGCTCGGGCAGCGACTGCAGTGCCGGAAGATCGTCCTCGGGACAGTTGGCGACGACGAACAGCCGTGGGCCTCCACCGTCTTCATCGAGCTTGGCGATCTGAAACAGGTTGATTGTGTTGTCGGACACCACCGTGTGGGCCGTGATGTTGCGCTCGACGATGATGCCGTCGTCGGGGGCTTTGATTTCTACGCGGGCCCAGCGATCGAAGTTGGCTTTGTCGTGCTGCTTGAGCCGTTTTTCGGCGTCCTCGGGCTTGACCCGTTCGGCCTCGTCCCGGGCGGCCTGGATGTCTTCCTCGGGAATGCCCCAGGTCCGCAGCGTGCTGACGGCCCGATTGATGGCGTTGATGTCCGATTGGACCGCTTTCTTCTGCTGCCAAAGCATGACGTCCGGAACGACGGAGGCTTTGGATTCCCAGCGCTTGAGAATCTGGCTGTCGAGCTTGAGCTGATAGATGGCGTCGATCAGGTCATTTTTCTTGTTGCCCACGTCGACGCTGTAAAACGCGGCCAGCAGATTGCCCTTGGTCACCTTGTCGCCGGAACGCAGCTCGCGGCGGACGGTGGTGGTCGAGCCGGTTTTCAGCCGGTCTTCTTCGATCGTGCCGATTTCGACAACCTGAGCCGACGACGGCGAGGGGGCAAACAAAGCTCGAATCGGGATCAGCCGCGTGGGATCGAGCATCGTGGTGCCAGGCATGAGTAGCGGCCGCGTGGTCGTCGGCTTGGCGGCCGTCACGATTTGATCGACGTTGTTCTTGCGAATGCCGAGGGCCGTGCGAACATCGGCCGGCACATAGAGCGTATGCGATTCACCCGGCACCAGTTCGATCGCAGCCACCGATTGGTTTGCGGGAGATGCGGTCTCCGGCGCGCCGGCGTTGTCCCTTCCCGGCAGCTTGAGCGCGCCGTTGGCGGCACCAATGGTCGCGACAACCAGGAGCAGGACGACCACCCCTGCGGCATAGCGCGCGACTTTGGAATTCAACAGACGCATCGACGGCTCCTTACCATGTCTCGGTGCTCGCTTTGATTGTGTTTTCTCGGGTTGCGATTTCGCGAGGCTGGCCGCACTTTCTGATGCAGGCGATTTTCGCGAACCGATCTCTCCCGCGAGGGCTGCAGCAACCGCCGCCCGCAAGCTGGACAGGTCGGTCGATTTGCTCAGCACCTGATCGGCGCTCCAGTTAGGAAACTCGCCGGCAGGGTGCGAGCCCGCAGCCAGCAAGATCAACGGCAGTCCCTCGTGCGCGGCACGAATTGTTTCTGCAAGCTGTGGCCCCGTCCCCTCACGCAGACAAGTGTCTAGCAAGACCAGCGCAGGCAAATTGGCGGCAACCTCTCGTTCTGCCTCAGCCGAGGTCGCGGCGCGACGGATGTCGTATCCATCTTTAGCCAATGCTTGTCCAAGCACTTGGCTCAGGAGGGGATCATCCTCCACGACCAAAAGGGTCACGGGGTCCGTGCCCGAAGACATGGCGTGGGGCGCTCCAAACGAATCGCTAGGCGACGAGCTATCAAAATTAGCCCGCGATGGTCAAATTCAAACCGACTGTCTCAAATTCTAGCCGGATGGCGATTCAGCACGTCAGGTGCCAGATTGGCCGGAATACTTATGGATTGACGTAAATTGCTGCGCCAGTGCGTCTTGTGATGTAATGGAGAATCTGTAACGAGATCCGGAAAGCCAAGCGATTGGCCACTATGACCAGAATCTGGACACTGCCGACCTTGTTACAGGCGTTGTCGCGGCGACGAGTGAATGCAATTTCATCCAATCGAGCGATGTTACCCCCAGGCGGCGGCCACTTGAAATGCCGTCAACGTTAAAAGTGCGCACAGATACGGCGAAGGAGCCGATTCAACTCCGTGCGTTTTGCAACGTGCGAATTGCAATTCGTCGCGGCGTGAGGATGCTTAGCCTGAGAAACGTCGCGGATCGCCCGCGGTAGTCTTCGGGTGGGCGTTTCGCTAACGTTCGGGCTCCGGCGCAAAAGTGCTCAGCCGGCAGGCACCTCCCCGCAAGAACGCGCTCATGAATCAACTCGAGCAATTGCACCAGCGGCTCGCTCCGCTCAAGACGGCCCTGCTCAACCACCCCGTCTATCACGCCATCGACTGCCTCGAATCGCTGCACGTCTTCATGGAGCATCACGTCTTCGCGGTGTGGGATTTCATGTCGCTGCTCAAAACGCTGCAGCGGATGCTCTCTTGTGTCGAAGTCCCCTGGCTGCCCGGCGATAACAGTCTCGGCTGCCGCTTTATCAACGAAATCGTCGTGGCCGAGGAGAGCGACGCCGACGGCCAGGGGGGATTCGTCAGCCACTTCGAGCTGTATCGCCGGGCCATGAAACAGTGCGGAGCGAATACAGCTTCCATCGACGCCTTCTTGAACGCTCTTCGCGAAGGCCAGCCGCTGCCCGCCGTACTGCGCACCGCCAGCCTCGACTCGGCGGGAGTCGAATCGGCACCAGTCCCCCCGTGCGTCGCGCGTTCGTCCAGCAGACCTTCGTCATCATCGAAACGGGCAACCTCTGCGCCGTCGCCTCGGCCTTCACCTTCGGCCGGGAAGATCTGCTGCCTGCGTTATTCCAGCGAATCGTCGACGAGCTGAACGTCGAAGCCCGAGGCGGCCTCGACATCTTCCGCTATTACCTCAACCGCCACATCGGCCTCGACGGCGACGAACACGGCCCCATGGCCAGCCGCCTCATGCAATCACTCTGCGGCTCCGACGAATCCCAATGGGCGATCGCAGAA
Organism: uncultured Planctomycetaceae bacterium; assembly: GCA_963714075.1. Classification (GTDB taxonomy): domain Bacteria; phylum Planctomycetota; class Planctomycetia; order Planctomycetales; family Planctomycetaceae; genus DASPSM01. Next base: position 7,229,923 of record OY970228.1, read on the forward strand.
CAGGCGGCCGTGAACTCGCTAAAAGCTCGGCGAGAACTGTGGGATGGGATCTATGCGCTGATGCGAGCCTCCAAAGAATCGGGGCGCGAACGTCCTACTCCGACTTCTGGCCATAAAGCCTAACTAGCGCCCAGGTTGCGGCCGCGGGAACCTGCCCTTACCTTGCCGGTCTTTTCCGTTATCCTACGATTGAATTGCCGGCCCTTTCTGTTTCCGGCGGTCCTCTTGCGCTCGGGGTGTCTCCCATGCTCGACGTCAAACGCGAGGTTCGTGTTCCCTCGATTCAGACTGAACTGCCCGGACCCAAGGCGCGGCGGATGGTCGAGCGCGACGAGCGGGTCACCTCGCCTTCTTACACGCGCGTTTATCCGTTGGTTGTGGCGCGGGGCGAGGGGGTGATGATCGAGGACGTCGATGGCAATCGGTTTTTGGATTTCAACGCGGGGATTGCCGTTTGCTCGACCGGGCATTGTCATCCGCGCGTCGTCGAGGCGATCAATCGGCAGGCCGCGAACCTGTTGCATATGTCGGGGACCGACTTCTATTACCCGGCCGAACTCGAGCTGGCCGAGAAGCTGACGCAGATTACTCCGGGGAAATTCGCCAAGCGGGTCTTCTTTACGAACTCGGGGACCGAGGCGGTCGAGGCGGCGTTCAAGCTGGCGCGGTATCACAGCAAGCGGCAGAATATGATCGCGTTCTACGGCGCCTTTCACGGCCGCACGATGGGCGCGGTTTCGCTGACGGCCAGCAAAGTCACGCATCGACGCGGCTTCGGACCGCTCGTGCCGGGCGTGATCCATGTGCCGTATGCCGATTGTCGCGGCGGGAACCACAAGCTTTCCGCAGGAAGCCCCAGCACCGTCGAGCTGATCGAAAAGACGCTGTTCCGCAAGGAGGTCGCCCCGGACGAAGTGGCCGCGATCTTCGTCGAGCCGATTCAGGGCGAGGGGGGATACCTCGTGCCGCCGCCCGAGTTTCATCACGAGCTGCGGGCACTCTGCGATCGGCACGGCATTTTGCTGGTCGTCGACGAAATTCAGTCGGGCATGGGCCGCACGGGAAAAATGTGCGCGATCGAGCATTGGGGTGTCGAGCCGGACATCGTCTGCCTGGCCAAGGGGATTGCGTCGGGGCTGCCGCTCGGCGCGATCGTCGCCCGCGCGGAGCTGATGGACTGGCCCCCCGGGGCGCATGCGAGCACATTCGGCGGCAATCCGGTGGCCTGCGCGGCCGCGCTCGAGACGATTGCCCTGCTCGAGGAAGAGCTGATGGAGAACGCCACCCGCCAGGGGAATTTCTTGCTGGCGGAGCTGGCGAAACTCAAACGCACGCAGCCGATGATCGCCGAAGTGCGGGGCAAAGGCCTGATGATCGGCTTCGACATCGTGGCAGCGGACGGCTCACCCGCGCCGGAAGAGGCCGAACGCCTGGTGCAAATGTGTTTCCACAAGGGACTCTTGCTGTTGCGCTGCGGCGAAAGCGCGATCCGCATCTGCCCGCCGCTGGTGGTCACGCAAGAGCATTGCGAGACGGCCCTGTCGATCATGGCGGAATGCCTCGACGAAATGAGTGGCAAGCCGGCCCGTGCCGGAGGTTCGGCGGCCGGGACGAAGCCGTAAGGCGACGATCACCGCGGCTCGAGCGAGCCCTTACCGACCACGAGCGCTCAACCGGACGGAGCCCTCGCCCCGGCCCTCTCCCATCGGAATGGGAGAGGGAGAAATTGCCCTCCTCCCGTGCTTAGACGCGAGCGCGGCATGCCGGCCCTTCTAAAATGAAACGAACGAATCCAAGGACAATCATCGGCGAGGAGCAGCGATGCACGAATCCATTCTTGAACGATTGGGAGTGACCTCCCCGACGGGAACGGGCGGTGTGTTGTCCGGCGTACAGGCGGCCGGCAAACGACTCGACGCGACCGGGCCCGACCTGGTGTCACTGAATCCATCAACCGGCGAACCGTTGGGTCGCGTTCGGACGGCAACCCGCGGCGAATATGACGCGGTCGTCGCCGCCGCCGAGCAAACTTTCCTTCGTTGGAGGGAGGTGCCAGCTCCCAAGCGAGGCGAGCTCGTCCGGTTGATCGGCGAGCAGCTGCGGAAGCACAAGGCCGACTTGGGACTGCTCGTCACGCTCGAGATGGGCAAGATTCGAGCGGAGGGGGAAGGCGAAGTCCAGGAAATGATCGACATGTGCGACTTTGCGGTCGGCCTGTCGCGACAGCTTTACGGTCTGACGATGCCGAGCGAGCGATCGCAGCACCGACTGTTCGAGCAATGGCATCCACTCGGGTCGATCGGAGTGATCACCGCTTTCAACTTTCCGGTCGCCGTTTGGGCCTGGAACGCGATGCTTGCCGCCGTTTGTGGCGACACGGTCGTCTGGAAGCCGTCGCCTCACGCGCCGTTATGTGCGCTGGCGGTGCAGCAGATCGTCTCGAAAGTCGCGCACGACGCCGGTTTCGACGGGCTGTTTACCCTCTGCACGACGGCGGGAGTTGAAGGGGGCCAGTGGATGGCTGACGATCGCCGCTTGCCGCTGGTCTCCGCGACGGGAAGCTGTGCGATGGGACGGGCGCTCGGCCCGCGGATCGCCGCCCGGCTCGGCCGCTCGCTCTTGGAGCTGGGAGGCAACAACGGCGTGATCGTCACGCCGAGCGCGAACTTGGACCTCGCGCTGCGGGGCGTCGCGTTTGCCTCTTTGGGAACGACGGGCCAGCGCTGCACCACGCTGCGGCGGCTGTTTGTGCACGAGTCAGCGGCGGAGAAACTGCTCGCGCGGCTGGTTCCCGTCTTTAAGAGCGTGCGGATCGGCAACCCGTGGGAGGACGGCGTGTTGATGGGGCCGCTCGTCGGTCAGGCGGCCGTGGACGGCATGCAGCGAACCCTAGAAGCGGCCCGCTCGCAAGGAGGCGAGATCGTCTGCGGCGGTAAACGCATTGGACGGCCCGGATTTTTCGTCGAGCCGGCGATCGTGCGTGCCCGGCCCGAAATGCCAATCGTCTCTGAAGAGACCTTCGCCCCGATCCTGTATGTGATGACCTATACCGATTTCGACCAGGCAATCGCGGCACACAACCGCGTTTCGCAGGGCTTGTCGTCGGCCGTCTTCACCGATCGGCTCGCCGAGGCCGAGCGATTCCTCTCGGCGGCCGGCAGCGATTGCGGCATCGCCAACGTCAACATCGGCACCTCGGGCGCCGAGATCGGCGGAGCATTCGGCGGCGAAAAAGACACTGGCGGCGGCCGGGAGTCGGGCTCGGACTCCTGGAAAGCCTACATGCGCCGCCAAACGTGCACGGTCAACTGGGGCAGCGATCTGCCGCTGGCCCAGGGGATCGAGTTCCCCGTGTCGGAGTGACGATTTACCCAAGAAGTGGGAAGGAACTCGCTGCCGTAGCGGCGTCGGCAAAGTGCCCTTAGAATCGCCGCCTATGACATACGACGTCTACGGCGTGGGCAATTCGCTCGTTGATATCCAGGCACAAGTCAGCGAGGCCGATGGTCGCCGAGCTTGGTTTCCCGAAAGGCTCGATGACCCTCGTCGATGAGGCGACCCAGGCGAGAGTGCTTGGCAGCGTGGCCGGCGTCCCGTTTCATCGTTGTGCGGGGGGATCGGCGGCCAACACGATCCTGGGTATCGCGGACTTCGGCGGAAAGACTGCCTATGCCGGGAAGACGGCCGACGACGAGCTGGGCCGGTTCTTCCTCGAAGACATGCGGCGGATGGGCGTCTCGATCGAGGTCCCGCCGGCCGCCGGGCAAACCGGGACGTGCGTGATTCTGATCACGCCCGACGCGCAGCGGACCATGCTCACGCACTTGGGAGTTTCAGCCACGCTTGGGCCCGACGACATCGACGGCAAGCAAATCGCGCAGTCGAAATACGTCTACGTCGAGGGCTACCTGTTCGCCGGAACGACCACGCGTGATGCCGCCCTCTTGGCGATTGCCCAGGCCAAGGCGGCCGGCGTGAAGGTGGCGTTTACCATCTCCGATCCGTTTCTGATTGCCGATCACCGGGACGAGTTCTGGGAGCTGATCCGCGGCCCCGTCGATTTGTTATTTTGCAATCTTCAGGAAGCTCGCAGCTTGACCGGCTTGGAGGACGCGGTCGACTGTGCTCGCGAGATTCACCGCCACGCCGAAAGCGTCGCGCTGACGCTCGGGGCCAACGGCTCGATCGTGATGCACGAGGGAGAGGTGCTGCCAATCGAAGGGGTGACGGTCCAGGCGATCGACACGACCGGGGCGGGCGACATGTACGCCGCCGCCTTGCTCTACGGCATCACGAATGGACTGACCTGGCGTTCGTCTGGACATCTGGCCTCGCACGCGGCCGCCCGCGTGGTTTCGCAGCTCGGCGCCCGCTTGAAGCGGCCCTTTACCGCAGCCGAGATCGCCGATCTGCTGCGCTGACCTGCCCGTTCGATACCGCAAAGTCAGCCACCGGTTGAGCGGCGCCCCAGCGCCGGCTAAAATTACAGAGCAGTTGATCCGCACCGCGGACGGGCGCAGACGTCGTCGGGAAGAAGCGGTGCCGGGCTGTCGCAAAGGATGGGAACGCATGTCACCGATTCGTCACTGGCTTGTCGTCTGCGCACTGTCCGTGGCGATGAGCGGCGTCGAGACAGCACCGGCCGCGCCGCCGACTTTGGATGCGGCGCGGGCCTACGGCTATCTGCAGAAAATCTGTCGAATCGGGCGGCGGCCCAGTGGCAGCCGGGGAATGAGCGAACAGCAGACCGTGATCGCCGAGCACTTCAGCCAGCTCGGAGCGCAGGTCGGTTACCAGTCGTTTGATGCGGCTGACCCGGTGAGCGGGGCCCCTGTTCGGATGTCGAACCTGATCGTCACCTGGCATCCCAAAATGACCGAGCGCGTGCTGATCTGCTGTCATTACGATACGCGACCCTTTCCCGATCGGGACCGGAAGAACCCGCGCGGGCTTTTCGTGGGTGCCAACGACGGCGCCAGCGGAGTCGCCCTGCTCATGGAGCTGGGCAATCACATGCAGGATCTGCAGGTTTCCCGAGGCGTCGATTTCGTGTTTTTTGACGGCGAAGAACTGGTGTACCAGGATCAAGGGAAGTATTTTTTGGGCTCGACTTATTTCGCCACCCAGTACCGCGACACTCCGCCCCCCTACCGCTATGCGGCCGGCGTGCTGCTCGACATGGTTGGCGACCGCGACCTCGACTTGTTCCCGGAGAAGAACAGCGTCCGCCTGGCCCCCGGAGTGACGCAGAGCATTTGGGCGACCGCCAAGAAGCTCAAGATCCGCGAATTTCATCAGACACCACGGCACGAGATTAACGACGATCACTTGTCGCTCAACGAAATCGCTCGCATCCCGACCTGCGATGTGATCGACTTCGACTACCCGTACTGGCACACAGCGATGGATGTGCCGAGTCGCTGCTCGGGCGAGAGTCTGGTGAAAGTGGGCCGCGTCTTGCTCCGCTGGCTGACTTTGCCACCCGAACAACAGACTCCGCAGCAATAAGGTCGCCCGTGAATAACCCCTGGCCCGCACTGATTGTCGCCGTGGTGCTGGTTGTGTTTGGCACCAGCCTGATGGTGGCCCATGTTCGCTCGCGGCGCCGCCAGCGCGGCAAACTGGTCCTCGACGAGGACGAGCGCGGCTTCTTCCACAAACGCTATCGCCGGCGGATGCGGATTGCGGCGACGTTTATCATCCTGGGCATTCTGATCGGCGTTGGAGACGCCCTTTTGCCCATGCACAAGAATCAGCCGATCGCGATCACGCTCTACTGGATTGGCGTTCTTGATCCTCACCGGTTGGGTCATGCTTCAAGGACTTAACGACTTGTGGTCGACGGCCGTGTACACCAGCACCGAGCTGAGTCGCATTCAGCAAAAGCGCCACGAACTCGAGCGTCAGCTCGTCGAGTTCAAGCACCGCAACTTGGGCGAACGCGACTTCGACAACACAGCCGATCGCTGACGAACCTGCTTCTAACGGAGGGTCCTCACGGGTGCTTTGGAGCGCCGTTTAGCGAGAATTCCGCAGCCCTCAGTCGGTAGAAAACATGGGGGAGATCCACATGCACGCCGTCTCTCTCAAATTGAAATCCGACTTTTTTCATCACTCGTTGGGACGCCAAGTTTGTTGTCAGCGTGAAACAGACGACCTCTGTGAGCCCGATGGTCTTAAACGCCAGTTCCAGAATTGCTGTTGAAATCTCGGTCGCGAACCCCTGGCCCCAGAACTCGGGCAGAAGCGCATAGGCCAGTTCGACTTCGTTTTTGCCGAGCATGTCGACACTCTTGAGTCCCGCCCGCCCCGCGAATCGATTCCCGTCTTTCGTTCGAATTGCCCAATATCCGAAGTGATGCCGGTCCCATTGGTCCAAGCTCAATTGAAGCCAGCGGGAGACTTCCGCGGCAGGCAGCGGTTTGCCGTCAGGCGACAAGGTCTCCATCACTCGGACGTCTTGAAACAGCCGCACGTAGTCGGAGAGATGCTCGGGCCGTAATCGCTCGGCAGTCAGCCGCTCTGTGTCAAAAGTGTCGATGGACGAGCTCATTGCTTGATCTGCGTCTCTTCTCGAGTCCCATCAAGAGCCGCGCGAGGAAAGCGACCGGCAAGTCGGGCCGAACGAGGATTTCCGGTCGTCCAAGAAGCGTCAGCACATTTTGGGCAGCCAAAAATCCGCTGCGGACCGCGCCTTCCATTGTGGAGGGCCAGCCGGTCCGCGTCCAATCGCCCGCCAGCTGCACGTTGGAGATCGGCGACTGCTGCGGCGGTCGGCAGCTTTCCGCTCCCGGTCGCACTGAGAAGACGGCCCGATGCTCTGTCACGAGCCGCGCGTGCAACAGCGCGGCTTGGCCCGCTTGTGGAAAAACGTCGGCCAGCTCACTTACAACCTGGTCGATGACCTCCTGCTGCGTGCTTGAGGCGATGTTGCGGCTGGCGCTGATGATCACCTGATAATTGTGCTCCTGCTGCGGCGTCGGCGTGTCTCTGCGACTTCTGGAGGGTCGCCGAATCGCGAGAGTGCAGCACATCGCGATTGAAGATCCACTGGCTCAGTCGGTCGATGAGCACGGCATGCGGCAGCTCGACGGGCCGGCTCGCCGTGTCGCGACTGTTGGACTGATTTGACCCAGGCGGAAACAAGATCGGCCGATCGAACCATAAATGCACGCTCGAAATCGGTGCGGATTCAAGCTCAGAGAGCTTCGCGAGATCGGGATGATTCCTGCCTTCCGGCGGCAGCAAATCCAGCACGAGCCAATGCGGCACGGCGACGATCACCTGTTCGGCCTCGACGGCCTCGCCCGTGCGGAGGACGACGCCGACGGCGCGATCTCCTTCGATCGCGAGACGATCGACGCCGGCTTGCAGGCGGACGCTCGCGCCGTGCGCCGCCAGCCAGCTGGTCAGTCGCGTCCCATAAAGTGCGTCGAGCGGCACGGTCGGGATCTGAACTTGCCAGCCGTCGCGGTTGGTAAGAAACCCGTCGACAAAGACTTTGCGCGCACAGGCGACGTCGATGCGATCGAGCGTCTCACTCAAGGAACTCACAAGCACGGGGGTCCAGAACCGTTCGATCGCGGATCGGGGCTGTCGATGCCGCTTAAGCCAGGTCGCGAAATCGTCCCGCTGGACATTGCTTCGGCGCGCCGATGCCAGCGCCCGCATTCCTCGGCCGATCGCCAAGAGGTCGCGCACCGAGAGGTAACTCGTCCGAGCGAAGGCGGCCGCGAGATGTAGGGGCGCCGGAAGCGCTCCGGCCGCCAAACGGTTTACGACGCGGTCCCGCCCGATGAAATAGAGTTCTCGTTCCGTCCGAAAAAGTTCCGACAGGCCAAGCGTCCGGCAAAAATGCTGAAAGTTGGTGCAGCAACCGAGACTGACGTGCTGGCAGTTGTCGATTTGCGTGCCCGTCGCCTTATCGACAAACGAGCTGGCGCGGCCGCCCAAGCGGGGCCGCGATTCCAAGACAGTTACGCCGACGCCCCGCTCAGCCAGCGCGACGGCGGCTGCCAGACCGGCCAGTCCCCCGCCGACAATCACCGTGCGGGGTGCGCGGGGGGCGATCGTCGTCAAGCCGGGGCCACCACGATCGGCTCGTCGATCATCGGCCGGGGAAGAGTGACGCGATTGACGAGCGTCGGCGAAAATCCGGGCGCTTCGATGTGGATTTCGTCGTCTGCCTCGAATTTCCAGTCGCGCGTGCCGAAGCTGAGCCGGCTCGTGCCGAAGAAGTGCAGATGGACGTCGCCTGGGCGCCGATGCTGCGGATATTTGAAGTGATGGTCCTCGAGGTTCCGCAAAGAGTGACACATTGAACGCTCGCCACTTCGCAGTTCGCCGCTCTCGTAGATCGTGCTTCCGCGGCGGAGGACCGAGCAGCGCAGGTCGATGTCCTGGAAATCGGAATGCGTGTTCAGCGTGGGACCCACGGCACAGGTGCGCAGTTTCGACGGAGCCAGATGGAGATAACTGATCTTCTCAGTGGCGTGATCCGACCATTCGTTCCCCAAGGCAAACCCCAGCCGACGCGGACGACCGGCCGCGTCGACTACGTAGCAGCCGACGATTTCCGGCTCCTCGCCGCCATCGAGTGCAAACGACGGAATCTCGAGCGCCGCGCGATGGCCGCGCAGGATGTCGCCGTTCCCCTTGTAAAACCATTCGGGCGCTTCTCCCCGCACGCCGGCGGCCGGCTTTCCCCCTTCGAGTCCCGCGCGAACATCCGCGCGGAATCAGTTGCTGGACCCTGGGACATCGACGCCTCATCCGAGGTCGCTCGATGCATCTCGTCGCGCGACTGCATGCTTCCCAGGTGGCTCAGTCCGGTGCCGCTGACCAGAACATGATGAGGATCCGGATGATCCAACGGGCACAACAAGAAGGGCTCATGGCCGCCGGGCGCCGACCGCCACAGCAATTCCCAATCAAGCGTCGCGCCGCCGGCGCCCGAGGCCAGGCACGATCGCAGAAAAACCTCCAAGGACTGATTGGCGGCGGAAGCCGCCTCAAAGACATCGACGAGAAATCGCAGCTCGGATCGCCCCGCGGTCACGTCGTGAACGACGTGCCCGTCGAGAATCCCGACACATCGACCCGTGTCGGGAATTTCAAATTGCACAAGATTCACGTCGATCCCCGCAGAACGCAAAGCGTCAACCAATGACGTGCAGTATAGAGCTGAACATTGGGCCGTTCTAGAAAAGGGCCCGCGCCGAGGCGGCGGATGTCCAACCCAACAAAAAACGCCCATCCCTGTTTGGGAATGAGCATTTTTTGTTGATTAGGTTCGGGCAGCCCGAGGAGGCGGACGGCCTCACTTGAAACCCTGTGACCCATGAACCCAGCGTCAGTGGGCCGATGCGTGTGCAAAGCCTCCGGCGATCGTATTGCCACTCACGCCGACACTGGCGCTGAAGGCATGGTGATTGCCGACGTCAAACGGGCTGTTGATACTCACAATCGGAAAACCGGACGAGACACTGAAGGTGACGGCGATCGAAGTTCCGCGGATCTGCATCCCTTGTTGATCGGGCACGACCTTCATATCGCCTAAGCCCATTCGAGACAGGCTGCGCGAGGAAACCTGCCCGTCTCCGGCCAGGACCGGTGCAGCCGTCAAAGCAAATGCGCACGCCAAGAAAATGAAGCGCCTCATGGCAAGAGCCTCCTTACAAGGTGGCGAATCAAGTCAAACGCAGGAACCAGGCTGGTTCCGAGAAAGCGTTTGTCTGCATCCTGTCGAATCGTGCCGCCGGTGAAATCGGCTCGGCGCGTTGAGAGTGCATCTGCATGGCAGCGGTGGCCGCACGTGTCACGTCCGTTAGCACGGGCCCAGGTCGCAAGTTGTGTGAAGCGCTAAAAATCCTTCCGAAGCCGCGATCCAAAGGCGCGGCTCGGATGGTTGCCACTTTAGTCGCTGAATCCGTCTGCCGTCAATCGCCTGGCGGCCCGGCAGGGGCGAGAGCACTCACAGTCAATCGGTGCTGGGCAGTCCCGCGGGCGCAAAGGAAAACGCCCCGTCCATTTCTGGACGGGGCGTCTCAATCGCGGCGAAATCCGGCGGCGCATCACGGGGGCCCGTGGGACGTCCCGCGGCGAGCCGCCGGGCAATCGCTGTTTTGCTTCGTCAATTAGTGGGCGTGGGCACTTGAAGCGCCACCGGCAGCAACAACGTTGATCGTGACCGAGTGAGTCGTGACCGTTGCGTCGGCTGCAAAGCTCACGTTGTTACCGTTGGCCTCGTGATGGCCCGCGGCGAAGTAGACATTGACCGAGGTTGCGCTACCACCGGCGCCGTGGATCGTCGCAATGCTGCCGCCAGCCGCCACGGCAACCGACAGGCCGCGGATTTGCTGGCCCTGGCTGTCCGTCATGGTCTGCATGCCCGAGAGTCCCATCTTGGCCAGGGACTGCTTCGTGACTTGGCCTTCGCCAGCGAAAGCCGGCGACGCCGCCAACACCAACACCGACGCGATCGAAAGGAGAGTCTTCATGTTCTATGCCTCGAGAAAAAGAACAATCTAAGCCCGACCTATGCCCGAACAACCACTGACGAATGGCCGTTGCCGAGCAAACAGAATGGCCAAACTACCCATACTGCTTCATCGTTGTCAACTAGCTAATCCGCAAATTTGACTCAAAAGTCTTAAGCATCATAATCCAGCTCCGCCGATCACAAAATGTCCACTAACACATGCTCCATTCCTGATGTGTTTTCACCGCGCATAAAAAGAACACGCTTCGTCGCAGATTTGCGGCGAAGCGTGTTTCTCGAAGCACAGGATTCGATGCGCCGTGGGAGCCCGTCAGATCGGCTCACGGCGAATCGTTGGTTTGAGTCGTCAGTCTCAAACCGTTGAGGCTAAACTACTTGGCCGACGCTTGAGAAGCCCCGCCGGCGACGACGAAGTTGGTCGTCGTCATAACGTGGCTGCCGTATGTTTTGATCGTGCCGTCAGCGGCGAAGCTCACGTTCGAACCTTCGGCCGACTTGTGGCCGGCGGCGAAGTAGCTGTTGGTCGAGGCAGCGCTGCCGCCTTCGCCCGCGATCGTGGCGATGCTGGAACCGCTAACCACCGCGATCGACAGGCCACGAATGTTCATGCCCTGGGCGTCGTTCATGGTCTGCATTCCGGCCAGGCCCATCTTGGCCAAGGAGTTGGTCGAAACGTGACCTTCGCCCGCGAAAGCCGGAGCGGCGGAAAACGCGATGACGGCGGCGAGTGCGTAAAGGCTCTTCATCTGGATAGTCTCCACTTTCATTCAGAAAAGGGTGCGGAACCGGGATGTACAACAGGGATGGCTAGAAGACTTGCTGCAGCGCTGCGAGCAAAAATCCATTGCTCATTGGTCCCACTCTAAAGGCGGCCGGGGAGACTGGTCAATTACCTATTCTATTTATTTTCTCCATTTTTACAGACGCCGCTTGCCGAGGGCGACAGAATGAGCTACGGCGCCTGTTCGACTTGGTTGCAGGATGGAAACGCCCTCAATAGCGTCTCTTCCGCTGGTTCGTAACCCATTTGTATACAGATGTTTGCAGCGATCAGCGCCTTCGCACTGATGCGTAACTCAGGCCACAAGCTGAGAGCGTGAGCGTCATCTCGAATGCCACAGAAAGAACTTCCAGAGGATGTCATTGGCGGAAATCGCGGTTGTGGCTGGGCCGAGGTAGGCAGCCAAGGGAACTCGGCCGGGCCACGTGTGGCCGCCGCCCCAAATGGTGTAGAGGACGACTTCGCTCCCCTCCTCGCCGGGACCCCAGCACCGTTTCTCAATCCGGAGGGCGTCCTCCGGCTCAGAAATCAATGCCTCGGTCGCATCCCGCGGGCACCCATTCGCGTCGATCCAGCTTCGCACTGAGAAATCGACCGACCGAAACTCCCTCTCAATAAGACTCTTGCGGCCACGACCTCCGTAATAGGGGGCAAATTCGTCGGCCGTCCCGTGAAAATGCAGAATCGAAACGGGCCGCGTTGGCCGGCAGGTGTCGATTGTCATCGGTCCCGAAACAGACGCAATCGCCGCGATCCGGTCCGAAAGCTCCGACGCCAAGCGGTAGGCCATCATCCCGCCATTGGACATCCCGGTCGCATAAACCCGATTGACGTCGATCTCGGCCACGCCGGCCAGGTCGTCCAACAAAGCGCGAATGAAGCCGACATCGTCACTGTTCTGCCGCATCGCATCGCCGCAGCAGCTGCCGGCGTTCCAGGTCAGCCAGTTGGGGTTTCGGCCCGTTCCGCTCGGATAGACGGCCAGAAATCCGCCCCGATCGGCGGTCTCGTTGAGGCCGCAGAATCGGACCATCGTCTTTGCGTTGGTTCCCCCTCCATGCAGGATGAGCACGACAGCGGCCGGTTGAGACGCGTCGTAGGACTGGGGCACATGGACCAGATACGTCCGCAAGAGACCGTCGAAGTCGAGGGAGCGTTGATGGTCGCCGGGAGAAAGCATCGCACCCTGACGTCTATTGGACGACCCGTACTGCCGTGACGTCATGCCCGTCGGCGCTGCCGACGAAATGGATCGCGAGGCGCGACTTCGCGTTTTGGTCGTAGATCCAGACTTCGCTGAGCCGTCCGGCAGCCACGACTCGGGTTCGCGAGTCGGGCGCCCCGTTCAGTTTGCGGATCTGTTCCCGCGTCATGCCGGTGTAGTGGCCGGCTTCAGCCGCCTTCTGGAAAGGATCGGCGGGCAATGCGGAGACTTCGGTCGCAGTCAGCCACTTGCCGTTTACCTTTTTGTACCCCAGACGTTCGAGTTGCGAGCCAATGTCTTTCAGATCGGGCGCGGTCTTCGCGGCTTCGATCAACAGTCGGGCCGCCGATTCATTATCGTCCAGCAGGGACTGATATTCGCGGGCGGCCTGCATCAGGTCGCTGGGACGTCCCGCCTTGGTGAGCCGCTCCTCCTTGACCTTCACCCAGGCCCGTTTGGCTTGCAGCGCCTTCTCCGGCTGGCCGCGATGCTGAAATTGGTCGGCCAGTTCGAGCAGATCATCGCGGCTCAAGTGAACGACGTCCGCCAGCTTCTGATCAAGAGCGCTGCTGCGTAACGATTCGGCGCGGGCATGGCGTTCGGGAATGTCTCGATCGATGCGATCGGCCAACTGCATCGGATCGCGGTTGCGTTCCTTGGCCCAAGCGTCCAGAAAGGCCGAGCGAACCTCCGTCCAAAGAGCGCGGTTCACTCGCAGCCGTCCGGTCGCCGACGCCGTCCGATACGTCCCAACCGGGTCGAAAGCGGCCCGTTTGCTGAGCGGCCCGTCCTGCGGCGTCAGCGGCGCTTTGCAACCCTGGAGATTTTCGTCAATTCGCTCGGAAAGCCCTTCAAGATCCTTCGCCGAAGCCTGCGCGCCTTTGAGCGACAACCAACGGCGGGCCAACGATTCCTGCACGAACGCCAGACGCTCCTCTTCGGAAAGACCGTATTGCGGGTATTTTTTGGCGAGCGCCAGTCGGCTGTCGAGGGCATCTTCCGGCAGCAGCTTCTGTTCGCGGCGCATCCCCTCGGCATAGCAGTCCCGAGACTCGCGCATCAGTTCCCGGTCGGAGTAAAAGGTCCCGCGGGCCAAGACCCAGTCCCCCAATGCGTACCATTGTTCTGCGGGCGCATTGGCCAGCGCCCCCTTCTTGTCACGTAACGCGTCCACATCCGAGGGAAGCGTGCGCAACTGTCGCACCACAAAGGTCGGCTTGCTCGAGCGCATCTCGAAGTGGCCAAACACCTCCAGATTGCGGCCGTGCAGATTGGCGGGATCGAAGGGGAACGGCTCGTCCTCCTTGTACCAGACGAAATTGAGATCCTCGCACCTGAGAAACCTCAGCAGCGTGGATGAAAAGACCGCGTGGCGGCCCTCGATTTTCATCGAGGCGCCGCTTTGAGAGTATGCCGTCCACTCCCCTTTCTTCTTGGCCGCCATTAGTTCGGGGATCGAAACAGCGCCCGCCGCCCAAACCCCGATCGGGCTGGCGGCGACAATTGCTACTGCGGCAATGACGCGCAAGCTTCGCGCAAAACGGAGACGTTGCCGGCGCATCACGGTTTGACTCCCACGATCTCGCCTTGCGCGGCAAGGAGGCGGCCGGTTTCTTCGTCGCTGCGCAAAGCATCCGACCCGAGGCCCAGCGCCCGATAGGTGTCGTCGCCGGTCCACAGGAACGCCGTCTCGTTCTTCAGGCGCAGCACCCAAGCCTTGCTCTTGGTCCCTTCTTCCGCGAATGAAACGAGCTGTCCGGCAAAGATGACGCGCTGGGAACCGGCCACCGCCGAGCGGGGTTCGAGCGCCTTGAGACGCGCGTCCAAGATCACCGGCGCGCCGTCAGCGATTGGGAAGGGATAGCGAATTAAAGACTGCTGCGTACCGTCAGGACCCGCGTCCGAGACGATGTCGCCTTCGACAATGATCCACGTATCGCGATGGTTGCGATCGAATCGTTCGTTCCATTTGGTTTCGCCTTCCGCGACCGCTAGACGGGCCTCTTCACACAGATCGTAGAGCGACAATCGCGACAAATGTGCGATGGCATTGAGTTCCTTGGCCTTCTGTCGCACAACGCGCGATTCGACATCGTCGCGGCCCAGAATGTCGACCGCTTGCGCCGCTTGCTGATACTCGGCCGCCGCTTCCTCGAACTTCGACGCCCGAAAGGCTGCGTCGCCGGCGTCCAGATGCTCTCGCAGAGTGAGTGCGGCTTTTTCTTTCCGCTGCGACTGCCAAACGAAATATCCGGTCAGAATGACGACGCCGAAGATCGCGCACGCCACCACGCGAACGGGCGTGAATAAAGACCCGCGCGACGTCAGTTCAATCGCTTCGATGCGAATTTCGCTGGACGAATCGGACGCCGTTGAAACGGGACTCGCGGCGGGCGCCGCTTGCACGGCGGGCGCCCCTTGCGCGGCAACTTCACCCGATCCGGCCGCGAGACTTCTACGGGACGGCGCAGTGGGAGCCACACCGGGTGAAGCGGGCGGCGGCGTGGATTCCCCCCGAATTGCCGACACGCCTTTGGACGCAGCTTTCTTTTTCGGTTTGGGCTGGGGGTAGACGTCGCGCGGCAGGACAAAAACGTAGTTGCCGCACCGGTTGCAGCGGACCACCTGGAAGGCGCGCGTGCGCGTTCCCGAGATGCGGTGCGCACAGACGCAGGCGACTTCGTAGGGCTCGGGCTCGGGAGGCGGAGCGCGACGCAGCGCCTCAGTTGCCTTGGCCAGCCAATTGACCATGAGAATCCTGCCCGTCCGATCGAGCCCTCCCGGCTTTGACCGGTGAATTCTTAGCGCACGCGACGACTTAACAGCAAAGAGCGGCTCGGCCGGGACACTTTGATTATTGAACGGGCGCAAAAGGCGGTCAACGTCCCTTGGCACGAGAACCCACCAGCGAACGACGCGAGAGATGTCGATCGCTCATCGACTCTTACGGTCGGGAGCGTAAGGCGAGCTTTCGGCGTGGCTGGACGGCGGTGATTTTAACAGTGGCGATTTTACCAGTGGCGATTTTATGAGTATGAAGAAGGCGAAAAGACTTCGCAGCCGCGGCCTTGCTGGATCAGCGGGATATAGGTCTCAAGCTCGGCCGAGGTCTTGGGGTCCGTCATGTCGACCGTTGCGCGGCGCTCGGCGGAGAGATAAGCCGCCATCGTCAGTCGCACGATTTCGACGCCATAGTGCCAATCTAAGAGCGGCGGCCGTCCGGTGACGATGGCTTCGCGGGCGTCGATATTTTCGTCGGTATAGCCGTAGAGTTCAGGCTCGTTCGGCTGGACGGCGAGCAGACCGCGGCTGGCCGTCGATTTTTCCAGCGCCGACTCCGAATCGGCTACGCCTCGCGCCGCATCGTCCCCGACAAACAGTTCCAGTGTCGAGCGAAGCGTATTCATCTCGAACGCGTAACCCGGGCCTAGCCCGTCGAGTGACAGCCGCAACCCCTGCTTGTCGTACATCCAGGAGGATGTGAATTGGGCCTGCGGTTGGCGGCCCGTCTCGGGATTCTTATAGGTGACCATCCCTGTGGCGAAATCCTCGGCCGGAGTCTTCGCGTAGTCGACGCCGAACCGCTCGACGAGTTTTTTGCGCCAAGTCGGATGGCCCCACTTGAGCAGTGCGAGATTGGCGGAAACAGACTGTGGCTCCAAGAATGTGGCCGGCTTACCCGGAGGCGTGAGGGCGTACCAGCCGACGGCCAGGCAGTGGCAGCCCATGTCGCTTAGGACTCCGCCGCCCTGACGGGTCGGATCCCAAAACCAGGCGTTGTGAGGGCCAGAGTGCTCTTCGCCCGAGCGCACGAGCAGCGGCGGCCCCATGGCCGTCATCACCGAGGCCAACTGCGTCCGCGTTGACTGCAGCGTCTTCATGTGCAGTTGGTTCTCGAAGTAGATGTGACGCAGGCCGACGTCTTCGACGAGCTGGACCATGCGACGGGCCTCGACGAGGTTCCGCGCGAGGGGCTTTTCGCAAATCACGCCTTTGAGCCGATTGCCGGCTCGCACCGCCTTGACGACTTCTTCAACATGCTCCAATCGCGCGAAATTGGGAGCAAAGAGCGCAATCACGTCGACGTGCGGCGCCATTTCGGCGATCGACACAAAGATCCGCCCTTCCCCCAGCCCCTGGGCTTTGACGAATTCCGAAAGCGCAGTCGGCCGTCGCCGCGAAACGAGACCGGCGACCTCGATTCCCCGCACAGCTGCAAGGGCACGCAATTGAAAACCGGTGATGAATCCGCCGCCGACGATGCCGTAGCGAATGGACGCCATGTTGAATCAACCGCGAGAAAGACCGACTGGTGACACGGTCAAAGTGACCGTCGGGACACGCCGCGCCGGTGTCCATGTCAGCGGGACGCGGGACGTCTGTCAATCGGCCAACCGCGGATGTTTGCGGGCAGAGTTTTCACGGCCGGGGTCAAGTCGCCCTGGCGACTCGGCTGAGACAGTCCGGCCGGCTCAGTACAGGCTCTCAAGTCACTCGCAAGACTGGAACCGCACGCTGCCGGCGATGAAGAAGACGACCGAAAACGCGACCAGCATCAGGCAACACTCGAAGACCAGCCGCGGGTCGGGCGAAGCCTTGCTCAAGAGTTCCTCGTAAGCCATCAGAGACCAAGCGTGCGGCGTGGTCAGGCTGAATTCGCGCATGGCGTCTGGAAGCCACTTGCGGGGGGTGAAGCAGCCGCTGACTCCGCCCATTGTGATCACCAGGATCGTCGCGTATGCGGAGACTTGCGATTCGCTGCGGACGAATGTGGCGACGAGCAATCCCAAGGCGGTCGCCGCCATCGAGGTGCAGAGAATTACCGGAAGGAGCATCAGCGGATAGGCCCCCCAGGAAAAATCGAACATGATCCGACCGCAGACAAAGAGCAGTGCCGTCTGGGCGACCGAGATCACCAAAAACGGCATCGTCTTGCCGCTGAGAATCGACATCGGGCGGACAGGGGCGATCCGCAGGCGGCGAAGCGTTCCCTGCTCGCGCTCGTGCAGCACCGAGCGGGCCATGAAACTGACGATGAAGAACACGAAGAACACGGTGTACGACGGCACGATCGCGTTGTAGACCTCGCCGTCGCGAACGATCGGACGCGGCGTGGCCGCCTCGGGCTGCAGGTTGGGCTTATCGGCCTCTTCGTCGAACTGGGCACACGTGGTCGACATAAACCGCCGGTGCAGCGCGTGGCGACACATGACCGGCGGGACAATCGTCTTGAAGATGACCGAGAAGGCCAGTTGTTCGATGAGCGAGTGCGTGCTGGCGTCGGGCTCGCGGCTGACGAGTGCAACGTCGAGCGAGCCGAGCCCGTCCTTCAACTGGTTGTCGAGAATATCGCCCGGCTTGAGGCGACTGACCTGGCGGTAAAAATTGGGCCCGATCACCAGCGCCGCGTTGACCGCGCCGTTGTCTACTTCGGTTTGAGCCCGCTCGGAGGTGAGGATTTCCTTGATCTCGAATCCGCCGCGTTCCTGAAGCTCGTTGATCACCTTCACGATGATGTTGCGGGCAATTTTCTTCTGCTTGATTTTTTCTTCGGCGTCGAGCGATTCCGCGGGGTTCGTGGTCGTGGCCGCCGCGGTTTGGCTCGACTCGCCGGTTTTTTCGCCGGGCTCTTTTGCCGCCCCCGCCGCGTCGGCAGATTTGGCGTCCGCGGGCTTGGCGTCCGCCTCGTCCTCGTCCCAGCCGGGCTGGCCAATCTGCTCGTAGGCGACGGCATCGACAACGCCGAGGCGAAGCACCTGGTTTGTGTTCTTCCACCCGAGAAGCTTGCCCATCGTCAGGCCGATGATCGTGATGAACACCAAGGGCAGCACGAGCAAGACAAACAGCGCCCGGGCGTCCCGGAGCAGGATCCGCAGGTCTTTCTTGGTAATTTCCCACGCTTTCATGGGCACTCTTTTGATTTCCGTTTGGTCGGGGCCGGCTGCGGACCCTGATCTGTCAATCTCTGAGCCGGCTCCCCGTCATCTGCAGGAAGAGCCGTTCGAGATTGGCGTCGTTGGTCTTCACGCCGCGCAGGTCGACGTGCGACTGTTCGAGCAGATCCAGAATTTGCGACAGTGTCTCGTTGAGCCGGTCTTTTTGATCGGCCTGCTCGCGAGGAATGACGATCGTCGCGCAGCCGTTGTGGCCCGATTCAAGGCGGCCCCAAGGTCCGAGCTTTGCGGCTAGTCCATTCGTCGGTCGCGAGACACGCAGACACAAATCCGCGCTCAACCGCCCGAGCAGCGTTTGGAGGTGGTCGCAAGCCAGCACGCGGCCCCGATCGACGATCGCGACGCGCTTGCAAAGGGCCTCGACCTCTTCCATGTAGTGGCTGGCATAAACCGCGGCCACTCCTTCGGCGCTCAGGGCCCGCACGCAGTCCAGCAGATGGGCCCGCGACTGCGGGTCGACGCCGACCGTGGGCTCGTCGAGAATCATCAAGCGTGGATGGTGTAAGAGGGCCACGCCGAAATTCAGCCGGCGTTTCATTCCGCCGGAAAAGGTCTCGGCCCGATCGTCGGCGCGCCCGTGAGCCCGGTGCGCTCGAGCGCCTCGTCGACCCGCTGTTTGAGCGTCCGCCCTTTGATCCCGTACAGCCGGCCGAAGAAGTCGAGATTCTCGCGCGCCGTCAGGTCCGTATAGATGGCCAGATCCTGCGGGACGACTCCCAGCGTCGTGCGCAACTCGCGGTTATTGTGAGCAAGCTCTTGACCGTCGAGCCGGATCGTCCCGGAATCGGGTGCCAAGAGGCCGACCACCATGTTCATGGTGGTCGATTTCCCCGCGCCGTTTGGCCCCAACAGGCCAAATACCTCGCCGGCCGCCACCGAAAAGCTGACGTCCTCGACGGCGACGAGGTTGCCGAAGGTTTTCCGGAGATTGCAGACTTCGAGGAGGTTCATCGAGAGTCAGGCTTTTTCGCGTCAGCAAAGTCCGAACGGTGCCCGCGACCGCAGCGCGGCTACGGTATGTGATCGACATTTCGAACGATCCGAATTTACGCGGACGGAAGCTCCGACCGCTTAGAGTCTGCAAAGCGAGCCGATCGGACGGATCAGCGGGCGAATTCCGGTGCGTTCCGATTGGGCCGACGCTTCAAGCGGGGTCGAGTCTGCGGGTTGGCGAAGCCTCGAGGTCAAAATAAGGCAATCCACGCGTGGATAGGATTGCGTCCAGTCTTTTTGGTGCCACAGGCGTCGGCTTAGCGCATCGGGCGAAAAGCCGAGCGCACTCAACTCGTTGCAATTCCAACCTGCACGGCTAGGATACAGGCAGCGCACGGCACCCCAGAGGAATTCTTTCATGTCGACACCGCGAGCGACCGGCAGCACCGAAGCAGATTTCGCAGCATTCCCGTTTTCGCTGCCTCCGCTGGGCGGAAATGCATCATCAACGAGCGCAGGGACAAGCCCGGCAAGCTTTGCCGCCCCGGGAAGAATTGCGGCCGGAGTCGCGGGCCGATTGACCTTCTCTTCGCCCGACACGCCTGGAATGCCGGAACCTTCAACCAAGACAGCGTGGGATTTCATGCCCAGCGACTGGGTCCGCCGGCCCGGATTTGAGTCCAACTACGAATCACACGAGGCGTGGATTCCGCCCGCCGGTTTTTCCCCGGTGACTCAGCTCGAACACGCGCGGGCCGGAGCCATCACTCCCGAAATGCGGCGGGTGGCTGCGCGCGAGCCGCACCTGACCGCCGAGCAGGTTCGCGATGAAGTCGCCGCCGGACGGATGATCATTCCGGCCAACCGCGCGCATCTGGGTTATCAGCTCGATGCAATGGCGATTGGCCGTGCGTCGCGCACCAAGGTCAACGCGAACATGGGAGCCTCGCCGGTCTCGTCAGGGACCGACGAAGAGATCATCAAGCTGCGCTGGGCCGAACGCTGGGGCGCCGACACCGTGATGGATCTCTCCACCGGCGGCAACCTGGACGAGTGCCGGACAGCCATCGTGCAGAACAGCACGGTGCCCGTCGGCACGGTGCCGATTTACTCGATGATCATCGGACGGCGGCTCGAGCAGCTCGACGACGAATCCATTCTGTCGATGGTCGAGCGGCAGGCCGCGCAAGGCGTCGATTACTTCACCATTCACGCGGGCGTGCTTCGCGAACATTTGCCTTACGTCAAGGACCGACTGATCGGCATTGTCAGCCGCGGCGGCTCGCTCTTGGCGAAGTGGATGCTCGTGCGTGACCGGCAAAACCCGATGTACACCCTTTGGGAAGACATCTGCGACATCATGCGGCGGTACGATGTGTCGTTCTCAATCGGCGACGGACTGCGGCCAGGCGGTTTGGCCGATGCGACCGACCGCGCGCAGTTGGCTGAGCTCAATACGCTGGGCGAGCTGACCGAGCGGGCGTGGCGCAAAGGCGTGCAGGTGATGATCGAGGGGCCGGGGCACGTGCCGTTCGACCAGATCGAATACAACATGAAACTCGAGCGGCGGCTCTGCCACGGCGCTCCGTTTTATGTCCTTGGCCCGCTCGTCACCGATATGTTCCCCGGCTACGACCACATCACCAGTTGCATCGGCGCCACGGCGGCGGCCTATCACGGCGCGAGCATGCTCTGTTACGTGACGCCCAAAGAGCACCTGGGCCTGCCGAAGAAGGACGACGTCAAGCAGGGCTGCATCGCCTATAAGATCGCGGCCCACGCGGCTGACGTCGCTCTGGGCATTCCAGGAACCCGCGACCGCGACGACGAGCTCACGAAGGCTCGGGCCGCCCTCAACTGGGAGAAGCACTTCGAGCTGAGCTTCGATCCCGACACGGCGCGCGCCTATCACGACGAAGACCTCGACGTCGACACCGACTTTTGTGCGATGTGCGGGCACGATTGGTGCAGTGTGCGCATCTCGAAGGAAATCGTTGAGTTCGCCTCCGGCAAAGAAGCCTCCTACTCCTGGGACAAGGCCAAGGTCTCCGCCGCGCTGACGGATGAGCAGCAATCGATCTTGGAAAAGCGGGGCGTGCTGAATCCTGACGAGATCCATCGCCTGGCCTCCAAAACCCGCAAATCGATGGAGGCGGAAGAGAACAAAGCTTCCTGCCACAGCGATTTCGTCGACGCCGACGAGGCCCGCAAGATGCAAGAAGCGGCCGTGCAGGCCAATGACTGATCTGACGCGTTGACAAGATCCGCCTATCGCGGCTCGCGCTGGCCACTTTGCACGAGGAGCGCATTATGGCCACTTTGCATGAGGAATATGCGTCAGCGGCCGCTGGCGGACCGGAAAAGATCCGCGTGCAGTGCTGCGTCGTGGGCGGCGGACCAGCGGGGATGATGCTCGGCTTTCTTTTAGCCCGCGCGGAAGTCTCTGTCGCCGTGCTGGAAAAGCACGGCGATTTCCTCCGTGACTTCCGCGGCGACACCATTCACCCGTCAACGCTCGAGCTGATGCACGAGCTTGGGTTCTTGGACGAATTCCTCAAGCTCCCGCACGAAGAGGTGACAGAACTCGGCGGCTGCATCGGAAACACGCAGGTCATGATCGCCGACTTCCGGCACGTGCCGACGCACTGCCACTTTATCGCATTCATGCCGCAATGGGATTTTCTGAATTTTCTGGCGGATAAGGCGCGGTCGCTGCCCGGATTCCAACTGAGGATGAGGGCCGAGGTGAAGGACATCGTCGAGCAGAACGGCCGCGTCGTCGGACTCCGTGCCGAGACGCCGAACGGGCCGTTGGAGGTCCTCGCTGACTTGGTGGTGGGATGCGATGGCCGCCACTCCACGGTCCGCGCCCGAGCCGGATTTCAGGTCGAGGATTTAGGCGCGCCCATGGACATCTTGTGGATGCGCCTCTCGCGAAAGACCGCCGATCCTCCGCAAACGCTCGGCTATTTCAACCGCGGGCACATCATGGTGATGCTCAATCGTGGCGACTCGTGGCAATGCGGCTTCGTGATTCCTAAGGGGCACGCCGAAAGAATGCGGCAGCAGCCGATCGAGGCTTTCCGCAACGAGATTGCCGAGATGGCCCCGTTCACGCGCGATCGTGTCTCGGAACTCAAGGACTGGGATGCCGTCAAGCTCTTGAGCGTCAGCGTCGATCGGCTGAGGACTTGGCATCGCCCGGGACTGTTGTGTATCGGCGATGCAGCCCACACGATGTCGCCGATCGGGGGCGTGGGAATCAATCTCGCAATCCAGGATGCCGTGGCGGCGGCAAATCTGCTCGCGGTTCCACTGCGGAGCGGGACGCTCACCGAGCAGGATCTCGAAAAAGTGCAGCGCCGCCGCGAATTCCCGACCCGGTTCACACAGCGCCTGCAGGTACTCATTCAAAATCGGATCATCGGCAAAGTGCTCGCCAGCAGCAACCAGCTGACGCCGCCTTGGCCCCTGCGTCTGTTTAACGCCTTTCCAATGCTCCGCAGAATCCCGGCGCGGATGATCGGAGTCGGCGTCCGTCCCGAGCACGTGAAGGTCGCCGCGGCAACGGCAGCGTCGCATCGAGCATGAGTCGCGAACGACGACAGGCCAATGCTGTAACAGCCCGCCCGCATCCCCGCCAAAAAACAAACATCGGCAGGACCCGTGAGATCCTGCCGATGTTTCGATTCATGGCGAGCGGAGCGTGAGCCTCACCAGGTGAACCCGGTTGCGACCGTAAAGCCGACCAGTTGGTTCTCCACGGTTCCGATCGAGTCGTTGGATTGGGCGGCCCCGCCGTCAGAGACAGCAAACGAGTTGCTGGAGGCCGACCCTTTGTTGCCGAGGTTCCAGTACTGGTATTCGGCGGCCACGCGGAGGAAGGCGCACATCGGCAGGCACTTCAACTCGTGGTCCCACTCGACTCCGAGCAAAGCCTCGACGATGAACGCCGTGTCGCATTCATCGGAAAACGCGCTATTCGTCGAAGTTGCGGCTCCGTCGGCTTCGGTGACGGTGGCCTGGGTCTGAACGGTGCGCTCGGCGTCGCCCCACAAAACTGAGCCGCGCACGCCATAGACAGCGTTGATGCAACCGTCGCAGCTCAAGGGCGTGCGACCCAGGAAGCCAACGGTGATACCAACTCCGTTGAACGTGAACTTGGTAAACGCGCTGGTATTGAAGATTTCGACGGGCGACGTGTCGCGTGTGAGGTCGACAGCCTGGCCGGCCTCGAACGACGCATAACGGGCGCCGAGGAAGCCGGTCAGCTTGTTGCCGCAGTAGCACCACGAGTAGGTGCCTTCCAGGTCGACGGTGTACGCCTTAATGCGGTCCATCGTGTACTGGCCCGTAGCACTGATCGGGAGACTCTCCCACGGGTCGAGCCGGTTCGTCGAATCGCTCATATACCAGAAGCGACCCTCGATCCCCCAGCAATCCTCCTGGACGCCGGCCCAAATTCGCGGCGAGAAGGTGAACTGGTCGAAGACCTGGCTGTTGCCTTGCTCGAACGTGGTTGTAGGAATGTCATCCCCTCCGAACCGCGTCACCGACGAATCGACGACCATTCCCCGAGTTTGCACGTGGAAGATAGTCGCCTCGACGCCCGCATTGAAGATGCACTTGGGCTCGCAGAACGGCTCGCCGAACGTGTTGCAGCAGTTCGGCGGAGCCGTGCACACTGGCGAGGTGCACGGAGCCGGCGCCGGCTGATTGCCCACGCACGGGGCCGGTGGGATGGCCACGCTCGGGGCCGACGCGTCCAACGACGCGTTCGTGTTGACAATTTTGGAATCGCCGTTGTCCTGCGTCGCCGAGGTCAACGAGTAGTCCTCGAAGATCTTCGCGGCCGGTTCGTCGCTGGACGCAGCCGTGTCCCCGGCCTGCGCAGAACGGCAGGCACACGACAAGCGGCGCCGCGAGCGCCAAATTCTTAAACAGTCCCTTCCTCATTGTTTTGCTCCGTTGAATCCGTTCACCGTGAGTGGACAACTAAATGACCGCAAGGTTTTCGCTCCGCTGGCCTTGCGGGAGACAGTGACCGATTGGCCCTGCAACCCAACTTCGGCGGCGACTCTCATACAAGCGGCTGTGTCCGGTTGCTGCACGAAATCCTAACGCTCGGATTTCACGCAAAGTGACGTTCGTGACCATCGTCCGTAATGTGACGCCCGCAACACGAATCTGGTGTCCGGCCGAATAGGCGGTAGATTCGGGCAGTCCGATACGACGCGGAAAACCGGACTCTCGCGACCAGGGCTTCTTACGAATTCGCGATTCGATCGGGGTTTGACTCAACTTGGGCTCTCGAGCCGCCAGCCGGTGCGTCCCGAACAGCGATCCCCGGATGTCGCAACCGCCTGGTTCTCAGCTTTAGCCCCCGAGCGGCCGACGCTCGGCGTCGGGGTTTTTACTTCGCGCGCGCACGGCGCAAGCGAGTCTTCTGAACAGCGCGGTTGTTCGGGTCGCGTAATTCCGAGCGACTCTTCCGTCTGCGAGAACCCTACGGACTGTACCGTTCCGGTTTTGACGAAAAGGCACGGCGTATCGAATTTGCCAAACATAACGGTACCCGCGCGATCGATTCTAGAACGAACGATCGCGGACTTCGGCGACAGCGCGTCGCATCTTCATAAGTTGGGTTCGCGGGCGTGCGGCGGCCGCCGGCAGAAATTGCCGGAGCCTGACCGCGACACCAAAGTGCGTTCGCACTGGGGGAACACCATGGAGGGTGGTCGCTCATTTCTTGGATTCCCGGCCTGGCTGGCCGCTTGCCGGGGGCGAGTTCTCGCTTGCGGCCTGCTCGCGGCGTCGGCCTTTGCGGGCGCGTCGCCTGTCTGGGCCGACGATCCCGCGTTGCTGAGATCTCTGGCGCAACGATTCGATTCTCCGTCGAGCGTCTTTTCCGAAGACGAAAACACCGTCTCGCTGAGCCAGACCGCCGAACCAGGCCGGATGTACGTCAGGGCGGTCGAACAGCCGCCCGCACTCGACCTGGAAATCGTGCCGCCCACGGTCGTCCCGATTAACGTGGCAGTCCCGCACGTCGCTGTTGCACCGCCTCCGCCGCTGGGATTGGCGATGGATGCCCCGCAGGTTGTGCCCCAGCGAATTGTGATGCCGGCGATGGAACCGCCGCCGCTGTCCCTGGCGGTTGGTGAGCCGCCGATGCCCGTCCCCGCTCCAATCGTCGGCCCTCCGGCCGCCGGTTATGCACGCTACGACGAGCCTCAACCACTGCAAATCGCCGGTTTGACACTGACGGGAGCCGATCAACCGCCGCCAGCCCCTGCTGCCGAGGGCTCGGGTTCGTCGGGAGGGTCGGGATCGATTGCCACGGTCGAAAAGCTGGGAGATGCGCCGCCCAGCAATTCCCTGGTGTTTTTGCGGCAACAAGCCATCCTCCTGGAGCCCGGGAAATGCCAGTTCGACTGGGGCCTCAGTTACAGCGTCTTCAATGAGACCTTTGCGCTGCCGGAAATCAATCACTCGGGGACGGTCGTCGGCGTCGAGAATGAGCGAATCCGTTTGCGCCTCCTGACCATTCCGTTCGCGGTTCGCTACGGCATTTGCGATGGGCTTCAAGCCTACCTCAACGTCCCGCTCGGTTGGGCCAACAGCGAAGAGACGACCGACGTCGGCGGCAGCCTGACGAACAACTTCGGAGGTACGGGGGACATCTCCGGCGGATTTAGCGTTCAGCTCATGAAGGGCTGCGGCGCCTGGGTGCCTGATGTGATTGGCACCCTCGGTTTCGTGGCCCCCAGCGGACACGCCACGTTTGCCTCGTCTTTGGTCGCGGCCAATAGCTTCCTCGGGCAGGGCTTCTGGGACATTACCACCAACTTCATTGCCGTCCACACGCTCGATCCGGTCATCTTCTACTACGGCGGCGGCTACGTTCATCGTTTCCAAAACACCATCGACGGCGTCGATGTCAATCCGGGCGAGGAGTTTGACTATCTCTTCGGCGTTGGCTTTTCCGTCAACTCCTGGGTCACCATCAGCGGGACACTCCTAGGCTCGACGATCACGCGGTACGGGGCCAACGGCGTCAGCCTTCCGGGCAGCGATCAGGATCCGATTCGATTTCGCATCGCGGCAACCGTCATCAAAGACAACCGGATCTGCGAACCCTTCGCAGAAATCGCCATGACGCCCGATGCTCCCTCGCGCGTCGGGATCACGTTTACCTATTGACGATCCGGCGACTGACAGTGCCGCGCTTCGACGTAGATCGAGATCGTTCTTAGGCAGCCGGTTCGGGCAAGACGAAAGTTCGATATGACCTCGGGCAAGAGTAAAGGTTGGCAACAGGTCGTCGCCGCGCCCGTCGTGCTCAGCGTGGCGCTCACTGTTGGCGGTGCGGTGCAGACGGCCCGATTGCGCGCCGCCGACAAGATTGCGCCGATCCCGGAAGGGGACGAAAAGCCACTGACCGAAACGCGCTGCCCCATTCGCGATCCGCAGCACATCTTTCAGCGCGGCGTCTGGAGCTGGCGCGAGCTCAAGGACAAAAACGTCGTCAAGCAGAATCGTGACTACTCCTGCGGCGCCGCCTCTTTGTGCACGTTGCTGAAATACTATTGGGGCGACAACGTTACCGAGCAAAAGATCCTCGATACGCTCGACAAGATGCTGACCCCGGCCGAGCGGAAAGACCGCATTCAGAATGGAGTGTCACTGACAGATTTGCGAAAGGTCTGCGTGAAGCTCGGCTACGTCGCCAGCATCGGCACGCTGTCGTTCGATCAACTCTCGCAGTCCAAGATTCCGGTTCTGGTCGGTCTCAAGATCGGCAAGTTCTACCACTTCGCGGTCTTTCGTGGGACGGACGGCTATTGGGTGTACCTCGCCGATCCCGCTCGCGGGAACGTCCGCGGCCCGATCAAAGAATTTGTCGACGTCTGGCAGAAGAACGCGATCCTCGTGGTTGCAAAGAAGGATCAGGACATCAAGGAGAACTCGCCTTTGAGCCTGAAACCCGAGGAAATCTACCTCGGAACGCTGAATCGCGTCGTCATCCAAAAGCTGGTTTCCCAGCCCATCACCGGCCAGCTCCCTTCCGCCGCCAACCGCTAGCACTGCCCTCTAGCCGCGCCGATAACCAATCGAAACGCAGACGCCGCTTGGCAGAATCCGCCCGCTTGGGGATATTGCGCCAACGGGGACTCCTGTCGCGTCGTAGCCTGGACTCCAGGTGAAGCGCGATTCCAAGCGGGCGGAACACACAATGGCGGGCCGGGAATTGGGAGAAGCCGTCGGCGGCAGTCTCGCGTTTGGGCTTGAGACTTCCGACGCGACAGCCGCGGCCCCGCAATCGCCCCGGTCGCTGGATGAGAAGTCAATCGCCGGCTTGCTGTTTGGCCTGGCGACTTACACCTACTGGGGTTTCCAGCCCCTGTACTTCAAGCTCGTGCAGCAGGTGCCTCCCGCGGCCATGGTCGCACACCGAACGACCTGGTGCGCGGTTCTGATGGTCCTGCTGCTCACCGTCCTACGTCGGTGGCCGGATTTCTCTCGCGCCCTGTCAAAGCGGCTGGTCTTTCTGCTGACGTTGAGTTCGCTGATGTTGGCAACCAATTGGTTGATCTACATCGCGAGCGTTGTGAGCGGCCGAATTGTCGAGACCAGTCTCGGCTACTTCATCAATCCGCTCTTCAGCGTCCTGCTGGGAATTGTTTTCTTGCGCAGCGCCCCGGGCGGTTGCAGGTGGGAGCAATCGTGCTGGCAGCAATCGGAATTGCGTATCTGGTGTTCCGTCTGCCTTTCGTCCCGTGGCTCGCGCTCGGAGTGGCAGGAACCTTTGGCCTCTACGGGTTGATTCGCAAGGTGGCGCGCGTGGAATCGCTGACGGGCCTGACGATTGAGACCCTGCTGCTCACGCCGCTGACAGGCGGATATCTCGTGTGGGTGGCGATGCGAGGAAACGATGTCTTCGGTGGGATGGGCAACGGAGGTCAAATCCTGGTATTGGCCAGCGGAGTGATCACTGCCATCCCGTTGTTGTTCTTTGGAGCGGCGGCCCGGCGCTTGCCATTGTCCGCTCTGGGGTTTCTGCAGTTCGTCGCCCCCAGCCTGCAATTGGCCTTGGCCGTGTGGCTCTATCGCGAACCATTCAGTTTCGACCACGCGGTCAGCTTTGGATTCATCTGGGCGGGGCTCGTTCTCTTCTCGGCTGACTTGATCCTGGCCCGACGTGGAGTCGTACCGGAGGGACCGCTCGTGCAAAGCCGATGAGCCAGCCTTTCGTGCTCTACAGAACGGGCTTGCCATTGAGGTCCGAATTCGGCTGAAGGCCATCTCTCAGCGCGTGCAGCTTTTCGAGCGCGGCCAACGGCGTCATCCGATCCAAGTCGAGCTCGCGCAGTGCGTCGAGAACCGGATGCTGATCGGCCTGAAAGAGTGTGAGCTGTTGGCGTGCGGCCGGTCGCGTGGTGCGTGCGGGAACTTTGGGCCGGCCCGTCTCGTCGACATGATCGGCCTCGAGCGATTCGAGAATCACCCGTGCCCGCTCGACAACGTCGCGAGGAACACCCGCCAGCCGGGCGACATGAATTCCGTAGCTTTTGTCCGCGGTACCGGGAACGATCTGGTGCAGGAAGATCACGTCGTCCGCGTCCTCTCGGACGGCCACGTTCCAGTTCGACGCGGCCGAGAGCGTCTGAGTCAGCTCGGTCAGTTCGTGATAGTGCGTCGCGAACAGCGTGCGGCAGCCCACCACATCGTGCAGATGCTCGGTCACGGCCCAGGCGAGCGAAATGCCGTCATACGTGCTGGTGCCGCGTCCGATCTCGTCGAGGATCACAAGGCTGCGAGCGGTCGCCGCATTGAGGATGCGGGCCGTCTCCGCCATTTCGACCATGAAGGTGCTCTGCCCTTTGCCCAGCTCGTCGCTGGCACCGACGCGCGCGAAAATCCGATCGGCGATGCCGATCCGCGCGATCCGAGCAGGAACGAAAGAACCCATTTGGGCCAAAATGGTGATGAGAGCGGCTTGCCGAATATACGTGCTTTTTCCTGCCATATTCGGGCCGGTAACGATCTGCACGCGACCGGCCGAGGCCGTGTTTTCTTCGGTCGTCTCGGGCGTGACTCCGAGCCGAATGTCGTTGGGCACGAACTCGCCCGAGGGTTTCAGCCGGTCGAGGACCGGATGGCGACCGTCCCGGATATCAAGCACTGGTTCTGCGCAAAGCTCCGGCCGGCAGTAGCCATTTCGCACCGCCACAGTCGCTAGCGCCGCGAGCACGTCGATTTCGGCTAAGGCGGACGCGGTCCCCGTCAGACGCCGTGACTGGCCGGCAACACGATCTCTTAAAGCTGCGAAGAGTTCCTGCTCAAGCGCGATCGCTTGCTCTTCGGCACGCAGCACTTTCTCCTCGTGCTCCTTGAGCGGCGGCGTAATGTAGCGCTCCTGGTTCTTCAGCGTCTGCTTTCGCAGATAGTCGGCGGGAACCTTGCCCGCCTGGGCCGCAGTCACCTCGAGGTAATAGCCGAAAACTCGGTTGAAGCCGACTTTCAAATTGGAAATCCCGGTGCGGGTGATTTCCTCGGCCTGATAGCGGGCGATCCATTCCTTGCCGCCGCGGGCCAGACCGCGCAGCTCGTCGAGCTGCGGATGATAACCGGCGCGAAAGATATTGCCTTCGGTGGTTCCGAGCGGCGGCTCGTCGGCGAGCGCCCGTTCAATCTCCGACCGCACATCGCCACACAGGTCGAGCTGATCTTCCAATTGGACAAGGCGTCGCGCGCGACGCGCCGAAAGGCGGGCCTTGAGCTTGGGCAAGAGCGACAGCGTTTTCGCGAGACACGCCAAGTCGCGCGGACCGGCCCGCGCCGTTGCGACGCGCGCCGTCAGCCGCTCCAGATCGTAGGCTCGCTCGAGCTCGTCGCGCAAATCGCGCGCGAGCACCGCGTCTTGCGCCAGCTCCTCCACCGCATCGAGCCGCTCGTCAATCGCGGCCGCATCGGTGAGCGGGTTGGCCAGCCGCTCTGACAGCACGCGGGCTCCCATCGGCGTCACGGTCACGTCGATCACTGACAGCAGGCTTCCCTCGCGGGCGCCGGTTCGAAGCGTTTCGGTCAGCTCCAAGCTTCGCCGCGTTGACTCATCGATTAGCAGACTCGATCCGCGACGATACGGCTCCAATCGGACGATGTGTCCGAGTGCACTTTTCTGCGTCTCCTGGACGTACTGCAGCAGCGCGCCCGCCGCGGTCACGCCCGGAGAGTTCTCGTCCAAATCGAATCCATCGAGTGTCGTAGTGCCGAAATGTTCCAGCAGCAGGCGACGGCAGTCGGCGCGGGCGAAGTTCCACGCCGGTCGGAGACTCGTCAGCATGCCCTCGCGCTCGGCCAGGACGGCGGTGATCGCCGGAGGCAACGCGCTCTCGGGAACCAGGCACTCGGCCGGCTCAATGCGCGCCAATTCGTCGGCCAGGCTTTGGGGATCGATCTGTGCCGCGACAAAGCGACCGGTCGAAAGTTCCAGCCACGCTAGACCCAAGCCGGATTTGTCCGGCCAGACGCTCGCCAGGAAATTGCATTTCTTGGGATCGAGCAGTCCTTCGTCGACGAGCGTTCCCGGCGTGACGACCCGTGTCACCTCGCGGCGGACCAGACCCTTGGCAAGTTTCGGATCTTCCACCTGGTCACAGATCGCGACGCGCAGCCCGGCATGGATCAGCTTCTGAAGATAGTTCTCGAGCGCATGATACGGAAAGCCGGCCATCGGCACGGGATTGGGCGATCCCTTGTCGCGACTCGTGAGCGTTAGGCCCAGCACTTTCGCCGCGAGTTGAGCGTCGTCGAAGAAGAGCTCATAAAAATCGCCCATGCGGAACAGCAGCAGCGAGCCCGGGTTCTGGCGTTTGACTTCCAGATACCGCTCCATCATGGGCGTCTGCTTTTTGAGCTCGTCGACTGACACAGACAGGCCTCTTTACTTTGCGACAACCGCGATCGAACTGCCCAGCCTTGCATGTGGAAGAGTAAGATGCAAGCGGCACTATCCGATGATTTGAGTGCGAGGCAGAGTCGTGAAAAAACCTTCGCGGTTGGAAGACCTCGACACTGAAGCAGGTCGCACCACCGATGAGTTGGTTCGACTTTTTGCAATCACCGTTATGGGAGTCGTGGGTGCTGTCGAAAGAGGTCTCTGGACCGCGGAAGACGCTGTGCGCGAGTTTTTCAATGCGGAGAACTGTCTCTTCGTCGAGAATCGTCTCAACAGCAAAATCGCTTCGGAAATCATGAGCCGCGGCGTACAGTTGCCCGATCTGTTCGATGCACTCGATTCCAATAGCGCTCGTATTGAGCTTGAGCGAGAGCTAAAGAAGATCCGTGTGCTGAGCGAATGCCTGCTCCCGTCCGGGCCCGTCGCCTGAAGCTGCCGTTCAATCCGGCAGCCGCGTGTCCGGAAACAGGCTGCTGACGCTCGTGCGGTCGTGGATCGAGCGGATCGACTTCGCGAAGAGCGCAGCGACAGAAATCACCGAGACATTGTGGGGCAGCGGATCCTGCACATTCTCGATTGTGTCGGTGATAAATAGGCGCTTGATCGGGCTGGCGGCCAGCCGCGGCGCGGCCCCTTTCGAGAGCACTCCGTGCGTGACTGCGGCATAAACGTCGAGCGCGCCGCGGCGTTTGAGCAGCTCGGCCATGCTAATCAACGAATTGCCGGTGATCGTGAAATCGTCGACGATCAGAATGTTCTTGCCCCCCACCTCGCCGATGACCTCGAGCACCTCGGCCCGCTCGCTGTGGTCGACGCGATGTTTGTTGCCGATGACAACGGGAACTCCCAGAAGCTGCGCGTAAGCCGACGCGTCCTTGGCAAAGCCTGTGTCGGGGCTGCAAACCACCAGGTCGGGGATGTCGAGCTTGCGGATGTGCGCGGAAATGACGTGCCGCCCGTAGAGATGATCGACGGGAATCGCGAAGAATCCCTGGATTTGCGGGCTGTGCAGGTCCATCGTCAACACGCGATCGGCCCCGGCCGCTTCGATGGCGTCGGCGCAGACGCGGGCCCGGATCGACACCCGCGGCTCATCCTTTTTGTCACCCTTCGCATAGCTGAAGAAAGGAATGACGGCCGTCACCTGCTGGGCGCTGGCCCGCTTGAGCGCGTCGATCCAGAACAAGAGCTCGACGAAGTTGTCGTTGACCGGATGGTGCACGCCCTGAATGATGAACGTGTCGCGGCCCCGCACGTTTTCTTTGATTTGAACGAAGACGTTGCCTTCGCTGAAAACCCGAGCGCGACACGGCGAGAGCGGCACCCCCAGCTCGTTGGCGATCGCTTGCGCCAACAGCGGGTTGCCCGACCCAGCCAGCACCGCCAGATCACCCTGCGGAGCCTGAAACGGTTGCGGACGCGGACCGGCCGCTTGACGCGCGGAATTTGAGACTCGGCTCATGATGCGGGAGGCCTGGAGATTGCCCGGGGGACAGGCAGAATTCGCTGCAGACAGCATCATAGCCGCGTGGCCGTAGCGACGCAAAAGTGTGTTGGCAAAAGGCCCTTGCGCTCTGCCGCCGACCGGTAACGTTGACGCTGATGGGGAACAGCCGCTATAGCAGCGTTGGATCCCGACATCCGCCGAACCTCGGTGCGGCCGCGGTGTCTCGAACTGGCCGGCGCCTGAATGGAAACCGCCGCGAGTAAGGACTTTGCCCGATGACCAAGCGCATCGTGAATTTTGCGGCCGGCCCGGCCGCGCTGCCGCTGCCCGTGCTCGAGGAAGCCCGCGACGCTCTGTTATCGCTGGGTGACACGGGAATCGGCGTCCTCGAACATTCGCACCGGGGGAAGGCGTTCCTGGCCGTTTATCACGAGACGGTCGCCCTGCTCCGCGAGATCGGCAGCATCCCTGACGATTATGACGTCCTGTTCTTGCAAGGGGGCGCCTCAACCCAGTTTTTCATGGTGCCAATGAATTTTCTCCCCCGCGACCAGACCGCCGACTACCTCGTGACCGGTTCCTGGTCGGAAAAGGCGCTGGCGGAAGCCGGCCGGTTCGGCGAGACGCACGTCGCCTGCTCGAGCAAGGACCGGAATTACTGCTACATCCCCAAAAAGCAGAGCTATTCGCCGCGACCCGCTTATGTTCACTTTACGTCGAATAACACGATCTTCGGCACTGAGTTCGCTCAAGAACCGTCGATCCCCGCCGGCAGCCTGCTCTTCTGCGACGCGAGCAGCGACATTTTTTCGCGACCGATCGATGTGAAACGTTATGCGCTGATTTACGCGGGCGCTCAAAAGAATCTCGGTCCTTCGGGAGTTACGCTGGTGATTCTGCGGAAGGAGCTGGTGGCGCAAGCCCCCAAAGACTTGCCCACGATGCTGCAGTACCGCACGCACGCAGACAACGAATCGATGTACAATACGTGTCCGACATTTGGCATCTACGTGATGGGCCTGGTGCTGAAATGGATCAAGGCCCAGGGGGGTCTCAAGGCGCTCGAGGCCCGCAATCGTGCCAAGGCCGACAAACTTTACGCGGCGCTCGACTCCAGCCGCATTTTCAAAGCGACGGCCGACCGCGACAGCCGCTCGCTGATGAACGTGACCTTCGTGGCGTCGAGCGAAGACCTCAACAATCAATTTCTGAAGTTTGCCGAGTCGCAGGGGCTTGACGGCCTGAAAGGGCATCGCAGCGTGGGTGGAATGCGAGCCAGCCTGTACAACGCGTTTCCCCCGGAAGGGGTCGACGCCCTGGTCGACGCGATGAAGCGTTTCGAGAGCAAGCACGCATGAGCCGCGGCCACTCTGCCGCAAATCCCGGCGCCCATCCCGCCACCGGTTCGGCCGGCGGAGCGAATGCGGGCGATCCGTCGCACGCCGACATCGGATTCGTCTGTGCGTTGCCGATGGAGATGTCGACCTTTCTCGACCGTTGCGAGCGGGTCCGCAAATACAGCGGATCAAACTTCGTGTTTCGCGGCGGGAAATACGACGGCATTCGGATTGTCGTCGTGGAAAGTGGCACCGGGCAAGCGCGAGCACGGCGGGCGACCCATGCGCTTTTGGACGCCCATTCGCCAAAATGGGTTCTCTCCTGCGGATTTGCCGGCTCGCTGGTTCCCCATATTCGTGTGGGTGACGTCGTGGTGGCCGATTCGATCGTCGACGGCCAGGGTCAAACTCTGATGATCGACGTCGGGTTTCCCGCCGACGCGAGGCAAGGCATCCATATCGGACGATTGCTCACCTACGACATGATTGTGCGACTCGTGACCGATAAGCAGCAGTTGGCCGCACGGTACTTAGCGATCGCAGTCGACATGGAAAGCCTGGCCGTCGCTCAAGTCTGCCGCGAGCGCGGGATCCGATTTTTGGGAATCCGCGTGATCAGCGACGATCTCACGAGTGATCTGCCGGCCGAAGTGCTTTCGCTGATGGGGCCGACCGGCACGACTCGGCTGGGCGCGGCAATCGGCGCACTCTGGTCGCGGCCGTCGAGCGTCACGGATATGTGGAAGCTGAGAAAGTCCGCTCAAACCGCCGCAAAACGCCTGGCGACGTTTCTCGACGGTGTGGTGGTGCAGCTTTACAATGCGCTGCATTGAGTGATTATCTCCTCGCGTGAAGCGGCAACTTCGAGGTCAGCGTGCGTCCCTGGGTGCTTGCGGAACTGAATTACGGTTACGTTCGTGAGCATCCGTGCCAGGTCGCCGTTTTGCCCTTGGGGGCCACCGAACCGCACAATCTGCATCTTCCTTACGGGACCGATATCTTCGAGGCCGAGACGATCGCCGGCCGAGCCTGCGAGGCGGCCTTCGAGCGCGGCGCCGCCGTGGTCATGCTGCCAGCGATCCCCTACGGAACCGACACGAATCAGCTTGGCTTTCCGCTGGCGATCAATCTGAACCCGTCGACCCTGTTGACCGTCATTCGCGACATCGTCGATTCGCTGGCCGCCCACGGCATCCACAAACTCGTCCTCTTAAACAGTCACGGCGGCAACGACTTCAAACCCGTGTTGCGAGAACTTTACGGTAAGACGCCCGTGCGGCTATTTTTGTGCGATTGGTACCGCATAGCCGCCGACGCGGAAAAACAGATCTTCAGCACAAAAGACGATCACGCGGGCGAGGTCGAAACGTCGTTAGCCCTGGCCTACTTTCCAGAGCTCGTGGCCCGCGATCCCAAAACCGGACATCTGGCTGCCGATGATGGCAACGTTCGATCGACGCAGTTCGAGGCCGTCAATCGCGGCTGGGTGTCGATCACTCGGCCGTGGCATTTGCTGACGACCAATTCCGGCGCGGGCAACCCGCACGCTGCCACCGCCGAAAAGGGCCGGGCCCTGATGGCCGTGCTCGTTGAACGGATCTCGGGCTTCCTCGTCGAGCTGGCGTCCGCCGAGATCGATGACAATTTTCCGTTTTAAAGTCGCGGTCGAAATTCCCGCGACTGAACGTACTCGGACAAAACAAACATGACACTGGCAAACAAGACGGCACTCATTACCGGCGGGGGAACTGGAATCGGAGCGGGCTGCGCCCTGGCGCTGGCCCGCGAGGGCTGCGCGGTCGCGATCGCCGGACGGCGGCGCGACAAGCTCGCCGAAATCGTGAAGCAGTTTGATGGCGCTCCCGCGATCAAGACCCATGAGGTGGATGTCGCCGATCGTAAGAGCGTCGCCGCGCTCTTCGAGTGGGCCACTCGCGAACTCAGTCGGATTGACATCCTCGTCAATTGCGCGGGAATCAACGTGCAAAAACGGTCGATCCACGACCTGGCTCCCGAAGACTGGGACCGGTTGATGGCGATCAACGTCACGGGGGCCTACAACTGCATCCGCGAAGTTCTGCCGCAGATGAAGGACCGCCGCGACGGCCTGATTGTGAACATCAATTCGACCGCCGGCGTGCGGGCCGGCCTGATTGGCGGCGTGGCGTACAATGCCTCGAAATTCGCGATGAAGGCGCTGGGCATCACGGTTGCCCAGGAGGTCCGCGAGATCGGAATTCGGGTCACCAACATTTATCCGGGCGAGGTCGACACGCCGATTCTGGAAAACCGCCCCGTCCCAGTTAGTGCCGAGCATCGCGCCCGGATTTTGAAGCCCGAGGATGTGGCTGCCGTGCTCGTGACCATCGCCGCTTTGCCCCCGCGGGCCAACGTCTCCGAAGTCGTGATCAAGCCGACGATTCAGCAGTTTGCCTGAAGTTGCCGGGCCCTCAGACAATGTGTCTACGCCGCCAGGCCAGTTAAGCGAACCGCCAAAAAGGGGCCTGGGGCAGGCTCGTCTCCCCAAGAATCGGGTTTCCGGATACCCTTCCGCACGATGCGATCCGACCAGAGGTACCTCGTTCGGGAGGCGATCCGACGTGAGCAGGGGGAACCCGCCCCGGAACCGGTGCGGGAGCCCGTGCGCCGCGACGTGCGCGAGTACGAACGCTACCAGGACGAGGAACCGCCGCGCCGCGAAGCGCGCGAATATGAGCGACGCGAGTATCGTGATCCCCCGCCACAGTATGGCGAGCCGGGTCCGGTTTACTCCGTCCGCGAGCCGGGCCCCGTCTACGCGGATCGCGAACCGGAACCGCGCTACTCGGTTCGGCAGGAGCGTCCCGCGTATTCGGTTCGCGAGCCTGAGCCGTATTCGCGTCACGGGTCGCGACCCCGCTACTCGGCCCCAGAAGTCGGTTCAACCTATTCGGCACGCGAGACCTCCGTGCGTGGGTCGAGGCACGATCGTCCGCAGCGGCACGAGGACTGGCACGCCGACGAACAGGACGAAGCCGATTCCGCAGACGAGTCGATCGCGCCAGCCTGGTTTGCCGTGACGCGAGCGACGGCCCTGTTCCTCGGATGCGTGACGCTGCTGAATCTGCTTGCAGAAATGCGGTTCCCCCATTTCTCGGCGGCCGCCTGGTGGATCGACCTCCACTTCCTGCCAAAATCAGCGTCTCGCGGCTTTCTGGGACTCTCGGCTGTGCTCTTGATCGCCTTCGCCTTTTTCCCCCGGGCCAACGGTTTCGTGCGACGATTCGGCGCGCTTTGTACGCTGGGACTGTTCGGGGCGGCTGGTTGGACGGTCTATCGATACTACCGCCACGATCACGCCAGCCCGCACGATTTACCGTTCCCGTTCGCGCTGCACGTCGCTGCCTTGTTGGTCGTGGCGCTGCCGGGGCAAGTGAGCGGATGGTGGGAGCGAACGAATTTCTTCAAGGACTTCCTCATCGGCACGGTGACGCTGGCGACCTGCGCCGCGACCTTTCCGCTGGCACTGCTCGTCTGCGTCGGCCAGCTCGACGATCGAGGCGCCGCGGACGTAGCGGCCGTCTTCGCGGGCCGGAGCGATGCCGACAAGAGTGCGGACGAAAAGCCCCGAGCCAACCCGTTCCGGACGGCGTTGCAGCTCTACCGCGAAGGCCAAATCAAAAAGATCTTGCTCATCGCCCGGCCCAGCGAGTCCGGCACACCCGACGAAACCACGCAGATTCTACGACGCACCGCCTTGGCGGAGGGCATCGCCGAGGCCGACTTGTTGACGCTTCCGGCCCCTGCTGCTCAGAACGACTCGCGGCCGGCTCTGGCAGAATCCGCGAAGTTTCTCGCTGAGCAAAAGCTGTCTCAGGTGTTGATCGTTGCCCGATTCTTCGAGGTGCCGCGGATCAGGCTCACGTTGCAAAGAGCCGGATTGGACGCACACTCGATGCCGATCCGCGAAGACGTGCGGCCAGCGGCAATGCGCTCCATCATTTTCCGCGAAGCGACGGCCCTGTGGATGTGCTATCTGCAGCCGGTCACGATGTAGCGAAGGCAGGCGCGTTTTCGCGACACGGAATCGACGGGCGCGCGTGCCATTCGTGGTGAATCCCGCGCATCAAAAGTGCGCTGTCAAACTCGACCGACCCTTTCGGGAAGATCCGTTCGTTCTCGAAGAAACTCGACGCCACGCTTTCGATCGCAAGAGGCTCGACGCGCCAGTTCGTTGCCCGCAGCTCAAGCCCCTCGAAGTCGCTCGCGCCGATGACGTCGCTCGTGCGGGCTGACGGCGAATACCCGACGGAGCCGCGTGC
Source organism: uncultured Planctomycetaceae bacterium (assembly GCA_963714075.1). Taxonomy (GTDB): domain Bacteria; phylum Planctomycetota; class Planctomycetia; order Planctomycetales; family Planctomycetaceae; genus DASPSM01. Next base: position 7,268,343 of record OY970228.1, read on the forward strand.
GAAGAATGCCGAGGCCTCTTCGATCGAGCGAAAGAGCGAGCTATCTCCCATTCGCGAGGCCCGTCTGGCCTCAACGGTGAGGTACTCGCCATCGCTGCTGCTCAAATGGACACAATAGCGCCCGCCTCGCTCGTCGATTTGAAAATCAGAATGATGGTGGACGCCCGGAAAGATCCGGCCACCGAGAAGCGTGTTGAGCCGCGACGACGTGTCCCGCCGAGGGACGTAGACTCCCTCCCGGTGGCAACCATTCTGCTCCCATTCCACGGCGATTCGATGAGCGGCATTTTCGGAGCCCGTGCCGAAGAAGCTGGGCAGAAATCGCGGCCGGATCTGCTGGAGCCGGATGAGGCAAATCCCGGCAACTCCGTGACCCCTAATGGTCAATGGCCGGAACGGCGCGGGCAAAATCCGTGACAGAACGTCCGGCTCAACGCGGTAATTCACCAGGACGCGACGATCAATCACTCCGCAAATGATAGGTAATGGCATCGCCAGCCCTTTCGTCACCGTTCAATGGTTACCAACGTTTAACCGCAATCGACCGGAGACCTTAACCGGGAATATTGGACTGAGGCTCGCCCCGTTATTCCATTTGCCGAGTGCTCCGACTCGTTGGGGCCGGCGGTTGGCGCCCGCATAAATTCGGCATGTACCTCGACACTGTCCGGAGTAAAATGCAGTTGAGCGGCGCGGCCGATCGCCGTGGCCCGGGAAGGAGCGTCATGCCGCAGCGAGGCGAGCGAGATGTCAACCGTTCAGCCGCGCCAGCCGTCGCGATGCTTGGGCGTTCGCTCCCCCAAAGCCAGTTTGTTCTGCGATTCTTCGCGCTCTCGGCGGGACTGTTTGCGGTCGCGGGCCTGAGCGCGTTCGGTCTCTCGCGGCTGGTCGCCCCGCCCCACGCCCCCGGGCAGTTCGTCATCCCAGCGGCGTTTGCCTTCAGTACAACCTTTCTGATTCTCTGCAGCGTTGAGCAGGCGCTCGGACTGGCCGCGGTGCGTCGCGAGCGGCAGCGCCAATTCCGCCGCGACATGCTTTGGGGTCTGGCCTTCGGAACGGCCTTTGTCGGCGTTCAGGTTTTCGGAATGTGGTGCATCGTCCAGAACCTGCGGGTCCACCAAAACGCCGGCGAAGCGCAATTGGGCGCCACCGCTCTGGTGATGGCAGCAGCCGCGATGCACGCCCTGCATGTGATCGTGGCCCTGCTCATCTTGACGTATGTGACGCTCCGAGCGCTGAGCGACCGCTACGATCACGAATACTCGTTCGGCGTGGCCGCTTGCAGCTGGGTGTGGCACGCTCTGGGAATCGCGTGGATCTTCATCCTGGGCGCGTACGTGATCGTCTACAACTTCCTGACGACGCGCGTTCCGCCGCTGTGAGACGCTGGCGAGTCCGCCGCAGGCGGAATGTCGGCCTGCCGGTTCTTGATTAAGGCCGGATCGTGACTTCCGAGCCGACGCCGAGCATGTCGAAGACTTCCTTCACGTCTTCATTTCGCATGCGGATGCAACCGCGTGACTCGGCTCTTCCGATCGAGGCCGGGTCAATCGTGCCGTGAATTCCGTAGCTGTTGCCCAAATCGAGCCAGCGCGGCCCGAGCGGATTCTGCGGATCATCGCCGTCGATCACCCCTCCATGGGGGCCGGTGTATTGCGGCTTGACCACCTTGTTCAGCACGGCGAATTTGCCAAGCGGCGTGGTGCTGTCCTTGCCGATTCCGATCGGATAGGCCCGCACAAAGTACCCGTACGCGTGCACGGTCAACAAATAGCTGCCTGCTTCCACGATGGCAGAAAACGGCCCCTGAATCACCTTGAGCTTTTTCCCCGCCCGAAGCTTCTTCGGATCGTCGATCTGGTTGAGCTTCGCCAAATACTGCCAGGGCACGTTGTACCGCTTAGCAAGCTGCGCAAATTGATCATTCGCGCTGACGATGTAGGGCTCGACAAAGTGAAGCCTGGGATCGAAGTAGATCATGTTCGCCGTCTTCTCGATCCGCTGCTGGATGGCGCTGCGCAACCCGGCTTGCCCCAATAAATCGTCGACAGCTCGCGGTGAGCGCGGAGCACGTCGTCGGCGTCCAGAAAAGCGTCGACCGTTTTGAGGCGGCCTGCCAACTCGGGATCGATCGCGGGGAGTGCCGGCGACGCCGAGACTTCCACGGTTTTCGCTGCGGGAACAAGCTCTGCGGGCGCCGCTGATGCCGCCGGCGTAGGAAAATCCGCTTCGGCAGCCGTCGGTTGGATCGCCGGCTTTTGGGGAACGGCGGGCGCCGAGGAGTCGGCCGCCACATTGAATCGAGGACGGGTCATCTCCACGTCGTCAATGCTGGCCGGCTCGACCGAGGAGCGTGTTGTCGGATTGGATCGCAGCTTCGGCGTCGCGTCCTCCTTGCGCTCCACCATCAGGCGAGCCTTGGCCGATTGCATCGATTCGGGTTTCGTGAGCCCCGGCGAATCGTCGGCTTCGGGCGGTGGTTCCGATTGCGGACCGACCGAGCTGGCCGTGACTTGGATCTGCCCACCCGGCGGAAGCGGGTGCGGCCCCCCCTCGGCCGACGGCGTCGCTTGGGCAATCGCGGGCGGCGTGGCAGACGGAAGGTGCATCCACGAGACATCGAACCAGTCGAACCGCGAAGCGCCGTAAATCGTCCCGCCGACCAGCAGCGTCAGCCAAAAGGCCCAGGCCGCGAACGACTGGCGTTTGTACTGTTGTCGCATGACCTTCTTCCTTGACGGTTCGCGGCAAAAGAAGCAGCAGAGACGGGGGGCGTCGAAAAAATAGCCGCGGAACTATATCAAGGGGGGCGAACATCGACTACGGGAAGATCCGCCGCCATAAAGGCTGGCCAACAATAATCTTATGAAAACTCGTGGTCGCGCAACTTCTTTGTCGTAAGAGGCAAATTGTTGTCGCGAAGATCCTGCGTGAACCATGCGGCCGAGCGGTGCGTTAAAGCGGCACAACTCGACGTCGGTATTTAGGGTTAGAAAAAATGGCACTCTTCTCGAACCTCTGCGGATTGGTCCTGACGGTCTATCTCTGCTACGAAACGACCGTCAGTCGCGGCAAATACCAGCAACTGAAACTGGCGATTGCCCGCGGCGAAACGGGAGCCCGAGCGCGCTTCTATCGCGACATTCTGGTCTTCGAGTGCGTGAGCACCGCGTTGGCATTCGCCGCGCTCGGATTCGACCCCTCGCGATTCGACCCGTCGCGCCTCGAGCTTGGCGAGAGTGCCTTTGGGAGTTGGTTTTCCTCGGAGTGGGACAAACTCAATACCGACGCCTTGATAGGATTTCTGGGGGGTGCGATCGGCGGCTCGGCTGTTCTGCTCATCCTGCTGTGGCAGCGCGCTCGTCGCCGAGCTTCCAGCGCGCAGCCGACGACGCCGTCGCGCTGGAGTCGTATCCTGCCCGACTTTGGCGCGCTTCTGCCGACAACAATGCGCGAACGGATGATCTTTGTGCTCGTCGCCCTGAGCGCGGGGCTTTGCGAGGAGGTCGTGTTTCGCGCCTGGCTCCTGGATGTGCTGCATCAAATCGGCTTGCGCGGGCTTGTGCTGGTCGGCGCCGCGTCGGCCGTTTTTGGCCTGGCGCATTTCTATCAAGGAATCTTCGGAATTGTGGTCACCGGACTTCTCGCCGTTATCTTTTGCGGCCTCTATTTTGCCAGTGGGACTCTCTGGGTCCCGATCGTGGTCCACGCGATCGTCGACTTGCGGGCCGCCGTCATGCCGTCGCCGTACGCCGGCAATCGACCAACCGCGTCAGACGGGGCCGCGAGCCGTTGATCGTTTCGCGAGCCCGCTATGCCTCCGTATACTGCAGTCGTGGGCAGTGTGACTTCGGCCGACGCGTCTTCTCGAACAGGCGAATTGCTTCCATGGCTCGAAAAACGACGCGACGCGATTTTCTGGCCCGCGCGAGCGCGGTCAGCGCAGCCATCTGGGTCTCCGGCAGGACCGCTTCGGCGACCAAGTCGCCCAACGAAAAGCTCAACATCGCGGCCATCGGCTGCGGCGGAAAGGGCCGCACCGACATTCGGGGCTGCTTGCACGAAAACATCGTCGCGCTGTGTGATTGCGACGATGCTCGCGCCGCGGAAATGTATCAGCGCTTTCCCGACGTGCGAAAGTACAAGGACTACCGCAGGATGCTCGAGGAGCGCAAGGACATCGACGCAGTCCTCGTTTCGACTCCCGACCATCATCACGCGCCGGCAAGCGTCTTGGCAATGACGTTGGGCAAGCACGTCTATTGCCAGAAACCTCTGACCCATTCGATTTACGAAGCCCGCCGGATGCGCGAGGTCGCCCGGGAAATGAAGGTCGTCACGCAGATGGGCAACCAAGGACACGCGTTCGAGGGGGCCCGGCGGATCGTCGAGGTATTTCGCTCCGGCGCGATCGGCGAAGTCCGCGAAGTGCACTGCTGGACCGATCGCCCCAACGGCCGCTGGTGGAAGCAGCCCGTCGCCCGCCCGAGCGATCGGCCTCCCGTCCCCTCGGGGCTCGACTGGGACCTGTGGCTCGGTGCTGCTCCCAAACGTCCCTACCATCGCACCTACTGTCCGCACGACTGGCGCGCGTGGTGGGATTTTGGTTCGGGAGCACTGGGTGACATGGCCTGCCACATCGTCGATTCGGCCTATTGGGCTCTCGAGCTTGGTTCGCCCGTTTCGGTCGAGGCCACGGCCCAGGGAGCGACGACCGAATCCGCCCCGGCCTGGCAGATCATCAAGTTCCAGTTCCCCCAGCGGACGTCGCAGGCACTGGGCACGACGCTGCCTCCGGTCGCTCTCACCTGGTACGACGGCGGCAAAAAGCCCCCCGCCGATCTTGCCGAGGGAAATCCGCTTCCGCCCGGCGGAACGCTTTGGATTGGGAGCAAAGGCACGATTTACACCATCGACGACTACAGCATCGTGTTCCGTCTGCTCCCCGAACAGAAATTCAAAGGCTACGAGGGACCGAAACCGTATCTGCCGCGCAATCCGCGCAGCGAATATGCTCCGTACATGGAGTGGATCGCCGCGTGCAAGGGAGGGCCAACGACGCTTTCCAACTTCGAATACGCATCTCGCCTCACCGAGGCGATGCTCGTCGGCGTCCTGGCCGTGCGCCTGGGCAAGAAGATCGAGTGGGACGCCGCCGACCAGCGGGCAACGAACGCCCCCGAAGCTGAGCCCTTGATCCGTCGCAAATACCGCCAAGGCTGGACCGTGTAGCGTCGCCACGTTCCGGCCGCGGATGTGCTGAGGCCCGTCGGAAACGGCAGCGCATTGTCTGTCGCTCCGCCATTTGCGAGAATCGCTCGACGCGATTGAGCCGTGCAATCGCGGTGGAAGAATCGTGCGGAGCCGGTTGTGGCACGACGCAGGCAAACTCGATTGTCTTTCGACAAAGCGGGCCGGCGATTTTTGTGCTTCACGGCGCTGATCTTCGCAATCGGCCTGTCGGAGAGATCCCCTTGGGCCGCCGCCAGCGACCCGCCCCGCCCTGTCGCCATCGATCGCGACCTGCAGCAACCCTTCGCAGAGGCGCATTCGCTCATCGGCCGAGAGCGCTTCGCCGACGCCATGCGACTTTTGCAGCCGATTCTCAACGATCCTCAGAACAAGCTGGCGTTCCTCAACGGCCGATATCTCGACGCGAAGGTGGCCGCCAACGAGCTGATCGGCACATTTGCCCCCGGGGGACTGGCCGCCTACGAGCGGGAATATGGCAAATTCGCGGACGAGGACCTGAAGCGGGCGCAAGTGGCCGGCAAAGTCGAGGACGTGCTGCACGTTTTCGCCCAATATCGCCACACGACGGCGGGCCGACATGCGCTGGCCGTGGCTGCCGGAATCTTTTTCGATCGGGGCCAGTTCCTGGAAGCCGCGGCGGCCAGCCGTGAGCTGCTGGACTTGCCCGACGCCGGGGATCAGCCGGCGGCAGCGGCCCGCCTGGTCTTATCCTGGGCGCGGATGGGCCAAAGCGATCGGGCGCAGCACTGGATCGACGGCAGGCGGGCGGCCCTGTCTAAATCCCAGATCGACGTCCAAAACCACCGATACCGCCTTGATGCCTGGCTGGATCAGTTGCTTCGTGAAAACCTCCTCGTTTCGGCCGACGCTTCGGCAAAGCCGGCGGCGTTCGCCGGTGGGCATCCGCAATCGCCGATGCCGCGAGTGATGCATCCGCCCACAACGCTGTCGCTTTGGAACAAGCGACTCAGCGTAACGGGCACTTCGGGCGCACTGATCGATGAACTCATCGCGCAACGCGCCGCAACGGGCATCGCGCCGGTCTTTCACGGAATCCCGCTCGTCGTGCGTGAAACGGTCATCGTCCGGACGGGAGATGAGTTGGCCGCGTATGACCTGCGGACCGGTCGCCCGCTCTGGTCGCACGACGTTTCGCCTCCCGGGGGCAGTGACGGCGTCAACGGCTTCCGCGATCCGACCATGCCCATCGTGACCGAAACGCTCGTCGATCGGCACTTCGCCGGAGCACCGCACACGGCAATTTCGACCGACGGCGAGCGGATCTTCACGGTCGTCGAGGACGTCGCGCCGTCGACTCCCAACTTTTCGCGCCGCCGGCGATTCGCCATGGAATCGCCCCCAAAAAACAGCCTCGTGGCCTTCGACCGAGTCACGGGAAAGAGGCTCTGGCGGCTGGCGGAGATCGACGCGCCCCCGACCGAATCTCCGGGGGAGACCCGCGACGTCGATTTTATGGGGCCTCCGTTGGCACATTGCGGGACTTTGTACGTGCTCGCGAGAACCGAGGACGCGGCCCATCTACTAGCACTTGAGCCAGCCGACGGAAAAGTGCGTTGGTCGCAAAGTCTGGCTGGTTTCTCCGGGTTCGAGGCCGATTCGGTTTCGTGGTCCGGGCCGTCATGTATGCCGGTCGAGTGCGAAGGGATGCTCTTGTGTCCGACCCCCGACGGCCTGATCATTGCCGTCGATTTGGTGACGCGCAACGTGCGTTGGGCGTATCGGGTCGAGCCCGTCGAAGAACCGGCCCGCATCCCGCCGCGCTGGGGTCGTGCCTTCGCAGGGGCCGAGGCCCGCTGGCTCACAACGTGGCGGGAGACCTTGGTGCGCACGGATGCCGAAAGGTGCTATTTCGTCTCGCCGCGCTCTCCGCAGATTCACGCGCTCGCGCTCAAGAACAGGCGAACTCGTGTGGTCTCGCCCTGTTGCCGGAGGACTGTATCTCGGCCCGCTTGAGCAGGGCCGCTTGATCACGGTGGCCAAGTACCGCTGCTCAGCTTGGGAACCCTCCACCGGCAAACCCTTGTGGAACGCCGCCGTCGGACTGCCCAGCGGGCGCGGGCTGGTGCTCGATGCGCACTACTATTTGCCTTGCACGAGCGGCACGGTGATCGACGTCGATTTGCATAACGGCCAGACGCGCCCGATCGTCACCGCCGGGAGCGAGACGCTGGGGAACCTTGTCGCCGGGCCGGCGTCCGCGGGAATCGCAGCTGTCTCCCAATCGCACGAACTTTTGATTGTCCTGCCGACGCTCGACGAAGAGCGCCGTGTGCTGAGTGCGAAGTTAGGAGAGCAGCCCCAGAACGTGGACGTCCGCAATCGGCTGGCCCTTCTCGATCGTGAGGCGGGCGACTTCGAGAGTGCCGAGCGGCGTTTGGAAGCCCTGATCGCGACGTTCGCGCCCAAGCCCGGCGAGCGTGGCAAAAATGAAACTGATGCCCCGCCAGCCCGTTTTCGACACGAACTGTTGGAGACGCTGCTAGCCGACTTGGAAGCGTCCCCTCGCCGCTCGGATACGCTTGCGGGACGAGTTGAGCGCACCGCCGACTCCGAGCAACGGGCTCGGTCGTTGCGGCGGCTAGCCCTGGCTCGACGTCGCGCCGGGCAGACACTCGAGGCGTTCGACGCTTTGCTGTTGCTCGCCCAGTCCGAGCTGCCGTCCACGCTCGACGTCGAGCGTGGTCCGGCCCGCGTGGTCGCGTTCGACCGCCAGCTGCGCGCCGACTTGATGGATCTGCTGGCTGACTGCTCGTTGCCCCAGTTCCGAGAGGCCCGCGCGCGGCTCGTGAAAGCCATGCAAGCCGCCCTGACTGAAGGCGACGTCGACACGCTGCGGCGCGTCTCTGATCGGCTGGGATTCGCCGAGTGGAACCCCGAGCTGCAGCAAAAAATCGACGCCGCCCTGCGGCCCGAGCCGGGTTACCTCAGCGCGCAGCTCGCGCTTTGGGAAAGCACCGCTCATCAGGACCACAGGCGCGCAGCCGAGGCGCTGCGGAAACTGGCCGAGACCTATTTGTCGCACGGCGAGCGGAAACTGGCCGCCACGTGCTACCGCCGACTGAAAGACGACTTCGCCGACGTGCGATTCGCAGACGGCATCGCCTGTCGCGAGGTGATTGGCCGCGCGCGAAAAGACCGGCGGATGTCGGCCGAAATCGAGATGACGCTGCCCGATCCGTGGCCGGCTGAGCAGCCCCAAGTGCACACCGACAATATCAGCGGCGTCGGACCGAATTTCTTTCCGCTGCCGATGGAACGCACGGCCGGCAGCGTCTTCGAGCGGATGGACGTGGCCCTCGACCGCGAGGGGAAGACGCTGCGGTTTCAGGGAGAGCCGCGGGCCACCCCTTGGGACCTGACGCTGCCGGTCGATACTCCGTCGTTTCGTGGTTTCCAGACGCTGCATCGCGGCTGGGGAATTGGACAACTGCTCATCGTACAGGACGGCGGCGACTTGTACGGCGTGACCCCGCTCGATGATGGGGGCGAGGCCAATCCCCGATTTCTGTGGCACATCGACCTTTTGCCGGCCGAAGAATTCGCGTCGAACGATATTGTCATGCCGATAGGTCGGGGGATGGCGGGACTGTTTACCGACCGCACGTCGATGATCGACCATTTGGGCCGCCCGGTGGCAAAGGTTGTGGCCGTCCAGCCTGGCGCCATCTGCTGTCTCGATCGCGGAAGCCTGACCGCGTACGATCCGCTGACCGGCCGCCTGCTTTGGCGGCGAACCGACGCTGAGCCGGCGGATTCGGGTTCGGGCGATGAATCTCTGGTCGTGCTGCTCGATCGCCGGGGCAAACGGGTGGAATTCCTTCGCACGCTCGATGGCAAGCAAATCGCCGAACGCCGCCTTGCGGCCAAAAGCTCCGAGTTGAAGTGGCTGGAAGGGCGAGACGCGCTGATTCAGTCGGTCGACCCGGGCGGCATGCGGGCCACGCGGATCGATCTTTTGGCCAACGAGATCAAATGGACCCGGCTCTTCGCCACAGCCAGCCATCTCCTGCGGCTCGACTCCGACCGCTACGCGATCGCCGAGCCCGATGGCACGTGTCGTCTGCTCAACGCGGCGACTGGCGTGCCGGTCACCACTGAGAAGATCGCCGGGACCGAACACTGCTTGCAGTTGTACGCCACCAGCGACGAGCGGCGATTTTACATCGCGTTTTCAAAGCCATTCGCGGATTCAGAAAATGTCCGCCCCAATGGACAGCGGGACGATTCCCGCAACCCCCTGGTCAACGGCATGATCTCGGCATTTGACCGCTTGTCGGGCAAGCTGCTCTGGAGCCGGCGTTTTGATGACGGCGTGTTCGAGCTCGATCAGTCGCGCGTTGCGCCCGCCCTGGTCTTTTCCTATCGGCACGTGGAAAAGGGGGACGACGAGGGGGGCATGCCGTGGCCCTATCTGCACGCAATCGACAAGCGCACGGGCCGCGATCTCTACCTGGCAAAGCTGACGAACCTGCAGCCGGCGTCGCACCCCTGGGCGGAGGTTGACACCGCTCGGCACGAGTTCCAGGTACGCGTGCCCGAGGCCGTGGTCCACTTCCAGTACGCGAAGTAAGCCAACTCTCGTATCGCGACGACCCCGGAGCCGCTCCGCCAATGGCGGATCAGCTGGCGGGTGCTTAGCCTGATTCAACTAAGAACACGCGACGTACAGCCGCTGCTCAGTTGCCCGAGTTAGTTTCCCGCGTTAGTTGCCCGCGTTAGTTGCTCTTCGCGTCCCACCACCAACGGCCTTCCGGCAGTTGCGGGGCGCGGCCCTTCGATTTCTCGGAGGCCAGAGCACCGGCTTCACGGAATACGTTGCGATCTTGCAGAACGTTCCGCATCCGGCCGTCGACGCCGCCGGCCACCTGCACCACGATGTCCTTGCCGTTGTACACCCGATGGTTGACGACCGACTGGATCGTCTTGGGCGGCTGGAACGTGGCAGGCTGATAAGCGCCGCCCGCGGCAAAGACGCCCAGATCCCAGCCGACCCGGTCTGGAACGCGGTTGTCGGAGAGCAATGCGGCCACGAGCGACAGGTCGAAGATGTTCTGCAGATCGGCAAACACCGGATCGTCAGCGGCCAGTTCCGAATAGTGGTCGGTGAAGCTCTCGGCAAATATCTTGTTCGCCGCTTCGGACGTGCCCGTGTGGACCCGCTGGCCCTGGGCGGAAATCTTCTCGTTCTCAGACTGGCAGAGGACGGCTGACCCCTCGATCTGAAACACATTGCGATCGGGGCTGTGGGTGACCGCGTCGTACTTCATCGACAGCCACCAGCGCAGGGCGTCCATCTTCTGGGTCTTCACGGCGCCCACCTTGGGCAGGATGTCGAAATAGCTGGGGATTCCGTGCCCGGCGTGCAGCTTGCCGATGCCGATCAGCTTCAGGCGGTAATCGGCCTCGAAGATGACCTGGGCGATGCGCGACTCGACGGGCACGCCGTTGATGTCGACGTCTTGCAATCCCAGCTCCTGCTGCAGCCGCTTGGTCCACGCGCTGACTTGCGAGGCATCGATCGGTCCGCGGGAATTGGAGTCTTGCACGAACTGCTGAATGCGGCGGAGCCCCTCTTCACGAGGCAGAATCTGACAATTGAAGTACCCGGCACCCCGCGGCGAAAACGTCCGCAGGACCGTGACCAGGTCGTCCAAGAACAGGCTCGGTCGGCCGCTCTCGTGGGCGACAGCCCGGCCGGTGACGTCGTATTTCCAGCCTTCGGCCGGTCCGGCGATCACGACTTCTTGGGTATCGGGATAAACGAACACGTAGCGGACCTGCGTCAGTCCGGCGAGGTGCTGCATCGTTTCGGGAACGCTTCGTCCCTCGGCCAGCTTCTTCGCCAGCTCTTTTTCCAACCGAGTCAGGGAAACCAGCCGCAGTGAACTTTTGGCCCGCATGTCGGTGTTGAGGTCGGCTTCGCGAGCCCGATGCCCCAGGCCGCTGAGCGTCTGCCCCTTTTCCTCATGCGTCAGGCCGCGGAGCAATCCATTCGGGTCGACCTCGATACCGGGGGGCCAGTAAATGGGCTGCTTCTTTGCTTCCTCGGTATCTTCCCAGTCGGTCTCCGTTCCGGTGACGGTTCTTGATCAGGCTGATCAGCTGAGCGGCGCTGGCGGCACCACCGGCGGCCGATTGGCGCGCCGCGGTTACGTCCGCACCGGCACGTTCGCGAGATTCGGGAATCGGGATCCGGCTGATCGCGCGGTCCGCAGCCACATAGTCACCGCTCTTGGCCTGGGCAGAGGCGATCGCCTTCAAAAGCGCCGTGCGTTCGCCTGCGTCGGCCGCCGATTTGGCGATTTCGAGCGCGGGGCCAAACTCGCCGGCCGCGAGCTGCGCTTCGACGCGCGTGCGGCGCTCGGCCGCCGTCATCACCGGCGAAGCGGGTTTCGCCGCGGTCATGCTTCGTGTGTCGTTCGCCGATTTCGCGGAGGCCTGCGTCGGCACAGCCTTGTCCGTTTTCCCGACGGACTTTGCCGGCAAAGCGACCGGCTGGCTCGATGCGTCAGCACGATTCGGCATTGCGACCTGCGTCGACGCTGCCGACCCGGCGGGCTGCACCGATTGAACGGGCCGCATCGCCAAGTAGCCGATCAATCCGACAATCGCGACCGCACCCAGCACCGTGACTAGAATTGGTCCGCGGTTCGAGGCGCGACGAGAGGTGCGCCGGAGCGCAGATTTCTTAGGCGAACGACGTGACATCCCCTTCTCCAAATCTGGCTGGTCGGTCCCTTTTGGGACAATCGTGCCGGAACAATCGTGTCCTGGACGTTGGCGGCCCAGCCAATCGTCATCGCTCGAAGCGCCCGTCGGCGCATAAAGACTTACCTACTAGCATCCTCTGCGACAGATGCCCCGTCAAGCACATTTCCCCGTTTATCTGTTTTGCCTGGTCTTACAGAATTTGGGGTTTGACGGCCCCAAGGAACGGGCTGACTCGCCGGGTATTCGAGGCTTTGGCAATCGTCTCCTACACTGATGCGCAAGGTTTCAAAATCGTTCCGAAAAAACCACAATTGACCCGAAGATGCCAGAGCTTCCTGAAGTCGAAACGATGGTTCGCGGAATCCGCCCATTTGTGGAGGGGCGAACCGTCAAATCGGTGGTGCGCTGTCGCTGCTCCTGCAAGCCCATATCGATCCGACCGCGATTCGAACTTCTCGCCAAACGCCTGGTGGCGCGGCGCATTGATTCGGTTCGTCGGCTGGGGAAGCGGGTTGTGCTCGACGTCTCGGACGGCTCGGCCGTCGTGATCGAGCCGAGGATGACCGGTTTGATGCTGCTGTCGAATCCGCCGGACCGGGCTCATCTGAGGATTGAATGGAAGTTTTCCGGCCGGGCGAAATATAACTCGGTGTGGTTCTGGGACCGCCGCGGCCTGGGGACGGTTCGACTATTCGGCCCGGGCGAGCTGGGGCAGGCGTTGCCCGCCAAGGTCTTGGGCCCCGACGCGCTCGAAATGGACGTGGACCTGTGGCGCGAGCGCTGCCGGAAAACCTCGCGACCGATCAAGGTCCTGCTTCTGGACCAGAAGTGCGTGGCCGGCATTGGCAATCTATACGCAAGCGAGATCCTGCACCGGGCCAAGATCCATCCGGCGCGGCCCGCCCGACGGCTCAGGCCCAAAGAAATTCAACGGCTGAGCGACGAGACGCATGCCGTGCTGGACGAGGCGATCCTCCACGAGGGTTCGACCCTCGGCGATGCAACTTATCGAACGGTCCTCAACGACAGCGGCCAGTACCAAAATAAGCATCTGGTTTACGACCGCGCCGGGGAGCCGTGCCTGACCTGTGGCGAGGTCCCGATCCGGCGAATCGTCCAGGCCCAGCGGTCGACGTTTTTCTGTCCGCACTGTCAGCGGCGGTGACTTCTATGGCGCGCGGTCGGCGGAGATTTGGCCTTACCTAAACCGACGGGAAATGGTGTAGTAAGGCGTAACGACTATGTCTTATCGAACCGTCAAACGCCTGCTGGGAGAGACGAGCCTCGAGCGCAAGAGCCGCTATCTATTCGGCGGCAGCCTGCTCTTGCTGATTGCGGCGAGCTTTTACGTTTACGCGAGGCTCACGTCGGACCTGGTTTACGAGCAGAATCCCAAGCAAGCGCAGAAGCTCATTTTTCCGATCATCCTCGAGAAGCACATCCAAGCGATGGAGCCCGACCTCACGCGGAAGTCGATGCAGACAATCATCGACGCCACGCGGCCGCCGGAGCTGGAATACAACTACCGCTTCTTCAAGCCGGACGTCTTGCGACGAAACGCGGTCAGTTCCGAGCCTGAATTTCGCCCGAGCGACGCCGAGGACTACGACGCGGTCGAAGCGATCGTGAAAGGGGCCAGCGAGTATCCGCGGATCGACAAGGAGCGGGGAGAATACCACTATTTTGCCGCGATCAACGCGCAGAAGGCGTGTGCGCTGTGCCATCGGGACGAAGTTCCAAGCGACGCTAAGATCAAAGAGGGCGAGTTGTTGCGGGTGGTGAAGATCACGCTGCCCCTCAAGGCTACTCGCGAGGCCGTGGCGCGAGAATAATGCCATCTTGTTGGCCACCGCGATCGGCACCGCGTTCCTGGCCATGCTGGCCGCCTACGCGATCGTGCGTTACGTGATCGTGAAGCCCGTGCTGCACTTGAAGGACGTCAGCGATCAGGTCGCTCGCGGCAACCTCGAGCAGCGAGCCGACATTCGCACCGGAGACGAGTTCGAAGAGCTGAGCCATGCCTTTAACCGCATGCTGCGGCACCTCGTTGCCGTGCAGGACGAGCTGCGCGCGGTCAACACCGACCTCGACGCGAAAGTCGACCAACTGGCCCAGGTCAACCTGCGGCTCTACGAGATGAACAAGCTGAAGGACGATTTTCTCGCGACGATGAGCCACGAGCTGCGAACGCCGCTCAACAGCATCCTCGGCTTCAGCGACATCCTGGCCCGCTCGGACAATATTACCGACAAGCAGAAGCGGTTCGTCCGCAACATTCAGACATCGGGCAACAACCTGATGGCGATGATCAACGATCTCTTCGATCTGGCCAAAATCGAGAGCGGCCGCATGGAAATCCAGATCGTCGAGTGCTCGCTTGCCGACCTGGTCGAACGTCAGGTCAATTCGCTCAATCCGCTGGCGGAAAAGAAGAACATCGACCTCTCGTTCGAGATCGATCCGCAGATCCCGCTCTTGGTGCAGGACTCGGTCAAGATTCAGCAGATTCTCGACAATCTGCTCTCCAACGCGATCAAGTTCACGCCGGAAGGGGGTCGCGTGCCGCGTGCGCGCCAACCGCGTCGATGACGTCTTTTTCGAGATCGTGGTCGAGGATACGGGGATCGGCATCCCGCTCAATGAGCAGGCGATGATCTTCGAGAAATTCCGGCAAGGGCACACGCTGCCGGGTCAAAGCGATGCGATCACGCGGGAATACGGCGGAACGGGCCTGGGCCTTTCGATCGTCAAGGAACTCTCGAAGCTGCTCGGAGGCGAAGTGTCTCTCGTCAGCGAGTTCGGTAAGGGAAGCACGTTCACCGTGCGCCTGCCCATGCGACTCGACGAGCGGCCGCTGGCGGCGAGCGATCCCCTGGCCGCGCCGCAGGTTGGACTGAACCGCGTGACGAGCAAACTACTCGACACGCCTCCCGCCGATGCTGGCACTTCGCCCGCTGAACCACGCGCCAATCGCGAGTCTGAACCGGCTACTCCGGCCGGCGCTCACGCGGACGCATAGCGCCGGCGCACTCGTAGCGGCAGCTGGTTGAATGTCACAGAGATCGCGTCCGACTCCGGCACCTGGACCCACGGTTTTGATCCGGCTGCGACTCGACAACTCGCGGCTCAGTCGAGCTTCGCCGCGTGGCCGTTGGTGGCGGCTTCGGACGACAGCGTGCGCAGGTAAGCGTAGAGGTCGGCGAAGTCGGTCGGCTTGAGGTCCTTCAACAGGCCGGCGGGCATCAGCGATGTCTTGAGGGTGCGGCGCTCTTCGATTTCGCCGGGGCTGAAGCGGAACGTTTGATTGGTCGCGTTGCGCAGAATGATTCCATCGACTGCTTCGTAGACGATCATGCCCGTGTAGACCTTGCCCCCTTTGGTTTCGATCATCGTCGTTTGGTAGCGGGGTGAGACATCGCGATTGGGTTGGATGATTGCGGTGAACAGATCGTCTCGCGAGAAGCGTCGGGCGGCGCCGGACAGGTCGGGGCCGAGCGCCGTGCGGCCGTTATGGCACTGGGCACAGGTCCGCGATTCGAACAGCTTTTTGCCGCGGCTTGGATCGCCGGTATTCCAGTTCACTTCGGCCAGCACTTGGCGGGCCTGCGAAGAGTCGTCTCCGCCGAGCGCGTTCATGCGGGCAAATTCCTTGGGATACGTTTGCTCGAGCCAGTGGCTGCATTTTTCGAGCACGTCGGGCTGCGGTTTGCGACCTGCTTCCCCGGCGACGAAGCCGAAATCCTCATTCGTGCTACGCTTGATGAGCTTGGCTGCGCGCTCGCGCAGAATCAGTTCAGCTTTATCGTTCACAAGTCGGCGGAGTGCGTTAACCAGCGCGAAGTGTTCGGCCGCGGATTGGTTCGGCTCTAGCTTTTCAAGCGCCGACAAGCAGGCATCGACGACTTCGAGTTGGGAAGATTCCAACCCCTCGATGAATCGGGGCCGGTCGGCTTCCTCGGGCTTTTGCGCGAGGGACATCACGATGGCGCCGCGGAGCGGATATTCGCCGAACTTGCTGCGAATGAGTGCGCGGTGCTCGGGGGCGGCCGACTCTCCCAACAAAAAGACGACCCCGTTGGTCCATTTGAAATGCGGATCGGTCTGGATGTTGTGCACGAAGGCATCGGTCGCCGGCTTGAGCAGCTCGGGGCCGATCTCGCTCAGGAAGAGGACGTGTCCCGGCCGGCCGAAGTGTTTCTGGGCAACGACCTCGCCGGGCAAGTCGGTGTCGGCGGCGACGAGCTGCTTGTACATTTCGCCGACGCGGTCGTCCCAGTTGCGGTCCTGGTTGAGCTTTCGGGCAGCGATCTTCGGCTCGAGCTCGACGAGAGCTTGGGCGATTTTCTTAGACTGCTCCGACGTGCGGTCGACCGGAATCGAGGCGGCCACACACAGATAATGGATGTCTCGCACCGGGCTCGACTTTTCGGAAATCTGATCGAGGACCCGATCGAGCAGCGCGGCATTGAGCGGCTGCAGCATGGCGATCACGCGAGCCAACTCGAAATCGACCTCAGCATTTTTCGTCGGGAATAGTTGCGCGACGCGGATCCGCAGCGGGTCGAGCTCGCGTTCGTGCGGCTTGAGATCGACCGTGCTTGTGTACCCGTCAAACATCGGGGCCACAGCGCGGCCCGGGCCGCAATCGCCGAGGGCAATCTGCATCACGCGGCACGGCTTCCAACCGCAGAGTCGGCGATTCGGTTTTGCTGAAAACTTTGATCGCCCGCTCCAGTGCGGGCAAGTTGAGTGTTGTTCCGCGTTCGCAGCGTCCAAAAGCGAACCACAATTCGGTCGACGGATTCGTTTGATCAAGCGTCAGGGAGACCCCAGTCGCCTCGTACTCATCGAGCCTTCCGATTAGCCGGGCGGCGGCAAAACGGACGGCCCGGTCTTCATCGCCGAGGCGTCCGACAATGACCGGCAGCAACGATTCGAAGGAGCCGACAGGTTCGGCAGTCCACAGCGCCTCGAGCGCTGCGCGGGCCACCGAGGCGTCACGGTCTTCGATGAAGGGCTTGAAGGAGGCGACTGAGTACGACTTGGCGAATCGGCCGGCCGACCAGATCGCGCGGCGCGGACGGCCGGCCCCTGGTCGCCGGCAAGCGTGTCAAGTGTCGTGATGTCGAGTCCGCTAAACAGTTCGGTAACGATTTCAATCGCGCGGACGCGCTGGGCCACCGGTCGGAGCGGGTCGAGGCACGCGTTGATGAAAGCCGCTCGTCCGAGTTTCTTGGCGGCTGGGACCCAGTCGTTGCGCGACCAGGCACTTTGCGGCTGCAGGGCAGTCAGGCACTTGGTGAGAGGATCGTGATGAGCCGGCGTGAGGTTGAGCGTCACGCCGTGCGACGGTTCCGGTGCGGTTTTGGGATCCGTCGGCGTCTTTTGGTTGCCCAGCGTCGACACTCTGGGGGTTTTTCCCTTCGCAGGATCCGTCCCGACGTCGTCGAGTGGTTTGCTGCCCTTGGACGAGCCGGCACTGGGCGGGTGGTTGTCGCCTGCGTCGCTTGCCGGTGCCTTGAGCTCACCGGAGGCCAGAGACGACCGCCGACGCCTGCGGGTGATCGCCGACGTAGGTGACCTTATAGACCCCCCCACGAGTGCCTCGGCCGCCGACGGAGATATACAAACTGCCGTCGGGGCCGACTTCGGCGTCGGTCGGGGCAAATCCGAAGTCGCCCTTGGGAGCCATGAAGGCATACGGCGTGCTCGTCCAGCTTCCGCCAAATTTCTTCAGCGGCACAGTGAGCACGCGGCCGAAGGTCCAGTCCAAAACGAACAGCGCCCCCCGGTAGTGACGGGGGAATTGCGTGTGCTGGTAGCAGACGACTCCTGTCGGCGAGCCGCGTCCGAACGAAGCGACGACTCCCGGCATATCGAGATAACGATCGGGACGAATCCAGCTTTGGCTGACCCAGCCGGCGTGGCTGCCGGGAAGCGCGTGCAGCACGCGGATCGGCCGATACCAGGGGAGGGAAACTTCCCGCTCGCTGTCGCTGTCAAAGACGAACAGGTCTCCGGCCTCATTGATGGCAAAGTCGTACGAGTTGCGCATGCCGTCGGCCACGATTTCTCCGCCCGAGAGATCCGGCTTGAGCCGCAAGAGGCAGCCGGCCCGCGGCTCTTTGATCGGCGACGACTTCAGCTTGATGTACGAGGACGAAATGCCGGCGTCGTTGCCGATGATGACATACCACCAGCCGTCCGGGCCGCGCTGAATCGCGTGGGCGTTGTGTTCGCCCCCTGTCTTCAACTTCAGGAAGACGTCGGGAGGCCCGTCGGCTCGATCGTCGGCATTGGCATCTCGGTAACGGATGAGGCCGCCGTCGCCCGTGCAAATGAGATCGCGCCCGCGGAAACACATTCCCTGCGCTCCGCTGGCCGGCCCGTCGGCAAACTGCTTATACGAATCGGCGACGCCGTCGTGGTTGGAATCGATCAGGATCCGCACATATCCCGGTCCGGACACGACGATGCGTCCGAACGGATCGATCGTCAGCGAGAAGATGTCGTGGGCCAGCTGATCGTCGGCGTACTGCGTGACGACAAACCCGGGAGGCACCTGAAGGTTGGCCGCATCGTCGGAGCGCACCCGACCGCAAAGTCCGACTGCCAGTACGACGACTCCGAAGAGCAGTCGCGTGATCGATTGCGTGTTACACATCTTGTGTTTCTCCGGGCGGCCGGCACGAACAGAGGGTGCGGCCAGGGGACGAGCGAAGGCGGCCTGTCGTGCGAAGAAGCCCAGCGGAATTCGCACAACGACATCTACTAAGGAAAGAGTGGCAACTAATGAGTTGACAAATCTGTCACAGGGTAAAGACTTCAGAGGGAAAGACTTCAGGCAGGGCGGGCAACTCGTGAAGGCGCGGAATCTTAGCGGTTTTCTGGGAATTGGGGCAATGCGGAATCCCAACACCTGTCCGCATTTACCGTTTTATCGCAAATCGAATATCATCGGAAACCGAAGCACGATTTTTGTCCGCTTCGCAGAATCGGGCACTCTCGTACAGGACGATCGATCTCCTGCTGGCCAATTGAATTAATGCCGTCATTCGGCGCGAAACCAACGTAGGTGAGAGCGCCTGATCCCCTCGGCTTCTCGAACAGGGCGGCTGTCATGCGCAGATCTGTCACATTCGCCCCCGGCCTCTTGATCATCGCAGTCGCGCTCTTCTGCCGGGTCGCGCGGTCCGCCGATCCACCGTCAGCGGGCGGCACCGGGGGCAAGATCCGGCTCGACAACATTTTGGGGCCTCCCAAGGGGGCTTCGATTCTCGGAGACTTGCCGGAATCGCGCGGCGCCGAGGAGCAGCAGCCGACCGTTCGTGTGGGCTTGATCCCGAAGACCGCCAAAGCCGGCGACGTCGTCACACTTTCGGTGACCGTCGCAGTGCCGGGGGACTCTTACACCTATTCCACCAATCCGAGCGGGCTCGGAGCGACACGGATTGAGATCAGCGATGCCAAAGGTCTGGCACCCTTAGGCGATTTCGAGGCCGACCACGCTCCCAAGATCGTCACGGACGAAACGACCGGCAAACCCGTCGAAAAATTCGAACACGGTGTGACCTGGCTGCGGCAGTACAAAATGACGGCCGATCGGCCGGAGGACGTGCACGTCTCCGGAATGGTCGATTTGCGGTATTGCAACTCGAAAGGCTGCCGCATCTTTACGCAGAAGTTCGCCACCGGCCTGGTCAAAGGCGATTCGGGCTCTGACGACAGTCCAGCGGGACCTGTCTCCAATCTGAGCCAGGTGGAGGTCCCGAAATCGTTTGGCGGCCAGACCGGTCACGCCAAGCTGCATTTTCTACTCAGCCCTTCGGATCCGAAACCGGGTGACATCGTGACGCTTGGGATCACGATGTCGCTCGACGGCGGTTGGCACACGTACTCGACCACTCAGAAGGAAGCCGTCGGATCGACCACGACCACGATCAATTTGAAATCGACCAAGGGATTGCAGCCGATCGGCGAACGGTTCAAGCCCGATCATGCGCCGCGGCTAAGCGGCAAGTCGGCCGACAATCTCGAACCGAAGGAGATCTACGACGGCGACGTGACCTGGACGCGGAAATTCAAATATCAGCCGACCGGTGATTCGAAGGGCTTTGGAGTCTCGGGCAGCATTCATTACGGGGTTTGCAACGAGGCGATGTGCCTGCCCCCTAAGACCGTCGCGTTCGAGTTAGGCGATGTGAAAGGGGCCGGGTCGCCTCCCGCGCCACTGGCTGACGAGTCCGAGGAATTTTCGAGCGACACGTTCGTGACCGACACGGGGAGCCTGGGGTTCTATCTGTTCGGGGCTTTTTTTGGCGGTATGCTCCTCAACGTCATGCCCTGCGTGCTGCCCGTTTTGGCCATCAAAGTCCTGAGCTTTGTGCAGCAGGCGGGCGAGAGCCGGCGGCGGATCTTTCTGTTGAATCTGGCTTACGCGATGGGCGTCGTCGCTGTTTTTCTGACCTTGGCCACACTGGCGGTCGGCACGCGGCTGGGGTTGTCGACGGGCGATTTGTCCTGGGGAGGACTCTTTCAACAGACCCGGTTCAATCTGGTGATGGCTTGCCTGGTGTTTGCGATGGGGTTGAGCCTGCTGGGCGTCTTCGAGATTCCGGTGCCGGGAATGATTGGCTCAGCGGCCGGCGGCAATCAGCGTGAGGGTTTATTTGGTGCTGTACTCACCGGTGTGTTCGCCACCCTGTTGGCGACTCCCTGCACGGGACCCCTCATGGGGACCGCGCTGGGTTGGTCGGTGCGCCAGCCGACGCATGTGGTCTATCTCGTGTGGGGCGTCATGGGGCTGGGGATGGCGTCACCTTACCTGGTGCTGGGGGTGTTTCCGCGGCTGATACGATGGCTGCCGAAGCCGGGCAACTGGATGATCCGCTTGAAGGAATTTGCGGGCTTTGTCCTCCTGGCCTCCGTGATTTTCATCATCTACTACATCGACAAGCGCTACACGATTCCCGTGCTGGTGATGCTCTTGGGCGTGGCGCTGGGACTGTGGATGATCGGCAATCTCTACGACATCAATTCCCACATTCGGCACAAGATGACGGTGCGAGTGACAGCGGTCGTCCTGGCCGTCCTCATCTGCTGGATTGGCTACGGTCTCGCCGGCGAGAACAAATATCGTCTGCCCTGGGAGCCGTTTTCGGAATCCCGGCTGACGGCGCTGCTCAAGGAAAAGAAGACCGTACTGGTCGATTTCACCGCCGATTGGTGCACCAACTGTAAGACGAACGAGGCCTTTGCTCTCAACACAAAAGCGACCCAGGCCTTTGTCCAAGAGCACGACATTGTGCCGCTGGTGGCGGACTTCACCGACGGATCGGCCGAAGTGAGACGCTGGCTCGACAAGTTTCTACAGGCCGGCGTGCCGCTGACTGTCGTTTTTCCGGCTGAACGCCAAAACAAGCCGATCGTTTTGAAAGGCGTCTACACGCAGGGGGATCTGCTCGAAGCGCTCAACCAGGCGCTGGCGGGGGGAACGAGTGCGCGGGCCGACGATGTCGCGGCCAGCGTGCGATAGATCTTCACGGCTTATCGCGCGTCGGAAGTTTTTCAGCATTTGGCTTTCCCAATCCGACGGCTCCGCCGTCGTTCCGGCGCAATCGTATCGGGCCCATAAGAAGATCGACCGCAGAGCGGTCGGCTTGGGAAAGGGTGGGAGTGGTCTAGGACTCCACAGCGCGAGAGCCCGCGACGACGCTCACAGATCGATGCCCAGCTCTTCGATCTTGCGATACAGGCTCGAGAGGCCCAGCTTGAGGCGCTTGGCGGCCTCTCGCTTGTCGGGCCATTGGCGCAATACGCGGGAGATGTGCAGCCGCTCGTAATGCCGCAGGGCCGTGCGCAGGTCGTCGGTATCGGGCAGCGGCTGGCCGATGCCGAGCAGGTCGGGCGGCAGATCTTTGGGCTCGATCAGAGTGTCGTCGCACATCATCACGGCCCGCTCGACCGCATTGTCGAGCTGGCGGACGTTGCCTTTCCACTGGGCGGCCATCAACAGGCGAATCGTCTCGCTCGTGGCGCCGGTCACGCGTTTGCCCATCGCCCGTGAGTGCTTGCCGATGAAGAAATCGACCAGCTCGGGCACGTCGTCGAGCCGCTCGCGCAAGGCGGGAATGTGAATCTTCACGCCGTCGAGCCGGTAGAAGAGATCTTCCTGAAAGCGGCTCTCGGCCACTTCCCGCATCAGGTCGCGCGTGGTCGAGGCGATGATGCGGGCGTGCACGCGGACCGTCTCGGATCCGCCGACCGGCATGATTTCGCCGTATTCGATCGCCCGCAGCAGCTCTGATTGCGTGCCGAGGGGCAGCTGCGAGACCTCGTCGAGAAAGACGGTTCCTTCGCCGGCGTGGCGAAAGATGCCCTGGCGATCGGTGCCGGGACCGGTGCTCGAGCCGAAGAGCTGCGTTTCCAACAGCTCGACCGGCCGCGTGCCGCAGTTGACGGCGAGGAATTTATCATCTGCCTTCGGCCCCGCCGCGTGGATGGCGCGGGCGAAGAGTTCCTTGCCGGTCCCGGTTTCGCCGACCAAGCAGCACGTTGGAGTTGGTGACGGCGACTTTGCGGATCGTCTCCTGCAGGTCGGCCAGGACTTTGCTCGAGCCGACGATCTGATCGAAGTCGCCGCGGCGGGCCAGTTCGCGCCGCAGCACCTGGTTTTCGATGTAGAGCTGCCGATAGCGGTAGAGCCGGTCGAGCTTGTTGGCCAAGTCCTCGAAGATGACTGGCTTCACCAGGTAATCGAAGGCCCCGGCCTTGAAGGCTTCGACGGCGTTTTCGACGGTGGCATACGCGGTGATGACCAGCACCGACGTTTCGAGATTCACCTGCTGCAGCCGCCGCAAGAGCGCGAACCCGTCGCCGTCGGGCAGCTGCACGTCGCAGATCGCCACGTCGAAATCGCGCTGGCGGGCCAGCTCGCAGCGCGTCGGCGACCGTGCCCGCATCGGCGACCAGGTAGCCCTCGCCCGTCAGAAATTCCCGCAGCGTCGTGCGGATGATTTCTTCGTCCTCGACAATCAAGATCGAGCGGCTGGTTTTCACAGGTCGTGCCGGATGCCGAAGGTGATCGGAAACGGGGATTGTCGTCACGGCTCGGGCTCGCTCGATATCGATCTTAAGTGGCGGAAACTTCTTCGGTGGAGGTTGCTAGCGCCGGCGGCACGTCGGGCCAGTTGCGGACATTCTCGCAGGTGACAAAAACTGTGAACGTGGTCCCTTCGGGCGAAGTGTGGGTCAGCTCGATCCGTCCCTCGCCCGTTTCTTCGAGGATGTTACGACAGACGAACAGTCCCAGTCCGGTCCCCGTTTCCTTGGTGGTGAAATAGGGCTCGAAAGATGGCGGCTTGATCCCGTTCGGGAATGCCGACGCCATCATCGCGGACGGCGACTCGAATCCAGCCGTCCTTGAGCTCGGTGGTCAGCTCGATGGTGCCCCCTTCTTCGGTCGCGTCGAGCGAATTGAGGACGAGGTTCAAAAACACCTGCACCAACTGATCGCGGACCACGCGCAGCTTGGGAAGTCCCTCCGCGTAGCGGGTCACGATCCGCTTCCCCTTTTTGCGCTTGTAGTATTTCGCGATGTTGAGGGCCGCGTCGAGCACCTCGTGAATGTCGCAGAGCCGACGGTCTTTGGTCGCGGGCCGGCTGAAATCGACCAGTTCCCGCAGCGTCCGCTGGATGCGGCGGAGCTGGTCGTCGACCATCGCCAGCCGTTCGCCGGTATAGGAATCATTTTGACGCCGTTTGAGCATCTGCACGAGCGAACTGATGGCCGCCAGGGGATTGCCGACCTCGTGGGCGATGCCCGCGGCCAAGAGGCCGAAGGCCGCCTGCTTTTCCTGCTGAACGAGATGCGCCTGCGACTCCTGCAGCTCGAGCGTGCGCTCGCGAATGCGCTCTTCCAGGAGCCGCTGATTGTCCTGCAGTTCGTGCGTTGAGTTCGCCGAGCCGGCGGCTGGTCGATTTCAGCAAATTGGCTGAGCGCCATGCTTCCCCACGTTCCCCAGCCGAGCAGGATCAGCGTGAGGGCAAGGGTCGTGGCGTCGTGGCGGCGACTGAATTCCGGGCTCAGCGCCAAACAGCTGAAGCTGACGGCATGCAAAGCAAACGTCGCATAGGTGATCGCCGACGAATGGCGGATCGCGCACACCAGGAGCGACAGGAAGTAATAGAAGCGAAACGGGCTCTCGACCCCGTGGCGGTCGAAGTAGCACAACAGGCCGATGAACACCGCCTCCATCGAGGAAATTGCCAGCGGAAACTGCGCCAGGAAGACCTTCCCGCGCAGGCTCCAGACGGTATCGATGATCGCGTACAGGGCGCCCAGCGTGAGGATGGCGTTGAGCACCAGGCGGTTGCCGGGGTCCCGGTCGACGAAATTCACCAGGACATAGCCGACGCAGAGGCCGAACCAGCGAATGCGGACCGTCACCGTCTCGGCGGCGAGATCCCACTGGCTTTTGTCACGTTCGGCTTCGGGACGGTTCACGGCAGGGTTCGTAAGTGGGAAAGAGGGGAGGGTCGAGGCCGACTTCGATTATAGAGCCGAGCGGCCGCGATTGGGGAGTCGGCCAAACGCTGGCCTTTGACATAACAAATTGCCTCTCCCTACGATACGTACGCGGTCGGCAGGCCGACGCGACGGAACAGAGTAAAGAGACCTTTGCGCGCGTGCCGATAAAATGGATTACGCAGCCGCGGAAGACTTTGTCGCCTGGGCACGGAGAGATGAAACAGGTCGCCTCGCCCAAATGGCTTTGCATCGCGAGGGGCCTCACCTTCCCGGCGCGCGCTCGCACGGTTTTGAGCCTGCCTGGCAGTTTTGAGCCTGGCAGGTTGAACCTGTCAGGTTGTGCCTGTCTTGAGGGGGAAGACAGAGTCCAATGCGAATCGTCATCGCCAGTTCGGAGGCAGTCCCGTTTGCCAAAACGGGCGGGCTGGCGGACGTTGCAACGGCGCTGGCGTCCGCTCTGACCGAACTGGGGCACAGCGTTTGGCTTGTGCTCCCGCACTATCCCCAGATGATGAACCGCAGCGCGGCGTCGAATGGAATCGGCGTCGAGCCGACCGGCGTTCACATCGAGGTTCCGATCGGCGCGCGGCACGTTTCGGGCGGAGTGTTGCGGGCCCGGCTCCCCGGGTCGGCCGTCACGGTGCTCATGATCGACCAGCCGGGCTACTACGATCGGCCCGGGCTCTATCAGATCGGGCGGATCCGACTTTCGCGACAACTGCGAACGGTTCGTTTTCCTCAGCCGCGCTGTCGTGGCCCTGGCCCAACAACTGCGTCTGCGTCCGGACGTGATTCACGCCAACGACTGGCAGACCGGTTTGATTCCCGCTCTCTTGGCGATCGAAGGGCGGGCTCCAAACACGTCCGAGACGGTCTGCTTCGGTCTTCACAATCCACAACATGGCTTTTCAGGGGCTCTTCTGGCATTGGGACATGCTGCTGACCGGGCTGGATTGGAAATACTTCAATTGGAAGCAGATGGAGTTTTACAACCAGCTCAACCTGCTGAAGACTGGGATCGTCGTTTTCGGACATGATCACCACGGTCAGTCCCGACCTACGCCCGCGAGATTCAGACGCCCGAATTCGGGTACGGCCTGGACAGCGCCTTGCGGTCGCGCCGCGACGATCTGGTCGGCATCCTCAACGGCGTCGACACCAAAATCTGGAACCCGCAGACCGATTCCGTCCTGGCTGCAAACTATTCGATCGCCGACGTCGAAGAGGGGAAGCGGGCCTGCAAGCGGGCCCTGCAAGGTGAATTCGGCTTGCCGATGCGCGACGATGTGCCGCTGTTTGCGATGGTGACGCGCCTCACCGATCAGAAAGGACTCGACCTGGTCACCCAGGCGTCGGAAAAATTCCTGTCGCAAGATGTGCAATTGTGCGTCTTGGGCAGTGGCGAAGCCAAATACGAAAGCTGGCTGACGGAGCTCGCGCAGAAACTTCCGAAGAAGGTCGCCGTCCGCATCGGTTTCGACGACCCGCTCGCCCATCGCATCGAAGCGGGAGCGGATCTGTTCCTCATGCCGAGCCGGTTCGAGCCCTGCGGCCTCAACCAGATGTACAGCCTGATTTGCGGGACCGTCCCGATCGTGCGGTCGGTCGGCGGCCTGGCCGATTCGGTCGTCGACGCCAACCCGCAAAATCTCGCCCACGGCACGGCGACCGGCTTTTGTTTCAGCGATTATTCGGCTGAGGCGATGATGCAGGCCATCGAACGGGCGCTGCGCTCTCTTTGCGGACAAAATGGAATGGATGCGCCTGGTTCGCGCCGGCATGAACCAGGACTTGAGCTGGCGCAATAGCGCGTTGCAGTATGTGCGAGTTTATGAGCGGGCGCTCGCCAAGCGGCAAGCCGCGATTGCCGCGCCCGACGTTTCCCACACGACGGTCGCGATCTGATAACACCGGAATCGAATGCAACCAGTCACCGTAGCCTTCTTCTGGCATCAGCACCAACCGTATTACCCCGACGACGTCAGCAACGAAACGCTGATGCCATGGGTGCGGTTGCATGCCACGAAGGACTACTACGGGATGGCCCTGCACCTCAAGGAGGTGCCCGAGTTTCGCTGCACGATCAACCTCGTGCCGAGCCTGCTGATTCAGCTTCAGGCGTACGGCGAGGGACGTAGCGACCGGCACCTCGACGTTTCGCGCCTGCCGACTGACGGTATGAGCGAAGCCGACGTTTGCTATCTGCTCGACAATTTCTTTCTCGCGAACGTCGAGAGCATGATCCGCCCGTACGAGCGGTATCACGAGCTGTATCTGCGGCGCGGGTTCGGCACGCGATCCGGTCGAGAATGCCGTTTCCCGCTTTTCAGCCCCGCGACCTGCGCGACTTGCAAGTCTGGAGCAACCTCACCTGGATTCACGAGCTGGTCTTCGACCAGGACCCCGAGCTGCGCGAGTTCCGCGCCAAGGGCCGCGGCTACACCGAAGGCGAAAAGGCGTGGCTCCTCGACAAGCAGAAAGCCATCCTGAATTCGGTGATTCCGCTCCACAAAGAGCTGGCGGCGAGCGGTCAGATCGAGCTGACCACCACGCCGTTCTATCATCCGATTCTGCCTCTTCTTGTGGGACAAACGTTGCGCCCGTCAGGCCATGCCCGGCTGCGCGCTCCCCAAGCACTTGGAAAGCTATCGCGAGGACGCCCAGATTCACCTGCGGCGGGCCGTTACGCTGCACAAGCAGCTCTTCGGCCAGGCGCCGGTCGGAATGTGGCCGTCGGAAGGATCCGTTTCGCAGGATATCGTCGCGCCGATCGCCGAGACGCGGCATCGAATGGATCGCGACCGACGAGGAGATCCTCTCCGAATCGACCAACGGCTGGATCTCGCGCGACGGTCAGGGGCACATGCGGCATCCCGAGATGCTCTACCGTCCCTGGCGCGTCGAGAGCGGCGACAAATCGCTGCACGTGATCTTTCGCGATCACGCGCTGTCCGATCTGATCGGTTTCCACTATCAGCGGAGCGATCCCGAGCACGCCGCCTGGCGACATGATCAGCAAGTTTCTGGCGATCGGCCGAGCGGTCGAGGCGAACAACGCGGGCCGCGGGGCGCTCGTCCCCGTGATTCTGGACGGAGAAAATTGCTGGGAATATTATCCGGACGGCGGCGTCCGCTTTCTCCGGGCGCTCTATCGCAATTGCATTCAGAACCCGCAGATTCGCCCGCAGCGCGTCCGCGATTACCTCAAGGACCAGCCGCCGACCGACCGCATCGGCAGCCTGTTTGCCGGCAGCTGGATCTCCCACAATTTCGCGATCTGGATCGGCCACCACGAAGACAACACCGCCTGGGACCTGTTGCATCAGACCCGCGAGTTTCTCAAGCAGACCGAGGCCGAGGGGAAGGCGCCCAAGCGAAGCGCTGGCCAAGGCCTGGGAGGAACTGTTCATCGCCGAGGGGAGCGACTGGTATCTGGTGGTTCGGCGACGATCATTCGTCGTCGCAGGACGCGCTGTTCGACCAGCTGTTCCGCAAGCACCTGCAAAACGTTTACACGCGGCTCGACACGCATTCCGCCGAACGTGCTCAAGCACCCGATCAAGCGGCTGCAGCGGCGCGCTCTGCACACGCAAGCCGACCGGGTTCTGCCCGGTCAAAGTCGACGGCCGGCGGACCTATTTCGAGTGGATCTGCGCCGGGCACTACATCTGCGGCAGCGAGCGCGGCACGATGACCAAGGTCACGCAGGGCGTGTTGCGGGACGTCTATTTCGGCTTCGACGCCCAGCGGCTTCGCCATCCGCGATCGACACGGCCCGCTACGCGCGCGAGGATCTCGAGCCGCTGGACGAGACTGAGGATCCGATTTGTCGAACCGGCCGGCATGGAGATCCGCATCACCGGACTCAAGCAGCACGACGCCGAAGGCCAAGCTCTACCGGGAAGACAAGCTGGTCGCCAAGGCGACGATCGAAGCTGGCGGTCGACCAGATCCTCGAGCTGGCCGTGCCGTTTGCCGACCTGGGTCTGGCTCCGGAATCGACGATTCAAATGTACGTGGAGGCGGTCACAAAAAAGCAAAGCGTCGACCGCGCGCCGCAGGAGGGCGTCCTCGAAATGGTGGTGCCGTCTCCCGACTTCGAACGGATCATGTGGCAGGCGTGATGAACACGCTTGATTTCCGCTTCTATTGAGAGTGGTGCACGATGCCTGAACTTAGAAAAGACCCCATCGTCGGACGCTGGGTGATCTTGGCCCCGGACCGGGCCAAGCGACCGGAGGATTTTTCGTCCGAGTATCGCGCGGGCCGCGCCGGATTTTGTCCCTTTTGCGAAGGGCACGAAGACACGACGCCGCCGGAAATCCTGGCCTATCGGCATCCGGGAACCGAGCGCAACAACCGCGGCTGGCGGACGCGCGTCGTCCCCAACAAATTTCCGGCACTGCAGGTCGAGGGAAATCTCGACAAGCGAGGAGAAGGAATTTACGACCTGATGAACGGCGTCGGGGCACACGAAGTCATCATCGAGTGCCCGAACCATGAAACAAACATGTCCCGCTTGTCGGTCGACAATATCCGCGAAGTGCTCTGGGTCTATCGAGACCGGCTGGTCGACTTGAAGCGCGATCCGCGCCTGGTCCACGGACTGATCTTCAAAAACCAGGGGGCGCCTGCCGGTGCGTCGCTGGAACACACCCATTCGCAGCTGATCGTCACGCCCGTCGTGCCAATTTCGGTCTGGGAAGAGATGACCGGGTCGCTCGAGTTCTTCAATTACCGTGGCCGCTGCATCTATTGCGACATGGTGCAACAGGAGCTGGCCGCCGCCAGCCGCGTGGTGTTCGACACCCGCAGCTTCCTGGTGTTGTGCCCGTTCGCCAGCCGCTTTCCGTTCGAGACCTGGATCATTCCCAAGCAGCACTCCAGCCAGTACGAAAACATTCCGCGGCAGGGGATCGAAGACCTGGGCGTCGTGTTGCGGTCGGTCCTGCGAAAGCTCGAGGTGGCCCTCGACGATCCGCCCTACAATTACGTCTTCCACACGGCTCCGTTCGACGCCAAAGAGTTGCCCCATTACCATTGGCATATCGAAATTTTCCCCCGACTGACGCGCGTGGCCGGCTTCGAATGGGGGAGCGGCTTTTACATCAATCCCGTCATGCCGGAGGAGGCTGCCTCATTTTTGCGGGACGCCGAGGAGGAAGTGGCCGTCCGCAAACCGGTCGTGACGGCAACCTCTGCCTGATCGGCACCACAGGAGCCTCACTCGCGGTTTTCGCTTTAGGCCCAAGCGTGAGCCTTTTCAGTCGGCAGTCAGCGCGATTTGATGGAACGAACGGGCCAAGCGGGAGGCCCCGACCAGGAAGGTCCCGACCAAGGAGGATTGCCTGAATGACTGGATGTCTGCGTCTGGCGCTGGCCATCCATATCCATCAGCCCATCGGCAATTTTGACGGCGTTTTCGAAGACGCTTATCGCGACAGCTATGCGCCCTTTATCGAGGTTCTCCGCGAGAACCCGAAAATTCCCGGTCAGCTTGCACGTTTCCGGCAGCTTGATGGAATGGCTGGTCGACGCGCATCCGGAATACATCGACGGCGTTCGCGAACTGGCCGAACGGGGCCAGGTCGAGCTCGTGGGCGGCCCGTTTTACGAGGCGATCCTGGCCGGCATTCCCTCGCACGACCGTATCGGCCAGATTGCCGCCTATTCGCGCTACCTCGAGCAGCTCTTCGGCGTCAAAGTCCGCGGCATGTGGATGCCCGAACGCGTCTGGGAACAGAATTTCACCGGCGACATGACGCGGGCCGGCATCGAATACACGGTCCTCGACGATCACCACTTCAAAAGCGCCGGCCTCCGCGACGAGCAGCTTTACGGCTATTACCTCTCCGAGGATGAGGGCCGTCTGCTCAAGATCTTTCCGGGCAGCGAAAAGCTGCGCTACACGATTCCTTTCCAGGAACCGCGAAGAGACGATCCGCTATCTGCGAGAAATTGCCGAAAGACACCCCAATCCGGTCGTCTGTTTCGGCGACGACGGCGAGAAATTCGGGACCTGGCCGGGCACGAAAAAGCACGTCTACGAAAACGGCTGGCTGAAGCGCTTCCTCGACGCGCTCTGTCGAGAACGCCGACTGGCTCAAGCTCTGCACGCTGGGCGAGGCGGTCGACAATGTGCCTCCCGTCGGCATGGTTTACCTTCCCGATTGCAGCTACCGCGAAATGACCGAGTGGGCCCTCCCGGCCGAACGGCTGGTCGAATTCGAGACAGCTCGCCAAGCGCAAACAGCACGATCCCGACTGGCAGGCGTTGCGCCCCTATATTCGCGGCGGCACATGGCGCAATTTCCGCGTGAAATATCCCGAAGCCAACGAGATGTACACGCGGATGCTGCAGGTCAGCCAGCGCTTGCAGCAGATCACTTCCGAAGAAGAGGACGTCGAGCGGCCCCATTTCATCAACCAGGCCCGGACCGAACTCTATCGCGGTCAGTGCAATTGCTCGTACTGGCACGGAGCGTTCGGCGGACTTTATCTGCCCCACCTGCGGCACGCCGTCTACAACCACTTGATCGCCGCCGACACGCTCCTCGAGTCGGCAATTGCGCCGCCCAGCCCGCTGGGTGCAGATCGACGCCGACGACTACAATCTCGACGCCCGCAAGGAAATCCGCATCGCCGGCGATCGGCTTGTCGCCTTTCTCGCGCCCAGCCGGGGCGGCCATCTTTACGAACTCGACGTGCGGGGCGTGCGGCTCAACCTGCTCGGCACGCTCAATCGGCGGCCCGAGGCCTATCACGAACTCGTCCGCATCCGCGGCTCATTCGCAGCACGATCCGAACGCGGTTGCGAGCATCCACGACGCCGTGCGATTCAAGCAGCCCGATCTCGACAGGATGCTGGTCTACGACAACTGGCCCCGCAAGAGCCTGGTCGACCATTTCCTGCCGCCGGAACATCGATCCAGCCGCTTTCCGCAACGGCGACGGCGAAATCGGCGATTTTGTGCTCGGTGTCTACGAGACGAAGCTGCGGCGCTCGCCCGGGCGCGTCGAGGCGGTGTTGGCCCGCGACGGTCGTCGTCGGTCCGCACCGCATTCGCCTCGAAAAGTCGATCGTCGCTCGAGGCTTCGGCGGGAAACCGGCTCGCACATCCGCTACGAATTGTCGAACCTGCCCCCCGGCGAGCGGTTTCATTTCGCGGTCGAATTCAATTTCGCCGGCCTGGCCGCCGGGAGCCGCTGACCGCTACTTCTACGACGGCAACGGCCGCCAGCTCGGTCAGCTCGAATCGGTTCTCAATCTCAAACAGAGCCGAGCGGATCGGGCTGGTCGACGAATGGCTGGGAATCGACGTGGGGATCGAACCCTCATTCGCCAGCCGACATCTGGACGTTTCCCATTCAGACGGTGAGCCAGTCCGAAGGGGGCTTCGAGCTGGTGCACCAATCGAGTGCCGTGGTGCCGCACTGGGATTTCCTGGCCGGACCCGAAGGGCGCTTTCGCGTGGAAATGTCGCTGACTCTCGACACGTCAGCCGCTCAGGCCCGCGAACTGTCGAAGGCCTCGGTCGCCGCCACGTAAGGTGGCCATTTCGGAATGGTGGGCCATCGGCCCGAAGGGCCTCGGCCCACCCTGCGTGACGCGGCAAATTCACGCTCCCCCCTGCCAATGCTTGATCCCCTCGAACGGGTGCAGCAGCATCACAATGTTCAGCAGCAAGTTGTCGCGGATCCAAAACAGCATCACGACCTCGGTCACGACGATCACCGCGACGGAGCCCCAGAAGCCGATCCACCGCGCGAGATAAAAGCCGATCAGACAACTCAGAATGTCGCCCACCGAATTGCCGACCGTGTCGCCCAGATAGTCGTAGGCGATCGTCGCCTCGCGGTAGCGGTTGATCACGTAGTTCGTGTTCTCGACGATCTCCCAGCTGGCCTCGACCGCCAGCGTCAGCACAAACCGCCAGCCGAGCGACATCCGCGGCCACAGCCACGTGAACAGTCCGTAAAGCAAAATCCCGTGCTCGACGTGCGAGAAGCTGTACGGATCGGCCAGGTGCTGGGAGTTGTGACTGCTGTGAACGTCGCCCGCCCAGAGAAACGGCCGTCCGCAGGCACACCACCACCGCCGCCCCTGCAGCCGCAGCTCGATCGGGTGAAAGGCCAGGATCAGGGCGCTTGCCAGAATCGGCCAGCGGTTGGCCCGCAGGGCCGCATTCATCCGTGCTAAAGGGGGGCTTGCGTTCACCGGAATTGCTACTCGCTGTTTCAACGACCTGTTGCGGCCCAAATCTTCGCGGTCCCATTTCACCCTGTCGAAGTCGTTCCCACTGTATCATCCCAGGCAACTCGCTCGCGCGAGTCGGTCATTCCAAGGAGCACTCGGCATGGTCGGCGGATTGAAGAACGTCGTCGTGAAGCCCAGACACGAAGAGGAATTTGAGGCGATGTTCGCGGAGCTTCGCCGCGCCATGCACGAGCACGAACCGGGGTGCCAGCTCTACTCGCTGCTCAAGTCCCGCACGAATCCACGGGCTTACCTCGTCCACGAGCAATACCGCGACCAGGCGGCCTTGGACGCGCATCAGACTTCGCCGCACGGCCAAGTTCATTTTCCGAAGATGCGCGCCATTCTGGAGAGCATCACGGTCGAGTAACTTCGATGGGTTGTCGCCTAGCGACTCGCTTTCCTTTGTGGTTCCAAAGCCTCGTCTCACGACGGTGGGACCGGTCGGGACCCCTTATCGCGCACGTGTCCCGTCCCACGTCAGATTTCTTCGGAAAGCCTTTATTTCCAACTGGTTAAAGTGGGACTCGTTTTGGGGTCCCGAAGTTGTCGCGGCGATTCGTCCCGCCGCTGAATCCCGATCCCCGACCAGGCAGCGGAGGGGTGGGGTCAACTTGAACTTCCCCAGGTTTCGTGGGCGCGGGTGATGGGTTGTTCCGTGCAGGCAATGCCCTTGGAGGAGTTGCCTTCGTCGGAGCCGGTCGTCGGTCGCTCACCCTCGGTGGCGACTGACGGCTGGCGGAGACGATGGCGACTCCGGACGTTGCCTTTGTGGGTGAGGTTCGAGGGAGCATCAAGCCGCTTCCTCGAACCTCGTCGGACTCTGGTAGCCGATCGCCGAATGCCTCCGCACCCGGTTGTAAAAGACTTCGATGTACTCGAACAGGCTCTGCCGCGCTTCCTCGCGCGTGGCGTACCGCTCTTGGTGCACCAACTCCTTCTTCAGCGTCGCAAAAAAACTCTCCATCGGCGCGTTGTCCCAGCAATTCCCCTTGCGGCTCATACTGCACGTGATCCCACGCGACGCCAGCAGCCGTTGATAACTTCCGCTGGCATATTGGCTGCCACGATCCGAATGCGCCAGAAGTTCCACCATCGGCAGCTGCCGGCCGATCGCCATCCGCAAGGCCTCGTTCACCAACTCGCTCGTCAGCCGCTCTCCCAGCGACCAGCCCACGACCTTCCGCGAGTACAAATCCTCCACCGCCGCCAGGTACAACCAGCCTTCGTCGGTCCACACGTACGTGATATCCGAGACCCATTTCTCGTTGGGACCACGCGCCTCGAATTGTCGATCCAACACGTTTGGGGCCACCGGCAGCCGATGATTCGAGTCGGTCGTGTGCCGGAACTTTCGGGCCGTCGTCGCTCGCAACCCGCTCTGCCTCATCAATCGCGCCACCGTGTTCTCGCTCACCCGATGTCCCTGCGCCACGAGCTCCCGCTGCATCCGCGGACTCCCGTAACTCCGCTTGTGCCTCTGGCCATGGATCTCCCGCATCGCTTCCAACAGCTGCTCCTGACGCTGCCGGCGCCGGCTCACCGATCGCTTCCGCCAGGCGTAAAACCCACTGCGAGCCACACCCAGCACCGAGCACAGCACGCTCAGCGGCCACACCCTCCGATGTTCCCGGATAAACCCGTACCTCACTTCTTCTCGTTCGCGAAGAAGGCCGCCGCTTTTTTTAAAATGTCACGCTCCATCAACAGCCGCTTATTCTCCGCACGCAGACGCTCCAGCTCCGCACGCTCGTCGCCGGGAAGTGAACCTGGGGATGGACCCGCGTTGCCGCCCTCCGCCCGCCGCTTCCACTTGCCCAACAGATTCTCGGGAATCCCCAAACTCCGCGCCGCTTCCGCGATCTTGTAACCCTCCTGCGTCACCAGTTTGATCGCTTCTTGCTTAAACTCTTCCGTGTACGTCCGATACTTCCGACTCATCTCTGGGCCTCCTCTTTGAAGAGATTACACTCTTCTCTGAGCGCCCACGATTCCTGGGGAACTCCAACTACCTATTGAAACAAAGTGTCCCGACCCACCGGCTAATCTCTTTCCGCGTCCGGTCCCGCGTCCCGTCCCCATGTCCCGTCCCTGTGTCCCGAGCCGTGTTCTCCGGTCCCGATTGCGGTCAGCCGTCCACTTTCTGTCTGCCGGGGATCCTCTTTTCCCTTAGTGAAAAAGGATCCTCACCACCAGCAGATCTATTTTGCGTCCCCGCCGGGGATCTTTTCCCCACCAGGGACGTTGTCGGTCGCCACGGTGGGACGAAATAGCAGTGGGACGAAATCGATGTCCCATCCCAGTCCCGTGTCCCGTCCCAGTCCCGTGTCCAGTCCCGATGTCCGCGCAGTCGTCCCGTCCCACTCTCACGGCGACCCCGTCCGATGGACGAACCTTGTCCGCCGGTCCCAGCGTATCGGCCGGACGGACCCCGAACGGTCCCCTCAAGCAGGGGTGGCGCGCCATCATCCACCCTA
This sequence comes from uncultured Planctomycetaceae bacterium, assembly GCA_963714075.1. Classification (GTDB taxonomy): domain Bacteria; phylum Planctomycetota; class Planctomycetia; order Planctomycetales; family Planctomycetaceae; genus DASPSM01. The sequence goes on from OY970228.1 coordinate 7,303,591, forward strand.
ACACGCCTGGTGAAACTTGCCGAGCCCGAGTTTCTGCGCGCGTGTAAACAACTCGGAAAATATTTCGACCCCGGGTTTGGGCCCGACACACGGGTTGGGCAAGGTTGTCTCGCCCCGTTGGGCCTGAAGGGGCGAGATTCTAAAGCCCAGGTCGGAGCGCAGCGCAGGCCTGGGATCTCAGGCACCATACGCCGTCGTCGAAAGCCCCAAGGGGGCGAGACAAATGCATCTGCAGCCGTGGGCGCAATAAAAAGCACCGCGGTCCCTCCGAAGACCGCGGTGCCGTCCCGCAGGAGATGCACGCTGATCCGTCAGCTACATCCCATGCTGTTCCCACAGTTGTGACAGAGATAACAGTTGCCGTTGCGGACGGTGATTGCGCCGCAGTTGTCGCAGGCCGGGGCGTCGTCTTGGAACGTCGCGAACTGCTGGCTGCGGATCATTGGTCCATCCAAAGCGGGGCCGTTCAAGCCCAAACCTTCGAGAACCGGTGCCGGGTCGTGATGGTGGCCGTTGCCGTTTTTGGAGCCGTTGCCGTTGGTGTGCGGCGAGACGAGGGACTTGATCGCTCCAGCGACGGCTGCAGGCGTCGTCTCGGATTTGTTGGCCCCATTCTTAGTGGGGCCGCTCTTAGGGTCCGATTTGGGATCGGTTCCACTCTCCTCGCGCTTGGGCGTGTTGGCTTCGCGGTACCCGGGGATGAATTGGATGCCGAGCCAGCGGAAGATGTAGTCGACGACGCTCTTGGCGTGCGGGATTTCCTGGTTCGTCGTCCAGCCGGAGGGTTCGAAGCGGGTGTGGGAGAATTTGTCCACGAAAACCCGCAGAGGCACGCCGTATTGCAGGCCGAGCGACGTTTCGGTGCCGATGGTGTCCATCAGGCCGCCGATGGTGCTGCCTTCCTTGGCCATGGTGATGAACAGCTCGCCGGGGGCGCCGTCCTCGAACAGGCCGACGGTGATGTAGCCCTCGTGCCCGCCGACGGAGAACTTGTGCGTCAGCGATTGGCGGGTCGCCGGCAGGCGGCGTCGCGTCGGCTGGAAAGCTCCGCCTTTCTTGCCGTCGGCTCCCTTACTGGTGTTCAGCGGCTGGCTCTTCTTCGAGCCGTCCCGATAGATGGCCAGCGCCTTCAGACCGAGCCGCCAACCTTCGAGGTAAGCGTTCTCGATGTCCTCGACGGTCGATTCCTCGGGCATGTTGACCGTTTTGGAGATCGCGCCGGAGAGGAACGGCTGGGCGGCCGCCATCATCTTGACGTGGGCCTGCCAGGCGATCGATCGCTTGCCGTTCTTGGGCTTGAACGCGCAGTCGAAGACAGCCAGGTGCTCGTCGCGGAGCTCGGGAGCCCCTTCGATCGTGTCGTTTTCGTCAATGTACTTGACGATCGCGTCGATCTCAGCCGGCTCGTAGCCCAGCGTGGCAAGCGACTTCGGCACGGTGCGGTTGACGATCTTCATCATGCCGCCGCCCGCGAGCTGCTTGTACTTGACCAGGGCGATGTCGGGCTCGATGCCCGTGGTGTCGCAATCCATCATGAAGGCGATCGTGCCGGTAGGAGCCAGCACGGTGGCCTGGGCGTTGCGATAGCCATAGCGGCGGCCGCTCGCCAGGCAGCCATCCCAGACCTCGCGGGCCGAGTCGATGAGATACTCCGGACAGGCCGGATCGATTTCATCGACGGCATCCCGATGCATCTCCATGACCTTGAGCATGGGCCGCTCATTCTCGTCGTAGCCGGCGAACGGACCCAAGTGGGCGGCGATGCGGCTCGACGTGAGGAAGCCCTGCCCGTTGAGTAAGGCCGTGAGGGCCCCCGCGATGCCGCGACCCTGGTCGCTGTCGTAGGGAATGCCCATCGACATCAGCAGGCTGCCGAGGTTCGCGTAACCCAAACCGAGCGGCCGGAAGCGATGGCTGTTCTCGGCGATCGCCGGCGTCGGATAGCTGGCGTGATCGACGAGAATTTCCTGCGCCGTGATGAAGATGGCCGCCGCCGCGCGGAACCGCTCGACATTGAAACGGCCGTCCGGCTCCTGAAACTTCTTCAGGTTCAGGCTCGACAGGTTGCAGGCCGTATCGTCCAGGAACATGTACTCGGAGCACGGGTTGGAGGCGTTGATCGGCCCCGTGTTCGAGCATGTGTGCCAGCGGTTGATGGTCGACTCGTACTGCACGCCGGGATCGCCGCAGTACCAGGTCCCGTCAGCGATTTGCCGCAGGAGGTACTTGGCGTCGTGCTCGGGGCCGGCGTGCTTGGGATCGGTGACCCAATGGGTCTTCCACTTCTTGCCGTCGACGGCGGCCTGCATGAACTCGTCAGAGACGCGAACGGAGAGATTCGCGTTCTGAAACATGATCGAGCTGTAGGCCTCGCCGTTGAAATTCGAGTCGTATTCGCCGCTCTCGATCAGCGTCCGTGCCTTTTTCTCTTCTTTGCGTTTGGCCTGGATGAACTCGAGGACATCGGGATGCCAGTCTTTGAGGCTCTGCATCTTGGCCGCGCGACGCGTTTTTCCGCCCGACTTCACGACCGCCGCGATCTGGTCATAGACCCGCATGAAGGAAAGCGGCCCGGACGGGATGCCGCCGCCGGAGAGCTTTTCGCGCGAGCTGCGGATGGTCGACAGGTCGGTGCCGGTGCCCGAGCCGTACTTGAACAGCATGGCCTCGCTGGTCGCCAGGCGCATGATGTCTTCCATGTTGTCGTCGACTGACTGAATGAAGCAGGCCGACGCTTGGGGGTACTCGTAGGGGGTCGTTGGGCGGTCGATTTTGCCCGCCTTCGTGTCCCAGTAGTAATTGCCCCGCGAGCCCTTGATGCCGTACTCGTGAAACAAGCCCACATTGAACCAAACGGGCGAGTTGAATGAGCCGTACTGATGGAGGCACAGCCAGGAGAGGTCACGGTAGAAGTTTTCGCCGTCCTCGCGGGTGGCGAAATAGCCGTCGCCGATGCCCCAATCGGCGATCGTGCGGGCGACGCGGTGGATCAGTTGGCGGGCGCTGTGCTCGCGTTCGGGAGTGTGCGGTTCGCCGTAGAAATACTTACTGACGACAACGTTGGTCGCCAGGGCGCTCCACGATTCGGGAATCTCGCAATCGGTTTGCTCGAACAGGACTTCGCCGGCCTCGTCCTTGATCTGGGCCGTCCGCTTGTCCCAGGAAACGGTATCGAAGGGATCCTGATCGACCGGGCAAAATTGAGCAGCCACTTTCATCGCCGTCCCGCTGTCGCTCCGCTCACGCTGTCTGCCCTCGAGGTGATTGCCAGAATTATTGCCGACGAGTCCGCGTGAAAGGCGATCCTGCACAATTCCCTTTGCTTCGTGCATCATGCACACTCCTGGTCTAGGATGTTCCTGGATGAGTCCCTGTTCCGTCCAACTTCAAAACCGGTCTTCATCAAAACCGGCGGTCTCGCCTGTCGGAATTGGCTTGCCACGCCCAGGCGACGACCTCGCAAATCAACAATTCATCCTGCGATCCAAAATAGCCGAAACGATACAAAAGTCCACTAAATTTCTTTCGTGGTTTTCACCTCCCGATAACCACTATTTATTGGGGAATCCAAACAATTATACGCAAGATGTTGTGAGTTGCGCGGCTGGCCAATATAAAACTCTGAGCCCAAAAGTCAAGTCGTGGAAATCTGAAAACTTTGTTCCGGCGGGTGGCCGCGACCCCAATCCCTAGTGGCTCTTTGCACTTACTGCATCAAGAAATTGTGAACTGCATGTGAATTCGTCCGGCGACCTGCGCAAGGCACGAAAAATGGGTCGGCGCAGGATCAAAATCCCACGATCTGCATCACTGACTTCGAGTCGCCATGATCTCGGTTCACGAACTCACGAAGACGTTTCTCACGACCAACCAGGAGGAAATTCTCGCCGTCGACCACCTGACGTTTCGCGTGGGCTCGGGCGAGGTTTTCGGCCTGCTCGGGCCCAACGGCGCGGGTAAGACGACGACCGTTCGCATGATTCTGGGGCTCCTCAATCCGACGAGCGGTTACGCTGAAGTCGAAGGGATGCGATCGTCGGAGTTTCCTGAGGAAGTAAAGCGGCGCGTGGGGCTCGTCTCGACGAGCGCCGGCCTTTACCAGTGGCTCTCGGCCCGCGAGTTGTTGCTGTTCTTTGCCGACTTGTACGGGTTGCCGCGCGATCATGCCGAAGCGCGGCTGCTGGAATTGACGCGGCTGATGGACCTTGGGCCGTTCTTGGATCAGCGCTGTTCGACCTTGAGCACGGGGCAACGTCAGCGGGTTCATCTCGCGCGGGCCCTGATCCACGATCCGCCGATCATGTTGCTCGATGAGCCGACGCGCGGGCTCGACGTCTTCGGCAGCCAGGCGATTTTCGACTACATCTCGCAACTGCGGCGCGAGGGACGGGCCGTCATCGTCACCACTCACCGGCTCGACGAGGCCCAGAGACTGTGCGACCGCTTCGGCCTGATGCATCACGGCCGCTTCGTGCTCGAGGGGACCTTGGACGAGCTGCGCCGCCAAAGCGGACGCGAGACGATCGTCGAAATGTTCATGGAGCTGACGAAACACGAGGGGCACGTCCAAGCGCCGCCAGCGCTTTCCCCAGAATCAGCCCCGACGGCTGGGGAATCGGCCCGGGCCACGCGGGGGGTGCCACGCTATGAGTTCTCCCGAGCCATCGCGCGAGAATCCGCCCGCGAGGGGAAAGCGGATGTCGCGCTCGGTGACGCCGCGGTTTCTGCGCTTGATGCTCAAGGAGCTGCGCGAAACGTTGCGGGACCGGCGGACGATCGCGACTTTGGTCTTGATGCCGCTCTTGGTCTATCCGCTCTTGAGCGTGGCATTCGAGCGGTTTCTGTTATCGAGCATGAAGGCAGTCCCCGGCCACAGCGAGCCGGTGTTGGGATTCGTCAGCGATGCCGAAGCCCACGATTTCGCGCAATACCTGCTACGCGGCAGCTCGATTCTGGGCCCGCACGACGACGAGGGCAAAAAGCCCGCCGCACCCGATGCGAAGCAAGGCTCGCTCCCCCTCAATTACGAGATCGTCAACGATCTGCGCCAGTCGGTATTCGACGGGCGAGTCGACGTCGCCGTGCGGGTGCGCAAAGCGTCTGCGGCCTCGACGACTGCCAGGAAAAAGGGGGACGAACGCCCGATTGACTGCGAGCTGATCTACGATCCGCAGTCCGCCGCCAGCCGAGATGCCTACAGCTGGGTGGAGCGCAGCCTGAGTGCGCTCAATCAACGCAGTCTCGAACGCCAACTTCGCGATAAAGGTGTTGCCAGCCGCGTCGTGCCCGTGCAGACCTCTGTGGCACCGCTCGAAGCGGGGGGCGAGACCGCGAGCGTGTCGGCCTCGCACTCGCTCTCGGCGCTGGTCCCGTTAATCCTGATTTTGATGACGATTACCGGTGCCGTTTATCCGGCGATCGATCTGACCGCCGGCGAGCGGGAACGCGGCACGCTCGAGATGCTGGTGGCCTCGCCCGTTCCGCGGATGCAGCTGTTGCTGGGCAAGTACTTTGCCGTGCTGATCGTCGCGCTCTTGACGGCGGTGGTCAATTTGGCGGCGATGATGGTCACGATTGCCAGCATCGGCATGGCGCCGCTCTTGTTTGGCACCAAAGGCATCTCGTTCGAAGAGGTGCTGGAAATCATGGCGCTGCTCGTGCTGTTTGCCGCGTTTTTCTCGGCCGTGCTGCTGGCGGTGACCAGTTTTGCTCGCAGCTTCAAAGAAGCCCAGGCGTATTTGATTCCGTTGATGCTGGCATCGATCGCGCCGGGCATGCTGTCGATGATTCCCGGGCTGAAGCTGCAGGGTCCGCTGGCGGTGACGCCGCTCGTCAACATCGTGCTCTTGGCGCGCGACCTGTTGCAGCACAACGTCGACCCGGTGACCGCTCTCTGGGTGGTGATCTCGACCGGCCTCTTCGCGTTGGCGGCGATCGGCGTCGCAGCCCGGATTTTCGGGACTGATGCCATTTTGTACGGCAGTCACGGCACGTGGTCGGATTTGTTTCGCCGCCCAAGGCGTGTCTCGGCCGCGCCGACTCCGACGAGCGGCCTGTTGTGTCTGGCCATCATCTTCCCGACGTATTTTCTCGCGTCGAATCTGCTCAATCGCTCGACTCTGGTCGCGTTAGACGGCCGGCTGCTGCTGGCGGCCCTTGTCACCGTTTTGGTGTTCTTGCAGATTCCACTGGCGCTGGCCGTGCTCAACCGCGTCGATCTGACGACGGGCTTCCGCCTGCAATCCGCCCCGGTCGCGGCATTCGCCGGGGCGCTGGTGCTCGGCGTCTCGCTGTGGCCCTTCGCGCATCAGCTTCTCGTCTGGCTGAGCCAGTGGGAGGTCATCGAATTCGACGCGCGCACCTTGGCGGCTGCCAAGCAGCTGATCGGCAAGATCCAGGAAGTGCCACCGGCCTTGCTGATCACGACGTTGGGGATCGTGCCGGCCGTGTGCGAAGAGTTCTTTTTCCGCGGCTACCTGCTCTCGGCGCTACGAAATTCGATGACCGCGACACGAGCCGTGCTGTTGTCGAGCATCTTGTTCGGACTTTTCCATCTCGTCGCCACCGACCGCCTGCACTTCGAGCGGCTGGTCCCCAGTACGGCCTTGGGGCTCGCTCTCGGATGGCTCTGCGTCCGCTGCGGCAGCGCACTGCCCGGCATGCTGCTGCACGCGATACACAACTCGCTCTTGCTCGCGGCTGCGCACTACCAGCAGCAACTCGCCGATTGGGGCTGGGGCCTGGAACAGTCGAACGACGTGCAGTCGGCCGGACTGCCGACAAGCTGGCTTGTCGCGGCGACGATCGGCACGGCGATCGGTTTCGCGCTGGTCTGGTTCGGCACTCGCAACGTGGCGACGACAACGTCGAGCGAGCCAAAAGCACCATCGGGCTTACGCCCGACGCTCGCCGGGTCGCAACTCAGCCAAGCCGCCCAATTGAGCCCTCGCCCAGGCGAGCCGCCAGCGTGAGCTGGCGGGTGCTTCGCACTCGAAAAGACGTTCAATCACAGGCCGCGATCCTACTTTGCAGCATCTCGCGGACAACCTGCGGATCGGCCCCCTTCGCCTGCTTCATCACCTGGCCAATCAGCGCACCAACGGCCTGCTGCTTTCCACCTTTGACGTCGGCGACGATCTTGGCGTTGGCCGCCAGCACCGCGTCGATGATCGGAGTCAGCTCGCTTGCTCCGGATGTGATGGCCAGCGACTTTTCGGCAATGATCGCGTCGACCGCTTCGATGCCGGGCGGCTTCGAATCGATGCCTCGCTCTAACAGCGCGGCGAACACAATCCTGCCGCTGTTGACCGTGATCTTGCGGGCCACGACTCGCTGGAGCAGTGTGCCTAAGACGTCGGCGGTAATTGGAAACGACTCGATCGCGAGTTGGCGCTCCTTCATTTCGCGCAGCACGTCTCTGAGTCAACCAGTTGGCCGCTTGCTTGGCATCGCCGCACGCGGCCGCCACGCGCTCGAAATAGTCGGCGAAGGGCCGTCCCTGCGCGACGATCACCGACGCGTCGTAGTGCGAAAGATGATGCTCGGATTCGAATCGCTCTCGTTTGGCGGCGGGAAACTCGGCGAGGCTGGCGCGGATTTGTTCCCTCCGCGTCTCCTCGATCGTCACGGGCACGAGGTCCGGATCGGGGAAATATCGATAGTCAGACGCCTCCTCCTTGCCACGCTGACCGAATGTCGCGCCCTGCTCTGCGTCCCAGCCGCGCGTCTCTTTAGACACTTCGCCCAATCTCTTGCCGGTCTCTTTCCACTGCTCGAACTGGCGCCGCGATTCGTATTCGATCGCCTGCTCGACGCCGCGAAAGCTGTTCAGATTTTTGACCTCAACGATCGGCGTGGCGATCGTGCCGCCGCTGGGGTCGGCAATGTGCAGGTTCACGTTCGCATCGCAGCGCAGGCTTCCCTCCTGCATGTTGCAGTCGGAGACTTCGAGATAGGTCAACAGTAACTTGAGCTCGTCGAGAAACGCGTGGGCTTCGGCGCCCGACCGAATGTCGGGCTTGGTGACGATTTCGAGCAGCGGCGTTCCGGCGCGGTTCAGGTCGACCAGGCTCTCTCCCCCCGCCGCGTTTCATCGTGAAAGTTCTTGCCGGCGTCTTCTTCGAGATGCGCGCGGATGATGCCAATTCGCCTCGACTCAGGCGCCTTTTGGTCGGTCGGGATTTCCAGCCAGCCGTCGGAGCTGAACGGCAGATCGTACTGGCTGATCTGATAGCCCTTCGGCAAGTCGGGATAGTAATACTGCTTGCGGTCCCACTTGGTGAGCGCGGGGATGCGGCAGTTCAGAGCCAGGCCTGTTTTCAGAGCCAGCTCAAAAGCGTGGCGATTCATCACCGGCAAACTGCCGGGTAAGCCCAGGCAGACCGGACACGTTTGCACGTTCGGCTGAGTCGGGTTGAAGCGATTGACGCAGCCGCAAAAAAGCTTTGTTCTCGTGAGAAGCTGGACGTGCACTTCGAGTCCGACAACGGTGGTGTAGTTCATGGTCCCACCTGCAGCGACGGGCGCCTCGTGTGCCACGGAGTCTCGCGCTCGAACATCCGTGCCGCGCGAAGCAGAGTCTCCTCGGCAAACGGCGGCCCGAGCAGCTGAATGCCGATCGGCAGTCCGCCCGAGCTGATTCCGCCCGGCAGCGAAATTCCGGGCAGCCCGGCAAGATTCGCGCTCAGGGTGTAGATGTCCGACAGATACATCGCCAGCGGATCGTCAACCAACTCGCCGACTTTGAATGCGGGGGTCGGCGCGACGGGCGACAAGAGCACGTCGCACGTCTCGAACGCGCGGTCGAAATCGTTGCGGATCAAGCGGCGGACCTTCAGTGCCTTGAGATAATACGCGTCGTAATAGCCGGCCGAGAGCGCGTAGTTGCCCAGCATAATGCGCCGCTTGACCTCGGGGCCGAATCCTTCGCCGCGCGAGGCGGCGTACATGTCGATCAGTCCGTCGAACTTCTCCGCGCGGTGACCGTAATGCACGCCGTCGTAGCGGGCCAGATTGCTCGCTGCTTCGGAGGGAGCGATCAAGTAATACGCGGCCACACCATACTTGGAATGCGGCACCGTCACATCGACCAGCTGTGCCCCGAGCGAGCGGTAGACGTCGGCCGCAGCACGCACCGCCGATGCCACTTCCGGATCCAAACCGGCGGCGAAATGTTCCGACGCCAGACCGATTCGCAATCCCGACAGCGGCTGCTCGAGCGACCGTCCATATTCGGGAACCGGCCGATCCACCGAGGTGGAATCGCGCGCGTCGTGACCCGCCATCACCTCTAAGAGCGCCGCCGCTCCCGCGACGTCGGAGGCCAGCGGCCCCAACTGGTCGAGCGAACTGGCAAAGGCCACCAGCCCGTAGCGCGACACGCGACCGTACGTCGGTTTCATCCCGACAATCCCGCAGAATGCGGCCGGCTGCCGGATCGATCCTCCCGTATCGCTGCCGACAGCGAGCGGCGCCATCCCCGCGGCGACCGCGGCCGCCGACCCGCCGCTTGATCCGCCCGGGGTTCGCGAAGTGTCCCAAGGATTGCGCGTGATTTTGAAAGCCGAGTTCTCGGTCGACGAGCCCATCGCGAACTCGTCCATGTTCGTCTTGCCGAGAATCACGGCGTCCGCTTCGCGAAAGCGGCGAATGACCTCCGCATCGTAGGGGGGAAGGAACCGCTGGAGGATCCGGCTGCCGCAGGTCGTCGGCAAGCCGCGCGTGCAGACGACATCCTTAATCGCCACAGGAAGTCCGGCGAGCTTGCCCAAGGGCTCCCCGGTTCGGCGCTTTTCATCGACCACCGCGGCCTGTTTCAGCGCCCCGTCGCGATCAACATGCAGAAACGCGCCGATCTTACTGTCGTGCGTTTCAATGTGATCCAGAAATGCCCGGGCCACGTCGATGGCCGACAATTTGCCCGACGCCATCGCCGAGAGCAACTGCGAAGCCGAAGCGTCGACGATCGACATGCCGTTCTGTCCTGAGGCCGTGTCCCAAGCGCGCCGAAAAAGAGCGCTCCCGGCGAGGTCTTTCAGTTACCCTCGAGGATCGCCGGCACGACAAAGAAGCGACCGTCGGTCTTCGGGGCGTTGGCGAGCGCGTCCTCGCGCGGCAGGCATTCCCGCTCGACGTCGTCGCGAAAGACGTTGGCCAACTCAATTGGATGGGCGAGCGGCTCGACGGGTTCGGTGTCGACTTCGTTGAGGATGTCGACGTACTCGAGCACGCGACCGAGTTGCGAGGTCATCCGCTCTAATTCATCGGCCGAGAGTTTGAGCCGACCCAAGAGGGCGACCTTCGCCACGTCGTCGCGGGTCAGCCGCGCGGTCATGTTGCGGCCGGCAGAGTGAAGGGCTTGCGCACGACAGCCTTGATGATGCGTCCGCTGCGAATGCACTGCGTGCAGACTTTCCGCGTGAGGACCGAGCCGCCTTCTTGCACCTGAATCCGCTGGAGATTGGGGCGGAACTGGCGGCGCGAGATGCCCGTCGTTTTGCGGCCGTTGCCGCCGAGGTACTTGGCTTTGCCGCGCATCGTCACCTGGTTACCCAGCACGGCCTTCTTGCCACAGATCTCACATTCGCGAGACATCCGCCAACCTCTTTCCACGCCAACAACCTATTGAGGAGCCGCGCACGAAGTAAACGGTATCTTTGCTTTGGTGAAAGACCGCTTACTGCGTGCGCGGCTCCTGAATGCCAGCCTAATCAGCCCCCTCAAAACGAACGGGTAAGTATAGTCAGGTCGGCGGGGAAAGCAAGTGACATAAAACGGGCCGCTGAAAGAGCTTCCAGCGGCCTGTCGAGTGCCGAAGAGGTGCCGGCGAGATGCTGCTCGCCTGTTAGTTGTAGAAGGGACTCTCGAGGTCCCGATCCCGGCTCGCGGGCCGCGATTCACTCCTCCAAGAGCGCCGCGAAACCGGCTCGTCCCGGTAGTCGCGATCACGGTAGTCGCGATCACCGGAGTCACGATACTGGGGCCGCTCCGAGGCATAGGTCGGACGGTACGAAGCGGCTTCCGGCGCGCCGTAGTCGCGTCGATCGTAACTGGGCGAAATCGGGCGGCTCAGCGGATCGCTCGGCCCGCGATAGCGCGTTGTGCACTGCCCATTGGGGCAGTCGCCGCGGCAATTTCCACTCGCGCAATCACCATTGGGACACGTTCCGCAACGTCCGCTGCGGCATGTGCCATTCGCGCACTGGCCCGTCGTACAAAGGCCGCCCGAACACTGACCGCCCGAGCATTGTCCTCCCGAACACTGTCCTCGCGAGCATTGGCCGCGCAACCCACACGACCCATCGGGACATGTGCCGCACGTTCCGCTCGGGCAAGTCCCGCTCAAACCACACGATCCGTTCGGACAGCTGGGGGTGCTGTAGATCGGATAGCTCGCCGAGTAGGTCGGCGAGTAATAGGACCCCGAGCAATTCCCGTTGGGACACGTCGCTCCGCTTGTCACCGAATAGCCGCCGTACACCGGACCGTAGCCGTAGTCATCCCCTCGGGCCGCCGGGCCCATCGCACAGGCGAGAACCACCGTCACCAGGACAGGCATGGCGAGCCCCGCCGTCAACTGCAAGTTCCTCATGTCTTCGCTCCAAAGGCGTCACTTCGACCGAATTCAGAGACCGTTGTGCTTCACTTTGATTCACACGCGCTCCTTGAGTCAAAGATGCAACAGCCATACCGCTCTCTTTGGAGGCACTACAGGACATACCGAGGAATCAGTCTCGTTAAGATAGTCACTCAGTAATCAAATTGGCGGATTCACCGCTGACGTTTTTACAACACTGGTGTCGCGTTTCTTACAATTCCCGCGGCGAGCCGTCCGCTTCTTGATAGCCTTCGCGCCGAATCTTTAGCAGACCTTACCAAGGAATCCTTGCAATTGATCTCAGAAACGGAGTCTCCAGAGCTAACGGAATACTCGCGCGTTTGGACGTAATAAACTGTATCAGAAGATCTTAGGAATCAGCCCATTAGTGAACAGGCGCACAAATCGCGAGTTTGGCACAGGCTTCGCGAAAGGGGGGACGCGAAGCATGTCAATACCAGTCGCAATGGAATGACTGAGTTCACTTCGCTGCGACTGAGTTAGTTCAAAACAGGGAGCTGAAAGGAGTCAACAATGTTAGTTCTTACGCGGAAACGTTCGGAAACGATACAAATTGGCGAGGACATATTTATCAAAGTGATTCGGACGGGACGCACGAGTGTCAAAATCGGGATCGAAGCCCCGGCGAATGTCCGCGTGATCCGCGGCGAGTTGCTGGAGGGGCACGACCCCCTGTCCGCGCCCGACTCGGCCTGGTGTCCATCCGATGCCGACCAGCCAGAGGCGATGATCACCTGCTCGGACCAGTTCCCGCATCCGCACCTGGCCTAGTTTTCTGGCCTAGGGCATCTGTTTCCACCACCATCCCCGAGGCGCGTGACGAACGCGCACTCACACACGTGACAACAACCAAAAAGGAACGGGAGTGCATGACGCCCACGCACAAAGCGCTCTCGCGGGAAAAACGCACGAAGCGTCCCTGCGGGAATCCAAGCAAGGACTTGAGTTATGGTCCATCACCTTCAACAGCCGGCAGGCGCACGAACGCCTGCGATCTGGCGGAGCGCGGGGCTGGTTCTCAGCCTCGGCGCCCTGCTTTTCGCCTCAGTGACATCGCCTGGTAACCACACCCTATCTGCGCAACCCGCGCGAAGCGTCTCACGAGATGATTTGCCGCGCGAAGAAAACTCCGGACCCCAATCGCAGCCACCTGATCTCCAGCAATTCCACGACGAACACGACACCCCGCCGATCCCGCAAGAAATCCCCGTGCCGCCCGACCGCCCTCGTTCGCGGGAATACGACCGGATGTCTCCTCGCCGCGCACCGCACTATCGCCCGGAGCCTCGGCGCGGGCACGAGGAAGACTCACTTCCCGAGCATGAGCTCATTCAGCGCAAGCTGACCGTGCGCTACGGCAATCCGGCCGTCGTGCGTCTGCTGCGGTCGCTCTCGACCGAGCAAGGCTTCCAGCTGTTTACCGAGGTCTCGATCCTGATCGACTCGCGGCACCTCAAGCCGTCGACTTACGACGCACGAGTCAAACAGGCGGCGAAGAACCTATTCGAAGCCCTCGACAACCGCGCGTTCCTGCGCGCAACGGTCTGGAGGGAGATCCCTCCCGGACGGCCGCATTCCGGGTCGACATCGAACAGCTCTCCAACAGCCACCCGATCAGCGGCCGCGACGAAGCCTACCAGGCGCTGCGCTGGACGATGCGTGCGGCGGAAGAGCACGCCGGTCTGCGCCCTTCGGCCGTCGTTCTCGAATTTGTGTTCGGCTCGACCGACTCGCTCGACAAGTACTCGGGCTTTGTCCCCACGATCGACCGCGCGAGTCCAAGCGTCGAATTGGAGGACCACATCGTCGGCGTCGGCGTCGAGATCAAGCCCGACGAGCGAGGCATGCTCGTGGTCAACGCGCTGTTGGGAGGCCCGGCCGCCGAAGCCGGCCTGAAAAAAGGGGACCTGATCGAATCAGTCAACGGCCAACAAGTCGCCGGCGAAACCCTCGACGCGGCCGTCAGTCTGATTACCGGTCCGCCGGGCAGTCGCGTGACTTTGGGAGTGCGGCGCGAGGAACGCCTGGCAGACGTTCCGCTGGTGCGTCGTCGCGTCGAGGTGCATAGCGTCAGCGATGTGAAGATGCTCGAGCAAAATGTCGGCTACATCAAACTCGACAAGTTTGCCCAGAACAGCTCTGAAGAATTCGATCGGGCCTTGTGGGGCCTCTATCGCGACGGAATGAAATCGCTGGTGATCGACGTCCGGGGCAATCCGGGCGGCCTGTTGACGACGGCCGTTCAAATGTGCAACAAGTTCGTCCCTTCCGGAACTTTGGTCTCCACTCGCGGCCGCGATGCGGCCGACAACACGGTGGAGTACGCCAGTCGCCAGCGCGCGTGGAAGGTTCCGCTCGTGGTGCTGGTGGACGCGAATAGCGCGAGCGCCAGTGAAATCTTTGCCGCCGCGGTTCAGGAAAACGGACGCGGCCTGATCGTGGGCGAGCGGACGTACGGCAAAGGAACCGTGCAGACGCACTTTCCTCTCCAGACGGTCTCGGCCAATTTGCGACTCACGACCGCGCAGTTCTTCTCACCGACCGGCCGCGTGATGGCCGGCGCGGGAGTCGAACCCGACATTCAAGCCGAGTCGGAGCGAGTTGCCGCTCACGCCCACCGCCGGCAAGAGGGCGAGCTTCGGCATGAGGAACATGCCGACACGATGCGACCTTCGGCGGCGACGACTGGTCGCGGGACGAGCGACATCATCATGAGGCGGCCTATCGCCACGGAGCCGACTTCCGCAGCGACGGGCTGACTGGTGCGGATCGCGCTTTGGAGGTCGCGGCTGAAGCGGCCACCAGCCAACGCGCAATCGAGCTGGCCCAAGCGGCCGGAAGTCGCCGCGGCTCGCCACCACCGGAACGACCCCTCAGCAACTGAGAACGACCACAGAGAACTCGAATTGGGGGGATTCGCTCCCCGCGTGTGAGATTCGCCTGAGCGGCTGCTGCCTTCACCACTCGAAACGCCCGCACCGCCGCAGCAGTCATTCAGGCGACTCACCGCGGGGAGTTTTTTTTGCCGCTGGCGCTGGGATAAGAAAAGAGCGTTGCACCGGCGGCTCGCTTTTGGGCGAAGAAGACGTGGCAGTGGAGCCGTGCACAGGCAAATTGCCGGGCTTTAACACCTTCTTCACTTGGGATCCCTATTGTGGATTGACCGCTGGCTGCTACACTTCTCGGGCTCGAAGGCCTAAAATCAAATTGCGCTTTGTCTGACGGCAGGCTGGGGTTCCTTCTGTAGGGGAGATGGATTGACACGGGAAAGTTAACGCCCAGGGCCGCCCGATAATGTGCGGCCGGCTCGCGTTCCCCGTGCCTCCCCGGCGACCCGCCCCGTAAGACGTTTCCTACACACGAGTTCTGAGATTCCATGCGACGCACCGATATCCGCAATATCGCCATCATTGCACACGTCGACCACGGCAAGACGACCCTGGTCGATGCCCTGTTGCGTCAAAGCGGTCAATTTCGCGACTCCCAGCTCTCGGGCGACTGCATCCTCGATTCCAACGATTTGGAGCGGGAACGGGGCATCACGATCCTCGCCAAAAACATCGCCCTGGTCTACAAGGGCGTCAAAGTCAACATCATCGACACGCCGGGCCACGCCGACTTTGGCGGCGAGGTCGAGCGCGTGCTGTCGATGGCCGACGGGGCCCTGATTCTCGTCGACGCCTTCGAGGGACCGCGTCCGCAAACCCGGTACGTCGTCAAAAAGGCGCTCGAGGTCGGCCTGCAGCCGATCGTTGTAATCAACAAGGTGGACCGTCCGGACGCCCGGCCCGGAGAAGTTCTTTCCGAAATGTTCGACCTGTTTGTCGAGCTGGGGGCCGACGAACTGGCCCTCGACTTCCCTTATGTCTACGCCAGCGGCCGCGAAGGCTATGCTTCGCACGATCCGGCGTCGCGTTCGGGATTGATGGCACCGCTCTTGGATCTCGTGCTGCAAAAAATTCCCGGGCCCGGATGTCGAGCCCAACGCGCCCCTGCAGATGATGGTCACTTCGGTCGAATGGTCCGAGTACGTCGGTCGCGTGGCGATCGGCCGCATTCAGAGCGGGACCATCCACCGCGGCGAAAAGGTTGTTCTGATCCGTCACGACGGGAAACACGAGCCAGGCGAAGTCACCGCCGTTGAGCTCTTCGACAAGCTGGGCCGCAACGAAGTGCCGGAAGCCGACGCGGGCGACATCGTCGCGCTGGTCGGCCTGCCGGACCCGGAAATCGGCGATACCGTCGCTTGCCGGGAGCGTCCCTCGGCGCTCAAGCGAATCAGCGTCGACGAGCCGACGCTCTCGATGGTCTTTACGATCAACAATTCGCCGTTGGCCGGCCGCGACGGCAAATACGTGACGAGCCGGCACCTGCGTACGCGGCTGTTGCGCGAACTCGAGTCGAACGTGGCTCTGCAAGTCGACCAGACGGGCGAGAAGGATTCCTTCACCGTCTCGGGCCGCGGCATTTTGCACCTGTCGATTCTCATCGAGACAATGCGCCGCGAAGGCTACGAGCTGTCGGTCGGCAAGCCGCAGGTCATTCGCAAGCGGATCGACGGCCACTGGCACGAGCCGTTTGAAATTCTCGTGGTCGACGTTCCCGCGACCGACATGGGCAAAGTGATGGAACAGGTCGGCGCGCGTCGCGGTCAGATCCTGGAAATGGTGACCGGCGAGACCGGGCAAACTCACCTCGAATTCTCGATCCCCGCGCGGGGGCTGATCGGCCTGCGGACCAAGTTGCTCAACGCGACACGCGGCGAAGCGATCATTCATCACCGCTACGAATCGTATAAGCCGATGCAGGGCGAGATCCCCAAACGGCCCAACGGCGTGCTGGTGTCGCAGGATTCGGGCAAGATCGTCGCGTTTGCGCTGGGCAAACTGCAGGAGCGGGCCGAGATGTTCGTCGCTCCGGGCGACGACGTTTACGAGGGGATGATCGTCGGCGAGAACTCGCGCGAAGGCGACATGGTCGTCAACCCGGTTCGCGAGAAGAAGCTGACCAACATGCGGGCATCTGGCTCGGACGAGAACATCCTGCTCAAGCCGCCGCGCGAGATGACGCTGGAAGCCGCCCTCGAGTACATCGAAGAAGACGAGTACGTCGAGGTCACGCCCAAGATCATCCGGCTGCGTAAGATCGGTCTGACCGAGGCCGACCGCAAGCGCAAGAACCGCACGCAGCGCTCTTAGAATGCCGGCGAAGCGTACAAGATGACTCGCGTCGTGCTGCTCGGCGCCAGCAATATCGCGCTGGCATTTCCCCAGATCGTGCGGCGATTGTCGGCCGGGCTGCCGGGGCCGCTGGAGATCTTCGCGGCGTTCGGGCACGGCCGATCGTACTGCACGTGGAGCCGAGTGCTCTTTCGCCGCCTGCCCGGCATCGACCGCTGCGGGTTGTGGGCCGACCTCGAACGGGCCGCGACCGAACGACCGACTCGCACGATGGCACTGCTCACGGACGTCGGCAACGATCTGATTTATGGCTCCGCGTCAGAGGTTTTGGAGAGGCACCTCGTTCAGTGTCTGAGCGCGCTCGCGCCCTACCAGCCCGAGCTCGTCATGACGCGCCTGCCGCTGGCGAGCATCGAGCGACTTTCGGCACTGCGTTATCACTCGACCCGGGCGATTTTTTTTCCCAAGACACGTATCAGTTGGCCGGAAATGCTCGAACGGGCGCGCGAGACGGATCGCGTGCTGTCCGAATTGGGGAATCGCTTTTCCGCCCGACTGATCGATCAGCCGCTCGCCTGGTACGGCTTCGATCCGATCCACATTCGCTACCGGCGTAGAGCCGAAGCGTGGCGGGCGATCTTTTCCGGTTGGCCGTCGTACGACGCCAACCGACCTTTGCCGCGCTGGTCGGCCCGTGACACTCTCGGCGCACGACTGATCGCACCGGCCGAGCGAGTGGTGTTCGGCCGACGGCAACGGAACGCGCAGCCGGCGTTCATGGCGAACGGCATTACGCTCCACGTGTATTGATCCGGCGAGCAGCTTAATCGCGATCGAACCAAAGCCGCTTGGCGTTCTCCCCCGCAATCTGGGCGATCGCTTCGCCGGGAATGGGCAGGCGGCCGTCGAGCAATAGGCGCAGGTCTGCCGCGTAGTCCTCTTGCGTTCCGCCGACCGGATAGTTTGAGCCCCAGAGGAGGCGCTTCACCCCGAACGCGTCGACCGCTTGAGCGATGAGCGGATAGAGGGGCTCGTGCGGATACGGGCAAAACATCTTCATTCCCGACAGCTGCAGATACACATTGGAAAACTGTGCCAGTTCCAGCACGTCGCCGGCGGGGTCGGCCAATGTCGACCCGATGAGACTGGGACTTCCCAAGTGTGTCACCACGAGCCGGCTGAACGGCGCACTCTGCAATTCTGTCCGGAGCCGTGATAGGATCGGACGAATTCCCTGCGGGGCATACAGCACAATCACCAGGCCCAGGTTGCCCGCGATCGCGAAGAGTTCCGGTTTGGTCATTAAGGCCTCGGCCGTCAGCCGGAAACCCTGAAAATTTCCCGACGCCACCCATTTCCCGAGCGTGTCGGCGACGTGATCAGCCCCGTGGTTGACCAGCAGCACGCCCGCGAAGTGCCCGGGGTCAGACGAAACGACCGAGCCGATGTAGGAATTGTCGAACTCGCCCAAGTGTTGCACGAGCACGGCCCGCGAAACTCCGCCCGCGGCCATCGTCGCGCGGACTTTTTCGACCGGCTCATATTTCGACAAGCCGCAGTGCGCGTAGGCGTCGATGATTTCCAATCACGATTCCCCCATCCGCAAACCGGGAGCGCGGGGCAAGACCATCCGCAGCACAAGAATGGCGATCAGTGCTAGGGCCGCGACCCATTTCCAGAACGCCGGGCCAAACACGACTGTGGCGTTGAACATCATGAAGCCGAAGATCGCCTGAACGACCCAATAGTAAAGCGGCGCGATCGGTTTGCCGGTGAGGCTGCGACGCCACCAAAGAGCGACGTCAGCGACCCACAGTAGCGTGAAGGCATAATTGACATAGATGCCGGCGCCAAACTCGAATCCCGCGACGTCGAGCGTACGGCGGGCGGCATGCTCGACCGCGGCCGTATGGCTCCAGTGATGCAAGAACTGGAATGCGAAGACAACGTGCACCAGGTAGACGGCGCAGCCCAGTGTCCAGGCCCAACGCGCCCATCGATCGCGCGTCGCCGCGTCGGCAATCAACACCTCAGTCGCCACGCGCAACAGGTAGAACGCGACGACAACGCGGGCCGACCAGGTAATCAGCAGTTCGCCCATCTGGCTCTCGGGATCTCGGTGCGCCTATTCTGCCATGCAGGCACTGTGTTGATCCAGTGCCTTGTGGGCACTGTGTTGATCCAGTCGACAAGCCGGCAAGAACGCTCGGACGCTCTTAGCGCTTGGCCATCCGCTGAGATCCCTTTGCTGCCGACCTCTTCGTCTTCGAAGCCGCCGGCTTAGTCGCCTTGCGAGCGGTCGACACCTTCTTGACTGGGGTCTTCTGCCGCGAGCTGAGCGCCCGCTCGCAGACGTCGATGTACTTCCGGGCCGTCACCCGCCGAATCGTCTCACCGATCACGCCCAGAGCCAGGTCGTCGAGCTTCTTGAAGCGGATGCACGACTTTCCCATGTCCAGCTTCTTGCCCGCTTTTTTCCACTCGGCCTCAAACCGTTTCCGTTGGTCCTGATCGGCGTAGACGCACATCAGATAGAGCGCCATGTGGTTCTTCTGCGACGCCAGGCACGCAAAGCCGAGCGGCTGCCGCGGGTCGCAGTGGTATCCGGGCGGGTAGACGCTGTGCGGCACGTAGTAGCCGATCATGCCGTACTGCATCCCCTCCTCGAATTCGTGATCGAGATTCTTGAGGATCACGTCGCGCACGGCCTGGATGGCGCCCCGCCGATCTTCGGGCAACTGGGCAAGATAGTCTTTGACAGTCGTCGCTTTGCTCTGGACCATGGGATTCCGTTTCGTGGATTGCTTGAGAATTAGCGGTTTGCCGCCCGCGCGGCGGCCCCCTTGGCGTACCTCGGCTGGTAAAGCTGCATCATGAAATCGCCCGGCGCGCGAAAGTGTGTCACCAGACCGTAGCCCATGTCTTGCACGGAGTCGACGAATTCGACGCCCCGCCCTTTGAGCTCGGCAATAGTCTTCTGCACATCGTCGCAATAAAACGAAACGCTCGGAGTGCCCGACGGCGCTTCTTTCTCTGGCTCGGCCGGGTGGCAGCCCATATCAGCCTCGGGAAGATCGAAGATCAGCCAACCGCCGCCGACGTCGGTGTAGGAGGTGAACCCGAGCTTATCTCGCAGGAACGCCCGGAATTCGTCGGGCTTGGACGAATAGAACATGGTATGCACGCCGCGAATCATCGCTGTCTCCACAAAGGTTGTGCGATTATCGAGGGCTCCAAACTTGCCCGTCACCCTTGCCGGCCCAGTGACCGATAACGCCCAGGTAGTCCTTGCGTGCTTGTCTTGCGGGAAGCAGCCGAGGATTGGACAACAGCTCGGCCAGGTCCTGCTGCAACACATTGCGAATGATATCGGCGCAGTCGGCCACGTTGACGATTTTGCCGATCTGGCCCTTCAATTTCCCCCCCGGCAGCCCCCCTTTTTTCAGTTCCGCGTCGCTGAGCTTACCGGCCATGTCCAGAAACTCCGCCACTTGCGCGCCGATCTGCTGCTGCTTTTTGGGATTCAAGCCGCCGACCTGCCAGCTGACTTCCTTGACGACGAAGTCTCGAATTGCCGGCCATTCATCCGCGGAGGGTTTTGTGCTTTTGGCCGCCGAACCGATCGAGGTCAAAATCAGCATGAAGGGATCGGGGAACTCCTTCCCGTAGGCGGCCAGATAGGGAACGGTTCGATTGGCGTCAAAGTACAAGAGCAGCTTATGGGTGACGTTGCGAGCCGGCTCGGTGACTTCGATCGCGTCGTCCAACTCGGGTTGCTCGTCCTTGGTGATTTCCTCGAGCTGGTCCGACAGCTCACGGATTCGCGCTTCATGGTTCGCGATGAAGGCAGCACGCAAGTCGGTCAGCACTTTGCGATAGTTCTTGCTGACCTTGGCCTCCTTTCGGTCGCGCGGCGGCTCGGCGGTCGGCTTCGGAAACTTCGCGAGAAAAAAAATCCCGTTGAACTGGTTGCGGTCTGGGAGGTCGGGAGCCTGGTCGGGTGAGGCCTTGAGCAGGTACATCGTGCGCAGGGCGGCGACTTCCATGCTCAGGTCGTTGACATCATCGGGGGGCGGGCTGACGTCGAATTTGGGCCGCGGTTTCTTGTCCTGATTCGCCGAAGCGCGCGGAGCCGTCTCCTCGACGAGAGAGCCGGAAATCACGCCCAGCCCCGCCAGGCCGAGGGCGCCGAGCAACCGCCTCCGCTCGAGAAAAATCGAACCCTGTCTACGGTTTGGCTGCACGAGGGTGTTCTGGCCCACTGTGTTCTGGCCCATTGTGTTCTGGCCCATTGTGTTCGGGCCCACTGTGTTCGGGCCCACTGTGTTCGGGCCCACTGTGTTCGGGCCCACTGTGTTCGGGCCCACTGTGTTCGGGCCCACTGTGTTCGGGCCCACTGTGTTCGGGCCCACTGTGTTCGGGCCCACTGTGTTCTCGCCCACGGCTGTGTCCTCGACTGAGATGAACCATCAGTGAACCCGCTACCACCGAGGCCGGCAAGCCAGGTAGATCATTTGATCCCAGGCCGCGGGCGGGAAGCTGTCTTTGAGAGCAATGTCGGCGTGGTTTTGCGGTCCCGCGATCGTGATGGCCGGTCCGTGATCGGCGACCCCCTCGACCGGTTTGCTGTCCGGATGCACGATGGCCGTTTGGCCGTCCAGGCTTCGATCGCTCGTGGGCGTCGACGATTTCCAGGCGGCGACCACCACCCAACCCTGGTTCGCCAGGAGCTGCGCTTCGACATCACCGCCAACCACCACCCAGCCGCTTCCCGTGCCTTCATTGACCAGCCAATCGTATTGGCTGTCCGGGAAAAGGCTCTCGGGCACCAGCTCGGGCATGATGACTTTGAGGCGAGCGCACACCGCGGCGACGAATGCACCGCCGTTGCTGGCGGGGCCGGGCTCGTCGTCGACCGCGTTGCCGGTCTTCCAACTCACGTCCTGACCGGGCAGCCAGTGGTTCTCGACATCCATGCCGTCGAGCCGTTCGGCCAGCACGGCACCCGCGCGAGAAATCGGCAGGCCCTGCCCCTCTTTGATCACCGGCGCCGACTCCGACTGAACGTCGGCCGGTGGAACCATGGCTTCGTAATTCACCCACGAACCGGGATCGCCGTCAGCACAATAATCCCCCGGCGCAGTCCTGGCCGTCGTCGCAGGAGTTCGGGTAGTCGACGAAGTTCCACCACCAGTGCCGATCGAACGAAAACCAGTGATGGTTCCGATCCCAGTGGGCGAAGTGATGGATGGCCGCGTGCCGCCGACCAATGGAACGGAGATCGCGCGTCCGATGGAGCTCGTCCGGGCGTCGATTCTTGGCAAGAGCTTTCGCTTTGTCATCGGGCCGCTTGGTTTTGTTCGCCTCCTTGGGCCGTTCTTCAGGACGCTTGGCCGGTGTCTTCGGCTTGTCAGTCGGCTTGGACGGCTTGCCGGGCTCCTTTTTCCCCGGTTCTTTCTTCCCGGGTACTTTCTTCTCGGGTTCTTTTTTCCCGGGCTCTTTCTTGGCGGGCTCTTTGTGTTTTTCTTCCGACTTGGAGACCTTCACCGGGCCCTTCGGCTTAGCGGGGTGATGGGCCTCTTTATGCGCCGGCGGATGACTCGCATGATGCTGCGCCGGCTTGCGCGCCACCCGATTGGGCTTGGGACCCGAATGGCGGGCGGCGTGGACCTTGGGGGCCGCTCGGTGCGGGGCGGCTCGATGCGGTGCTTTTCCGCCGCCCCCCTTGCCGCCTTTGCCGTCGACCTGCGCGGCCATCATCAAGGTGACGAGCGCGATCAGCACGATCGAGAAAGGACGGAAATTAGACATTGCACGTCCTCCGAGCGCCGCTGGCGACTCCACGCCGTCTTGCCGAACGCGGCCGCTGGCGTGCGCCGGAAAAACGGAATCGACGCCGCCCAACCTTCGAATGCGAAGCTACTCCAACCGCAGCGCTCAATCAAGCGGTTTCGAATCCCCAGATGGCAGCACGTCTAACGTTCTCTCCATTCAGGCGTTCTAAGTGTTCTGCCCAATGAAATAAGCACGATCCGTTCCTCGACCGCGCGTTCTTTTGCGAAAAAAATTGCCCGAATCTCAGAGTTTCTTTGTCGGCCGCTAGGACAGAATGCGGGCTCAGCGCCCGAGACACTCTGCACTTCTCTCATTTGGCCGCAGGTTTCGCAGAATTGGCGACTTTGCCGATTCGTGGAGCGCCCGGCACCTGTTAAGCGGCGTCCTCGCGCTTGACCGTCAGGCCGGCGAAGATCACGCGATGCCCTCTGGGGCTTGTGCTAGAAGATGGAGGGGAAGGTGTATTCAGTTTGACGCCACGTCCGGCGTAATGCGCGTCAGCCGACTGGGGAGGCTCGAGGGCAAAGTGCATCCCTACGCCCTTGACCATCGACGTTTTCATCAGATCAGCCCGTTGGTTGATCGCTGTCAGGGCTTAACTGCGTTTCCATTTCCATCGTCAGGCAATACTCCCGAAACCCGATCGACTCCCAAAACCGCCGCCCTGCTTCATTCCCGACGAGCACATCGATGCGGATGCGCGGAGCGGCCTGCCACGCGTTTTGCAGGAGCCATTGGATTAGACTCCGCGCGATTCCCTGCCGTCGGTTCTCGGCCCGCACGAAGATCTGCCGCAAATAGACGTATTCCGCCTCGCGTCGAAACAAGGCATATCCGACGATTGTGCCGCGCTCCTCGGCGATCGCGGCTGCATACTCCGCTCGCAGCCAGTCCGCCATGCGCTCTACGAGCTGGGGAATCGTCATTGAGTTCCGGTGTCTCTCATCGCGGATGAGCTGTGCGTTGAGTCCACCCAAAGTCTCTGCATCCTCGACCGTCGCAGACCGAATTTGCATGGTGCCCTCACTGTTGGGCCAATGATTCCAGTTCACAATCTCGCACGTTAGAATGCCACGTGCATGCCGCAATTCTACCGCGCTCGGCGGATCGATCCCGATTTCAACCCCGAGCGCCCGATTTCAACCCCGAGCGCCCGATTTCAAACCCGAGCGCCTGATTTCATCCGAGAGCGAGAGTGAAGAATGACTCGAGCGACTGTTCACCGACGTGTCTTGGCCCTGTCTGTCGCAGCGTTCGCTTTCTCCCTTTCTGGCACGGCCGTCCACGCCACGGATGTGAAGGCTTTGCCGGCCTATCACCTCGAGGTCGGCCAGGAGTTGACGTACAAAGACGACTACGAAATGAAGAGCAGTGACGGGCCCAAGCAGAGCGGCTATCGCTTCCATACAGATTGGAGCGCGTCGGTCGTCGGCAAGAACAAAGACGGCAGCCATCGCGTCGTCCTTCGTTCCGCGCAAACGATGAGTTTTGGCGGCAAGCCGGCCGGACCTCCGCGCACCTCTTTTGGATATTGTGACGTCTTCGACGATGGTCGCGTCATTTCCAACTCGACGCTCGGCTTCTCGTTGGATCCCACGGTCCTGTTTCCGCGGCTGCCGGCCAATGGCAAAGAGGTTGCCGGGGGCTGGGAGAGTCTCCGCGATCACGACGACGGGCGGTGCACCTTCAAGGTCGAATCGCAGCCGAAATCCGCAAGCGGCGAATGGACGATCGCGGAAGTCCGCAAGAGCCCGTTGGACGAGATTTATTTGAACACTCACAAGTCGACAGTCACTTTTGACGCAAACCGCGGCCTGGTGACTAAGACCCAGGGCGAATCGACACAGGGCTGGGGAATCAAAGGCACGGGAACTGATAGCTTGGTTTTGGTCTCCGCCGAAAAGCACGATGCGGACTGGGCCAAGAAACTCTGGAACGATGCCGATCGGTATTTCCAGGCCAACCGCGCTTACGACGACAAAATGACCCTGGCCTCAACGGACGCGAAAGCTGCGAAACTCATCGAGGAAGCGAAGGAAATCCTGGCAACGGCCGAAAAGGAGGTCGGCTTGCCCCTCTTCAAGGAACGATTAAAAGACGCCCTGAAGTCGCACGAACAAATGGCAAAGTACACGCTGGACGAGGCCAAACGCCGAGCGAAGGTCGTCGGACATCCGGCCGCGGAGTTCGAGGCCACGGATCTCAAAGGCAAAACCCACACGCTCAAGGACTACAAGGGCAAAGTGGTGGTCCTCGACTTCTGGTATCGCGGTTGCGGCTGGTGCATGCGCGATGCCGCAGGTCAAGCAGTTGGCCGCGGAGTTCAAGGGCGAGCCGGTGGCGGTGATCGGCATGAACACCGACCACAACGATGCCGACGCCAAATTCGTCGTCGACAAGATGGGACTCGACTATACGACTTTGAAGATCGATCACGCGGTCGTCGCGAAATACGGCGTCCAAGGATTTCCCACGATGGTGATTATCGACCGGCAGGGCAACGTCCACGATCTGCACGTCGGATATTCGCCCGACCTGCAACGGGAGGTCGGCGAAATTGTCCGGCAACTCCTGGCTAAGAGATAACCCAACGGCTCGTGGTGACGCCGGCGGCGGACGGTCGCAGTGGCAGCGCGCCATGCTCGCTGTTTTAGGCGCCGGCTCGTTGTTTGTCTCGGCCTGTGACGCTCCCGCGCCGGCCACCGCGCGACCGGAGCCTGCGCCGACGGCCGAGCGTGGCAAGCCGACGTCGGTTGCACCAGCTCCCGACAAAACACAGACTCCAACGGCTACGCCCGCCCCCGACAAAACGCCGGCAGACAAAACGACTTCGCCCGCGCCAATTGCAGTTCCAAAAACCGTCGCGAAGACCGATTCGCTGGTCACGCCCTCGGCAACGGTCGATCCGCCGACGGTGCATGCGGGCGACACGTTCACAATCCGTGTCGACGTTCAGATCGAGTCGGGTTGGCACATCTACGCGATCGATCGGCCGACCGGCCCGTCGATTCCGACTTCGATCAATTTCGAGCTGCCGAAGACTCTCGCGTGGGAGGGCGATTGGACCGGCTCGGAACCGACTTTCGACGACGCCCATCCCGACGAGCCCAGTTTTATCTACACGGGCTCAGCCTCGTTTTCGCGCCGACTGCGCGTCGCGCCAGGTGCCGCGCCCGGCGCTGTCGCCCTTCGTGGAAATCTTCACTATCAGGCGTGCGACAAATTTTCGTGCCGCGCCCCAACTCGCCAGCCGCTGGAAACGCAGATTACGATCGCTCGCTAAGTCCGAGCGCATTCGACTCCTTTTGGCCTGGGCCATTGCGCGACACACGTCTTGACTCTCCTCGTGTGGGCGCTGCGGGCTTTGTGCCATCCTGCTAGGCTAGAACTGCCCGCAACGTGTCGCGCCGAGCTTGTTAAAGAAGCACAGCTGTCGAAAGCATCACCCCTACGCCGAAAGTGACACCCATGCAGCCGGGGAACCGTTCTTTGCACCTCAAGATCATTGCGGCAGCCTCGCTTCTGGCTTGCCTGCCGAGTGCGATTGTGTCGGCCCAGTCTGCGAAGCAATCGCTGGTCAAACGCACGACGGACGTGGGCGCGGCTTCGGCAAAAGGTTCGGCCGCGGCTCCCCACCCTGCCCTGCAACACGTCGAGTTCCTCGAGCAATTCGCTTCGACGCATCGTTTCGGCAACGGACGTCCAACCGGCATTCACGTCACGCGTGCCGGCGATGCCGTGCTGTTTCTGCGTTCGACGTCGAAGAGCGGCAGGCGCGATCTGTACGAATTCAACGTCGCCAGCGGCACCGAACGCGTCCTGGCAACCGCCGCCCAATTGCTGGGCGGGGCCCAGGAAAAGCTGTCGGCCCAGGAAAAAGCGCGCCGCGAGCGGATGCGGCTCTCCGCGGGAGGGATTGCCTCCTTCGAAGTGTCGGAAGACGGCCGCACGGTGCTGGTCCCCCTTTCGGGCAAGCTGTTCTTGATCGAAAGGGCGGGCCGCGCGATCCGGGCGCTGACGAGCACGGCCGGGTCTCCGATCGACCCCCGCCTCTCGCCCGATGCCAAGCTCGTGGCCTCGGTTCGCGACGGCGACCTGTATGTCATTGACATTGCCTCCGGCAAAGAGCAGCGATTGACGCGCGGTGGCGGCGACACGCTCACTCACGGCCTTGCCGAGTTCGTCGCCCAAGAAGAAATGGACCGCATGCACGGCTACTGGTGGTCGCCCGACAGCAAAAAGCTCGTCTATCAGGAGACCAACACGGCCGACGTCGAAGAGTTCTCGATCCTCGACCCGTCGCATCCCGAACGGCCTGCCCAAACCTTCCGCTACCCGCGGCCCGGCAAGAACAACGCCCGCGTCCGGCTCGGCATCATTCCGGTCGAGGGGGGCAAAACCACGTGGATCGTTTGGGACCATGACAAATTTCCCTATCTGGCCCGCGTCGGGTGGGAAGAAAACGCGCCGCTGGTGATCCTGGTGCAAAATCGCGAACAGACCTTGGAGGTCCTTTACGAAGTCGACCCCGCCACGGGTCAGACGAAGGAACTGCTCCGCGAGGCGGACGAAGCCTGGGTCAATCTCGACGGGCACCTGCCGAAGTGGCGACGCGACGGCAAGTCGTTCCTCTGGTCGACCGAGCGACGCGGCACGAAGCAGCTCGAAGTGCACTACCGCGACGGCAGCCTGGCCCGCGTCCTCACCGAACCTGAACTCAATTACCGACACCTCGTGGGCGTCGACGAGTCCGCCGGCACCGCCCTGATTGCGGCCGGCGCTGACCCGACCCAAACGCACATCTACCGCGTCACTCTCGACAAGCTCTCGCAACCCGAGCAATTGACCACTGAGCCGGGCGAACACGGCGCGATCCTCTCGGAAGACAGCGGCGTCACCGTCCGAAGCTTCCAGTCGCTGACTGCCGACTCAAAACAGGTCGTCTATCGGCGCGACGGCAGGGTGGCCGGCGAACTCGCGAGCGTGGGCGTGAAGCCGACTCTCTTGCCGACGGTCGAGCTGACGACAGTCGGCAGCAATCCCGAATTTCACGCCGCGATCATCCGCCCTCACGATTTCCAGCCCGGCAAGCGCTATCCGGTGATCGTCAGCGTCTACGCGGGCCCGCATGTGCAGGTGGTCGTCTCGTCACGGTCGGGCTTTCTGATCGACGGCTGGTTCGCCGAGCAGGGATTCATCGTCGTCTCGATCGACGGCCGCGGCACGCCCGGCCGGAGCCGCGCCTGGGAGCGGGCCATCAAGGGCAACCTCATCGAGATCCCGCTCGCCGACCAGGTGAGCGGCCTCCAAGCGCTCGGAGCAAAATACCCGGAACTCGATTTGTCTCGCGTCGGCGTTTTCGGCTGGTCATTTGGCGGCTACTTCACCGCGAGCGCCGTCGCCCGTCGCCCCGACATCTATCACGCCGGCGTCGCCGGAGCCCCCGTCACCGACTGGCTCGACTACGACACCCACTACACCGAACGCTACCTGGGCATCCCCACGAAGGACTCGCGCCCCTACGAAGTCAGTTCGGTCCTGAATGTCGCCCACGAACTCCGCCGCCCGCTGCTGTTAATCCACGGCACCGCCGACGACAACGTCTACTTCCTGCACAGCATCCGCCTGGCCGACCGGCTGTTCCGCGCGGGCCGAGAGTTCGAATTCCTCCCCCTGGCCGGCCAAACCCACATGGTCGCCGAGCCGACCGAAGTGCGCGAGTTGTATACCCGCATTGCGAGCTACTTCTTGGAACAGCTCGCCCCGCGCTGATTCGGACCGGATTGCCCACCGACTCGAATCTCGAAACAAGCATCGAACGCCGTCGGGCGCGGCTCCTCAATATTGGGTCAATTTGCTTCCCCCTATACCAGGTGAGCGTGTACCGACCCAATTTTGGTCAGACGCGGGGTCGGTCCACCGAATCGAACCGCGCCGGCTCGCTCCCTCAGCGTTTTTGCAGACGGCGGCAGACAAGAGGCAGACGCTCTGGATGCACTCTTCGCGAAAGTGTCCCGTCCCACGGACCCCGATATCACGCGGAAGTGTCCCGTCCCACACCTGTCCCAATTCGGGTTTCGTCGTAAATCCTTATTAGATCAGCATCTGGAGCCGCCTCAGGCTCCGGATGGGGCGTGGCGTCCCATGTCCCAGTCCCGCTCTTTCACCCTCGCCTAGTACTCTGGGTGAGGGCAGAATCTCGACTCCTTGCCGAAAAGTCCCAGTGAATTTCCCCAGGTTTCGTGGGCGCGGGTGATGGGTTGTTCCGTGCAGGCAATGCCCTTGGAGGAGTTGCCTTCGTCGGAGCCGGTCGTCGGTCGCTCACCCTCGGTGGCGACTGACGGCTGGCGGAGACGATGGCGACTCCGGACGTTGCCTTTGTGGGTGAGGTTCGAGGGAGCATCAAGCCGCTTCCTCGAACCTCGTCGGACTCTGGTAGCCGATCGCCGAATGCCTCCGCACCCGGTTGTAAAAGACTTCGATGTACTCGAACAGGCTCTGCCGCGCTTCCTCGCGCGTGGCGTACCGCTCTTGGTGCACCAACTCCTTCTTCAGCGTCGCAAAAAAACTCTCCATCGGCGCGTTGTCCCAGCAATTCCCCTTGCGGCTCATACTGCACGTGATCCCACGCGACGCCAGCAGCCGTTGATAACTTCCGCTGGCATATTGGCTGCCACGATCCGAATGCGCCAGAAGTTCCACCATCGGCAGCTGCCGGCCGATCGCCATCCGCAAGGCCTCGTTCACCAACTCGCTCGTCAGCCGCTCTCCCAGCGACCAGCCCACGACCTTCCGCGAGTACAAATCCTCCACCGCCGCCAGGTACAACCAGCCTTCGTCGGTCCACACGTACGTGATATCCGAGACCCATTTCTCGTTGGGACCACGCGCCTCGAATTGTCGATCCAACACGTTTGGGGCCACCGGCAGCCGATGATTCGAGTCGGTCGTGTGCCGGAACTTTCGGGCCGTCGTCGCTCGCAACCCGCTCTGCCTCATCAATCGCGCCACCGTGTTCTCGCTCACCCGATGTCCCTGCGCCACGAGCTCCCGCTGCATCCGCGGACTCCCGTAACTCCGCTTGTGCCTCTGGCCATGGATCTCCCGCATCGCTTCCAACAGCTGCTCCTGACGCTGCCGGCGCCGGCTCACCGATCGCTTCCGCCAGGCGTAAAACCCACTGCGAGCCACACCCAGCACCGAGCACAGCACGCTCAGCGGCCACACCCTCCGATGTTCCCGGATAAACCCGTACCTCACTTCTTCTCGTTCGCGAAGAAGGCCGCCGCTTTTTTTAAAATGTCACGCTCCATCAACAGCCGCTTATTCTCCGCACGCAGACGCTCCAGCTCCGCACGCTCGTCGCCGGGAAGTGAACCTGGGGATGGACCCGCGTTGCCGCCCTCCGCCCGCCGCTTCCACTTGCCCAACAGATTCTCGGGAATCCCCAAACTCCGCGCCGCTTCCGCGATCTTGTAACCCTCCTGCGTCACCAGTTTGATCGCTTCTTGCTTAAACTCTTCCGTGTACGTCCGATACTTCCGACTCATCTCTGGGCCTCCTCTTTGAAGAGATTACACTCTTCTCTGAGCGCCACGATTCCTGGGGAACTCCACAGGCCCAGGCCCGAGTCCTGTCCCAGTCCCAGCGTCCCGTCCCATGTCTGGATTTTTCTGAATCGGGAGCTCGAACCACAAAGTCTCACTAAGAGCACCAAGGCCGGAGAGGTTTCCAAAGCGACTTGCCGTGCTTGGTGTCCTTCGTGCGTTGTTGCTTCAAAAGTCTCCGGAATAAGGTGGCAGAACTTGCCACCTTATCTCCCTTGCCGACGGGACTGCTCTCCTGACCTCGGACTTTGGACTCCGCCCGACCTTGGACTCTGAGCACCAGTGCAAGCGGCCTTCATTCAATCCTAGCGCCAAATACGCGGCTCGCAAAGACCGCGTTTCTACGCGCTCACGTGCTTCTTCGAGGAGCTGCGGAAATAGCGAGATCGCTCGGTGTCCTACGCGCATGCAGCGATCGACCGCACCCAAAGTTAGAGCGTCCGGCGATATCAGCCGTAATTGTGCCGCTGACATCCACAGGCGAGTCAATGTCACCCCAAAGCGCCAGAGCCTGATGCGTCATCTGGCTGCCTTGAATGCGAGGTAAGGGTCGCCTTCGAGGTATTTTCGTAGTCGAGTTTGACGCTTATGACGCCTGCAACGGCGTTCAGTTCCTCTCGACCGCTGCGACCCCTCTTTCGCGATTCTTCGCTACATCCGGCCGTATTGGTTGTACCGATGAATAGCAGCAACTCCGACGGCCCGTCGGACAACCATCTCAAAGTCCTGCAGATTCCCGCATTTAACAAACGCCCGGTCAGCTCCAGAGACCGCCGCGGATTGAGGCGGTTTGTCCTTGCCAAGGAGGAAAAGGCATGAGGGCCGTTCTCGTCGCCGGAACCCGTCACCCCCACGCCACCGATGGGGCTCACAAGGACGCCCGTTCTCGGGGTGTCTTGCGGCGCTTTCGCGACTACGAGTGCGTTAGGTACTCGATGTTGTTGCTAGCGTGCGCATTGGCTTCCAGCGGCTGCATCGCTCAATCCCTCGAGCGCCATACCCTAGCGCAAGCCGCAACGCCCACAGACATACGGTACCAGGAAGTGCTCGACAATCTGGCGATGGTCGCGCACGACCCGTCAGCCTTGCCCGCATATTCCTCGATCTTTGCGGGAACGGCACAGATTACTGACATTGCGCAACTGGCTTCCACGACGAGCTTCGGACCGCACGGCGCCGGCGGTGAGATTCTCAGTCCGCAGTTTACGCGCGCCGTACTCGGCAACTGGACGCTCGATCCGATCAACACGCCCGAGAAACTGGAAGCCATTCGCTGCGCCTGCCGGTGGGTGCTTTACGGTGAAGAGTTCGCTTGCCATGACTGCGCCGGACTCCTGGCCAGCCCCGCAGAGGCTCCCTACCCCGGACGTCACTTCGGCGTGGCAGACCGGTTGGTCAACCTGCCTCAGGGATGGGTTTGTGCCGGGAAACGCAACCAGATGCCACGCGGTGTCTGTTATACGGGCCATTGCGGCGAAACTTGGGTATGGGTCATGCCCGGCTGCACACGGGCACTCGCCGACTTCAATCTGATCATTCAGGACATTGCCCGCGTCGACATCAATTCGCCCACGCTGCAATACATTCGAGACGTCCCGAGCGACTTCCAATTTCCGACGAAGGCACCTGATTGCACGGCATGCCCCAACGGACCCTACGCTCACACAAAGCCTTACGTGGTGGCAGAGGTCAGCGTCGACTCGTGTGGCAACCTGATGCCCGATATACCGTACTATCGATGGCGCGTAGAAAATGTGGGCTCGGATGCAAGCCTTCGAAGTCAAATCAGTGCCGCCGGCCTTCATTGAGAGTAGTCTCGGATGATTCGTGTGCCGCATCTTCGCACGTCCTTCGATTTCACATTCATGACCGTGGTGGTGTGAACAGA
Organism: uncultured Planctomycetaceae bacterium; assembly: GCA_963714075.1. Lineage (GTDB taxonomy): Bacteria > Planctomycetota > Planctomycetia > Planctomycetales > Planctomycetaceae > DASPSM01. Next base: position 7,335,718 of record OY970228.1, read on the forward strand.
CCTCTTCAGTCGGCTGTCCGCCGCTATTTCCGCGGCAACGGATGACCCGATTGGCGCGCGTTCCAAGACTGGATTGCGTGACTTCCAGACCGCGAGGGCGCGATGAAGAACCTCTTGCTCCTGATTGTCCCGCTGGCCGTCGCCAGTGCGGGATGTACGGCAACTTCGCTCGGGCGGAATACGGTCAACCAGATCCAAACCGCGGCGGACTACCGCTCTCAGGCGACACTTCATGCTTTGGCGATGGTGGCCGCCGATCCCGGGACGTTGCCGTCGTTTTCACTTCTGTCGAACGGCGTTACCTCGGTCTCGGATACCGGAGTGGCAAATTCCGTGACCACTTGGACCGGGAGCCCCGTCCGCTTCGCCTCCGAAGCTCTGGCGTTCACGGGCAGCCACTCCCCGCAGATTCAATGGACGGTCGATCCGGTGGCGGATGACACCCAACTCGAAGCGATGCGATGCGCCTGTCGTTGGGTGCTCGAGGGGCCGTTTAGCCTCGACGAAGACTGTTTGCACATCCTGGACGATCCGGAGGCCGATCCGACTCCGGGTGCTCACTTTGGTGTGGCGCAACGGCTCGTGAGGCTCCCGGAACACTGGCTCGGCATCGGACGGGCATGCGATGTTCCCCATGGCGCTTGCTATCAGGATCATTGCGGTGATAAGTACGTATGGGTCACGCCGGACGGAACGGAAGGCCTCGCCAATTTCACTCTGGTGCTTCAGGACATTGCCACGCTGAACGTTGCGCCGTCCGACAATTCCTTGCCAGCGAACAGAACCCCGCCGTTGCTGGTGACACTGTGGGTTGTCCAGAACGCCGTCGAGCCTGCGCCAGCGGACGCCAGGATTATCATTACGAAGGATCCCACGACGCGACACCTCGTCTTCCGCAGCCAAGGCGACAGCGCTCCCAACCCAGGACCGATCATCGTGATCGTCGGACAGTATGTCACGTGGCATAACACCACTTCAGACCAAGTCACGCTCAAGAGCCCGGTGTTTGATCACGACGTCGTGATCGACAAGGGCAAACGGACCACTAGGATCATGTTCGACCAATCGACCTATACAAAAGCTGGAGGCCCTCCGAATGGTAGGGTGGCGATCTCTGTCAGCTCCACGAACCCCGCTGGCGACGACAATGCACAATTGACATTGACGACCGATCCGTCGAGGACCTCCTATTCGCCAACCCTGGTGTTCAGGGAAGATCGAGTGATCAAACCGGACTGCAAGCAGGAAATCGAACGCAGGATCAGCGCCGGCATTCTCCACAAGCCTCCTTTGGCTCCTGTTGACATCAGCTGGAGCGACTGGATGATGATGACCACGCCCTACCAGGGACAACGCACGTCCGCGAAGCCGGGCGCAGGAACAACGACCCCGGTAACGCAAGCGACTCGTCTTATCCCTCCCACAGAGTCCGGTATCCGCTCCTTCTATCGGAACTCGACGCCGCCTAAGGACCCGCTAGGAGATGAGTAAGAGATTGCGAGCCGGCCGACGCAATACTCGCGACTATTTGTCCTTCGTCGCGAGCCCCTTTAGTTCCATCTTCGCGGCGGCGCTAGCGTAGAAGCCGACCGTGCACAGGAGGAGGGCGGGATCCCGTGGGTATTTTCTCGGTGTCACTTCGAATGCCCAGCCGGCCGAGTTGTCGTTGAGCGGATCGACTTCGTCAAACACATAGAAATTGACCAGTTTTCCATCGGCCGCAGTCGCGGGCCGAATGGAGTTGTACTGCATCGCACTGTTGCCATCCGGACTGTCGATTGAGCCTGTTCGGCCCTTCCAAGCGAACATCGACTCGAATGATGGCATGATGCGCTCGAGCTTGTTGCTCTCGGGGTTCTGAAAATAAATCAAGGTGTAGGCGGAATCTGGTGGCGGGTCGCCCTCATCCAGTGTGGGCCTAACAATGCCATCGATTGGAGGTACTTGGTTGATCCCTTCGTGCGCGGCTGTTGTAATTCTAGGCGCGGCCGCCTTCATATGATCATCGTGGCTTTCATCTTTTTTGTGTACCGCCTTCTTGTCCATTGAGACCTCTCCCGATTCTTGTCCCGGCATTTTCTGCGTTGCGGCTGAAACCGTCGCCACAACTAACGGCAAGGGCTGCGCTCATGGTATGCGCTCCCCGCAACTTTAATCAACGCTATCTGGATCCGCTACCGGCTCAGAGGTATCGACGGTTTAGCAACGGTCGGCAGATGTTTCGTCGTCGTCGGGCCGACGCGCCAATTACTAACCCGACCTCGTACCGACGTAGACTCGTCGGTAGAAGGCCAGTGGGCAGCCCTCGGTCGGGATGTTTGGGACGACGGATCCAGTTAGATCGGATCACGTTGAGAGGGAGGCGGTTAGGAATCCAAATTGGTACGAGGATTGGCACTCGATTCAAGAGCGTGGCTGCCCGGCGCACCCTACCCCAGCCACTCCGGACGCTTCGCAGTCGAGTCGAGGTCGCTCGTCGTTTTGAACGGCTCGAAGCGGCCGTTCTCTGCGGCTTGGGCCGTCTTTTTCAAGAGCGCGGCGATCTGCTCGGATTTGAGCGGTTGCTCTTTACGGCTTTCCAAATCGAACCGTCACCGTCTTACCCGATTGCAAGATGGCTTGGCTACGGCTGAGTGTGTCGATTGCGAGCCGGCCGCCCCATTTCATGGCCGGCGTTTTGCAAGTTGATCTGAAAAGTGCCCGCGGGCAGGTTGTCGAATGTGACCGTTGAGTCGCCGGCTCCCAGGTCGTGAATCCGATAGTCCAGCGTCGACGGGTGGGGTCGAAGTGTTTCGTTTCGCCCCCAGTTCTTGGACTCACAACATGATCGCACTGGTTCGAACCGCGTTCTGGGGGCGGCGAAGACGCCGACCAGCCACCCGCAAGTCGGAGCGTGCTGTCACCGCGCACCCTACCCCAACCACTCCGGATGCTTCGCCATCGAGTCGAAGCCGCTCGTCGTTTTGAACGGCTTCAGGAGCGCGGCCAGCTGCTCGGAGTGGGGGAAATGATGGCTTACCGCAGGGCTTCAACCAACGGCCCGTCGATTTCCCCTGTCTCCTCGCTTCATTCAGTTAAACGCTTGACCCGACGTAGGCGGCTGCTGAAGCACGCCACGACCGGGTTGTGATCGCTGAGGCGGTTCCACTCATCTCCTGCCAGGACCACGCACGACTGCAGCCGGTGCCTCCAGGACTTCGGCACGAAAATGCCGTCGCAGTGGTAAGGAATGGTTCGGTCGCCGGTCCAGCGAAGCGTCTGGCACGGCGACTTGTCGGGATTTGCCGCCTGCCAGCAATTTAGCAGCCCGAACTCCTGAGTCAGCCTCGCCTGGATCGCCAGGTCCTGTTTGCATGTGGCTCGTTGGGTTCCGGGCCAGTGGCTCACGGCGAGATTGAAGTCGCCGCCGATGACGACCTCTCGATCGACGGCGAGTTTCTTGATCTCGTCAAGCAGCTTGTTCACCTGCTTCCAGTAGGCTTCTCCTTTTGACGGAGCGTGGACGCTGAAGGCCAGCAGCGGGTCGGCGGACCCGATTCGCCAGGAAGTGCCGCTGATTTCTGCACCGACGACCCAGCCGGAAAAGTTCGGAACGGGGACCAGCTTCACCGCGCCTGTGCGAGAGTAAACGGCGCTTCCCCAGCCGTTCCGCTCGGCCATCTGCCAGACAGACCGTTTTCCGGCATCCGGGTACACAAGCGGCGGCAGATGCTCGGCGTGCGAGTACGACTCCTGGAGGAGCAGGAGGTCCACGGCATAGTCCTCGATCAACCGGACCCAGTGGACCCGCTGCGAGCCGCCTTTCAGAATGTTGTACGTTGCGACGTTCATCGAGTCATCGACTCCTCCGGTGGGTCGTTGCGACCGGCCTCATCGCCGCACTACCCTAATCTTCGATTCGGCGATCGCGGGATTCAACGCGCAGAACACGGGGCGAAGCCGGCGACCCGTGGCGCCGGCGCTACGGACAGGGAGTAGCAGATGAGTGAATATCAACACGTCGCATTTCGCGCCGTCGATCGTGCGGTCGACGAGACGAATCTCGAATACATGCGCCGACAATCGACACGCGCCGAAATCACTCCCTGGTCCTTCGAGAACGAGTATCACTATGGCGACTTCCGCGGCGATCCGATCCAGATGCTCCGTCGCGGTTACGATATTCACCTTCATTACGCGAATTTCGGCATTCGGAAACTCCTGATCCGCCTTCCTCGCGGACTGGCGGAAACCATTTCGTTCGAGCCTTACCTCGAAGAGGGCTCGCTGGAGTTCTTGAAGGACGAGGAGGGCTCCGGGGGAATCCTCTGTGTCGACCCCGCGTACGAGCCGGGAGATCTGGAGGAACTGTGGGAGATCGATGCATTTCTCGATCGGCTGATTCCCCTCCGAGCGGAAATCCTCGACGGCGACTTGCGACCGCTGTATGTGGCGCATCTGGCCATTGTTCGCGACTACGAGCACGATCCGGAAGAGGCGCGGGAGGCGCCGATTCCCGCCGGTTTGGAAGCTGCTTTCCGACGCGCAACGTGCCCTTGCGGAGCTGTATGGCGTCAGTGACGAATTGCTCGCCGCCGCGGCCGAGAAAAGCCCGCCGATGCCCTCGCTCATTGACGTTAACGCTGTTCGCATGAAATGGATTCGCGCCGAGACGGAAGCCACAAAAAATGCCTGGCTAGCCGCGCTGCTCGCAGAGCCGGGCTCGGCGGTGCGAGCAGAAATCCTGGCGAAGTGCAGGACCGATCGAGGCATAACGTCTTGGCCGACCGCCCCACCGACTCGCACGGTCGCCCAGCTTGAAGCCACCGCGACCGAGATCGCCAACGAATCTCGGCAGAAGGCCGCCGCGAAAGCTGCCCGCGAGCGTGCAAAGCGACTGGCCGACATGGCGACAGAGCCTGAGGCCACGCTCCGTGAAACCCAGCGACTCGTCGCCAAGCGCACTGCGGAAGCCTACTCTCAGATTGCAGATTTGCTGGCGGATCTCCGCGAGGCGTTGTCGGGAAGCCGTCGAGCAGACCTGGCGGAAAACCATGCAAAAAAGCTCAAAGCCGCGAACCCCACGCTCCGCCTGCTGACCAGGGAACTGCGTCGCCGAGGCTTTGTGCCGAAGTAACTTCTCGCTGGAATGGCATGTTTCTCGGAAAGCTAGAGGATCGCTCTATGGCTTCCCAAACCGAATCGTCACCGTCTTACCCGATTGCAAGATGGCTTGGCGATGGTTAAGCGTGTCGACCGTGAGCCGGCCGCCGCCGATGTTGTGGCCGGCGTTTTGCAGGAAGACCTGAAAATTGCCCGGTGGCAGGTCGTCGAAGGTGACCGTCGAGTCGCCGGCTCGCAGGTTGCGAATCTGATAGTCGAGCGTCGGCAGGCTGGCGCTGATCGTGATTTGGGCGGCCTTCGGCCAGGCTTCGCGGTCGACTTGGATGACGAGCCGGGCCGGGGCCTTGGCGCGGAAGTCGAAATCCTTGGCGTGTGAGGCCTCAGGCGGGAATCCGATCGGCTCACGGCCCGGAGCGATGCCCGTGCCCCAGTAGTCGATCTCGGCGTAAAAGGCGATGCGGATGCCTGAAAAACGAAAGCGGCCGCTCTCGTCGGTCGTCGTCGTCAGGAATTGCCGGCACGATTCGTTCTGTTCGAGTTGGCCGCAGGTAATCATCGTCCAGTTGAAAGGGAACGTCGAGAGATCATCCGGGGCGGTCCACAAACGGACCTGCGCCCCCGCGACAGGTTTTCCGTCGGCGTTCGTCAGCCGGCCCGAGACCGAGCGGACCGTGGACGGATCGAGCTTGAGGATCCGAATTTCGATCGGTTTGAACTCGTCGCTCGGGAGAGCAATCACGCGATCGACGGCCCGGTCTCTGATAGCCTTCGGCGGTGACCATGAGCCGTAACGGCGTGCCGCGGGGGAAGTCGCCGAACTCGAACTCGCCGTCGTTCTTGGTGATGATGAGACCCTCTTGGACGAGTTGCGTGAGCATGCCGGGCGCGGGCTCGCCCGGACGGCGATCGTGAGCGATCATGATGCGAATGCGATAGGGAGCGACCGGCTTGCGGGTAACAGTGTCGACGACGTGCCCCCTCACGATTGACGCGGCTTCCAACGTGACAAGCACTTCCGATTCGGTATCGAGCGGCAGCGGTTGATCCTTGAACGGGGCATACCCTTTGGGGCTGTAGACTGTGAACGTGCAATCTTTCGGAAGCGAGTCGATTTCAAATCGGCCGTCCGGGCCAGTGCGGACATCGCCCCCGGTCAATTCGCCGTGCTCGCCGTGGTTGTAGAAGACGCGCACGCCGGCCCCGAAGCGACCCGGACCCAGGGCGACGCGGCCGCGGATGTGGTGGCCCGCCTCGAGGGCAACCTGCAGGCGCGAGGGTTTGCCGGGCGGACCAGGGTCAAACGTGAGTTGGCGCGGCCCAAAACCCTTCGCCGTCACGCCCAACTCGTGGCGCCCGAAGATATCGTAGACATCTTCGAGCTGGCACTCACCGCGATCGTCGGTTTTCCCGTACCTCCTCCACGAGCTGTTCGTGCCCGGGTTGACCAGCCTGGCGTTGGCAACGGGCTTGCCATCGGGCCCCGTGACGGTCACGAGAACCGATCCGCCCTTGGGCCGGCGCTCGAGGATGAGGTCGACGGTCAGGACTTTTTGGTCCGGCTTGAGAGTGACAGGTTGCTGCTTCGGCAAGTAGTCCTTCTGGTAAATCGACAGCTCAATCGTTTCGCCGGTGGGCACGTTTTCGATCTTAAATCGTCCTTTGCCGTCGGTCTTTGAATTTCCGATATGCAGTTCGGCCGGGGTCCTCTTCGCGGTGGCACCGACTCGGACGTTGAAGAGCGGCCGACCGTCGCCGTCGTGGACGGTGCCCTCGACTGCGCCTCCCGGTCCGAGCGAGAAGCTCAGATCGGTGGTCGTGCCGGGCTGGGTCTTTTCGAGACGTTTTTCGCCGAGCGCGTAGCCGTCCGCGCGAACTTGAAAGACCAGCTCCTCGGAACGTATGCCTTCGATCATCACGACTCCGTTCGAATCGGTGTCGTAATGGCGATCGATCTCTCCCCAGGGAAATCGGATCTTCGCATTTGCGATGGGACGATTGTCGGCCGCCCGTTTTACGCTCACGCGGAAACGACATCCCTCGGCCAGCCGCAACGTCATGGGCCGTGGGGCTTCGTTGCTGCTGACCGTAACCTGCTCCGCTTTGAGCCTGAGCGACTGCGCAGTACTGCTCCACTGGCGACTGGAAATCTGATTTCCCGATTCGGCGAAGAGGCGATACGTCCCGGGTAGGACATCTTCGAATGTGAAGCGGCCCGCGGCATCCGAGCGGGTCTGCACCGAGGGGCGCGGCACGATCAGCGTTCGTGTAATCAGGTAGACAGTCGCCCCGGCGACCGGCGATCCGTCGGCCGCTTTAACCACCGTGCCCGTGACTTTCTGGCGGTCCTTGTCGGCGGCCGATACTTGCGGTTGGATGGCGGCAAGAGCGGCAAGGACCGCAGCCGCAGCCGCGAGAACTACAATCCTTTGCCTGCTGCAGGCGAAATCGTAGCCGTGTTGCGCTCGCGAATTCAGGCAAATCATCGGCAATTCCTCCGCTCGACAGTTCCTTGCCGGTCAAAGAGGTCAGCCCGTCGCACAGAGCAAGGCAGATCGCATCAGCGGCAATCCTGGTCCAAGACGCGCTTGGGCGAGGGGCGGCGCAATCGCTGCCACCACTTTACGAAGGCGCGCACTCGAACGCGAGACAAAAGATCCAGCAAGCGACGGCCCTAATGGACCTTGCTTCGCCAATTGGAGTCCCGCCGAGCACGTCCCCTCGGCCGCGGGCTTACTCGGAGGTCCGCCACTCCACTGGTGTGTTGCGAGCGCAGTGCTACCCCAGCCACTCCGGATGCTTCGCCGTCGAGTCGAAGCCGCTCGTCGTTTTGAACGGTTCGAACCGGCCGTTCTCGGCGGCCTGGGCAGTCTTTTTCAAGAGCGCGGCGATCTGCTCGGGTTTGAGCGGCTCGAACGTCTTCACCGCTTCGAAGGCCTGGTCGAGGATTTTGAAACTGTCGATGCCGGTGATCACCACCGACGTCGGCAGGCTCATCGCGTAGTGCAGGCATTCGATCGGCGTCACCGTTTGGCTGATGAGGATTTGGCCGCTGCCCATCGGTTTCATGCCTAGCACACCGATGCCTTGCTCGATGGCGACAGGCACGACGTTGCGGCCGAAGCTGCGGAAATGGGCGTCCATGACGTTGAGCGGCATCTGGACCGTGTCGAAGTGGAAGCCGTGCTTTTCGGCCACCTGCAGCATTCGCAGGTGGACGAGCGGGTCCTTGTGGCCAGTGAAGCCGATGTAGCGGATTTTTCCCGCCTTTTTGGCGGCGATCAGGCGCGTCGTTGGCGCCGTTTTGCGCGAAGATGCGGTCGGGGTCTTCGAGGCGGATGACTTCGTGATGCTGCACGAGGTCGATGTGGTCGGTCTGCAGGCGTTTGAGGCAGTCGTCGAGTTGTTTGTTCGCCTCGGCCGCCGTCCGGCCGTCGATCTTGGTCATCAGGAAGATTTTCTCGCGATAGCCGTCGCGCAGAGCTTTGCCCATGCGGACTTCACTGCCGCCCATGTGGTAGTCCCACGAGTTGTCGAGGAAGGTGATGCCGCGGTCGATGGCCGTGCGAATGATCTTGATGCTGTCTTGTTCGTCCGGCTGCACGCCGATGTGGAAACCGCCCAAACCGATGCACGACACCTTTTCGCCGGTTCGCCCGAGGGTGCGGTAGCGCATGTCGCCGCGGATTGTTTCTTCGGGCCCGGACTTGTTGCCGGGCGGTTCGTCGGCACGGACCTCGGAGTTTCGCGAAGCCAGGAGATTGGGGGCGGCGGCCGAAAGGCTGGTCCCGACAGCGACAGTCTTCAAGAAGTGGCGGCGTTCCATGGCGAAGTGTCCCGTTAGCGGGGTTGCGGTGGATCAGGAATAAGGACGGCGCGGCCTGGAGAATTTTCGGGGGAAGCACCCGCCAGCTTGCTCTGGCGGCTCGCCAAGTTCTCTCAGCCCGGCGAGCGTCGGGCGTGAGCCTGGCGTGAGCCCGATGGTGCTTCGCTGTGTCTGAAATCACGCCGAAGAGTTTGCAAATCGCATTCCTCACAGCGGTTTGCCCGAGCGCGGAAGAAAACAAGGGGGTTCAAGCACCCGCCAGCTCACGCTGGCGGCTCGCCGGGCCGAAACGGATTCCGCGTCGATTTTACAACCGCAACTGAATGAGCGAACAGGAGTTGCGGGGTTCTCAAAACGGCCGCGATCGATACAATTCCCTCGATGGCAGCGACGGGCCGAATCGTCGCCACGGCCCTTACGGACCTGGTGCCCAGGTTATTGCAGAGCGAGGGGCTGGTCGAGGTGGCGGCCGCTCTTGCCCGAGGCGAGAGTGCCGCCGTCGACGGAGCCTGGGGATCATCGTGCGCGCTGACGGCCGCCGCCATTGCCGTCTCGCGCCGACGGCACGCTCTTGGTCGTGCTGCCGCGCCCGTCCGAAGTCGACGATTTCGCAGCCGACATGCTGGGCTTTCTCGGCATCGCTCCCGACATCTTTCCCGCGTGGGAATCGCTCCCGCAGGAGTCGGGCGTTCGCGATCCGATTTACGGCGGACGGCTGCGCGTGCTGCGGCGACTGGCCAGTTCCGAGCCGCCGCGAGTGATCGTCACCAGCGTCTCGGCCCTGCTGCAGCCGGTTCCGCCGCGGAAAGACCGTGAAGCGGGAACGCGCACGTGTGCGCGTCGGCGAGACGCTCGAGATCGAGACTCTGTTGCGATGGCTGGTCGAACAGGGCTTCGAGCGGGTGCCGGCGATCGAGGTCCCCGGCGAATTCTGCTTGCACGGCGGCATTCTCGACCTGTTTCCGGCGGACGCCGAAGATCCGATTCGCATCGAGCTGTTCGGCAACGAAATCGAGTCGATTCGCCGCTTCGACGCCGAGACGCAGCGCAAACTCGAAGAGCTGACCGAAGTCGAGCTGACGATTGTCGGCGCGAGCGGAGGGGTCGGATGACCTGCTTTCCAGCACCCCCGGTGGGAACGGCCTTCGAACGGGCCGGGCCGCGGAAGAGAGCCTGCTCGATTCGCTTCCGCCCGGCACTTGGATCGCGCTCGGCGAACTGGCCGACATCGTGGAAGAGGGAAAGACGTACCTGACGCGGATGGAGAATCCGCGGGGCCTCTTCAGCGTCCCGCACACGATGGAGCGGCTGACAAAATTCCCCTCGGTGACGATCGCCGCGATTGCCGGCGACAGTTTCGACACGACCTGCCATCTGCGGGTCGAGTCGATCGAGCGGTTCACGGGCCCTCGGACAGAGGCACTTGCGGAGCTGGAATCGGTCGTCGGCCGCGACGAGCAAGTGCTGATCGCCTGTCACAACGACGGCGAGCGCACGCGGCTGGCCGAACTGTTGGCAGAGCCCGGCCGCACGCTCGAAGGTCGCGTCGAGCTGTGCATCGGCCATGTGACGCACGGCTTTCGCCTCGTGTCAGAAGGCTTGATCGTCCTCAGCGATCAGGAGCTGTTCGGGCGGACGGAAATCCGCCGCGAGGCGCGTCGCCGCACCTACGAAACGCGGGCGATCGACACCTTCCTCGAGCTGAGCGAAGGGGACCTGGTCGTCCATCTGACGAATGGCATCGGCATCTATCGAGGGATGGAGCTGCTCGACAAGGGGGACCAGAAAGAAGAGCACCTGATCCTCGAGTTTGCCGACGCGGTGCGGGTGTTCGTGCCCGTTTCGCTGATTTATCTCGTGCAGAAGTACATCGGGGCGAGCAAGTCGGCCCCGCAACTCTCGAAGCTGGGGAGCGACGACGTGGGCCAAGAAGAAGGAACGCGTCGCCCACGCAGTGCTCGATCTCGCCAGCGACATGATTCAATTGCAGGCCCGCCGCGAGGCGCGCGAGGGGATCGCCTTTCCGCCCGACAGCCACTGGCAGCAGGAATTCGAGGCGGCCTTCCCTTACACCGAAACCAAGGATCAGGCCGCGGCGATCATCGACGTCAAAGAAGATATGCAGCGTCTGCGGCCCATGGATCGCCTGCTTGTGCGGCGACGTCGGCTACGGCAAGACCGAAGTGGCGATGCGGGCCGCGTTCAAGGCGGTCGAAGCGGGGAAGCAGGTGGCCGTGCTGGTGCCGACCACCGTGCTCGCCGAGCAGCACTACCGGACCTTCAGCGAGCGGCTGGCCGAGTTCCCGTTCAACGTGCACGTCCTCTCGCGATTCTGCACCAAGGCCCAGCAGCACCAAACGCTGTTGGGAATGGAATCGGGCGAAGTCGACATCGTCGTCGGCACGCACCGGCTCGTGCAGAAGGACATCCGCTTCAAAGACCTGGGACTGTTGGTCATCGACGAAGAGCAGCGGTTCGGCGTCGACGCCAAGGAGATGCTCAAACGCCTGCGCCTCGAAGTCGACGTGCTCGACGATGAGCGCCACGCCGATCCCGCGAACATTGCATCTGTCGCTGTTGGGCATTCGCGACATCTCGAACCTGACTACGCCGCCGCGCGATCGGCAGGCGATCGAGACGCGCATCTGCCGGTTCGATGCCGAGCTGATCCGCAAGGCGATCATCCGCGAGCTCAATCGCAACGGCCAGGTGTTCTTCGTCCACAACCGGGTCTACAACATCCGCTCGCTCGCCGATCGGCTGGCGTCGATCGTGCCCGAGGCCCGCTTCGACGTGGCCCACGGCCAGATGGCCGAACATCAGCTCGAAGAGGCGATGTTCAAATTCGTCACCGGCAAGACCGACGTTCTGGTCTGCACGACGATCGTCGAAAGCGGGCTCGACATCCCCAACGCCAACACGATCTTCATCCACCAGGCGAGCAAATACGGCCTGGCCGACATGCACCAGCTGCGCGGGCGCGTCGGCCGTTACAAGCACCGCGCCTATTGCTATTTGCTGCTGGAAGAAGGGCAAAGCCTGACTTCGACCGCCGCCCGGCGGCTCAAAGCGATCGAGGAATTCAGCGAGCTGGGGGCCGGCTTCAAGATCGCCATGCGCGACCTCGAGATTCGCGGTGCGGGGAACATTCTCGGGACCGAGCAGAGCGGCCACATTACGTCCGTCGGCTACGAGCTGTATTGCCGGCTGCTGGATAATGCGGTGCGGCAGCTGAAGAACGAGCCGGTGCGGGAGCCGTTTCACGTCGGCATCGATCTGCCGGTCTCCGCATTTTTGCCGGGTTCGTATGTCCCCTCGATGAAGCAGAAGATCGAGATCTATCGCAAACTGTCGCAAGTCGAATCGCTCGAGCAATTGGCCGAGTGGGAGTCCGAGCTGCGCGATCGATTCGGCCCGCTGCCTCCGGAAACTGAGCAATTGCGCGAGGTGCGGCAATTGCAGGTCTTCGCGCGGCACTGGGAGATCGACGACATTCACCTCGAAGCGCCAAAGTACGCGGTCTTTCGCTATCGAAATCCGCGCAAGATAGGTCAACTGGCGAAGCGCTGGGAAGGACGCCTGCGAGTCGTCGACGCAATCAGTGCCTACCTCGTGCTGCCAGAACGCGAACTGAGCAACGAGGAACTGATCGCGACGCTCAAAACGGTGTTGCAGCCGACGTAGATAAGGCGCATAATCCCCGCCCCTTTCCTCCCTTCGTTGCCCGGCGTCCGGCCCTCCAACAGGCGCAGCAATCCATGGCACGACCGGCCCGAGCGAACGGCGCAGTGAGCCGTTTGCCCGGCGCAAGTCGACCTACTGCGAATGCGCCCCGGGACTTCGTCCGCATGCGGTACCTGTTGCCTCTGATGGCGGCCCTCGCGGTCTCCACTGGTTGTGATCTGCTCGATCCGGCCAAGGTGGGAGATCCGGTTTTCGGGCCGCCGCCGCCGCGAAAAATCGTGAAGTCCCCACCCACAGACGCAAGCGGAAAGCCGTCCGATACCGCCGTCGTTAACCCCGACAACTCGGCGCCAAGTGCGGACGCCGCCAGCGGCACCGTCACCACCGCCCGTGGCAGCTCGCCCGACAAGAACGTGACTCAAACGGCGTCGCTCGCCGAGGGCGACGTCAAGCGCGCGGGATCCACGAGCGCGAAGTCGGGCGAAGGAAAGATGACGGGCAACGAGATCATCGCGTCGATCAACGGCCAGCCGCTGTTTGCCTCGGACATCTTCGAGCGGGCCGCGACCGAACAGCTCACGTCCCAGGGTTTGAGCCTGCTGGTTGCCAAGCAGGCCCTCGCGGACAAGCAGCTCACCGAACAGGAATATCGCGAGCTGCAGCTCTTGGCGATTCGCAAATTCGGCAAAGACTACGTCCGCACGCGCGTGCTGTCCCAGGCGATGGTCGCGGCGCTCGAAAAGGATCAGCAGAAAAAAATCGATGAGGCCGTCAAGAAAGAGTTCGACAACTATCTGGAGCGGTTGAAGAAAGACTTCAACGTCATGACGTCGCACGAAGTCGATCTGGGTCTTCACAGACAGGGCACTTCGCTCGCGAGCCTGCAGGAAGAGTTTCGCAATCGCCTGCTGGCCGACGAATACTTGCGTGGCAAGTCGAAAAAAGAGCACATCATCGGACGCGAAGAAGTTCTGGCTTACTACGAGCAGCACGACAAACAATTCAGCTTCCCCGAGAAGGTTCGCTGGCAGCTCCTGGAAATCGATTTCGAGAAACACGGCGGCAAGAGCGGCGCGCTGGGCGTGCTGAGCCAGGCAGTCGACGCGCTGCGACGGGGCGACAGCTTCGACAAGGTGGCAAAAAAATACTCCGACGGCCTGCACGCCGAGGATGGCGGAAAACAGCCGTGGACGCGGGCCGAAAGCGTCGTCGACGAAAAAATGTCCCAAACGCTGCGCGGCCTGGCCATTGGCGAAACGAGCCCGGTCCTCTCCAGCCACGATGCCTATCGCCTGGTGCGGGTGATGGAACGCAAGCCGGCGGGCAAGAGGCCGATCGGCGAAGTGCAAGAAGTGATCAAGCAAATTCTCGAAGACAAGATCCAAAAGGAGGCCGTGCGAAAGGTGCTCGTGGAAGCCTATCAAAAAGCGAGCATCGAATCGGCCTATTTGCCGCCCGAAGATCTGTTGCCACCGGCAGATTTTGCCGGCATTCCTGCTTCCGAGAAAAACACGGACGCTCCGGCGAAAAAAGGGCGCAAACGCTCTTGACCCTGTTTGCGGCTGTGAGGTATCTAGCCGCCACTCATCTCCTCTCTCTCTTCCGACAGCAGATCAATAGCAGATTTTTCGACAGCAGATTTTTCGACCGGCGCGGATTCAGTGCGGATCGGCCGCAGTCCCTCGCGGGACCAGCGACCGATCCTCGCAAAGCGCGCGGGAACCTGTTCACTCGGTGTACGTCAACCGCGACCGTGCACGACACTTCTGGATGTCCCATGAACCGATTCAACGGAAATGATCCGGGGCTGCGGAAATTCGACCTTCACGGAGTGAAGGAGGAAAGAACCTTGCGCACTCGATTCGCATTCTTCGCCATCACCGCGGCCGGAGTCGGCACGCTGGCACTGTCCGGTCGGCTTCTTCCTGCCGACGACGCGCCGGGCGCGGGTTCGGTCGTCGGGTCGCGAGCAATCGCGCCGGCCGAGTCGTCCGCGAACCAGGCCTATAAAAAGACAGTCAAAAATATCCTGGCGGAAGCCGATCGCCTGGCGGCCGCCGGACAGCTGCAGAAGGCAGCCGTGCTGGCTCGCCGCGCCGCGGCGCTGCCCGTGCAATGGCAAGCGGGCGAGCGAACGCCGCAGCAGCTCCTGACCGAGCTGGCCGCCCGCGCCGGGCAAAACGGCACCGTGGTGGCGCAGAACGATTCAGACAACATGACCGCCGTCAAAAAGCGTCGTTATGTTTCCGCCTTGTTGGACACGGCCCGCGACGACTTGCAGATCGGACGTCTCGATCTGGCAAAAGCCAAAGCGGCCGCCGCCCAGAAGATCGAAAACGCCTACAAGTTCCTCGATTGTCGAGCCGGACAACTGCTGGTCGAGATCGATCGGCTGAGCCACCGGTCGAAACCAACGACCCCCGCGGCCTCTGAGCCGCTGGTCGTCCGCGGACAGTCGCCGAGCGCGGCCGAGTCTCAATCCGATTTCCAGGACTTCGACAAGAGCGGACAGCCAAAAGCTCCGGTTGCTCCGCCAGCCTCGGCCGGCAACGCCAAGGCTCAGGCCAAGCGGCTCTTGGCCGAAGCGCGCGTCGCCTTCAACAAAGGCGCCTACAACGAAGCGCGGATCAATGCCCTCAAGGCTGACGAATTCGATGTCAAGTGGGACGTCCTCGAGGACCAGCCGCAGACCTTGCTCGCCGAAATCGAGCGGACCACGGGAACGAAAACGTTCGCCCGCCGAACAAAGCGGCCGACCTCGGAATCGACCGACCCGCTTCGCGCCCAAGCCGTCGAATTAATTCGCCAGGCGCGGGCCGACCTGCAAGCCGGCCGATTTGCCGACGCCACCAAAAAAGCTCAGCAAGCTCGACAACTCAACGCTGTGTTCGGCATGTTCGAGGATCGGCCGGACACGGTGCTGGCCGACATCGCTCGGGCCCAGCGCGTGCACGATCTGACCGCCGGCACTGGCCCCAAGTCGCAGGACAGCTGGGGAGACGTGGCGGGCACTGAGAAGCAGACGGGAGCCACGGCTGACAGCCAGAAGGCGCAAGACCTGTTGCTGAAGGCTCGCGAGGACTTGCGAGCCGGGCACGTCGACGCGGCCCGTCAAAAGGCGCAACAAGTCGCAAAGATGAATGTTGCCTACACTCCGTTCGACGATCGTCCGGAACTTGTCTTAGAGTCGATTTCCCTCCGCGAGTCGCAGTCGGGCCAGCCGGTTGGACCGGACGGGACGCAACCCTCGGAAGTGCGACAGGCCGTGGCACAAGACTCTGGCGATCAATCGCCGTTTACGGTGAACCAGGTTTCGCATCAGGCAGCCCAGCCCGTCGCCCCCAACGCCAAGTGGAACAAAGAACGGGCGACCAGCCTCGTTCGCGAAGCGCGGCAAGATCTGAAACACGGCCGCATCGCCGAAGCGCGGCGCAAGGCCAAAGAAGCGGCGACTCTCGACGTTGCCTATTCGGTCATGGACGATCGGCCCGAGCTGGTGCTCTCCGACATCGATCGCGCGGAAGCAGAGGGTTCGGTCGCCAAGAGCGATACAGCTCCCGCCCTTCCGGTGGTGATCGACGCGCCGCCGCCCCCCACCGTCGCCGAAATGCCCCCGGCTCCGACAGCTCCTCCGGCAATGGCTGTGGCGCCCGTCACCGAGTCGGCGATGCCGCTCGAACCGGAAACGCCGGTTCCGAGCCGATCCTCTTACTCTGCGAAGCCTCCGGCCAGTCCGGCCGACGCATTTACGTCAGAGAATCCGTTCTCGGGCGAAAGGGCGCATCCGGCCGTCGTTCCCGTGATTGCCCCGACCGGTGCATCCGCGGACGAGCTGTTCGAGCTGGGAATGCACGAACTGCGCGAGGGGCATCGCGACAACGCGTATGCGGCCTTCTTGCAGTGCTATCGAAGCGGCCAACAGCTCGCCGACCGGACGCGAGACCGGCAGCTGCACGATTTCCTCCGCGACCTGGCTCCGCTGCGCTCGCACAACGTGCAACAGGTCTCGGCGCAACTGCCGTCCTCTGCCGATTCCCAACCCCGGCGTCAAACCGCCTCGCGCATCGACATTGCCGATCAACAGCGGGCGCTCAAATTCGAGAAACTGCGGACCGAGGTGCTCAACGCACACTTCAAGGCCGAGCGAGTCAAAGACAGCGATCCGGCCAAGGCCGTCAAGCTTCTCGACGACGCGATTGCCAACGTCGATCGATCGGACCTCGGCAAGGACGCCGTGGCTCCGCTCATGACGCTCTTGGCCCGCTCGAAGGCCGATATCGAGGCGCAGCAGAAGACGCAGGCCCCGGTCGCCGTCGTCAAAGCGAAGAACGAGAAAATTAAAGGCGACATCGAGCACGAACAGGCTTACCACGTCCGCGTCGAGCAGGAGTTCGCCGATCTCGTCGAGGAATACAACAAGCTTTGCAGACAGGACCGCTGGACGGAGGCGGAGCAAATTGCCAAGCAGGCCAAGGAACTCGATAAGGAGAATCCGACGGCCGAAATCATGTTTCAGAAGGCTCGACTCGGGCGCGAGAACGCCAGGATCGCCGATCTCAAGATCCGCAAGGAAGACAATTTCATAGGTCAGCTGTGGGAAGTCGAAGACGCGGCCGCCACGCCGATGTTCGGCGCTCCCTACAAGTTCCCCAAGGACTGGGCCGACCTCACCCGCCGCCGCAAGGGCAAATACGGTCCGGACAACAAGCAACGGTCCGAACCGGAAAAGCAAATCGAGCAGAGCCTCGGCCGCCAGGTCAGCCTGCACTTCGAGAAGACGCCGCTGGTCGAGGTGATCCGGCACATCCAGAAGATTGCCGACGTCAACATCGTGCTCGACACGGCGGCGCTCGAGGAAGAGCACGTCCCCACGTCGACGGAAATCACGATCGGCGTCGACGGCATCACGCTCCGCAGTGCTCTCAACCTGATTCTCGAGCCGCTCAACATGGGCTACATGACCAAAGACGAAGTGTTGCTGATCACGAGCCGCTTGAAGCAGCAAGGCACGACGGTGCTGTTGACCTATCCGGTCGCCGACCTCGTGATGCCAATCTCGAATACTCCGCCGACAGTTCCCTTCCAACGGGGAACCGGCGGCGCTCAATTCGTCGTTCCCAGCGCCGACACCACGCAGCCGGGCTCCGGCCAGGCGATGTTCCAGGTGGGTCAAACCCTGGGAACGACGGCTCCACAGCAGGCTGCAATGGCGAACGGAATTCGCCCCTCGGGAGCGTCCCAGGCGCCCGACTTCGACTCGATCAAACACCTGCTCGTGAGCACCATCGAGCCGGAATCTTGGGACGAGGCCGGCGGACAAGGCCACATTCAGGCGAACGACTCGACCTTGAGTCTCGTCATCCGCCAGACGCAGAAGGTTCACGACGAAATCCGCGACCTGCTGCAACAGCTGCGGCGGCTCCAGGACTTGCAGGTGACGGTCGAATGCCGGTTCATCACGGTCGACGACGACTTCTTCGAGTCGGTCGGCGTCAACTTCAACTTCAACCTCAACGACAACGTCGCTCCGGCGACTTTGGGTCTGGGCCAATTCGGCGCGCCGATCTTCAGCTCGACCAGCACGAGCAGCTCGTCGACTTCGAGCACGTCGAGCACCAGCACGTCGAGCACCAGCAGCACGTCGACTTCCAGCACGTCGACTTCCAGCACGTCGACTTCCAGCACGTCGACTTCCAGCACGAGCACGACCGCGGGGAACGCGCCATTCAACACGGCACCGTTCCCGCTCAATCTGCAAAACGTGATGCATTGGCCCAGCCAGGGAACGGTTGTGGGCATGAGCTCCCCGACCACATTCTCTCAGGACCTCAGCGTGCCGTTCCGCCAGGGCTCGTTCGACATCGGCATCCCCCAGTTCGGAAACTTCAACCCGGACGCGGGCATGACAATGGGCTTGGCGATCTTGAGCGACATCGAAACGTTCTTCTTCATCCGGGCGGCCCAGGGCGACACGCGGACGAACGTCATGTTCGCTCCCAAGGTGACGCTGTTTAACGGGCAGCGGGCCTTCGTCGCCAACATCACGCAGCGGCCGTTCGTCACCAGCGTGACGCCGACTGTCGGCGTGTTCGCAGTCGGGTTCACGCCCGAAATTACACTAGTCCCCTCGGGCGTCTCGATGTCGGTGGCGGCCGTGGTCTCTGCCGACCGGCGCTTCGTGCGTCTCGCGGTGGTCCCGAACTTCAGCGTCATCTCCGACGTCTTCACCTTCACCTTCGTCAGCGCTCCCGGACAAGCCGGGACAACCGGAGCCGGTCCTGGAGCGTCCGGTTCTGCAGGGTCAACCGGGTCCACCGGCTTCGGCGGAGGCACCTCCGGATCGTCGGGCTTCGGCGGTATCGGCGGCACGTCGACCACGAGCACGTCGAGTTCGAGCGGCAGCACAACGACCAATAATAGCCTTGCAGTCGGAAACATCACGGTTCAGCAACCCGTCGTCCAAACCGTGACCGTCATCACAACGGTCAGCGTTCCGGACGGTGGAACTGTTCTCTTGGGCGGCATCAAGACCTTGCGGGAAGGACGCAACGAAGCGGGCGTCCCCATCCTGAACCAATTGCCCTACATCAACCGTCTGTTCCGGAACACGGGTATCGGTCGTGAAACGGAAAGCCTGATGATGATGGTCACGCCACGAATCATCATCCAAGAGGAAGAAGAAGAACTCTTGGAATCCTCGGGCAACCAGTAACCAACTCGGCCGGCCTCGTGCTTCGGCTCGTCAACCGGAGCACGAACCGGCCGGACGATTCTTACAGAGTGCGGGTCAGTTTCTCGGTCCTGAGCCGCCGTGAAGTTGCGGGCTTCGCGGCGGCTCTGCTTTTTGCGCCGAGACAACTCTGCCTCGGCCCAGTCTCGCTCTGGGCCCAATCTCGGGCTGCGTCTCATCGCGGGCAGCATCTCATCTCGGGCTGGGCCCAAGCTCGCGAGTGCCAGCGACGACAGCAGCCAGCGCCGCCACGCCTGGCGGACCTCGCGCCTGGCGGTTCTTTGCGCAATTGATCTTGACCAGATTTGCGGCAAAGACAAAATGCGGCCTCTCACGTCCTGCTCTCTGAGCCAACGCCTCGGTCTCAAGCGCTTCTCAACACCTTCAAAACCAATACTGGGCCCCTTTCGCAAGAAGGCCAGGGGATCGCGTCATGAAGCGATGGATGATCAACGCGGGAATTTGCGGCTATCTCGCCGCCTTGGCGTTCGGGTTTTCGTGTGTCGCCTCTCAGGTCCGATTCTTCTGGCCGCCGGTGTATTTCCTGACCTTCGATATGTACGGCGGCTGGTCGGGCTATGACTGCAAGATGCTGGTGATGGGCGAGGGACAGAGCGGACGTTTCTACATGCTGTCCCCCGGACCGTGGGGCGAATTCAAACCGTACAGCAAGGACCTGTCTCGACAGTGCTACGACCAGGCCTTCGAGTACGGACGCATCCTGATGCGCCCGGCACTCGCGCACACCGAGCACGAGCCCATTCTGCGCATCTTCGTCATCGAGCAGGAGTATCCGAAAAAATTCAACCTGCCCGACGCTCAATACGAGGCGTATTACCTGAAGCCCAAACCGCAGCGAATCTATTCCCACACGCGGATGGTGATGAGCCCTGAGGGGGAAATCCTGACCGAATCCCCGACCTGGTTGCGGTACCAGGACAACATCTCCGTCAACGACAATCCGCGGCTAGTGGCCGATGCCACGCGTAATCGGCCCTTCGTCTGGTCGGCGCAACAAGCGCCGGGACCCGGCGGCTATGCCGGACCCGCCCAAGTCCCGGCCGCGCTCCTTCAACGGCTCGGTTCACCCGTCGCAGAGTGAGGATCGGCCTCTCGCGCGATTCGTTGATCTCGTCGGACGGTCACGAGCAAAACGGTTTTCGAGCGTCGTAGATTCTGACTGCGGAGCCCACAGATGAGTGCCATCGAACTCGCTCCCCCACAAACTGCTCCTGAAATCTCAGCGCCCGCTGCTCCGGGCGAAAGCGAAAACCACGGGAGCGCTTTTGTCCGCTCTGTCGGCAATTTCTTTCACGGCGCCGAGCTGCCGTACCGTCTCGCTTTGACCCGGATCTTCCTGACGTTCACGATCCTCTTTCCGACGGCTTACCGCTGGTACTATTCTCGCGAAATCTTCTCGACCGACGGTTCGGGGATTTCGCTTTGGAGCATCTACAATTTCCCCTGTCCCTGGCTGGAACCGAGCGGGACCGTGGTGGTCGCCATTCACAGCATTGTGATTTTGGCGCTCGTCACGTCGTGCTTTGGCTGGTGCACGCGGTTGTCGCTCGTCCTGGCGACGTCCGGATACACGTACTTGACCATGCTCGACATCCTGTCGACCTTGAATAAGTCGTCGGCGATCGCGTCGCATCTGTTGTTTTTCCTTTGCTTCACGCCATGCGGCGCCGTCTGGTCGGTCGACAGCTGGCTCGCGCGGAGGCGGCTGCTGCGCAAAGGAATCCCGTCTGAGCTGATCCCCGCCCCTTCGCTCAGCCCACTTTGGCCCCGACGGCTGATGCAAATCTTTTTGGCGACCGTGTATCTCAGTGCCGGAATTACCAAGCTGCCGCTCCGCGGATACTTCACGGGCGAGCATCTCCAAACTTGGATGCTCTCGACGATCCACACGCCGAACCTGCTGGGCGGCTATGTCGCGATGCACCCTTCGTTCATCGTGGTCTGCGCTTATGTCACCGCCATGTGGGAGGTGTTGTTCATCTTCCTGGTCTGGAAGCCCAAGATGCGCCGCATCATGTTGTGCTTAGGAATTCTTTTTCATTTCATGACGTGCCTGACGCTGGGGCTGTTCATTTTCCCGATGATCTGCGTCTCGGCCTATCCGCTCTTTGCCACGGATTCCGAGATCGACTCGCTGCGCCGCTCAACAAGGAACGCGTGGAATTGGCTTGTTGACCGATTGGGAGCCGGAGTCCGCAGTCTCGCCGCATCAGTCGGCAAGGCAGTGCCAACCATCGAGCCGGCCTGGAGCCGCGGCGCCTTCGTGGCGGCTTTACTGAGCACGGGCGTCGGAGGCGTCGCGCTTGAGTACAAACTCGATCGCTTCGGACTCCACCGTCCAGACGGCCCCTACAAGCTCGAGGAACTCGACCTGGAGAAAGTCTCCGAGCTCTTGGCGCCGACCGGACGGATCGCAAACGAAGACAAAGTGCTGAACTTCGACATCGGCTCGATCTTTGTCGGCGGCTGTCTCCTCGATCGTCGCACCACGTTTCACCAGGGTGAGACGTTGCGAGCACAATGCGGCCTGATTCCGCCGCATGAGAGCATGTGGATCCAATGCAACCTGCACGATTCGCAGAACCGGGTCGTCGACACGAACGGCCTGTGTCTCTCCTGCGACATGCTCCGCGCCCTCTTTTATTACAACATCGGCGACTGCGTCGCACCCGGTGACTACTCGCTCGTGCTGAAGATCGCGGGCGACGAGGTCATGCGCCGGAAAATCACCGTCCTTCCCCGCGCGACCGCCTGCTCTGCTAATTGAGGCGTGCGCGCTTAGGCCGTCTCTGTCCCTAAGTCGCGTAGCACGGCCCAGCAAGCGGCCAGAACGTCGCGCGTTGCGCGGACGTCGTGAACTCGCAGCAGGTCTGCGCCGGCGAGGGCTGCCGCCACGGAGACACCCAGCGTCGCCGACGACGTTTCATCGAGCGTGCGCCCGAGGATCTTCGCTAAAAACCTTTTGCGGGAATGGCCGATCAAGACCGGCCGACCGAGTGCGCGAAAGCGAGCGATGTTCTTGAGGATCGTCAGATTGTGGTCGGGGGTCTTGCCGAATCCAATCCCCGGGTCGATCACGACCCGCTCACGCGCGATTCCGCACGCTTCGAGCGCGGCCAATCGCTGGGCGAGATAATCGGCAACCTCGCGAACGACGTCTGTGTAACGCGGGTCGATCTGCATGGTCTGCGGCGTTCCCTGCATGTGCATGCAGACAATGCCGGCCTGCGCATGGGCACAAACCTCGGGCATGTGGGGATCAAAGCGTAATCCGGAAATATCGTTGACGATCGCGGCTCCGGCATCGAGAGCGCGTCGGGCAACGGCGGCTTTTGTCGTGTCGATCGAAATGGGAACCGAAACACGCCGCGCAACCTCGGCGATCACGGGCACCACCCGACGAATTTCCTCCTCCTCTCCGACGGGCACCGCACCGGGGCGCGTTGACTCGCCCCCCACGTCGAGCAGATCGGCCCCGTCGTCCACCAGTCGCAGGCACTGCTCGATCGCACGCGTCTGATCAAGAAATTCGCCGCCGTCAGAGAAACTGTCGGGCGTAACGTTCACGATTCCCATGAGCTTGGGAAATCCCCCGAGTTCCCAGGTTTGCCCGCGAAAACTCCACGCGAGCGGAGTCGATGGGGGTGTGCCGTGTTTTACAGCCATTCACAAAATCGCTGTCAAAAGAACCAATGTGGTTAAGGAGTGATCGCTCGCTCTTTGGTTTCGGGGGCGGTTCACCCGGGTCGACTGAAGGGTGCAAAAAAATGGATACCCGGCTCCGTGTGCCGCAATCACCCCCGCCTCAAAAACAGCAAGTTCAAAATAGGCAATTTGGATAAATGTTCCCAGCCGCAGGAAACCACCGATTTTTTGCCCCTTTATGGTTTGACAAGCGGTCGCTCATTGTTATTTTGAATGCGGTTATCGGCAAAGCTTTTACAGTCTTCGTATTTTGACATCTCTTGCGTCGGCACAGTTCTCGTAGATTACGCCGACTGCGGGCGCGGGATTTGCAAAGTCGAAGCGGTTTTTGGAAAGACGCCCGGAACTCGGCGACAAGAGATCGTGGTTCCAGGGGCAATGATGTTCTCCAGAGTTTACGCGTCTCAAAACTTAACAAGATGAGGAGATCGCTGATGCTTCGCAAGACCCTGATTCTGGCCATGGTGGCCGGAGCAGCGCTCTTGGTCGCTGGGCCAAGCCCGGCGTCCGCTAGCCTGTTCTCGTACGGCGGTTGCGGCGGTGGATGTGGTGGATGCGGCGGTGGATGCGGTGGTGGCTGTGGCTACCATCACCATCATTGTCACCACCATCACCATGGTTGTGGCTGCGGCTACAACAGCGGTTGCGGCTGTGGCGCCCCAGCTCCGTCGTGCTGCGCACCGGCTCCGACCTGTGCGGCTCCGACCCCGATGGCCTGTGCGCCGGCGGCTCCGAGCTGCTGTGCTCCGGCTCCGACCTGCTGTGCCCCGGCTGCCCCGAGCTGCTGTGCTCCGTCCGCACCGACCTGCGGTGCTCCTGGTGCCATGGCTCCTGCGCCTGGACATCCCCCGGTACAGGCCGCCCCGGCTCCGCCTCCGGAAGAGCCGGCTCCGAAGCCGAAGGCCTAGTCCGACACTGACTCGAACTGCCGCCCGCCCCGCGGACGGCCGGTTCAACGATAATAACGGGTTCGCTCGCCGGCTTGCTGCGAGCGAACCCGTTCTTTTTTCTCGGGCCGTTCCGGCCCAGCCGGATACCGCGTCGTCCTCAGCTGATAGGGTCGGATTGAAGGCCGCCGCAAAGCCGCTACAATACTGGACTCACTTTGGGGCATGGTCGACCGGTCCGCGCAGAACCGGGCGCGGCCCCCCGGACGAAAAAGAAACGACCGAAAAGCCATGTTTGCAATTATCGCTGAGAGCGGCCGCCAGTTTCGCATTCAAGAAGGCGACACCTTCTTGATCGATTACCGCGAAGGGGCGGAAGCGGGAGCCGCGATTCAATTCGAGCAGGTGTTGTTGGCCAACGGCGGCGGGCCCAGCCAGATCGGCGCTCCTGCCATCTCGGGAGCCGTCGTCGAGGCGACTATCGTCCGGCCACAAGTGAACGGTCCGAAGCTCGAGATCGGCAAGTTCCGGCGCCGGAAGAATTCGCGGCGTCACACCGGACATCGTCAGCGCTACACGTCGGTGCTCGTGACGGCCATCAAGGTGCCCGGCCTGAAAAAGGCCGACAAGGCGTCAACGAGCGAAAAGTAGCCTAGAGCCGGTGCGCGCTTCGCAGCGCCGCTGACGACGTCCTACGACCGCGCGATTAGGGGTGCGCTTCCGGCCGCCACGGTCTCACAGCAGGCTTCGTGCTCCGGATATTTTCCGAGCGCCTGGCACATCGCCTCGACTTGCTCGCGGCGAAGAGTCATGACCTCGTCGGGAAAGAGCCCCACGTGATAAAAGCCATAACCCATCGACGCGCAGTGTTTCACGCTGCATGCCAGAAAGCGCGGCTCTGACTCGTCTCGCAGCCCGATGATCATGTGCGGTTCGACAATGGGCGCGGTGAGAAAGACGCCGATACCCTGAGTGCAGAGGTCCCGGCAGATTGCGGGAAAGAGTTGCGAAAAATCCGCCTTTTCCGGCGATTCGCACGGCAGTGCCCAGATCACCTCGTTGAAGATCTGCCGAGTCGCGCCGCGGATGTTCTGGACCGCGATGGTCCGCGCGTGCGCCCGGTTCACGCGGCCGTGCAGGACGCGCTTCACCTCTTCGCGTTTTCGGTGGAACAGAAATCCCAACATCTTTTGCTCGGCACACAAACCGACCGCTACAGCGCCGAGCAGCCCTTGCGCCGGGTCTGCACGGTCCTGGCGGCTCGCTACAACGATAGTGCCCGTTTGGGATTTTGACACGAGAATCCGCTCGGGAAGTCTGGCGAGCGACTCCGAATCTAGCGAACGTTCCGTCCGCGCCGGGACCGTAAAAGGCTTCTGAACGTGCGTCTCGATAGGTCGCTCTATGGAGGACAGAAAGTGGCCAGATCGCCAACGGAAAATCTGTTCCAACCACTACCTGAGGGTCGCGAGAAAGGCGACTAAGTCGCGGAATTCAGCGGCCGTAAGCAGATCGGTCAGCCGCTCAGGCATGATCGAAGTTTTCTGTGGCACCCGCTCTTCGATCTCCGATGCGTCGATTTCGGTCACGCGTCCGTCGGCTCCGCCAATATGAACGTGCCCTTCCCGATCCTCCGAGACCAGAACTCCGCTCAGCGTCCGCCCGCCGCGGGTCACGAACGACCAGGTGGCAAACTGGGGCGCAATCTCCTTCGCCGGGCGCAGGATCGACTCGGCCAGCTTGGTGCGGTCCGAGGATCTGGCGATCGTGGACAAATCAGGACCAATTTTCCCGCCTCGCCCGTGGACGGTGTGGCAGCGGGAGCAGGCGACCGAATTGGGAAAGTCGAACAAACGTCGGCCCGCTTCCGGATCACCGCCACTGCCGGCGAGCCGAATCCAATCGTCGACCGATCGCGGACGAGGCGTGGTCCGTGCTTCGAGCTGTGCGGGCACCGGCACTCCCGACGACCGAAAACAGAGCGCCAGTTGGTCAGCCAGGTCGTGGGAATCGTGCTGGGTCTGCTCGCCAATTTCCAGCCGCGATGCCAAGGCGTCGAGCTCGCTTCGCACCTCTGGGACACGGGCCGAACGGCGCAGCGCTCGCATGGCCTGAGTCGCCAACTCAGAATCCTTGCCCACCAGCAGCCGGCGCAGGGCGGCGATCGTTGCCACGTCGTGCTCGTTGCGCTCGAGAGCTAGAGCTAATCCGGCGATCGCTTCCAGCCGCAGCCTTTTGTCGGCGTGCTCGTCGAGGGCCAGTTCACGCTCCATCTTCGCGGCCCCGGGAAACGGAAGATCCCGGAACGTGCGAACCGCCTCGAACCGCAACTGCGGCCCGCTCGCCTGAATCAGCTCTTTCATCTGCGAAAAGGTCAGGCCCTTGTGATCGAGCGGAACGATTCGCAGAGCCATGGCTCGAACCCCGTCGGCGGCCTTCTGATCGCAAGCCAGCCGCAGGGCATAATCGGCCCCGGAGAACTCGTTCTTTGCTTTCCGTTTGACGCCGTCGAGCATCTCGAGCGAGGCGAGTGAGGCTTCAAACAGGTCAGCCGTTGTCTTCGGGTTCGAAAGCTCGCGTTCGATTTCGCCACGAAACTGCGCGAGCCGAGCTTCGCCAACCCATTGAATGGCCGTGAACCGCACGCGAGGATCGGGATCCTCGAGCGCATTGGGCAACACGGTCTGCGCATAACCCGATCCTCTACCATGCCGTGCCGCGAGCAACAGCGCGAGCCGCACTTGGATAGAAGGTGTTCGCTCGGGACGAATGAGGTTCGCCAAGTCCGGGGCCGGAATGCCCTTCAGACATTCCACGACAGTCGTGAACACGAAGGGGTCGCCTCCCGCCAAGGCCCTCGAGAGCCACGTGGGATCGGCGTCCCACGGAGTCGGAAATCGCATAGTGGACCTGGCAAGGCGGACGAGTACGCACGAGGGATTTTCTCCGACGGGGTGCTTTAGGAGAGCGAATAACGACTCTTTATCCTCCGCGGCAGGGGAATTCACCAACGCCTCGAATGCTTGAGCGGTTCCAACCGACTCAAACAATCCTTGCTTCCACTCGAAGTCAGGCCAGGCCGCATCCGAAAGGCCGCTCCGCAGTGGCGTCTGGCGGTTCATTCGATTCCCACGACACCAGGCCCAATACAGCTCATGCCAGCCCCGCGACGAAATCAGCTTGTCGTAGTCCGGACCATCCGCCCGCTTTTTGTCACCCTGAAAATGCAAATCGGGCGGAAGCTGAGCGGGGTTGATATGGCGTGCAGCCTGCCTGCGAATATCCATCCGAGGGGAGTTAAGCTTCTTCGCAATCTCGACGCTCACGTGGTAGGGGAGCCGGTCGATTTCGTCGAGATCCTCCACCGGTTTGGGTTTCAGCTGAGCGGGAAGAATCCGCCAAATCCGGCCCTTCCCGTGCACGTTGTAGTCCTTGAGCACCCAATCGGTGATGTAGACCGTGCCATCAGGCGCGAGCGCCACTCCGACCGGCCGGAAGTTTTCGCCGCCGACGATGATCGGTTCCAGCTTTGCCGTAAAGGACGTTCCTTTGGGCTTCGGACGGAAGCGATCGATCCGATGGTCGCCCCACGACGACGCCAGCAAACTGCCCCGATACTCCTCGGGGAAGGTGTCGGACTCGTAAGCGATGATTCCCGAT
Organism: uncultured Planctomycetaceae bacterium; assembly: GCA_963714075.1. Lineage (GTDB taxonomy): Bacteria > Planctomycetota > Planctomycetia > Planctomycetales > Planctomycetaceae > DASPSM01. The sequence goes on from OY970228.1 coordinate 7,363,331, forward strand.
GGCGCCTCCCCCGTGCCGCAGACCATCGGCAGCGTTCCCGGCAGCTCACCGTCCCAGGCCGTAAACGGATGGATGCCGCGGCGCCCGTTGCGAAAGCGGTAGCCGTAATCGCCGCCGGGAATGATGTGCAGCAATCGGCACGGCGGCCGGTCGTCGGGGTCGTTATCGACGGTGAACATGCGGCCGAACGCGTCGACGCAGGAGGCGTGCGGATTCCAAAAACCGGTCGCCCAGAGCGTGAGATCGGAGCCGTCCGGCTTGAAGCGGAATAGGCTGCCCCCTTCGCCTCCTCCGGAAAGGCTGCGTCCATCGGTGCCGATCAGTCGATAGTCCGCCCCCAGGTTCTCTCCCAGTCCGATGTACATGTAGCCCAAGCCGTCGAAGGCAAAGCCGGCCAGGCCGTTGTGGGGGTAATCGCCCTTGGTTTCCAGTTTCAGGATCGAGCGGCGTTCGTCGGCCTTGCCGTCGCCGTCTTTGTCGACGAGATGGAAAACCTCGCGCCGCGTCGCGACGTAGACTCCGTCCCCGTACGGGACGGCAATGCTCATCGCGTGGCGGAATCCGTCGGCGAACATCTGGGGCGGCGCGGACTTTTCGCCGCGAGTGCCGGGGCGAAAGACCAGGATGCGATCCGACGGATGCCCCTTGTAGCCGGCGGGCGGAAAGTGCGTGTTGCTCTCGATCGCCCAAATGCGGCCCAGGTAATCGACCGCCAAGTCGGTCGGCGTCACGATCTGAGGCGCTTCGGCGAAGAGTTCGATCGTGAGTCGCGGGTCGAGCGATTTGGGCGGCGCGTCACTTGAAGGGGACCGAGAGTCGGCCCCACACGCAGCGCTCACCATTGCCGAGGCGGTCAATCCGACGGCCCAGAGCAGGCGACGCGCTCGCCGCGCTGTCATGGCGACGCCTTGCTCACTGCCGGAAGGGCCGCCTTCGCCTTTTCTGTCGAGGCCTGCGACTTTGGGACCGCGGTGGGAGCTGCACCCGACGGGAACGGAATTGTCGCCGCCTGGTAGACCTCTTTCGTCTGGTCATTCTGGACGAATGCCACCAGACGTAAGTGCGACAAATCGAGCGGCTTACTGGCAAAAGTCGTCTTCTGCGCCTCCTCGAAGGCGCGCAGGTAATCGTCCAATTGCCGCTTGATCGCTTTCAAGTCGACCTTTCCTTCGTAGCGCAGCTTGCCATCCTTGAGTTCGACACCCCCTGTTCCGCCCGGCATCGCCCGCACGACCATCTCGTGTTCGCGAATGCCGTTGGCACCGCGCAGCGCGACCTGTTCCTCCGCCAGCACGAGCCGCAGGCGAACGGGATCGGTGGCTGAAAACGAGCCCTCGGCTTCGGCGGTCACTGCAACTGCTCCTTCCTTCGGTTCGGCCTTCAGATGGATGCGGACGCTGGTTTTTCTCTGCAGCATCAGGCCGATCTGCCCGCGGAGCATTTTGTAAACCTCGTCGGACTGATGCAAAAACCCGCCGGCCTGCATGGGCTTTCCGGCGACCGTGAAGGTTGGCGTCCCGCCATGCTCAGGGAAATAGAATTGAAATCGCTGCTCGGTGTCGCTGTTGGCCAGCGCGTCGGGGCGAGGGATGTGCTCGTGGTATTCGAGGGCGACGACTTCGCTGGGAGCGTACGTTTTGAGCAGGTGTGAAAAGGCAACGTCGGCGGCGACGCAGGGACCGCAATCGGCGCCGGTGAACAGCTCGCACAGCACCACGCGGTTGTCTGGCTGTTTCTCCCGCGGCTCAACCCGTTTTCCCGTCCACTTCGGCATCGACTGGCCGTAGACCTCGTCGAGATAGGCGTCAAACCCGTCCAACTTGCCCCCGTGCAGATCCTTCCAGAGATTTTGCGCGGTTTCTTTAGGGGGCATTGGCTTGGTCCCCTCGCTTTTCCACATTTGGTCTAAAACTTCGTCGAACATGGGAAGGACCGTCAGCTCGGCATAGCGGCGGAGTGCCTCCTTCTTTTTGCCCGACTGGTCGTCGTATTGCGCCAACTCGTAGAGAACGAGTGGATTGTAGGGCTGCTCTTTCAGCCGCCCCCGGAGGTTCTCGGCCGCCTTCACCTTTTCCTCCGGAGTGCCGGTGCGGATTTGCGTCATGGCCAGATTGGACAATGCGGCCTCCCGCATCTCGCGGAGCACTTCCTTCCAGACCGGTACCCGCTCCTCGGTCAGGTTGTGCTCGCAGATGTCGATTTGTTTGAGCGAGACTTGCGGCATATATCCCGTCGCAATCAGGCCGGCGGCCACGTCGATGTGGGCTCGAAACCCGAGCCGCGTCGACCAGCGCGCGGCCTGGGCAGCATACTTGTCGGCCTCGGCCTCGAGCGTCGCCGCGTCGAGCTTGCGGGTGACGGCATTGCGGAAGAGAAACGGATATACCTCGATCGTCAGCGGGCTCTCGGGGTGCGCGTGCACAAAGGCCACGAGCTTGTCCAGAACCTGCTCTGGAGTTGAATCCTTCGGAGTCTGCAAGTCGACCGCCTCGGGCAACTGTTTCGGCTGCATGCTTTGAATATTGTCGACCTCGGTCGGCACCATCGCCACGACGAAGGAATCCTGGGGCTGGAACTGGGCACTGCCGCGAGCCACGCCGTCGCGCAGCTCGACGAGGACATCGAGCATTTTCGTTTCATGAGTCGGCGTTTGACCTGGACCCATCGCCTGCACCGTCATTTCGAGCGCAAATGCGCAGCTGTTTTGGGTCGCAGTGGCCTGCTTGAGGCGCGGGCTCTGCAACATGGGGCTGAAGCCCTTGACGATGGCTTTCAGATTGGAACCGCTCGATGACTTCGAGATGTCGACCAGGGCGGCGGGCACTTCGATCCCGGACATGCGCTCGTAAAACACCAGGATCCAGCGTCCCTCCATCGAGGACTTCTTAGGCACATTATCCGTGAGCAAATGCGCCGCTTGGCTGCTGCCCCCCTCGGCGGCCGCCGTGGGGCTCGTGCTTCCGGAAGCCGGATCGGCCTTGGCCCCGGGCTCCGATTTATCGGAACCGCAACCGGACGCGGCCGTCATCACGCAAAACAACAAAATGCCCCAGACCGGGCGATTCATCTTACGACCTCGATTGTGTTCAGCCCTAAAACGGCGTTTGGTCCAGCTTGCACTCGCAAACAGGCTATTCTAGACCCCCGCGCGACCGAATGTCACCCGTGTCCAAAACGAACGATTGCCACCGATCCATCAAGGCGGAATACGACGTCTTGGGAGTTCGTTGCTAAATTATTGTCCAATTTTGTGGGCCGGGACGAGCCGCGAACCCTGCGGGGATCGACGTTCCCAACCATAAGTCCTACGCTCTACAATGAGGCCGCCAGTAAGCCGATCGGTCGTAATCTGAGAGTTTGGAACAATTTGGAAAGGTTCGGATGGCGAGGTTTACGCAAGCAGACCTCAGTGAGCTCAATCAGACCTTCGAGGAGCGAACGCCCCAGGAACTGATTCGCTGGACCTGCGAAGTCTTCGGATCCCGGGTCGCCGCTCTGTCGGCCATGCAGGTGGCGGGCAGCGTCGTCTGCCACATGCTGCATGACCTAGGCTTGCCGATGAAAGTCGTGTTTGTCGATACGGGGGTGATGTTCGAAGAAACGCTCGAGACGCGGGACCGAATCGCCAAGGAATACAGCATCGAGGTCGTGACGCTCAAGCCCCGCCTGTCGATGGCCGAGCAGACGGCAAAGTACGGCGTGCTTTATCTCTCCACCGAAGGGCAGCAAAAGTGCTGCCACATGCGAAAAAACGAACCCCTGATCGAGGTGAAAGGCCAGTTCGACGCGCTCCTGGGGAGCCTGCGACGCGGCGAAGGAGGCCAGCGCGAGGCCTGTCCGATCCTGGCCGTCGATCCGGAGATGAATTGCGTCCGCGTCAATCCGCTCGTCAATTTCACCGATGCCCAAATGGAAGAATATGTCGAGCGGCACCAGGTCGTCGTGAATCCGCTGCATGCCCAGGGTTACACGACCATCGGCTGCAACCGCTGCACGACCCCCGTACTGCCGAGCGAACCCCACCGGGCCGGCCGATGGCGACACCTGGGCCCGTGGTCCGTGTACTGCGGGATCAATCCGACCGATTTCAGCCGCGACACGGCCGTCGCGATCGACCTTTCGCAAGATTTGATCGACCGCATCCTCGGCCGCCGCACCGACTTCGTGATCTGAAGCGGCGCGCCCCGCGTTATACTGACAGGGCCAGGGTCCATCGCACACTGGCTCAGTCAGCTATACGGAGGCCGGCCATGCATATCGGAAATTTGGGACCGATCGAACTGGGAATGATCGTGGTCGGCGTCCTGGTGCTCGTGGGCCTGGTCTACTGGCGTATGCGCCTGGCCCGGATCCCAAAAGAGGCAGAAGAGCACCTCAAACCAGAATGACCCTTGGGTCGAACTGCGACCTTCGCGTCAGGCCTCGGCCACGTTGACGAATACCTTGAGCGCCTGCTCCTCCATCAGCAGACGCATCATCTCGCGGTAGTTCTCCAGACCATCGACCGGGTTCGTGAGGATCCGCTCGATCACGCCGGGAAACGTCATTTCGCCCAGGGCCAGGTCGGCGATCCCCATCTCGAAGTGGCGAAAGTTCGCGTTGACCGAGCCAACCAGCAGCTTGTTTCCGAGCACCCAGCTCAGATTGATCTTGTCGGCCGGAAACTCGATCGACCGCTGGCCGCCCGTAATGCTCGTCCACACGACGACGCCGTTGTGGCCGATGACTTCCATCGCCTCGAAGGCAACGGCACTGCTGCCGGTCGCCTCGATGATCAGATCCGGCTTTCCCACTTGCCGAACCAACTCGGCGATCGGCGTGTCTCGCGTGCTGACGTAGTGAGCGCCGAAACCCTCGGCAATCTCCGCCTTGCGACAAGGTTTGGGCGTGCGGGCAAACGTGTAAACTTCGAGCCCTCGCAGCCGCAAGATCAATGTCGCGAGCAGGCCGATCTGCCCGGCGCCGGTGACAATCGCCCGCTTCGGCTCCCAAACCTGCAAGCGACGCTGAGCTTCATAGGCTTGCTGCACGGCCTTGGCCGCACAGCTCATCGGCTCGGCCAAAATGTGCAGATGCTTGAGCCCCACCGGCATCCGCACGACGAACTGGCAGTCGTCGACGTAGTACTCGGTCAAAAAACCGTGCAGCAAATTGATGCCCCGCTCGTAATAGATCTCCTCGCTGGTGATATCGGAGCGTCCGATGCGGTCGAAAATCGAGTTCCCCGGGCGGCGCACGGTGCACGTCACATAGTCGCCCGGCTTCACATGCGTGACCGCCGGCCCGACCTCCTCGACCCGGCCAAACGACTCGTGCCCCAGCACCAAAAAGTCGTGACCGGGAGGCGCGTTGCCGTAGAGAGCCTCGTTGATCTCCCGATCGGTCGCGTCGACGCCGATCCGCAGCACCTTAACCAACACGCCGCGCCCGTTGGGAACTTCATCCAGCCGGGGCATCGGCAGATCGGTCAGATGGACGCTGTTTTTGCGGCCCGGACGAACGGCGACGGCCTTCATGGCGGTGGGACTCTCAAGCGGTTGCGAACGCGGACTCTCAAACCTGATTTCAAGTTCGCCCGACGAAGACGTCAAGGCGGCGGTCCATGAAGCCGGCGTAAAGCGCGAACCCCACTGCCGCCATTCGCCTCGGTAATCCTTCTGGGATCGCCCGGATCCATCGATCCGACCGTCGGGAACAGCGAAAATGCGATGGCTGCTCGAATCGCTCGGCGGGAATCATGTCGAAAGACTCTCCTTCTATCGTTGACGTCGACCCCCACCGTTTGGCCGAGCGGCTGCGGACGCACGTCGATCGGCTGGCGGGATTGATCGGCCCACGACACCTCGGCAAGCCCGTCGCGCTAGAGGCCGCGGCCACTTACATCGAGCGCGAGTTTCAAGCGTTCGGTAGTTCAGTCGAGCGGCAGTGGTACGAGGCGCAGAACCAACGCACCTGTAATCTCGTCGTTGAGCGGCCCGGCACCAGGCGCCGCGATGAAATCGTCATCTTGGGCGCGCACTACGACACGGTCTGGATGACTCCCGGCGCCGACGACAACGCGTCCGCGGTTGCCGTGCTGATCGAAGCCGCTCGGCTCCTGCGCAGCGCAACTTTTCGGCGAACGGTGCGTTTTGTAGCCTTCACTTGCGAAGAGCCGCCCCACTTCAGCGTTGGGACCATGGGCAGCCAGGTTTATGCCCGCGCGTGCCGCGAGCGCAACGAGCAAATCATCGGCATGCTCTGCCTCGAGATGGTCGGCTACTTCACGAATGCCGAAGGGAACCAGGCACTGCCGCCGGCGATTCCGAAACGGCTGCGTTGGCTGTTTCCGCGGCGCGGCGATTTTCTCGCGGCCGTTGGCAATCTCCGGTCGTGGCGGCTCGCCTGGTCGTTCCGCAGGGGATTCAAGCGAGCGGTGCGGTTCCCGCTGTTCTCGATGGTGTTCCCGGAAGCGGTGCACGAAATCCGACTGTCCGACAACAGCTCTTTCTGGGACCAGGGATATCCCGCGCTGATGCTGACGGATACCAGCTTCCTGCGCAATCCCCACTATCACCAACCGACCGACACACCCGAAACGCTCGACTATGACCGCATGGCTCAAGTGACGCTCGGCGTAGCCGGTGCACTGCGCCGACTGGCCAAAGGTCGATAGTCGCCTGGACCACAACCGCCGTCGGTGCAGCTAAGGCCGCTTCATCTCAAACAGGTCGCTCGTGTGGCAATAATAGCTGCCCCCCAGCCGGGCGATTGTCTTCATCTTGCGCGGGTCGATGCGGCCCTGCGCATCGAGCAAACTGTCGTCGATGTGAAACAGCACGACCTCGCCGATCACGAGATTGGCTGATAACTGCTTGTCTCCGATCGAGAGCACTTGCCTCAGCACGCACTCCATATGCAACGGCGATTCGGCCAGGCGTGGCGCCTTCACCTTCCGGGAAGGGACCAGCGACAGGCCGGTCAGCTCGACCTCGCTTTCCCCGTGCGGCAAATCCTTTGACGAGAGGTTCATTTCTTCCGCCAGGTCGGCGATGGCCGCGTTGATCACAAAGTCGCCGGTCTCTTCAACGTTGGCGAGCGTGTCCTTCTTCGATCCGTCGCTTTTGCGATTCGGGGCAAAGACGACCACCGGCGGATCGGCACCGAACGCATTGAAGAAGCTGAAGGGAGCGAGATTCACTCGCCCTTCCCGGTCGAGGCTCGTCACCCAGGCGATCGGCCGCGGCGTCACGCAGGAAATCAACAAGCGGTAGATGTCGACCGGCTGCGAACCGGCTACTTCGATTTCCATGCGATCAAGAACCTTTCTGGAAGCACCCGCTCACGCTGGCGGCTCGCCTGAGATTTCTAATCGCCGCAGTGGGACTCGTTGTGGACCTGGAACTCGGCCTGATCGAGGGCCGCCTCGCTGCGGGCAAACTCGCTGAGGATGCGAACTTGCCGCACCAACTCGTGTCTTCGAGCGGCCATTTGCTCATCGAAGACCATCAACACGTCGATCGCCCGGTCCCGCGACGTGACCAGACCGATAAACAAATACTGCAACACCGCCATCCCGTAACACGCCCAGCCGATCCACCCGGTGAAAATCACGGCCAGGATCGCGAAGACCGGCGAGGAACGGCTGAGGTGCTGCCAGAAGAAGCCGATACTCAGCGGCTTCGCGGCCAGCCGCATCCTCGTAGTCAGCGAACTGCCGGGAGGAAAATGGGGCAACCGCGGGCCGGGGTGGATCACGGTGAACAATTCCTGATCGGGCATCATCTGGACAACGGCGATGGCGAGCATGATCCTCAGTCCGACCCCAAACCATTTGTGCGCGTCGAGCAAATCGGGAAAGGGGATCAACGGGTGCCAGAGCAGGACTTCCATGTTGGCCGTGATGAGCAACAACAAGATCGACGCGCGAATCCACTCGGCCAGATCCTTCTCGAGCTCGTCGTTGAGACGTTCGAGTGCGGGAACGTGGTGGAAACAGAACCGCAGCGCGGGCAAGGCACCCATGCGGATAAGCAGGCGCGCCAGCGGGCGAGTGAAATAGATCAACAGCCATTCGCGCAGCATGGGAAGCAGTTCCTGGCTTCTAACGATTCCAATCGATTTGATTGTAAACCGCCAGGAGCCGGGCGCCGCGGGCCGGATTGAGCTGAGTCACTTGCGCGATGCGGCCGCGCAGATGGGCGGCGAAATGCGGATGATCGCTCCTGTTCTGCGTCGACGCTCCGCGCGCGCGCAGTTGGTCAGCACCGCCTTGAGCCGGTCGAACTCGCGCCGCGAGACGTTGAGCTTCTCGTTGACCACGACGCCCGTGACGATCAGCTTGCCGGTCGATCGCAGCACTTTGCGCTTCGAGCCGTTCAAACGGAACCGCTCTTGCCGCACGATTTCAGAGACCAGCGGAATGAAGTCTCGCAGCGAAGTGCCGAATCGTTGCGGGCCGGAAAACGTCAGGTCGTCGGCATACCGCGTGTAGGTGGCTCCGAAGGTGCGCGCCAAGCCCGAGAGCCGCACGTCGAGCGAATACGCCGACAAGTTGGCCAAGGCCGGCGAGGTCGGGGCGCCCTGCGGCAGGTGCCGCTTGAGATAAGGCAGCACGGCCGACGGCTCCTCTTTAACAAACGGCATGTTGGACGGCAGGGCCGAAGTGGTCAGCCGTGCGAGCCAGATCGCCGCCTCGCGACTGTAACCAAGACTTCGGAAGATGGCCGTCACGCGGGCCAACGTCACGCTGGGATAAAAGTTGGCAAGATCGAATTTCACCAGCACCGCCTGCTTCACGTGGGGACGCGCATTCGTGAGGATCGAGCGGCCGGCCGAAAAACCGTGGGCCGCGCCGTGCGGCGGCACCTTGTCGAGGATCTCCCGCAAGATGCGATACTGCACTTGTTTGAGCGTGCGCTTGGGCGATTCGATCAACCGGCGTCCACCCGCACGCTTGTTGAGCCAGCGATAATGGTAGTGCGCCTCGCGCTCGCTTTGCGGGCGCGAATCCTCCGAGTAGCGGTGCACCAGCCAGGCGAGACGGCCCAGCGGCACCTCGAGCCACTGCGCGAGTTGCCCGGGCGTGCGAAAGACGGGAAACGAGTGACGAGCCAGACGCTCGTCACTTCCGTCGAGCGAGAGGTCGAGGTAGCGATCGGTGCCGACGCCGAGCCGTGCGAACGCGTAAGGACACTTTTCGGCGCGAACGGTCTTATTGAGTTCCCACGTGGTGCTGCTGTCCCGGCGCCGCAAGCGAACAAGTCGCGGTTTGCGACGTCGTTTTCGAGCGCGAGGAGCCCACAAAGCGGGCCGAGACGGACGCGGGGAAAACAGCCGACGGAGAAAATCGAAGAGCCCCATGCGTGGGGGATCCAAAGAGCATGGCCGGCGGGCTGCACAACGGGTCCTGTGCCGAATGTCCTACTCGGTATGGTCTGCCGAGGAGGTCATTCACGCCACGAAATGGATACAATGTTGCGACCACGGGGTAACCCCGCAGCGTTCGCTGCCACCGGTCAAGGCGGCGACGAACCGAGCTTGTGCGACCGGCCGGCCACGTTCCGCATATCCTAGTCGGTCGCCCGAGCGGGTCAATGGCCGGATACCCGAGCTGCGGTTCAACCGGCCCGAAGAATAAGAACACAGGAAGATTCCGCGAAATGTTTGGACCGGTGGGGACGACCCCTTACGATCTGCGATTCCGCCTGTTCGGAATCCCCGTGCACGTCACGCCCTGGTTCTGGCTCGCCGGGCTGATCACCGGCTGGCAACCGAACAGCAACGAGCATCTCGACAAGCTGCTGATTTGGATCGCCTGTCTGTTTATTTCAATTCTCGTGCACGAGATGGGGCACGCGCTCACCGCGTTGGCCTTTGGATGGCCGCCGGAGGTTTATCTCTACGGCTTTGGCGGATTGGCGGTTTATCGCCCGACTTCCGGCCGAACGACCGGCCGTTCGGTGCTGATCTCGTTTGCCGGTCCGGGGGCGGGGTTTCTGTTATTCGGACTGACGATGGTGGCGGGAATCGGATTGCTCGCGTCGGGATGGGCCCAGCGACTTCCCTTGGTCTGGCATGAGCGATTGCGCGACTTTATTTGGGACATGACGTGGATCAACCTCGCCTGGGGCCTGGTCAACCTTGTGCCCGTCCTCCCCTTGGATGGTGGCCGAATCGCCGAATCGCTGCTGATTCGCTTTCGCCCGTGGGATGGCCCCCGCCTGACGGTGACGTTGAGTGTGGTTGTCGCGGTCGTGGCAGCGGTCGCCTTCTATCTCAACCGCGAACTCTTCGGCACCTATCCGGCGTTTTTCTTCGGCATTTTGGCTTTCGTGAATATCCAATCGCTGCAAACGCGCGGAGTGTGGTGAGAGCAGTCAGAGGCTTTGGCGCCGGCGCGCCATCACTCCGTGCCGGATCGCGCGCGTGCGATTAATGCCCGGCCTTGCGGCGGTGGGACTTTGTGCCCGTCGGCGGACGTCGCGTTTTCGATTTGCGCGGCGTCTTGGAAGCTGCCTGGGTTTTGGAAGCTGCCCGGGTCTTGGGCGCGACGCGTTTTGAGCGGGCCTTGCGCGAGGCCTTTTACCAGGCTTCGCAGAAATTGCGACGATTGCGCGGCCAATCCCGGAATCCCGCCGCGCGACGATCCGGCGGGGAAACGCTGACCGAATTGTCGAAACACCTCGCTGGAATGATCATCCAACAACTGCAAGAATTCGACCACCGACGAATCGAACGCCGGGTCGCCGGAAGGCTGGGCGGTCGAGCCGTCCGCAGAGCCGAGGACGGAAACTTCGGCACTCGAGTCGACGGGGGTGGGCGACCAGGGCGCTTCGATGGCAAAGCGGACAGGAGGACCTGCCGAGGCAGCATTCTCTGTGGGCACGGTGGCGTCCGCCGACAAGGTCGGGTCTGACGCTGGCGAGCCGGGCATGCGAAGATCGGCCGGCCACTCAGCGAGCGCCTCGTCGAAAATCGGCTCGTCCGAGGGGATTTCGGTGAAAAAGGGGCTCTCGCCCTCCGCCGGACCGCCTCCTTCGAGGATGGCGGAGAGATCGGCCGCGAGCGCCGCGGGAGATTGGTATCGCTCCTCCACGTCGCGCTTGAGCATCCTGGCGACGACGGTGTCGAGCCCACGGGGAACGTTGGGGCAAAGCGTCGATAGACGGGGCGGTTCTCCCCGCAGGCGGTTCATGTAAGTCTGCACGAGCGTCTGCCCGGCCAGGGGAGGCGTCCCGGTCAAAAGCTCGAAAAACGTGACTCCCAATCCGTAAATGTCGGCGCGGATATCGGCCTTGCGCGCGTCGGTGACTTGCTCGGGGGCCATGTAGTTGCCGGTGCCGACGATCTGGCCTGCCCGCGTCAGTCCCCCTTCCTCCTCGGCTTCGCTGACGAAGCGGGCCAGCCCGATGTCGAGCAGTTTGACCACAGGGCGCTTATCAGGCGGGATCGTGGTCACCAGCAGGTTGGACGGCTTCACGTCGCGATGGACGAGCCCGCACTCGTAAATGTGCTGCAGGGCCAGTGCCGCCTGCCGCACGCAGTCGCAGGCCCACAAGGGCGGAAGGCGCCCGAATTGCTGCAGCAGCATCTTCAAGCTGCGGCCCGTCACGTATTCCATGATCAGGCAGTAAGTCCCGTCGATCACATCGGCGTCGTACGCGACAACCAGGTTCGGATGATTCAGCGCGGCTGTCGATCGGATCTCGCGCAGGAACCGGGCCACGGAACGCGGCCGGTCGACAATCGACTTTGGGAGCACCTTGATGGCGACGCTGCGGTCGAAATCGGGGTGCTGGGCCTTGAACACAATGCCCATCGCTCCGCGGCCGCGAAACTTGAGCAGTTTGTATTTCCCCAAGTGGAACTGCGTTCGACCCAAGAGCAATTGGGCCGACTGCCACTCGGTCAGCAGCTTCTGCTTGACGAGCGAGTCGGCAGCTTGCGCGGCATCCTTCAGGCCCTGGCAAATCAGCCGGGCCTGGACGCGCTCCTCCGTCGACAGCAGATCGCTGCGCTTGAGGAGGCGGAAGAATTCGCCTTTGGTCGAGACGCTCATCGGCGACCCGTTCGTCCGTTCAATCCGCGCCGCATCCGACCGCCTCGTGTCGTTCGGCGGACGCCAACAAATCCCAGCCGGAAATTGGGCATCCCGCGACCCGGGCGGGCCGCACACCCAGACGTCAGACTCTCCGCGCGAGAGAAACCTGACCGGATTAATAGAGCATGCCGGCGTCGCTTCGGCAATAGGGAGTTTCCGTACGCCCCGGCAAGCAAGCCGGGAGCCCGGTTGGCCCGGCAAGACTGATGGCGCACGCCTAGATCGCTCGGGTCACGAATGACAGGAGCAGCGGGTAGCCGATTAGAAAGATCCAGCCGAAAACCATGATCAGACCAGCGGGCGACGGCCGAGGCACGCCTCGGGAAAAGCAGGCCGCCTCAGCCAGAGGCTCGGCGAACCAGATCAGCATCAACCCAAACGCGGAAACCATCAACGCCACAAACACGCCCATGGCTGGGACCGCAGCCGCATTCAAAACCGTAACCACGGTGACTGCAACGGCCGCGAACACCAAAAGCGACAAGACTTTGTCTTTTGTGATAGCCATTTTTTCACCTTAATCCCCGAGGCGACTGCCCGGAGCGACTGTTAATCCTTGAACGAGAGCCGACGGGACTTTACGCAGCAATTCTAGGTCCAATCGGGTTCCGATCAACCGCCGACCGCCTCGCACTAGTTCTGGCTGGCCGCCGCACGGCGATCCCGGTAGGGCGCGTGGGCATTCGGCACCGGCCGTTGCCGTTCGTCAACGCGGATTGATGTTTTTTGGCAACGTCCGAGTCCGATATCGAGCCAAAAAAGCTGGACATTCCGCCCTTTCCCCAACGCCCGAGCCTACTTGGACGTACAGTAGGCGGCGAATCCTCCCTGGCAGGCGCAGCGCTCCTTTCGGACGCATCCTCGGCAGATCTTGATTTGGGGTGCCGTTCCCGTGATTGAACGCTCCGCGACCCCGTTTAGAATGAAAATCTGGATCGAACGACGTCGGCTCGCGCGAGCCGACTTTGTTCGTTGCTTTTCGTGGAGTGTAAGGCGATGCGAGTCTTAGGAGCCGTACTGGGAATCGTCCTGGGACTGGGTGCGTTGGCCGGGACGATCTGGCTCGGACGCTATTCTCAATTCGCCGATCATCGCGAACCACATCTCCCGCTGATCGCGCCGCTACCCCACACCACCGAGTTGCAACCGCCCCCGCCCCAGGCGGCCCCGACCGAGGACAAGAAAGATGCCAAGGGACGGCCTCCCGTCGCCACCAAAGAACCGTTCCCCAAGGCGGCGACCGGCGAGCGCGTGTTCGACTTTGGCTCGATGGGGGTGAACGAAGAAAAGAAACACACCTTCCATATCTCGAATAAAGGGAAAGGGCCATTGGACCTGGAGGTCGGGCCTTGCACCTGCAAGTGCACCGTCGGCGGCCTCTCGAAAAAGAAGGTGTCGACCGGAGAATCGGTCGACGTCGAACTCTCCTGGAGACCGAAGGAAGTCGCCTCAAACTTCGCTCAGCAATGCACAATCTGGACTAGCGATCCCGACTCGCCGGAGATTCAGTTCAAGGTCTACGGGAAGGTGGATAATAAGTATGTAGTAATTCCCGAAAAGGTCTGGCACGCGGGGCACGTTACGGACGTGCAGGAAGGGCTCACCACCGGCCAGATCGTCTCGTCAATTGAGCGGTTCAAAGTCACCTCGGTCGAGTCAACCAATCCGCACGTTACCGTCACTCCGGTGCCGATGGATGCCATTACTCTCATGGGCCTGAAGGGGAAGGCGGGCTACGAATTCGCCGTGAAGGCCGATCGCGGAATGCCGATCGGCACGTTCCGGGTTCCGGTGCGGATCCACACCACGCTGGAGGGGAGCAAGACGATCGAGATCGACGTGACGGGGACGCGCTCCGGGCCCATGCTCTTTTTGCCGCCGCGTGGAAAGGGCATGTGGCTTGCCGAAAAGTCCAGGTTGAGCATGGGCCGAGTGCTGCGCAACGTCGGGGCCAAAGTGTCCCTGCCCGCGATCATTTATGGGATCAAGGACAAATTCAAGGTCCTGAAGACGATCAGCGATGCGGAGTATTTGAAAGTCTCGATCGAGCCGAATCCGGAGATTGCTGAGGGCGAACAGCAGGGAGTCCTGTTTGTGTTCGAACTCCCGCCCGGTTCACCTGCGGTCACGCGCGTGACCCCCAATGGCGTCCACCTGACGCTCGAGACCAACCACCCAAAACTCAAAGAAATTCACTTCGAGGTCGAGTTCATCTGCCAATAACGCCCGCCTCCGGCAAGCGCTTTCCAATCCGGCCTGGGCTCGGTTAGACTCATCAGTCCGATTGGACGTCCCTAATTTTCCGGGGGCGCAGCGGCAAGCTTGTCCGGGGGAGTCGTGTCCATGTTCAAGCGGATGTTCCAGCGCAAGACGCTGGAAACGCTGCTGGCGGAGATGGCCGGGGAAAACCGGCTGCGTCGCGTCTTGGGTCCGATTTCGCTGACGTCACTCGGCGTCGGCGCGATCATCGGAGCCGGCATCTTCTCGATCACCGGGCGCGTGGCCGCGCAAGACGCGGGCCCCGGCATCATGATTTCTTTCATCGTGGCCGGGCTGGCCTGCACGTTTGCTGCGCTCTGCTACGCCGAGTTCGCCTCGATGGCGCCGGTCGCCGGCAGCGCCTACACCTACACCTACGCCACGCTCGGCGAAATCTGGGCTTGGATCATCGGCTGGGACCTGGTGCTCGAATACGCCATGTCGTGTTCGGTCGTGGCGGCTCACTGGTCGAGCTATCTCAACGAGTTCGTCCGCGCGACCTCGAGAGTCTTTGTCGGCGAGGGACATGAATGGGTGATCCCGGCGCAACTCTTGAACGACCCGTTTTCCGGCGGTGTGATGAACCTGCCGGCCATCCTGATCATGGGTCTGATCACGGTAATCCTGGTGTTGGGAATCCGGGAAAGCGCGACGACCAATGCCGTCCTCGTGGTGGTGAAAGTTGCCGTCGTGCTGTTCGTGATCGTGCTCGGATGGGGCTACATCAATCGGGATAACTGGACGAAAATTCCCGTCGAGAAGCGCCACATGACCGACGTCGGCGACTTTCTCGAGCGAAACCCCAAGATTAAGGAGCAACTCCCCTCCGGCGCGGTCACCGTGCGCACGACGGGCGAAGACCTGCTCAAGGATCACCCGGAAGTGGCCAAGGACCTCAGCACCGAGCAACTGGCGGAGGTCAAAGCGCTGCCGGCCGAAGTCAAGAAGTGGGGATTGCTCGAGGCGCTCGGCCTGAAGGAGATGCTCACGCCGTTCGACGACTCCGTGCGGGGGCCCTTTTGCCCCTATGGTTTGACGGGACTGATGGCAGGGGCGGCCCTGGTGTTCTTCGCCTATATCGGCTTTGACTCGATTTCCACCCACTCCGAGGAGGCGATCAGACCCAAGCGCGACGTCCCGTTCGGCATCCTCGCCTCGCTGATCTTGTGCACGGTGTTGTACATCCTGATGACGGCCGTGATCACGGGGATGGAGCCTTACTACCAGATCGATACGGGCGCGCCCGTCGCGGCCGCATTCCGTCACAAAGCGGAAGCGACCGACAGCTCCGTGTTGCGGGGCTCCGCCTGGCTGATTTCCGTCGGCGCCTTGGCGGGAATGACGAGCGTGCTGCTCGTGATCTTTTTGAGCCAGGCGCGCGTCTTCCTGGCGATGGCCCGCGACGGCCTGTTGCCGCACAGCATCTTCGGCGTCGTGCACGAAAAGTTTCGCACGCCCCACCGCTCGACCATGTTGACCGGCGTGCTGGTGGCGCTGGCGGCCGGTTTCTTCCCAGTCAAAACGCTCGAAGAGATGGTCAACATCGGGACCCTGTTGGCCTTTGTGTTCGTCTGCGCGTCGGTGATGATCCTGCGCGTCAGCCGGCCCAACGCCGAGCGGCCGTTCCGCTGTCCGGCGCTCTTCGTCGTGGCGCCGCTCGGAATTTTGGTCAATCTCGCCATGATGATGTTTCTGCCGCTGGATACCTGGATCCGTCTCGTGGTCTGGCTCTTTGCCGGGCTGGTGATTTATTTCGCCTACGGTATGTGGCATAGCACGATGAGCCATAACATCGAGCGGGAGATGAAGCTGCACGGCGCAACGGGCAGCAACGACCCTCTCACGTGAGGCACGCCTGACAGCGGGCACGGGCGCATGGAGGGGCGCCGGCGCATGGACGAAACCCGCCGCAAACCCGCTTATCTGGTCTTCGACGTCGAGGCCGTCGGCGACGGCGACCTCATTGCCCGCGTGAAGTATCCGGGCGAAAAGCTCTCGGCTGCGGAGGCGCTCGCTCGGTTTCGCGCACAGCTGATGGCCGACAAGGGGAAGGACATCCTTCCCACGACGTTCACGTTGCCCATCGCGCTGGCGATCGCCAAGATCGACGCCAGTTACCGACTGCTCGATCTCTCGGTCCTCGACCCACCCCTTTATCGTCCCCACGAGATCGCCAAGCGATTTTGGCAGGGCTGGCAGCACTACGGCCGGCCGATCTTGGTTACGTTCAACGGCCGAGGGTACGACGTCCCCGTGCTCGAGCTGGCCGCCTACCGCTATGGCATCAGTCTGCCGGCCTGGTTCAATGTCGAGGCCCGCAGTTTCGAACAGGCCCGCCACCGCTACAACCTCGACGCGCACATCGACCTGTGCGACCTGTTTTCCAATTTCGGGGCCGCTCAGGTCGCGGGCGGCTTGAATTTGCTGGCCAACCTGATCGGCAAACCGGGCAAGAACAAGATCGACGGTTCCAAAGTCCAGGATATGTACGACGCGGGCCAGGCCGAAGAGCTTAACGACTATTGCCGCTGCGACGTGCTCGACACGTATTTCGTTTTCCTCCGCAGCCGCGTGCTCCTGGGCAAACTGTCGCTCGAGGACGAGCACACGATCGTGGCGGAAACGAAGCGCTGGCTCGAGGAGCAGGCTGCCTCGAGCCCGGCCTACCGCCACTACCTCGACCACTGGGGCGACTGGCTGCCGCCTGAGTGAACGGGCGGTTTCCCAGCAAGGTAGGATGATTTCTCTACCACAAAGACACGAAGGCACTCAGAAGCCAGGGGGTTAAGCCAGCCAAAGTTCAATTCGAACACTTGGTGCCTTCGTGTCCTTGTTGTGAAAAATCCGATCGCCAACGAGGCGGACCTTGGCTCACTGCTGGTTGAGCCGCCCGCGCGAGGCCCGTATGATTCTCACGCCACAATCTGCGACTCGATTTCGGTGTTCCTGACGAGGACGTGCGGCGATGGGGTTGTTCGACAAGCTCAAACAGGGGCTGAAAAAAACTCATCAGCTCTTGAAGACCGACGTCCGCGACATTTTCAAGGCGGGCGAGATCCTCGACGAGTCGAAGCTCCAGCGGTTCGAGTCGCGGCTCGTGCAAGCCGATTTGGGGGTCAAGGCGGCTGACGAAATCGTGGCCGAATTGCGAAAGCAATATCTCGGCCGAACCGTCGTCAACGAAGCCGTTTGGGGTATCGTCAAGGACAAGCTCAAGGGAATCCTCAAGGGCGCCCAGCAAACGACTTGGAACACCGACGATCCGCTCTCGCCGATCAAGCAGGCGCCAAGCGGGCCAACGGTGATCCTCGTGGCCGGCGTTAACGGGTCGGGAAAAACGACCTCCATCTCAAAGCTGGCCAAGCTCTTGCAGACGGGGCGCAAGAAGGTGCTCCTGGCGGCCGGCGACACCTTCCGGGCCGCCGCCGTCGAGCAGTTGACGCTTTGGAGCAAGCGGCTTGGCTGCGAAATCGTCACGCAGCCGGCTGGATCCGACCCGGCCAGCGTGGCCCACATCGGCTGCGAACGCGCCCTGGCCTCGGGCTGCGACGTGCTGATCATCGACACAGCCGGTCGCTTGCAAACCCAGAAGAATCTGATGGACGAACTGTCCAAGATTCGCCGCGTGGTCGCGAAAAAGATCCCGGATGCTCCGCATGAGTGTCTGCTGGTGATTGACGCGACGACCGGTCAAAACGGCTTGAGCCAGGCCAAGAGTTTCGCAGAAGCCGCCGGCTGCACCGGCATCGTCTTAGCAAAGCTCGACGGCACCGCGAAAGGGGGCGTCGTGGTCCCCATTCGGCAGCAGATGGGCATTCCGGTCAAGTACGTCGGCGTCGGCGAGCAGATCGACGACATCGAAATTTTCGACGCCGACACGTTCGTCGACGCGCTCGTGGCCGAGTGAGAATCCGCTGAATGGCGCGGCGCGGTCCCGCAGCATTGCGCATCCGGATTGACAGCGCCACGGTTGGGAGCAGGAGTCGCCGTGTCGGCAAAACCCGTCATCATCATCGGCGCGGGACCGGCAGGCGCAGCTCTGGCTTATCTCCTGGCCCGGCGAGGAATACCGGTCACTCTGCTAGAAAAACACCGGGACTTTGCACGCGCCTTTCGCGGCGAAGGATTGCAGCCCAGCGGGGTCGACGCGCTCGCGCAGATGGGGTTCGGCGAAAAGCTCCGCCAGCTGCCGCAGGCACGGGTGAACTCCATTGAGCTTCATCGCGGCGGACGCTTGAGAGCTCGGCTCGACACCTCTCAGCTCGGCTTCACAGGCCAATTCGTCTCGCAGCCGGCACTTCTCGAAATGCTCACGAACGAGAGTCGCCGCGCGCCTGGCTTTCAACTGAACATGGGCGTCAACGTTCGCGAACTGCTTCACGAGAATGGACGCGTGGTCGGAGTCCGAGCGGACGCTGCCGATGGCACGCAAATCTATCGCGCGGATCTCGTCGTCGGCACCGACGGACGACATTCAAGCACACGCAAGGAAGGCGGATTCGAAGAACTGAAGATTGGACAAAACTTCGACGTGGTGTGGCTGAAGGTGCCGTTCCCCGACTTTTGGCCCGACCGCGCGACCGTGCGTCTGGAATTAGGGCAGGGTTACATTTCGGGCGGCATCCCCTCGAGTGACGGCCAGCTCCAGACAGGCTTCACAATTCCTAAGGGGCGATTTCCCGAACTGCGCTCTCGTGGCGCCGACGCCTGGACTGAGGAGATTGTTAGACGCCTTGCGCCGGACCTCGCCAATCATCTGCGCGAACACATGGAAACGATGAGCAAGACTGTGCTCTTGGACGTGATCGTCGGACGCCTGACTTCTTGGACGAGACCGGGGCTATTGCTCTTGGGCGATGCGGCACACCCGATGTCTCCCATCGGAGGACAAGGCCTGAACGTCGCGCTTCGCGACGCACTCGTTGCCGCGAACCATCTTTGTCCGGTGCTCTCCCAAGGCGAAAGTCCGGCAGCGATCGACGCGGCCGCGGACCGGGTCGCCCGGGAACGGATGCCCGAGATCATTGCTTTGCAAGAGCACCAGGACAAGCAAGCCAAGCTCTTCTTGGAACCACGCCTCTTGAGTCACTTGGCGATCTACTTGCTTCCATTTCTGTCACGCACAAGACTCTTGCCGCTCCTGCTCGGCAAGCGGCTCCTCGCCTTCCAACACGGCATCGTACCGGTGCGATTGGTCGTCTGATGGGCCCTAACGTGGAGCGGAAGAACTTAGCCGCGACAACGCGCCCATCAGAATCCGAGGGAAACGTTGCGATCGCTCCTAAACGTACGATGCCTCTTCCGCCGGCCGGGAAACATCCTCCTCGACCTGAGGATTGGCCAGCGCGGGACCGACCAGCGCGGCACCGAATTGTTTTGCCAACTCGCGGACGACGCGTGCCTGACTGGGATCAAACGACGGCGAGGGCGTGCGGGCTGTCAGCAGGCCTCCGCCAAACTCTTCCAACCGCCAACGCAGTTCCGGATCGCGGGTGTCTCGCGCGAGCGACGTGACGGCGTTCGCCAACGCGAACTGTGAGCGCTCGTGATCCTCGGAGAATCGCGAGACAATTTGCCGAACAATTTCGGCTTGCAGCGCTGACGGCAAACGCGAAAGGAAGGACATGAGCGCGAGGGCCCGGTCAACCTCACGGTGAACCGTCAACCGAACTTCTTGAGCGGCACCCGTAAACACCTCTTCCTGGCAGCAGGTGCGCACGGCCTCTCGCAGCTCCTGCGTCACCTCTTCGCGCAGTCGGAAGTCGTAGTTCTCGACCTGTCGCGCCTGGATCGCGTGCGCCAGGATTGCTCCGTTGCGGCAAACCGTACGGAACAAATAGGGGTGAATCGCGATCTCGCCTTCCGCTGCCCGCAGCGCCACGCCGCCTTTCATTTCGTCGCGCGGTCGCACGTCGGCAACCCAGGGCAGGATGGAACGAGCAAATAAGCAATTGCCGTCATCAAAGGTGTCCGAACCGACACCACCCGCGTCCGAGATCTCCTCAATGAAGAGTGTGTGGATCTCCTGGGTTGAGAGTGCTTGATGCGGCATCGACCGGCTCCTCTAAAACGGGCTCGAGTTTCCCGGAAGTCACGCGGCGCGGCCCACTGTCACAATCTCAAAGGTACGCCCTCGAGCTTCGAGCGACAAGATTTCTCGCGTCCGCGCCCCTTTCGCGCTGCGAACGCCAGGCTCACGAATCCGGGAAATTCGTCAGACTCGAGGAGGAGGTTTGCTGCTCAATGACTCGCTCGACACTTTGGTTCTGATTGATTGTAGCGGGAGCAAGCGGGTCTCGGCGTCGAGCGGGCGCGGGTCGATCAGCAGTTCGACTCGATGAGCGGGCGCGGGTCGCGGGCTGTCCGAATATCGCGTCCTCGCAGAGAGTGCGGGAGCATACGAGTCGCACGCCGGAGAAAACGACTCAGTAATGCCCGCCCAACCTCTCCCAACGGGCGTGGCTGGGCAGCATCCGTTGCCGGGCAGCGATACAGGGCATTGGGCTGAGTTGTCGCGAGCATGTCTTGAATGTCAGGGCAGGTTCCTGCCCCCTCTGCCAGCGATTGCGCTGATTGAAGGCGCTCGGCGACGTACTGGGCACACATCCGCCAGGCATGCGCGTAGACAACGCGCCCGTGACCGGACTGCGTCTCGATGACGTAGTACAAATCGTGCCATGAGGAAAAGTGCAGGCTGTAGCCCTTCATCGAAACCTCACCAACGGATTTGCTCATCGGCGACCTGTTCCAGAATCCTCACCACTCTTCGCCAGGAGCGCCCGCGACCGGTCCACGACCTCAATCGCCTCGCAGGCGCCCCATTCCGTGGACTTCACTCGGCCGTCGCGGCGTCCTTGGGCGAACGCGACAAAGCCACGAGCGTCTGATGCACGAGCGCAAACGGGCGTTCCGATCGGCTGCGTTCGACGAATTGCCGCTCTAAATCGATCGGAGCGCGAGTCCCATAGACTTTGCGAAGGGCCGCGTCGCAACCTTCGAGCTGACTGGCTGCGATGAAGTCCAGAAGTTGCTTGCGCGTTCCGCATTCCAAGAGCACGCTCACCAACGCGAGGCTTTGCCCGTAGAACGCGTCTCGAGCTGCCGGCTGGGGTCCCGTTTCGACGTGGATCAGCTCCTGAAACGTGTAGAGAGAGCCACGGGCGGCGGATTGACGCAGACCACTCAACCGCTGATTGAGCCGGGCCGTTGATTCCGACAGCATGGCAATGCCTTCGTCGGCCCAGGGGGGAATTCGGCGCAGGGAGAATCGATCGGCCAGCACGACGTGCATCAGCTCGTGCGGCAGACTTTCCGACATCCAGTCGGCCGCATCAACCCGCAGGTCGATCCGACGCAGCACGACGCGTCCCTCGTCGAGACGAATCGTCGCGCAGCCGGACGTTGCCTGGCTGCCGGGACCCAGGCA
This sequence comes from uncultured Planctomycetaceae bacterium, assembly GCA_963714075.1. GTDB lineage: Bacteria > Planctomycetota > Planctomycetia > Planctomycetales > Planctomycetaceae > DASPSM01. Next base: position 7,385,098 of record OY970228.1, read on the forward strand.
CGCCACATATTCGGTTACGCCTCGGTGCACGACCACATCGCATTTCGGCAACCAGCGCTGCGCCGATTCTTTCCCGAGCCAGCGTCTCCTCGAGATGGCGGCCAGCCGTTCGCACTTCGCCGCAAAGGGTCGCACATCCCCAGTCACCGGGCACCAATAAATTCGGAAATTCGGCGTGTCGACGATCCACTGGCACCAATCGACCGAAGACGGGTTCACGACGATCGAAGAGTCACGGCCTGAGGCGCTCGACGTCGGCTCGGCAGCCTCCGCCCGAACCAGCGTGAATCCGGCCAGTAACAGAGTTGCAACGAAAAGCCGCATGGAAGTTCCACGATGAATTTGGACGAAAAAAAGCTTGCCCGGCTTGTGGAAAGAGGACATCATTAATTGCAGATGGAGGTGCGCTGCGCGCACCACGTTTGATTAGCGCTCTCAGCGCGGAGCACGCTTTTCGGGCAGGATCGCAAGGCGGCCTGCCACGGTATTCCCGACGCGGTCTTTAGACCGCAGCCGTTTACCCTCGGCAGACGCACGCAATTCACCGCTTGGCTTTTGCTACCGCGACTGAGTTCCGGCTTGTGCCGGTCTGCGCGGACCAACGAGCCAACCATCGGTGACATCACGAAGAACCCGATTTAAGGGGGTCTGATATGGTGCGTGCGCTTCGCAACCTGCTGCTCGTGGGATTTCTCGGGCTTTCAGCCCTCGTCTGGTCGATGCCGACTGTCAGGGCAGGAGACCCAACCTGGCGAAGGTTTCAGGCGAGCCGTGCTTACTCCAACTCAAATGGGTACTACGCCAACTCTGTGCCGGTAGCCCCGGGACCAGTGGCCGCCGGCAACGGCATTTATCAGTCGTATTCGGCCGATTCTCGTGTCGTTGCGGCTCCGGTGCTGCAGCTTTACTACTACCTGGATGCGGGCTACTACCACTACTACTATGCTCCTCCTCGAGCCGTGGCTCCGCCGGCGCCTGGGCGCCTCTGCCCGCTCCAAAGCAGACCGCCAAGTAAGACGAGAAACGCGCGATGTGGCTTGCCTCGCTCAAGCCGCTCGCCAGTTCCCAAATCGCACCATGACCGGGACAGCCGGAAGATGAGTCGACGAGCGCGCATAAGTCGCCCATCGTCAGGCGCTCGGTGGGACTGTGAGCCTCTGGGCCAGGTTGGGGCCGCCTTACGATCTGCCCCCTTCTTACGATCTGCGTCTGTCGAGAAATCATCTCTGCGATCTTCGCGTTGACGCCGCGCATCAGGCGAGTCAGATTTCGCGCGTGGCGACGGCAATTGCAAACGGACCGGCGATCTGACCCGTTCGGCTCGCTTCGCCAGAACCTTCACGCCGGTCGGGGCGAACCAAGATCGCAAACGCTATTCCGACCAGTCTGCGTCCCTCGACCGATCCGCGTCGTAAGCATCGCGGAGAAAAGGACTTTCCGTTCGTAGGGCGTGACCGTGTGATTCAGCGCCCGACACCCAGTCAGCGGGTCGCAATCAGGTAATTTGCAAGCGACGAGCCGCCATTCCTTGCAGTTTGCAATTGCGAATGTTGCCGCGCCGCCAGCTCTTTGAGCGCCGAGTGCGAGCTGTTTGAGCAGATTCTTGCCGAGTTGGGCAGATTTCGGCACGTTGCCCAGCGAACGAGAAAGGCGGCTTTCGGTGCGATGGATCGCGGTCTCATGGATCGCGCCGAGCGCGATCCCCTCAGGCAAATGCAGCGCCCCTCAAGAGCCGGCGGTTTCTTCCGAGAGGGGCCGGCACCATTCCGATCAGAATCGCAACGTCGTGTCCAAACCGACGATCCATTCTCCCATGGCGTTGCCGTCGTCGAAGGCCCGCTGGTAATAGCCGCGGTAGTAGCCGAACTCGGGGCGGACCTGCCACAGGTCATTGACGTTGTAGCTGATCCCAATCGCGTGACTGGAGTACAGGTTCGCGAACCCCGTCCGTTCGCCCTTTTGGTCTTCCCAGACCTCGTTGCGCACCGAGAGATAGCTCTTCTTCGAGAGCTGGAACTCGGTGTAGTTGAGCACGCCGTAAGCCGCGGCATCACCGGGAATCAACGCGCCGAGACCTCCGCCGCCGAAACTGTCAACCGGAGCGACACTCGACGTGCCGCCCACATGGGCGTCGAACTGCCACATGTAATAGGCTTCGGTGTTCGTGTGGATGCTGCCGCTGTCGGTGAACTTGTGGGTCCAGGTGCTGACGACGTAGTTGAAGTTGTCGTGCCCGACGAGTTCGCCGTACTCCTCGAAGGTCCGGAACTTCGCGTTATTGATGTTGTTGAGGCAGGTGTAGATCGAGTCGCGGTTGTCCTTGGACACCCAGCGCAGTCCGAAGAAGCCAGTCGGAGTCGCGCCCGGATACCAGGGGGCCATGTCGGTGCCGGCCGTGATCGCGCACTGGAACATCCACTGCTCGCTCAAGCAGAACGTGAGCATGATGCCGCTCTGCGTGTAAGTGTCGTAGGTGAACAAGAGCGAGTGGCTGCCCATATAGTTGTCGGGCGCGAACTGCGTTTCGATGTCGGGGCAGGCGATCCAGCGGCCGACTCGAATCACCATGCCTTGGGCGACCCAGGGGATGTACATCTCGCCGTAGATTTCGGTCGGATCGTAACCGTACAGATAGTTCTCCTGCAGCGATTGCTGGCTGAAGTAGCCGCCGGCCGTCAGGTAGCGGTAGTCCATGCCGTAGAGGTTCGTGAAGCGAAAGCCCCAATCGATGTGGTCGGTCTGGACCATGTCGGCCTGCCGCTCGAAGCGGAGGACGAACTGGTCGATCTCAGCCCGATTGGGAACGATCCAGTAAGAGTCCGGCTGGTTGCTGTGTTGAGACGTGCTGTAGTTGTATTCCCCGGTGACCCAGCCGTAGATGTCGATTTTGTTCGAGGTGAGCCAGTCCCCCAACCATGTCCCTTGCAGGGCTTTCATCAAGGGATACCCACTGTTGCCTGAGGGCGGCACACCCACCAACGGATAGCCCTGAAATTCGTGCCCGGGAAAGGGGGGCGAGGGCCACGATTCCGGCAGCGCACGGCGCTCGGCGGGGGGCGAGTCGGGCGAATCGCCGCTGGGATTGAAGGCGTCGTAATAGGCTTTGAGGAAGCGGGCACAGCAGGTGTCGCTATCGAGCCAGCAAGCCCCGCAACAGCCGGGCAGCATCCAATCGGCCCTCACGCTCGACGCGGCCGGGGGACAAGGCGCCGCCTCCGCCGCGGGGGGACCTCCAGGAGTTCCCGGAGGCGAACCCGGCAAGGCACCGGGAAGTGGACCCTGCGAGGCGGGAGTCGGCGGCGGTGGCACAGCCTGAAACGAGGCGTCAAAACCGCCGACGTTGTTGCTCGCGACCTGGGCCGGCTCGCCGAAGACCGCACTCGGCGCGCTGATCACCTGCAGTTGATCCAGCTGTGTTTGGCCGGTCGCGCTGAGAGCGAGCCCCAGAATGAGGGCGTTCATCATGACTTCGCATCCTTGCTGCAGTCTGCCGCGCACCCTGAGATGGAGCGTGACACGACGAGTCGTTGAGTCTGCGGGGTAACGGGTCGCGCCGTCCGCCCGCGGTGATCCATCCGTGGAATCAGCCGACGCACGTATTATCGTCGGGTTGAGTCGCAAAGTTTTGGCGGCGAAGCGCGAGATCCCGTCCCCTCCCGAACGCGGTAAACTGTTCCGGATGCTGGTCTTGCATTTCGCAATGCGACCGGGCGAACTGCACGCCTAGAGAGCCTGTCGCCGATACGTTGTTTAATGTTCGATCTGGTTGGCAGGCAATTACTTCGGCGTCCGGTCGTACGCGCTTGTCTGGCGGGTATAAAGAATGCACTTCCCCTGAGAATGCGCTTTATGCCGACTGCGCTAGAATTGCAGGCTCGGAGCCGTGATCTGTGAACATTCTGCTGATCGACGACGAACAGAGCCTGCGAAAATCCTTGCGCCTGGCTTTAGAGACCATGGGGCATCGCATTCAGGAGGCCGGCACCGGCAGCCAGGGTCGCGATCTCGTGGCCCATCATCAGTTTGACGTCGTGTTTCTCGATCTCAGGCTGGGTCGCGAGCAGGGCCTGGACGTCTCTGCCAGCGCTGCTGCAACTGGCCCCTGGCCTGGCGGTGATTGTCATCACGGCCTACGCCACCATCGAGACGGCCGTTGAAGCCATGCGATCGGGAGCGGCCGATTATCTCCCCAAGCCGTTCACGCCGGGGCAGGTGCGGGTGGTGCTCGATCGTGTGAACCGGCTGCATCGCTTGCAGTCGCACGTCGAGGACCTCGAGGACCAGGTTCGCTCGGTCGTCCCCGAGGCCGATCTTCAGACGCGCCAGCCGGCCATGCAGCAAAGCCTGGAGGTTGCTTTCCGAGCGGCAGCCACGGAAGCCACGATCCTCTTGCGCGGAGAGAGCGGGACCGGCAAAGGCGTGGTGGCCCGAGCCATCCATGCGCGAAGCTCACGAGCGGCCGCGGCGTTCGTCACGGTGCACTGCCCAAGCTTGTCGACCGAGCTCTTGGAGACGGAACTCTTCGGGCACGTGCGCGGAGCCTTCACCGGCGCCGTGCAGGACGCCGTCGGCAAAGTCTCCGCCGCCGAGGGGGGCACGCTGTTCCTCGACGAAATCGGCGACCTGCCGCTGGCGCTGCAACCCAAACTGCTGCGGCTCTTGCAGGAAAGGCGCTACGAGCGCGTGGGAGAGCCGGTAACGCGTTCGAGCGACGTGCGGATCATCGCGGCCACCAATCACAATCTCGAGGAGGCCGTCGCCAAGGGCACATTCCGCGAGGACCTTTTCTATCGGCTCAACGTGATCGACGTCACGCTGCCGCCACTGCGCCAGCGGCCCGAAGACATTCTGCCGTTGGCGACGCATCTGTTGCACTTCTTCGCACGCCAATCAGGCAAACAGAGCTCGCAATTCACCGAAGAAGCGCGGAACGCTTTGCTCAAACATCCGTGGCCGGGAAACGTGCGCGAGCTACGCAACGCGGTCGAACGGGGCGTGATTCTCTCCCGCGACCGTGAGGTCGGACTTGCCGATCTGCCCGCCCAAATCGGCGCGGCGTCCCCCCATAGCACGCTCGAAATCGGCAGCTCGGTCACGCTCGAACAGCTCGAGGCCGAGCATATTCGACGCGTGCTCGCCCAAACCCCGACGATGGAAGAAGCGGCCACGGTGCTCGGAATCGATCCCAGCACGCTCTATCGCAAACGTAAACGCTACGGACTGTGAGCTTGCCTGAAAGAGCCGCGCACGAAGTAAGCGGTGTCTTTGTCTTTCAGTTCTGCTTCCAGCGCGTCGCAAACCGCTGACTTCGTGCGCGGCTTTTTAGTTTCTACTTGATCACCGGGATCTGTACGTCCCCTTCGCGGCAAAGCACGTTGACTGCCCGTTCACCCCTGGGAGAACAATCGTAAGTGGACTCGCTGACAACCTTCGGTCTCATCGCCGTCACGGCAATGATGACGTTCTATGCGTTGGAGGCGAAAAACACCTGGTTCATTTTGGCTTTTGCAGGATCCTGCCTGTTGGGATCCATTTACGGGTTCCTCCAAGGCGCATGGCCGTTCGGACTTGTTGAGGCCGTCTGGTCCGTTGTGGCAGCACGACGCTGGTGGAGCGCACGTCGAAGTCGCTAACCTCGACTGAGAGTCTTTGTAGGTGGGACGAAGCCCGTTTCGGGCCGATGGCCCACCATTTCTCAACGCGCTGTGATGGCTGCGTGCGCCCAAACCAATCGGTGGGCCGGCGCTCGCTGGCGCGAGCTTGTCCCACCCTACAAAATCTTACTTGACGACCAGGATCTGCACGTTCCCCTCACGGCGAAGAACGTTAACGCCGACGTCCTGGTCATGACGCACGACCAAGAGATCCACGCTCCCCCCCGCGACTTGCAGATTGTGGATCCGCAATTCTTCCAGAAAGTTGGGAAGCGTCGGCCGCGTCAGGCTGAGGTGGGCCTCGGGCCCGTTGATCTCCAGGCCCAGCGCGGCTTGAAGCAGCAGGAAGACCGAGGCGGCCGACCAGGCTTGGGGAGAGCACGCCACGGGATAAAGGACCGGTCCCGCTCCGGGATCTTTCACAAAACCGCAAAATAGCTCGGGCATTCGCTGCAGTTCGAAGTAGAGGCCGCTCTGAAAGAGTCCCGTCAGAATCCGGAGAGCCCGCTCCTGGTGCCCATAGCGCGATAGTCCGTACGCGATGAGCGCGTTGTCGTGCGGCCAGATCGAGCCGTTGTGATAGCTCATGGGGTTGTAGCGACCCTCGGTCGAGGCGACGGTGCGAACTCCCCAACCCGAGAACGACTCCGGCGAGAGCAGTGTCCGCGCCAGGAGATCCGCCCGCGCCGGCTCGGCAATGCCGCTGAACAGACACTGGCCCGCATTCGACGTGCGAACCTTGCAGGGCCGTTTTTTCCCGTCGAGCGCGATCGCGTACGTTGCCAGGTCCTCGCACCAAAAGGCGCGGTCGAACCGCTGGCGCATCGCTTCCGCGCGAGCGGCAAGCCTGGACGCCTCTTCCGGGTGCCCAAGAGCAGCCGCAAGCGTCGCCCCCGCCCGCCAAGCCGCATAGACGTAACCCTGCACCTCGCACAGGGCGATCGGTCCCTCGGCGAGGGTGCCATCCGCGTGAAAGACTGCGTCGTCCGAATCCTTCCAACCTTGGTGCACCAGGCCGTCGGGTGATTGCCGGTGGTATTCGATGAACCCGTCGCCATCCGGATCGCCGTACTTCTCGACCCAACCGAGCGCAGCTTCGATGTGCGGCCAGAGCGATTCGATGAACGCCCGATCGGCGGTCCGCTCGTAATACGCCCCCGCCAAGAGCACGAAGAGCGGCGTCGAGTCGACGCTGCCGTAGTACTTGCCGAAGGGCATTTCCTTCACTGCGGCCATTTCGCCGCGACGGGTTTCGTGCAGGATTTTCCCTGGCTCGGCATCCTGCTCGGGGATGACCTCGGTGGCCTGCGTCGAAGCGAGATACGCGAGCACGCCCTTCGACAGCCCCGGTCGCATCCAGAGGCACTCGAGGGCGGTGATGATTCCATCGCGTCCGAATGGAGTGTTGAACCAGGGAATGCCGGCGTACGGATAGGGGCCCGTCGGCAGCTCGGTCGTCAACATGTGCAGGTCGGCCACGGCCCGATTGATCCAGGCGTTGACCTGGCTGTTGGAACTCCCCAGGTGGCAGGACCACGCGGTAAACCGCTCGAGGTCGGCCTCGAGCTCCGACCGGGCCTCTTCAAACCGCAAAACCCGTGGCGGCTGGCCGTCGATCTCGCAGGCAACCGACAGCGCGAGCGTCGTCTCTTGCTGCGGTTTGAGCGCGAGCTCGATTTGCGCCGACGAAGATGTCAGCCGCGTCGGCGCGCGATCGAAACGCAACCGGCTTTTGCGGACGACGCCATCTAGCCCGCGATACGAAAGGACCACCGTGTCGCCTTCGACGAAGGGGGGAAGATCTTCCCCGCGCGCTTTGCGGCGCATGCCGCGGATCTCGAAGATGTCGGCGAAGTCGGCCGTGAAATGCAGTCCGAGCGACGTCTCGACAGGCACCAGTCCGTAATTGCGAATTTCGAGCTGCTGATAACAAACGCCGTTCCAAAGGAACCGCGTCAGCGAGACCTCGAGCGTGCCCAGCGGAAGCCGCACGAGGCGCTCGTCGAGAAAGTCGGGGTTCGTCAGCGAGACCCGGAGTTGATCGTTTTCGTCGCGGACGGTCGAACTCAGAAAGAAGGGCGCCCCCCTTCCAGGTCCAGTAGCAGGCCGGACAAGAACCGGGTGCCGTCGTGAAAGAGCCCTTCTTCGCCGAGTCCCTCGGGCTTGATGTCGCCGTAGTGGTCGAAGACGCCGAAGGTGTCGCCGTGTTTGAGGACGCGAGTCCTTTCGTCGGCCAGGCTCGAATCGGCCAGAATGCGAAAGGCGCTGCCATCAGCCTGCGCGACCGGAGCCGCCTTTCCGGTCGTGGCCGATAGTGCGTTGGCGGGGCCGCCCGTTCCCGAGACAACCGCAGGCGACCCTTCGGCGGCCGATCCCTGAGGCCGCGATCCACCGTCCGCCGAATTACTCCCCTGCCCTGGCTGTCGTGGATCGAGAGTCCGCTCGGAACCGTCCATTGCGCTCCACTCCGCCTTCGAGTTCCCTGGCTCGCGTACAGGGAATCTTACACAGCGTCGACTCGATTCGGCGCGGTCTCTTGCGGCGCCGAGACAGAGCCCAAGAGCGGACTGTGTGGTCGCACCGCGCGGGGACGCTCGTGCGGATGTCCGTTTCGGCCAGTAGACGCCGGATTTCGCATCGGTTTGGCGCCTTGGTGCGGACCCGTGTGCAATTGCTGGCGATAGATGTTCAAGTAGTCGTTTGCCATGCGCGTCACATCGAACCGCGACTCGAACGCCTGGCGGCAGGCGCGCCGATCGAGCCACTGAACGCGATGGACCGCTTTGACTCCTTCCTCGATGCTGTCGACGATGTACCCCGAGACTCCGTCTTCGATGACCTCGGGCACTGAGCCACAGCGCCAAGCGATGACCGGCGTGCCGCAAGCCATAGCCTCGATCATCACCAGGCCGAAGGGCTCGGGCCAGTCAATGGGAAAGAGGAGGGCCTCCGCATTGCCCAAGAACTCATCCTTGTCACGGCCGCCGACTTCGCCGATGAATTCGACGAATGACGCGTGTTCCTCGAGCAGGGGCTCAATTTTCTCCTTCACATAATCGCGCTCGCCTTTGTAGATGCGGGCCGCGATCTTGAGTTTGCGGCCCGCGAGGCGCGATCTCAATGGCACGGTCGAGCCGCTTCTCGGGAGAAATACGGCCCAAGAAAGCGAGGTAACCGCCCGGACGCTCACGAAACGCGTGAATGTCTCGCGGCATTCCGTGATGCACGGTTCCCTGCCAGTTCGCCCACGGAATTGGCAGGCGCTGGTTGTCCGAAATCGAGACGACAGGAATTTCCTGGTATTCGTCGAACATCACCTTGGTGTCTTCGAGGTCGAGACGACCGTGCAGCGTCGTTACGCTGGGGCAACCGACGCGCCTCAGCAGCGGATACTGCACCGCATCACAATGAAAATGAATCAGGTCGAACCGCGATACGTCGGCAAAGACCAGCTCCATCAGTCGGATGTGATGCGGCAGCTCTTCTCGGCAAGACGGTTCGTGCCACAGGGCCCGCGGACAACCCGGCACGAGCCGGGCCTTCGTCAGCGAATCACCGCTGGCAAACAGAGTCACCTCGTGCCCCAGGCGGACTAGCTCTTCCGTCAAATACGATACGACACGCTCCGTTCCCCCATAACGCTTGGGGGGCACGCTCTCGCAAAGCGGCGCAACTTGGGCGATGCGCATGGCTGCTCCTTCTTGCCTCGTGGCTTTGTTATCGGTGGACTAAATTTTTTTGTTTTGAATGCGAATCTGCGGCAATCCGTTGCGGTTCTTTTGGAAGTAGGCAATCTCCACCAGCGTGGGCCAGAGCTCAATCGAGCCCTTGATCACACTGATCACGTCGTCCACGATCCTGAGCAGGTTCTGCTGGAAGAAATCGGGCTCGAATCCGTAAAAGGCCTTGTTCAAATTCGCCGCGAACAGCCGCAGCGCCTCGGCGCGCTCGGGCCGTGTAGTCGTCTCGGCCGTTTCGAGGGCGCGGCCGTAGATGTGGGCGATCTTGTCGAGGATTTGCTGCGCGTCCTGGGCCGTCACCTCCCCTTCGTAGTCGAAGGAAATCGACAGCGGATCCAGCCGCGAAACGCTCGACTTGATCTTGCGCTTGAGGAGATTCGAGACTTCCTCGTTGAACACCTCCGCTGCCGGAGGATTGCGCATGTAGTTGCTCTTGATGTGGTTTTGGGCCGCGTCGACGTGGGCGGCGGCGATCCCTTCCTGCTGCACCCAGAGCCGGTAAATGTAATCTTCGAACCGCAGCCGCGTGGGGAAGAACGGGGGCAGGCCGAACGAGTTGTCGTAGGCGGCCACCCCGCAGTCCATCCGCCAGTTCTTCTTGGTGACAACCGGTCGGAAATTGATTAGCACATAGAACTCGGCCTGCGCGTCGGGATCGGTCTGTTCCTCGTCGTCCAAAAACATCTCGACATAATCGATGGCGTCAAGGTCGTTGGTGCCCGAACGAAACGTCTGGGCCATCTTGATCCGCGCATCACTCGAGAGAGGGCCTCGCTGCAGCAACAAAGAGTTTTGTCGCGCGAGACCGTTCGACGTGTTGGTCTCGAGGTCCATTGCCGTGTCGACCAACAGCTCGCCGCGCTCGTAGTTGTCGGGCGCTTCGTTCACCGGCTTGCCGAGCACGTCGAGAAACGAGCCGAGGATGTCGAACGATTTGCGACTGTACCCGTTTTCTCCCAACTTAACGAGCTTGCCGCGGCAAACTTCCTCGGGGCCGAGCGATTCCGGGCTGTGCTCCATCAGCGTGTAGGGGCGCATGTCATCGTCGGCCGACACCATCAAACCGCCGAGCGTGTACATCAGCGTGCAGTTGCGGTTGCCGCCGTAGCTGGGACGAAAGAGGTTCTTCACCAGTCCTTCGAGGCGTTTGTCGCGGAGCCGGCCATTGAGATACGCCAGAAACTGTTCCTTTTCGCGGGGGCCGACGTAGAACAGCTCGTTGTGTGTGCTTGTCTGCTCCAGGAGGGGAAAGTACTTCTCCTGGTTCACGGGGCTGGAGTCGTCGAAGACGATGATCCGCACAGAATGGCCGTTGCGCCAGAAATGTTCGTCGTAGCTTTTGACCGTTTCGCCGACGTCGCGCAGCCGGTGGGTGGGAATGACAAAAAAGGCGTCGTGAGCCGACATGCTTCATTTGCTCTGGAGGGAAGGAGCGCGGCACCGCGACCCGAGAATCCAGTCCGGGAGGCTGCCGCGTGCCCTCGATTTCTCGCAACTGGTGTGCCGGGAGTCCGATAGATGTAAGCCATTCAAGCCATGGACTTTATGCCTATAGTTGTTGCTCGTTGGACGATTGGGAGCCGGGCGACCTGCTCGATCGGTGAGCCTGCGATGCCGCATTTTGCCCGACCTGGCAGAATGCATTCTTCGGGCAGCGTTGCCCGGACAAGCGGCAGGGCAGAGGAGATCGGAGCCAACGGACCGCAGTCGTTCGCGCGGACGCTTTCTCTGCGAACTGCTGGAAAACGGCCGAACAAACGGTCTATAGGCGCAGCCGCGGGCTACGGGCATGCGAGTTGCGGTGCGGCCGAGCGTGACGGATGAAGATGCGTCCGGAGCGCACCGCCGAACGCAGAATCAATCATCCGCGCGGCGAACGCACCCCGTCTCTCCGCCTTAAGGATAGGGCGGAAACGCTCGACCGTGGCCTGCCGGAGAAAAGGAGGACAGACGTCAGTTTTGCAACCGCAAAATTGCGGTGAGCGCAACGAACTCGTAGGTGTTGCTCGTCGTGCTCCGCACTTCGAGCGCGCAGCGGTCGGCAGGGAGTCGGGAGAAACGGCCTGACTCCCTGTCGCCGTTTTGTGGGACCGGCTCCGGCACTTCATGCGCCGCAAACGCCAACTCGCAGTTCGGCTCAACGGTGGTTCTCGCCGTGGAGTAGCGGGCGATACTTCCACGCGGCGTGAGGTCCGAATCGCGTCGTTGGGCCATTGTTTGCGTCGCGCGGGCGCTTCACCGGCGCATTTTTGTAGACGGCTCGGACGCACAGCGTTTCGGCCACGGGAAAGACGACCGAGCACGCGAGGGCAATCAGCACGGCGCCGCCGATCAGACGGCCGTAACCCGGAGGAATGCGACTCGGCTGCGTCGCAGTGGTCCTCGGCACGAGCAACAGCAGCATGCACGCCAAGATGGCGTTGAGCGTGATCACCCCTTCGGTCAACAGCCGTTGCTCGGTGAAGTGAACCACAATCCTGCCGAAATTTCCGATCACGAGAACCCACAACAGCACGACATAGAGCCATTGCCCGCGCCCCAGCCAGCCTAACTCTAGTAGGGCCAGTCTTCGCCGCGTGTGGACGTTGAGCAGCATCACGAAGGCCATGGCTGCGATGCCGAACAAGATATTGAACCAGGCCCAAGCCGAGAGCGAAAAACCGACGAGCGGCATCCGCATCATTTCGGGCATCGCGGGCGCGGGACCTCTTGTCCATTCGCCGACATCCTTCTGAAGATTGACCCAAATCAGGGCCGGGACCGTCACTGTGAGGGCCAGGATTTCCGTCCAGTACTCGCGCGGGCCGCTGTCTTCGAATTGGCCAAGACGGCGCAGGAGCAGAGCCATCGCGGCGGCGACTGCCAGTCCGTTCACAAAGCCGTAAGTTTGTTCCAAGAAACTGTGCCAGTTCGCCGACAGCCAGAATTCCCAGTGGTGGATGGGCTGGGCGGCCAGCGCGTCCATTGGAATGGGTCCGTTCGTCGGGCCGGTTTGCCAGTGCGTCCAGGTTTCGGCCAGCCCGGGCGCCAGGTTGGCGTTGCCGAACGACTCGAGCAAAGCTTCGACGCAGGCCGTCCCCGAAAACCCGATCCCCCCGACAATGCCGGCAACCAGCGACGCGGCAAGGAGCGCCCACTGGCGGCAGCGGACGCAATAAATCACGAGGCCGACAAACAGGCCGAGCATGCCCGCCCAGTTGTCGCCCCGCGGAGGTGTCAGGCGCACGTCGAACAACACGGGCAGCAACAAGAATCCCGCAAACCATCCCAGCGCCAAATGCATCAGCAACGAGGAGCCGCGGCGAAATTTTCCGAACCAGGCGAAGTAGCAGCCGATGCCCGCAATCAGCCCCAAAGCCAGTCCGACATAGTCGCTTTCACCGAGAAATGCCGCGGGCCAGTTGGTCACCAGCTGCTTGCGATCGAAGAGGATGCTGTCCCCTTGCGCGTGCACCAGAGCGTCGTGAATAGCGCTCGACCAGCCGGCCCGCGATCTTATTGCGGCCTGAGCCAAATGTCCGATCAAACCCCCGACGGCAGCGAGCACAGGCAGCCAAAGGCTCTTGCCGAAGCGCCGATCGACCAGGTCAAACGCGCAAAGGCCGATGATTACGACCAGCGCGTCGAGCCAGTTGCTGTCGAACCAATAGAGTGCCGATTCATGTCTGTGCCAGCCCACGATGCTGCCGGCCTGCGTGTCGAACTGCGGTTGAATCGCGCGAGCGGCCGGATCCTCGACAAAGTACAAGAGCGCCAACATCGCAAGGACCACGCACAGCGGGCGAAACAGATCGCACAGATCGCGGCGATCGAGCACGGCTGGCAGCGCGGTCCCGCGCCTCCCAGGGCGGCCCACAAGAATCCGATCAGAAATAAAGCGAAGAACCCGTAGTACTGCGAAGGCGCGTGCCCCGAATGCGCGTACGCGATCACCTGCATGTACGACATCGAGCCGCCCAGGCCCCATCCCAACGCGCCGAATAGGGCGAAGTAAGCGACGCGCTCACGCCAGTCCTCGCGGTTGGAAAGGAGACACACGGCGATCGCAGCCAGCGCCCCGGGGATCATGGCCCCCCGCTCATGGCCGAGATTTCCGCGGATCCCCCAGCCGATCGACAGCGAAAGCCCGGCTAGCAACAAGGCCAGAGGGGCCCGCAAAGGATTACCGCCGCTGGATTCACCGTAAGTCGTGCGCATGATCTCGTGTCGGTCAGAATAACTAAAACGACAGGGCCGCGATATTCGCGCGATTCCGCCTGTCCCGTTCGGCTGGCTCTTCACTAGAATCGCCGCCCGAGGGAGCGGCGAGTATGGAGACGAGCCTGCACCGCCAATTGAAATCGCTCTATTCGGCCGAGCCGGACGGACAGGAAGTTCGCATCGAGAGCTTTCGCATCGACGCCGTCCATCAAGGCCGGCTGATCGAGATCCAGCAAGCGTCGCTCGGGGCAATTCGGCCCAAGATCCGCCGCCTGCTCGAGCGGCACGATGTGACGGTCGTCAAGCCGCTGGTCGCCCATAAGCTGCTGGTTCGCCGCAAAAAAGCGGGGGGCAAAATCGTCTCGATGCGGCACAGTCCGAAACGGGAAACGATCGCCGATCTGTTTGCGGACCTGGTCTATTTCGTCGACGTGTTCCCCCATCCGCGTTTGACGCTGGAAGTCGTGCTGACGCGGGTGGAAGAGCACCGCGTCGCCGCGCCGAAGAAATGGTGGCGCGGCCCCGACTTTCGCGTGACGGATCGAATTCTCGTTGGCATCGAAGGCCGCGTGACTCTGAAAGACACGGCCGACCTGTTGCGACTGCTTCCCGAAGGCTTGGGCGACAGCTTCACGACGGAAGAAATCGCCCGCCTCGCGCCGATGCCGCGCTGGCTCGCGCAAAAGATGGCGTATTGCCTGCGGAAGATGGGAGCCATCGAACCGCATGGCAAACGCGGAAACTCGTGGCTGTACCGAGCACTGCCCCCGGCGCTTCCGGCCACCCGACGCAAATCCCGCGCGGCTTCCTGAGGGGTCTGAGCAAAGCGTCGGGCATCAGCCTGATTGCGCAGGTCCGCCTGCGTATTGCGGCCAGACGCGGCGCGTGTCGGCATAGGAATCGACTTCGTCGCCCCAGCACGTCCATCCAGGAACGCGTTCCCTGGCGAACAGTTCGAGATAGGGCCCCGGGCTGCACTGCTCGATCAGCGCATATTGCTCGTCGGGCTTGCGTGAGTGTTCCCGCTTGCGGCGCGCAATGACGTTCACTTGCCGCCGGCCGGGCGCCAGCGTTCGCAACTTGCCCCGCACGCCGAAGAGCAAGAGCTCCGTCACGTTGCGGAAATAGAACCCCACCCCGCGGCCGTCCGGCCCGCCATCTTTGCGGATCTTGAGCCACACGAGATTCGTCTTATAAGTGAAGCCCCACGCCTTGAGGATCGAGAGACCGTCGTCCAAGAGCGCGTTGGGGCACCAAAGATAGAGGTGGCTCTTGTCCCGCGCGTGTCCCGCCACCGGCAGAGCTTGGATTTCCTCGACACCCATCGTGCGATACCGCCGCAGTCGCCGATGCTCGGGAGCCATCTTCCCCGTGCGGTTCTGAAACCGCCAAGGCGGATCGACGAGGATCGTTGAAAACGTGCCGCTCAATCCGTCGAGCTTGGGCATTCTTAGATCCGAGTCGGCCCCGCCCGTCAGGCGGCCCGCCGATAATGGAGGACGAGTAGCTGGCTCTCGCGAAGTGGCAGCTCGGCGTAGGTCCGTCCCTGCTCGTCGGAAAACTCGATCTCGAAGACCCCCGGACTCAGGACCTCCACGACAGTGCCGACCTGGCCGCGGATCAGGCCTTGCTCCGGCAAGTCGACAGTGAGGGCGACCACGTCAAGTATGTGGACACCATTCGAGTGCGGCATGCTACAGTCCTCTAGACCACATAGCAACTTATAAAGCGTAGCACGCGCTCGCCGGCTCGAACAATCCACATCGATCGGATAAGCGCCGAGCCGACATCGGTTGTCATTAGGAAATCGAGTTCGTAACGCTCTCCATACTCGTCGGCAACTGTCGCCCGCAACTCGCTAGGCTGATCGCCGACGGCGTTCAACAGCGCTTGACGAAGTACCTCGGCTTCGGCCGCGGTCAAGCCGAGAGCGGCACGGAACACGCGCGCCTTGTGTCGCCCGCGCGGATGAATTTCGCTGAGACAGTAGTCTCGCAGCTTCGAGATGTCGACCTCGACGCTGTCGAACTGCTGAGTCACGCGCTGACTGTCCTCTCGAGCCGTTAATGCGCCGGCGGGGGGCTGTTCTGGAAGGCTCGGCGCGGAACAGGAAGTCGACGATGTTCCCTTCGTGCGGCTGCAGCCAGTTGAGGGCGATCGTCTTGATCGGGCCGATGTTGAGGCGGTCGATGTGGGTCGCGTCGAGCAGTTGCCGGGAGAATTTCGGGTTCTCGGTGATGGCCGAGCAGACGAGCGTCGTTTTGATCGAGCTGAGCATCTTGTCCTGCGGGCAATCGACCACCGAGACGAACGGGAACATGTATTCGGTGTTGGCCAGCTCGTGGTCGGGGCTCGTGCAGTGCAGCACGGTCGGCCGCAAGTAATCGCAGCGTTCCTTTTTCACCATCCGAGGCCCGCCGCGGTATTTCTCGGTGACTTCCGTCGCACCCGGCTGCTTGAGGGCGGCATCGATCTGGCCATTGATGGCGTCGGCCGCTCCGGGCAATGTAAAGGCGGCTAGGGCCGCCTTGGGGTCGTTGGTCGGCAGCGGAGCGACGGGACCCATCCGTTTCGCGAGTGCGTCGGCGATCTCGCGCCCGTGACGCGAGGCCCAGATGCCGGAGCAGCTGATGCAGCTTCGTCCGCTATTGATCAGGACACTGTCGACCATGAGGTCGAGATATTTTTCCCAATTGTCGACGACGTCATCGCCCAGGAGAATTTTGCTGAAGCCGGGGCCGTGCGGCTGCACGCGCGGATTGCCGTGATACTGCTTCACGGTGGCGGTTCCGCCGAAAATCATGGCCCGCTCGCAACCCTGCAGCACGGCCGCCCCGACTTCGCCGCCGCCGGGATAGATCGAAAACGCCTCGCGCGGGAAGCCCGCCTGGGCGAAGGCCTCGCACATGCGGTACGGCGTCCACGGCTCCTGCGGACCCGGCTTGAGCACCAGTCCGATTTGCATCGGCATCACCGGCAGCCACAGCGTGTGGACGCCCGGCGAGTTTGAGGGCAGCACCGCGCCCAAGACCGGCGCGTTGGCCTGGTAGCTCACGGTCACGCCGCGATTTTCCATGCCGAAGCCGCGAGTCAGCACGTCGTACGGCAGGCCGCGAGTCAGGGCCTCGATGATGTCCCCCATGTGCGACAACACGAAGTGATTCTTCGTCATGTTGGACGCACACATGTGCTCGGGCAGGCCGGTCGTCGCCGCCTGCACCGTGCAAAACTCCTGCGGCGATTGCGTACCGTTGCCCAGCGGCAGATTGCCAGTCAGATACAGGTCGGCCGCCTTCTTGCAGTATTCGACGAGAGTCGCGATCGGAACCTCGCGCAGCACGTCCCGCGCGCGCTGGGATTTTCGCACGTCCATCTGAATCAGGCCGCCGTTGGCCTGGTGGACCGTGCACAGGGTCTCGCCCGTCTCGAAATGGACGACCGGATCCTTTTGCAGGCTTTCGTACGGCTTACCCCAGCGGATAACAGGGATTTCCAGCATGGATGCACCTTTGAGATCGCCGACAAGCACGAAGCACTAATGACGAAGGAAGCACGAATGGAAAATGGCGCTCATTCGTGCTTAGGTCATTTGGACATTCCTTCGTCATTCGTGCTTCGTCATTAGGGCTTAGTAAACGCCGACCGTCGTAGTTTTGGCGAACTCGCGATACGGCTTCACGCCGCTGACGCCGTCCCACGGATATTTTTCATGCGGCTTTTCGCGTTCGCCTTCGTCCCGTTCGAGGAAGCCCGGAATGAATACCTCTTTGGTCAGCGTGTAGAGTTTCACCCGGCCCGATTCTCCGTAGGGAACGACCTTGGTGTGGTCGGTAAAATCCACGACCTCGATCACCGCCCGCGGCTCGGGAGCATAATACGTGATCTTGTACTCGTCGGCCGGATCGAACGGCTTGCCGCACGCCAGGCCCATCAGCGTATTGCCGTAAGTCGGCGTGATGTAGACCTTCGGCCCCAAGAGTTCTTCGCGGCAGAAGCGATACCACTGCGGCGTGAACTCGGTGCCGCCGGCAAAGATTCCCGTGATGCCTGCCTCTTCGATGCTCGATCCCTCATTCATCAGCCGCAGAGCCAGGGCCTCGAGCAGCTTGGGCGTGGCGAACATGCACTTGATCTCGTGCCCGGCCGAGAGGATCGTCATCGCCTGATCGATCACGTGGTCGGCGTACGCTTTGACCCCTTGGATGTCCCCGTTCTTCAGCAGCTTGACGACCCAGCGGGGATCGAGGTCGACGCAGAAACAAATTCCGCCCCGGTAGTGGGCCAGATGTTCGACGGCCAATCGCAGACGCCGCGGGCCGGAGGGCCCGAGCATCATCCAGTTGGATCCCTTGGGGAAATACTCGTCGGGCAGCGTGTCGCTGAAGAGTTCGTAATCGATCCAGTGGTCTTCGATCACAACGCGGCTCTTCGGAATGCCGGTCGTCCCGCCGGTCTCGAACACATACGCCGGCTTGCCGGCGAGCCCTTTGGGAATCCAGCGACGAACCGGTCCGCCGCGAAGCCATTCGTCTTCAAAGAGCGGAAATTTTCTCAGGTCGGCAAACGCGCGGACCTCTTTCCGCGGGTCGAAACCGAGCGACTTGGCCTTTTCGAGCCAGAAGGGGCTACCCGTCTCGGGGTTGAAGTGCCAGTCGACCGTTTCGCGGGTGTGCTTGTCGAGTCGTTCCCTGGCTTGCGAGACGAGCGAGTCGAGATTCTTGGCAGGTGCGGCGGCGGCATTCACGGATCGATTGGCTCCCGGGCGCGGCGGCGCAAAAAAGTTACGGTTTACCCGTAATTTTAGGGAGTAGGCGCGAGTTTGCAACGCGATGGCGTGCACGACCGCACAGCATGCCGTCGGCGCACAGCGACCTTGATTAAAAGACCGTCGGTGTTTTCTTCGGTTCCGGCAGCCCTGGGTCGCGGACGAAGTGATAGGTGAAGGCGCCGAGCAGATCACCCTCGGAAGCGTTGTGACACTGAGTGCACGTCGGCGCCGCCAGGAGTGGCCCCATCATCCGCAGGTCATTGCGATGTTCGTGAAAATGGATCGCCTCGCCCTTGCGGATCGCTTGCAGCGACTCCGTTTCGAAAGCGGTCAAGTCGCGGGTTGGCGCGTTCCGCAGTTCGTCCATCCGGGGAAGATTTTTCGAGATGTAGACGCGCGGCGTTTTCTGCTTAAGCAAGCTCACCAGCTCCAAAGTCTTCAGTCGCCAAATGACCCCTGACTGGTCGGCGGCCCTCAACTTCTCCGGCAGCTTGCGGAACGAGTGGGCCTGAAAGCCCACCCACTGATCCAAATCGGGCAAGGATCTTCGCAACCGTCCCACCGAAAACCCGTAGCCCGCCGGGTTCGCGAAATCGACGAGGCCATTCAGATGAAGATCCTGCAGCCAGGAGCGGAGGAGCTTCTCTTGTTCGGGCCGGCGAGACGCCCGCACTGACGCTGAATCGCTCGCACTTGGAGCAGGATTCACTACCGGGATCGGAATGGGTTGGGTCCGCGGAAGAACCAGAAAGGCATCATCGATCCGTATGCGCTTCAGACGCATCGAACCGAACCCGCTGGCATTGATGAACTCGTGAACAAAGCCCGTGTGTTCCGCGAGCAGCGCGCTTCGCCGTTCGCGGACTCCGAGGGCGCCCAATTGATGAAGTTTCGAAGCGGCCGATTGATCGAGCACGTCGTTGACGCTTTGCCGCCAACGCATTCCTTCGAATGCCTCAAGCTGAGCGGCAACGGGCCCATTCTCTGCCGGAATCGTGGAAGGGGGCCAAGCGTTCGACGCTGTGACAGAAGGCTCGTAGGCCAGGCGCTCACGGAGCGACTCGACCGGAAATTGCCTGCGAACCTCGCTGCGCATTCGATACGTCGGCAGGAAGAGCCACGCCGCGACCAAATAGGCAGCCAATGTCGAAGCCAGTCCCAAGGCCAAGAAGGTGCGCCAGTTCCACCGGCGGCGGACCACCGCGAGCGCCAGAGTCAGGAAGAGCACATTCCACCAAAAGTAGTAGGGTATGCCGAGTATCGCTCCGAGCGTGAAGATCAGGAAACCGGACGTCGCAATCGTCCCCACCAGCCTGCGAGCCCCCGGATGACCCACACGTTTCAGCAGACAGAGTCCCAAGTAGATCGCGAACAGCACTGCGGAGACGCACCCAACGAAGACGAGGCTTTCATCGACGCCGAGCCACGCGCAGAGCGTGTCCAGACTCGTTGACAACGCGACACCGAGCAGGCAGGTGAACATGAAGGTCTCCTTGCCCGAAACCGGACGGCGGGCCGAACGGCCGGAGTTCGAGATGTGCGGTGAGGGCGTTGGGCCTCATTCCTTTGAGTCGCGCATCGCGGCGATTTGTCTAGCCAAGCGGGACGCCGCGGAGTCGACGCGCCCGCATAGGTCGCAAAACGCGGTCGAAAATCCCGGCAATTTGCCGGCTCGGGGGCAGATTTCCTGACCCGAGCCGCCTCCGAGTGCCATTTTTCCCGATACTACTAGGAGGCGACCATCGAACCCGCGCTGGTCAATGCCGGGTCTGCGGATTTTGGTCCGACCCGGCAGCAGTCGCGCCCGCACGGCGATATACTTAGTAGAAGCGCTGGGCGCGACCGGAGCTGTTTTACAGGCCGCGTCGATTCGGGGTGAGCCAAGCCGGTGGATGCCCCTGTTTTCGATTCGGGTGAGTCGCCGGATGCGTACGAAGAATCGTCTCCTTTGGATCGCTGGGTTCGCTGCCTGGCTGGGCGCCTCCCTCTGCGACACGCTGCCAGGCCAGGAAGCGCCTCGCCCCAGTCGACCTGGCGCTCGCGCAAACGACACGCCGCCGCCTCCTGAGTCGACCGACAAAGACTCAACCGCAACGGAGAACAAGGCGGCCAAAAACAACGGCCGCAGGCCTGCGCCGCGCTCACGCCCGCCGCGGAACTTTTTGGGCCGCGGCACGCCCCCCGACTTCCGCAACGAACAACGTGACGATGCCGCGGATCGCGAAGGAGCGGCAACAACCGTCGAGCGCCGGGGTCCGCGCGATTCAATCGACGGCCGCATTCCGCACAACGCCACCGAGAGCAAACACCTCGAGCAGGCCGCGCAATTGATGTCGACCGGTCAGTCGGATCAGGCGCTCGAGATCTTGGAGATCGTGCTGGCCCACTCCGATCACGCCACCATCCGCACTCCCGACGGTCGACCCGGGCTGGTCGCCTGGGAGGCCAACCGGCTGTTGGGTCGCCTTCCCGCCGCGCAGTTGGAGACCTATCGTCTGCGTCACGAGGCCCAGGCCCACGAGCTCGACCGAGCCGGCCGCCGCTCTGGCAATTGGGACCAGGTGATCGACGTCGCCACGCAGTACTTTCACACCGAGACGGGGCAACAGGCCGCCAACGCGATCGGCAACTTCCACTTCGACCGCGGCGAATTCGGACTCGCCTCGCTCTGGTACGGTCGGCTGCTTGAATCCAATCCGCCCTGGTCTCGTGATTCGAAATGGCGTCTGAAAGTCGCGTTGACGTTGCGGGAGTCGGGTAACACGGCGGCCAGCGAAGAGCTGTTGCGGCAGCTTCGCGCCGATGGGCCCGACGCCTCGATCGGCGTGGGCGGCGATTCGATCAAGCCCGACGCGCTGTTCCGCCAAATGCCCGGATCGGAAATCGCCTCGTCGGCCGTTTTGGACGAGTGGCTGCAGTTCCAGGGGAACGCTCGCCGAGCGGGGACGCCCGCCGGTGGCGAGCCGCTGCTGTTGACGCGCTGGTCCCACGCCTCGACCCAGAACAAGCACGTGATCGACCAGCTCGATTCGCTCTCCCAGGATTTGTCGGATCTCGGACGGGCAGCGATCCCCGTCGCCATCCCGCTGACGATCAAAGACCGCATTGCCTTTCGCACGCTGCGCGACGTGCACGTGGTCGATGCGGCGACGGGCAAGTTGTTGTGGGAAACTCGCCCGCAACTTTCGGAAGACGCGTTGATCGCAAGCCGCCCCCTGCCCTTCGAGTTCGAGGACCGGTGGGGAGGCTTCCGACGGTTCCGCGGTGGACCGTGGAGCACAGAATTCATCGCAGGCGAAGGGGGCGCGGACGGCCATCCGCTTACCGGGCTGTTATTCCGCAACCCCAATTTCGGTCTGCTCGCCAGCGACGGCACCCGACTGTTCGTCATCGAAGACGACGCAGTCATCATGCACGGGCCGGGCGGCTCGGGCTTTCAGCCGATCGCCGACATCCCGGAAGGCCAGCGGACAATGCGACCCGGCAATCGGCTGGCCGCGTACGACCTCGCCACCGGTCGCGAGGTTTGGTCTCTGGGTGGGCAAGCCAACGGCGAGTCGTTCGACCTGCCCCTGGCGGGATCGTTCTTCTTCGGTGCTCCGCTGGTGGACGCGGGCGAGCTCTTCGTCGTCGCCGAGCGCGACTTGGACGTGCGGCTCTACTCGATCGATCCGGAATCGGGCGCTGTCCGCTGGTCGCAGTTGTTGGCGCACTCCGACAACAAGATCGACCAGGAGCTGGGGCGCCGCTGGCGCACCGCGCAGGTCGCGTCGTCTGACGGAATCCTCGTCTGCCCTACAACGGTCGACTGGCTGGTCGGGGTCGATCGGCTCGACCATTCCGTTTTGTGGATGCATCGCTATTCGGCCCCCCGACCGCAGTCGGAACGCCGTGAGCGAGAACAGGGCGACACGCTTGTGCAACCGACCGAGCTCAATGGTCAATGGTGCCCGTCGGCCCCGATCATCGCGGGCAACCGTGTGCTGTATACGCCGGCCGAAGAGTCGAACGTCATCTGCCTCGACCTGGCGACGGGGGCGCTCCGCTGGCGGTATCCGAAAGGGGAGGACCAGTTGTATCTGGCCGGCCTCCACGAGGCGTCTGCCATTCTGGTCGGCAAATCTTCGGTCACCGCGCTGGCAATCGAGACAGGTAAGCCGCAGTGGACGACTTCTTTCGACGAGTCACAGGGTCCTCCCAGCGGCCGCGGCGTGCTCTCCTCAGGGCGCCTGTATCTCCCGCTGCGAGGCGGTGCTTTGTGCACGCTCGAACTCTCGACCGGAAGAATCGTCGAGACGGCCCAGGTGCTTCCCGGCAGCAAACCGCTGGGTAACTTGACTCTGTACCGGGGCATGATGCTCTCGCTTAACGCGTACGGATTGACCGCCTTCGAGCAGCGCGACGCGATCGAGCGGCAAATCGCGCAGCGCCAGGCGACCGATCCTCACGACGAGTGGGCCTCGGTCAAGCAGGCCGAGATCGCCCTGTTGCACAACGATCCGGCCGGGGCGCTCGCCTCGCTCGACAGCGTCGACTCTCAGCACTTTGAGCCGTTGTTGTCGCGTTCGTATCGCAAAGCCCTGTTCGAGGCGCTGACCGATTCCGTCCGCCACGATTACGCGACTGGTGATCGCGCATTCGACCGGCTCTCCCGGCTGGCGCAGACGGGAGATGAGCGGTTACTCGTCGGCCGGCTCGAAGCCGAGCGGGCGCTGGCGACCGGGAAGTTTGGCGACGCATTTGCCGCCTTCCAAAAACTGGCGATCACCGAACGCCGGGGCGTGATGATTCCCCGCCCGGATGACCCGCACATCACCGTCGACTTTGACGCTTGGATCGCCGGCCGGCTGTTCGAGATTTGGCAGAAGTTATCGACCGTCGAACGCGCCCGCGTGGACTTGGTTCTCTCGGGCGAGGCCGAGCGCGTCGTCGGGCTCGATCGAGCTTTGCAGGAGCGTTTTGCCGAGCTGTATGCGTTCCATCCGGCGGCCCAGCCCGTGATCGTGGGGCTCGTCGAGCATTACATCGCTCAAAAGGACCTGTTCCGGGCGGAACGACTGCTGCTGCGGCAGGAACGTATCGCCGATGAACAGACCGCAGCCTTGGCCCAGTTCCGGCTGGCCAAACTCCTCGCAGAACGAGGCCTGCCTGACGACGCCGCCTCCGCCTATCGCCGTCTGGCCGCCTGGTATCCCCACGCGCGGATTTTTGGCGACGCCAGCGCGGGCAGTTACGTGCAGAATCTTTGGGAAGCCGGGCTGCTCGACCCCGCTCCCTACGCGGGTCCCAACTGGGGAGACGTCGAACTCAAGGTGCATCGCTTCGGCACCAACTATCTGTCGAATCACATCGAAGAATTGCTGTTAGGCAGCGGCAACGAGCCGTTCTTCGAGCAGCATCGTTTTTCGATCGACGAACGGCGCCAGCGTCTGGAAGTCGTCCGCTCGACCGATGACGGCGATCGGTGGATGCTTCCGTTGCGATCCACCAGCCGCTCGAGACAGGGGGAATATACCGTCGGCATTCCGGCCGGACACGAGCTTGTCGTGCTGCACCGGGACGTCGTGCATTTCCTGTCTCCCATCGACCAGAGCGTCGTCTGGACCCGTTCGATGGAGGTGCCCAACGGGGCCGGCAGCGAGTATCGCTCGCCTCAAGTCGCCATGCCCCAGCCGCTGCGGACCGGCAACCAGTTCGCGAGCCGCCACTCGCTTCTCAATCCGTCGACGCAGCGCGGCATGCTGGCCGCGGCCAACACAGAATACGTTTGCGTCTACGGGCGTCGGGAGTTCACCGTCCTTGACGCCCAGACCGGGGAAGTGCGCTGGAAGTGCGCGAACCTGCCGCAACACGCCACCGTCTTCGGCAACGAAGACGTGATTTACATGATTCCCTCCGACCGCAATCAGTCGGCCGCCTTTCGGGCGACGGACGGCAAAAAGCTCGAAGTGCCAAAGCTGGGCGACCTGTTGGTGAGCACGGTTGGTGTGACGTCGCGCGGATTGGTCGTGGCGGACGGTCGCTCGTCCCACATCCTGGGTCTGGAACCCGCGCGAACGGTCGTGCGCCTTGTCGACCCGCTTACGCTGCATGAATCCTGGCGGGTGGAATATCCGGGGGGCACCAGTCTCACGCTCTTGGACCAGCTGCGGATGCTGGCCGTGTCGGCCGCCGGTGAGCTCGAGATCGTCGACCTGCAGACGGGAGAACGAAACGCTCTCGCCGACGCCTATCCGGCCGCCCAGCTCCGCGCGGGCGACACCTTTGCCGTCACCGATCGCGAGCGGCTCTACCTGATCAAGAGCAGCCAGCGCCGGTCGTACGCCGTGCAGTTCCCAGAGGGTTTTCAGCGCTCGCTCAACGTCGGCGGCCGGATCACCGCCTTCAACCTGCGGGACGGCAAAATCGCCTGGACCAACAGCCGCATTCCCTCGCACAACCTGGTGCTCGACTTCCTGGCCGATTCCCCCGTGCTGACCTTCGCCGGCCGGCAACTGGTGCGAAGCGGCGAATTCGGGCACTGGAGTTTCAATCTGCTGGTGCTCGACAAGCGGACCGGGCACGAGGTGCTCAAGGCGACCGATCCGTCGGCGTCCAATTTCAAGACGCTGGAAGTCAACATGGCGGAAAAGTACATCGAGCTGAGGTCGTTCAACCAGCGCCTGCGCCTGATGGCCTCCGATCCTTCGCGAACGGCCGGCCCGCGCGCCGCTGCTCAGTAAGCCCGATCCCATCAGGATTTCTCACCCTCCTGGTTTCGTGTTGGGACCCTTAATCGCGCACGTGTCCCGTCCCACGGACTCGTCGACGTAAGTCATCTCTGCCGCACGCATTAAGTTGGGACAAGTTCTGGTTCCTGAGGTAGTCCCACCGTTCCAGTCCCGTCCCACTCCTTTCCCCTCGCCCAGTCCGCTGGACTTCGGCGAGCTCAGTCGAGCCGGAGAGGGTGCAGGGTGAGGGCGCGCCTTCAGTCCCGTCCCATCATTCGAGTCCCGTCGTTCCCGTCCCGTCCCACTTCTTTTCCCTCGCCCCTGGCGGGAGAGGGTGCAGGGTGAGGGGGCGCCTTCAGTCCCGTCCCACTCCGATCCCGTCCCAGGCAGGCGAAGAACCGCTTACTGCCGTGCGCGGCTCCTTAAAACAACCAGTCCCGTCCCGTCCCATGGCTCGTGTCCCGCTCCCGTTGGGGCGCGTGGGTCAACTACTTTGGTGGGTCAACTCCCTATTGAAACAAAGCATCCCGACCCAGCGGACAGAATTTCACCAGCGACTTGTCGTCGGAATAGAGCGTCGCACAGGAGGCAACAGAGGGAACGGAGGGGAGAGCATCAACTGATCTCTGTTGCCTCAGTTCCCTCCTGTTCAAAATCCTCGTCCGTCCCGGTTCGGCGCTGCCGGGGATCTTTTTCTCCCTTAGTGAAAAAGGATCCCCACCACCAGCAGATTCATTTTTCGTCCCCGGCGAGGCCCGGCGGGGATCTTGATCCCCACCGGCCAATCTCTTTCCGTGGCAGTTCAAGAGTCTTTCCGAGATAAGGTGGCAGAGCCTGCCACCTTTCTGATCTGTGTTGTTTGTGATCTGTGTTGCCGCTCGGGCCGTCCCTCGCCCAGTCCGCTGGACTTCGGCGAGCTCAGTCGAGTCGAGCCTCAGGGTCGAAGACAGTCGAGTCGGGTGTGGGCTCTTACGACTCCTTTGCGCGACATACCGACCGGCGCGCACCCTTCCCATCGACGCCAGCCATTCCTTCAACCTTGGTCCCCGCCTTCGGCGGATCTACGACCTCGGACGTCGGACTTTGGACCTACATCCAATTGTCCCGCGAGTGATCGATCCGCCAAGAGGGAATTTTCGAGTTGCTTGCGAATGCTTCTTGTGGGCGTCGGTCGATGTGACCGAGCGGGATCAGCAAAATAGAATCGCAGTCGCCGCGATCAGCAATGTAAAACTGCGAGCCTCGACGGAGCGCCGCAGCAGGACACGATCATTGCTCCCGCAATGCAACGACGATGGGACCGCGGGACGCATGCGAGGCTGGAAGAACGCCGGCGGTCAAGCCAAGCCATCGGTTACTTCTAGCGCGGTCAATGCCAGTTGCCAGGAAGCCTGAAAGCAATCGTGACAGCCTCCGCGCCGATGGCGAGGCCATTCGTCATTACATGAATAGGCGATAGTCAAATGAGTCTGAGCCGAAGCGCTGCAATAGTGACCCGATTCGCGCAATTGTCTTGGACGACTGCACCGTCGCCGGAAGTTGCGAGTAAAGGTCGCCAGAATTCCAGTCCATCTTTGATAGGCCAAGCAACTCGGTAACGATCGTGCCAAGGCTTGATGTTCCGGCATGGCGACGCACGACAACTGGCGCAGGGATACGGCGTTTGCCTTGATAATACGTCCAGTTATTCTTCACAGCATCTGTTGAGCCATGTAACCACAGCAGAGCCTCATGGTCCGACAATCGAATCGCCGTGCCACGACGAACTGGAAAGCCATCTACAGCGAATTCACCATTGGCAAATCGTGAGTTCATGTAGCGAAGCCGAGCCTCGTGGTTGATCTCAATTAAGTCGAGGTCGGCAACACCCTCAAGTCCTGCATATAAACCCTTCTGCTCATCGGCGCGGAACGGAAACAATTTGTGAACAACGACCCGTCGAGGCAGACGCTGGTGAGCCTCCCAGAACAGCGAACGTATCGTGTCACCCATCGCTCGAGCGTCAGCAAATGACAGATAGGCGTTTTCCCCGCGAACCGTTGCATTTTCGATGCGGCTTAGACGGAACTGCAGGCCTTGGCCATGCGAGTTGTACAAATGGCTGCAGCCAAGCACGATCTGCTCGCCGCGCTTTGCCTTCGAGTTGATCGCGTAGCCCAAGCCTACATAAGCGGCATCGGGGTCGAGGCCTTGCAGGACCCACGGTGATCGCATCGCCTTCGCGTACAGGGCGACCGATAGCCACCACCAAAGTCGACATTTCTCCGCGTTGAGCTTTTCCTGTTTGACGAACTGTGTACTGACTCCGTTCTGGACGCAGTACGCCTTCACGAAGTCGTGAACGTCGAATCGCTCCTGCGGGGACTCGAAGCCGCGCCATTGGTCCCATCGTGATGGCGTCAGAATCAGCACGGCCGATCGCCCGATCGACACAGCAGCTTTCACCGCATCGAGTATGTTACTGGCAAGCTCCCGTGTCCCTTCTTCTACACTGCGGGACGAATCGATTTCGGGCAAAGTAAACCAATTCCGATCATGCCGTTTCGGAAGTTGTAACGGCACATGAAATGCCGCTTGAAATCCGGGATAGGGAACAAGATACTCTTCCTTCTCTTTGCGGACGGACTCAGATCGCAATTCTGCGCCCGCAAGGAATGCTTCGAGCGTCATGGCTTCCGCTTGCGGGCAGACGACTGATACACGAACTCGATCCCGATCACCGGTGAGCAGGTGATCGAAAGGACCATGCGTCGCCAGACCGCGGATCGGCATAGTGTCGGTAACTTGCCGTCCGTTTCGTGTTCCAAATAGCAATGGTGGCTCGGCGTAAACGGCTCCATGATGATGGACGAGTCCTTGCCATTTCGCCGGGATCTGGATCGGCCGATGTTTCGGATTAGCGATTGCTGCACATGACGGTGCTTTCCCAATCGTGAAATGAAATGCGGCGCTGCCGTACGGAAAGTCGTAGGCTGCCGTCTGCTCGCCCGACACAAAAACCTTTCGCCAATACTCGAAGTCCTCGTTGTATTCTTTGTTGTGCTGGTAGCCGAGCTTACCCTTCACCAAATTGGCGGCATCCTGATCGTCTTCGTCCGCCGGCACATGGAAATTTGGCTCAAGGGTAAGATAGGTGCGGCCGGCGGCAGAACGCAGTGCTACGCTGACGCTGCGATGTAGTGACAGGCGACGGCCTCCGACCGACTCGACGTGAAGTGGCTTCTTCTCCCAAAGTCGGTATTTGCCGATGATTTCGAGGCGATGCTTGGACGCAAGCGCCCGGATGATCGCTTGCTGCAGCAGCGACACGATCGGACCGTCTTCGTTTCTCAGTTCACTCTCAGCAATGGGCACGCGATGTATGTCGCCTTGGATCAGACCGAAGAATGCAGCCTTGATGCCATCGAGTGTGCCCATGGCCAGCACTTGCCTGAATGGTACTGCAATGACGTCGTGCCCGGCACAGGTCTCGGCGAGCCAAGCCCAAACCCGGCTCTCAGGCCATTCAACGAGGTCGAAGGCAAACATCTCGGCGGGAAGGCGAATCGGCAGCGAGTTGCTCTTAAGAAGGCCAGTGGGATTCGCTGTGCTCGCCTCGAACGGCGTGCGAGCAGGAAAGTCTCTCGTGTCGGCCGATCCTAGAATCGCAGCAATCTGCGGAGCGACCTCTTTTGCCAGTGTCGTGGTCGCAATGCGGATCATTGAGTCGTCGAACGCTGCCGTCGGCACGTAGAAGGCCTCGCGGCCGCTGGCGATGGCAACATTGAGAAACTCTGCGACGACCGACGACGGCGCAGCGGCCATTCCGCACCAATAGATTTTGCCTGCTGACTTATTGGCCTGCATCGCCTCGGCC
Source organism: uncultured Planctomycetaceae bacterium (assembly GCA_963714075.1). Taxonomy (GTDB): domain Bacteria; phylum Planctomycetota; class Planctomycetia; order Planctomycetales; family Planctomycetaceae; genus DASPSM01. The sequence continues at coordinate 7,414,026 of OY970228.1, forward strand.
AGCGTCGACATAATTGACGCATCGCGCCCGCTATATCCCGATACAATCAAGGAGTGTGTCGCAAGCGTTGCGATCAACGCTTTCTTCAGCAGTTGTTCTGTCGACTGCAACTCGCTTGGCGTGTTGGCCAGGTGGTCGTAGCGGTAGTCGCCGTGAAGTGAAACGCAGACAATCTCGTTAAGGGAGGGCTGCCGGAAAACTCGATTCTGACAGTCAACCCCTATCTCAATGGCGATGGTCTTCGACGCGCCAACGGCCTTTGCAGCGAGACCATCGAAATTGGTTGTCCAAATGCTTCGGATCAACTTCGCGTCCGCGAGAAGTGCCAGAAGGCGATAGCCGATATGCGGCTTCGCGTTCCGGATCCAGTCGTCAAAGACTCGCGAGCGGTCACTAGCGACCGGGTGACACTTCTCGATGTAATAGCCGTATTCGTCAACGTCTTGGCCCGGCGGTAGTGGGTGCGACTTGTGTTGGTCGGGATTACTTCTTAGAGCTAATCGCGATGATAAGATTGGCTATGCCAATTGCCACTGAGAATGCCAACGCAATCCATGCGATCCGGGCCGTTGCCGCGTGCCGCTTGTCCGCAACACGTTCGGCTTCACGCTTGTCGTCCCGGTTGATCTGCTGAACCCGATCCAGTAGCGCCATCTCGGCATGCTCTTTTGGAGTTTTTCCGCGTTGCCATTTGGTGAATGATCGGCAATCAATTTCCAAGCCGAGTGCCTCTATCACCATTTTCTGTCCATCCACCGGCGCGGCGGCAAATCCCCTTTCGTTAGCGTAACAAAAGATGCGGGCAGGACACGGGGCCTCGGTCGCGACAAACTGCACGCCTTGATCTCTGACCCGTTCGTCGGCCTCATAGGTCAATCCGGTGAATCTGGCGCGAACCCCGATATATCCGCAATTCTTGCATTGAACCATTGACCGCGCTCCCGGTTCGAATTGCCAAACGATCCGAGAGCGCGTACCATGCAATTGCTTAGGTTGCATGGGTTCTCGGATCGCGAGAATCAAAGCAGGCCGGCAGGTGCAAACTGCCGGCTTTTGCTTTTGGTCCGCCTGACGATCAGGCGACCGTCGTCTTAGCCGATTCGCTCAGCAATCGCTCCACCGTCCACGCTTCACTCGCGATCCCTGCCGCAACCGCTGGCGTCGTTTTTAGCGTCATGTGCGGTCGGCAGAAATTGTAGAAGGAGACGAACAGAGCGAACATCAGAACGTGATTCTCCCATGACTTGCTGAAGGCATTCGTCAGTCGCGTCATGCGGCGGACATGCATTCTCAGGCTGAGATTCGACCGCTCGATAATCGACGTATTCAGTTGCGACCGTTCCGAGTGTCCGGCGTTCTGATACCGTTTGATACCTATTATCTTGGCCGGGCTGTATCGGCGCTGCTCAGACTTCGACGGCGAACCGAACTGCTTGATTAACATACCGTGATCGACATCGTGAGCAAAGGCCGAAGGAATCGCGACGTGGTACGGGTTGAACCCGTCCGTGCAGACGTGGGGCCGATGCCCGTCTGCGATGCACAGAGCCATTTTGTCCGCGAACAGCGTTGTATCTTCGCCAGTCCTTCGGCCGACGTGGAAGCAAAACAGCAACTTGCTGTGCCGGTCGATCGCGGTGAAGGCGTAGGCATCGCCGCAGCCTTCTGTCTCGTTGTTGAAGAACGCGGTTCGTTCTTTGCATCGGACAAACCCCCAGACCTCGTCGCATTGGATTTCGGTCGGCTGAAGGCCCTGCATTGTATCGGCCAAAAACTGATAGCACTGGCGGCCCGCTTGGACCATGATCCGCAGAATCGTGTTCTTGTCGAGATTGGTCAGCCGAGACGCGGCCCGGATGCTCATGCCTTCCAAGAGCAACTGCAATGCAAACGCGGCTTTCTTCGGATCGGTCGCGATCCGGGCGAGCGGCTTCGGTTCCGAGAACGTCTTACGGCACTCCAGACAGCGATAGCGTTGCAGGCCATCCCGAGTCTTACCGAACCGCTGGGCTGACTCTCCGCACTTAGGGCAATTCATTTTGATTCGCCTTCGGTGGCGAATCGCGGTAGACTCTGCTTACCAAGGCTGGAGTCTGGCAATTCGCCGGATTTCGGTTCGCCCCGGTCGGCCGCCAAGCCTTCCGGGGTTTTTCATTTACACCGACTATTGTACCAACATAAGTCTATCCTACAACCGATTTCGCTTGCTTTTTCCAATTTTGTTTGTACATTTCTCGCATGGACCAAAAGGCAAAAATGGGGCGACCGCCAAAAGGTGACGAGTGCCGCTCTGCACGTATTGGACTGCGGGCCGAACCGTCCGAAAAAGAACGCTACGAACGTGCGGCAGCAAAAGCTGGGCTGTCCCTCACCGAATGGATGAAGGCACGACTCGACCGGGCCGCCAAGCGCGAGTTGGGCGATTCGAATTGACTGCGAGACAGCCATCCGCAAGAATAAAACAACCGAGACGCCCTTGGACTCTCCCTGCCTCACAGTGAGAGACCTCGGGCGTTCTTTTATTTGAGCCGGGCGCTCGGTCGCCCATCGCGTATTGTCTTCAATTGCATTTCGTCCTCCTGCGTCAAAAGAAAAAACCCAGTACCATGCTGGCGAGCATGCGGCACCGGGCCTTTTCTCTCAACTGCGTTTGTCACGCAGATTCAAGCGGTTTTATTGCATGCTCGCCAGTATGCTCCATTGGAGTTAGATCCGCGTGCGCGAGGCGTCAATCGCAGATCGCGGCTCAAGAGCCGTTTAACGGCAAAAATTTTGAAAATAGTTCCGGGGCCACGTCGATGAAGATTTCTTGCCCAGGCTGCGGCCGAACGTACACGATTCCGCCCGACCTAATCGCCCGTATCCTGAAGGAGCACGCCGCGAAGCCACACGACCCGCAAGCGGACTTCTTTCAAGAAGTGGCCGCCGATGCCGTTAGGCCAATCGTTCCCGTCGTGCATACGCCAGCCATTGTGCCGCGGAAGCCCAGAAGCAAGATCAAGATTGCGATGCTCGCAGTGACGGTCCTCTGGCTTGCCTCTGGGCTGTATGGCGGAAGCGTCAATTATCTGGAAACAGCCCGGAGAACTGCGGAATTTCATCCCGGAGAACCAGCCTCAAATCCATTCGTTATCATTCCCTTCCTCTCGCTGCTTGCCATTCTCGTCACGTCGCCATTCTGGCTCTTTGCGATGGTCGTGCTGGGGGTGATTTATTTCGCCAGTCGCCGCTAATATGATTCGGTGCAGCCCGCACCGATTCGGAGCATCATGCGATGGGCGAAGAAATCCTTAAACTCAACATCGACGAACTGAAAACGATCCGGATCATCAAGGACGGGATCGCGACCGAAATGTCGATCGACAAACTCGATAGCTTTTTCGCGACGAACCAAGAGAAGCATGCCGCCGCATTCCGACAGTTGGCCGTGTGCCTCAATGAACTTGCAGCCAAGCCGCACGGGATCGAGACGCAATTCGTGATCCCGATCAAACGATGAATCACCAACACAACTCGCACCCACTACCGGCCCGGCCAATGCCCATTTGCCTGCAACCAACCGTCGATGCGGCCGCGCACTGAGGGCAATGAGAGTTCGGCGACGTATTCCTTGAGGGCAGGATTGTTCGATACGAAGATGCTTCGTTTCCATTCGCTGACGCAGCTTGCAGCGCTGGGCATTCCCGATGTCAGGGATGCCCCAGCACCAAGAAATAGTGCGTGCGGAACATTGCGGTTTACAGCGACGGAGCGGGCAAATCCATCAATCGAGAGTATTGGCAGAGACAAAGTCGCCCGCCCTTCGTGGTTGTTGCCCATTTAACGAGGTCACAGCGAGATTCGATCGACGATCGTACGAGTGATCCCTCTGGTTCAACAACCGCAGAGTCTGGCTTCACAGAGGCCGAACTGTCCAGCAAGGTAGGACACAACTCCAAGGAATGCCGTGCTTCTAGCGGAATACGTCTGAGTGATGTCCATCCCGTCGACTTGACTCGTGTTATAGGATTTGAACTTTGTGGCAACCCTTTTCCCAACCTGATGTGGAAATCTCGCCTCGCCTCAAATTTGCATCGGTCCGACCGCACCGACGCTCGTTCGTTGCCCGTACGTTAGGCGAACCTTGCGATGGTGTTCTGCGGTCGCTGAATTCGATGAGGCGATGATTTCGGATTGCTGGGCAAAGCGCCTGAGACGAAAAACGAATTGAAATACCCCCCAGCTTACGCTGGGGGCTCGCCGGGTCGCTCGTCGCCGTCACAGCCAGGGCCGCCGGATCGCTCGCCTTCGCCGCGAATCCAGAATGCGAGAGGCCATTCTTGGTTCTCGACGTAGCGGATCGCCGCAAGGACTGCCGCCTCGTCGGGCAGTTTTCGCGTCGATCCTGATTTCGTCCACCAGCGTCGAGGCGCGCTCGATGCCAGGGTCTTGTTCGAGCGCTCGCGCGCAGTAGCTCTTGAAGTCGCGAAGGAGGGTGCTGGGAGCAGGGTCGCCCGGCACGCCAACCACAACGTGGATATGGTTGGCCATCACGGCGACCGCGAAGAGCTTCCATTTCCGGACCTCGGCCGTGGCTTGAATCTGTTTGCAGACCGCGGCTGCCTGATCGCGGGTCAATCGAAGCGTGCCCAGCTTTTGAGTTGCCTTTGCGTAGGCTCCGAGGTGGGGAGTTTCGCCGTCGTAATCGGTGCCCGGCTGATTGTGCGTGACGTGCGTGCCGCCTGGTTGGCGGATGTTGCCGACGAAACCGCGCTCGTCCCCCGGGAGCCAAGTCCCGTACGTGGTCCAGGTCAGGAGCCAGCAGCGGTCCACACGGCGTGCCTAGATCGCGGAGCGGAAGAAAACGAATGCCGGAGAATGGAACACTCCCAGCTTACGCTCGGGGCTCGCCAGTCGCTACGTGCGCGCGAAGACCCCGGCGAGCGTCGGGCGTCAGCCCGATGGTGTTTCGTCTCTGATGTGTTTTTCCGCATTGAGTGGGCGGAGACGAAAATCGAAAAGCGAATTGAAACACCCCCCAGCTTACGCTGGGGGCTCGCCAAGTCGCTCGTCCCCCTCACCGCCCGGTCAAATCCACAGCGTGTCCGGCATCACTTGGCCCAAGTGACAGTATGCCAGGACTGATCGAGCGGGCGGTACTCGTGGTTCTTGAGATCGATCAGAACTGTTCCCCGCCGCAGCGGGCCGGGCGGGTCCCGGAATGCCCAGCGCCAAGCTAACCACGATCCGTCACGCGAAAGCACCGGCGGGGCCGCAAAATCGCCGCCGGCGTCCGAGTCGGATTCTGCCCGGGCCTCGAACAGGAGCGTCGGTTGCTTCGCTTTCGTGGTCGCGGTCCAGAGAGTTTTGTCGCCGCGGATGAAATAGATCGAATCCCCCGCGCCCCACGTGGCGTAGGATCCCCCAAACGGCAAGACCGTTTCGCGATCGCTCGACAGATCCAAAGCGGCAATCTGCGGCTCCTTCTCGGTGGCAGATTCTGACAGCAGCAGGGTTTTGCGATCGGGAGAAAGCTGACACCAGTCATACATGTGATGAACCGGACGCCGCTTCGGGTGGCCCGCATCGGAAAATGGGGTGATGAGGAGCACGGGCGTCTTGCCCCCGAAGTTGGCATTCGAGAGCGGCGGGACATAGACGATGCCTCGCTCTCGATCGAGATCGATCCCGGTTGGAAACTGGCATTCGAGAACCTCCGTGCGCCGGCTCGCCGGTTCATAGCGGCAGACGTAGGATCGGCGCTCCCTGCCAATCGCCGGCAGCAGGGCGAAGTACAACGTCTCGCCCGGCCCGGCCGCCAGGAACCAGTTAATGTCGAGTCGCTTTGGGAAGTCCTTGACAAGGGAGTCGGATCGCAGCGTGTCGAGCGTGAGGATGGTTTTCGATTCGCCCGCCGGCGTGACGCGAATGATCGCCTTTCTGTTGGAGACAAACAGGGCGTCTCCCGTTTCGGCGACTCCGACGGCATTCACTAATCGGTAGTTCCCACTCACGAATCGGTCGTTCTTCGGGGTCGGGAAGATCGCGGCAGGCGGGCCTTTTTGTGTCGTGCGAAGCACCGACAACCCGTGGTCCTTCGCGACGAAGAGGGCGCTACGAGTAAAGACGTCGACCTTCTTGAAGTCGGCCGCTGTGATGGTTTCGTGATCGTCGGCGGCGAACGCTCCGGTCCCCGCGGCGTGCCACAGACCGAGCCCAATCAGGACGAGGGCGCGCACGACAGATTCTCCTTTGCGGCGAGGAGTCGAGAAGCCTGAACCTCACACTGCCTGGAACCTCGCACTGGCGGCCCGCCAGTCACTGTGTCATTACACCGGCGGCCCGCCAGTCACCGTGTCATTACACTGTCGGCCCGCCAGTCACGGTGTCATTACACTGTCGGCCCGCCAGTCACGGTGTCATTACACTGTCGGCCCGCCAGTCACTGTATCACCTGGCGAGCGTTCCGCCACGGCGGATCAGCCCGATGGTGCTTCGTCTTTTCGATCGAGTCGGACGATTGGAAAGCGACGTCGCAAACGAATTGAAGCACCCCCAACTGACGCTGGGGGCTCGCCAGGGTCGCTCGTTCTCCAATACGCTCAACTTGTCGCGCCGGCAAACTACCGGGGCACGCCGAGCGTCACTTTCAGTTTCACCGGCTTGCCGGCGCGGAGGGCGGTGATGTCGACGGTGTCGCCGGCTGAGACGCGGCGGAGGGCGAGGTCAAAATCGTCGAGGCCGGTGATTTTTCGGCCGGCGAATTCGACGAGCACGTCGCCGGCTTTCAGGCCCCCCTTGTCGGCCGGGCTGCCGGAGGTCACGCCTTGGATGGCGTAGCCCTTCGCTTCGCTGCCGAAGTCGGGGATGCTGCCGAAGTAGGGGCGGTTGCCCTGGCGTTCGACGCGGGCGTTGGCTTTGATCTCGACGTATTGCGGGGGAGTCGGCGTCTCATCGGTGTTTTCGACGATCTGCTCGACGAGGTCGACCACGCGATCCATGCCCGTGACGTTGATCTTCGGCCACTTGTCGGTCGGGCGGTGGTAGTCGGGATGCGTGCCCGTGAAGAAGTGCAGCACGGGGATCTTTTTGCCGTAGAACGAGGACTGGTCGCTCGGCCCGAACCCTTCGGGCTTGAGGATCAGGTGCAGTTGGTGCGGCGGGGCCATCTTCTTGAGCAGCTTCTCCCAGTGGGGGCTGGTGCCGACGCCGTAGACGGTGAGCTTGTCATCCTTGAGGCGGCCGACCATGTCGAGGTTGATCATGGCGATCGTCTTTTGGAGCGGGAAGACGGGGTTTTTGCAGTAGTAGGCGGAGCCGACCAGGCCTTCTTCCTCGCCCGAGAAGGTCATGAAGACGAGCGTTCGCGGCAGCTTTTTGCCGCGGTGGCCGAAGCGACGGGCCAGCTCGAGGACGCTGACGGTGCCCGAGGCGTTATCGTCGGCCCCGTTGTGGATTTCGTGCGAACTGGGCATGAGCGAGCCCAAGCCGCCGCGGCCCAGGTGATCGTAGTGGGCTCCGACGAAGACCATTTCGTCCTTGTGCGGGCCTTCCCCGGGAAGCACGCCGATGACGTTTTTGACCTCGGTCGGCGTGCGGTCGATGGTTTCGAGGCCTTCGGCCTTCCAGCCTTTGACGACGGCGCTTTGCGGCTTGAGGTCGGCGTCGATGGCCGCTTCCAGCTCGGTGAGGGTCTTGCCGAGCGTCGGCTTGAGCAGGCGGTCGCAGGCGGCGTTGCTGAGCTGCACAACGGGGATGCTGTTGTCGTTGCCGGTGCCGCCGTAACCGAACTTCATGAAGGCGTCGTGCTCGGGATTTTTCAGGTCGGCCTTGGCTTTCTTGAGCTTGGTGACTTCTTCGCGGAGATCCTTGATGGCGTCGGTGACGGCGGGCGAGTTGGCGCCTTTGGCTTGAATCGCCTTGTCGAGTTCTTCGGCCGATTCGACGACGTGGTTGGTCGCGCGGCGGAGTTGGGACTGGGAGTCCTTCGCGGCTTTCCGCACGCTGAACGGATCGTTGACGATGAGAATCGCGCTCGCGCCGGCGGCGATGGCGTTGCTGAGCTTGGTGCGGAGGTCGCCAAAGCGTCCGCCGGGACGACGACGAGGGCCGGGGCCGTTCGCTGGGCCGGCGCCGACTCCGTCGCCTTCTTCCTCCTCTTGCCGGGGATTGCGCCGCATGACGATGACGACTTTGCCCTTCACGTCGACGCCTTTGAAGTCCTGGTATTTCGTTGCGGCTTCGTCAAGCCCGTAGCCGGCGAAGACGACGTCGCCGCTGATCTTTCCGCCGCCGCCGAACGAGCAGGGAACGAAGTCGACGTCCTGCTTCAGCTCGATGACTTTGCCGTCGGGGCCGACGAACTTGAGCGTGTTCGGCGCGCCAAGGATGGCCTTGGTCGTCATTTTGAAGAACTGGAACGCGCCCCCGTTGACGCGGGTGACGTCGAGGCCGGCTTCCTTGAATTGCTCGCGGATATAGTCGGCCGCCTTGTTGAGGCCGTTGGTGCCGATGCCGCGGCCTTCGAGCTCATCGGAGGCGAGGTATTTGATGTCGTTGAGCAGGTGCTTTTGGCTCTCGATGTGCGAGAGCCCGTGCGTTTGACTCTCGGTGGGCGTATCGGCCGGCGCTCGCAGCGTCGCGGCGGCAACGACCGACAGTCCCGTGGCGGAAAACAGAATCCAGCGAGCGGCAGAGCGAGGGAAACGCATGTGGAGTCATCCCAGGATGATTCGGAGGAGGATTTCGTTTGGGAGGGCGAGGCAGCTTTGCACAAAACGCCTGCCGAGCCGCGCTGCGAGGTGCAAATCAAGCTCAGCGGGAGCTTCGCCCTCCCGGTCGGAGGTTCATCGATTCTAAGCATTTCGCGCCGGTGGTCGCCAGCACGCAGAATGATCGAGGCGGAACCCTCCATATGAAAGGAGAGGGCCTTAAATTTCAATACGCCGGATCGGCCCCGGAATGCGAATTCAGCTCGTATTCAGCTTGGCGTCCAGCCGGGTGCCGGCAGCGGGCCTTGGGGGGCGGGGAAGGTTTTGTAGATCTCGTCGAGGGCCGCGATGACGCGTGGGTGCAGCTCGCGATTGCCGGCGATGATGCCCCGGTTGGCGAGGAGTTCGTAGCCGTGATTGAACTCGAGCGGCTTGCCCTCCACATCGGAAACGCTGCCGCCGGCCTCTTCGACCAACAGGACGCCGCCGGCGTGGTCCCAGATCTTCTCCTTGTAGCCGTACTTGGCAGGGAGCCGCATGTAGATTTCGGCGTCGCCGCGGGCGACGATCGCGTACTTGGCCTGGCTGTCCATCCGCAAGGGCGCGCGGTGAATGCCGAGGGCTGCCGCGACGCGGGCCGACAAGCTGGTCGACGTGTGGGTCGATTCGACCGACTCGCAAAAGCGGGCTTCGACCGGATCGGCCAGGTGGCTGCAATGGACCCGGACGGGGCTCGCGTTCGTGTCCTCCAGCGGCACAACCCACGCTCCTCCGCCGCGCACGGCATAGAAGACGGCTCCGGAAGAGCCCTCACCCTGCCCACTCCCATCGGAATGGGAGAGGGTTTTGAGATCAACGTCTGCGTTCAGATTGGGGCAGCCGAGCAGGGCCAGCTCGATTCGCCCGTCGACGATCAGGGCGAGCGAGACGGCATACTGCTCTTGCCGTAAAAAACCTTTGGTGCCGTCGATCGGGTCGAGGGTCCAGAATCGCGGGGCGTATTTCTTTTCGCAGCCGCGATCGATCCAGTCGCAGGCCTGCTCGCCGCTCGCTTCGACGCCGATAGCGCGCAGCTCCTCGAGCACGCGATCGAGGAACAGACGGTTTTCTTCGCGACGCAGCGCCCCCGATTCTTCCTCGCCGATGATCGGGTCGTGCGGAAATGCGGCGCCGATCAGCCGACAAATGGCGGCCTGGCTGGCAAAGTCGGCGACGGTGACGGGGCTGCGGTCCTCTTTTTCAAAAACGTCGGCCGCGATCTTGGACTGCACGTCGCGACAAATTCGCGAGGCGGCCCGCACGGCATCCAGTGCGACTGTCAGCTCGGCTTCCCACCGTTCGGATTGAGACTGTGACGCCATCGAAACTGCCGCCATCGAGACTATGCTGCCTTTCCTGGCTCATCCCGCCGTCGCCCCCAGGGGACCAACAAAACAAGGCGGGATCAGCGAAATCAGGAGTATAGTCTCGTCAAGCTGCGGGCGTCAGCCGGCGGGTGCTCCTGCGTGTCCTTTGCCGTGGCTGGCGGCCTCCGGCGCTTTGTGCCCGGTTTCTGATGCGGCTACGTTCGCTCCTTCAGACGCCTTCCGTCGCTCTTTCTTCTGGACGTCGCTCGGGGCATCGCCTTGGCTCCGCACGAACAAATCCTTGGCGGACTGCACGGCCCGTTCGAGCAACAGCTGGAGAGTCGGTCCGGTCCCAAGAGCTATGATGCCAACTATGAGCGGTCCATTCGCCGCTTTCGCCGCGACGGCAAGTTGATAGACAAAGATCGCTCCAAACGGCGCAAACAGCACGAAGAAGCTGTGTTGGACGTAAGATTGCAAGCGTTTTCGCTGATCGGCGCGGGTGCCCTCTCCTTCCCCGACGATATCTGACAGATCAAGCTGCTGGACGATCAGGCCGATTGTCAACAGCATGGCGCCAATAGTTCCCAGGAACAGGACCCACAGCGGCGCGCCAAGGCCCGTCACTTCCGGTCCCGATTCCGAATTGTTGTTCGCCGCGGCGTGCTCCCCGGCGGAGCGGGACGTCGCGACCTCCTCGGACTTGGCCACCTCGGACTTGGAGCCCTTTGCCGCTTCGCCGATTTTCGCGGCGGCATCGCTGGTGTGGGCCGAGGACGTTGCCGGCCGATCATTTTGACCCGCGGCGGCGACAGCCGGTTTGTCACAGGGCGCAGGAGTCGACAACAGCGAACTGGGCGGAGCCGTCAATGAAATCACCCATTCCTTCCCGACGTCCTTGACATAGGAAGCCTTGAAGATCGTCGCAAATCCGAGCCGCGCGACTCCTCGCTGCTCCGGCAAACCGTCAACGAGCATCATGATCCGACCGATTGCCAAAACAACGAACACGCTCAGCAGGCAAGTCACGACAATCGACAGATAGTGCTGCAAGCGAACGACCACGGGGTCCGACGGCGTGAAGATCGCCAAAGCCAGGCTGAGCGCGAAAAGAAGCAGAATCATGTAGCGATAGAACGAGCTGAATTCCTGAATAATCCCCCCTTTTTCCAGTTTGAGCTCGGTGCTCCCGGTTTTCCCTCCAGTGAACCACACGCGGCCGGGCGGCGACTTCGCATCGATTTTTACAGAAGCGATGTACTGGACCTGAGGGCAAGGAACGGCCGCGAGGTCGAACGTGAACTTGCCAGCCTCATCGGTCTTCATCTCGCTCACTCGGAGTTGGTTCCCGAGGTTGTCGGTTCCCACGGCGACCACGGTTGCTTTCGGACAGGGCTCAGTGTCCTCGAGGACGACCCCGTCGACTTTGACGCCCTTCGTCGCTGCCTCCGCTGCGCACGAAGTGTTTTGAGCAAGGACCTGCAGTTGTTGTTGGTCGCCTCGCACGAAGTTCTGAATTACAAAACCAACGAGAACAGTGAAAGCGCAAGCCAGAACGATGATCACGAAATCATCCAACCGTCGGGCAACCGGTTGTGCGCCTTCTTTCTCTCCCCCAGCTGGCGATTCCTGCTCCCCTTTTTTGGCGGCTGCCGTCCCGGTCTTTGCAGCAGCGGCCGTGTTCGCTCCCTTGACCGGTTTGGAGGCGCCGCCTTGACGATCCTTGTCGGTCGATGTTTCGCTCGTCCGCGCCGCCTTCGCATCCGATTCCGACTGCCCGCTCTGATTCGCGGCCGCTGGCGGCACGTCGGCGCCTCCAGCGGACGCGGTTTGGCTCGCGTTGCCTGGAACGGGCGGCACGGGCGCCGCTTCGCCAGTCTCGCCCGTTTTGACCGGTTCGTTGCTGGCAGCCCCCGCAGAGGAGGCTGCGCCAGGATCAGAACTTTTTGGGGACGTTTCGCTCTCAGACATGATGTCTCTGCCTCCGAACCGGAATTGCTCGACGAACTCCCCGATACCGCGGGTACACCGGGTCACGAGGGTCCACATGGTGGACCTAAATTCGGACAGTCGCCGAGTTGATGACGCTCAGTTCAGCCTTCATCCGTGTCGAGGATCAGTCGCACGGATTCGCTTGGCTGCGGTGGGCAGATCGGCAGATGGCGCTCGGGTGATTGCTCACGAGTGGAGATGGTAGAGCTCACGAGCGGAGATGGCAGAAGCGAATCTGCCAAAGTCTTATCAGCTCCGCAAGCAAAATCTGAGTTCGCCATCAATTAATGCGGATCGGCACACCCACCCGTAGGTATTCGCACTTAGTCCGGCGGAGGGTTCGATATCGTAAGAACATCCTGAATCTGCGCGGTGAGCTCTCTTTAGAAGCACTGACGATCAACGCGGATTCCACGCAGCATCGGACGCTGCGACGTCGGCTGGGCGTCGTTCGCGCGCCGAGGGCATCGGGGATTCGCCAAGCCGGAGCCGCTTGGCCGAGCGATCGTTTTCGCGGGTCATTCGCTTGCGCCGTTTTTCTTCGCTTGCCATCTCATCGCGAACATGTCAGGGAAGTCGCAGCGAGCCGGCAGCGTCCGCTGCCGGCTCCGACGATGGATGCAGACCGCGGTGCAGCATAAGCTGACGATTCACATTCCCAGTGTCTCGTGAGAATGAGCCGATGAACGCCAAGATTGTTTTGCTGCCCGGCGACGGAATCGGCCCGGAGGTGGTCGCGCAGGGCGAGCGCGTCTTGCGGCGCGTCGGCGAACGGTTTCACCACACGTTTGACTTCGTAACGTGTCCGATCGGCGGCTGTGCGATCGATGAGTTTGGCGATCCCTTGCCGGAGCGGACGCTAACCGAGTGTCGGTCGTCACAGGCGGTTCTCTTGGGCGCCGTTGGTGGGCCGAAGTGGGACGATCCGCGGGCGAAAACGCGGCCCGAGACGGGGCTGCTCAAGATCCGCAAAGAGCTGGGGCTCTTCGCCAACTTGCGGCCGATCACCGCTCATCGCCAACTCGTCGACGCGTCGCCGCTCAAGCGGAGCATCGTCGAGGGGGTCGACATCCTCTTCATCCGCGAGCTGACCGGCGGACTCTATTTCGGCGAGGCCGTGCGGCGACCCCACCCGAGCGGTGAGCAGGCCTGGAACACGATGATCTACTCCACCGAGGAGATTGAGCGAGTCGTGCGCCTGGCGGGAAAGCTGGCCCGGGGCCGCCGGAAAAAAGTCACCTCGGTCGACAAGGCCAACGTGCTCGAGGTCTCGCGCTATCGCGCGAAGTCGCCGCCCGCGTGATGAGCAGCGAGTTTCCTGACATCCAATATGACGTGGTGCTCGTCGACGCGATGGCCATGCACCTGATTTCCCGGCCGCGCGATTTCGACGTCGTGGTGACGGAAAACATGTTCGGCGACATCCTCACCGACGAAGGCTCGATGCTCCCCGGTTCACTCGGCCTGTTGCCGTCGGCGTCGCTCGGCGCAGGCGGCCCGGGCCTCTACGAACCAATCCACGGCTCGGCCCCCGACATCGCGGGCAAAGGCATCGCCAACCCGCTGGCGACGATCCTCGCCGCCGCGATGCTCTTGCGTCACTCGCTCGGCTTGGAAACAGAAGCAGTCGCGATCGAGGCGGCCGTCAACACGGTCCTCGACCAGGGCCATCGCACGAAAGACATCGCCGCCGGCGCTTCGAGCATCGGCACGGAAGAAATGGGGACGCGGGTGGTCGAGGCGATGGCGAGCTGAACGCGCGTCACATTTGAGCGCCTGGTTCGTGAAATATAGTTTTCCAGTTGACATTCGTAATCACAGACTATATTAGTAGTCCACGTCCACGACAGTCGTTACACGAAATGCTTGCGAGGCGCGAACGATGACCAAACGAGGGAGTGGAAAAGTCGAGCTGCCCGAAATGTCGAGGCTGGAGCTGGCGATCATGGATGTCGTGTGGCGGCTCGGCGATTGCTCGTCGGCCGAGGTGATCGCCGAGTTCACCAAGCGGCGGCGGCTGGCGGAGACCACGATTCGCACCGTGCTCGCCAACCTGCGCAAGAAGGGTTACCTGGAGCCGATCCCCACAATTGAAAGGGGCTTTCGCTTGCGGGCTCGCGTGAGCCGCGACGCGGTCGCCGGCCGCACGTTGCGGGGGCTGGTGGCGAACCTGTTTGGCGGTTCGCCGAGGGAAGCGATCGCACACCTGCTGCAGGACGAACGATTGGATGACGCCGAGCTCAAGGAAATCCGCCGCTTGCTCGACGAAAAACGAGGGGGGAAAGGCAAATGAACGCCGACACGCTGCGCAGCTCGATGAGCATTTTCTCCAGCCACCCCGTATTGGAGCGGCTCTTTTTTTCCAGCGTCGAGTTCGTAGCGTTGGCCGCGCTGGTGTATGTCGCGATCCGCGTGGGCCGCATCCGTTCGGCGCGGCTGGCCGCGTTGTTGTGGCTCGTCGTGCTGGCCAAGCCGATTGTCTCGCTCGCGATCGGCAGTCCGCTGCCGCTGGTGCGGATGGAGGTTCCGCCTCTCGTGATTGCAGCCCAACCACTGGCAGGCATCACGCCACGCGCGGACCGGCCAGCGGCCGGCAGCATCCGAGCCGCCCTGCCTTCGGACGATGTCGATGAGCTGGCGGCGACCCCGCTCGCGGAACGCCAGGCTCAAGCCGTCATTGGGCAACCTGCCAGCAATCCCATACTTCCCGCGGTCGATCCCCCGGCGCGCCCGGGGTCTCATTGCAGCCTTCGAACCCGGCGGCAGTCATTTTGACAATCTGGTTGACCGGCGTCGCATTTTTCGCGGCGCTGTCGGTGCGCGACCGCGTGCGAGTCACGCGGCTCGTTCACGGCGCTCGAAGACCCGATCCCGCGTTGTCCGACCGCTACCGCGGGATTGTGGACCAACTGGGACTCAAGCGGCCGCTCGAGTTGCGGGTCACGGACGCGATCGAAGGGCCGGCCCTGGTCGGATCGGTGTTCAACACGGTCTTGATCCCGGGCTGGCTGGCCGACGAGTCGAACGGCCCGAAGCTTGATTGGGCGCTGCGGCACGAACTCATGCACTGGAAGCTGCGCGATCCGCTGGCCGCTCTCGTCCGCGAGCTGGCGCAGATTCTGTTCTACTTTCATCCGGCTGCCTGGTGGGCGGGGCGGCAATGGAAGGCGGCCGCCGAGCGAGCGTGCGACCGCGCCATCGTCACGAACGACGCCGATTCGCTCGACTATGCCGAGCAGCTCTACCGCATCCTGGTGGGGATCCGGGGACGGGCCCAGGTCCCCCTGCGAAACGGGCTGTTCGCGACGCGCACGCAGATTGGTCAGCGAATCGCGGCTCTCGTCTATGGGCCGCGCACCGCACCTCATTTGAATGCGTACGCCATCGCCGGCCTGGCGGTGGTCACAGCCGTCGCGCTGTGCGTCGGCGTCTCCTTCGCGGAGAAAACGCCCTCGGCAAGCGGAGGCAGGTCCGACACGAGTCAGACCGCGAACGATCTGCAGGCCGCGGATGCACGGTTGAGCCGGCCCAACAGCGATTCGTTGATGATGGCCGAGGCGCCACCGGCCCACGCGGCACCGGCGAATCCCGGCAACGCGACTGGAAACAAAGCGATCATCCTCCGGGGGATTGTGCTCGGCCCCGACGGCAAACCGTTCGCGGGTGCGCGGTTGCTCTGGCTCCGCACGCGCGGGCCGCACCCCCGCGACTACCAGAACTTTGAATGGAACTGTGCCGCGACATCGGATGGCGCGGGCAAATTCCAATTGAAGTTGTCCCGCTCCGACTTTAATCCTCAGTCCCCGGCCACGCAGGTCGCCGCGGCCGCCGACGGCTTCGGGATCGATTGGGTCGACGTGAAGACGAGTACGGTGCCGGCCGAGCTGACGCTACGGTTGGTCGAGGACGTACCGGTCCACGGCCGGATCGTTGACGGCGAAGGGCGGCCCGTGGCTGGCGCAAAGATCAGCGTCGCCCACCTCTTTGCCACGGCTTCCGGCAAGCTCGACGGGGTTTTGAACGCCTGGAGTTCGGTTGCCGACGAAGCCATCGAGCCAATGGAGAAAAAACTGAGAATTTCGGACGCGGGCGGTCCATTCCCCGCGTTGCAAACCGACCGGGAGGGAAGGTTCGAGATCCGCGGGCTCGGGCAGGAACGCTTGGGCTGCCTGATGCTGAGGGCCCCCAACTTGACTCAGACACGAATCGATTTGGTCCTGCGAAATGGCTTCGATCCCCGGCCGCTCAACGAGACCGTGCTGCGACGTTGGACCGATATGTTGCGGCCCGGCAAGGCGCCGGTGCTTTTTGCACCGGAGTTTGAATTCGTGGGCGAACTGGGACGGATCGTGCAAGGAACGGTGCGCGAAGCGGGCAGCGGTCGGCCGGTTGCCGGAGCCCTCGTCCGGGGCAATGGCGGTTACGGGGGCCTGATCTGCTCGACCACCGATGACCAGGGGGGCTATCGGCTCGAGGGAATGACGATTTTGAAGCGACAGTACCAGTTGATGGTCGACGCGCCCGATGGAAGTGCGCTCATGAACCATCGGCAATCGGTTGTCAGTCCGGGAGGCTCCGAACCGCTCACGGCCGACGTCGAACTGGCTCGCGGAGCCGTGATCACTGGACGCATAATAGACCGCCAGACGCAGCAGCCGCTTTCGGCGGTCGTACGGGCCGTCCCGACGGCGCAAAACACGTTTGCCAATCAGCCGCGCTTCCGAGGCTCTGAACTGGGGAGTTTCGAGCAAACGAGCTCCGCGGACGGAGCATTCCGCGTCGTGACGGTGCCCGGACCGGTCGTCCTGGAGGCTCGGGTCAATGTCGAGCCGGGCAGCGACGGTCTGCGGATCGACCCGTATGTGCCGGCCCAATTCAGCTCTGAAGACCAGAAACGTTTTGGCCCGGTGAAGATGCCCGGCGGCGAGTCCCTCGCCCTGTACCACGCCGCGAAAGTGCTCGATCTGGACGAAACGAGCGGCCCATTGCGGCACGACCTGTTCGTCGACCGCGGCAAAACTGCAGTTGTCCGCATGGAAGATCCGAACGGGATGCCCCTGGCAGGGACGGTCGTCAGCGGCATGACGGCCGTGCCCCCCGTGGCGTTTCGAGTGAACGACGATCACTGCACGATTTATGCTCTCGACTTGGCAAATCCTCGCGAAGTCCTGTTCTATCAGCCGGACCGTGAGCTGGCCGGACACCTTGTGGTGCGCGGCGACGAGACGCAGCCCCTCGTCGCGCGGTTAGTTTCCACGTCGACGGTCCGCGGACGAGCCATCGACGCGACAGGCGTGCCCCTCAGAAGAGCCCTCGTCAAAGTGTTCTTTGCGGCGGGACGCGCCGGTGTCGACCTCGATCTATATCTGCGGCAGCGTCATCCGGAACCTCGCACGGACGACGAAGGCCATTTCGAGCTGAAGGGATTCATGGCGGACTTGCCATTCACCTTGCGCTTGCAAAACAACCGGGTGATCTTCGAGCCGGATCAGTTGGAGGACTTGCGGCGCACAATCGCCGCCGCCGTGGCAAACCGCGCCGGTCAGATCGTCGACCTCGGAAATGTGCGGGTCAAACGGACCAATTGATCGCAGCGCGGCCGCTGACTCGCCCCTCAGCCCAGTTCGGCAGCAAAGCGATAGAACACTTCGGCCGCTTGCTCGAGCTGCTTCGTCTCGATCCATTCGTCTTTGGTGTGGGCTTGCGCGATCGAGCCGGGGCCGAAGACGATGGAGGGGACTCCGGCCGCGGCCGTGCGGGAGGCGTGGGTGCCGAATTGGACGCCGATTTTTTTGCCGCGTCCGGTGACCGGATGCGCGCATTCGAGCAGCCGGTCGGCCCAGGGAAGATTCACGTCGTCGGGAAGGGCCGGGGCCCGGATCCAGGGCGGCAGCAGTTCAAACTCGAAGTCGAGCCGCTTGCTGAGAAAGTCGCCGACCTGTTCCATGATTCGGGTTGTGTCTTCGCGGGGAATCACGCGTCGGTCAATCTCAATCGTGCATTCGTCGGGAACCGTGTTGACGCTGATGCCCCCCTCGACTCGGCCCACGCTCAGCGAAGGCGAACCGCAAAGGGCATGCGGGCAAGTGTGGAAGGGAAGCGACTGGGCGAATTCTTCGAGGCATGCGACGACGCGGGCCATCCGGTAGATCGCGTTGACGCCTTTCGACGGATCGGAACTGTGGCAGGCCCGGCCGCGCGTGCGGACTTTCCAGCGCGTGGCCCCTTTGTGCGCGACGACCACATCCAGCTCGGTCGGCTCGATGACGAGTGCCAGGTCCGGCGGCCGTTCCACGAGCGAGCCTTTCCGCGCGGGATCGGTCCACAGCGTGATCAGATCTTGGACGCCCCTCGCGCCGGCCTCTTCGTCGCACGTGCAGGAGATGATCACGTTCGCGGCCCCTGGCGGGCGCGTCTCGACCAACCGAGCGAAGGCGCAGAGCATGGCCGCCATTCCGCCCTTGTCGTCGCAGGCTCCCCGTCCGTAAATCCGGCCGTCGCGCTCGACGGGATCGAACGGGGCAATCGTCATGCCGTCGACGGGGACCGTGTCCTGATGGGCGTCGAAGAGCAACGTCACCTTGCTGCCGGGATTGTCTAACCGCGCGATCACGTTGGCCCGACTGACGCCTGACTCAGAGGCCGGCGCCACTTCAACGCGTTGAAAGGGAACGCCGAGCCGCTCGAAGAATCCGAGCAGATACTCGGTCATCCGACCCTCGAAGAATTCGGGACCGGAGATCGCGCGCCCCATTGGATTGACGCTGGGCAGCGCGATCAAGTCTTTCAGCAGACGAATTGGGTCCATCATTCCAGGCCATATGAAATGTGTCTGGGTGGCACTGGCGGCTTGTCCGCCAGTGGAATTCTGTGTGGCGAAGACAAAACACTGGCGGACAAGCCGCCAGTGCCACCCATCCGACGGTGATTTTTCTCACAGTTCGTTCGGTGCCCACGCGGTGGCCGGCCTTCCGCCCCGCGGCATCCGGGCGCACGCCTGTCCGCCCTCATGGGGCCACGGTATTCTATCCGCTTACCTTTTGTAAGCCGGCGTAAAGGCTGAATGGATATTCTGCGAGCGGTTCTCATCTTCGGAACGGTCTTGTCGCCGTTGATCGCCGCGGCCGCAATTGCTGCGACCGGCTTTTCGGGCGCCTGCGAGAACGTCTGGCGGCGCCGCTCGCGCTGCTGGGGGCCGCGGTGTCGGCCTGCTCTGCACTGGGCGTCTTGATCATTCAACTGAGAACGAATGCCGCGAACGAATCTCCGCTCAGCCTGGGCCGGTGGTTCGTCAACGGGCCGAGCGACTTGCTGCGGATCAGTTTCGGCCTGCGTTTGGACGCGCTGACGGCGGGGCTTGCTGCGGCCCTCGCGATTTCCGTGGGGAGCCTTTTCGCGGGACGGCGATCTCAAGTCGCCGAGTCGCCTGCCCTCCGGTGGCTGCCGCTGGGCGGCTCGCTCTTGTTGTTCGCCTCGATCGGCGTGACAGCCTCGACCAATCTGGCAGAGCTGTTCGTCTTTTGGGAAATCGGGACGGCCGTTGTCTACGTCTTGTCGTCACTTTCGGCCGAGAACGCGCAACAGGCGGTTGCCGCGCGAAAGCTCGTGCTCGTGCTGAGCGTGGCCGACGCGCTCTTGGTCTGCGCTGTGTTTATCCTCGCGGCCGGTTTTGGGGCACTCGATTTCCGAGTCTTGTTCGGCCAGCCCGAGGTCTGGGTCCGGGCGGCCGAGCAACGAGCGGGGCTCGTCGATCTGATCGGCTTGTGCATTTTGGGAGCCTGCGTGGGACGCTGTGGCCTGGTTCCCTTTCTGGGTTGGATCGGAAGTCTTGCCAGCGGGCCGGCTCGACTGGCCGCACTGATTGAGGCGATCGCGCTGTTGCCCTGCGGGGCCGTGCTGTTGGTCCGCTGCTTTCCGCTCTTGAACTCGGCCGGAGCCATCT
Organism: uncultured Planctomycetaceae bacterium; assembly: GCA_963714075.1. Taxonomy (GTDB): domain Bacteria; phylum Planctomycetota; class Planctomycetia; order Planctomycetales; family Planctomycetaceae; genus DASPSM01. The sequence continues at coordinate 7,433,996 of OY970228.1, forward strand.
TGCCGCTGACGGCCTTCGTCGGGGGGAGCAGCGCGTTTTGCCTGGCCGTCTGCGCCGTCGCCGACACCGACTTTCGCCGCGCCGGGTGTTTCGCCTGTGCCAGCGTGCTGGGGACCGTGCTCTTGGGGCTGTCGACGGGAGAGCCGACCCGTCCGTCGATCGCCCTCGGACTGACGATGGTCTTTGTGCCGAGCGCAGCGTCCATTCTGCTGGCAGACGTCGCACGCACGCACTCAACCGGTCGCCGCTGGTCGATTGCGGCGATTGTCCTCTTATTCTCGGGGTTCTGCGGACAGGCGTGGTTTCTGGGAGGCGCGCTCGAGTCGTTGTTCGCCGGGACGGGCCGCGGCACGCCGGCGTTGTTACTTGCCGTGCTGCTGGCGGCCTGTGGACAGTATTTGGCGGCGGCCTCTCTGGTGCGTTCGTTCGCCGCGACGGGACGTCCAGGCGGGCGCGACGCTGACGAAACCTTTTCCGCTGAGCAAGCTGCAGAAACGCCGGCGCGCCCCGCGTCGTCGCCAGGTGTGCTGCTGTTACTGGCTAGCGCCGCGCTCGGCGCGGGGCTTTTCGCTGGTGCCGTGAACGTCCGTGCTTTCCCAGAGATGTTCGCCGGAAGGACGCTCGCCTACGCCGCGCTGGGACTGCTCCCGGGCATCGGCGGATTAGTCGCCGGCGCCCAATCGGCGCGGGCCGAATGGAAAGTTTTTCCGGGCGAGGCGGTAAACGGCGTCTTGATGCGGTTGGGACGCGGCGGGTTTTATTTCGACGCGTTTCTGTTTTTGTTCGTGCTGGTGCCGCTGCGCGGTGTCGCCGGATTGGCCCGTTTTGTCGACTGGGCGGTGATCGACACGCTGGCCACTGGTGGGCCGGCTAGCCTGTTCGAGTCGGCCGCCTCGTTTTTCGGTCCCCTGCAATATCGGGGAGTTTTCTTCTACCTGTTTTCGGCGCTGCTCGGCACGGTCGTGCTTTCCCTCTTAATGATTTGGCTGCAAGGCTGAGGCTTGTTGTGAACGGTTGTTCGTCGTGAGCGATTTCTCGTTCGTCGTCGTGATGATTCCGGCCGTCGGGGCCCTGGTCATTGCGATCGCTGCGCTGCGCTCCAATTCCCGAGGATCGTACCGCGGCGCAGGCTCTGGCGAGCAACCCGAAGCCGTGCGAATGGCAGAGGGCGAGACCGCGGCGCCGCCCTTCCGCGGGATCGCGGTCATTTTCGCAGTCTGCGCGTTCGTGGCCGTGTGCTGCCCGTCACTCTTCGGCCGATCCCTCAGCTCGAAGATTTCGGTTGGCGGAAACGACTGCAGCGCGGCCTTCGCTCTTTTGACGACCGCCGCCTGGCTCCCGGTGATTGCGGTCGCCCGCCGCTCGGATCACAAGCGGCCCGCGTTGCTCTACGGCTTGTTGCTGCTGCTCGAGGCGTCGTACCTGGCAATTTTTTCCTGCGACCACGCGATCTGGCTGTGTGCGGCTCTGCAAGTCAACTCGGTGCTGCTCTATCTGCTGACGACCGGCTGGAGCGAGCAGGCGAGCGAAGGGCTCGCGAAGAAAATGCTGTTCGTCAATCTCGCGGCCGACTTCACGATTTTAATCGGACTGATGGGAGTGGTGATCGCATCGGCCCGCATCTCGGCGCCCGAGCCCAACACGATTCCCACGCTGACCTATTCGCTGAGCGAAATCACCCGCGAACTTCCGCGCCTGACGACCGACGACGTGGCGGCCCAGGAATACTGGAAACACGCGCAGCGCTCGCTCCTCTCGATCTTGATCCTGGGAGCGGCCATCAAGGCGCCGCTGGTCCCGTTCCATGCCTGGTTCGCGGCAGTCGTGGCGGAAGGGCCGCCCTGTGTGGCGATCGCGCTCGTCGGTGCGGGTTTGCGGATCGGCCTTTATCTCTTGGCGCGATTCATCGGCCCTTTGTGCGGCGACCTGGGCGGAGTGGCCGATCTGATCGTCGGCTTGACGATTCTGGGTGCGTTCCTCGAAAGCTTGTTGACCTATGGGCAGGCCAATCTCAAAAAAATGATCGCTTGTATCTGTCTGCTGCAAGCCTCATTGGCCATCGCAGGATTTTTCTCGATGCGGCCCGAGAACGCGAGCGGACCGCTGATCTTGTCGCTGGCGAGCGGCGTCGCTGGAGTGCTCATCATCTTTTCTCTCGGCTTTCTCGAGCTGCGGTACGGGACGGCGGAGCTCGCGGGCATCGGGGGAATCGTGCACAGGCTGCCAAATCTCGCCGCGGTCTTCCTGTTGGCGACGCTGTCGCTGGTGGGGATCCCCGGACTGTTTGGTTTTCCCGGTTTGTTCACGACGCTGGGCGCGGTCTTTGGCGGAGAGTGGACGTTTGCCTTCCTGGCGATTGGATCGTGCTTGATCGGTGCCTGGGCGCTCTTCTCGATGCTTCAGCATCTGGTCTTCGGCAGTTTGCGGCTGCCGGTGCCGGGTGCGGCCGATGTGCTGATCGATCGGGAGTCGCCGCTCGCTGCGACCCTGGATCCGAGCGATCGGCCGCAGGCGGACTGGAACACCGACACGACGCCGCGCGAGTGGTCGATCGTCACCGGAGGGAAAAGTGGATCGATCGACCTGAGTGCGAAAGAGCTTTTGCTTCTCGGGCCGCTCCTGGCGAGTCTGGTCGCGGTCGGAATCTGGCCGCAAGCGATTTCAGCCGCGCTGCGTTTCGCCCTGGCTGGTTCGTCCTTGTCTCCTTAGCGTCGGACCTCGGCCGTGTTAAACGCAATCGCGATTGTTCCCGCTGTGATCGTGGCGACTGCCGGCGCGGCGATCCTCGCTCTGGGGCGGGGGCGGGCTTTTGCGAGCGGGCGATTTGGCGGCGGCCTGTGCTGGCTGGGGCTGGTCGCGGCCGCTGTGACTTTGGCTCTTGCACATCCAGAACCTCCGCCCCAACCATCGGCCCGGTTGCCCATTTCCGCGGTGTCGCTCGATTCCCTTTCGACCGGAACCGCGTGGATGGCCCTGCTCTTGGGAGCGCTGTGCGCCGCGCTGACGATGGTGGGATCGAGCCGGCGACAACCCTCTCCCATTCCGATGGGAGAGGGCAGGGTGAGGGCTGCCTTTACAGTTCCCGGTCGGCAGGCAGTCGTCTTATTTTCGCTGGGAGGTGTGCTGCTGGCGTGCGTCGCCAATGACTTTGTGTTGGTCATCATCGGCGTGTCGGGTTCGGCGCTGGCGATCTGCGCGGGGCAATTCTTCGAGGCCGAGACTGCGGACGAGCGATACACCGCGGTTCAGTCGTTGGTTTTAAATGCTCTCGGGGCCGTGTGCCTTGTGTCCGGCGCCCTGCTTCTGAGCGCGCTGGCCGGCACGACGAACCTGGCAGAGCTGCATGCGTTGCCCGCTCACGGAGGCGTGGCGAGCGACCACATGGCGGCGCACGGTTCACGGGCCTTGCCGCTGGCGGGAGAAGTCGGGTGCGTGCTGCTCTTGGCCGGGTTCGGAATACCGCTCTTGGCCGCCCCGTTTCAGCTGGCGGCTGCCGAAATCTTTGAAGGCGGCACGCCGTGGAGTGTGGGTTTGATGGCCGTGTTGCCGCGCTGCGCCGTGCTGGTGGCCATGATCCGCGTCTTCGTGGAGGGCATGCCGCGCTACTTGTCCTCGGCGCAGACGGCGCTCACCGCCGTGGCGCTCGTGACGCTGTTGATCGGCGGATCGCTGGCCTATTGGCAAACGTCGCTGCGCCGTTTGATCGCGCTGCTTCTGATGGTGCAGACCGGACTGCTCTTGCTGGCGCTGGCGGCTGCATGTTCCGAAGCGGCGCGTCCGGACGCCGTCCGTTGGATCGACGCGCAAATTCCCGGCGGCGCCGGAGCAGCCTGGCTGCTTTTCGGCGTCGACTCGCTCGCCGTTTTGGGTTTGGCGGCGATCGTGAGCGGACTGGAACGAACCGAAGAGCGGGTCGACGATCTCGAGGAATTCACTCGGTCGCTGCGGGGCGATCGATCGCTGGCAGTCGCCACGGTGCTCTTGCTGTTGAGCCTTGCCGGAGTTCCGCCGCTTCCCGGATTCTGGACACGGGTGGCGGTGCTGCGCTCGGTTCTGTCAGTCAGTTTTCCTCCCGAGAACGATTTCTTACCACACCAGAATACAGGGTATGTGCTTTTTGCCCTGCTGACCGTGGCCGCCTGGCTGGCCGTCGCCGCACCCTGCCTGATCGTCGCCACGCGCTTGCTTGTTTCTCAGACGTCGACGGAAGCCGCCGATAGCAACGTTGCCCGCGCGTCTCACGCGCCGGGCCGTAGCGGACTGCGATTCGGTGCCGCGGTCGCGGCTCTCGTCGTCGCGCTGGGATTGGTTCCCAACCTGGGGCTGCATCTGGCGGCCCGCGTGACCGTCCGCAAACCGGGGGACACGGTGCTGGCGGCCGAGAAGGCGCAGCCCGTCAAGAAGCACCGTCGCGCTCGGACCAGCGAAGACGATTAGCTGCGTACCGCCCTGCATCAGAAGAAAAACGACGCGGCCGACCTAAAGGTCGCACTCTGACGCACGGCAACGGTCGCTCAGATTAAAGATTCGTAAAGATGGGATCCTGGGCAATTTGGAAGGGCCGTCCGCACAGCTCGTTGTTGGCAAGGATTAACGAACGACTATACTTCGCGGTCTCACCTCTCTCCCTCCTGGCCGATTTCCTGCCACGCGCGGCAACTCCCTGATTTATTACCCCAGTCGTTAATCGGATGCGTTTCGCTCGCGCTACCTCCGAGACGCCCCGGTTGCGCATCACTCCATCGATGTTTGCCAACACACGAGCGGACGAGGTGCGAAAATCCATGATGCACAGTCCCGGTACGTCCTTTTTCGGATCTTGGAAGCGAAACCCGAGCGCGAATCCGTGGTTCGCGTTGGTTGTGGTCCTGTCGGTTTCCTTGCTCGGCTGCGGCCGAATTATCTCGCAAAAAGCGACGGATCAGCTCATTGCGGGTGACGCCGTCGACCGCACAGTGTCTCAGATCGATTTCCGGATCCTGATGGGCAAGAAGGTTTTTCTCGACACGCAATACATCAATAAGGCGATCGCCGGGGTGGGGTTTGTCACGTCGGAGTACATGATCAGCTCCATCCGCCAGAAGATGATGTGCGACGGCTGTCTGTTGCAGGAGAAGTTGGACGAGGCCGACTTCGTCGTGGAAATGCGGATCGGCGCCCTGGGGGCCGACGGTCACGAAGTGATCTACGGCGTGCCTCCCAATAACTACTTGACCCTCGCCGCGTCCGTGGTTCCCACGGCGCCTCAAGCGGCCGCAGCCATTCCCTCGATGCCCGAGCTGTCGGTCGCGAAAAAAGACGATCAGATGGCGGCGGCCAAAATTGCTCTCTTCGCCTACAACCGGCGGACCCGCGAGCCGATCTGGCAATCGGGAATCAACGAGTCCCGCTCGATAGTTGCCGATCGCTGGTATTTTGGGGCCGGGCCGTTTCACAAGGGAAACATCTACGGCACGAAGAAGCAGTCCGACGAGGGCTTTTTTGGCTCGGGAGAGGAAGACGAGCCGGCGAAGCAGGAATACTTTGTGGAGCGGAGGTTTGCCGATCCCACGAAGTCGCTGGCTGATACTCCGCCGCCTCCCAAGCCGGGCCCCGGTACGACTCCGCCGACCGCCGCACCAGTTTCGGCTACGCCAGCGGCTGGCGTTGCTGCCGCCGGCGCTACGCCGCCCGCCGCTGCGACAACGCCGGCGACCGCGGCTGCTCCCGGAGCAACGGCTGCTGCCGCAGCGACGCCCGCGACAACAGCTGCCGCAGCGGCCACGGCTGCGCCGCCTGCCATCTCAGCACCGCCAGCCGCTACGGCCCCGGCGACCGCCTCGACACCGCCTGCCAGCGCCAGCCTGGCCAACTCCTCGTCGACCGCGTCCACTCCGACCAAAGCCACTTCGGCAACGCCGGCACCCGCACCAGCGACGAGCCCGGCTCCGGCTGCGACCAGAACGACGGCTATGCCCGGCACGACGACGCCGCTCACCACCCTTGCTGCGGGAGCTTCACCGACGGTTTCCTCAACGGCGCCGTGACCAAGCCCGCAGGCTAGGATTGAGTTGCCCGTTTTGCCCGCCTGCTGCTGATTCGACATAATAAAGGGATGACGCGTCGACCGCGGAAACGGCTGCGACCGGACCATCTGATCGGCCGGTCAATGACGCCCGTCTATATGGTCACCCCCGACCGGCGCATCTCTTTTTTCAACGAAGGTTGCCAGACCCTCACAGGCTGGCCGGCCGACGAAATGCTCGGCCAGCTCTGCGAGTTCGTGACCGAGCGGCTGGATAACAGCCCGGAATCGCTGGCGGCCTGTCTTTGCCCGCCGGCTGCCGCCTTCGAGGGTCGAGTGGCGAGTCTCGCGACGCATGTCGTTCGGAAGGAGGGCGAGCCGCAGCCGCGAACCGTGAACTTCATTCCGCTAATGGACGAGGAAGGAGCGGTCGCCTGCGTCCTGGGAATGATCGCCGGCGCAGAGGCTGCCGATCGCGTGGCCGCAACCGATCCAGCCCAGGACCTGCACGAGGAGCTCGCGACTCTCCGGATTTTCTTGTCGCGCCGGTACGGGACAAAATCTCTCGTGTGCCACAGCGACGCGATGCTACGCGTCGCCGAGCAGGTGACGATCGCCCGCTCGAGCGGATCGCCCGTTTTGATTTGGGGCGAGCGAGGAAGCGGAAAAGAACATCTGGCCCGCGCGATTCACTACGAAAGCACCTGGCGGTCGCGCGCCTTCATCCCGCTCGATTGCCAGAGTCTGTCTCCGTTGGAATTGGGGCAGACGCTCAAGCGACTTCTCTTCCCGTCCGCCGAGGACACGTTCCCCTCCGCGCTCGCACCCCAGCCGGGCACCCTCTATTTGGCGCAGGTCGAGTGTTTGCCGCGCGACGGTCAAACCATCGTTGCCGACGCGTTCCGCAAAGAGAGCGGTCGTGGCCGCGATCTCCGGCTGATCGCCTCGACCACCCTGGATCCACAATCTCTGGGGGACGACGAGACGCTGCGGCAGGATTTCTTTCACCTTCTGACACCGCTTTGCATCGCGGTGCCGCCACTGCGCTATCGCATGGGCGATCTGCGATTTCTCGCGCAATACCTGCTCGAGGAATTAAATCGCGGCGAATCCCGGCAGTTCAACGGCTTCGGGGACGATGTCTGGGAAAAGTTCACGGAATACAACTGGCCCGGGAACGTGGGAGAGCTCTTGGCGGTCATTCGCGACGCGCGCGCGATCTGCAATGAGCCGCTGATCCGCGTGAAGGATCTCCCGTTTCGTTTCCGGACCGGGCTCGATGCACAGTCGGTCGGGCCGGCGTGGCGCCCGCCCGTCGAGCGGCTCGAACCTCTCTTGGAGCAGACGGAACGCGAGCAGATCGAGCGAGCCCTGAAGGAGTCCCGTCACAACAAGAGCCGGGCCGCACAACTCTTGGGGATGACGCGCCCGCGGCTGTACCGGCGGATGGAGATTCTCGGCATCCGCGACGAGCCGGCCGCGTCCTGACGGCGAAAAAACCGCACTTTCTGCCGCAAGCACGCGCTCGCGGCGAGCGTCTGCGAAGCCGCGTTGACCGATTTGCGAAATTTCCCCTATAGTCCGCCTCCTGTTTGCTTCCGCGCGCATTCCACGGACGGAGGAAGGGCCCGTGCGGAAGACACTAAGCGATTGCGCTGCTTCCGATGGACAGGGAGAGAGCGTGTTGACGAAGTTCTCACGACTCGAAAGGTGGATCGAAGGCGCCAACCGCCATCCACGAATAGGGCTCGCCGTTTTCGCCGCGCTGATGGCGGTACAGATCAGTCCCTGGCTCTATCCGACGGTGGACGGCTGCCTGTATATGAAAACGGCGCGCGATTTCCTCGCGGCGCCCTCCCTCACCGATTTCCACTGCCTCGTGCCCCCCGGATATCCGGCGCTGATCACGCCGGCATTTCTCTTCAGCAATCGGCCTTTTCTCGAGATCGCCGTCCTGCAGTGGCTGCTGTCTCTGGTGATGATGGGCGGGGTTTACGTCTGGGCCCGACGGCAGTTTCCCGGCGCGGCCCTGCTCCTGACGGCGGCCGTGATGGTCAACATCAGCCTGTGGACCTACTATCGCCGGCCCACCAAAGAGATCGCGACGCTCGCACTCTTGATGTGGACCGTGAACTTGATGCACCGCCTCCTCGATGAGCGCCGCATTGGACGAATTATCGCACTCACCGCGATGGCGGCCGTCCTCACCGCATATGCCTCCCTGATGCGATACACGGTCGTCACGCTGACGGTCGGCTTCGGTCTGGCCGCCGCCTGGCTGGCCTGGCAACGCACGTTCGGATGGTCACGAGCCGTCACTATGTCTGCTGCGGTTGGCCTCGTAACGGCCGTCACTTTGGCCGGCTGGCTGTACTATGACCGCACTTACGGGGCAGGCGGCATTTATCTCAAGGAGGTGATGAGCGTTTACAGCGAACAGTCGCCTCGCGTCGCAAAGCATCACCGTGGCGACGGTGAAACCGAGCTTGCCGACCAATCCAACGGCGCCAATGCGAACGAGATGCTCGCCGAAGATGAAAGTGCCAACCACAGCAGACCCGTCCGGTTTCTGCAGGGCATGGCCTATCGCATCAACGATATTGGCTGCCTGTGTATTCCCGGCATGTGGAAGTCGAGCATCGAACCGTGGGAACTCCCCGACAAATCGATGCTGGCGTTTTTGGGGCTCTCGGGCGTTTTAGTGGTCGGCTGGTGGAAGATCGTCCGCCGTCGCCTGGACGTGCTGGCACTGACGCTGCCCGCTTACTTTCTGCTCTATTCGCACTGGGTCTGCGATCAGCCCGGCGGGCGATTCATGCTGCCCATGCTGCCGATCCTAGTCGCTTGCGGCTGGTGCGGGATGGCGACCCTTGTCCGCCAACGGGCGACGGTCGTATTTGGACTGTTGATTGCCGTTCATTTTGCACAAGCCAGCGGCTACTGGCTGTTGGTCGATGCGCCGCGGGCGTACGAGAATCACCGGAACTGGTCGATGGTCGATCGTTTGGCCGGTCAGATTCGCGAGCGCCAGGGCGAGGTTGCGCTCGCGACCTCTGTCGACCAGGCCTGCCACGGCCTCTGGCTAGAGCTTGACTGGACGTATCCCCTGCGAAACCTGGAAATGCAGTTCAGCCCGCGGGTCGTTTGGATCGTCGAACCGGCCGGCAGTCGGCCGCGAAAAGGCTTCCGGATCCAGCGCATCGACGGTCCGGTTCAGCTGGCCTGCCGCGTTCCCAAGCAGCCCGACTCGCACGCGGCGAAGCAGCCCACCGTCGCAGCGAAAGCGACCGATACGCCCGTCGTCGCAGGCAACCCTTGAGGTCGCCCGGGCGCGACGACCGTTGTTCTGTGCGTTTGGCGCACTCGTCACGCAATCTCGCGGTTTTCTCATGACGCCGAAACCATGACTCTTTCTTCGGCCTCAGCAGCCAGTTCTTTTGCGGAGCCGACCGGCTCGAGTTCGGGCTTCGCCCGGCTCGTGCAAATTCTGTCGTGGACGAGTGTGCGGCTGGCCTTGTTGCTCGTGGCCTGTGCGGTGCCGCGGATCGTTGTGGCCTGCAAGCTGTCGGCCGTGTGCGACGACGGCTATTCCTATTTGCACGTCGCCGATGCGCTCGAGCGCGGGCGGCTCGATCAGACCCTCGAATATCTCAATCTCAACATCTACCCCGTCGTCCTGATGGGATTGCACAAGTTGGGGTTGGAATGGACCATCGCTGGCAAGCTCTGGGGCGTGCTGATCGGGACGGCGATCGCCCTCCCCTTGTTCGACTGGCTGCGGCGGATGTTCGGCGAGCGAATTGCGACCGCGGGCGTATTTCTGTACGCCGTGCACCCTAAGCTGATCGAATACTCGGTGGAGCCGATTCGCGAGGCCACGTTCTGGTTCTGCTTTGTGCTGGCGGTCGACTTTCTGTGGCGATGCTTCGAGGAGCGCCGCTTGTGGCAGTTTTGCGCGGCCGGGGGAGCGCTGGCCCTCGCGCTGCACACACGCGTCGAGGGTTGGTTTCTGTTGGCGCCGCTGGCCGTGTGGGGAGCCGTAAGCTGGTGGCGTGTCCCGTCCGCCCGCTGGAAATTGGCGCTGGGCGTTCCCTTGTGCCTGTCGATGACGCCGCTCCTGTTGTTGGTGATGAATGTCACCCTCTTGGCGCATCACCCGACGTGGGAGTTCGGCCGCCTCAGTCCGTTCGCGCTCGTTGCGGGATGGGTTCATGCTCCGATGCCGAGCGGCCCAAAGCCGGCCGCCACGACGAATCAAACGCCGGCAACCGCGATCGCGCAGAATTCCGTCGAGCCGGCTCGTCCCGCTTCCCCAACGCCGGTGGCGAGTGCCGAGTCCGTCACGCCCGTCGGTTCTGCAAAAGACGAACTCAGCATCAAAACGCGAACCCCGCTGCTGGCGCGCAAATATCTGATCGAACTGGTACGAAGCGTCGGAGTGCCGTTTCTGGTCCTGGCCCTGCTTGGATTTTGCAGTTCTCTCGGCAGCCTTCGCGATCCCCGCGTGGCGCTCTTGCCCGTTTGGATCGCGGCGACTTTGGTCGCCATCTGGATCCAGCTTGCGCACGCCGGCGAAATGAACGGTCGCTATTTTCTGACGCTGGCCTTCATCAATGCGGGCTTCGCCGCGGCCGGATGCCTGACCGTCATGCGCTGGCTGCAAACGGCCGTCTCGCAGCCGACGAATCGGATCAATCGGCTCGTTGCCGCCGGGCTCATGCCGGCCTGTCTGCTCGCGGTCGGGTGGACGCAGTCCTTTTCAACCCGGCATACCAGCCGACGCCTGGAGGCGAAACTCGGTCGGTGGACCAAAGCCCACAGCGGGCCCGTCCATCGCGCCGTTTCGGACTTCCAGGCCGTTCGACCGGCCTACTTTGCCGCCGGCGGATTGCCCGAGGTCGTCAAATATGACGAGTTCTTCGACGCCGAGTTTGACCGCGATCCGCCCGACCTGCTGGTGATCGATCCGCGCTCGTTCGCCCCGCGGCTCTTGCCGTATTTCTTGGAGCGCGCGACAGACCTGGGGCTGGTCCCGCTCGACCAGCAAGCGTTTTCGTCGGCGCCGGTGAAATTTCTGATTTACGTTCGGCCGCAGCAGGCGCCTAAGCCGCCGCGAAGCGAGACCAAGTCGCTAGCCCACGCCCCCGCTGCAGCGGTGCGCAATTGACGGTGGGGCCGGGCGCGAGCTCCCTCGCGAATGCTCGCGCTTAGCGGCCGTTGATGACGGCTGAACCGAGGACACCGCCCAGGTTCCACAGCGACGGCTTGTCGTAGAGATTGAGCAGCCGCCAGCCGACCGCCTCCGGATTGGAGTGGGTCGCAAACCACAAAGGTTTGGGCGACATCGTGAGCGGGCCGGTGAGGACGTTCTTTTCGACACCGTCGAGCTGGTAGGTGTTGTGGACCCAGCCGATCCCACTTTGCACGTCGTCGAGCGTGCTGCTGGCGACTCCACCCCAGCCCGGCGACATCATCGCGAAGGCCAGGCCGCTCCAATGGTTGATGGCAATCGTGCCGTAATCGAGCCGCGACAAGGCCGATTGCAGCGCCGCCTCGCGAGTCGGATCTTTGCGGAAGTCGGCAGGCAGCGTGATCGACGCGGCCAGCGTTCCCCAGAGGTCGCTGTTAGCGAAGTCAACCGCCCGATCGAGAAAAGCCGTGTCCGAGTCGGCCTCCAACTGCGTCTCCACGCTGACGCAGACGAACGACTCCTCGTTGAAGAATTGCGGCGCCGACCGCGGGCTGATGCCTCGCAACAACGTCCACGGCAGCTTGTCGCCGTCGGCGGGGCGGCTGGCAAACCGCACAAATCGATCGAGCGCGCCCGGATAATACGCCTTGCGCGGAGCGATGCGGCTCAGCACCTGCTGAAGCTTGTCGAGAAACCGCTCGCGGTCCGGCCACTTGGCGGAAGTGACGATGACTTTTGTCGCGATGCAGTTAAAGGAGCAATTGTTCGTGATCGACGTGGCGATGTTCTCGGCCTGAAAATTGAGCTGCTTGTCGGTGTACTTTCCGGGGACGACGATCCAGGGAGTGACATTGCCCAGCTCGCTCGAGATGGGCTTGCGGAGGACCGGATCGTTCTCGCGTTTGCGGCGCTCGCGTTCGGGGCCCGGGGCGCCCCAAACAATTGCGTCGTGCGAGTTGATCGAGCCCGTAATGTGAATTTCGCCGACCAACTCGTGCTGCACGGCCGCCGCACCGACGTCCCCGCCGCCGTAAATGATCTGCAAATAGCCCGCGTCGATCAGCGGCGCGTAGGCCTGCTCGAACACCGGCCCCAGCGCCTCGTTGACGGGATTCATCTTCAACAGAACCGATCGCCCCTCCTGAAACAGCTTGGTGAAGGCGTCGGTCGTGGGGATCGAGGAAACGTTGCCCGCACCCAGCACGAGGCAAATCCGCGGATTCTTGGGATTCCAGCGTCCGGGCACTCCGTGCGGACACTGCCGCAGCGACTCGGCCGTGATGCCGGGCAACATCCGCGACTCGACCTTGAAGCCTTGGAAGGTCAGGCCATCGAACAGCCCCTTCGCGGGAAAGACCGGGACGCGCAGCCGGGCGTCCGCACCCATCTGTGGTTTGCCGGGCAAACGGGGCTTTCCATGGCTCTTGATGTCTCGCAGGCTCTGGATCAAGAGCCGCAGATGGCGGACCGTGGCCACGGGACCGGTCATTACGTCCTCGGCACGCAGGGAACTTTTCTCGGGCAGCCCTTTGAACCGGCTTGAGACCGCCACCCATTCGTCAGCGACGCGCAGCGTCCCGTAGATGCAGATCTCCGCCAGAGAAATCAGCTCGTCGGCAGAAGCCGCGGTCAGGCGATTGTGGGCCGCGTCGAGCACCTGCAGGCTGCGCTCGAGTTGCGACTCGGTTGTGCGAGTTGGGAGGGGGAGCGTTGTAGCCATAAGTCGCCTCGCGATGAGAGGGTTGGCCCGAAAGGCGGGAGGACCCGGTCGACGCGCACAATGAGAATCGTTCGCATCGGATTAAAACGACCCCATAATACGGCAGCCGGTCCCAAAGTCCAAAGCGCCAGGTTCAAAGTCATTGGCCTTCGGGGTTTGCACTTTCGACCCTATCCGCCCAGTACAATCGAACTCGGGACGAGGACGCGAGCGTGAACGACGCAGGCGACGGAAATTCAGGCGACGGCGATCCGGCAGCCGGCGATGCCCCGGAAATCTCGATCATTACCCCCTGCTATAAAGCCGTCAGGCATCTGCGGGACGCAATTGAAAGCGTGGCCGGCCAGCGGGGCGTCCGGATTGAGCACATCGTCATCGATGCGGGCTCGAAAGACGGAACGGTCGAGATCCTGAAACAATTCCCGCACGTGCGTTGGATTCTCAGAGCCCGATCGGGGCCAGGCCGACGCTTTCAACAAGGGGCTCGCGCTGGCTCGAGGGCCGCTCATCGGCTGGCTCAACGCGGACGACATGTACGAACCGGGGGCGATTGCGCAGCGTTGTGCACTTCTTCCGCGAGCATCCCGAGGCTGTGCTGGTCAATGGCCACCTGGTGCGAGTCGACGAGAACGGCAAGCCGCTCGAATTCCTGCCGGCCCGCTCGAGCCGGTTCTGGCTGCGGCACTTTTGGCTCAAATGGTACTGGCTCAACCATCCGTCGACGTTTTATCGCAAGAGCCTGTTTGACGAAGTCGGCCCGATCGACGATTCACTCCACTACGCGATGGACTACGACTTTTACCTGCGGGCCTCGCAACGGCACGAATTTCATGACATCGATCGGTTGACGACTCGCATGCGCGTCCATCCGGAGGCGAAGACGAGCCAAGGCTGGGACAATTTCGCCGCCGACGTCGCCAAGACGTTCGAGAAAGTCTGGAAGCCCGAGCATCCTTGGTTCTACCGATACTCTCTCTTGGGAGTCCGCATGTACGCGGCCAAGAGCCATTTGGCGCAGTCCTTCATCGGACTGCGCGAAAGCAATCGGCCTGAGGCGCTGGCAGAGTTGAAACGCGCCGCCGCCTGGTGGCCGGCACTGCCGCTCTTGCCGGCGTTTTATCCCTACGCCGCACGGATCGCGCTGAGGGTGGCTCTGGGCGAGAAGCGGTATTCGCAACTGCGCGGCCGCTCGCGTCCCGGAACTATCCCAGGTTCAGCGATTGAGCCATCCGCTTGAGCGAATCGCGCAGCGAGTGGCGCGGCGGCTGCTCCGGCGGCATCCCGAGAATGGTGCGGGCCAAAGCTGAGATATCGTGAAGCGCCTCGCTCTCAGGCGCTGATTTTCGCAGCAGTCGGCCGCTATTCTCGGCATTCTGAATGGCGGGGTCCGAGGCCACGAGGAACACTTCGTGCTCGTTTAGGTGACCTTCGATCGTGTGTCGCGAAATGGCTTCGGCCGAGGCGACATATTGGTTGATCACCACGTAGTGCTTTCCCGCCGACCCGCGCCGCAACAGCGCCTCGAGCAGCGTTCGCATGCTGTGCAAAGAGAGAATCGTCGGCTTGGCGACTAAGACAACGTGCTGGCTCTTGGCGGCAAAATCGAGATCGACTTCTTCAAAATGATGTCGCGCGTCGACCACGACCGTGCGGGCCAATTGCATCGCGCAGGCGAGCGCCTTGAAAGCCACTTCGGGAGTGATCATGAAGGGGGTGATCTCCCGGTAGGAACCGACGAGCACGTGCAAGTTGTCGTCGATGGGCGTCATCGCCTCGCGCATGCGCTCTTCGTCCATATGGTCGAGGTCGCTGACCAGATCGTAGAGCGTCACCTTCGGGCGAATGCCCAGGTAGTTGGCCAGCCGGCCGAAGGCGACCGCCTGTTCGGCAAGAATGCACGGACCTTCTTGCAACCGCGCCAACTCGGAGGCCAGATTCACAGAGACCGTCGTGCACCCGACGTCTTCGGTGGCTCCCAACACCAGGACCGTGCGGCAGCGCGAGGCGGCCCGCGGACTTTGAACGACCAATCGATGGATCGCCGAACGCAGATCGTCAGGCCGAAACGGCAACCCGATCGCCTCGACATTTGGGCCGTGTGCCCGCGCTGAAAAATGGCGCGAAGCATCGGCAAGGATGAGGACTGGCTTCCCGGCGACCGAAGCGATCAGTCGTTCGACCGCTTCGGTCGGGGTCTGGCCACCCGCGTAGAGCACGACCAGCCGCGTTTCGGACGGTTGCGCAGCGAGCAACGAAAGGCACACGTCGACGTCGCGGATCTGGCCCTCGATCTCGATCGAGAGTGTTTCCAGCTCATGGCGTACGTTAGCGAGCGTTTGACCCTGACAGCCGACCAGGAGTGCTCTTAAACCGTACATTAAGCAAATTTAGCACTTGCTGGGGGGGATGGCCTGTTGGCGCTGGCACAACTTTAACCGTCCGAGGACCATTGGCGCCGCTTGTTCGCGATTTGCCGGTCCTGGGGGACGCTTGTCGAGCGATCTGGCCACTTTCGCAAATGCTTGCGCCAAATCGGCTAGCGAGCTTCAGCCATCCGAATCTTCGAGCGCTTTGCGGTATTCCTCGGCGCGGCGGTCGGAAGGGCACCAGACGTTCGAGTCTTCGCGGATTTTTCGCAGGCTCTCGACGCTGGGCGGGGCGTTCGTCCCGAAGGTGGCAGCGCCTCGGCGTCGGTGTCGGGGATGAAACGTTTCGACGTGATCGCCAGCCATCTCTTTTTGTGCCGTGTAGATCGAGATGCTCGAGTTCTGCGCCGTCGTACCGGCCGGTCGAGCATCAGCCAGAGCATGACAGTCAACCCGCCCAACCCGCAGGCCAGGATGGCGAGAGGCAGCCAGATGTCCTTGGCAAAGACCAGGGCCATAATCAGACAGATGCCGCCTCCTCCTGTCATCACCGCAGTGGCGGCAAACAGGCCCGCGGCCAGGCGTCCGTGCTCGGGCGAATTAGGATTGATGGGTCGCTGCACCGTCGCATCTCTCTCGGCGCATCTCACAAGGCGCATCACTCCGGACGCAAATCGATCGGTCAAATCGAAAGCGGCAATGGATTTGCCGTCTCGCGGATCAGCCAATCACTTTGTGCACGAAGATGTCGAGATAAAACACGAATATCGCCAGGCACAGCACGAAGGCCATGCCGAAGTACGTCGCGGCGATCTGCACTCGCTCACTGGGGCGTTTGCGGGTGACTGCCTCCCAGATTAAGAAAACCATGTGCCCGCCGTCCAGAACCGGGATTGGCAGAAAATTGAGCACGGCAAGATTCGCGCTGAGAATGCCGAGAAACAGGCACATTTGGGCGACGCCCTGCTGGGCGACCCCGTAGGCGACGCTGATGATGCCCAATGGACCCATCACGTTTTCGGGCGACAAATTGCGATTAAACAGGTTCCGCAACGTCAGATAGAGATCGATGATCGAATTCTTGGTGTGCGTCAGTCCCATCACCGCCGCGTCGGCAATCCCGGTCGATTTGAGGGTGATCAGTTCTTGACTCAGCCTCAGGCCGCGAGTGCCCGGCATGAACCAGTCACCCTTCGCGTCGGCGACCGGTATGAGTTCGACCGTCTCGCGTTCTTTGTTGGTGAACGTCAGCCGCACGGTGCAGTCCGGCGCCAGCTGAGTCAGATAGACCACGTAAGGCCAGGTGGCCGACTTTTGCACTCCCTTTGTCGGCGGTGAAATCGATTTCGATTTTATCCTTGCCGCCCCGTTCTTTGGCCAGCTCGGGGGGCAGCAACAGCTCGGCGGTTTTGATTCGGTCGCCGTCTTTGACGCCCGCCTTGTCGGCTGGCGCTGCCGGGCTGCACCTGCAGAACCGTGGGAATCACGCTGTAAGCCACGCCAATGGCCGGAGCCGACATGGGGCTGTCGGCTCGCAGCGGACACTCGACCCAGCCCGGCTTGTTGACGGGAACCAGGCGGATATCGATGTTCTTGGGTTCGGCACGCTCCATCTCGCGTTGCACGACCACCGTGACTTCCTGGCCCGCCAGGGCGGCCAGCTCGTCCGGAAGCCGAAGCGGATCGATCTCTTTTCCCACCGTCCGATTGTTGAGGCGGATGATCTTGTCCCCCTCTTGGATGCCATTCTTCTCGGCCGGCGAGTCTTTGACGATCGCCGTGATCTTGCCGATATCCATCGTCATTCCCATCTGCCGAAATCGCTGCGGAGGGACGGTGACTTCGATCGGATGAGCCGGATCCGATTCGCGGTCAACCTGGAACACGACCGGTTTCGCACGACTTTCCACGAGGAGCTGCTGCAACTGCGCGAAATCTGACACGCTGTCTTTGTTTAGCCCGACAATCCGGTCCCCCGGTTCGAAGGGCGGGCTGGCCTTCTCGGCGGGAGAGCCGGGATCGGCCGGCGGTTCCGATGGCTCCCTGGTCTTGAGCACCTTCAGCGACAGCGGCGGAGTGACGCCGATCATCCGGCGACCATCCGAGAGATTGGGCGTGAGCTGGACTTCGAACGACTTGCCGTCGGCGTGAACCCCGGTGACTTCGATTGGTCCCGACGTCAGCGCGATGGCCCGGTTGATGTCCTCGAACGTCGTCGTCGTCCGCCCGGCGATGCTTGTAATCTGGTCTCCGGTTTGCAGTCGGGCTTGCCAGGCCGGAAAGCCGGCGAGCACGCTCCCAACGCGGGCCGGGAATGTCTCGATCCCGTGTCCAAAGGCAATGGCATAGAACATCACACCCGTGATGATGTTCATGGTGACGCCGGCAGAAATGATGGCCATTCGCGACTGACCGGTTTCGCCATATACGAGCGGGGATCCTTGGCCAGTTCCTCGCTGGTCAACTGGCTCGGATCGAGGTCGTCCTGCCCGAGCATTTTCACATAGCCGCCAAATGGGATGGCGGAAAGTGCATATTCGGTTTCACCATATTTGCGGCTCCAGAGAATTGGCCCGAAACCAATACTGAACCGCTCGACATAGACGTCGCACCATTTGGCGACGGCAAAGTGCCCCAACTCGTGAAAGAAAATCACGAGCCCGATGCCGATCGCGACCAAGAGAACGCTGCCGGCTTTGGAAAGCAGCGCTTCGATCGAGAAGGCGGCCAGCGCCGGAAGGACATGACCGGCGGCCAGCACGGAAATACGTGCGCGGCAACCAGCGCCGGAAATAGGTGAGCGAGAAGCAACACGTTCACGACAGCGGTCTCCAGCGGCGTGCTTCGTCCCGAGTCCAGCGGTCCATCCGCAGGAGGTCCGTCAGCGAGGGCGACGGGTCGAAATTATGCGAATCCAACAGCGAACGGCAAAGTTGGGGGATTTCGGTAAAGCGAATGTCGCGGGCCAAGAACCGCTCGACCGCGACCTCGTTCGACGCGTTGAGGACCGCGCCGCACGTGCCGCCCCGTCGAGCCACCTCGGCACCCAACTTCAAGGCCGGAAATGCCTCCAAATCGGGGGGCGCGAATTCTAGCGTCAGCGTGGACGACCAGTCGATCCGCGGGCTGATTCCCTCCCAGCGCTCGGGCCAGGTCAGGGCATACTGAATCGGCAATTTCATGTCCGGCGGCGACAGCTGGGCCACGACCGAACCGTCGACGAACTCGACGCAAGAATGGACGATCGACTGAGGATGAATCATCACGGTGATCTGGTCGGCGTCAAGCCCGAAAAGCCACTTCGCCTCGATCATCTCAAGGGCCTTGTTCATCATCGTGGCCGAATCGACGGTGACTTTGGGTCCCATCGCCCAAGTTGGATGCGCCAGAGCCATTTCCGGTGTTACTTCCCGCATACGGTCCACCGAATACCCCCGAAACGGGCCGCCGCTGGCTGTCAGGACAATGCGGCGGATTTCAGCATGTTTTCCCGATTGGAGTGACTGATAAACCGCGCTGTGTTCACTGTCGACGGGAATCAGGGAACCTCCCGTGCGCTGGGCCAGCGCGGTCATCAACGGGCCGGCGACAACCAGCGTCTCTTTGTTGGCAAACGCCACCCGTTTCCCCGCCTCCAGGGCGGTCCAAGTGCTCCGGAGCCCGGCGGCTCCCACAATTCCGGCCACCACAATTTCGACCGCAGGATCGCTGGCGACCCGGTCGATGGCTGCCTCACCAAACAGTAATTCCGTCTCTTTTCCGAACGCTGTCGCTGGGATTGAGTTTTTGAGGCTTTCATCGCTGAGCACCGCCCAGCGGGGCCGAAAGCGACGGGTCTGCTCCGCCAGCAATTCCCATTTTCGATGAGCGACCAGCCCGACCGCCGCCAGCCGGCCGTGATGTGCTTCGACAACATCGAGGCAGCTCGTGCCGATGGAACCCGTCGAGCCCAATACGGCAACGCGTTTCATTCCAGGCCGTCGCGGTGAAGCGAAACACCAAGTCCGTTCAGTTTTTACGGCAATCGGCACGCACAATCCGTTCATTCTAAGAGCCATCGGAAGCGGTCGCAAGGTTTTGTCGGTCCCAGCCGATCGATCCGATTGACCTTAGTGCTTGCTCGCCCTAAAGTTGCAATGACCCGCGACCGGGGTCCGCTATCGCCGGGCCAACGCTTGGGTCGTTTGTCATCTCTGCAGGGACGATTTCTCGATATGACCGACCCCAATTCCGCCGCTCCGAAACCGCCTCAGAATGAGCCTTCCCGCGAGTCCCGTCCGGGCCGCTCCCGACGCACCGACCGCTCCCCCGCACAAATCCTGCTGTGGGCCGCAGGGGCAGCGGCCCTGCTGGCCTGCTTCTACTTCTTCATGAATGACCAGCACGCCGGCAAGGAAATGTCGCTGGGAGAGTTCGAGCAGCGGGTTGAGGACGGCAGCCTGAACTCGAAAAACGTCTTCGACTTGAAGATCACCCCGGGATCGATCGTGTTCCAAGATCAACCGGCAAAGAAGTCGTCGAAGAAGGAGCAAGGGGCCGGCGAGGAAACCAAAGCCGTCCAACGCACCATCGTCCCGACCTACATGATGGGATCGGAGAAAGAAGCCGAGCTCACGCGGCTGCTGAAATCGAAGGGGATCCTCGATTTCGGATATCCCTCACCGCCGCCGGACTGGTACGCCCTGGGGATGTGGATCCCCGCGATTATCATGCTGTTGATCATGGTCTATTTCTTGCGTCGCCTGGTCGGGACGGGTGCCGCCATGTCGTTCGGCCGCAGCCGCGGCCGGCTTTACGCGCAGGAAGACATCGACATCACGTTCAGCGACGCCGCCGGCATCGACGAAGCAGTCAACGAGCTGCGGGAAGTCGTCGAGTTCCTGAGAACGCCTGGCAAGTACAAGGCGCTCGGCGGCCGGATTCCCCGCGGCGTCCTGTTGGTCGGGCCCCCCCGGCACAGGAAAAACGCTCTTGGCCAAAGCCGTCGCGGGCGAGGCCGGCGTGCCGTTCTTCAGTTTGTCCGGTTCCGACTTCGTGGAGATGTACGTCGGCGTGGGGGCGGCCCGCGTCCGCGACATGTTTCACCAGGCCGGCCAGCGGTCGCCCAGCATCATCTTCATCGACGAACTCGACGCGCTCGGCAAGGTCCGTGGCAGCGGCGCCCCCGGCGGACACGACGAGCGCGAGCAAACGCTCAATGCCTTGTTGGTTGAGATGGACGGATTTTCGTCCGATCAGAGCGTGATCGTGATGGGAGCGACGAACCGGCCCGAAACGCTCGACCCGGCTCTCTTGCGGCCCGGCCGTTTCGATCGCCACGTGCTCGTCGATCGACCCGACATCCGGGGTCGCGAAGCCATCCTCAAGGTGCATGCGGCCCGCATCAAGATGGACGACAAGGTCGATCTGCAGTGGATCGCCAAGCTGACTCCCGGTTTTGTCGGTGCCGACCTGGCCAACCTGGTGAACGAGGCGGCGCTATTGGCGGCCCGCGCGGACAAGACCTGCGTGACGATGGCCGAGTTCGAGGAAGGGATCGAGCGGGTCGTAGCCGGGCTGGAAAAGCAAACGCGGATCATCCACGAAGAGGAAAAACTGCGCGTCGCCTACCACGAATGCGGTCACGCTTTGGTCGCCTGCAGCCTGCCCAACACCGACCCCGTCCACAAAATCTCGATCATTCCCCGCGGACTAGGAGCCCTTGGATACACGATGAGCCGGCCCGAAGACGACCGCCGGCTGTTCACGCAGTCGGAGCTGCAGCACAAGATCTGCGTGCTGTTGGGGGGGATCAACGCCGAGGAGATCGTCTTCAAGGAGACGTCGACCGGTGCCCAGCGCGACTTGCAACAGGCCAGCGACATCGCCCGCAGCATGGTGACCGAATTCGGCATGAGCGCGAAGCTCGGCCGCGTACGCTATAGCGAGCGATCGCGGACACAGTTTCTCGGTCCGGACGTCCCCCACGACTCGGTCCACAGCGAGGAGACGATCCGTGAGATCGACCTCGAAGTGAAGCGGATCATCGAATGACTGCGGCAAGACCGCATTCGAGATCCTCACCACCCGCCGCCCCGTGCTGGAGCAGATGTCGCGCGAGCTGCTGGAGTGCGAGGTCATGGACGCCGCCCATCTGCGTTCGATCATCGACCAGCACAAAACGACCCCGCAGCTCAGCCCGGGAACGTTCGTCAACCACCCCGCCCAACCCGAAGAGGCCGCCCCTGAGGTCGAGGATCTGCACCGCCGCGAAGCGGCCGACGGGGCTTGATCCCGTGGGGTGTGCCGTTTGAAATTCATTTTGCCGATAACCGGACGCTGACGGTCGAGCATCCCGAAAATCTATCGCAATCCCAAAGCGGGGACGATTGCGGTCGCTCGCCCCGACGATACGTTCGAGATCATCGACCCGCTGCTTGTCGTCAGCCTCAAACCCGTGGCCATCGGCTCGCGCCGCCGTCGCCGGAAAGCTTGATCGGCGAAGCGTGGCACACTTCTAGCCACGCCTTCGACTGCATATCCTGGCGATCGACATTGGGGCTATCGAGGAGGAGCATTCATGCCTGGTTCAACCGTCGATGTTCTGATCGTTGGGGCCGGTCCCGTCGGACTGACGATGGCTGCCGCGCTCAATCACTACGGTCTGGCGTGCCGGATCATCGATAAGGCGGCCGCTCCGAGCGAAACGTCGAAGGCCCTCGTCGTTTGGAGTCGCTCGCTCGAGCTGTTCGACAATCTGGGCCTGGCCGACACCTTCGTGAAGACGGGCCTCAAGGCCCGTGCCGCAAACGTCTACAGCGGCGGCAAACGGATCGTCCACATCGAGATCTCTGGGGTCCAAAGCCCGTTCGGCTATCCGCTCATGATCCCGCAAAACGAGACCGAGCGGCTGCTTGCCGAGTATCTGGCGAAAAAGGGAATTACCGCCGAGCGGCCCGTGGAGCTGATTTCGCTCAGCGAACAATCCGACGCCGTCGCCTGCACCCTGCGGCACGCCGACGGCCGCGAAGAACAGGTGACCGCCAAGTGGGTCGCCGGATGCGACGGTGCGCACAGCACGGTGCGGCACGCGCTGGGCATTTCGTTCACCGGCCACGCGGAACCGAACGACTGGGTTCTGGCCGACGTTCACATCGAAGGCCCGCTCCCTGCCGATGAAATCACGGTGTACTGGCATGAAAAAGGCGTCCTCGTCACGTTCCCGATCATTCACAACCGCTTCCGCGTCATGGGTGACATCGGTCTGGCCGGCAACACGTCCAAGCCTCCCGATCCGACGCTGGCCGACGCGCAGCGGATCGTCGACGAGCGCGGCCCTGGCGGACTCAAACTCTCGCAACCGGTCTGGCTCGCGGGCTTCCGTATTAATGAACGCAAGGTGACCGATTATCGCCGCGGCCGCGTGACGCTCTCGGGCGACGCGGCCCACATCCACAGCCCGGCCGGCGGACAAGGCATGAACACAGGCATGCAGGACGCGTTCAACCTGGCCTGGAAGCTGGCCCTCGTGCATCAGGGCCGGGGCCAGGCCGGCCCGCTGCTCGACAGCTATTCCCGCGAACGCAGCGCCGTCGGCGACCAGGTGCTCCGCGGAGCCGAGCGCGTGACCACGGCCGCCACGCTGCGGAACCCCGTCGCGCAGTACATCCGCAATCACGTCGCCGGCATCGTCACGTCGTTCGGCTTCGTGCAGGACAAATTCAAGAACGCGGCATGCGAGCTGTCCATCAACTACCGCCAAGGCCCGCTGACCGCCGAGGACTGGCACGGCCATAAAAGCGAAATCTGCGCCGGCGATCGCTTGCCCGAAGTGCCGCTCACCTCCGCGAAAGACGGCAGTGCAACGACGCTGTTTCAGGCCACACACGGAACGCGGCACAACCTCTTGTTGCTTCGCGGCCCCGGCGACGCCCAAGCCCTTTCGCACCTGGGAAAACTAGCCGCCGACGTCGAGCAGCACTTCCCCGACCTCTTCGCCGTCCATGTGATCCTACCGCCCGGCGAGCACGTCGCCCCCGGCGCCGCAGCCGCCCCGGCGAACGTCTCGATCTGGAACGACAGCACGGGCGGGCTGTATCACCAACTCGTCGTGACCGAACGGGCCCTGGTCGTCGTCCGCCCCGACGGCTACATCGGCTACCGCGCCCAACCGGCCGACGGCAGGAAACTGCTCGCGTACTTGGACAAATACCTCATCCGCAGAACCTGAAGGACAGTGTGCGAGGATGGGACGTGTGCCGGCGGCCGGATTTCGACCGGTTTCCTAGTCGACCGTTGCGAAAGCCCGTCCGCGCGGCTATCTATCGAGGGAACACGCGCCAGCCCTCCCTCGGCGCACGGAAGGTGTTTCTCGTCGCGGCTTTACACGGACGTCACCGGATCGGGCGTCGATCCGCCGGCCCCGGGCCGAATTGATTCAGACCGAGCGCAGCCGGCCCCGATATGTCGCGGATTCACGCTCTCGATGCACTCGTCGTCAACAAGATTGCCGCGGGCGAGGTGATCGAGCGTCCGGCGAGCGTCGTCAAGGAGCTGCTGGAAAACAGCGTCGACGCACTGGCCACCCGCGTCGACGTCGAGATCGGTGACGGCGGCAGCGAACTGATTCGCGTGGCCGATGATGGCGAGGGAATTCATCCCGCAGATATCGGGCTGGCGGTCACCAGCCACGCCACGAGCAAGATCACCGGGGCCGACGACCTGTTTCGCGTTCGTACGCTGGGTTTTCGGGGTGAGGCCCTGGCGTCGATCGCGGCCGTTAGCCGGTTGCGACTCCGCAGCCGTCGGGTCGATGCCGAGCTTGGTAACGAAATCTCGGTGGAAGGCGGCAATCCCAGCCCCGTGCAGCCCTGCGGGTGTCCGGTCGGGACGGTCATCGAGGTCCGTAACCTCCTCTACAACACGCCCGTTCGCCGCAAGTTCTTGCGGGCCGTCGCCACCGAGTTCGGCCACATCAGCGAGCAATTTACGCGGGTGGCGCTGGCCCATCCGAAGTTGACCGCCTCGCTGCGGCACAACCAACGTTCGGTCTACGAGTTGCCGCCGACCGGTCAGGTGCTCGACCGGCTCAAATTGTTTTTCGGCTCGGATCTGGCGGACAAGCTCATCTGGGTGGAATCGCAAACGGCCGAGGCGCGGATTTGGGGCTATGTGGCCCACCCGAGCGAGAGCCGGGCAACGCGCAAGGGACAATACCTGTTTCTGAACGGCCGCTGGATTCAGGATCGCTCGTTGCAGCACGCGCTGGGCGAAGCGTATCGCGGACTGCTGATGACGGGCCGCTATCCCGTGGTCTTTTTGTTTTTGGAGCTGGCGCCGGAGCTGGTTGACGTCAACGTCCATCCGACGAAAGCCGAAGTCCGGTTTCGGGACAACCAGCCCCTCTATCGGCTCTTGCTCTCGGCGATTCGCACGCGCTTTCTCTCGGCGAATCTCGAATCGACCATCTCGGTGCCCAAGGCGTCCGCCTGGCGGTTCGAGAGTTTCTCGTCCGAGCGCGGCGGGCTCGAGGCGCCCGCCCAGCGGGACGCGCAGTTAGAACTGGCGGAATGGGCGCGAACTCAATTGAGCCAATGGACAGCGCCTTCGCCCTCTGCGCAGGAATCGCCGCCTGCGGAGTGGCCGATTCCCGCATCGTCGTCTGCCAACGGGGCTCTTCCGCGTTTTGCCGCGCCAGAGGATCGGCATCTCGACGAAACGAGCGAGTCTGGATTCGCCGACGCATCGCCGACTTCCCCCGACTGGGGCACAGCGGGTCCCGCTACGTCGCCCGTCGGGTCGCCCGTCGAAGGTCCGTCGCACGACAGCGGCTTTGTGCGCGAAGCCGGACTGCGGCAGGTGATGCAAGTCCATGATTGCTACCTGGTCGTCGAGACCGCGGACGGCATCACGGTCATCGATCAGCACGCGCTGCACGAACGCGTGATGTACGAGCACTTGCGGCACCGGGTCGATCAGGGTGCTGTGGAATCGCAGCGGATGCTGGTTCCGCTGACGCTCGAGTTCAGCGACCGGGAGGCCGCGACTCTGCTCGAGCACGCCGCGGTCCTCGACCAGATCGGCTATCGCCTCGAAGAGTTCGGCGGGGGCACCGTGCTTTTAACCGCTTACCCGGCGATTTTGGCCCACGCGGACCACGACCGCATCCTCCGGGACGCGGCGGAGAGCCTGGGGGCGTCCGGGCAGAGGCCCTCGCGGCGCGATATACTGGACAGTTTGCTGCACCTCATGGCCTGCAAGGCGGCCGTCAAGGCGGGCCAACGCTTGAAGCCGGAAGAAATGGAAAGCCTGTTGGCGCAGCGGCACCTGATCGACGATGCCCATCATTGCCCGCACGGACGGCCCACGGCCCTGGTCCTGACCCGAGCCGAATTGGACCGGCAATTCGGCCGCCTCGGATAGTTCCCCGCATGATCTGCGTCAGCATTGGTCGTACCCGACACAAGATGGTTGTGCTCGAACACCGTGCCCTCGCGGCGCGCGGAGCGCAGTTCGTCGAGCTGCGGCTCGATTGGCTGCAGAACACGCCCGATCTCGGCTTTTTGCTCAACGAGCGGCCGACGCCGGTGATCCTGACGTGCCGGCGACCCCAGGACCAGGGACGCTGGCGCGGCTCCGAGGACCAGAGGCTGACTTTGTTGCGGGCCGCCATCGCCGGCGGGGCCGAGTACATCGACCTCGAGCACGATATCGCCAATCAGGTCCGACGCTACGGCAAAACCAAGCGGGTCATCAGCTACCACAATTTCGAGGAGACTCCCGACGACCTGGAAGAAATTCACGAGCGGCTGTCGAAGCTCGATCCCGACATCGTGAAGATCGTCACGATGGCCAATTCGCCCGTCGACGCCGTCCGCATGCTCCGGCTCGTTCACGAGGCCAAAGTCCCGACCGTGGGCTTCTGCATGGGCGAGATGGGGCTTTCGAGCCGCTTGCTCTGCGGACGTTATGGAGCTCCGTTCACATACGCGAGTTTCAGCGCCGAGCGGGAATTGGCCCCCGGCCAGATTTCGTTCGACGAAATGCGCGACGTCTATCATTACGACCACATCGACAAGCAGACGCAGATCTATCGGCGTCATCGGCGACCCGGTGGCGCACAGCTTGAGCCCGCTGGTGCAGAACGCGGCCTTTCGGGCTGCCGGCTTCAACGGCGTCTATTTGCCATTCCGCGTCTTTCGACAGTTCTTGGGCCAGGCTCTGAATGAGTTTCAGTGGCTGGGCGTGAGAGGTTACAGCGTCACGATTCCCCATAAGGAAGCCGTGCTCGAGGAAGTGCCTCGCCACGATGACATGGTCGACGACATCGGCGCCGTCGAACACCCTCTATCGCGATGACCGGCTGCTCTGGCACGCGGCCAACACCGATTACGAAGCGGCGCTCGCGGCCCTTCGCATCGCGCTGACCCGTGAGTCGGGGGTGGAGGAGGAGCTGGGCGGCAAGAAAGTGCTGATCCTCGGAGCCGGCGGAGCGGCCCGCGCGATTGGACTGGGCCTGGTTCGTGCAGGCTGCGGCGTCACGGTGACTAGCCGCACCCACGCCCGCGCCGTGTCGCTCGCCCAGCGCCTGGGCTGCCAACAAATCCAGTGGGAAAATCGCGGGGCCGTGTTTGCCGACATCATCGTGAACTGCACGCCGGTGGGCATGTTCCCCAACGTCGACGACACTCCCTTCCCGATGAACTGGTTCCGCGACGACATGGTCGTCTTCGACACGGTGTATAACCCCGAGAACACGCTATTTCTCAAGCAGGCCCGAGAGCATTCGTGCCGAACGGTCTCCGGAATCGAGATGTTTGTGCGGCAAGCCGCGCTGCAGTACGAATACTTCACAGGCCGCGGCGCGCCGGTGGACGTGATGCGAGAAACCCTGCGGCGCGGCATCAGCCCGTTGGGCAAAACGGCCTAGGCAGGCGCCGCCTGCGGGGAATGCTGAGTCGATCATGGTGGTGACGCTGATCGGATATCGCGGAACCGGCAAGACGAGCGTCGCCCCGCCGCTAGCCGCCCGCCTCAAGTTCGAATCGATCGATGCCGACGCTGAACTCGAACGCCGCGCCGGACAGACGATCCGCGAGATTTTTGAATCGGAAGGGGAGCCAGGTTTTCGCGCCCGAGAGCGGGAACTGCTGGCGGAATTGCTCGATCGCGATCGGTTGGTGCATTGCCGCAGGAGGCGGAGCCATTCTCGACCCCCAGACGCGCACCCGGATGCGGGCGGCCGGTCCGGTGGTCTGGCTGCGGGCGACTGTCGAGACAATCGAGCGGCAGATCGCCGCCGACCCGGCCACCCAAGACCGCCGCCCGGATCTGACGGCCGCCGGTGGACGTCGCGAAATCGACTCGTTGCTGCCCGTTCGCGAACCGCTCTACCGCGAAACGGCGAGCGTCACGGTCGACGTCGACGGCCGCACGGTCGACGAGATCGTCGCGGCCATCTTGCCGTTGGTATCTCCTCCTCCGCCCCTCCAACCTGGTCCGGCGGCCAATGGCGGAGCGCGGATCCGTAATGCGCTTCGACATCCCTTGGATTTTTCTGATCCCGTATTTGTTCGTTTTGGGAGCGACGATCGGCAGCTTCCTCAACGTCTGCGTCTATCGGCTGCCCAAGCATGAGCGGCTGCTCGACCAGATCCGCGGGCTCTGGTCCCCCCCCTCGCACTGCCCCCGCTGCAAACGGCGGATTCTGCTCAGAGATAATTTGCCGGTGGTCGGCTGGCTGCGGCTGGCGGGCCGTTGCCGCTTTTGCCGCACGCGCATTTCGCCCCGCTACCCGCTGATCGAAGCGGCCAACGGATTGTTGTTTGTGGGACTTTTCCTGTGCGAAGTGCCGACCGGCTCGTTCGCTCGCGTCGAAGACAGTTGCCTCTTCTCGCCGTTGGGGCCGCACGCCGAGCCGCACTCGTCGTTGCTCTCCCCCGCGATGGTCTGCTTCTGGCGGTGGCTCTATCACCTGGTCCTGGTCGAATCGTTGGTTGTCGCCTCGCTGATCGATTTCGACCAGCGGATCATCCCCGACGGCGCGACCTTGCCCGCGATGGCCGTCGGCGTCCTCGGCAGTTTGGCAGGCTGCCTGTACATCGTGCCGGTCTGGTTTCAGGACGCGAGCTTGCTGCACTCGCTGATGGATGTCACCGGCAGCCGGTTCGGCTCTTGGATGCAGGGCCCCCCCGTGCCGCTCTGGATTGCCGACCACCCGCACTGGCACGGACTGGCGGTGAGCCTGGCCGGGCTGGTCGTCGGCGGGGGCTCGGTGTGGGTCGTGCGAATTCTCGGACAGTGGGTGCTCAAGCGCGAGGCGATGGGGTTCGGCGACGTGATTTTGATGGCGACGATCGGCAGCTTTCTCGGCTGGCAGCCGACGCTGATCGTGTTTTTCCTCGCACCGCTCTGTGCGCTCGTCGTCGTGGCGGCCTGTCTGGTCTTTCGCCGTGACCGCGAGATTCCCTACGGTCCGTATCTGAGTCTCGCCACGCTGGTCGTGATCGTCGGGCTGGAAGCAGATCTGGCCGGCGACCGAGCGATTCTTTTCGCTCGGGCTGTTTGTGCCAGTCGTCGCGATCCTGATGTGCGTCCTCCTGTTTTTCGCTTTGCTCATGACCCAAGGGATCAAGCGCCTGCTGGGAATCCCCGATTACCTCCCCGAGGAAGAGTTCGACATCTGGGAACCGGGCGATCAGCTCTTCCATTTCGCCAGCGGAGCCGGCCAGTCCGACGGCTGGAAACGCACGCAATGGCCGGGCGTCGGCGCCGGACGGGGCTCGCTGTTCGAGCAGCGCTGGAGGAACGGCAGTTCCTGGAAGTGAGTGTTTTGCTAGACTGGCGCGCATCCTCGCGCGAACCGCTAGCACGACGGACCTGTCAATACGTTCTGGCGTGTCGCGGCAATCGGCTCGGGAAAAGTCGCTGGCCATGATCAAGATCGTCGACTACGGCATGGGCAATCTGCGGAGCGTGCAGAAAGCCTTCGAGAAAATCGGGGCCGAGGCCGTGATCGTCACGCGTCCCGCCGACGTCGAAGGGGCCCAAAAGCTGGTGCTCCCGGGCGTGGGCGCTTTTCGCGACGGAATCCATGAGCTCAAGCGGGCTGAGCTGGATCGGCCGGTCCGCGATCACATCGCCGCTGGGAAACCGTTCTTAGGGATTTGCCTCGGACTCCAGTTGCTTTTCGACGTCAGCTACGAGGACGGAGAGTGGGAAGGCTTGGGAGTGCTCGGCGGCAAAGTGGTGCGCTTGGACGACCAGCCCGATTTGAAGATCCCACACATGGGCTGGAATTCGCTCGAATTTGCCAAGCCGACACGACTCTTCGAGGGGATCCCGTCCGGGTCCTCGTTCTATTTCGTCCACAGCTACTATGTCGTGCCAAAGGATGAATCGGTGGTCGCCGCCCGCACCGAGCACGGCACGCGCTTCGTCTCGGCCGTCGCCAAGAACAACCTGTTCGCCACCCAATTTCATCCGGAAAAGAGCCAGAGCCTGGGCCTGCGGCTGCTCAAGAATTTCGCGACCCTCTGACGACTCGGCATGGCGGCGATTCGAAAAGCCCAGCACGGAAATCCTGTCGTATGGAAATCCTTCCGGCAATCGATCTCCGCGGCGGCCAATGCGTGCGCCTGCGCCAGGGGGACTATAACCAAGAGACCGTCTTCGGCGATCCCCTGGAAATGGCCCGCCGCTTTGTAGCGGAAGGGGCAACCCGGCTGCATCTGGTCGATCTCGACGGAGCCCGCGCGGGGCGGCCCGTGAATCACGCAGTCGTGCGGAACATCGTCGCGGCGGCCGGTCTTCCCTGCCAACTCGGCGGCGGCATCCGGGATGAATCGGCCATTCGGCTGCTGTTGGAAACCGTCGGCGTCGATCGTGTGATCGTCGGCACCCAGGCGCTCAAGCAGCCCGACTGGTTCCGAGCGATGGTGTCAAAATTCCCGGGGCGGATCGCGCTTGGCATCGACGCCCGCGACTCGATGGTAGCGACCGAAGGCTGGCTCGACGTCTCCAAGACACCCGCCCTCGAGCTGGCCCGGCAATACGTCGGTCTCGAGATCGCCGCTGTGATCTACACCAACATCGCCAATGACGGAATGATGCAAGGCCTCGACGCGGCGACGATCGGGGATTTGACGGCTCTTGCTCAACTGGGTTTTCCAACCATCGCCTCCGGCGGCGTGACCACTGTCGACGACGTTCGCAAACTGGCCGCCGCCGCCCACAGCGAACCGCGGCTCCTCGGCGCAATCATCGGCCGCGCGCTCTACGAGGGGACGATCACCGTCGCCTCCGCGATCGCCGCCGCAAACTGATGGAAACTTTCGAGCCGGGACCGTGAGGGAGGCGGTCAGAGCCGTGGCGGGGCGGGTTTGATGGGGGCGTCGAACGCGTTCGCTCCGCGGGTTTTGACCCGGCGCTTGTAGACGCGGTCCCGGCACGTCGCGTAGAGGGTGTCGAACTGGGGGCCGCCGAAGCAGAGGTTGGCGATGTCGCCGTTGGGGGTCGGGATGATCGCGAAGACTCGGCCGGCTGGGTCGGAGACTTGGATGCCCATGTCGGTGGCCGAGTAGAGCCGGCCGTCGCGGTCGACGCGGATGCCGTCGACGCCGCTGTTGTCGGCCCGGTCGGGCATGTGGAGGTAGAAGTAACGCTGCTTGGCGGCTAGCGATCCGTCCGGCTGGATTTGGTAACTCCAGACCCAGTGCGAGCGGCTCTCGGCGACGTAGAGCAGCGACTGATCGGGCGAGACGGCGATGCCGTTGGGCAGCTTGAGGCCCGTGTCGACGACCCGCTTGTGGCCGTGGGGATCGATGTACCAGACCTTGCCCGGCTCAGCCGGATTCGGAAGCGTGGGATTCGTCACGTAGAGACCGCCATCGTGTAGAACGACGAGATCGTTGCCGTAAAATCCGTCGGCGATTTGTGTCGGCTTTCCTGTGTCGTCGTAGGCGAGGATCTGATTGGCGGCACTGGCGACCGCGTAGAGGCGGCCGTCGGGGCCGAAGGCCTGGCCGTTGCCTTGCTTGGAGTCGGCGACGAAGAGCGTGACCTTGCCGTCGAGGCCGATCTTATACGTCTTGCTGTTAGGGATGTCGTTGAAGAAGACTTCGCCCTTGGCGTTGGCGGCGGGGCCTTCGGTGAACTTGTAGCCGTCGGCGACGAGCTTCCAAGGCTCGTCGGGGATCAGGATTTCCTGCATCTGGCTCGAGCCCGCGCCGGCCTTCACCGGTTTGGGCCAATCTTTCCAGAGCCAACGCATGGCTTCGGGGAAGATTTCACGGGCGTGGCGATCGTTGTGGCCCCCTTCACCCCAGGCGTGATTGACTTCGTAGCCGGCGAAGCGGAAGGCGCGTTCCATTTCCTGATTGGCCATCCACCAGTCGCCGCCGGCGATGTTCTGATCGTTGGTGCCGTCCTCGAGAAAGATGCGGATCGGCTTGGGCTCGTATTTGCGGATCAGCGTGGGGTAGTTGTTGCCGCCGCGGAGACCGACGAAGGTGCCGACGGAACTGAAGACGCGGCGAAAGGCGTCGGGGCGTTCCCAGGCCGCGGTGAAGGCGCAGATCGCGCCGCTCGAGATGCCGGCGATGCAGCGGTCGTTGCCGTCGTGGGAAAGATGGATGGGCCGGCCGTCAGCCGCAGTTTTCTTCTCGACCTCGGGGAGGATTTCGTCGAGCAGAAAGCGGACGTAGTTATCGCCCAGGCCGTCGTACTCGAAGCTGCGGTTGAAGCGGTCGATGGCGTTTTTGGAGAGGGCCTTCACGCGGCCGTGCATGATGAACACGCCGATGGTGACCGGCATGGCCTTCCATTCGATCAACTCGTCGAAGACGGCCGGGGCCCCGAAGCCAACGCCGTCCTGGCCGACATACACACAGGCGGGTTTGGAAGGATCGTATTGCTTGGGCACGTAGACCCAATAATCCCGCACGGTCCCCGGAAAGACGCGGCTGTGATCGAACGAATACTTCTGGACCTCACCCCGCGGAGGACCGGCGCTCTGCGGCTCATCGGAGGCCGAGGCACTCGCGAAGCCGAGCAACGAGAGAAACAAGCCAGTGAGTGCGAGCGAGCGCAACATGGATGCGGTTCTCCGATGGACGATCAAGGCGGGTCCGACAAATCCGAAGCACGAATGACGAAGGAATGTCCAAATGACCTAAGCCCGAAGAAAAACGAAGTCTCGTTCGTGCTTCTGGCTTCGTGCTTCCTTCGTCATTCGGATTTCGTGCTTCATCAGCGAGAAGACACGGTTGAGCAAGCTCAACGGTGACACCCAGAGCGAGTCACTTTTGCGGCGAGGCAAATTCGGGCAGGTCCATTGGCAGTTCGCGTTCGGAATAGGGGCCGACTTGATTGAACCATTCGCGCCAGTCTCTGCGGACTTGGGTTCGCCAGGCCTGGGCCGCGTCGCGACGCTGGCGTTCGCTGGCGTTTTCCGGGAGGTCCGCGATGGGGTCGGACGGGCGGCCGAATCCGTTGGGCCGGCGGCTCAGCCAGCAGAGCGCATTGTTGGCCTCGATGACGACGTTGATGTCCGGGTCATCCAGGCCTTTGATCAAAACCGCGGCGTCGCGGACCGTGGCGCAGCGTCCGAGGGCCCATAAGGCGGTTCGCCGCACTTCGGGCCGCGGGTCGCGTGCGAGCTTTTTCAAGCGGTCCTTCTGACCGACGAGCTTTTCGCGATCGCCGATCTGCACCGTCTCGACGATGGCTTGCTGGACGCTCTCGACCTCGGCGCTCTTGGGGTTCTCGAGTTCCGAAAGGAGCTTGTCGACCGGGGCGTCGAGCTTGCGGACCTGGATGCCGTCGCTCGAGGACCGAATGGCTGCGAGATTCGACGGAAGTCCGCGCCCGCCGACCATCAGACCGCCACCGAATTGCTCCTCGGGCTTGCCCATCAGCTTCGCGGTGGCTCGCGACAAAAACAGGATTGCGAACGAAGTCTCGGCCGGTTCACCGCACTCCCCGCCGAAGGACCCGTCGGGTCGCTGTTTTCTGAACACCGCCGCAGCATTCTCCGCGTACCAGTCGTGGCGGTCGAAGTTCTCGATCTTTGCCAGCGCGCACATTCGTTCCAGCCCGTAGAGGTAATACAGCGGAAAGCGGGCCTCGCGCTGCTCGTAGTTGCTGCGGATCCAATTTGCGCCCGGGAGATTCCTCGATTGATGCGCGCGAGCTCGGTTTTGGACCCGCCGCCCGAGTTGCCGCCACGCCCGCGTCGCGAGCGATCCGTCACCCGCGTGCCACTCAGATCGAGAGGCTCGAGCACCGAAGGGCGAGCCGCGGCCGGGTCGGGTTCGCTTTTGTCCTCTTCACGCGCCCCACCCGCAGTCTTCTCGTTGGACTTTGTGCCCTCTTCCTTGGCATCGTCGAAGACCGGAGGAAACGACCGGTTTGGAAAAAGCATCATCCGCGCGACGCAAAGACTGGCGACCCCATTGACCGTCATCGGTTGTGTCGGTTTTTTCACATCGCCCGGATGATAGGCAAAGCCGCCGTCGCTGAGCTGGGTCTTCAAATGCCACTCGGCAATCCGGCTCCAAACGTTGACCGGAATGCGCACGCCCGAGCGCGCGGCGGCCCACAATCCCAGAACGGCGTACTGCGTATGGCTTGTGTCGCCGCCATGCTCGCTCTGACCGTAGTAGTACCAACTCCCGCTGGGCCACTGATTTTCGACGGCGAAAGCGGCAATGATGTCGATCTGACGCTTATAGCGTCCCGGATTGGCCGCCTCGAACATCATCATGTCGCAGCCGGCCTCATAGAACTGGTGCGGCGTGTCCTTTCCGTATGTATCGCCCTGAAATTTCCTCTCGATGACTCGTCGCACGAGCCCCTTGACCGCCTCGCTTTCCGGAGATTCGCCAGCTCGAATCAAAGCGTAGGCGACAATTCCCGCTTCGTGATCTTCCATACTGTCGACATGGCCGCGAAGGTAACCGACGGCCCGATCGATCGCCCGTCGCACTTCGGGAGAATCCGGATCGATGGCGCGGCACGGGGAGACCGCAAGTGTCACGATCGAAACGGCGATCGTCAGTCGAAAGACCGCGAGTCGCAACGACCGCGACAAGCCTAAGCCCCTTCGGCCGCAGGGCGATTCGCAAGGCAACGAGGCGGAATGGGGAGGGGACACTGCTTGATCTTGATCCGGCGGCCGACGATGGGGCGCGTTTGTCGGGACTGTTTCACTCGCTCAAACGATCGTACGCCCGGCAATTCGCGGTCGTCAAGCACCGCCGCAGGCCGTGCGTGTCGGGTCTTAGGAGCCGCGAACGCAGTAAGCGGTTTGCTTCTTGCGAAGATCAAGAACCGCTTACTTCGTGCGCGGCTCCTTAAGAGTAGACCCTTTAATCGGGGTGGCGGCTCTGTCCGCCTGGGCTCGTGCCGTGGTTTGGAGGCCGTTGGCGGAGTCGGCCGCGTTGGTCTTGAGAGCCATCTGGTAAACGCTGAAGTCCGTCGCGAAATAATCGGGCGGACGATCGGAATCGGCCAGGAGGTGGTCGGCACGTTTGACGACGATCGATTGCCGATAGTGCTCCATCACAAATCTCTCGAGCTGCTGCAACGAGTAAGGCGCGGTGAAAAGATAAACGCTCGGGTTGGTGTAGGAAGCCTGGTACAGATCGTCGAGCCCCAATTGCGACACGGCTGCATCGAACTGCGGGCTATGGGTATTCCACCCCAGCCCGAGCATTCTCAGGTCGCGCAGGTCTCGATAATTGTCCAAGGGAGCCGTGAAGAACATCGGGAAGCGGCCCCCCCAGTTGAGAAAGACCGCCTGGGGATCGTAACGAACATAACGGTGGCGAAGCGTGCGCACGAACAGCGCCAGAACTTGCTGGTTGCGGTTGTTGTAATCGCTCTTGGAGACGTGCATCGCGGCCACCGGGTAAAACGCCGCCGCATAGTAAACGGCAAACGCCAAGGCCGCGGCCGCCGTCAACGGGCGCAGCCAGGCGACATCGGAGGCGATCGGCATCAAGTGGCGGCGCAGCGATGCTTCCCGCAGCACGACATAAAACGCGACGACGACGGCCGACAGAT
Organism: uncultured Planctomycetaceae bacterium; assembly: GCA_963714075.1. GTDB lineage: Bacteria > Planctomycetota > Planctomycetia > Planctomycetales > Planctomycetaceae > DASPSM01. Next base: position 7,469,320 of record OY970228.1, read on the forward strand.
AAGCGGGCAGCAGCACGCGCGCCGGCAGCTTCGCGTACCACGAGAACAAGACCAGCACACTTTCAATCAGCAGGGATTCTGCCGCAACCACGAGAAACACGCGCAAGCGGCTCCCCGCGGCCAAGACGATCGCCAAAACCAGGTTGGCGTAGACAAGCGGCGGAAAAAACTCGAACGGGCGCAGGCTGTCGGCCAGGTACTGCGCCGATTTCGTCCGGCTCCAGGTGCTCCCCTCGAAGCGATTGAGAATCGCTTCCAACCGCTCGCGAGAGAACGTTTCGCGATCGGTAAAGAACCAGTTGGTGAACATGCCCCAATCGGTGTAGGTCCAGCCGACACGGTCGAAGAAAAAACGCGTGTTGTGCTCGTACGTGACAATCGGCAAGTCGTGAATGAAAGCGCGGGCCCGGTTGTAGGCCATGAACTCGCGCCAGGCCGGATCGCTGCGATAGTGCCAATCGTTGTACGCCGCCGCACCGACCGCGATGACCATGCTCAGTGCGATCGCCACAAAGGGCCGCCAGCGTCGAAAGAAGAAAGCTTCGTAGGTCAACAGCGGCACGAGCAGCACGACGGCGTAGTACATCGCGTCGGGGCGGATCAGTCCTGCCAGAACGACCAGCGCTCCGCCGTAGACGAGGGCCGGCCCCGAGTGTTGGCCGCTGACTTCGTCGCGAGACAAGATCAAAGCGATGCCGCTCACCGCCGCCAGGATGGCGGTCGAAGTGAATTGCAGACGCAACAAGAGCGCGACCTCGAACTCGACAAACAGGAGAGCGAACAGGATCACCCCCATCCGCGACGGCTGCAATCGCAGAAAGGCCCACGACAGGCCGGTCAGCGCGAGAAATGCGCGCCGAGCAGATACAACGTGTACCAATTCACACCGTCGGTGAGTCCGTACAAGAACTTCAGCACCGAGCCGATCAGGATATTCGAGAAGATCAGCTCGGCCGACGGCGTGCCGGTCGTCACGCCCGAGACAATCTGGGCCATCCCGACGTCATCGTTGGATTCGAATCCGAGCGTCACGGTCGAGAGCGCCGCGCCCAGGCAGGCGCCGCTGGCGGCCGCGGCCAACAGCATCAATCGCAGATCGCGTCGCCGGGATGCGGTCATTGGCATCAAGAAACTCGTGGCCCGCATTGCTTACTTCAGATCGCTGCCTCCACTCTAACTGGTGCTGCCACGGGCTCAAGCGGAGAGCGCTCGGCGCAGGCGAAAGAGAAGGCGAGGCAAAAAAGCGACCGATCTCTCGGCAGCCGACTTCAATCCGCGGGCGCCGTCAAAATTGCACTCGGGCTCGGACGGAGTGCGGCCGGATCGGGGAATTTCGCCTCGCGCCGCCAGAAGGCAAAACCGATCGTGACCAGGGCCACGATCGCAACACAGAGATAGCTGCCTTCAGGTCCCGCGGATCCCCCCGTCAGCCACTGCGGTCCATCGAAATGGGCGGTGAGAAAGCGCTGTGGCGCGAGCTGACCGCTGTCCGGCGTGCCGTAAAAGAAAGCCTCGCCCCAGTTGTAGGCCGCGTGAAAGCCAATCGACATCCACAGACTGCCGGTTCGCCGCAGCATCAGGCAAAGCAGGAGCCCGAATACGCCGGCCGAAAAGCAACCGAACGCCGTCTCGCCCGGATTGAACGCGTGCAAACCGCCGAAGAGGACCGAGGTGAGCACCACGGCCGGCCAGAAGCCGATCCCCGTCGTGAGCGTGAACAGCAAATAGCCACGGCAGAAAAACTCTTCAAAGACCGCACCCAGCACGAAGAACAGGCCGTAGCCGAGTGCGTACATCCAGATGACAGACCCCTGGGGCGTTCCGCTCGTGAATGAGACGACGCCAGCCAGATGCAATACGGCAACCAGGGCGGTGATGGTCGGAAAGCCAATCAGCGTCCCCTGCCAGAATTGCTTGCCGAGGGTCCGCCGCCAGGGCAGCCCATAGTCGGCGATCTTTCGCCGCTCAAGTTTAGCCATGACGGCGCTGGACACGAGAAAAATGCCGACAGTCATCAACAGATTGAGAACCGAGAGCGTGTCTTCATTGAGGCGCCCTCGCGCCGGGAAAGTCGCGAGCCGCGCGACTGCCCCGATCACGAGCACGATAACCGCAAAAATCAACAGCCGCCACCCGGCGCGGAGTTCGGCGGGACCAAAAAACAGCCGGCGCAGTCGACTCGCTTTGCGGCCCCCTTCGGTGGCAATCATCGACTCTCCAGCTTGCAAAAAACACCTCGAAGACGGGCAGTCTGCGGACAAGGCGAGAGGCAGAACGATACGGCGCACTGGTGGCGACAAATGCGGCGTCGCCCAGCCCCTTGTTCGCCACGGCGACGGTCATCTTAGATCAAATTCGCCGTGGATCTCGGGAACGATCTTATAGCAATTCCCTGGACAGCGACCGGCATATTCGCGGCAAACCTCGTTCTGGCGAATGGTTTGTACCGCTGCGGGTCGTTTTCCATAATCAGCCGGCGAACAGGACTGTCTCGCCGAATTGGAGCCGCTTTATGCCGCACGCTTCGCTGTGCTTGTTGATCGCGATCCCGCTGGTCGTCGGCGTCGTTCACGTCGCGGCGGGCCAATCGGATGACGGCACGGAACCGACACGGCCCGGCAAAAAGTACGTCGGATCGGACGAGCAGCTCGTTGTCGAGGTCTACGTGCGAGACGTAAAATGGTCGGCCACGTTTTATGAGATGCTCGGCTTCAAGATCCGTCGAAAAGAGCCCGGGTTCGTGGAGTTGGGCTGGGAGTCTTCGCGGCTCTTCCTCGAACAGATCCCCGGACAGCCGGCCTCGCCCAAGACCCTGGTGGCCAACATCCGCATCATGGTGCCCGACGTCGATCGTTACTGGACACTGTGCAGCGAGATGAAATCGCCCGTCGTGAAACCGATCGCCGACCGCGACTATGGTCTCCGCGATTTCACCGTGATTTCACCGGACGGTGTCGGGCTGCGGTTCGCTTCGCGGCTAGCTAAGAAATGAAAATGGCCGGGCTCAAAAGCGCCCGGCTATTAATCCCGCTAGGATTTGAACCTAGACTAATAGATCCAGAGTCTATCGTGCTACCGTTACACCACGGGATTGGGAGCGCGAATTTAGCTGATTTTGGCGAAGGCTGCAAACCGAGTGGCGCATATCGAAATCGCAGTCTCGACGGGGAATCGAGCACGCTTCGGCCGTTGCACGCCGCCGGGTAACGGCAAGCACCCGCCAGCTCATCCGCCACGGCGGAGCGGCTCGCCGGGATCTTCGCGGATTCGATCGTCTCGCGAAACAGTCAGCGACCAGGTCCGTCAGATTGGCCGCCCAGCACCCGAACGAGCTGAGGGATCAATCGCTCAAACGCGCGGGCTCGGTGGCTCAAGTGCCGTTTCACCGCGGGGCTCAGCTCGCCGAACGTGCGGTGATATTCTGGAATCAAAAAGTACGGATCGTAGCCGAAACCGTTTGTGCCGCGCGCCTCGCGGGTGAGCCGCCCGTGGCAATAGGCTTCGACCTGTAATCGGATTTCTCCGGACGGATCCGCCAGAGCGGCGTTACAGACATAGCGGGCGTTGCGCCGCTCGTCGGGAACGGCGGATAGTTCGCTCATGAGTTTCGCGTTGTTGGATTCGTCTGTTGCGCTCAGACCGCTGAAGCGGGCCGAATAGATGCCCGGCGCTCCGGCCAGGGCCGCGACCTCCAGGCCGCTGTCCTCGCCCAACGTCCAGAGCGAAAGCGCGCGAGCGGTTTGGGATGCCTTTTTGGCGGCATTTTCGGCGAACGTGTGGCCGTCCTCGACGACGTCGGGCACGCCGGCGATTTCCGAAATGCCGACGACCTCAACCCCGTAAGGGGCAAGCAAGTCGCGAATTTCGCCCGTCTTCTTGCGGTTGCGGCTGGCGACGACCAGGCGGACAGGCGATGGCGGTGCACTCATGTCGGTGAGTGTTTCGGCCGCTGCCATCGGTGTCAACGATCAAAGCGACCTCCGGATGAAACGCACCGCGTGAGACTTGTTGGCGAGCCACACATTTCCCAAGCCGACGGCTCTGCCGTCGTTCTCGGCATTCAATATAAGACGACGGCAGAGCCGTCGGCTTGGGAAACGGAACGCGGCAACGATTCCATCGCTGGTCCGGCCGCGAACGGTTCTACCGAGGGACTTCGATCAGCTCAGGATATGGATCGAAGATCCACGTCTTCACCGACTCGTGAGGACGCGGGTGGTGCGGAATGGTGAAGGCCTCGGCGCCGATCGCCGGCGTTCCATCCATTTTGACATGATCCACTTTGGCGCCGAAGAAGTTCTGAATGTCGGCGATCCGCGGATCGTCCTTCGAGTCGAACGAGCCGACAGTGACGATCGACGAATAGCGGTCGTGATACACGTAGGCCTCGAATTCGCGATCGTAACCGAGCGACTTGGCGCGTCGCAGGGCGGAGCACAGCTCCCAAGCCCGCTCGCCCGCGTCGTTCAGGGGTGAATTGTTGAGCGAGAATTTGTGATCGTCGGGCGTCTCTTTGCTGAGCTGAGTGTAGTAGCGGCCCTGGAACGTGGCGACCACGACGGTGTAAGGCTTCGGGTTCGTCAACAGCGAGTATTCGCTGCCCGAATTGAGCTTAATGATGAGCGGATCGCGGCGGCGCACGGCCAGCTCTTCGTCGGACAAGAGCGGATTGGTCGTCATGAAGGCGCCGCTTAAGGGTTCGGGCCGGTCCTTCGTCGTGCGGAAGATGCCGCCGCTCTTGGAATGCTTGATCGCGCCTCCCGAGCTGGCCAGGTTGACGGCTTCGACGTCGTTGAGGAAATGCCGGCTCGAATTGCTTGATGTAGTGCAAGGTGTCCTGAGCCACCTTGTCGTTGCTCGCGGGATAGTTGCCCGCCAGAACGCAAATGCCGCCGCACCAGTTGCGGACCTTGGCCTTTTGCGGCGTCATCGTGCGGCGGCCGATGACCTGCACCTCTTCCTCGACCTCTTCCTGCCGGAAGGTGTAGGCCGGAATGTGATGCAAGCGAAGCTCGTAAACCAGCTGTTGGGCTGCCTCCTCGGGAGACAGGCCCTCACCGCGGCGGTCTTCGGGGGGCTTGATGAAGCTGGCCACCATGATCATCCAGGGGCCGTGCCGCTTGGTCAGCTTGTAATGCTTGCCCTTCACGGCCTCGATCGTCGACGCGGCCCGTGAGGTGGAAACTGCCAGCGCAAGACCGGCGACAACAGCCAGAACGACCGCGAGGCGACTTTTGCTCCGCACGACAGACTCCATTCTGGAATGCGATGGGCCTGAGAAAGGCTACGCGACAGGCGAATTGGACGGGAATTTCGAGTGAGAGCCGGACAGGGCCGGAGATGCTAGCAATTCGGTCGAAACTCGTCCAGAGGCCATTTTTCGCTCAAGATTTCGCGTTGCCGGGCCGTCAACTGGGCGATCGCCGCGCGGGCGGCCTGGACCTGGCGGTCGAGCAAATCGGGCGAAAACGGGCGTCCTTCCGCCGTCCCCTGGACCTCGATGAACTCGCCGGTCCCCGTCATCACGACGTTGAAATCGACCTCGGCCCGGACGTCTTCCGAATAGTCGAGGTCGACCAGCACCGATCCTTCGACGACGCCGACACTGATCGCCGCCACGCTGTTGACGATCGGCAGGCGGCCGTTGGGGAACTTGTCGCGGATCGAATCGAGCGCGTCGACCAAGGCGAGGAATCCGCCGGTGATGCTGGCCGTCCGGGTGCCGCCGTCGGCCTCGAGGACGTCGCAATCGACGGTGACCGTGCGCGGCCCCAGGGCGGCCATGTCGACAGCCGCTCGCAGGCTGCGGCCGATCAGGCGCTGGATTTCCTGGCTGCGACCGTCGATCTGGCCTCGCTCCCGCTTTTTGCGGGGGGCCGTGCTGCCGGGCAGCATGCTGTATTCGGCCGTGACCCAGCCGCTCGGGTTTTCCTGTTTGGCCTTCCAGGGAGGGACGGATTCGTCGATGCTGGCGGTGCACAAGACGGTCGTGCGGCCCGCTTGAATCAGGACGCTGCCGGGAGCGCCCGCCGGTGAACTGCCGCCGAACGGTGAGCGGCCGCAGTTGCGTCGGGCGCGCGGCCGTCACGGCGCATGATCGGCGCCTCCCAAGAGCCAGACCAAAAGCCCCTTGGCCAGGTGCATGCGATTTTCCGCCTGCTGAAAGACGATGCTTTGCGGCTCCGTCCATCACGTCGTCGGTGACTTCCAGGCCCCGCTTCGCCGGCAGATCATGCATGAAGCGGGCCGACTTGGGGGCCGCCGCCATGAGCGGCACCGTTCACTTGGAAGGGGGCGAAAACTTTGCGCGCGCCTTGGCCTGCGATTCCTGCCCCATGCTGGCCCAAACGTCGGTGTAGACGATGTCGGCGTGCTTGACGGCGCTCGAAGGGATCGTCGGTCAGCTCGACGTCGGCCTTCGGAAACCGCCGGCCGCAGATCACGCAACAGGCTCGCCGGCAGCTCGTAGCCGCGAGGCGAGCAGAACGTGATCGGCATCTGCGCGTAGGCGGCCGCCATCGCCAGCGATGCGGCCACATTGTTGCCGTCGCCCACATACACGATTCGCAGTCCGGCAAGGCGACCGAAGGCTTCCTGAATAGTGAACAGATCGGTGAGCGCCTGGCACGGATGCAGCTCGTCTGAGAGGCCGTTGACGACCGGGCAGCTGCGAGAGCCGGGCGAAATCCTCGATCAAGCGATTGGCGAAACGTCCGCATGACGATGGCGTCGGAATACGCGCTCAACACGCGGGCCACGTCGGGCAACGATTCGCGGCCGTTCAGGCCGGCATCGTGCGTTGTCAAGAAAACGCTGCCCCCGCCAAGTTGGATCGCGGCCGCCTCGAAGCTGTTGCGCGTGCGCAGCGAAGGCTTCTCAAAGACCAGCGTCAGCACGCGTCCTTGCAAAAGGGGCGGCCGATCGCCCCGCGCGAGCCGTGCCTTCAGCTCGGCGGAGATCGCCAGGATGGCTTCGACGTCGCCCGGCGTGAGGTCGAAGACGGAAGTCAAATGCTTCAGTCGCCGGGAATTGGATGTCGGGCGCGCCTGACCTCTGCCTTTGAGCTTTCGGACCTCTGCGCTGGCCACCTTTTTGTGCTTGGCCCCCTGGCCGTTCAGGCCCGGACCGCGGACAGTCGACGGCTTCGCATTGCGGAGGCGATTCACGGAATTCACGGTGCCGGATTTTGGTGATTTGGATTTGGCGGGACGCTGCGGCCGATCAGCTTTCATCGGCGATCTCCCGCAGAACTTCGGCCACGACTTCGCATCCGACGTCGACCTGTTCTTCGTTGATGTTGATCGCCGGCAAGAGCCGCACCACCGTGTCGTGCGTCACGTTCAGCAAGCACGCCGCGCTGCATGGCCTTTTGGACGGCGGCGGCCGCGGGAACGTTCAGCTCGATGCCGATCATCATCCCGCGGATCCGCAGCTCGCGAATGAGCGGCAGCTCGCTTTGCAGAGCTTCGAAACGCGTGCGGAAGCGGTCCGACATGCGACGGCAATTGTCGAGCAGTCCTTCCTCCTCGATCATCCGCACTGCCGCGCATCCCGGCGGCCATCGCCAGAGGGTTGCCGCCGAACGTGCTGGCGTGCGTGCCCGGACGCAGGCTTTTGGCGACTTCGGGGCGAGCGATCATCGCGCCGCAGGCGACGCCGCCTGCGAGCCCCTTCGCCAGCGTCATGATGTCGGGCTGGACGGGAGTCTGCTGATAGCCAAACCAGCTTCCCGTGCGTCCCATTCCCGTCTGCACTTCGTCAAAGATCAACAAACAGCGGTGCTCGTCGGCGAGTTGCCGCAGACCGACGAGGAAATCATTCTCGGCAACGTTGATGCCCCCTTCGCCCTGCACCGGCTCCAAGAGGATTCCGCAGGTCTCGTCGTCGATCAGGTCCTTCACTGCGTCCAGATCGTTGAGCGGAGCGTAGCGGAAACCGGCCACCAGCGGGCCGAGCCCCTCGTGATATTTCGGCTGCGCGGTCGCGGTCAGCGCCCCGAGCGTACGGCCGTGGAAGCTGTTCTCGAACGTAATGATCTTGTAGCGTCCCTCGCCGTGCAGCCGCGCCAGCTTGATCGCCGCTTCGACCGCCTCGGCTCCGCTGTTGCAGAAAAAGGCCTGGCCGAAGCCCCGCGTGCACAACAGTTCCGCAAATTCACCCTGGGCTTCGGTGTACCAGGTGTTGGGCACGTGAATCAGCTCGGCCACCTGCGACTGGATGGCCCGCACAACCGCCGGCGGCGAATATCCCAGAATGTTGCAGCCCCAGCCGGGGAACAAATCGAGATAGCGATTCCCCTCGGCGTCCCACACGTACGAGCCATCGCCCCGCACGAGGCAGACCGGGAACCGTTTGTAATTCGGAATCACGTAACGGTCGAACAATTCGATCGTTTGGGCACTCGTTGCTGTCGTGGCACGGTTCATTTTGTTGCACCCTTGGGCTTGCTTGCGATTCCGCCTGACACGTGCGGGGGGCGGGTGAGTGAGAAGTTCGTTCAGGGGACGATTTCGGTCCCGACACCCGAATCGGAATAAAACTCCAGCAGCACGGCGTGCGGCATGGCGGCATCTACAATGTGGACTTTTCGCACTCCGCTCTGCAAGGCCTCGAGCGCCGCCTCGACCTTCGGCACCATTCCCGCATCGATCACCCCTTCGACAATCAAACTGCGGCAAAGGCTCGCGGACAGATGCGAAATCAGCGTCGACGGATCGTGCCGGTCGCGAAAAATGCCCGGCACATCGCTCAAAAACACCAGCTTTTCCGCCCCCAAAAGGCGGGCCACCGCCGCAGCCGCCGTGTCGGCGTTCACGTTCAGCTTCTGACCGGCCGAATCGAGCGCAATCGACGGAATGACCGGAATCGCGCCGGCCGCAAGGGCCTCTTCGATGGGCCGGCGGTCGATGTCGACCACCTCGCCGACGCGACCCAAATCGACCGTATGACCCGCCGTCCCCATTGAGCGACAGCTTTTTCCCAATCAGGCAGTTGCGGCCCAAATAGCTCAGTCCCACGGCCTCCTCGTTTTGCCGTTTGATCTCTTGAACCAGCGAGCCGCAGATCTCGCCCGCCAGAATGTTGGCGACGATTTCGAGCGTCCGCTCATCGGTATAGCGCCGCCCGTTGACGAACTTCGGCTCGATTCCGGCCGCGTTCATCGCCTGCGTGATCGACTTGCCGCCGCCGTGGACGAGAATCGGTTTCATCCCCACGGCCGACAGAAAAATGACGTCGGTGAGCACGCTGCGGACGGCGGCCGATCTCCTCGAGGGCGCTCCCTCCCAGCTTGATGACGACGTAGCGTCCCCGAAACTGGCGAATCCAGCCCAGCGCCTCGACCAACACGTCGGCTTTGTGAATCGCCTCGTCCAACCAGACTCTCCGTGACCCGGCAAAAAGGGAATCTCCCGTCCCCTGCCGAAGAAGGAAACCCCTGATTTTAAAAGGACTTGCGGGGAAGTCAACGAAACGGCTAACGACCGACACCATGGCTCGCGAGGGGGGTTGAATCCCTGGGAGGTCGCCGCTCCGCCACACGGAGTTGCTCCCGGTACCATTGAGAGTTCACCGCCTCGCGCTCAACGCTGCGGAGACCCGCCCTTGCAGATCGCACGTGTCTGTTTGTTGTTCGCCTTCGCCTCATCGGTCGCCAGCGTCGCGCATGGTCAGAAGATGAAAAGCGGTCAGGGCGCACCAACGCGGGCCGCGGCCCCCCGGCCCAATATCCTGGTGATCGTGGCGGACGATCTCGGTTATGGCGAACTTGGCTGCCAGGGGCATAACGACATTCCGACGCCGCACATCGATTCGATCGCCCGGAACGGAGTGCGGTTCACGTCCGGATACGTTTCGTGTCCGGTCTGCAGTCCGACGCGGGCAGGACTGATGACCGGCCGCTATCAGCAGCGGTTCGGTCACGAGTTCAATCCCGGACCGGTGGACGATGCATCAGACCGATTCGGGCTCGTGAGAGACGAAAAGACGCTGGCCGAACGGCTCAAGGCGGCGGGCTACGCGACCGGGATGGTCGGAAAGTGGCACCTCGGCACCAAAGAGGGGCTCCGTCCCACCGAACGCGGCTTCGACGAGTTTTTCGGCTTTTTGGGCGGCGCGCATCCCTATCTCGGGGAACGGCGACGGCGCAACAACGAAGTGATGCGCGGCACCGAGCGCGTCTCGGAACCGGCTTACCTCACCGATGCCTTCGGACGCGAGGCCGTCGCGTTTATCGATCATCACAAGTCCGAGCCCTTCTTCTTGTACCTGGCTTTCAACGCAGTTCATGCGCCGCTGCAGGCGACGGGGGATTACCGCAAGCGGTTCCCGAAAGTCAAAGACGAGAAGCGACAGACATTCTCTGCTATGCTTTCGGCGATGGATGATGCGATCGGGGCCGTGCTGGCAAAGCTCCACGCTTCGCAACTGGACGAAAAAACGCTGGTCTTTTTCATCAGCGACAACGGCGGCCCGACGCCGCAAACCACCTCGCGAAACGATCCTTTGCGCGGAACGAAAACCACCACCTGGGAGGGCGGCATCCGGATTCCGTACATCATCCAATGGAAGGGCCATCTGCCGGCCGGAAAAATCGACGATCGGCCCGTCATTTCGCTCGACATCCACCCGACCGCATTGGCGGCGGCTGGCGTGACGGCCCAGCCCGAGAAGAAACTCGACGGCGTGAACCTGCTGCCGTTTTTGGCCGGCACGTCGAAGAACCCGCCGCACGAGTTCCTGTTTTGGCGCTTCGGCAACCAGATGGCCGTTCGCAAAGGTGATTGGAAGCTGACGGAAGCCGCGCCACGACCTCCTGCCGGATCGCCGGCGGCAGCCCAGGACGATGCCGAAGCGAGGCCGCTGCTTAGGCGCCGACGGCGACCGGCTCGCGCGACCGACTGCGCAGCTTTTCAACCTGGCCCAGGATATCGGAGAGAGCAGAGACCTCTCCGCCGACCATCCTGACACGGTCAAGGAATTGATGGACGCCTGGCAACAATGGAACTCGGAATTGATGGCTCCGCGCTGGACGCGTGCGAACGGGAACCCCCAAGCGCGGCGGCCATCAACGCAACCGAAGTGATCGCCCAGCGGCATGCCCTCTCCGAATTGTTCCTCGCGGATGATCGGGTTTTGTGCCAAGAATCTGCCCGCCTCGGCGAACAGCCCGAAGCGGCCGCGACGGCGACAGTCGATGGCCCCCGCTGTAGACTGATTTCCGACTTGCCCGCAGATGTCTCGCGGATGTCGGACCCGTGCCCGTTCGAAAGAGAGCCAGCTCGGAAAGAGAGCCCCTGATGATGACTCCTCGGACGTTCGCACGTTTCGCGTGTCTTGTGGTCGCGTTCTCGCTCCCCTCCGAGCAAGTCCGCGCAGCCGACGTCTCCGCCGAGGTTCAAAAGCGGATTTCAACAGCTGAAAACAACCTGATTCCCACCGTGCGGATCAAAGGTCGTGCCCCCGGCCAGCTCGCAGAGCGAATGAAACTGCTCCATGTTCCCGGCGTCAGCGTGGCGGTCATCAATCATTACGAGATCGAATGGGCAAAAGGCTACGGCCTGGCCGACAGCCAGTCGAAGACGCCGGTCACGACCGAAACGCTGTTTCAAGCCGGCTCGGTCAGCAAACCGGTCGCCGCCATGGCCGCGCTGAAACTTGTCGAGGAAGGCACGCTCAATCTCGATCGCGACGTCAACTCGCAACTCAAGTCGTGGAAGGTCCCCGAAAACAAATTCACGCAGCAGCACGCGGTCGACCTGCGAGGCATCTTGAGTCATACGGCCGGCTTCACGGTGCACGGCTTTCCCGGATACGTCGTCGGCAAGCCAATTCCAACACTGCAGCAGATCCTCGACGGCGTCAGGCCGCCAGCTAACACGAGGTCGGTGCGCGTCGACAAAGTCCCCGGCAAGGGGTTCCGTTATTCCGGCGGCGGCGTGACAGTGATGCAGCAATTGGTGATCGATGTCACCGGCCATCCGTTCCCGCAGGTCGCCCACGACCTGGTGCTGGCGCCTCTCGGGATGACGTCGAGCACGTACGAGCAGCCGCTGCCTGATACATGGGCCGCGCGCGCGTCAACCGCCCACAATCGGCTCGGCAAGCCCATCGCCGGACGTTGGCACATTTACCCCGAGATGGCCGCGGCCGGATTATGGACGACACCGTCGGATGTCGCCCGCTACGTCATCGAGGTGCAACTCGCCCACGAGGGCAAGTCGCATAAAGTTCTGTCGCAGAAGACGGTCGAAGAAATGCTCACGCCGCAGGGGGGCGGCCCTGTGGGACTTGGTCCGTTCCTTGAACAGACGGGTGGTTCCCGACGTTTCGAGCACGCCGGCTCCGATGCGGGATTCCTCTGCAGGTTCGTAGGCTACCTCGACCGCGGGCAAGGCGCGATGGTGATGGTCAACTCGGATAGTGGGGGTCAACTCGTGGACGAAGTGCTGGGCGGGATCGCCGTCGCTTATGGCTGGCCGAACTACCTCTCGCCCGAGCGAGAGATTGTGAAACTCGAGCAGAAAGTCGGCGACGCCTACCTGGGGAATTACAGCCTGGGCCTGTTCGGCGAGGTGAAGGTCGAGCGGCGCGGCAACGCACTCTTTGCCGGTTCGGCAACGATGGGGGGCGAGTCCGAGTTGTTCTTCGAATCGCAGACTAAGTTCTTGACCGACGACCCGCAGATCTCAGGCAACTTCGTTCGCGATGGCCAGGGTCAAGTCGCCGAAGTTATCATCAAATTTGCCGGCCAGGAAATCCACGCGAAGAAGAAGAAATCGTAGCGCGCCGTTGGGGCGGGAGCAGCCAGCACACAATGCCGGAGCAGATTGCTGGCCCTTCGCTGCGATTCGACCTTTTCGCCAATCCGCGAGTGCTTTTCGGTTGGGGCCGCCGCGCAGAAGTTGGCCAATTCTCTCGCACGCTCGGCCGGCGAGCTTTCATGGTGACTGGCTCGAGTGCGCTCGAGCGGCAGGGCACGATCGACGAGATTGCCGCCTCGCTCCGGCAAGCCGGCGTTGAAGTTATTCCCTTGGCCGCCATTTCTCGCGAGCCCGAGGTGACCGACGTCGATCGTGCGACCACCGAGCTCCTGACGCATGGCCCGGGACCGAGTGACCTGATTTTGGCAATCGGCGGCGGCTCGGCGATCGACTTGGCGAAAGCCGTCTCAGCCATGGCGACGAACCGCCACGGGAGCAGCGTCGCGGATTTTCTGGAGGGCGTCGGCAAGGGTCTCAAGATCGAGGTCCCGCCGATTGCCGTTCTCGCCATGCCCACAACGGCCGGTACGGGCAGCGAGGCAACCAAGAACGCCGTCATCTCGTCGACAAATCCTGCCTGCAAGAAGAGCCTTCGCAGCGCGCTGATGATTCCGCGCGGCGTGTTGGTCGATCCTGAGCTGACCGTTGGCTTGCCGCCGCGCGTCACTGCACAGACCGGAATGGACGCGATCACACAGCTCATCGAAAGCTTCCTCTCGCGGCGGGCCCAGCCGATTCCCCAGGCGCTCGCACTGGACGGCCTGGCCCGAGCGCTGCCGGCAATCACAACGGCAGTGACCAACGGCTCCGATCGGCCCGCGCGGGAGGCGATGGCATACGCGGCGTTTTTGTCCGGCTTGGCGCTTGCCAACTCGGGGCTGGGGTTCGCGCACGGTGTCGCCGCCGCGCTCGGAATTCATTGCGGAATGCCACACGGCCTGGCCTGTGCCGTGATGTTGCCGACGGCACTGCGCGTGAACAAAGAAGTGCGGCGTGCCGAGATTGCACGCCTGTGGACTCTCGTCGACGGCCGATCGCGGCTCGCAGAGGCCGACGCGGCTGAGCAATTCATTCAGCACATCGAGAGGATCGCTCGGACAATCGGCATTCCACCGCGACTTTCGGCCTTGGGCGTCGAGCGGTCGATGATCCCCGCGCTGGTCAAGAGTTCGCGCGGCAACAGCATGGACGGCAACCCGCGCGATGTCAGCGACGGCGAGCTGGGCAAATTGCTCGAAGACATACTCTGAAAGGCGGGCTGTGTTCAGAAGTAGGGTGGGACCATCCCCGCGGAGCGGGGCACAGGCCCACCATTCCGGCCAAGTGATGATGCGAATGGTGGGCCGGCGGCCGCAAAGCCAGCCTGGTCCCACCCTACCCCCCTAGAGACCCGGAGTGAACAGCGAGCCCATCAACCGGCGAAGCTTGTCTTCCGGATAAAGGCCGAAGGCGAACTCGCGATCATGCAGAAGCGAGTGCGTCGCCAACCGACGGCGGATTTGCACCAGCTCGTCGGAGACGCGCTGCGCGATCGGCGCAGCCTTGTCTGCCAGGCCGCGATTGAGTTCTTGCATCTGGCGGAAGCGCTCGAAATTCTCGCTCGTATGGCTGTGCAATCGTGCCTTGGGAGCCGCACCCGATTCTGATTGCGCATGGGCGGAATTGATCGCGGCGACGAGGGCCGACTTCTGGGCGATCAGTTCGCGCGTCTCGGCGTCGCTGCTTGGGTCGAGCTGGCGGTCGGCGTTCCAGCGCAGTTCGCGCAACAGCCGCACGTGACGCGATTCGTCTTCAGCGGTGACCGAACCGTTTTCGCTCAAGGGAAGGTACAGGCTGGCGGTGAGCGTGAGGAATCCGGGGGGCGTGACGCCGACAAAGCGTGACATGATTCGGTCGGTCATCTCGTCGTACTTGGCGCCGCCGATCCCGTGCACAAACAGGTCCGCCAGACACAGCCGCGAGAAGAGCGTCGTGGTCAGCGCCCGGGCGCGGAGCCGGAGGCCCTGTTTGGGCAATTCGCGCAGGACCTCGACAGCGCAACACGCCTCGCGATCCGGCGCGAGCGGCAGGCGGGCGAACTCGGTCTTGCCGTCGGAAAGGGCGATCTCCCGTCCGACTTGTCGCGCAAAGACCCTCGAGCGAACGCTGTCGCCGCGCCGCCAGAACCAGAAGGGAGCTTCGTAGCAGTCGCCCTTGCTCTTCAGCTCGGGGACAGGATGCGTGCGGCTGCGGATGTGGTTCACCTGGCGATATTCGGCCAGCACCTGGTTGTGCACCGCCACAAACCGGGGCAAATGCGCCAGCAGGTGGCAGGCGAACCACAGGAACGGATCAAGCTCGCACATGCGGCTGATCGGCAGCTCGAGGTTGTAAACGCCCCACCGCCGTTCGAGCCTCACGCGCGACGCGATCAGGCAATCCGACAGGAGATCAAAACGTTGCGAAGCTCGCACGGCATCGGGCCACTGTTCCCGCAAAACGGGCGTGATGCCCCACGGCTCGAGCAGATCGCAAACGCGCTCGCCGAGGCTCTCGAAAACGGCGCGGTCGAGAATGGCGTTTTCTTCCCACGGTCCCCGCGGGCGGTCCGCGTCGAAGTGAACTCGTTCGATCCGCGGCTCGCGTGTCGTTCGCACCGGCACGCGGATCGTCGTTCCCGTCATCAAGTCGGTGTCGACCGACAGATTGAGCGACATGCCCCCCGCGCGCGTCGACATCCCGTAGACCGCGAAATTCTTCGCCCAAACGCCCGGATGAAACAGGGCTGGCTGGTGACCCGCGACAAACAGAAGATCGGTCGACGGCGGCGCGGCGGGTTCCGGCTCGATCGGGCCGTCAGCGACCGCGGTCGCGTTGAGCAGCTCGGCCGTGTAATCGCGAGCCGCGCTCAGAACTTCGTCGCGCGTCCACTCCCGCATCCGGCCGAGGGTCCGCCCCTGCAAGTTCAATTCGCGACCCGTCAGGGCGGCGTGATTCTGCCGGGCGACACCGATGCCGTCCCCCAGCGGGGGCGCCGCAAGCACGGCAAAATCCTGCCGGGGCGTCCGCAAGGAATGGCCGTGCCAGGGTGTTTCACTGGCAGGTGGAGCCGGCGAGGCGAGCGGTGAAAGGGGGGCGGCGTGTGTCGTAGCGTGCTCTCTCTGATTGACAAAGGAGAAACGATGCGCGGCGGATTTCAGCCCTTGGCGTCGCACTCAGCGCCGCAGGTTGCAGGTTTTCGAGCGGTTTGCGGAGAGAAACCGACGGCCTCGATCTCGTTATCGAGCACCGACTGGTAATGCGCCATCCGCCGGCGTCCGTCATCGAGCGAGCCGCCAAACGACCGCTTTTCATCTAAATAGACCAGCGGCACCGCAAACTCGACGATCCGCAAACCGAGTGCCGCGGCCTGCACCCAAAGCTGAAGCGGCATGGCATAACCGGTGTCGGTAATCTTGAGCCGCTTGAGCGCCTCGACCCGATAGGCCTTGAATCCGCAGAAAGCGTCGGTGAGGTCGAGACCAAGCCGTTCGTTCACAAGCTGGGTGATCTCCGCGTTGATTTTCCGCCGCTCTTCGGGCGGCCTGCTATTCTCGTCGAACGTCTTCAAGTAGCGGCTGCCGGAGACGATATCGACCGGCGGATCGCCGGGCGGGAAAACAGCCGCCGCCAGCTCGGGAATCAGCCGCGGCTGGTGCTGGCCGTCGCAATCGATCGTGACTAAGACGTCGTAGCCGTTTTCGAGGGCAAACTCGAAGGCCGTCCGCAGCGCCGCGCCGTACCCGAGGTTCGTCGGATGCGTCACGACGATCACGCCCGGCTCGCGCGCCAGCACGTTCGGCGTGTCGTCACTCGATCCATCGTTAACGACGAGCACATCCTGGCTGTAGCGGCGGACTTCGGCGAGCACTTCCGGAATGTGCCGCGCCTCGTTGTAAACGGGCAACGCGGTCAAGCAGCGGCGACCGCCTGCGGAAGACTGGTTCGAGGGCGACGGGCTCGAATGAGGTTCGTTCGGACAAGGGGGGTCGTTCGAAAGAGATTGTCCGGTCATCCGTCGATCATCCCTTTCGAGCCGCCGTCCGCCGCGACCAAATGCTACATCGTCCGATAGACGCCCGATCTCATGCTTTGCGCGGCCGATTCGCAGCGCAACTTTGGCACTTTGGGGCCAGATTAAGCCATTCTAGACGGTCGAGAAGGCGAGTCAACGAGCTTGAACGCTCCGGCGAATGAGCCTGAGATCTTTTGACTGCCGGCCCGCAGATTTGTTTCGATTGCCAGATTCGCACACGACCCAAGCGATTCTCCGGGTTTCGCCCCGTTTCACGGACTGATTAAAAACCGTTTGCCCGGTGCGCAATCGTTGCCCAATTGCTGCCTTTGGTGATATCATCCCGCGCCGTCTGAGACGGCCATCGGCCGTTGTTTTGCGCGCCAGCGGCGGGCCGAAGATCGGACGCGTTTTCCATGAGCAAGCCGCTCGAACAGGCAATTCTCGACAAGTCGGCCCTGGTGGGCGTGATCGGGCTCGGCTACGTCGGTCTGCCACTGATCAATGCCTTCGTGTGCGCAGGATTTCGCACGATCGGCTTTGACGTCGACCAGCGGAAGGTCGACACGCTCAATTCGGGCCGCAGCTATATCAAGCACGTCGATTCCACGGTCGTCTCGAAATGGCGCAAAGGGGAACGGTTCGAGGCGACGGCCGACATGGCCCGCTTGGCGGAAGCTGACGCGCTGTTGATCTGCGTCCCGACGCCGCTCAACGAAAGCCGTGACCCTGACCTCGTTTTCGTCGAGAAGACGGCTGAAGCGATCGCCGCCGCTCTCAGGCCCGGCCAGCTGGTGATTCTCGAAAGCACGACCTATCCGACGACGACTCGCGACGTCGTGCTGCCGATTCTGTCGAAGAGCCGCCTGAAAGCCGGCAAGGATTATTTCCTGGCCTACAGCCCGGAACGAGAAGATCCGGGAAACCCCGATTACACAGCGGCCGGAATTCCGAAAGTCGTCGGCGGGATGGACGAAGCGAGCCTCAAGCTGGCCCAACAGCTTTACTCGCAGGCCATCGTCAAGGTGATTCCCGTCTCGAGTCTCGAAGTGGCCGAGGCCTGCAAAATCCTCGAGAACACCTATCGGGCCGTCAACATCGCCCTGGTCAACGAGCTGAAGATGCTCTACGACCGGATGGGCATCGACGTCTGGGAAGTGATCGACGCGGCCCGCACCAAGCCCTTCGGCTTCCAGGCGTTTTATCCCGGTCCGGGGCTGGGCGGACACTGCATTCCGATCGACCCGTTTTATTTGACGTGGCTGGCCCGGAAGCAGGGGCTGCCGACCCGGTTCATCGAGCTCGCCGGCGAAATCAACTCGCGAATGCCCGAGTACGTCGTCACCCGGCTGGCCGAGGCCTTGAACGACATCGGCAAGCCGATCAACGGCAGCCACATCTGCCTGTTGGGGATGGCGTACAAAAAAGACGTCGACGATCCCCGCGAGAGCCCCTCGTTTGTGCTGATTGAGATGCTTCTGGGGCGGGGCGCGAAGCTGACCTACAACGATCCCCATATCTCCCGCCTGCCCGCCATGCGGCACCATCACGTGCCGGACATGACGAGCACCGAATTGACGCCGCAATTTCTGGCCTCGCAGGACTGCGTGCTGATCGCGACCGATCACTCCGCGTACGACTACGATTTCATCGTCGAGCACGCGAAGCTAGTGATCGACACGCGCAACGCGACCAAAAACGTCAAGCAGGGCCGCGAGAAGATTCGCAAGGCCTGAAACGCGCGCGTTTAACGGCAAGCGAGCCGCTTGATCGACTTGCAATGTCGCCGCTCGCGCCGCTTGGCGCGTCCTCGCGCGAGAGATTACGGTATCAATTGCGCCTCTCGCTTTTGTCCTGCGCGGAGATTCATCAGCGCTCATGCTCCCGCCAAGTTCCGAACTCGGAACCGGATCGCGCTCTCTTCTCGCGCTTCGGAATCTGGATCGTTCTCGCGCTCTACGTGGCGGCCGTCTTCGCGGTGAACCCGTTCCGCGAATGCCCCGTGCGGGACGATTGGGCCTACGCGTGGTCGGCCTGGCGGCTGCTCGACACGGGCCACTATTTGGCTCACGACTGGTCGAGTGCCAACACCCCGTTTCAAGCCATCTGGGGTGGGGCGTTTTGTCTGGTACTCGGCAAGTCGTTCGTGGCGCTGCGCTGGTCGACCATCGTGCTCGCGCTCCTGGGCTTGCTGGCATTTCGCGCTCTGGCGCGGGAGCACGGCTTGAGCCGAGCCGGTGCTGATCTCCTGACACTCTGCGTGGCCTCTTGCTCGATTTTTTTCAAGTTGAGCCTGAGCTACATGAGCGACGTCCCCTTTGCCTCGCTGTTGACGATCGCCGTGCTGTTTTACACGCGGGCCGTCCGTAGCATGAGATGGGCGGAC
Source organism: uncultured Planctomycetaceae bacterium (assembly GCA_963714075.1). GTDB lineage: Bacteria > Planctomycetota > Planctomycetia > Planctomycetales > Planctomycetaceae > DASPSM01. Next base: position 7,488,500 of record OY970228.1, read on the forward strand.
TGGATTGCCGGGTCGATAGCGGCCGCGGCCACCGTCGGGACGCGACAATTTGGCGTGGCCGTAGTGGCGGCGGTCGGCCTCGTCTGGCTGTTCGACCGGCGACGATGGGCGCGCTGGGGATCTACGCCGTGGGAATCACTCTGCCCGTGCTGGCTGCCGTGTGGCAAGTCAATCAGGGGATCAATCATCCAAATTGGGCTGCCGGATTTCAGGTCTATCGGGCGCGAAACTATTTTGCCTCGGGCGCGTTTTTCAAGCAGCTGCCGTGGCGTCCGGGAGCGATCCTTGAATACTTCGCCTGGTTGCTGATTCCGCTCGTCTTCCTCGCAGTGCTTGGCCTGATCCGCGAAGCACGCCGGGAGGAGCCATCGACCGATGCGAGCCCGGTTCGCCGTCACCGACCGATCGCTGCCCTCGCCTTCTGGATGATTATTTTCGCGTGCAATGTGATCTATGGCTGGAAGGTTTTGGGCTACGCCTACCACACGGCTAACTTTCAGGGCTCGCACGCACTCATGCCCTTCTTGCCGGACTGCTACGACATCCTGGAGGTCCTGGGGGAACCGGTGCGCTGGGGGGCGACGATCTTCGTGGTGGCGGGAGCCGCCCTGTTTACGCGCCTGATCGTCTCGCGATCCGCGCAACTCGGCACCGGCGACCCGTCCCACCTCGCGGTTTGCGTCCTCGACTTTACCGCGTTGTTTCTGCTGGCCATCAGCCTGGTCTTCAATCAATTCACGGATAACTATTTGGTTCCGCTGGTCCCCTATGCGGCAATCGCGATCGGCAAGCCGCTGGAAGAATTGCTGCTGGCCCGGTGGCGCGCGGTCGTCGCTTGCTGCCTGCTCCTGCTCGCGGGTGCTGCGATTTGGACTCGCGAAGACCTCGCCAAGGACGAAGCACTTTGGACTCTTTCAGCACGGTTGCACGACAAAGGCATTCCACCGCAACAAATCTTCTCGGATTGGAAGTGGTTCTTCTTCTGGAACTTCGAGGATGCTGCCGAACAGGGCCTGTTTCACCCCAGCACGTCTTACGCCTATTTTTTTGACGAGTGGATGCCGCCGTACCGAGATGCAGCCGAGTACTGGGTCGTGCACGAGCTGAAACCGCCCGCCGGCGAGCGTTGGGAAGTCGTCGACACCGCCCACTATTTCAGCGTCTACGCGCGGGGGCAGGAGAGGTTCTACGCCGTGCGACGGATTCATGACGCGCCGGCGTCCCCCGCACCCGTCAATCCCGCGCCGGTCAATCCCGCGGCCGGGTCCCGCAGCGGACCCAACTCATGAGCACACGACCGAGGGCAACGGCCGCGGTGGCTCACTCAACCGCGGCTCTGGCGGGTTGGCCGGGGCTGTGCCTCGTGATTGGCCTGTATCTCGTCGCGGTCGCCGCGGTGAATCCGCTCCGTGAGTGCCCGGTACTCGATGACTGGGCCTACGCTTCCACCGTTCGGCACCTTCTCCGGACGGGCGAGTACAAACTCGACGACTGGGTCGCCCCCAACATGCCCTTTCAGGCTCTGTGGGGCGCTCTGTTCTGCCTGGTCCTGGGAGATTCCTACGTCACGCTTCGGCTGTCGACGGTCGCGCTGACCGCAATCGGCCTGGTTGCGTTTCGGGCCCTGGCCCGTGAGCACGGGTTGAGCGGAATTGCGGCCAACCTGCTGACGTTGTGTCTGGCGTCTTCGTCGCTCTTTTTTCGGATGAGCCTGACGTTCCAGACCGATGTTCCCTTCCTGGTGACGCTGATCGTCGCTCTGTTCCTCTACACGCGGGCCCTGCGCGTGATGACGGTGCCGGCGTGGACGGCCGCGGCGGTCGCCGGAGCAGCCAGCATCCTCACCCGGCAGTTCGGCGCGGCAATTGTGGCCGCGTTGGGAGTGTTGTGGCTGTTTGATCGGCAGCGGATCGCCCGATTGAAGGACTACGCGATCGGGCTCTCGGTGCCGCTCGTCGCGGTCGCCTGGCAATTGTATCGGGGACTGTTTTATTCCAATTGGGCAGCCGAGTCGGTGCTGCTCCGACAAAAACTTTTCTTCTCGCACGGCCACTTTCTGCGCGTGTTGCCGTGGCGGCCCCTGGTTCTTGTGGAATATCAGGCGTTGTGGCTCGTGCCGCTGGTGCTGCTGGCCGCCTGGGCGGCGCTCAGCGACATTCTTACGGTCACCGGGAAACGCGACGCAGAGACGACCGCAGGCGCGACGGTGTCGCGCCGCGCTTTGCTGGGCTGGCTGCTGGGCTTCATCGTGTTGTTTGCGGCCGGTGTTGTTTACGGCTGGAGAGTGATCGGCTACGGCTACAACTCCTCCGACTTTCATGGCAATACGGCGCTCATGCCCTTTTTGCGGCACACCTACGACCTGCTGCTCGTGTTGGGTGAGCCGGTCCGCTGGGCCGTTACGATATACGTCGTGGTGGGAGCCGCACTGATCGCTCGCGTGTTTGTCGAGCGTTATGCCAGTTTGTTCTCGCAGGCGGCGAGTCCTGTGCCGGCGCCCGTGTCCCGCGAATTGCTGCTTGATTTGACGTCCCTGTTTCTCTTGGGCTGCAACCTGATCTTCTTTCAGCAGTGGGACTCTTACCAGCTGCCGTTTCTGCCGCTCACGGCGATCGTCCTTGGCAAGCGATACGAGGGGCTCATGATCTCGCGGCGCTGGTCCGTCGCGTGTTGCTGCCTCGTGTTATTAGTCGGGTCGGCGATCTGGACTCGTGAGGATCTGGCGAAAGGCAACGTCCAATGGATCCTCGCCGAACGGCTGCGCGAATCGGGAGTGCCGCCGCAGGACATTGCGTCGAGCTGGGAATGGTTTGCGTACTGGAACTTTCCCGAATTTGTGCGGCAGGAGGGGAAACGGGCCGGCACCCAAATTCCCAATTTTCTGGGCGAGGAAGGTTGGCAGGGACGCAACCGGCAAACGGCAGAATATTGGATCGTGCACGACCCGCGACCGCCCGCAGGGTCGAACGAAACCTGGACGGTCGTGGGCGAAGCCGACTATTTCAGCGTTTATGCCCGCCGCCGCGAACGGTTTTACGCAGTGCGACGGTCGCCGGCGCCTATTCACCGGTCGCCAGCCAGCCAGCGGGCTCCCAGCGGAGACTAGCCGCACATCCGGGCCACCGGGGTCGCTGCTTTGTATTGCAAAGTTTATTGGTCGAGAGTATTCTATTCCTCAGGCTGAGCAATCGCTGGGGACTCGGAGGGTTGAGGCGTGGAACTGCGTGAAGCTTTAGACCAGATCTCAGAGATTCGCGATCACCTCGCGCGAACTGAGACCTTTGAGGGGTACCGGTCCGCGACAGTCGCTACGTCTGGACTATTGGCCATCGCCGCGGCGGGCTGCAGACGCGCCCTGATCCCCGATCCCACCGGACAGTTCGAGGCCTATCTGGCACTTTGGGTGGGCGTGGCGATCGTCAGTGCGGCCATCGCGGGAGTCGAAATGTTCGTGCGGTGTCGCCGCGCGGCATCCGAAACCGCGGTGCGATTGACTCGCATGGTGGTCGAACAATTTTTGCCCTGCATCGTCGTCGGAGCGCTTTTGACCGTGGCGATTGCGGTCGTCGCGCCGGAGACGGCTTGGATGTTGCCCGGCCTCTGGTCGCTCGTGTTTGGCTTGGGCGTCTTCGCGTCGGCGAGGCTGCTCCCCAGAGCCGTCGTGTGGGTGGCCGGCTATTATCTTCTGGCCGGCGTGGCGTGCCTGGCCGGGGCCAAGCGGCTCGAGCCGTTGTCACCCTGGCTGATGGCGTGCACGTTCGGGGTGGGCCAATTGTTCGCGGCCGCCATCGTCTATTGGAGCGTGGAGCGCAAGCATGCCTCGTGAAAACAACTCGCCGCGAGGCGAATCCGGGCGATTCGCTTACGAAGGTTTGGAGCGGGCGATCCATGAAAAGGCCCGGCTGGGCATTCTGACCTCGTTGATGACCCGCCGCGATGGGCTCCTGTTCACGGAGCTGAAGGCGCTTTGCTCACTCACCGACGGCAATCTCAATCGGCACCTCAAGGTGCTCCAGGACGCGGGACTGGTCGACGTCTGGAAAGGCTCCCAAAAGGGAAAGCCGCAAACCCTCTGCCGGCTGACTGCCGACGGTCGTCGCCGGTTCCTCGAGTACGTTGCCGTCTTAGAGCAAGTGGTTTCCGACGCAGCCTCGGCCACGCGAACGGCGGCTTCCAAGTCCCGCGCGCGGGATCTGTTGGGCGGCTGGTCGCCGGCCTAAGGGAGTTGTTTCATACCATAGCCTTTTCGTATCCATGTACTTTGCATTGCAAAGTTACTCAGGCAGCTGAATCGCCAAGGGACCTTGGAAGGAAAACGCCGATGAAGGTCTTGCGTGCCGATGCGATGGGACTGTGCTTTGGCGTTCGCGACGCGCTGGCAATCGCGGCCAACCGACCCGAGCCGCGCAACACCACGATCCACGGCGAGTTGGTCCACAACGAAACGGTGCTCGTGCAGTTGCGATCGCGCGGATTTCAAATGACGGCCGAGGGGGATCGCGACTCGCTGCCATCGACGGAAGAAGTCCTCGTCACCGCGCATGGCATCAGCGATCGCGAGCGCCAGCGTCTCGAATCGGCCGGCAAGCGTCTCGTCGACACGACTTGCCCGCTCGTGCAGCGGGTCCATCGGGCCGCGCAAGCCCTGCAGGCGGACGGATTCCACCTTCTCGTGATGGGCCGGCGATCGCATGCCGAGGTCCGGGGAATCGTCGAAGATCTGACCGCGTGCGACGTCCTGGAGAGGCCGCAGGACGCGGTCGAGTATCCGCACGCGAAGCTGGGTCTCATCTGCCAGACCACAACGCCGCCGGCCTTGGCGCAAGAGATTCTGGCTGCCGTCCGCGCGCGGAACCCCGTGGCCAAGATCCGGTTTGCCGACACGATTTGTCAGCCGACGCGGGAGCGGCAGCAGGCGCTCGACCGGCTGCTCCACAAGGTGGATGCGATGATCGTCGTGGGCGGCAAAAACTCCAACAACACGCTGCAGCTCGTCGAACGCTGCCGGGCGGCAGACGTTCCTGCCTGGCACGTGCGGGACGCTGACGACTTAGACGCGCGTTGCCTGCGGAGTTTTCAAGTCGTGGGACTGACCGCCGGCACGTCGACGCTCGATGAAACGATCGACGCCGTTTACGCCGCCTTGCGCCGGCTGCCCGCGGGAGTGCCGAACACGTCCCGGCAATGGGTGCGCCACTTCCGCACAAGCGCCGAGACTCCCGCCGACATTCCCTGGAACGACCCGCGGCGACTGTCTGCCGCCGAACGGGCGGCCGTCCTGCGCTCGATCCAGATTTTTCAGCTCGGCGAGAGCGGCGGCGGAAGCCGCTTGCTGCGGGCCGCCGAAGAATATTGTCGGCGATCCGGCGATCGGCACTACCTCAAGGCGCTGCGGCTGTTTGTCCAGGAAGAGCAACGGCACGCCGAACTTCTCGCGCTCTACCTAAAGCGGGAAGGAACGGGCCTGCTCAGCTGCCAGTGGACCAACGGCGTCTTTCGCCGCCTGAGAAATGGGATGGGTCTTGAATTGATGCTCTCGGTGCTCTTGGCCGCCGAGCTGATGGCCCGGGTGTACTACGCGGCCCTCAGCCGCGCGACCGAAGACCCGGTTTTGCGGGCCCTCTGCGGACGGATCCTTCGCGACGAGCGCTGGCACGTGCGATTCCAGTGTGATCGCTTGGGGCACATGCGGGGCCACCGGCCGGCGTTTGTAAAAATGTTGACGCACTGGGCCGAACGGCTCGGCTTTCGGGCGGTTTGTATCGCGGTCTGGCTCAACCACGCGCCCGTTTTTCGGGCGGCGGGAACGGGCTTTCGGGCGTTCTGGAGAAAGACCGGACATGAGCTGGAAACCGCCCGGCGTCTCATCCGGTCAGTGACTGCGCTCGATCGTCCCAACGCTCCCGCTAGTTCGTTCGCGGAGGAGCCTGCGAGACTCGGTGGATCGATCGCCGTAGAAATCCCAGCACGGTCCAGCCGGTGATCATGCCGAGCGCGTATGTGGCTCCGATCAGGATCGCCACGCTCGTCGTCACCGTGCGATCGAGATAGTTGAGCGTGACGTTGCCGCGATTTTGCAAAACAAAGACGCCAATGGCCGCCAACAGGACCACCAGGATGAAGCCGTAAATAAACCTCATCGTTTCCCTCCCGAAGTTGCGGTCACCGACTCCTCATCGACTCACAAATTCCACGAGAGCAAAAACAGGACCGCAAACAGCGCCGCCATCGACACCAAGATGGTGATAAACAACCGCGCCGAGCGCCGCAGAATCTGGGGCGGATGCTCAAACCTGGTCGCGCTATAGACGAGGCTGACGGTCAAAGCCAGCGGCAACAAATACCAACTCGCATGCGTGCCAACGGCCAAGAGGCCAAACGACTCCATGTTGTGCGTTCCTCGATGCCTACGGGCCGACTGGTCGCAGCCCTGAGTACTCCCGATCCGAACTACTTCTTCGTCACGTCAGCAGGGGGTGGCTGGGCCGGGGGCACGGTTTTGTCCGTTTTCTCGCCGCTGGTGGACGTCTTTGGGTCTTGCTCGCCGCCGTCTCCATAACCGTAGGCCGGTCCCTCGACCGCGTCCAAAATCACCAGAATGTTGAGCAAGCCGGCGATCATGGTAAACGTCATCGCCAGCTCGTGAAACTTGCCAAGCTCGCGGTGCAGTTGCAGGTAGTAGTGTTCATCGGGCGGGCCGTCGGGCGGGGCCTCGAAGCGGTCGAGGAAGCTCCGCGGAAACTTCCCGGTCAGCCGGCCGATCACCTGCGGAGGATTTGACGAGTCGACAACGTCGACCTCGAGCTCGCGATCGGGATCCGCGGAGACCGCCTTGCCCAGCGTGGGAGTGCCTTCGAGTTTCAGCGTTGTTTCTTTTTTGTCGAGGGTGCCGGTGAACGTTCCATGAACCACGCGCCCTTCCGTAGGCCGAGTGTCCGGCCTGAGCTCGATCTGCCCGGTAACCGGTTCGGACAACCCCGCGGGGCGGTCGTGCATGCGCAAAAAGCCGTGAAACCGCGCGTTGATCGGCGCCGAGATGCTCATCTCACCCACATTGGTGCGGCTCTCGTAACGCCGCGCCTGCACCAACGAGGGCAAGGCCGGCAGACCGACGAAGACTTGCGCGTAATAGGGATTCAGAAAGTTGGTCGGGTCTTTCTTCCAGTAAACGACACTCCAGCTGCCCAGCGCCATTCCGTAAAAGAACGTCACCAGCACGCACACGCCGCAGAGGATGCCCTTGAAATATCGTCCCTGATAAACGTGCCCAGCGCCGGGCAGCAGAAAGGCCAGGACGCCTGCAAAATACCGGTTTTTGAACGGGATGCGGGGATCAAGCATGCTGGATTCAGTTTCTCGGAAATGTCGGCGTAACTTGGGGCAGGCTCGAGTCGTGTAAGGCGGAAACCGGCCGTATTTTAGGGCGCGAGCGATGTTGGGGCTAGGGCGGGATGAAAGGGCCGCCTTCGAGTCTTAGGAGCCGCGCACGCAGTAAGCGGTTCTTGGTTTTCGAACAAAGACAACCGCTTAGGGCGTGCGCGGCTTTTAAATCACAGACGTCGCCCCTCCGCGGAACGCGCGCACGGCATCAACCCGTCTCGCTCCGCAATTGCACGTTCGGCCGATAGAACATGGCCACCGGCAACATGACGGCCGCCGACATTGCGAAGATCCAACTCACGCGAACTTCGAGCAGCTTACAGACCTCGATCACCACGAGATAAAAGACCGCCGCCAGCATGATGCCGATCCAATTCACCAGATTCATGGCACCGATCATTCGCCCCTTTTGATCAGCGGGGGGCCGCACCTGCATAATCACGGCCAAGGGCACATAGAAAAACCCGGCAAAAAATCCGACGCCGACCAACAGGACGCGGCAGACGATCTCGAACGTGCTGGTCGGCCGCAGCATGTCAACCAGCGATTCGCCTGTGAGTTCAGTGGAATCGCCAGTGGCCTGATCCTTGGGCGATTCCTTTGAGGCGTTCTTGGTCTCTCCAGATGAACTGGCTTCCGGCGCCGGTGCGTTCTGCGCCAATGAACCGCCGGCGGCACTCCCCAGTGCGGCCAATCCGGACAGACAGGCAACAATCCCCCACGCGCCCAGTTTCACGAAACCGGTGCGAATCTTGCCGCGAGCCGCCCCTCCCGCCCACAGGCAGCCGACCATGATGCCGACAGCCATGCAAACGGCAAGCAGGCCGGTGCGCCCATCGCCGTACTCCATTTGCAGTCTGCCAAACGCGTTGACCGACGGCTGAATCACGCCGCCCAGGAACCAAAACAACGATGAGATCACCAAGACCAGCAACAGTGGCCGGTCGGATCTCAACATCCGCCACGTTTCGCCGCTGATGAACAGCGCGGAAGGCGTAAATTTCAGGCCCGGACGGGCGAGGGGCGTGCGGCGAATCACGAGGGAGGTCAGCGTGCCAGCGACGGCGATTCCGATGCAGGCCGCGCTGCCCACCCAGAGTCGGGTGTTGAACCACTCTTTAATAAAACTGGCCAGCGCCATCCCCAGAATGATCGACAAGAACGTCGTCATCTGAATCATGCCGTTGACCTGCGGCAGGTCCCGCTCGCGAAACAGCTCGGGCAGAATTCCATATTTGGGCGGGCCGAAGAACGCGCTGTGCGTGCCCATCAGAAAGACGACGGCCAGCAGCCACTCGATGCGGCCGGTGACCGCGTGCAGGGCAAAAAAGCCGGCCGTCATCACCCCGATTTCGGCGACTTTCATCGCCCGGACGATGAACACCTTGCTGATGCGGTCGGCGAGATAACCCGCGAACCCGGAGAACAGCACGAACGGCAGGGCAAACAGCAAGAGTGCCATCCCTTGGCTGTCATGCCCCGTCTCGTGGAAGTAGTCGACGCAAATCAGGAGCACCAATTGTTTGAACAGATTGTCGTTGAAGGCTCCGAAGAACTGCGTCAGGTTCATCCCGTGGAACGAAATGTCGCGCCACAAGGAAGGACGCGGATCGCGCGCTGGAAAGTCGGAATCTGACGCAGCCATGTTGAGCGCTTTGGTGAACCGGGTGGGAAAGGTCGTGCCGATCGTACCGTATTCGTTTTGCGGGCGGAATTGCGCGGCTCACGCTGTAAGCGCCGCCCCCCGGCAGTGACACTCCGGCTCGGGCCGGATAAAGTGGATTTGCACCTTCCCGCCAATCCCAGATCCCTCCAGGCGACATCCGATGGCTCGCGCAACGCCACTCGCCGTATTTTTCTTGGGGGTTTACCTCGCACAACCCGCCCTCGCCGACAAATCGCCTCCGACTCCCCAGGTTTCTAAGCCTCAAGTCCAACATGCGGTCGATCGCGCGATCGTCTATCTGCAAGCCGAAAGCGCCGGTTGGTTGAACACGCGCAAGTGCGCCGCGTGTCATCACGCGGGGATGCCGCTCTGGGCGCTGAACGAAGCCGGCCGAATGGGCTACGCGATCGACAAGAAGTTCGTGGTCGACAAAATCGAGGCCACGCTCGGAAGTCGTGACAAGCTGATCGCCTCGAAACTGGTGCCGGGTCCGAAAGACCCGCCCGACACGCGGCCCCTGGCCCGAGGGCTCAACATGGGCCTGGTCTTCATGGCGGTCGCCGGGCGATCGTCGCCGACCCTGAGCGAGGGGCAAAAACAAACCCTTCACTGGATCACCGACGAAACTCTGAGGAAGCAGATGAAAGACGGCTCGTGGGAGTTTTTCCTCAGCCGTCCACCCGTCAACGAAACCCAGCGCACTGACGTGAGCTGGATCATCATGGCGCTGCAGAGCGATCCCGCGACCGAGTCGTCGAAGCCGGAGCGTGCCGCGCTGCAAAAGGGGTGTGCCTGGCTCGCCGACAGCAAGCTGCCCGAGACTTACGAGAGCAAGGTGCTAAAACTGTTGCTGGCCGCTCGGGCCGGCAAGGCGCGTAGTGACCTGGAGCCTCAGCTCAAAGGGTTGCTCGCTCTCCAACAGCCCGACGGCGGCTGGCGTCAAATGCCGGAGATGAAGAGCGACGCCTTCGCGACGGGTCAGACGCTGTACGTCCTTTCGCTCGCCGGCTGCTCCGCTCAGCGGCCGGAGATCAAACGAGCCATCGCGTTTCTAATCGGCACGCAAAAGCCCGACGGCAGTTGGCCGATGACGTCGCGATCGACGCCGGACGGCAGACCGGGAAGCGCGAAGTTGTTGACGCCAATCACCTGCGCCGCAACGTCCTGGGCCACGCTTGGTCTGTCGACACTCGTGCCGAATCGCTGATGCTACCGCGCGCCGTTGCTGACTGTCGAAGCCGCCTTTCAGATCGAAAGCGTGGGAGTAGTCGTGGTCTCCGATTTCTCAGTGCCGCGCGGCTGGAAGGACCGCAGCGAGACGGTCCTGGTAGCCAAGCCTGATGGTCGACACTACGAAACAACTGCTCAGTTCAACGCTGCGCATTTCAACGTCACGATTGATCCTGCCGACGAGCAAGGTTCGATTGACCGACGTTGGCGAGTCGTCGTCTCGTTGCCCAACAGACGAAAAGAAGAACTACCGACTGGCAACAAGATCGTAGTTTCGTGCGAGCTCAGAGACTTGCTTCATGAGGAGCCGCGCACGAAGTAAGCAGGGATTTCTCTTCCGAAACCAAGAACCGCTTACTTCGTGCGCGGCTCCTTAAAGACGAGGGCATTACTCGATCGTGTCGACGTCGAGCCAGTTGTCGCCTGCCGAGAGGTCGACGACGAGTGGGACGTCAAGGTCCATCGCGTGCTCCATTTCGTGTCGCACGATCTTTGCCAACTCGCGGACGTTCTCTTCGGGAACGTCGAATACCAGTTCGTCATGGATCTGGAGCAAGAGCTTGGCGGGGAACCGGGCTTCGCAGAGGCGGTCAGACAGCGTGAGCATGGCCCGCTTGATCAGGTCGGCCGCCGATCCCTGGATCACCGCATTGATCGCGGTTCGCTCGGCAAGATTGCGCTGCGTGCGCGTGATCGCGCCGGGGCGAATGCCGGAGATCGGACGGCGGCGGCCGAGGATCGTGCGAGCGTAGCCGCTCTGGTGGCATTCGCGCAGGATCGTCTGTAGGTAGCGGGTGACACCGGCGTATTTCGTGAAATAGCTGTCGATGAATTGGGCCGCTTCGTCTGGGTCGATCCCGAGCGCGGCCGCCAGCCCATACGGGCTTTGTCCATAAATCACACCGAAGTTAACGGCCTTGGCGATGCGACGCATGTTCGGCGTGACGTCGGCTTCTTTGACGCCGAAAACCTCTTGCGCGACGGCGGAATGGATGTCGGCCCCAAGGCGAAAAGCCTCTTGCAGGGCCCGGTCGCGGCTGAAATGGGCCAGCATCGCGCAGCTCGATCTGCGAGTAGTCGGCGCACAACAGTTTCCAGCCCCCGGGCGAGGCGAGGAACGCGCGGCGCACGCGCCGCCCCTCTTCCGTGCGGATCGGAATGTTCTGTAGATTGGGATCGCTGGCGCTCAGCCGGCCGGTTGCCGCAACCACCTGGTTGAACGAGCAATGGATCCGTCCGGTCCGCGGATTCACCAACTTGGGAAGCGCGTCGAGATAGGTTCCCTTGAGCTTGGAGAGTTGCCGCTGCTCGATGATTTTGGCCGGCAGCGAGTGCTGCAGGGCCAGGCGTTCGAGCACGTCCTGGTCCGTGCTGGGGCCGGTTTTTGTCCGCTTGAGGACCGGCAGCTTCAACTGTTCGAACAGCACCTTGCGCAGTTGCAGGGGCGAGTCGATGTTGAACTCGGTGCCGGCCTCCTTGTAGATGTCGGCGACGATCGCAGACAGGCGGCGCGTGACGTCGGCACTTTGACGCGCCAGTTCGTCGGTGTCGACGCGAATCCCCGTCGACTGCATGTCGGCCAGCACGCGGATCAGCGGCCGCTCGAGCTGCCAATACAGATCCCACAGCTTTTCAGTCTTGAGCTGCTCTTCCACGACCCGCGCGAGCGCGAAGGCGACCTGCGCGTCTTCCGCCGCGTACTCGGCGGCTTTCGGGATATCGACTTGGGCCATCGAAATCTGCTTCGAGCCCGTACCGATCAAATCGCTGATCGGAATCACCTGATGCCCGAGAAATTTCTCGGACAGCTCGTCCAGACCGTGAGTGCGGGCACCGGCATCGAGCAGATAGTCGCCGACCATCGGGTCGAGACCGATTTCGCCCAACTCGATGCCGAACCGCCGCAGCACCAGAATTTCGTACTTGATGTTTTGATTGACGACCACGACGGCCGGATTCTGAAGGTGTGGCCGCAGGGCCTCGACCACGCGCTCGGGATCGAGCGTGCGCTGTCCGGCGGGTCCACGAACGGGCAGGTAGCAGCCGAGTCCCTCTTGCCAACTGAACGCCCAGCCGACGATTTCCGCGACAAGCGGATCGACGTCGGTCGTCTCTAAGTCGATGGCGAACGTCTGCTGTTTGGCCAACTCAGCAATAAAGTCGTCGAGTGCCGCTTGGGTATCGACAACCTGAAAGCCGCGGTAGCGCGCTGGATCGACCTCGCGAGGCACAGGCGCCGGCGCGACGACGGCTCGCTTCGCCGCCGGGCGCGACTCTTTGACGGCTAAACCAGCCGGTTCGCCGAGCACGAAGGGCTCTTCCTCGGCGTCCGACTCGCCCAGCACGGCGGGTTCACTCGTCGCGGCGGCCTCAGACTCGATCGGTTCGGGCAACAGCGACGGCTGGGTGACGCGCTCCGGGGCCTCCGTCCGCATCTCGTCGGCGAACCGCCGAAAACCAAGATCGGTGAACAGAGTGCGGAGCCGCGCGCGGTCGGGATCTTTGATGCGGGCCGCCTCCCAATCGACTTCGATCGGAAGCTTCGTGTTCAACTCGACGAGCTTGCGACTGGTGAGAGCCTGGTTCGCGAAGGTCTTCAGGTTCTCTTTCAGTTTGGCGCCGGGCGCCTTGTCGGCATTCTTCAGCACTTCTTCGAGGGTGCCGAACTGCTGCAGGAGGGCCGAGGCTTTTTTGGGTCCGACCAGCGGAATGCCGGGCACATTGTCGACAGCGTCGCCGACGAGCGATTGAAAATCGATGACCTGATCGGGGCGAACGCCCCAGTCGAGCTCGAGCGCGGCCGTGTCGTAAAACGTGTTTTTCCGGACGTTGAAAATCTGGACCAGCGGCCCCAACAGCTGACGCACGTCTTTGTCGCTGGTGACGATCCGCGATTGAATCCCGCGGTCGGTCGCCAACCGGACGACGGTGGCAATCACGTCGTCGGCCTCCCAGCCGGAATAGCCCAGGGCCGGGATACCGAATCCTTCCAAGACCTCGAGGATCCGCGGAAATTGCGGAGCCAGATCGACGGGCATCTCGGAGCGATTCGCCTTATATTCGGCGAACAGTTCGTTGCGGACAGCCGGTCCCGCAACGTCCAGGGCGCAGATCAAATAGGTCGCGCCCGGCAGGGCGCGGATCGTTTGCAAATCGCGGGTGAAGCCAAAGACGGCGTTCGTCGGCTGTCCGTTGGGTCCGGTCATCTCCGGGATGGCGTGGAAGACCTGGAACACCAGCGAATTCATGTCGACGATGAAGAGCGTCTCGGGCATCGAATCCTCGAAAATGGTCGCAGCCTTGGTCGAGTCGGGCTCGCGGTTCCTGATTTTGGTGATCAGGCCGCTTGTTTTCGACTCCCGACGTGCCGAACAATCGCTACGACCGGTTTTGCGTCTGAAAATGCCGTTTTGTGTCGCATCCCGCGGGCGGCCCGCGTCCCTTCCGGTACGCAAAACCTGACCGCTGCGGCAGATGGGTTGATCAAGAGCCGCGGAAACCGCTTGACTTGCCTCTGGACCCCTTTACACTCGTAGGATAGGGGTGCGCGGGCGCGAAATCAGCCCCCAATCGGCTGCACTGAAGATATCCAGTGCCCTCCACACGACCGTCAACACCGTCGCTCAACCGGCCCGCACCCAATCCGAATGGGTGCGGCCCGTCTTTTCGACCGGGTCCTTTGCGAACAGGGCTTTCTCGAACACAGCTCAGGTCACGTCTTTCCGAATCGGAGTGAGTCATGGCGGCTGCCAACAAGTCCACCGGTCTTCAGATCGCGCTCGTGTTTACCGTCATGAGCATGATCATCGCTTTCGTCGTCGCGTTCTTACAGTACCGTTCGGCTGCAGATGCCGAAGCCAAGCTGACCGCCGAGCGCAATGCGCATAGCAAGTCTGAGACTGAGAAGACGACCGCCGCAACCAACCTGCAAAGCCTCCGGACATTTCTGGGTTATCCCAATACCGAGGAAATCGGCAAGCCCGAGGCCGAAGGCGAGAACTCGGTGATCGGGCAGCTCAGAGCGCTGATGGTCAAAGTCGCGCCGGGCGAACTGACCCAGGCGACGGTGGCCGCCACTCTGAACCGGATCGGCCAGGAACTCGACACCATGCAAAAGGACCGGGCCGCGCTCAACGCCCAGACGATCGACCTCAACAAAAAGATTCTCGGCTTGCAGGCCGAATACCAGGGAATGGTCGACGCGCACGAGAAGGCGAAAGCGAAAGCCGAGCAGGACCGCCAGGAAGCGCAGACATCGAAGGAAGAGTTGGTGACGAACAAGGAGAAAGCGCTCGCTGATCGGCAGAAGGAGCTTCAGGACCAGCAGGCCGCGAATCAACAGATCAAATCCGACGCGCAAAAGCTGGCCGAGGCGCAGGCTGGGAGAATCGGCTCACTCGAAAAGATCAACTTCGGTTTGCGTTCGGAGAAAGACGCCCACGAAAAGTGGAGCTTCGAAGTGCCCAGCGGCAAGATCGAGTGGGTCGATCTGGATACCAGACGCGTGTGGATCAACCGCGGCCTGCGCGACAACCTCCGCAAGGGGACGACGTTCAGCGTTTACAAGCAGGTCAATGAGGGAGTCGCCCGCGGCCTGAGAGACATCAAAGGCGCGATCGAAGTCACGGCGGTCATGCCCGACATGGCCGAAGCCCGCATCACCCGTGACCGCATCAGCGACCCCATCGTCAAAGGCGACGAAATCTACACGCCGCTGTGGGCGCCCGGACGCAAAGAGAAATTCGCGTTCGTCGGCTTGATCGACCTCGACAACGACGGCATCAACGACCGCGACGTGCTGCATGACCTGGTGGCCGCGTCGGGCGGCGAAATCACCGACGAGGTGGACGACAAGGGTGTGCGGCATCCGACGGCGGGCAACATCAACGTCGACACGAAATTCCTTGTCGTCGGCAAAATCCCCGACGCCTACGAAGCCAAGCCCGAGGATAAGGAAGGCTACCAGCGTATCGGCGAAGCCCATAAGAACATGGTCAAGGAAGCCCAGGAGCACGGCGTGCGGGTCGTCACTCTCGAGGACTTCCTGAATTACGTCGGCTACGAACCGGGCCGCCGTATCTGGCGTCCGGGTATCACGCAGGCCTGGAACCTCCGCCAGGGGGCGTCGGGCAACGTCGCACGGCCGGATACAAAGAATCGTCCGGAATCGTTGGGAAGAACGTCGCGAGCCTTCACGAATCCCAATGCGCCGCAAACGGAGTCAATGGGAAAGACCTCGAAGGCCTTTGAAGGCAAATAGAGCAGAGCGCATCGCCGCGTTCGTCCACTGCGGTCTATCACTCTGCCGGTCTTCGTGCGCCTGAAGCGGCCCGCAGGTCGTAGAGTCCGGCCAAAAGCACGCCGCTGCGCCGGACTGCCGCAAGCGGCTGGCGCCGTTCTACGAGCGTCTGCAGCTCGGGCGACAGGTCGGCGAGCCGGCAAAAGACTAGCAGATAGTCCGCGTGCCGAGGTTGATCGGCGTCATAAGGATGCAGCCGGATTCCGCGGCGCCGCAGCACGGGCGACTGCGTGAGCATTTCATCGAGCTGGAACCCGTGCAACACGGGGGCGACGTCGATCGCTGCTCCATCCGGCACGTTTTCAATTGTGCGCTCCAGAAGATCGCGTGTGACCGACGCACCCCAGTAATCGAGCTCGAAGCCCAGTCGGTGCGCGCCGCCAAGCCCCCCCACCGCCAGGTTGTAATCGCTGAGGAAACAAGGCCACGCCGCAACGATTCCCCAACTTTGACCGGCAAGAAACAAAGTCGCCAGTGCAATCGCACCCCGCCGCGACACTCTCTTGCGGAGCCACTCCCAGGCCAGCGATCCTCCGCGCCCGATGAAAATCGCCCAGAGAGGAAACGCGACCAGAAAGAGCCGCGCCCCGTCGTAGACGGCAATCCGCGGAATGCTGAAGAGCACGAGCGGAAAGAGCAGAGCTCCCAGCATCAGCTGTTCGTGCCGCGCGAACCACAGCCGCGTCCGACCCGCAAACAGCCCCAGTCCGCCGAGGACTTGCAGGCCGAGGGGAACGGTCGTGAGAAACAAAACGGCACAATAGTGCCACGGATGATTGCGATCGGCGTAGCGCGTGCCGAGGTACCACAAATAGAGCGTTGGTCGGTCGGTGGTCCGCCCCAGGTATTTGAGGAAGTTGGTGACCGGGTGCCACCAGAGCCAGGGCCAGAAGAGAAAAAACACCGCCAGTGCCACGCATCCGCAAATCGCCAACGGAACCACCGCCCGCAGCCGCCAGTTCGCGAGGGCCCAGATCGCCAAGGGGACGGGTAAAAGGGCCCCCTGAATTTTGGTCAGCATGGCCGCCCCCAACGCCAGACCGGCCAGCACGGCCCACGGCCAGCGCACGCCCGCATCGCTCGTCCAGGTTCGCGCCACCGCCAGCACGGCCAAGAGATACGTGCAGCCAATGCACGTCTCGAGCGCGGCCAGGTGCGCGTGTCCGAAAACTCGCGGCATCAGCACGACGGCGAGCGCCGCCACAACACCGGCCGTACCGGCCGTACCAGAGCGCGGCCGTCCAGCCGCACAAGAAGACCGTGATCGCGAAGGCGGCGGCCGATCCGACACGGGCCGCACTCGTCACAAACTTGAACGCCCCCGGGTGATTGCGCGGCGGCGCGACGGCAATCGTCGCGTTGTGCCAGACTCCCAGCCAGACGCGTGCCGAGCGGCGGATGATCGGGATTGTGGTAACCGTTTTCCCAGCCCGGACCCAAGTCATCGAAGTCGCCGAAGACCTGCCGAAGCGTGAGGATCCGGTCTCCCGAGATCCATCCGAGGGCCCACGATCTTGAGCCCCTCGACGAGCCGCACGCCCTCCTGGACGTTGAACGATTCGTCGATCGTGAGCCCCGGCCCTTGCGGCGCGTCGGGATAGTCCCCAGCCGCGTCGATGGCCGCGACGACCACCGCGAACGCGGCGCAAGCGATTAACGCAGGGATCAGCCAGTGGCGTGCGGGCCGTGCCGGAGCGGACGACGAAACTCCCATCCCGTTACTCTATGACGCAGTGCGCGAGCCGGGCAATCCGATGCGAAGTCGGAATTCGGGAGGGCGAAGGGGCGAAGCTCGTACTAAGCCGTTCTCGCCGCTTTGAGATGGGGCCGGCAGCGCCTCGCTCTCCCAACCGAACTTGCCACTGCCATAAAACACCGATGCCGGCCGCAATGTTGGGTCGCGGCCGGCATCGGTGAGTGTTTTCTGCGATCGCTGTGTCGGGAGGTCGACTTGTGGTCGACTTGGGGGGTCGAAGCGGGCTGGGCGTTGGTCCCGGGTCTTGTCCTTAAGACCCGGCGGCCGACTTCCGTCGGAATCTCGCACTGCGTTAGGTGACTGGCGGCTGGTCCGCCAGGTTGGGTGGCACGGGCGGCTGCTCCGCCAGTGGTCGCGGCGGGTCCGCTCTAGGCGAGCTGCTTCTTGCGTCCGACGAGCGTCCGAATCCGTTCGGCAAGCAAGGCCGCGTCGAACGGTTTGCGGAACGTTTCGCTGAACAGGGTCCGGTCGAAACCGCTGGCGTTGTCGTCGTCGTTCAGCAGTCCGATCAGCACCGTCTCGGTGTATTCGGAGTTCTTGCGGAGGTTCTGGGCGATCATCAAGGATTCGTTGCGGCCCATTGCGAAGTCGATGACGACGCAATCCGGATGCAGCGATTCGGCCTGAATGCCGGCCTCGAATCCGCTCACGGCCGACTCGATTTTGAAGTCGTCCGTTCCCATCATTTCATTCAAGCTGCTGCGGACGGCATGGTCGGCGCCGACGAGCAAAATCTTGCCCATCGCTTCGTCTTCCAGCTCGCCCAGCGGCATCCCGTGTTCCTTGAGGAAGCGAATCAGGTGCTCGCGGGGAATCCGCCGGTCTTGGGAACCGGGGATTCGGTAGCCGCGAAGCCGGCCCGAATCAAACCACTTGCTCACGGTGCGGGGTGCCACTTTGCAGATCTTTGCTACTTGTCCAGTAGTGAAGATCGTCCTCATTGCGGGCTCTCCAATCAGATTCTCTAGGCCAACTCAGAGGGTTCGTCGGGCCCTCAGGATCTTCACCCCTAGCACGATGGCCGGCTCTCCTAGCCACTCGGTCCGTGACATACAAGAACCACCGCGGTCTTGGGTCGGGGTCTGCAACGGTCCGCGCACGGTTCCCCAACGAGGGCCCGCCACTCGTGCCGCTGCGTGCCTGATTTCAGGCTCGGGCAATACGTCGTCGGATCAGTCCGGATCGAGCAGCCGCTGTGCGAGACAGAACTGTCGACGCGGGGGCATAGGACCGGAAGCCAATCGCGCGAGCGTCCGGCTCAAGCGGCAGGTCGAGATCCGAATTGTCCTTCCCCCCTAGCGAGACGTCTTTCGTCAGCTCATCGGCCGCATCCTGCGACCTCACGGTGCCACCGTGCGACGAGCCAGCCAAAAACGTCTGACGTATTGTTTCGACAGCCTCCGCATGAGGACTTTAGGTTCTTTACGGCGGTGCCTGAAACGCCCGTTGTCCGAAATGCAAGACAGCTTTTCTTCTCCGACGACCGTCGCAGTCCGATTCGTCGGCTCAAACGGCCCCGACGCACGCCGGCTTTGGCCATTCGCATCCGCATCCTCGGCGCGCAAGGCATCCTCGGACGCGGGACACGTTTGTTAATCTCGGCGGCGGAAATAGAGCCGGAAGCCGGCAGACTCTCGGCGAGTTGATTCCCCGAGCGACGGCATAGGGCGCGAAAGCTGCGCCAGCGAAGCGGACTGCTGAGCGCTCCTAGCGATCGGCATGTGCCCGAAAACCGCTTCTCAATATTGTACGCAGTGCAACCGTCCGGACGAGGGGGGTGATTTTATAGACAGCGATTCGGCAGCGCGGTTCGCCCGCCCGATCCGGTTGGCGGGCAGAACTTTGCCTCGCGCGCGAAGCAGTGAATGCGCACGTTCCCAGGGGTGGCTTGGGTCGAACCGCCTCGGTTCGACCCAAGTTCCCCTTGGTCCCAAGCTCCGGCTTCGGGCCGAGGGGACAAGGTTATCGAGCGGAGGGCGCAAGCCCAAAGGAAGTAGGGTGTGCCAAGGCCGCGAAGCGGCCGCAGGCACACCCTTCTCTCTTCCTTTAACCAACCTCCCGCCACCTCTTGTAGAACGCCAGTTGCGACTCTTTGCTGAGATGGTGGCCGTCATCGTGCGCCCTTTCGGTTGGGGAAAGCAAGCAAAATCTTGCTATGCTTTTAGCGCACTGGCGCGGATCGCGCAAGCCCAATCAGCCCACTCTTTCGGAGACGGTTCAATCGCGACAGCAGATTCTGGCGGTTCGTGGCGGTCTCTCTGGTAGTGGCCCTTCTTTATTTGGGGCACGGCCTTCACAGTGGCAGAAGTGACGGGCTGCCTTCGCTCGCCAATTCGGCTCACGCCGGAGGCGTAGGAGTGGTGATGCAGGAGGGTTCACAGATTTTCACTGCCAGCCTATTCCGCCTACTTTTGATGGGCAGTTGACCACCGAAGTAGTTGACCACGGCCGGTCGACGGGACACGAGCCGGAAAGAAACTGGCCGGTGGGTCGGGACACTTTGTTTCAAGAGGTAGTTGACCCACCAAAGTAGTTGACCCCCCCGGGCGCGGGACGGGACACTTTCATCATTTGAGTCCAAAGTCGAAGATCCGCCGAAGGCGGGCCCAATGTCTTCGGACTGCGCAGCCAGGAATTGTGTCGGCGGTGGGACGGGACGGACGCGAGAGGGAGAAAGAGCGGGACGGGCATAATGCCGAGTTAGGCCGCGTCCCGACCTCGGCGGCCGGGGGGCGCTGCGACTGCGATCCCGCACCTCGGATCTCGCCGTTTTCGTCGACGTCCTCGAAGCGGACTGACAGCCGTTTCGAAACGCCCGACTCTTCCATGGTGACGCCATAGAGCAAGTCGGCCGCCGCCATCGAGCGTTTGCTGTGCGTGATCATGATGAATTGCGTGTTCTGCTTGAACTCTCGCAAGACGGCGGCAAAGCGCTCGACATTGGCTTCGTCGAGGGCCGCGTCCACTTCGTCCAGGATGCAGAACGGGCTCGGGCGACTCTTGAAGATCGCCAGGAGCAGGGCCACGGCAGTCAAAGTCTTTTCACCGCCGCTTAAGAGGGACAGGCTTCGGAGTTCCTTTCCCGGAGGGCGAGCGACGATCTCGATGCCGCACTCCAGGATGTCCTGCGGATCCTCGAGCACGATGTCCCCTTCCCCTCCGCCGAAGAACTTGCGAAACAATTCCAGAAAGTGACCCCGGATGGACTGAAACGACTCGGCAAACAGCCGCGTGCTTTCCAGATTGATGCGGCGAAGAATTTCCTCGAGCGTCTTCTTGGCCTCGACCAGATCGGCGAGCTGCTCGCTGAGGTGAGTGAAGCGGGTCTCCATTTCGTCGAGATCGTGCAGACTCTCGGTATTCACGCTGCCCATCAGTTTGAGCTGACGACGAAGCCGATTGACTTGGGCCTCGATCTCTTCGCGGACTTCCTGCAATTGGGGGTCTGCCTGCAATTGGGGACTGGGAACCGGTTGCTCGGAGGCTCCACTTTGCGCGTCATCCTCGACAGTCGCATCGGACGATTCTTCGGCAACCGACGATTGCATCTCGTTCTTCGAGGCGTGCGTCGCGAGGGCGGAGACTCCGGAATCGACGATCTCCTGCAGCCGCACCTGGTATTCTTCGTCGATCCGCGCACAGAGCGACTCCCGCTCCCGCTTGAGTTCGCGGACCTGAAGTTCCAGTTGATGAAGCCGGTCGCTCGCGCGGCGCCGCTCTTCGCTGAGCGCGGACTCTTCCTTGATCAGCACGGCTCGCTCTTTGCGGAGCGTGTCCTTCTCGGCGCCGAGTCGCGCCGCGGCGGCGCTCAGCTCTTGCAGCTTGACGCAGCACTCGGCCAGGGCCGCGTTCGTGTTGAGGATGTGCAGTGAGATCCGCCGCCGGTCACCCAGGACCTGCTGCACACGCCGATCGGCTTCTTCCGATTGCTGGCGAAACTGTTTCCGCTCGCGCTCGAGGCGTTCTTCCTCTTGGCGCAGCGCCTCGCGGCGCTCCTCGTCCTTGGCGATCTCGAGCTGCTCGGCATTGTGCCGGCGAGCAACCACGGTCGACCGGGATTCGAGCGTCGCCAGCTCGGACTCCAGCTCAGTCAGATGCTGTCGCGCCGCCTGAATCTCTCCGTCCAGGGCGGCGAAAATCAGGGTCGCTCGCCCGGTTTCTTCGAGCGTCTGTTCGAGTTTGGCGTCCTGCGCGTGCGACGTCTCGTCGAGTGCCCGGCGCTCTGATTCCAGTCGCTCCAATTCGCGCTGGCGCTCCGTCAGCTCGCCTTTGCACGCCGCGTGCCGTTCGGCGGCCTGCTCGAGCCGGAGCTTGCCGGCCTGCAGCTCGCTGTCGGTTTCGCCGAGAGAAGCGAGAATCGAATCGCAGCGCTCTTCGTCCTCTTGGATTTGGCGATCGATGCGGACGAGGTCTTGTCGCAAGCGGCGAAGCTCGCTCTTTTGCGAGACGAGGGCCGTTTCGCCCCGCAGCGCGCCGACGGTCAGTGTGCCGTCGGCCTCGACGAGTTCCCCCTGCAGAGTCACGAAACGGCAACCGCGGCCGGGTCCAGCCGCCATTGCGAAAGCCGTCTCGACCGAGTCGACAATCCAAACGTCGGAAAGCAATTGCTCGGCGAGTGCCGGCGTCTTTGGAGATGAGCGAACGAGCGAGTCGGCGCGGCACTGGACCCCGGCGTGTGAACTCAAATCGACTTGCGCGGGAGGGTCCGTCGCCAGGCTCTCGAGAAAGCGATTCACGGAACGCCGCGCGGAGCCGCGCGAGACCGCCTCGGCACGAGGGGGATTCGAAGAGCCCGAGTGCCGCGAGATGAATCCGACTCGGCCGGCGAACGGCACCGAAGCTCGGTTCATGTAGTCCAAGAATGGCACGAGATCTTCAACCACGACGGCTTCAGATCGGCGGCCCAGCGCGATCTCGATCAACGCAGCCCATTCGAGATCGACCTCGAACAGGTCGGCAACGCTGCCCAACACCTGATTCCAAGGCGCGACTTTCGCGGTCGCCGCCCGGCTCAGGATCTCCCGCACGCCCAGGCCCAGACCTTCTTGTCGACTCTCGAGATCCTCAAGCACGCTTTTCCGCGCCCGCCAGGCGCTGCGCTGCTCGCGACGGTCGGCCAGCGTCTTATGGAATTGTTCCTGCACTCCCGCCAGCGACAGGCGTTCTCGTTCCAGCCGGTCGAGAGCGTCTCGCTCGGCGCCCGCTGCTTCAGCAGCCGCGGCGACTTGCTCAGCCTGGCGCACAGACTCTTCGCGCGCCTGTTCAATCCGCTGATCAAGGACTGTCTGCTGCTGCCGGTTTGCCGCGAGGGCCACGCGCAGGTCGTCGGCCTGGGTGTTGAGGACCGATTGGCGATGTGCGGCCTCGGTCAGTTCGCGGTGCTTGTCGAGCAGGCCTTGCCGCTCGGCTTCGAGATCCTTGCGGCGGGCCGTGACGTGGTCGGCGAGTTCGGCGGACTCGCGTGCCCGCTCCGCGACCACCGCCCCGCGAGCGGCCAACTCTTCGTCGAGCCGCGCCGCCTGTTGCCGCGCGTTCTCGAGGCCCTCCCCGGCATCTCGCCCGCGCGACTCGATCGAAGTGCGCTGGCGGCGGAGCCGAACCAGATCGGCCTCGAGCTCGCGAACTCGCAATGTTTGATGACGGACGGTCGCTTCGTGCCGGGCCGATTCTTCCCGCATGTCGGCTCGACGGCCTTCGGCATCACGCAGACGCTCGTCGATCGCGGCGATCTCACTCTCGACGCGGGCCAGCGCCGATTGGATTTCGGCGATCCGGCTGTCCCCTTCCGCATCCGTCGTATTTTGAGCGGCGAGCTGCGCTTCCACCGCGGCCAGTTGGGCCGATTGCTCCCGATATTGATCGGCGGCGAAACCCAACCAGAGCTCGCGCAGCTGCTCAGAGACCTGCCGATACTTGGCTGCCTTGACGGCCTGGCTGCGGATGGTGTTGAGCTGGGCTTCAACCTCGTCGACGATATCGGTGAGCCGCGCCACGTTCTGGTCGACGCGCTCGAGCTTCCGCTCGGCGTCGAGCTTGCGATTCTTGTAGCGGCTGATGCCCGCCGCTTCCTCGAAGACCAACCGCCGGGCCGAGGCGTTGGCCTGCAGAATCTGCTCGACGCGTCCCTGCTCGATGATGCAATAGCTCGCGGACCCGGCCCCCGTTCCCAGGAACAGGTCGCGGATGTCTTTGAGGCGGGCCGGCGCGCGGTTGATCAGGTACTCGCCCTCGCCGCTGCGCGAGATTCGCCGCCCGATCTGCACTTCCGCCGTCTCGACGGGCAGAAAACCGGTCGAATTGTCGAAGGTGAGCGTGGCTTCGGCAAACGCGCTCGGCTTTCGGCCCGACGCGCCGTTGAAGATGACGTCGGTCATCTCCTTGCCGCGGAGACTCTTGGCGCTTTGATCGCCGAGGATCCATTTGATGGAGTCGACGACGTTGCTCTTGCCGCTGCCGTTGGGGCCGACGACGCCCGTGGTCCCGGCGCAAAGTCAAACCGGATGCGGTCCGCAAAGCTCTTGAATCCGAAGATTTCGAGAGACTTCAGCATCGGCGACCATCACCCTGCCCCAACTGTGCGCGGCACCTCAGCCCGTCTGGCCTGGCGATCGGTCCACGAAGACATCGGACGGACTGAAGGCTTCGGTCATGGCTCCTTGTTCCCCGAGACGTCCCCGCCGGGCAACTTGAACAGATTCCAAAAGCTCCAGGGATTGGGGGGCGGTAGAGTCTTGCTGGCAGCGTCTTCGTCGTCGCTCTCTTGGACGGCTGGCTTGACCGAAGCGGTCTTCGAGTCGGCCGAGTCGGTATGCGAGGCCTGCTTGACTGTCTGCGACGAATCGCCTGACTGCGACGCGGCGCTGGAACCCGATGACTTCGATCCACTCGCGCCGCCCGCTGCGGGCAGATCACCGTCAGCATCGGTCGACTTTGGCGACTTCGAGGCCGAGGAGACCTGCGAGGGGTCGTCCTTGGTGGCTTGCGCGTCGTCCTCGCCCTTCTTCTTGGTCTTTTTGTCCTGGCCGACGGCAAACATGTTGGGGCCGTTTTCGGCGTTGCCCACGAGGTTTTTGTGTTTCCCATGCGCCTTGCCGGCGATGAGTTGGTCAGGCGGTTCGTAGCTGCGGCCCGCACGGGGCAGAGCGTCGATTTCCAGATGGCCGGGAAGGTTCTGCTGATGATCGGCCTCAACCAGAAATTGGTTGACGTCGGGAAACGTCGCGCCGAGTTCGGTCATCGCGCGGATCACCTCTTGGACTTGTGTTGAGCATTTTTTGCGCTGATCTTCGTGCCCCACCTCAAATCGTGTGACGGTGACGTAGTCGCCTCCCGGCGAGCCCGACACGATGATGTTGTTGCCTGCCCGCGCGAAGATCGGAGTCTTCAATTCCTGTTCACGGCCGAACAGCACCACTTCCGCCTTTTTGCAGTTGGTGATGTGTACCATCGGGGGGCCGGCGGTCTTGAGCAGGTGCAGGCGAAATTGATTGTTGAGCAACTCGCCGCGAACGAATGGATCGTTCTTGTCGAGGGTCGTCAGTGCGCGGAAGGCCCCGTAGCGCGTTTCGGCGCTCTCAACCTCCATCAGATCGCGGAGTTTGATGTGAACCTCGGGATCGTCGAGGCAGGCCATCGCCGCTAGGGCAAAGATGCGAAACGCATATTGATCGCGCGCCGCTTCAAACAGGGCGTCGAGCCCCGAGGAGTCCCCCAGGTAGGCGAGGGCCTCGGCAGAATGGAAGCGGACTTGGGGGTCGTTGCTCTTGAGTCCGATTTTGAGCGTCGGAATGCTCTGCTCGCCGATCGCCTCCAACTTGAGGGCTGCTTGGGAGGCTGACTCTGGGTCGAGGAGGTCCCATTTGAGGGCCCGGATTCGCACAGCACGGGCGACGTCGGTCTCTCGAAAGGCGATTTTGCGAATGACTTCCAGGTAGCGAGGGTAGTTGTCGCGGTATTTGGGCATCACCTTGAGCACGATCTTTTGATCGGTCTTGGCTTCGGCCAAGGGGACCCGCTGGCCATGTTTGTCGTAGTCGAAGAACCGCCGGCCAATGGCGTTGGCGACGCGAACCGAATTTCGCTCGCTGCGAACATCGTTTCTCAGGTACACGTCGAGGAAGCGATCCTCCCACTTCCAGGTTCCGCCAGCCACAACTCGTCCGCGCCGCATCATGCTAGCCTGGTCGGACGTGTTCTTGTAAGCGCTCCCGACCAGAACGGGTCCCTCCGCGATGGCGAACTCGTGGCTCTGTTTATCTCCGACGCCGGGAACCAAGAGGTGCTCCCGCAGCCAGCACTGCATCAACCGCCCGCCGTTGAGGCTCTTGACCTTGCTGCCGTCGGGCAGGCGAACTTCCACGTCAAAGTGCTCTCCCTTGCGGATCAACGCCGGAACGTAGCCGGTGACGATCACCACGGTGACGTTGGGCAGTTTGAGGATCTTGTTGGGGTTCGGAATGCCGCGACGCTTCAAGTCCTCGAGCACCGCGTGACGGGCCTCCGACGGAGGCGGGTCTTCGCCCGTGCCATTGAGGTCGACGACCAGCCCTGCCCCTTCGAGCTGAATCCAGTAGCCTCCGACGATCTGCGTCATTTCTCCCACGAGCGGCACTTTGGCCCGAGCGTCGTATTCGTCGAGATCCCCCGTGTCGTCATCCTTATCCTTGTTCGCTTTCGATTTCTTGGATCCAAACAAGCCCCCAAGGCCGCCGGCCGCCTGACTCGATGGTGGCACGGCTGTCGCGGCGAGTAGGGCAAGCGTCGTGAGCCAAACGATGAAAAGGGGGCGCTTCATGGCAGCACTCCTGATGACGGACCGCTGGCGGGATCCCGCGACCAACGAAGGGCAGAGCCTTGAATCACGATTCAAAGAGCGCGATGCGCGCAAGCTCCGACCGACGGTGTGTCGACTGCAACGAGTGGAATTTAGGGATGCGAAATGGAAGAGAGGGGAAGATCGGGAGAGCGGGAGGATAAGCCGCGCATCCAGCCGGGTCAAGGCGATTTAGACCCGGCGCAGCGGACGATCCTGCAACGAACGTTCGAGTTGGCAACCTGCGAAGGCTGGAAAGGCCAGTGCCCTCAGCTCCGCAGTTCCAGAATACATTCGATCTCGACGGCGATGTCGCCGGGCAAAGAACCCATGCCCACCGCGCTGCGGGCCGCACGGGCGGCCTCGCCGAACACGTCGACCATCAGCTCGCTGAAACCGTTGATGACTTGCGGATGTCGTTCAAAGTCGTTGACGGCATTGACCATGCCGAGCACTTTAAGCACCCGTCCGATGCGGTCGAGGCTGCCGAGCTGAGAGCGAAGTGTCGACAAAATTGCCAGCCCCACCTGTCGGGCTGCAAGCTTTCCCTGCTCCTCGGTCAACTCGGCGCCGACCTTGCCGCAGATCATGGTGCCGTCCGGCAAAAGCGGCCCGTGCCCCGACACGTAGACGATATTGCCGGCTTGGACGATCGGGCTATAGACACCGGCCGGCTTGGGTGGCGGAGGGAGTTCCAGCTTCAACTCTTGGATCCGTGCGTCGGCGTTCATGACAGACCTCGAGGAGGAAAATGGCTAGCCCAGCGGAAAACAACGTGTCGAACAAAGCTCCCAAGAAAGAAAGCGGTTGCTGAGGATACCCAGATCTGCCCGCCGGCTCCAAGCAGTCGAAGCCGCGGACACCACCCGCGGGCCGGTCAGCTTGTGGACTGGGCTTTCCCCCACTTTTACAATGACATTGGCTTGTACAATGACACTGTCTGGAAACACGACACTGTCTCGACTTAGTGAGTTCGGTGGGATGGCGGGCGACGATCGTCCGCAAAGGTTGCAGTCACCATGGACAACTTTGGCTGGTCCGCTCCGCTGGCCGTTTTCGCCATCTTTGTGGCGCTGGTCGGCCTGGCTGTGTTGTTCATGTTCGCCCGCTACTTCAAGCTCTGGCTGCGGGGCTTCGTGTCGCGTGCGCGGATCGGCCCGTTTGCACTGATCGGCATGTCGCTGCGAAAGGTGAACCCGCAGGTGGTGACCGAGACCAAGATCATGGCCGTTCAGGCCGGGCTCACCGACATCACCACCAACGCCATCGAGGCCCATTACCTGGCGGGCGGCAACATTCGCCGCGTCGTGCAAGCCCTGATTGCCGCCCATCGCGCCCGCATTGAGTTGAACTGGGACACGGCCGCGGCCATCGACCTGGCTGGTCGCAATGTGCTCGAGGCCGTGCAGACCAGCGTCGACCCGAAAGTGATCGATTGCCCCGATCCGCGCCGCACCGGCCGGACGACGCTCGACGGGGTGGCGAAGGACGGCATTCAGCTCAAAGCGCGGGCCCGTGTCACGGTCCGCACAAATCTCGCCCAGCTCGTCGGGGGC
The DNA here is from genome assembly GCA_963714075.1 of uncultured Planctomycetaceae bacterium. Lineage (GTDB taxonomy): Bacteria > Planctomycetota > Planctomycetia > Planctomycetales > Planctomycetaceae > DASPSM01. Next base: position 7,516,199 of record OY970228.1, read on the forward strand.
GCGACGGAAGAGACGGTCATTGCCCGCGTCGGCGAAGGCATCGTTTCGGCGATTGGCTCCTGCGCGTCGCACAAAGACGTGCTGGCAAACCCCACGCTGATCGCCAAGGCCGTGCTCGACAAAGGACTCGACTCGCAGACGGCCTACGAGATTGTCTCCATCGATATTGCCGACATTTCCGTGGGGGACAACCTGGGCGCCCGGCTGATGGCCGACCAGGCCGAAGCGGATATGCGGATCGCTCGGGCCAAGGCCGAGGAACGGCGGGCCAACGCGGTCGCCAAAGAGCAGGAAATGCAGGCTCTCACCAAGGAGAATCAGGCGGCCGTCGTGATGTCGGAGGCCGAGATTCCCAAGGCGCTGGCCGAGGCGTATCGCATGGGCACTCTGCGCGCTCATAACGCTCCGAACGGCGCGCCGCACGAAGTGGGTCCGGCCGGACTGCCCGCGCCGGGCGTGGAGCGGTGACGTCTTTTCCGGTGCTGAAGGACGCTCGGCCCCAGCCAAAGGTTTGATCGGTGGCTGCCGATCCTCCTTGCATTCGAAACCGTGGGAGCCGGACCCTCCTTCTGCCCGGCGTCGGCACAGAACTCCGGTGCTGAGCTTCGCACTGTCGAGTTTGCCGGTTGCGCTTGCCGCAACAAGTGCGAGGCGGCTGTCGAGGCAATTTGGGCTGCTTGGCACTCCAAACCCGTTGAGAAGCCGCGCGGTCGGCGTTACGATGAAGGTGCGGGAGATTGTTCCCGCAAGGGCGTTCGAGTGAAAACATCAGGAGGTTTCGTTCCGATGAGCGAAACTATGAGCGTCGGACTGACCGAGCAACAGCGCGAAATCCTCTTGCGGGGCCTGCGGTTTGTCCGCAGCTCCGTGGCCCTCGACGTCTACGATTCGACCCCGGAACTCGACGCCGAGCGGGCCTCGAAGCTGCGAGAGATCCGGCAGCTCGCCGAATACTTGGAAGGCGCTCGCCCGGCCGGGACGGCTGCTCGAGTTTAGTTCGCCGTCCCTGTGAGCCTAGTCGCATCCGACTGGCCAAAAGAGGCGGCTAACAGGCTGAAAGAACGGGCGGGCTGATCCGCCACGGGCGGACCGCTCGCCGATGTCCTGATGCGTTATCGCCACGTCTCGATCGCAGCCGTCTGTCACACGCTGCCGCCTGAAGTCGTGACGTCCGCCGAGATCGAAGCCCGGCTGCGCCCCGTCTACGAACGGCTGGGGCTGCCCGAAGGTCGTCTCGAGCTGATGACGGGTATTCGCGAACGGCGATTTTTTCGGCGAGGCACGCGTCCGGGCCAGGTCAGCGCCGAGACAGCCGCGCGAGCGATCGACAGTTCGCGGATCGCTCGCTCGCATTTTGGGGGGCTCGTTCACGGCTCGGTGTGCCGCGATCAGCTCGAGCCGGCGACCGCCAGCTTCGTGCACCACGCGGCCGGCCTGCCGCAAAGCGCGTTTGTGCTCGACGTCAGCAACGCGTGTTTGGGGTTGCTCAACGGCATGATCCTGTTGGCGGACATGATCGAGCTGGGACAAATCCGCGCAGGCGTTGTCGTGGGAACAGAAGACGGCCGCGCGCTCGTGGAAGGCACGATCGAATCGCTGCTCGCGAATGACGGCCTCACGAGGCAAGAGATCAAGCGGGATTTTGCTTCGCTGACAATTGGCTCGGGATCGGCAGCCATTGTGCTCTGTGATCGGAAGCTCAGCCAACACAATCACCGGCTGCTGGGCGGCGCGTTTCGCGCCGAAACCAGCAGCCACGAGCTGTGCACCGGCGGCGACAACCGGCCGGGCGATGCACTGCGGATGCAAACCGACTCCGAGGCCCTGCTGCATGCCGGAATTGCACTGGCAGAAAGCACCTGGAACGACGCGAAGCGCGCGCTGGGCTGGTCGAATGCGGACATCACCAAGGCCTTCACACACCAGGTGGGCCGTGCGCATCGCAAGCTGCTTTTCGAGCGGCTCAAGCTCGATCCGGCCATCGACTTTCCGACTGTCGAGTACTTGGGAAACACCGGCGCAGCCGCATTGCCGACGGCCTGGTCGCTGGGAATCGAACAGTCGCGACTGGCCGAAGGCGACCGCATCGCCCTCTTGGGCATCGGCAGCGGACTCAACGCGCTGATGCTGGGGCTGGAGTGGTAGTCCGCCCGTTCGCCCTATTGCGGCGCCGCGGGCTTCGGTACGGCCCGTTCGCCGGCGACAAATCCGCAGACTTTGTGTTGGCCGTCGCAGAACGGTCTGTTCTTTGATTGGCCGCAACGGCACAAGGCGACCGTCTCCTTGCCGGCGATATCAAATTGGTTCCCGTCTGCGTCAACTAGCGTGATGGGACCGGTGACGAGCAGGGGACCATTTTCGCGGGTGCGAATCGAAACGTCGGCCATATCGAGAATTCCTGCGGGCGTATCGAACGAAGACAAGGACAACGCCGGAGCGCACGGCTCGAACATAGCGGTGCCATTTTGCAAACGCAATCGATCTCCATTAAGCTTCCGTTCGCGCCCCTCGCCGAGTGACACGGTTGGGCGTTTCTTAAATGAGCGCTCGACCCTTTCGAGCCGCGACCGTGAAGGAGCGGGTTATCGACCGGTGGCGTCATCACCCGCTTGCTAACGCGCGCGGCTCCGAAGAGATCGACGGATTTCTCGAAGGACCAACAGTGACGGCCCGCGACGACCTCCTCACCGAACTTCGCTGGAAAAAATTTCCCGTGCTCGACGATGGCTTCGTTTGCCTCGTTGACGTGATGGGCGACGATGGATCGGTCGTGCAGGCGGCCCGAGTCAGCTACGGCGAAGGGACCAAACGCGTCTCGGACGACCGCACGCTGATCCGCTACCTCATGCGCCACCGGCACACCACGCCGTTCGAAATGGCTGAGATCAAGCTTCTAGTCCGAGTGCCCATGGATTGCTGGCGGCAATGGATTCCGGCATCGCACGGCATCGGTCAATGAATACAGCACGCGGTATTCGATCGCGATCGACTCGACCCAGGTCACCTCCCCCGATCAATGGCGCAGCCAGGCGCAGAATAACCGGCAGGGGAGCGGCGACTTGCTGCCCGTCGAACTCGGCCAGCAACTGAGCGACGAAGAGCGGCGCCTGCAGGATGAGTGTCGCCGCGTCTACCAGGAACGCCTCGATCGCGGCGTCGCCCGGGAGCAGGCCCGCAAAGACCTGCCGCTGGCGACGTATACGGAGGCGTATTGGAAAGTCGACCTGCACAACTTGCTCAACTTTTTGGTCCTGCGAATGGACGCTCACGCGCAGCAAGAAATCCGCGACTACGCGACCGCCATCGGCGAGCGGATCGTCGCCCCGCTTTTCCCCATGGTCTGGGAGGCGTTTGTCGATTATCGCCGACAATCTTTGGAGCTGACGCGGCTTGACATCGGCGTGATCGAAAGGTTGCTGGCGGCCGCCCGAACCGCCCAAACGCCACCCCCCTTTGACCGTGTCGCGTTTCTGGCCGCACAGGACGACTCGTGGAGGCCGATCACGCGGAGCCGGGAGCGCGATGAGTGCGAAACCAAGCTTCGCCGATTGGGACTGTTGACCGGCGAGTCAACGTGAAGGCGGCGCCGGCCCAGTTTGCATCGTTGCCGGAATCTTGGTATCCTGCGGGACCAATTGGGGTGGTCTGCGCTGTGTCTGTGCGCCGACAGCCGTCCGGTCCACACCCGGACTTCCGTTCGATTGGCCCTGCTGTTGCCAATTGACGTGGCTGCGGCCCAGAGTGACCCAACGGTCTCCTGCGCGGGAGGCCAGTTGTGGTGACTCACCTGCAGGGTGATTCAAGTGCAGCGCCACCGTTACCGACATTCTGAGTCACGAGGAGGGATTTGTGGTCAAGCTGCGTCTGCGCGAGCATGAATCGATTTCTGACGCCGTCAAGCGCTTCCGAAAGCTGGTCGAACACGCGGGCATCAAGAAGGAAATGCGACGCCGGGAATATTATGAGAAGCCGAGCGACCAGCGTCGCCGCGCACGCCGCCGGGCCGAACGCCGCGCTCGCCTGCTGCGGATGCCTCCGGGCGTCTGACCCGCCGGCTTCCGATTAAGAAGTCAGGCGTTCTAAAGAGACACGCGAAATCCCCGGTCCAAAAAGACCGGGGATTTTTGTTGGCCGCTCACTTCGTGGCAGCGGCTTCCGCGGGTTTGGCCGGCGGGATGATCGTCTCTTTGATGGCCTGAATGAAGAAGATCTTCTTCGGCGACTTGAGCTTGAGCTGCTGCACCTTCTCTTCGGCCGAATCGCGCTGATCGTAGGCAAAACGCCCTTCTTCTTTCATGCTGCCGTTGTAGACGGCCCACATCAGCCGCTTGCGCTCGGCGACTTTCGTCTTCGTGCGGCGGGTGGACGGCTTTTTGACGCCATCCTTGCTTTTGACCCGCTTTTTGGCGGTCTTTTCGGCGGCTTCTCCCGCCTCACCCGCGGCTTCTACCTGTCGCCGCAATTCCAACCGACTGGGGGTCTTCCGAGCCATTTCTCAATGTTCCTCTGTGATCTCAGCAACCGCGGTCGATGTGACAATCCCTGCGGACAAGCCCTCAGATTGTGGCAAGCCCCCTTCGGGTCTGACTTCGGACTTCGGCGAGCTCGTCGAGTCGCGAGCTCAGGCGAGTCGAGCCTCAGGGTCGAAGACAGTCGAGCCGAGCCCTCGAGGTCGAGGACGTTCGCGGCGTGCCACTTTGAATCCGCGTCAAGCGGCAAAGATATCAGATGCCTTGGCGATCGGCCATCAACCGGCAACTCTTGCCGGAACTCGACGCCGGCTGCCTCGCAGATGGGTGAGCGGCGGCGGCGCCAGCGGGTTTTACGAGTTGTGGCACGCGATCGGGTAGCCTCTCAGCCCCCCATTCCGACTCAATTTCCTTGAGTGGAACGATCGTTTCGTCCGAAAAAAGCAGAATAGTTTATCCAATCAGACGAAGCCGACCGATCAATATAACCGCGGGAGTCTCCCAAGACCGGCTCCCCTCCGTTCATGTACGTTAAGGAGAGCACTCGATGCGTAGGTACCCGAAATGGGTGTTGACCCTGGGAATCGTGGCGGTGACTCCTGGTCTCTCGGCGGCCGCCTTCCCGTTCGGGAGCGACACCGACGCCAGCTCTTCCACGGCGACTCCACCCAAGACCAGCCGTAACCAAAAAGTGGCCGAGGATATCGCCGTGGCGCTCAAGAGAGCCCAGTTCCACGGCTATGAGATCGAAATCGAATACAAAGACGGCGTCGCGACGCTGACCGGAAAGGTCTCCGACCCGCGCCAAAAGGTGAAGGCCAACCAGGTCGTCGGCTCGGTTCCGGGCGTGCGACGCCTCGACAACCGGCTCGCCGTCATCGCGCCGCGCGCAGTGCGATCCGCCAGGTGACCGCCGACAACAGCGAAGCGGCTCCCGCCGCGGCCTCGCAGGCTGTCGGAACGGCAACGGCCGGTCCCAGCAATCAGGAAAAAGCCATGCAGATCGGCCGTGCTCTCGAGGCCGGCGGTCTGAGCGGTTATGACGTCGAAATCCTGTTCCAGAACGGCCAGGCCGTGCTTCGCGGCACCGTCGCGACTCCGCAGCAAATTGCCATTGCCTCACGGATCGCACAATCGGTGCCCGGCGTGCAGTCGGTCGCTAATCAACTGCGTCCCGGTCAAATGCCAATGCAGCAGATGCCCCCGCAGGGACCGCCGCAGGGTAACCCGCGCTATGCGATGGCCGGATACCAGGCGGGCACCCCCGGAGCTCCGCTGACGCCGGGTGTCGCACCGGGCATTCCGGGTCCAGGTGGCCCGGCTCCGTCGGCCGGCCCAGGTGGTGCTCTGGGCGTTCAACTCCCGGCCACCGGCCCGGTGCCGGCCGGACCGGTCTACGACAACCCGAACATTCCCGAGTATGCGTGGCCGACCTACGCTCAATACCCGAACTACGCGGCCGTCACTTATCCCAGCCAGTACAGCGCGTCGGCTTGGCCTTACATCGGGCCCTTCTATCCCTATCCGCAGGTGCCGCTCAACTGGCGTAAGGTCCAGCTCGAGTGGTCAGACGGACACTGGGATCTGAAGTTCGACTCGCGGACCGATCGCTGGTGGTGGTTCATGAACCCGGCCAACTGGTAAGCCGATCAGCCGGGAGATCGCACAAGGGCGCCTTCGAGGCACGGACCTCGAAGGCGCTCGCTTTGTTGAGCGACGGGCCGTTGACCGACGGGTTGTTGGAGTGACTGGTTTGTTTTGGGCGAATGGGCGAATCGCATTCCCTGGCGGCTGTTGCCCTTCCCCGAAACATCCGCCACATCCCGATTTTTCCTCAAATCCGGAAAATTCGTCAAAGTCCACGCCGCTTGTCGCTCGATAACAAAGAGGCAGCCTCCAGAGCCGAAGGCGTCCGTGCGGTTGCACAAACTAATTTGCCAAGATTCGGTCAGCCAAGAGTCAGACAGGCCAGAGAAAGACAGGCGAATACCCTCGCCGGCTCCGCGTCACCCGAAAGGGACCAGAATGCCATACGTCAGAAAACATGCGAAGCGGATCGCCGTGATTGTCGCCCTGTTCGCACTCACTGTGCCGAGCAGCGGCTGCACCCTGCTCACCGGGTTCCTCAGCGTGACGTGGGGCTGGATGGTCTATTGGGAAACGAGCCCGCTGATCCCGGTGCCCGCCTATTGGAGCCAACTGATTGAAGACCGCTACCATTGGGAACAGCGATACGCCAAGGTGCCCGTGCTTGACCCGGTCGAAGGCGAGCATGCTCCACTGTTCTGCCTCGATCCGCCGTCGCCCGACGAAGTCATGCGGTCTCTGCCCGACGACACGGCCGGCGGCGTCTACTTCCTCACCGAAACACATCGCAACAACGTGCGAATCGTCGTCGAAAACATCGTCGACAGCATTGGCGAGTGCCGGATGTACCCGCTGGCCGGCCCGTGCCGCTTGAAGAAGTGCCACTACAAGTGCACGGTCTATTTCGACAAGACGATCCGCTCCGACTGGCCGATCCCCTTCTCGAACACACATCCGACTCAGGAAGTAGTGTACGTCGACCACGATCACCTGATTCGCTGTGCGGGCCCGGAGACCAACCAGTAGTCTGACGACAGGAATTGGCCTGAGGCGTCAGCCTCCAACTCATTGAGATTCGCAAAAAATTTCCGGTGGCGTGCCCGGTTCGAGGGTCCGGGCAAATGCTGCCGGAAATTTTTTGCGCGCGCTGCGCGGTCGCCAAGCCAAGACACGCCCAAGCGAGCCGATCCGCCGCAGCGGAGAAGCTGTCGGATGCTTCGGCATGTGTCCCGTCCCGCTCTTTCCCCCTCGCCCGTCCACGTCGGACCGCTTCGGATGGGAGAGGGTCGGCCTGCGACGAGCTCCCTTCGGGTCTGACTTCGGACTTCGGCGAGCTCCCTTCGGGTCTGAGCCTCAGGGTCGAAGACAGTCGAGTCGCGAGCTCAGTCGAGTCGAGCCTCAGGGTCGAAGACAGTCGAGTCGGGTGAGGGCGCCGTCCCGTCCCAGTCCCGTCCCGTCCCGTCCCGTCCCAGTCCCGTCCCGTCCCAGTCCCGTCCCATCGGCGGATGCCGCTTCGACCGGTCCGAAATCCGCGCGGCGCGCCGGGGATCCTCTCCTCCTATTGAAAAAAGGATCCCCACCCCGGCGTTGCCCGGCGGGGATCCCAATTTCGTCCCCGGCGGGGATCCTTTCCCCACCAGCTAGTCGAGCCGAGATAAGGTGGCAGAACTTGCCACCTTTCCGAGCTCCGTTGCCGACGGGCTGCTCTGCCCACCTTGGACCCGCCCTGCGGCGGGGCTTGGACCTTGGACCCGCCCTGGGGCGGGTCTTCGACCTTGGACCCGCCGGATCTGCGCCACCCTCGCCGGTAATCCGGGACGCGAGCTCGACTCGACTGTCTTCGACCCTGAGGCTCGACTCGACTGAGCTCGCGACTCGACTGTCTTCGACCCTGAGGCTCGACTCGACTGAGCTCGCCGAAGTCAGACCCGAAGGGAGCTCGCCAAACTAACTCGGGAAGGGTGAGGGCTCTAACGACGATTTGCGCGAGCAGACCGGCCCGCGCCATCCTTCCCCCTTCTGCCGATTCAGTCCGTACGTCTTCGACTTTGGACCTTGGACGCGGGACCCCCGTCTCCGGCAGGCGTTGGACCCTAATCCAATTGTCCCCCGAGTGATCAATCCGCCAAGAGGAAATTTTCGAGTTGCTTGCGGCGAGTACTTCTTGTCGGCGTCGGTCGATGTGACCGGCGCGCACAAACACGCCGCGAACTTCTGGTTTCGCAGAAAACGGTCCGTTTTTTGGCGTGTCCGCGAAAGGTATGAGATTTCGGAAGAGGGCAAGCGCGACGACCAAAGTCGCCTCTGCAGCTGGGAGTGAGCGGGGCGCACCTCGAAGATCGGCGCGGGTGGACGCTGCCCTTTCAAGTTCTAAGCCGGCGCATTCGTCAGTCTCGAAATCCGTCGCTCAGTTGTTGCGCCTCGACCAACCTCCCTTGAGCGCGAAACGCCGTCTCCATCAGGCGGCGGCAGACCACGAGACTCGGGTCGAGCTGGAGCGCGCGCCGGCTATAAGCGATCGAGTCCCCAAATTCACGGACCTCGCCGGATAACAGGGCCAGATTCACCCAGGCTGGCAAGTCGTTTTCATCCAATTCGGTCGCCCGCATCAACTCCCGTTTCGCCTCGGCGTATCGGCGCTGCTTGAAGAGAATCAGGCCCAAGTCGTTGTGGGCCGGGGCGTTTTGTTCGTCGATCGCCAGCGAGGCCCGGTGCTCCGCCGCGGCCTGATCCCAGCACTCGGCTTGCTGCAGACCGCAGGCGAGCACGAAATGAACCTGCGCGTCTGCTGGGTCCATTTGGACGGCCTGTCTCAGCTGCGCAATGGATTCCTGGTATCGGCCGCGCTCCAAGAGAGCGCTGCCGAGCGCCAAGCGAGTCCGCGGATTGTCTTCGGTCGCCGCCAGCGCGTGCTGAAAGAGTGTCAGGCTATCGCACCAATAGCCCGCCTGGACAAAAGCGAGCGACGCATAAACGCCAACAATTCCGGCTGCGATCGCGGGTATCACCCACTTTCGTAGGCTCGCGATTGGGACCAACACTGGGGCCAGCGACGGGGCCAACCAGGCGACGGCCATGTACAAACCGAGTAGCGGAAAGTAAGTGTAACGGTCCGCCATACGATGCACGCCGACTTGAACCAAGCCGATCATCGGTAACAGTGTGCCGAGGTACCAAAGCCAGCCGATTAGGAGAAAGGGGCGACGCCGTCTCTCGGTGATCGCCACAGTCGTCACGAGGCAGAGAAATACGAATGACGCCGCGCCGCCTGCCAGGCTCACTCCGGCGCCGGGATGCGGATAGATGGGGGCCAGATCGATCGGGATGACGGCCTGTCGGAGATACAGTCCGTAGACGGTGATGGCGTTCGTCACGCGGGCCCAAAGCGGTAGAACCGTCAGAGAGCGAAGCGCGCCTCCGCTCGATTGAGACAGGAAAGCGACGACCGAAAATGCCGCGCCGCCGATCAGGAACGGAACCTTCTCGAGAATCAGGCGCCCGATGCGAGGGTGACGCGACGATGCGGGTACGACATCGCTTTGCCCCATCAGTCGACGCAAAGGCCAGACGTCGAACAGCAAAAAGACGAACGGCAGAGTCACAAACGTCGCCTTCGAGAGGAGGCTGCAAACGAAGAAGAAAAATGACAGCATGAGCTGGCCGGAGCGTCCCCCTCGGGCGTGTCGGACGTAGGCGTACAAAGAGAGCAGGCCGAAGACCATGCTCAGCGCACCCTTGCGTTCGGCGACCCAGGCCACCGATTCGACGTTGAGCGGGTGGACCGCAAACAAAACGGCGACAAACGCGCTCCGCAGCCGGTCGCCGGTCGCTCTGGTAAACGTGGCAAAAACCACGAGCACGCTGGCCGTATGCAGCAGCAGGTTAGTGATGTGGTAGCCGCCCGGCCAGGTGCCGAAGCACGTTGCGTCGAGCATCAGCGACAACCAGGTCAGCGGCATCCAGTTGGCGAAGAAGAACGTGGTAAAGGCCCAGCGCAGGCCGCTGGGGCTCAGCCCCGCCAGCACGTGGCTGTTCTCGGTGACGCATGCCGGATCATCAAAGATGAGAAAACCAAACCGGCAGACCCGGCAGTAAACGGCTAACGTCACCACCACAAGCAGCGCACTCAGGCCCAGCTCGCGGCGCATCCCCCAGAAACGTGCGCAAGCAAGCCGTCGAAAGTTCTGTTTCGGAGTGGGTGGGAAAGCGATGTCCGTATCCCGATTCGCGTACCGGCGACCCTCTTCCCGGCAGACAGTGGGCGAACTATTGCAACCGACCGAAAATCCTGCAACGGCGGTTTTCACTGAATGTTGTCGCGAAGCCCCAGTGCCGGAGACATCGGTCAGGTCGTAGTCGCAGCCGGTCAATCGCTCGTGCTCGAAGCCGAGCGCGGCCAAGCGACATCTTCTGAAACGCTTCGCCGTATTGAACGCAGTCTAGGACAGCACACGAGGCCGAGACGCGCAGCGTGGTTTTCACTCGACACGCAATCTCGCCGAGGGGGAATTGGTGTCGCCGGTGGCCGTGCTTGCCGTGACGGCTGCAATTCCGACTCATAGTCTCTAGGGCTTCAATTCCCAACTCTTGAGTTTCTTCCGAGCCGTTCCGAAGTTGCCGAGATGGTAGACCGACGCGCCCGTCGGCGAGAACGTAAACGGCTCGAACTTCTCCTCCAGCATTTTCTTGAGGTCGTCCTGAGTGGCGATGCCGATCGTCACGTGCGGGTTGAACTTGTCGCCGGTTTCCTTCGGCACGAAAGTCGTCACGTATTCGATGGTCGGGTGGTTGATGTCGGGGTCTTCCTTCGTCGTGACGAACGCGGCCGCGGTCCCCGTCTCCACGGTGAAGGGGGTGACAGCGTCGATCAGTTTCTTCTGGTACCTGATCAGGTCCTCGGTCGGCTCAACCACGATCCCGGCGAGGCCGATCTCCTTCCACGGGATGTAGTAGTACTTGTGCGCCTTCAGCTTCCAGGAGGTCGGCTTCTCCTCGGCGAGGACTTTGCCAACGGCGTCGTACACTTTGTCGAGATCGGCCGTCTTCACGTAGCGCTGGAGGCAAGAGATGTGTGGGTGGTGCGTCTTGCCCAGCGCAAAGCCCTTCGGGAATTCCTTGAGCAGGCGCTCGTTGGCAGCCTCGGCGTGCTGGACCATCGTTGCGTCGGGCTCGAGCACGATGTCGATCGCGGTGACTGCGTTCGGCTCCTCAGCCTTCACCGGTTGAGCACTTCCGTGTAGCGAGGCCAACAGTCCGATGCCCAGCGCGGCAAAAACGTTCATGGATCGATTCATGATGAGCCTCCCTCGGGTCGTCGGTTCGGATTAGGCAATGCGCTTGAAACAAAAGGGACGCGAGTGAATGGCACCAACTCAAGACGCTAGCCGAGCGAAACCTTGTGTGAGCCTCTCGGTCACAGTCCTGTGATCAACCGATGAACCGAGCCTCATTGCTTCGGCCCAAACCTTGCGGCAGACCGGGCCCGTAATTTCTCAGACTCAACCGCGCGATTGCGCGGCTCGGCCGTGGTGACACACGACCGAATCACTGTTCTGGCCGATGCCGTCACTTCTTCGACCGCGCGCTCGAACGCAAGTTCGTTGGCTTTGGACGGTCTGGTGAATCCACAGATCTTTCTCACGAATTGGAGCGATGCGTCCCGAATCTCCGCTTCCGTCGCGGGTGGATCAAAGTTGAAGAGGTTCTTGATGTTTCTGCACATGGCCGCTCTCGTAAGTCCAGTTGGCGAGGGTCGATTCTGGCGATGCGCCGTTTTCGCTCAACGGTCGAGCGTGCGCTCTAAAGGTGCAAGACTACCAAGGTTTTGTGCGGGAGCGGGCACTAGCGTTCACGCATTTTATGAATCAGTCGGCGTTGGCCCCTGTCCTTTGAGTATCACCACCGTCATTAAACAGTGGGAGATCCTTATCTCAGGTTCTGCAAAGTCCCAGCGAATTTGTACTTGGTGGCGACGATGCCCGTCGGCGTAGCTCTCGTGCTCTCGAACTCAAATGCGCGGGGCGGAGTTGCCTCCGCAAAAAGGCGCTTCCCTTTGCCCAGCAGGACAGGATTGACCAGCAGGAGCATCTCATCCGCAAGCCCATGCTCGATCAGCGCCGAAGTCAGCGTCGAACTGCCCGAGACGATCAGGTCCGGGCCGTCTTTCGCCTTGATGCGGCGAACGCCCTCCACGAGATCCGGTCCAATGCTCTCGAACGGGCCCCATTCCAGGCTCTCCGGCCTGTGGGTGACGACATATTTCGTCGCCGCATTCAGGCGGTCTGCCATCGGACTCTTCGGTGCCTGGGGCCAGAACCCCGACCACTGATCGTAGGTTCGGCGGCCAATCAGCAGATCGAAGCGCTCGCCCCATTCCGGAAGGACCATAGCTAACCCGGCAGGACTGCGATATGGCGCGGTCCAGTCGCCGTATGGGAAGTCGCCGTCATCGCCCGGACCGCCGGAGGCCTCGATCACGCCGTCCAGCGAAATATGTTCGATGAGTTTCAGCTTTCTCATTTGAAATCCTGCTTCAACAACCAGTCGACCTGAATTCGGCGCTTGCGACGGAACTTGCTCGGAAAATCTGGTTCCGAAAGACTACTGTCCTTCTTCCGTCGGCATCTCGTAAAGCTGATAAGTCTCCCAGGTTCCCTCCCACGTTCCCTCGCTGGTTTCCTGGCCAGTGTGTTCGAGGAAATGCCGTGTGTGTTCAACGGCTTCTTCCATACTCGCGGCGTTGAGGAGGGCGTACCCACCGAGGACCTCTTTAGTCTCGGCGAAAGGGCCGTCGGTGACCGTGATTTGGCCCTGGACATCTTTGTGCACGCGGACGCCAGTGGTTCCAAAGGTCACGCCCTCGCATTCGAGCAGCCATCCGGCCTTCATGCCCTCTGCTATGAATTTTTGCATGGACGCCATCTCGGACTCGGTCGGCAGGCGACTTGTGGGCGTGATTGTGCAGACGCTGATGAAGCGCATGTCCATTCTCCTCGGTTGGTGTCTTGTTGTCACACAAAATTGTCGAACGGCGCGGAAGCGGGGCAACAGGACGGCTATTGAACTTTTTCTGAGCGGCGCCGCCGATTTAACGGCCTTGGTATTGTCTTTGGCGTGAAGGGCGTCGGGAATCGAGGCTACGCGTTCCGGTGCGCGAACCCTTCAGCGGCCATAAGCGCGGGAGAGCGATCAAGTAGGGACGTACGTCAGCCTAACCGCCTCCTCGCCGATGGGATCGGCGGCGATAAGTCGGAGGGGCGGCCTGGCACCGGCGAAGTACGGCTTGCCGCCGCCAAGCACAAACGGGCGAAAGTAGAGACGATACTCGTCGACTAGACCGAGGGCGGTGAGGCACCCCGCGAGTTCGGGCCCGGCGACGTCGATTTCGCCCTCGACTTCCGCCTTCAGCCGGCGCACGAACGCTTCGACGTCGCCAGCCACGAGCGTCGCGTTCGCGCCGACCGACTTCAGCGAGCGTGACACGACCCATTTCGGCAGCGCCCGCCACACCGCCGCGAAGTCGTGGTCGCCCGCATCCCAGTCCGGCTGATCCTCGTCCCAGTAACGCATCACTTCGTAGATACGACGACCGTACAAACAGCCGGCCAGGCCGCGGACGTGATCGTTGAAATGACGATTGAGCGAAACACCGGGCGGCGGCAATTCCAGCCCGCCCGCGACGGCAGCGACGTAGCCGTCCGATCCAGGCCCGCCCCCGACGCCAGCGACGTAGCCGTCGAGCGATTGCATCATTCCGAATACGAGCTTTCCCATTCCCTCACACCTACGCGTAGGTTTCCCGCAGGGTACATCAGGATTACCGCCTTTAATGTAACGGTCTTCGGGCGGGCCGAGTTCCCAGCCTTCACTATCCTGTCGAACGGCCGGACCGGAATTCGACAAATCGTCTAAATAGTTTTTCGGTCGGGGTTCGCCATGCCAAACCGGCAACAGGATTTGAACTCGCCAAGTTACTACGGCGAAAGACGTTGTGACGAGTTGCGCTATAAATAGCGAAAACTGAACTTTGCGATTGAACCAAGGCATCTTGCGAACTCCAAAGATCAATCGAAAAGGCCGGCTATTCGTGCTCGTCGGGCGACACACGTTTTCTGCAGCGATGTGCTGTCCGGCCGACCTCGAGCGCTGGGCGGATGCACTGTTTGCCGGCGAACCCACCGGCTCAAGCCCGAATTTTATCGGCGACACAAGCCGTGTGATCCTGCCCTACAGCGAACTCCGGGCAAGCATATCCACGCACATCTGGCAGAACTCCGTTGCCTTTGATCAACGCGCCTGGATTGCTCCACAATTCTTTGCAAAACCGAAATTCACCGATTGGGTCAGCGGCCGAGACCCCGCTCTGGACGCCGCACTGACCTACAGCGAGTGACGTCGGTCCATTCGCAATCGCCGCGGTGTCCTTTTGGAGACTGCTGTGTGATTTGGATTTCGTACGCTCGTAATCGTCTTCCGCGACCGAGGACAGCACGGTTTTCACTGAAGCCAGTGGTCAGCGGCCCACATCGGCATCACCGATCAGGCGAAGGCAGTCGCCAAGCTGCCGGCACCCCGCAAAGCCGACAAGTCTACGCTGCATTTCAGGCGGCGTTCGGTGTCATTCGCCGTCATCGGATGGCGACGCCAGCGACTCGGGCAGTGCCTCTTTCGTGACGATCACGTCAAGGTGCCGTCGGCGAACGGGAGCCGGCGGGCGTCGCCGTCCTTGACCCCGACGCGCTCGGCCACCCTCTCTAGCCGGGGGTTTTCCAGCGTGGCTTCCGGCCGATTGCCGGACAGGTCCTCGGTCTGCCAGATGTCCACGCCGACCGCCTTCCCGGTGGTCAGGCGCTTGGCGGCGCCGATCAGGAGCAGGCCGCGGCCGCAGCCGACGTCGAGCACGGTCTCATCGCCCCGCAGGTGGAGGCCGTCGAGCAGGCGGTCACTTGCCGACCTTGCTGTCCCAGACCATCCAGCCGGCGATGAGCAGCCACCCCATGGCGACGCAGGTCGCCATCCTCGTCAGCCCCCAGTCGAAGAGGTCCGAGACCACGGCCAGCACGAGGGCGGCGGCGCCCCCGAGGATGAAGGTTGCGGACCGCCGCAGGCGCGTCGACGCCGTAGTTGGGGCGCGCCGTGGAGTCGGCGCTGCCCTATGTGAAACCGAGCTTCCCGAACCAGCCGCTGATTGAGGCGCAGCTTCGGCTGACGCTGGGGCAGTCGTTTTATTTCCTGGGGGACGCGCGTACTGCGGCCGAGCAACTGGAGACGGCAAAGGCGCTTTACACCCGGCACCGGGGCCCTGGCCACCCCGACACGCTCAATGCCATGAACTACCTGGGCAACAGTTACTACTCGCTTGGCAGGTACGGCGATGCCCTTAAGGTTTGGGAAGAGACGTTGTCGCTCCGGAAGGCGACGTTTGGCCCCGACCACCCCGACACCCTCACCAGCATGAACAACGTCGCCGTCGGCTACGACTCGCTCGGCAGGTACGCCGAGGCTCTTAAGCTTCGCGAGCAGGCGTTGGCGCTACGGAGGGAGCAATTCGGCCCCTTCCATCCCCAAACCCTCGAGAGTTTTAACAACCTGGGCGCCTGCTACTACAAACTCGGCCGGTTTGCTGAGTCCCTCAAGCTTGCCGAGCACACGCTGGCACTCCAGAAGGCCGTGCTCGGTCCCGACCACCCCGACACACTCATCGCGATGGGCAACGTAGCCGACGGCTGCTATCAACTCGGCCGGCTGCGCGAGGCTGTTCAGCTCAACGAAGAGACGCTGGCACTTCGGAGGGCCAAGCTCGGCGCCAACCACCCTGACACACTGACCAACATGGTAACCTGGCTTACAGTTACGATGCTTCCGGTCGGCCGCGCGATGCGTTGCTTGGTGCTGCGGGGGCGTTCATTGATTGGATCAGGCTCAATATCGCCGTGCATCATGGCCCCTTTTGCGTGCCTTTGTGGACGGATCACATCGGTTCGGCGAAGGAACCAAGGGTCGACGCTCCGGTTCAGTGTTTGTGGCCAGGGATGGGCGTCCGTCGTTTCAGCGATTCTTCATCACGATTCGGTGCACCACGCATGTGACGTCGTCGCAGTAATCGATCGCCTGCTCGACTAGTTCGTAGAGCTCCTTCCACTTGATCACTTGGAAGGCGTCGAGGCCGCCATCGAAGAGCTGTGCCAGAAACTGGTGGTGGATGTTGTCGCCCTCCTCCTCTGCTTGATGGACGACGATTTTTAATTCATCGACCGACGCGGCATTCTCCGGCGGTTTCCGATCTTTGATGTGGCGCAGGCCAGAGACTGCAATGGCCATCAGGTGGGTGGCCTTCAGGAGAACAGCGCATTGGCTGATAAAGTCTTGGCGAACCACGACGATCTTGTAAAACATCATCCGCTGGCCGGCAGCGTCGATCCTGTCGACCACGTCGTCGATCCGCCAAATTAAGTCATAGACGTCCTCTCGATCGATCGGCGCGAAGTAACGACGCTCGAGTCGATCGAGCGTCTCGTGCGTGATCTTGTCCCCTTCGCGTTCCCCGGCAATGATCGCCGTCACCAACTTGTTGCCCTGGTCATCCCCCTTTTTGGCTAAATCTGCCAGAAGCTCGGCGCAATGCACTGCGTTCTTGGCCGCACGATCGAAGGAGTCGAAATAGTCGACGTGTTTGGGCAGCAGGTTAAACATTCGACCTCACAGTCGTTGGTTCGGGGGTCCCGCGGCATTCTATGCCGGCTCTCCTGGAATCGATTGGAGGTCGTCCTCAGATTTGTTGGGCACGACGAGCGAGTAGACGCACGGCACCACGAACAGTGTGGTCACAAGCCCCGCGATCAGGCCGCCGAGGACAGCCCGGCCGAGAGGAACATTCGCCTCACTGCCCCGGCTCAATCCTAGAGACATCGGGATCAGGGCGAAGAATGTGGCCAGCGCGGTCATCACCACCGGCCGCACACGGACCGCGGCCGCGCGGCGGATCGCCTCCATCGGGGGCACACGGTCCGCCTTGCGCACGTTTTCCGCAAAGTCGATCAAGAGGACCGTGTTGGAAACGACGATCCCCACCATAAAGATCACTCCCAGCAGCGATTGGACGTTCAAAGCGGTCCTCGTGAAGTACAGCATGAGGATCACTCCGACCAGGCCGACCGGCACCGCCGAGAGCACGACCAGCGGGGTCAAGTACGACCGGAACAGGGCCACCATCAAGAAGTAGATCAAAAGCACGGCCCCGGCCATTCCCAGCGCCTGGAAGCGGAACGTCTGCTGCATTTTCTGATACTCGCCGACCACGACGATTCGTGCCCCCTCCATCACCTTCTGGGTGGTGTCCTCTGGGTCGAACGGGCTCCAGCCACCGTCGGGCCGCTCTTTACCAAAGCTCGCGACGACGCGGCTCACGTCCTCGGCCACATGTCCGATGTCGCGGCCTTGGACCCCCATCGTCAGATCCATCGTCGCCTGAAGGTTGGTGTGGTTGATCTCAGCCGGAACTTCAACACGCGGGAGCGGAACCTTCACAATGTTCCGCAGCGGAATCGGCTGCTTCTGTCCCGGGCCGGTGATCGGAATGTCGAGCAGCGTATCGACGGAGGAAATGTCCTGCTCCGGATACTGCACTCCGACGAAATACTGGTTGGAACTCTTGGGGTCGATCCAGAAATTCTTCTTGTTGAACTGGACGCTGGAGTTGAACGCCGACACCACGTTTTGCATCACATCCGCCTGATTCAATCCAAGAGCGGACGTCTTCGCCTGATCGACCTCCAGGACGTACTGAGGATAGTCGAGCCGCTGGATAATGCGTGCGTCGACGACTCCGTCGATGCCCTTAACCTTATTTAGAATCCCCTCGGCCACTTTGCGGGCTTTCAGCATGCTCTTGGCCGTAATCCGGACGTTGATCGGGGTCGACTTTCCCTCGTTCATCGCCGCCCGCACCATGCCGCCCGCGTCGAAGGCGAACTCCAGGTCGGAAAATCGCGTATCACCCGCAAACCCCTCGCGCAAGACTTGGACACTTTGCTGAGCGGAACGCGACCGTTCGCCCTTGAGCTGGACTTTGACAACTGCATCCATCGGCCCCGCGTTCGGGGTGTATGCGGCCGACCAGTTGGGGGTCAGTCCGATCTCGCTGATGACGAGTTCGAGGTCGCCGCCGATCTTGTCCTTCACGAACTGTTCCACCGTGGCGATTTTTTCTTCCGTTTCTTCGATCCGAGTGCCAGACGGGGCGCGGACGAAGATCTCGAATGCACCGGCATCGACCTCCGGGAAGAATTCGCGGCGAAGCACCGGGCCGAGCAAGACGATGACTCCCGCCAGAGCCGCGAAAGCCACCCCGATCACGAGGCTGCGAGCCCCCAACGCAAACGATAGGAGTTTGGTGTAGACCGCGATTCCGCTATCGATCACCGCCTCCCACTTTTCAAACAGGCGGCCGAGCCGTCCCTTCGGCGGAGCGTTCTCGTGGTCGTTGCGGTGCTCGTAATCTTCGGAATGGGATTCCAGCGGCTTATGACCGTGCGCCTTTAGCCACACGGCACACCGAGCCGGAACGAACGTCCGCGACAAGACGTAAGCGATTGCCATGGCAAATGCCACGGAAAGGAACATCGGGCGGAACAGGAACGCCCCGAGCCCGGGCATCAACGCCAGCGGGAGCAAGACAAGAAGCGTGCACAGGGTGGCAATCAGCTCCGGCAGCGCCACCTCACTGGCACCCAGATAGGCGGCCTCGACGGGATTTGCTCCAAGGCCCAGGTGACGGTGCGTATTTTCGAGACAAATAATCGCGCTGTCCACCAGCGGGCCGATGGCGAGCGCGAGCCCCGCCAGGGTCATCAGGTTAATCGTTTGATCGAGCCCGTACAGACAGGCGACGGTTCCCATCACGGCAACGGGAATTGTCATCACGGCGATCATCGTCATCCGCCACTCGCCGAGGAACAAGAGGATCACGAGCGCGCAGAGAACGGCGCCGAGAACCCCCTCCTCCGCGAGGCTTTCGATGGCCTTGCGGACGTACACCGACTGGTCCATGACCACCTTCAGATCCACGTCCGGGGTGGTCAGCCGCTCTTTCATGTCGGGCAGGTTGTCTTTGAGGGCGTCGACGACACTCAGCGTGCTGTAGCCCGACTGTCGGTAAACCGGGATGTAAACCTGCCGGCGGCCATCGACCCGAACCACGTTCGTCTGAATCGTGGCGGCGTCTTTCGGGACTGCCACCTCCTTAAGGAAGATCGTCCGCCCGGCCGCATCGGTCTTGATCGGCACGTCGGCCATGCGCTCCACGGTGTCGTACATCGCGTTGGAATCGAGCGTGTAGTCGAACTTCCCGAATTTCGCGTCGCCTGCGGGGATGAAGATGTTGAACCGATCGAGCGCGTTCATCACGTCGGTCGGAGCAAGGCCGTGGGCCTGAAGTCGGTCCCGATCGAGGTACGCCAGGATGGTGCGTATCTTTCCCCCATACACCACGGGCGCATTCGCCCCGCGCGACGACATAATCATCATCCGGACCTGATACCGAGCCGTGTCGTAGAGGACCGACTCGTTCTGGGTCTTGCTGTTCAGAGCGACCAGGCAGACCGGCGTCGACGAGGTGGGATCGTAGGGCAGGATGACCGGCGGCAGCGTTCCCGGAGGCAGCGTCGGAATCTCGACGGTTACGAGAGAGTTCACTTGGGTTAAGGCGCCGGACGGATCGACGTCGCCGGCAAAGAAATTCCGGACGATGCTGACGCCGAGGAGCGACCGCGACTCCTGACGCAAGATCCCGGCGGCCTGCCCACTGCCGCGCTCCATTCGGGCCGTGATTCCGGACTCGACGCTGGTCGCGGCCATGCCGTTGTAGAACGTCAGAATCTGGACCGCCGGGCTCCGATAAACCGGAAGGATGTCGGCCGGAATCGCCATCAGCGAAACGGCCCCTCCCAACAGCACCGTCAGGATTAACACCGTAACCGCCCGGGGATTACTCAGCGAGAAGCGGATCAAGCCGTTCATAGATCAGGTCGTCTCACGGCCTGATCCTGGATGGGGGTACTCCAGCCGGAGCAGTCAGGGCGTGAGTTTTTGCGTGTCGCGCGCGATCGCCGATTGATGGCTCGCGTCGGCGTGTTTTCAATCGGTCGCCGCAACGGCGTTGCCCTCGCTCAACGGTCCGGCAGCCCGAACGATGACCCGATCCTCCGCGGTCAATCCGGAGAGGATCTCGACCTCCGATCCGTTGTCGGCCCCAATCTGGACCGGCACGAACGCGGCTTTACCGCCGCGGGCGAGCCGAACCGCTCCCTTTCCGTCGCCCGCCTTCCCGAACAGAGCGGCCGACGGGATTCGGAATGCGCCCGGCGCACCAACCTGCAGGGTGAGAGTGACCCGCCCGAACATTCCGCGCCGGAGTGTCCTATCCGGGTTTTTGAGATGCACCTCGGTTCGCATCATCCGAGTCTGCGGATCTTCGGATGCGGCCAAGCGAGACACTTCCACTTTGTCGGCGCCGCGGGTCTTGAACACGATGCCGGGCAGTGCATCCACTTCGACCACTGCCGGGTCGCCGCAATCGACGAACGGGACGTCGCGTTCGGGCACCTGAATCACGACTCGCATGATGTCGGTCCGCTCGACCGCCAAGACTGGCACCCGCTCGCCCTTCGCATAGCCCGCGTCGGCCGATCGAATGAAATCACCCGGATGGAAATTCCGCTGGGTGACCACTCCGGTATACGGAGAGCGAATGACGGTGTAGCCGAGCAGGACTTTCGACTGCTCGAGCTTGTCCTTTGCCGTTTCGACCTCGGCCTCCGCGTAGCGCAGATCGGCCCGAGCCTGAGCCACCCGGGCCCGAGCGGCGGCTTCTTTCTGCCTGGCCGCGTTCACTGCCTCGGCTGCCGCCAGATCGCTCGAAACGGCCGCTTGGAATTGGTCCTCATTCTCATCCGCAAGCTTGGCTTCAATGGAGTTGGTGGCCACTAAGCTCTTGATCCGGTCCCGTTGCTTCTCACGGTACGCCCGGTACGACTCTTTGCTCTTCTTTTCGGCCCGGGCCAGCGAGATCGTCGCAGTTGCTGCGCCGAGGTCGGCTTCGGCGGTGGTGATGGCGGCACTCATCTGGTCCACCCGCGCCTTCGCCCTGACGACGTCCGCCGTGTCCTGTTTCACCTGCTTCTCGTATTCCGGGACCGAGATGCGGGCAAGAACATCGCCGGCGTGCACCGGGTAGCCGATATCGACGTTCTGCTCAACGAGGAAGCCCGAGACTTTGCTATACAAATCGGCGGCTTCGAACGGCTCGACGGATCCGGGCTGGGTGCACAGCCGATTGATACCACCGGGGCGAGGAGAAATGACTTTGACCGCGACAGTCGCTGAGGCCTCGGTGCTCTTGGCGCTGTCGGGCTGCGCTGGTCGCACAATTTCGGCGGAGGCCTTGCCGCGAACGAACAAGTATCCGGTGCCTGTTCCCACAGCGGCCAGAACCGCGAGACCCAGTAACCACCGGCTCCTCTTACCTGCTGAGCGATTTGAATGCATGACGAGCCTGAGGGCCGACCTTTCTTGATTGGGGCTCCACTCGAGACGGAGCCGCCGACGCAACCTCGCTCTCAAGCAAACGACGGGCCGCCAAAGAGCGGATACCGGATTACGTTCGAAAGTCGCAGTCAGCGAATGACTTGTGGAAATGAAAGAGAAAATGTCCTGGCCCGACTGTCCTCAGTCAAAGGACAAAGTTCGGGAGAAAATCCCAAATGGTTGGGAGTTACTCCCAAAGTTGGCGAGGCCGATGACTGGCGCGAGTGCGCTTGTTTTCCACGGCTCGAGAGCGCGAGCGTAAGTCAAACGGGTCAATTCAGTCGGGCATCTCGGTGAAGTCGCTCGCACCCTTGTCAGGAGTGATCCCCAGTTCGCGAAGCTTATTGCGAAGGGTCTTCCGATCAATGCCGAGGCGCTCGCAGGCGTTGCCGAGGTGCCCATGAGCGTGCCGCAGGACTCGAGTGATCAGCTCCCGCTCGACGGCGCCGACCACCCGGTGGTACATCTCCTTCTCTCCGCCGCTCAGCATGGACTCGATGGTCCCCACGACATCGAGATCAGAAGTGCTCGGGCCGACGTTGGGAACCCGTGTGTTGGTCGAACCGCCTCCGGCTGCAACGAGTCCCGGCGGAAGAAACTCCGGGAGGATCGTCCGTCCGGTCGTCCTCAGGGTCGCTTCTTTAATTGCACCACGCAGCTCGCGAACGTTGCCCGGCCACGGGTAACGTCGGAAGATTTCGAGCACTTCAGGAGCAAAGCCACGAACGTCACGTCCCGACTCGCGGGCAAACTGAGCCAGGAAATGGTCAGCCAACTCCTCGATATCTTCGGTCCGCTCGCGAAGTGGGGGGATGCGGATCGTGATCTCCTTCAAACGGTAGTAGAGATCGCTCCGGAACCGACCGTCCGCGATAAGCTGTTCCAAGTTATAGTTTGTCGCGGCCAGCACCCGGACTTTGGTGCTGATCGATTTTCCGCCGCCGACTCGCTCGAAAGTTTGATCTTGAAGGAACCGCAGCATCTTCGCCTGGACGGCCGCCGGCATGTCTCCGATCTCGTCCAAAAAGAGCGTGCCGCCATCCGCCTGCTCGAAGCGGCCGATCCGTCGTTGGTCGGCGCCCGTGAACGCGCCCGGCTCATGACCGAAAAGTTCGCTTTCCACCAACCCTTCTGGGATCGCCGCACAATTGATCGCAAGAAACGGCTTATCCGCCCGCCTGCTGTGCTGGTGGATCGCTCGCGCCACCAGCTCTTTCCCGGTGCCGCTCTCGCCGAGAATCAGAACCGTCACGTCCAACGGAGCAACCCGGCCAATCTGCTTGGAGATCTCCCGAACGAGTGGCGATCGACCGACGATGTGGTCCTGGGGCGTGTCAACTGGGAATCCGGCAGGCTCGATCCCGAGGCGCGCGGCCTCGAAGGCGCGCTCGAGCAACCCGCTCATCTGCTCAAGCTCAAATGGCTTGCCGATGTAGTCGAAAGCCCCGCGTTTCATCGCCTCGATTGCCGTCTCGGTCGTTCCGTGCGCGGTCAGGAAAATGACGGGGCGCTTGGGATCTTCCTCCCGGATTCGATCAAACAGATCGAGGCCCGAGCCATCCAGAAGCTGGAGGTCGAGGACGATCACGTCTGGACGGTCTTCCTCAACTCGCCGCCACCCTTCCTCAACCGTTCCGGCCGAGGAGACCTCGACGTCGCCAGTGGCAAAGACCCAGTGGAACGACTGGCAGATTAGCGGTTCGTCGTCAATGACCAGCAGCTTCGGCATGCAACTCTTCGGCGGTTGGCAGGGTGAGTGTAAAACAAGCGCCGCCGCCCGGCCGGTCGGCAGCGGTGAGGTCGCCTCCGTGCTCTCGTGCGACCCGTCGGGCGACAGTTAGGCCGAGCCCGGTTCCGGTCGGCTTCGTGGTTGCGAAGGGGGTAAACAGCTTTCCCGCGAGCGCCCGGTCGATACCCGAACCGCTATCGACCACGTCAATCTGAATCATACCGCCGGGTGCGGTGCTCGTAGACACGGCGACTTCACCGCTGGGCGGGGTTGCGTCGATGGCATTAAAGAGCAGGTTGGTGAGGAGCGACAAAAACTGATCACTGTCGATCGCCGCGTGGAGGGGCTCATGCGAGGAATTGAGCGTTACGGAGACCGACTTCCTCTCGGCCTGACTTTGTGCGACATCGACGGCGGCTTCGACAAACGTCCGGACGTCGTGCGTGCGGAGGTCCCGTGGGCCGGCGTGGGCAAAGTCCACCAGACCCTGAACGGTCCGTTCGATCCGGGCAACTTCCTGAAGCAGCAGGTGCAAGCGATCCGGCGTGAGCGGGGTGGGATTCTGCGGCCGCACCGCGGCCTGAAGCAGGAATTTCACTCCCGTGAGGGGATTTCGGACCTCGTGCGCGACGCCGGCCGCGAGTTCCCCGACCGCCGCGAGCTGCTCGGCCCGGAGCAATTCCCGCTCCTGCTCCTGAAGCCGTTGGCAGACTGCGCTGACCCGAGCGACCACTCGGTCCAGTTGCCTGTCGAGATCTCCAAAGTGCGACGGCGCCTGGACAGTCATTTCACCGACCTCCTGATCCAGGTGTGCTTGGACTGCCTGGACTCGGATCGACAAGCGAGCGACGCGTTGCGTCAGTGCCCGGGCGGTCGCGTACCCGCTTAATAGCCCCGCAAGGACGCCCGCGAACCCAAGGGAGAACAGCACCCGACCGGCCCAGGCGGTCTGGGTCTCGCTTCGTTCCAGGCTGTCCCTCATTCGCTTGCTTTGACGATCCGCCAATTCGACGCACGGCGCTAGAAGGTCGCGCATGTGGTGTGCATCCGACCACCGGACGACATCGCTGCTGCTCATCTTTGCCGCGGCAGGAAGTCGGTCGAGCGCCAGATCTTCCCGGTACCGCGCGTAGTCCTGCACGATTCTTTGAGACAGTTGGGCATCCTCCGGCGTCGTGGCGGTCTGCTGAATCGCCGCGAGCGCAGCGTCCACGTGCGCCAAATCGGCCTGCACGGTCTCGCGACGGGCGTCCGTCGGATCCGCAAAGAGGACCAGCGTATGGACTCTCAGGTGGCGGAGCTGGAGCTGAAGATCGACGGCGGCCTCCCTCCCGGCTGCGTCCTGGCTGACCGCCCGCGCCAACTCCGCCTGAAGCCGATTGATGTACCAAGAGCCAGCCAGGCAAGCGACCGCGACTAGAATCCCAAGCGCAACGAGCGGACCGGAGTACAGGTTGAACAGAAACCGCCCCATGAAGCCGATCCTCTCGCTGACTGCTCGAATTTGGTCCCCATGCATTCTTGTCTTTAAGTACTTCGCCTGCCAATCCTGTGTCTCGCGAAGCCTGGATTTTTGCCAGTGCGAAAGGGGCTCGCGATCCCGTTGAAGCCCGGGCTCCATGATCAATCTGTTGCACTTCGGGGGAGCTCCAACGCATATAATCTGCCGGTTCGATGCAAAGGGCACGGGCGCGCTGCGAGCGGTCAGGCATCCACCCCTTCGCCTTTAGGCGGGACAGCGGTTCCGAGCGTGATCGAGAGACGCTCGCGCAATGACTGGCTAGTGGCGAAGTGCGAACGCGAGCGCCAGGATTCGACTGAGGTGTGCCTTTCCGTGGGGAGCGAAACCGAACCACGAACCAGCTGGTATTCGGTGACTCCCGGGTGCCTGCTTCTGGTCGTGTTGGCCGTCATTGGTCTCATTCTGCTCGCCGTTTTCGCTAGTAGATAACAGCGATGGCGGACCACGGAGGGCGCGTTGCTAGACGTTTTTCAGTTCAATCCGGCGCACCACGCACGCGACGTCGTCGCAATAGTCGATCGCCTGCTCGACGAACTGATAAAGCTCCTTCCACTTGATGACCTGAAAGACGTCGAGCCCGCATTCGAAAAGTTCGGCCAAAAACGGTGATGAATCGTCACCTTCCTCTTCGGCCGCATCGACGGCGATGACCAAATTTGCCAGCGGTTTGCGCGCGTCGAGATGCCGCAGACCTGACACCGAGTCAGCCATGAGCCGACTTACTTTTAGAAGACCTCTGCATTGATCGACGAAGTCTTGCCTTACCGCGCCGATCTTGTAGATCATCATCCGTTGGCCGGCAGCGTCGATCATGTCCACAACATCATCGATGCGTTCGGCCAGCGCCTGGCGTTCGCTCGCTCGGCCCTCGGTCCATGGCTGGCGTCTTTAACACCAGCCACGACGCACAAACCGCGATCGTCAAATTGCCGCGAGCCTATCAAGACGCGGGGCTGGTTTTCTATATCGAACGAGCGGACTGACCGACCAGCTTCCCATTAGAATGGCGGCATGAGCGAAAGCAGCAAAATCGTCTTTGTCGTCCAGGCGAACCTCGGCGGGGGACTCGCCTCGATCAAAAGGCAGGCCGGCCCATATAGGCTGGGGCCGCGCGAGCAGGCAGCCGTATTTGCCGACCGGAATGCTGCGCAGGCGTCGATCATGCAACTGCCCGAAAACATTCGCGATTCGGCCCAATTCTCAGTCCAAAGCGCAAGCGACTCAGCCTAATAGCCCCGCCCCTCCACTTAATGGAGCGAATGCCGCCAGAGCCCCCATGGCGTGCTCGATTCCTCGCTGGATTTTCTGGAAGAAAACACGAGTCCGGCGCTCGAGGCCGTCCATTCCCGTAATTGGGTCGTTTGATGAAAGTTTCAACAAACGATCGAGATCACGAGACTGAGGTGCCCGTCACCCTCACCTCGGATGCCTCTAGGGCGTGGACCGCCCTATCATGAAGTCGATCTTTGGTCATCGCTTTTCTGGAATCGGCAATGCAGAAGAAATTCATCACGGCTGGCGCATGCCTCTGCATCATTTTCTCGACCGCCCAACGGGCCTTCCCGCAAGGCCCGCCGCGAACCGATGCCTGGTTGGAAGATTTTGCACAACTCAAGCACGAGATGGCTGCTCGCTATGCCAATTTGGACTGGGCCGTCGCCGAGCGGCGCATCGACCTCAAGGAACTCAGCGAACTGACCGAGACTCGGTTGCGTGAGGCTCAGAGCGAAGCGCAGGCGCAGCGAGTCATCGAGCTATTCTTAGAGGCCTTCGGCGATGGCCACCTGTCGGTTCGATGGCCGTCGACGGAAAGACCACTCGCGAACGTCAAGAACGCCAAGCCCTCCGCAGACTCCTTTTTGTGCGTCCGACTCGGCTTCCACGAACAAAAGACGGTCCCCGGAATCGCCTTTTCCCGTCTACAGGGTTTCGAGCAACACATCACGCCGGACTCGAAGTACTTTCCCATCGGCGTTCTGGTCCTTGCAGGGGGCAACAGGATCGGTCTTGTTCGCATCGCTCTCTTTTCCGAGCACCGCTTCCCTGACTTATGCGAGGCCGCCGCGTCCCAGTTCGGCTTGCACAAAGATTCGGCCTGCGACGAAGCCTGCGGCAAGCGGGTGGAACTAGGGGCCGCGGACCTGCTCACCGCCGCGCTTGAGCGACAGTTGGGCGTTCTCAACGCTTGTTCCATCGACGCGCTCCTCGTGGATATCACCGGCAACGGCGGCGGCAGCGACTGGGTGGAACCGGCGGCTCGCACGCTCACCGGCAAGCGGCTCCGCTCGCCAAGGATCGGCTTTATCAAGCATGAGCACTGGGTAAGAGATTTCAACGTGTGTCTCCAAGAGATCGAGCGCGACGCGGCGGTCCACCCGCAAAACCTGCTCGCCCAGGCCGCCGGGACCTACCGCCGAGCGTTGTCCGAGGCGAAACAGCCGGTTGCGCACGACGCCGTCTGGCAGAATAAGCCCGTTCCCGCCCTCGTGGCCAACGATCCCGAACTCTTCGCTAGCGGAACGCTTCCCTACTTCAAACCCGGCGAACTTCCCGAGAATCCGTCGAGCGCCTGCCTCTTTTATCCGAGCCGCTACCACTATCATGAGGGCGTCTATTCGGGGCCGCTGCTCGTCCTGGTGGATGAGAGCACCGCATCCGCTGCAGAGTGCTTCGCGGCCATGCTCGCAGACAACGGTGCTGCCGTCTTGCTGGGATCTCCAACCCGTGGCGCGGGCTTCGGGTAC
Organism: uncultured Planctomycetaceae bacterium; assembly: GCA_963714075.1. Taxonomy (GTDB): domain Bacteria; phylum Planctomycetota; class Planctomycetia; order Planctomycetales; family Planctomycetaceae; genus DASPSM01. The sequence continues at coordinate 7,543,832 of OY970228.1, forward strand.
ACCAGCGGAGGCATCCGCACCGTCCTCAAAAACAGTGGCGCCCAGGTCAAAATGCCCAATGGAGTGCGGTTTCGGGCCGACGGCACCAATGAAGTGGCTGGGATTACACCGAGCGTGCTAGTCGCGTGGCACACCAACGACAGTGCCTATCAACGCGCCGCTCGCGTCTTGGTGGTATTGCCCGACACGATCATCGGCCATCGGTCGCATCATTGATTTGAGCCCGCCCAGCCTCCACTACGCGGAATTCGGCAAAACGTGTGGTATCCGGTGCGCCGCATCGAGTCGAAGCGTCCCACAAACCCTTCGAATTCTGCTGCCAATTTCAGGGGCGTTCTTAGTGCTGTTGGATAAGGCCCGCGGCAAAGCGGACGAGATCTCGTTTCTGATCTGCGACATCGACGAGGCGGACCGCTTGAACGATCGCCAGCGAGCGCTCAAGAAAGCCGAAGCGCTGCTGAAGGTAAAGCCGGGTCATCATCGGGCGATCGAGGTCCAGGGGAAATATTCCGGGTACGGCGAAGGGGGCGCGGCGCGGATCGGCGTCCTGGATCAATTTCGCCGGCCGCTCAACGACGGGGGCTGGATTCCGTGGAGCGTGCTGGCCTTCGGCTTGGCGGTCTTCGGGGTAATGACCGGCGTGATCGTGATTTACTTGAACAGAACCGCGGTGGGTTTCTGAGAAACGGCTCCTCATGCTGTCTTCCTACTTCGGTGCCGCCGCCATCAGGGTTTCCATCGAGCGCGTCGACACGGACCCACAGATGGCATACCGAGGGTGACTAACGCAAAACTTTTGAAAAAGCGTTCTTGAATCGCCGACCGCGGCGGCGATTCTGCGCACCGAGGTGCGTGAGCCAATTGCGGTAGATGAGGACGGCCGTACTGCGCCAAGTGTTATGAATTCGAACGCCGCTGAGCACGGCAGAGACCTCGCCGAGGAACTTCTCGTGGCGCGATGCCCGTGCCTTCGCTTCAATCTCCTCCAGGGCCCGCTCCGTTTCTTCCTCGAAATAGTCCAGCGGCAGCAGCGGGTAAGTTTCCTTCGCTCCCTTAAGATAGCGTCCAACGTTCCGCTGGTACTCGCCCATAAGCGTCTCTGCCTGGTACTCCGGATGGCCCTGGAAGAACACGGACAGCCCTGCATCTTGCTTGACAAACGTGTCGACGCCGCCGTCGCTGGTACGCGTCAGCACCTGGTAGCCTTTCGCGGCTAATTTGTCGGCGGAGACGCCATTCCAGCGCGAGTGAGGAACGCGAAGGCTTGGGGGCGCACCGGCGAGTAGTGTGTGCGATGCGGCTTGCTTGCAGGAGAAGATCCCGAAGTGTTTGTGCCGGCTGCGTACGCGCTCAATGCCGTCGAGCGCCAGCACAGCCGCGTGAGCCGCCAGACACGACCATACGGCCGAGCGCGCGTGCTCCTGGGTCCAGGCCAGAACGCGTGTAAAGCTCGGCCAGTAGGCCTCGTGGCGGAGATCTGGAGCACGCGGTTCGCGGCCAGTAACAATCAACCCATCCGGATGCAGCTCTGGCGGCTGCTCCCATAGCTGTTCAATGCCCGAGTAAAAGTCGCTCACGCGGCGCTGGCCACAAGAATTTCGCTCCACCTCGGGCAAAGCGTAGAGCGTGACGTGGACCGGCATGTCCTCCGCAGCCGCCTCAAGCAGCGAGAGAAACTGATGCTCGGTTGCGATCATGGCTTCATCGCCGATGTTGTTGACCAAGCCGATATGCAGATAAGTGCTGCGCGGCATCTCGAGCGCGTCTGGCTGCACACGCGGCCAGTCGAGGCCCGACTGCCGCTCGTGTCCGGGATATTTCGCATTCAAGAAAACTGGCATCGCAAACTCCTCGCTGCGCCGCGATGGCGCAGCCGCATGACCGTTTACATTGCCGCGTTCAGGGCCTGATCGAGATCGGCCAGAATGTCGTCGATGTGTTCGATCCCGATGCTCAGGCGGATCATCTCCGGCAGGACGCCGGCCTTGCTCTGTTCCTCGGTCGACATCTGCCGGTGAGTGGTAGAAGCCGGGTGACAAGCCAAAGACTTCGCGTCGCCCAGGTTCACCAGACGGGAGACAAGCTTCAGCGTATCGTAGAACCGGACGGCGGATTCATAGCCACCCCTGACGCCGAGCGTCATCAGTGAACAGCCCTGCCCGTTGAGATACTTCTGCGCTAACGCGTAGTAGGGACTGTCGGAAAAGCCGGCGTAGTTGACCCATGACACACGCGGGTCGCTGCGGAGAAACTGAGCCACCTTGCGGCCGTTCTCCACGTGGCGCTCGACACGCAACGGAGCGGTCTCGACTCCCTGCAGCAGCAGGAAAGCGCTGAGCGGCGCGAGCACGGCTCCCGTGGCGCGCAGATAACGGCTGCGGCAGCGGGCGATGTAGGCCGCCCTGCCGAATCGTTCGGTGTAGACCAGGCCGTGATACGAGTGGTCGGGCTCGCAGAACATAGGAAAACGCCCGGCGTGCTGCGCCCATGGAAAGTTGCCGCTGTCGACGACGACCCCGCCGAGCGTTGTTCCATGTCCGCCCATGAACTTGGTGAGCGAGTGCACCACGATATCGGCGCCGTACTCGATTGGACGCAGCAGTATCGGCGTGGCCACGGTGTTGTCGACGACGAGCGGGATGCCGTGCCGGTGCGCCACCTGCGCCAACGCCTCGATATCGCAGATGTTGCCGGCCGGATTGCCGACGCTCTCGCAATAAATGGCGCGAGTGTCGGCGTCGATGAGCCGCTCAAGGGCCTCAGGACGATCGGACTCGGCAAAACGCACCACCACGCCCTGTTCGGGCAGGATGTGCGCGAACAGCGTATGCGTCGTGCCGTAGAGCTGTGGCGGCGAGACGATGTTGCTGCCCATGCCGGCCAAGTTGAGCAATGCGTAGTTCACCGCGGCCTGGCCGGTGGCCACGCACAGCCCCTCCACTCCACCCTCGAGCGCGGCCATGCGGTGCTCCAGCACGGCCGTCGTCGGATTGCTGATCCGCGTATAGCGGTAGCCCTCGACTTCCAGGTTGAAGAGCGCCGCGGCGTGTTCGGCGCTGTCAAAAGCGTAGGCGACGGTCTGGTAGATGGGCACCGCAACAGAGCGCACAGCGGCGTCGGGTTCATAACCAGCGTGAATGGCGATTGTTTCGCGTTTCATCGAAGATCCCACGTGGGGCTGGCCTCCGTACGGCAGTTGCCCGGTCTGCGTGTGACGGTCGTCATTGCAAATGCGGCTCCGGCTGGAGCGCGCCCGCCCCTTGCTGAAACAATTGACTCATCTCCAGCACGATCTGATGGATATTGGCTTCCGTCGTGCGGTAGTTGGTGATGCAGGCGCGCAGCACCGGAGCTCCGTCGATGCGAGCCTCGGACATCCAGGCGATCTGCCGCCGGTGCAGCGAGGCAAGAAAAGCGCCCGGGTCGAGATGCTCGCGCGTAAAGCAGACTAGGGGCAGCGGCGTTTCATTGACCACCTGCCAGCCAGAGGCTGTCAGCGCCTTGCGCAGGACATTGCCCAGCCGCGCCTGGTGGTCGATCATCGCCGCGTATCCGGATTCGCCCAAGTGGGCCAAGGCCAGAAACAGCTTGAGTCCAATGAACCGCCGCGACCACTGCATCGAGTTGGTGAGCGGATCGAAGACCGGGCCGGATTGCTTGCCCGACATGTAGGTCACGTCGGCATGAAACGCTCGCGCCAAGCTCTCCCGGTGGCGGCAGAAGAACATCCCGCAGCCCATCGGCACGGAAAACCACTTGTGCGCGTCGCAGGTGATCGAGTCGGCTTGCTCGATGCCGGCGAGATGCTCCTTGAGCGCGGGCGAAAGGATCGCAGCGCCGCCCCACGCGGCATCGGCGTGAAACCACAAACCCTCTTCGCGACAGAACTGGGCGATATCGGATAGCGGATCGATGACTCCGGCCGCGGTGGTGCCCGCAGTGCCGACGACCAGAAATGGCGCCCAACCCTGTTCGCGGTCCTGTCGCACCCGGCAGCGCAGGCTATCCACGTCGAGCTTCAGGCGGCGATCGGTCGTCACTGGGCGAACGGCACGGCGCCCGAGCCCGGTCATGTGCGCGATCTTGTTGAAACCATGATGCGCCTCGTCCGTGAGATAGAGAGACGGTTGCGCCGGCAAGTTGCATAGACCGTGATCGCCGTACTGTGGGAACGTATGAGTCAGCGCCGTCGTAACGGCGGAGAGATTGGCTTCCGAGCCTCCACTAGTAAAGGTTGCGATGGTGTCTCGGGGGAGGCCGAACTTAGCCGCCAGCCAGCCCAGCGTATGCCGCTCGATCTCGTTCGCGCCCGGCGAGGTGCGCCAGTTGGCGAGCTGTGGGTTGTACATAGCCACCAGAGTCTCGGCGATCACCGAAGGGAGCGTCACGCCTGGATTGAACAGGCCCAGGTAGCGCGGATGAGTTACTTGAACCTGCCAGTCGTGAAGCATCCGCTCGGCGTCCTGGACGACCTCATCGAGTGGTAGCGCTGTCCGGAAGTGATACCGGCCGGCGAGATGGCTGCGAATCTTGTCCACCGTCACCGAGGGAAGGATGGGACCCTGTGCGACGTCGGCCTGCACCCGCTCGAATTCTCGCTGAATCTCTTCGATCTGCATTGCCCCTTACCTTCTCTCGTTGCACCATCTCACAAGCGGATGGCTCCTGCGACGATGCGATCGTAGAGCGGCGCGTCGAGTGGGACGTAAGCGCGCAGCTCGGGATGATTGAAATACAGCGGGTCGGCGCATTGGCCGGGGTTGAATCCCTGCCGGACGAGATCGGTCTTCGCATATTTGAAGGTGCCGGTTACTCGGGCTTGCGGACAAAGCCGTAGAAACAGCGGACGCGCATAGGCGGGCAGCCGCTCGTCGAGATGCCGGTGCAGCGCGCAAGATCGAGTGCCCTTTCCGATACGACGGCCGCCATCCCGGCGCGGCCTTCGGTGCCCGGAATCGCGACTCCGTAGATGCTGGCATGCAGGATCCCCTCGAATGCGCAGATCTCTTGCGCTATCTCGGAGGTCGCTACGTTTTCGCCTTTCCAGCGAAAGGTGTCGCCGACGCGATCGACGAAGTAGAAGAAGCCCTTCTCATCCTGGCGCATCAGGTCGCCGGTCCGCACCCAGGCGTCGCCTGCCACGAAGACATCGCGCAGAATTCGTTTCTCGGTCTCAGCTGGATTGGTATAGCCCTCGAACCGGCTGCCAGCGCTCTGCGGATCGTTCTGCACCTTGCCGATCGCCTCGCCCGGCTCGTTGACTCCGCAGCGAATGCAGAAACCGTTCTCGTCGCGGATCGGCTCGCCTCGATCGGAGTCGAAGGCGACCAGCACGGGCGCGAAGCGGTGTGCCAGATAGGCAGGAATGTGGCCGATGGCTCCCGGCTTGCCCTGCACGTTAAAGAGCGAGAGACCTCCCTCCGTGGCCGCGTAAAACTCGAGAATCTGCGGGATGCGGAAACGCTGCTGGAACTCCTCCCACACGCCGGCCGCGAGGCCGTTGCCGCAAGCGAGACGCAGGCGATGTACAGTCTCTTTCTCTGCAAATTGGCTGTGCAGCAGGTAGCGACACAACTCGCCGATGTACTGGAACGCCGTGCAGTCCCAACGGTTGATGTCGTTCCAGAACTGGCTCGTCGAGAACTTCTCGCGCACGACGAGCGAGCCGCCGGCGACCAGCATCGCGCCCGGAGCCAGCACGCCGCCAACGCTGTGATACATGGGCAGACAGTTGTACAACCGGTCGCCCGGCTGAGCTTCCATCATGCCCGCGAACCACAGCGCCCACTGCATCACGCGCGCGTGGCTTACATTAGCGGCTTTGGGCATCCCCGTGCTGCCCGACGTGAAGATGCAGAGCGCGCGGTCGTCAATGGTGATCTCAGGCAACTCCCCGGCTTCAAGCGGCGCGGACGAGAAGCTTTCGATCTTCTCGTCGATGCCGCGCCCTCCGCCGTGGATCCATGCCTTTGGCGGCGCGGTGATGTGCGGCAGGGCCGAGCCGACCGCATCGGCCAGCTCTGCGTCAACGATGATGTGTTTCACGGAAGCGGTTTGGATGCAGCGTGCGAGCGACTGCCCTGCGAGATTGGTGTTGAGCAATGCGACGACTGCCCCAACGCGGGTGACGCCCAGCCAGATCGCCAGATACTCGGGGCGGTTGGGCATCAACAGGCCGACCACATCGCCCTTGGCCACGCCCTGTGCGAGCGCCCAGCGTGAGTACCGCCGCGCCCGCTCCGCGAGTTCGAGATAAGTGAGGCACTCGCGGTCGGAGAGCAGCGCGGGCTTATCGCCCAGCCGACGCCCCAATTCGTCGACCACGGCGGGCAGCACGCGCTCGCGCTGGCGGGGGACGGGCGCCGTCAACTCGAGGGCTCGCAGCCACGCCCGGGAGACCGACGCGCCCGGCCTGGCTGTGTGAGCGGTTTCCCGAAGTGCCGCGCTCATGCCGTATTCCCCGCGTCGACCGTGATGACCGTGCCAGTGATGTTTCGGGCGCCATCGCTCAGCAGGTACTCGACCGCCGCGGCGACGTCATCCACCTCGACCAGCCGGCGCAAGGCGCTGCGCCGCGCGATTTGCTCGCGATGTTCTTCGTTCAGTCCCTTGGTCATCTCGGTATCGACAAAGCCCGGCGCGACCGCGTTCACGGTGACGCCGGCCCGGCCGACTTCGCGGGCCAGCGAGCGCGTGAAGCCGACCATCGACGCCTTGGTTGCGCCGTACACGGAAAGCCCGCTATATCCCGTCGATGCAACGATCGAGGCCAAATTGATGATGCGACCGCCGGCGCCGTCGGCCATCATCGTACGCAAGACATACTTGCTCAGCAGGATCGGCGAAACCACGTTGAGCCGAACCACCTGCTCGATCTGCGTGGCGGTGGCGAGTGCCAATGTGCCGTCGAGGCTCATGCCCGCGTTGTTCACCAGCCCGTACACAGGCCCCAGATCTTGACGAAGTTGTTTGACGAGGACAGCCATCCCCTCGGTCTCCGCCAGATCATAGGCGACGAAGCCGATGCGGCCGGCGCTCCCGCTCGCCGACTCATCGATCAACTGGCGCAACTCGGGGCTCTCTTTCCGCGCGAGAGCCATCACGTTGTAGCCGGCATTCGCCAGGCGACGAACAATCCCCAGACCGATGCCTCGGCTGCCGCCGGTCACGATGACGTTACCCATGACGGCGTACCAGCTTCCCCGTTTCCGAGATGGATAAGGCGGAAACAAAGTTGATCGCCGTGGGCACCTTATGCGGCGCCAGCGACTCACGGCAGAACTGCTGGATGGTCTGTTTCAGTCCGCTCGCCTGTTCACCCCCAGAAGCAGACGGGTCCTTGAGCAGCACTTCGGCGACCACCAGCGCGCCGGTAATCGGATTCTTCTTCGTTTTGACCAGTGAGAGCCGCACCTGAGGATGGCGGTTGAGCACCGCTTCGACTTCCTCGGGATGCACTTTCAGCCCGCCCACATTGATCAGGCCGTCGCGACGGCCCTGGAAGTGATAGCGGCCATCGCGCAGCTCGACGACGTCCCCCGTGTCGACAAAGCCCTCCGGGTCTTTCAGCGCGGGCGGATTCTCACCGAGATAGCGCTGGGCGGTGCGGTTGGAGCGGATGCGCAGCGTCGTGTCCACGATCTGCAAGTCGACGCTTGAGTCGCCTGCCAGCGTACTGGGTGGGAACCCTGCCTGCCCGTCGCGAACATCGAAGGCCACGCCGGCTTCCGTGGTGGCAAAGGCGTGGCTGATCGCGGCGTCTGGATAAAAGGAGCGTAAGCTATTGAGGATGCCCTGATCGGCGATCTCGCCCGAGAGCCGAACATAACGTGGCGCAATCTGGGCGGCATCGCGGCTCATCAGCGCCCGCCGCCAGTGGGATGGAGTGCCGGAGATGTGCGTGACGCCGGCTTGTCCGGCTCGCTGCAGGAAGTTGGCCACCTGCTCCTGCGGCCCTGTAAGCACCAACGACGAGCGCGCCAGCATGGCGCGAAGGTAGATTTGCAGGCCGCCGTAGCGGCGAATGTCGTAAAACGTGCCCCACGTCACTGACGAGTCCCCCCCTTGAGCGGGGGAAGGCTGCGACGCGCTGGCGTCGATGGCTCCCGTCAAGCTGGCCAGCGTATGCAGCACCATCTTGGGCCGGCCGGTCGTCCCTGAGGTGAGCAGGTTCCACTCCGTGGGCAGACGCTCCTGGCTGGCATCAACGCGCGGGACCAGCGCCGGCGTACAGAGGGCATGTTGCGCCGTGCCGATGGAGGCTCCGCTGAGAAAACTGCCGTCGGAAACCACCGCGTCCACCTCGGCGTAACGCATCACATAAGGCAGATGCTCGAGAGCGAGGTCCGGCGGATAGAGAGTCATGCGCCGCGCCTGTCCATCGAGTTCGATCAGCGCAAGCGCCGTGAGGAATTGGTCAGCCGAAGCGATGAGCACTGAGCGTCCGCGCAGATTCAGAGCAGCGGAGGCAATCGCCGACCCCTGTCGCAGATCGCCAAGCGAAATACGATGGTCGGCGCCGACCAAATACCCAGCCGGCGGCGTCCCGACATCGATCGCATCCCGCAGCCTAGGGAAGCGATGGCACGGCGTTTTCATAGAGGCGGATAAACTCACGCAGATTCACCGGGAAGGAAGCGAGTTCGCTCGTGCTGAAAGGGTCCACGCCCAGTTTGGATTCCAGGCGGCTTACAACAATGGCGAAACACAGCGAGTCCAAGCCCGAGTCCACCAACGGCAAGTCATCGGACAGGGGCGCGAGCTGCTGTGCCTGCTCCTGCGCGACCTGCTTGAACTGGTCGTGAATCACTGATCGAACAGTCATGCGAGTTCTCCGCTGGCGGTCTTTATTCAGGACGGCCGGATAATCTGCTCGATCAGAGCGCGAAGCAGGGTTACTCCCTCGAAAAGATCCTCATCCGAGTCGGGCGGCGCCAACGCGACCTCAGCAGCCAAGACCTTGTAGAGTCCTTCCGTGTGCTCGATGTCGCAGACACCATGCACATCGGTGTACTCAAACTCCGTCGAGCCCTGATCTGCGGCCAGACAAGCCAGGTACGCCATAAATCTTTGAATGAAACCCTCAAAGAAAGCCATCATCAACACCGACTTGACCGGCGAAAGCTTGCCCAGGAACAGGCGTACGTTTGTCAGCTCGTTATCCACTGCCAGGGCGTCTTCATCGGTGGGAAAGGCGTTGGCCGCCCGCGCGAATTTGCGCATCATCAGCGGATGGCAGTCTCGCACTTCATCGTTCAGGTTATCCAGCAGGATGGGGGCCGATTCCTCCGCCTGGGTGGCGATGGCCGTGGCGGTCATCCAGTAAATGAAATTGCCTTCGAGCACGGATGCGTATCGTGCAATGATCCCACGACGCTCTTCGCTGGTCAGCCGTTTCGAATCGGGCAGCGCATCCATGAGTTCGTTGATGATCGCGGTCGCCGCAGTTTCCATCTCGACAGTGGGGTGCGTGATTTCAGGCGATGACAAGATGAGTCCCTCCGCGTGAGTTTGCCCGGCGACGGCGTAAGACATCTGCGCCGCTTTGCCCAGTGAGTGCGAACCATTTGACCCATTTTGAGCTGACATGTTCTCTCCCAGAGCCCGCGTCGGGCGGTGATCAACGATGCGACTTCTTTGGCAGCGACAAGAAAGGTGTGCTCGCCCATCTTCATGCGCCCCAGACCTGTCAACAAGTGGCAATGAAGTGGGGATCGGGTGAATGTGGAGCGATGAGAGGGTGGGCGGACTGCGGAGGTCGCGAGATCAAGTTACAAAAGCTCTGGTCATTCGAATCGCTACGCCCCGATGCCTCTTTGCACTGATGCCGAAAAGCCGCGCGGTCTTTAGTAGTTTCACCCGATCACCACCGCGTCCCCACTATTTCGCGACATCTTGAGCGCGTATCACACTCCAGGACAATGCGAAAAATCGCCAAAATTCGACCTCCCTCCGTGACACCAAGCCGAGCGGCAGTCGGTCCAGGCCTACGAACAGGGGTACGGTCGCCGCGAAGTCGGCACGCTGACCAGTACGACCGGCTTGAACGATTCGTGGCGAAGCCGGCTTGGCCCGCCTCCAGCAATCCTTACAGATCACGCGAGACGACGCCTGGACCGATCGCATCTTCCGACAAGAGCATTTTGTTCGGTCGCCGAACTTCTTCACCGTTCGGCCGCTGACCTCTGAGCGGTCATGGGCTTCGGCGCAGCAAGGGCCTGACTATTGCCGGATTGTCCAATGCCAGGCAATTGGGAGGGACATCGCGATAAACAATCGAGCCGGAGGCGACTTTGGACCAGGCGCCAATGCGAATCAGGGGATTGATCACGGCGTGCGTACCAAGAAACACCCCCTCCTCGAGGATAGCGCCACCATTGGCGGCGGAGTAAGGAGAAAGCACAACGAAAGAATGGGAAACAGAATCGTGAGCCAGCGAGGAATACGAAGTGAGCAGGACGTGATCGCCGACCCTGACATCGCTGCCAATCGCGCAAAAGGGACCGACGATGCAGCCATTGCCTACCGTCGCATTTGCTGCGACATAAGCGGTGGGATGTATGATCGTGATGAAGCGCGCGCCGCGGGCCTCCAGTTTTCGGATCAGTCCCGCTCGCGTTACGCAGTCGCCGATCGTCATCACAAAGCGGTCCTGTGGTTGAATGGGGTAATCCAGGATTGAGCCCAGGATTGGAAATTCACAGCGGTAGGGACTTAACGCGCTGAGATTATCATCCAAAAAACCCTTCACGCGCATGTGAGGCGATGGGCGGATGGCCTCGAGCACATAGTTCAGCACTTCTCGGCCGAGGCCGCCGGCCCCTACCAGGACAATCGCGATGGACTCGGCGCTCGTATCAGACATCAGGTTCCAGCACTTTCTCGATCGGTCGTTTGCGTTTAGCCTGAATGACCGAAAAATCGGGCGCACTCGGCCGTGGTTTCCATCCCGATTCGATCCACCGGCTCGTCGAGCCCCATGGCCACCGTATGCACGAACATGTAGCCCTGGAGGATCAGGATTCAGAGCACTTTTGCTTTCAATACCGGAAACACTTTGCCGACCTTGCCGAGGAGGTAATCGCCGTATGTCCCCTGAAAGATATGCACGCTCGACTGATCCCAACGTCTCCCCCGATCGTCCGGAGCCGTTTCGCCTGAGGGAAGATCGATCGGCCGCGCATCGGCAAAAAAATTTGGATCGAAGAAAAACGGGAACGACATGCGATCACGACCCGAGGCGTTGCGCACCCGATGCGGTGTCGACCGATAAACTCCGCGCGTCATTCGGTCGAGCATGTCCCCGATGTTGCAAATGAATGAGCCAGGCAGCGGAGGCGCCGGGACCCAGGTCGACCGCGACTTGACCTCGAGTCCGCCCACGTCGTCCTGCATCAGGAGCGTCAATAGGCCGTAGTCGGTGTGCTCGCCGACGCCCCAAAGCTTCGGCGACACCGGCGGTGGGTAGTTGAAGATCCGAAAAAGCGTTAGTGGGTCGCGCGTGCCATGGTCGGCGAAGTAGTTTTCGGGCAACCCTAAGCCCAAGGCGATGCCTCCAATCAATCGTTGTCCCAGCTCCGTCAGCGCTGCCATGTATTCCAGAACGGTCGCTCGCAATCCGGCGGGAATCGCCGGAAACAAGTTCGGCCCGTGCAGTGGAGTACCCGCTTGCACGAGTGGGTGGCCGGCTGCAAGTTCCTGACCGAAGTAAAGCCCCTCTTTTTGATCGGGACGACCGGACGTCAGTTCATCACCGACGCAAAAATATCCTCGCCAAGCTTTGCCGCCTCGAATCATTGCGATCTGCATCTTCTCCGCAGTCGGACGTGCGAAAAACTCGCGGGCGAGCGATTGCAGGTCGTGTTGCAATCCGGCATCAACCCCATGGCCGATGACATAAAAGAATCCGCACTGCCGGCAGGCCGCATCGATCTGGCCGGCCACGACTTGCTTCTCGGCGCTGCCTGCCCCGAGAGGCCCAACATCAATGATCGGCAAGGATGAAAAATCGTCGTGAATCATGCTTCCGGCTGATCAGCACGCTTCCATGAAGCCAGGATAGGGGTCAATCACGTCCATATTACCGAATTGCGATTAAGAGCGAACGAATTCAGTAGAGAAGGCGTTTATGTTTCTCCGGTCCAGTCAAGTTCGACCGCCGAGCAACGACCCATCAAAAAAGGGGTCGGAGATGATCGACATCGCTCGAAACAACCGGTCCCCGCCACAATACGTTGGATTTCTGAGTTTGCTGCGCCCTCCGAACACAATCGCCGAATTCCCAGCAGCTTCGCATTCCGGGATTCTCATCTCGGAAATCAAATTCCTGGAATCTCGTCGAATCGTCGAATCGAAGGTTTTCGGTTTTGAAGGTTGACGGGGGACAAAGGCACCGTGCTTGACGATCGCGCTACGACCGTCGCCACGGTGACGCGTTCCAGTTTCACGGAACACAGCACGGAGCGCGATTGCGATCGACAACAGGAGTGCTTTCCTATGGAAGACGGACGAAACGGGGCGGCGGCACGGCCCTTACGGCGTCTCTTTGCAGCTCTGTCTTCGACATGAGCTGTCGTTGGCCCATGTACCGGCAGCCGTACGGGGATTCCTTCCGTTACACGTGTGGTCTGTATCAACAATCGCACGGCCAGCAGTGCAGTCACAATCACATTGGGCCACTTGCGACGGAGTTCGTCCTCCGCTGCCTTCGTCAGCGCCTGTTGACGCCTTCGGTTTATGCAAAACTCAAGAGTCGGCTACGCGAGCTTGCGGCCGAAGAGCTCATGAAAGGCAACGCCGTTGAGGTCGAGGATCCGTCGGCGCGATGCCCTCGAACAGGTTCGGCGCGAGATCAAGCAAGCCGAGCGGAACCTGGCCTTCGCCACGAGCCAGGAAAACTTTCAGGCGATCGAAGGCATCATTGGAGAGCTTAGGGCACGCGAGCAATCGCTTGCTGCGGAGCAGATGGCGTCTAAGGCCCGGATCCGATCCACCCTGGATGAGGAGGCCGAAGTTGAAGCCGCGATTCAAGTGCTCGATCGCCTCGCTGAACTTGCGGCAGACGGTCGAGGGCTATGCGATGGCCAAGGAAGCCTTCGGTCTGGCGAACGCGAAGCTGTTTCTAAGATTTCAGCCAGTCCGCAAGAAGCGGCGAACCGTGATCAGGATCGCGGGTGGCGTCGTGACGCTTGGAGCGGCGCCACCGCCCGTGACCCTGTACGACGGGCCTACTAGTAGAAAAAAGGTGAAGAAAGGGAACCCTAGGGCCGCCAATGCGGTCTCAAAGGGTAGTGGGCGACGTTCGCCCACAGAATCCGAACCTCAGGATTCCGGTCGGGAGGGAAGTTCGTTAGGAAATGTAAATCGGGGCGAGAGGATTTGAACCTGCGACCTCTTGGTCCCGAACCAAGAAGTGCGTTCCTAAGCGAGCTTGGGCACGAGGAAACGCGACGGTTGAAGAAGAACACCTGAGGTGGGCCTAACGTCCGCCGGACGGCGCCGGCTTTCGCGCCGTCACGTGGGCCGGGTAGACGAAGCCGAGCGAGATGGCGCCGAGCAGCAGGGAGGAGACCGACTCCGCCGAGCGTCGCAGGTCCTCCAGGCCGCACTCCCGAAGCACCTGGATGTACCGGCCCGTGTGCCGGACATCCCCGATGAACAGCCGGCCGCCCGGCCTGAGCGCGCGCACGATCTCGCGCACGGCTGTGTCCCGCTCCGCCGCGTTATAGATGTTGTGCAGGGCGTCTTTCGTCACGATCACGTCGAAGGTGCCTTCGGCGAACGGGAGCCGGCGGGCGTCGCCGTCCTTGACCTCGACGCGCTCGGCCACCTGCTCCAGCCGGGCGTTTTCCAGCGTGGCTTCCGGCCGATTACCGGACAGGTCCTCAGTCTGCCAGATGTCCACGCCGACCGCCTTCCCGCTGGTCAGGCGCTTGGCGGCACCGATCAGGAGCAGGCCGCGGCCGCAGCCGACGTCGAGCACGGTCTCGTCGCCCCGCAGGTGGAGGCCGTCGAGCAGGCGGTCGCGCGACCACAACTTGCCGACCTTGCTGTCCCAGACCATCCAGCCGGCGACCCCCAGCCACCCGACGGCGATGCAGGTCGCCATCCGAGTCAGTCCCCAGTCGAAGAGGTGCGAGACCACGGCCAGCACGAGGGCGGCGACGCCCCCGAGGATGAGGTTGCGGACCGCCACAGGCGCGTCGATGCCGTAGTTGGGGCGCTTCTGCTTGGCAGCGGTTTCCGTCATGGAGACTCCTCCCGCCGGGTATTCCGGTGCAGCCGACACCTGAGTAAGCCCTCGCCGTCGGGTTCCGTCGCAATTGGCTGGCGGGCACCCGCTCTCGCCCTTGCGGCCCGGTCTGCTGTCTTATGGCTCTACTTCTCAAACGCGAACACTCGTTTCCAGTCGTTCTTGATGCTGATCACGAACCAGCCCCGCTGTTTCGCTTCCTCATAGAGTCCCGGAGTGAAGGTTCCGATCTTGGAGTCGGGCAGGCCTTGCGCCGGCCCGTAGGCGTATTCGCGAGTTGCGTCATCGTGGAGCACGAGCATCATCAAGCGAGCGCCGTCGCCGGCTCCCGTGTACTCCAGCATTTCGCGATCGCCGGTCGAGTTCCCGAAGGCAGCGTACGGCCGGCGGCCGATCATGAGGTGGATCCCCTCGGGCTTGCCTCCGTTGTTGTCGTTGAGAAGGAGTTTGGGCTCCTTCGTGAGCTCAGGCCGCCCGTCCCGGCCGTAGCCGTACTTGACTCCGCCCATCGTACCGACGACCTGCTCGGGAGGAATGCCGTACACTTTTTCTGCATAGACGCGGACGAAATCCTGACCCCCGCCGGTTACGATGTACGTCTTGAATCCGCACGACCGAAAGTACTTCAACAGCTCCAACATCGGTTGGTATGTCAGGTCGGTGTAGGGCCGGTTCCAGCGGCGATGCCGGGCGGTCCCGAGCCATGCCTTGACGTCGGCTTTGAACTCCTCCGTCGTCATGCCGGTGAGAGTCGCTGCCAGGATCTCTTCGAGGTCCTTCATCGGCAGTTTGGCGATCGCCTCTTCGTCACCAGACAGGACGGTCTTGAAGGGCTCGACGTCCTTCAACTCAGGCTTCTGTTTGACGACAGCGGAAACACGATCCAGGCAGTAAACCACCTGGGTGTACATCGGATGCTCGACCCAGAGTGTGCCGTCCTGGTCGAATGTCACGATGCGATCTTCTGCCGGAACGAACTTCGCGGTGCCCGGCTGCGTGGTCTCGCGCACGAACGTCAGGATCGCGTTCTTCGCACGGCCGTCATTCCAAGACGGCAGCGGATCGCCTGTGTTTGGCGGATCGGTTGTGCTTGGCTGTCCAAACGCCCGCCCCGCGCTGGGCGCGAAAGCGAGGACCGCCACAAGGGTCAAGAGCCGGCTGAAGCGAGCCAACATGGAAGTGTTCCTCGATCTTTGGTCGCAATCTGGCTGCGAATTCCGAGATACGCAACGATTCGAGATACGTCAACCGCGTTCACGCATTTCATGCAGGCTAGCGAAGCACGATTGCCCAACGTTCGCTTGGCACTTGATACGGATCAGCGCACCAGGACGACGACGGAGCGCACCGCCACCTCATAGTGGTCTGACGTCACCTTGCTCTCGCCCCCCAGTTCCGCGATGTCGAGCGGAGAAGTCCCGGCCGTGTCGATGCTGCGCTTCCATTCGCCGGGCGACCCTTCCTGGATCCGGAATGAGAGAGGTTCCCAATACGCGTTGATCATGACGTAAAGATCCCGATCGCCCAGCGAGTCGCCCTCGAGGCAATAGGCCAGACTGTGCGATTCGGGCGACAAGTCGACGCCGCCCTCGGTTCCGTACCAGTGCACGTCTTCTCGCCAATAGCCGCTGCGGCAGATTGAGCGGTGCGCGTTGCGGAAGGCGATCATTTTCTTGAAGAAGCGCACCACGTCGGCATGTTTCTTCAGGCCAGTCCAGTCGAGCCACGTGGTTTCGTTGTCCTGGTTATACGGATTGTTGTTGCCTCCTTGCGTCTGGAGGAACTCGTCTCCCGCTCGAAACATGGGGATACCGTTGGCCAGGAACAGCAGGCAGCAGAAGTTCTTCGCCTGGCGCACGCGCAGCGCCATCACGTCGGCGGGAACGTCGTCGTCTCCTTCCCATCCGCAATTCCAACTGAAGTTGTCGGCGGTACCGTCAGTATTGTTCTGTCCGTTCGCCTCATTGTGGCGTTCGTTGTAGGCCACCAGGTCGTAAAGTGTGAAGCCATCGTGCGAGGTCACGTAGTTGATGCTGTAGAAGGGGCGGCAGGCTTCGCGAAGCGTATCTGGAAACAAATCGTCGCTGCCATAAATCCGGCGCATCAACGAGGGGACCGTGTCTGCATCCCCCTTTACGAAACGCCGGACGTCGTCTCGAAAGCGGCCGTTCCACTGATGCCAGAACTGCCCCGGGAAATGCGGCTCCCAACTGGTAGAGACCGGCCGCATCCCAAGGCTCGGCAATCAGGTGCACCTCGCCCAAGACGGGATCTGTGCGGATGGCGGTGATCAGCGGGGAGTCGCTGGTATCAATCGACCCGTCCTCGGCACGGGTGAAGATGGAGGCAAGGTCAAAGCGAAAGCCATCGACGTGCATCTCGGTGACCCAGTACCGCAGGCTTTCAACAATCAGCGCCCGAACGTTGGGGTTGGCGCAATCGAAGGTGTTGCCGGTTCCCGAGAAGTTTGCGTAAGGGACCGCCGTGTCGCCGGTCATGATGTAGTAGCTGCTGTTGTCGATCCCTTTGAAGCTGTAAGTCGGGCCTCGCTGATCTCCC
This sequence comes from uncultured Planctomycetaceae bacterium, assembly GCA_963714075.1. Taxonomy (GTDB): domain Bacteria; phylum Planctomycetota; class Planctomycetia; order Planctomycetales; family Planctomycetaceae; genus DASPSM01. The sequence continues at coordinate 7,560,642 of OY970228.1, forward strand.
TCGGTGGTGTGGTTGTAAACCACGTCAAGAATCACTTCGATTCCCGCCGCGTGCAGGGCACGGACCATTTCGCGGAATTCGTCGCGGACGCGGTCCTGGTTCGACGCAAACTGACGATGGGGCGCAAAGAAATTGAGCGTCATGTACCCCCAAAAACCTCCCTCTTGCGGATCGAACTGATGCACCGGCATCAGCTCGACGACCGTGATTCCAAGCTCCTTCAGGTAGGGAATCTTTTCGATGAGACCCGCAAAGGTGCCCCGCCTGCTGGCGGAGACGCCGCTCGTGGAACTCTGAGTGAATCCGCGGACATGCAATTCGTAGACGACGGCGTCGGCCCGATAGCGCTCGAGGGGTCGCTTGGTCCACGCAAAACGAGTCTCGTGCCCAGCCAGCACGCCGAGCGGCGCCGCGCCCTCATTCGATCCGGGACTCTCGGCCCGGCGGCGGTCGAAAGCAGGCGGAAAATAGACCTCCCGCGCGTAAGGATCGACAAGGATTTTCTGCGGATCGAACGCGTGTCGACAAGCTGGGCCGTCGGGCAGCGGGCCCTCAACCCGCCAGGCGTAATACCGCGCCCCGTGCACGGCCGGGCCGGGAATTCGGCAGAACCAGATGTTGCGCAGTTTTTGAGTGAGCGGATCCAACCGCAACTCAAACAAAGGCGTTGCCAGGTCGTCGCGGCCATAAAGCAACAGCGTCACGCTCGAAGCGTTCTCTGAGATCAGCGAGAAGTTGTGAGCCTGCTCCGCCTCGATCCAGGTATGTCCGAGGAGAAACGGACTTCCTTCGACCGTAAACCAATGCCGCTCTTCAGGCATGGTTGCCTTCTCCCGTCATTGATCGAGTCCCCGGCAATGCGTGCTCATGCGAGCTCTCGATCCGTCCGCCTTCGAGGAGGGAAAACGCTTTCGCACCCGATTCTGACGCCTTTTGTTTTTCTTTTTTTTTTCCTGACACGAACGTGTTCGGGTTGAGCGTGCGGTCAGACGCCTTCTGCGTCAGCTCTTGCCAAGGCGATCGAATGCGTCGTGCAGCCGCATGGCAAGCAGGCGACTCAACACGGCGAACATGATCGCAGAAGAAAGCCCGAAGAGGAGCAGACCATTGACCGCTTCGAGCGGGCCCAGGAGTTGCCATCGCTCAGACAAATGAATGTCCCCGTAACCCAGCGCCGTATAGTTTTGGGCGGAACAATAGAAGGCCTGCTGAAAGCTCACGACTTCGCCACTGGTCAGGAAGACGACCGCCCACAGGGCAATCTGAATCAGGTGCGCCGCCGCCGTGATCAGCGCAACGATCATCATGATCGCCACGCTCGCCCAGAATCCTAAACCGGTGCGAATCAAGTGCAGCACCGAATTCACGATCAGCGCTGTGGTCATCGCGAAGCAGACCAGGCTGACGAGGAACACACCGGCGGCAACCACAAGGGTCAAGACCATATCATCACCGCGAGCGCAGGGCCTCCCAAAGCTTCAAGCGCTGGCGTCGCAGCCACCGCCCCATCAATGGGCCTAATTGCACCACCGCAATGGGACGGTGGCAAGCCAATTCGGTCCGGAGGCTTGTCGTTCGGGCTCGGGCACCGGCCTTAGACTTGCCGAACCAGACGACTCTAATCCGCCAGTCGGGGTTCGAAATCCTGGCGGGGTATTTCTATTTGTTCTCGTCGGCGATCACGACCTGAATTGACCCATGGAGTCCACACGCCTGGCAGGCGGCGGAATGCTTGTTTCTCCAGATCGCGGACTTGCCACATCGAGTGCACCTGTCGGACATCGACAGATGGGCCCTGCAATTCAAACACCGCCTCATCACTCGGCCGCGGCTCGCGATTTTTGCCAGCGGCGATAAACAGACAGGGCAACATTTCTTGCCACGTCGCAGTTTGGACTCCGAAGAGTTTCGGTTCTCTGGAACATGTCGGGGAGCGGAATCTTCGTGTGGCGGATTCCGAATCATTGCTGGAACTCAGTGTGCGTGGGCCGCTCGGTCGACGCTCGCAAGCTGCGGGCGTCCGCGGTCGCACTACAGGCTCGCTCCTAATCCTGTTCACCGAGAGTTTGGACGTACGTCTTGCCGTACGGATAGAAGAGTTCCTTGCGGCCTTGCTGCCACGCCGCTTTGAGTTCTGGCGTTGTGATGTCCCAGTCGGGCCGGCATTTCTTGGTCACGGCGCGTAGCTCCTGACGGAGCTCTTCCAGTGTCGGCCGGCCGAAGAACCAGTAGCCGTTGTAAATCTTGTGAATGACAAGACCCGGCTCGAGCACGATCGTGTGCGGAATCATCGGATTGTGGCCCGGATCCGTGTACTCGGCGATGTCGAGATCCTTTTGGATCTTGCGCGCCGGGTCGGAGAGGAAAGGCCACTCCGCGCCCATTCCCGAGCGAAACTCATTCGTCTCGGTGATGTTGTCCGTGCTGATCGTGACCAGCCGGCAATAGCCCACCTCGAGCTCACGGTGAAGTTCGAGAAGTCCCTCATGCTGCCGGCGATCCTTGGGGCAAAAACCGCCACGGCTCAGGACGAGAACCAGGGGATGTGGTCCTTGCAGCTCGGAAAGTGTCCGCCGTTTCGCAGTGTGATCGGACAACTCGTAGTCAGGAAAGACAGCCCCCGGAACAATGTCAGGTCGCATAGGGAGCTCCTGGGAGTGAGTACTCTCAAACTTTCTTTTCTCTCGGAATGAAGCCGGGAACGCCGGTCCCCACGACGGCATTAAACCTGATCTGCGACGTGATTCCTTCGCGAATCTCGCGCATGGCGTCTTCAGGAAGGGTCGAGACTTCAAAGTTCTCCTTGATGCGGTCGGAAGTTGTCGCGGTGGTCAGGAGGGCCGTCCCGCGCTGGATCGCCCAGGCGAGCAAGACTTGCGCCGGGGTCTTGTTGACTCGCTTGGCGATCGCGGTGACGACAGGATGTTCGAACAACTTGGGCTCCATACCATGCCCCAGCGCCGCGAAAGCTTGCAGCACGATGCCGTTCTTTTTGCAATAGTTCAAAAGCTCCCATTCCGGGAGATACGGATGGCTTTCGACGTGAACGACGGCCGGCTTGATTCTCGCGGCTTCAAAGATCTGTTTCGCCTGTTCCAGGTTGACGTCGGATAGTCCGATGGCCTTGCACCGGCCCCCATCAACGAGGGCCTCCAACGCTCTCCACGTGTCAAGCAACGTCACGCCTTTGTCGTAAATCACGTCGCCCTTCGCATCCCTCGGGTCTTGCTCCTCTCCAGGTTGGAAGGCAAAGGGAGTGTGGATGAGATAGAGATCGGCGTAGTCGAGCTGGAGCCTCTTGAGACTGGCCTCGAAGGCGGGTTTGACGCGTTCCGGACGATGATTGTTGTTCCAGACCTTCGTGGCGACGAACACGTCCTCCCGCTTGATCTTCCCCGCTTTGAACACCTCCTGCAGCGCTTCGCCAACCTCCTTTTCATTTCGGTAGCGTTCCGAAGCGTCGAACGCACGAAATCCGGCCTCCAGCGCTGCCTTGGTCGCGGTTCTGGTTTCGATGGGATCGGGAATCAGTGTGCCAAAGCCGAGGGCGGGGATCGCAGTGGATCCATTGTTGAGGGCCATCTTCGTGTAGCGAAGTTTGTCGTTCTCGACCATTGTTGCACCTCTCCGATTCTTACGCAGGTGAACTTCGGCCACGCGACCGTCGCGGGCCATATTTAGTAGACAGCCCGATCTGAACACCGCTAAATGTCGATTACCAGGTCCTCTCGCGGGCGAGAGCAGCAAATCAACAGGTTTCCGGCCGCCGGACGATCGAGCGGCTCCGGATCGTACTTCACCGACCCGGAAATCAGCCCGCACTCACAGGTATGGCAAACTCCGGTCCGGCAGGACCAGCGCACCGGGACGTCGCAGGCTTCCGCGAGCTCCAGCAGGCTCTGGAACTTGGGATCCCAGGAGGCCGTCAGGCCGGCGCGAGCAAATGAAATTCTTGGACCTTTGCCGGGCGACCCGGCAGGCGTGTGCGGTTGCCGGCGCGGCGCTTCCTTCACACCCGGAGTGATGGACTTGCCTGAGCCGAAAATCTCCGTGTGGACGCGATCGGGGGCCACGCCCCAACCACCCAGTCCGGCCTTGAAGTCCTCAAGGAAGGCGGCAGGGCCGCACAGATAAAAATCGGACTCGCGGGGTACGCCCAGTTTTTCGAGGACCGTGGCGGTCAGCCGGCCAGCCGCATCGAAGTCAACACCCAGCCGGTCAGCCGCGTCGGGCCGGCTGTACTGGACGTAGCTCCGGGCATGGGGCAGCTTAGCCAGCATCGCGCGTGCTTCTCGGGCAAAGGGGTGATCCAGGCGATTGCGCGCTCCGTAGATCCACCAGACCGGGCGCGGCGACGCGCGTGCCGCCAGTGCGTGGAGCATTGCCATCACCGGAGTCACACCCACGCCCGCGCTCAACAGCACCACAGGCCGCTCGCCCGGCTGCAGGATGAAGGCGCCGCGGGGGCGCTGACATCCAGGACATCGCCTGCACGAAGGCGCCTGCTCAGATAACTGCTGGCGATTCCGTGCGGTTCCTCCTTGATGGCGATGCGATAATAACCGGCGCCAGGCAGATCAGACAGGGAGTAGCACCGCAAGACGGGAGGCGCGTCAGCTTGTGGACGGAGTCGTACCGCCACGAACTGCCCGGGCAGAGGAACTGTCAGGGGACGACCGTCCACCGGCTCCAGCACCAGTGAGACCACACTGCTGCTCTCGCGATTCGTTCTGGCCACTCTCAGAGGCCGAAATCCGGGATCAGCCGTGATGATCTGTTCGGGTGACATGAGTCCGGCATTCCCTGTGCGCGAACCCGGCTGCATCATCTGCCGCAGGAGAGCTTCAAATGAAGACTTCCAGCCCGGGCTCAGGGCCGCAATGCGCAAAGCCCGTTCGAGTTCTTCTTTGGCAAGCTCTTCTTTGCCGGGCCGGGGAAGATAGAGCAGCGCGTCGGCCGCGGCGACCGACAGGCGTTCCGGGCCCTCGGCAACTTTGACGATTTCGTCGCCCGCCCCGACCTCGCCCTCTTCCAGGACACGAAAATAGAACCCAGGGCGGCGATGTTCGACCAGCAAAGCCGGCATCCTGGGCTCATCCATTCGCATGCCAACGCGGTAGCAGGTCACGCGTGGCTGCGTGACCTCGAAGAGCGCTGTGCCGATCCGGAAGCGGTCGCCGATCGAGACCTCATTGTCCGCCAAGCCCTCGACCGTGAAGTTTTCTCCAAATTGACCGAGGGTAAAATCGTGCCGCTTGAGCTCCCGCTGCCAGTAGCGGTAAGAATCCATTTGGTAGACAAACACCGCGCGGTGCTCGCCACCGTGACCGGCCAGATCACCCTGTGCGTCACCATCGACGTTGAGCCGCCGCACCAGGCACCTTCCCTCCACCGGCTCCTTCCACACGGACGTGTAGACAGTCTTCCCGCGCCATGCGATCTCACGGGGATGACCAACGTTGACTGACAACAACCGCGCCATGGGCACGCCAATGTGGTTAGGACCGAGTGGGCTTCGCCCCGCGGCGACGGGCGAGCGACACGAGACGCGAGTCAACAAAGCGAAGCGGTGCGTCCTTCCATTCCGCGGCGTAGTCGATGCCGATCCGTTTCGTGGAAATCACTTTTGGTTGATAGTGGGGATCGTCCAGGAAATAAAGCTGGGCTCCGGTAAGATCCACCCCGTTCTCCGAACGGGTGATCTGAGAGGCCCGGGTGAGCCTGCCTGGCCCCGAGAGGTCCGCAGTCCAGCCGTCGAGTGGTCGGGCGCTCCGGATGAGTACCGCCTGGGCTTCTCCCGCGGTGCCCACGACGACGTTCAGCATCTCGTACATCCCGTAGATCAAGTACACATAGGCGTGTCCCGGGGCTCCGAAGAGCACCTCGGTTCGCCGCGTCCGTCCCTTGGCGGCGTGCGACGCCAGGTCTTGGGGGCCGAGATAAGCTTCTGTCTCGACAACGCGCGCCCGCAACGTTCGCCCGTGAATGTGCCGGACGAGTATCTTCCCGATCAACTCCTTAGCCAGCTCGGTCGCGGATCGCCGGTAAAACGATCGAGACAGCTTCTTAAGGGGCGAACGAGACCTCCTCGAACTAGAACCGGCGGTCAAGCGGGTCTCCCTTCCGAATTGATGATCTTCGACGATGACGACGCGTCGCATCGCCACTAAACAGGCACATTCTGGGCCTTTCCCGTTAGCCTCGCGTGAAGCCGCTAACAATTGCAATCGACGTGCCGGCACGAGTTGTGACAAATGACAAATTGGCCGCTGACCGATTGACGCCGCTCGACCGCCCCGATCGGTCTTCAAAACCCCTTGCTGGGGCTGATCTTGCTGATTTTCGCGGTTGGCGGGTACCATTCAAAAATCGCGCGCTGTTTGTCTGCTCGGCCGGATTCGAGGGCTTGGCCGCGGGCGGACGACATCCTTTATGCTGCGAACAGCAAAGAGCGCAAAACGCCGCTGACTTCGTGCGCGGCTCTTGAGAGGTTTGGCATGCTGGCAGGTCAGAGCACGGGTGCTCGGCCCGGATGGCTGGGACGTTTTCTCCTGTTGACCTGCGCTGCGCTGGCTGTCCTCGTCATCGCTCCGTCCGCCCGTGCGCAGACCCAACCGGACACTCCGGCTCAATCGTCTCCGGCTCAATCGTCTCCGGCTCAATCGTCTCCGGCTCAATCGTCTCCGGGCAAAACCGTCCCGGAAGAGTATCGCTTCGCAGCCGGGCTTTATCGGCAGCAGCGGTGGGACCTGGCGGCCGAGGCCTTTCGGAAATTCATCAAGAATCACCCCGATCACGAGCGAGTGCCGTACGCGAGGTTGTACTTGGGACTGACGCTTGTCAACGCCGACAAGTACGCCGATGCGCGCGACGTCCTGCGGGCGTACGTTCGCGACTATCCGCAGAGCCGGAGCTTGCCCGATGCGCTCTATCGCGCGGGCGAGTGCAGCTATCTGCTCGATGATTTGAAGTCGGCCGAACGCGAGCTGGGCCGGTTTGTGAAGGAATATCCGCGACACGAACTCGTCGAATGGGCCCTTCCTTACTTGGGGGACAGCGAGCTGCGGCTGAAGGAGCCGGCCGCCGCGCGCGACTCATTCAAGACGGCCCTCGAGCGGTTTCCCAAGAGCCGCCTGGCCGATGATTCGAGGTTCGGTCTCGCGCGGGCCTACGAAGATCTCCATCAAGATCGCGCTGACGGGCGAGACTTATGCAGAACTTGCCGCAGACAAGAACAGCCCGCGAGCACCGCAGGCGCTGTTGAACCTGGCCACGCTTCGCTTTCGCATGGGGCAGTTCGAACAGGCGTCGCAGACGTTTCTGCGGTTGGCGGAGGAATTTCCGAAGTCCTCTCTGGTCGGCGCGGCGCATTTGAACGCGGGCTTTGCCTTCTATCAGCTGGCCCGTTACCAGCGAGCGATGGAGGAATTCGACCGCGCGAGCACGGACAAGAAGCAAGCAGCCACGGCCGGATACTGGAAAGGCCTCAGCGAGAAAGCGCTCGGCGACTATGAGCACGCGGGCAAGCAACTCAAGGCGACTTATGAGTCTGATCGACAAGGCCCGCTGGCGGAGGGGGCCCATTACTATTGGGCTGAGTGCGAGCTGCGCACGGGGCACTTCGACGCTGCGAAAAAACTGTTTCTGGAAGGCGTCGAGAATTGGCCCAAGGGTGACCTGGCCGACGACGGTCTGCACTTTGCCGGCGAGGCGGCCTTGCAGGGCGGGTCGATCGACGAGGCCAAACGACTCGTCGAGCGGTTCGAGAAAACGAATCCCAACAGCCCGCTCAAGCTGCACGAGCAAATCTTGAAAGCCCGGGTGCTGAACGCTGACGCGGCGGCACTTCTCAAAGAGGCAAACCGGCCCGATCGCCCGCTCAACGGCGCCAAGGCCGAGCAGGAACGCCGTGAAGCGATTGCCGTGCTGGGAAACGTGATCTCGCAAAGTCATCGCCCGGATACCATTGCGCTGGCTCGCTTTTGCCTGGGACGCACACTCGAAGACACCGGCGACTTTGCGAAGGCGGTCGACGTCCTGGCGCCGCTGGTTGCTCAAGCGGATCAACCAAAGGCTTCTTCGGAAGCCATCGACGCGCTGGCGCTTTCCGGACACGCGCTGGTCGCGATTGGAAAGTTTGAAAAGGCCCTTCCTCCTCTGACGAAATATCTCTCGCTGCGGCCCAAGAGTTCTCAGGCCGAGCGAGCGCTGGCCGACCGGGCCGTGGCGCACGCGCGACTCAATCGACCCGACGACTCGGCCGCCGACGTGGCCCAACTGATCGGCAATTTCCCGCATAGTGCGACCGCGGCCGAGACGGTCCGCCGCCTGGCCGAGTTTTCGTACGACGCGCAGGATTTCAAGACGGCCCGCGATCGGTTCGCGAAGCTCGCCGAGCTGGGGGAGCCGAAGTCTGACGTTCGCCGAATGGGTCTGTCGGGCGTCGGTTGGTCGCAGTTTGAATTGAAGGCGTTCGATCATTCGGCGGCCGCGTTCGCGGAGGTCTTCGAAAAATTCCCGACCGACATTCTGCAAGTGGCCGAGGCGGGCTACATGCAGGCCCGTGCTCTGCAACAGGCGGGCAAACTCGCCGACGCCGCCAAAGCGTACTCGCAAACGTTTGAAAAGCTCGCGCCGGCCGGCGCCGCCAGTCCGGGGGAAGAATCGCACGGTCCCACGCAGTACGGCTTCCTCTCCGGCATTCAGTCGGCGAATCTGCTCGCGCAGCTCAAGCGTTACGACGACGCCGACTCGGCCTATCGGCGGCTGGCCGAACGCTATCCGAAAGCCGGCAAGCTGAGCGACGTGTTGTTCGACTGGGCCAACCTGCTGTACGTCGCCAAGAAGGACGCGCCGCAGAAGCAGCGAATTCGCGACATTCTGACTCGCATCGAACGCGACTTCCCCGCGAGCGCCGTCGAGCCCAAGGCCCGGCTGTTTTTGGCCGAGCTCGACGCGCAGGAGGGGCAAGCCAACCCGGCCGAAAAGACGCTCCGGGGATTGATCGCCGATGCGGGAGCCGACGCCAAGACGCGGGAAGACGCGCTGGCCCGGCTCGTCACGCTGTCCGCCGACAAACAGGAGTGGAAGAACGTCCGCGAGCTGTCTCAAAAGTATCTCGCCGCGTTCCCCAAAGGTGTCGATGCCCGGGTCGTGCGGCTGCAGTCGGCGTCGGCTGAGCTCCACTTAAACGACCCAGCTTCCGCCGAGAAAACGCTCGCCGAGCTGCTGCGAGAACTCAAAGGCGACGCAGGCCAGCCGGCGGCCTGGTGGCCCAACGTTTGGATCCTGCTGGCCGAGTCGCAATATCAGCAAAAGAAGTACGACGAAGTGGAAGCGACCGTCCAGGATCTGCGCGGCCGCATACCCGATTCCCCGCTCTTGCCCCAGGCGGACGAAGTCCTCGGCCGCAGCTTCAAGAACCGTACGCAGTGGGACAAGGCGCTGGCTGCCTTTCAGAGGGCCATCGACGGCTCGCACGGCGAACAGAGCGACACCGCCGCCAAGAGCCAGTTGATGATTGCCGAGATCCGCTTCCTGCAAAAAGACTTCCGCCAAGCTAAGGAAGAGTATCTCAAGGTCAGCACGCTGTACGATCGGCTCCCCGATTGGGCGGCTCCCGCCTTGTTCCAGGTTGGGCAGTGCGAAGAAGAGTTGCAGCAGACGCGCGACGCGGAAAAAACCTATACTCAGCTCATCGCCAGCTTTCCCCGCAGTGATTTCGCCAAGGACGCCAAGAAGCGGTTGGACGAGCTTCGCAAACGGCCAGCAGGCTGAGGATCCCATGGCCCACTTCAATCGATTCCGACGACTTGCCCACCGGCCGACCCGCAGCCGATCGACAGGCTGGCAGCTTGTCGGGCTGACCGCGCGTCTCGCGGTCGTCGTCTTTGCGGTGGTGGCGTGCTTGACCAAATGGGGGCCGGCCCAGGAGCGGTCACCCAAATCCGGTCCGGCGACTCCCACGGCCCGGCCAACGACGCCAGCGAGCGCCGCGCCGTCGACGCCTCCACCGCCCGAAGCGAACGTCCCCGTGCGGACGGCCGCAGGGTCGTCGGCTGCTCAGCCGCCATCCGGTCAGCCGACGGTAAATGACGTGCCGGCGTCGCCCGGAACGAAGCCGGCCAAAGCGCACCGCAGCATCCCGACGCGGCCGCTCGAAATTATCGAAGCGCTCGGCGTCCCGTTCATTATCGCTTTCGGCATCTGTTCGGTAATCACGGTCTGGTTTTCGATCGAGCGGCTGGTCGTGCTGCGGCGCGGCCGCGTGATTCCCCGCCCGTTCGTCGAGCGGTTTCTGCAGAATCTCGAGCAGGGCAACCTCGATCCTGAAGAGGCCTTGCGCCTCTGCGACGAAAACGGCAGCCCCATCGCCCAGATCTTCGCCCACGGTGTGCGCAAGTGGGGCAAGTCGAGCGTCGAAGTCGAGCAAGCCATCATCGACGGCGGCGAACGGCAGGTCAGCCAATTGCGGGCGCACCTTCGCGTGCTCAACGCGGTCGCGGTGATCACTCCGCTGCTCGGTCTGTTGGGAACCGTCATCGGAATGATTCAGTGCTTCAATGACATTGCCGCCGCGCAAGGAATGGGCAAGGCCGATCAGCTCGCCGGCGGAATTGGCATCGCGCTGTTGGCGACCGCGGCGGGGCTGTTCGTCGCCATTCCTTCGCTCTCGATGTACCAGTTTCTGGCGGGCCGCGTCGACGCGCTGACAGTCGACTTGGACCTCCTGTCGCAAAACATCGTGCACCTGGTTTCCGCCGAAGCGCTCGCCGACGGCTCCCAACTGTCCGGCCGGCCTAAGACCCGCCGTGCGGCCGCCCCGGAACCGAAGGAACGCAAGGCCGTTTGATTGCTTGCGGGAGGGCGAAGCTCCTGCTGAGCCGCTTTCATTCCTTGTCGGGGCGGCGGCTCGGCAGGAGCCTCGCCCTCCCGACTGCACTCCTGAAAAGTCGCGTTCTCACAGCGCATCGAACCTGCAAGAATTCGTCGGAATACTAGTGCTGATCGTATCGGGGAGATCCGGCAGAGATGCAGCTCGACGTGGTGATTTTCGGCGGAGGGGCCGCGGGACTGTGGCTGTTGGATGACCTCACGCGCCGCGGCGCGCGGGCTTTGTTGCTCGAGGCCGATCGGCTGGGGTCCGGGCAGACGATCGCCTCCCAGGGGATCATCCACGGCGGACTCAAATACACGCTGCAAGGGGCGCTCACCCCCTCGGCCGTGCAAGTTCGCGACATGCCGGGACTCTGGCGCGACTGCCTTGCGGGCGTCCGCCGGCCCGATCTTCGCGGCGTGCGGCTGCGGACTCAGCACTGCCATCTTTGGCGGACGGATGCATTCGCTTCGCGGCTGGGGATGATCGGGGCTCGTGTCGGCTTACGCGTCGCGCCGCAGGTCGTCGCCAACGACGAACGGCCGGCCGCTTTGGCTCGCTGCCCGGGCGTCGTCGCACGGCTCGATGAGCCCGTACTTGCGCCCGAGTCGCTGCTGGAAGCGCTGCTACGCGAAAACAGAGAGCGCGTGCTCTCTGTGGGGACCTCGCAAATCCAAATCGAACTCGATGCGCCCGGAACCGTCCGGACCGTGCGGCTCTCGGATCCAACAACCGGCGCTCGCCTGGATCTCGCGCCGCGGCACGTGGTGCTCGCCGCCGGTCGCGGGAACGCCGAGCTGCGCCGCCGTTGCGGCCTGGCCGATACGGCGATGCAAAGCCGGCCGCTGCACATGGTCCTCCTCCGCGGAGAGCTGCCGCCGCTGAACGGCCACTGCGTGGATGGTCGGGCGACGCGCGTCACGATCACGTCGGATCGAGACGCGGCCGGCCGCACGGTTTGGCAGGTCGGCGGGCAGATCGCCGAAATTGGCGTCCAACTCGACGAACGCGCGCTGCTCGCGCGGGCCGCGGACGAGCTGCGGGCCGTCATTCCGGGAATCGACCTGAGCGGGGCCGAATGGGCCGGCTATCGCGTCGATCGAGCCGAGCAGGCGACACCGGGAGGCGCGCGTCCGGAAACCGTCGGCATCCTGTGCGAGGGCAATCTCATCGCCGCCTGGCCGACCAAACTGGCCCTGGTTCCGTACCTCGCGGAACGAATCCTCGAACGCGTCGGCTCGCTCGGGGCCGAATCGGATGAATCGAGCGCGGAAACCGCGATCTGTGCAGCCTGGCCACGGCCGCAAGTCGCTCTTCTTCCTTGGGAGACCCCGCGCGCGTGGGTCGCGATTAGCGAGTTGAGCGAGGCGAGGCGGCGCAAGGCAGCGTGATCCGAAACTTGCAAGTCCAAATGGAAACAGCCCTGTGGAAGGGTGGCTGGGGTCGAACCGCCTCGGTTCGCCCCCAGAGCGCTAAAATCTGGGGGCTCGCTGCGCTCGACCCCAGCCACCCCGCGCTCATTTCCATGTGTTCGCAATTACGCGCAAAGCCGTGCCGATGACATCTCACTCCGAACCCCGTCTTCGCCCCCTCGGACGAACCGGCTTTTCGATCTCGCCGATCGGATTCGGCGCGTTCAAGATCGGCCGCAATCAGAGGACCAAGTATGCCGCGGCGTACGAGTTGCCGAGCGACGACCAGGTCGCCGAGCTGCTCAACGGCCTGCTCGACCTGGGGATTAACTACATCGACACCGCCCCCGCTTACGGCACGAGCGAAGAGCGCATCGGTCGGGCGATCTCAGGGCGGCGCTTGGAATTCGTGCTGGCGACCAAGGTCGGCGAGACGTTCGAGGACGGCGTTTCCACCTTCGATTTTTCCGCCGCAGCCGTCCGAAACAGCGTCGAACGCAGCCTCAAGCGCTTGAAGACGCCGGCGATCGACGTGTTGCTGCTGCACTCCGACGGCCGCGACACGTGGATTCAAACGCAAACCGACGCCGTGCCCACGCTGCAAGAGCTCAAACACGAAGGGGCGGTTCGCGCAATCGGCCTCTCCGGAAAAACAGTCGAGGGGGCGCGGCAGGCCCTCGCTTGGGCCGACGTCTCTGATGGTCGAGTACCACCTTCGCGACCGCTCGCACGAAGCGCTCATCACCGAGGCCGCCGCACGCGGGGTGGGCATCGTGGTCAAAAAAGGACTCGCCTCGGGCGAACTCCCCGCGGATGAGGCGATCCGCTTCGTGCTGGACAATCCGCACGTGGCGTCGCTCGTGATCGGCGGCTTGAGCCTCGACCACTTCCGCGCCAACCTGGCGGCCGCCTAACACCCGGCGTAGGGCCGCAATTGAATCGGGCCGCCTTCGGGTGCCACGGCTGAACCGCTTCGGCGATCAGCCGTGGAATCTTTGATACGCGGCGTAGGCGTTGCCCAAAGAGTGCATCGCGATGCAGAGCGGGACGGAACGCGACGTCTTGCGCGCCAGCCCGAACAGTACGCCGTCTGTGAATACCTGGAGGAGTCCCAATCCGAAATACTGCACATGCAGCGCCGCGAACACCAAGGCGGTGAGAATGACCGCGCCATTGGTCCCGAACCGGGTGCGTTCGATCAAGCGAAACAAGAGTCCCCGAAAGGCGATCTCTTCGACCGCCGGCGCGAGCAGGACCATGCCAACCACCTTCAGCGCGACCACCATGGGGGCGAGCCCCTCGCGGACCTCGGGCGCGGGTTCCCCGAGACATCGCAAGGCCCACTCGCTCAATGCCATCCAAAGAATCCAAACCGCGATCCAGACCGCGGCCTGTACGGGATTCGGCCAAACGAGGCACAAGTCATCTCGCAGCGAAAAACCCCGCTTCCGAGCGACGATTAAAATTAGCGGCAGCGCGATTGCAAACGGCACAACCTGCAGGAGCGCCGGGCGAAGACCCTCAATCACTCTTAACTCCTGGATGTGCCGTCGATGTCAGCGCGATTTGCGGGGCCTGCCGTACAACATCGCCCGTTCCCGATTCATCTCAGCCCGATTCGAGGCGAGTCGATTGGCGCATATCTGCGGAAGGACTCTGAACTCAGTCTGGTCAATGCCATCGATGCCGAGAGTACACCGGCCGGATGGGTGATTCAACGAGTGAGTTCTCCGACCCGCACATCTGGCAACGGGGTCGGCGCTGTGTCGGTTAGCGCTATTTCAGCGACTCGGTGCCGTTTTGGCCGGGGACAATCTGGCCGCTGTCGAGCCGGCGGCTCCAGTCTTCGTACTGCTTGGCATCGCGCGCGAGGCGTGAACTCTCGAAACGGAGCCGAGTCATCCAGCGGTCGGCCTCCGCCGTTCGTCGATAGGCCAGCGCAAGGTCCTTCGCGGTGAACGCAGCCCAGGCGATCGCCGAGGCGAAATCGGAGTGAGGCCGCTGGGGTTCGCCGAAATTGTGGGGCACCAACCTGTCCCGGCGGATCCGTTCGGCCGCGCTCATTCCCAGGTAGTAATACGCATGCAGGTTCGGATGCACGTAATCGAGAAACACCGAACGGTCGAGGATGCCGGACGGCGTATGCGGTCGCAGCACCTCGGTCGTCGTGACGAGCGGAATCGCATGTCGGTTGGCGACTTCCCGGACCTTTTGCCGCCAGCGTGCGGTCATGCGCACCGGCAGGCCGTCCAGCTCGAGAGCCGTGAAGTAATGAGGCTTCGCCGCTGTTGACAGTCCCTCGTGCATCTGGCATTCGGCCAATTGAAAATGAACCTCGGCAAACTCTGGATAGCGATCCACGGCTGCCTGATATCTCGCGTCCGCCTCTTTCCAGCGGCCGGCCTCTTGCAGCGCGCGACCATCGTGTTCGATTGACTCGATCTCTTGGCGTTCGGCGTCGGTGGCCGTGTGGTCGAGGCAAGAACGGTTCGGCGCATAATCGGCCTCGCTTCCCGCGGGGTCGAACCACACGCTCGCGATTTCCTTGTCTTCACACCACTGCGCGAGCTGTTCCAGTTGGCCGCCGAAACGCGCCAGACGTTTTTCGCGGGCCTCCTGAGAGGCGATCGGGCGATCGACGAGCGTGCGGGCACCTTGGGCTTCGAGATCTTGAACGCCGATGTGCCGCGAGATGCGTTGGTCGAGCGCTCGAAACAGAGGCGACCACTCGAAGAACCGGTCAAATCGTTCCCACGGCGTGTCGAGATCGGTCGCCAGCTCTTCGACGTCGTAAAAGAATTCGTTGTGGCCGCTGTAGAGCAAAAGCAACTGCGGCCGCACCGTCAGCGTGTTGAGACGCTGCAGGGCCGTGCGTAGATTCAGGCCGACCGCGGACAGGTCGTCGAGAACGACCTTCTGATTCGGATACATCTGCTCGAGCTGCCAGCCGACGACTTTCGGAATCCCGAACTTCCTGTAGGGAAAGCCGGCCATCGTCGATTCGCCGACGAAGGCCACGTGCAGCTCGCCCGGCGGCGGCAGCGGAAGATTGGCGGGAAGCGCCAAACGGTTGGGATTATCGAGCAAGCGCGCGAGCAGCGCGGCGCTCGGCTCGGCTAACAGCAGAAACACCAACACGGAGAACCAGAGCTTCCCGATGGTCGAGACCCCGTTCGCGGATCGCCGGCGGTTTGCGAATTTCTCGACGGCGACTAAAGCGCCGACCGCGACGAACACCCAAAGCGAGAGAATCGCGATTCGCAGTCCCAAGACCAGGGCGTGCACGGCCGCCAGCTTCAAGAGATCCCTCGACGACAAATAGGCCAGGCCGGCAATCCATACGTTTGAGAGCAGCAACACGCCCCAGCCGCGCCAGGATCGCGGCAGGCCTCCAAACAGAAAGAAAAACGGCATCGAAAGCAGCTGGGCGCCGAGCAAATACAGGTGCCACTCCGGATGCATCAGCGCGCGATAGGGCTGTAGCCGGATCGGGGTCCAGATCAAGGGCAAGGTCGCCAGCGTGGCGACGACTGCCAGACCCAGCGACAGCCAGGCGGCCCGATCGCTTCGGCGGAACCACGGCGTGCGTCGAGCCGGCGCGAGCGCCAGAGCCGGATCGCCGGGCGCCGGCGAGCCGGCGAGCGACTCGCTGGTGGGATTGGGCGAGTCGGCAAGCGACTCGTCCATTTGAGCCGAACTCATGCGCGCCAACGCTGGAAGAGTGTGAAAACCGAGCGCGGAAAACCGTTGCCCTCAATCTACCCCTTCCGGCGCGCCGAGCAACCTTCGAAAACGAAAACGGGGACGAAGCATCGTCCCCGCCGTTCGCTGCGCGGCAAGCAGCCGCGCAGGAGATTGAAGTCACGCCGCGATTAAGTCAAGGCGTTCTTCACCGCGTTGAACTTGTTATTCGCGTTCGTGCCGACGGCCTGAATGGCGGTCAAGCAGACCACGACGATCAACGCAAGCATGACCGCATACTCGACCGCGGTGGGGCCGTCTTCCGAAACCACGAACCGCTTGACGCTGTGCAAAAGACTCATCGCTGAACCTTTCTGTAGAGATGTGTTGATCCGTCGGATGTGAGTGTGTCGCACGTTGGATTGGTGTTGGACATCACAAGGCTACGTCGCTCAACGCGCGAGTCAATCGAATTCTTAATCTATCCTAAATTTCACATGTTGAGTTTCGGCTACATTGCGAGGCTGCACATGACCGCCGGGTGAAGAGGCGACGGCGAGCCGCTCGCCGGTTTGACGCCGAACCGCTCGCCGCTTGCAGGTGGAGTCAGCCGATTCACTCCGCCGCCGCGCAGCCGACAACTTTGAAGACGAAAACGGCAACGATTCGAAAACGAAAACGGGGACGAAGCATCGTCCCCGCCGTTCGCTGCGCGGCAAGCAGCCGCGCAGGAGATTGAAGTCACGCCGCGATTAAGTCAAGGCGTTCTTCACCGCGTTGAACTTGTTGTTCGCGTTCGTGCCGACGGCCTGAATGGCGGTCAAGCAGACCACGACGATCAACGCAAGCATGACCGCATACTCGACCGCGGTGGGGCCGTCTTCGGAAACCACGAACCGCTTCACGCTGTGCAAAAGACTCATCGCTGAACCTTTCTATAGAGATGTGTTGAATCCGCCCGATGTGATGTGTGTTGCACGTGAGCCGTGCCTGACATTGCAAACCTAGGTCCCGCGCCGCGCGAGTCAAACGCATTTTTACAAAATTGAAAGCTTTTGACCGTTGATTTTTGGCAACATCTTGCAGCGGAAAACGACCGCCGAGGACTGCCGAGAGCGAGGTGCAGATCAGGGTCGCGCACACGATGTTGCGCTGCCCGGCCAGTCTCGAAACGCATCCGTTCGTCCCGCCACGACCTCTCAACCCCTGGGCGTATCTCGCAACTCCGGGAGCGGCGCGGCCGCGGAATTATTGACCGCATCGTCGCGGGTACGGATAATAAACCGGACAAGGGGAGCACTCAGGCATCCGAAGGGGCACGGAATGAGACGCTCGTTTCTGGCGATTTTTTTGGCAGCCAGCCTGTCGGCGGCTGCGCTCGTTGACTCATCAAACACGGCGCGAGCCGATCGGCCAAGGCGAGGCTATGGCCCCTTGGTCGTGATTGCCGCGCCACCGCCGCCGTATTACCGGCGCTACGCGGGTCCGTTACCGGGGCGGTACGGGTCGCCTTACTACGGGATTGCGGTGAACCGGATCTTTGGCTACCCCGCGACGTACATCCCGTACGGCTCGCGCGTCGCCGGCGGATACGCCTATCCATACGGCTATACCGACGCGTATGGCACCTTTGGCCCGTCTGCCGGGGAATGGGATCCGTATTCCAATCCCTTGCTCCAGGCCACAATGCTCGAGAATCAGCTTCGTTGGGGGACGGCACTTCCGCCCGGTTACCCTGAGCCGCGGACGCGGGCTCGATTGCGCCAGTCGTCTCCGGAACAAAAGGCCAAGAGCATCCGCGCAAGCTCAGGGCGATGTCTGGATGAAGAAGCTCAGATTCCTCAACGCTTACGAGCGATACAAAGTCGCCCAGTCGGCCGCGAGCGATCGCCCCGAACCTTATTTCCGGCTCGGGTTCTCGCTCGCCTCCGTCGCCAATTTCGATTCGGCGGTGAAATACTTCAAGCAGGGACTCGACGTCGATCCGCAGTGGCCGACGCATCCCGATAAATTGGATGCGGTGTTCGGAGAGGACAACCGTCTTTCCGTGTTGACGCTCATCGAGCGCGTCGGCGGCTGGGTCCGCGAAGATATTCGCGATCCCGATCGTCTGTTTCTGATTGGCGTGATCCTGCACGCTGACGGTGACACCCGAGCCAGCGAATTCTTTGAGGCTGCCTACCGCCTTGGCGGTTCGGGCGATCACTTGTTGGCCTTCCTGAATCCCGCAAGCGGTCCCGGCGGTCCGCCCCCGGCTCGCTCCGGCCCAGCTTGGAATGGACCAAATCGAACCGGGCCTACGAACGCGTATGACCCGGGCGTCGCCAATGGCCAAAGTCCTCCCCCGCAGGCTCAAGAGCCGCCAGAGATGGTGCCCCCGCAAATGGTCGCGCCGCCGAATTTCGGTCCTCCCGGTGCGCCGCAAGGCATGTTTTCGCCGCCCGGGCAGATGCCGCCGCGCGGGTTGTACCAACCAATTCCCCAGGGAACGCGACCATTCGGGCCGTCGAATGGCGACGGGATTCCGGTCAACTCACCGCAAGCGGTGCCGCAGCCAACAGCGCCTCAACAGCCAGGACCGTCTCAACAGGCAACGCCGCAGAACTCGAAACCGGCCGTGCCTGCGCTCCCTTTGCCTCCCCTCCCGGGACCGGAAGAGCCGTCCGTGGACGGGCAGCCCGGCACGCCAAGCGGGCCGTCCCTTGACGGACCGGCGTTCGCTCCGCCCACGACGAGCGGAAGCACCACCGCCCAATCGCCCTGACGCATGGAATGATTCTCGATTTGTTCAAGCTCGACGGGCGCGTTGCCGTCGTGACGGGGGGCCGACGCGGGCTCGGGCAGGCGATGGCCGCCGCGCTGGCTCAAGCCGGAGCCGACGTCGCCTGCGTCTCGAAGACCGGGCAGGCCGACCTCACCCGGGAGCTCGTCGAGCGGACGGGCCGGCGCTTTCTGGATTTAAAAGTCGACCTCGCCCAACCGTCCCAGCGACGCGGATTGATTGATCGCATCGCCGGCGAGCTGGGTCGCGTCGATATTCTCGTCAACAACGCCGGCAACTCGACTCGGCATCCGCCCGAAATCTATCCTGAGGCAGACTGGCGCGAACTCTTGGAGATTCATCTCAACGCGTCGTTCGATCTCAGCCAACAGGCCGCACCCGGCATGTTCACCCGCGGCCGGGGCAAGATCATCAACGTCGGCTCGGTCATGAGCTTCGAGGGCGGGCTGAATATCCCGGCCTACGCGGTAGCCAAGCACGGCATTGCCGGGCTGACGAAGTCGCTGGCCGTCGCCTGGAGCGGGCGGGGCATCAACGTCAACTGCATCGCGCCCGGCTATTTCGATACCGATGCACCGCTCTCGCTGCGAAACGATCCCGTGCGGGCCCCGCAGATTCTGGATCGCATCCCCTGCGGCCGCTGGGGCCAGCCAGATGAGCTGGGCGGCTTGTGCGTCTTTCTCGCCTCTGACGCCTCGAACTACATGCACGGCAGCACAGTCGCCATCGACGGCGGCTGGCTGGCGCGCTGAGCGACAATTATTGCATGTCCCCGCTCGAAATTTGCTGAATCTTCGCGCCTGTGTTGAGCGGGACCGCCACATGTGTGCGGCACTCGCGCCAGCGCGGCTCGGCCTGCATTTTCTCACGCAGCGACTGCGCGCTCGTCTGATCCACACAGCAGACTGCCAGAGTCGGCCCCCAAGAAGTTTGTGCCACGCCGCGATATCCCTCGCCGCGAATCCATTCGACGAGTTCCGCCGACTGGGGTGTGGAATAGATCCCACCCTGGATCGGCCGGAAATACTCACCCACCAACCGTCCGAATTCAAAGACAGCCTCGCCGAATCGGTTGCAGTCGCCGGCGGTCAACGCGGGCAACATCTCCGCCATTGCCAGTCGGCGAAGTCGCTCGGTCATTTCGACCGACGTGGCCGGCAATCGCTTGAGGGCGGCCGACTCGGCCTCTCCTGAGAGGCCGCTCGCCGCGTCGGGGGGATTGATCAGCAGGAAGCGCCAATCAGCCGGCACGTCGACACGGGCTTCCAGGCGTCCGATTTGTTCGTCGCGCTCTTTGCCCGCGTCGACCAGAAACCCGCCTCGCTCGAACCCATGGATTCCGATCGCGGAACGCGCGCCACGCCCGACCCAGCGGGCCAGTGTCGACGGATCGACGTCCGCGTCGCCGGAAAGCAGCGAGAGCGCGGTTGCCACGGCCATTCCCAACTGCGTTCCGGCCCCCAATCCTTGATGCGACGGGATCGCGGACCAGAGCTCCATTTCACAGAAGAGCGGCGGACGATCTCCCCGAGAACGCGTTCGGTACGATCTGATGAATTTGAGCGCGCGACCTGTCAGCTCTGGCCACGCCGCCATGGGCGGGCCGGAGAATGGGTTTGACTCAGCGGTTCTCGCCGCGCTCTTGAGGTTGCAGCGAACCTCGTCCTTTCCGGATTCAATCACCGGGTCGCCGGGTTTCCTGCGACCGGGATCCGGTTTCCCCGGCTCGTGCCCCGACGCGGCGAGCACAAAGCCGGGTGAATCGATCATCAGGCCGATGCCGCCGTAATTGATCGCACCGATTTTCAACGGCTCCTGTCCGGCGTGAGCGAAGAAGCCGAAATGCAACCGCGCTCCGGTCGAGATCAGGATCGTGGCGGACATCGGAACGGACCCTCGCGCCAATCAGGCATCCTTGCTCGGGTCGGGCGCATCGCGGACGTAGCCTTCGAGCAGGGTGAATGCCTCGATCTCTGCCGGTCCGCCCGTTTTCGAAACGGCGGGCTTGAGCCGATCGAATTCGGAAAGGATCTCTCGCGCGGAATCAGGTGCAGCCGCGTGGCCAGGATCGCCGCTTCCAGCACTGCGTGTTTGGCCCGATTGAAACCAAAAAAATCACGCACTCGGCCGCAACGCACCACCTGAGCCAGCATTTCGGCTCGTTCGCGCGAGTCGTCCAATTCGCGGACCTCGAATTCGTACCAGCGACAGCAGTCCGCCAAGACCACCCCGGGAACCTTCTCGGCTGGAAACGTCCGGGGTATTTCCGCCAGTAGGCCGACCGCCGAGCGCGCCAACAGCAGCACGTCATCGACCACGTGGAACACGCCAAACGGAGTCCGTTTGAGATTGGCGTATGTTTGCGAGGTTTTGAACGGGCGCAGCGCAGCTTTGAGAGCGACTCATCGACACGCGGACCCATCGGCGCGACGTGGATTGCCCCGTTGCTGTCGCGTGTCGTGACGATTCCTTCGAGAATCATCCCTGCAGTGTAGAGCGCGCCCTGGGGCCCCAAAAGGGACTGCGGTCCGATCCGCCCCGGCGATCGAGCGGGATGTGCCAATGGGAACTCGGGAAGGAAAAGACCGCTTACTGCGTGCGCGGCTCTTAAGAGTCGAGCAATGCGCCCGCGCTAGCGATTCAGGCCGACGTAGAAGCTGAAGACCTGCGTGATGTCGGTCTGCTGGCGGACGACGGGCACGCCGAAGTCAAACGCCAGCGGCACGGGGCCGAGCATGGGGAGGGAGACGCGTACACCCGCGCCGACGCTGCAACGAAAGCCGCCCAGGGTCACGCCGTCTTCGACGGTTCCAAAATCGCTGAACGTGACGAGCGAGACCATACTGTTGGCCAAGAGTGGAACCTGGTATTCGACGGTGCCGACGGCCATGAATTGGCCGCCGATGTAGACGTTCGGATTCGACTCGGCCACGGGGCTCACGCCGCGGAAGGCGAAGCCGCGAAAGCTTTGGAAGCCACCGGCAAAGAACCGCTCGAAGATCGGCGTGTTGTCGCCGGTCCAGCCCAGCATGCCGCCAACGGTGAGAATCTGGCGACCGCCGCCATCGGGCCGCTGATAGAGCGTGAAATATTGTCGGGCGTCAGCCTCGACACGGGGATAGTTGAAATCGCCAAATCCTTCCTCGAAGCTGACCTCGACTTTGTGCCCTTCGCCGGGCATGAACGGCATGTCCCGCGTGTCGTAGATGATCGAGCCGCGGGCCGTGCTCAGAAGGTTGTCGCCCACGACGGCTTGCAGGATGGAAGGAGTGGGAACGGTCACGTCCTCGATCCGCACGCCTTCGACCCGCAACGCCCCGGTGACTGCCCATTCGGGGCTGAGCTGGCGACCGAGATTGATACGTCCGCCGACGCGGTCTTCAGTCCAGTTCAGGTAATAGCGCTGGAAGTAATAGGCGCTGACGCCGAGATTCCAATTTGTGTGAAAAATATAAGGATCGGACCAACTGACGGTGTAGCGGCTGACTTCCGTTCCCGGCATGGCCTCGATGCGGAAGCGCTGTCCTGCGCCGCGCCACGCCGTCCCGTCCCAAATGTCCTCCAAGCTCGTCGGCGGCCGGAACAGATCGAAATTATTTTCTTCGAATACGACCGAGCCGACGAGCCCCGAGCTGCTGTTGACGCCGACGCCAAACATCAGCCGGCCCGTGCGGGCCTCCTTCAAGTAGTAGTCGAGGTCGAGTTGGCCGGGCGGGTTGTTGGGAATGACCGTGCTGTAGGGGTCGCCTTGCGTGGTCGGTGCGAAGAGCGGGTTAGCCGGCGAGCCGAACGGATCGGAGCCTGTCTGCCCGCGGATGACGACCGAGTCCGGCGTCCACTGGTCCTCCGGTGGTTGACAAAGGTACGGGTCATTGTCGAAAAAATGATCCTCGTCGTCGCCACCGCCGCTTCCCGTCCGCGCGGGAGGCGGAACGCGCGGCACCAGCGGCAAGTTTCCGCCGACGATGTTATCTCCAATCGGTCCCGACGGGCTGACCCAGGAATCGTCGTTGTCGTCGCCGCTTTGGCCGCGCAGGCTCGCGGTCAGCCGGTCGGAGTCGCCGGTGACACGGGTCACCTGAATCTTGACCCCTTCGCCGGTCCCGTCCTGCGCCACTTCAAACACCTTGGCGCCGGTCAGCTTGCCTTTGCTCTTTTGAATCTTGGCAGGGTCGGCGAGATCCCCAGGCGCCAAGGCGATGTAGTCGTAGGCGACGGTCTTCCGCGTGCGGGGATGGTCGCCTTCGACATGCGCCTGGATCTTGCGAATGACATACGGCCGGTCCTCATCGATTCGCACCAGCAAGTCGACGTTGCCTGGTTCTGGCAGATAGCGGGGAACGATCTCGACCCTGCAGTAGAAGTATCCGAGCTCGCCGTACTTTTTCTTGATCTTCAAGACATCCTTGTTAATGACCCAGCCGTTGTAGAACTGCCCCTCGTGAGTCTTGATGTCTTTGAGCAGCTCGGGCGTCGGGAACCGCATGTTTCCCATCATGCTGATGTTGCGGATCTTGTAATGCAGTCCTTCCTGCACGTGGAAACGCAGCGTGATCCACTTGCGATTCTCGGAATACAAGACCTCGGGGGCGACCTTTGCGTCGAAGTAGCCGCCGTTCTGGTAGTACTGGCGAACCTTGGCACAGTCTTCGGGCAGCTTGGCCGCGTCGAACTTCCCGCCCACAAAGCCGCCGTAGGCGGGCGTCGAGACAAGCTGCAGCGTCAACAGCTCGCTGGAAAAGGCGTGGTTGCCCTCGAAGTCGCGCCAGATGATTCGGTTCTTGACCCCTTCGTGGATGCGGAACACGACGTCGCGATCGTCGCGGTTGCCTCCCTTTTCGAGATCAACCGTCGCTTCCGAGAAGCCCTCCTGCTCGCGGTAGAGACTCTCGATCTTTTTGGTTGCCTCGCGGTTCGCACTGGGATCGAACGGGCTGCCAACCTTGAGTCCCGTCGCTTCCTCGAGCTTCTTGGTTTTGACTTCCTGGTTGCCGATGTATTGCACGCTGCGGACGATGGGCCGCTCGAGGACCACGAAGACAAGGATCTGCCCCTGACCGTTAAGGGGATGGCGAAACTTGGTTTCGACCGTGTAGAACCAGCCTGTTTTCCAGAGCACTCGCACGTCCTCTTGAATCGCTTTGACCGAGGCTTTGCGTCCGGCGTTGACCTTGATTTTCTGCATGATGGCCGGAGTGGGGATCGTCGAATTCCCCTCGACGACCACCTGAGAGATGAATTCGCCTTCTTGTTCGGCCTGCCGTTTGGCGATCAGCTCGCCGATCCGCCGGTCCTCGTCGGCGGGATTTCCCGGCATCATCGGGTTCTTTTTGTTGTTATTCCCGGGAGCGGCCTGCTGACCATTCTGCAGGAAGCTGCGATTGCTCATCGGGTCGGGCGGAGCCTGAGGGTCGTCCTCGGCAGCGGCCCGTCTGGAACTCCAAAGCAACGCGGCGAGCGCAAGTGCGGCCAGACACAGACCGCGGAAAAGTCCGCGGGCGGCCGGAAGACCGCAGGTGTCGGCTCGGACACCGCTCATGCCAGATCGACTTTCGAGTTGAATGATCACAAGGGGTCGAGAAGTGCGAGTTCTTGAGATGAACCAGTGTCGCCGTGCGGTGTAACTTCCGGTGAAGAGCTGAGATGACCCTTCGGACCCGGCTGAAAACAGGGGACGTGCCGTACGGACCCAATGTCGGCGCTCACGCCAACTCCACCGGCCGCATGGAGGCGAGGGAGAAATATCGCATTCCCCGATTCCGGACAAGATGAGTCTCGGAAGATGGGCTGAGCGTCGAAAGATGGGCGGTTTGAAGGCTTGCGGTAGACGTCGTGACCGGTGGCTGTCAGCCTCTGAGCCGCTTAACCAGGAGTGGAGCTAGTGAGCGCTTGGCCGACCTCGTAGATCGCGACCGTATCAAGCAGCTGGTCGTTGGCCTCGAACAGTTTCGCGAGACAGGCTTTATGAATTTTCATTTTGGCCCCGCCGACGCCGATCGCGCCGTAACAGATCGCACCGTCGCGTTCGGTTGCCTTGTCGGTCACTTCGATGCCCTCCAGCCCGGCCGGCGAAACGGCATTCAGATCGATCGCCACTTTGAGCGTGCGCATTGCCCGGCGCTGCGCCGCCGAAAGTAGCTTGGCATGCGCGGCGCCGGCCGCAATCAACACCTCAACTCCGGCATACGCCTGTTCTACGTCCTGAGGATTGGCCGTCGAAACGCCTGTGACCTGAGCGCCAGGCACCGCCGAGGCGACCGCGGTTGCGGACGACTGGGCCCGATCCAACGATCGCGATCCGACGCGCACGCGCGCCCCTTCGCGAGCCAAGAGCTGCGCCACGCGAATTCCGACGGGGCCCGTGCCTCCCAACACGAGAGCCGTCTGCTCCTTCAGGCCGACGTGCTTTCGCGCAGCCAGCACCGCGGCCGCCGCGGTCGTGTTCGAGCCGTTGGAATCGATCATCACTGACACGCGCAGCGGCCCGAAGAAAGTGCTCTTCACCTTGTCGAACAACTGCTCGCCCGCCTCGACGTCGCTCCCTCCGATGTAGAGGGCCGTGTTCTTCAAATCGGCAGGGCCGCGGGTGAAGATCGCGCCGTGCACTAGCGGCTCGACCATGTCGGATGCGACGTCTGCGGTAGCTGAACAGCTCGTCGATCCCGGCGTCGACCGCGACGACGCGATCAAAGACGCTCGGCACGGAGTCCGTGTCGAATTGAATCAGGATGCGGCGCATGGCGCGGGCTGCAGTTGGCTAAGAAGCGCGAAATCCCAAAGGAAATGACGAAGCACGAAGGAAGCACGAAGCACTAGTGAAAGCTCCGCTCATTCGTGCTTAGGTCATTCGGCCGCGTCAGCGACGGCCGTTACGGCCGAATCGGCCGACGCCCTCGAAACTGTTTCGTCATTCGTGATTCGAGCTTTTCACACGCCCGAGAACGGGTGTTTGGCGGTCGCCTTTTTCTCGAGGATCTCTTTGGGAGTCGGCTCGTTTTTCATCGCGCGGGCGATGGCGAGCTTCGTCGCGTCGTAGTTGAATTGGAAGATCTTTTTGTCTTCCTTGGCCTCCCAATGGATGAACACGCCGCAGACGATGACCAGCGTGTCGCACTGATCCTTGGGAATCACGCCCGCCTCGACACTGTCGGCAACGGCTTTTGCCACCGCGTATTGCGCCGGGCCGAACATCTGCACGGCCTGCTTGGCTCCCTTGATCGTGACCTTGGTAATCAGCACGGTCGCCGGCTTGACGAGCAGGTTCGGGGTCAGAACGGCCAAAAGGTTGCTGTGTCCGGCGCTTTGATTCGCGAGCGCATTGGCGAACGCGACCCCAACCGGGCCTGTCTTGTCGCCGATCAAGAGATCGATATGAGCGACCTCGTTGCCTTCGCCAGAGAGCGCTTCTCCGATGTACATCGACATGCTGCCGTTCTCCTCAAATGGGTTTCTGCAGACTGGGTGGGCCTTTTCGACGGTCCCGCACTTGGTCGAATCGGCGGGATCCCGGTTGAAGCGGGGGATCCCAGGGAAGCCCGACCGAGAATCCGCAACCGCCTTCGTTCGGCTGGCAACGCATTGATAACGCGCCGACTGGCAGAATTCCAGTTCGCTGTGCGCCGCGGGGTCAATGCACATGATGCGGTCTGGAAGTTGAATCAATGACACCCGAGCCGTTGATGATTTTTGGCGCCAGCACTCGCGCGGCGGCGCAGTCGGCCGTGCGGGCCGGCCTCAGGCCGCTGTGCGCCGATCATTTCGCCGACGAGGATCTCTACGAGCTGGCCGAGGTGCTGCCACTGTCTGGCTATCCGCAAGGATTGATTGACGCGGCGAGGAGTGGCGAATTTGAGACTCGTAGGGTGGGCCAAGGCCGTCCCGGACGCGGGCCCACCAGTTCTCGGAGCGCGGGAATGGCGGGCCAGTGCCCGCCTGGGGCGGACTTGGCCCACCCTACGTTGTGGATTCCTTGGATGTACACCGGTGCGCTCGAGAATCATCCCCGACTGATAAAAAACCTGGCAGCGCTTCGGCCGCTGTATGGCAACCCGGCCGATGTGGTGACCCGCGTGCGGAATCCGTTTGCCGTCGCTCGCGCGTTCGCCAACGCTGGCCTTCCCGCGCTTCAGTTGTGCGGCGGGAATCAGCCGCCGCTGCGCGACGGACGCTGGCTGAGAAAGCCACGGCGCAGCGCCGGAGGAAGAGGAATTCAAATCTGGGACGAATCGGCTGTGCTGCCGACAAGCCGCCATCGTGAGCCGCGTTACTTTCAGCTGCGCGCGGGGGAGAGCCTCATTCGGCTCTGTATCTCGCCACGTCGACCCAAACGGTGCTCATCGGGGTGTCTCGGCAGCTAATCGGCGAAGCGAGGTTAAGCGCCGGCCCCTTCGCGTACTGCGGTTCGATCGGTCCGATCGCTCTTGGCGAGTCTTTGGAACGCCAGATTGTCTCCTGCGGCCAAGTGATTGGTTCGGAATTCGGCCTGCGAGGGCTGTTTGGCATCGACTTTATGGTCGATGATGCGGTCGCGTGGTTGACCGAGGTCAATCCGCGATATACGGCATCGGTCGAGGTTTTGGAATCCGCACTCGGCATTTCGCTTTTGGGCGACCATGTGCAGGCTTCGGCCGAATTCGACGACGCCGTTCGCTCGCAAGAGATTGCGGAAGGGCTACAAGGCCGGTTGGACGCAGCCCGCCGGACATTCGGTGGCCGAAAGTGCGGGAAAGCAGTGATCTATGCGCCGTTTACTCTGCGGGCTCCCGGCCTGACTGACTTTGGGCATTTCGAGCCGATCTCCGCTCACCGAGCACGGATTGCCGACCGTCCCCGGCCCGGAACCGTAATTCCGGCCCGGGCCCCCTTTTGCACGTTGCTCGTTGACGATCTGAAGTGGCCGCTAAAATCGCCGGGGAATTCGCTCGCGGCCTTCGAGCCAGCCCTCTCCGCCCTCCTGGCCCGGCTGGAGCCGAATGCCGACTCTTAGGGGGGCGGCGGGCTAAAGTGCGGCGCTTCCCTGCCCAACCGCATGCTATTCTTCTTGATGGGGCGTTGACGGGCAGATAGAATCGCAACGAATTCGAGGGATTTCCGCTCTTCTTTGGAGCCAGCACGCGCGAGGCCATGTCGAAGCCGACCGACATCCGGATTGTTGAAGCCGTTCTGAGCTTTGAATCGGTCCCGTATCGCGCACCCTTGAAGTTTGGCGGCCGGACCGTCGATCACGCGATTCTGGTCAACGTCGAGGTCTCCGCCGAAAGCCGCCGCGGACACGGCGCGTCGGGTTTCGGCACGATGCCCCTGGGCAGCGCCTGGGCATGGCCCGCCAACGTCCTCTCGGTCGAGCAGACCGAAGATGCGATGCAAAAATTCGCGGAGGACGTGGTCGAGTTGGCGAACGGCTATCCCGACTTCGGACATCCGATCGAGATTGCCTATCAGCTTTCGGCCGAGTATCCGCATCTGGCCAAAACGCTCGCTCAACGACTGAAGCTCGCCGAAGAGATGCCGCTGTTGGCCCAGCTCGTTGCGGCCAGCGCCTTCGATGCGGCCCTGCACGATGCGTTCGGCCGCGCGAACGACATGAATTCGTACGACGGACTGTCGTCGAAGCAGATGAACGACGACCTGTCGATCTATCTCGACGACCAATTCAAGGGCGAATACCTCGACAAGTACACGCTGCGGCAGCCCAAGCCGACGTTGCCCCTGTACCACCTCGTCGGGGCCATCGATCCGCTCACTCCGGCCGACGTCAAACAACCGCTCAAAGACGGACTTCCCGAATCGCTGGCCGATTGGATCAAGGCCGACGGCTTGACCCATCTGAAGATCAAGCTGGCCGGCGATAACTTGGATTGGGACGTCGAAAGGACGCTGGCGATCGATCGCGTGGCGACCGAGGCCGCGACCGCCAAAGGCAAGCCAGTGCTGTTTTACTCGTGCGATTTCAACGAGAAGTGCGCGAACGTCGCTTACGTGCTCGATTTTCTCGGCCGCGTCAAGAAGCAGAATCGCGGCGGCCTTCGATCGAATCCAGTACATCGAGCAGCCGACGCATCGCAATCTGCGCGAGCATCCGAACGATAAGATGCACGAAGCGGCCAAGCTTAAGCCGATCGTGATTGACGAGTCGCTCGTCGACTACGAGACATTGATGCTCGCCCGTGACATGGGCTACAGCGGCGTCGCACTCAAAACGTGCAAGGGGCAGACCGATTCGTTGCTGCTCGCGGCCGCCGCGCAGAAGTTCATCATGTTCCTCTGCGTGCAGGACCTCACCTGTCCGGGGGCCTCGTTCCTGCAATCGGCGTCACTCGCGGCCCGCATTCCCACGGTCGCGGCCGTGGAAGGTAACAGCCGCCAATACTGCCCGCAGGCGAACAAGCTCTGGGCGAAAAAGTATCCGGGCCTCTTCAAAGTCACCGAGGGCCAGGTTGCCACCGGCGTATTGAACAAGATCGGCCTGGGATTCTGACGACTCGTCCTCGCAAGGCGTGGTCAGTCTGTGTCGACGGACCTCGAAACCGATCGGCATGCTTCGGTGATTTTTCGCGAGCGTCGCAGTCCGCGGACTGCTGGCGCACCGGCCCCGCCGTGACCCCATCCGCGATCGAGCCTATACTGGTCGCATGACAGTTGAACAGCGTCGCCTCCAGGAGTCTCAGAGCCGCACGGCCAACTGGCAGCGTTGGGGACCGTATCTCTCCGAGCGGCAATGGGGAACGGTCCGTGAGGATTATTCGGCCACGGGCGAGTGCTGGGACTACTTTCCGCACGACCATGCCCGCAGTCGCGCGTATCGCTGGGGGGAAGACGGCCTGTTGGGAATTTGTGACCGGGAGTGCCGGCTCTGCTTTGCGCCGGCGCTTTGGAACGGCAAGGACCCGATCCTGAAAGAACGGCTGTTCGGCCTGAATGGGAACGAGGGAAATCACGCCGAGGACGTGAAGGAGATTTATTTCTACCTCGATTCGTCCCCGACGCATTCTTACCTCAAGGCCCTTTACAAGTATCCGCAGGCGGCGTTTCCGTACGATTTGCTGGTCGCCGAAAGCCGCCGCCGCAGCCGACTCGATCCCGAATTTGAGATTACGGACACAAATGTCTTCGACGGCGGGCGGTATTTCGACGTCTTTGTCGAATACGCCAAGGCCAACACCGACGACATCCTGATCCGAATTACCGCGGCCAACCGCGGGCCCGACGCCGCGGTGTTGCATCTCTTGCCCACGCTCTGGTTCCGCAATTCCTGGTCATGGGGCTGCGGACACGAGGGGTGCGAGATCAAGCCGCGCATCGATCTCGACGCCGACGGCGGATTGCGCACCAATCATCCGTCGCTGGGCGTCTACCGCTTCTTCGCCGAGCCGGCCTCCGACGGCGCGAAGCCGACGATGCTTTTCACCGAGAATGAGACCAACTTCGTGCGGGTCTTCAAATTTCCCGAAGACCCCGAGATAAAGTTCAAGGACGCCTTTCACGAATTCGTGATCGGCGGCAACAAGGACGCACTCAGCAAGGGGCCGGCCGGGACCAAAACGGCCGCCTATTATCAGCTCAATGTGCCCGCCGGGAAGGAAATCATGGTGCGGCTGCGTCTTTTCGCCAGTGATCAGGCTCCCTCAACTCCATTTGGTCCCCAGTTCGATCGGGTCTTCACCGAGCGGATCGCCGACACCGACGAATTCTATGACGCCGTGCTGTCCCCCGATCTGACGCCGCAAGCCAGAAGCGTCTCCCGGCAGGCCGCGGCGGGGCTGCTCTGGAGCAAGCAATTCTATTTTTATTCCGTGAAGGACTGGCTACACGGAGACCCGGACCAGCCGCCTCCGCCCCTCGGTCATCAACACACGCGCAACGTCGACTGGCAGCACCTGTTCAACCGCGACGTGATCTCGATGCCCGACAAATGGGAGTACCCGTGGTACGCCGCGTGGGATCTGGCGTTCCACATGCTGCCCCTCTCCAAGCTCGATCCCGAGTTCGCCAAGAGCCAGTTGATCCTGTTTCTGCGCGAATGGTACATGCATCCCAACGGTCAGATTCCGGCGTACGAGTTCGCGTTTTCGGACGTGAATCCGCCGGTGCACGCCTGGGCCTGCTGGCGCGTGTACAAGATGACCGCCCCGCGCGGACAGCGCGACCGCCTGTTTCTGGCACGCACATTTCAGAAACTGCTCCTCAACTTCACCTGGTGGGTCAACCGCAAAGATATCGAGGGAAACAATCTCTTTTCCGGCGGATTCCTCGGGCTGGATAACATCGGAGTGTTCGACCGTTCCAAGCCGTTGCCCGGCGGCGGCGTGCTCGAACAGGCCGACGGAACCGCCTGGATGGCTTTTTACTGTGTCACGATGCTCGGCATGGCGCTCGAGCTGGCCGCCGAAAGCCCGGAATACGAAGACATCGCCTCGAAATTCTTCGAGCACTTCGTTGCCATCGTCGACGCCATGAATTCTCTGGGCGGCAGCGGATTGTGGGACGAAACAGACGGGTTTTACTACGACCAGCTGCACGTGCAGGGCCAAGATACGCCGCTCAAAATCCGCTCGATCGTGGGGCTGATTCCGCTGTTTGCCGTGGAAGTGCTCGACGACCGGCAGATCGATCGGCTGCCCGGCTTCAAGAAGCGGATGCAATGGTTCCTCGATCACCGGAAAGATTTGGCCGCATACATCTCCTACTGCCAACCCGACGCCGAGGCCCGTGCCGACGACGGCCCACCGCATGGCCGGCGGCTGCTGGCCATTCCGTCGAAGGAGCGTCTCGAGCGGGTGCTGCGTTATTTGCTCGACGAGAACGAGTTTCTCTCGGACTACGGAATCCGCTCGGTGTCCCGCGTCCACAAGGACCACCCGTTTGTGCTGCAAGCCGACGGCCACGAACACCGAGTCGACTACGAACCGGGCGAATCGACCACGGGCCTGTTCGGCGGGAACTCGAACTGGCGCGGGCCGATCTGGATGCCGATCAACTTCTTGTTCATCGAGGCGCTCGAGCGCTATCATCACTTTTACGGCGATGAGTTTCTGGTCGAGTGCCCGACCGGATCCGGCCGCAAGCTGTCGCTCAAAGACGTCGCCCGAGAAATTGAGGCGCGCCTCGCGCAGATTTTCCTGGCCGACTCGAGGGGCCGCCGTCCCTGCAATGGGAATGTCCGCCAGTTCGTCGACGATCCGCACTGGCGCGACCACGTCTTGTTTTACGAATACTTCCACGGCGACAACGGACGGGGCTGCGGGGCAAGCCATCAGACCGGCTGGACAGCGCTCATCACGCGGATGCTGTGGGACCTGCCACGAGCAGTAGGGACCGTCCGCACAAAGCCAAAACCGAGCAAGACCGCCAAGCGCACGAGTTGAGCGGCTCCGCTCGAGCGAGTCGATTACTTCGCGAAGCGAGCGAATGGATCGGCGTGCGGATCCCTGTTCCAGACGTACTCGGCGAGTTGCCATCGGGTCTGGTCGCGCGACTAACCGTTCCACTTGAGCCTGCGCAAGGACCGCGACTGACCGGCAAGGACTAAACTGCCCACCCAGCCCGGCGCGGGATCAGCGTCGGCAAACGACCAACTTTGATGCGCTGTGGGATCTGATTCGTCGCGGATCAGGCGCGGCGAGTCACCGGGCGTCACGCTGACACTGAATGACGCCAGCGGGCGCGACAATCCGCATCCGGTCGCCTTCAAATAGGCCTCCTTGCGGGTCCACGTCCGGTAAAAGGCGATCCCCTGCTGGTCCGCGGGAATTTTCTCAAACTCCGCGCGCTCGATTGGTGAAAATGCGTGGCGAACGAGATCTTGATCACAGTCGTGCCGCACCTGCTCAATGTCGACGCCCACGCTTCGGCCGCAGGTCACCGCGCAGACGGCCAGATCGGCCGACCCGGAAGCGTTGAATTGCAGGTCGACCGCCGAATCTGCGCCTGCGAGTCGTGGCTTGCCCGAATCTCCGTACGCGAACGCGATCTCGCCGGGAATGCAGCCGAGATAGCTCGCAAGAATGCCCCGCAAGGCTCCGCGACCCAGGCAAAACCGGCGTCGATCGCGCTCGAAGACGAACCTTTCGCCACGAGCCCGCTCGTCAGCCGACAACCAACGGGCCAGATCGGGCCGACTGGCGCTCTCGCACAGTGCGATGACCCAGACATCGACTCGACCGAGGGGCAGCAGGCTCGCCTCGGTGGGCGCTTGATCGGCTCGGCACACAGCGATTCTCAGCGATCCCAGTGCCGCTGGCGCAAATGGACTTTCGCCACGTCGCGCATGAAGCTGCTCGGACCTCGGGCGGCTGCTGCCTTGCGAATGTACGGTTTCGCCGGCCCTTTGTCGCCGATCGCCTCGTAAAACAGCCCTACGTAGAGGTTCGCATACATCGCAGCCTGGGGAGTGCCGGCGCGTGCCGCCGCATTCAGCACGTAATCCGGCGAACCTTGGCCCGTCAGCATGTCATAGATTTCGGGCATCGGAACACGGGTATCGCGCGTTTTGTCGACTTTCAGCAGCGATTTTTGCGCAGCCTCGAGTCCATCGAGGTGCACCACGCAGAGGAAATGCCAGGCAGCATTCTCCACGTCGTTTGGATTGACCGTCTGATGCAGCTCGAACTGCTGCCGGCCCTCGCGGTATTTGCCGGAGTAATAGTCGGCAATCCCGCGCTGCCAAAGCTGCGGTGCCAACTTCGGATCAAGCTGCGCCGCCCGATCGAAATCGGCGAGCGCCCCGGTGATATCGTTATCCCGGAACTTCTTCACGCCGCTGGAGACCAGACCCGTAGCGTCTTCCGCTCGAACGCCGGCCGCTGGGGGCACGACCAGGATCAGGGCAAGGATGGGCGGAAGGCAGCCGCGCACGCAGCGAGTGCGCACCCGTGTCGGCTGCGTCCTGCGTTTCAGAGCCGCACGCATCAGCAAGCGGGGTACCCAGGTTACTTCGCGCGTCATGCTCCGCTTCCTCACAGGCGCGGCTCCTAAGACTTCGAGTCTTGGGCCGCGCCGAATCAATTCCAACAGTTACCGCGTAACGCGATTCTCCGCTGCCGCCGTCTTCCCTTTCACGTCGTAAGACCACAGCGTACCGAAATCGTAAACGTAGAGGCGGCCGTCGGCCAGAGCCGGATAGGACCAGGCCTTTCCCTTTCGTCGCTCCGGCGGATTCGGGGGCGAGAAATGCCCTTTTTCGTGATATCCGTCCGACGAACACTCGACGAGCGCGATGTCCCCTTTCTCTTCGCCGTGCACATACAGCCGTCCGTCGGCGTAGCAGAGCGAGCCGGCGCCCACGCCGTGGTTTTGCCATTTCTGCTGGCCGGTCGTGAAGACGACGCACTGCAGGCCCCCCGCAGATGTTCCGTACAAGAACCCGCCGATTTCGACTGCTCCGCCGATGGCGTTGGGAAGCTTCTTGTTGAAATAAACCTGGTCGGCTTCGACGGTCTGGTCCTTTGTTTTGAGCGCGATCAATCCGCTGCCGGCGCGGCCCGAAGCGCTATAAATGTAGTTCTCGTACGCAACCGCCGTCGGGATGTTAGCCGGGCTTCCGATCGCTGTCTTGTCGTAGCGCCAGAGAAACTTGCCCGTCTTGGCATCGACGCCGACCAGGCCTTTCGCCAGAAACTGCACGTACTGCTTGATGCCCCCCGTGGTGACGACGATCACCGACGCATAGGCGGCTTTATCGGCACCCGGGACGGCCGACTTCCAGACGACGTTGCCGTTCTTCTTGTCGAGCGCGACCATCGTGGCCGTTGCGCCGCCCGGCGTGCAGACCAGCACATCGCCATCGATCAACGGCGATTCGGAATAGGCCCACATTCCCGGCACGCCGCCGAAGTCGCTACGGAGATTTTTTTTCCAGCGGTCTTCCCCCGTTTTTGCGTCGAGGCAGGCCAGATCGCCATCGGACCCCAATGCATACACGAGGTCGCCGTCGACGGTCGGAGTGGATCGCGCGCCGGGATACTGCGGTCCGATATTCACGCCGACTTTTCCCAGCCGCCGCGACCAGATCACGCGGCCATCGTTGACGCTCAGGGCGTGAGCGCTCTCGTCCTTCATCCCTTTGTTGGAAATGAGATACAGATGCTCGCCCACAATTGAGGGAGTCGAATAGCCGTCCCCCAAGTCCTTCACCTGCCAATTGAGGTGCGGCCCTTCTTTGGGCCATTCTTTGAGCAGTCCGGTTTCCTGCGATATGCCGTTGCGTTCGGGACCGCGCCATTGCGGCCAGTCGCCGGCTTGTGTCGCCCGATCCGAGAGACCGAGGCCAATTGCCAACACGAACATCTGCGCGAATTTCATGCAGCACCTCAAATGCGCGACCGCACGGTCTGACTGGAACGTCCCCGCCGAGATGACAATTGCGGCGCAGGACCGTAAAGCGACGAGGTTAACAGCTTGCGGCCGACTGTTCCACAGTCTGCGCCGGGACGGTGTGACAGTGTGCTTATGGTCCGGGGTTTGTCGGCCGGGTCTGTTCGGGCGCGGTTGAGTTGCCGCTGGGCGGTCGAATAAACCGCGCCATCAATTCGGGGCGAGAACTTACGCCAAACGCGTCATAAATCTTACGAACGTGGCAGTGCACGGTGTTCGGACTGATCTCCAAGCGATGCGCAACCTCCTTTTCGGCAAGGCCGGAAAGAATCAGATCGAAGACGCGGCGTTCGGCTGCGGTCAGTGGCACCTTGCCGGAATCGGTCTGCAGCCATTCGAACACGTCGCTGATGCTTTGCGTCTCAGGCTCGGCGCCCAATAACGCGTCGTTCGCGGCGCCGTTGGCGATCTGCAACTGGACGCACCCAAACTGCAGTTGCTGCCCGGCTCGAATGTCCGTCGATTGCACGCGCTTTCCCTCGACATAGGTTCCGTTGCGGCTGTCGAGATCGCGCACATTGATCGCCGTCTCGCGCACCAGGATTTCGGCATGGAAACGCGAGACGGAGGGATCGGAAAGGATCACGTTGCAGATCGGATCCCGGCCGACAAGATTCACCCCTTCGTGCAGTTTCACAACCGGAGCTGGCATCTGACTTGGATGTAGCACGAAGGATGGGTTCTCAGACATATTCTATAAACACCTGCCGCAAATCTTATCAGGTAGAGCAAGTTCCTGATGCGCGTCTATTGTGTAGCAATGCCTGCCCTGAGGCAAAGCTACCTACAAAATTAACAGCGACACTAGAGGAGGCCAATGGTCGGCCCGGCAGTAGCAACCCACATCCTCTTCTCGGCACTCGAGAATCGCGCGCGTCGGTGGCCGACTCAAAATATGGCGTCTCTGGAAGCATCCTTGTGAGACGCCGAGCCCACGTCTGGCCGATCCGGTTCTTGCTTACCCTCGCCTCGTGACCCGATTTTTCGAAATCGTCCAAATTGGCTTGTAACAAATCGGCGGCGATTTCGCTCTGAAAAGCAGCGTTTCACCGTAAAGCGACGTACCGTCGGGCACGTAACCAAATCGACCCGTCTCGAGACGCTTGCCGCCTAGGAGTGCGAAGATTCACAGCCGGAAGGGCAGCCGGTTGAAGGCGGTCGGGGGGTTGATCTGACCTCCCGGCCGCTTTTATTCCGCGTCATACTTCGGCGGATTGATGAAGCTAGCGAACTCGCTGTCGTGCCGCAGAAGCTCTTGCAGCTTGGCCAAGGAACGCGTAAGGAGCACGCGGGTCGCGCCGTCGGTCTTTTGCAAACGGGTCGCGATCTCCTTCGAGGGAAGTCCTTCGACATAACGCAGTCGCAGCGCTTGTTGAGATTCTTCCGGCAGATTCTGAAGCGCCTGCTGCAGGCGGAATTCACGTTGGTCGCGAGAAAGGGCGCCGCTGGGCGTTGTCATACTGACGACTAGCATGTCGATAAAGCCGCCGCGTTGCGTGTTGTCGACGCTGCTTGCCGGCGCCTGCAGCTCGCGATCGGCGGAGCGTTTCTGGGCGGCGACCAGCTTCCGATGCGCGTCGATGATTTTGTGCTCCGCCAATTGGCAGAGCCACGAGAATGGGTCGCGGTCGCCCAATTCGGACGTCGCCAGCGAGCCGACGGCACTCAAGCTGACGTCCTGCAGAATGTCGGTTGCCTCGAGTTTTCGCCCGAGCGAAGTGCTCAGATTTCGTTCGATAAACGCCAGCAACTGGGGCTTACGCAGCTCGATAAACTCGACCAGCGCCTGGGTGTCCTTGTTGCGGATCCGTTCGGCAAATTCGGCGGCGACCTCATCCATCAGTGTCTCACAAATCTGCGGAGTTCACAGAACTCGCCCCAGCATACTGGCAACCCTGCGAGAGGTCGAGACGCTCGGGAGCCGAGCCTCAGGATCGTGCCGACGCCGTTTTCGCAAGACCGAACGCTGCTTATGATAGGGGCGTTGGAACTGAGACTTGCCCGTGAGCGTCATCGTCCTTTGTTGAGGCCGGCGTGTCGACGTCGTCTGGAAGCTTATTGCTCGATCAAGCGCGCCAATCGATGGACGTCTTGGCGGGTTTCCTCGACGCCTTCGTTTCCGCATGGGAAGCGGCCGACACTCCGCCCGACCTCCAACCCTTTCTGCCTCAGCGGGGCGAGATTCGGCGGCTCACGCTGGTGGAACTCATTAAGGTCGATCTCGAGTACCGCTGGGTCAACCGCGGCTGCCCCAAACGGCTCTCCGAGTATCTGGCC
Organism: uncultured Planctomycetaceae bacterium; assembly: GCA_963714075.1. Taxonomy (GTDB): domain Bacteria; phylum Planctomycetota; class Planctomycetia; order Planctomycetales; family Planctomycetaceae; genus DASPSM01. The sequence continues at coordinate 7,598,041 of OY970228.1, forward strand.
GAATTCCCCGAGCTTGCCGGCGGTCGGGTCCCCTGCGACCTGATTTACGAAGAGTTCCACATCCGCAAGCAAAGCGGTGACGAGGTCTCGGCCGAAACCTATTTGCAGGAATTCCCTGGCCAAACCGCCGAACTGGCCTCGGTGCTGGGGCTCAAGACCTACGAGACGACGTCGTTTCACAAAAGCCACAAGCAGCGCCGGCTGGGAGGCATCAAGTCCGGCGAGACGATTGACGACTTCGATCTGCTCATCGAGCTGGGCAGTGGCGCCTTTGCCAAAGTGTTCCTCGCGCGGCAGAGATCGATGCAGCGGCTCGTAGCCCTCAAAGTGGCAACTGACACCAGCACCGAACCGCAGACGCTCGCCCAGCTCGACCACGACCATATCGTCCGCGTCTACGATCAGCGTCCCCTGCCCGAGCGCAAGCTGCGCCTGCTGTATATGGAGTACGTCGCGGGAGGCACGCTGCAGTCGGTCATTCATCGCGTGCGGGAGACTCCGCACGAGGCGCGTGCGGGCAAGCTGCTCTTGATGGCGATCGATGAAGCGCTCGAGCGCCGCGGCGAGTCGCGACCGAGCGGGTCCTCACTGCGCACATGGACCGCGGCCGCGACCTGGCCGGAGGCGGTGTGCCGGCTGGGGGCCAAAACTGCCCGGGCGTTGGATCATGCCCATCGGCTCGGCGTGCTGCACCGCGACGTGAAGCCGGCAAACATCCTGGTGACGCCCGAAGGCTCGCCCAAGCTGGCTGATTTCAACGTCAGCTATAGCGGCGCGGTCACCGGCGCGACTCCGGAGGCGTACTTCGGCGGGAGTCTGGCGTACATGTCGCCCGAGCAACTCGAAGCTTGCAAGCCGACGGGCGCGCATCGGGCCGACGAGCTCGACGGACGCAGCGATCTGTACGCGCTCGGAATCGTCTTGTGGGAGCTCTTGACGGGATTTCGACCGTTTCACGACGAAGCGGTCGAAGGCGATTGGACCGCGACGCTGGAAACCATGATCGAACGGCGGCGCGCCCCAATCGACACGACGCCAGTCAGCCAGCTGCCCGACTGTCCCGAGGGCCTTGCTCATTTGCTCGAGACGACGCTGGCCCCCGACCGAAAAGACCGCTGGTCGAGCGGGCTCGAGATGGCCCGTCGCCTCGAACTTTGCATGAACCCGAAAGCCTGCGAACTCCTGTTTCCGCCCAAGCGCAGCTGGCGCGTGCTGCTGCGGAAATACACGGTGCTCATCGTGTTCGTGGCGGCCGGACTGCCGAACGTGTTGGGCGGCGTCTTCAATTACTTGCATAACTTGTCGGAAATCGTCGTGCAGCTGGGACCGATCGAGCCCCAGTTCCAGAAGACGCAGGCGATCATCAACGGCATTGCCTATCCGCTCGGGGCCATTCTGTTTTGGTATCTCGGTTTTTCCGTCTACAAGGGACTCAAGCTGTGCCAGGCCGGAAAACTGCCGCCGGAACGCAATCGGGCGGTGCGCCGCAGATGCTTGGAGCTGGGCCGGCTGATGGCGATGATCAGTGTGGCCGAATGGTCGATCGCAGCCTTCGCTTACCCGCTCAGCTTGCGCATCGTCAATGCCGAGCTGCCCATCTCGGCGATTCTTCGCTTCTTCTTCTCGCTGCTCTTGTGTGGACTGGTGTCGGCGGCGTATCCGTTTTTCGTCGTCACCTTGTTTTCGCTGAGGTCGCTTTATTCCGTCTTTCTCTTGGCCGACCTCGACCATGCCGCGGCGGATGCGCCTGTGCTGCGCCAAGTCGGCAAGAGGAACGCCGTCTATCTGGTTGTCGCGGCGCTGGGACCGTTGCTGGGCATCGCGGCCCTCACCGCAGACAGCCTGATCAACCACGACGTAATCGCGGCAGGCGCCGAAAAGTCGATGGCGATCTTTAGCGCCGTCGGTTTGCTGGGCCTTCCCTGCTTGTTTTGGATGTCGCATCTCATCCGAGCCGACCTGGCGACGCTGACCGGCATTGTTTCCGCGGACGAGTAGTCGAACTCGCGTTTCTCTTTGCGCGAGAGGCCCGTCCGGCTGTGAAACGCGACCCCCGCGCAGAACGGGCAAGCAGCCTGAACGAGATCCTTCAAGACCCGGCAGCGGATCCGGCTCGCACGATTTTGAATGCACGTTTGACAATGCGTGAGGTCACGGTACGATATTTAACAACTATGTTAAATATTGTGACTCGCGCTGACCTCAGGGGTTCATTCAGGAGATGCGTTGATGAGGCAAACCTTAATCGGCATGACAGTGCTCACTATGGCCATCGCTGCGAGTTTCGCGTGGACCGGCGCCAAAGCCGAGCAGGAGCACTCGAGCAAGGACGCCCAGCCCCAATCGATCACCCTCCACCAGGAAGTCGATTTCGCGGCGCCCCCGGAGCGGCTGTACGAGGCCTTGCTGGATAGCAAACAGTTCGCCGCCCTCTCGGGGGCGCCAGCCGAGATCAGCCGCGAGGTTGGCGGCGCGTTCTCGGCGTTTGGCGGCCACATCGTCGGTCGAAACGTGGAACTCGTCCGGAATAAGCGGATCGTTCAGGCCTGGCGTCCCGTGACCTGGTCCGAAGGCGTGTATTCCATCGTGAGATTCGAGTTCAAGCCGCATGGGTCGGGAACACGCCTGGTGTTCGACCATGTCGGCTTTCCTGAAGGTCTGCACGACAGTCTTGCGAAGGGTTGGGAGAACCACTATTGGGCGTCCTCAAGAAGTGTTCTCCATAGAGCGTCGACTGGTGTGCGAATCACGGTTGGTGTCTGCCTCGTCTGAAGCTGGGGTTTACCATGCGGCCTGGCGCCACCTCCAAAAGACCCTCGAGGCCCGATTACCTCGACCTGGTTTTTCGTGCTCTCGGCGACCAAACCCGACGGGCTTTGCTCGCAAAGCTGACCCGGGGGCCGGCAATGGTGACGGAGCTGGCCGAGCCGTTCCAGATGTCCCTGCCCGCGGTGTCTCGACATATCCGCGTCCTCGAACAAGCGCACCTCGTCGAGCGGGAGGTCGATGGGAGGGTTCACCGGTGCAGTTTAAGAGCCGGCGCCCTGCGGGATGCCCAGCAGTGGCTGAATCATTACCGGTGTTTCTGGGAGGGCACGCTCGAATCGTTAGCCGGCTATGTCGAGCGCGAAAAAAAACCACAGTCGCGTCGAGCGCGAGAAAAAACTCAGTCGCCTGGGCGCGAAAAAAACCTCAGTCGCGGGCGCAATGATGGAAAGCAATGACTTCGGCAGCTCCTCCGAGTCCGTCCGCGCGACCTTGGTCGTTCGCAAGACCATCCGCGCGACTGCACAGTTTTTGTTCGATGCATGGACTCAGCCTGATCATCTGAAGAACTGGTGGGGTCCCGCGAACGTCACCTGCGTCGAGGCGATCGTTGACCTGCGCGTCGGCGGCGGCTATCGGCTCGCGAACCGTTTCCGCGACGGAAATGTCTTGTGGATCGTGGGCCAGTTCGAGCTCATCGAGCCGCCGCACAAGCTCGTCTACTCCTGCGCCTGGAATCGGAGCCCCAGGAATATGAACGAGTCACGGTCTTGTTTGAGCCGCGTGGTGGTGCGACCGAGGTCATCGTCATGCACGAGCGAATCCCCGATGTCGACAGGCGCAATCAGCATGAACAAGGCTGGATTGGTTGCCTGGAAGGCCTGGCGGACTATGTGGCCGGTGCGTGAGTGCCAAGCGAAAGTTGGGCAATCGGCTTCGGTAGCCATGACCGACAGGAGCCGGCAGTCGCTGGTTTTTGTTCAAAGGAGCCGACCTCAGGGCAAGGCGCCGCTCTCGCTCCTTTGCATCCAGTGCTCTCTGAGCTACAATTGCTTCTGTCGAGATTTCGAGACCGCCCCGCGGCGGTCGTTGTCGGATGACTAGAAAAGGGGCAACCCGGCCGGTTCGGGGGGCCCGTTGTTGAGTAAGCCGACGTGGTGGAACACTCTCACGTGTTCCACCACGTCGGCTTTTTTTGTTTGTGGCGATCGCATTGGCGAGCCGCCGCCTTCGCCGTTCCATGAACCGCAAGACACGTCCCTTTGGAGATCACTCGATGATCGGCACTCTCTCGTGGCTCGCCTGCGGCATCGCCGCCGGCTTTTTTGTGAATCACCTTGTCTCCGGATACGACAAAGGAATCGTCCTTTTGACGCTCGGCGTCGGCGTCGCTGGTGCGATGGTCGGCGGATTTGGTGCGTCATTGTTTCACCTCGGAGACTCGGCGACGTTCAGCCTCTATGCTCTTCTGATCGCCCTCGTTTGCGCCTCGATAGCCTTGGTCAGCTATCGCCGGATCCTAAAAATTTGAACCGAAAAAGGAGCCGGTTGGAATGAATCATCAGGCGTGGATGGTCGTGGGCGGTGTGTGCGTCTTGGCTTTGGCGGCGTCGACCTACGCCTGGCTGCGGCTGCCTCTCTATCGCTGGGGCTGCCGTCATTGCAAGAGAATCGTCACGGTCAGCCGGTTTCATCCGGGTCGATGCACGTGCGGTGCGAGCACGCTCGTGGCCTACTTCTGCGGAGCGTGCGGGAGTTGGAACACATCGCCGACCGCGAGTCGGCGCTGTGTCGCTTGCTCCTCCAAAAACATCGTCCTGGGGGCCGAGTACAACTTTGGCACGCGCCTCATCAGGCTCCGCAATCGTGACGCTCGGATCCGCAACACCCAGCGGTCGACGGTCTAAGACGAACACCTTTTCACGGAGCGCACAGTGGATGCCGTTCGGCCCCTGTTTGTGTCGACCTACCCGCCGGAAGAATGCGGGCTGGCAACCTTCACCAAGGACACCGCCGACGCGGTGGACCTTGCAGCCGGCGAGCCGGTCTCGTCGTCGGCCGCGATCCTGAAGACTCCGTCTCTTGATTACGACGATCCGCGCGTGGTCCACGTGATCGACAACGGCCGCGACGATGCGTACTGTCTGGCAGCGGACGTCGCGAACGACGGCCCGTGCGACGTGGTGAGCTTGCAACACGAGTTCGGCCTTTACCCCGGAGAATGGGGCAGCGATGTGCTGGACTTCGTGCGTGCGTGCCGTAAGCCGATCGTCACCACGTTCCACACGCTGATGTCCAAGCCGGCACCGCTTCCGTGGCTCATTATTCGCGAATTGGCGGCCAAGAGCCAAAACCTGATCGTGATGACGAAAGTTGCCGCCAGACTCCTCGAAAGCGTTTACGGCGTGACCGGACCGAAGGTGCAAATCATTCCGCACGGGGTCCCGGTCGTCGCGAGCGAGCGAGACGACTTGCAGAAGGCCCGACTTGGTCTCGCGGGCCGTCAGGTGATTTGCACCTTCGGCCTCATTAACCGCGGGAAGGGCCTCGAATTCATGATCGAGGCCATGCCCCAAATCGTGCGGGCCTGTCCGCAAGCCCTGTATCTCGTTGTGGGCATCACACATCCGCTGGTCAAGCGACGTGAAGGAGAGGTTTATCGCGAGAGCCTGGCGGCGCGGGCTGACGCGCTCGGCGTTGGCGAGCATGTGCGCTTCGTGAACAAGTTTCTTGAGGTCGGCGAACTCATGGAGCACTTGCAGGCCTGCGACGTTTACGTGACGCCGTATCCCGGGAAGGATCAGATTGCGAGCGGCACATTGGCCTATGCGCTGGCCGCAGGGAGGGCCGTCGTGAGCACTCCCTATCTGTACGCCGAAGAAGTCTTGGGCGACGGTCGCGGCCTGATCGTGCCGTTCGCACAAAGCGATGGTCTCGCCGACGCAACTCTGCGATTTCTGAACGATCCTGCATTTCAGGCCGAGACGGGCCACCGCGCCTACAGTTATGCGAAGCTCATGTTTTGGCCGAATGTGGGCCGTCAATACTTGGAGTGCTTCAGCCGAGTCGCACTCGCCGATGATGCAAGGCCGCGACATGCTTCGCGCGACGGGTTCACGAAACCACGCGCGAAGAAGCGGCGCGCGAAGCTCTTGGGGGAGGTCTCTGATGTCTGACAGCCCTGCAATCCCGCAAGGAATCCGGCATCGAATCCCGTTGTCTCACCTGGACCGCATGACCGACTCGACCGGACTGATTCAACACGCCATCTACAGCATTCCGCGGCGCGAGAGCGGTTACACGACGGACGACAACGCCCGCGCCTTGCGGCTTTGCACTCGACTCTGGGCCCGCGATCCAGACGAGCGAATGCTGAGTCGGGTGACCCGCTACCTGAGCTTCCTGGAACACGCCCGTTGCCCGGTCCGCGGCTTCCATAACTTCCTGAGTTACCAACGAGACTGGCTGGATGCGGAAGGCACCGGCGATTGCCAGGGGCAAGCGGTTGTCGCCCTCGCCGAAGTTGTCGGCAGCACTCTGCCCGAAGGTTACAGGCTCTTAGCGCGGGAATTGATCGAAGCCGTTCTCCCGGCGCTTGCCGAGCTGCGCAGCTTGCGTGCCCAAGCCTATGTGATTCTGGCCTGGGGCCATTTGTGGGGACAGGGAATCAAAGAGATTGAGCCGATCGAAAGCGTGGCGCGCTCGGCGGCTCTGCGGTTGGTCGAATGCTACACCCGTTCGATGCGTTCCGACTGGCCCTGGTTCGAATCGCGGATGACGTATGCCAATGCGGTGTTGCCACACGCCCTGTTCGTCGCCGCACAGCATTGGCAGGAGAACGGCTTTCTGGACGTGGCCGCGTCCTCGTTTGCCTTTCTGGAAGGGGAGACGACGGCCGAGGGCATTTTCTGGCCCGTTGGAAACGACGACTGGTACCCGCGCGGAGAAGACAAGGCGCTCTACGATCAGCAGCCCGTCGAGGCATCCACAATGGCCGACGCGGCACTCGCCGGGATAGACCTGCTCGGTGAAGAAAACTACCGCTCGACCTTCCGCAGGGCGCACGCCTGGTTCTATGGCGAAAACAGTCTGAGGCAACCGCTCATCGACGCGGCGAGCGGCGCTTGCTGCGACGGCTTGCAGGCGTCGGGCCTGAATCGGAACCAGGGAGCCGAATCGACGCTGGCCTATCTCTGGACCGAACTGCGGAGGTCGGAAACTAGAGCTCACTTTGTGCAAGAACAATTCAATCTCGCCTGAAATCGCGAGAACCCGGCAAACTGACTCAATCAAGAAAGCCGTGATGCTTCGAGAATCGAAAGCCACGAATCTTTATCCAGAACTCCTTCATCGCAATGCCTCCAACCCGATCCTGACGGCTCGCGATTGGCCCTATCCGGCGCACGCGGTGTTCAACGCCGGCGCGGGCCAGGTTGGCAACGAAACGGTGTTGCTCGTCCGTGTCGAGGATCGCCGCGGCCATTCGCATCTGACCGTCGCCCGCAGCACGGACGGCGCGTCGAACTGGCGCATCGACTCCAAGCCCAGCTTCGCTCCCGAGCCGGCCAACTTTCCGGAAGAAGAGTGGGGCGTCGAAGACCCGCGGCTGACGTGGGTCGCCGAGCGCGGCGAATGGGTCATCGCCTACACAGCCTATTCACCCAGCGGACCGCTCGTTTCGTTAATGACGACCAAAGACTTTACCTCGTTTACCCGGCTCGGCCCCGTCATGCCTCCCGAGGACAAGGATGCGGCCGTGTTCCCGGTTCGCTTTGGCAATCGTTACGCGATGATTCATCGGCCTGTTTCCGCGGGAAGCTCGGGTGCACACATCTGGCTTTCCTTCTCGCCGGACCTGACTCATTGGGGTGATCATCACGTTCTGTTGCCGGCAAGGCGCGGCGCTTGGTGGGATGCCAACAAGATCGGCTTAAGCCCGCCTCCGCTCGAGACGCCCGAGGGCTGGCTCCTGATGTATCACGGCGTGCGAGCCACAGCCGGAGGCTGCCTCTATCGACTGGGATTGGCATTGCTCGATTTGGAAGACCCTCGTCGCGTCATTCGTCGCAGCGACGAATGGATCTTGCGCCGCAGGAACCTTACGAACGCCACGGAGACGTCAATGGTGTCGTCTTTCCGTGCGGTTGGATTTTGGAACCTGCCAGCGGCACGATTCGTATCTACTATGGCGGCGCGGACACATGCCTGGCCCTGGCCAGGGCTCAACTCTCTGATCTCCTCGACTATCTGCGCGATTGCCCCGAGCCTCGCGAGAGAAGGCACATGAAGCTAGCCGTTCCAGATCATCGCTAACATGCCGGTCCAAGCGGAACACTGTCGAACGATCTGAGCGATGCCCGCAGAGAGCGGCATGAGGCCGACGCGCACGAGTGACGCCGCGTCATCGACTTTCAGGGGCTTGTCTGCAGCTGCCCATTTCCATAAACGACAGGGCCGACTTCTTGAATCGCGCGCCCGTCGAAGATTCATCAAGTCGGCACGTGCCGAACCACGATTAGGCGATGCTGAGATTCTCCGGTGATTCCAAGTCCGGGGACCGCTCGCTGTCGACGAAAAAAAGCCGACGGCAGTCCATCGGCTTTCTGGTCGTCGAAACGTGCTCAGTTCAAAGCGGCGTTACGTTTTCCGCCCGCGGCCCTTTGGGCCCACGTCCTTCGGTGTACGAGACCTTTTGTCCTTCGCGCAGGAGTTCGTAGCTCGACCCTTCGACGTTAGATGAGTGGAAGAACATGTCTTTCCCACTGCCCGTTTCGATAAACCCGAAGCCTTTGTCCGTCTTTCGCTTGATTGTGCCTTCTGGCATTCTCACCGATTCCCAAAAAAGAAATGTTGCGACGTTGTCTGACATTCAGACACATCGTCAACCTTTGATTATATCAATTGGTTAGCGATTTATCTCAATCCCTGTGACCGGCGACTGCCGAGTAAGCCAGGGGAATTCGCTCGAAGTCGGCGTCCCTCGGTCAATCAAGCAACAGGTCGACCAGCCGCAATACATGGCCCTCATCCACCGCTGAGTTTACGCGGAAGCGGTTCGTCACCCGCGTCGATTGGCTGCTGGTGCGACGTGGAGAATTCGGAAACACCGTAGGACCTGCGACCGAGGCGGACAGATATCGACAACCAACCGACCCGGCGAGCCGGCTGCGTGAGCTGGCGGGTGCTTCAATTCGTTTGCGACTTCGCCCTCTCCCATTCCGATGGGAGAGGGACGGGGTGAGGGCAGCGACCGACCCGGCGAGCCGCCCGCGTAAACAGGCGGGTGCTTCAATTCGTTTGCGACTTCGCTTTCCGATCGCCGAACTCAAAACCGAGCAGAAGAAGCACCATCGGGCTGATCCGCCGTGGCGGAACGCCGCCAGCGTCTTCGCGCGCACGTAGCGACCCGGCGAGCCCCCCAGCGTAAGCTAGGGGGCGTCTCAATTCGTTTTCGATTTTCGTCTCGGCTGCTTTGCCCAGCAATCCGAAATCGTCGCCTCATCGAATTCAGCAACCCGCAGAACACCACCGCAAGCGTTGCCATAACGTACGCGTAATGACCCTCGGGTCGGTCACATCGACCGACTCCGACAAGAAGTGCTTGCCACAAGCAACTTGGAAATTCCCACTTGGCGGATCGATCACTCGCGGGAGAATTGGACTAGAGCCCAAGGCCTGCCGGAGACGGGGTCCGAAGTTCAAGGTCGAAGATCCGCTGAAGGCGGGTCCAAGGTCGAGGACGTAGGGACTGAATCGCCGGAGAGGGGCCGGGTGCGCGCCGGCCGGTCTGCTCGCCCAAATAAATCGCAAGAGCCCTCACCCCGCCCGACTGAGTTTGGCGAGCTCGGTCGAGCTCGCGTCCCGGATTACCGGCCGAGGGTGGCGCAGAACCGGCGAGTCCAAGCTTCGGAGCCCTCACCCCGCCCCTCTCCCATCCGAAGCGGACGGGCGAGGGTGAAAGAGCGGCGACAGAAAGGTGGCAGGTTCTGCCACCTTATCTCGGCTCGGCTGGCTGGTGGGGAAAAGATCCCCGGCGGGAACGAAATTTGGATCCCCGCCGGTGATGGGGATCCTCTCTTCAATAGGACGAAAGGATCCCCGGCGCCGCTCTGAGCAGCGGCCGGAGCAAGATTTTTGAACAGGAGGGAACTGAGGCAACCGAGATCGGTGGCAAATGCTTTCGCTCCCCTCGGTTACCTCTGTTGTCTCCTGTGCAACCCGGGGCCGAAATATTTTCCGAGTTGTTTACATGGACGTAGAAACTCGGTCTCGGCAAGTTTCACCGGGCGTGGTAGGGTGGATGATGGCGCGCCACCCTTGGTTGAGGAGACCGCTCGGGGTGGGTCCAGCCGACACGCTCGACCCGGGGGACAGGGTTCGGCCATCGGAATCGGGACGGGACTCGGACATTGGGACGGGACGACGGCGCGGACATCGGGACGGGACTAGATCGGCCCTCACCCGACTCGACTGTCTTCGACCCTGAGGCTCGACTCGACTGAGCTCGCCGAAGTCAGACCCGAAGGGAGCTCGTCGCAGGCCCGCCCCCTCCCGTCCGAAGCGGACGGGCGAGGGGGAAAGAGGTGGGACGGGACGCGGAAAGAGATTGCTTGGTGGGGAAAGATCCCCGGCAGGACCCGCCGGGGACGCAAAATGGATCTGCTGGTGGTGAGGATCCTTTTTCACTAAGGGAAGAAAGATCACCAGCAGACAGAAAGTGGACGGCTGACCGGCAATCGGGGGTGGAGAACACGGCGTCGGGACGTCGGGACGGGACGCGGAAAGAGATCCGCTGGTGGGGAAAAGATCCCCGCCGGGGACGAAATTTGGATCCCCGCCGGTGATGGGGATCCTTTTTTCAATAGGAAGAAAGGATCCCCGGCAAGCCGCGCGGACTTGGGACAGCTCGGGGCCGCACTCGCCGATGGGACGGGACACGTGCGCGATCGGGTCCCGTTCCCTTGGTGCACTTCGTGCCTTTGTGGTTAAGGATCCCGATTCGGACCGTCTCAATTTGCCGTAACAAGCCGGCAGCTCCTTCGCTTGGCAAAGTGTAAGAAACAACAAACGGAACTCGGAGCCGGCAAGACCGAGATGACCGTAACCCATATTTGCCAAAGACTTAGGAGCTTGTCATGATCCGCAAAACCACTCTGGCCGTTTCGGCCATCGCGTTTGCTTTGACCTTGTTCGCCGGCGTCGACTCTGCCTCTCAGGCCTTCGCCAAGGGCGGAATGGGCGGCAACAAAGGGAAAATGGGGATGGGCCGGGAGCGCGGGGACCACTTCCGCAGGGACTTCCGGAAAGACTTCCGCTACAACCGGTATTGGGATCGGTTCTCCTTCGGATACCCCTGCTACGGCTGCGTTGAAGCCCCGGTTTGCGGCTGCGAAGTCGTGGCTCAGCCGGTCGTGGCCGAACCCGTCGTGGTCCAGCCTGTCGTGGCTCAGCCCGTCGTTGTCGAGGCGCCGGTCTGCACGACCTGCGCACCGGTCGTCACGGTCGGCGATCGCTACGGTCGGGACTTTGGATTCCGTCACGATCGCCGCGACTTCCGCCGTGGCGAACGGCCGCTCGAGCACGGCGGACGGATGGGCGGAAAGAAGAAGTAAGCCACTCTGATCGCGGAGTGCCTGAAACTGATCGATTCAAGCTGTTCTCAAGAGGGCGGTCCGCCAACGCGGATCGCCCTCTTTTTTCGTTTGGAGGGTCGATGGCTGCGGCCCACCCGGCGACTTTTGCCCTCGAATTGGCCGCCTTTTTTCTCGAATTGAGCCGTCTTTCACGAATTCCCTGTCACAAGTCGCTGCGGACCGCGCTAGGGAATGCAGTGGGATCGAAAACATCGATCACGCCAAGCGAGAAAGGGGAAGCCATGCCAGACGGACGCCGAAAAAGAAGGCATTCAGCCAACTGCGCAAAGAAACAATGGTACGCACACCATCGCGCGATTCGGTTTTCGCGTCGCTTCTTGGGTGTGGCCTCCGCCTAATCGCTTTCCAACGGGTGCCTGCCGCACCGTTTTTTAATAGAGCCACGACCGCATCTTTCGGTCGTGGCTTTTTTGCTGCGCTCGTCAGGTTCAAAACGCAATCGCACGCCTCGGTCCAAACCGAGGATGAAGCGGCAAAAAGATCGTTACATCGGCTTCCCTCCCACGCTTGAGATGTCAGTGGCGTATTTGAAACAGGGAGCCAGTCATGTCCGACGAACGCATCGAACACGGGATTCTCGAATTCGTGAAAGCCCGGCAGATCGCCGGACTGACGCTCACCGAAGTTCGCGCCGACCACGGGATCGCAACCGTCCGAGGCAGTGCGGCGACGGCCTTTGCCAAACGCATTTGCTGGGAATGCGTCCGCCGGGTGACCGGAGTGCGATCTGTTGTTGACCTGGTCGAGTTGACGGCCTGAGTCGGGTACCGCTCCGACTCCGCGCGAGAATGCACTCGCACAAAATGTGATTCGACGTGGTAATATCCAGGTCAAAGTGCCAGCTCCATCTCGCGCAGGAAGCAGCATGGCAGAAACCTTTGATTTCATCGTTGTCGGTGGCGGATCCGCGGGAGCGGTGATCGCAGCCCGGCTTTCCGAAGATCCCACTTGCCGCGTTGCGCTGCTCGAGGCCGGCGAGCGGCCTCCGGCCGAAGCGCTGATTCCCGCCGCGTGTCCGTCGCTGCAGCAGAACCCGCAGACCGACTGGATGTACACGGCCGACGCGGGCCAGTGCGGCCTGGGAACGACGGACGGCCGCATGATGGTGCCGCGGGGCAAGATGCTCGGCGGTTCGTCGGCGCTCAACTATCTGGCGTATGTGCGGGGCCATGCGGGCGATTACGACGCCTGGGCTCAAGGCGGTGCGGTCGGCTGGAGCTATCGCGACGTGCTCCCCTACTTCAAGAAGAGCGAAGGCCTCACGCCGAGCGACGAGATCGCGATTGACGCCGACGCGCACAACACGACCGGCCCGCTCGGAGTCGCCGTGCGTTCGCCCGTTCTGCCAGGGGCGCGCGAATTCGTGGAAGCCGCGGTGGCGGCCGGCATCCCCCGTGGCGACTACAACGGACGCGACCGCACCAATCCGCGCGGAGTCGTGTCGCTATTTCAGACGACGACCCGCGACGGGAAGCGGTCGAGCACCTATCACGCCTTTCTCGAGGGCGAGGCCGAACGGCGGCCCAACCTGACGATCGTCACGGGCGCCCACGCAACCCGCGTGCTCCTGCAGGGGCCGGCCGATCGCAAGGTCGCAACGGGAGTGGAATACCGCACCTCCGCCGGCGAGATTCGCGCGGTCCTGGCTGTCAAAGAAATCGTGCTCAGCGGCGGCGCCGTCGGGTCGCCTCAGTTGCTGCTTTTGTCGGGCATCGGTCCGCGCGCCGAGCTCGAATCGGTCGGCATCGCCTGTCAGGTCGATTCGCCGCACGTCGGCAAGCATCTCAAGGACCATCTGCAGGTGGGCCTGTTCTTCCCCGCTCCGGGCGTAGGAGTGTCGATGAATGAAGTCGGCATCTCGTTCGGCGCGGCGGCCCTCCGCGCCCCGGCCGGCCCACTGCCCGCTGATCCCGCCGACGACAAAACACTGCCGGCCGAACTCCAGGCCCTCAAGCAAGAGGCCGATCGACGCTTCTACGAGTGGGCGACGACGGGCCGCGGCCTGATCTCGTCATCGCTTTACGATGCCAGCGCCTGGTTCTCGACCGGTCTGGGCGACCTGCATACCCATGACGCACAGATCGCCTGCTTCCCCTGCGGCTACAGCAGCGACATCTGGCACAAGTGCCTGCGCGTCGACACGGCCCGATATTTTGATGACCCATCCCGGCGTCTGGCCCCCGAGGCGGAAAGCATGATCGTGCTGGCCAACCCGGTGCAGCCGCATAGTGAAGGCGAGATCGTCCTCAACAGCGCCAACGCGGCCGATCATCCCACAATCCGCGCGAATTACTTGGCCGATCCGCACGACATGCAAGTGATGGTCGCGGTCATTCGCCGGGCGCTCGACATCGTGTCCCACTGGCCGAAGCACCGGAAGATCGGGCCCCTGCTGGTCCCGCAGCCCCTGGCCCGCAAGCACAGACACGTGGAGGGGGCTTGCCCGAGCGACGAATTGCTCGAAGATTTCGCGCGCCATTACGCGCTGACGGTTTATCACCCGACCTCGACCTGCCGAATCGGAAACGTCGTCGACCCACGACTCCGTGTGGTCGGAGTCGAGCGGCTCCGGGTGGCCGATGCGAGCGTCATGCCCAATGTGATCAGCGGCAACACCAACGCCCCAACGATCATGATCGGTGAAAAAGCAGCCGAAATGCTGGCCGCCGACCACCGCGTGAAGCTGGCACAATTCGTCCGACCGCCAGCACGACTTCAGCCGGCAGCAATCGTATGACGACTCTCGAATCGAATCGGATGAGGCCGCAAGACTGGTTCGGCGTGGCGATCCGCACGCTTGGCGTCTGGACCCTGCTTAAGGCGGTGGCTTTTGCGTTCAGCGCCGTCGGCCAGCAGAACTCGTGGTTCGCAGATTCGGGGAACAATTCGCGATACTACTATTACTACGGCCTGGTGGATCTCGCCGCCGGCCTATTCATGCTGCTCGGCGCGGATTTGATCGTCGGTATCGCGTATCGAGCTCCGCGTGCGAACAGCAACGACGAGGCACCGAGAGAGAATTAGCAGCCCGGCCATTCTCGGATTACCGGTCCCGCAAATGCAGCAGCCGCACGCGATGCGGCGGGACGGACACCGTCAGCGTCTTGTTCCGGGCTGTGAAGACCTCGCCGCTGAGGGCGTCTTTCCAGGTCCCCGGTGTATTGGGGAAGCTGACATCGCGGGGCGCGTCCGCCACACTGACAGCGGTTAGCGCCGCCCCTTGGTTGCTCGTGAACCGCCAGCCGGCAACTCTCGGGAACGGGGTCCGCACCAGCTCCACGGAGCTGCCATGGTCAATGAACGGAGCCAGCTCTTGTCGGGCTGTCAAAAGCGCCTTCACATAGCCTGCCGGCGACGGAGCTTGCTTGCCCGCGAGCGCTTCGTCGATCGCCGCGGCCCGAGCTCGCAATCCCTCGAGCGCGGCATGCAGCGTTTCGCGATTTGAGTAACTGTGTCGAAATGGATTGGGCATGCGGTCCGTGGCCTCGTCATGCCTCGGAATAAAGTCATCGAGTCCCGGCATGTGCAGACCCAAAATCAGCCCGGCATTTCGCCAGGCGTGCAGTCCCCAGGACGCGTGCTGAGCCACGTGCAGCAGGTCAACCGGCTTTTCCGGCAGCTCACTCTTCAAGAACTGCCCGAGAAAGGCTTGTGCAGAGGATCCCGGCGGCGGCTTGAGGAACTGCGATCCGCACGCCAGTTTGGCGCCGATCGCGACGATCTGGTTCCAATCATCGAGCGAATAGCCGCTGGTCAGCGTGTCGGTCTTTCCTTGGTCATCCCAGAGCCAGCGCTTCGCCAAGGTGTCGATGCCCCAGTCGAGAGATCCGTCGGCGAACCGGAACAATCGCGGCATCGTCGGGCCCTCGATGAAGACGATGCCCTCCGGATTCCCTTGGCGCAAGGCAGCGCGGACTCGGCGGACTAGATTCGTGCAGCCGTTGTTGAAGACCTCCGGCCGTCCCGGCTTGTGCCCGTGCTTCTTCGAAAGGCACTTCCAGTCCTTCTGGAACCCCTGCGAATCCAGAAAGATTCCGTCGGCACCGTATTCCCCGATGCGGCGGGCGACCCCCTCAATGTAAGCGAGCCAGCCCTCCGCCCCCGGGCAGAGTTTCCAGTTTCCCGGATAGGGCTCTGCGGGCGGGCCCTTGGGTCCAATGATCGACCACGCGGCCGCCTCACCGCTGCCGACGCGTGTGGTCTGCATGATGATGAACCCCTCGACATAGAAGATGATGCGTCCGCCCTGGGCGTGCACAGCGGAGATACCCGCCTTGAGCGCGGCGGGACCGCCCATGTCGGCGCGAGGAATGTAGTCTCCTTTGTACATCCAGTAATTGATGGGAGCCGCCCTCGCATTCCCTTCGAACCAATCGACGAGGTAGATGGTGCTGGTGCCGAGCGACTTCGCCTGTTCCAGCAGCGAGGGAAGTTCGCGAAAGTCGTGAATCAAGTTCGACAAGAACGTGATGAGAGGAAATTGCAGCATGCAGGCGCCGGCGCTCACGGTTGACGGGATGTACCATCCGGGCGTGTTCCGCAGCCAATCGGGAGAATTCTGGAACGTAACGCTGGACCCCGCGCCCAAACTTCCCGGCAACCACAGTTTCGGATCCTGCGGAACTTGAATCGGAGCCGGCTGGCGTTTTGGCGCGCCGGGAGGGCGGTTGTTGGCGCGAGGCGGGCCAGCGATTTGCCCGTAGGCCGCCGCCACGTTGCTGGCGACCAGGCCGCTCAAGAATGTTCGTCGCGACAAGCGGTCGATCGAACTCATGTCGATGACTTCCTGGAACTCCCGCGCGATTCGAGCGATCAGCCCTTCATTCCGCCAGCAGCTTGACGATCCGCTCGCGGTCCTTTTCGTCGACGGTCCTGGTGCGGCTGTCTCCCAAACGGATTTGGATTGGTTCGTCGGTCGGAATCGAGATCCAAAGAGCCGCTTTCAGATTGAGCACCTCATTGCCGATCGACATGAACCCGCTCGACTCGTCGGTGAGTTTTGCGAGGAACTCGGCGAAGAAGAGGTGATCGGCGTCCGTTTCGGCATCGAAGCCGGAATGCGTGCCTTCGATGAAGTGCACGGTCAGCAGCGTCCGGTCCGCGTTGAGGTGAACGTGCGAAATCGTTTGCGGATTGAAATGGATCTCTCCCGTGCTGGTCTTCAGTTTCATCTGGCCCTCCAGCTAGCCGATTTTCCGAGATTTCACTGGTTCGTCCTGTAGTCTCGTGCATTTCATCAAAGACTGTTGAACTGGTCAAAAGTCGCTCGAAAAATTCGCTTGAAAGTCGCGCGGACGGGGGTAGGATGGCCAATAGGAGCGGATGCCCGACGAGCATTCGTTCGCGTGTGTTTGCCCATCCTTTTCCCTTGATTTGGAGGGCATCGATGCAAGATCCACCGGACAGGTTTGTGTGAGAGAGCCCCGCCTCCGATTTCTCCAGGAGGCGAGTCTGCGCGTCCGAGCACTCGGCTCGTCCTGCGTTTTCCGCAACTCGACATCCCGCCGCACCCCGCGTGGGTGGTTGGGATCCGAGTAACGCCCGAGAAGGGCACTGCTCGAACGGGTCGATGCGATTTGGGTTGATGCGCGGTCCGGCTCCCTCAACGTCTTGATGTGCTGCGAGGCTCTCGCCGACCAGATCGGCGAGGGCCTTTTTTCGTCGCTCGTGACCGTGCCGCGGCATCGCGGCCGACCTTTGGGCTGCCGGCTCGCAATCTTACTCTCCAGGAAAGCGCCCGCAGAGCGCGATCGCCTTACACGAGTTTTCGGCAGAAGGCGAAGCCCCGACGTTGTCACGGCTCGCAGCACTTCCACGCGCGCGGACTGCGCAAACCAGGTCCTTGACTCGGCTGGTGGCAAACGGCAGGCTGTCAGGAGGTATCCGGGAGTGCGTCGGGAGAATCAATGTGTCCGCTTCGGGCCGCCGTCGAAACTGGGTAGTGGTTCTGATTGTTTTGGCCGTGCCTGCGGCCCTGGTGGGTGCGACGCTTATCCGCTCCGTGCACCGAGTGCTGCAAGCCAATGCCATCGCGAAAGATGCTCAGGCATCGTCCAAAGCCGGCCATCTCGACAAGGCCATCGTCGACTATACCGAAGCAATCCGCCTCAACCCCCGGTTCGCCACAGCTCTTAGCAACCGGGCGCTCGCCTGGGAAGCAAAAGGCCAATATGACCAGGCCATCGCCGACTGCACCGAAGCCATCCGTCTCAATCCAAGTGAAGCTGTCGCTTTTAACAACCGCGGCCTCGCGCGGTTTCACAAGGGCGAACTCGACAAGGCGCTAATCGACTACGATCAAGCCATCCGTCTCGACCCCACGCAGGCGGTCGCCTTCTCCAATCGCGGCCTGGCATGGGACGCTCGATCGCAATCAGACAAGGCGATCGCCGATTGCACCGAAGCCATCCGCCTCGATCCACGCGAGGCCAAAGCCTTTAACAACCGCGGCCTCGCGTGGTTTCACAAGGGCGAACTCGAGAAGGCGCTAACCGACTACGATCAGGCCATCCGTCTCAACCCTGCGCTGGCGGTCGCCTTCTCCAACCGCGGCCTGGCATGGGACGCTCGATTGGAATATGACAAAGCGATCGCTGATTGCACCGAAGCCATCCGCCTGAATCCGAATGATGCGAAAGCGTTCAACAACCGCGGCCTCGCGTGGATCCATAAGGGCGTGGTTCCCAAATCCGTCGCCGACTTCAACGAAGCCATCCGTCTGGACCGAAGCTTGCCGTAGCTTTCGATGGCCGGGGCTTCGCCCGGTCCCGGACCGGCGAATTCGAGAAGTCCATCGCTGATTACACCGAGGCGATCCGTATTGATCCCAAGCTCGCCCCGGCCTTCAACAATCTGGCGTTGATTTGGGCTGCGTGTCGCGACTCACGATATCGGGACGGCAAAAAGGCCGTTGAATACGCGACAAAAGCCTGTGAATTAAGTTCGTGGAAAAAACCAAACCATCTCGCCACGCTGGCGGCCGCCTGTGCCGAAGCAGGCGATTTTCCGAGCGCCGTGAAGTGGGCGGAAAAGGCGATTGAGATTGCCCCTGCGAACATCAAGGGGAGGCTCCGCCCTGTTCTTGAACTCTATCGGTCCCACAAACCGTACCGCGAGGCAGCCAGGAAACAGTCCTCGGCTGCCCGGCCGTTCAAGCACGGGCCGAATGCAGACCTCTCGAATTCCTGTGCCTGACAAGCGCCAGCATCGCGGACCGCATCCCGACGACGTTTGCCTGTTTACGCCCGAAACGCTCCCGCTGCTGCGAAGCGCGGTGGGCGATCTTTCCTGGCTTCTCACCCGCGGATACGCGCCCACCTCGGCGCTTAAGATCGTTGGCGACCGCTATGCGCTGAAGGAGCGGCAGCGGATCGCCGTCGCACGTTGCGCGTGTTCCGACGCGGCTCGCGAGCGGCGGCAACGTTCACAAGCCGACCTCGCCGAAATGGCCGGTCAGAGCCTGTTCATCGACGGATACAACGTCCTAACCTCGATCGAAGCGGCCCTGGCCGGCGGCGTAATCCTGCATGCCCGAGACGGTGCCTATCGCGACATGGCCAGCGTGCACGGAACGTGGCGCAAGGTTCAGGAGACGGTCCCGGCGGCCGAGCTGATCGGCGGACTGCTGGTTGAACTGGGCGTGGCTCGCGCCGTCTGGCATTTCGATCGTCCCGTCTCCAATAGCGGCCGACTCAAGACCCTCCTCGAGCAGGCGGCGGAGGCGCACGGTTGGCCTTGGGAAATTCACCTCGTCCCCGACCCGGACAAAATCCTCTGCCAGACCGATCAGCTGGTCGCGACAGCCGACAGCGGCATACTCGATGAGTGCGGCCGCTGGGTGAACCTGGCCCTCGCGGCGATCGACGAGAGGATTCCGAAAGCGAATCTTGTTGAGTTATCCGGCTCTGGGGCGTAGGAGCGCATCACTTCGCGTGGCCGGTGGCCACGAGCTTCGCTCGGCCGACTTGATCCCAGGGGAACTTGAGGCTGGGCGGATTGGCGTAGCGGTGCGTCGTCAGCAAGAGCCGCGCACCGCTGCCAGGTGCCAGCTCGATCGTAAGCGACGGCGCGTCGACGGCGCGCTTGCGGCCGTCGACGGTGACGTCCGCAAACTCGTGCTCCGCATACGCTCCTCCCTGCACGATCACTGAGTGGCCGGCGACCGGGTTCAAGTTCACGAGCGTGATGCCGGTCTGGGTGTCGGTGAGGCGGTCGACGAGGGCAGCGACGTCGTCGGGCACGCCCGCGCGGCGCTTCTCGGGATCAAAATAGCGCACGCGGCAATGCAGCGGCGAACCGACGTGGCCGGGGTAGAGGCCGCCGAGCATCAGATTGACCAGCGCGTACACGGTCGCCGGATTATAGGCCAGCGGGTCATCGGCCAGGCGCGTCTGCGGCGTGGTGCGGTCGGCGCGCAGGCCGACGATGTGGCCCCGGATCGTCAAGAATTCCTGGGCGAATGTCCGCTCGGCATAATCCGGATCTTTGCCGTCGAGGAAATTGAGCCAACCGTTTTCGCCGAGCCGGTCGCGGTCGCGCGGGTCCATCGACCAGTACCAGACGTTGAGCGCGCCCTGGGAATACTTTCTTGGAGTGAAGGCGTACCAGCCGTCGTTGCCGTACATCGTCGGATACATCATTTGGCCGTCAATTTTGCGGCCGTTTGCGTTGACCGCGTCGATCAGCTTTCGCCAGACGTCGACGTACTTGGGGTTTCCGGTGAGCAAGAGCGCATTGCCGAAGCCGGTGACTGCGAGGCCCGTCTGGTTGCGGTTGGACATTTGGCCGGTCGCGGGATTGCGGACGGTAAAGCCCCAGCCGTAGACACCGCCGTACCACTTGCCGCCGGCTCCGCTGCCGATCGCGCCGTCGAGGCCGACGTTGCTGGGAATGATGTCGTGGTTGGCCCGCATGCGATCGACCCAGGCGTCGACGTACTCGAGTAGCCAATTTTTGTACTTGGGATCCTGAGCGAGCGCATACGCGTTGAAGGCGAGCGAGGTCGCCTCGAGATTCATCGGGTTGTCGCCCACGATGTCGTTGTACTTCTCGAAGTGGGCGAGCATTTGGGTGTAGTTATGCTCGCCGTGCAGCGGCTTGAAGCGGTTCCCGACCTCGATCGGGTCGCCCGCCCAGTCGACGGCCGTCGCCTTTCGCAAGAGCGGCCCGCGGCTGCCGTTGAACATGCTGCGGATGATCTTGTGAGCGGCGTCGTAATTCGGGGCCTCGGGATCTTCGCCGACATAGAAGCCGGCAAAGCGGCGGACGCGAGCCTGGAACCGGGCGTCGTTCGGGTCGGCGAGCCCCTGCAGGTCGAAGGGAGTCAGCCCCTCGCCGTTGTGCAGCCAGTCGAACATGACGGGGAACTCTTTGTAGTACATTCCGCCGCGTGCGAAGGGCACTTGCTTGGTCTTTGCCTGCGTATATTGCCGCAGGTGCCCTTCCCAGCCTTTCTTGTACATTTCGAGCACGGAATCGGAGGCGCCGAGTGCGTGCAGGATGGGCCAATCGCTCAGGTTCTCGATCGCGTCGTCGGGCCCGTCATCGCCGCCCCAGCGCTCGACGCATTTCAGGTAGCCGCGGTCGTCAAAGTACTTCTGGAAGAACTCGCGGCAAGCGATCGAGTTGGCCCGCAACAGCTCCCGCTCCAGAACGGCCCAAGCCGGCGGAGCCATCGGCGTGTTGATCGAGATGGCGGTGTCCGTCCCGGTCGTCCCAGTCGAGGCATCCGCAACGGCTCGCGCGGAGCCGCTCGTCAAAAGCGTCAAACACAACGCAACAAGACAAACTGACAGGCGGGGATACTCACGGGACGTGCCGGGGCAAGGAACAAGGAAACGGAAAAACATGGCAGGAATCCTTCGGGCCGCGCTAAGATCACGGCGGGGCGAAGCGGACAGGGCAAAAGGCGGGATAAGGGGCACAACAGGCAGAGTCCGAGGCGAGAGCGTTCCCTTCAACTTAACCTATCGGCACGGCCGTTGCGAATGAATAATTTGCGTTAATAGTCCCGCATTTAAATAGCAGACGGGCTCAGTAGCAGCTGCCCGTCCGCCGCTCACGTGGCAAGCGCATTGACCATCTCGAGCAACTCGGCCAGCGGGAGGCCGACCACGTTACTCAGGCTGCCTTCGACCTTGGCGACGAAGATGCTCCCAGCCCCTTGCAGTGCGTAGCCTCCCGCTTTGCCGGATGGCTCGCCGGTGGCCAGGTACCACTCGAGCCAGCGATCGACGTCGTCGATAAAGGTGACACGCGACGTGACGACGCGTGTCATACGCTGCGATCGGGCAGCGTCCTTATCGCCGAGCCGCTCGACACAGAGGGCCGTCGCGGCGAGGTGCGTTTTGCCGGCATAGTCGTCGCGAAACCAGCGTCGGACGGTTTCGGCCCATGAATCGTCGGCCGGCGGCTGGCCTAGCACGTGAAGCGATCCGCCCGCGCGCTCGACAACCACCTCGGTGTCGGCGGTAATGACGACCGGCGCCATTGCATCTGCGCGCGCCCCCTCACCCCCAGCCCCTCTCCCGCGAGGGGAGAGGGGGGAAGATTTGCGCGAAAGGCTTCGTCCTGCGAATGGCTTCGACGCTGACTCTCTTTCTCCCCTCTCCCCTTGCGGGAGAGGGGTCGGGGGTGAGGGGGAGCCGACGTCGGGGTCCAAGAATCGCGCACGCTCACTCAGTCTCTTCCGCACCTGAGCTACCACGTCATCGCACTTGGCTCTCGCGATCTCGAGCAACCGGCGTTCAATCGACGGCCAGTCGTGCACGTCCTCGAAGTGAGCCTCCGCGGTCGAGCTGGGCGGGACAATGTCGATCAACTCGGCGGGCCAAATCTGTCGCAGCAGCTCCAAGCGGCGCGGCGACCGCGAGCCGAGCACGAGACGACATTCGGGGCGGCTCACTTTTCGGCCGTCGCGACTGCGCGCTCCGAAGCCGTCCAATCCTGCAAGGCTCGGACACGCGGGATCGGATCCTTCACGTGCGCCTCGAGCGCTTTGACGACCGCCAGGCAGCCCGGAATTGTCGTGACGCACGGCACGCCATACGCGACGGCTGCCGAGCGGATGCGGCCTTCGTCGGTGCGGGCCCCTTTGCCGCTGGGCGTGTTGAAGATGAACTGAATCTCGCCGTTGGCCATCTTGTCGAGCAGGTTGGGCCGGCCTTCCTGCACTTTGCGGACGGTCTCGACCTCGATCCCCGCATCCGAGAGCACACGGGCCGTCCCCTGCGTGCAGACCAGCTTGAAGCCCAGCGATTTCAACCGGCGGGCCGGCTCGATCATCATCTGCTTGCGGTCGCGGGTCATGCTGATGAAGACGGTCCCCTCGGTCGGCAGCGAAATGCCGGCGGCAATCTGGCTCTTGGCGAAGGCCAGCGCGAATTTCTCGTCGATCCCCATCACCTCGCCGGTCGAACGCATCTCGGGGCCCAGGATGATGTCGACGCCAGAAAACCGCGAGAACGGAAAGACGCTCTCTTTGACCGACATGTGCCGCGGCCAGATTTCGTCGACGATCCCCTGCTCCGCCAGCGACACGCCGGCCATGATCTTGGCGGCGATTTTTGCCAGCGGCCGGCCCGTCGCCTTGGAGACAAAGGGAGACGTGCGGCTCGCGCGGGGATTCACCTCGAGCACGTAGACCGTGTGATGCCCGTCGACGAACTTGACCGCGAATTGAATGTTCATCAGGCCGCGCACCTGCAGCTCGCGGGCCAGCGCGTACGTCGCATCCTTGATTTCGGAGATGACCGTTGCGGGCAGCGAGTAGGGGGGGAGGGAGCAGGCCGAGTCGCCGGAGTGCACGCCCGCCTCTTCGATGTGCTCCATCACGCCGCCAATGATCGTGGTCTGCCCGTCGGCGACCGCGTCGACGTCGACTTCGATGGCGTCTTCTAGGAACTTGTCGATCAGCACGGGGCGGTCGGACGAAGCCTCGACCGCCTCGTCCATGTAGCGGACAAGCGACGATTCGTCGTCACAGATTTCCATCGCCCGTCCGCCCAGAACATAGCTGGGACGCACGAGCACGGGATAGCCGATCCGCTGGGCCACGCTGCGGGCGCTCTCCACGTCGGTCGCGGTCCCGTTGGGGGGCTGCCGCAGGCGAACCTTTTGCAACATGGCCTGGAACCGCTCGCGGTCCTCGGCCACGTCGATCATGTCGGGGCTGGTGCCGATGATCTTCACCCCGGCCGCTTCGAGGCCGCGGGCCAGATTCAGCGGCGTCTGCCCGCCGAACTGCACGATCACGCCGTCGGGCTGCATCCGGTCGCAGATGTTGAGCACGTCCTCGGTCGTGAGCGGCTCGAAGAACAGAAAATCGGACGTGTCGTAGTCGGTGGAGACCGTTTCCGGGTTCGAGTTGACCATGATGCTCTCGATCCCCAACTCCTGCAGCGCGAAGGAGGCGTGGCAGCAGCAATAGTCGAACTCGATCCCCTGCCCGATGCGATTGGGTCCGCCTCCCAGAATCATGATTCGGCGGCGGCCGGCCGGATTGCCCGGCGTTTCGTCCTCGTCCTCGTACGTCGAGTAGTAGTACGGCGTGTAGGCAGCGAACTCGGCCGCACAGGTGTCGACTTGCTTGAAGGTCGCCTCAATGCCCAGACGCTTGCGGGCGGCCCGCACTTCCGTTTCCGTCGAATTCCACCACCAGGCCAACTGCCGATCGGAGAAGCCGCTGCGCTTGGCCTTGCGGATTAATTCGGCCTGAGCATCCTCGAGGCGATGGAGCGTGCGGATTTCGTCCTCGATCGCCACCAGATCGCGAATGTTCCGCAGGAACCAGGGATCGATTTCCGTGAGCTGGGCGATCTCTTCGAGCGGGATGCCCGCCTTGATTGCGTAGCGAATGAAGAAGACTCGCTCGTCGTTCGGCACCGCCAGCTTGCGGCGAATTTCGGCGTCGTTGGGCTGCTTGGGTGTGCCCCAGCGATCCTTCTTGCCGCCGCCGAGTCCGAAGTGGCCAATTTCGAGCCCCCGCAGCGCCTTCTGCAACGATTCCTTGAACGTGCGGCCGATGGCCATCGTCTCGCCCACCGACTTCATCTGCACGGTGAGCGTCGGGTCGGCATCGACGAATTTCTCAAACGTCCAGCGGGGAATTTTCGTCACGACGTAGTCGATCGTCGGCTCGAAGCAGGCGAGCGTTTCGCGGGTGATGTCGTTTTGAATCTCGTCGAGCCGATAACCGACGGCCAGCTTGGCGGCGATCTTCGCGATCGGGAAGCCGGTGGCCTTGGAGGCCAGCGCGCTCGAGCGGCTGACGCGGGGATTCATCTCGATGATTACCATCCGGCCGGTCTTCGGATGGATGGCGAACTGCACGTTCGAGCCGCCGGTCTCGACGCCGATCTCGCGGATGCAGGCGATCGTCGCGTCCCGCATCCGCTGGTACTCCTTGTCGGTGAGCGTCTGGGCCGGCGCGACGGTAATCGAGTCGCCCGTGTGCACTCCCATCGGATCGAAGTTTTCGATCGAGCAGATGATCACGACGTTGTCGGCCACGTCGCGCATCACCTCCATTTCGTACTCTTTCCAGCCGATGATCGATTCTTCGAGCAGGACTTCGTGCACGGGCGACATCATCAAGCCGTGCCGGACCTTGGACTCGAACTCTTCGCGGTTGTAGGCGATGCCGCCGCCGGTCCCGCCCAGCGTAAAGCTGGCGCGGATGATCATCGGCAGGCCGATTTCGCGGAGGGCCTCGCGGGCCTCGTCGATCGTGTGCACGATGCGGCTCTTGGGCACGTCGAGCCCGATCGACACCATGGCCTTCTTGAACGATTCGCGCTGCTCGGCCTTGGCGATCACGTGCTCTTTTGCGCCGATCAGCTCCACGCCCAACTGTTGCAGAATTCCCCGCGAGGCGAGATCCATCGCCACGTTGAGCCCCGTCTGGCCCCCCAGCGTCGGCAACAAGGCGTCGGGCCGCTCTTCTTCGATGATCTTCTGGACGTATTGCCAGGTGATCGGCTCGACATACGTGCGGTCGGCCATCTCTGGGTCGGTCATGATGGTCGCGGGGTTGGAATTGACCAGTACGACCTGGTAACCGTCGTCCCGCAGCGCCTTGCACGCCTGCGTGCCGGAATAGTCGAACTCGCAGGCCTGACCGATGACGATCGGCCCGGATCCGATGATCAGAATCTTGTGGAGATCGTCGCGACGCGGCACGGCGTGGGTTTCCTCAGCTTGCGATCCGCAGGTGCGGAGCGCGCAGGCCATCCATTCACTTTAACCGTATCAGGAAGCCGAGACTTATCAACTTAGCCGGGCGATCTGCTGCCAGACGTCGCCGGCGAACAGATCGATGGGCCGCGCCAGGCCCGCCTCGACCATTTCCGCTCCGCTCACGAAACGGCCGGGGCGCGTCCAGCGGGTGAGCACGTCGAGCGGGCAGTTGAACATTTTCGCCAGGAGCTGGTCCAGCTCGGCCTCCAATTGTTTGAAGTGGCGGGCCCACTCCGAGGCCTCTTCCAGTCGCACATTTTCTTCGCTCTGCCAGCGGATTGGATGAAAGAGCAGCGTCGATTGCATCGTGACGAACCGCCGCCCGCAGGCGGCAAAGGGCATCAAGGCGGCCGAGGAGCATTCGCCTGCCACGACCGCGTCGGCCTGCAGCCCACGCAAACGGATCAGGCTCGCCAGGGCCAGGCCGACGTACGCGCTCCCGCCGCAGGAATCGAAAAAAATCGTTCCCCGACTCTTGCGCGGCACCTCCAGCAAGCGACTGACAAGATCCGATTGCTTGTCGGTCAGGTCGCCGTGAATCGCCAATTCCCAATCGTGTCCCGGATGCGCGGCAGGCGATCTCGGGACACATTCCGCAGCCGGATACGGTTTCAGACGCCGCACGTCGATTTCCCCAATCGATCGAAAGTCCCGAGCGCTTTTACCGACGTTTTGACTCGACTGCAAGCACGTCGGCTTGCACAATGAGCTTACGTCGGACGCGCCGCGAAACGTCCGCGCTTTTTTTAGCCACACCCGAGACGAATCCCCCTGAGGAGACTTGGCGTGCGCTGCCTATCCGTGTTCGTAGTAGCTCTCACGCTTTACCTTGGGCCCGCGATCGCCAAATCGTCTGCGCTTGCTGCCGACAACGTGGTCCGCCTGACCCTCAAGGCCGACGCTCTGGACGTCACCATCGGCGGCGAGCCGTTCACGATCTACAACTTTGCGAAGACGCAGAAAAAGCCGTACTTCTGGCCGATCCGCGATCACGCCGGACAGATCATCACGCGGGCGCTGCTCAGCCCCACAGGGAAGCCGTGGCGCGATCACCCGCATCATCGCGGACTGTGGTTTGCCGTCGACGAGGTCAATCACATCAAGTTCTGGGCGGAGCGCGGGACGATCGCCAACGTCTCGGTCGAGCCGCTGGTGCCGACCGGAAATCCGGCACGGTTCAAGGTCGTCAACCATTGGCTCGATAAACAGGGGCAGCCGCTGCTCACCGAATCGACGACGGTCAACATCTACGCGAACCGCCTGATCGCTTACGACGCCACGCTGACTGCCGGCAAGGAGCCAGTGACCTTCGGCGACACCAAAGAGGGCCTGTTTGGTTTCCGCATGGTCGATTCGATGCGCGGGTCAGCCGGCGGAAAAATCGTGAGTGCCGACGATCATCACGGCGAGACGGAATGCTGGGGCAAGACTTTCGACTGGGTCGATTACGACGGATCGGTCGAGGGGAAAACCGTCGGCGTCGCGATCTTCGACAATCCGCACAATTTCCGACCCTCGCGGTATCACGTGCGGGGTTACGGACTCTTCTCGATCAGCCCCTTCGGCGAGCACGATTACACGAATGGAAAGAACCCGGCAAAGCCCGTTCCTTTGGCTCCCGGCGCGAACCTGCGGCTGCGGTACGCGATCTATGTCCACGACGGTGATACCAAAGCCGGCGATGTGGCCGGCGCGTATCGCAAATATCTGGCAGAATCGGGCGGATAGCCCCTGAGCGAGCGAGTTGAGCGAAAGCCACACGAGAGACAAAGGCCTCACCAGGCAACCAACTCGGTCAGAGCCGCGCGGTTCGGACCGGCTGGTGTTCGGGATCGGGCTTTTTCTGCTGCTGGCCCGGCCGCACCCAGCGACTTATGGACAGGACAATAGAGTCCGATGCTTGCTCAAGCCTCAGCCCGTCGATCGATTCATCGACATTACGATCGGCGGCAAGCCATTCACGATTTTTTACTACGCGCAGAGCGTGCGACCCTTCTTCGGACCGCTCCGCGACCGGGACGGAAACGCCATCAGTCAACCGGTCGCCGGCCATTGGAGACCTTTGCGGTTCGATAGTCAGCCCCCCAGGGGACTTTCTTTCGCGGTCGACCGGGTCAACGGAATCGACTACTGGTCGGGCAAGGGAGGCATCCACTGCTTTTCAATAGGCGGAAGCGATGCCGCCGAAAATTCGGGACAATTCAAATTCTTCAACTCCTGGCTCGATAACCAGCACGAGCATCTCCTGGTCGAATCGACGACGGTGCGCGTCTATGCGAATCGCTTGATTAGTTACGACGCGACGCTGGAGGCGAAAAAGCCGGTGACGTTCGAGGATACAACCGAGGGGCTGTTCGGCTTGCGCCTGGTCGAGTCGATTGCCGAATCGGCAGGCGGAAAAGTTGTGAGTTCCGATACTCACGTGGGAACGGGCCAGTGTTCGGGCAAGTCGTTCGATTGGGTCGACTATTCGGGACCGGTTGGTTCGCAAATCGCCGGCGTGGCGATCTTCGACAATCCGCGGAATTTCCGACGCTCGTGCTATCGAGTTGCGACCGACGGGTTGTTCACGATTAGCCCGTTTCACAAAGAGAATTCGACGACACACAACGAGCCGGCCAAACCGGTCCAGATGGGGCCCGGCGACAAGTTGCGACTGCGCTATGCCGTCTATCTCCATGACGGGGACGCCAAAGCGGCCAACGTGGCGAACGTTTACCGAGTGTACGTCGAGGAGTCACGCGACTAGTCAACCAATTGAACAGGAGAACCGCGGTGAATCGTGAGCTGATCGAGCGCTATGCGGCGGGAGCGGACGTGCTGGGGAAGTCGATTCAGGGCCTGACACAGGCCGACCTCTTGGCCTTCCCTGTGCCTGGCACCTGGAGCATCCAGCAGATTGTGTTGCACATGATGGACAGCGACCTCATCGCTTCGGATCGCATGAAACGGGTCGCCGCTGAGGACCACCCCACTCTCATCGGCTATAACGAGACGGCCTTCGCAAAAACCCTCGCTTACGATCACATTCCCGCCCAGGACGCGTGCGAAGTCTTCCGCCTCAATCGGCGAATCACCGCGGAACTGTTGCGGCGGCTGCCAGACTCAGCCTTCTCACGAACCGGCCACCACAATGAGCGCGGCGAGGTTTCGCTCGAGCATTTCGTAACCGACTACACCGAGCACCTCGACCACCACATGAAATTTCTGCGCGAAAGCGCAAATTGTTGGGCAAGCCCATCTGACGCTTCACCTACCCTAGGAACGTTGCGATGTGCTTCGACAAGGAATGCCACGGCCAAGGTTCTGACCGCAGATCATTCTTGGCGGGAGGCGTGGCGTCTCTTGTTGGGTTTTCTGCATCGACCGGTCGAGCGGGCGCCCGAGAGAACAAGCGAAATGAGACGCGAGCCACCGCTGATCCGAACATCGCCCTCGAGAAAATCGAGTTTAAGAGCGGTGCCGACGCGGTGGACGGCTATCTGGCGCGGCCGAAAGGAAGCGGGCCGTTCACGCCTGTGATCGTGGTCCCGGGCAATTGGCTCATAGAACCTTACATTGCGGAAACCGCAGCGATGCTAGCGCGGGCTGGCTACGCCGGGCTGGCGGTCAACGTACTGCACTACTTCCCCAAGGTGACCAGTTGGGAAGAGGCGGACAAGGTGCCGTGGGAGACCACGCAGGGCCTGGTCCGCAAGGAGTACTCGGACGAGCGAACGATTCGGAACATCCAATCGGGCATCGACTACGTCCGGTCGCTCCCCTTTGTCAAAGGGGGGGACGTCGGAATCATCGGCTTCTGTGGGGGAGGGTGGCAATCGCTGCTCTGTGTCGCGCAGACGAAGGGCATTGCCGCAGTGGTCCCGTTTTACGCTCCCGTTTCGCTTAGGTTGCCCGGCCGCAAGACGCCAATGGACGTTGTGAAGGAGATCAAGATACCTGTCCAAGGGCACTACGGGAAAAAGGACAAGGGCATCCCACTGGCGGATGTGAAGAAGTTCGAGGAGGCGTTGCGCGGGCGGGGAACGCCAGTGGAAATCTTCACCTACGAGGCGGGGCACGGGTTCTTCGCCTACAACCGCGACGACGCCTACCAGCCAGAAGCGGCCAAATTAGCTTGGAATCGGACCTTGAAGTTCTTCAAGGAACACCTCAAGTAATCCGGTTTTCGCGGGGCGCTCTGCGCCATTGACCGTGGAATTCACGGCTCGCCAGCCGCTCTGATGGCTCGGTCACGCTCATTGCGCCGACCGCTGATCCGGTTGGCGGCTCGCCCCGCGGATGAAGCAGTCGAGGTGCCTGTTCGAGGAGCGTCGGACTGGCGCTGCAGCTTTTGCAGTTCTTCCAGCTCTTCTCGAGGATCGACATTCGATCCCTCGAGGCACGCTTGTCTTAGTTCCCCGCGTCCCTCAATTCCGGGGCTGCCGATCCAGGCCGGGTGGTGTTTGCCGTTCCAGCGTATGACGAAGACGCCGTCTCCGCACGGCGTAAAGCTGCAATCGGCAGGGACAATCAATTGGATGTTGCCGATCATCATGCGGTTGTCGTCGGGTTTTTCCAGGTCTTTGATATCGGTCACCCAAAACAACCCATCGGTCGTAATTTCGATCAGTGCCGATTCTACTGGCAGGCGGAGTGAAGGAGTCAAAATCCAGTCGCGCTTCTGGCCGTGCAAGACGATTCGGTTTTGATTGTCCACCTCAAATCGTCCAGAGCGGGTTACGTACGTTTCCCGGGTGTGCGAGTCGTCGGCCGGGGTGAGCTGGAAATAGCCTTCTCCCTCAATGGCGATGTCGAGGGCATGGCCTGTTTTGCGGATTTTTCCCGAGCGACTGACGCGTGTGGGCGGGGCGGCTTTGAGTGCTTGGGGGAATGGCGCCGCGACCTTGGTCTTGTCCGCGACGTGCGAACGACTGGAAGATTGCTCTTTGGCCGGGGGCTCGCTGGTCGTCGCGATGGCGGGCTTTCCCGGAATCTGAAAAGAAGAAGGCGACGCCTCGTTCGTTTGTTTGGATTCGGAGCCGTCGGGCGACATTCCTGCCACGAGAAAGATCGCGACGATTATTCCAGCGGTGCGCGCGACCAGTGCCATCAATCGATTCCAGAAAGTTCAAATCGGTGAGTCGTCGCCGCGAACTGCCGGATCGCCTCAGCCGCGCTTCACGGTTGCCCCTCGTCGTCGGGGAAGTATTTCCGCATGGCGCCGGCCTCGGACGACTCGCTCGGCACCGGGCGGACATGGCCGCCGCGAAGCACGAACAGTTCGTCGTGCGAGACCTGGGCGCCGATCTCGTTCTTCGTGCGGAACTTGAGGCGACAGACGCGCTGAGGCCCGTCACGTTCGAGTTCGTCGGTGTAGTCGAGCAACTGGGGGTCGTCCTCGGCCGCGTCTTTGGCGGCCATGAGTTGGCGGCGATACAGGTCGTCGAGCGTGCACGCCGGCCACCAACGAGTTTCGCGAGGATGCGGATCGTGGTAGTTCGCATGCAGCCACTCCCGCACCGCGTCCCGGTCCGGGTCAGGAGTCAGATCGCCCGTTGCCGCGACCCGCAGACCGTCGGCAGGCAAATCTCGCTTGAGGTACGGTATTCCGATCAGCACGAACACGATCACGCCCAGCACCGTCGAGGTGATGACGACCCGGTCGCGGAGGGAGGAGCCGTCACTCCGGCCCCGCCTTCGCTGCGACGAGACGGGTCGCTCGGCTTCTTCTCTCGTTTCGATCATTCTCATCGGGCATCTCCCTCGACCGGCGGAAAACGGGCGAATTTTGCCGCGAATGAGGATCCGCGCGAAGACGTCTCGGTCGCTCAACGCCCGGGCGCGAACCTGCGCGACCGCAGCCGCCTCGCCCTTTAACGCGGATTGTGGGCCTTTTGGGCCGCTCCTATAATCCCCGGCAACTGCAAAGCCGGAGGGGTGGCACCGGCGGCTTGTCCGCCAGCGCGATGCTTATAACGCATGTCAATGCCACTGGCGGGCAAGCCGCCAGTGCCACCCAATGTAATTGCAAGAACGGTGGGACGACTTCGTGTCGAATTGAGGAATGTCTGGTGCTGCGTACAAAGACGTGCGGTGAACTACGTTCGGCGAATGTCGGCGAGACGGCCACCTTGTGCGGCTGGGTCGAGGGCTACCGCGACCACGGCAAGCTGGTGTTCATCGACCTCCGCGACCGCTACGGCAAGACCCAGATCGTCTTCAATCCCGACGAATCGGCCGAAATGCATGCGGCGTCCCGCAGCCTGCGCAGCGAATACGTGATCCGGGTGACGGGAAAAGTCGAGGCGCGGCCCAAGGACATGATCAACCCCAAGCTGGCCACCGGCGAGATCGACCTGCGGGCCAAATCGCTCGAAATCCTCAACAAAAGCAAAACGCCCCCCTTCGAGCCCAGCTCCACCGAGCTGCCGGCCGAAGAACTGCGGCTGCGATACCGGTTCATCGACCTCCGCCGCCAGAGCGTGCAAGACGCGCTGATCCTGCGGCACAAGATCACGCTGCTCACGCGGAAGTATTTCGACGATCGGGGATTTCTGGAGATCGAAACGCCCATGCTGGGCAAGAGCACGCCCGAGGGGGCCCGCGACTACCTCGTTCCCAGCCGCGTGCATCCAGGCAGCTTTTACGCGCTGCCGCAGTCGCCCCAGATCTACAAGCAAATCCTGATGGTGGCCGGCTACGATCGCTACATGCAGATCGCCCGCTGCTTTCGCGACGAAGACTTGCGCGCCGACCGCCAGCCCGAATTCACGCAAATCGACGTCGAGATGGCGTTCGTCGAGCGCGAAGATATCCTGAACGTGATCGACGGGCTGATCGCCTACGTCGTCGAGAACGTCACCGGCCAAAAGGTCCAGCTGCCGCTGCCGCGCTATTCCTATCACGACGTGATGGAGCGTTACGGCAGCGACAAGCCCGACTTCCGCTATGGAATGGAGCTCGTCGACATCAGCGACCTGGCGGCCAAGTGCAACTTCAACGCGTTCAAATCGGCCGTCGCCACTCCCGCCGGTCGAGTGCGCGGACTGAACGCCAAGGGTGCCGCGGAGAAATATAGCCGCAAGACGATCGACGAGCTGACCGCGTTCGTCGGCCAGTACGGGGCGAAGGGGCTGGCGTTCTTCCGCGTCAAAGAGGGGGCGCTCGACTCGCCGATCGCCAAGTTTTTCTCCGAGGACGAGCAGCGCGAGATCATTGGCCGCTTCCAGGGAGAGCCGGGCGACCTGCTGTTCCTCGTGGCCGACGCCAAAAAATCGGTCACGTCGGCGGCATTGGCCGCGCTCCGCAGCCGGCTGGGCAAAGAGCTGCAACTGTTCGACCCCAGCAACCTGCAGGCGGCCTGGGTGCTCGACTTCCCGCTCGTGACGTACAACGAAGAGGAAAAACGCTGGGACGCCGAGCACCATCCGTTCTGCTACCCGCTGAAGGAAGACGTGCCGTACCTCGACTCCGACCCCGGCCGCGTGCGGGCCCAGTCGTATGACCTGGTGGTCAACGGCAACGAAGCAGCCAGCGGCAGCGTCCGTATCCACGACGCGGCCACGCAGCAAAAAGTCTTCGACCTGCTCGGCATCTCCGCGGACGAAGCCGAAATCCGCTTCGGCTTCCTGTTGGAGGCGCTGCGCTACGGCGCCCCGCCGCACGCGGGCATCGCGCTGGGCCTCGACCGCTGGGTGATGATGCTCAGCGGCAACGAAAACATCCGCGAAGTGATCGCCTTCCCCAAGACCCAAAAAGCGGCCGACCTGTTGAGCGGTGCGCCTTCGCCGGTCGACGCGAAACAACTCCGCGAGCTGCGAATCAAGTGCGACCTGCCCACGTAAGGGCGGACCCGACGGACGGCGGTGGCCTCAGCCTGCCCCCAGCACTTCTGTTGGTCCCTGCTTGGCGCCTGTGGCCTCGGAGTGCGCGTGAGCATGTTCATGGGCCGGATCCAGCAGGTGGGTCGCCCAACCCAGCACAATTCCGGCAATCAGCGCGGCGGTGAGCCGCACCCGGTTGTGTGAATGATATTCCATTTCGGGCAACAGGTCGCTCAGCGCGATGCAGAGAAAGACGCCTGCCGATGCAGCGAGGGCATAGCCCACGATCGTGGATTGAGAGCCGGAAAACTCGTGAAGCCCCAACACGAAGAGCCCCGCGCCCAAAGGACAAATCACTGAAAACGCCAAGTTTGCCAACGTCTGCGAGCGCGACGACCAACCGGCGATCGCCATCAAGGAGGTGATCGAAACCGAATCGATGGGCTTGTGCAAGAAGACCGCCAGAAAAGTTCCCAGCCCGCAGAAGCCGGCGACTCCTCGCATCGCATCCGACTCGACGCTGGCTCCCAGGGCCAGTCCGTCAATCAATGTGTGCAAACCCATCCCGAGACAGACGCCGACCCAGCTCAGGGAGTGAGCCCCCAGTGCCGACGAAGATGAGTGCGAGTGGGCCACGTCGTCAGGAGAGGCAGGGTTCCGTAGTTCGCTGTGTCCGTGAGACGTGGAATGACCGTGAACGAAGGCCTGGGGGGGCGAATGCTGATGGAAGGCGAACAACCGCAGGATCAAAAACATTCCGACGAGGCCAGCCATGATTCCGCCGGCCGCCTTGTCGGGGCCGTCGTCCCCCAGCTCGACTACGGCATGCGGGAGCATGTGAAAGACTCCGATCGCCAACATCAGACCGGCAATCAGGCTGATGATTATCTGCATCCGCGTGTGCGACAATTCGAATCGCTGCGGCAGCCAGCCCCCAAGCAGCGACGCGCCGATGATCATCGCGCAGATAGAAACCCAGGA
The DNA here is from genome assembly GCA_963714075.1 of uncultured Planctomycetaceae bacterium. Classification (GTDB taxonomy): domain Bacteria; phylum Planctomycetota; class Planctomycetia; order Planctomycetales; family Planctomycetaceae; genus DASPSM01. Next base: position 7,632,482 of record OY970228.1, read on the forward strand.
CAATGCGCGATTTCGAGGTTGATGCCGCGGCGGCGGGTCCGTCACTCGCGTTCCCTCCCCGCGATTGAGGAAGAATGGGCGGCTGGACTTGTTGTTGTGAACCGCGATTCTCCCCGTGATCGAGCGCGGCCTCTCGCGCTACGGGAGAAGAGCGGGAGCGCACTTCCGGCGATTCTTGGGCCTGCGCTGTGTTAACCAGCCCTGTGTTAACCAGGCAGCCGACCAGTAACACCGCCAAGCCGGTCCGGACAAGCCCCACGTTCGATCCTTCCTGTTCCGCCGGTGCGCGAAACGCACCAGCGCAGCCGCATTCGATAAGCGCTTAAACGGTAACAGGTCAGACCGCGTTTTGCCTCAAAGTCCAATGCTGATGAGAGGTTGCCGAAATTGCAACTGGGGAATGCTCGCAGGGGAACCGGTGCCGCGCCGAATCGGCGGGAATTCAGTCAACAGTTCAGGTTGACCACCAAATCGCCCAGAGGTATAGTTCAACAGTTGCACGATTCATCGAATGAATGGAAGTCGCTAGTGATGCCGACCCGGATGCTCGACCGCTCGCCCAAGTGTTTGCCCCGCGACCACGCCCGCAGGCGAAAGGCCGAGGTCAATCGCGACGCCTGTGAAAAGGCGGCCGGCATCTTTCGGGCGTTGGGGGACACGTCGCGCTTGCAGATGCTGGCAATGCTGGCTGACGGAGACCTCTGCGTGACGGAGATCGCCGATCGGCTCGGTGACAATCTGTCGGCTGTGTCGCAGCGCTTGCGGCTTCTGCGAAGCGAGCGAATCGTCAAACAACGCCGGGAAGGCAAGCACATCTTTTATTCTTTCGCGGACAGTCATGTGTCTGAAATGATTTCCAACGCGCTCGCACATGCGGAGGAATGACTGGTCGGGCGTGCGTCCCGGCCCAAGTTTTGCAATCCTGCCCTAACGGTTGATACACGCGGCCTGACCTGTAAGAGGGTGTAAACGTTTCCGTGGACTAAGAAGGAGAGCCAAATGTCGAGCACTCTGCATTCCAACCACCCGCATAAGCACGGGTCAAACTGCGGTCACACGGCCATTGAGCACCAGGGCCATGTGGACTATCTGCACGACGGGCATCTGCATCACCAACTGCCTGACGGCAAGGTGGAGGAACACAAGCTATCCGTTGGCGGGACCAATCCCGGCGCTTGCACGCCCAACCACCACTGTGGCGGGCACGCGGACGATCATGTTCACGGCCCGAAATGCGGACACCCCGCAGTTCCGCACGGGGACCACGTCGACTATCTCGTCGATGGCCATTTGCACCATCCGCACGGCTCGCACTGCGATGACCACGGGCCCGTAACCGTCAAGAGCTAGCTGGCCGACTGCAACCTGACGCGCCCGCGTTTTCTGCCAAAGAGCCGCGGGCGTTTTGCTTCTGCACGGAAGAGGTTTTGATCGCTGCAGAAGTCCGCCTTAGCGTCGAATGATTCCCAACATGGCCCACGAACTCTCCAGCCACGTGTGCGGTCACGATCATCACGGCGGGCACGCGGACCATCTGCATGCCGGCGGTGAAGCCAGTAAGATGCGCGCGGCGCTCGTTCTGACCGTAGCGTTCGTGATTTGCGAAGCCGTTGCCGCCTGGTTTGCGGACAGTCTGGCTTTGCTGTCCGACGCGGGCCACAACTTCGCCGACGCGGCGGCCGTGGGCTTTTCGTGGTACGCCCTGTGGATTGCCCAAAAGCCGGCTCACACGGGCATGACCTACGGCTACCACCGCGTCGGCATCTTGGCAGCACTCATTAACGCCGTCTCGCTGGTGGTCATCTCGCTCCTAATCTTTTGGGAGGGGGTCGAGCGGCTGCGAAATCCGGCGACCGTCGATGGCCGGCTGATGATCGGCGTCTCCATCGTGGCCATCGCTCTGAATTTGACAATCAGCGTGTGGTTGCACGCCGGGGCCAAGCACGACCTCAACGTTCGTTCGGCCTATCTGCACATGGCGGGAGACGCCGTTTCCGCGTTGGGCGTCATGGTGGCGGGTGTCGTGGTTGTGCTCGGCGGGCCGCCCTTGGCCGACGCCATCGCTTCTTTCCTGATCGGCGCGCTGATCCTGTGGAGCTCGTGGGGCGTCCTCAAGGAAAGCGTGAACGTGCTCCTGGAAGGGACCCCTTTCGGATTGGACATGGCGGCCGTCGAAAACGCCATCGCGGGGGTTCCCGGCGTGCTCAACGTGCACGACCTTCACGTTTGGACGGTGGGATCGGGGGTGATTGCCTGCAGTTGCCACGTTCTCGTGGCGGAGCAGACCATTCGCGAGGGACAGCAGATTCTCAAGTCGGTCGTTGACGAACTGGGGCATCACTTCGGCATTAGCCACACGACGGTTCAAATCGAAGTCGAAGGGCACGAAGCGGACGAAATGTATTGCACGATGCGAAAACGCGCCGGAGGCCCCCATATCCACGGCCATCGGCACTAATCGCTCGCCCGGCTGACACCGGCAGCTCGCCAAGAGCGACGGCCGCGCGGCGTCAGATAATTCCCACGTCGTGCAGCGTGGCGAGTATGCCGACCAGCAGGAAGAACGTTCCGAAGCCGACCAGCAGAGTGCGAATGATCCAGCCGGGGCGCAGTTCCTTCGGCAAGAGCACCGTGTTGACGAACACCGTGTGAAAGCAACTGAAGGCCAGGGCGAAGTTGTAGATCATCCCCGCCAGAAGCAGCAGCCGCGTCGGCTCGTTCATCGAGAGCATCACCATGCCGAACGCCGTCAGCACCGCCAGCGTGCCGAAATAGACGTAGCGGATTTGGCCCGGGTCCATGGCCCGCAGGGTCTTGCTGGCCGTCCAGAAGACGTCGACCCAGCGCCTGACGATGCCGTCGGCCGCGGCGGCCATCGTCGGCGCGAGCACCAAGAATCCGCAGAAGAGCGTCATGTACCAGACGGCATGTCCCCAGGCCAGGCTGCCCGTCGAGTCGGCCACCCGATCGCGAACGGCCCCGGCAGTAAAGCCCGCGGCCACCCAGCCGCTCGACATCGCTTGGCCGCGCTTCAAGAACTCGACCGACAGCATGCTCGGCAGAGCGAGGCCAAAAAAGCAGGCAGGCATCCAAACCGCCGCCTGATCGCGGACGACGTGCCGATACCAGCGCTTCCAGCGCGGCAGCACTTCGTCGCTGACAAGAAACACCGTACCGACGTGCGAAAGTTGGATATTTTGGCCGCCGAACACGCTCGGAATGGCGCCGACGTGGCTTCCCATTCCCCAACCCTGGTCGCGCGTGTAATTGCTGATCGGCGTGTTCGAGAGGCCGCCGTTACCCGAGATGGCAACGAGCGCGGAAAGAAAGGCGATCATCGCCCAATCGACATGCGGCAGCTTGCCGTGCTCCCACAGCGAGACAAAGATATTGTCGACATTGTCGCCGTCGCGAATGCCGTCGCCGTCGATATCGATGAATGCATCAAGCTTGCCGTCGTGGTTGGCGTCGACGGGATACATGCCGTCGGGAATGCCGTCGCCATCGGTGTCGACGGGCACAAACTCGTCCGGCTTGCCGTCACGGTTCAGGTCGGGCCACCAGATCGGGTTCTCGGCCGTGCCGATGTTGACCATTGGATCGGGCTTACCCGTATTGTTGATGTCGGTGGCGTCAGGCTTGCCGTCGCCGTCGGTGTCGAAGACCAGCGCGAGTGAAGGCTCCATCACGTCGAGGTGTCCGTCGCCGTCCCAATCTTCGCCCGGATCGAGCTTGCCGTTGTGGTTGCGATCCTCGACCGTGCGGATCGGCACGTTGCCGAACTTCAAAAAGCCGCTCGAAATCTCGGCCCACGTCTTCCAGTGCGATTGAAAGATTGCCAGCACGATCAGAAAACCCATCACGGTAATGATCTTAAACGACATGATGGCTTTGAGGGCGTTGTAGATCTTTCCGCCAAAAACCAGCGGCACCATCGCGCCCAGAAAGATGACGTACGATAACCAGCGGATCATCTGTTGGTGCGTGATGATCGTCGTGAAACCCAAAAGCGAGAGCGTGGCGGCGCCCTTTTCCGGGTCGGGGATCTGGCCGAGAAACACGGCCGCCAGCGGCGTGGCCGCGTTGGCCGCGAGATACGGAAAGACCGAGCCGAAGTCGAGCAGCAGGTACACGATCACCCAGAACTGCGGGCCGGGGAGCGTGCGAAATTTTCCCGTGAAGATCGGTTCGCCCGTGTAGAGCGTGTAGCGCGAGATCTCGATGTTGTAGATGACCTGTCCGACGATGCTGAGCGTGGCCAGCCAGAGCAGGTTGCCTCCGAACCGTGCGGTAACGACCGGGCCCATCAGCCATTCGCCCCCGCCGATCGCGGCGCCTCCGGCAAGCAGCCCCGGTCCGAGCATCGACGCCCAGTTTTTCCACGTGAACCGCGGCGCGTCAGGAAGATCCCCGACGTTCCAGCGGGGCATCGCCTTGGAGCCGGGGTAGGGAGCCTCGACCGTCTCCGGCGAGGGGGATTGGGGCGAGTCCATGCAATGTGTCCGCGCGGTAGGAGGGTGAAACGGCCCGCGGGGAGGGATCGAGCGCGCAGTGTTCTCTCCGTTTTGACATGCCCGCCTCCCCAGGTCAAACGCACCCGCTACCGACGGCAAGAGTGTCCTCGCTTGCAGCCGCATTCTCACGACTCCACGTAGCGTCTACAATTGGCGGTTTGGTCTGCGGTTGCAGGGGATCTTTGGCTGAACATGAACTGGCTCAATCTGCTTATCTTGATGCTGCTGACGGTCGGGCACACCGAGGTGTGGGTCACGCTGATCAACCGCATTGAGTCGTTTCCTTTCCCGAAGCGCGTGCTGCGGACTCTTCGGCTACTCGAAGACCTGGTGATTATTTCCTTTCCGATCGTGGCGGTGATTTGCGTCGGTCTGGGCGGAGCCGGCGTCCTGCGCGGCGGCGACTGGAGCAATCTCTCAACTCCGTGGATCGTCTACTTCTCGATTTGCGCCGCCGGCTGCGTGGGACTCGTCATCTCGACCTTCCGCTGGTGGGTGTCGCGACCCCCGACTTTGCAGCTTGCCAATCATTCGCGAACTGTCGACGTCGCACAAAGGCTCGGCTACCAGCCGGTCGGCCGCGGACTCGTCCGCGTCTTCGCCCGCCTGCCGCGAAACGAGATCTTTCAGGTGCAGGTTTCCGACAAGCGGTACGCGCTCCCTCGGGTGCCGGCGGCTTGGGGCGAGCTTTCGATCCTGCATCTGACCGACACGCACTTCACGGGCAAGATCGATCGGCCGTATTTCGACGAAGTCGCGAAGCTCGCCGAAGAGACGCCGGCCGATCTGATCGTCTTCACCGGCGACTTGTTGGACGATATCGATCTGTTGCCCTGGCTAACGACGACGATCGGTCGGCTCAAGGCGCCCCTGGGCTGTTACTACGTGCTCGGGAACCACGACTGGTTCTACGGCGCCGATAAAGTTCGGGCCGAGTTCGATCGCTGCGGCTGGCACAACGTCGCCGGCCGGGTGGCTCGCCTCGAACATCGCGGCCGCATCCTCGAAATCGCCGGCACCGAGCGGCCGTGGATGGGGCGGCAGCCGCAGTTTGCAAAGGCGAATGATGCCTTTCGCGTGCTTCTGAGCCACACCCCCGATCATCTCGCTTGGGCGCGCCGGCAAGGCGTGGACGTGATGCTGGCCGGCCACAATCACGGCGGACAGATTGTGCTGCCGGTGATCGGCCCGGTCTTCGGGCCGAGCCGACACGGCGTGCGCTATGCCGGCGGAGCCTTCTGGGAAGACCCGACGCTCCTTTACGTGTCGCGAGGGCTGTCGGGCCGGCGTCCGCTGCGGTTCAACTGCCCGCCCGAGTTGACGCGACTGATTCTCACGCCCCCCGCGCCCGAGAGCCTCTCGACGGATGGGACGCCCCTATGGGCCGGCGGCTGACGCTGGTCGTCCCGTCGCTTGCCCTCGGTGGAGCGGAACGGGTTGTCGCTCGGATGGCCAACCATTGGGCCGCCCGCGGCGATGCCGTGACGGTCGTCACGCTCTCGGCGAGTGCGACCGACACTTACCCGCTCGACCCATCGGTGACGCGCGTGGCACTCGACCTGATGCGCGATTCGCGCGGACCAATTGGAGCGTTGATTAACAATTGGATCCGCGTCAGAAGGCTCCGGGACGCAATTCGCCACTCACAACCCGACTCCGTGATCAGCTTCACCGATCGCATGAACGTCGTGACGTTGCTGGCGTGCCGGCCACTCGGCGTCGAAACAGTCGTCTCGGAGCGGATCGATCCGTCGCAGCAACCTGTCGGCCGGATGTGGTCGTGGCTTCGGCGCCGTGTCTACCGTCGGGCTCGGGCCCTCGTCGTGCAAACGGAAACGGTACGCCGGCAGATGGAACCTCTGATGCACAGCCGGCCGATCTATGTCATTCCAAATGCCGTCGACGCACCGACTGGCGATTGGCCCGCGCAGCGAGTTGCGCCAATCGACAGACAGCTGCTTGCAACTCGCGGCGATGGGCCGTCTCGCACCGCAAAAAGGATTTGACCTCTTGATCGATGCCTTTGCACGGGCGGCCCAGGACAAACCGAACTGGTCGCTCAGCATCTTGGGCGAGGGACCGGAGCGTCGGCGTTTGGAGGAGCAAATTCGTGCACGCGGCCTCAACGGACGCGTCCGCCTCTGCGGTTGGGTTCCTGATCCGGCCGCGGTGCTTCACAACTGCGACGCGTTCGTGCTGTCGTCGCGATTCGAAGGTTTTCCGAACGCGTTGCTCGAAGCGATGGCGCTCGGGCTGCCGGCGATCGCCGTCGATTGCCCCTCCGGCCCGGCCGAGATCATCCGACACGAGGTCGACGGCCTGCTCGTCCCGATGGGTGACATCCCGGCACTGACCGCAGCCATTCGCCGGCTGCTGTCAGACGACCAATTGCGCGGACGATTGGGAGTAGAGGCAGCACGTGTCGTCGACCGATTCAGCAGCGAACTCTATTTCGCGCGCTGGGAGACCGTCTTGCGCAAAGAGCCGCCCGCAGGCATCGACTGAGCGGTCGGGTGCCACCGGCTGAGACGTTTCGGCTCAGCCGTGCTCTTCACGAAAGGTCCTACGCTTGCTTATTCCCGACGAGCACTACCTACCAGAAAGAGCACGGCTGAGCGGCCGCCGCTCAGCCGTGGCACCCGAGCCAAATACTGCCGCGAATTTCCGGACACACTCGGACAAGCCGCCAGTGTGACCCGCTGCGCTAATCACTTCGTCCGTCAAAAGTCTTTGCGTTCGATGTAAACGCACGTGATCGTCAGGACGACGACCAAGAAGATGACGTTACTGATGATCGGCTGCCAGATGTCGACCGGAGGCCGCTCCTCGCGTTGCAGCTCGTCCTTAGGCGTGCGGCTCGGCTCGAATAGCTCGATCGGATCGCCCACCACGAAGTACGTGACCACTTCGTTCAGCTCCCCCGGCTTGGGAAAGATCGTGTAAAGCGGCGTCACCACGTAGCGGTAGAGGATTTGCAGCGTGTCCAGCGGCGATTGGTACGCGTTGCCCCGCGCAAATGGCTCGAGCTGATAGGCGATCACGCGGCCAAAGCCGTCGGCCGCCAGGAGTCGATTCTCGGGCGAGAAGGCGATGGCCGTGATGTCGCCCTGGCTGCCGATCCGCGCGGAAAATGGCTTCTGTTCCTCGACGTCGTACAGCCAGACGTGACCGTCGTCAAACAGCTCGGCCAGCCGGCGGCCGTCGGGCGAACCGGCCAGCTTGCGGGGTTTCGCGCAGGCGCGGGGCGTCAGGTCGACCTCTTCGGTCAGCGATGCTCCGTCGAAGATCCGCAGGTGCCCGTCCCCGGTGGCCAGCGCAATCCGACCGCCGACGAAGTCGATGACCGCCCCCTTCTCGGTGTCAATCTCGGCATCGCGTCTGACGGTGTAGCGCCCCTCGGAATCGGGCGCGAGCATGCTGAGGATGCCGTGCGAAAAGATGGCCAGCCGCCCGTCCTCATGGTTGATAGCGGCCGCGAACGGTCGGCGCCATTTTTGTTCCGGGAGGGGACCGGCTTTCTCGAACTTGCCGCTGTCCTGCGGCGAAATATCGACGCCGAACACTTTGAACGGCCGGTGCTCGTGTTTCGCGTCTCCCTCGAAGCGGAAGATGCCGGTGAGGCTGACGACGAGAATGTTCCCCTTGGGGTCGATCAACAGCGCCTGCGGATTGCTGGGAGTGACGGCATTCTCCATGCGGCGCCATTCCTGGTTGCGTTCGCCGATCAGGAGCTTGCCCGATCCGCCGAACAGTTCGAACCGTGTGCGGGCCAATTCGATGGCCACGACGCGATTGTGGATCGGGTCGTAAATGGGGCCGATCAGCGAGGGGCGAAAGAAGAACTGAGCGCCGCCCCCTTCGTCGCGGCCGCGGAAGACCTCCTCCCACGCCTGATGTTCGGTCCCCCATTCGAACGTCTGGCCGGAGCGGTTGACCGACAGCAGTTTTTCGCCGGCCGGGACGATTGCCGACAGCCGGATCGGGTCGAGGAAGGTGGTCTCGGCGACTCGCTTCGCAGTTCCGACCGTAAAGCAAACGCCCCAAAAAAGGGCTGTGCAGCAGACGGAGACGATGGCATTGCGCCAAATCACGCCGGTGAGCGCAGAGACCGAATAGTAGATCACGAACAGGAACAGAAACACCGGAATGCACATCAGGAGCTTGCCGCTCCAGATGTCGAACCGCAGGCCGGCGATCAGCCACATTCCCCCGATGAGATAAATCGAGTTGAGCAGGATGAACGTCGACGCGCCAAAGAATTTCGTCAGGAACAACAGCGATCGCGATACCGGCTTGCTGAGCAACAGGTCGATCGCCCCCGGCTCGAACGTTTGCGGCACGGTCGGAGCCGTCACCAGGACGGCGATCAGCACGCCCAGAATCCCCGCCAAGAACGTCGTCAGCACGGCCAGCGCGTAGTTCACCAACAGAGTCAGTTGCCTGGGCTCGAACGGCAGCGGCGCCCCGAGCCGATAGCCAAACCACTCGGCGTACAAATTCCGACCGGGGGCCGGAAGCACGAAATCGGGAAATGCAGCGTCAATCAGCAAGCGATTGAGGCGGCGTTGCTCGTCGGTCGAGAGAGTGTCCCACCCGCGCTCCGCCAGGCGTCGCCCTTCTCCGGTCAGGCTGTTGGGCGACCACAGCTTGGGGTCGTACAGGTCCTTATTGTCGACCATGCCGTTGAACTCGGCCCGGACGTCGCGGAGCACGTCGAGCTGTTCGTTGATATTCGTCGGACTGACGACGTGGAGCCGATGACGCAGCGATTCCGGCAGCCGCGACCAGACCTTCCGAGCGGCGCTCGGCTTCTTCTCTGTCTCCTGCGAGGCCAAAAACTGCAAAAACTCGGGTCCGTTGCGGAATTCGTTGCGCTGAAACCGATAAGCAGTCTCTTCGCGCAGCGCGAACGGCGCCAGCCCCACGAACAAAATTAGCGTGATCAAGCCGCTGATCAGCCAGAGGATCCGCGAGGCAAACGCCTCGCGGAACGAATCTTTGAACACGGCCAGGTAGGGTCTCATCAGGTCGGTCTCATGCGGGGCGGTTGACCCCTTCCTTGCCGTCGGTGCCATCGTTCATGATCAGATCGAGAAATGCCTGCTCAAGCGTCTGTTGCCGGCGCCCGACCGCGGCAATGCTGACCCCTCCCTGCCGCAGCAGATCGATCCAGTGGTCGAGCGCCGGCTGATCCGCGGCTTCGACCGTGATGCGCAAATGCTCAGGATCGACCGACTCGGCGGCCAGCACCGTGCGGCCATTGAGCAACCGGCGGACGCTCGACTCGTCGGCCCGCAGGGTGAGCACGGCTTCGAGCGAGGTGTGCTGCCGGAGGGCGTGGACAGTGTCCATCCGACGCAGCTTTCCGCGCCCAGGATGGCGACCCGATCGCAGATCAGCTCGACTTCCTGCAGCAGGTGGCTGTTCAGAAAGATCGTTTTCCCCTCGCTCTTCAATCGGCCGAGCACTTCGCGAATCTCGGCGCGACCGACGGGATCGACGCCGTCGGTCGGCTCATCGAGGATCAAGAGATCCGGATCGTGCAGCATGGCCTGGGCCAGGCCGAGCCGTTGCGACATCCCTTTCGAGTATTTGCGAACGAGCGTTTTGCCCCACCGCCCAAGTCCGACCATTTCGAGCAGCTTGGGCCGCAGTCGCCGGATTTCTCGCAGCGGCACATTGCTTAAGCCCCCGTAATATTCGAGCGCGGTGTTCCCGGTCAGGTGGTGTGGAATGCGATGATGCTCGGGCAGGTAGCCGATCTTGCGGCGCGTGGGGCGGTGTCCTGCCGGCCGACCGAGCATTTCGGCCTCGCCGGAGCTCTTGTGGACCAGGCCCAGCAGCACCTTGATCAACGTCGTCTTACCCGCTCCGTTGGGCCCCAAGAGCCCAAAAATCTCGCCCCGGTTCACACTGAGGCTGACGCCCGCGAGGGCCTGGACCTTTCGCCGCCCAAACCAGCCGTCCCGGTAAGTTTTTGACAGGTCGCGAGTCTGAATGGCGAGCGAATCGAGCATGCGGATCTCGAAGATTGGTTCCTCGGTCGGTTCCACTATGATAGTCGGCGGCTTCCCGAGGACAAATTCGCGCGCGGACAATTCGACGCCGGGTGCCCGGACCGAAAGGGTTTGCGGCCGCACTCCCAATCGTCTCTTGGACGCGCGACTCAACTTGAGAGGACGCCCGGCATGCAGCGGCGATCACTGGCGGCAAGCTTCCGCGACGCGTTCAAAGGCATCGGCCATGTCGTCCTGACCCAGCGCAATGCGAAGATTCAGCTCGCCGTCGGCGTGGTGACTCTGCTCGTGGCGGCCGGCTTGCGAGTTTCCCTTGGCGAACTCGCGGTGTTGCTGTTCGTCTCGGCCGCCGTGCTGGCAGCCGAAATCGGCAACACGGCCATCGAATCGCTCGTCGACGCCTTTTGCCCCGACATCAATGAATCGGCCCGCATCGCCAAAGACGCGGCCGCTGGAGCCGTATTGATGCTCTCCCTCGGTTCCGTCGCAGTGGGCCTGTGCATCCTCGGTCCGCCCCTGTGGCGACTACTCCTGTGACCTCCGCGCGGAGAACTCGACGAGTCAGTCGCTCAGACCCGGGCGCCAGCGGAGTCGGCCGTCTCGGTAGAACCAAAGAGCCGCGCACGCAGTAAGCGGTGTCTTTTCCGATTCTTGAATCGAAGGAAGACCGCTTACTTCGTGCGCGGCTCTTTCCATCGCGCTCTCGATCGTCCCGCGGCGTACCACGTCCCAATCTGCCAACGGGCGAACCGCACCGGGTGCAGGGGCGTGCCCCTGCCTATTCCTTGTAGAACTTGGTGAGTTCGGTGTAGGTCAGCGGATTCTTTGATCGAATCGGCCGTCAGGCGGACGCCGAAGCGGTGGCTGCCTTCCGCGCGGGCTCTGACGTGCACACGGTAGATTGCGGCCTTGCCCGGCTCGAGGTGCGGCAGCGGATGGAAGGTGAGCTGATCTCTGGTATCGGCGACCGAGGTCGCCCCCTCGGTCCGCACGACTTCGAGCACGGACGGCACGTCGCAAGCGACGGCCACATTGTCCGCGGCCTTCGATCCATCGTTGCGGACGTGAATTTCAAAACCCGTTTCGACGCCGACTTCGACCGGATCGCTCTGCTTGAGGATTTCGACCGCCAGCGAAGCGACGCCGTCGACGACGGTGTCCAGTTTCAGCTCGCAGCGGGCTCCCTGTTCGGAGACGGCGGCCACGCTGTGAGTGCACTTGCCGATTTGGGTGGTGACCAGTTCGACTTTGACCGGCGTTGATTGATGCACGTCGAGGTGCTCGATGTTCCAGGTGACCGTCCGCGACGATTCGTCCCATTCGCCCGCGTGGTCGGCCCGCACGAACCGGAATCCCTCCGGCACGACGTGCGTCACGCGAATGTTGTTGAGCGGAGCGCCGCCGTCGTTCGTGACCGTTGAGACGTAGTGCGCTTTGCGGCCGACGTAGCGGAAACTCGGGCCGTCGACGGCAACTTTGACGCTCGGGGCGACGACGTGAATCTTGGAGGCTAACTGGCGATGCAGATCGCCGCCGGCTGACGCCTGAATCGTGATTTCCTGTTCGCCCCCGGCCACGGCGATCAGCGGCAGGCGCACGACGCGCGATTCGCCCGGGTTGAGCGAACCGACCTGCACGATCAACTGCTCGCTCCGCGGAGCCTGAAGCCCCTTGCTGAGGTGCGCTTCGATCGCCACGTTGTGGGCGACTCCGGTGCCGGGATTGTTGATGGTGATCGTTTGTGTGGCCGGGTCGCCGACCATCAACTCTTTCGGCCCGCGCAGGGCCAGGGCCAGCAGGGGTTCTTCAACCGAGAAAGTATTCGAGGAGGCCGAGGCAAAGCGCACCACGGCAGTCGTCGCGAGCTCTCCGCGGCGGCTGGGGACGAGCTTGATGTGAATGACGTGCTCCTCCGACGCTTTCAATGCTGCGAATGACCAGGTGACGTGGTCGGTGTTGTCCCTCGGCATGGGGTCGGCGTGAGTCAGGCGGACGGTCGCCGGAAAGTAGGCGTCGACCATCAGATCTGCGCGGGCGTTTTGCCCGCGTTCTTGACCACGAGATCGCATTGGCACTCCTGCCCGACAACGATCGGCGAGCGCTTCACCCATTGGACGCAGACGGTCGGCGCTTGCGAGGCGTCCAATCCGCCCGACGCCGAAGCCGAGGGGCTCGCGCTCCACGCGGAAACCTTGGATTGCGTGTCGTGTCCGCTCGAGGTCACGTCGTCAAACGGCAAGGCTCCAGTGCCCGTGTGATGACTGCTGTCAGAGTGGTTTGCAGGAGCGGCCAACGGGTGGGCGGCGGCGTGTTTTGCCGCTCCCGCCTGCACGGAAAACGACGAGTGGCTCTGCGCGGGAATCGGTTCGGTTGCGAACGGATCGAACGCTCGAGATTTGGGAGTCGTGCTGATCGGATCGGTCAGGCTTACGCCCGACGCGCCGCCAGCGGGCAGAGAGCCGTGTTGTGTCGCCTCCGAGGGCGGAGCCGGCGGCGGGATGAAGACGTCCGTATCGTCGGCAACTGCGACGCTGCCGACCGAAGCCGCAGCGATCCATGATGCGAGAATTCTCGAAACCTGTCGCATCCCTCAACTCCTTCGCGAGCGAAGCATTCGCACGCCCACCCTATGCCGTTCGTGTCCAGGAAGAGGCTTGTCAATCTGTATCGGCCGTAGGGGTCGTACGACATGAGGGGGGAAAAATCGCGACTTTCGGAAAGAGTTGGAAGCCGCGGTGCAAGAAGCGTGGTGCCTCGGATCTGATCGAAGGGGAATTTGAACCACGAAGGACTTCGGCGAGCTCCCTTCGGGTCTGAGCCTCAGGGTCGAAGACAGTCGAGTCGCACCAAGGACGCCAAGAGAATTCAGTCAATGCTGTGGGAACGAGCTTCCCGCACTGCCCTCGCGTACGCGTCGGCTTAATGCATGCGAGATACCAACCCGACGCGTGAGCGAGGGCTGCTTGATCGCATCGAATTACCGGACGGTCTCCAAAAATCCTTCGTGAGACTGTCCGGGAATTCAGAGGGAAGATTGCCTTGGGTGCCACGGTTGAGCTTGCTCAACCGTGCTCTTAACGGGTCAGCGACCGTCATCAGCAGCCAGAAAGAGCACGGCTGAGCCGAAGCGACTCAGCCGTGGCACCCAATCCAATTCCCGGACGGTGTCCAAAAATCCTTCGCGACCGAGCCACTCAAGAATGGCCGGGAGGTGCAAGTTTCGCACGCGTGGCAGCGATCGTTTGGACGGTTCCTTTGCGCAGAAGCGCGAAGTCCGCCCCGACCAGCAGCCATTGGATGCCCCGGCGAGCCCAAGCGGCCAGCTCCCCCGGCTCGGCGCTCGCGCCGACGCCCACGAACTTCTTGGCGGCGCGGCGCGAGCGATCACCGTGTCGATCGACTTTTGCACGTCGGGATGATCGGGGCGGCCGGGATGACCCATCGAGCCGGCCAGATCGTTCGGGCCGATCACAATGCCCGCCAGTCCCTCGGTCGCCAGAATCGCATCGAGATTCTTCACGGCTTCCGCGTGTTCGATCTGCACGTTGACCATGATCGACGCATCGGCCGCCGCGCAGTACTCCGGACCGCTGTCGCGGCCATAGCGACTGGCCCGCCGCGGTCCGAACCCGCGGATTCCTTTCGGTGGGTAACGGCAGGCGGCGACCGCCAGGGCCACATCGGCGGCCGTACGGATCAGCGGCACGACCACTCCCGGAGTGCCGATGTCGAGCACCGGCTTGATCAGTACGGGATCGTTCCAGGCGACCCGGACGACCGGAAAAGCTTGCGTCCCTTTGACCGCCATCAGATGCAACTGGATCGACTCGAGCGACAGCGCGTTGTGCTCGGCGTCGATCCAAACGAAATCGAGATCGCCCGCGAGCAGCTCGGTGATCGTCGGATCGGTGAAGGTGATCGCGGTCCCGAAGCAGACTTCGCCTCGCAACATCTTTTCGCGAAAGGGATCCAGGCTTGGCATGCGGGGCTTTCTGTAAGTGATTCCAGCCGCGGCGATTCAAACGGCGGCAGCTTTGGACGCTTTACCGAGCACGGCCTTATTAAGCGCGGGCATCAGCTCGTTCTGATAGAGCTCGAGACTGCGGATCCAGGCGTCCTTGTCGTCCCAGTCGTAGCTCATTGTGATCAGCGAACCAATCGGGCCCGTCTCCTCGATCAGCGCGAGCAGGCGGTCGAGCACGTGGTCGACGTCACCGGCCAGGATCTGCTCGGACATCAAATAGTCGAGCTGACAGTCACCATCGCTCATGTTGAGGTCGCGCTTGTAGATGCGGCGGCCCAGCCCCTTGTCGAACAGCCGGCCGATGTATTGATAGTTCTTCCCGAGCGAATTTGTTCGGGCGCGATCCTGGGCCTCGCGGGTGGTGTCGGCCAGGAAGATCGAGCGGGCGACTTTGAACTTCGATCGCTGGGCGGGGCGATTCGCCTCGTGGGCTGCTGTTTCATAGGTCTTCCACAAGTCGGCGACGACATTGCCCGCGATCAGGCAGTGGGCGAACGGATTGAAACCCACCCGACCCGCGTACTTCATGCTGTATGAGTCGCGGCTCATGCCGGGAATCGAAATCGGCGGATGCGGCTGTTGCAGCGGCTTGTGAATGTAGCCGATGCCCGTTTCCTCATCGACGGTCTTTTTGAGCCGAATCGTCCAGTATTTGCCTTCGATCTCGTAGGGCGGATCGTTCGACCAGAGCTTGAGGATCATGTCGGCCGCCTCGAAGGCCATCGCGCCGCCGTCCTTGGGATCGATGCCGTACAACTCCTGGTCGGAAGTCACACTGCCCGGTCCAAAGCACAGGTTGAGGCGACCCTTCGACAAGTGATCGAGAAACGCCAGCCGGCTGGCGACGTGGGCCGGATGATGCTGCTGCAGGCAGACCGGAGCCGGCCCCATGCGAATGGTCTGGGTCTCTCCCAACGCTCGGCCGATGAAGATCTCGGGCATTACGATCGGCTCGTACTTCATCGTGTGATGCTCGCCGATCCAGAACTCATCGATGCCCAGCTCGTCGGCGCGAATGATCAGCTCGAGATCCTCGTCGAAGCATTGCGCGAGCGGCTTGGCCGGATCGTGAAACGGCATGATGAACACGCCCGACTGGATCTGATCGATGCGCTCGGTCATCACGCACTCCTTATGCGACGCGTTCGAGAGGAGGGAGGATCTCAACGAGGTCGTGCGAGAGTCGGTGCGGCGAAGCGAGGAGCTTCACTGTACATTCGCCCTGAGGGCGTCTCAAGCGCGCGATCGGCCGACCTCAACGGAAGATTGCGCGCGACGTGCGATCAGTGAGGCGATTGACGCAGGTTTTCGGACCTTGCAGGGGTTTGGGGTGTCAGATATGTTGTGCGCGTCAGCACCAACCATGGTGGGTATAGCTCAGTTGGTTAGAGCGTCGGTCTGTGGCACCGAAGGTCGCGGGTTCGAGTCCCGTTACCCACCCCTGACCGCGCCCGGAAGCCCGGACCGCGGCATTTTGTTCACCCCCCCTCGCCTTCAAGAGACAACCTTGTGCCGACCACAAGGTGGGCCGGCGCCCGCCTGTGGCGGACTTGTCCCCCCTACGACTTCCCCCTCATTTTGTCCGATTCCAGCTCTCAACTAGCGGACGCCGGGACGACCCGCGCTCTAAAATGACAGCGGGTCGATTCGGAAGCGGGAACAGAGCCTGATGGGCACGTTGATCGAATGGGTGGCGTTCAACGTCTTCCTGATCGTGCTCGTCGCGATTGACCTGGGCCTCTTCAGCCGCAAGGCCCACATCATTCACGTCCGCGAAGCCATGGTCCGCTCGGCGATCTGGGTTGCCGTGGCGTTCGCCTTCGCGGGATTCATGTGGTGGAGAGCCGGCGCGGTTTCCGCCCTCAATTACGTCAACGGCTACCTGGTCGAGGAAGTGCTCAGCGTCGACAACCTGTTCGTGATGCTGATTATTTTTTCGTACTTTCAGGTGCCGCGGAATCACCAGCACCGCGTGTTGCTGTGGGGGATTTTCGGCGCTCGTGATGCGGGGCGTGTTCATCGTTTGCGGCGTCGAGCTGATCGAGCGGTTTCGCTGGTTGCTCTATCCGCTCGGGGCCCTGCTCGTCTACACGGCGCTCAAGCTCCTGATCAGCGAGGAGCAGTACGATCCCGAGCACAACTGGTTCCTGCGCTTTTCAAGGCGCTATCTGCCGATCAGCAAAACGTATCATCAGGACCACTTCTTCGCCCGCGTGGACGGCCGGCTGATGATGACGCCGCTGTTCGTGGTGCTGTGGGTGATCAACACGACGGATCTACTGTTCGCGATCGATTCGGTGCCGGCCGTCATCGGCGTGGTCAAGCCGCCCGACGCGTTTATCGTCTATTCGTCGAACGCCTTCGCCATCGTCGGCCTGCGCAGCTTGTACTTTGCCCTGGCGGGGATGATGGACGCGTTTCATTACCTGCGTTATGGCCTCGCTGCGATCCTGGCTTTTGTTGGCGTCAAAATGCTGATCGACGCCTGGGTCGATATCCCCAACTGGATCGTGCTTGCCGTGGTCGGCGGCTGTCTGGCCCTTTCCATCGGGGCCTCGTTGTTGTTCAAGAAGCCTGAGGCGCCACCCGAGAGCGAATCACTCGGCGCAGCGGGAGAGAGGGTCGAAACGGCCAGCTAGAGAACCAGGAGGGCTGGCACTGGAGGCTTGTCCCCCAGTGTTGAATTCTGCGCGTTGCAAAAAATGCACTGGCGGACGAGCCGCCAGTGCCACCCAATCAGCGATCACCAACCCATCCACCCCAAGCAGCAGGGGATCTCTGGGCTGGACGTGTAGATTCGCTCCGCCGTCGAAATCGGCTTGTGCTGCGAGCGGTCGTAGACCAGTTTCCCGTCGACCAGCACGGCCACCACGTGAGTCGCATACTCGAACGGATCGCCGTCGTAGAGCACCACGTCGCCGACTTTGCCCGGCTCGAGGCTGCCGTATTGCCCGTCGACTCCCAGGATGCGGGCCGCGTCGAGGGTGATCGCCTTCAGGGCCGCGTCTCGTCCCAGACCGTGGACCATGGCGATGGCCGCTTCCTGCCGCACGACGCGCGTCTTGGGGACGTAACCCTCGGCACCGGCGCCGATCGCGATCGGAATGCCGGCCTCAGAAATCGTGGCGGCGTTGCCCAAGTAGCTGTTGATCGTTTCCATCGACTCGGCGTGCTGCATGGTCGGATGCACGATGAGGGGCACTTTGGCCGCCGCAATCTGATCGGAGATGAGATAGGCCTCCGCCCCGAGTGCCAGCTTGCCGTCGAGGTGAAACTCGTTGATCAGCCGCAGGGCCGTCATCAGGTCGTCGGCCTTTTGAGCGGCAAACAGGGCCGAGACTTTGTGGTCGAGCACCGCGCGAAGCGATTCCATTTTCAGGTTTGTATCGAGGGGCGGCTCGCCCGGCTTAGGCGACTCTCGCTTCCGCCGATAGTTGGCGGCATCCGTGAAGGCCTTACGAACGATGGCTGCCGTGCCCATCCGCGTTCCCGGCTTTTGGCCCCGGTAGGCCCGCTTGGGCGCTTCGCCGAGGTTGAACAACAACGACTCCGGGAATTTCACGGCCATCGATTCGGCCGTCGTGCCGTGCGTGCGGAAGACGCCCGTCGTACCCGCGATCACGTTGTCCCGGCCCGGGCAGACATGCACGACCGTGACTCCCTGCTCCAACAGAAAACGCAGCAACGGCTCGCTCGGATTGAACGCATCGAGCACACGAAGCTCCGCCTGGTCCGGATCCGAAAGCTCGTCGGCGTCCTGATCAGCCGCGATGTTGTACTGCCCGGAGAGCGGTACGATGCTGTTCGCGTCGATTAGTCCGGGCGTGACCGAGACCGCGGAGATCACTGGGAAATCAGCCGGAATCTTGACCGATGCTCGCGGACCGACTTCGGCAACCTTCCCGTCTTTGATCACCACGACGGCGTCTTCGATCGGCTTCTTGGCGACCGTGAACAAGCGGCCTGCCAGAATGACGGCGTTATTCCCGGCCGGCCCCGGGTGCTGAGCCTTCTCCGGCACGGCCGGCGCTTTCACTTCGTGCAGCGGATGCACCATCGGCTTGGCCGAGGGGAACTTCACGCGGTCACCCAGCGCGAACCCCCCCACCTGGTAGCGGCGGTCCTTTTCGTCCGACAGCTTAAAGACCGGCTTGCCGTCGATGTAGGTCTCGAGCACGCGGCTGTAGACGCTGAACGGATCGCCGCTCAGGACCACGAAATCGGCGTCCTTCCCCTTCTCGAGCGAGCCGATGCGGCCGTCGAGATGCATGGCCTGAGCCGGGGCGAGCGTCACCGATTTGAGAGCCAGCTCGGGCGACAGGCCCCCGCGAATCGGAATGGCAGCCGTCCGCAACAGGAACCGGCTTTCGGTAACCGGATCATCGGTGTTGACGAGCACTTTGATGCCGGCCTTGGCCAATTCCGCCCCGCAGCGTTCGGTGAGTTCGACGACCTCGGCCTTGCCGCCGGGGCTGTCAGGAATCGTCATCGAGACGGGCACGTTGTGCTTGGCGATTTCCGCGAGAACCTTGTAGGACTCTGTTCCGTGCTGGATCACCAGCTCGAAATTGAATTCGTCCTTGAGCCGAAGCACCGTCAGAATGTCGTCGGCCCGGTGCGTATGGAAATGCACGGTCCGCTTGTGCTGCAACACCTCAACCAGCGGCTCCATCGCGAGGTCGACGTCGGGCGCGGTTGCCTTTTCGCCCGAGGCCAGCTTTTTGCGATACGCGTCCCACTTGGCCAGGTAGTTCTTGGCGGCAAGAAACTCGCTCCGCTGCAGCGCGGCGACTTTCATTCGCGTGCCGGGGGCCTTGGCCTTGCCGCCGTATGCCCGCTTGGGATTTTCGCCGTTGGCCATCTTGAGACCGCCGAGCACGTCGGGCGACTCGATCCACATTTGTTCGGGCGTGTAGCCACGGAGCTTGACGTAGATCGTCTGTCCGCCGATGACGTTGCCGCTGCCGGGCATGATGTTGGCAGCCGTGACGCCACCGGCGTTGGCCATGCGAATTCCCGGGTCGTACGGATTCACCGCGTCGAGCGCCCGCACGATGCCCTGCACAGGGCCGGTCATTTCGTTCCCGTCGCTGTTGGCTTCGACCGCGGGTCGCGAGTAGACGCCCAGGTGCGAGTGCGAATCGACCAGGCCGGGGATAATCACCTTGCCGGCGACGTCGACGACACGGGCTTCCTTCGGGACGGTCGTTTTGCCGAGCAGTCCCACGTCGAGAATTTTTCCGTCTGCGATCACCAGCACGCCGGGGTCATAAATGGGTCCGGCCGCGGTGAGGATCCGCCCGCCTTTCAGAGCCAACACGGGACCGGTCGCCTCCACTGCTGCGTTGGGCGAAGTTGGCGACGAGGGCGCCGCCTTCTTGCCTTTTTTCTTTGAGGCGGATTTTTTCTGCGCCGCTTTCTTGCCCGTCGTTTTCGAGCCGCTGGACGGATCCTCGTCGGCGCCAAACGCGAGGGAAGTCAGCGCGACCGCGACAAGAAGCGAGGCGAGTAACCGGCGAGACATGCGGAACTCCAAAACTGCGTGGGCAAAAATTTATGCAATTCCCGAGTATGGGGCAGGCGGCGAAGACTTTGCAACCCGTTCACAGGCTGAAACCGGGTAGTCTCGGTCTTTTGGGCGCTTGAACTGGGTGCGTGAAGCATTAGCGCTTGACTCTTGGTGTTGGATGGCGCGAAAATTTCGGGTCACTCGACGTTCATTGCGCGTTGGATTCTCTTGGTCCGGGAGTCGGCCATGTCTGCAGGGGTTGTTTCCATCGCGGCTTTTTCGACGCTGCTCGTCGTTGCGGGCGTCGTTTCGGCCGCGGAGCCGGACGGGCGGTATGCGCAGGTGAACGGGATCAAGCTTTATTACGAAACGCACGGCGAGGCGCGTGACGGCGTGCGGCCGTTGGTTGTGTTGCATGGCGCATTTGGCTGGGCCAACCCGTTCCCCATTCTGGGCAAGCATCGGCAGTTGATCGTGGTCGAACTGCAGGGGCATGGGCATACGCCGCTCGGCGAGCGTCCGATGTCTGTTGAAAGCATGGCCGACGATGTGGCTGGCCTCTTGTCGCAGCTCAAGATCGAGCGGGCCGACGTGTTCGGCTACAGCATGGGGGGCATCGTGGCGTTGGCCCTGGCGATCAAGCACCCCGACGCGGTGGGCAAGATCGCCGTCAATGGATCGAGTTTTCGCAGCGTCGAAGAGGCGTTCGAGCCAGCGAATTTTCAGCAGATGCGGAACCTGCCCGACGACTTCGCCCCGCCCCCCTTGAAGGACCATTACGACAAGGTAGGCGCCCGATCCGAAGCAATGGCCGGCGCTGGTGCGGGCCGTCAAAAAAATGGTGCTTGAGTTCAAGGGGTTCTCGCCCGAACAGATGCGGTCGATCAAGGCGGAGGTGCTCGTCACTCAGGGCGATCACGACGCCATCCGACCCGAGCACGCCGTCGAAATGTTCCGGCTCATTCCGCGTTCGCAACTGGCCATCTTTCCCAATGCAGACCACTTCATGATTTTCATGCAGCCCGAGAAATTACAGTCGACCGTCGTCGCATTCTTGGACGCCCAGACGAAGTGAGGCAAAGGGCCTGTCTCGCGACCACCGCCCCCCAGCCCGCATCTGAGTTTTCTCGCTTAGGATGAAACCCGCTGTCGCCGCATCGACCGATTCGCGCACCCGAGGAGATGCCACCATGCACCGCACCCCCTTCCGCCGTTCTTTGTCTTTTTTGTTTCTGCCGATCGCGGCCATCGCCCTGCTCGCGATTGGTCCCGCAGGGGCACGCGCCAAGCGACGCGCAACTTTCCCGTCATCGGCACGATCCACCGGCTCGACCCGAAGCTCGATGAGCTGATCCCCAAAGACGCAAAGATCGAAGTCCTCAGCAGCCGTTTCGAATGGGCGGAAGGCCCGGTGTGGGACAAAGCGTCGGGCACGCTCTTCTTTTCCGACGTGATCGCCAACCAAACCATGCAGTGGAAGGAGGGGGAGGGCGTGCACGTTTACTTGCGGCCCTCCGGCTACACGGGGCCGCTGCGCCCGCGCTACAGCAAGGAGCCGGGGGCGAACGGCCTGATGATCGACAAGATGGGGCAGCTGATTTCTTGCGAGCACGGCGATCGGCGACTCTCCGTCCTCACGAAAGGCGGCGGCAAGCGCACGCTCGTCGACAACTACGAAGGCAAGCGGCTCAACAGCCCCAACGACGGCTGCATCAAATCCAACGGCGACATTTACTTCACCGATCCGCCTTATGGTCTGCCCCAGCAGGAAGGACCTCCGCGCGAGCTGGATTTTTGCGGAGTTTACCGCCTGGCAACCGACGGCAAAGTGACCCTGCTCACAAAGGACATGACGAGGCCAAACGGGATCGCCTTCTCGCCGGACGAAAAAACTCTGTACGTGGCGCAATCCGATCCAAAAGAGGCCATCTGGAAGGCGTTTCCCGTGCTCGACGACGGCACCCTCGGCCCGGGCAAAGTCTTTTTCGACGTGACGCCGAGCGCGGGCAAATTGCCGGGCCTGCCGGACGGAATGAAGGTCGACGCCAACGGGCACCTGTTTGCCACCGGCCCGGGTGGCTGTTACGTCTTCAGCTCTGACGGCAAGCTGCTGGGCCGGATCGAAACGGGCGAAAAGACGGCCAACTGCGCCTGGGGGAATGACGGCAGCGTCCTCTACCTCTGCGCTGACATGTATATCTGCCGCGTGAAGACGACAACCAAGGGTGCCGGCTGGTGAACTAAATGACGCTGGGGCATCACTGAGCAGACCCCTCACCCCCGGCCCCTCTCCCGCAAGGGGCGAGGGGAGAAGAGTCAAAGCGTTGGCGGATTTGCAGAACAAGTGTGCGTGTAGATTTTCTCCCCTCTCCCCTCGCGGGAGAGGGGTTGGGGGTGAGGGGACTCCGCCAGGGTCCAAAATCGCCCACATTCCTTTTGAAATTGACCTTCGGTAGGACACCATGTCCGTCCGCGTCGTTCCCGTCGGTCGCCCGGAAGTCGCACCGTTCGAGATGCCGGATCGCTTTCGGCACGATATTACCTACTTCGTCACATCGCCCGGCGAAAGCGGGGCGCCCGCCGCGCTCGGCGAAAACGAATGGTGGGTGCGGCTCTGCGACGCAAACGAGTTTTACGACGAGGGGATCCTCCGCATCGTCTCGCCGCTCGACAGCCAGTCGACCGCCGAGCTGGAAATCACGGAGGAGCAGGAAGCGTGGCTGCGGTGGATGATCGACAATCGGATCGAACACATCAGGCTGGCATGATCGACTGGGTGTTTCTCGACGTCGGCAACGTCCTCTTCAACGATGATCCCCAAAACTTCGAGGGATATCGGCTGCTCTTCGACACGTTGCGGATCCGACATCCCAGCTATTCGTTTGAAGAAATGATGGCCGAGCGCGAGGAACGAGCCCGAGATGGGGAGAATTTCATCCTGCACACGATCGCCCAACGGATGCTGCCGGCGGACGAGGCGAAACTCGCGCTGCGTAATATCCGCAGGCTGCTGATGGAAACGTACGACCGGCACAACATCTGGGACGACCGGCACCGGGCCGTGCTCGAGGAATTGCGGGCTCGCTGGCGGCTGGGACTGATTGCCAACCAGCCGACCGAATGCCGCAACAGTCTGGCCCGACGCGGGCTGCTCGGATACTTCGACGTCGTGGCAATCAGCGACGAATTGCACCTGCACAAGCCCGATCTGGCCCTTTATGAATGGGCGATTAAACAGGCCGGCTGCGATCCGGCCCGAACCGTGATGATCGGCGATCGCCGCGACAACGATATCGACCCGGCCAACCGGTCCTCGATGCGCACCATTTTGCTTCGCTGGCCCGACTGCCGCAGCAAGGGTTGGAACCCCGACAATCCGCTCGCGGCTGCCTTTCTCGATTCGTGCGACCGGGTGCCGCTGTTTTCGGCCGTCCCCGTGGGGGCCGAGCCCGATTTGACGATCGCCTTGCTGGAGGAGGCACCGGCCGCGATCGCGCAACTTGCCGGACTCGACAGACCGCGGGCGGTCTGATGCAATCCGGCCTTCGGTCTGACAGAATGGCCCAAGTTTTGGAATGACGAAATCCGAATGCCGCCTCGGTCCGCCCTCGGTGGGACGAAAGAAGCACGAAGCCAAAAGCACTAAGCGAAGAGGCTGGGCGTTCGGGCTTCAGTCATTTGGACATTCCTTCGTCATTCGAGCTTCGACATTCGTGCTTCAATTCGCGGCTCCGTGATTAGGTTCGAGCGTCCCGGCTATGTTTCCATTCTTCGGTCTGCATCAACTGATGAACTGGGAGGGGGGCGGGTTTGTCTCGCTGCTCATGACCGGTCTCACCGTCTGGATGCTGATCGAATGTTTGCGCTCCGACCCCGAAAAGCAGATGTGGTGGTGGATCATCTTGTTTCTGCCGGGGATCGGCCCGCTGGTTTATTTCTTCGTTCGCTGGCTGCCGACGCATAACGTCCCCGCGCCGAGATGGGTGCGCGGAATGCGTCGCGGGACGGAGATCCGCCGACTCGAATCCTCCGCCCGCCAGATCGGCAACGCCTACCATTTCGTGCACTTGGGCGACGCTCTGCGAGAGACCGGGCAGTTCGATCGGGCGAGCGACGCTTATGTCCGGGCCCTGGAAAAAGAGCCCGCCAATCTCGCCGCCCTGTGGGGCGCGGCTTTGATCGACATGCACTTCAAAGACTATGAGTCGGCCCGCGAGCGCCTGGACAAAATCCTCCAGATCGATCCGCAGTACAAATTCGGCGACGTTTCGCTGCTCTACGCCAAATCGCTGTTGAATCTCGACCGAAACGACGAAGCGACCGCCCACCTGCAAAAGCACGTGCGTCGCTGGCGGCACCCCGAGGGACTCTACCTCCTGGCCTGGCTCGATTCCCAAAACGGCCGTATCCAAGAAGCCCGCGACAGCCTGCAAGCCATGCTGATGGAAATCGAATCGAGCCCCCCGCCAATCGCCCGCAAGCAGGGGCCGTGGCGCCGCCGCGGGCTGCAGTTGCTGCGGAAACTTGGCTGAGGAACCCGGTGCGTTCGCCCGTCAAAAAACTGATCTTGGACGGATCAGCGATCTATGGCTTAATGGAAATAGCGAATTTTCGGCCTCCCGAGAGCTGAATTGCCTGGGCGAATGACAGATCCAAAGAAGCCGCCTGGTCGAATTCGGGGCGAATTTGGGGCGGTTAAAAATGACAGGACTTTCATCCCCGGCGGGACGGGACAACTTCTTTTGATAGGGGGTGAAAGTTGTCCCACCGCGCGCGGAAGTCGAGCGCTTAAGCAGGGCGGCCACGTTTCGAGGTTGGCAACTCGGTCGAACCCACCGACCTCGCGTATGTAACGCCGGCGGACGAAATGTATCGCTTGTGGACAATTTACGGTGGGTCAACTTCTTACGCATGAAGACAAGGAAGTTGACCCACCGTAACATGCTCAATAGTAATTACTTAGACTCTGAAAAAACGGTGGGTCAACTTCTCTTTTAGTATAGGGGGCAGAAGTTGACCCACCGCGCATCAGCGGCGCAAAATCGGCGCGCTTTTGCGCAATTTGACACGGCCCGCAGCGATCGAAACGAAGTCTGGACTGGTCGGGTGGCACTGGACTTCGGCGAGCTCCCTTCGGGTCTGAGCCTCAGGGTCGAAGACAGTCGAGTCGCGGCTTGTCCGAGAGTGTTCGGGAATTCGATCGGGTGCCACGGCTGAGACGTTTCGGCTCAGCCGTGCTCTTCACGACAGGTCTTACGCGAGTTCATTTCCGATGAGCACGAGCCACCGGGAAGAGCACGGCTGAGCGGCAGCCGCTCAGCCGTGGCACCCAAGCCAAAATTCGGCCGCCAATTCCCGGACACCCTCGGCTTGTCCGCCAGTGTTTTTCCAACAGGCCAGTTGCCTGGGCGCGAGTAAAAACGTCCCGCGGCTAACTCGCAAGTGAAGACACTGGCGGGCAAGCCGCGACTCGACTGTCTTCGACCCTGAGGCTCAGACCCGAAGGGAGCTCGCCGAAGTCCAGTGCCACCCAGGTCTAACGAACCGGGGCGGCGGCGTCCCGTTCGGTCGCCAGGCGCAATTGGCCGCAGGCGGCGTCGATATCGGCGCCTTTGCGCTTGCGGACGGTGGCGGCGATACCGGCTGACGTGAGTGCTTCGACGAAAGCGTCGACCCGGGCATGAGTCGGGGCTGCGAATTCGAGTTCGTTGACCGCGTTCATCGGAATCAGGTTGACGTGGGCGCCGCGGCCTTCGAGGAGCCGCGCCAATTGATGGGCCTGTTCGATGCTGTCGTTGATTCCGCCCAAGAGGACGTACTCGAACGTCACGCGGCGGCCCGTCTCGCGGAAATAGTCGTCGGCCGCCTCCAGGATGGCTTGCATACCGGTCTTGGCGTTGACCGGCACAAGCTGACTGCGGAGTTCGTCGGCGGCGGCGTGGAGCGAGACTGCCAGGTTGAACGGCTTGCCAGAGCGCGCCAGCTCGCGAATTTTGTCCGGCAGGCCGACGGTCGAGATCGTGATCCGCCGCGCGCCGAGGCCGAGCCCCCCTTTTTCGTTGAGCGTTTCCATCGCCGGCAAGAGAGCCTTGAGGTTGGCGAGCGGCTCGCCGATTCCCATCACGACGACGTTGGTGATCCGCTCGTTGGGCGTCAAGAGCCGATCGAGTCGCAGCACTTGCTCGATGATTTCACCCGTGCTCAGATTGCGCTTCACGCCCAAGAGGCCGCTCGCGCAGAAGACGCAGCCCATCGCGCAGCCGACTTGTGTGCTGAGGCAGACCGTGACGCGAGCGGGCTCGCGCATCAGCACGGCTTCGATGTGGTTGCCGTCGGCGAGGCGCAGGACAAGCTTTTCGGTGCGGTCGCTGGCGACTTGATGTTTCGCGATTTCGGAGGCAAACAGGCGAAATTCGGAGACCAGAGCGCTCCTCAACGACTTCGGCAAGTCGTGCATGCTCTCGAAGTCGTTCACTCGCTTGCCGAAAATCCAGCGCCGAATCTGCTCGGCGCGGAACGGTTGCTCGCCGTGCTGTTCACACCAGGCGGCCAGTTCCGCGCGCGACAAATCGGTGATCAGACGCGAGTTCGGCAACGAACCGTCAGACACTGGAAGCGGCTCACGTGAAAAGGAAATCGGAACGAGAAGCAGCCATTTTCATTTTAGTGGTGCAGAGGACAGTCTGTCGCCCTGCCTGCACCGGTCCCGTGTCTTTTCCGACCGGGAAGCACCCGCCAGCTCATCCGCCTTCGGCGGAGCGGCTCGCCTGGCTCACCAGACCGGCGAGCGTCGGGCGTGAGCCCGATGGTGCTTGATTCCGATTCTCTGATCGTTCCACGCACTGCCGCGACCGAACTCAATCAAATCGCGGACCTTCGGGCTCGGCATGGGGATCAGGAATTGTCGGCCCGGAATCGGTCGTTTGTGGGATCGCAAACCGCGGTACGGTCAACAATGGGATCGGAGGGAACGAAAACGACCGGGGTGCGGGTTGACTGTCACTCTTCGCGAACGCCCCTTGTGCGGAACTGGCGGGCGGTGCCGCGGGCGATGCTGTCGAGGAAGGCGATATCGTGGAGGCGGTTTGGGTCGCGTCTGCATTAACCCGTGAGCCGGGATTTGGCATTGGCGGAGTCATCAGAGGATTGCTGTCATCAGTCGGGGTCATGTCGGAGCCGTCCAGGCGTGCGGCGACCGCGAATTGCTCGTCGCCGATTTCCACGGCGGCCAACTGCAACGCGTGACGCCGTCCGCCGAACGATGTCGGCGTCAACATCTCGACGACCGACGACAGCGTCGACGAAGCGTTCGTGGTCGTTTCCGGACGCGAATCAAGCCGCAGGCGAACCAACGGCGCGTCGGGAAACTTGACCAGGAGCGTCGCTGGCGGCGGATTGGACGAGCCATAAAGCGGATGGCCGATGTCGCCGATCCGGCCGAAACGAATTTCGGATTTGCCGGCCATGAGGGCGATCGTCGATTGGCGCGACGATTCCTTGCCGACGTAAAGGGACATTTCCGAGGACTGCAGCTTCCAGGCAGGCGTGGTGACAAGCACGAAGTCGTCGGCCCCGATGTTGATGTCGTAGTGTGCCTGGACGGTCGAGGCCCATTGAGCTGCGACCGCCGCCGGCAGGCGTCGCGGACCGAGCACGGCCGCCGCGCGAATCAACGTGGGCATCGGTAGGCGGCTGACCGCGGCCGGATTGGCCAGCCAGGCCTGCAACTTTTGCATGTTGCGCGTGGTGGCGTAGAGCGAAACAAGAGCCACCGTGCTGCGGTCGCGCTCCAGTTCCACGTCGAGGTTGCGGAGGATGGCGTCCTCCGCCTCGGCTGGCCGGCCGTTGCGGCCGAGCACTTGGGCCGCCATCAGGTTGGCTTCCCAAACGTCGGTCGAGTAGCCCAGGGCCTTGAGCGCCGCGTCGACGGCCCCGGTTTGGTGCAGGTAATCGAGGATCATCGCCCGGTTCGCCAGCCCGGCAGCCAACATTTCGTCTTTGCGGAAGTGTCCTTGGCCGACCTTCACGAGGCGTTCGTAGGTCTCCGCGGCCGGGCAGAGTTGCCCGAGCGCCTGCTGCGTCCGCGCGACGTAATACCAATAGGGCGGAAAGCACGTCATGAAGTCCTGCATTCGCTTGAGTACCCGCAACCGGACAGCCGGGTCGCATTCCTGCATGGCCTTTTCGAGGTTGCGCAGGTCTTGATTGCGGATCAGCCAGCGGTCGGGGATCTTGCGGTCGCGGGCCAGCTTCCAAAACGTGTCGAGGAATTGGCCCGATTTTTCCGTGAACGCCATCAACCGCTTCTGATCGACGTGAAACACGTCGAGGTCGCGCGTGTTGACCGAGGTTCGATAGTCCCACCAACTGCGGGCTCCGGTGCGGACGGCCGCCAGGTAATGGGCAGACGCCAACTGCGTCCCGAAGTCGAAGGCGTCGGCCGTCAGCAGGGTGCCGAGCGTGTTGTGATACTTGTCCTCGAGCACGAGCCGCTCGCGATCGGCCAGCCGAATTTCGCTGATTTCGACCAGCACGCCCGTATAGAGCTTGATCACTTCCTGGTCGGCGATGCCGTTGAGGTCGACGTTGTTGAGGATCTTTTCCTGCTCTTCGACCAGCACGCGGAGCGTGGGCGTTTTTTGGATGCGATAGAACGAGGCCCGGCAATAGTTGAGCGTCACGGCGGTCGAGCGGCGGACGGCTTCGTCGTCTTTGCAATCCCTGGCGGACGCATCCTTGCCTGATTCTTTGACCGTGATCGCCTTGGCGCCCGCCTCTTTGCCGGCCGTTTCTTTGGCTGCCAGCGTCGCGTTGGTCGCGCCGCCGGGAGCCGACCAGGCCGGCCGCGAGATCCCCAGTGCGACCTCAAGAATGAGCAGAGCTATCCCAAAAGATCGCCGCAGCCGGACGCCCGTCTGCGTTACGCACAACGACGCATAACGTGCGGACGCACCGAGGACTCTCGAAGTGCGCACCGAAAGACCGCGAACCGAAGATTTGCCCATCGACCCCTCCGCGAACGGGAAATTGGCCCTGACCGGGTCGACATCCGACAACTCGCCTCACCCGTCGTCGTCGAAGCGCAATGCGCGGAACGGCGAAGAACAGCCGAGCCGGTTTTCCATTCTATTTCGCGCCGCGGCAGAGAGAGCCGGGCAGCGGGGTGCTCCGCCCCAGAGCGAGGCGACGCAACGTCTGTTCCAACGATCGGGAAAAGCGTGACGACCGGGAAAGGTCTGGCGGCGAGCGTCGGCGCGGCGTCGCTTAGCCGCGAGCGGATCAGCACTTCGGGCGAGTGGCCGAGAGATCTGTCACGACGTGCAAGATTTTCGCCGTCGGTTCAAACGACCCAAACGCACCGTCGACGTCGGCAATTCTTACATCGCGTCACAACACTTCGCGCGCGACCCAACGCGGAACTACGGACGGATCTTCGAGCCGCGCCCGTCGGTAAGCGGGCGATTGAGTGCTCAAACTCGTGTGCGTTTCCGGCAAGCGTCAGGCCACGCGGCGGAGATGCTTTATCTCTTCGCCCTCGGACGCCAGGCAGCCCAGAGCCCGGGCGATTCCGCGGACGACCAGTTCCTGCCGCTCGGCGCCCAGTTCTGGGAAGACGGGCAGCGAAAGCACCTCCGCGGCGGCGGACTCGGAAGCGGGCAGATCGCCCTGCTTGTATCCCAGAAAGGCAAAGCACTCCTGCATATGCAGCGGAATCGGATAGTAGATCGCCGCCCCGATCTGCTGCGACCGCAACGAGGCAAGCACTGCATCGCGACGGCCGTGCTTAACGCGGATTGTGAATTGGTTGTAAACGTGCCGGCAGTCGGGAAGCTCTCGCGGCAGCACAACGTGATCGAGGAGGTCGTACTTTTCAAACAGCGAAGGATAGCGTTTGGCGTTGGCTCGGCGGGCCTCCGTCCAGCGGCCGAGGTGACCGAGTTTCACGCGGAGCACGGCGGCCTGCAATGCGTCGAGCCGACTGTTCAGGCCAACCTCCACATGGCGGTAAGCTCCGACGTCGCCATGCACGCGCAGCAGCCGCAGACGGCGGCTGAGTTCGGGATCATCCGTCGTCATGAGTCCGCCGTCACCCGCGCCGCCGAGATTCTTGGTGGGGAAGAAGCTGAAACAACCGATGGTCCCTAAGACACCTGCGCGTCGGCCACGGTACTCCGCGCCAATCGATTGGCAGGCGTCTTCGATGATCGTCAGGCCGTGTTGCACGGCAATCCGCCACAGGGGCTCCATCAGCGAGCATTGGCCGAACAAATGCACGGGCAGGATGGCCCGGGTGTTTGGGGTGATGGCCCGCACGATTTGATCTGGGTCGATGTTCATGCTCACCGGATCGATATCGACAAACACCGGCCGCGCGCCGACGCGATGGATGCAGCCTGCCGTCGCGAAAAAGCTGAATGGCGACGTCACGACCTCGTCGCCGGGCCCGATCCCGAGGGCCATCAGTGCCAAGAGTAAGGCGTCGGTTCCCGAGGCGCAGCTGATCGCATCGTTGGCGTCGCAATACTGAGCACACTCGGCCTCGAACTGGGCCACTTCCTCGCCGAGCACGAAGAGCTGCGAGGCAAAGACCCGATCGACCGCGTCGCGAACATCCCCCGCGATGGTTTGATGCTGGGCGACCAGATCGATGAACGGGACAGGGGTGTTTGACGAGTGCGCAGACTGTGAGACAGGCAGGACGGCCATGCAGCAGCTCCCAGCGGAACGAACAGGATGCGAAATGAGGAATTGAAGGGGACGGGGACTTTATTTCGCGGGCCGAACGGTGTCAACGGCGTTTTTGCCGGGCCGTTGAAGCGTGGACCTCCGGGATGTATCCCGCTCGGATAGCAGCCACCGTCGAAGCGGGCGTCAGTAGCGCAACACCGAGACGTTTGGGGCGTGGACGACGCTCCTGGTAGCCTCCCGGCGACCACTTGAAGATCTGGTCCTTCCAGACCAGCCATGCTGTATCTTCGCTCCCTGGCAGCGTCACGAAGGCCCCGTCAGGCAAATTCTCAAGCGGACTCGGATGGGTTTGTTTCGAGCGGTCGGGACCTACGCGCTCGGTGTGCAGGCGATCATCCATCTCATCGGCGGTCGGTCGTCGTGACGCCTTGCCTCCCGAATACACCGATTTCCACGCCACGCAGAATTCGATGAACCGTGCGTGACGGCACTCGGCGCACGGCCGGTGTCCGGCTGCCAGCGCAGTGGCTTCATCCAGGAAGAAGAGTTCGGTGTAGCGATTCGGGGTCATCACGGTCCGCTTTCGGCCGCGAAACTCCAAAACGCAGACGAGCCACCGCTTGAGCGCCCATTTCCGCCGGAGGTGACCCTCCGCGTCGTGCAGGATTCCCCGATTGCCCATGAACGTCCCCCGTTCGGGAGTTGCCACGATCTCGCCGAACGGCGTGACTCGGTTACGCAAGGGCAACGCGAATCCTCTCCGGGAGCCTACTTGGCGGACTTGTTGCGGGCTTCGACCCGCTGCCTGTACTCCGCGAGGATCTTTTCGGGGTTTTCGTTAAACGCCTGCTTGCAACCGGAACAACAGACGTAATAGGTCTGCCCCTTGTAGCTGATGGCGATCGTCCCCTTTCCGCCCGTGACGACGCATTCGGGACCGTCGCCTCCTTCGACTGCCAGTCGGGTGCCCTCGCGGGTGTACCCGACCTCGGCCACGCGGGCCAAGCCGCGGGAACTCGCACGCTTCTTTTCAAACAGGACGATCGTCCGTTTGTCGTTGAGGCGCGTCACCGTGAGGCGATGGATTTCGTTCTTCGCGTCGGGCTGCGAATTGAGCACCAGCCGATCTTCGTCGAACTTGCCCGAGTATTCGCGGGTTGAGCCGTCCGGCAATTCAACGGTTGCACGAAACAGATTCGTCTTGTCATCAAAAGTAATGCGGGCCGCCTTGAGCAGCTTGCCGTCAGTGACCACGTAACGGATGGCTGGCACGGGTCGACTGAAGTCCCAGACCCACTCGGCCGATTCTCGCCAGCTTCCGGTCGCCGAACCGCGCCGCGGCTGAGCCGTCCCGCGCCAGCCGCCGATCAGCGAATTGAATTGCGACAGGGCGTCTTTGGCGGCTTTGGTCGATTTGTCGGATTCTGGCGGCGCTGCGAGGATCGCGACGGTCAAGAGGCAGACCCCCGCGCAGCTCGCCAGTCGAATCAAGGAATTGGCCATGGGATTTACTTGCTGCTTTAGGTTTCGGCCAGGGACAAAGGATCCGGATTTTTCACCACAAAGCGGCTGTGTTTCTTTTCAAGCGTTGACGAGAGATTTTTCGAGTCGCCACGAGGTGCCGTCCTTCAGGATCGTGTTGAGAATGGTCAGCAACTTGCGGATGCAGGCCGTGATCACGACTTTGAACGGCTTGCCGGCGGCTTCGAGGCGCTTGGCGAAGTCTCGAAGGATCGGGTTATGAGTGCGTGCGGTCAGGGCCGCCATGTAGAGCACGCTGCGAACCGAGGCGCGCCCGCCCCAGATCGAACGTTTGCCGCGGAAGCGGCCGCTGTCACGGTTAAAGGGAGCCACCCCGACCAATGCGGCGATCTCCTGGCGATTGACCTGACCCAACTCCGGCAACTCGGCCAGGAGCGAGGCGGCCGTGACGGGTCCGACCCCCGGCACGCTCCCCAAGCGATTCATTTTGTCTTTCCAGTCGTCGTCCGATTCGACCAGGGCCAGGATTTGCTGCTCGAGCTGATCGATCTGTTTGCGGAGCACGACGATCACCTGTTGAATGCTCGTGCGAACGGCCTTCGAGGAGCTCGCGTGCTTGCGGTTGGTCTCGGCAGTTTGCAGCTGGACCAGTTGGCGTCGGCGGACCACCAGTTGCTCGAGTTCGGCGGCTTTCTCCGAGACTTGAGCGACGGTCCGCGGCTCCGCTTGCTGGGCGTAGCGCGCGAGGACGTAGGCATCGATCCGATCGGTCTTGGCGAGGATCCCCAGACCGCGTGCGAAGTCACGGACCTGACGAGGATTGGCGACTGCCACCTGGTGCCCCGCGTTCACCAGCTCAGCGACCACGGCTCGCTGATAGCCCCCGGTGGCTTCCACAACGATCCGACACGTCCGCGGCGCGGGCAACGCCTTCGACAGTTGTGCCAGGCCCTGTTCGTCGTAGGTGAAGCTCTGCCGACGATCGTCGGGAAGCAGGCACAGATCGAGAGACCTCTTGGAGACATCGACACCAGCGAAGAGAGCAATGGAACCGTCCATGGAGTGATCCCCGTCTTGCAGATGCGAGCTCGACGGCGAGCGTCGGCTCTGGCGGCTGTTCGGGCTTGTTCCACGAGACCGGCGACGATCACGCTTAGTGACGGCCTCAATGGGCCCAGGCACGATCGATCTGTCGCCAGCCGTTGGTGGAAAGCCTGCTTCGCTACGCTTCGCAGCCTTTCCACCAACGACCTCCATTACACCCTCACTGTTTGAGGAAGCAAACATACAAGGCACGAAGGCACAAAGATTTAAGCATGAAAAGATTTTGAACAGGAGGAAACAGAGGACACAGGGAAATCAATGAATTCAAGTCTGTCTTGCTCCGTTCACTCTGTTACGTCCTGTTCAATGTCTTCTTCGTGCCTTGGTGCCTTTGTGGTAAATCCAAAATCCCGATCGCAAACCCGCCCTACCATTCAACCCCGCAGTGGTGCGGAAGGATCGCGCGACTCCGCGCGCTACCAGCCGCCTTTGCGAGTCAGTTCGCGGAAGCGTCCGAGTAAGTCTTGGGTAATCGGGCCCGGCTTCCCGTCGCCGATCGTGCGGCCGTCGAGGCTGATCACGGCGACGACCTCGGCCGCGGTGCCGGTCAGGAAACATTCGTCCGCCGTGTAGATGTCGTGCCGCGTCATCGGCCCTTCATTCACCGTGAGACCGGCCTGCTTCGCCAGGCGAATCACGGCTCCTCGCGTGATCCCTTCCAAAATGCAGGCTTCGGGGGGTGGCGTGCGGAGCACCCGATTCTTCACGATGAAGATGTTGTCCCCCGTGCACTCGGCCACCTCGCCCTTGTGGTTGAGCATCAGGGCCTCCTCGAAGCCGGCGTCGGTCCCCTCCATCTTGGCCAGAATGTTGTTGAGATAATTGAGCGACTTGATCCTCGCCGAGAGCGCGTGCGGATGATTACGGATCGTGCTGGCCGTGACGAGGGCCATTCCCTTCTCGTAGATAGCGGCCGAATACAGGGTGATCGTGTCGGCAATGATGATCACCTGCGGATTGCTCGTCCGTCGGACGTCGATCCCCAGCGTCCCCGCGCCGCGCGTCACCACCAGCCGAACGTAGCCGTCCTTGAGGCCGTTGGCTGCGACGGTGCTCTCGACGGCCTCGGCCATTTTTGTCTGCGAAAGAGGAATCGTCAGGCGGATCGCCAGCGCGCTCTCATAGAGTCGCTTAATGTGCTCGGGCAGCAAAAAGACCTTGCCGCCGTAAACACGAATCCCCTCGAACACGCCGTCGCCGTAAAGCAGGCCGTGATCGTAGACGCTGACTTTGGCGTCTTCCTTGAGGACGAGCGTGCCGTCGATGTAGACCTTCTGGGTCATTTCTGCATCCATCTATGAGTGGGAAAGCTGTCGCAATTTTAGGTTATTTTTGCGGCGAAATCGACCGGGCCTCTTCTTTGATCGTCGCTCGGCGAGCTTTCCTCGCATCGAATCCGAGCCGATAATGCGGCTGTCCAGATGCGGATCTCGCCGCGACGACCGCGCTAACGAATGATCCAGCGTGATTCTTCATCTCAATCGGCAACCATCGTCATGCGAGGCCGCTCACCATGAGTGAGACCTACGTCGACGCCAATCCGTACCGGTGGCCCTATAACGGCCGCTTGGAGCCTGCGAACACGGCCCTGATCGTGATCGACATGCAGACGGACTTTTGCGGCCAAGGAGGCTACGTCGACAAGATGGGCTACGATCTGTCTCTCACCCGGGCGCCCATCGAGCCGATCGCCGCGGTGCTGGCTGCGATGCGGGGCCGCGGCTATACCATTCTGCATACCCGCGAAGGGCATCGCCCCGACCTGGCCGATTTACCGGCAAACAAGCGCTGGCGCTCGCGGCAAATCGGCGCGGGAATCGGCGACCCGGGACCCTGCGGCAAAATCCTCGTGCGCGGCGAGCCCGGCTGGGAGATCATCCCCGAAGTGGCGCCCCGTCCCGGCGAACCGATCATCGACAAGCCCGGGAAAGGGGCCTTCTGCGCGACCGATCTCGACCTGATTCTCAAACAGCGCGGAATCCAAAACCTCATTCTGACCGGCATCACCACCGATGTTTGCGTCCACACCACGATGCGCGAGGCCAACGATCGCGGGTACGAATGCCTGCTCTTGGAAGATTGCTGCGGGGCGACCGACTATGGAAACCACCGCGCGGCTCTCAAGATGGTGACGATGCAAGGGGGCGTCTTCGGGGCGATCGCGCCCTCCCAGGCCCTGCTCGCGGTCTTACCCTGACGTCAGCGACGGGCGTCCGTCTCCGGGCCGTTGCCTCGGTTCCCTTCGTCGAAATAGACGTAGTTTCCGATGCGCGAGATGGTGAGATACTGCTGCCAGTGCGTCGTGCCGACGTTGTGAGCGGCCCGCAAAGTTTGCGTTTCCACCGGTTCGGCCGGCGTTTGGCCGCCGACCAGTGCTTCGCCCAGGACGCGGCCGTCGAGCTGGTCCGTTGGGAAACCCAAAAGGTGCAGGATCGTTGGGGCGACGTCGGCGTTGCCGCTGGGCAGCTCATCGACGAAATGCTGCTTAAAGTGCGGACCCGCGGCGACCAGCGTGTTGTGCATGTCGTAACGGCTGAGCGACGAGTGGTTCCCCTGGCCGGGACCGCGCTTTCCTTCCGACACGAGCGTTCCCGGCATCCCGTCATGATTGGGTTCCGACGACCAGCAGGCCGAAAACATGACGTCGGGAGCGCCCGCCGTGTCGACAGAGACTTGCGACAGCGGGAAGGTCCCCTCGAACTCGTCGCGGGAGAAAATCGCGCCGGCGAAGTCCGATTTCTGGAGGAACTCGACGAGCCGGCGCGACACGGCTTTGTCGTGACCGATCACATACAGACACGAGCTTCCCGAATTGCCGACGACAACGATCTGTCCGGGCTGGGGAGCCGCGGTGAATTTGCTCTCGGCGTCGAAGCCTGCCCTGCGCAGGACCTTTGCGAGGTCATAGTTCTTCGAGATTGTGGAAAAACCGTGGTCCGAGACGACGAGGACGTCGGTCTGGTTGCGGACGCCGAGTCGATCGAGCGCCTCCAACACGCGGCCCAGGTCCTCGTCGCTGTTGTGCAGGGCCTGGCGGGCCGTGAGGGCGTTCGGACCAAAACCATGCTGGGTGTAGTCGGGGTCGCTCAACCAGAGGACGCTGTACTCGGGGAGACCCTCACCCCAAAGTTGGTTCGTCAGCACCCGCGTCGTCCACTCGTCTTGGGCGCGGTTGGGGGTTTTGCGGTTGTCGACCTTGGGAGGAAAGGGGACGACGCCTTCGCGCGTGAGCAGCCCCGCGGGAAGCGATTTTCCCTCGACCAGCGTTTCGGATTGCTCACCGATCTTGGCATCGCGCTCGGCGCGATCGAGTAAGAGGGCCACCGGTTTGGTCCCCGCGACTACCGTCCGCATTCCGGCTCCTCGCAGGATCTCGGCGACTGTGGGAAGTTGAATGTACTTCCCGTGCGACACGCGATCGCCTTTGCGCACGGCGGCCTCGTCTTCGATCGCGATCGATTTGAGCGCGTCGATCTGGGGCCGATACTCGTTGTTGGCCATGATCCCCGTGTGCTTGGGGTACCCTCCCGTCGCCAGGGCCGTTCCGTTCACTTCTGTCGAGGACGGGTAGACCGGGTGATGCCTCGAGAATCTCGTTCCCGACTGGGCCAGCGCGTACAGGTTGGGCATATCCTGCTCGGTGACCGAGTCGGGCCGCAGGCCGTCGAACACCACGACGACGATGTGCGCGCTGCGCGCGGGTCGAGCCGATTGAGCCAGGAGCGACTGCGATCCGCAGAGCGTCGTCGCCAACAGAGCAAACAGGCCATTCGTGGTCCAAAAGCATCGCGACGCCATCGCCTTCATCGGCTTGCCTTTCTCAGGGGTGTTGCGCAGCAGGGCTGAGACTCCGGTCCACATCGTACCGGGAATTGGCGTCGTTGAAACCGTTGGACTGCTGCCGGTCCAGGCCGGGAAACCGCCGCGACGGGAGCGCCGGCACGGCGGTCGCTCACATCGAGTGCAGTTCGTGCGGCTCGGCGCTTGCGTCCATCGCGTTTTTCCAGCGCCGTTCGACTTCCCGGCCGAAGGAGTCGAAATCGCCGGACAGGACGCGTTCGCGGGGGACCACGTAGGCGTAGCGGACGTTCAAATAGACGAGCAGATGAGTGTCGGTGTAACTCACCCGTTCGATGTACTCGAATTTCACGTTTCCCGACCCGCTCTCGGAGCTCCACGACAAGCTGTCGCGATCGACGCTCAAGGTCGTCGGCAAGAACAGCGCGCGATTCCGGCCTTCCCTGGCAAAAGAGGCCGCCGCCCGGCGCTGGGTCCTTTTTACGCGGAGAGGCATGAGCGCCACGAGGAGCATGGTCACGACGAAGGTTGCCACCACTACGGCCGTCTGACCGGTCAGCACCCAGAGCCCCCAGCACATGAGGGTCGCCGCCAAGAAAGTCGTGACCATAGTGCGGCGCACGATCCCGCGCACCGTTGGCGACCGCTTGTGTAGCTCATCCGTCAGGACGAGCAGGTCGTCTCTCTGAAGTTGGTAGGTGATTTCCATCAATTCACCAGGCACAGCTCGGAGGGCGATTGAGACGCCCGCGAATCGGGGGAGGGCCCCATCTCATCCGCGGCCGCTCGCCAGTGTTCCTCGGCCTGCTCTCTTCAGGCGTTGTCCGTGTTCACTTTGCGGCCGACTTCATGCCTCGCAGCCAGTCGGCAATCCAGAGCTGGCTTGTGCTGTCGGGCGTTCGCGTCGAGGTCCACATCAGCTTGGTGCCGTCGGGGCTATAGACGGGAAGGATGTCGACCGCCTTGGCGTCGGTGATCTGCGTGACGGCTCCGCCCTTGAAGTGGGTCGCGTCGTGCTCGACCTCCATCGTGAACAGGTCGAAGCCCCCGGGCGGACGGCCGGGCGAGTAATCAGCCCGGCACCAGATGATGTACTTTTCGCTCGGATGAAAGTACGGGGCCCAGTTGACCGTGTCGAGGTTGTCGGTCAGCTGCACCTCGTGCGTCCCGTCGACCGAGATGGCGTAAAGCTGCAGCATGTCTTTCCGCTGGCGATCGCTACGGAAGATGATCCAGCGGTCGTCGGGCGAGAAGAACGGCCCGCCGTTGTAGCCGGTGGCGTGCGTCACCTGCCGAACGTGAGACCCGTCGACGTCCATGACGTAAATGTTCGGATTACCGTTGCGCATCGACGTGAACACGATCTGTTTGCCGTTGAAGGAAAAACTCCCCTCGGCGTCGTAGCCGGGTGAGTTGGTGAGCGGCTTGAGGCCGCTGCCGTCGAAGTTGCACTCGTAGATTTCCATGTGCTCGTCGAAGTCCCACTGGTAGCGGCGATGGCCCGCGCGCTTGGCCTCGGCGCGGGCTTTTTGTTCCGTCTCACTGAGCTTGGGATCGGTGTGCGACGAGGCGAAGATAAGTTTCTTACCGTCGCGCGAGAAGTAGGCGCACGTCGTCCGGCCGCGGCCGGTGCTGATCCGGCGGGCCTCGCGCTCGTCGAGCCGCTGCACGTAAATCTGATAGAACGGATAGCCGGGCGGATACGCCTGGAAGACGATCCACTGCCCGTCGGGCGAAAAATAACCTTCGCCCGCGCGGGGGAAGCCGAAAGTCACCTGCCGCAGGCTGGACAGATGTTTGGATTCCAAGGGCGTGAGCTGCGGGCCATCGGCTGCGAATGCCGAGGACGCGAAACAGAGCGTAAGCGCACAACAACCGATAACCAGTGATCGTTTCATCACGCCATTGTGGCACAC
The DNA here is from genome assembly GCA_963714075.1 of uncultured Planctomycetaceae bacterium. Taxonomy (GTDB): domain Bacteria; phylum Planctomycetota; class Planctomycetia; order Planctomycetales; family Planctomycetaceae; genus DASPSM01. Next base: position 7,671,535 of record OY970228.1, read on the forward strand.
GCGCGGGTCTGCCACAATTATTCCGACGACGAGTCCTCAATTCCGACGACGAGTCCTCGAGCTTTGACGCAAGACAAGAACCGGTGGGCTGATCCGCCACAGGCGGACCGCTCGTCATGGGGTGTGAATTTGAAAACGATGCTTGAAACGGTCCGGCGCGCTTATCCCGCGGTCGCTATTTTTTGGCTCCTGGTTTCGCCGACGAAATCCGCAACGGCAGACGATTGGCCCGATTGGGGCGGTCCGCAGCGGGATCTCGTCTGGCGAGAAACGGGGATCGTCGACCACTTCACGACGAAAGGCCTTTTGCCCCGCGTCTGGTCGACGCCGTTGGCCGAGGGCTATTCCGGTCCGGCGGTCGCCGATGGTCGCGTTTACATCACCGATCGTCAGAAGGAAAAAGGCAAGGAGCGGGTCCAGTGTCTCGACGCCGACACGGGCAAGGTGCTGTGGAGCTACGCCTATCAGTCGCGCTACGGAGGCCTCGGCTATCCCGCCGGTCCGCGTGCAACACCCACGATCAACGACGGCCGCGTCTACACGATTGGGGCGGTGGGGCAGATGTTCTGCTTCGACGCCAAGACTGGAAAAATTCTCTGGTCGAAAGACTTCCTCAAGGACTACAAGACAAAACTGCCAATCTGGGGCATGGCGACTTCGCCGCTCGTCGACGGCGACCAATTGATCACGCTGGTCGGCGGCGAAGAAGCGCTGGTGGTCAGCTTCGACAAGGCGACCGGGGCCGAGCGCTGGCGGGCCCTGAACGACCCCGAAGTCGGCTACGTCCCGCCGGTGATTTTCACGATCCATGGCAAGCATCATCTCGTCATCTGGCATCCTGAATCGATCACGGGGCTCGACCCGGCCAACGGCAAACCGCTGTGGGACGTGCCCTGGCAGATCAAGGTCGGCCTGTGCATCTCGACTCCGCGCTGCATCGATGATCGCATTTTCTTCACGGCGTTCTACAACGGTCCGCGGATGATCCAAATCGGCGCCGACGGCCACAGCGTCAAAACCCTCTGGAAGGGCAAGACCGAGAGCGAGATCAAGACCGACGGCCTGCACTCGATCATCCCCACTCCGGTCTTCACCGGGAAAAATATCTACGGAGTGTGCAGTTACGGGCAGCTTCGGGGGCTGGACGCGTCCGATGGAAAGCGGTTGTGGGAAACATTCGACGCGACGGGCAAAGGCCGCTGGTGGAACGCGTTTATCGTCCCGCACGAAGACAAATATTTCCTGCACAACGAGCAGGGAGATCTGATCATCGCGCAGTTGTCGCCCGACGGTTATCACGAGATCAGCCGGGCCAAGCTCGTCGAGCCGACGCGTCAGGTCATGCGGCGGATGACGATCTGGTCGCACCCGGCCTTCGCGATGAAGAGTGTCTTCGCCCGCAACGACAAAGAGATCGTTCGCGTTTCACTCGCCGCCGATGCGAATACGCCGCACGCGCAGAACCGGCGCGCCGCGCCCAGAGCCACGTCTGTCTCGAACGTGCCATGAACGCCCGCTACGACTGCATTGTGCTGGGCCTGGGTGGGTTCGGGAGCGCGGCCCTCTACCACGCCGCGGCTCGCGGTCTTTCGGTGCTGGGGCTCGAGCAATTTTCGATCGGGCATGACCGCGGGAGTTCGCACGGCGAGACGCGGATCATCCGCAAAGCTTATTTCGAGCACCCCGATTACGTCCCCCTGCTCTTGCGAGCGTACACACTGTGGCGCGACCTAGAGGGGTCGGAAGAGCTTTCGCTGATGCATTTGTGCGGTTTGATGCTGGCCGGCCCTGCGGAGGGCGAAACGATCGCCGGCGCCAGGCTCGCTGCCCGACTGCACGGCCTGGATCTGCACGATGTTTCGCCAGCGGACCGCACGGGCAAGTTTTCGGGCTTCCGCATCCCGGAGAGCTTCGATGTCGTCTACGAGCCCGAGGCCGGATTTCTCGAGGTGGAGGCGTGCGTGCGCGCCCACGTCGACGCGGCAATTCGCACCGGTGCAAGCGTGGCCGCCGACGAAGTTGTGCTCGATTGGTTGCCTGTCGGAAACGGCTTTCGAGTGAGAACGGCCCGCGACGAATACGAATCAGCCGCGCTGATTCTGACCGCCGGAGCGTGGACGACCGGTATTCTTACGAGCCTGTCGCTGCCCCTGGAAGTCGTTCGCAAGCCCCAGTTCTGGTTTCCCGTGCGTTCAACGGCCTACGCCGAGAGCCACAGCGCGCCCACGTTCTATTTCGAGATGCCCTATGGTCTCTTTTATGGATTCCCGAGCCGCGACGGCCAGAGCCTCAAGGCGGCGGAGCATTCGGGGGGCGACGCAGTTGCGGATCCCGAGCGGCTCGAACGAACCGTGCGCCCGCGAGACTGGGAATCGCTGAGCCGGTTTCTGCGCGAATGCCTGCCGGACGTCGATCCGCAACCAGCCCGGTCGTCAGTCTGCATGTACACGCTCACGCCGGATCGTCACTTCGTCGTGGACCGGCTTGCCGATCACGAGCACGTTTCTTTTGGAGCTGGCTTTTCCGGGCACGGATTTAAATTCACGCCAGTGATCGGCGAGGTGTTGGTCGATCTGGCCATCGAAGGTCGCACGAAGCACCCGATCGCGTTTCTTTCAGCAGGTCGCGACGCGATCGCCAAAGCAACCGGAAAAACGACGGGCAGAGAAAAAAATGACTGAGACGCTCGACATTCCGTCGGACCCTTCCCAGGAAATCGTCATCGCCGCAGATGGCCTCGAGGCGCTGATGGTCCGCATGCTGACACACAAAGGCATGTACGAAGCCGAAGCGCGAATCGGCGCGGCCCGGCTGATCGAGGCGGACCTGCGCGGCATTCATTCGCACGGCAGCCGCTCGATCTGGCGCTATCTCGAAGCGATGGATGCCGGCGGAATCGACCCGCGGGCCCAGATCATCATCGAACGCGAGACGCCGGCCATCGCCGTGCTGAATGCGGGCAAAGGGCTGGGACACGTGGCCGCGACGAAGGCCATGCAACTGGCGATTCAAAAGGCCCGCGCCGTCGGCACCGGGACCGTCGCCATTCGTCAGGGTCAACACTATGGCGCCGCATCGGTCTACGCCTTGATGGCCGTCGAGGCCGGGATGATCGGCTTTTCGACGACCAGCACCGGTGCGGCCAGCGTGGCCGCCTACGGCAGCCTGAAACCAGCGACCGCCAACAACGCCCTTGCGTGGGGGGTCCCCACGCGCTCGGGCGCTCCGTTCGTGCTCGACATGGCGTGCGGCGTCTCGTCGTGGGGCAAGGTCGAGAGCCTGCGGATGTATGGCCGCAAACTTCCCCCTGGGTGGGCCTTGGATGCCGACGGCAATCCGACCGACGATCCAGCCGCGGCCAAGACGCTATTTCCGTTTGCGGGGGCCCGCGGCTACGGAATGGCGTTCCTGTCGTCGGTGCTCGCCGGATGCCTGGTCGGCGGTCGCATGCCGTTGCACAAGAGCAAGAACTTCACGGTCGACGGCTCCGAGCATTTCTTCTACGCGATCGACATCTCGCAGTTCGTCGATCTCGACGCGTTTTATCACGAGCTCGAATCGACTACGAGCGACATTCGTGCTCTGCCCCCGGCCGAGGGCTTCGACGCCGTCCGACTCCCCGGCGAGCTCGAGTGGGAACGCTCGCAGCGCTGGCGTCGCGAGGGGATCCCCCTGCACCGTGATCACGTCAAGAAACTCGAAGAACTCGCCGCCGAAATGAAGCTGCCGGTTCCCTGGCGGGGCGCCTGACTCCTAGTGGTCGGGCTCGTCGCAAGACCCCGCTTACCGGTCCAGCCAGGCGCGGAAGAGCGACGCATGGTCATCGGTCCAGAGGACGCGCCGCGGTGATGCCGCAGACGCACCTTGGCGAATCCAAACAGTGTCTAACGCCTGAGAATTCCGCGAAATGAGTTCCCAATCGCTGCCGAGGCCGCCGTAATTCGTTTCCTCCGATTGAATGGTGACCATTGACAGGTGGTACGCGTCTGCGGACGCTTCCACCACGGGGCGCAGTTCAAAATGCAGATTCGAGGTATGAACGGCCAAGACGCCGTTCGGAGCCAGGTGTCGCAGATACACCGCGAACGCTTCGCGAGTCAGGAGATGGACGGGAATGGCGTCGCTGGAGAAAGCGTCGAGAACAAGTACGTCAAAATTCTGCGGCACGGACTCCCGTTCCAGAGACAAGCGCGCATCGCCCGGGACGACTTCGACTTTGCCGCGGCACCGCTCGAGAAAATGAAAGTAGCGACGCGCGATTGGTTCCACATGCTCATTGATCTCGTAAAAGCGGAAGGTATCGCCCGGGCGGGCGTAGGCGGCCACCGTGCCAGTCCCGAGTCCGACCACGCCCACGCGGAGCGGCTTGTCAGCCCCGTGAGCCAGCAGCCGGCCGATGCCTGAAACAACGTCGTAGTAGGACGTGGGGACTAACCAGAATTCGGGGTCGGTGTATTCAATCCCGTGAGTGGTCCGGCCGTTGACGAGAATGTTGACCTGGCGGATCTGGTCCTTGTAGTTCAGTTCGAAGTTCGTGACTCGTAAGATTCCGTAAAACGTGCGCTCCCGGGTCAGCACGTAGCTTTTTGCGCCGCGCGCGGCGGAGTCTGCTTCGGCCGCGAGCTGGTAGCCTCCCATGTCCTGCATATTGTCCAAGAGCAGCGCCCAAACGCGCCGGCCGCCAGCAAAAAGCACAACCAGGCCCAACTCGGCCGGCCCCGCGAAAAACGGCTCTTGGGATCCGTGTAAAGCGCAAACAACATCAGAGCCGCACAAGCGAACAGTCCCAAGTGCAATTCGTAATAGCCCGGGAAGATCCAGGGCGCGACAATCCCGACGAAAATGCCCCCCGCGGCCCCGCCCGCCGAAATCACCAGGTAATAACCGGTCAAATGCTCTGGGTGCGGACGGCGCGCAAACAATTCCCCGTGGCAAACCATCGCAGACAGAAAGAAAGCGACAAAGAACGTGGTCGCCTGCAGCCACAGCTCCGCGTGAATGCCCGCGGCGAGCACCCAACAAACGCCCCCGAACGCGACCGCTGTCGCCGGCATGACATACGCCCGGGAATACCAGCGATCGCTCTCAAAGCACAAGATGAAGGACAGCAGGTACAACGTCAGCGGCAGGACCCAGAGAAAGGGGACGCTGGCCACATCCATGCAGACCTGGTTAGTCGTCGCCAAGAGCAGTGTCGAGGGGATGATCGCCAGCGCAAACCACTGCAAGCGCGTTCCCCACGTGGGCCGAGGCACATCGCGCCGGATGGCTTTGATCGGCTCTGCCCCAATCGTACGTCGGCGTAAAACCATCCCCACCGCGCAGATCGCGCAGAGGACTGCGAAGGCTGCGAAGCTCCACGACCAGACTCGGGCCAAAAACGGGGTCGCGAACAGCCACTCGAACACCGCCGGAAAACTGATCAATGCCAAAAGCGACGCCGCGTTCGACAAAGCGTAGAGTCGGTACGGCGGTCGGCCCGGGTGCGTACGACTCTGCCAGTCCTGCAAGAGTGGGCCGGTGGCAGAAAGGGCGAAAAAGGGCAAGCCCACAGTCAGGCCCAAGAGTAGCACGATTGCAGCGATCGGCTCTCGCGAACCCGTCGGTTTCATCGCTTCGCCGGGAATGATCGGCAGCGCCAAACAAGCTACGGCGAGAAGCGCCACGTGGACGCCGGCTTGGGCTCGTGGTCCCAGCCAGCGACTCGTCAGATGGGCGTACAGGTAACCGCCAAACAGCAGCACCTGAAAGACCAGCATGCAAGTCGTCCAGACGCCCGGCGTGCCCCCGAACCAGGGCAAAATGTACTTGCCGATCAACGGCTGGACTTGAAACAGCAAAAAGGCGCTCAAGAAGACCGTGGCCGAATAAACGATCAACAATCCCGGCGACCCATGTTCTGAGGGGGGAGCAGTCAGAGTGACTGGGGAGACGGGCCGCGACGACTGGACGAGCGAACGCTTCGATTTCGGCATGTCGGTCGTGGGCCGCGAGGAGTTGCTAACGCGTCTCAGAAAGCCGTCGATCGAGCATACCACGAACCAGGCGAGGCGACGACTTCGCAGCAGTCCGCAGATTCCAAGGTGATCATCGGCGCCGCCAAGCGTTCGGCCCTTGCAACCGACTCAGCGTCGTGCGGCCTGTAGGGCGAGAGAAGGCGCGCTCTCGACCTGTTCAAAGTCACCGCGAATTGCCTTCAAAGCGTATCGCTCCTGTTCGATCTCCGGTTGCGTGCGAATCCCCAGCCGGCGAAAGAGAGGCACGGGGGGACACCAACCCTGCAGAGAGTGCTGCAGCAAGAAACCGGCCACAACGACGGGCAGAGCGAAGAACCGTCGATCGACGAAAGCACCGAGCCCCAGACCGACCAGAGCGACAGTCGCGGCGTTTGCCTCGAGCGTTCGCTCGATGTCCCATTCTTGATCAAGTTGGTGCAGTCGCCGCTCAATCGCTTCGTCCCCGCGGGACCCGTGTCGGGCCACATTCTCGGCCGTTTGACGGCGAATCTGCGCGTTAACGTCGTCCGCGGTTTGCCGCGGCACTCGCTCCACCGTGGTTGGCAGCATTGTCAGAGCCTCCCCCTAGAACTTTGCCGCCAAACGAGTAAGCAAACGCCGCGCCGTGGATTGATTTTGACCGGCGACGGTGAGGCGGGGGACCGATTAGGCGAGAAGAAATCGAAGGCGCCCGGTTGCGAGCTTATTGAGCTGCCATTCGCTCGTCGTAAAGCCGCTCGACGTCGGCCACGGTGACGGTAATCTCACGGGTGAAGCCCGTGTGCGAGCGCTCGTAGTTGATCTTCGCGGCCCGTTCCGGGTGCCGCTGCACCTGTTCCGCCAGCCAGTGTTTGTCCTCGGCCGTGAGGTTACTGACCTCGGGGTCCCACAGCGTGCGGGTTTCCATCACGAGCGATTCGAGCCGCGGATCGAACTTGTTGTAGCTGGCCATGGCGGTGAACGATTCGGAAAGGGAGGGCGAAGCTCCTGCTGAGCCGTTCTTTTGTGCGGAAAGGAAAGCGGCTCGGCGGGAACCTCGCCCTCCCGTCGAAACGCCGCTTCTCGATTTACTCGATGATGATGTCCCGCACCGTGCGGCCGCTGGGAATCATCGGAAGGACATGTTCCTGATACGGGCAAATGACGTCAAGTAAGTACGGACCGTCGTGGTTGAGCATCTGAGCCAAGGCGGCGGGATATTCCGCCTTGCTACGAACGTGGGCCGCCTTCAGGCCGAACCCTTCCGCAATTTTGACGAAGTTCGGATAGGTTTCGTCGCCGTGGGTGCCGTCTCCCTGGCCCACCGCTTGCGGATCGTCAATCGGGCCGAGATACGTGTGCGCCCGGCTGCCGCCGTGGAAGCGATCTTCCCACTGGACCACCATGCCCAAGTGCTGGTTGTTCAAGAGCAGCACCTTCACCGGCAGTTTTTCGCAGTAGAGTGTCGCCAGCTCTTGCACGTTCATCAGCATCGAGCCGTCGCCGTCGATGTCGATGACCAGCTTATCCGGCAGTGCGGTCTGCACTCCCATGGCAGCGGGGAGTCCAAAACCCATTGTTCCCAGTCCCGAGCTGCTCAGCCAATGCCGCGGGCGCGAGAATTTGTAGAACTGCGCCGCCCACATCTGGTGCTGGCCGACGCCGACCGTCACGTAGGCATCGCGTTCGCGAGTCTGGCGCCAGAGTTCATCGATGGCGTACTGCTGCAGGATCTCGTCGCCCGTCTCCTTGTATCGAAGAGGGTAGCGAGATTTCCACTCGGCGATCTGCGCCTGCCATTCGCGAAGATCGGGGAGGTCCTCGTCGGTGATCGTCTGATTCAGATCGCGAAGGACCTGCTTCACATCCGCAATAATTGGGATGTGGGCCTCTTTGTTCTTGTGCAGCTCGGAGGGATCGACGTCGACGTGCACGATTTTTCCGTGGCGGGCAAACTCCTCGAGCTTGCCGGTGACGCGATCGTCGAACCGCACGCCGAACGCCAAGAGCAGATCGGCCTCGTTAATCGCATAGTTGGCGTACACGGTCCCGTGCATGCCCAGCATGTGCAGCGACTGCGGGTGGTCGCCGGGGAAAGCGCCCAGTCCCATCACGGTCGAGGTGACGGGAATACCCGTTCGCAGTGCGAACTTTCGCAGCTCGTCGGACGCCCCGGAATTGATCACACCGCCGCCGATGTACAAGATCGGTCGCCTCGCCCGCTTCACCGCGGCAATTACCTGGCGAATTTGCTCGGGACGGTGCTTCTGCGCTTCGGGATGATACCCCGGGAGATTCATCGGCGGATCGAAATCGGGCGCAACGTCCTGCCGAGCCAGCTGCACATCCTTGGGAAAGTCGATCAGCACGGGCCCGGGTCTTCCCGAGCCGGCGACGTAGAACGCCTCTTTGACGATCCGCGGCACGTCCTCGAGCCGCGTGATCATGTAATGGTGCTTGGTGATCGACTGGCACACCGCGATGGTCGGCGTCTCCTGAAACGCATCGCTGCCGATCACTGCCTGCGCCACCTGCCCGGTGATTGCCACGATGGGCACGCTGTCGAGCTTCGCGTCGGCCAGCGCGGTGACGAGGTTAGTCGCCCCAGGCCCGCTGGTCGCCATGCAGACACCGACTTTGCCGGTCGCGCGGGCCACGCCCTGTGCAGCGAAGCCGCCCCCCTGCTCGTGCCGCGGAAGCACCGTGCGAATCTGATCCTTGAATTTGAGCAAGGCCTGATGCAGGGGCATGCTGGCCCCGCCGGGATAGGCAAAGATGCAATCGATCCCCTGCCGAACGACCGCCTCGACCAGAATTTCAGCGCCGTTGTAGCTCTGCTGCTGGACGGGGGTTTGGGCCGGTTTCGGTTGGGGTCGCGTCGCCACAGAATGTCTTTCGAGTCGGGGCTGGAGGTCCAAAGGCCGGAAGGCCGCGGGGGCAAAACCGCACAATTTTCGGCCGCAATACTGTAGTCTACGGCAGATTGGCTGACGAGGCACGTCTGGAGCCCTCTTTTTGCTGGGAGAACGGCCTCTGAACTCATTGGAGAAGTGTTATTCACCACGAAGACACGAAGCCGTCCTCCATTTCGTGGTGACCCGCGGCCCGTTATCTTGGAGTGCGACTTTCCAAAAAGCCGGCATTTTTTCCGCTGATGAGGGGCGGGATCTGTCATGAGCCGCATTCATGGGGGTTGACCAATGTCCGGATTTCGTCCGCGCCGCGCGCTCCTGGCTGCGATTGCCTTCACGGGGTTGACGATGCTGGACCAGGTCTTCGAGCCCAGTGCATCGCCCGTCACTGCCGGCGAGTACGATCGCCCGGTGAAGATGCCGCAGAGCCGTTCGGCCGTCATCGCCAGTCACGGAATTGTGGCGACGAGCCAGCCGCTGGCCGCGCAGGTGGGCATCGACATCTTGAAAGCCGGCGGAAATGCGATCGACGCCGCCATCGCCACCGACGCCATGATGGGTCTGGTCGAACCGATGAGCTGCGGAATCGGCGGCGACTTGTTTTGCATCTATTGGGACGCCAAGACCAAAAGGCTGTACGGCCTCAACGCCAGCGGGCGCAGCCCCTATGCCCTCAACCGCGAAGTCTTCAAGAAGAAGGGTCTCAAGGAAATTCCAACCAGCGGAATCCTGTCCTGGTCGGTCCCGGGATGCGTCGACGGTTGGGACCAGCTGAGCAAGCGGTTCGGCACTCTGCCCCTCTCGAAGCTCTTGGCACCGGCCATCCAATCTGCCGAAGAGGGTTTTCCGGTCAGCCAGGTGATTGCCGGCTTCTGGAAGCGCGGCGAACCGCTCGCCCGGTTTTATCCCGACACAGGCGCGACCTACTATCCCCACGGCAAGGCACCGGTCGAGGGCGAACTGTTCCGCAATCCGAATCTGGCGGCCAGCCTCAAGGCCATTGCCGAGGGCGGACGCGATGTCTTCTATCGCGGACCGATCGCCGAGCAGATCGTCGCCTACAGCCAGACCAACGGCGGTTATTTTTCCAAGAAAGATTTTGAAGACCACACGTCAACCTGGGTCGACCCCGTCTCCACCAACTATCGCGGGTACGACGTGTGGGAGCTGCCGCCCAACGGCCAGGGGATCGCCGCGCTGCAGATTCTCAACATCCTCGAAGGATACGATCTCCGCTCGATGGGCCGTCACAGTCCCGATTATCTGCACCTCTTCCTCGAGGCGAAAAAACTCGCGTATGCGGACCGCGCAAAGTACTTCGCCGACCCGGAGTATGCGAAGCTGCCGGTGACTGAACTGATCTCGAAGGAATACGCGGCCCGGCAGCGGAAGCGGATCAATCCCAAGCGGGCGGCCAGCTCGGTCGATCCGGGCGATCCGCTTCTGGCCAAGGGAAGCGACACGATTTATCTGTGCGTCGTCGACAAGGACCGCAACTGCTGTTCGCTCATTCAAAGCAACTTCAACGGCTTCGGCTCCCGGCTGGTTCCCGGGAAGGTTGGCTTCGTGATTCAGAACCGCGGCTGTCAATTCTCGCTCGATCCCCAGCACCTCAACACGCTCGAACCCCACAAGCGGCCGTTCCACACGATTATTCCCGCGATGGTGACGAAGGACGGCAAACCCTGGTACGTCTTCGGCGTCATGGGGGGCGATATGCAGCCCCAGGGACACGTGCAGGTGCTCGTCAACATGATCGATTTTGGTCTGAATGTGCAGGCGGCCGCCGACGCGGGACGCGTTCGCCACGACGGCTCGCAGACACCCACCAGCCAGCCGATGGAAGCGGGCGGGGGCGAGGTCAACGTCGAATCGAGCATCCCGCAGGCTACGCTCGACGAGCTGGCCAAACGGGGGCATCACATCGTCCACAAGGCGGACGGCGGCTTCGGCGGCTACCAGGGAATTTGGATCGACCAGCGACACGGAACGATCCACGGCGGCACCGAGCCGCGCACGGACGGGGCTGCGGTCGGGTATTGAGGATCGAATGGCGGATCGCTAAATGATCCGCTCTTTGCGCTCTTCCGTCACGCCGACCTTGGAAACCTTCAGGCCGAAGCTTTCGCCGATCTTGATGGCTTCGCCCTGGCAATAGCGATGGTTGTTCACATACAGGTCGAGCAAGTCTTCGCACGACTTGCTAAAAGTCACGAGCGACCCGGGGCCCAAGGCCACCACCGCCCCTAGCGACATCTTTCGCTCGGCCAGGCGGACGCTCACAGTGACCGGAACTCGCAGGACCCGCCGAGCCCGCAGTGCGGCATCTGCCGACTCAGCCGCAGAGTGTGAATCGGAATCAGCGTCTAGCGCGCCGGTGAACGAGGCATCTGACTCATCAATCAGCGAGTTGTCTGAATCGGCTTCGTCGCTCGAAGCGTCAATCGAAGGTTCATCGCTTAGGTCGACTAGATCTGTCCCCACGCTCGACTGAGAGCCATCATCTTCCGCTGGAGAGGCTGGAGTCGTAGCGTCGGCGCGAGATGCGTCGTCGGCCGCCTGCGCAACTGCCGGTACCGGCGGAGTATTGACTGGAACGATCACGAGGATTTTGGCAAACGCCGCCTCATGCGTGCCGTCCGGATGAAAGACCGATAACTCGACCATCTTCGCTGAGGGAGCCACCTCAGCACTTTGGGCCACTTCGATGAGATTCTCGGTCCCAATGGCAAGATATCGCTCGGACTGCAAGTCGGCCGGCAGCAAATTCAGCGTCAGCTCGTGGGCCAGAGTCTGCAGCCGATTGTTCTGACTGATGTCTGGCTGACGGTACCAGGCCGGCAGAGGCAGATTCTGGGGAATTAAGACAACGAGCCCCTGTTCGCCAACCGTCATCGCGACGGCCAATCCAGGGGTCTGAAAGTCGGCCAGGCCGCCCGCTTCCCCGACATCAGTCGGTTCGCCTGCCGACAGGCGAATCTCAGACCCGATCGTCGAGCGGAATGTCTCCGCGATCTCGACCAGGTGCTCGCGGCACGCATCGATCGTGCGCTGAATTTGGAGGTCAGTGAGTTGAGGCATGCGTCAAAAAGCCGCAGACGAAGTCAGCAGTCCCCGTCCGAGAACGACGATCTCAGCCGGCCCGACGGACCCAGATAAGGTTAAAGATCGTCTTGCCCGGTCGGAATCTGCGGCAAGGAGAGCGCAGACGTTAGCCCTTTCCAAACCGGAAAAGTGGCGCGAAGCTTCGCGCGCTGAGAATGGACGTCGGGCGAACTCGGCGATGTTCGTGCGGACGTCTCAAATATCAAAATACATCGCGAACTCCCACGGATGGGGTCGCTGACGCAGGGCCTCGACTTCGTGAACCGTCTTGTACCAGATCCAGGTGTCGATCACGTCTTCGGTAAAGACGTCGCCTCGGAGCAGATAATCGTGATCGCGGCGAAGGCCGGCGAGGGCTTCTTCAAGCGACATGGGAACGCCGGGAACGCCGGCCAGGTCTTCCGGAGCCAGATCGTAGATGTCCTTGTCGAGCGGGGGACCCGGAGCGATCTTGTTCTGAATGCCGTCGAGGGCCGCCATCAACACAGCCGACATGGCGAGGTACGGATTCGACGACGAGTCGGGACACCGGTACTCGATCCGCTTGTTCGCCGCACTCGGCGCGTGCACGGGAATGCGGATCGCTGCCGAGCGGTTCCGATAGCTATACGTCAGGTTGATTGGCGCCTCGAACCCCGGAACCAGCCGCTTGTAACTGTTGGTCGTCGGGCAGCAGAACGCGAAGAGCGACGCGGAATGCGTGAGGATGCCGCCGATCGCGTAGAGTGCCATCTGACTCAGCCCGCCGTAGCCCGAGCCGGCGAACAGCGACTCCCCCTTCTTCCACAGTGACAGATGCAGGTGCAGCCCCGAGCCGTTGTCGTTCCAAACCGGTTTGGGCATGAAGGTGGCCGTCTTGCCGTGGCGAGCCGCGACGTTCTTGACGACGTACTTGTAGCGAATCAAGTTATCGGCCGTGCGCAAGAGCGGCCCGTACTTCATGTCAATTTCGCATTGGCCGGCGGTGGCGACTTCGTGATGCTGCGCCTCGACCTCGACGCCGCACTCCTGCAGGGCCAGCATCATCTCGGTGCGGACGTCCTGCAGCGTGTCGGCCGGAGGGACGGGGAAGTACCCCTCCTTGTAGCGGATTTTGTAACCCGCGTTGCCGTTGCCGCCGGGTCGATTGGGGAGGCGCCGCGGGTCCATTGCCCCTCGGCACTTTCGATGTGGTAATACGATTCGTGTTCGTTCTGGTCGAAGCGGACGCCGTCGAAAACGAAGAATTCCGCCTCGGGACCAAAATTGGCCACGTCGGCGATCCCCGTCGACTTCATGTACGCTTCTGCTTTTCGGGCAACGTTGCGCGGATCCTTGGCATAATCCTCGCGCGTGATCGGGTCCTGAATGTTGCAGGTCATCGACAAGGTGTGGTGCATGAACGGATCGACGATCGCCGTTTCTGGCTGCGGAACGACGAGCATGTCGCTCTCGTTGATGGCCTGCCAGCCCCGCATCGACGAGCCGTCAAAGCTGAAGCCTTCTTCGAAACTCCGCTCATTCAGCGTCTGCACGGGGATCGTGAAATGCTTGGGCATCCCCGGGAAATCCATGAATCGCAGATCGACGGCGCGAACCTCTCGCTCACGGCACAGCGCCAAAACCTCTTTGGGAGTCATTCGCCCTCGGCTAATCAAACGCGCGCACTCCGAACGTTCACATTTGTTTATGATAAGCGGGGTGCAAAGGGTGTACCAGCACGCTCGTTGCCCCTCACCCCCGGCCCCTCTCCCGCAAGGGGAGAGGGGAGAAGTGGAGCGCATCCGCATCCGTGTGGAGTCGGACCATCGGGGTGATCAAAAACTCTTATTCCCCTCTCCCCTCGCGGGAGAGGGACTAGGGGTGAGGGGGGCTGTTCGCTGATGACGTTTTGAAGAAGTCGAAGTTCGTGTCGGTCATGCCTCGCTTCGTCGTTCTCACGCACGACTACCCGTTCCTGCACTGGGACCTGATGCTGGAGCACGACGGCGCGCTTCGCACATGGCGACTGTCCGCACCGCCCGACGCGGAAGGCGTCGAGGCCGAAGCGCTGCCCGACCATCGGCTGGCGTACCTCGACTACGAGGGTCCGGTCAGTGAAAACCGCGGCACTGTCGAGCGGTGGGATCGGGGCACGTATTCGCTGTGTTCGACCGGCGACGAGCGAGTGTGGGTCGTGCTTCACGGCGGAAAGCTCGTGGGAATCGGCACGATCGAACGCACCCTCAAGGGATTCGAGTGGACCTTCCATCGCATCCGCTAGTCGTGCGAGGGATATTGACCGCTCAAAGAGGGCGTTCCTATCATCGGCACGGCCGTGTATTCCTCTAAGTGCCAAAGCACCATCGAGCTTACGCTCGACGCTCGCCAGAGGAACCAGCCCGGCGAGCGTCGGGCGTGAGCCCGATGGTGCTTAATTCGGTCCTCTTGGCGAACTCGTTGTTCCAAAACATGTCCGAAGTCCGCACCCGCTTTGCTCCCAGCCCGACCGGCTACATGCACATCGGCGGGATGCGCACGGCCCTGTTCAACTGGCTGTGGGCCCGGCACACCGGCGGCAAGTTCATCCTGCGGATCGACGACACCGACCGGCAGCGAAACATCGAAGAGGCCCTGCGGCCGATCCTCGCCGCGTTTCGCTGGCTCGATCTCGGTTGGGACGAAGGACCGGAAGTCGGCGGACCGCATGGCCCGTACTTCCAGTCGCAGCGGGGTGAGCTTTACCAGAACGCCGCCCAAAAACTGCTCGGAGCAAAAAAGGCGTATCGCGACTTCGAGACGCCGGCGGAGGTTCAGAGCCAGCGCGAGGCGGCCGATCGCGAGAAGCGCCCGTTTATTAGCAGTCGGCGGTCGCTCGAACTGAGCGAGGCCGAGATCAAGCGACTGGTTGCGGAGGGCCGCCCGCACGTGATCCGCTTCCTCGTGCCGCGGGGCACAACGGTCGCGCTCGATGACGTCGTGCGGGGTCACGTCGAGTGGGACGCCTCGCTGATCGCCGACCCCGTTATCATGCGGGGTGACGGTACGCCGCTCTACAATTTCGCAACGGTCGTCGATGACGCCGCGATGGAAATCACGCACGTCATTCGGGCCGAAGAGCACCTGTCCAATACGCCTCCGCAGATTCTGATGCACCAGGCGCTCGGCCACACGCTGCCGGTGTTCGCCCACATTCCCGTTCGTGACCGCGCCCGGGCACGACCAAAAAACTCAGCAAGCGCGACATCAAGAAATACCGCGAAAATCCGAAATTCCGCAAAATGTTCGAGGACGGCCGACCGAGTCTTTCCGCAGATCGGCTTGGGCTCGTCCGAAACGCTCAACCCGGTGATGGTCGAATACTACGAAAAGATCGGCTTCCTGCCCGCACGCGGTCTTCAATTCGCTGGCCCGACTGGGCTGGTCGCTCGACGACCGCACGGAGTTCATGACCCGAGCAGACGATCGTCGAGAACTTCACGCTCGACCGGATCGTGAAAAATCCGGCCGGCCTCGATCCCGACAAGCTCTACAGCTTTCAGACGCACTGGATGGGCGAGTTGCCGCTCGAGCAAAAGGTCGCTCGCGTGCTGCCGTACCTCATCCAGGCGGGGCTCGTCGCCCGATCGCCCGACGCGACCGAGCGCGAGTATGTACGCCCGCGTAGTGCAAACGCTCGGCGAGCGGCTGAAGGTCTCCAGCGACATCCTGGAGGCCCGCGATTTCTTCGTCGCCGACGAGGCAGCTCGAATACGACGAGGCCGACGTTCAAAAAGCGGATGACGCCCGAGGGGACGCCCGAGCGGCTGCGGCGGTTCCGCGAGCAACTGGCCGCGGTCGAGCCGTTCGAGCCGGGACCGACTCGAAGAGGCCTTCCGCGCGTTCGTCGATTCCGAGAGGAATCAAGCCGGCGGACCTGATCCACGCAGTGCGAGTGGCCGTCACCGGCAAGTCGACGGGGCCCGGACTCTTCGAGTGCCTGGGACTTCTGGGACGGCAGCGGTCGCTCAATCGCATCGACCGGGCACTCACCCGCCTGACCTAAAATCAGAACAGAGACGGATCGCGATCCATGGACGACGCCAACCCTTCACCCGCGGCCCCGCTCGACTTCGTCCGCAGCATCGTGGCCGAAGACCAAAAGACGGGCAAATACGGCGGCAGGGTGATGACCCGATTTCCGCCCGAGCCGAACGGCTATCTGCACATCGGGCACGCCAAGTCGATCTGTCTCAATTTCGGCATCGCCAACGAGTTCGGCGGCAAGTGCAACCTCCGGTTCGACGACACGAACCCGACCAAGGAGGACGTCGAGTACGTCGACTCGATCAAGGAGGACATCCGCTGGCTGGGCTTCAGTTGGGAAGACCGCGAGTTTTACGCCTCCGATTATTTCGAGCAGCTCTACCAGTGGGCCGAGCAGCTCATTCAGCGAGGGGCACTGGCCTACGTCTGCAGCCTGAACGCGCGAGCAGATCCGCGAATACCGCGGGACGCTCACCGAGCCGGGCAAGCCGAGCCCCGATCGCGACCGTCCGCCAGCGGAGAGTCTCGACCTCTTCCGCCGCATGCGGGCCGGCGAATTCGCGGAGGGGCAATACACGCTGCGGGCGAAGATCGACATGGCCTCGCCCAACGTCAACATGCGCGATCCGGTGCTCTACCGCATCCTGCAGGCCGAGCATCATCGCACGGGCAACACGTGGTGCATCTATCCGATGTACGACTACGCCCACGGGCAGTCGGATTCGATCGAAGGGGTCACGCACTCGATCTGCACGCTCGAGTTCGAGAACCATCGGCCGCTTTACGACTGGTGCCTCGAGACGCTCCGCGATCTATCACCCGCAGCAGATCGAGTTCGCCCGCTTGAACCTCGACCTACACTGTGATGAGCAAGCGGAAGCTGCTGCAGCTCGTCGAGGAAAAACACGTCAGCGGCTGGGACGATCCGCGGATGCCCACGATCTGCGGCTTGCGCCGCCGCGGCTACACGCCCGAATCGCTCCGCACGTTCTGCGAGCGGATCGGCGTGACAAAATACAACAGCCTCACCGAAATCAACGTCCTCGAAAATGCGATCCGCGAGGATCTCAATCGCCGGGCTCCGCGAGCGATGGCCGTGCTCAACCCGCTCAAAGTCGTGCTGGAGAACTATCCCGAAGATCAGGTCGAGGAGCTGGACGCGGTCAACAATCCCGAAGACCCGGCGATGGGCTCGCGTAAGGTCCCCTTCTCGCGCGAGCTGTACATCGAGCAGGACGACTTCCGCGAAAATCCGCCCAAGGAGTTCTTCCGGCTGGCCCCCGGCCGCGAAGTCCGCCTGCGCTACGGCTACATCATCAAGTGCGTCTCGGCGGTGAAGGATCCGCAAACGGGCGAGATCACTGAGCTGCGCTGCACGTACGACCCGGCGACCCGAGGCGGCAACGACGCCCGACGGCCGCAAGATCAAGTCGACCATCCACTGGGTCTCTGCCAGGCACGCGGTCGAGTGCCGAGGTCCGGCTCTACGATCACCTCTTCTCCAAAGAGGATCCCGGACGACGTGCCCCGGAAGGGCACGATTACAAGGCGAACCTCAATCCGAACTCGCTGACGGTCGTTCCGTCGCGCCAAGCTCGAGCCGAGCCTGGCGGCGGCGCACACCGGGGACCGCTATCAGTTCGAGCGACTCGGATATTTCTGCGTCGACTCGCAAGATTCCAAGCCCGGAGCTCTCAGTCTTCAACCGCACCGTATCGCTCCGCGATACGTGGGCGAAGATCGAGAAAAAGTCGGGCGGGAAAGCGTGAAGCCATTGCCTGTCGATCGACTGCATTGCATTTCGCCCAAAACTTGCTGAATTTTTGACATTCATTTCTGATAAATTCAGCTTGCTTTCCCGAACTGGCGCTGGCATGGTAGCGCCTTCGAGCCGACTTATCCGCGAATCGGCTTTGCTGCCGCGATCGCCGCTCGCGAGAGTCGGCTATGGGCCCGAACATGGATCCCATTGCCGTCGCCACGGGCGCCTTTTTGGTCGTCGGCTTACAGACCCGAACCACGAACCGGATCGAGGCCGTCCCCGAAATGGCCAAGATCGTCCCTTTGTGGCGGAAGTTCTGCGACGACAAGGTCTCCGACCGCGTTCCTCACCGGCTACCTGGCTCATCTGAGGTCTTCGCCGTCTATTTCGATTTCAAGAGCGGCTACCAGGATCAGTACTCGCTGATCGTCGGGCACAAGGTGAGCTCGCTCGACAACCTTCCGCCGGATATGGGGGGAGTCCTCATTCGGGGCGGCCGGTATCTCCGGTTCCCCGTCGAAGCAAGAACCGTCGCTGCCCTGGTCGACGCCTGGAGAGCAATCTGGCAGTTCTTCGACCTCACGCACGAGTACGAACGCACGTACGGCACGGACTACGAGGTTTATCGCGGCGACGAAGTCGAAATCTACGTCGGCGTGAAGTAGCTGGCGGCTGACGGCACGGCAGCCCCCTCACCCCGGCTCGACTGAGCTCGCCGAACTCCGGCCCCTCTCCCGCGAGGGGAGAGGGGGGAAGAGTGCCATTAGCGGCGAGTAAGCCGCGCGAGCGTCACTGGAACGAACTCGACGGAGACATCCTTCCCCTCCTCCATGCTGGCTCCGCCCAGGACGATCAACGAGGATTCGTCCGCGCACAGCATGCGGTGAAAGAATCGGGGCCGAGGGAGTTTGCCGGCGTCTTGCCAACTCTGACCGTCTTCCGAGAGACGCGAGATCTTTCCCGAATAGGTCGTGGCGAAGAGCTGTCCCGCACAGGTCACCGCGCACCCGCCAAAACCTTCCATTCCCTCGCCTGGCAGCTTGGGCCCCTTCGACCATTTGGCGGCCGTCAGGTCGAGAACGTAGGTTGTCGTCGTCGGCCCACCTTGCTCCTGCATGCCGCCGAGCAGATACACCTTTCCCCGGCATTCGCCCACCGCCAACGCCCGGCGTCGAACCGGAAGCTTCGGCAACTCTTCCCAGGTCGGATGCGCGGCAGACAGATCGGCCGAGAGCACTGTGTCATCCCAAATGGTTGGGTCCTTCCCCCGCAGCTCCCATCCGCCGACGACGATCAGCCGGCTGCCGACGACGACTGCGTCGTGCGAGGAACGTCCTTTCGGCATCGGCGTCAGAGTCTCCCACTTTCCCGTCGCGGGATCGAAGCGGCTGAAGTCGGGCATCGAATGCAGATCGTCCTTTTCCCCTTCCTTGTTGCGAGCCTCGAAGCCGCCGATGCGATAGATCTTTCCCCCGTACGAGACCATTGCCAGACCGGCCCCGCGCGGAACGGTCCCCAAGATTTGCCACTGCTTAGGCGAGCGCAGGTCCAGCCGCAGAAACTGGTCGGATTGCCCCTCCCGGCTGTACTTGTGAGCTGAGCCGCGCTGGCCGGCGCACACATACACCTGCTGATCGACGAGGGCCGCCCCGAAGCTCGTGACGCCGAAAGGAAGGTCGGGCAACGTATGCTCCTTCTGCCGCGGCGCTTCTCGCTGCGCCCTCGCGGCGGGGGCAGCGGTGACCAGGGCGATCGCCGCCCACACCAAAGTCAGTTTCTGAAACATCATGGAACATCCCCTGTGTCGAGCCCGGGTCGCGTTGCGGATTCGAGATGCAGTTTGCCTTGATGACTCGACGGCTGGCAAGCCTCAAGGCCGGAGATCGGCCCAGTCGCCGTCGAAGACTTCCACCGCCGGCCCGGTTAATTCCACTTCTCCGCCGCTGGTCCACTCCAACTCGAGATCGCCACCGGGCAGATGCGTGATGATTTTGCGATCGGTCAGACCGGCGAGGACTCCGGCGACCGCCGCCGCACACGCGCCCGTGCCGCAGGCTTGTGTTTCTCCCGATCCCCTCTCCCAAACGCGCAATTCAGTCTCCGTTCGGGAGATGACTTTTACGAATTCCGCGTTGACCCGGTTGGGAAAGGCCGGATGACGCTCGATTTGCGGTCCCACTCCGAGCACAAGGTCGTCGGTGATTTCGTCGACAAACGTCACGCAATGGGGATTGCCCATCGACACGCAGGTCACCCGCAACTCGCGGCCCGCGACGTCGAGCGTGACCAGAACCGGAGGATCGCCCGCCAGCCGAGTCGGAATTTCGGCGTGCTTGAGAATCGGCTGCCCCATGCTGACCCGCACGCGATCGACCTTGCCGCCGGAGGTGAAGACCTTCAGCGCCAGGACGCCGCGCCCCGTCTCGATGCGGAGCGTTTCCTTGCGGACGATTTCGTGGTCGTAAAGATACTTGGCGACGCAGCGCACGCCGTTGCCGCACATCTCCGCTTCGCTGCCGTCGGCGTTGAACATCTGCATTCGCGCGTCGGCAACAGTCGAGGGACGGATCAGAATCAGTCCGTCGGAGCCGATTCCCTTATGGCGGTCGCTGACAGCTCGGGCCAGGTTCGGGAGATCGGCGGACGGTGTCTGGTCAAAACAATTGACGTAGACGTAATCGTTGCCGGCGCCGTGCATCTTGGTAAAGCGCATCGACAGTCTCGCCATCAGGCCTTCGGCCGCAGGCCGCGGAACACGGATCGCCGCATGGGATTGTCCCGAGAAGTGAACTCTTCGTCGGCGGCGCCGGGCGTTTCGAGAGCTGCGGCCAGCATGTGGAACTTAGCGTCCACGTCGTCGGCGAAATAGACCAACAGCGCCTCGGGCGTTCGCGGCTCGACGGGAGAGCCCCACTCGGGGAGGTTCTGGTGAGCAAGAATGATGTGCTCCAGCCGCAGCAGCGTTTCGCGATCAAGCCCCTCGACGGTGCGACCCCGGTCGCGAACCAGGTCGCGTCCCAGAACGATGTGGCCGATCAGCTCTCCCTCCGCGGTGCGCCGCATTCCCGCGAGCGGTCCTTCCAGCTCGATCAGTTTGCCGATGTCGTGCAGGATGGCTCCCGCGATGACCAGTGATTTGGAAAGTGGCGGTTGCATGTCGGGGTAGTCGGCGGCGTACTTGTCGGCCAGAAAGAGGGCGTTGCGCGTGACCGACAGCACGTGCTCAAGATAGCCCCCCGCGTAGGCGTGGTGATTCTTCCGGGCGGCCGAGCCGCGCTTGATCGCCTCCGCGTGCTCATCCAAGATCCCGACAACCAGTTGCCGCAAGGGTTCGCGGTCAATTCGCTCGAGGGCCAACGTCCGCAATTCGGCAAACATGGCCTCAATGTCGAAGCGGGTCGATTTGACCAGGGCCGCCTCGTCGAAGCCCTCGGCCCGATCGGCCTCTTCCGCCGCGCGGATTTTTTCCAGCTCCAGCTGCGGCCCGTAGGAGCTGTCGACCAGACGACAGCGGACCTTGTAGCAAGCGCCGACTTTCCAAGCGGTATCGCAGGCCTCGAACCAGGCCGAGTCGGACCAGACCATCGCCGTCGCTGAGCGGCCCGAGTCGCGAAACGTGACGCGATAGTACGGCTTGCCGTCACGCGTGGTCGCTCGATCGCGGCCCGACAGCAGGACGAAGCAATCCGCCTGTTGCCCCGATTTGAGATCGACCAGTCGGACGATTTTCGCTTCCCCAGGCATTCCGCCACTTTATCGCGTGGCAACGGGCACCAAAAGAGCCGCGCACGAGTCAGTCGGTACCTCTAGACGGTCAGCGGTGATAGACTGCGGGCTTTGAGCGATCTTTTTCGGCGTTGTTTTGTCCTTCACAAACCGATCGAAACTTCCCAAAGACGGAACACGGGTTATGGAGCACCTTCGCGTCCCAATGGGAGTAATCGGGGCGTCCTTCACGGTGTGGATGCTGTTCGCTTTAACCGGCGACGCCCGACCCGATGAAGGGCCGGTCTCTAAACCCGTCAAAACCGCTCGCCCAAAGTCTGCGGACGAGACCGACTTCAGTCCGTATTACGGCTTCAAGCCGGTGGAAGCGATCAAGCTTGAGCCGCGCGCCAGCAACCTGCTCGCTGGTGATTTCAACAGCGACGGCTTGGGCGACCTCGTCCTGTTCGACAACGGCCATGCGAGGATCGACCTGCTCCTGCAGCGGCGTCGCCCCTCTGACCCGGCACCGGACTCGGTCCCAACTGGCGTCAACGAAATCGCAGGAGACGGTCGCTTCGAGCACAAGAAAATTCCGCTCGACAAGCAGTTGGCTTCGATGGCCGTCGGCGACTTCAACGGCGATGGGCGGACCGACATCGCCTGCTTTGGCGTTCCCGACCGCCTGATGATCTTCTACCAGCCCGCCAAAGGCGAATGGCGCGAGCGGACGACGATGCGCGTGCCCGACGTCGCGCCCGTGCAGTGGAACATGGCCGCCGGCGATCTGAATGGCGACGGCAAGGATGATTTGGCGATTTTGGGGAAGCACCAGACGTACATCTTCCTGCAAGACGCCAAAGGCGGGCTTGCGCCGCCGATCGTGTTGATGAACACCTCGGAAAAACTGTCGCTGGCTCAGGTGGTCGACCTCAACGGCGATGGACGAAAGGACCTCTGCTATCTCGCCGGTGAAACCCAAGAGCGCGTCTTCTGCGCCCGGCTGCAAGACGCTTCGGGTCGGCTTGGACCCGAACTGCAATTCGAGGTCGATTCCCCCCGCTCGGTTTCCTATGCCGACATCGCCGGCCGGCGCGGACGCGAGATTCTGACGATCGACAACCAGACCGGCCGTTTGAAGATTCTCCAGATGAAGAATGGCGGCGACGACGAACCCGCCGGCCGCCTGGTACAAACCGGTTTCGGCCGGCAGGAGTCGAGCGAGCGGGGCCGCGATTTCGCGCTGGGCGACATCGACGGCGATGGACTCGCCGATCTGGTCGTCACCGACCCGGACGGCGCCGGACTGTTCGTGTTTCGGCAGCGAAAGGGGGAAGGTCTCGATCCCGGTCAGACGTTTCCCAGCTTTGCCGGGGTCGCGCAAGTGCGGATCGCCGATCTGGACGGTGACAAGAAGAATGAAGTCGTCGTCCTGAGCACAAAGGAGCGGGCGATCGGCATCAGTCGCTTCCAGAACGGCCGCTTGACCTTTCCAGAGACGGTCCCGGTGGCGGAAGAAGAACCGATCTTGCTGGAAATCGCCGATCTCAACGGCGACAAGAATCCGGAAATCTTGTTTATCTCGCGCGTCCGTTCGTCCGGCGGAAATACGCAGTACGTGCTGCACGCACTGGAACGGACGGCAGGGAAAAAATGGCGGCCGTTCGCCTTCTCGGGCAAGCGGACCGATTTGCCGCTCGATGTTCAGGGGACGCCGACGCAGCTTTTGCGGCTCGACACGAACCGCGAGGGCCGACCGAACTTCTTGTTGTTCCAAGAGGAAAGCGACCGCGGACCGCTGCTGCTCGCCACGGGGGCCGACGGAAAAATCGCTCCCGTGACTGTGGAAGATGGACTGCGCCTGGGAACGGCCCGTTCGGGAGCCGTGTTCCTCACACAGGATTCCGCGCCGACCTTGCTCGTCGCGCAGGAGAATTTCGCCCGCAAGCTGCAGCGCACGAGTGATACGGGCTGGCGCGTGGTCGATCAGTACAACGCTTCCGAGCCGTCCGCCAAAATCGTTGGAGCGGCGATGCTCGATCTCGACGGCAAGCCGGGGCGCGAAATCGTCTTGATCGATACGGGGATCCGCAAGATCCGCGTGCTGCGAAAAGAGGGAGAGGTTTTCCGTCCGTGGAAGGAGATCGAGCTGGGGTCGTTCCCTTATGAGGCGCTCCGCGTGGCGGATCTCAACGGCGACGGCCGCGAGGACTTGTTGCTGATTGGTCGGGGCCGATTCGCGGTGCTTTACGCCGGCACAACGCTGCCGACGCTCAATGAGCTTGGCACGTTCGAGACGAAGCTGACGAAGACGTACTTCTCTGACGTGGTCGCGGGCGACCTCAATGGTGACGGGCGGACCGATTTGGCCCTCATCGACACGCAGTCGCACTTCATCGAGATTCTGCGTCTCGACGCCGACCACCGGCCCCATCACGCCCTGTCCTTCAAGGTCTTCGAAGAAAAGAGCTTCGCTGAGGGGCGTGAAGGAGGAACCGAACCGCGCGAAGGGCTGATTGCGGACGTCACCGGCGACGGCAAGCCCGACCTGGTGCTACTGGCCCACGATCGCGTGCTCGTCTACCCCCAAGACGACGGCAAGTAACGGCATTTCATCTTGCTTTGGGTGCCACGGCTGAGCTCGGCTCAGCCGTGCTTTTGCCGCACTCAGCCAGAACAACAGCACTGCAGATCAACAGACAGTTCGAGGGAGAGAGCACGGCTGAGCAAGCTCAGCCGTGGCACCCCGAAAGCTAGCTGAATCAGTGATGCGCTGCGGCGGGCGCGCCGTGTGTGGCGTCATGCGAATCGCCGTGCGGAGCATGGTGGCCTTCATGGTCGGCCGGCTCGTCGAATTGGCACAGTGAGCCGCAGGCACCCGAAAGCTGCACCGATCCGCACAAGAGCATGATGCAGACAAGCGCGGTCACCAGCACGGTCTTGCCGACAAAGTTGCCGAGAGTCAACCCGAAGAATTGATGCGCGCCGGCGGCAGGCGGCGCCACCGTGCCCCAGACCAGCACGGCCAAAAAACCCAATAGCACGAGCCCGACCCATCCTCCCTGCAACAGAGCGGACCGCAGCTTGGTCCAATTCACGCCGAACGTCCAATAAGCGACCCACACGACGAGCGGAAGCAAAGGAAGCAGGACCCGTCCGATGCTGAGGCCCAGCACCATCAGGTCACGGCAAAGCTCGATCAGATTTTGAAGTACGGCGTCCATGGTCCGAGTCTTTGGAGGTTCACGATTCGAGGAAGATGCGGTGTAGCAAAAATCCGGGCAAGCCGCCAGCGTCTTGGTCCAACGGTCTCAACTGGCGAATCCGGCCAGCCGCCACTAAGCTGAGCCGCATGTGGAGCGAGCGGAACGCTCTTTATTGCGCGGATAACCTCGAAATCCTGCGCCGATACGGCCCGGACGAGACCGTCGACCTCGTTTATCTCGACCCACCGTTCAACAGCGACCAGAACTACAGCCTGCTCTCGCGAGGACGCGACAGAGCACGCTCGCCGCTCCCGGCCTTCACGGATATTTGGCGATGGGACGCTGCGGCGGCCGCCGCGTTTCGCGAAACACTCGAGACAGGCGGCCGCATTGCCGACGCTCTCTTGGCTTTCCGACAATTCGTCGGCGAGACCGACTTGCTGGCATACCTATCGATGATGGCCCCGCGACTGGTCGAGCTAAGACGCATTCTGAAGAGCACCGGATCGATCTACCTGCACTGCGATCCGACCGCCAGCCACTATTTGAAAATGCTGATGGATGCGGTCTTTGGGCCGGAGAATTTCAAGAACGAGATCGTCTGGCGGCGCACGGGCGCGCACGGACCGAGGCGCAGCTTCGGGCCGATCCACGACACGTTGTTGTTCTATTCAAAGACAAACGATTATTTTTTCCGGGTCGTCAAGCGACCTTATCTGAAAGGTCACGTCGACTCGCGATACACGCTCGAGGGAGAGACGGGCCGCTACAAATTCACAAGCGGGGGCAACGTGCTTACGGGCGCGAACGCCACCGGGGGCGAATCGGGCCAGCCGTGGCGAGAATTTGATCCCTCCGCGAAAGATCGCCACTGGGCCATTCCCCGATTCCTCGCCGAGCAGATGCCTGCCGGATTCGCCGCTCTTGGCGTGCTGGCGAAGCTCGAGGCGCTGTATCAGGCCGGCCTTGTGGAGATTCGGCCGGGTGCGGCCTGGCCAACGCCCGTTCGTTATCTGCGCGACGGCGACGGCTATCCGTTCGGAGACATCTGGGCCTACCAACCCTACACGCAGGGCACGGTGCACGGAACGGAAGAAGGCATCGACGCCGATGTTGGCTGGATGGGTCCAACCGATCCCGAGCGGCTGGGCTACCAAACGCAAAAACCACTCGGCCTGCTCGTGAGAATCATCGAGAGTTCCTGCCCGTCGAGCGGTGTGGTCCTCGATCCGTTCTGTGGCTCGGGAACGACAATCGCCGCCGCACAGGCCCGCTCGCGCCGTTGGATCGGCATCGATCAAAACGGCGTCGCCATCGATTTGGTCGCGCAGCGCCTACGCAATACCTTCCGGCTCGAGACAGGCCGAGATTACGCGACGATCCAGGGACTCGGGGCGCGGCCGCGCAGGAGGCGGCGAACAACGGTCTCAGCGCGTCGCAACGTGTAGAGAGAGCGTTTACTCTTCCCAATCGAGCGAGCGGGCGACCGCCTTCTTCCAGCGCCGGTAAAGCTGCTCGCGCTTGTCCGCGGCCATGGCCGGTTTGAATTGCCGGTCGAGAGCCCAATTGCGACGGACGTCTCCCTGATCTTTCCAGAAGCCAACCGCGAGCCCCGCCAGGTAGGCCGCCCCCAGCGCCGTTGTTTCCTGCACGACCGGCCGCTGCACGTCGACCCCAAGGACGTCGGACTGAAACTGCATGAGCAGATTGTTGACGGCTGCTCCTCCGTCGACCTTGAGCACGGCCAGGGGCGTGCCCGAATCCTGTTGCATGGCCTCCAAAACTTCCCGCGTTTGATAGGCCATCGAGTCGAGAGCGGCTCGGGCCATGTGCGCGGTGGTGGTTCCGCGCGTCAATCCGACGATCGTTCCTCGCGCGCCTTGGTTCCAGTGTGGGGCGCCCAGGCCGACGAACGCGGGGACCAGAAACACGCCCCCCGCGTCGGGAACCGAAGCGGCCAACTTCTCGATGTCCGGGGCGGTCGCGATCATCTTCAGCCCGTCCCGCAGCCACTGGACGACAGCCCCGGCGATGAACACCGAACCTTCGAGGCAGTAGGTCACCTTGCCCCCCAATCCCCAGCCGATGGTCGTGATCAGGCCGTTCTTGGATGCGACGGGCTTCGCGCCGGTGTTCATCAGCATGAAGCAGCCGGTGCCGTAGGTGTTCTTCGCCGCCCCGGGTTCAAAGCAGGCCTGGCCGAATGTTGCCGCCTGCTGGTCGCCGATGTCGGACGCGATCGGCAGGGCTGCTCCCAAGAGCGAGCGATCGGTCTCTCCGTAAACGGCGCTTGACGGCTGCACTTCGGGCAGCATGGCCCGCGGGATTTTCAAAATCCGCAACAGCTCGTCGT
Organism: uncultured Planctomycetaceae bacterium; assembly: GCA_963714075.1. Taxonomy (GTDB): domain Bacteria; phylum Planctomycetota; class Planctomycetia; order Planctomycetales; family Planctomycetaceae; genus DASPSM01. The sequence continues at coordinate 7,698,537 of OY970228.1, forward strand.
CCCAATCGAGCTTATGGATGTTGTAGACCAGCGTGCGGCTGGCGTTGCTGTAATCGGTCACGTGGCGTTTGCCACCCGTGAGCCGCCAGATCAGAAAGCTGTCGACGGTGCCGAACAGCACCTCTCCCTTTTCGGCCCGACCACGCAAGCCCGGAATCGTCTCGAGCAGATGGGCGATCTTCGTGCCGGAAAAGTAAGCGTCGACCACGAGGCCGGTCCGCTCGCGAAACGTCGCTTCGAGGCCTTCGGCTTTCAGGCGGTCGCAGATCGGGGCCGTGATGCGGCTCTGCCAAACGATGGCGTTGGCGACCGGCTTGCCCGAGCTTTTTTCCCAGACAATCGTCGTCTCGCGCTGATTGGTGATGCCCAGCGCGGCGACGTCGGACGGATTGCGACGGCCGCGAGACAGGGCCTCCTTCGTGACGTCCAATTGCGTCTTCCAGATCGCCTCGGGATCGTGCTCGACGTGCCCCGGCTGGGGATAAATTTGCTCAAACTCTTCCTGCGCGGAGGCGATCGGTCGACCGTCGCGTCCGAAGAGAATCGCCCGGCTGGAGGTCGTGCCTTGATCGAGAGCCAGCACACAGTCGGCCATAAAGCGCGCTCCTTACGGCAAGTCAGCAAGTCACAGCTTGAACAGCACTTTTTCGAGGTCGACGACAACGTACCGCCGGCCCTTCTGCACGACGTGGTGGCCCTCAGCTTCGAGCCGGGTCTTAAGAGCAGCTACGCCGCCGGGAAATTTGGGATTCAGCTCGCCGCCCGCCTTGAGCGTGCGCCAATAGGGCGTGATGCGTTTTGCTCCTTCGGCTGCCGCCTCTTCTGCCGCGTGGGCGGCAATCCAGGCGAAGATGCCGGTCGTCAGCGGACAGCCGATCGTGGCCCGATGCGTTCGCGCCAGGTGCGCGCGAATTTCGTTGATCGTGACGACTCGGCCCTTGGGCACTTTGCGCATCGCCGCGTCGACTTCCCGCGGTGCGGGAACTACGACCGTGCCGCTGCCCCATCGCCGCGAGAGCGCGCCTTCGATGCGGACCACCTTTGGCAGATTCTTGTCGTCCGCCAGTTTTTCGCGCCAGGACTTCCGCGGTGCCATCGGAGAGTTTTCCTGAATCTGGCCGCGGAACCGCTCTTCGGTGCCGAGCGCGCTAATGCGAGAGCAGCAGATACATGCTGTAGAGAACAACGAGGGCGACCACCAACGTGCCGAACTCCAGCAGCCGGCGCCCCATCTGAAGTTGCCGCAGGGCCACGACTTGAGCGATGACCTCGACCACTGCCACCATTGTGAACTTGAAGATCACGATTCCCGAGAGCCCCCAACCCTCGAAGAACCAGCGAGCCACGGGATTGGACTCGTAAAACATCGCCCGCCCGTCCGGTTCGGGGACGTCGGAGAGCATCAGATAGGTCATCATCACGTCCAGGACGCTGACCAAGAGGAACAGCGCGCTCTCCCGCTGCAACGGCAGAGCGAGCCGAAAAATCATGTGCCAGACGCCGCGCGGGGACGACTGCGATTGGTAAAGGGATTCGGGCACAGTCGCCTCTGGTGCAGAGGAGTTTGAGGACCGGAAGCGGCGCACAGCACGCGACGTGTTTGGCGTAACATCTTGCCGGCTGTCTTGCAAGACTCTTCCAGGGGCGGGTAGCACGGGCCCAAGCGACGCGGCCTCGCAACCGCACTGGAAGGACCTGCAGCGCGAGGAACGGAATTCCGGCGCTCAGCGATCAGGAGAATGGGCGGCTCGCAAAGTCAGCGCTGAACCGCCAGCGTCCCCTCGGTCAGGACCTGCATGAGGGTCACGCGCTGTTGCGGATCGTGGTGCATGTGAGCGCTATGCTTAGCGACTGCCGCACGATCCGGCATACATTGGGCGATGCCGCCGTAGAACGCCAGATCCCGACTGCAATCCCGGCAATGGGATAAGTGGACCCAGAGCTCTGGGGGAAGATCGCTGCGCGACTTGTCGGAGTAATAGGCCCGCATCTCATCTTCGTAATACCCGCACGGAGCGGCGGCCACTTTGAGCTCGATCTGCGAGGTCAGGAACAATCGGGCGTAGGGCGTGAAGCACAGGAACGGCACGACTGCCACGAATACGATCGCGACAAACTGGCGAGCCTGCTGACCACGCCGGCGCCACCGCAGCCGCTGCACCAGCTTGCGAACTTCTCCGCCACACGTACGCCATTCGCCTGCGTGCGAAATCGTTTGTCCGTTGATCATATTCGCCTCCGGACTTGCCGCCCGTGCGGTAAGCTCAAGTTCCGGCCGGTGCGTTCCATCTCACGACGCCACGGTCTGTGCGCGTCCGGCCCATGCAAAACCGACCCGGCTCGGCACCGAGAGGTCGGCACAAATCATCGACAGTAATCCGACTACACCCAATTATTCACTAAGTCGGGGGTTTGGTTCTGTGAAGTACCTCACCGCGCGACTCTTTTGTCACTCAGACCGATTTCGCCACTAACGAGTCGGCTCTCGCCACAAGTCTCTTGTTGGCTTCAAGTTAGGTATCGGGGCTTCGATTTCCGCCGCGAGCCGACCGACTTCATGCAGAATAATTTCCTTGCGATTAACCGAGAGGGCCCCCTCCTCCTGCAGCTCGCCCAGGACCAGGGTGACCGTCTCGCGAGTGCTTCCAATGATGCTCGCCAGCTCCTGATGCGAGAGGCGAATGCCGATCGAAATCGAGCCGTCTCTCATGTATTTACCGTATTTCTCTGCCAGATCAAACAGCAAATGAACGACCCGCTCGCGGTTTGAACGGAACAACAGCGACTTGAGCCGCCGGTTGAAGCGCTGAACACGCAATCCTAGAAGCTTATTTAGCCCCACCGAGAGTTTGGGGTGTTCGTCCATCAGCCGTTGGACTTCCTCAGTGGGAATCACCACGACCGTCGAAGCTTCCATGGCCTCGGCATACTCCTCGCGCTGCGAGGAATCTACCAGGGCCAGTTCGCCGAACATCTCTCCCGGATCGATGAGTGCCAACAGCGCCTGTTTGCCGTCCTGGGTGTTGTGGAAGATTTTCACTCTCCCCGAGGTCAGCACCAGGACGCAATCTCCCAAGTCCGACGGGACGTAGATCAGAGTGCCCCGTTTGAATTCGCGGGACTTAGAGCGGCCTTCGAGGCGACGTACCTGCTCTTCCGTGAGACAATGGAAGAGCGAACAGTCCTTCAGGTACCAGAACTTCTTATCCATTCGGGGAAACCCCGCCCTGGTGCGCAGACAGGCTGTTGCCGCAGCGCCCAACCTGACGGGACGAGTGAAGCGCGAAGATTTGCGCGCTAAAAATTCATTCGCCGTTCGCGCGGAGATCCAGGATGGTCGCACCACCCAGAATATCCCGCCACGCGAGCAGTCTCAAGCCCTTAACACGGTTACTCATCGGGGCGCGCGGCCATCTGTGAGAAAGTTAACAAAGTGCCATCAAGCGATCCGCCCAACTATTTGCCGCCAATTCTCGATCGCGCGCGGCTGAGCCGGTCGGCCCAATAGAGCGGCTCGGGAAGTCGATGGCCAAACGCAAACGCCCGCGCGATGCGGGCCGCGCTGGGCACGTCCATTTTTTGACCGGGCGAAACATAGAGTGGTCGCGAGGAACCCCGAAGCGTCAGCACCGCACCGACCGTCCGTCCGTCGACCGTCACGGCTGCCTGCAGATCGGCCGAGTCGTCCGCGGGCATTTCCAGTCGACCGCAGAGCAGAGATTTGGCAACGCCGATCGTCGGCACGTCGGCGAGCACGCCGAAACACGCGGCCACTCCCGCCCCACGTGGGTGCAAAATGCCGTTGCCATCAACGAAATAGAGATCGAGGTGCGGAAACTCTCGTCGCGATCGCTCGAAGAGCGCGAGCAGCATCGGCAGCTCGCGAAACGTCAGCAGGCTCGGAATGTAGGGCAGCCCTGGGCGATCGCGATGCGTCGTCGACCAAACGAGTCTCCCCGAGCCGCTCTCTACGACGGCACACGCTCCAGTGGCCATCCCATCGCGTGAGTAAGAGACGTCGAGCCCTGCCGCCAGGCCGGGCACGTCGGACTGCGGAATCAATTGCACGCGCCGCGCCAGCTCGAGTTGCACGTCGATCAATCGGGAAAGCGGCCGGTCGGAGCGGAAGTCGCGAAAAACGAACTTCTCAAACTTCTCGATGTGCCCATCGCAAACCGGTACCCCCTCTTCGGTGAGTCGCTCTGATTTTTCCGACGGTTCGCGGCCGGCGACGTAAAGCCCGAGCTCCCCACCTTTGCGCACGACGCGATGGCAAGCGCAATCCGCGGAGTGCGGGTGTTCCCTCAGAAACTCGCCAACCCAGCGCGCCGCGGTCCGCAACCCCAGCGCATCGGCCAGATCACCATAGGTTGTCACGCGACCGGCCGGAATCTGTGCGAGGAGCCTGGTAAGCTTGCGTTCGAGATCAAGCTGAGGAATGTCGAATTGCACGGCTGTTCCGCGTTGTAGGACGCCTGCAAGACGCTCTCAAGCGAAAAAAAGAAACACTGGCGGACAAGCCGCGACTCGACTGTCTTCGACCCTGAGGCTCAGACCCGAAGGGAGCTCGCCGAAGTCCAGTGCCACCCGAGGGACCGACTCTCGAACCGACGAAGGGCTACGGACTCGAGGCCCCCGTGCTGACCACCGGTTGGGCGTTCTGCTCGCTGCAGAGCACCACGAGCAGGTTGCTCACCATTGCCGCTCGCCGCTCATCGTTCAGAGTCAGCACGTTGCGTTGTGCTAAATCGGACAGTGCCATCTCGACGATGCTCACCGCTCCGTGCACGATCTTTTGTCGGGCCGCGATGATCGCGTCGGCCTGCTGCCGCCGCAGCATGGCGCCGGCAATTTCTGGAGCGTACGCCAGATGCGTGAGGCGAGCCTCTTCCACCACAACCCCTGCCTCGGCGAGCCGCATTTGCAGCTCGGCTTTCAAAGCCGCGGAAACCTCGTCGACACCGCTGCGTAGCGTGATTTCGTGCTCTTCACCGTGGTCGTAGGCATAGGAATTCGCGAGATGGCGCACCGCCGACTCGCTTTGCACGCGGACATACGTCGTGTAGTCGGCGACGTTGAACGTGGCGCGGGCCGAATCTTCGACGCGCCACACGACCACCGCGGCAATCTCGATGGGGTTTCCCTGTTTGTCGTTGACCTTGAGCAGGCTGCCCTCGAGATTGCGAAGCCGCAGCGAAATCGGCTTGCGGATCACAAACGGGTTGGCCCAAAAAAAGCCCGTCTCGCGGACCGTGCCCCGATATTCGCCGAAGAGCAGCATGACTCTGGCCATGTTGGGCTGCTGGGCAAACAGACCGATCGACGAGATGACGACCGCAATCGCGAGCAAAAGCGCGCAGACGATGAGCACTGGCGATTGCAGGGTGGCTCCGACCACGAACAAGATCAAAATGAGCACCGCGCCTGCGATGCAGACGAATAGCATGGTCCAACCGGACTGCACAGGATAGGGCTTATCGGTCACCATTGGCTGACTCATTGGTTGACTCCAAGAGAGGGGCTTCGCGTGGGATCACAGCCTTCGATTCGACGTTCGATTGATTGTTGTTTCACTGTCTGACAACGCACGCCGAGTCTTGTCGGATCACCTCGAGCCTGGGCCTGCGGACCGAAACTACACAAGCACAAGGCTTTAACCGCGACGGCGCTGCAAATCGACCGTGCGAACCAAGTTAACCGGGTCGCCAGGCGGTCCGCTATCAGATTCTTCTCCGCCGTTATTCGAAAAGAGAAACCCAGGCTGCCGAGCCTGGGTTTCTCGTGAGTTTCTAAAACGATCGAACTACGAGGCGCTGGGCGGAGCTGATTCCTTGTCGGTTCCCGCTCCGACCAGTTCTCCTTCGCCGGCGCCGGTGCCGACGAAGTCGAGCTGCTTCTGGTCGGCCACCTCTTTGACCGTGACCAGAATGCGGCTCTTGCCGTCGAAGGCGCCTCGCAAGAGTTCTTCGGAGAGCGGATCCTCGATGTAGGTCGACACGCTGCGACGCAACGGCCGTGCCCCGTAATCGGTGTCACCACCCCGGTCGATGATGAACTCCCGCGCCTCGTCGGTCAGTTCCAGCTTCAGGCCGCGCTCGGCCAGCCGGTTGTAAACCTTCGAGAGCTCGATGTCGACGATCTTCTTGAGGTCGTCGCGGGTGAGCTTGCGGAAGACCACGATCTCGTCGAGACGGCCGATGAACTCCGGCTTGAACTCGCGTTCGATCACGTGCTTGAGCCGCTCCTTCATCTTTTCGTAATTGCTCTCCTCGTCGCGCTTGCCGAAGCCGAAGACGTCCCCTTGATTGATGACGTCGGCCCCCGCGTTGGTCGTCATGATCAGCACCACGTTGCGGAAGTCGACCTTGCGGCCGAAGCTGTCCGTAAGATGCCCCTCTTCCATGATCTGCAAGAGCATGTTGAAGACGTCGGGGTGAGCCTTCTCGATTTCATCCAAGAGCACGACCGAATACGGCCGGCGGCGGATCTTCTCGGTCAGCTGTCCCCCCTCTTCGTAGCCGACATAGCCCGGCGGAGCGCCGATCAGCCGGCTGACGTTGTGCTTCTCCATGTACTCGCTCATGTCGATCTGCACGAGCGCTTCTTCGTCGCCGAACATGAATTCGGCCAGCGTCTTGGCTAACAGCGTCTTGCCGACGCCGGTCGGTCCCGAGAGCAAAAAGACGCCCGTGGGCCGCTTGGGATTCTTCAACCCGCTGCGGCTGCGGCGAACGGCCTTGGCGATCTGCTTGATCGCCTCGTGCTGGCTGACGATCCGCTTGTGCAGTTCGTCCTCCATCTGCAACAGACGCACAGCGTCCTCGCTCGACAGGCGAGTCAGCGGCACGCCGGTCATGCGGGCGACGACGTCCGCGATTACGTCGGCATCGACGACGCCGTCGGTCTCGCGGGCCTTATCGCGCCATTCGCGGGTGAGCGATTCCTTTTTCTTCTTGAGCTTGTCGGCCTGATCGCGAAGTCCGGCCGCCTTCTCGAAGTCTTGATTGGCGACGGCTTCCTCCTTGGCGACGTTGAGCCGCTCGATCTCTTCCTCGAGCTCCTTCAAGTCGGGCGGACGGACCATCGACTTGAGCCGGATGCGAGCACCCGCCTCGTCGATCACGTCAATCGCCTTGTCCGGCAGGCAGCGGCCCGTGATATAGCGGGACGACAGCTCGACGGCCTTGCCCAACGCGTCGTCGGTGTATTGCACCCGGTGGTGCGACTCGTACCGGTCGCGGAGCCCCTTCAGGATCAGCACGGTCTGTTCCTGGCTGGGCGGTTCGACCATCACGGTCTGGAACCGACGCTCGAGAGCGCCGTCCTTTTCGATGTACTTGCGGTACTCGTCGAGCGTCGTGGCGCCGATGCACTGCAATTCGCCGCGGCTCAGGGCCGGCTTGAGCACGTTCGACGCGTCGATGGCCCCTTCGGCGCCGCCTGCGCCAACTAGAGTGTGCAACTCGTCAATGAACAAGATCGTATTCTTCGCGCGGCGAACTTCGTTCATCACCGCCTTGATCCGTTCCTCGAATTGGCCGCGGTACTTCGTGCCGGCGACCATCATCGCCAGATCGAGCACGACGACGCGCTTATCGCGAAGCAGCTCAGGGACGTTGCTGTCGACCACCATCTGGGCAAAGCCCTCGACGATGGCCGTTTTGCCGACGCCCGCTTCACCGAGGAGCACGGGATTGTTCTTCTGCCGGCGGCAGAGGATCTGGACGACGCGCTCGATCTCGCGCTCGCGGCCGATGACCGGGTCGAGCTTGCCCTGACGGGCCAAATCGGTCAGGTCGCGACCGAAGCTGTCGAGCGCCGGAGTTTTGCTCTTGCCGGCCTTCTGCTGTGCGGCGGTCCCGCGCTCGCCCGTTTCGGAAGCTTCCAGCCCGTGTCCGAGCAGGTTGAGCACTTCCTCGCGGACGTCTTCGAGCTTCATCCCGAGGTTCATCAGCACCTGGGCGGCCACTCCCTCTTGTTCGCGGAGCAGGCCGAGCAACAAGTGTTCTGTGCCGACGTAGTTATGGTTGAGGTTGCGGGCCTCTTCCATCGCGTATTCGATGACTTTTTTCGCCCGCGGAGTTTGAGGCAGCTTGCCCATCGTCACCATGTCTGGCCCGGATTGGACAATCTTTTCCACTTCCAGGCGGATCTTCCGCAGATCGACGTCGAGGTTCTTCAAGACATTTGCCGCGACGCCGGAGCCTTCCTTCACCAGTCCGAGCAGGATGTGCTCGGTGCCGATGTATTCGTGGTTGAAGCGCTGCGCCTCTTGATTGGCGAGCTGCATCACTTTTCGGCGCGATCGGTAAATCGTTCGTACATCCGGTTTCTCCCGTCCCGTCCAAGCTTATTTGGACCGCGGGGTTCGTCCCCGCCTCTCCACACGTCGCAAAGCCGTGCCACCCTTGGACGGAATGACACGGCTGAATGACGCGCGGCCGATTAATAATACGTCTACAATACGTCGTTATCGCAGCGGCCGCGGGCTGATTGTAAAAGTGTAAAGCGTTGGGCAAGCCCCCAGTTGCTGCTCCGTGGGTTCCAGTGAGTTGGCCTCGACCGACTGCCTACCCAAACTCACAAAATCCGATCCGGCAGCCTTGCCGATCTTCTGCCCCCGACCGATACAATCCTCACGGTCGGACTCACTCAAGACCCCAGTGCGCTCCGAATTCTAGTGCTGGCACAGGGGAACGACAAGGTACGCGCGGCGGCGGTTCAGGATGCTTTGATGCCGCGCTCGCGAGAATATTCGCTTCTCCGCGCCGGAGTTGACCGGGGATTGTCGTCGTCACTTCACGAGCCCCAATTCAAGATCCGCTTATGAAGCACGCCAGCGAGGCAGCCTTGGATCGCTTAGACGACCTCTTAAGTCGGCTCCGCAAGCAAAACGGGCTGACGGAGCGAAAGCGCGGCGTCTTCTACAGGGCGTCGGCGGCTTTTCTTCATTTCCATGAAGACCCCGAGGGACTGTTCGCGGATGTGCGGACAGACTCGGACTGGGAGCGACTGCCGGTCAATACCCGGGTTCAGCAGCGCGAACTGGTGGCAAAGATAAAAGCTGCGCTCCGCGAGCCGTATTAGAAAGACAAACAGCGTCCGAACCATCGACCGAATCCGACGGCTCGAGCTGCTCGACCGACGAAGCGGCCGAGTGTGCGAGCACCAAATCGCGGCGCTCCTGTTCCCGAAGTTTCCGATTGTCGCGGATCGGGAGTACCAGGCTCACGCTCTGGCAGCTTGACGACTTCATCGCGGACATCATCGAGCCGGACGCCGAAGTTCATCAGCACCTGGCCGGCAACCCCCTCCCTTTCGCGGACCAAGCCCAACAGCAAGTGCTCGGTACCGATGGAGTTGTGGTTGAGACCGCGGGCCTCTTCCATCGCGTATTCGATGATTTTCTTTGCTCGCGGAGTCTGAGGCAGTTTGCCCATTGTCACAATGTCCGGCCCTGACCGGACAATCTTTTCCACTTCCAGGTGGATCTTCTGCAGGTCCATGTTGAGGTTCTTCAGAATCGTCACCGCAAGCCCGGAGCCTTCCTCTACGATGCCGAGCAGAATGTGCTCGGTACCGATGTATTCGTGCCGGTAGCGCTGCGCGACCTTGTTTGCGAGCTGCATCGATTTGCGGGCGGGATCGGTAAATCGTTCGTACATTCGGTCCTCCGAGCCGAGTTGCTCAACGGACGCGAATGATTTTACGCCGCCACGCGCCGATTTTCGCGAGCGACCGTCACGCGTTCGAGCCCAGCGCGATCAATCGTCACTCCGAGCCCCGGGCCGCGGAGTGCCGGGGCCCAGCCGCCCCAGCCGAAAGTCAAATCTTCGGCCGTGAGGCGTTCGGCCACGAGCAGGCGGTCAAAACTTCCCTCGAGATGGCGAATCCCGGCCACCGAAGTCGCGAAGTGTCGCCCGGCCGCTGAGAGAATTCCCGTCTCCCCCACCTGGCAGCCGAGTTGATAGCCAAGCCCGGCCCGAGCCGCGATGGCGGCGATTCGCAACGAGGGGATGAAACCGCCACACTTCGAGAGCCGAATGTTGAACAGGTCGCACGTCTCGCGTTCGATCGCCTGCTCGGCGTCGGATTGGCTGCACAGCGACTCGTCAAGCATCACGGGAATCCCGAGATGGGGACGGATCGCCGCGAGGCCGTTGACTTCCTCGTGCGGGACGGGTTGTTCGAGCGACGAAACACCCAGCGAGGCGAGCGGCGACACGCGGGCCTGCAGCTCCCGACACGTCCAGGCCCCGTTGGCATCGACTCGCAAGTCGCAGCCGCCGCCAAGAGCCCGGCGTGCCCGCAGCACGGCCGTTCGGTCATCAGTCCCGGTCATTCCGACTTTCATCTTGCATTCGTTGAATCCGAGTAACCGGAAGGCCAGGCCGCGAAGCACCGATTTAACAGGCGCGAGTGCGGTGAGGACCGCGCTATAGCGCACGCGTTGGCGGTCCTGAACCAGGTCGGCCGTTTCGGCAATCAGCGAAGTGACATCGGACAACGGGCGACCGCAGGCGCGAGCAGCCGCATCCAGCACGGCAATTTCGATCGCACAACGCAGCGAGTTGCCGAAGCAGTCTCGCTGTCCTGACAGATTTCCGCCGTCGAGGCTCACGCGCTCGCAAAGCGCTACCGCTCCCCTCAAATCGGAGAAGCGCTCGCCCAGCATTCGGGGCCAGTCGGCCGCGCGGAACTGGTCCCAGGCGGTCTCGATGGTCTCGCCCGTGACGTACGAGCGGGGCAACCCCTCTCCCCACCCCTCGGTCCCGTCATCCAGCCGGCAGCCCACGACGATCGAATGGGTGTCGCTCCGAGCGTGAGCGGCATGTTTGACTTTGCCGCGGAGCGGAATGCGGACGTGATAGCCGTCCAGGCTCTGAATCCTCATGAGGCGCAGTGTGCTTCAGTTGATGAGGTTGAGGATTGCGCCGGCCAGCGCGTCGGCCGATCGCCCGATCGATCCGGGGCGCGGATCGGTTCGAAGTCGGCTTGTAATTGAAACTTGCGCGGATGACCAGTTCAGTTCGCCCGCAAGCTTCCTTTGATTTCGGGCGTCCGCGACGTTGTCGCGGTCCCTGGAGCCGCCTCGATGCGGTACAGGTGTGCGTCAGTCCGAATGAGGAGGGAGTGGCCACAGACGGCCGGAGTGGCCAAAATCCGACCGTCGAGGATGTTGGCCGCAACCTCCTGGTATTTGTCGGCCGGACGAAGCACCGTTGTCTTTCCCTGTTCGCTGACAAGGTAGACATTGCGCCCCAGGTACAGGACCGACGCCGAGAAAGTTCCCCCCACCCGGTGCTGCCAGACCGGCCGACCGGTTTCCGGCGAAATGCAGGACACCACTCCCTGGTCGGTCACATCGTACAACCGGCCCTCGGCCAGCACGGGCGACGAGCTGGCCCCCACCTGCCGCGTCAGCTTCCAGAGCACGTTGGAATCGGTTACGTCCCCCTGCCCGCCCGCTCGGATGGCCCAGAGAGCGGGACTTGAGAAGTCGGTCACGATGTACACCCGATCGCGATCGACGACCGGAATCGGAACATCCGAGAATCCGGAAAAGCGGACGTGCCACTGCTCGACGCCGCTGCGTGGATCGAAAGCGTTCAGTTGATCGGCCCCGGTGCTGATCAATTGCGGGTGGCCGGCCACGTCAACGAGCACCGGCGTCGAAAAGGCCTTCCGCATATCGGCTCGCTTCTGATCGACCGAGACCGATCGCCTGGTCTTCCAAGCGATGCGGCCGCTCTCCTTGGAAAGGGCGACCACGAACTGCTGATCGGTGCCGTCGCAATTGACGATCAGCAGATCTTGATAGAGGATGGGCGAGCTTCCCGGCCCCTCCCCGTGATCGATGATCAGATCTTGATTCCGCCAAAGGATTTTTCCCGTTCTCGAGTCGAGGCAGGCGGTCCCCATCGCGCCGAAATGCACATAAAGCCGCCCCGGCTCGACGACCGGACTGGGGGAGGCGTGCGAATTCTTGGCGTTCACATGCTGGGGATTCTCGGGACGGAAGACCTCCACGTCCCAACGCGTCTGGCCTGTATCGGCCGCCAGGCAGAGGGCACGCAACGAGTGCCCGTCTTCCACGGCCGACGTCAGCCAGATGCTGTTGTCCATCGTGACCGGCGAGGACCATCCGCGGCCGGGAATCGGCTTTTTCCAGACGATTCCCTCGTGCTCGCTCCACGTCACAGGCAGGTCGGCGCGGGCACAACGTCCTTGCCCGTTCGGCCCGCGGAACTGAGTCCACTCGTCGGCCCTCAGCGATAAAGAGCCGCAGAAAAGGCAGATTGTCGACCCAACTATCCACACGCTTTGACGCAGATTGCCCATCGGCGACACGCTTCCCTCGATTTTTGCGATTGGCCGAGAGCGCGCCGGCCGACTGCTGAACTTGCCGAATTCGATCGACTCAAATCCGGACCCATGAACTCAGAACTGGCGATTCTAAGCAAACTCTCAGCGCATTTCCTGCCACTCGTGCGGCCTCAAGCCTTGGCGACCGGACCGTTTGCACGTCTATAATGCGCCCGGCGGGCCTAATGCACTGCGAGCGCGATGTCGCCTCCGTCCGGAGGCAGAGCGCTCAGGGTAACGACTGATCTATGTCACAAGCGGAACTCGAAAGCGAAGACAGCGGCCGGTTTCCGGCTGAGCGACCGAGCGAGCGCTACGTCGTTCGGTATGGCCTGATGCGTCTGGTCGCCGAGTTTGCCGCCCGCGGCCCCCAAAAATTCAGCCGCAGCGCAGCGGTGATCGTTCGCAGCAGCCGTGGACTCGAATGGGGCGAGGTCCTCTGTCAGGCCACCGAGCGCACGGCCGAATACCTCGAGAGCCAAGAGAGCATCGGCAAGATCCTCCGGCAGGCCAATGACGAGGACGCGCGTCAGCGAGACGAGGTCTACCAACAAGAGCGGACCGAGTTTTTGGGTTGCCGCGAGATGATCGGCGAGCGGAAGCTGGGCATGCAATTGGTCGACGTGGAGCACCTGTTGGGCGGAGAGCGCCTAATCTTTTACTACCTGGCCGAGCAGCGGGTCGATTTCCGCGATTTGGTGAAGGCCCTCGCCAAGCGTTACAAAACGCGGATCGAGATGCGCCAGATTGGAGTTCGGGATGAGGCAAAACTGCTCGCCGATTATGGCGACTGTGGCAAGCCGGTCTGCTGCAATACACACCTGCGGGAGATGCCCCCCGTTTCGATGAAGATGGCCAAAATCCAGAAGGCAACTCTGGACCCGGCAAAGATTTCAGGCCGTTGCGGGCGGCTGAAATGCTGCCTCCGCTACGAGTACGACACGTACGAGGAGTACCGTCGCGACCTTCCGAAGGTCGGCTCTTTGGTCATGACCCGGGTCGGTCAGGGGAAAGTGGTCGCGCAGGAGATTCTCGCGCGGAAGCTTCTTGTCCGCTATGACGGCCCTCGAGACGTCCTGACCGAGGAGCGCGAGATTCTCACGGTAATCAAGGGGGGGACTCACACCGCCGACGAGCAGGACGAATCGCCTCCCAACCACCGGCCGGAGCGGAATTGAGCCTAAGAAAATTCAGACCAGCCCCGAATTCCGCATTGTGCAGTTGCTCGCCAAGATGCTAACCTCAAGAGCGTTCTGGTCGAGAACGGATCACTCTGCCAGTCGCATGACCACAGACGGGCGCTCGGCTGCTCATGCGTTAAGGGCGGCTAATTTGGTAGCAGAAACGACACGATTCATTTCTGCAGCGAGCGATTGCCGTAAGGCACTGCAAGTCGCTCGAGAGAGCGAGGCACGTTGAGATGACGACGACAAGCCGGGCCATCGAGCGGGAGGCTCGATATCATCCGAACGCATACCATTTTGTTTACGAAGCTCTGCGGTTCACTCAACAAAGTCTGAATCGGGCCGCCCCCGAGGGAGAAGAATCCGAGGACGCCCACATCTCGGGTGTCGAATTGCTCGGAGGCATTCGCGAGTTTGCCCTTTTGCAATTTGGGCTGATGACGCGAACCGTCTTCCGCTTTTGGGGCATTCGCAGCACGGGTGATTTCGGCCGAATCGTTTTCGAGCTGATTAGCCGCGGTAAGATGAGCAAGACCGATCGCGACCAGCTCAGCGATTTCTTCGACGTCTACGACTTCGAAGACGCGTTCGACCGCAATTATCAGCTGGACGCCCGGAAGGTCTTCAGCAGGTGACAGGCCAGCCGGCCGTTTCGGCGCTGCAACACTCAGAGCCGCCTGCTTCGCGCCCGTCTCGTGGCCCGCTTCTCTTCGCGGGCACTCTCACGGTGATTTGGTGCGCGATTCTGATTGGCATGGCCTGGCTGACGGCCAACCCGGTCACGCTCAATCGCGATCAAATCCTGCGCGCGGATTTCGTCATCACCGGAAAAATCGAATCCGAACCAGCGCAGGGCGAAGTCTCGGTTTCTCGCGAATGGAAGAAGAACGGGCTCAAAGGAATGATTCACGTCGAAAACCTGGAAGAAGCGAAAGTCCGGCGGGGCGGGACGTATCTCATGCCCCTCTCGCACGCGAGCACTGGCTACCGGGTCACAGAGGCGCGGCTGGCGAACTCGGCCGCTCTTGTCTATCCCGCAACTCCCGCGGCAATCGAGCAGCTCGAGGAGATCCTGGCGGATCGACCCGACAAGAACTGAGCCGTGTCTTTAAACAGCGGTGTCTGGAAGGCTTGAACGCTGTCGGGCGGTCGCCATCTCGTCGAGGTCAAGACGACGGGCCGACTGCGACCTGCTGACCAGTGATCCCAGCCGACTCTTCGCTGGCCAAAAACAGCACGGACTGAGCGGCCGTGGACTCTTGCCCTTTTCCCTCTCGCCACGTCGGCGCGACGCAATTGACCCGTATTCGACGCGGCGCAAGCTCGACGGCAAGAGTGCGTGCCAGCGAGGAAAGGGCCGCTTTGCTCGCGGCGAACGCGCCAGAGCCCGCGCGAGCTTCTTCAGCGAGTGACGTCGAGACCAGCACGATCGACGCGGGCGAATTGAAGTGTCGCCCCAGCGTGCGAATCGTTTGCAGCGCACCCTGGAAGTTGACGGCAAACGCTTCGTCGACCAGTTCGGGAGTGCACTCTTCTAAACTGGCTGCGCGAAAATGCTCCGCGGCGGCAACCAGGATGTCGATTGCCCCCATCCGCCGGAGCGTCGTCTCGCGAAGCAGTTCGAGATCAGCCGCTTGTGTTACATCGCCGGCAACGACGACGATGCGGGCGGGCGCCAGCGAGCCCAATTCGTCGAGCCGGCCTCGATTTCTGGCAAAGACGACGAGCTTGGCGCCTTCGCTGACGAACTTTTGGACGATCGCGCGGCCCAGCCGACCGCTGGCTCCCGTCACGACCGCGACTTTGTTCAACAACCGCTGTGCCACCGTGCTGCGCGCTCCTCCTCGACCTGTCCTCCGTCGTTATGACATGATAGCACGGCCCTCTGTGATTCGCTTTGTGCGCGCAGGCGGCGGGAGAAAGGCGATTGCAAGACAAACCCGTGCCAACTCGGATCTGCGTTTTCTGCGGCTCGAAGACCGGTGTGGCGACTGATTACCGAACGGCGACCACAGCGCTCGCAAGAGAGCTGGTCCGCCGCGGAATTGGCGTCGTGTACGGAGGCGGCAGCGTCGGATTGATGGGCGTTCTTGCCGATTGCGTGCTCGAGTCGGCCGGCGAGGTCATCGGCGTCATTCCTGAAGCTCTGGCCACCAAGGAGCTGTTGCACCCGCGCGTTCCCGACATGCGGCGCGTCGCGGACATGCACCAGCGGAAGGCGCTGATGGCGGAGCTCGCCGACGCGTTTATCGCGCTACCCGGAGGGTACGGCACGTTCGAGGAGCTCTTCGAGATCGTGACGTGGGCCCAACTCGGCTTTCATCGCAAGAACATCGGCCTGCTCAACGTCGCGGGCTATTTTGATCCGCTCGTGGCGTTGATCGAGCATGCGATTCGCGAAGGCTTCATCACACCGTCGCACCGCGAGCTGGTCGTCGTCGAGAGCGATCCCGTCCGGCTGCTCGATCGCCTGGCGACGCACGAAATGCCCCAAGTCCGGCGCTGGCTGAAGCGCGACGAGATTTAGTTGGGCGTGACGGCGACGGGTGAATTCGCGCTCGCTCGCTCGAGTTCAGCGATCACCTTCTCGTAGCATTGGGGGCAAACGCCGTGGCTGAACTGCACGCCGGTGCGGGTCGAGATGTAGCTTTCCAGTTGCTGCCAATAGTTGCCGTCGTCGCGAATCTTCTTGCAATAGCTGCAAATGGGAACGAGTTCCTGCAACTCGTGGATTCTCGACATGGCATATTGCAGCTCGCGGATTCGCTCGGCCAGTTCGTGCTGCAAAGCCACCATTCGTTCCCCAACGCGCAGTCGTGATTGAAGCTCGCGCCCGTCATAGGGTTTAATGAGATAATCGTTGGCGCCGCTGTCGAGGCCCTCGACAATATCTCCGACCCGGTCCTTCGCAGTGAGCAGAATCAGATAGGTTGGTTCGGGCCGATCGAGAGCGCGAACGTGCCGGCAAACGTCCAGTCCGTCCATTTCCGGCATCATCCAGTCGAGGATTGCCAGCTTGGGGGCATCCTCGCCCTCGAGGACTTCCCAGGCTGACCGACCATCGAAGGTCGAGAGGACTTCGTGCCCCCATTTTTCGAGCATCCGCGTAAGCACGGTTCTCGAGACCGGATCATCTTCGGCAATCAGGATTTTCATGGGACAAGGCTCAGATGGTCTGGTGTTCCGGCATCACGTCGGCGACGGCCCGCTTGAGCTGTTCGATTTCGCGTTCAAGCTGCCCAAAGGCTTCGAGCGCAGCAGACAGATCGCCGCGGCGCCCCAATTCTTCGAGCTTCAGAGCCTGGGCCGCCACCCGCTCGGCGCCCACGTACCCGGCGGAACCCTTCAGGGAATGGGCCGCATTTTGCAGCCGCTTGGGGTCGCCTTGTTCGAGCGAGGTCCGGACGTCGGCCAGCCGATTAGGCGCATCGCTCACGAACAACTCGACGACCTCCTCCAAAAGCTGCTCTTCGCCGTTGAACCGGTCCAGCGCCGTCTGACGGGCGAACACGGCCGGCTCGCCGATCGCCTGGGCCGGCGCGTCGGGGATCGATTCGGCTATGGATTTAGGCGCGAACTGTTGAATCACCCGCAACAGTTCCGCCGCGCGAACCGGCTTGGAGAGGTATTCGTCCATTCCCGCCTCGAGACAACGCTCACGATCCCCCTGCATCGCGTGAGCCGTCATCGCAATAATTGGCAGATGACTGCCCGTGATTTTTTCCTTCGTGCGGATCGCATTCGTCGCCTCGAAGCCGTCCATTTCCGGCATCTGCACGTCCATCAGCACGACGTCAAATTGCTCGCGCGCCAAGGCATCGACCGCTTCGCGTCCGTTTCCAACGGCCAGCACGGAATGCTCGCCCTTTTGAAGGATGTGCAGGGCCACCCGCTGATTGACCGGGTTGTCTTCGGCGAGCAAGATCCGCAGTTTCGCCGATTTTCCTGCTCCGGCGGCGCTGGTCACATCCTGCCGCGAGGCCGCTGGGATGCGTTTGTCGCGGGCGGCGCCGCTCATGGCGGCGAGGATCGCAATCTGCAGCTCGTCGGCCTTGACGGGCTTGACCAGATAGGCCGCCATTCCCAGTCGCCGACATCGCGCGGCATCGGCCTGCCGATCGGCCGACGTGAGCATCATGATCGTCCGCGGCGCGGCACTCGGTTCTTTCCGCAACTCTTCGACAAGCATGAATCCGTCCATCTCGGGCATCATCGCGTCGGTGAGCATGAGTGGATACGGTTCGCCCGCGGCGGCAGCCCGCTGCAGTTCCTGGATCGCGGGTTGTCCCCCGTCCACGGCGGTTGGATGGGCTCCCCAAATCCGCAGCATGCCCGTGAGGACGCGGCGGTTTGTGGCGTTGTCGTCGACGACCAGCACACGAAGCCCTTTGAGCTTTGGCGGAGCGGCGGACACGGTTTCGGGAGCCGGTGATTTTGCCCGCGCGAAATGCGCGTCGAAGTGGAACGTGCTGCCTCCGCCTGGCGGGCTTTCGAGCCCGATCTGTCCCCCCATCAGAGCCACGAGTCGCGACGAGATCGTCAAACCCAAGCCCGTGCCGCCAAAGCGTCGCGTGGTCGAGCCATCGGCTTGCGAAAACGGAGCGAAGATGAGCTGCTGTTTTTCGGGCGGGATGCCGATTCCGGTGTCGGCAACCTCGAAGTGCAGCTGGAAGCTGTCGGCGGACTGGCTTCGCAGTCGAGCGCGGACCACGACCTCACCGGCTTCCGTGAACTTGATCGCGTTGCCGACCAGATTGACGATAATCTGCCGCAAACGGCCGGGATCGCCAATCACGCGGACCGGCACGTCTTCGGCGATCTCGCACGTCAGTTCGAGGCCCTTGCGGTGGGCCCGCAGGGCCAGCGTCTTGAGCGTGTCTTCCAAGGCGTCGCGAAGCTGGAATTCGACGGGATCCAAATCGAGTTTGCCCGCTTCGATCTTGGAGTAATCGAGGATGTCGTTGATCACGCGCAGCAGGGCTTCGGCGGACGTTTTGACGAGATCGAGCGATTCGTGCTGTTCCGCTGTGAGGTCGGTGTCCAAGAGCAACTCGGTCATGCCCAGAATGCCGTTCATCGGCGTGCGGATTTCGTGGCTCATGTTGGCCAGAAACTCACTCTTGGCAGAGTTAGCCATCTCGGCCCCCTCTTTGGCGCGCCGCAGGTTTTCGGCCGACTGCAGCCGCTCGGTGATGTCCCGCACAAAGGCGCAAAACGTGGTCTCCGCGCCGTCGCGAATTGCAGCAATCGAAACTTCGACCGGAAACTCTTTCCCATCGCGGCGCAGCGCCGCGATCTCGATGCGGGTATTGAGGACCTTCGAGACGCCGGTCTCCTGATATCTGCGGAATCCCGCCTCGTGCTGGGCTCGAAACCTCTCAGGAATAATGGTCTTAGCCATCGAGCGGCCGAGGGCTTCCCCGGCGGAATAGCCGAACATCTGTTCGGCCTGAGAATTCCAGGCGATGATTCGGCCGTCGGCCCCCATGCCGACGACAGCATCGAGCGCGGTCTGCACAATCGCGTTTTTCTGCTCGCAGACTGTCTGCAGTTCACTCGTACGCTTCTGCAAGTCACTCGTCCGTTCGCTCACGGTTTGTTCGATGGTGGCGTTGGTCTCTTCCAATTTGGCTTGGCGCTCCGCGATCTCCCACATCTCCTTGCGGCTGCGCACGCAGGAGTAGACGAGAAAGATGTCGATGAACACGACCCAGCCGGCGTGCTCGAGCCAGCGCCACTCGGCACCGGTGACGAGGCCATAAGCCGATTCGGGCCAATAGAGACCACGCAGGAAATGGTCGGCTGCGACCACGACCGTTCCCGTCAAAATCACCCGCCAATCACGATAAAAGCTCAAGAAAGCCAGCGATCCAAACACGTGAAAGTGAGTTTCGATCCGCCCGCCCGACAGATGAATTCAGGAGCGCCGAAGAGAGCATCTGTGCGACGGCAATCACATGCCGCGTGAGTCGCGTTCCCGCTCGGTTGAAGGCCAGCCACAAGGGAAGCGAGAGAATCGCACCCCCCAACAGGGACGCTGCCCACACGTGGGCGTGGGCCTGGCTTTGGGCCCCCTGCCAGGTGTAGGGCGAGATCCAGCGAGCGACGGCGAGGCCCGCTACCCATTGGAACAAAAGCAGGCCGGCAAACATGCGGTCGGTTTGACGATAGATTTTCGTCCCCGCCTGCTCGGCAAGCTTCGCGGTTCGCGTCTGCAACTGATTCATGGCAACTTTCCCGTTCCGTCGACAGAAGGTTTGGGCTCGGCGCATTCACCCGGAGCAAACAGGGGACAACCAAAGACGGGTGTCTTCGCGCCTACGAGGGCGTCGGCGTCGCCGTTGAGGAGGGCACAGATCGCATGGCGACCCGAGCTGTCCCCTTCGTGGCCACGCGCGCGTGTGATCCCGCCGCTAAACATCAACTTTCCGTCGGCGTCATAGAGCACGACGTATCCCGAGGTTTCCGCTCCCAAGTGATGCGCCAGCGTCCCGTCGTCATCGACGAGCCGGACATCCGGGATCTCGGCCGCCTGCTTGCGCAGGGGTGTGTTTTCCCAGTCGTGATCGGCGCCGGCCGGCTTCACGAAGACGACCTCAACGGCGACCTTGCCGGCCTCTCGCTCGACGATTGCCGTCAACTCATTCAAGCTGGCTCTCGAGCACGGGCATTTCGGGTGAACAAACATCAGCAACCGCGGCCGGACCGCACAGTTCGGCAGCGGCGGAAACTCGGCGAATAGGGCCGGCGTGGGGCCGGCCGTTCCCGGCCGTGATTTGTAGGCTGCTAGCGCTGCCAATCCGCCGACAACTGCGGCAACCCAAAGCAGCGGGACGAAATACGCCATCCGGCCGAGCGCCGCGCGAAGATCGATGCGGCCCACTGATTTGGGATGGCCGAACATAGTCGGAAGTCCTGCTAGACGGCGGGATTCCTGCAAATTGCGGCGGCAGGATCGGGCGGTTGCTCGGGTTGGAACTCAATGGCGGGTCGGTCTTAAGGCCCTTCAACCGTAGGTCCCAATCGTGGCGGGGCAAACGGTGATGGCCAAAACGCACACAAACACAAGGCCCGGCGCGACGGCAAAGCCGGTGTAAACGTGAAATCCCGCATCGCTCCAAGTCGGGAGGCCCCGCCGGACCTCGGGCGGCGCGCTAGCGTTGTCGTGGCAAACGCGGGGCAGGTATCCTCGGGACTCCGTAGGAACTCCAAAGTCGTCCGGGCCACGGCCCGGGAAACATCGAGCTACCGAGGCCCCTGCCCGTCGTGTCGCAACCATCCCGATTCCGCGGACTGGCCCCGCTGGCCAACTTCCTGGTCCGCTATCGGATCGGGCTCTTCGCCGGCGCCGTCGCAATTTCGGCATTCGCATTCGTCGAGGCGTCAAAGCTCACACTCGAACAATCGATCGAGTCGCTTTACGCTCTCGACGACCCTCACCTGGTCGATTACCAGGAAAGCAAGTCGCTCTTCGGCGGCGATGAGTTCGTGATCGTCGTCTACGAGGATCCGGAAGTTTTGACCGCGGACGGGCTGGCCCGAGTGCGCAGCTTCTCGGAGCAGCTCAGCCAGGTCCCCGGGGTGCAATCCAAGAGCACGCAAAACCTCGCCGACGTCCTCACGCCCGCCAACATTCCCTGGCTCGTGCGCCCGCTCTTTCAAATGCGACGCGACGAGCTGATCGAACTGGCGCGCGGCATTTTAATCGGCGCGGACCAGCAGACCACGGGCATCGTGCTGCGGCTCTTCCCGGAAGGCAAGACGTCGACGTCGCGTGGCGAGACGATCCGCGACGTTCGCCGGATCGCCGAGGCGCACGATCCGCCCGCCTACGTGGTGGGCGAGCCGGTGCTGGTTCACGACATGTTTCAATACGTCGATCAGGACGGCCAACGGCTGTTTTACGCGTCACTGGTGCTGCTGGGTCTGGTGATCTTTGCTCTGTTCCGCAGCCTCCGCTGGGTCGTGCTCTCGATCGTGCTGGTGGGGGCGACCGTCGCGTGGACAAAGGCGATCCTCGTTCTGTGCGGCATGCGCCTGTCGATGGTCAGTTCGATGCTCAATTCGCTGGTGACCATTGTGGGAATCGCGACGGTGATGCGCGTGATGGTCTATTACCGCGAACAACGCGCCAGCTACGACCCGCTCGAGGCCTTCCGTAAGACGATCGTGGAGCTATCGCCGGCCATCTTTTGGACCACCGTGACCGCGGCCGCCGGCTTTGTCTCGCTGCTCTCGAGCGACATCACCCCCGTGCGCAGCTTCGGCACGATGATGACGCTCGGCACAATGCTCGTGCTCTTGACCGGCGCTACGCTCTTGCCGGCCGGCGTACTCTACAAACCGGAACGGGCCGACATCCCAACTGGGGCCACCGAGCAACGGCTCGTCGGCGTGCTGGGGGGGCTGACGACATGGGTCGAACGTTGGGCCCGCTGGGTGATCGGTGCCGTCGTGCTGCTTTCGATCGCCTCGGCATTTGGATTATTCCGCCTGAGGCTGGACACAGATTTTACCCGCAATTTCCGCTCCAGCAGTCCGATCGTTCACGCGTTGGATTTTGTCGAAACGCGGCTGGGGGGCGCGGGGACCTGGGAGATCAACTTTCCGGCCCCGCACGAACTGAGCCCGGAATTTCTGGTGAAAGTGCGATCGTTCGCCGCGCGGCTGCGTGAACTCGAAGCGCCGCGACCAGACGAGCCAACCCCGGCTCTCACCAAGGTCGTGGCGATCACCGACCTGCTCGATCTTGTCCCCGGTTCGGCCGAGGACGCGGAGGGAATCCGCCGCAAGCTCGAGCTGATCCGTGCCTTCCAGCCCGAGTTCGAGCCCAGCCTTTACAACGCCGAGGCCGGGCGCATGCGCTTCGTGCTGCGCCAAGCAACGCGAACCTTCCGAGGTCCAACTGAAATTGATTGAAACCGTCGGCCAATGGGGGCGGGAACAATTCCCCACGGCGAAGACCACGGGTCTGTACGTGTTACTGACGTTTTTGATCGAAAGCCTGCTGCGCGATCAGATCGTCAGCTTTGGCCTGTGCGTGGTCTTGGTGGTTGTGATCATGGTCCTGGCGTACCACAACCTGCGGATCGCGCTCGTCTCGCTGGTTCCCAACGTGTTCCCGATCCTGCTTGTGATCGGCGCGATGGGATGGATCGGCGTGCCGGTCAACGTCGGCACCGCGATGATCGCCGCCGTCTCGATGGGGCTCACAATCGATGCCAGCATCTTCTATCTTTACGGATACAGGAAAATGAGGGCCGCCGGACGACCCGTCGCCGACGCGCTGCGCCAAACCCATCAGGGATTCGGGCGGGCGCTGGTCTTCGGCACGCTGGCGCTCGTCGTCGGTTTTTCGGTGCTCGCGATGTCACGATTCATTCCGCTGGTTTATTTCGGCGTGCTGGTCAGCCTGGCGATGCTCGGGGGATTGATCGGAAACCTGTTGCTGTTGCCGTTGCTCTTGCCCTTAGTCGACAAAGATCCCCAACAGCCAGAGCAGAACCCCGCGCTGTCGGTGTCAGAGACGTAATTCGCATGGCGACCGATTCCTCGCGCGGCGGCCGACGGAAGAACTGGGCGCCCCTCCTGCTGATCGCTTTTGCCGCCATCGTGCGGATCGCGGCCGTCGCGTTTTGGAGCGGCCACCTCGCGGACGATCGCGACGACTACTGGACCGTCGCCCATTCGTATGTCGAGCATGGCTTTTGGACCCCGTTCACGCCGCTGCCGAATTCGTTTCGCCCTCCCCTTCTGCCGCTCGTGCTGGCGGGGCTGCTCAAGTTGGGCTGGGGGACGATTGCGCTGGGGGTGATGCAGATCGTCCTCGGCACCGCGAGCGTGGCGCTGACGCTCGTCGCCGGAAAGCGATTGGGGCTCGGACGGCTGTCGCTCGTCGCGGCCGCTTTGGTCGCGTGCGATCCTCTGCTGGTCGCCTACACGACCTACCCAATGACCGAGACGCTGTTCACGTTTCTGGTGATCGCGTTGGTGACCGTCGCGATTCCTAATTCTCAGTCGGTCGCGAATCCCGATCGCTTCAGACTCTCCGCCGGACGGGCCGCCGTTGTCGGGCTGTTGTTCGGCGCCTGCGCTCTGTGCCGCCCGACAATTTGGCCGACAGCCCTGCTGGCAGGGGCGTGGCTGGGCTGGGAGTCGCTGCGCGTGTGCCGCCTGCCGCGACAGTTGATCATCAATGCGACCGTCGCTGCGCTGACGTGCGCGTCAATCGTCGCCCCCTGGGCAATCAGGAACTACAAGATCCTCGGCTCGCCCGTCGTCACAACCACGCACGGCGGATACACGCTGCTTTTGGGAAACAATGCGGAGTTCTTTCGTCACGTCGGCGAACGGCCGCTGACCGAACTTTGGAGCGACCGCGAACCCGACCGGTTTCAACAGGCGTGGCTCACCCGGCTGATTGCCCAACGGCAGAGAGAGATTGGCTATCACGCCGACGAACTCGCGCAGAATCAGTGGATGTACCAACAGGCCTGGAAATCGATCGCCGCCCAGCCGGGGCTTTTTCTGCGCCCTGCGCGTTGCGCTTCGTTCTGTTTTGGAACGCCGTGCCCCTGCTGCCGTCGAGATCGGCGCTCCCGCGCTCGGTTGTCTGGGCATTCTGTGCGGGATACGTGGCAGAGCTCGTTCTCTTCGTCGCGGGGCTGGTCAGTTTGACACGAAATTGGGACCGACGTTGGATGCTCTCGCTTTGCATAATTCTCAACTTTACGGCGGTGCATTTGGTCTATTGGTCCAACATGCGAATGCGCGCCCCGCTCGTGCCGCTGATCGCCCTCATCGCGGCCCGCGGTCTGAGCACCTTTTTCGATCGACGCAAGGTCAATAAATTCGTGCCCGCCACCGACCCACTTCCACTCCATAACATGAGTCAGGATCGAGACTTAAAAAACCGTTCGCAGGCGAAAGTCTGCGCGCGGACTGCTTATTGACACCCCCTTCAAAACGGGCCATAATCCGGACCCTTTTCCGGGGACGAAATGCGCACAAATGTCAACCATTCAAACGGTTGACGAATCGCCCCTGTCTACCTGTCGGTTCAATCGTTTGCTAGTCGCCCAAGTTCCGTCCGTTCTTCCCAGGATCCGGGAGAGCCGGTGACGGGTTGTAAGTCCCACTTCAGCTTTTGGCTGCGCGTGGCGCGGGTGATCGCGCTCTGCGCCGGCGTCGTGATCGGGCCACCGCGCGCGGCGCCAGCCGATGGCGGCGGCGATCCGGCCGAACGCGCCGCCATCACTGTCAGCGGCACCTATCTCCAGGAATGGGACGATTCCGAGGGACATATCTCGATTGTCCGCGGACATTGCCAGGTGCAGCAGGGCTCAACGATTCTCGAAGCCCAGAAGATGGTGATCTGGCGGTCGACGCAATCCGGCGGCAAGGGGAAACGGGACCGCCTGACGATCTACCTCGAGGACGACGTGCGGATCGAGGAGCCGGGCTCGACGCTCAACGATTCGCCGATGATCGTCACGCTGGACACACGGGCCGGCGTCAAGGTCCACAGCGCTAACCCCGTGAACGTCCAGCCGGCGCGGGACGACGCACTCTACGTCCGGGCCAACAAACGTCGCCGGCACTCGACCGCCCGCATCATCCGCACGTCGCAGGTGATCGAATCGCCCGAGGGAGGCCCCGAGCTGCGCAGCGAGCAGTTCCTGCGGACTCCCGCTCGCATTCGGCGGATCCACATTCGTCCCCGCAGTGGAAACGAGTTTTTCATCTCCAGCCAGCCGGCTCCCAACCGCACCCCTCCCGAACAAGTCACCACCATCACCGGCGGCGTCAATGTGCGCATCGAAGGGCTCGACCAACGCATCGGCGGCAAGCCGGTCGGAATGGTCGAGCTGTCGGCCGACCGCATGGTGATCTGGTCGCGAGGCGACATTACTTCCGGAGTGAGCGAAGGGGTCGTGCAGTCGCAGGACGAGCCGTTCGAGATCTACCTGGAAGGGAACATCATCATTCGGCAGGGCGATCCGAACAACGGCCTGTTGATGCGCGAGGCCCACGCGGAATACGCCACCTTCGACGCGCGCGACAACAAGGCGCTGCTACTCAATGCCGAACTCAAGACCTATCTCCCCTCGATCCAGGGAACGATTCGCGTGTGGGCCGAACGGATCCGCCAGCTGGGGCCCAACACGTTTCACGCGGTCCACGCCTGGGCCACGCCCAGCCCGTACGGCAAGCCGGGCTACCGCGTGCAGTCGACCGACGTCTTTCTCGAAGAGCGCGAGCGGCAGCCGTCCACGGTCTTCGGTGGCCCTGGCGGCGTCTTCGGCCCGGACGGCAACGAGCCGCAGACGGTCAACCCGGCGACCGGCGAGCCCGACGTCGAGACCCAAAACTGGATCACGTCGCTCAACAACGTCTTCTTCGTCGAGGACGTGCCGCTGTTCTATCTGCCGTACATCAGTGCCCCGGCCGACAAGTCGGAGATTCCCCTGCAGAGCATTCTCTTCAGCCAGGACTCGATCTTCGGAACAACGATCCGGACGATGTGGGATCCCTTCAAGCTCTTCGGGTTCACCGATCCCAAAGGTGCGCAGTGGAGCCTGCTGGCCGACTACTTCAGCCGTCGCGGACCGGCAGTCGGTCTGCAGGGAAAGTACAAGGGAGAGAATCTCTTCGGCATTCCCGGCAAGTATTTCGGCGAGATGAACTCGTTCTACGTGCACGACCAGGGGACCGACGATCTGGGCGCCGACCGCCAAAGTCTCATTCCCCCGACCGACGAACGTGGGATCTTCGAGTGGCGGCATGAGCAGCAGCTTCCGAACGGTTTCACCTTCATCGGAGAAGCGGGCTGGGCCTCTGATCGCAACTTCCGCGAGCAGTATTTCCAGTCGGAGTTCGACCGGGGGAAGGACCTCGAAACGCTCGCCTACGTCAAGCAGCAGCAATCGAACTGGGCTTGGACGGCGATCATGCGTCCGCTCGACGAGCCGTTCGAATATGAAACGCAATGGCTGCCGCGCGGCGACCTGTATGTGCTTTCGGAGCCGCTGCTCAACGGATTGCTGACTTACAGCACTCACACCTCGGGCGCCTACGCGGAGGTGCACCTCGCCAATCCTCCGAGTAGTCAGGAAGTCTTCACGCCGATCCCGTACTACGCCCCCGTGCACGGGGCCGACTTGATGACGCGGCAGCAGCTCGACGCTCCGTTCAGCCTCGGCCCGTTTAATTTCGTCCCCCATGTCATGGGAGAGGCGGCGTACTGGGGTGACAGTTTCAGCGGTGATCCGATCAGTCGACTGGCGGTCAACGGCGGAATGAAAGGCAGCATCGAAGCGTGGCGCGCCTTCCCCGAGGTGCAGAGCGACATCCTCAACCTCAACGGCCTCGCGCACAAAATCGTGTTCGACGCCGACTACGAGTATACGAGCGTCAACCGCAGCCTCTCCACGATCTCGCAGTGGAACGAAATCGACGACGACGCGCAGGAGCGATTCCGCGAGCGTCTTGTGATCAACACGTTCGGCGGAGTGCTGCCCCCGCAATTCGATTCGCGGCTCTACGCCCTGCGCACGGGGGCCGGACTGGGGGTCACCGCGATGGACAATGAACTGATCGATGACCAGCAATTCGTGACGCTGGGGATCCACCAGCGGCTGCAGACCAAGATCGGTCCGCCCGATAAGCAGCGGATCCGCGACTGGATGACCCTCGATCTGTCCGCCACCTATTTCCCCGACGCGAATCGTGACGACTTCGGCGCGCCGTGGGGATTGCTGACGGCCAACTACACCTGGAACATCAGCCAACGGACCACGTTTCTGGCCAACGCCTTGTACGACACGTTCCCCGGTGCCGAGCAACTTTGGAACTTCGGAATCATGAGCCAGCGCAGCGAACGCGGCAGCGTCTACCTCGGACTGGCCCAGGTCAAAGGAGACTTTGGCGTGCTCGACAGCGACATCCTCACCGCCACCTACAGCTACCAGATGAGCCAGAAGTGGATCTCCACAGTCGGAACGGCCTACGACTTGGGCGAGCACCGCAACGTCGGGCAATCGTTCACCGTCACCCGCGTCGGGCTCGATTTCCTGATCCACGTCGCGGGCAGCTACGACGTCAGCACCGGCAACACCAGCTTCGCCATCGCGATCGAACCGCGCATCGGCAACTTCGGCAATTCGATGACCCAGTTGAGCAATCTGCTCGCAGGCCGACAGCA
The DNA here is from genome assembly GCA_963714075.1 of uncultured Planctomycetaceae bacterium. Lineage (GTDB taxonomy): Bacteria > Planctomycetota > Planctomycetia > Planctomycetales > Planctomycetaceae > DASPSM01. The sequence goes on from OY970228.1 coordinate 7,726,290, forward strand.
TTGATCCCGCATTAATCCCAGGAGTGGGAACATGACCCTCGACCGGTCCACTCTCGCGATCGCCGACCCGGCTGCTTTGCCCCGCTCGTCGCGCCCCGCCTGGCGACAACGATTGGTCGACGCCGAGCGCGGCGTGATGCAGGGCATTCGCAGCGACAGCGCGTTCTTCGTCTACTTCTTCCTGTCGAGCGCCACCATCGCCGCGTGCGTCGTGCTGGGAATCTCGCTCTTGCAATGGACGATCGTGATCCTGGCCTTGACGCTGGTGCTGTCGGCGGAGATGTTCAACCAGGTGCTGAAGGCGTTGTTGCTCGGCTTCGGCCGACCCGTGGACGACGCGGCCCGCGCCGCCTTGCGGATCGCCGTTGCTGCCGTCTTCGTCGCCATCACGGGCTCGGTGATCGTGATCGGATTGATTCTGGGACAAGCCGCCGTCGAGATGTTTTCCGGCGGTTGAGCGGGCTGGCGGACCGTGAACTCCGAACGCCGTTCTTTCATGGCCGCTGCACAGCAAGCCGATCGGACAGTGCTGTCTGCTCTGCGGGAATGGCTGCCGGGCGAGTCCTGGTCGGCACTGCGCAAGCTGATGGCCGCTCGCCGCGTGCTGGTCAATAGCGCGCTGTGCCTCGACGAAGCCCGCCGACTCAAACCGGGCGAGATCGTCGAAGTCTCCGCGCGGCGCAGGGCCCTCCGCCGACCGGCGCGGACGTGCGCGTGGAGTGGCTCGATGCGGATGTGGTCGTCGTGGATAAACCGGCCGGCATGATGACGCTGCGCCATTGGGCCGAGCGTGACTGGTCGAACGCAAAAAAGACCCGCCAGCCGGCCCTTGACGACGTGCTGCCCGAACTCATCGCGCGCCGCGAGCATTTGGAGCGCGCAGCGGCACCGAAAGTCTTTTCGGCCCACCGCATCGATCGCGAGACGAGCGGGTTGCTTGTCTTCGCCCGCACAGTCCCCTCGCAACAAGCCCTGATCACGCAATTCAAGGCCCATTCAGTCGAGCGCACTTACGTGGCCCTGGCCCAGGGAGAAGTCGCCGCTCAGACTTTCGAGTCGCGCCTGGTGGAAGACCGTGGAGACGGCCGCCGGGGCAGCACGTCGCTGCCTGGTATCGGAAAGCGGGCGGTCACCCACGTGCGGCCGCTCGAACGCCTGGCCGGATGGACGCTGTTGGAGTGCCGACTCGAAACGGGCCGCACGCATCAAATCCGGATCCATCTTTCGGAAGCGGGACATCCGGTTTATGGAGACTCGAAATACGGACCGGCTTTCGGGGCGGATCACGAGGGGCGAATGCGACGTTTAGCCCTACATGCCGCCACGCTCGGCTTCGACCATCCGTCCGACGGTCGTCGTCTCAGCTTTGAATCGCGACCGCCCAGGGACTTCGAAGAGTTAGTCGCCCAATTGCGACGATGAACCCTCCGGCAGGTCGAGGCGGCGCGCAAAAAGAGACCCCGGAGGTCCTGAGGGTCCTCCGAGGTCTCCTCGTCCGACTCAAGCGAGACTGGACCGGTAAGAACATCGGTCCATTAATGGCATCGTGGGCTGTCGAGGCCCGGATGCTATCCTTTTTTTCACCTGAAGCGCCCGCACAACCGCTTCAATCGTTTTGGGCGTCCGTCGCACATCGCTCACAACACGCGCATCCAGACGGCTCGCAGGTACTCGCCTTCCGGGCAATTCGACGCGACGGGGTGGTCCGGCGCTGCGCCGGTTTTCCCCAGGATCTGCAGCGAGCGGGCCTCGTGCTGGGGACGCCCCTCGGCGTTCGACTCGCCGGCCGGTCCGGCCTGGCGGGCGGCTGCCCGGAGCAATTTGAGAAACTCGGCTTCGTCCAACAGGCCACTGCACGTGCAGCTCAACAAGAGTCCTCCGGGCGCACCAACTGCATCGCCAGCCGATTGAGATCGAAGTGCTTGCGGCGGCCTTCGTCGAATTCGTCACGGGAACGGATCAGCTTGGGCGGGTCGAGCGCGACGACATCGTATTGGCGGCCATTGCGAATCATGTCCCGCATGTAGGCGAAGACGTCCGACGTGACGAAGTTGATCCGCACTTGGTTCAGCCCGGCGTTTTCGCGGGCCAGGCGGATCGGCTCTTCATCCAGGTCGACGCCCGTCACTTCGGCCGCGTTGCCGAGCTTCTTCGCCTGCAGGGCGAAGCCACCGGTGTAGCAGCAGAGATCGAGCACCGATTTCCCCGCGCAGCAGCCGGCCAGCCGGCGGCGGTTCTCGCGCTGATCGCAAAAGAAACCCGTCTTGTGTCCCCCCTCGAACAGCACGCGGAAGCGGGTGCCATATTCTTGGATCGTGACAGCGGAGGGCGCCTGTTCCGATCGCAGCACGCTTCCCTCGAACGCTTCCTGAGCCACCGTCGCCGGGCCCGGCCGCACGATCCACGCGCTCGCCCCGGTTTGTTTGGCGAGCCGCTCAAGCAAGTCGGCGCTCCGCTGGTACATGCCCAGGCTGAACGCTTCGGCCGAGAGCACGTCTCCGAGTTTGTCGACGACAATCCCGGAGAGGCCGTCCCCTTCTGAGTGGATTAACCGGTAAGCATCCGTGACGTCATTAAGCTTGAGCAAATCCCGCCGTAGCGCGACGCCCGACGCGAGCCGGTGCTCCCAAAATGCCTCGCCCGGCGGATCGGGCCCCCAGCTCAACAGGCGGACGGTGATTTCCGCCCGCGGATTGAAATGGCCATAGCCGACCACAGTGCGGCGGTCCAAACGAACGGTCACCAGGTCGCCGGGCCGCGCCGACGCGTCGAATCGCTCGATCCGCTTGCGATAGAGATACGGGTGAGTCGCCGCCGTCTTGGCGAGCACGGTGGGCAGGTCGTCGAAAGCGTCCGGAACGAGCGAGCGCTGCTCGGGGTGGAGAACCTGAGTCGGAATGCGGCCAGGTGTCCGGGCCGGCGGCCGCCCGGAAGGTTTCTCAGCCGGAGGACGATCGAACTGTCGCCGCGACATGCCGTTGCTCTTTGTTCCCCAAGTCCAATTGCAAGTTCATCGTACGGTGCACTCTCCGCCCAGGCGAGCCGCCAGCGTCAGCTGGCGGGTGCTTCTCTTCGCTTCTTCGCCGGACGCAAGGTCAGGAATATAAGCACCATCGGGCTGACGCCCGACGCTCGCCAGGGTTATCCAGCGTGACTGCGGCCAGATCCCTCTCGTTGGGGTGCGATCTGACTGCTATAATTGCTCAGAACCCGCCGGAGACCGGCTGAGCGGCCGGGAGGCCGATTTGGTTGCGGGTCGTTTGTCGTCTTTATATCGAAAGCAGAGAGGGAGTCGGGAACTGATGTCAGTCACCATTACCGAAAAAGCTGCCAAAGAAATCCAGCGCGTCTTGAGCGAGCAAAAGATGCCGGAGACGACCGTGCTTCGCATCGGCGTGGCGGGCGGCGGCTGCAGCGGCTTCCAGTACAGCCTGGGCTTCGACGAGAAGACCGACGCCGCGAAGGACCACGTTTCCAGCCAGCACGGGCTCGCGGTCGCCGTCGACAAGAAAAGCGCCCTGTTTCTCGATGGCACGACGGTCGATTTCTACGATGGGCTCGAGAAGCGCGGCTTCACCTTCGAGAACCCCAACGCCGTGAAGACCTGCGGCTGCGGCAGCAGCTTTTCTGCCTGACGCTGCGCCTCAAAGTGACGATTTGAGATTCGATCGGGTGCCACGGCTGAGACGTTTCGGCTCAGCCGTGCGTCTTCGGCCGCGCGACCAAGCCCAAATATTCGGATCTTGCTGCGGCGTTAGAGCCTCCGCTTAAGACACGGCTGAGCAAGCTCAGCCATGGCACCCGGAGCCCTCGTGGGATTCAATCAGCCCTGCCGCGGGCGCGTGTTTTCTTCGATCGCCAACAGCAGGTAGATCACCTCGCGGAAAGCGAAGAATCCCAGCGCGGCAATCAGGCCTGCGCCGAACTGCGCGAGCGCGCTGAAGATCGCGACCGTCCGCGTCGGAGTCGCCTCCATCACGAACGCAGCGCGCAGCCCGAAGAGCAATCCCCCGAAACCTCCGACAACGGACAGGCCGGCCAGCACCGTGTAAATCGTGGCGATCGCCTCGAGTCTCTTGAACGCCGGGGCGGCGTGCCGCATGACTGGGGCGACCGCGATCGGTCCGCGCGTCGCTTCCTCGGCGACCTCGAGCTGAATGGCCGCCAGCGCCGAGAGCGGGCCACTTGATAACGGATCGCTCGAGAGTCGGGCAGTGGGAATATCCGATTCGTTGGCGTATTCGACCGGTTCGGCAATCGCCTCGGCCAGAACGGGCGCATGCACCGCTCGGGACGCGGCTTGTTCCTCAGCCTGCCGACACTGGGGACAACGCGCGGGCGTCGGTGCCGTCGCGGGGATCGCGTAACGCCGTTTGCAGACCGGACAGGTCCACTGAATTCGTTCGATGGGCATGATCAACTGTGCCGAGCCGTATTATATTTAACTCTTAGCGGGCAGAGCCGCCGTGGCGCTAAGGGCTGGTCCCCAGAGCGTCGTCAAACACTTCTGTCGGGAACTTCTTCCCGCAAACCGATTCAAACTGCGCGCACCACCCAGTCCCGAAAGGCGTCGCGCGGCTCGACCACCTTGCAGCCGCGGGCCCGGACCTCTTCCAGCACTTCACTATCATACGGCATCGAGCACAGATCCATCACCAGCATCGTCGAGCGGAAGTAGCCCGCGTTGATTTCGGTCTTCTGATGCCCCATTTTGATCGCCGCGTCCGCGATGACGACCACATCGGCCAGCGTATCGTAGAGCGCGTGAAACGGCACATGACGCACATTAAATTTTTGCGCGAGCTGCTGGGCGGCTTTCTCGTCGGGCCCGGTCACGCTGACGATGCCGCTCTTTTTCTGAATCCCGTAGATCAACGCCGGCGCCATCCCGCCTGAACCCACAACGAGCACGTTGCGCCGTGCGAGCGGGTGGTCGTCGGCCGATTTCTTGCCGATTCGCTCCTCAGCCGCGGCGAGAGCTTTTCTCCACACCGTATTGTACGCCGTCCAACCGTCAGGCTGGCGAAGCATCAGATCGGCATAGCCGGTTGGCTCCGCGGAGCCCTCGCGTTTGGTCGCGTTCCGGGCGGCCTCGACGGCCAGGTTGGGCGCGACGAGCAAAGAATTGATCTTCAACCCCTCGAGCCGACTCAGCAGGCGATCGAACGACTGCACCGGCAGCGGCAGACACCGGTGGCGATCGTCGGTCTGGCGAAAGGCTGCGTTCAGCAGCCGAGCCATGACCGGCGTCTGTCGCTCCAGCGGACCCACCAGCCCGACGAAGCGGGTTTTGGGGCCAATCTCGTCCCAGGCATAAGACTCCTTGAGGTCAGCCACCGTCGGCTGCCCGGGTACCGACTCCAAGCCCTTCTCCAAAGCGGCGTACGACCAGGGCACCTCGAGCATCTTCCCCAGCAGCGCCAGCGTGAGCGAGGCGCGGCCGATCCCCAGACCCACCACGGGAAGCGATCGCTTCTGCGACAAGAGCTTGATCAACGGCCAGGCCGTCTCGAATGTCGGCGTCGGCCACGCGAACTTGATCGCATCGGCGTGGACGGCGGTCGCTTCCTCAAAAATCGCGTCCAGATCGTCCGGCGGCCCGCCGAGCGACGTGACGTCGATCAGACGCTTCACCTTGCCGAACCGCGGCACTTTGGCGGCCGCCTCGAGATCGAGCTCGATGTATTCCGGGCCGGCCACAATCGCCTGCCGCAAGAGCAGCATTCGCTCTTCGTCGGTCCCGTCGAATTTCCCGCCGTCCTGCGCGCGGCGGCAGGCGATCAAAATCGGCTTGGGAATCCCCTTCACGAGGTCGCCGACGTCGGGCTCTTTGAGGAAGTGATCGACGCACAACTCGACCAGATCGCACTGATTGGCCGCATTGAGCAGATCGGCCTTCGCCAGACTGCGGGACACCGGAGCGACGGAGATGCACAGCATAATTGAGCCCCTGTCGCCCGCCGGCCTCTTACCCCTCTCCCATTCCGATGGGAGAGGGCCGCGGTGAGGACACCCTTGAGCGTGCTGAAGAGTCCCCATCCTGCTCTCTCCATTTGAAGCAAACGGGAGAGAGTTGCGAAAGCCCAATATTCAATAGTTCCGCGGATTCACACCGTCGGCGAGGAACGACTCCTGGAAAGTGACGGCTGCGCGATTCTGGGGACATCCACGGCGGGGCCCCCTCACCCCCATCCCCTCTCCCGCGAGGGGAGAGGGGAGAAGAGGAATAGCGGGCACTGCTTGCACGAGAGCGCGCTGGCGCGGAAATCTTCCCCCCTCTCCCTTTGCGGGAGAGGGGTTGGGGGTGAGGGGGCATCTCCCCAGCGCCTCAATCCGCCAGGCTCTCCGCCTGGATCATCTCGTAATACTTCCGCGCCTTGTCGTAGGCCGCGTTGGCTGCTGCCCGTTCGGTGTCTCGGAACCGCGTCGACTTCATCCGATAGCAGACGTCGACGGCCCGCCGGCACCACTCGGCGCTCTTGCGGCTGGCCCGAATCGGCTTCCCCGCAACCTCGACGAAGACCGGATTCGTGTGCACCGACGGAAAGATCCGCACGGCGATCCAGCTCGACTTCGGCACGTCTACCTCGAAACTCAGCGGCCGAATCTCGCCGTCGGCGACGATCTCCTCCCGGGCGACCGGATGGTCATTGACGATGATTTCGACCGGCACCTTTCGCGTGTCGCCGATCCGCGCCCGTTCGATGTGCCAGTACGGTTTCTGATCGAGCCGCGTGTTGCGAATTTTTTCCGTCTCCGGCGTCGGCTTTTCCTCGAGCCGGGCGGCCACGTCGAAGGTCACCTTGACCTTGCCCGGCTTGGCGAGATTGAGCTGGCTGATCTTGCCGTCGGACCCCGGCTCGCCGACCGCCACATTGTCCACCTTGAAATCAAAGATGTGGCTCCGCCCGTCGCCGCAATAGCTGCGTCCGTCGCGCACGCCCAGAATCCACGTGTCGTAGTCGAGCGGCTGATCGGGCTTGAGCTTGGCGTACACTCGGCCCAATCCGACCTTGTCGCCGTAGATGCAGGGGAAGTCGGTCTCGCCGCTGATTCGCGTGCGAACGCCGCAGTTCAGCTCGTGATACCAGATGTTGAGTTCCCAAATCGGCGGCGTGTCGACCGTCGAAATGAAATCGCACGCCCCGTTCGGCCCCGTGACGATGAATTCGTTCGCTCCGATCCCGTCGAAGCCGGGCATCGCGTAGTCGGGTAGCTTGTCAGCCGCCCGCCCCTCCCACGCTTCGCCCCGGCGGCGATTCGTCCACGGCTTCCCGCGCGTCCCGTCCGGCAGAATATCGGGCAGCTCGAGCCCCCAGCCGCTGTGGCTGTAGCCGACGACCGCCCCCTGCTTCTGCCCCCATTCGAGGATCGGCTGCGTCCATGTCGGCCACTGCTCGATCAGCGTCGTGCCGGGGTAATCGTCTTCCTTCAATCGCAAGAGACAAAGGTGCCCGGCGTGCGACGAGGGAAACCCGCTGACCTCGACGTCGTAGCGCATCAAGTAATTCGGCTTCGACAGGGCCGAGACCTTCCCCTCGAAATACTGCTTCTGCGTGTACCAGCAGGGCCCCCAGCTCAGCACGCAGCCGACGTTGAGGTCCTCCCCCAAGACGTGCCGCATCATATCGGCCGGCGTCACCCCTTCGGTCGGACTGTCGTAATGCGCACACCCGGCCGCGTGCACGTGATGATCCCCCGAGAACCAGTACCGCGTCGCCGGATGAATCCACCGCTTGAGATGAAACTCTTCCGTCTGCGTCGTGCCGGGATGGATGGTGATCGCCTTCGTTTCAACGAGATACTCCGGACCGCGCGTGTATTCGACCGTGTACTCGCCCGGCGGCAGGTCGAGCGATTCGCCGTCGGCCCGATAGACCTGGTCGTGGAAGAAGAAATCGGGAGCCAACCGCCGCGCCGGGTTCGGATAGACGTGCCCCAGCTTGTCGCGAACGATGAAGCTGGCCATCGTCGGCTTGCCGTCAAAATCCTTGACGCCCAGCACCACCTTCACCGCGGGCCGGCAGTCGAACAAAATCGGCACACTGTTGCGAAACCCCAGATCCTGCGTCCCCTGCCCCACGTTGAATCCCAGCACGGCCTCCCGCTTCCCGCGATCGCGGCTGTAAATCGTCGCGATGCGATATTCCAGAGCCAGCCCCGAAAGCTGCGGCTTCAGCGGCTGCTTGTCATACATGACCAGATCGAGCCACCGCTCCTTCACCGCGTCGGGAGCGATCGCGAGCTTGGGATTCGAGAGCGGACGCTCCCGAGCGCCGCTCCCCTTCAAATAAACGGGAGCGATATTCGGCGACTCGGGCCGCAACGTGGGCGTAATCCCCGCCTGGTTCGACACCTTGACGAGATAGGTCCGCCACCCCTGCTGAACAAGCTCTTTATCCGCCGGCCCCTCAACCACCGAAACGCGACTCTCGGGATTGATCGTCACGCCGACAAGACAATACGGATCGAGGATTTCTTGAATCTTGCGAATGGCTTTCTTCTCATCGGCCTCTGTCCAAGCCTCCTCGAGCGCCTTGTTGTCCTCCGCCTTGAGCGGAGCCCCGACAAAACTCATCGCATCAACCAACCGCCGCGTCGCCGAAACCAACGGCTGCTGCTCGACATCGACGACGAGCGGTATTTTTTGTTGCGGCCCAGCCGCCTGGGCCCGCGATACCGCGCCCGACGCGTACAGGGCGAGCAATGCGAGGACGAGTGGCAGCGTGGGGAACAATCGAGCGCGGGGGGAAGCGTTCACGGTGATGCTCTCGAAAAGCGCTGGCGAGTTCAATCAAGCCCGGCGAGGGGGGTGATTCAGAGATTTCAGGTTTTAGCCCGGCGGGAATAACCCCATTCTGAGCACGCGGCGGCGAAGCCGCAAGGCGAGGACCTCGTCGAAGAACGACACAAACTTCCAACGCCGTCGATTACGCGCAGGCGGGCGTCGTGCGTGCCGGGGGGTATGAATTGGGGACGCAGGCACGCACGAACATGTTGCCGAATTCGCTAAAGGTGGTTTCCGTTGTCCAGGCGTAATCTGGGCTGTAGTACAGGTCCCCGTCCCCCAAATCAACCGGGCGCGTCGTTTCGTAGAAATCGAGGTCGGGCTCCAGCGCGCGTGAGATTTTTGAGTAGTTGCGAGTCCAAACTAAGAGATTCAGTGTGAGAAAGTGCTCCAGATACATCTCCGCGTCATCCGGAGAAGCAAGCCGTTCGGCGAGTTCCGCATTGCTAAAGGTTTGTTCGTAGCGTTGCTGCATTTTGCCAACGCTTTCTGGGTGCTTCTCGATAAGCTTTAAGCCGAAGCTGGGATTGTCACGCAAAATCATTAGTAAGAGCGCCTCGTCGGGAGACAACTGGCTGATGATGTGGACGAAGGCAGGGTGCGCAGCTTCCGCATTCTCGCTGTCACCCGCCTTATTCAAAAGATTCAAGTAAAGCGCCTCGAGAATGCCGCCGTCGGTTGCGAAGGGAAGAGCCATCAACGCTGGTCCGCCGATTTCTGGCGGCAGGGGCGTTTGGCGCTCTGGCGGAACTCCTTCGCGTATGGCTTCAAGCCAGCGCTGCGCGCGCTCTTGTCCGACCGCGAGCAGCTGGAAGGGAAATAGGAGTAAGCGGCCTGTCTTCGCGACGGCCTCCAACGCTGATCCGACCTCCTTCGCCGCGGGTTGCAGCAGGTCCGGGTACACCACCTTCACGAGTTCCGTCAAATTCTTAACTGTCTCAAAGTCCATCATGTGACTTTCGCCTCCGTCGGTCCGCGATAGCTCGCCGGAAACCTAAGAGCCTATCGAAATTCTCGAAAAGATTTGCTGTTTCGCTGGGGCAGGTTTGCGGTCACCTCACGGATAGCAACGTTCATTGTGCATGACTGGATCACAACCAGTGTAGGGCAGGCAGTGCCTGGCTCCGTCAACGGTCTTCAGCCCAGGGCCCGTTGGAGCTCAAGGCTGCGCAATGTGGGCCCCCGAGTCCGAAGCCGATCGCGAGCAGGGACACTGCGCACGCGAATGTCGGTAGGCGACTTTGCGGTTGACGGTGCCTAGATTGGCCGAGGCAGAGTTGGATCACTGCACGGATGACCTAAACAGGTCATGATATTGTGTTTGGAATTCGTCGTGCGACCACTTTATGATAGTTCGTTGGTTTTCTCTCTTCTCTCCAGAACGTCCTAAATTGAGGATCAGCCATGAACCCACGACGAGGATTTCTTGGTGGTTTGTTGGCGGGCTTCGCTGGCTTGGGGCTCAGCGGACTCAGAACGACTGTCACGGCG